>NZ_JAOYTJ010000001.1 GCF_025846855.1 Pararhizobium sp. BT-229
GGGCAATCTTGCGGCGTTCATCCAGATCGATCTGGGAGTAGGTGCGCTTCATGTCTCATTCCTTGCAAGGATAAACCGTTGTTATCTATTGCAAGTCGCACTTCATCCTTGAACCCACCTGGCCACACATACTGATCACATAAGATAGATTATGGAACCAAGCTGGCATTTCGGCCGTGTCGTGGTTTTGCCAAAACGGCAGTCAAAGCTGGCCGTTTTATCCTCTGTGGTGTGCTGTCTCGTCTTTTGTTGTATGCTGGGCTGCATGGCTTGCAGAGGTCGGTATAACACGCTGCTACCATGAGCGCCCATCGTCTAGCGGTTAGGACGCCGCCCTCTCACGGCGGCAACACGGGTTCGAGTCCCGTTGGGCGTACCAAATTGTGTTGAACTCATTAGATAATTCCCGTTTTTCGGCATTTTGCTACGGCGATTGCACGGTTTTTGCTACGTTTTTGCCGGAACATGCGCGCCATGCCGCCAAATATAGAATCATTGCAAGTTCTGAACTTCAAATAAAATCAAGTTTACACTCATGCCATATCGATAGATTTTCGGGAACCAGTCGTTTTATAGTTGACAGTCAAAAGCTATATCTCATATATGGGCGCATTATGTCGGATGTGACAGCCACTTGTCTCAATGAACGACCACAAAATTTCAAACAAAAATGAAAAGTTGCTGCCTTAAACCACAAGGCATGCGGTTTCACGTTCAAATTGGCGACATCATGAGCTTGGATTACATTGTTAAGCGCGGAAACGGAAACTACAGCTTCAGGATTACTGTTCCCAAGGAGCACCGGCATCGTCCAAGGTTCAAGGGAAAGACTGAAATTTGGGAGACCCTGAAGACAAAGGACAAAAAGACAGCGCTGGTCAAATCCCGGGCGAAGCTCGAATACTACACCAACCTGTTTGAGACCGATGACCGTGCGGATTCTCAACCCGATCCGACCGCCCTCACCTACTTCAACCTAAAGGAAGTCGCGGAGAAGAAATTCGACGTGCAGTATCGAAGCCGCGAAGACATCAGTGGCGCGTCTTTCTCGGAAGCTGTTCAGATGTACGGCGAACGGTTCGGAGCGGTGAAACAGCATCGGCATCTCAGCGACGTAGAATTGGCGGCACTTGCTGGCGAAGCTTCTCCCGGGATGTCAATTGATCAAATGCTTGAGCGGTATAAGGAAATCTGCACCGGGCAATGGGACGACCTACCCGAAGTCGTCCGGAAGACGAAATGGAACCGTTACGAGACGCCCGTTAGGGAATTCAAAGAGGCGGTCGGTGATTTGGACGTTCTCAATATACCTCCAAGTGAGGCATCCAAATATGCAATCGCCCTTCAGGAACGTGTCATGAAGGGCGAACTGGCGATCAGCACCGCCAAAGACAAGGTGAAATTCCTAAAATCAATGGCGCGTGACGTTTTCGCAAGGCACTTCCCCAAACACGTCAATCCGTTTGATTCCATAAAGATAAAACTCAAAGAGAAGGAAGAGAAGAAGCGTCCCGAATACACCGACGACGATGCCCGGGCGATATTGGCTTACCTCACCACCAGCAAAACCAGCGATGTCGTAAAATCGATCATCGAAATAGGCATGTTCACCGGAGCGAACGCCAAAGAGATCATTTTCACACCGCCCGAAGACTACGTTCTTGATGCGCCAATTCCCTTCATCCGGATAGCTCCGAATGATTTGCGCGCCGATATTATCGGAGTCGATTCCCTCAAAACCAAGGGCAGGAAGCGTGAAGTGCCGTTGATCGGTCGCGCACTTCACGCCGCTCGACGCCATCCGAACGGATTTCCCGAATATGCCTACCCAAGGGGCGAAGACACATTTTCACAGACCGCGAACAAGGTTCTGAAGAAGGCGGTCTCGGGTAAAACCTTCGCGGGGTTGCGACATCGGGTGATCGACAATCTTCGCGATTCAGCAGGCGTCGAAGACAGTGTTGTCAAATCCATTGTCGGTCATTCTGGCGATATTACTGCACACTACGGACGCGGTCACACGCTTAAAACGAAGCTTGAAGCATTGATGAAGGCAACCCCCGCTGACTTTCTGAAGTAACTCCAAACACCAACCATCAACCACATATGACTGAAGCGTGGCGAAAGCCAAAATGTATGATGTAAGACTGTTATATGCCAGCAAAAGGCATATTCAATGCACGAATTCCCATACGAGAAAGTAGTATTCGATAAAAAAGTAAGAAGCCGTTTCTTTAATGAAGGCAATAAATTTGTGAGGCTTCTCATGAAGCGCGGGTTAATTGACTCTGCACTTGAGCATGCAGCAAACTTGAAGAAGATGAAGCAAGAACTTGAACTTATTGACTGAAAAAGGGATAATTTTCAAACGAACATCGTAATTCCAAGATTTCTGATCGGTGTAGCCTTCGTCGATGGCGCGATACACTTCCTCGGTCCAACCGTGTTTCTGTGGTGCCTCTCGGTCGCCATAGGCATCTACCTGCTATTCAGGCTCACACGGCTCATGCGATGGCTTGGACCGGCATCCATCAGGGCGCTTCGGTAGCGATCCACCGAGCGATCGGGTTCGCATCTTCAACCACGATCAGCATTGACACCGGCAAAAACAAGAACAAAATAGAAACATGCAAAATGACACCCACGAAGCGCTTTTTCCGAATGCCCAGCCGACGCTAGGAAGTTTGCCCGAGTGGTTCGTTTTGGGTGGGCAATGCTCACAATGCGGCAGACAAGGATGGGTAGACCGTTGGAGCTTGCAGCGGCGGTTAGGCAAGAGCGTTTACATCGTTCAGCTACAAGGCAAGCTGCGCTGCAAGCTATGCGGCAGCAAGGGCGGCAATCGATGGACACTCGGCAAGCTGAAACGGTAGCGGCTTTTTCTGTCCCCGTTATGCACAGCCAAGGTCACCCAAGTCCGATGTTCGCTTTTTCAGTGCAAGCATACACTTGTGTTAATAAAGATTGTTCCCCACACTGCGCAGCAGCAAGCAGCACCACCAATTTATTTTTTCTTTGGTGAAAGGTGTCTGTTCTTGGAAAATCCCGAAACACTTACATTCAAACTTCTTGGCGTCTTCGAAATGACGGCATCAGGATCATTCGCCATTGTGCTGGCAACACTCTTGGCAGCGGCGTTGATCGTCCGCGTCTACCGCCGCTGATGCCATGCCGACCTATCTTGGGGATCGCGGGGTCTTTAACCACAAGTATGCGATCATCAGAACGAAGCCAGCCAAGGACGCGATTCCTGCGACTGCCCAAAGTTCGCGGCGCGTGCCCCATATCATGATTTTGATGGTTCCGAGTGGCGGTACGAAAACGCCCCAAAAGAACGTTAGACCGCAAGCTACCCACAGAAAGACGAATGCACTCTCGAAAGGAGCTTCCGCGCACTCGGCAAGGAAACTGCTTCTGGCTTCAGATTGTGTGAAGAACTTGTAGATGCCGACGACAATGAAGCCGGTCAGCATCAGCGCAACTAACGCCCCCATGACACCCTCTCACCCATCTACTTGGTTTCTGCCGCCCCAATCCTTGTAACGGGCTACCGCGTCATCGGCGGCTTGCGCCAACCCGCAAGAGCCAAGAGCTATGGCGAATGCTGTGGTTCTGAACATGCGGGTTTCCGTTTATTTGAGACGGCGGCGATTCCCGGCTCTTCACCTATCTTCATGAGGGTCTTTGATGAGGGCGAGCCGATAGACGGCAAGTGCAGCAGCAATTGTCAAAAGAATGGAATAGACGAGCAGCAAAAAGCCGACAAACGATCCGGAGCGGAACGCCCACAATTCCACCACCTCAAGCCAAGGATAGGAAGGCTTGAAGTAGTCTAACGCGTCCACCAGCCACGATCCTTGGAAGAGCGTTGCCCAAGTCAGCGACAAAACCTGAACAAGGATGAAATGGAAAAACGTGGCGTTGATAGACTCAAGATAGCTCACGCCATCTGAAGTTTTCAGATGGCGAAGAGCACCTTTTAAGCGGGTACTGATTATGCTGAAAAGGATCGCGTAGGTGCCCAAGCTGAAGCCGAGCAAACTTGGAATGAGAGTTTCGACCTTGTCGGTCCAATTCGGCGTAAGCCAATTTGAATAGCTTAGGCAGGTAATAATTAATGCGATCCCAAAGAGGGGCGATCCAGCTACACCACGAATCCCGCCATAAGCATGGAAATACCGCCGCAGCCATCTAAAAAGTGGTTTCCATTGACTAAACATGGCTACTTGGCGACTGGCGGCAACGCCGGGAGTAGCGAAAAGAATGCATTTCGTTCTGATTGCACTTCAGGGTCAAACCTGTCGTGTAATTCCTCTGGAAACTGCTCACTGTTCATCCTTACAGCCCCCTTCCCGTCTCGACCGACTACCGTCACTGATCCATTGGTCAACGCAAACGTGCCTATCTTGTTTATGTCATCGTCGGGAGTAATCGACCCATTTGCGTCTGCTTTATAAGTGACGGTAATTTCTCGGCTGTGAGTTTGCGCCAAATGCGCCTCGACATTTTTATCGAAATCGTCGTCAAAAATATCCGGATTCGGTTTTAGGATCGTGATCGATATTTCTTTGATGCGGTCGATCTTGAACATCTTATCCAGTGTCGCCTTGTCTTGAACAATTGACACCTGCGCTTCCCCAAACTCCCCCATGATGTCGAGGTTCGCCGACAAGTGGCTGAAGAATTTTTGAGCCGACAACGGTGTGAAAGTCTTCCCCTTAGAGTAGGTCTGGAAATACAACCTATGACGCTTCGTATAGAACTTGAAGTAGAAATAGCCCGGGTTCCAGTGCATATCTACCGGAATGGACACTTCGGATACTTGATCCTTTGTAGCTTCTTTAAGGTCGGCAGAGTTGAACCACTCTCCATTTTTGTCAAATTTTACAAAAGTAGTGATCGTCCCGGTCACAATACCATCTTCTGCTTCTGACCTGTCGAGCATGGAAATCATCCCATGTCTGTCGCCATATACAGGGGCAATAATCCTCTTTCGATATATGGCATGTAACCAATTGGCATACCTCTCTGCATCGTGAGGATGTATCCGAATATTCAGCGACGAAGCTGAAACCTTAATTTTTCTTGCCATGAAAGCCCCCTCTGGATGCAAAACATTTATTCGGGCTCATCGCGTCTTGCAACTACAGATAATCATTTTAATCGTGGGGGTCGGGGAATCGATTACAACACCGATGTTCTCATTTTGTTCCGAAACTTATTGCGTGTCAAGCTACCAATCAGCGATATGTGTCAGAACCTGATGGCAACGGCTTGACCAGCCGCAATCGATTATCTCCCAAAAGCTCAATGACTCCTTCGGACTGAAGCCAGAACAGCGCGTTCATGATTTCGTCTTCGCCTCCCCCCTCGCCAATGATCAATGGAATGCCAATCTCAAACATGTTGATGGGCTTTTCAGGAACGGCTTCGATCCGGCGCAATAGATCAATGATTGCTTGGCTGGCTTTGGACATGATTGACGACATCGCAAGTGAAGATGTCTGGGTTGTGTTCGTCATGCGGTGAAGGGGCAAAGCTGGTCAGGCGCGCTCAAAAGTTCTTTAGGGCGCGGAATAAACTGATGGGCGTTCGCTGCCAAGTTCGCTGGCACCGTGGTTATTTTTCGTTCAAAATCGACACGGAATATTGCGATGCCCAAAAGACGGCAAGCGTTCTCGATTGGCTTGGAATGATTGTCGAAATGGTAGGTAGACGGTAGAGCGATGCCAACATTGGCGTCTTTGTGCAGTTCAAGACATACCCAACGCGATGCCATCCAAAAGGCCTGCGATACACGATTATATGCGCCGTTTTGGTCGTACTCGCGCCCGTGGTGCAGGCTGTCGCGTTTTGAAGTCGTTGCTCCTTTCGCCTCGACAATGAACCGCTGTCCGGTCTGGCGATGGGTTGCTTCGATGTCGAGACCGCGCCTTCCAGCTTTGACCCAATCTGTTTTAAAATCATTGGTGTCGAACCAACCGGCAACGAGTTCGCAAACCTCATCCTCGCAGACTGGCAGCGTTTGATCATATGGCGTCAACGGTGACAACTAACTACTCACCCGATCCATAAGCTTGCAAAAAGGGCGATAGTAGAAAGAATCAAGCCGAGTCCGAGCAGCGGCAGTCCGGTCCGGTGGGGCTGCTCGTCACGGTCGGGCGGAGTCTTGTCGTAGCCAGAAACCATCATAGTCGATCCTGTCGCCCTGCTTCTAAAAATTCAAGCTATTCGCTTTTTTCTCTGACGATGGGCTCGATGTCGAGAATTTTAGCCACCGCATTTAGATGACTGTTCGAGAACATCCATGCCTTCCCTCCGGACTGAAGCGAAATAAACTTGCCCCCTTCCGCTTCTATCTGGTTCTTGAGCCCCGATGTTGAGCCACGAATGATGAAAGATTTTGGGGTGGATTTCTCAAGGTATACATCGTCTTTAGCAGGCAACCTTACTCGGTTGACCGCTCGCCTTCTTTGCGTGTCGTCTCCGTCGTCACGAGTCGAAGCCTTTGCTGCCTCTACAATTCTTTTATCGATCACCGGTGCGATCGACATGTCTCGGAGAACGATTGTTAGGTGGCGCGAAAGCTTTTCCTTCAACTCTTGGAGGTCTCTATAATCGTCTTGAATGCCCTTATCCCTAATCGAAGCCTTGAATTCTTTAAGCTTTTTCACCTGTTCCAAGTCAACCGTGTCGAGGTCTACACTCTTCTTTGAGTAGTAAAGCATTACCGGTTTCTTCTGAGTCAGAAACCACTTTATTTCTTCCACAGTACCGCTGATCTCGACGCCGGTCGGCGACCCGATCTTAGTCCAGAACGACCCAATCAACATATCACAACCACGCACAACGCGGTCATTGATAAGGCCTTGCGGACGATCTCCCATGGCGGGCGCACTATGTGTTTCCCACATTACGGGCAGAAGGATGATGCCTTGAGTAGCAGAATGAAGCGAATTCCATTCGTGCAAGCTCTGGGCGATTGTAGTCCGCTCTTCGGGGACGTCCGAAGGTGAAGCAATCAAGACGTTCATTACCGTTGCAGAGAATGGCATTGCTTTCCCGCCTAAACTATTGATGTAAAGGGATTACCGAAGATAGTTGGCAACTTCAAGTAGCCTTCCAAACCGACTTTCACCGCTGCACAGTTTTAGCCGCTTCTTGCCGACACTCACATTTAACTTGGGCGGCGATCATTTCGCCAGACGTCTGCCATACCGTTCAATTTCCAACATGGACTGATATGATCGACTCGCCAGTTCTGACTCGGGACTCATTTTGCCACTTCAGCCAGATGCCGGTAGACGGATGCACGACCAATCCCCAATTCCTTGGCAATCGCTGTAGCCCCCTTGCCCATTGCCGCAAGTTCCTGAACCCGGCTGGCGTTGATGCTGATCTTTCTGCCTTTGTAGACGCCATCTGCTTTTGCTTTGGCGATGCCTTCAAGCTGGCGTTCTTTCCGGATCGCGGTCTCAAATTCAGCGAACACACCGAGCATCTGAAGGAACGCCCTTCCCGCTGGTGTGCTGGTGTCGATTGGCTGTTCAGTCGCCTTCAGAACAACGCCCTTCTTTTCGAGCCTGCTCACGATGTTGGCGAGATCGGCAATCGAGCGGGCAAGACGGTCGATGCGAGTGACCATGAGGGTGTCACCTTCCCGGGCAAACTCAATCAGCGTTGCCAGTTCATCACGACCCTTTGTAGTGGTGCCGCTCTTCTTCTCCGAACGGACGATTGTTGCACCGGCAGCGCGAAGAGCGGCTTCCTGTATGCTCAAGTCCTGATCGGTGGTGCTGACCCTCGCGTATCCGTAAACCGTTGTCATCTCAACTCCATATGTCTCATTTGGGTCTAGACATTGAGTCATACTGTCTTATTTGAACGAAATCAACTCTAATAAGACGCGGAATGTGTCTCAAGCAAAGGCCTTGGCAGGGTTTACCCAATCGAGACGGTGGATGTGGCGCACGAGCATCGACATCCACCCGTTGCCAATGGACCCGCCATGCGCAACACTGATTGTCAGGGCGTAAATAGGGGGAATTATGAGATCGTTGAATGCGGTGACTGTCGCAGCGGCGTTGTTGCTTACTGGGTGTGTGGGTTCTCCTGTCGAGCGAAACATGAACGCCACGTCCTCGGCAGATTTCGCCGATATGAAGGACGAGAAGCTTTGCCATTCGACGCTGGACAATAATCCTTACGCCAGGGAAGCCCGCACTTCTCGCAATCTCGGTGACTGTTCGGACAGCTATCTCAAGTGCAAAGGCTATGGCTTCGCCCCATCCGATCCTGAATTCCCTCAATGCCGGATGCTGGTGGACAATCGCTCAAGCGGGCGCTCTTCAACGCCTGTCTATGTCGCTCCGCAAACGCCTGCTTATAAGCCCACGATGACAACGTGCCGCCAAAGCTATTCGGGTGCAGCCGTACATTGTAATTCGTTTTAGATGTGTGGCCTGTCCGCCGCCTTTTTTGCAGGTAGAGAACTTCGGACCCCTGCCAATAGTCAGCTATTCTCGCTACGCTTTCAGTTCTTGGTTTTCGTAGTGGCATCGGCTTACCATCGCTGACCGCTTCACCGTCTCTCCGGCTGGTCTGACTTTCACCGGGATATTTCGTTCGGCAGATTCTCCTATAAGATTCCTATAGGGAAACCTGCCATTTGAAATTCGAAAAAAGCTATCCCGTAATCTTTGAGACCAGCGGGAATTAAGCCATATCTACCCATAGACCGGCTCCGATTACGACGCACCTGAAAGCAGGTTCAGCTGATCAAAGCCAGCACCTTGAGCGAAGCTCATGTCGCGAAGCGACACCATTGCCGGTCATGACCGACCAGCAGTAATTTCTATGACATTCGCCATATAATTCCGACAATACAGGTTGCCAGATTTCTCTTGTATCTGTATAATAACATTCATGAAATTGGTCGTTTTGACCGTCCCCTCCCCCCCCCAAAAAAAACTAAATACATTTAAGGAACCAATGCTGCTGGAACGGCTCGGTTTCCGGGTCGATTCAGCTTAGGTTCGCATACTCCGAAGACAATAGAAAACGTCATGAGGGTTCGTAGCGCTTCCAGCAGCCGCTACGAACCCTTTTTCTTTTTGTCTTATTTCGGAGTGCATTCCATTGTTCAATATTAACCAACCCATTTTAGAAAACTCTCGCACCGTCCATTACGCTGATCCGGCAATCGGTGGCGGCAAAACCTATAGTCTCAAGGAATTTCTCGATTGCCCTTTCGTTGGTAAATCGATCATCGGCATTCAATCCATCAACCTTGCAATTGAAACCGAAGCCACCCTGATTTCCAAAGGAATTTCGGCTCTCCGCATTGATACAGATGCGTTTCCTTACAATCCTGATGAACCTTATCAGACGTGCACGACCAGACTTGATGATGCCATTGCGAGCGGGAAATATGATGTCCTGATTTGCAATTGGGAAGTTGCCATTCGTGCCGACGATTCAAAAGGGTCGAAGGTCGGGGACTATTCGCTGTACTTGGATGAAATCCCCCCTGTTTACGAGCGAATTTTTTTGCCCGGAATTGTCACTTCACACGGTGATGTCGCGTCTTATGTTACGTCGATGCCAATGAAAGCTGCAGATGGCATTCGCCGCATTCTCATCACCGACGAAGGCAAAAATTTCTTGAAAGTTACTCAACTTGAAGAGCAAGCCCCAACCAAGAAATCGACGGTTGATGCCATTTGTATGATCAGAGACACCGACTTCTTTGATGTATTTGCTGAAGATAAGATTTGGAATGAATTCAAATCAGGTTATGAATCTTCAGTGGTCTTACATGCGGTTTTAAAGCCTGCAGCGTTCGACAAATTCAAATCGTTGACTGTTTTAGGCGCGAATTTCACATGGTCGTTAATGGATATGATCTGGGGTCGATTCCATGGTGTTGGTTTCGAGCTTCACAAGCAGATCATGGAAGGAACGCGCTATCAGACGCTTCATCATAAAGCTACGACGACGACCGCCTTTTACCTAACCCATAAGAATTGCTCCAAAACCCTTTATAATCAAATCGACTACCAGCCGACATATGATGCCGCTGAAGATGCGGTCAGGAGGCTTCTTGCTGCACGGGGCATGCCCGCCGACACAAAGTCTTTGGTTTTCATCAACAACAAACCCAAGAACGTCAAAGAGAAGTTTCACTGGAATGATGAGAACGCCACCCTTTTAAGCCCTGTTGCTCGCGGTTGGGATGCTTACAAGGATATCGATGTCGCCATTCATCTCGCTGCATGCAATGAGAACGGCGACACGTATCGGGTGCTTCACACACTCTATAAACTGACAAAGAACGAAATCGACCGTGCAACCTGCATGGAACGCGCGTATCAAGCCATTGGGCGCTGTTCGATCCGCGATATGCACAGCACACGCCCCGTGATCTTGGTCTTCTTTGACTATCGTAATGCGAAATTCGCTCACGACATTCTTGGCAAGGAAGGTGAGCCGTTCTTTCTCGACACCGGTCTTGCCGCGCTGGCACCGAAGGTGAAAAAGACGAACGCCGACTATAAGAAGAAGGGTTATCACAAGGAAGGCATCAAAGCGGCTGCCGCCCTGCCCGACTATGAAGGCTTTACGCCCCGTCTATGGTCTGACCAGTGGGCAAAGGTGCCGCTCGACACCGCTTGTTCATGGGAGGGGTATGTTGAGCAGCAGCGCCATTTCGCCACCACGTATGCACCAGCCGATAAGAAATCCGCTTACATGTATCGTGAGGGTAGCTTCAAAACAGCGGACCATAAACTTCGCGGGAACATCAATTCATCGAAGGTAATCACGCTCGATTTTGATCATGTGACCGGCGACGTTTCGGAACTCACGAAATGGCTTTCATCTTGCAAGATTTCACACGTCATCGCGCATTCTTGGAGTTCCACCACGGAATGCCCCCGGTTTCGACTGGATATCCCGCTTAATAAACCGGTCGATGCCTATGGCTACACCCACATTGCAAACCTGATTTTGTCGGACATCGCAGTTGAATTTGGATCCGAAACCGCGTTCGTTGGCGACAAATCAAAGATGCATATCACGTCGAAATTCTATGTCCCTTCTGTCTCCAAATTTGCAGCGGACATGTTTATCGACGGGACGGTGATGGACGGCGATCAGCCCGTATTTCTCGATGTCATGGCGTACATGTCTCGCGATCCGCTTGTTAAAAAAGCTGAAGTTGAAGCGGAAAGCAGTGTGACACCGTTCGTTGCGCGGCGCGGCAGTTCAATGACAATCGAAGAAGTCATTGAGAAATGGTCGGTTCCCGTTGGGCAAAAATTGGGTTCCCGACACTTTTACGAAGCTGGCGTTGACCTGTTGTTCAAGGTTGGCCTCAGCCGCGAAGAGACCATCGAAGTGCTTCTCACGTATCGCTATCGATTTGGCGACGGCGATGACAGAGACGCTGCTTACACGGTCAATCATATCTTAGAAAATAAACGCAAACAGGCGGCGTAGATAGAAACGGGAGTAGCAATTTGAAATCAAATGGATTCGGACGCTGGCGTCAAAACATCATCGTTCTTGTCGACCGCAACCACGCCGATGAGGTCGCCACAAAACTTGGCGTACTTCCATTTAAGGAAGACGGAGAGACGAAGCAGGCATATTTCGCTTGGACCAGACTGACAACGCGAGCCGGAAATGATGAAGACGTTGTTTGGGACTTGTCCGCTCTTCTCGGGGTTGCAAGTGATCGGTTTAGCTGGCAAATCGATTGGGACGCATCAGATTACTGAAGCAATACATTCAACCAAAACTTGTTCTCTTAGGGGAGTATGCTTGTGCCAGTAACCAAGGGAGCGGGGAACCCGGATTGGACATGGGACGAGACCCTATTGGCGTTGGACCTCTTATATCGCCATGACGGCCCCATTGACCGCCATCATCCTGATGTCATCGACCTTTCAAAGGCTCTTAGGGCTGCCGAAATATATCCCAGGGAGGGACGAAAGGATAACTTTCGGAACCCCGATGGCGTCGCTCTTAAGCTGCAAAACCTCCTGTCGGCAATCGATCCAACGCGAGGACTATCGTCATCGAAGCGAGACAAACAAACGGTCGCAGAATTTCCCGCGTCGCGGAAAGTTGAGTTGGCTAACATTGCCGCGACGATCTTGTATGAGTTATCTGTAAATCCTGCACCAACCGAAGTTTCGGACGACGAGGTTTTCATTGAGGGACAAACTGTAACTGCCGCTCATCGGCGACGCGACCAGCGATTGCGTCGGAGGGTTCTTGATAAACGCAAAGACATGCTCATATGCGAGTTGTGCGACTTCATCCCACCGCCGATGACAGGAGCGTTGAGAGAGAGCTTCTTTGAGGCGCACCATGTCGTGCCCTTGGCTGAAGCGAAAGGTCATGTGGCAACGCGCGTCACGGACATGGCACTTTTGTGCGCAGGATGTCATCGATTCATTCACAAGCTAATTTCGAGCCAAAGGCAGTGGGTTGGCATCAAGGAAGCCCGCTCTATGTTTGCACGGTAACACGGTACCGACGCCGTCTAATTATCTCCTGCCTTCTTTGCCCCTTGTGCAACATCTGCTGAACAAATCTCGTCGCCTTTCGAAGCGATGGCGGCTTTGGCAATCCATTTCCCATCATCGAATAGGAATGACTCGAAAACGCAAGTTTCCCATAAACTGTCAGTGTACCACCGTGCCACCATAAGATTACTCTTCGCGGTGAATGCCAAAGTGAGTGCCTGATTGGACTCGCCACCTCTTGGAAATGAATAAAGGTCGCCGGTCCTGTTATTGGCTACTATGACGCTTGTGCAGCCGGTGCCGCATCCGAATTGCGCCACAGAAAACTCGCCTGCGAAAACGGAGCCTCCCGCCATCGCGTCTTTGATGCGCGTCTTGAACGACGAAAGGCGCTCGTTATTTCCGACGAATTTGGGAGCGTGAGGCTTTCCGGTGTAGACCTTATCAACAGTATAGGCGGAGAAGTTAAAACCGTCGCTCGCGCTGGCTGTGAACGGAACCAGTGCCAATGAAGCGAAAATAATCAGCTTCTTCATTCGGCTTCCTCAGAGTCACCCTCGAATTGATAGCGCGCGTCATAGCTGTCTTGCGAGAGAAACGTCGGATCGGAGAAGCAGGAACCGTTCTTTCGCACAGAGAGGAACTTGTGTGTTTTGTTGTTGGTGTAGGCGATATCCCAAGCTTCCGCGTCGCCATTCCCATCAACCTCGCCGACAGCCATGGAGCCTTTTTCTTTTAAACCATGGGACTTTACCAGCCGTTGGATTTCCTTCTCGGAAAAGCATTTGGTCGCGGCGAATGACGGAGCTGCAATCGCAATAACGCTGCTCGCAACAACGAGTATTCTGATAAGTGCCATATCAAACAGCTCCTACATTTTGGAAACATCGGTAAATCGAAATAGGAATTCCGGAGACTTCATTGCTCCCGCGATTGTCATGCTTCCTTCCAGAATTTTGCGCTCGTTCGTGACAACGAACGAACCAGAAACGGTAACTTTGTCACCGACTGCCATGTTTATCAGGGATTTGTAAACTGGCGTTCCTACGTTGATCATCGTCGGGTAAGCCATGTCGCCTAACATGTTGTTCCATGTCAAAAGGCTGACTTCGGGCGATAGTCTGATTGTGATCGCGGCTTTGCCTTGAGTGTTCGTTTCGAGGCTGGTGATTTCCCCGATCCAATTTTCAGCCGGAAGGCCTGAACCAAGAAGCTTCGCAATTGAAGTTACCCGTTCATCTTCCAACGCGCTCTCTTGCAGTTCATTGGCTGCCGCACCGAACCGCGTCTTATAATCCTCTATTACAGCAAGGAAGGCACGCTGCTTTTCTGGCAAAGCTGCCGTTTCAGATTGTTGAGTAAGGGTTGCAGATGACGTCTGCTCCGTCTTCAATTGCGATGTACCGGTGCTTGGCTTTTGGGTCCCCGCGAACGATGAGGCGATCGTTAGCACGACCACACCCCCGATAATCCACTTCCACTTTGAAGAGCGAGCAACCTTAGCCCCGCAATGAGGGCAAGCTTTGGCTTTGATTGCCACCTGTTTTCCACAAGCCGAACAATCTGTCAGTAGCTTTTCTGATTTCAACGTATCCCCCAGCTCACGCAATCTATTAATATAAGAAATATCTAATATGGATTTTTTCCATACTGACATTTTACATATATCTGAAGAGCCCTTTCAATCAAGGGGCAACCTGCTTGCGGAAAACCATTCGTTCGAAAGGGCAAATAGCTCTTGTCGATCTCATAATTGAGAAGCGCAAAGAAGCAGGGTTGACGCAGGAGGACCTTGCCAAAGCACTTGGTCAAACCCAGCCATGGATAGCGCATCTTGAAGGCGGGGAGCGGCGGATCGATGTAATTGAATTCGTTCGGTTGGCTGATGCTATCGGTTTCGACGCGGTGGAGGAATTGCGTCGCCTCATCCCGATCATCCTAAAATAGGTTTGCCATAGCTGGACACTCCACACGCCTACGAAATCACAGCCGATGAGATCAAACGGCTGCCAGCCAAGACCTTTCGGGCGAAGTGCTCGGAGACTGGTTCACCACCGCGCGGTGCTGTCAATGAGCGACAAACTCAAGGATGCGCGCCGGATTCTGCTCAAAAGCATCTGATGGCATATTTGGGTCATCCAATCCGTTTCGTGATTGAAAGGGAAATCCAGCGAAAGACAAGCAACAGACCAGTCACGCCCTGTAGCGGATAGGTTTAATTCGCGATAATCATTCTGCCATTGCGAGCAAATGTGGTGAGCAGGATCGACATGAAATTCAGTTGGAAAGACATAAACTGGCTGTGGGTCGCAGGCGTCTTCACAGTCGCATACGCTGTTCTGATCGGGTACGGACTCGGCTTGGCGAGAGTTTTGAGCTTCGTCACCACAGAACCCGATTTGAACGAAGTGGGCGATTTCCTTGCCGGTGTCTTCGCGCCGGTTGCGCTGATCTGGCTCGTAGCCGCCGTTCTCACCCAACGACAGGAATTGAACGAAACTCGCGATCAATTCACCGAAAATCAAAAGGTGGTCGATGCGCAGTTGAAGACCATCAACAGCCAAAACGGGCTGTTGGCGATGCAACACAATCAGGCTGTCGAGAACGCAAAACAGGCTTACAAATTGAATCTGTTCGATAAGCGCTTCCAAATATACGAGAAGGTCGTCAAGTTCGGTGAAATCTACGAAGCCAGAGATTTTGACGATACAGCCTACACGTACATGACCAACCTTTCGCAGGAAGCAGGCTTTGTCTTTGATTATTCCATCGAAACATGGCTCGATGACATCGCGCGAGAGATATATGACTATCTTGAATTCAAGAAGGAAAACCCGTTGATACAAGGCTTCAGTGCCTCAGACCGTGAGTTCAATGCAACTCTTAGAGAAAAATATGAGATGAATAAGACTTCGATTTTCTTGCAATTCTCGCCATCAGAAAGGACCGAGAGGCTTTGGCGCTTCATGAGCGTGAGCGACCAGCCTTACATGGAAGCTGGCTGATCGGCGCTTTCCCTTAATCGCCCATGGAACAAGTAAAAGACCGCCCTTTTGAGGCGGTCTTGTGCCTTCTGAAGCCCAATTTTGCTACGGCGATTGCCCGGTTTTTGCTACGTTTTGGGGCTTGACATGACATTGAAATCATTGATAAATTTATCCAAATCGAGTCCCGTTGGGCGTACCATTTGTGCACTTGATATTGAGATGTTCGCTAACACCTTGAAAGGAAAGGTGGTATTCGCGGTTCGATAACCCGATTTCGGCGAGTAGCGCGCAGGCTCTGCGAATATCAGTCTGAGCACCGCCCTCTTGAAAACCAGGTTTCCATTATCGTAGGTATTCCAAGGGTTTGCTAACAACGCAAGCGCCGGTTCGATAAATTCCTCCAGCTTGCCCTTCGGAGGGACAATTCGACTGACTTTCTCGGCAAGTAGCAACTTCTCGCGCTCGAGTTTGTCGATCTTCTCTTCATAGGCCTTTATAACTGTTGCGTTTCCCGTCTCGATAATACGTTCAAGAACCCTCTGTATCTGTTTGTCGACACCACGGAGCTGATTCTCCACCTCCTCCTTGTCGCGGTGCGCTTCGGTAAACCGCATCTCCCAAGCGTCGGTGAGCATCGTTTTTGCCACATTAAAGAACTCGCGCGTAGGCTGAAGGCTCCTCAGAACCTCGGCGAACCCGCCCTCGATCTTTTCACGCGGGATCGATTTGCGGCTACTCTCGCAGCCCCGCGTATCGCACAAATAGTATGGATAATGTTTCGAGCGGCCTTTCGACCAGCAAGAGGTCATCGGCTGACCGCAATCATCGCACAGCAGGAACCCACGCAGCGGGAAATCCTCACTGATATCCTTCCGCGCCGGAGCCCTCGCGTTTTCGTTCAAGCGTTCCTGAATTCGGTAGAACGTCTCGAGGCTGATGATCGCCTCGTGATGCCCTTTGCGCAGTGAAACGCCCCACTTCGGCGCTTCGATGTAGCCCGCATAGATGAGGTGCGACAACAGCCGCTGAGCCCGTTGCCAGTGGATTTCGCCGGTTGGCAAGTCTTTGCGGAAGGCAGGCTTCGTCTCTAGGAAGCGCTTGAACTCGCCCAGTGACTGCAGATGCCCGGAAGCAAAGGCTTCGAGTGCTTCGCAGAGAATGGACGCGGTGGGCTCGACGCGGACGAGAATCTTCCCGTGCCCTCTTTCCGCAGCGTATTTGTAGCCCTCAGGCGGGGAGAAAACCCAATAGCCCCTTTCGACCCTCGCCTTCATCTTCTGCATCACCTGACGTCGGTTCTGTTCCCTTTCAAGCTCTCCCGTCGCGGCAACAACCACCTCTACGAACTTTCCCTCGGGGGAGTCTTCCAGCTTGATGTTCAAGCATTCGATCCGCACGCCGCGCCGCTGAAATTCGCGGCGGAGCTTGATGTGAAACTCTGTATCGCGGGCAAAGCGCTTGAGATCGTCGAAGATGACGACGTAGCTCTTGCCGGGCTGCGCATCTAGGTAGCTCAGGAGCGCCACCATGCCGGGGCGGTTCATAAAGTCGCCACCGCCCGACGCGTCATCGGGAAAAACGGCCTCGACCTCGTAACCGTTTAATTCCGCGTACTGGCGGCAACGGTGCTCCTGGCTCTCCAGGCCACTCCCTTCAATTTTCTGTTTTGGGGTGGATACGCGGCAATAGATAATTGCCTTCGGAATAACTGCGGACTTTTCGTTTTCCATCTTTATACGGCCTCGACCTCGTAACCATTGAGTTCCGCGTACTGGCGGCAACGGTGTTCCTGGCTCTCTAGGCCGCTCCCTTCAGTTTTCTGTTTTGCGGTGGATACGCGGCAATAGATAATCGCTTTCGGGATAACTGCGGACTCTTCGTTTTCCACTCTCATTCTGCCTCCTCAACGCCCCGTGGGCTCGAATATGTTCGCGGCCTTTTATGGTCGGATTTCTTCGATTTTGCCGCATCGAAGACCATTTTCGCTTCTACCGCGCCGTCTGGGGAATTCTGTCCCCAGACTCCTTGCAGCGGGTGAACGCCGAAGCCGAGCTCGACGAACGTAATAACGATTGACCACAGCGACTGCGCGAACTCTTCCTTTTGCGCGGGGCTGAGGTCCGAATCGTCAAACAAGGCCTGATACCTTGCAACATCCAAGGTGACGAAGGGCCGAGCCGAGGCATTGAAGCCGTCAGCAACACCGTTCTTAACGCCTTTGTTTGTGCGGTTTCCCTTATGCTTCATGGTACAAGCCTTCCCCTCTCGGAGTGGCGCTCACGGGTATGTCTTCGCGCCCTCTTTTGTTCTTGTTGGATGGTTCGTCTAACTGACGTCGCCATTGCTTGCCGATTTGCCTTCGCCTATGCCTCGCTCGGTTTGCAGTGAGCGGGGTCCGCACCACTACCGGGACATCGCGCGGTGCTCGGTAACCACGCTTTCTGTGTTGGAGGACGGGCGTCATCCCTGAATAACGTTCCGTCTCCCGCGGGTCCACATTCTCGAACTCGATGGTCATCATGCCACCTCGGTTAGTCGGCCTAGTCGTGGGGCAGCGGCGAGAACATTCGCGATCTCAATTGCCGTCCATATCACTGCGAAAAAAGCTGCATGATAGTGAAACAAAAGTATCAGCAAGAGTCAACAACATATTGAAGTCATTAATTAATATCAAAAAATTGAAGACCTCAAACTTGCTCGAGGCCACACCAACTTCCCTTCGTTGCATTGAGAGTTGCATTCTGAATGCATTAATTTCGGAGCAGATGATCCGGTCGCCAGCCAGACCTTTGCCCGGAACCGGGATCATCGCCGTTCCACGACATCGATTAGGCACGCCGTCGCCGCCAGCCATGCCGCGGCGACAATCATTACCGTCTTCATGCCTACCTCCCATTGAACGCTTCGTTTAGACGTTCATGGAGCGGCGAACGCCTTCGACGTCGCAGGCGCAGGTCAAGGCCTATGTCGTGGGCATCGCTCCCGAGGTGACGGGGCGCGTGGTCGAGGTCAACGTCGGCAATGTTGGAGCCAAGAACGTATACGTGATCCCGGGTTTAACGAGCCGCTATGCAGGTGTTGTGGTGTGCGGGTGACGGCAATTCGGTCGACGCGGTAGTTCCGCTTCGTTCGTCGCAAAGTTCAGACTTTCGGGGCCGTGCATGACGGCCCCGAGTCTGAATTACAAAACGCGTTTCGGATAGCGGTTGCGCTCAGCTTCGATTTCATCCGGGGAGTACGGATCAGCCGCATCGTCGAAAGCGGTCCAACCCTCACCTTCATACGCGGTACGTCGAGTGGGTAGGTCAACCCAATTCGAGCGTTGAAGGATAGCCTCGGCTTCGCCCGCGCGGGACTCGTCAACCTTCGCGGTCACGAGCGTGCCGCCGCGGCGTACGCCTTCCGCATACCGGGCACTACGATACGGCCCGTAGCCCCCAATCGACCCGAGCCCGTCCCGCCAATCTTAGAGCTCCGACCCGGACCGGCTGCCGGATGAGGAGCCGGTCCCGAATCCCGACGAAAATGCGGCCCAGCGCCACCGCCCTTCAAGGCCATGTGTGAATTGAATTGAAAGAGCCATTGCGCGTGGGCGAACTCGGCCGGGAGTGTTGGTAGCGATGGGAGCAAATTCATACCCGTCAATGAATGCCCAGCTTCACCTTCGGCTACAGTTTCGAGATTAAAGCCCCCACACCTGGCGTCGAGAACCGGTCTCACTAGAAGCCGATGCGGCCCTGGCCTACAGGAGCTGGAGCGCCCCCGGAATGGGAAGATCATCATACGCCTGCTTGGAAACGATCAAGGCGCTGCTTACTTAGTGGACGCTGCGGCATATCCCGACGCAAATTCTCTCCGTCATTGTCACTTTGTCGTCAGCCAGTACCCCCGATGGACTTTACTTCGTCATTCGTGAACGCCTATGGAGGAAAAGCAATCCGGGCTTGTCCGACCGCCTTGTCGGACGCGCCGGCGACGAGTTGACGAGGCGAAAGGGCGCTGGGCCAGCCCTACCCACATCCCCTTGGTAAGGTCCGCGATGTTGTTAACTGGCTTGGGCTTCGCCTCGGGTTTCATCGCCTTCAGTCGCAGCGGGAAGCCCCACACCATGGACCGTAGCTCTGGAACCCCTTCGTGCTCTGTGACGACCATGCCCGGCGTTCCTGGATAGACCTCCTCCGGCGCGTTGGACTGCATGGGGTTCGGCACGCGAAAATATGCGGCCACCTCTGCGGCGGACTTGCGAACAGTGTAGAGATTGCACATGCGGCAGACCTTTCGTCACGGGGCGCACCTTAGATAAGCATGTTGTCTCGACGAGATGAAGCCTTCGAAGGCGGGGTTCCGCTCTTCCACCGGTCCCGAGTATGCATGATTTCGAAGTCTTCCCACGGCATGGCACGGAACTGAAACGCGATGACATCCTCGATCGAGCCGTGGAGCCATCTATCCCACTCATCTGGTTTCAGAAGGATCGGCATTCGTTCGTTGAAGGGCCTGATCTTCTCGTTCGCTTCTCCCGTCATCCCCGCGAAGACGGGTCCGAAATCAGGCGTGTTCCGGCAAAACCCCGCCCATGCGACAAGAGGCTGGAGGTTAAGCGAGAACCAGGTTCTCGTTTTCTCACCTTTGGGGCCGTCCGGGTTGGCGAAATGGGTCAGTGGAATTAGGCATCGGTATCGGGGATCGACGACGAGGCGGTCCCAGAGCGGGTTGGTAAGATCGGCGACGAGGCCGATACGGCCGGGAGGTTCGCCGTCTTTTCGCATTTCGCGCGTCTGCCGGGGAAAACCCCACGGAACAGACTTGAGAAGTCGGAGGCCATCCTTCTCAAAGACGATCAGCCCCTGCGTGCCCTCGACGGTTTCGTTCGGGACATCGATCGGCTGAGCCACGTCGACACCGAAGTGCTCTACGATCTCATCCAGCGTTCGTGTGACTGCAAACAGGCGCGACATGGACTGCCTCGTTCTTCACATTAGGCTTTATATCACCAGAACAGAAAGGGAACAATAATGACAGCGGGAACCATGCTCAATAACGCATTTTGAAACCACCGGCCAGTTCGTGGATCAGGCATCGTTGTTGGTCAAAAGCGGCCACTTCAGCCGAAGAACGGTTAGTCGATCCGCGTTCGTCTGGAAATGAGCGGCGCAATCCGCTTATCGATGGGCGTAGTATGGGGAGCGCCGTTCAGCGGCTCGCACTCTTTAAGTAGAAAATCAAAATGTTTCCAGAAAGGGCAGTTGCACCGGAGAGACGCTGTGCGTATCTCTATTACATCTGATAGTTGTTCCCTTCCCGAGACCCAATTATATGGCATCCGAGCAAAAATTTGCACGCACGATACTCATCGACGAACCTTCTAGCGAAGATCAATTCCACGGAAAAGGCCATGAGCGAACAGCTACCGCATTGGCACGGGCGATCACGAGCCTGACGGGTAAAGATCGCGCCATCGGACTCGACGGCCCGTGGGGTAGCGGAAAGTCGACGGTGGTCGAGATCGCCCGCACCGCGCTGACGACGCAGCGGAAAAAGGGCGGCGCGGAATATCGGTTTTTCACTTTCGACATATGGCAATCTCAAGGATCGTCGTTCAGGCGCTCTTTTCTCGAACACTTCCTCGACTGGACTCTTGCTACGTTCCCCACCAAGCGTGCGCAGCTCGAAGCGATTGAGCGCGACGTAAAGGGCAAGGTCCGCCAAGTACAGTCGAAAAGCCAGTCGATACTGGATTGGTGGGGCGTCCTGGTCATCGCGGCGATCCCCTTCCTGCCTATATACTACTTCTGGGCCAAGGCGGTTTTCGACGACACGAAACGAGAAGAGGTATTCACCTCTACGTCGCCCATGTGGTTGCTTTACGTCTTCGTGCTGCTCACCCTCGGCTGGGCGGCGTGGAAGTGCTGGCGCGAAAGCGAGCCTGGGGCAGCCTCGTGGGTGAATTTTCCATCTAGGTATCGGCAGGCACTTTCCCAGACCCTGCTCATTAACTCCAAGCAGTTCGAGGACCAGAAGGTCACGCAGTACATTCGGGAGACTGATCCCAACGACTTCGAGTTCCAAACCAGCCTGCGCCGTGTCCTTTCGGTCGTTCAATCCAGAGACACCAAGATCGTCATCGTCCTGGACAACATCGACCGGCTACCCCGGAAAGAGATCAACGAGTACTGGGCACAGGTGCGTGCAGTTTTCTCGAACGGTCCCTCGAAGTCTCGCGAGGATGCCGATAGCTCGGTCATCGCTATCGTCCCCTACGATCGCCATCTGGTCGAAGGTGTCTCGAAGCCGGAGAGCAATGGCGATGCCAAAGGTGCCGCCATCTCTTCTTTGGGAACGCGGGAAATATTCTCGAAGACGTTCGACGAAATATTGCAGGTCTCGCCGCCCGTCATGTCCAACTCCCGAGACTTCTTCCTCGAAAAAATCGCCAAGGCGCTTCCCAACGCGACGAACCGCGACGAGCTCTTCCGCGTGTACCTGGTATTCGATCACATCCTCCGACACGAGAACGGCAATGCGACCCCGCGCCAGATCATCGCCTTTATCAATGAGTTGACGGGCATGTATATCCTGCACGAAGGACGCTTCCGCATGCCTACCGTCGCGGTATACATCGCGCACGCCGACAGCCTGGAGGCCAACCCCGGCTTGCTCAACGACCCGGGGTCGCTTGACGCCAAACTGCGCGCACTTGCCGCTGACCCCGAGCTCGAACAGAATCTCGCAGCGATGATTTTCAATGTCGAGCCTACGCTGGCACTACAACTGCTGCTCGACGACAGGATCAAGACCGCCGCATCGCGAAGCGCGGACAGCCTGATGGAGATATCGAAAGCTCCGGGCTTCGACTTGCGCGTCGACTCCGTAATCCAAGAGAATTTCCGGGAATGGGAAAAAGGCGAGGTCTTCCCGTTCATCATCAGCAATTTCGCGGACCTTGCGCAGTCTTACGACGGAGACTCCCGGGCCCACTTCTGCAAGAGCCTTGTAGCTGCCGTAATGGACCTCGGTACTATTCAATTAACATCAAAAGTGTACGAACCAGTTCTGCGCATTTTCGACATCGCTCGCCCCGAGGAGAGAGCCGGGTTGGCGAAAGCGATTGCGAAGGCTGCCTCCAACGATTGGGGGAATGAACCTACTCTGGCAACGGGTCAGTCGTGGGCAGCGTTCGTTGGAGAACTAAACCGCCGACTCGCTCGCGACGGATCGGCCGGCGCGCTCCGCGAGGCCATGGGGGGAGTCTCTTTCCCGACGTCGCCCGAGTTCCTCTTCGGGCTGGCATCGAGCGTCGCCGAGGAGGGGTTTTCTCTAAGCCAGTTGAAAATTACAAAACCGGATATGTCAAAGGACGGCTCGGTCTTCTCGACACTAGCGGTGCAGCATCCGGCCGAGGCTCGCGACGCGTTTCTCGCTCTACGGCCCATATCCCTAGTCACCACTGACCATCTGACGGCCGTCTTTGCGGCTCTCGTCGCTGCAACCGGGGAGGCTGAAATTGAAGACTTCGACCACTACCGGGACCAGATCGATCTGCTGGCTGAGATTTACGCCTACGTCCCCGCTGCGAAACGCGGAGACCTGAGTGCTTCACCGCTGTTCGGTCAGTCGCGGTTCTACACGGACCTGCGCGGATGCATGAAGACGCCGGACGATGCCTCGCTCGGGTCAGCGATATTTTTGGCAACCCTAGAATACGGGAAGGATGGGCCTCCGGCACCGACAACGCGCGGTGCGAACGGCGGACGGGTATCGGATCAAACTGAAGACTTCAACTGGTTCAGCAAGGCGTTCGCAGACGCCAAGGTGGTTTCCGTCGAACAGTTCAGGCGCGCGGCGTACCTGACCAAACTTGGAAATACGGTCACCAAAGTGGTGGAATTCGGCGCATCCGCACCTGACAATACCTTGCTGGCAGGCATTGTCAGATACGCGTTCGCCGAAGGCAGCCAACCATTGATCGCGTTACCGAACACACTTTTGCATTACGACTACATCAGGATTGCATTGGGGCAAAAGCTTGAGACGGCCCTTGGCAAGTATGCCAGCCGCGCATCCAACGAGGAGATCGACAAGCTTCAGCTCGCTGAAATTCCGTTGGCCCTCGTCCGGGACATCAAGAATCAGAAGAATCCGGAGTGGCAGCTTCTTATAGAAAAGGTCAAAACCCTGCTCCGGGCCATCCCGATCGAAGACTGGATCGCTCACCTGACTTCCGCCGACGACATATCGCGTATCCTCTGGGAGGTGGCCGACGGATCGGAGTTCGAATTCGCGGACCCAGCGTTCCGCGAAGTCTACGTCGAACTAATTCTCGGCTTGCTCGCGGGCCGCCATTCGGTCGCGGACACCGACAGGCACGATTTGCTTCTGGGGACCATCGGATCGAGTTTCCATAGCGACGTTCTCCGTTCGATCAGGGAGCAGATGCGAGATGTCAACTCGCCTAGCCTTGCGTTCGCGTCGAAGGTTGTGCCGCAAACACTCTCCAAGTTGGTGAGCGGAGCTGACAGACTCACCAAGCAGGAGAAGGACAACCTAGTACGCTTCATCCTCTGCCCTGCGCTGGAGGGTGCCATCGAGCCAATCCTCGCCGATTTCGAGACTTTGGGACGCGCTAAAGTCAAGGACATGATCGCGCAAGCTGAAGAGAGCACTAAGGAGAAATTGAATGGAGCTTCGGCAGTATTTTCCACCGCTAGCGCGGACAGGGATTGGACCAAGAGAATCAGCGAGCTTCTCCACGGAAAGCGCAAGTCAAAGTCTCTTTTCGACTTCTGGTACAGGAAAGCAGACGATAACGAGGAGGAGTGAGGTTTCCCGTTTCATCTAAATTCGATATAACGTCGACGCCAGACACGGATTTGCACAAACTCCTGTGTATAGACACGCTAAAGCGACTTCGTCGGCGCGCACGTCTCCTTGTAAAAAATCAACGATCAAATTTACTACTGGCCTATGGGAAAACGAAGGCATCAGCGTAAGCAAGTAGCATCGCCAAGCAAATCCGTCGGACAAGGTTTTGAGTTTGGCCATTTGCAGCGGAACCTTTTCGCCAGCACGTCCAGCATCGAATTCAACAACCTCATGATGGCTGCTTCCGTGATCGGTTGCGCGTATGGGTACGATAAGACGGTTGGCTACCCAGCTCCCATCGCGAACCTGTCAATAATCGGCGAAAATGCCGATCGTCTCGCTGCGGCGTCCGAAATTCTCAGAGATTGGGGCTGTGATGAAGATGGCGACGCAGTTGGTCTTGAGATCGTTCTACGGCGCGACGGGACTTATCTGTTGGGAATGGGACCGGACCAACGGCGTCTGGTGAACAGGATGTCGAAGGATCAGGACCTGTTCGACTTGTTGTTTATGGGCACGACCTGGATCAAAAAGATGGATACGACCAATCCCCTACTCCTGGAGTGGAAGGAACTGTTCGCCAATAAATTGATGCCCGTACAAATCTCATTCGCCACGGCGAACACGTTGCACGGGATTCCGCAGAGACACACGCTGAGAGACGTTCCCGGCGCATTGCGTTTTATCAAGTTCGAAACCAAAATTACCACCGAAGAGGAAGCCCCCGATCACATGTTCATTGAGGTGGTTGATCGCCGAAAGGGACGGTCCACAGGCCCCAAGGATGCCAAAGGCTCAGATATCGCCGTCCGCCGACAGCGCGTAATAAATAGCGCCTTTCCAATCTCAAGGGAGCGCATCCGACGCCACAGGCTCTACGAAAAGATTGTAGACCTACTCGGCGACGAGGAGATTTCCATCGGGCAGGTGACGCAGGCGGCGATCAACCTAGAGCTCAGTCGTGAATGGTCTGGACAGGATCACTATCCAAATGCCGAGGACGTCGGTGACAAATGGTGGGAACGAGTTTCCCAGCGCGTTGAGTTGACTAGCCTTCCCAATGCTTTTGAGGAAATGGAAATCCCGGCAATTGCGCGACAGCTCGAGTTGGACGTGGAAGCTGTTATCAGAAGACACGGAGCTACCCTCTTTCCCAAGTTCAAATTAAATCAGCGACAGTTCATAAGGCTTGGTTATGGCGGAAAGTGACATCCTTAGCCAAGCGGCTAGTCGCGAGAAGCTGGATGTATTCATCAGTTCCCGCCTGCAAGAGTGCCGAGCGGAGAGGACGGCAGCCAGGAGCGCCATTCGCGGCATCAACCACAATCCTGTGCTATTTGAACATATCGGCGCGCGTTCCATGCGCCCGCGCACGCTCTATCTCTCGCGGCTCCGTGACTCACAGATCATGGTGGCAATCTATCGGCTGGGGTACGGATATATCGACACGCAAGGTGGGATGACGATTTCCGGCCTTGAGGATGAATTTCAGTTTGCACGCGAACACGGCATTCCAACGCTCCTTTACGTTTATAACGATGCGACGGCCGCGCGCGAAGAACGCCTGACCCGTATGATAGATACCGCGACGCCTGATTTGGTGATTTCGTTTTACAGCGAGCCCGCGGAGCTTGAGAGCCGAATACGCGACGACGTCACTGCAGAAATAACCCGATTCTTCGTCAGGCCCGAAATTACTCGAGCCGTTATCGATGACTCCGCTACAGACCTCCTGAGCCGAGCCACCAGCCGTCAAGGCGCTTTGATCGAGCGGCCCACGCTAATTGAGGAATTGCGGAAGCTCTCCCAGGAGCACCCGCTACTCTTCTTAGTCGGCAGGCCCGGAGTTGGCAAAACTACGCTGGCTGCTCAGTTCTCGGAGAGATATGGCGCGACCTACGCACGTGTGACCGGACTCAGCCCTTTGGATTTGTTCAACGCATGTGCCGAAGCAGTGGGCAGACCCGGCAGCCAGAAGGTTTCGTCAACCCTTCAAGGGGCAATGCTGGCCTTTTCATCCGCGTGGGCGGACGCGGACGATATCTCGCTCATAGTCGATGAATGTGATTTCGTCGACGAGCTGCTGAAAGCCATATCGCTGGGTGGGGATACCTCTGCGACAAAGCGGGTGATTTTCACGTCGCGGCAGGCTCCAGCCTGCCGCGAAGTCTTCGAAATCCCAGACCTGTTTCCTGGAGGCAACTCCCAGGCTAGCGCCTTGGGCATTCCCGATCCACACTTGGGCGCAGGTCAGGATATCGAAGATTGGCTCCGATCAAACGGGACGGTCGTGGGACGTGAAACCCTCTATTACTTGGCGCTCAGCCCCATCCCGTTGGCCGCTGACGACCTCTTGGCTCTTCTCGGCGATCCCTCGTTACGCATAGAGACGCTTTATGAAGAACTCGCGTCCGTCGATCGTTTGATTGATGACGCCCCCGCTGGATTTCGTTTGGCGCAGGGTGACATTTCGGAGCGCCTCCGCAGCAGTGTGGTGGCGACGCCCCAGCGCCTGAGGTTCTATACCAATCGGCTTGAACGACTTTTCGAAGGCAAGTCCGATTATCGATCGGCGTACAAGGTCGTAGAGGTTCTTGGCGGCGATGAGCCGATCCACTACGCAAAGGCCGCGTTGCGCCAGAACGCATTGGTTGGCGACATTAGATTCGGGCGGGCCATCGTTGAGAGGCTCTTGAAGGAAGCAGTCGACGGCGAGCGCGGCGACGATGCGCTCGAGCTGATGCTCATGCTAATTTATCCCATGGAGCTTATGGGCGAGGCCGCGCGTGCCTCGGAGCTGCTGTCTAGGGCGGAGGAGCTTTCGCGGCACCTCGACGACGAGGCGCAGGCTCGCGTGGCCGAGTTTGCGCTCGCATCGCGAGCCCGCAGGACTTTGGCTGCCTCCGATGTAGAGGGCCTGCTCGGGGCCTGGAACCATTACGGAGAGATGGGCCTTACCTGGGATCGCGCCCGTCTTGGCCTCGAGCTAAGCGCCCTGTATATTTCGAGCAAGTCGTTCGAGCAGGCGGTCGCCGTTCTTAGGCCAACGCTTCTCGAATTCCAGGAAACCGGTGACGAACATGGTATCGAGTTGGCGGAACGCAATCTCGCGGCGGCCTTGGCCGGGCTTCCGGGGAACGACACCGAGGTCGACGATATTGTTAGTCGGATAGCCGGAAGGCCCGATCAGGCGTTCGATCCCCGACGACAGCGAGCGTGGCACAACAACATCCTGAGCCGCCGTTACAGGAACGCTGGGCGGCTGAATGATGCCGAGAGGGTTACCCTCGAGACGATCGAACTGAGCCTCGAACTGGGCGAGGAGCAACTTGCCGCCCTCACCTACATCAACCTCGGTAATGTGCACCGCGATAAGCGCGAAGTCGCCAAGGCGCTGGCGGCATATGATCTGGCGGCTCAGATGGCTCAGCGATGTGGCCGCCGCGACATCGAGGCAGACGGTTCTCGACTTCGAGCGGGAGTCCTCAACGATCTTCCGGAAAGCAGCGAGGTAGTTTCCGACCGTTTTTATCAAGCAAAGTTATATGCTCAGCATGCGTTGGGATTGCTGGCCGGCAGCATCTATCATGAGGCGATTGCACGATCTCATATCGAGCTAGCGGAGGCGGAGGTCGAACTAGGAAACGAGAGGGCTGCAGCCATGTCGTATTTCGCGGCTGCAGCCCAGTTCCAATTGGTGCCGGATGCCGAGGGCTACGACCACTCCATTGTCCGCGCCGCAGAACATGCGCTCGACTATGATGAGGTTTTTTACATCGAAAAGATGTTCAATGCGTTTGGGCTGACCTGGAAGCCCGGTGAAGCGATGGGCGATCAATTTCTTGAGCTCGTGGAGCCAATGCTCCGGCAAACCCCGAGGGATTTCTCGACGAGGATGGTTGGACGCCATTTGCACCACCTTAGAATCAACCTGCCGCCGCTGCTGCGACCTATCCTCATCGAAGCGGTCTGTGATGCGGTCGAGAGCATGTCGCTCGATCTTATAAACACGAACGAAACGTGGCGTCTGCTGTACCCAGGGTTTTTGCTTCCATATCTCTCGCAGGACAAACGCGGCATGGACGTTTTTCGTCGGCTTGCAGCGGCTGCCACAAGATCAGTTCCTGGCCTGGATGTCAGGTACGCTCAAAATGGTGATTGCATCTGGACCGTTGTACTCGAAACCGACCAGCCAATGACCATAAGCTTGCTGGCTATGGACGACGGCTCCTCAACGGCGGCTGCGATCCAGTGCCTGGCCCAATTCTTGAAGGCCTTCGAACTCGAGATCGGAGCGCTAGTCGGGAAGTCCGACATTGTCGAGCTATCACTTCAGGTCGCCACTTACGACGAGATGCCGGAGGATATCCAGCGCGATGCGGCAGAGCGACTGGGATTAGCTGATATGCTTGCCCGGCAAACGTGCGCCGTCAGCCGCCCAAGCGACTTTTCGGGTAGCACACCAACTTTCGTCTTTTTAGGCAGCGCATTTTTGGAGGAAGCGACGACGGGGGAAGGCGCGGGTGGATCGATGCAGATGCTCTTTGGCCTCACCTTGATCGAGATTGTGCACCAGTGCTTCCGCGGCGAGGTCAACGACAATGAAATTCGGCCCAAGATCGTGTCACTGGTCCAGCAGACAATTTCCTGAGTTTATCCAAGTCGGCACCAGCCCGATCAGGAAGCGGCCACTTGTAGCGCCTATCTTTCAACACCAACATGGAAATTAGATCGGCGAGGCAACAGTTTCCTTATGATGGCAATTGCTACAAGTCTTTCTCACGCTGCCCGGTTCAGCGAGCGGAGACGCATTACATCGGAGGTCAATCGACTTCACGAGGGGCGACAGCGGTTGCTCAGGAGACCCGGAAGGCGGCGCTGACAGTGCAAGCTAGGCGTATTGCAGCCCAGTTCCTTGAAGCAGCCGAGTGCGTCCCCACACGCTTTTGACATGTGGAATCTGGTTGTCGTCGATGTCCGTCACGCAGTATCGAGCACCAGGACGATCTTGCCCTTCGGCCCTGGCACCTTCCCTTCGAGCATCAAATGAGCATCTTTGGCCCGGTCGAATGGCAATGTCGCCCCGACGTTGACCTTGAGCAGCCCCTCGCTTAGCCATGCCGTTATCCGCTCAAGGGTTTCGGTCGAAACGTCGACGAGGAAGAATTTGGCGAGAACGCCATACCTTTCCGCAAGACCTTGGTCAGGGTTGGACACGGCCGAGATCAGTTTTCCGCCTTTCTTCAGTACCCCGAATGATCTCGTCTGCACTCCGCCCCCCACGAAATCCATGACTGCGTCGACGTCACGCACCTCGTCCTCAAACCGCGCCTTTGCATAGTCGATGACCTTCTTCGCTCCGAGGGAGCGGACTCTCTCCATGTCCTCCGCAGAGACCGTGCACGTGGTCTTGATGCCAGCCTGGCTTGCGAACTGGACGGCATAGGCTCCCACGTTACCAGCCGCGCCATGGATCAACACGGACTGGCCTTTCTCCAACCGCCCGTGGACGAAGAGGGCTTCCCAGGCAGTCACGGCAATTACCGGCAGCGAAGCGGCCTCAATATCGTCAATCGATGTTGGCTTGGTGGCGATCATCGTGGAAGTGGCAACTGCGTATTCCGCATACCCTCCGCAGAAGCGCTTATTGGTGACGCCGTATATTCGGTCCCCGACTTTAAACCGCGTGATGTCTGCTCCAAGGGCGACGATCTCCCCGGAAATGTCGGAACCGAGGATCAGGGGCAGTGGCTGAGGCAACGCGCTGTTGCCAGAGCGTATCCATCCATCCCAAGGACCGACGCCTGCAGCATGCACCTTAACGATCACTTCATTTGCGGCTGGCGCGACCGTGTCAATCTGTTCAAGCTTCATCACCTCTGGCGAACCGAACTCGTGGACGCGCCAGGCCTTCCCGGAAAAAAGTTTCGAACCTTCTGACATTGCGCGTCCTCCGGCCACGTGGCCCTACTTCTCGAGCGAGGTCAGAGGCTCATCTTCCTTCTCGACGATGAAGACCGCGAGCAGGCTGGCAGGATCGGTCTCGCTGGCATTTTCGCTCACCTTATGACTGGACCCGGGAAGTTCAAAGAACTGCTCACCTACCTTGTAAACCTTCTCGTCCTCGTCGTTCACCTTGCTTTTGATTTCGCCTGACAAAACGCGCGCGTAGATAAAGGCTGACTTCGCGTGGGTGTGGGCATCCGACTTTCCGCCCGGACCGTAGTTGACGACCAAGGCGACAAGCTTCTTACCAGGCGCATTGGGAAGGTCGTGTTCAAATACGGTGGTGACACTTTCACGTTCCCCACCGTAAGTCGGTGGCATAAAAAGAGGCTGCGCTACTATCAAAGTTGCCAGGACTGCAAACACTCTCCGCAAAGACATTTGTTGCTCCTCCGTTGCTGATCTCCTGCCACAACGCATAAAACGCCTGTCGCACTCCAGTATAGAGCGTGATGACGTTCCTGTCGAAAACGCAACGCGAAGGCCGCCGAAGACTTGCTTCGAGCGGATCGAAATGATGGGCATTTCGAGAGCGGCTCATTAGCTCAGGCCCTCTTCCGGAAAATTCAATTTGCGTAACAGGATGCTGCATATGGGGTTGCCAGTCGCAGGCAGGGGTTTGATCTTCGAACAGGATGGCGACCATCACCTTGGCTCGGAAGCGCCACTAGACTACCTGGATTTTCGCCTCACTCGTCCTTTGTAGACGATAAGATGTTTTCTGAAGCACACACCGCTCAGAACAGCGCATATTCCGACAGCTCGATAGTGACGGCATTGAAATCCCGGTCAAGGGTGCCATCCGGCTTGAGTGTGAACACGCTGCGTCGCGTCGGATATTTTAGTCCGTCTACGTCGACGTATTCGGTGATAAAGTGCGCGGCCGGAGTGTCGGCCCACACATCAACCGTATAGTCGTGACGTCGGAGTAGTCCATTCGATCCGAAGTAAAACCGCTGCTCCCGAGTGTGGCTAATGACGTCTTCGGGGAAGCGCACCTCCACGCCACTGAGCGTTTCACCTTCTTCCTCAATCGGGGCAACGGTACGAGCTTCATAGCCCGGTTCCCCAAAAATAAATGGCGTCGCGTGGTAAGTCCACATCGCATAGCCGTTGAAGTATGCCAGGTCCAGCGGGTCCCATTGCCCGTGGAAGCTCCGATCAATTGCGCCACGCCCATCATCCCGTTCGGCAACGAGCGAGCCATCTCCGGCCAAGATTTCCACATGAGCGGGGGTCCAAGTCATCGTCCAATCTGGCTCACCGAAAGGAGCAACCCGAGTCCACTGGCGGCGGAACTCGCTCGTTGCCCGTCGAGGCACGGGGATTAATGGAGCACCCTTCAGCTCCCATAGCTTTCCGCCGGTCCGTATGGTCGAGGCGATACCGGTGAAATTGCGCCAGCGATCATACCCGCCGTGCGCTTCCATAGCTTCCTTTAGCAGTGGATGAAGGTCACTCATAGCATTTCGCCCTCCACACTTCGATGAAGATTGGTAGCCGGCCTGCTCATTCTTCTTGTACCGTATACCGTATAGCACAATTCTCTAGGATCGCGGCACTACCGAGCGAGTGGCCAGAGGGCGCTTGATGTAACGGACGCGGCCGGTGGCCGGGAACGCGGCAAACTGGAGCCGTTGGGATGGCGACACTCCGGATAGGCACGTTGTGTTCATCCTGAGAAAGCAACAGGATGGACCGTCGAGACACTCGTCCTTTTTCTCCAGCGCCACGCTAAGCACGTGGACCTCCTTGAAGTTTCCGAATCGCCGACTTCGGTAATTGTGTCTTCGGCTATTTGCTACTGCTCATTGTCGACCAATTCACATCGCGGACCGAAGATCAGGTCCTCTTCCTTGAAGCGGGGAATTATACCCGACGTCGCCCTAAGAGTGGACCATCCCTAAACAGTAGTTTGTGCCACGACATCATTGGCAAAATGATGCAACCAAACTTTTGTTCGAGATTTGTCGCGCGCTTCGTAGTCTCGGATTGCCTGCCCGAGGTCGCCGAAAGCCGATGCTTCGTTGTCAGCGCCGATTTCGGTCAGCCGCATCGTGTACCACGCGGTGATTCCGCCCTCCGGGGCATCGGAGAATCTGGGAAAGAGCGGCTCAGGTGTCCGGTCTACTTTCCAGAGGTCGGGAAGTGAAGGCTCAAGGACGAGCGCACGCGCAAGACCGACGATATCAACGGCACCGCTTGCCACGGCGTCTTCGGCCTGTGCCCGCGTCTTGAAACCTCCTGTCAACATGAGGGGCTTGGTCGTTACAGAGCGGGCGCGCTTTGCAAACTGGATGAAATAGGGCCCGCGTCCTGTTCCGTCGGAGGCGGACTTTGCTCCGGGGAAGTAAGTCCCGCCGCTGATGTCGACCAGGTCGACCGAAGACCGGTCCAGCGCCGCCACCACCTTGAGCGCGTCTTCCGCGTCGAACCCGCCTTCAAGCTGGTCTGAGGAATTAAGTTTCACAGCTATTGGGAAATCCGGTCCGACAGCGGCGCGAGTAGCGTCGATAGCTTCCAGAAGAAGTCGCATACGATTGGCGATTGCCCCGCCGTATTCGTCGCTCCGCTTGTTGAACAGTGGTGAAAGGAACTGGCTCAGCAAAAACCCGTGCGCCGCGTGAATTTGCACACCGCCAAAACCCGCCTGCTGTGCTAGCCGGGCTGTTCGCGCAAACTCCGAAGGCAATTGACGTATTTCGTCCAACGTTATTTCCGCGCAGTGCAGACCTGGGAGATCAAAAGCACTCGGGCCCTTGGGTGTGCTGGTTGGCGCGTAGGCAAGCGCCCCGGCGTGACCGAGTTGCAGCCAGAGCTTGGTGCCGTTTTCGCCGCCATGTCGGGCAAGCTCCCGGAACCGCTCAAGGTCGGAGGCTTCATTGAGTACCAGATTGCCGGGGTTCTCGGCGTAACCGGAGGTCACTTGCACCTCACCGATTATGGATACTGCCAGCCCACCCGCGGCCCAGCGCTGATACAGCCTGATCTGTTGGGCTGTCGGATGGCCGGTTCCGTCGCCTAAGGAATCCGACATCGCTGACTTCGCAATTCGATTTTTCAGGGTTAAACCACAAGGCAGTTGCAGCGGTTCGAACAGAGTTCCACGGTGTTGCATTTGATATTCCACGACCAAGATTTCGGCTTTCATTTCTATCCACGAGAACTCGCGGCACCGTAACACAACGTCAGGTCTGGTCTACTCGCCGACTACTGAACTTGGGTCTAGTAGGTGTTTCAAGCTCCCAAAAGAGCCCTTGGACATACGGCACGCCTTCACCGACGCAGGTGAAGACTTCACCCGGCGGGGACGCCCGGCCCGATATCGAACTTGATAGCGGTCTTGGAGCAAGACTTGCCAGTTCGCGTAGATAGTCCGCAGTCGATCCGATCGACGTTACGGTGCCGCATGGTGTTCTCCTTACGCCCAGCGTACGCGCCTGGCCGCCTGGAACTGCACCTATGCGACACCGCAGCCTGGGATAGGGTGACCGGTTATTCGCCAACTTCCCTCCGCGGCAACACCCAGTCGGCACGCGGGTAGTGGCAGCTGTAGCCACTGGGGTAGCGCTCCAAGTAGTCCTGGTGGTCCGGCTCCGCCTGCCAGAAGTCTCCTACTGGCTCTACCGCGGTTACAGCCTTGCCTGACCAAAGGCCTGAAGCGTTCACGTCCGCGATGGTGTTCTCCGCAACTCGCTTCTGCCCGTCGTCGACATAGTAGATTGCCGACCGATACGAACTGCCGATGTCGTTGCCTTGTCGGTTTTTCGTGGTGGGATCGTGAATCTGGAAGAAGTACTCCAGAATACGTCTGTAAGTAATCCTCTCGGGATCGTAGACAATCTCAATGCCCTCGGCATGGGTCCCGTGATTGCGGTAGGTCGCATTAGGGACATCGCCGCCGGTGTAGCCCACACGGGTTTCAACGACACCGGGGAGCTTGCGGATCAAGTCTTGCATGCCCCAGAAGCAACCTCCGGCCAATACAGCTCTATCGGTCATCTAAATGTCCTCCACTTGAATGAGATACTCGCCATAGCCCTCGGCCTCCATTTCGTCGCGTGGAATGAAGCGTAGCGATGCAGAATTGACGCAATACCGTAGACCGCCCCGGTCTTCAGGACCGTCGGAAAACACATGGCCGAGGTGACTGTCGCCGTGCACCGAGCGCACTTCGGTGCGGATCATGCCATGCGAGTCGTCCCGCAGTTCGTTGACATTCGCCGACATGATTGGCTTGGTGAAACTGGGCCAGCCACAACCGGAATCGAACTTGTCCGCCGAGGCGAACAGCGGCTCGCCGGAAACGACGTCCACGTAGATGCCTGATTGCTTGTTGTCGTTATACTCCCCGGTGAAGGGGCGTTCAGTGCCGTTCTTCTGAGTCACCCGATACTGCTCGGGCGTAAGCTTGCTGACAGCTTTGTCAGTCTTTGCGTAGGTCATTGTCTTCCTCCATACCACCCTTAGGTGGCTGTTCGATTTTGCATGTGGTTGCAGATGCGCACCAGCTGCCGGGGATCGGAAACGCGCTTCAACGATCACTGGCTGTATTGGCGGAGAGCAATGGCATTAATCTCGAAACGGGAGATGCCAACATCCGTCAACTGCTCATCGGAATATTGCGATAGTTCACGTACGGTCTTGCGATAACGCTGATTGGCGCGAATTTTTGACAGGACATATGCCACAAACATGAGACGTTCCTTTTTGCTGAAGCCGCACGACGCGGCTTGATGTTGTCTCTGGCGGCGATCCTGCTCGGAGAGACGAAAAACGATACCGCTTTGTATCGCTGGAAACGTATCTATACCGATCTGTATCGTTATGCAAGGCCTATTTTGAAACGCTTCTTCATTCAAAGACCCACGGCGGCATCCAGAGAGGAGGACCGGATGTTAGATGATGGACGGGCTTCGCTCCCTTTCGTTTCGGACATCATCTATGGGGACGTCCGCAGATGTCCGCCGGCAACACGCGCGCATTTTAAAGATGCACTTGCTTTTCCGTTGATCTGCTTCTAAATAAAGATACACATCTGTATCATTGCTTGAGGTTGAGATGCGCCGTTCCGAAATCCGGGATCACCTGTTGGAGACTGCACTCCGGCTCTTTAACCAGCACGGATATCAGGCATCCGGGATCGATCTGATCATCGCCGAGGCGGGCGTGGCCAAGACCACGCTCTACCGTCACTTCGAGACCAAGGAAGACCTGATCCTAGCCGCCCTAGAACGACGCGACGAGGAGGATCGCGTTGCCATGCGTACCTTCGTTGAGGAACAAGCGACCGATCCGGCCGAACGCCTTTTGGCGACCTTCGATTTCCTCGAAACCTTGGTGGATGACAAGCAGTTCCGCGGCTGCATTTTTGTGAGCGCGGCAGGGGAACACAAGGATACGGTCAATCCCGTATTCCGGGCTGCGGTGATGCATAAGCGTCTTGCGCTCGCATATTTTGAGGAACTCGCCCATGCGGCGCGACTGGTGGACCCGAAACGCATCGCAGCTGAAATCCACTTACTGCACGAAGGTGTGATGGCCGTCGCCCAGATCACCCGCACTGCCGAACCCGCACGGCAGGCAAAACGTATGGCAATCCAGATGCTTGCATTGGAAAAGCACACTCCATTGTCAAAAACAGTGGCACGGGAAGAAGACCCCGCAGGACAGCCAGCGCAGGCGTCTTGATCTTGACCTCACTCAATACTTCAGCGTGGCCGCGTTAAGCGGGGGGCTGATTGCATGTCAGAGACCCGAGCAGATTGACCTGCGAAGATCGGGAAAACATCTGTGGGCTTGGCTACTTCATTCGAATTGCAAGACCGGTGCAGTCAGCGCAATGACCGGAAGGCGGCGCGCACCTCGACGCTGAATAGGGCCGGCTCTTCCCAGGCCGCGAAATGGCCCCCCTTGTCCACGCGGTTGTAATAGATGAGATTGTGGTAGGTGCGTTCCACCCAGGTTTTCGGCGGCCTGTATACCTCGCCCGGGAAAATCGTCACCGCCGCCGGAATCAAGATGGCGCTCGATTGGCCTTTGACGGCACTGCTTTCCCAGTAGATTCTCCCGCTCGATGCTGCCGTATCCGTCAACCAGTAAAGCGTAATGTTGTCGAGAATCTCGTCGCGTGTGAACGATTGCTCCGGTGCGCCGCGGGTATAGACCCAGTCGGCGAGCTTGTCGTAGAACCATGCCGCCAGTCCAACGGGTGAGTCGGTGAGGCCGTAGCCGATCGTTTGCGGGCGCGTTCCCATGATTGCGGCATATCCGAAACCCTTGTTGAGGAATTCGCGCGCCTCGTCAAAGACTGCCCGTTCCTCGGAGGTCAGGTTTGGCGGTGCCGCATCGCCGCTTCTCAACGCCTTGGCAACATCCGGCGGGAGGGTCGTCGAGCGCTCGATCCGGTTGACATGGATGCCGAGCAAGCCCGCGGGAGCCTGGCGACCCATAGCGTCGGATATGATTGCGCCCCAGTCGCCACCTTGCGAGACGTAGCGCGGGTATCCAAGGCGCGTCATGAGAACATCCCAGGCCCTGGCGATGCGATCGGGGTTCCAGCCGGTGACGCTGGGCTTTTGCGAAAAACCGAAGCCTGGGATGGATGGAAGCACGAGGTGGAAGGCGTCCTCGGCGGTGCCTCCGTGCGCGGTGGGGTCTGTCAGGGGACCGACGACCTTCAGCAATTCGAAGATCGAACCGGGCCAGCCATGGGTCATGATGAGCGGCAGCGCGTTCGGATGCCGGGAGCGAACGTGAATGAAATGGATGTCGAGGCCGTCGATGTTCGTTAGGAACTGGGGCAGAGCGTTAAGCTTCGCCTCTCCCTCGCGCCAGTCGTAGCCGGTTTCCCAGTAGCCAACCAGTACCTGGAGCTTCTCGATTTGCACACCTTGAGATCGATCCTCGACCGTCTCCGGGTCGGGCCAGCGCGTCCCGGCCAGCCGACGGCGGAGGTCGGCAATCGCCAATTCCGGAACATCCACACGGAAGGGGCGAATGGCCTCTGCACCAGAGGGTGTCGCGGCAATCGACTGGGCGAAAGCTGTTGCGGGTCGAAGCATGGCAACGGCTGTCATCGCCGCCCCGGTGAGAAGCGCGGCTCGACGGGACAGCGCGGAAGCGTCTGAAGACTGCAGTGCGGACACGGCTGCACCTCTCTTTCCCTGTGGTCGGAAAATGTGTCCATAGGCGGCGGTAGGCCGGGCCTGCGCCCGGACCACCGTGGGAGAAAAGCGACTTACTGCAACGTTTTGAACGCCGCACGAAGCTCGGCCGCAAAAATCATTGGTTGCTCCCAGGCAGCGAAGTGGCCGCCCTTTTCGACCTTGTTGTAGTGAATGAGGTTGGGATACGCTTGCTCGGTCCAACTGCGGGGCGCTTCATATTGCTCGCCGGGGAAAACGGTGACGGCCACCGGAATGGTAACGCCCTTAGTGTTGAAAAAGCCGCCCTTGTATTCCCAATAGAGACGCGACGCAGAGACCCCAGTGTTCGTCAGCCAATAAAGCGTGATGTTGTCGAGAATCTCGTCACGCGTCAGTTCGCCCATGGTGCTTGAGGTCCGATTGAGAGCCGTGGCGACTGCTGCGGCTGGCTGGCCATCAGCGTCATTGTGGTCAAGGAGCCAGGCAGCAAGGCCAACAGGTGAATCCGCTATCCCGTACAGGGTCTGCGGACGCGATGCCATGATCCTGGCATAGTCCACTTGCTTGAAAGTCCTGACTAGCTGGTGGTAAGCACGTTCTTCGTCGGCGGAGAGGCCGGAGGGAGGCGGGGCACCGGCCAGCAAGGCCTTGTCGACGTCGGCTGGGACGGTGGCGGGCATGTTGGTGTGAATGGCGAGTAATCCTTCAGGAGCTTGCAGACCCATCTGGTCAACGACAAACGCCCCCCAGTCGCCGCCCTGCGCGACATACCTTGAATAGTCAAGGCGCTTCATCAACTCCGCCCATGCCCTGCCCATCCGCTCGGGACCCCAACCGGTCGTCGTCGGTTTGCCCGAAAAGCCGTAGCCCGGCATCGATGGGATCACGACATGGAACGCGTCCGAGGCGTCACCGCCGTGGGCTGTCGGATTGGTGAGTGGTTCAATGATTTTTAGTTGTTCCATGACCGAACCCGGCCATCCGTGCGTGACGATAAGAGGCAACGCATCTTCATGCTTCGAGCGAACGTGGATGAAATGAATGTCCAGCCCGTCGATCTCGGTAATGAACTGCGGATAGGCATTGAGCTTTGCTTCCCCCTTGCGCCAGTCGTAGTCCGTCGCCCAGTAGCGAGACAGTTCCTCCATCGTCGACAATTGCACGCCCTGCGATTGATCTGGAACTGTTTCCCTCTCGGGCCAGCGCGTAGCAAGGATGCGTTCGCGCAACTCGGTCAGTTGTTGGTCAGATGCAGTGAACTGGAATGGGCGAATATCGTCGGCCGCTGCCGCGAAACTCAATGTACCTGGAAGTAGGATGACGGTCCCGGCGACAACCGTTACGGTGAGAAGTTGCCGACGGGTAGTCGACAGCAATGTCGCTGACATATCACTTTTGTGAGTACTTGTTAGATTGATCATTGTCGTTCCTATCGAGTTGTTTTTTGGACGACCATGGAAGCCGGGGACGCTCGACATCAATTCGTTCGCGCTGGCACTGCGCCGCCCCGTCTGGGCAGCACAGCTCAAGCGTTAGTCACGTATACATCAGGCTTTGACCGGGGCGGCGTCGTCCGACCGGCACGGAATACAGGCAGCTTGGGCCGTCGGGATCACGGAAATATGCGCAGCACGTACCATCTCCGATTGGTCCGCGCGGGCCTGGCCAGGCCTCCCTCGGCCTCGCCCAGCCTCAAAACCAGCGCATCCACTCCATCAACGTGAGCACGGGAACGCGCACTGAGTGCAACCATGTTACATTCGCCCACCGTGGCAGGCCCCACATTATAGGGGTTGGGGACCCTAAAATCGAGCGCTAATTGTCATCCACATTGCGCCGCCACCTTGTTCGAGGATTTGTCCGCCCGCTTATGGGCCCCTAGACCGTTGGAACCGATTGGAACTGTCTGCGAGTTTTTTCCGCTCCTACTCGATGGGTATGACGATCCCATTTCATAGCAAAAATTACCGCCCTTAGACCCGTAAAGTCCCTATCGATGGCCTGTCAGATCGTTGCGTCACTAGCAGCGGCGTTCTGAGGTAGATGTGGGCACTGTCGTGCACCAAGTGGAACGATTTCACTACGGGTCTTGCCAAACGATACAGACCGGTATACTTATCAAGGTATAGATACTGACCGGTATCGTTTGTCCGCTGGGCGGCAGAATGCCCGCAAGTGAAGACCGCGGCTTTTCCGGCGGCTCCCGCAGGACGGGGTGGCGAAGGAGTTCCCACCATGTACACGCACGATACCAAGGTTTTGATCATCGGGGCCGGACCGGCCGGCTAGGCGCGCAGTTGACGCTCGAGATCGTCAGTACCGCGAAGCGGTGGAAGAATTCCCGCCGCGAACAGCAGCACCAGGCCGGAGAACACGACCGACAGCCCGGCCAGGGCAAATGTGACGAACACCCAGGCTCTCAGGCCCCGCGACTGCTTCCCAGTGCTGGCGTTCGGCTCGGGCGAACCGGATGCCACATCTTTCGGCGCGTCTGCTACCATGGAAGCGATCCTTCGTCCCAGAAGCCGGGCCGCGGGTGCGGATGCGGTTTTTGGGTCCGGTTTGTCAGCGCATTGATAAAGACGACAAGATTGACTGGCTCGAACTTCAGCCCGTGAAACCGGGCGCGAAGACGGCCGTCCTGGTCGATCACGTGGGTGACGATCCCGTGCATCTGCATGCCGTCCTCGCCTTCAGTGAATTTAAGTCCGTAGGCTTGGGCGATCTTGCGGGTCGCGTCCTCTGGCCTGGCCGGCGCAGACGTCAGGAAAACCCAGTTTACGAGATCGAGTCCGTGCGCCTCGCCATAGTCGCTGAGGACCGGGCCGTTGTCGCGCTTCGGGTCGGTGGTGATGGTGACGAACTCGACCATCTCCTTCATTGGCGTCTGGTTGACCATCTTCTGAATCTCGGCGATCCGCTCGGCGTGAAGCGGGCAGACGTCCGGACAGTTGGTGTAGACGAAATTCAAGACGACGACCTTGCCGCGGAGATCGGAAAGGCTGACGGCACGCCCGACCGCGTCCCGCAACGAGAACCCGGGCGCTTCGCTGTCGACGGCCTGGAAATACTGCTCCTTGTCGCGGAGGTCCTGGTCGACCTCCTCGAGCGAGTGTGTCGCGGCGGGGGCGATCAACGCGATCATCGTGGCGAACGCCAGCGCTGCCAAGTGAAGGATTCGCGACGAGGAAACTGTGAAGCGTCCGGAAGCAAAGACGATCATGGCGCACTTTCCTTTTTCTCGGTGACGGCCCTGCCTCCCGCCTCCCTTTCGATGATCGGCTTGAGCAACGCGACCATGTCCTTCGCGTCCCATTCCACGGGACCCATCAGACGGCCGAGGTCGCGCCCCTCGGCGTCGATCAGGATTGTCGTAGGCAATCCGACCGCAGCAAGGGCGGAGAGCGCCTGACCGCTATCGTCGACGTGCACGGCGAGGTTCCGCACCCCGATCTCCGAGTAGAACGCCTTCACTGCCTCCACTCCCTGGCGGTCGACCGACAGGGCGACGACCTCGAAGCCGCCGCCGCCGAGCGTCGCCTGAAGCCGATCGAGCGTGGGCATCTCCTCGCGGCATGGCAGGCACCAGGTTGCCCACACGTTGAGCAAGACGACCTTGCCGCGGAAATCAGCGAGCGCGCGCGGACGCCCTTCGCCATCGGTGAATCGGACATCTGGCACGGGCCTCGGGACATCGCTGAGCGCGAAGCCTTTCGGAGTGCCCTCAAGCGCCGGGCCGACAGGGACGCGGAGCATGAACATGCCCGCAAGCCCGGCGAAGCCCAGGACCACCAGCAGAAGCAGCAGCCGTCGCCGCGGGGCGGCCGCGTCGAGTCGGCGGGGTCTGACGATACGGACGATCTTGCTCATTCCGTCGCGTAAACCTCCGGTTTCTTGCCGTCCTTGGGCACGGTGTAGATTACGAACTTCTCGGTCTTGGTGCCGGTCATGCCGGGCGATCCCATCGGCATGCCTGGCAGGGTGATGCCAGCGATCGCGGGCTTCTCGGTAAGGAGCTTGCGGACGACGTTCGCCGGCACGTGTCCGTCGATCACGTAGCCGTCGATGAACATGGTGTGGCAGCCTTCCATCCCTTCCGGCACCCCGGCCTTGTGGCTGATCTCTAGGAGGTCGTTGGTCGGCTTGACGTCGACCTCAAAACCGTTGTCGCGGAGATAGGCGGCATATCCCTCGCAGCAGCCGCACTGCGGGTTCTTGAAGAGCGTCGCCTGAATCGGATCGGCGAGCGCAGGTGTCGCGAAGGCGATGAGGGCGGTGAGACTGGCGATGCGGATCGTGAGGTTCATTTCGGTTCTCCTTGGTAAGTGGTTTGGTTCAGGCGACGCGCAGCACGGTCATCAGGCCTGCCATCTGGTGGTCCATGACATGGCAGTGCAGCATCCAGTCGCCGGGATTGTCGGCGACGAAGGCGACCTCGACGACGTCCTTCGGTGCCATCAGCACCGTGTCCTGCCACTGGCGATGCGGGACAGGTTCGCCGTTGCGGCTCAGCACCCGCAGGCTGTGTCCATGGAAATGCATCGGATGCCACCAGGCGGTTTCGTTGCGCAGCACCAATTTGATGCTGCGGCCGCGTTGGAACGTGAGGGCTGGCTCCATTCCGGCATGGCCGTCGCCTGTCATCGACATGCCGTTGATCGCCCAGACAGGGTCGCGGCCCATGCCCGTCATGCCGTGCATCATCCCCCCACCCTGCATGCCTCCCATGCCGCTCATCATGCCGCCTTGAAGCGTCAGGTCGTGGCGTTCGGCCGCGGCAAGGTCGGGTTCCGGCAAGGGGTTGCGCGGCAGGTCTAGCGGGGCATCGAGCGGATGTTCACGAAGGGCACGCTGCTCGTCATAGGCGAGCTGCGTCAGTCGATAGGACAGGCCTTCGTAGAAGTCGTCGATCACCCCGTAGCGCCGCCCCGGCTCTTCCTGCATGTCGAGCAGGATGTCGACGCGCATGGCGGGGCCGAGCAGGATGCGGCCACCCTCGGGCTCGTGCGGATCGCAGGGCTGGCCGTCGATCGCGACGATCACGGGCCGATGCCCTTCGAAGCGCAGCGCCATGATCCGCGCGAGCGATCCGTTGACGAGCCGCAGGCGGATGCGTTCTCCGGCCCGGACCGGTTCCGCCTCCGAGACCCGGCCGTTCAGCGTGACCGTATTGCCCACACGGCCGGACATCGCCGCTTCCATCCGGTTGCCGAAGCCGGAGGCGATCCCGCCTTCGTCGGTCAGTCGCCAATCGGCGAGCAGCCAGAGAAGATCGCGGTCGACGGCGACGGGTTCGCGCTCCTCGACGATCACGGCTCCGGCGAGGCCGCGGCCGAGCTGCTCCAAACTGTTGGCGTGCGGGTGGTACCAGAAGGTCCCTGCATCCGGCGGGGTGAATTCGTAGGCGAAGCTTCCGCCCGGTTTGATCGGCGGCTGGGTCAGGCCGGGCACGCCGTCCATGGCGTTGGGCAGTCTGATTCCGTGCCAGTGGACGGTGGTTTCCTGATCAAGCCTGTTTTCGACAACGAGACGGGCTGGCTCGCCTTGGCGCAGGCGCACGAGCGAGCCCGGTATGGTGCCGTCATAGGCCCAGACATCGGTTTCCGGTCGACCTGCACCAGCAAGACGCGCACGGGCTGGCGCGGCGACGATCCGATACTCGCTGGACCCCGCCGCGTGTCCCGGCAATGGCGGCAATGCAGCGATCAACAGGAGCCCAGCGCCGGTCCGGAGCAATCCCCGGCGCGACACAAGGTTATTGGATTCGGTACTCACATTCGATCCTTCCAATCATCGTGGATGACGGAACGCATCGGCCCTTGGTCGGTTTCTCTAACCCTGTTGGCCGCTCGGCGCAAAACAGCGCATGCATTCGCTTGCCCGGCCCGGTCGCTTGACGCGACAGCCGGACATCAGCCGATGTCGGAGGTTCGTGGCGGATAGGGATCGGGGGGCAATGCCCTGCCGTGCAAGAGCGGATCGCGCGCTACAATGGAAGCGGCCTTCTCGCCGACCAATACGGGCACCGCTGCAACGGGCAGCGTCGCCAGAACCGGAGCGGCGCAGACATTTCCGCAGGCCATCGCCTTCATGCCGTTGTCACCGGGCTGGTCGGGGCAGTCCTGACAGTCTCCATGATCCGACATGTCCATCTCGGACATTGTCGCCATCCTGGCGGTCATGCTGCTTGACTGAGCAACCGACAGGCTCATCCCCGCGGCGATAAAGACCGCGAGGAGCAAAGCGAAAAGCTTTCGAGCCGACCAGTGTCTCATGACACGAAGAATTACGCCGAACAGGGTGAAAAACAAGCCATAACGGCGTCTCACCGCGTTCGGACGGCCGCGACGTGTATCATCGATCGACGCCGCGGGCGCATGCGTCATCGAAAGAACAGATACTTGATGAGCGCCGCAATCACGAGAACGATCACGACGATCCCGATAAGACCCGCGAGCCCCATGCCCCACATCATTCCGCTGTCCATCATGTCGTTCATCATGGCATCCTCCTTTCATTCGGCCGCCTCCTTCAGAGCCGCCGGCTCGGCATCGATGGTGACCAAAGGGACCTTCGATCGCGCCGGGAGCCGCCAGCCCTTGACCAGCCCGTAGACTGCCGGGATCACGACGAGCGTCAGGAGCGTCGACGATACCATCCCGCCAATCATCGGCACGGCGATCCGCTGCATGATTTCCGAGCCGGCACCCGTGCTCCAGAGGATCGGCACCAATCCCGCCATGATAGCGACGACGGTCATCATCTTGGGCCGGACACGTTCGACCGCCCCGACCATGATCGCCCTATTGAGGTCTTCTTTTTCGAATGCCCGCGCCTCGGTCTGGCATTTCGCCATCTGGTCCTTGAGCGCTTGGTCGAGATAGATCAGCATGATCACCCCGGTTTCCGCCGCGACGCCCGCCAATGCGATGAAACCGACAGCGACGGCAACCGAGGCGTTGAAGCCGAGCCACCACATCATCCAGATGCCGCCGACCAGCGCGAACGGCAGAGACAGCATGACGATCAACGTCTCGGTCAGCGCCTTGAAGTTGAGGAAGAGCAGCAGAAAGATGAGCGCGAGTGTCAGCGGGACGACGATCGTCAGGCGGGCCTTGGCCCGTTCGAGATATTCGAACTGGCCGCTCCAGGCGACGGAATAGCCCGCGGGCATCTCGACGCTTGCCGCTACGGCAGCCTGGGCTTCCGCCACGTAACCTCCGAGGTCGCGGTTGGCGATGTCGACGAAGATATAGACGGCAAGCTGGCCGTTCTCCGTCCGGATGGTCGTGGCACCGCGGGTGAGCTTGACCTCGGCGACTTCACCCAGTGGGACCGTGCCGCCGCCCGGCAACGAGACCTGAACGTTGCGGGCGATGGATTGCGGATCGCTCCGAAAGGCTCTCGGGTACCGGATGGCCACGCCATAACGCTCCCTGCCCTCGACAGTGGACGTCACGAGCTCGGACCCCAGGGCCATTCCGATCACGTCCTGCACGTCGTCTATGGTGAGACCGTAGCGCCCGAGCGCGTCGCGGTCCGGGATGATGTCGAGATAGTAGCCGCCGATGACCCGCTCGGCGTAGGCGCTCGACGTTCCCGGAACCGCCTTCAGAACGGTCTCGATCTTCCTTGCGACCTTCTCCATCTCCTTCAGGTCGGTGCCATAGACCTTGACGCCGACCGGCGTCCTGATCCCGGTCGAGAGCATGTCGATGCGGGCGCGGATGGGCATCGTCCAGGCGTTGGAGACGCCGGGGAACTGGAGGGCCGCGTCCATTTCCTGCTTGAGGCTGTCGGATGTCACGCCCGGCCGCCATTCGGATTTCGGCTTCAACGTGATGATGGTCTCGAACATTTCGGTCGGAGCCGGATCGGTCGCCGTCAGCGCCCTGCCCGCCTTGCCGAATACTGTCTCGACCTCCGGGAACGACTTGATGATCCGGTCTTGCGTCTGCATCAGCTCGGCCGCCTTCGTCACCGACAAGCCCGGAAGCGTCGTCGGCATGTACATCAGCGTGCCCTCGTCGAGATTGGGCATGAACTCGCTGCCGATGTGCTGGACGGGCCAGGCGGTCACGGCGAAAACCGCGACGGCCGCGAGGATCGTCAGGGTCTTTGCCTTCAGGACGCCTGCGATGACCGGACGGTAAATCCAGATCAGCAGGCGGTTGAGCGGGTTCTTGTGTTCCGGGACAATGCGGCCCCGGACGAACAGGATCATCAGTGCCGGCACCAATGTAATCGACAGCAGCGCGGCGGCGGCCATCGCGAACGTCTTGGTGAAGGCGAGCGGTCCGAATAGGCGTCCTTCCTGCGATTCCAGCGTGAAGATTGGCAGGAACGACACGGTGATGATCAGCAGGCTGAAGAACAGCGCCGGGCCGACCTCGCTTGCCGCGTCTATCAGGATTTCGGTCCGCGGCTTGCCTGGTGGAGCGCGCTCCAGATGCTTGTGAGCGTTCTCGATCATCACGATGGCGGCGTCGATCATCGCGCCGATGGCGATGGCGATGCCGCCGAGGCTCATGATGTTCGAACCGAGGCCCAGCGCCCGCATCGCCATGAAGGCGATCAGGATGCCGATCGGCAGCATGATGATGGCCACCAGCGCGCTGCGGACATGCAGCAGGAAGGCGATGGTCACCAGCGCGACGACGATCGATTCTTCGACCAGCGTGCCCTTCAGGGTCTCGATGGCCGCTTCGATGAGTTTCGAACGGTCATAGACGGGAAGGATTTCAGTTCCGGCTGGCAGGCTGTCCTGGATCGCCGCGAGGCTCTCCTTGGCGTTCTCAATGACGGTCAGAGCATTGGCCCCAACGCGTTGAAGGACGATGCCGCTAGCGACCTCGCCCTCGCCGTTCAGCTCGGTGATGCCGCGCCGCTCGTCCGGGACCAGTTCGACCCTCGCCACATCTGACAGCCTCAAAGGAGTACCGCCGTTGGTTTTCAGAACAATGCTCTCGATGTCCTTTATGCCCTGCAGATATCCCTTGCCGCGCACCATGAATTCGAACTCGGAAAGCTCGATGGTGCGCCCGCCGACGTCGCGGTTGCTGGATCGCACTGCGTCGGCGATATCCGACAGCGAGACGTTCTGGGCCTTCAGGCGGGCGGGATCGACGACGATGGAATACTGCTTGACGAAGCCACCGACGCTGGCCACCTCCGCCACACCTTCGGACTTGGAGACGGCGAAGCGGACGACCCAGTCCTGAAGCGAGCGAAGTTCGGCCAGCGACAGTTCCTTGGCGACGACCGCGTACTGGTAGACCCAGCCCACACCTGTGGCATCCGGACCAAGACTCGGCGACACGCCGTCCGGCAGGCGGCTCGCGGCCGCGTTCAGATATTCGAGCACGCGGCTGCGCGCCCAGTAGGGATCGGTTCCGTCCTCGAAGATCACGTAGACGAACGACACGCCGAAGAACGAGAAGCCGCGCACCACCTTCGACTTCGGCACGGTCAGCATGGACGTCGTCAGCGGATAGGTTACTTGGTCCTCGACGACCTGCGGGGCCTGACCCGGATAGTCGGTGAAGACGATCACCTGGACATCGGAAAGATCGGGGATCGCATCGAGGGGCAAGGTGCGCAGCGCATAGACGCCGCCCGCGATGGACAGCGCCGCGCCGAAGAAGACCAACAGGAGATTGCGGGCGGACCATGAGATGATATGCGCGATCATGGTTTCACCTCGTCGGACGTGAGGGCGCTCAACGCGGCATTCAGGTTGCTCTCGGCGTCGAGGAGGAAGTTGGCGGAAACGACCACGCGGTCGCCGGCAGCGATCCCTTTGGTGATCTCCGTCATGTCTTCTCCACGCACCCCCAGCCCGACATCCATCGGTTCGAACCTGCCCTCGCCTTTGTCGAGGAAGACGATCTGACGATCGCCTGTATCGATGACCGAACTGTTGGGAACGGCGACGACCGGATTTCCGGCTCCGGCTTCGATCTCGACCTCGGCATACATGTTGGACATCAGTTGGCCGTCCGGATTCGGAAGCTCGATTCTGACCTTCGTCGTCCGCGTCTGCACCTGGACCTCGGGATAGATGAGATCGATCGTCCCCTTGAACGTCGTGCCGGGCAGGTTCCGGACGGTCACCGAAACGACGGCTCCCTTGCGGACGGCGCTAAGCTCGTATTCGGGGACGTCGGCGATCACCCAGACCTTCGAGACGTCCGCGATGCGGAAGAGAATATCTCCCGCTTCAGCCATCATGCCGCTCACGGCCATGCGCTCCAACACGACGCCGTCGCGGGGCGACGTGTAGGCGATGCTCTGGGGCACTTTCCGCTCTTCCGCGATGCTGGCGATCGTCGCCGTCGGCACGCCGAGATTCTTCAGCCGCAGAGCCGATCCCGTCTCGGGGCCGGGCTTGCCGCCGTTGCGCATCTCGGTCGCGTATTCGGCCCCGGCAGTGGCGATCTCCTTCGAATAGAAATGGAAGAGGTCTTCGCCCTTCGTGATCTGGTCACCCGTGGTGACGTCAGCGACGTCCTCGACGAACGCGTCCGTCCGCATCGAGACGATGCTGACCATGCGCTCATCGAGCGTGACGGTTCCAGGCACCCGGATTTTCCGGCTGACGGTTGTCTTTTCGGCGAGAGCGGTTTTCACCCCCGTCCGCTGGAGTTTGCCGAGTGAGACCTTGACCGTCGAGCTGTCGGCATCGTCGCCCTCGTAGACCGGAAGGTAATCCATGCCCATTGAATCCTTCTTCGGAACCTTCGAGGTATCCGGAAGACCCATCGGGTTCCTGTAGTAGAGGACCTTGCGCTCGGCTTTCGCGGTCTCAGTCACGGGGACGGCTGTTCCCGTGGCGTTGAAGCTGACGTCCTCGCTTTCGCGAACGGCCATGAATGGCCGCCCGTCGTCCGTGTTCTTCGGCTTGGCGGAGTACTCAGCCAGCCCGTCTGGGTGGCTGTAGTAGATCACCGCCCCGGTCGGCTCGCGTCTCGGTTCCGCCTCGGCGGCCATCCGGCTCCATCCGAGATACGGTTCGAGAAGTTTGCCGATACCGTTCTTTCCGGCCCAATAGCCTCCCCCGCAGACAATCGCGACGAGGGAGAGCGTGGCAATGATGCGCGAGGTGATCACCGGACTGCCTTGAGGATGACTTCACCCTTGACCGTCTCAGGCTCGCCCTGGACCTTGGCGGCGACCTGGAAGCGCCATCCGCCCTCCATCGAAAGGTTCGTCGTGAAGGCGTAGACGCCCGGTTCGGCGGAGGTTGACGGGTCCACCGTCGTGGTCATCATCTCCATTCCATCGGGAGCCATGTCCATCCGCGTTGTGAAAATGACAGCGTCAGGGACTGCCTTGCCCGTGCGCTTATCGACGAGCCTCACCGACACTGTCGAGCCCGGCCCCTGCTTGATGTCGGTCTGGACGGCCTGGAACTCGTAGTCCTGCGCTCCGGCGAAGGAAGCGGTGGCGGTGCTGAACAGCATTGCGCCGGCGAGGAGCGCGGTCCTCGCGTTGAAGGTGGTCTGTTTCATGGTTCAATGTCTCATCCGGACGGGTCTGCGACCTCGTCGTCAGTCAATATGGATCGCCATCGGGACCGCGCGGACGCAGACCTGCGACCATGCCGAATCGACGACGTGTTCAATGACGTGGGATCAAACTCTTGGAGGACGCACTGGCGGATCGACGAGCGAGGAAGCAAGCTCCGCATGCGGGGGAACGAGGAATCGATGGGCGACCCAGCCGACGTTCAACGACCAGGAATGTGAGGTCGCCACCTGACCGACGATCGCCGTCGTGCAGAGCACGGCAAGCGGGCAGGATTTGCTCCCGCAGTCAGGCTTGGTCGGTTGTTCGTCAGGACAGCACGGCATGTCGTCAGGCATATCCATGCCAGCCATACCGTCCATCGCGACGGGCCCCGAGGCGGCCATGACACTGTCAGCCGCCCCGACGCTCATGGGACCGACGATGATCCCGAGCATGGCGGTCACGAACAGCAGTCGATGGATGACCTTTATGAACCTCATGGTGTTAGTCTGGCATGGAGCCATCGCTATTGGAAGACATCTCACGAAAAAGTGCAGTCGCTTGCTTCCGCGCGCGAAGACATGGTCGCAAGTGGTGGATATTCCTTCGCGTGTACCGGAAATGCGAGAAACGTTACATCCTGACCGCTGGCCCTTGACCCGGTCCGGAACCGCCCAACGCGGACGGTATTTTGGAACCAGGCCCATAGGATCAAACTTCTGGCAAGGCGCTCCGCTCGCCGACCTTTTCGAACGTGCTGAACTGGAATTTCTGTATCGATCCCCACGGGGTTGTGTGTTGATGCCGCCGTGTTGTGGCCAGCTTGAACCGGTCGCCGAGAACAGCTTGCAGGCCTTCCGCATCATAGCGGGCGACGGGCAGGCCGCTGCATTTCTCCGGCCCATCCAATGCAAAGGTGCCGATCACGGCTTTGCCTCCGTCTTTGAGAGCCTCTCCCAGCACGCGAACATATGCCTGCTGATCCGCGACTGTCGTGAGGTAATGAAAAGCGGCGCGGTCGTGCCAAAGATCATACTGGCGGTCGGGCGTCCATGCGGTCACATCCGATACGATCCATTGTGTCCGAGCAGCGTCCGCCAGTCGGGAATTCGCGGTCTCGAGGGCTGCTGCGGAGAGATCGAGGACGCTGACGTGGGCCTGACCGAATTCCACGAGGGCATCGACCAACCGCGACGCACCACCACCTATGTCGATGACCGACATTTCCGGTGTCAGACCCGCTTCACGCAGCAGTGTCAGCGATAAATCGGGGCTGTCCTCATACCAACTGACTTCCGTATCTGCCTTGGTTGTGTAGACATCTTCCCAATGAGTTTGTCGGTCGGTTGCTGCCATCGAAATCGTCCTTTCATAACGCCAGTTTACCTCGAGCGTAAGCATGAGGTCTTCCTATTCCTTCGAACGGTAGGTGAGAAGGCGCAGCGCGTTCGCTGTGACGAGAACAGTCGCGCCAGTGTCCGCGAGGATCGCCATCCAGAGCGTGGTGGTTCCGGTGAGCGTGGTGACCAGGAAGATGGCCTTCAGGCCAAGTGCCAGCCCGATGTTCTGGTAGATGTTTCCTATGGTCTCTCGGGACAGCGAGACCAGATCGGCGACCCCGGTGACGCGGTCCCTGAGAAGCGCGGCATCCGCCGTTTCAAGGGCGACGTCTGTTCCGCCTCCCATCGCAACGCCGACGGACGCGGCCGCGAGTGCGGGCGCGTCGTTGATCCCGTCGCCGATCATGGCAATAGGTCCCGCCGCTTTCAATCTTCCGATCTCGGCCAGTTTCTCGTCTGGCAGCAGTCCGGCACGCGCTTCGAGACCAAGGGGTTCGGCAATGGCACGGGCAGTCCGCTCGTTGTCGCCCGTCAGCATGACGACGTTGACGCCGTAACCTTTGAGCATCTCGACGGCGCGTGCGGCGTCCTCGCGGGGTTCGTCCCTAAGTGCGATCAGACCTTCGACCGTCTTGCCGGACATCAAGACGACGACGGTCTTTCCCTCGATTTCAAGCGCGGCAATGCGCTCTGTCACATCGGTCGCCAGAGGTGACTGCTCTGCGGCGTGACGAGGCGAACCGACGGATGCGAATCCGCTCTTGAGGCGCGTCATGACGGCCTTGCCAGGCGTAGCGATCGCGCCGCCGAACGACTGGGGAAGCTCGAGGCGACGCGCCGCCGCCGCTTGGACGATCGCCTGCCCGAGGGGATGGCTGGTGGTGCGCTCGACGGCGGCGGCCTTGGCAAGGACAGAACTCTCGTCACCGACGATGGCGACAACGTCCGTCACCTGCGGATGCCCGCGGGTCAACGTGCCCGTCTTATCGAACGCCACGGACTTGATCTTGCCGAGGGTCTCCAGCGCCGCGCCACCCTTGATCAGCAGCCCGTGGCGGGCACCCGCCGCCAATCCGGAAGCGATGGCAGCCGGCGTCGAGATGACCAGCGCGCATGGACAGGCGATCAGCAACGTCGCAAGACCCCGATAAATCCACGTCACCCAGTCGGCTCCGAAGCCGAGCGGCGGAATGACGATGACAAGCAGCGCGACCACCATGGCAGCGGGCGTGTACCAGAGGCTGAACCGATCGATCATGCGCGACATCGGAGCCTTCGACTCCTGCGCCTCCTCGACCATCTGGATGATGCGGGCGATGGTGTTGTCGGCGGCTGTCCTGGTGATTTCGACGCGCAGTTCGCCGTTGGCGTTGATGCTGCCAGCGAAGACTTTCGCGCCCGCTTCCTTGAGGACCGGAACGGATTCTCCCGTGACGGGCGCTTCGTTGACCTCCGACGTGCCGTCGATGACCTTGCCGTCGGATGGAACCCGATCACCCGGCCGGACGACGACGACGTCGCCGACCAGGAGTGATTCCACGGAGACGGTCTCGATGTCATTCGATCCGCCGCGTTGTAGACGAGCCGTACGGGGAACAAGGTCGATCAGGGCTTCGATGCCCGCCCGCGCCTTCCCTGCGGCGACGTTCTCCAGAAGTTCGCCGACGGCAAAGAGGAAAATGACGACTGCGGATTCCTCAGCCTCGCCGATGATCAGCGCGCCAAGCGCGGCGACCGTCATCAAGGTCTCGATCGTGAACGGCGAACCCGACATGGCTCCCGCGACCGCGCGTTTGGCAAACGGGATGACGCTCACCAACGCGGCAGCCGAGTAGAGCCATCTTTCGTATTCGGGGAAGGCGGTGGCGGCGGCGAAGGCAGCCGCGAACAGGAGGCCGATGACGATGACCAGCTTCGCCTTCGCGCTTGACAGCCACGATCCCTTTCGCGCGGCCGGCTGGCGACGGCGGTGCCCTCGAAAGCCGCGACGGGAGTGAAGCCAAACGCCCTGATCTTGCTCTCGATCGTGGAGGGCGTGGTGCGGTCCTCGTCCAGCTTGAGGGCGAGCGTCCCGCCCGAATAGCTGACGTTGATGTCCGTGACGCCCGGCAGCCGCTTCAGCGCGGTCTCTATCTTCAAGGCGCAGGACCCGCAGTCCATGCCTTCGATGCGGAGTTTGTAGGGACTGTTTGCGGACATTGGCACCTCTGAAAATGAGCAGTGGCACCCTTGATAGACCCTCTAGCGACTATAGGGTCAAGACGATAATTCCACGCCGTTCCCGACCACCGTCCAACTTCTGATCACGATCGCAACAATCGTCGCCGTCCAACTTCAGGTCCGTATCGAGGAACGCGTACTGGCAGGCGAACTGGGGGACGTCTATCTGGCCTACCAACGGCAGGTTCGACGCTGGTTGTGAAGGCTCCCCGCCAGTCGTCGAGCCCGGCGATCCATGCGCGTCGGCATCCGGTCTGCTGGCCCTTGACCCTCCCACCGTTGGAAGCCCCATATCAAGGCAACCACATCGAAAGGAGACATCGAGATGTATGAGTTCGACATCCAGAATATGACCTGCGGCCACTGCAAGGGCACGGTCGAAAGAGCCATCAAGGCGGCCGATCCGGCTGCCGTCGCGACCGTAGACCTCGCTGCCAAGAGGGCGACCGTCGAAACGACGCTGGACCCGGCCGTCATCGGCCAGGCGATCGAGGACGCCGGATATCCGGTGTCGTACGCAAGACGTTGACATGGCACAACGGCCGTCCCTGTTTCCCTGGGGCGGCCGTTATCCGGGCACTTTGTAGCCGCGCAGCCTGTTATACGTGTCGATCTGGGGCTGCGTCAGAATGTCGAGCAACATCAGGTGTGCCGACAGGTGGACGAACCGCAGTCTCGCGCGGCTTTCCTCGATCGTCGCGAGAAGCGTCATCAGCCCGGTCGCCGAGACGGGCCGATGGCGAAACCTTTCTTCGAGGCCATCCTCGAGGGAAACGTACCGCATGCCTTCTGCCACCGCCTCGCGCTGCATCGTTTCGAAGACCTCGCGCACCCGCTTCCGCTGGTCCTCAGTCAGTGCCAGTTCCGTCCCCATTTTCAAGACGTGCGATGGCCCCGGCATGCCGTTGAGTTCGGCGGCCTTGGCGAGACCCCACCCGCCGCCGCGGCGCAGTTCGGAGACGTCCGCCTCCGACAGGCTCTTGATGGGCCGCGCCTCCTCACCCCGATAGGGCGACGTATGGCCGTGATGGACCTCCTCAGCGACAGCGGTCGCAGGCACCAGCAAGGTCAGGGCGAACAACAAAGGCAGTTTCATGGGACAATCTCCGGACTGTTGAAGGTGCAGCTTGAGCGTTCCATGGGAGCCATGACATGATCACGATCATGTCCGATCTCGTCGCCCGTCTCAATTCCATCTCCGCATCCACCAAGTCCTTCGATCAGGGGGGATCCGTTTTCCATCAAGGCGACCCCATACACAGTCTCTACGTGGTGATGTCGGGAACGGTACACTTGTCCGTCACCAGGCCGACGGAGCCGCGACGGTGCTCCAGAGGTGCACGGCGGGTCACATCCTCGCCGAGGCGTCGGTCTATTCCGAGAACTACCACTGTGACGCCGTGTCGGTTTCGCCAGTGACGGTGTCGATCGTTCCCGTCGCGGAAATCAAAAGGCTTCTCGCAACGGACATAGCCTTCGCGACACTCTGGTCGGCGCACCTCGCCCGCGAACTACAAGCGACACGAAAGCGGGCCGAGATCGTGTCTCTGAGGACGGTAAAAGCAAGGCTGGATGCGTGGTTGGCCTGGAACGAGGGCGGGTTCCCGCCCAAGGGCGCGTGGAAGCAACTGGCCGACGACATCGGGGTATCGCCCGAAGCCTTGTATCGGGAAGTCGCTCGGCGACGCATCGAGGTCGACACCAAAGTCGGCCGGACAATTCCCCGGGACGCCCCTTGACCTTCCCATCATTGGAAGGACTAAATATATGGGCAGTTAGCAAAGGGATCACCCTAATGACTGCCATACCGAAGATCGAAACATCGAAGTCCCTGCCCATTCCGACCGATTTCGGCATAGAAGGCATGAGCTGCGCGTCCTGCGTCGTGCGGGTCGAGAAAGCCATCGCCGCCGTGCCGGGCGTAGCCTCTGCTTCCGTCAACCTCGCGACGGAGCGCGCCACCGTCACCTACAACCAGCCAGTTCCGACCGAAGCCGTCCTTCAGGCCATTGAAAAGGCGGGCTATGAACCCAAGCTCGAGACGCGAGAACTCGGTGTCGAAGGGATGACCTGTGCCTCGTGCGTGTCCCGCGTCGAGAAGGCTCTGAAAACCGTTCCGGGTGTGAAGGACGCCTCGGTCAACCTCGCGACCGAGAAGGCGACCGTCCGTATCGTCTCCGGCACTCCCACGCTCGCCCTGGAGGATGCCGTGCGCGCCGCGGGCTACGAGGTGCGCAGGATCGTCGCGGAAAGCCCCGCAGACGACCGGGAAGACCGTCGCGACCGCGAGACGAACCATCTGAAGATGTCGCTGGCGCTGTCGGCCGTACTGACGCTTCCCCTGTTCGTCCTGGAGATGGGGTCGCATTTCATGCCGGCCGTCCACGACTGGGTCATGGTCAATATCGGCATGGAGAACAACCTGGTCATCCAGTTTGTGCTCGCCAGCATCGTCCTGTTCGGACCGGGCCTCCGCTTCTTCAGGAAGGGCGTTCCAAACCTGCTGCGCTGGACACCCGACATGAATTCGTTGGTGGCGCTCGGCACGTCGGCCGCATGGGGCTGCTCGGTCGTTGCGACCTTCCTGCCGGATGTGCTCCCATCCGGAACGGCTAACGTCTACTACGAGGCGGCCGCCGTCATCGTCACGCTGATCCTGCTCGGCCGCTGGCTGGAGGCGCGCGCCAAGGGCAAGACCAGCCAGGCGATCAAGCACCTGATCGGCCTGCAGGCGAAGACCGCATATGTGAAACGCGGCGAAGAGTTCGGGGAGATCGAGATTGGCGACGTAGTCCTCGGCGATATCGTCCGCATCCGCCCTGGCGAGAAAGTCCCGGTCGACGGCCGCGTCATCGATGGCGAGTCCTACGTGGACGAATCCATGATCACCGGCGAACCCGTTCCGGTGAAGAAATCAGCTGAAGCTGACGTCGTCGGCGGCACGATCAACAAGACCGGGTCCTTCACCTTCGAAGCGACGAAGATCGGCTCGGACACGCTGCTCGCCCAGATCATAAAAATGGTCGAGGCGGCCCAGGCATCGAAGCTGCCGATCCAGGCGCTGGTCGACCGCGTCACAGGCTGGTTCGTGCCGGCCGTGATTGCGGCGGCCTCTCTTACCTTCGTAACATGGTTGCTCGTCGGCCCGTCGCCTGCGCTCACGTTCGCGTTGGTCAACGCCGTCGCGGTGCTGATCATCGCCTGCCCCTGCGCGATGGGTCTTGCGACCCCGACGTCCATCATGGTCGGGACCGGTCGCGCTGCCGAACTTGGCATCCTGTTCCGCAAGGGCGAAGCCCTCCAGACCCTACGCGATGTCGATGTCGTGGCACTGGACAAGACTGGCACACTGACCAAAGGCAAGCCGGAATTGACGGACTTCGTTGTCAGCGCTGGCTTCGACCGCGCCGAAACGCTGCGGCTTGTGGCCAGCCTGGAGACGCAGTCCGAACATCCGATCGCCGAAGCCATCGTCGCCGCGGCGAAAGCAGACGGTCTTTCACTCCCCGGCGTCTCGGATTTCGAGGCTGCCCCCGGCTACGGCGTGAGCGGTCGGATCGACGGTCGGTCGGTGCTGGTCGGCGCGGGCAGGTCCATGACGAGGAGCGGAATCGATATTTCGTCGTTCTCAGATCGGGCCGCCGGCCTGGGCGATGCGGGAAAGTCTCCGCTCTATGCCGCCATCGACGGCAGACTGGCCGCCATCATCGCGGTATCCGATCCCGTCAAGGAAACGACGCCACAAGCAATCAAGGCTCTGCATGCGCTCGGCCTGAAGGTCGCGATGATCACGGGCGACAACCGGCGCACGGCACAGGCGATCGCCCGTCAGCTCGGCATCGACGAGGTCGTCGCCGAAGTCCTTCCGGAAGGCAAGGTCGAGGCGGTCCGCACGCTGCGGAGCGGCGGGCGCAAGGTGGCCTTCATTGGTGATGGTATCAACGACGCGCCCGCCCTGTCGGAAGCAGACATCGGCCTCGCGGTCGGAACCGGAACCGACATCGCTATCGAGAGCGCCGACGTCGTGCTGATGTCGGGCGATCTCAACGGAGTGCCGCGGGCGATTGCCATCAGCAAGGCGACGATCCGCAACATCCGGCAGAACCTGTTCTGGGCCTTCGCCTACAACGTCAGCCTCGTGCCGGTCGCCGCAGGCGTCCTCTATCCGGTGAACGGCACCTTGCTGTCGCCTATCCTCGCGGCCGGAGCGATGGGTCTGTCGAGCGTTTTCGTGCTGGCCAACGCGCTGCGACTGCGGCGTTTCAAGACGAATTGACAGAAGGAAATCACAATGAACATCGGTGAGGCATCCAAGGCGTCTGGCGTTTCGACGAAAATGATCCGCTACTACGAGCAGATCAAATTGATCACGCCCGCGCATCGTACCGAGTCGAGTTACCGCACATATGGCGACAACGACGTCCATACGCTGCAATTCATTCGCCGTGCTCGTGACCTCGGGTTTTCGGTCGAACAAATGAAGACGCTGCTGGCCCTGTGGCGGGACCGTTCTCGAGCAAGCTCCGACGTCAAGGCGATCGCGCTCCAGCACATCGCCGAACTCGAGCGCAAGGCAGCGGCAATCGCGGCAATGACGAAGACGTTGAAGCATCTCGCCAGCCACTGCCACGGCGATGAGCGCCCTGACTGTCCGATCATCGAAGGCTTTGCCGACACACTCGGCGACACCGATCCCGGCATTGCAGCGAAGTTCGGTCTGACGGGCGTCAAATAGGGGCTAAGCTAATGCAAAATAGGGGACGTTTCCGGCGTCCCTTCCTGTTGTGTCAGTTGAACAAGGAGGGAGCTTAGCCGACCCGAACGACGGCTTCGGAAATGAATTCGAAGCGCGGGATGGCAAGGTTCTCCGGTGCAGGGCCCTTGCGAACGCGACCTGCAGTATCATAGTGCGATCCATGACAGGGGCAGAACCAGCCTCCGAAATCACCGGCCTGCCCAATAGGGACGCAGCCCAAATGCGTACAGACACCGATCATCACGATCCAGTTCTCCCTACCCTCTCCCGCAGAGCGAGCAAGATCGGTCGCAGGTTGATCGTCAGCAAGGTTGGCATTCCGCGCCACCGGGTCTTTGAGTTCATCAATTGCAACCGCGTTCGCGTCTTCGATCTCCTTTGAGGTCCGGTTGCGAATGAAAACCGGACGACCGCGCCATTTGACCGTGAGTGCCATACCCTCGTCGAGCGAGGATACGTCCACCCCGATGGAGGCCAGCGCAAGCGTCGATGCGTCCGGGCGCATCTGGTCGATGAATGGCCAAGCCAATGCACCGGCACCCACAACACTCGCCATGCCTGTCACAATATAGAGAAAATCACGGCGGGTAGGTTCGCGTGTCTCGTTCATGGCCATGGGACTACCGCCTTTACTACACACAAGTGCTGATATGCACCGTTTGCTCTCCCATCCGTTCAGGGACTTTGCGCATCGCGGCGCGGTCTAGCGCTTGCCACGGTAACGGTCGGGGGTACGAGCGAGCTATGGGCGCTTCAGAACGCCAGACGGCAAGGAATTGCTAGTGCCATTTTACCTCGCAATGCGGGGTATTGAAATGCCCTCGGTCACCGGCTGATGCCTGTCCTGTTGGCATCTCCCCGGTTGCTGATGCTTCGATCCTTGGGTTGCGATTGCTGCGTGGCGTTGCCGCCCTGAAATGAATGTTTGGCGGTCTGGCTTCACAAATCGTTCGCCATCGCCCCTTCTGACACCAGTTGACGAAACATCGCATCGATCTGGTCGGGCGGCAGTTTCATGCCTCCATCCAACCACCAGGTCAGCACGGCCATGTGGGCACCGACGACATATTGAACAACGAGTTCTCGCGGGATGGCATCCGGCAAGGTCTTGTGGCCCGACAGTCGGACATGAAGGCGATGGTGGCGTCCGCAAAGACGATCGGTGACATGTTCAAGGAGACCAAGGATTACGAATCAAGCGGCTTCAGAGTGGCCGCGGAGACGATCCGCCAGAAATCCGGCTCCACTCTATCGGGCCATTTTGGAAACGGACCAGTACCGTTCGGCTCCCAGGCAAATCTTAATATAATGGCCGAGCGCGAGAGATTCGACATCCTCTCAAATGATCTGGCGGTCTATGCCAAGGCGCTTGTCACGGCGGCCGAGCGAAACCAAAGGGACAATGACAAAACGGGCAATCACCTCCATTGCGCCAACAGAAATGGCGCGCGGCCTCTTGACCTTACCAGCGTTGGAAGCCTCATCTGTTGCTTCGGACGGAATTCGTCGGCGGCCACACAAAGGACGCGAATTCAAACGAGTCATCAGTGGTAGTTGAAGTCGGGACCTTTTGAAGGTAGCCCTTTGGACATGAGCGGGATGTATCGAATCATTTGCAGCAAGCTGCTGGTTCTCATCAGGCTGGCGATCATCGTATCGCTTGCCGGATACTCGCTGTCCAATGCCACGGCCGCCATGCATGGCCCGGACTCCGTCGAGGTCCAGCAATCTGCCTCGATGGCGGAGGATCACCACGGTTCCGAGGTGGCGACGCACGATCACCACGGCGATCTGTCAGCAGACGACGATGGCGACGGCATCAAGCTCGCCAAGCAGGAATGCTGCAACGACTTCTGCGTAAGTCTCGCGATCATCACTTCCAGCGACACGATGGGCGGCCCCGTCGTGTCCTCGATCCGCGAATTCCTGAACGACAGCCGCGTTGTCGGCGAACTCGTTCCGCTGCACCGCCCACCGAATATCTGAATAGGACACGCCCGTCCTTGCGGGTCTGAACGTGCGTAGGTGGGTGTTAATACCCGCTGCGCCGCTGCCATCTCCTATTCGGATTACACCATGAAACCTATATTTCTGGTGGTCGCCTTGCCGCTCTTCGCAAGCGGTTGCGCTGCCACGTTGCCCCCTGAAGTTATTGCTTCGGGCGACCTAGCCGACCTGCCGGTCGACGTTCGCCCGGTCCGCTACCAAAGCCCCGTTTCGGGCTACACGCACCGCGTCCCGGTCGATCCCAAACCGTGGCGAAACCAGAACGACGCTCAGGCTCCAGACGGAGGCGCGTCATGAACCTAACGAAACTCAAGCTCGCGGCGACTGTCGCGCTCCCGCTCATTCTCGGTGGATGCGTCTCGGCGGCGGAGTATTCCCAGAAGAACTCCGGCTTCTCGTCCGTATCCAACAAAACCGCAGAAGCGACCGGAAAAGACACGGTCTGGATTCAAAACCGCCACGATGCGCAAGCCGTTTCGGGTCGGGTGAAGACGTTGCTGGCGAAGAAAAACGTCGACGTGGAGACAGCGGTGCAGGTCGCGCTCCTCAACAACAAGGGTCTCCAGGCAGCCTATGCCGATCTCGGTGACTCTGCTGCAGAGGCATGGCAGTCGACCATGCTCGTGAACCCGACGGTCGAAGTAGGGTTGATCGGAATTGGTACCCCAGGGCTTGAAGCATTCAAGACCGTCGAAGGGGTGATCGCCACCAACCTCCTGGCCCTCGCCACGCACAAACGGAACGTGAGCATTGCCGATACCGAGTTCCGCAAGGCCCAGCTCAATGCTGCCATGCAGACCTTGCAACTCGCCGCTGATACCAGGCGGGCGTGGATCAGTGCCGTTGCCTCCTGGGAAACGGTCACCCAGCTCAACCAGGCGCAGGCGGCGGCAGACGCGGCTTCGGACCTTGCGCAAAAACTCGGCGAAACGGGTGCGCTGACCAAGGGCGGCCAAGCCCGCGAGCACGTGTTCTATGCCGAATTGGCGGGCCAGACCGCAAAGGCCCGGCTTGAAGCCCGTCTCGCGAAAGAAGAACTGACGCGGCTGATGGGACTTTGGGGATCGGACACCGACTACCAGATTCCCAATCGCCTGGCACAGCTCCCGAAGGGTCTGATCAAGCGAGACCTGATCGAGGCGGAAGCCCTGCAACGTCGCGTTGACCTGCAGATGGCCAAGCTCGATCTCGACGCCACTGCCAAGTCGTACAATCTCACGGAAGCGACACGCTACGTCACCGATCTCGAAATACTGACTGGGTTCGAGACCGAACGGGAACTGGAGGACGGCGGGAAGAAGGTCGACACGACCGGCAACGTCGCGCTGGAGTTCGTCATCCCGATCTTCGATTCCGGCAAGGCCCGAATGCGGAAAGGCGAGCTGGCCTACATGCGAGCTGCCAACCTGCTCGCAGAGAAAGCGGTAAACGTCCGCTCGGAGGCGCGGTCCGCCTACCAGGCCTACCGCTCGAACTACGATATCGCGCGTCACTACCGCAACAGCGTCGTACCGCTACGCACGAAGATCGAGGAAGAATCCCTCCTCACCTACAACGGCATGATCACCAACACGTTCGAACTGCTCGCCGACAGCCGGGAAAAGGTCAACTCGATCCTCCTGGCGGTCAACGCAAAACGCGATTTCTGGTTGGCCGAAGCCAATCTCGCGCCTGCCATTTATGGCGGCGGCGCGGGTGCAGCGGGTGGCGAAACGGAAGTCGCAGCGGCTGCCGAAAGCGGCGGCGGCGGTCACTAGGAAAGGACACAGACATGTTCAACAGAAGACAGATACTCGGCGCGAGCGCCGCTTTGGTATCGACGGCCGCCTGGGCGAAGACCTCCAACATGGGTCTGCCTGAGGCGGCTATAATGGAAACCGCCGACACACAGACGCCCGTTCGGCCCTCTTCGGGGCCAAACTACACTCCAGTGGTCACCCTGAACGGCTGGACCCTGCCCCATCGCATGAACAACGGCGTAAAGGAATTCCACCTCGTCGCCGAACCTGTCGAGCGCGAGATGGCGGAAGGCATGACCGCCCATCTCTGGGGTTACAACGGCCAGTCGCCGGGTCCGACCATCGAGGCGGTCGAAGGCGACCGCGTTCGCATCTTCGTGACCAACAAGCTGCCGGAACATACGACGATCCATTGGCACGGGATGATATTGCCGTCCGGCATGGATGGGGTCGGAGGGCTGTCGCAACCGCACATCCCCGTCGGCAAGACCTTCGTCTACGAGTTCGACCTCGTGAAGTCGGGGACCTTCATGTACCACCCGCATTCGGACGAAATGGTCCAGATGGCCATGGGCATGATGGGAATGTTCATCATCCATCCCAAGGACGAGAAGTTCATGGCTGTCGACAGGGACTTCGTGTTCCTGCTCAGCGCCTATGACATCGATCCCGGCACCTACGTTCCGCGCATCATGGAAATGACGGACTTCAATCTCTGGGCCTGGAACAGCCGCATCTTCCCAGACATCAGCCCGCTTGTGGTCTCCAAGGATGACAGGGTCAGGGTCCGGGTCGGCAATCTCACCATGACCAACCATCCGATCCACATGCACGGCTACGACTTCGAGGTCACCTGCACGGACGGGGGCTGGGTGCGGCCGGAAGCCCGCTGGCCGGAAGTCAGCATCGACATCCCGGTCGGCGCGATGCGGGCCTACGAGTTCGACGCCAAATACGTCGGCGACTGGGCGATCCATTGCCACAAGTCGCACCATACGATGAACGCCATGGGACATGACATCCCGACATTCATCGGCGTCGACAAGAAGGAAGTCGCGGAAAAGATCAGGAAACTCCGCCCCGAATACATGCCGATGGGGACCGCTGGCATGGCCGACATGGGCGAGATGGAAATGGAAATTCCGGAGAACACCATTCCGATGATGACCGGATGGGGTCCGCATGGTCCCATCGAGATGGGCGGCATGTTCTCCGTCGTCAAGGTCCGCGAGGGGATTGCGGCCGACGATTACACCGATCCCGGCTGGTACGAAAATCCGCCCGGTACGCAGGCCTGGGAGTGGACGGGTGAGCTTCCCGACACGACCAAGGCCAAGGATGCCAAAACCCAGATTACGCCCAAGCCCATGAAGCACGGCTGATCTCATCTCCCAACCAACCAAAGGACTGAATCATGAAGACTGCAATTATCGCATTGTTCCTCGCGGCGCTCGCGTCTCCGGCCCTTGCCTCCGGTTCACACGCTGGTGGTCACGGCGAAGCCATGGCTGTCGGTGAGCCCGGCAAGAAGGCGCAGGCCACCCAGACCATCCGCGTTTCCATGAAGGAGACGGACGACGGCAAGATGATCTTCACGCCGAACACCTTCAAGGTCCGCAAAGGTCAGACCATCGTCTTCTCCATCAAGAACGCGGGCGAGCTGGACCACGAGTTCGTCCTCGACCAGGAAGACAAGATCATGGAGCACAAGGCCGTGATGGAGAAGTTCCCGGAAATGGAACACGACGACCCGAACGCGATCCGACTGGCCGCCGGAAAGTCCGGCGAGATTATCTGGAAGTTCACCAACGACGGTACCTTCAAGATCGCCTGCCTCGTTCCCGGCCACTACGACGCCGGAATGCATGGCGATGTCACTGTCGCCAAGAAGTAAGCCAACAAAAGGAAACATGACATGAAATCGATCATCAAGCTCGCCTCGACGACGGTTCTCGCCCTCACGCTGGCTTCGGGGGTTTTCGCGTCGGAATTCACCAAGGGCACGGTCAAGAAGGTCGACGCCAAGGCGAAGAAGGTCACGTTGATCCACGAGGAACTCAAGTCACTGGAAATGCCTGCGATGACCATGGTATTCCGGGTCAAGGACGACGCGATGCTCGAAAAGCTCAAGGAAGGCGCGAACATCGAATTCGTCGCCGAGCGCGTCGACGGCAAGCTCACCGTGACGGAAATCAAGTAAGTTCCACAGACGCCGGGCCGCCTGTGCCTGGCGTCCATTTCCCCGCCTGTCATCGGACCTGCCTCGGTCACCCCCGAGACTATGGATCAGCAACAACCGCCTTTCAGCCGCAACGCGTCCGCGCGGGAGATGCGGTCCGCCTCGCTGCGGTTCGTGGCGCTCTCGATCCTGTTTGCCAACCTTGCGTTCGGCGACGGCCTCTCGAGCGTTACGACCCATCTCATCGTCAGTGGCGTCTACCTGTTCGTGAGCGAGACGGCCTACGACAACGGAGACAAGCAGATGGACCTGAAGAGGTCCCCCTTCCAGTCCGCACCGGGAACGCCGTTGGTCGGAACGTAGACGGCATCGCCTACGGCAACCTTGCCGGGGTCTCCGCATTTGACGTGGACGTCGTGGTTCCCTTGGTCGATGAATTTGATCGAACCCGCGCTATCGAGTTCGGTAAGGCCGATGGTCACGTCGAAGTCGTAGTCCCGGATGGGCGACGTCTGCAACGAAGTCACGGTCAAATTGACGGTAACGTCATCCTGAAAACGGGAAACATGAAACGGCGGCCGTTCCGCGGACTGGGCCTGCACGGCCGACAAAGCGATCGCGAGTGGGACTATTGAGGCCGTATGGCTCCACATTGACCCCTCCCAAGGTATGTGAGGATACATCATAGCACCAATTCGTTTGGAACGTAGGCAATCCGCTGGCCGATGCCACGCATATCTCAGGGGGACAACGTCGAGGACTGCCAGATCAGGTCACGAAGCTCGCAAACATGATCTCCGGCTGCCCGCCAGTTTCTACGCGCCCCTTCGTGGCTTACGGCAATGTCGATACTTGAAATATCCACTCCAGGGGGATAGGTATTCGCGAATGACAGAACACCGACATGATACCCATCCCGAAATCGTCAAGCGGCTCAGGCGGGCCGAGGGACATCTGAAGAGCGTGATCGCGATGATCGAGGGCGGTCGGCCCTGCCTCGACATCGCCCAGCAACTCCAGGCCGTGGAGAAAGCGATCACCAACGCCAAGCGTACCCTGATCCAGGATCATCTCGACCACTGTCTGGACGACGCCGTCGGCCCGCTCGGCGGCGAACAGCGGCGTACCATCGACGAGTTCAAAACGATCACAAAATACCTCTGATCGACGAGCAAGGCATCCGATGCGGGTCGGGACAACGAAAGAGAATGTGAGATAGCTATGTGGAATGACGTTCTCGACTGGTTTGGCTTTGGAAGCCACAGCCACGAACCCTACGGTCATGACCATCACGGTCCGCACGGGCATACGCATGGCGTGATCGACGCGACGATTGCCACGACTGAACGCGGCATCTGGGCGATCAAGTGGTCGTTCGTCATTCTCGCTGCGACGGCGGCAATGCAGATCGTCGTCGTCGCGCTGTCGGGCAGCGTCGCGCTCCTCGCCGACACCATCCACAACGTAGCCGACGCCACAACGGCGATCCCACTCTGGATCGCGTTCGTGCTGGCGCGGCGCAAGCCGACGAAGACCTTCACCTACGGTCTCGGCCGGGTTGAAGACCTGGCGGGCATCATCATTGTGATGATCATCCTGTTCAGTGCGCTGGTCGCGGGCTATCAGGCCATAAACCGCCTCTTCAATCCAGAACCAATTTCCCATCTCGGCTGGTTGATCGCCGCTGGCATCATCGGCTTCATCGGCAACGAAGCCGTGGCGGTCTTCCGCATCAGGGTCGGCCGGGAAATGAACAGCGCGGCGCTGATCGCCGACGGCTTCCATGCCCGCACTGACGGCCTGACCAGTCTTGCGGTCATCGCCGGAGCCATCGGCGTCTGGCTGGGCTTTCCGATAGCCGATCCGATCGTCGGCTTGCTGATCACAGTGGCTATTTTCGGTATCGTCTGGCAGTCGGCGCGATCGGTGCTCACTCGTATGCTGGATGGCGTCGAGCCGGGGATCGTAGACGAGATCGAGCACGCCGCCACCCATGTCAAAGGTATCGACAAGGTCAGCGCGGCGAAAGCTCGTTGGCTGGGCCACAAGCTTCATGCGGATGTCGCGGTGGTCATTGACGAGAGCGTGCTCCTTGCCGAGGCTAACGTCATCACTGCCAAGCTGCAAGACGAACTCTTCGCCCACATTCCGGCACTTGCCGTCGCGACCGTGAGGATCGCCGCACCGGAACAGCAGGGCCACCATCATGCCCCCGATCCGTTCCAAGTAAATGGCAAGCTTGCACAGGGTCTCCTCGAAATCGTTGATACAGCAGAGGGAGAGCGTTTCCGCCTCCGCGTATCGCGGCATGTCGAGGGTCTTTCGGCCGCCGTTGCAGTCAAGCGGAACCGGGGCCTCGAACAGCACACGCTGGTTCCCGTTGCGGGCAACCACCATCTCCTACAGAGTGTAGGGGCCCCAGCCGAGCCGCACGAGTTCGACGCCGAGCTTGTGCTATCCAACGACACGGACAGCGAACGACTTGCCTTCAAGATGCTTGAGCCTGAGGGGCAACATCATTAGACACGTGACGCGGGCATCCAGCCATGGGTGATCTCGCCGCTTATTCCGGTCTTTTCATCGCGGCGTTCTCGGCGGCGACGATCCTCCCGTTGCAGTCGGAGGCAGTCCTTGTCGGACTGCTCCTGACGGGAAACTACCCGACGGCATTGTTGATCACTGTTGCCAGCGCCGGGAATGTCTTGGGAGCGGCCGCGAACTGGCTGCTCGGAATCGGCATCGAACGCTTCAAGGACAGGCCCTGGTTCCCGGTGAGCACGGAACGGCTTGCGCAGGCGCAGCGTTGGTATCAACGATACGGCAAGTGGTCGTTGCTCGGAAGCTGGCTGCCGATCATCGGCGATCCCCTCACTGTGATCGCGGGCGTCTTGAAGGAGCCGTTCTGGATGTTCCTGATCCTGGTCACCATCGCCAAGGTCTCCCGTTACCTGGTGTTGACGGCAATCACGCTGAGTTGGATGTGACCCATGTGGCAGTTCGTCATCGATATCCAGCGCGACATCTATCTGGCTTTCGCTGATCACATCAAGGCGTTTGCCAGCGGGACCGGCTGGAGCGCCTTCCTTTCCTTCCTGCCCATGGGGATCGTTTTCGGGGCCGTCCACGCGATGACCCCTGGTCACAGCAAGTCGATCCTCGCCACCTACCTGGCGGGGTCGTCCTTGGGCATGCTCCGCGGCCTTCTGGTCTCGCTCGCGATTTCGTTCACGCACGTCACGATGTCAGTCGTCATCGCGCTGTTCTCGCTGCCTCTGGTCTCGATCATGTTCGGCGGCACGGGCGCAGGCTCCTCGCCGATCCTGGAATCCGTCAGCCGGGGACTGCTTGGGGTGATTGGCATCTGGATGCTGTGGAGCGCCCGGTTCCGCGAACCCCATTCCCATGGCGACCGGGAAGGCATCGTGGTCGGCTTGTCGGCAGGGTTGATTCCGTGCCCGCTGACGCTGTTCGTCATGACGTTCGCGATCTCGCGCGGCGTGCCTGAGGCTGGGGTCATGTTCGCTCTCGTCATGATGATTGGCGTAGCTTTGACATTGTCCGCCGTCGCCTTAACTGCGGTGTTCTTCCGCCAGCAGATGGTCCACCTGTTCAATACACGACCAAAACTGATATCGGGATTGACCAAGGGCCTGCAAGCTGTTTCCGGGGCAGTCCTGGTTGCCGTCGCAGCACACGAGCTTTGGTGGCGCTGATTGATCCGACCGCTACCGATCAATGTGAACCGTGCTGAGCTAACAAGTTAAGGGTTGCCGAGAATCACATGACACCACATCTTCTGTTCGAGATTGGAACGAAGACCGATGACAAACAAGGAGACCCATCTTTCGCGTCTAGCCGCTTACGCGGACGTGATAATGCGCGGCGGAATGGTTGAGCAGGTCGGAGCCATCTGCTTTCGCACAAGTCTTCAAGGAAGCATCGAAATCCTGCTTGTCACGACCCGTGAGACCGGTCGCTGGACGATTCCAAAAGGCTGGCCTATCAAAGGGCTGAAGTCGCACGAGGCCGCAGAGCGAGAGGCTTGGGAGGAGGCTGGCGTGAAGGGCAAGGCAAGGAAGAGGCCCCTCGGCTATTTTACTTATCTCAAGACGCTTGATGACGGGACAAAGGTGCCGTCCTTGGTCGAAGTACATCTTGTGGAGGTAAAAAAGGCTTTCACTACGTTTCCAGAGTCGAGGGAGCGTAGCGTGGAGTGGCTATCACCGGTAGTGGCTGCAAGGCGGGTGCAGGAGCCGGAGTTGAAGGGATTGCTTGCGAGCTTAGTGAACCGCTCGGCCGCTTAGGCAAAAGCGCATTTGGCACGAAGCCGCTGACGGCGGTCCCAGTGGCCTAATCGTCCGCCGTGCCTCGGGTGAGCTATCCAATGAAATTGGCTGCCCCGTCGGAGAGCCTATAGAAACCGTTCTGTGGAACAGGTAGCTCCAGCATCTCTCGCCGGGAAAGGCCAAGGTATACGCCTCTGATCAAGCGTGCTCCCATCGGGCGAAATCTCCGCGAGTATAATGTACGCATGCGATAGACCATAAATGACGCCGTTGCTACCTTGGGTCGAACCGAGGTGATTCTGATGTCGTCTGCGCCAAAACCCACCCTTCGTATTCGAGCTACCTCGCTCGGTCCTGTTGCACAATTAGACGCCGACCTCAGCAAATTCGCTCAGAACCTTGTCTACGCCCGGAACGGTACAGGGAAGTCGTTTTTGACCCGAGCCCTGCGATACCTTGATCTCCATGGAGAGGGTCAGGACATTCAGGACGCACCGACGAACCTCATTGCCGAGGAATCGACAAACGGACAGGGGATGTTCGAGCTATCGCAGGGCGGCACGAATATAGGTAGGCTTTCACTCAATTTGACGATAGGCCAAGCCACTCCGCAGCTAGGCGACTGCATCTTCCACGTGTTTTCGGACGACTTCGTTCACTCCGAACTCAGACAGTCTAATTTCGTCGTAAACGGGAATATCGAAAGCAAGATTACGCTTGATCAGACGATCATCAGCACGAAAGACGCTGAAGGTAAGCTCGAGCGAGCAGAGACGCGCTTACGCGAGTTGACCAAGCTACTGGAACAGGAGGTAAACAAGGCGAAAGAAGAGCAACTGTCGACCAAAGCAGGCGTTAACAGGCGGCTCAAGGAATACGTGGCCATACAGCTTTCCGAGTTGATGTCAGGTCATCCCACATTGCCCTCGCAGCCAGCTCGCAACTTCGGAAACATTCTAAGCGATCTCGACACCCTCAAGAGCGTGCCGGCCGAGCCGGACTATCCAAACGACATTGAACATGTCTCCTTTAGCGCGTCGGTATTCGATATCGCAAACGGAAACCTCTCCAAGATGACATCTCCATCAAGCGTTGCAGAGGAAATCAAGGCAAAGATCGCTTCGTACCCCACTTTCATCGAGGCTGGCATCGAGCAGATGCGCAGTGCTGGGGACGAGAGTTGTCCTTTCTGCGAGCAGTCGGTTGCGCATCCGCCCGCCAAGGACCTGATTGCGTCTTACATAGCCTTTTTCGCCGATGCCGAGGGGGCGCACAAAAAAGCGCTCAGAGAAGACTGGTCTCGGATCAAAGGCTTGAGGACCGCGGTTGCTGCTTGTGAAACGTCATTCTCGCGAAATTTGTCCAAGTACGACAATCTCAAGAAACTCGTGCCATCGCAGAAGAATGTCTCGCTTCCTAACCTGTCGAAGAGTGTTGAAGCGACCGATACCTTCCTTGGCGCGTATGCCGAAGCCATCCAGCGGAAAGGCATTAGCCCGGGCGCAGAGGTTCGGCCTCCGGAAGTCGACATCTCGTCCTCCTTCGCGTCTTTGCGCGAGATAATCGCCGGGACCAATCAAGCCTTCCTCGCTTTGCGGGGAGCCATCAGTGCCTCAGACACAGAACGTCGAAACCTCCAACGGGAGGCCTGCGATATCTTCGCTATCGAATTCGTCAGGTCCAACTGGTCATCGTTCGAAGCAATTCGCACTCAGCAGGAAGATGTTCACGTCGCCGCGGCCGAGCTCGCGGAGCTGAAAAAGTCCCAGCTCTCAGACAATGCGAAGGACCGAGTCGCAACGACGTTCGAAGCGTTGATCATCAGCTTCTTCGGTCAGAAGTATAGCTTCGACAAGACGTCGTTCACGCTCAGACGCGACAACCGCGAAATGGTCCGAGGGCCAAGCCGGACGTTAAGCGACGGCGAGAAAACAGTGATCGCCTTCTGCTACTTCATCGCCTGCGTCCACAAGAAGGTGAAAACGACTTCGGACTACGGGAAGGTCTTCCTCGTCTTCGATGATCCCATAACTTCGATGTCGTACGACTACGTGTTCGCGATCGCCCAGACCCTGAAGCATCTGAGCATTTCTACGACCGGCACGGTTTCGATCAATCCAGGGGACATCAACAAAGGGTTTCTGCGACCCGATCTGCTGGTCTTCACGCATAGTAGCTACTTTTACAATATCTGCGTCACGAACAGGGTCGTTAAGGAGGAAGCTGCTTTCTTCCTCCATAAGACGGGCCAGTCGCACCAGCTCTCCAAGCTCAAGAAATACATTGCGCCGTTCGAAGAATATCTGCGCGAGATTGTCGGCGTCCATGGTGGGACCGAGCCGACCCATACGACCGGCCATGCAATTCGATGTGTTCTCGAGGCCGTAGGCCGATTCTGTCATCCAGACAAGTGCGATAGCCTGTCCAACTACATCAGTTATCTGGCTGGTGAAGAAGGTTTCGAAATCAAGAGTGTATTGATCAACAATCTCTCTCACGGCAGTTACTACGATGAGACGCCCAGCCCGGACGAGCTTAGAGATGCTTGTGATGAGGTAATACGGATCGTTGAAAAATATGCCAAAGGACAGCTCGAGGTGGCGCGCGCTTTGCATGGCGCAGCAGGAGCAGCAGGAGCATCAGGAGCAGCTAATTTATAGTGCTTTCCCGAACCCAATATACGACTTCCTAGAATTTAGTATCGTCTAAACAATTCGACTAGAGACAAGGGGGAAAACATGTCAAAACAATTAAATTCTCGGGGAAACATTTGGGGAATCCGATCCGTTGTTGATCGAATACCCATAATTATCGTAGGCGCTGTATATATTTTTATAGCAACCCGTGAAAATGACCAGATATCTTCCATTCTTCAATATATAACGACAGGCTCGTCGATAATTGCATCGTGTATTACTGTCGCGATGAGCGCCGCCCTCCTCGCATTTGTTCAAAGGGGGAACGCAATCTGGCGGGTAATCGATACCCTGCTCTTCTCATTCCCGGCAATCATATATGTCTATGCGCTTCGTTCATCCCATGGTCTGATTAGTGCAGTGGCCTGCTTAGGGCTACTGGCCTCGCTCGCGCTAGCGTTCCGAATTTGGAAGGCCGCTCCAAACTGGAAAACGATTGCCGTGATAGGCGTTTCAACGGTGATTATCTGGCTCTGCCTCGCCGCCGCAATACGGACCTCTCCGACCGTATTTCCGCAAGCTTTGGGTAGCGTAAGCCTTTCATTCGCGTTTATCGCGTTTCTTGCAATCTTCATTCAGTTTTGCATCAGATACCTCGCGGCTGGAGTTCCACTTGTTCTAGTGCTCGGGTCGCTTTTCCTTTTTCAGGAGCGACCACACCGCATCGAGCAAGTTGAACTGCCGGGTGACGAAACGGATGGAGCCGAGTTTTTCCCGGAACGTCAGACAGTTTCGCTTCAGCAATCATTTGAAGTATGGCTGAACAGCCGCAACGATCTGCAAGCCTATCAAAGCAGTGGGAAGGCCTATCCGGTATTTGTAGTCACGTCGGAAGGTGGCGGAGGTTACGCGGCCGCTCATGCGGACTTGTTTCTGTCCAAGCTTCAAAAGCGTTGCCCGAACTTTGCGCAACATATCTTCTCCCTCGTCGGAGTGTCCGGCGGAGCCGTCGGAAACACGATGTTTTGGAAGGGGTTACCTGAAGAGGTAAATCTATCTCAACCAAAAGGCTGCACAGAGCAAAATCAGGATAAGGAGACAATCTCTCGCGTTTCGTCCGATAACCTCTCGCCAGTCCTAGCCGCACTCTTTTTCAAGGACTTTCCTAATAAATTCCTGTCCATCTTTGGCGCGCGAGATCGCGCAGATGCACTAGCCGCCTCGCTATCTCAATCAATGGGTCCTTCGTACAGCGAAGCAGTCTTGCTATATTGGAATCACTATTGGACAAAGGAACGCGACGGCGGCTGGCGGATGGGCGAGAAGCCCGCAGTTATTGACGTAGCGACTAACGTAATATCCGGAAAGCGCTACGTCTTTGCACCCTTCTCGTTCAGTTTTCCCAAGAGCCGTTTCGAGGAGTCGCTTTTCGACCTCAATTGGCAAAAAGATGACGGAGCTGGATACGCCGTCAGCGACATCCAGTTCATGGATGCTGCAATTGCCAGCGCTAGTTTCCCGTATGTCACGCCGAGCAGACTTATCGATGGCAGAGCGTCCGAAGCCATCGCCTTGGTGGACGGCGGCTACATCGACAATTCAGGGGCAGAGACAGCCCGGGATATTTTGGCAGAATTGCAAGACCCAAACCCCGATTTCGACGGTGCGACCATCAGCGGGTTAAAACCACCCCTCTCATTTCAGGAAGCCGCTGTTCAGACGGATTGTGCGCAAGGTCCTCAATACGTGAAGATTGACCCCGGAGTTCCATCTACAGAGGCCGATGAAACCTGCGGAGTAAAGTTCATTGTCAACGTAATTTCGATCCGCGCGGAAGCGCCACCCACACGAGGGGTCGACAAGCAAAATTTCTTCTTCGATCCGATTACGTCAATACTCGCGGCGCGCTCTAGAAGAGGAGAAACCGCTCGATATGCACTCCTTTCGCAACTTTGTGGGAAATACAACTGCGCGCCTCAAGTTGAACTTGCGTCCGACTGGGGCTTTTATGAAAGCGTTATCCGCCCCGATGAACTAACTCTTCCACTCGGATGGCATCTTCCCAGGGAACGAGTGGAAGAACTTGCTCGCGTGGTAGCGCCGCAAACCGCCGTCTCCAACGAGATGAATGACGGTGTAGATGCGGGTTGGAACCCCGCAGAGAATTATCAGATGGACGTATTCTCTAATGCGGCCAGGAATGGTGAGATGATGCGACAGCTCGAGTATGTGCTGAAGGTTCCCGAGAGTGCACCACAGTGATCACGCTAACGCTCATTGTCTTGAGTCACGGATTGAGGAAATCGATGTAGGCCAAATTGACCGAAACGCCGAGCCTCAGAAGACCCCGGCATCTTCTGCCATTTCTAGCCTTTTTTCATTGCCTAGATTTCCACAAGGAGCGCAGGCTCGAAGCCAGTATTCTCTTCGGGATATCCACGCGGATTGGATATGATACGTGTTTCGCCGATAGTGTATTCATTGCGATAGTGCACGTGGCCATGAACCCAGAGCGTGGGGGCAGTCTCGCGAATAAGGTCCTCAAGGTCGGAGGCATAGCAGGCCGAGAGCGGGTCGTGCCGAAACTCGGCAGCAATCGAACGCGGAGACGGCGCATGGTGCGTGATGACGACAGTCTTCTGGCCACCGCGCTTACGGAGTTCGGCAGCGATGAAGTCCCTCGTTTCGACGTGCTTCCTGTATGCGTGCATCGGCCTGAATTTGGAATACGGGTCCTTGGATAGTTTGATCTTCTTGAAGTCGTTCATTCCGCTTAGAGCATACGACATTGCGACCTGTGGATTGCGGCCAAATAGCCGGAAATCGGACCACAGCGTCCCGCCAATAAAGAGTACGCCGTCGATTTCCACAACATCATTTTCCAAGAAATGAACATTGGGATAGCCTGCCATCTTGGCCTCGTGCAGGCTTTCCTGCAACGACGCGCCATAAAACTCGTGGTTTCCCGCCACGAAGACTACCGGTATCTTGAGAGCCATTTTTTTGGTTAGCCACGCCAGGCTTGGAATTGAGCCCTTTATCAGCACGTCGCCCGCGCAGACCATGACATCCGCGTCTGACGGCGGCTCGACATTAAAAGGTTCGCCAAATTCCAGGTGGAGGTCAGAAACAATCCAGATTTTCATAACCTAGACCATGCTCGATTTAGACAAAAACGGAAATTCTGGCATATACCGGCGCGCAAACTTCTTTCTTACATCAAGGGCGACCGGATCAAATTGAAAGTACAGAGTGCGCTTGGACTCCTCGACGGAAAGCCACCCACCGTCCAACCGCCATCGCTTGGCAAATAGGCGATCAACGCCAAAACAGCTCCAAAACCCCAATGATCGGAGGGCATCGTCCCGCGTCTTGGGGGTGGGCGCGTGACGTTTGGCAATCTCAAGCCACTCTTCGATGTCTTGCTCGAGAATGGTCGCCAGCCTCCTGGTCTCCACGGCTATATCCTTCGGCACATTGGCCACCGCTGCTTCGCACGCCTCAACGAACCGACGGTTTTCGGTGAAATCTATGTTCCACTCCTCAGGGTAGTCACGCCAGAGAATCGTTTCCGCCTGTTCTGTCCACCGACCGTCGAGGATCAATCCCAGACTCTGAAAAACCGGAAATGCCCATGGTTCGAGGTAAGCTGGACCGCTTCCATGGGCCGCGCGGATGTTAGGCCGTAGGAGGACGCCGGCTGGATTTGGTGCGCCGCGCGTCCCAGCGAAGTGCCGGTAGCTTAAAACACCCGATTGACTGGACAGCCAAACCACAGCCGTCGCGATATCATCCCAGCGCGGAAGAATCGCTGGCAATTTTGGATGGGCAACCGGCTTTGCTCCTCCCCCAACCTCAACAGCTTGCCCGAGAGCTACCAAAGCCTCGCAGGCCACCTCATACGCGCCGATGTGAAAATGGTCCCAGCCTCCATCCTGAGCGCTTGGCAGGTTTTGTGCTAAATACTCGATGACTGGGCCAACCCAATCTGGAAGCGGAACTGGTCGTGCGACAACACCCTTGCCAACGACAATCCGATGACCGAGCGGTTCGAAGCCGATTTCGTCAAGCACTGCCCCGAGTGATCCGGTTATGGCTGGCCCGCTTATCTTGCGTCTGGACGATCGTGTACGTTTCGCCATCAGGTACCCGTCCTCGGTTGGGTTTTCGCAAGGCTGACGGTGGTCCGCCGATAACGGCGGATAATTTCGACAACTTCCTCCCCGGTCATCGTCTTGGTTTCCACGAGGCGGTCTACAAGCTCCTCCAGCGCGCGTCGCTGAGCCTGAATGATAGAGGTCGCTCTCCGTAGCTCAGTCTCCAGAATCTTATGGACCTCTCTGCGAAGTTCAGGATGGTATCTACGCATGGCAGCGAACTCGGCCTCGTCAAGCCGTCCCACGACAAGCGTGTGCCCCATTCCCAACGCACCTTCCAATGCGGTGGCAAGATCGGTCGCCCGGTTCAGGTCAGCGGCGCTTACTCCCGCTGCACCATCGGCAAACGAACCGAAGACTTCGATCTCTGCGGCGATACCTCCGAGGCAGACCGCAATAGCGTTCTCGTAGTGCGTTCGCGTCTTTCGTTGCGCCCCCGCGTGCTCGTATTCGACGTAACCGAGCGCGCGATATTCGTCGTCTATGCGAAAGTTCGAGATTTTGATGCCTGACACGTTGCCATGCCCTACCTCGAAGGCAACAATTGCGTGGCCCGCTTCGTGAACAGCCAGAGCGCGGAGATATTCGTCTGGCAACGCCGACATGGGCTGAAGCTGGCTGATTATATGTCGACCGCTAACTTCTTCCGATTGCCGCCGCGCACAGCGTTTCGCATCCCGGACCAGTTTCGTTATGTCGGCTCCGGACAAACCGTCTGTCGCGAGATCAAATTTCTCGGCCTCACGACCATCGAGCGTGATGCCGCTGTGAAACTTCAGGATCGATTGACGGGCTACCGCGTCGGGAAATCCGACCTCAATGTGTCGGTCAAGCCGCCCCGCCCTCCTGATCGCGCTGTCCAGCCTCTCCGGAAAATTGCAAGCGCCGACGACGACAACACCTTCTCGGCGCTCAAATCCGTCCAGCAGTTCCAAGAAGGCTGCCATGACAAACCTGAAATAGCCATTGTTCCGGTCCGTTCCGCCTCGGGAGCCAAACGAGTCGACTTCGTCGATGAATAGTATCGAGGGCGCTTTCACCTTCGCTTCTGTGAACGACGCTCTCATTGCTTTCAGGTGATCATCGAGCGAACCTGCCTCCTGCCATCTCGATATCGAACCGAACACGATTGGGACGTCGCAGGTATTTGCCAGCGCACTCGCGAACATCGTTTTTCCAACTCCCGGCGGACCCGAAATCAAGACCCCGGCGTCGATGTCAGTCCAAGGAACGAGGCCAGCTTTGTAGTCGGCAAGGTCTTTCGCGAGATCATAGCCCCATTCCACCAGCGGCCCATAACCGTGCATGTCAGATAATGTCGGGCCGACGGGCTTGGGCTTAACGAGCCCTTCGGCAGTCGGCGTTCGTTTCGGAAGACTTCGCAGCCGCTGAAAAGCCTGCAGCGGGTCCCGTCTATCTTGGAAAGCCTTGTAAAGTCGCGGCCACGGTTCGGTTAGCAGTAGCTCGACGTTCTCGCGGGATACAGGAAGTCCGGCCCGCCGAAGCGCGGCCTCGGCATGCCTTGGTGTTCGAGAGCCAAGTGGCACTACTGCGTCGCAAAGGAGACGGTCGTCCTCTTTGATTTCATAGGTGATCGACGCAAAGAATATCGCCCTCTCGTCGCGCAGTGCCTCGGCTTCATTTCGGAAGGACTTATCGCTCCACTCGAAGACATTGGAATCGAACTCCGCGGTTTTCCAGATTTTTGAAGCGAAGTAGTGGGCAGCTTCCGCATGAATGGGGAAATAGAAGTCTTCGTTCGCCACCAGTGTCACAATGGCCTTCGCACCGGTCCTGTTCCAGGACCGCAGCGCGTCTGCTACAGCACAATATGCCATGAATGCCGGCAGCGTCAGAGCCGCGCCTATTCCATCTCTGACTATACGCCATGGCACGCGTGATTGTTTGCCGGAACGGGTCTTCGGCATTGAAACCCCCAATTTTTGAACTCATCAAGCCAGTCAGTGAAGTCGGACACAATGACGAGCACCTGAACCATCGAACTGCATGCTGCGGCCGGAGATTGAACCCGTCGGCCCTCCCCAGCCGATACCAGCGCGTGACAAGGGTCGGGCGACGCCTCGATCATGTCCAAATAGTGGAGCTCGCTTGGACAAGCCGCGCGACTTCCAAGATCATAGGGTGACCAATTGCGCGGCCGACCAAGCATGGCACCGCTCGCTTCGTCACAAACAGTCTTGAAGCAAGGCCTCGGGCGATATCGCAGCAACGTAAGATGTCCTCCAGATCGTCTGCACGGTTTCGCAGTCGGAAGGGAGAACGCTGTCCATCTCTGGTGTTGCAGCCAGATCGTCTGGCGGCTCAGGAGAGCGCTGCATACCTCTGGTTCCAATAATCCGGATCGACCCGTGTACCGAGCCGATACCAGCGGCTCATCGTCCGCGCGATGCCAAGCTCCGGATCGATATAGAACAGTTCACTTGAAAACAGCGGCTTTCCATCAGCCACTGATGGGTGCCCGATAGGGCGTCCGATCAAGCAAGGAACGGCCCGTTTCGCCAAGGACCATGTGTTAATCGCAACGTCTTGCCTGAGTTCTTCGCCCAATTGTTCGACGTGATCAAGGTCGTCGGCGAGACGTCTGAGCTGTAGGCACAGCGATGCACGCGGCATCCCAAACCAAGCTTCAAATATTGAATCTTTCATAAGCAAAAAATCTCCGTGGTTTGAAACATTCATCGACATCGACGACGGCGTCCGGCAGTCGGCACGCCCCAACTGAACAGTTATCGTCCGAGTATCTTGCGCATTTAATCCGGTAGATCAGCGGGCAGCGACCGAAAGCCGAATCATCGGCGGTCACTGAACGCTATCTATTGATTCCTTAAATGACTTCATACGTGCTGTTGTGTCACTTTGTAAAGTATTTAAAGACTTCATAAGAGATTTATTGACATTTTTTGCGCGGACCGGCTCATCCGCTTCATGAGGGTACCTGCTCCAGCCGATGCTTTACGTGTAGCCCGCGCGCTACTGAACCTCTCACAGCGCGTAGCTGCGGAGCGCTCAAGCGTTATGCAAAAGTCGGTTTCAGCAGCGGAGAATTCAAAAATCGTGATGCTGGAAACTAACCTTGCCTTGGTGGAATACTACCGAGGCCAGGGGATCGAGTTTCTAGGTGACGGCCTTATCGGAGACCCTATCAGGCGGAGCGGAGCGAAATGGCTCAGTCCGGAAGGACCGACGAAATCCGAGACGGATTGCGCGGTCTTTCATGCCGAAACTAACGATGTCTCGTTTCGGGCAGCAAGAGCCCTCCTCGGAAAAGAACAGACGGAAATTGCCCAGCTTGCGAAGCTCGGCATAGATGCCGTCAAAGGCCTCGAGCGCGGCGATGTCGTCCGCAGATCGTATGACGTTCTCCGCCAATGGTATGAAGACCAAGGCGTCGAGTTTACAGGTTGGGGCGATATACGGAGCCGCAAATTCTATGGGGTTGGCGTTCGATGGAAGGAATGAACGGATTGTTCCATCATCTATCCCCGCGACGCCGAGCCCGAGCGGGAAAGAAATGATTCTTATTCAGCCTTCCATCGCACGCGCGGCAAGAGCCTACACACGGCTCTCCCAGGGGGAGCTCGGAGGACTAGCCGGGCTGGCCTCTCGTACGATTGTCAAAGCCGAGAAAGATGGAAAGATCACTCAGGAATCGCTCGACAAGATACTGGCTGCGCTCGGCCGCCGCGGCGTCGTCATGCTATATGACGATCATGGGTCGATAAGGGGCATGGAGTTTCATCCCAAAAAGGAAGGTCCGTGAGCTTGACCTCGGCGGTGTACCAAATCCATTTAGCATCTGGTTGTCGGTTGCCGGAGGGGCATGAAAAATCCAGGAATGCAAGCGATCGCAAATATTCAGGCGCATAACAAGGCTGCTGTAGAGTTGTCAGATATTTACGTCGGGTGGCCAAGCTAAGGTTGCCCCATTCCCTCGGGACCGGTTGCTTCGCCTGTTGTACCCCTCGCCGACGCACTACATAAGACGGCTGGCGACCCTGCTTTGTCAATCAGTCCGATCCCGGCAATACATAATGAATGCATCATATTCCGGTAGAAGGGATTGCTTCGCGTGAGTATTGCAAGACTGCGAGTATCAGCGGTGCTGATTTGAGATTAAACGTGTCGATTGCTCCGATCCTTCATGCGATGAGGTCGGGCGATGCTGACCGAAAATGATGATCCCAGCGCGGGCTCGTGCGCCTTAAAACATCCGCCCAAATCGACATTTCGAGGATCGCCGCCCATAGTTGGTTCGAACTTTCTCCTGTCCGGTGTACCAGACAGCGAACGGTCCAGTCGTCATTTCGAGTGCACCCGCATTTCATCTGGAATACCGAATTGTGCCGGCCTTCCGCTTGACCTTCGGGATGCTCCGGGCTTTAAGCGATGCCAGTCTCAACCGTCAGCGAAAGACCGGACCCGATGAGCGATTTGCGCATTCTTTCAGATGCTTTCATTCCTGAATTGCCAGGACGCTATAACGGCAAGGTCCGCGACAATTACGATCTGCCGGATGGCAACCGGATCATCATCGCGACGGACCGGCTGAGCGCATTCGACGTGATCCTGACCGCAATCCCGTTCAAGGGTCAGGTGCTGACGCAGACCGCCCGTTATTGGTTCGAGGAAACGGCCGACATCTGCCCGAACCACGTGGTTTCCTATCCGGACCCCAATGTCGTCATCGGAACCCGGCTCGACATCCTGCCGGTCGAGATCGTCGTTCGCGGTTATCTTGCCGGCACGACCAGCACCTCGATCCTGACCAAATACCGGAATGGCGAGCGCGAGATGTACGGCATCACGTTGCCCGACGGCATGAAGGACAACGAGAAACTGCCACAGGCGATTATCACGCCAACCAGCAAGGCCTTTGACGGCGGCCATGACGAGCCGCTCTCGGCCGCTGAAATCCTGTCGCAGAAGCTCCTGACGCCTGAACAATGGGAAACGATATCTCGGAATGCTCTGGCGCTGTTTGCGCGCGGCCAGCAGCGCGCCGCCGAACGTGGCCTCATTCTCGTCGACACCAAGTACGAGTTCGGCACCGACAAGGACGGCCGCATTGTGCTGGCCGACGAGATCCACACGCCCGACAGCAGCCGTTACTGGATCGCCGAGAGCTACGAGCAGAGCTTTGCCTCTGGCGAGCGGCCGAAGAGTTTCGACAAGGATTTCGTCCGCGCCTGGGTGACCGAGCGCTGCGATCCCTACAAGGACCCGATCCCGGAAATTCCGGCCGATCTCATCGAACAGACGTCGAAGGTCTATATCGAGGCCTATGAGACGATCACCGGCAGACGCTTTGTCGCCGATCTCTCCGGCGCGACCGTTCTCGATCGCATCCGAAGCAATCTGCAGCCCTATTTCAGCTGATGTCAGCCGCCTCGTCGGTCAATTCGAATTCCAGCCGCATGCCGTCATAGGCCGGCTGCACGTGCTCCGGCGTTTCCCGCAGCACCGTCTCGTAGTCGAGCGGCGTGTGCATATGAGTCAGCACGGCGCGCTTCGGCGCGAAGCGTGCGATCCAGCCGAGCGATTGTTCGACCGACAGATGGCTCGGGTGGAATTTATATTGGAGCGTATCGATGACCAGTGTGTCGAGCCCCATCAGCTTGTCGACCGTTTCTATCGGAAAATCGCTGACGTCGCTGCAATAGGCAAAATCGCCGATGCGAAAACCCATCGACATGATGCTGCCGTGGTGCTGAAGCAACGGCTGGAACAGGATCGTGCCACCGGCGCCGGTGATCGCGATCGGCGCAAGCGACGGATCGATGATCATCGGCTCGACGATCGGCGGATAACTGCTGCCCGCCGGCGTCTCCATGCAGTAGCGAAACCCCTCGCGGATACGCTCCATCGTCAGCGCGTCGGCCCAGATCGGCATGCGCTTGCCGGTATAGTGCACATAGCCGCGCAGATCGTCGATCCCGTGAATATGATCGGCATGCGGATGCGAATAGAAGACGGCATCGATATTCTCAACCTGCGCCGCGATCATCTGCTCGCGAAAATCAGGCCCCGTATCGATAACGACGCTCGTCTTTCCACCATCGGGGCCGATCTGCTCGACCAGCAGGGCGGCACGACTGCGGCGGTTTTTCGGGTTTTTGGGATCGCAGGCGCCCCAGTCGCCATTGATGCGCGGCACGCCCGGAGACGAGCCGCAGCCAAGAATGGTGAAGACCCGCCTCACCGCCATATCAGAGCCTCGGCATTTTAGAAAAGGCGCGGAAAGCATTGTCGGTGGTGATCACCGCGATCTCGTCCGTTGAAACGCCGATCGTCTCGGCCAGAACTTGCGCCGTGTGGGCGACATAGGCCGGTTCGTTGCGCTTTCCCCGGAAAGGCTTTGGCGCCAGATACGGCGCGTCCGTCTCGACGATCATGCGATCGTGCGGAACAGTCTTGGCGATATCGCGCAGTTCCTCCGATTTCGGGAAGGTCAGGATGCCGGAAAAGGAGATGTAACCGCCAAGATCGATGCCTACTTTGGCAAGCTCAGGACCGGACGAGAAGCAATGCAGAAGGAAAGGGAAGGCCCCCTTCCCTGTTTCCTCGGTCAGGATATCGGCCATGTCTTCGTCGGCCGAACGGCTGTGAATGACCAGCGGCAGCTGGGTCTCGCGCGCAGCCGCGATATGACGGCGCAGGCCGATTGCCTGCGCGTCGCGCGGTGCGTTGTCGTAGAAATAATCGAGCCCGGCCTCGCCGATGGCAACCACCTTGGGGTGCGCCGAAAGCCGCACCAGATCGGCTGTCTCGATATCCAGTTCTTCGTCGGCGTTGTGCGGATGGGTGCCGACCGAACAGAAGACGTTGGCATAGGTTTCCGCAATACCGAGGATCGTCTCGAACCTCTTCACCCGCGTCGAAATGGTGATCATCTGGCCGACGCCGGCCGCGTGGGCGCGCTCGACGATCGCGTCACGCTCGGCCTCGAAATCCGGAAAATCCAGATGGCAATGGGTGTCGATCAGCATCTCGTTGTCCTTACGCTTCCGGCGCCACGTAACGCGGGAAAACCGGCTTCGGTGCTTCGAGCGCAGTTCCCGCAACTAGGCGTCCGGCTTCACCAAGCGAGGCGAAATCGCGCTTGTTTGCCGGAGCAGCCACGAGGTCGAGCAGTTTTCCCGCCGATTCCGGCATGAATGGCTGCAACAGGATAGCGATCTGACGCACGACATCGGCCGTGACATAAAGCACCGTCGCCATGCGAGCCGGATCGGTTTTTTTCAGCGCCCAGGGCTCCTGGCTTGCGAAATAACGGTCGGCCTCGGACACCACGGCTATGATGGAGGTCAGCGCCCGATGGATCATCAGCGCATTCATGTCATCGCGCGTCGAAGCGTGCAACGCATCCGCCGCCGCCAGCATCGCCTTGTCCTCGTCGGACAGCGGGCCGCATTCCGGGATCTGCCCGTCGCAATTCTTGACGATCATCGACAGCGAACGGCTGGCGAGGTTGCCGATGCCGTTGGCGAGATCGGAGTTGATACGGGTCGCAATCCCCTCCTCGCTATAGCTGCCGTCCTGGCCGAAGGAGACTTCGCGCAGGAAGAAGTAGCGGATCTGATCCAGGCCGAAATGCTCGACAAGATTGAAGGGATCGACGACGTTGCCGAGCGACTTCGACATCTTCTCACCCTTGTTGAGCAGGAATCCGTGCGCAAAGACCTTCTTCGGCAGGGGCAGGCCTGCCGACATCAGGAAGGCGGGCCAGTAGACCGCATGAAAGCGGATGATGTCCTTGCCGATCATGTGGATGTTTGCAGGCCAGTATTTCGCACGCGGTCCTTCCGGATCGGTGAGATAGCCGGTCGCAGTGATATAGTTGGTCAGCGCATCGACCCAGACATACATGACATGGCCGGGATCGTTCGGAACCGGGATACCCCAGTCAAACGTCGTGCGCGACATGGAGAGGTCCTTGAGGCCGGATTTCACGAAGGAAATCACCTCGTTGCGGCGCTCGGCCGGACCGATGAAATCGGGGTTGTCCTCATAATGCTTCAAGAGCTTGTCCTGATAGGCGGAGAGCTTGAAGAAGTAGCTCGCCTCCTCTACCCATTCGACCGGTGACCCCTGCGGCCCATAGCGCACGCCGTCGGCGCGCAGCTCGGTCTCGCCTTCCTGGTAATAGGCCTCGTCGCGCACGGAATACCAGCCGGAATAGCTGTCTTTGTAGAGATCGCCCGCCTCGCCCATGCGGATCCAGATGTTCTTGACCGCCTCGTGATGACGCTTTTCCGTCGTGCGGATGAAGTCGTCATTGGAGGCGTTGAGCAGCACCGCCATCTTCTGGAATTCAGCCGAGTTGCGGTCTGCCAGTTCCTGCGCGGAAATGCCTTCCTTGCGGGCCGTCTGCTGCATCTTCTGGCCGTGTTCGTCGGTGCCTGTCAGAAAGAACACGTCGCGTCCGTCCAGCCGCTGGTAGCGGGCCATCGCATCCGTCGCAATCAACTCGTAGGCGTGGCCGATATGCGGCTTGCCGTTCGGATAGGAGATTGCGGTGGTGATGTAGAATGGGGACGTATCGGTCATGATCGGGTTTCGGCCTATATTGATCTTTTGCTGTCTGATCTTTTGGTGTCTGGCTATTAGCGCATCCGATGGCGGGATGAAACAGTGCGCCCTCAGAAAAGCTCGCGGTGGCATCGCAACGGCAATTCTCAAACGCATTTTTCACAATGCCCCTGCCTGTTGACAAGGCGCACCAGCGACCGGAACATTGCGCGAACAAAATGGAGATTCCCTGCCATGCTGAAAGATCTCGGCGAGACATTCTCCCGCGCCTCCTCGGCCTATGCCGAGATGCACGCGATCGATCGCGATCGCGATTGGTTCGTCCTCAAAATGCATGAGGAACTTGGCGAACTCACCCAGATCTGGAACAGGTTGACCGGTCGCGGGCGCCTGAAGGGCCAATCCGAGCCCGATCTGCAACGCGCGCTTTCCGACGAAACGGCCGATCTTCTCGGCCATGTGCTGCTCTTTGCCCATGAGAACAATATCGACCTTTCGGCCGCAATCGAACGCAAATGGAAGTTCAGGCCGCTTTGATATCGTCGAGGATCGAAAGCACTGTCTGCTTGCGATCCAGATTATAGGCCTGCGCCACTGACAGCCGTTCCGCAATGGTGGCCGAGAGCCTGGCAAAGCGCTCGGCAAGGACGATGTCGCCCGAGGCTCCCGCCTGCCGCGCCACCCGCATGATATGGCCGCTCACCAGGGCCGAGAAGAAATCGAAGATGGTTTCGCTGTCTTTTGCCGCAAGAACATCGGCAAGCTTGTGCATGTCCTTGCGGATCGCCGGCCCCTGCCCGCTGAGTATCGCCTCAAAGGCGGTCATGATGTCGAGGCCGCCATAGTTGATCAGTTTCAACGCTTCCGACACGCTGCCATCCGCCGCCGCGAGTACTTTTTGCGCATCGGGGCCGGAGAGGTCAAAGCCGAGATGCGCCATCGCATCACCAAGGTCGGTCGGCGCCAGCGGCTTCAGTTGCAACGGCAGGCAGCGCGAGCGGATGGTTGGCAGCAGCTTGCCTGGCGCGTGGGTGAGCACCAGGAACAGCGACCGTTTCGGCGGCTCCTCGAGGATTTTCAGGATGGCGTTGGCCGCATTGCGGTTGAGGTCGTCGGCGGGGTCGACGATGACAATGCGCCAGTTTCCCGTGCCGGATGTCTGCGAAAAGAACTTTCCCGCGCGGCGCACTTCATCGACTGTGATTGCGCTCTTGACCTTGCCGGTCTTCTCGTCGACCGGGCGCGTCAGGTGCAGCAAATTATGCGAAGCACCGGAAGCGATTTGCCGGCTGACGATCGAATTCCGGTCGGGATCGGCCAGTTCCGTCGGCGCCAGCGACGGTTCCGGATGAGTCAGCACGTGATTGGCAAAGCGGAAGGCGAGCGTCGCCTTGCCGATGCCCTGCGGCCCCTCGATGAGGATGGCGTGGTGCCCCTTCCCCGACCGGTAGCTTTGCGCCAGAAAGTGCTCGGCGTCGGCATGGCCGAAGAGCTTGGTGTTTTCTGCCGGAGGCACGGCACCTTCCAGAACGTCAAATCGCTCGGTGCTCATGTCGCCGCTTTCGTTTCGGGAGCGTTATCACCCTTGGGCAGCAGCGGCTCGACGATTGCAAGCACGGCTGCCGCAATCTCGCTCGCACTCACGGTGGCATCGACGATATGGCAGCGCCCAGGATCGGCCCTGGCAATATCGAGGAACGCCTCGCGGCGCTTTTCGTGGGTTTCGAGCTCTTCCTTCTCAAAACGGTCGAGTTCGACCTCCTGTCCCGCCGGCGCGTTCGCGACAATCGCCCGACGGCGCACCCGATCGAGACCGACGGATGCAGGAAGGTCGAAGATGATCGTGCAATCCGGCACCACGCCGTTGATGGCAACCCGCTCCAGCGCCTCGATGAAGGGTGGCTCCAGATTGCCGGTTACGCCCTGATAGACGCGCGAGGAATCCATGAACCGGTCGCAGAGCACGACGGTACCGCTGAGCAGCGCCGGACGAATCAATTCCTCGACATGGTCGCTGCGCGCCGCCGCAAAGAGCATGGCCTCCATGCGCACACCGAAATCCTGTGCCGCGCCGGAGAGGAGCACATGCCGCACGGCCTCGGCGCCCGGCGAGCCGCCCGGCTCGCGTGTGCTCAGAACTGCACAGCCCCGCTCGCGCAACGAATCGGCAAGCAGGCGAATCTGGGTGGACTTTCCGGCCCCCTCGCCGCCTTCGAATGTAACAAACAGACCTTTTCCGACTGACACGCTTTATTCCCGTATGACCGCCCGGAGGATCCGTCGGACGTCTTTCGCTGTGGTCGCGGCCCGACACGTCGGCGTGCGTGGCGCTTGCAACCTGATTTCTGTTTAACGGATTGTCCCGGATGGCGAAACCTGCGGCGTCAATGATTTCCTCATAGCCAGAAGAACAGGAGTTCCTGCAGCGCGTCGGCTGCCCGGCGCGTCAGCGAGCCCTCCCCGACGGCGGCGGCGGTTTCGACCGGAACCTCGCGCAGCAGTCGTTCACCGTTCCATATCTTCAGCGTGCCTGCCTCCCGTCCCGCTTCCAGCGGCACCGTCAGCGGCCAGCGGTAGATCACCTTGGCCGACAGCCGCTCCATATTGTTGACAGGCAGAAGGACATCGACGGGCTCGCGCGTCACCAGGGTCACATGCGACGCCGATCCGCCATAGACGCTCGCATCACCGACGGCGTCGCCGGCCTCAAATAGCCTCTTTTTCTCAAACGCGGTCATCGACCAGTCGAGCACCCTGCGCGTCTCCTCCACGCGCTCCTTGTCGGTCGCCAGGCCGCCAAGTGCGAGGAAGACGCGCCTGCCGTTCTTCTGCATGGTCGCAACCATGGAAAAACCGAAACCTTCGGCAAATCCTGTGGCAAATCCATCGACACCGATATTGGCGGATATCAGCGGATTGCGGTTCCGCTGCAGTATCTTGTTCCACTCGAACTCGGCCTGGGAGTAATAGCGGAAGAATTCGGGATAGCTGGTCTGGATATGCCGGGCCAGCAGCGCCAGGTCGCGCATCGTCGTCGTGTTTTGCGGCTGCGGAAGACCGGTGGCGTTGTAAAACGCCGAGCCTGTCAGCCCGAGCTCCTTCGCCCTCGCCGTCATGCGCCTGGCAAAGGCCTCTTCGCTACCCGCCATGCCCTCGCCGAGAATGATGCAGGCGTCATTGGCAAGCTGAACGGTAACGCCCTGGATGAGATCGGTGACGCGGACGCGCGAGTTCAACGCAGCGAACATCGTCGACGTGCCGGAAGGCGCGCCGCCCGTGCGCCATGCATGTTCCGAGACCGGAAATTCGGTGTCGAGCGTCAGTTCGTTCTTGACGATGGTATCGAAGACGACTTCCATGGTCATCAGCTTGGCAAGCGATGCCGGCGGCAGCGGCGCTGTCTCGTCCTTGGCAAACAGGACGGTGCCGGTTTCGGCGTCGATCAGATAGGCCTGCTTTGCCTTGGTCTCGAAGACTTGTGCCAGCGCCGCGCCGGGCGCGCAGACCGAAGAAGCCGCGCTGATCAGAAAAACGATGAAAGTGAAGACCGAAAACAGCCGTGTGCGCATTCCAAACTCCGGTTCCCTTTCGGCCATAGCAGCCGGTTCACCGGGGATCAATCGCTGCGTCTCGGATTAGAGCACGGGGCTCTGCCGTTTTGCATATTCGACAATGGAATTCGGTGTCAGCGGGTTCTGGTCGACCAGAATGGCGTCGAAGGCCGTTTCGGAATCGCTGACGCGGGCTTCGACATAAGCTGCGGCATAGGCCATGTTGCCATCGGGAAGCGGGATGAAATCGGGCCGCTCGTTCGGGATAGGCCCGATCTCCGGCAGCATCACGAAAGCATCGAGCGCCGGCGATGCGGCAACCGGCTGCTCGGTCTCGGCCAGTGCCGTCACCGGCACGCCCATTTCCATGTTCGACTTTGCAGGAATGGTGAGTGTGCCGAGGCTTCCGGCCTGCTTGCGCAGCGGTTCGTTGGAGGCGACCATCACGCCTGTCGCGATCTGCCCTTCCGGAAAGGCGCTGGGTGTGCGGTCGCCTTTCTTGACATAGGATGCCATGAGATACGGCATGTCGTTGCCCTGAAGCGGCGCCTTGCCGATATATTGGACGCGCACCTTGGCACTGCCCTTGCGCTTCATGTCGAGGAAATCGGCCGTCTTGGACGACACGTCGATGATGCGGCCATATTCATACGGCCCGCGATCGTTGACGCGAACCACTACGGAGCTGCCGTTTTCAAGATTGGTGACGCGGGCATAGCTCGGCAACGGAAAGGTCGGGTGAGCGGCAGAGAGGTGGTATTTGTCGTAGACCTCGCCATTGGCCGTCAACCTTCCGTGGAAGGCGGAGCCGTACCAGGACGACATGCCGGTCTTGTTGTAGCCGAAATCTTCCTTCGGCTGATACCACTTGCCCTTGACCTGGTAGGCCTTGCCGACCTGATAGCGGCCGCCGCCCTTCGGAATGTTCCTGCCGTCGGCAACACGCGGGCTCGCCTTCACGCCATAGATGGACTCGGCAAAATATTCCTTGCTGCGCGGTTTGTCTTTCTTGACGCTGGCCGTCGATCCGCACGCCGTCAGCGCGGCGCAAAACATCGGGATAGCGGCTATACGCAATCCCTTGAAGAGAAGAGCCGCAGTCTGATTGGATGTCATGGGTCCCACAATCGAAATTCGTAAAAGCCGTCGATCGGTACTCTCCCACGCATGCCCCCACGCGAAAGAACCGGCGTCACGAAACGTAACAGTCGATTAATCATGACAACAACGTGGCGAAATTGCGAATGGTTAACCGTGCCAGAACGGAACAATTGCGATTATGGTTTACGAATAGTTAATTATTGGCGGCGGCTGGCCTGCTGTTAAGTGGGGAAAACGGCCTTCGATAACAGTACGATACTGTCTTTAGCATGCGCAAAGCCGGTACACGCAACGATGATCATTATCCCGGCAATCGTTCCATCGCCAATGAAGGCAGAAATATATTGCTGATCCGCCAGTAGTCAGATCGGGTTGTGACTTGGGGTCGCCTCGGCGAAGGACACCTCCGCCATCGCCGGACGGCTCGCACAATCTCCAAACCGCCAGCGCAACCGGTTGACGTTCCCATTCCGCAGGTTATAAAGCGAGCCGTGACTGGGCGGTCATCACGCGTTCCGGGAGAGACCACGCTTCACCGAACGATGCCGCAACAAGACCCGTCATAACGGAAGAGTGTCCGAGTGGTTTAAGGAACCGGTCTTGAAAACCGGCGTGCGGGAAACCGTACCGTGGGTTCGAATCCCACCTCTTCCGCCAGAATTTCCCTTTTTTATTATATTAAAACAATATATTAGATGTCTTCTGAAAATAGCCGTCCCACTTACCGTCCCACTTACCGCATCTGTCGGCACCCGTTGACAGTTCGATTCGACGCGACTATCTGAATAATCACTACTCGCCGCTTGTGGCGCTACCTGGAGATATAAGACCTTGCGGCAGCGGGGCTCTTTTCAGGAGGCGCGCCGCTGCCGGGGCGCTCCACAACGGGGGCGCATCATTGTGCTCCTAATGAGGAGCAATAAATGATTGAGAAGATGTATTCGGCTGAGGAAATCTACCGGCCAAGAGGCCAGTCGGCCAGCAGCTTTTATAGAGCAATCCGCGAAGGAAAATTCCCGCCCGGTGAAAAGGTGGGACTGCGGTCCGTCCGTTGGCGTGAAAGCGTCGTCGAGGCCGCAGACGCCGCTCGCAACCCTGGCCACAAGAAGGCGCTGCCGGCGCCTCCCGAGCCCCGGGCAAGCCGCACAGCGCCCGTTGCCGCCACACCCCGTCCTGCAGCCCGCGTCGAGCCCGCCATGCCCGACTCCGATATCGAAGCGGCAGCCTTGTGGCTTTCCGCCCAGGAAACCCCTCCCCGGCCGGTCATTCCCGCTCTTCGCGCACTGTTCGGATTTTCGCCCCTTGAAGCGTGCGCCGTCGCGGCACGTGCCTTCGACCTTCGCACCGGCGGAGGCGCTGCATGAGCGATAAGGCAGCCGAGATCGCGAGGTTCATTTTGAATGCCCCTCCAAAAGCACGGCATCTCGTATTCGACCTCCTCAAGATTTTCCACGGCGTTCCGGCCGAACAGCTTGAGCGCGGCATCCTGATTGCCATCGAACTTTCGGAGGCGGAGATCCTGGCCGCCGCTCAGGCTTGCCATGCAATCGACCTTCCGGCCTATCTTCGGAAAGGCGGTTCCCGTTGAGTGAATTTAATCCGCGAGATCGAAGCAGAACTGCAGGCACGAAGGCCGATCAGCTTCGCAAGAAGCATACGCAGCCACCGTCAGATCAGGGTGGCTGGATTGCGATATCCAGAGCCTTCCTTGAGTCGGCCGCATATCGCTCGCTCAGCCCGAATGCCCGGAAAGCGCTTGACCGCCTTCTAATCGAGCATATTGGACACGGTCGCACCCGTAATGGCGGGTTGATTGTTCCTCATCAGCACTTTCGGGAATACGGCATCACAAGATGCTACGTCGCCGACGCTCTCGATGAGCTCGAATACAAAGGTTTCATCGAGATGAAGAAAGGCCGGGCCGGCAATGGCACGCCCCACGCAACAGTCTTTCGTCTGACCTTTGACGGAACTGGCGACGGCCTTCCAGCTACGAACGAATGGAAACGGTGTAGCGACGTCGATGCGGCGCGGTGGCGCGCTGCAGTTCGTCGACAGAAAACGCAACGTCGATCGACTGTCGGGAGAAAGAAAAACGCCGGTACTGAATCCCGTACTTCGCCGGTACTGAATCCCGGAATTTTACGCGAATCCGTAGGGGAGTGAAAAGATGAATTCCCTTGAAAACCAAGGCGTCTCACTGAGTACTGAATCCAGTACTACTATATATATTCTGGGGGAGGATGTCTGAGATGACCGACGAATCCGACCTCCCGCTGTTCCGTTGGCGACCGCCTCCTTGCCAGTTTATCGCGTTCCCGCTGACATGCCGCATAGGCCGGATCCGGGACGTTGCGTCCAAACTCCAGGACAAGACGGACAGGCATGCGACCTACTATCGAGAACAAACAGCACAGGCGTTAACCGGTCAGCTTCTGAAGATCGGCCTGTCACCTGAAGCAATCGAAAAAGAACTCGCTGCGTTTTGGGTGAAGGTGAATGCGGAAATCGTTCGCCGGAGTTATGCGCATCATCGCGACCCGGGAGGTGCAGCATGACGCAAGCAAGCAACCGACTTCCCGTTCTGCTGGAAACGATCAAAAACGCCAGTGTCGTTTTTGCCCGAGCAGAACGCCTTAGTGCAGAAGCTGCATTCGACATGGGCTCCGCTTTGCTGGAGGCTAAGAGTCTTTGCGAACACGGTGAATGGGGAGACTTCCTCGAAGAAGCCGGCATCACGGCGAGATCCGCGCAGCGTTACATGCGGGTGGTCAATGCGGGATTTGACCGCGAAGAGCTTGCGGAGACAGGCTTGAGCTCCGCCCTCGAAGAAATCGACGCCGGGCTGGCACTGCTCCCCGACGTATACAGTGCGACGACTGCGGTCTGGGAAAACGGCCCCCACCCGATGGTGTTGATTTTCTGGCGATCGTCCAAACTCGCGGCCAGCGTCGTTCACATCTTCGTTGGAGAAGATGGCAGCGCGGGACTCCAACATTTTCATGACATGCCAGTCCATCTCTTTGCCTGGTTTCACGATCTTGTGGCGAATGGTTTGGAGGGCCGGAGCCCGCGCAAAGAAGTCCGCCGGTTCGATATCTCGCTTGCGGAACGTGATCGCCGCCTTTCGAAGATTGGAGTTTCTGCTCATGGATAAAGTGAAATCGCCCTGGCTTCCGCCGCATTACGTCGAATACGAGAACGCCAACTGGCAGGGCGAAGGAGCGCGCATCGTCCTTCGTGTCAAGAAAAACGGCACGGTGATCCAATCATCCGAGTTTTTCCCGGACGAGGCACGGAGGGTGATCGAACTCCTCCAGGCTGCCGGCGTCGTGACTGAAGAACTGCAGCGCGGCGTGCCCGAAAAACCGAGGTTTAAACGATGAGCAAACCGACTTCGCCCGGAGCAGATCCTCTATGCTCGACGGCGGCATGCCCCACGTTCAACCAATTTACCTGTATGCCCTACGCCAACCGGCCTCGCGCGCTTCCTGTTCAGAGCAAAACCACCGCTCCCCATACTCGTGACGAATTCGCGTTTCGGAGTAATATTTCTGGCCCGGCACGTGGTAGATGCGCTCACGTGAATTGATGCTGATGTTTCCCTTGATGTCGCAGGTCGGGTCCACGAGGCGGAGCAGTTGCGAAGGATCAGAAGACCAATCGCCGATCGAATAAACGCTGGCGACCCCGAGAGCCACAAGGCCGAGGAACAGGCCCGGAGCCTGCGCAAATAGTGATCTTGGCTGCGGCCTTGGTTGATGGCGTCGATTGCGCATACCCCTCCCCCAAAAGGTTTGCGCGAGATTGTATTGTATGCCTTGAATTAGTAAATGCTGCAATATGTGCGAGCGCCTACGTCGATGGGTTGCCTCAACGTCCCATCATATCGAATTGCAGCGACGCCTTGACTCGCGTGTGTATCCTGTCACGTTGCGCGGATAGGTAGGAAAAGCATGTGAAGGTTGATTGAAAGGACCAGAATGGCGGAAGATCAGTTCCAGGCGGGCGATGTGGTACAATTGAAGTCCGGCGGCCCCGAGATGACGGTGTCTGCCGTTCTGGGTTTAGAAATTAGTTGCGTATGGTTCGTCAAGAACCAACGCTTCGACGAAGACTTTCCAGCGGTGGTACTGAAAAATATGTTCGCAGATCTCCCGCTGTCATTCGGCGCAGATAAGACTGATGTGCTCTGAGGGGCGAATGAGCGATCACGAATTCGGCAATGTCTCAACGGATCTCAAGCTCTCGCTTGTTGAATCTTATTTGTCGGCCTTCTCAACCGCGCTGCGGTCCCAATTTTCCGAACTTTGGTACATCGATGCTTTCGCTGGCACGGGCGAAAGAGTGATCAAGCATGATGCTGTTCCAGCCGGTCTTTTCCCTGAAATAGAGAAGAGGGTCGAGCGCCGACGTGGTTCAGCAAAAATTGCCTTGGACATAACTCCCGCTTTTGACCGCATAGTTTTTATGGAGAAGAAGCGCAGTTACTGCAAAGCGCTGGAAGCCCTGAAGGCGCAGCACCCGACGCGGCGGATCGACGTCGTTCGTGGAGATGCAAACACGGCGATCGAAGCTGAGATCGAAGCCGTTAAGTGGACCGGCAAGCGCGGGGTCATGTTTCTCGATCCATATGGAATGGCGGTCAACTGGAGCACGCTTGAGAGAATTCGCGCCACTGAGGCCATCGACGTCTGGTATCTCGTTTCACTCGCCGGCCTTTTTCGGCAAGCGACCCGCGACCGAACGAAAATAGAGGAGAAAAAGAGGGCCGCAATTACCAGAATGCTTGGCACCGGCGAATGGGAGAGCGTCTGGTACAATGCGCCGATAAAACAGGATCTGTTCGGCAAAGTTGATGAGAATCTTCAGCGCATTGCGGATGTCGAAGCGATCGAAACGTTCGTCGGGAATAGGCTCTCGGATCTGTTTCCAAAGGTGCTCAAGCCGAAGCGGCTGAAAAATGCCGCAGGTCTCCCAATGTTCTCGCTGTTTCTCGCGATATCCAACCCGAACGGCAAGGCGATCGGCCTTGCCACTCGGATCGGCAACAGCATCTTGAAATCATAGCCGGACTTCAGGCATATCGTCCCAAGTTCTGCCGCGATAAGCGCGGCCCGCAGCCTTCTTGTTCTTCCCGCCCCACTGCTTGAAGAAGAACGCGGCACCTGCACGCGTGCACTGGTCAAAAATCTCGTCGATCCAGATCGGATCCATATAACGCGCACCAGGTCCTGATTCTCCGCCTACGATCGCCCACTGGATGCCATCGAGCTTCCCGCCGTGGACTGAGCCTATCAGCGGCTCATATGAAACAAAACGGACGGCCGCCGGCACTTGGCGAAGCTCGTCCAGACGATAGAGAACGCGGCCGTCTTCCACGCTCGTGCCGAGCCAGACATTCGGCAAAATAGCGAAGCCCGCGCCGCTTAAAATTTCGGCCATCCGGTCGGGGCGCTTGGTCAAAATCTGGTAGGTGTGCCGGCGCGTCCCCGCCATCGCGCCCCAGATCTTGCGGATGAAATCCACCGGAACGTCCGGGTGAAACAGGTCCGACATAGAGTTGACGAATACGTTCCGCGGCGCCTTCCACGTGGACGGGATGGTCAGCGCCTTTTGATCTAGCGAAATTGCTCCGGTCCATTTCGCCCGCCCGCCTGTTTTCCGTGTCAGGCCAGCATATTTCTCGACGCCCATCGCCTCGAGCCGAGCCGCCATCCGCATCGCGTAGCAGTTTGTGCAGCCGGCGCTCATGATCGTGCACCCCGCAACAGGGTTCCACGTTGCGTCAGTCCATTCAATTGATGTGTCTGCCATAGGACGATTCTCCTAGATGGAGCCTATTTTATAATTGAGAGAAGATTAAGGGTCGGTTCCTAAACTCGCCCTCATCGGAGCGGTTTGGCTTTGCGCATGGTCGTGGATTGACTCCGTCGCGCTACTCAATGACCATCCGTCGCTATGACCACAGTCTCTACCAACCGCTATGATCTTCGTAAAGACGCCGACGGCTCCTGGGCGGTGTACGACATTTTCACCGGTCAGACAGTGGAAGTGAACGAGATCCCGCAAGACGGTCTCGACATACAGGCAGCTGATGACCTCGTGGATTTGCTGAACCTTGAATATATCAACCGCCGCAAGGGATCGACGCATTGACCGCAACGACGGACTTCATTGCGGAACTGTTCCGAGCGGCCAACGAGATCGATAAGCTGGCGACGTTGGAGAAGGGTCGGCTTTTGCAGCGAGCGATCGTGACAGTCCGCGATATGCGCGACGTCGTCGGAATTCCGACCAGTGGGACCGAGGCCGACGCACTGATTGATATCGGCGCGGTCGCGGCATCAATAGATCGGACACCGAACCAAGACGTCCGCGCCGCCCTGTTGGAAGCCGCAGGGATGATCCGAGATCTGCGGATCGTGATGGATTCCAAGATCGAGGTGATTGTAAAAACCGCCCGGGATTTGAGTGGGCCGACATGATCAGGGTGTTGAAGACCGTGCTGGGATGCGAAAGCTGCTGACCAATGACCTACGTCCTCTCCGCCCTCGCCATCCTGTCAGCCGCCCTCGCCTACCAGCGCCCATCGGCCGCGTCTTACTTCGCCGCGTGTCTGCTGAATGCCGGTGCCGTCTTTTTTTGGTGGGAGCGCGTTTTCTCGTCCTTCAACGCACATTAGGAGCACGCGTGGCAACTGTGACGGCCCGGATATCCGTCTTGCCGCGAGCACGATCGGGGCGTACATTGGCATCAGGTGGTCCCTCGCGCCGTTGACCACGGATGTACTGGCAGCGGCGTGAGGTGACAACGAGAGGTCGGGTTTGCCCGGCCTTTTTTGTTGAGTGCGGAAAGCCGATCGAACGATTTCGGTCCTCACGCGTTTGCTGATGGAAGCAACGGACTTATAGTTGCATCCACGACTCACGGAATGCGAAGCATCGACGCGCGGCCAACATTCCTTTCTCGCCTCGCATTGAACGCAAGTTCCGTGTTCAGGAAGCTATCTTTCGAGCAGTATGGAGCGCTGTGCTATCGCAGGAACAAGCCCCTGCGCGAGATCGAGGTCTTGCTCATCACCAGCCGTGATACCAGTCGCTGGGTAATTCCAAAGGGCTGGCCGATGCCCGGAAAAGAGCCGCATGAGGTGGCTGGCAGGGAGGCGTTTGAGGAAGCCGGCGTTCGAGGAAAAGCAAAGAAGAAGCCGCTCGGCTACTTCAGCTATCTGAAAAAGCTGGACGACGGTAGCATGGCCCTTTGTCTGGTGCAGGTCCACGCGATGAAAGTGGACGAAGAGCTTGATACGTTTCCGGAGAAAGGACAACGAAAGGCGGAATGGGTGTCATGCTCGGAAGCAGCATCAAGGGTCGTCGAACCGGAGCTGAGTGGGCTGTTTCGATTGCTGCAGCAGACCTTAGCCCCACAACGCCCAACAGACGGGCGTAAGGGTCTTAGACGGCAGTTGACACCGGAAAGCGGTTGGATCGAGAGCGGGAATGTGTCCAGGGGAACCAAAAAGAGTCCGCCACGATCTGGGTGACGGACTCTAGGGAGCGACAAGAACTATTTGACCGCTAAAAGAGGCCTCCAATACGGAAAGTTAAAAACGCTATCGCACTGAAAAGCCGTTCCGGTTTCGGCCAAGGAAACAGCCTTTAAACATTAGCTTTCGCTTGCGTGGAGGTCCATTCACCATTGCCTATCGCTTGAGAGACAGCGTGATGGCCGCATGCAGACTCACCGCGATGGCTCCAACCGGATGGGGTCGTGACGGAGGCGCAATTGCTCCAATCGGGTAGCGCCGAATTCCCTCGCTTCCGTTTCAGTTCGGAACGAGCGATTCTCGCTGTGCTCACCGTCAAAAATAGAAGATCGGCAGCGACGTCGGCTCACCGAATGACCGCCAGGAGAACGAGCGCTCCATCCCGCAGAACTGAGGGCAGTGCCGTCAGCGTAGTCTTATCTCGCCTTTTGACGATCGCAACTCTGCCACACGGTCCTTGGCATATTCCCTCGCTTCGGCCTCGGTGTGGAAAGACCGGTGTTCGCTTAGGTCACCAATGAAAATTGTGACCACCCAGACACCCTCAGCGCAGCTAATATCAAATCTGATGCCTGGTCGATGCGATGAAGCCAATGCAGCCTCCTCAACCATTTGCGCATCCAGACCGTCGACGATCGGGACTTGCTTCCAAAACTCGCTGGCGGGTGGTTCAGGTCGCACGGCATTCAAATCGTATGGATACCATCCCGGGGAAATGGTCGGCATCCCCCATTTGGGTATCGCAAAGCTGATTGCTGGAACAAATTAGCCGGACGTAATGTTCTCCATGACAGGAGGGCATCATGACGACCCGTTTGTTCTTGCACAAACATCCGACTGGCGATGGTTAGGTGAAATGCTATGACCCACTATGCCTGGACCATAAAAGCTCCTGGCCGGCAGGAAATACGGAAGGTGACGACGCTCGCGGAGTTATGCGACGTGCTGCGTGTCCTTGATCTGCCCGCCATCGAACCGCCCGAGTTCGTCACCGTCGACATGGAAGTATTCGACCATGGCACTTATCACCATGATGAAGGCGGCGAAGACGAATGGTCGCTGACGTGGACAAAGATCGACGATACGCCGATTGCAGACTGAGTTCCTTGGACGGCGCAACGTCCTCGATTGGAGCGATCCACGAAAAAATGGCCTCTCCTGTGGCAAAGGAGAGGCCAATAGTTTTCCTCATAGTTCCCGATCAAACTGCCAAGCGATCGGGCACTTCACTAGAACCCTTCGGCCAAGTTTTGACATTTAAATTTCTTAATCGCTCGATCATCATCCGGGCAGGGACTCCACCATTTGGAAACCCTATTAGCATCTTCATTTGAGGTAGACGATTTTACCACCATTGGCCGCCGTCTGAATTCCGATAACATTCTCGATAATTACATTCTTGGCTTGAAGCATGGCGAACAAGGCCGGATCATTCTGAATTTCAGCCTGCGCATTGGCGATCGTTTGCGGAGATGGCTTGCGATAGGTCGCCGGTATTGAGGATGTATCGGTATTTGCGTTGGTCAGGTCGCCAACATTGACGATCGTAAGCATATCGTCAGACATCATCGGAGTGACCGACCCGGTCGTCTGAGCGAGCGCGTAGCCGCCAAGCGAGGTTGCGGAAAAAGCCGCCGCAAGGGCAAGTTTGATAACAGTTCTCATCGTCTTTTCCTCCTGTTCGAGGCCTCTTCCATCGCTCATCGTTTGATGAGCGCGAGGCACTTCATAAGACGGAGTGACAACCTGACACGACCGAAATGGTTCCATTAGGGTCGCGGTTTCATGAAATGCGACTTCACACGCATGCCGATCTTAACCGTGGGCAGAGGCGTGAGCGGCAAGTCGACGCGCGATCATCCTGCAGTACGCTTGCTGGCTTTCTTAAACATTATCCGGCGCAACTGGAATCGTCTCTCATTCGTCTCAGGGTGCAGGCGACCACCCCAATTTTCGGCAATGATCCTCAGCCGCGGCGATAGCTGACTTTCTGTCGTGGAACGGTCCGGGCAGCCTGATGATCTTGCCTCTGAAGACGATCAGGACACTCTTCGAAAGTACGTCGAACACGATGGACATCCCAGCCTCGTAGCGCATTGTAAGGCCTTGATCTTATGGAGCTCGGCAGATCAACGTCGGACGATGGAAGTCGTTCCCATTCAGGAGAATGCTCAACGGCGGTGCGAACGTAACAGAAGCTTTTAACTTGCTATGAGACAAGTTCGGCGTATCCTGAAGGGGTCAGTCCCACTATGCATTAACTCGGCCGCGACTGTTTGAGAGACCATTCTGCTCTTGCCCAACCAATGGAGCAGAGCGCTATGTCTCTTCTTAATTTGCTTTACCTCGAAGAATCCCAAGCGGACATCGCGATTGCGGCCGTCCACCGATGGTGCTCTGAAAACGGATGCGAGATTAGCAGCGACGACGGCAAGAAAGCGGTGGCTGTTGCTGCCGGGCTGGCCAAATCTACCGACAGTGGCGGTTCTGATCTTTTGGGGGCGATCTCTCAGGAAATGGCCGCGATGGCACAGCCCATCAAAGTCCATACCGTCCTCGTACTCGAAGCTGAGCCGTTCATTGCACTCGACATGGAGCTGACTCTCGAAAAAGCAGGGATTGCGGTCTACGTTTGCTTCACCCAAACCGAAGCGCTGCAATGGCTCACGTCCAAAACGCCGTCGGCGGCCATTTTGGACTTCAAGCTAAGAGATGGGGTGAGCACCGATGTGGCATCGGTTTTGAAGACGCGAGGCGTCCCGATCCTATTTTGCTCGGGTGCACATCCGAGCGAGGTGACATCGATTTTTGGCGAATCATCCCGGCTCCCCAAGCCGTTTGACTATCAGCAACTGACTGACCTCGTCAGACACGCTCTGGAGATACGGAACGTTCAAACTGGAGGAAGAGACATGTTGATGCAACACGATAAGCCCGACAGACGACCGCGTGGTCCGTCATCATTCGGCACCTTCGCCGAGACCAAAGCCCTTGCGGCTGCCAGCGAAGAGGCTCGCGTCGCGGCAGACAAGAGGAAAACCGCTGCTTTGCGAGAGGCGCGGTTTCGAAGGGAGTTGGAAGCAATAAGGGCCTCTTCCTAAGAAAGAGGCCCTCAGACCCACCGGCTACCGTATGCGACCCACCGGGGCGGTAAAGGTCGCACGCTGCTAGCAGCGGGCCGAAGGTTTACGTGCTGAAATTACCGCACTCGCATGCCGGCATATTCGGAACTTCGAAAATACGCGAAGGTTCCGTGGCGTGGCGGTCACTCTCGGGCCCATGATGACATCCGCCGTGATCCGATCTGAAACCTCGCCAAGGGCCATGCGGGGTCTTTCAACGCCTAGTAGCCGAAGACGTTCGCCGGGCAGAGAGCGGCGGACGACTTTCGGCTGCCGGCTAAAGATAATCCGGAACAGTCCGCAGTTATTTGCGTTCCTTCGCCAGAAGGAGAACGACATGGCAAAGAACAAGATCCCAAAAAAGGTTGCAGGGTACAAGGTGCCGAGGGCCAACCGCAAATCGACCGTCATCAGGGCGCTGCTGGCGAGCGATATCGGTCGCAGCGTGCTCGCGAGCGCGCTGACCGCGGGTGCCGGCGCCGCCGCTGCTGTCCTTATCGCCGAGCGTCAGGAAATTGCCGACACGGCCACGAAGGGCGCACGTAAGGGAGCCAGGGCGATCGGCATCGTCGGCGAAGCCATGCGGAATGCCGCCTATGCAGCAACGGAAGTCGTGCGCGATGCGGTGGATTCGGGGCTGCCAAAAAAAGTGCGGAGGGCGGCGGAAAAGGCCCCTCGCAGGGGCGCCGCCGTCCACAAAAACGGGCGCCCAGCCGCCAGGCCGCGACAACGAGCGGGCGGGTAGAGCGCTTTCTACAAAAGCGCCTGGGCGGTTCGATCGCTGACCGCGCAATCGCGGCGGCGGTCGCCCATGTCATCGTGCGTCTTCTCCGCAAGCATCCCTGGATCGCGGCCGATCTCTTGATGGCTGGATTTGGGCGCGGAGGTAAGGTCGGTGTACGTGAGATAGTGAGATATCTGCGCGGAAGAATACAAAAGCCCAAGTTGATCGACGGAGAGATACTCTTGCTAGAAGCGCGAAAAGATTAACCGCCGCTCCTTCCGGTCCCCACCCGCCAAACAAAAAAGCCCCGCCGCCGGTTAGGGCAGCGGGGCTGGTCTTGTCTGTGGTGTTGCCGATCGCTGTCAGGACGTCAGCGGCCCTTCCTGATCATCTCCTCGCGCAGCTTTTCAACGGCGCGTGTCAGTTCCTGCAGCACCTCGACGACTTCCTCTGTCGATCGCTCCATCATCTTCCGATGATTGAGGGCTTCCAGCGTCTGCGCCTCGAGCGCAGCGGTGGCACGGTTGAGCGCAGTCGGATCGACAATGACAGCCGCCACCTGAGCAGCAGCTGCGTCCTTGTCGCGAGAAGCGGTTTGCCCCTGAAAGAGCCCGAGGTATCGAATGCCGAAAATCAGCGCCAGGACGGCGCCGAAGGTGACGAGAGCCGTCGGTGGGAGATCAGCCAGTTTTTCCATTCCGCGTCTCTCCCTGGTCATGCGCTGCACGATGGATGTTAACGAGCTCGCCCACCGCGAAAAGCGGATAGATGGCGAGCCATGTGCTCACGATGCCAGAGGATGCGTAGCAGTAGGAAATCCCGACCCAGATCAGGCACCCTACCCCCGCTGAGACCTGGCGGATCAGCGGCGTCACGTCCTTGCGGGCGCCGTTGATGACCAGTCCAAGCAAACGCAGGATGCCGAGCAGCGTCATGCTCCAGCCCAGCGCGTTCTCATTGATAAAGAGGTTCCGAAAACTCAACCAGTCCGGCTGGTTGAAGAGTTCCTCCGGGAGAAGAAGAACATAACCCAAGCCGATTGTGTGAAAGGCCATGAACCATTCCATCATGCGAGGGCCGAACCGGTGCTGGATGCGTATCCAGATAGCCGGCCCGGTGTAGCTCTGGGCCACCATTATTTCTTCTCCGCGGCCATGACGACGATATCCGGAGCGCTCCCCGGCGTCTTAATCACCACGTCATGCATGGCCGGGATCTGCCTGTCGATTTCCTTTGCCGCTTCCATTGCCTTAGCGGACGGCCGCTTGACGAGGGCATAGGCGACTGTCAGCAGGCCGACGATGGCCGAAACGATGATGTCGAGGTTCTGCGTCAGGATCGCGTTGTGCTCCGGCGACAACCAGCCATGCGTGAACATGGCGGCCATCATCGAGACGATCGCGTAGCGAACGACGACGGGAACGTAGCTGGTGATGTTCATTTGAGTCTCCTTAACCGCAGCGGGTGCCACGGAATTTTGTGTTGATTTTCGGGCAAGCTTGATGTGAATTTATCGCTTCACCACAAACGCAATTTTGCTTGTCTGGGAGGGTTTCGGATGAATCCGTATCGTTTTCGGTTGAGCGTTTTTCAGAACGGCGTGATCGCAAGAGAGCCCGAAGTGCTGACCAGAGCTGAATTGGAGGATGCCCTGCTGCGGGCCTCGATCTTCGATGAGGCGAGAGTGAATTTCATCTTCAAAACCGTCGATGAGCAGGGCACCTGCGAGATGATCAACGGCGCGGATCACCCCAAATATCTCGTTGAAAGAGTGACGCCCTAGGCCGCAGCCTTGGTCTCAAAGATCGCCCGCAGGCGGGCTACGGTGGGAGGATCGAATTCACCGGTCTCAGCCAAGCCGGAGGCAAGCTGGAACGCCTTCACGGCGGCGCGGGTCTTTTCGCCAGCGATGCCGTCGATCGGTCCAAGGACGTAGCCGCCGCGCGTGAGCAGCCGCTGCAGATAGGCGGTTCGTGTATCGGGGCCTTCCAGCACTGGTGCGCTATCCGGTTCCAGGACGATGGTTTTCCACGTGCCCTTGATGTCGGCTACCGGCAGGCCCGTCTCCTTCGCCCAGGGGATGACGTCAAAGCACGGGCACGCCTTCATGTGTTCGAACGGCTCGATGATGCCGTTGCCGTTCTTGTCCGGCGACAGGTCGCGATGACCGCACCATTCGATGTCAGGGAAATCGGATGTCAATTCGCGCATGCGGCTTTGCAGCGTGGCGAGTTGCGCGTCGCGAATGGTGTTGAAATCCGGACGGCCAGCCGCGTTGACCCCGCCAACCAGGGATATGCCGTAGGAAATCGAATTGAAGCCCGCGACATGGGCGCCGACAGCCTTCTTGCCGCGGCCCGTTTCGGCCCGGCCGCCTGGATTGATGATTTCGTTATAGCCGATGTCAGACCAGCCCTTCGCCTTATGGATGGCGCGGATGCCGGCTGCACCCTTGTCCCAACCAGGAGGCGTAGCAGTAACGTGCACGACGCCGAGCGTCGTCCGCTTGCGAACGGTCATGATGTACCTCTTTTTCTGATGGATCATTGCGCGCCGAAAAGCGTTAACTTGGAATGTCGCCCCGCAGCTTCGGCCCTATGAAACTGAACGGCGGCACGAGGCCTGACCTGCCGAAACGCGATCAGGCCTCAACCATAAATCGGCGGCAGCACCGCCCGCTGCAGCGCCCTGAAGGGGCAGGACTCCGAGTTGAAGGGAGATCCTATGTGGAATGTTGTTACATTGACCGATGGCAAGGCGAGCCTGGTTGATTTCTCCAAGGTCCTTTACATCGTCGGTACCGACACCGGATCGACAATCTATTTTCAACTGAAGTCCGAAAACGCGGCGGGCAAGCCCGCACCGAAATCCATCAATGTGACGGAAAGCCTTGATCAGTTGAGCATGGTTTTGAAGGTGGAGCGCCAAGCGGATAGCCGATGAGACGGACGACTAGTATGCCGACGCACCGCTCGCCATCGTAGGCGGCTTGACATCAAAGCCGAGGGGTGGCCGCTTGCGAACGGGTCTCAATGACTTCCCTGGATGTTTTCCGGTACTCAGATCGTCAAGCTGTGATCAGCCATCTCTGCCTTGATGAACGGATAGAGTGTTGCGAGTTCGGTGCTGGTGAGAACAACGTTCTGGTAGACGGCGCCAAACAGGCTCACGACGGTTCCGGCAAAAGTAGCCGAATAGGCACTGCCCATCCTGATCTTGCGGGTCGTCACGACGCGGGACGCGTTGAAAGCCACAGGCGCGCTTTCGATGCCGGCCGTCAGGTCGTTGACGATAATCTGACCGTTCGAGACGCGTGCCGCATAGAGGTGCGGGATCGCCACGTCGACGACGTTTGCAGTCGCGGTGGTATTGCTGTCGTCATAGGCGTTCATACGCAGGCGCGCGGCCGGAGCTGGAGATGACGAGTGGTTGATGAAATGTATCGACGCTCCGCTCGATCCACTGAAAGTGCCCATTACCAGCGGCTGATGTGCAACATCAACGAGGGTGTCGAGCGTATAACCGGCCCACAGCCAGGTGAATTCGTTTGTCTCTAGGTGCTCGGTTTCGATGCCGCTCACGCCTGACTGTGAATTCATCACCGATCCGGTGAACGTCGGCGTTCCGAACAGCGTCGCGGACTTGCCGACGCCGGCCGGAGCAAGGTTGCGCAGCGCCAGATCCTGGGCGCCTTGCAAATTGTACCATCCGACGAGTCCGCGCCGGACAGGAGGAACGATTTCGCGGGCATTGCTGAAGGCCGCGACGCGCGCGGTGGTGACGAGACTACCAGTCATGGGGGATTATCCTTTCAGGCGCCCGTTGCGGCGCAGGCGATGGCATAGGCGACATGCTTGAACATGGAGGAACGCCCTGCCCCGGTGACGTGAACGGCATCGGGGATGGAGCGGGTGATGCAGCCGAGATCCGGGTCAGGCGATTCCGGCGGCGACGTCAGGTCGAAGTCAGCGCCGATCGCGGTTGTCGCCCAGGTCGGAACGACGATCATGTCCACACCGAGCGCGACGGCAGCTGCCTGCGCCCGCAGAATTCCCTTGATCGCCTCGGTGTAATTGACCTGCCACAGCGGGTTGCGATCGGTGGCGTTGGCGGTCGGCGGCAGGAAGTAGACGAACGGCGCGGTCGGATAGGCCGCCTTCCAGCGACGCGCGATCGACAACAAATCGTTGTAGAACGCCGTCTGGATGCCGGTGGTCATATTGGTAAGGTCGTTCGTGCCGCCGTTGTACAGCAGCATCGTCGGTGTCGTCAGGCTGTGCCGGGTCACATACCGTTTGAAGTCGAGATACTGGCCATTATAGACATCGGACGGATTGACCGCACCGCCGTCGGCCGCAGCGACGCCGCTGGTCTGGAGCATGGTGTTCTTCAGTCGCTTGTCGGTCGTGGACATCGCCGCATATGCGGCCTCATCACCCGAAGCCAGCGGACTGACGCGCGTGTTTACGCGATAGGTGAAATCGCCGCTCCAGTGGCCCGGCTTGCCCTCGCCAAGCAGGTTCGTCGTGAACCCTGCCCCGCTTTCGCCGGCCAGCGTTCCGATGAACGTCGGCGTATATCCCCAGGCCGTCAGGAAATACCGCGTCCATGCCGCCCACTGACGATAGACGATGCTGTCACCGAAATTCAGGATCACAGGCGAGCCGCCCGATACCGGGTTCTTTTCGGCAACACGGACGCCGAACTCGAGTTCACCGTACAATGTGCCGGTGTCGTTGACCGGACGGAGGGCAACGCGTCCGGCCGCCCCCATCCTGTCGGGACGCAAAACGAGCTGTTCACGGTCCTGCCGTTGATACCCGGAATATTCGTCACCGCTCGCAAATGCCCGCACGAGTGGCGAATTGCTGCGCCGGGAAAGCAGACCCTCCGTGAAGACCGTTACTTCCTCATCCTCAATGCCGCAGAGTGACGGTGCAAAGAATATGGTGAGATCGGATGGCTGGTCGGTCGTCGACCCGTCCGCGCCGATAGACACCGTTGAAGTGTGGATCGAACCGTCGCTGTGAACGGTAAAGATTGCCCGGCCGCGACTGTCGCGCACGGCATAGGCGATCACGTCGCTGACGGCACTGTCCTCGTTGGGAACAAACGAACCGCCCGGGGTGTGCATCGATCCGTCATCATGAATCGAGAGCGCTGCACGGCCGCGGCGATCCAGAACCGCGTAGGCGATCCCGTCGCCAGTGGTGCTGTCGGCATTATAGGGCACCGCGCGATAGGTGCGGAACCGAACGACGCCACCCGTCTCGCCACGGAACCATACGATGTCACCGGCTTCGATCTGGACATTCTGACCACCATTGTCACCGATCAGCGAGGCACCGACCGTGATCAGCGGCTTTCCGGTGAAGATGCCGAAGCGATCGTGATTGGCGCTGAGCGTGACCGCCGAAATCCCGGTATCACCATTGATCGGCACGTATTCGCCGGTCGCGGTTTCCAGATTGATCGTCGCTGTTGCGGTGATGGCGTTGGCATTGTTTCGCAGGGCATCGAGGGCGCCGGGCTTTGCCGTGTTGATCTCCTTGACAACATCGAAGACCAGATTGTCCGTGCCAACGACCGGGATGGTGTTGCTCTGCAAACCAAAAGTCTTGGTGGCGTTTGTCGATCCACCCTTGATGTAGAACTGCTGGCCGAACAATTCCGTCCCGGTATTGAAAGCCGAAAGGCGCGACCATGCCCCGGCGCCGGTCTTGTAGATGCCGTTCAGCTTCTTGTCGGTCTTCGTCCAGACCAGGAGTTCGGTCAGGTTGGTAACCGTTCCGTCGATCGTCTGCTCGCCTGACAGCGTAACGTCCGTGGTCGTCGCCAGCGCGAGCGTGTAGACCGGCTTTCCGGCCGCTTCTGCCTTGTCGACGGCAATCTGAATTTCGTCGCCGATCTCGCCAGCCAGCAGTTGCTGCTCGAAATCTGTAAACGCGACGGGGCCGACAGCCGTGCTGCCCTGCGTCTTGATGCCGAGGACCTTGTCGATCGTCGCCAATGCTGTCTTGTCGGTGATCCTGACGCCGTTGGACATCGTGACTCCTGAAGGTTCTGGATTTTGGGGATGGATTAGCGAACCGTGACGAGGAACGGCCCTGCGAGCGGCCCCGGCGTCACGTCGTTGAACGGCTGCAGCCAGAAGTAATTGTTGCCCTGCTGCAGGCAGGCAGGCGTTTTCTTGTAGGCGGCGAGGTCATCGATCTGACAGACCGTCGCTGTCGCAGCGAGCAGCCCGAGCGTCGTGTTGCCGGAAGCAGCAACATGAGACTGCAGCTTCAGACCCGGCGTCGTGTATGCGGTTGCCCAGGTTTCCGTCAGCGTGCCAGTGCTGCGCGGTGTGAGCGCTCCACCGGAGATCGAGTTGATCAGCACCGACAGGCAGATTTCATCGCCCGGCGACATCGATACGCTCCAGGAGATCGAGCCGCCCGTTCCGGGAGCATGATCGGCGTGGCCGCTGGTGATCGTCCAGTTTGACCCTAGGGTTGGAGGGCTTGCTGGCGCAGAGAAGCTACCGTTTGTGACGAGGGTGACGATCGAAGGATCACCATGGACGCGGGTGTACGATCCTCCAGCATCGACGTCGATGGGGGCAAGGATTGCATCGTCGACGGGGTCGAGGCTTCCGGTGGTGTTGTGGTAGAGTTGGACATGGGTGATATTCGCCTCGCTTGGTGCGACCGTGAAGAATATGTCTGCCTTGCCGAGACCGCCGGTCGCAACGATAAGAGTGCTGTCAAGCGCGCCAGGGGCCGGATCGTCTTCACCGATCGTCGTGGTTCGGGTTACTCCCCAGTCGCTGGGAATGTTGTTGATGGAAACGGCGCGCGGTTGCCATTCGACTTCGTCGCCCGCCGTGTAGCCAGGAATGGTGATGACACCGGCCGCGGCAGAAACCGAAACCGGCGTTTCCCAGGTTCCCGCACCTGCAAGGCGATGCCGGATTTCAAACTCGCCGACGATGACCGGGCTGCCGGCTGCCGGACGTAGGCGCACATAGAGCCCGTCTGCATCACCCGTGCCCGTGATCCCACTGCGAACGGCTGTGACGACCGGAACCGGCGGCTCGGCATTCGATCCGCCGAGATTGTCCCCGACCCGGCCGCTCCAGGCCGGCGGCACTTCTGCTGCCACCTTGGCATGCATCTGGTCGGCGGCAGGCAGCATCTGCAGGATGGAGGCATTGTCATTGCCCCGCTCGATGCCGGCAACGATCACCGGGATGCTCTCCTGCGTGATTGGACCGAAGTGGACGAGACTACCGATTTCCGGGACTTCACCCTCGCCTGTCAACGAGACGGCACGGTTCTCACCCGGCACAGTCCGGAGCGTGCGCAGCGTCGAGACACCAACGCTGTCGTCATCATTCGCATAGGCGCGGAACCGGAGACCGTAGCTTTCCCCCTCTTTCATGATGAATTCCGCATCGGTCTCGATACGGTTGCCGACGACGGCCGTCACCCGGCCGGAATGCATCGCCCTGACCAGCACATCCCGCGCCAGCATGACGGCACTGCCAGGTGCTGCACGGCGAATGGAACCCGCCTGCGTCGCGCTGTAGATCGTATTGCGATAGATGCGCTCATATTGCAGGCGCCGGGTTTCGATCCAGATTTCGCCCGGGTCCGTCTTGCCCGGCAGGTCCAGCGCCTCGGTAATGTCGATCGGCTTGGCGATCCAGCTTCCCGCGCCGATGGCACCGGACTTCCGGTAATAGCCATTGTTTGCCGGGGTCGGATCGGCATAGACCTCCGCCCGCTTGCCAGCACGATGCGCCAGGTCCACATCCATCAGTGCCTTTGTGGCGTAACGAACATCTGCGGGCCACGGAACAATGCGCTCGGCCTCCAGATAGTCGTTGGTCGCATCAAGGAACGTGACCCGGTGCGCATCAGGCGGCTCGAAGTACTTCGTCGACCATCCGAAGTTTGAAGCGTTCCGTGCGCTGATATGATCGTCGATGATCGTTCGCGGCCGGTCGATGGTGACAGTCCACTTCTCGCCATCGTGCCAGACCGCGGCCCGGCCTGCGGCGCCGGAGGCTGCAAGCACGTCGCCAAGCCCGTTTTCGAAGTCGTGCACGCGGTCGTATTTCAGATCGTTCGCGGTGCAGTGCTCATGCCAGTCCTCGAAGGCGGGCCAGTCGATTTCATCATCCGGCGACGGATAGGCGAGATGCGGGCCGGTAATCGCCTGCAACGAGAATGACGCCGGGTTGCTGGTTTCGACGACTGGAACCCATGCTGTGCCGTTCCAGTCCCGCAGCTCTGCCGATACCACGCCGTTCAATGCATCGAGCGTGCCGTTGAGCTGGTTGGTGGCTTTCACCCGGATCAGCGACTTGGCGTGCGCCTTCGCAAAGTTGAACGGCGATTCCGGCCGGAAGGATTGCAGGGCAAACCACTTCAAGGCGTCCTGGTCACCGACATTTTCATCGTTCTTCGTCTTGCGGGTCAGCTGGACTTCATAGCGGCCGCGCGCGGCGACGCCGGCATGGTTCTTGAGCGTCCAGCGATACGCCCGGAAGAAACCCTTCGTCTTCTCCTCATCGAACTTGATGGTTTCGACCACGTCGAAATCCGGTGCGCCGACCAGCCGGGTTGCAAGCTCCACCTCGACAGTCTTTGAGCTTTGCTTACCCTCGGCGTCGGTGTTGAACAGCCCGCCCTCGAAGTAAAAGATGATGCAAGCCTCGGCCGCGTCGGCAGCCGTGAAGCGAGACACCCGCTTCTCCTCCGGCGGATCGTCGGTCGGTTCGCCGTAGTCGTCGGTCGGCCTTTCCAACACCAGTTCGGCGCCGATGCTCTCCTCGATCACCTGTGTCGGGTAGAGCGTAAACGGTACATCCCCCGCTGCTCCATATTGCGTTTCGATCGTCTCCTCGTCGAACTTGTCGAGCGGCGTTTCACCAATCTTCAGATCGGTGATGGCAAGTGGACCGTAACCCCAAAGGAAAGCAGAGCGGATATAGATCAGGTCGCCAACCACTTCCGTCCATGTGCTGGCGGCATAGCGCGGCGCATAGCGAACCTTGCCGGCAACCAGTGGCATGAACCCATCGGGAACGCCCTGGTTGCGCCAGCCGGAAATCGCATAGGTCGGCTTTTCCTTGTCTTGCCCTGTTTGCGACGGAATGAAGAGCGAATTGAGCAGTAGGCCGCCGGCGGTGACGATGGCGAAGGTAGCCGCTGTGCGGAGGAAGCCGGTCAATCCAAGCCCAAGCGGCCCTGTGATGGCGGTGGCCGCGACGGTAACCAGCAACTGCAGGACCGTTCGCATGGCCTGGCCAGCGGGAACAACGCGGATGACGACGTGAACGTCGGCATTTGGCCGCACGACGGCCCACATTCTGTTTTCGATCGCGCAGAAGCCAGCCTTCCGCACTAGTGAAACCCGGATACGCTGCAGCACCGACGGCGAGGCCGCCGGGAATGCTATAGCCATGATCTCGGCAACCGTCTTCCCGTGAGGCACGGTGAACTTGATACGAGCCTCGCCGGGATCGAAGAGCGGCATGACGGTGACATTCACCATCGCGCTCCCAGGCGTCACCGCCGGAAGGTTCAGATTTCGTTTTGCCATGATGTCAGATCAGATCCCGATGCCGGTAGGTGCCGACAAATTGTGAAGTCCATCGACCGGTATCGACGCGCTCGACGCGTGCGCCGCCTGCATATTTGTCGCTGTGAAGCATCCGCCGGCCATCGACCATGATGCCGACGTGACTATCGAAGCGGCCGCGCCGAAACACGGCCACGTCAAAATCGTGCGGATCGTCCACGCTGATCCAGATCCCGGCCTCAACTTCGGCGCGGACGAGTGCGGCAATCTCTGCAAGCTCCTCCGGCGACACCTCATCGTAGGACGGCAGGACGATGCGCTTCTCTTGCGCCAAGGCCAGTCGAACAAGCCCCCAGCAATCGCAGCCACCAGCCTCCCGGCCGCGGTCGACATAGGGCGTGCCGACATAGGCGGCCGACCAGTGCAGCATCATGGATGCAACCCCGGAAAACGTTCCTTCGTCGTGCGATCGGCCGGGCAAGGCTCTTCCAGAACATGCCGCCGGCTGAAGGACAACGAAATGCTGCCGCCGTCGCCTTCCGCTCCGGACATCAGCAGGCCGAGAAACTGGCGCTCGATGAAATCCGGGCTCGACCGCATGACGAGCGCGATATCGACCGTCGCGGGCTCGATCGTCGAGGTCAGAATATTGGCGATATCGCTGTCGAGAATATCGAGCACGAGAGAGCCCTGCATCGGCGCGTCCGTCGCGTCATCAGGCAGATCGACGCCCATGCTGACGAACGCGAATGATTGCTCCTCACCCAGCCAGGTTGATTTCGTGCCCATTATGTAGGGCTCATAGGAAAGCACTTCGGTCGGATCGGACGAGACGAAAACATCCTCGAGAAAATCCGGATGCCTGATCCACAGCAGCGCCACTTCATAGTCATCCGACGCGATATCGTCCTGTGCCCGGCGCGCGGCCGGCGAGATTGAATGCGTCACGTCGGCAGCCTCGTCAGGCGGAAGCTCACCCGGTAGGCTTCAACATCGATCTGGCTGCGCGCCGGCAAGCCTTGCTCGGCAAACAGCACCAGCATCGTTTCTGTGAACAGAAGCGGCACGTCATTTTCGTCGAGAAGCACGTTCAGATCCTCGTCGAGCATGGTGAAGCCGTCGATCAGCGGCGCCGGAATGGTGAAGGGCAAAGCGCCCTTCTTCGTCTGCTCGAAATAGAAGCTGTCGAATAAGCCCAGCTCCCAGCGCCGAAGCTGCGTCGTGAACGGGATCGTGTCCGTGACCGATGCAAACCGAAGACGCGGCACGGCAGGCCCGGCGTCAGGCCGGAACTGTGCCCGTCCGTCACCGGATTGCTCGACATAGTCGGCGCGCAACGGCGCCGGCAGTTCCGCCGGATAGGAAGGTATTGTCATCGTTTGACCATTGGCTGGCGAGCACCCATGCCCCTGAGTTGCTTGTTTAACGGCGATCCCGGCCGCCGGGCCTCGTTGGCGGCCATCTTCGAAAACGTCACGTTGACTTTCTCGTTGCCTTCGCCGTCGTCTTCCTCTTCAACATCGGCATAGTAGCCGGGCGGCGCGTTGATGATGTTGACCTGGCGATTGACCGTCATGCGAGCGTTGCCATCGTTTCCGGAAATCCGCGGCATGCGCATTTCAACCGGGATACGGCGGCCGTCAGGCAGCGGAACCGCGGCTTCCGGGAGTGGACCTTCACCGAAGATCGCCGGACGATCCGAAATGCCGCCATTTGCAAACAGGCCGATGCCACCGTTTGCGGCCAACGTCGCCTGTGCTCCGTTCGGGGCGAACGCGCCTCGGAAGAGGCCGGAAAGCCAGCTTCCGAAACCGCCACCGCCACCGCCTTGTGGGGCGGCCGGGAACTGCGAGAGCGCATCACCGAACGTCCCGAGCCCGTTTCCGAACGTCCCGAGGTTTTGCGTTGCAGCCCCTGCGTTGTTCGCCATTTTATCCAGGGCAAGTGCCGCGGTATTTGCGCTCTTGTCGACCTGGAAATGCATGGTGTCCGGCTTGTTCCAAGTGCCGCCCCAGGTTAGGCCGTTCCTTTTCGCGATGTCGTTGACGTTCGCCGGAAGATCGGTCTGAAACTTGTGGCTCCAAGGGTTCTGACGCGGATTGATATCGAGCGCTTCACCGAAGGAATGCTTCGACAGGTTGCTCGTGCCGGCGACGTTCCGATAGCTGTAGCCACCCTCGCCCAGACTGGTGACATTGTAGCCAGCCTCCTTGAGGTCGTTCAGCAGCCCCTGAAACCGGTCAGCGTACTGCGAACTCACTTTCGCCTTGAGGCCGCCTGCTGCCGTAATCTCGGAAAGAGGAATGCCTGTCTTCGTGACGCCCGCATTCGGCAGGGCTGCGCGGAGCACCTCTCCGACCGGATCGACTTTCGCGACATTGCTGTTGGCAGGCACCAGGGAACCGAGCCCCGCAGCGCCACCACCATTCACGACGACTGAGGCGGCCGTCACCGTCATCGTCGATACCACTTTGCTCGCCGCATCTGCGCCAGGCATCTTGCCGCCGCTCAGCGCCGAGAAGATACCCCCTAGACCGCCGACGCTGTCCAAGGTCGGCAGGTTGTCGCCGTACAAAGCATTCTTTGCCGGATTGGCAATTGCCAACTGCAGAAGCTCCTTGTTGATGTCCTTAAGGACACTTTTGAAGATTTCGGCGCCATTCTCGAAGCCGTTCGATAGGCCATCGACGATGTCGTCGATCGCAGAGCGGCCGACGTCGCGGATATCCTCCCATGCTTCTTTTTGCTCGCGCAGGAGTTCCAGCGACCGGAGCACGGCTGCATCCTGGCTGGCGAGATTAACCTCCAAGCCAGCGCTGCGAAGACCCGAGGCGACATTGGCTTCCCTGTCCGACCGGAATAGCTGGTCACGCTCGAAGGCGGCATCCTGCTGCAGCCTCCTGCCAGCAATCTGGTCAGTTACATCGCCGTAGGCTTTAGCCTGCTTTTGAATGGCCGCGACCTGATCGGGTCCGAGCGTGACGTTCTTTTCGATCGCAGCGTTAAGCGCATCCTGCTCGAATTTGAGGCGCGCGGCAGCGCCGGCCGTCAAGCCAAGACCTTCCCGCTCCTGTTCCAATTGGCGAACACGAGAGTTCCCCGACTTGATCAGTTCGTCGTAAAGCTCGATCGATCCCGGTACATCATCGATGCCGCGAAAGGTCGGGATAGGAGCATTACCGGCGAACGTCGGCCCGGCATCGCCTCCATTGTTGAAGGTCAGGCCAAGGGCTTCGCGGAGCTTCTGAACGGCAATTTCTGCAAGCGTGGCATTCGCCCGCAGTTCCTTGAGCTTGTCGGTGGCCGGATTGTCTTCAAGAAGCTGAAGGGTCTTTTCCATGCCTGTGATGCTGTCAGGCAGCACATTGACGAACCGGCCGATACGAGGATCCGCAAATCCCTGACGCTCCAGGTCCATATTGGTGAAGACCTGCTGGCCGATGTCCTTTTTGAGCTGGGAGCCAGCGAGCGCCATTTCAGAGCGCTGGACGGCGAGCGACGCCTCCTGCCGCTTCAATTCAAGCTCGAGCAATGCCTTCTTTGCATTGTATTCGCGTTCCGAGTTGGCAACGATGGTCTTCGTGGCGTTGTCGTTTGCGGTCGACGCCGACATGATCGCCTTGGTGTAGGTCTCCTGCACGCGCGTCAGTTCTGTAATTGCAGAATCCACCGACGCGATCGGCGCCGCCTGCTCTGCGAGAGAACGGGTCAGGTCATCGACCGCAAAGGCGGCATCGGCGGAATAGGCCTCAAGGATCTTGTAGGCGCCATACAATCCACCGAAGAGCAGGATCAGCGGCCCGAGAACCCGGGCGACGCCGCCCAGAATAGCCGTGGTGTCCTTGAGCGCGGCATTGAGCCCGCCCTGCCCGGCGTAGAGCTGGGCAATCTGCGGTCCCTGCTGCATCAGGATCATTGCCGGACTCATGCCGAGCGCTGCGGTCTGGCCAACGTCGAAAAGCTGATAGCCGAGATTGCTCCGACGGTAACCGACCTGATTGTCGTTGGCAGCCATCATGGACGGTGTTGCATTGGCCGCCTGCTGGGCATCTCGAACGCGCTGGATCGCCTCAACCTGCTGCTGCTTCAAGCGGATGATGTCGCGTGTCGCCTGCTGTTCGGTCGTCACACCGAGCAACACAGCGCGGTTGATGACAGCCAGGCTCTGCGTCATCTCCCGTTCGGCGCGAAGCTGGGCATGGAATACCGGGTCCATACGAGCCTGAAGCCGGTCGTAGGCATCAGCTATACCGTCGATCGATTTCGGGAGGCGACCGGTGTAGACCTGAATTTGCCGATCGAACGCTGCCTGTGCTCGTGAGGTCGCGGCTTCAGCCCGGGCTCCCATATGGTCGTAAGCAGCCTCCGCGCGACGCATGCCGGCTTCCACGCCTGACGCATCGACGATCAGCTCGACAACTCTCTCTTCAGCCATCAGTCGGTATCCTTGGTGTTGAGAAACAAATCGTCGAGGCTTTCGATTATCTCGATTTCCCACGTCTCAAAGCGCAGGCGACTGTGACGGCAGAAGGCGTCAATATCCGGCCATTCAATCGGATTCTGGCCGCCAAACCCGCCGCCCTTGCGACGCCGGATCCGGTTGAAGGAATCCCAGAGGTATTCCAGAGCGACAGGAAACGGCGGCAACGCCAGTTCTGCCAGATATTCTGAGATCTTCTCCGGCTTCTTGGTCCGGCTCATCAATCCTTTGATGCGCTCCCGGTGGGTGACGCCATCGTCACCGACCACCGAAAGCGCAAAGGAACGCTCCGCAAACTCGATCAGTTCGTCCCGGAGCGCTGCGTAAAACCCTTTTCTTCGCCGAAGAATTCATTGATCTGGATATAGACCCAGCCCATCTCCGGCTTGACGAATAGGTTTTCGGCAGCCTTCTCGGAAAATTCGATCGTGTCGCCACCGATCTTGATCGGGTTCCAGCCCAGGATGCGGCCAACAACGTCCTGCACGTTTTCGCGACGCACATCGTCCGGGCTCTTTTCCTCGGCTTTGTATTTCTTGCCGTTCGCCCTTGCCTGTTCGATCTGGCGCTGACGATGAAGCTCGCGCCGAGCGGAGGCGTCGTTCAGTGCGATCGTCTTGGGATGCGACGGGCCAGCAAGGCGAATTTTCCAACCGGAGGGTTTCCCCTCCATCGTTTTGATTTCGAGGGTGGCTTCGTCGGTGGGCAGGAAGCCTGTGATATCGATCGGGCCAGCGTCGGCGTTCTTTTCGGTAGTCATGTTCTGATCCTTTGTCGGAAGGTTGGAAACGGCGGGTCCGACAACCCGCCGCCCATTGCGCGCAACATCATTCGGCTCGTCGGCGCCGATCTGGTCAGACTTTCGGCTTGGCTTTGCGGCTCGCCGGGTCATCGACGACATTCGGATCGACCGCCGGCAAGGCAGCCCGCTTCGTCTCGCTGATGGAGATCGACAGCAGCCCGTCGACGGTCATCGGCCAGGTGACGGCAAAGCCCGCCTTCCTGGCATCGGTGATCGCTTCATGGAATTTTGCGGCCGCATCGCGAACCGCCTGTTCGGTAGTGCTCATGTCCGTTTCCTTTCGAGGGATGGATCAGGCCGCGTTGCTGACTTGAATTTTGCACGTGGTCGGATCGAAGGCGCCGCCGCGGGTATCCTTGCCGACGAGGTCGGCCGGGATGGAGAGCGTGACCGTGCGTGCGCCGCCGGCTTTCGTGAGAGCCGATTTCGCAAAACTGCCGAGCGTGAAGTTCGGAACGACGAGGGAGAAAAAGTCGCTGGGAGACGCTTCGTTCTCCGATGCCAGCAGGTGAAGAGAGAGCTGCGTTTCGGCGTCGAAATCAGCCAGCGCCTGCAGATCCTTCAGAAGCAAGGTCATGTTCATAGACGCCTGGAAGGTACCGAGGAACACGTCGGGAGACAGCTTGTCCGGACGAACCGTCGTCGGCGCGCTCGGCTGCAGGTCCATGGTGAAGTCGAAGGATGTCAGGTCAAGCACGTCGGCCGAGCCCATGCGGATCACCGCTTCCGATGCCGCGATGGAAATCTCGGTCGGATCGGCCGGCGACGTGAAATGCGGCGCCGCCACGCCGTTGACGACTTCCATTTCGCCCGTTCCGGTCCATCCGAACTCGGTATCGAGCAGACCATCGGCGTTCATCCGGATCATGCCGCGCGACCACCGGCAGTCGGTGTAGAGCTCGGAGGCATCGAGGTCGTACATGTACTCCTCGATCGTGAAATAAGTCCGTGTCAGCGCGCCGGCCGCACCATTGGTGAGCACGCGGCCAGGCCGGGTGATCGTGAAGCCGGTATCCGCCACCGCATTGACGACGAGGGTTTCGGCGACAGTGATCGTCAGCGCCGTGAGGCCGGTGATACGCAGGTTCTTGCCGTTATTCGCTGCATCCGGCAGGCCGGTGGCACGAATGACATCGCCGACGCGCAGGCCTTCGGTAATCCAGCTACCGGCCGCCGCAACGATGGTGTTGGCGCCGGTCGTGACGCTGGTCATCGCGGCCTGGGTGATCGCAAGGTTTGCAGCCGACCAGGCAGAGCGCATCAGCGCTTCCCAGACACTGTCGGTGCGGCCGATACCGATCTCGCTCGAATAGGTGCCCGATGTCCGGCGCGAACCGTGCCGGCCGCGAAGCTGCTGCGCGTCATGCCGCACAAGCGCCGACTGAACCGCGGTCTTCGACAATTGGCCACCGGCGCCGCCGGATGTCGGCAGCAGGATCGCACCTGCTCCGCTGGCCTGCGCTCCCTTTGCCGATTGCGCCTTGATGGCGACATAGCCATTCCAATTCTCTGCATACGCCATTGCAGCGCTCCTTGAGGTATCCGCATCGAGGCGGGTTGATGAAGTGGGGTTTTTAGCCGCGGTGCCAGTAGACGAACGCGCAGGTCATCGTGGTTCCGAACCATGCGCCATCGTCGGACTTGCTGTTTCCGCCGGCCGGGTATGGGTCTTCCGTGCGGACACAGATGCCCGGCTCGGTGTCGTAGAATTTCTTGCGGCGGAAGATTTCGCCGACGGCCACTGCCATCGCCTTGCCGCCATCGGCGCCGCTGTCGATCGGTGTGAAGACGTGAACGGAGATCAGGCCGTCATAGCGATAGACACGATTGCCAGGCATCCCCTGCCCGACGATCCGGCTGCCAAAGCACTCGATTTCGAGATTGACCCAAGGCACCAGCAGCCCGTCGCCATCGATCGGCGGCCACGGATGAGCCGGCGTTTCGTTCTGGTAGGTGATCCTGGTCGTTGGCCAGTTGGCGACAAGCCGCGCCTTGATAGCCGCTTCCGCGCCCGCGTAGTCAGCCATCTCAGCGCTCCCGGATCACGAGGCACGGATAGCGCATATCCGGCTTGTTATGGATGCCCGTGGCGAGCGTCTTTTCGAACGTTCCAGTCGCCGGCCGTCGGCCGGTCGCCGCCTTGGCCTGATCGACAACCTGACCACCGATCACCGCGCGAAACGTGAACTCGACGCTGGCTGAGTTGCCGAAGCGGTTCATCACAATACGCCGGGCCTGCTGGTAAACCTTCGACGTTCCTGCCACGCGCATCGTCATCTTTCCGACTTCGATCTTGCGGGCATACGGCAGGAGGTTGGTGATCATCAAATCGTCACCGGCCTGGTATTCCGACAGATCGGCCGCAGGGTGGCCATTGAGAAAGACGTGATGCGCCTTGCGATAGTCGCCACTCAGAACCGGGGAGATGTCCTGTAGCGTTACAAGCGAAAATTCAACGACTTCCTCGATCCGACTATAGTGATAGATGATCCGGCCAGTTGCCTTGACGGCCTCCTCCGGCGCCCCGGTCTTGCCGTCGACGATACGAACGAACGATGACGGCGCCGGGTGATCGGCCATGATCTTCGCGTGCTCGACTTTTGCCGTCTTCACCAGCAGCGCCTTGGTGGCGGCCAACGTCTCCTGCTTCATGACCCGGAACGTCGCGCCGATATTCGAGACACGCGCCATCAGCCCTTCACCGCCATGTTGATGCGCACCACGACATCATCGAGCTTGATCACCTCCGGCTTGCCGATGATGCTGGTAGGAGCACCGTCGATAACGACGATCGTGTTCGCGCCCGGAATTCCATAGGCATCGAGACCGGTAGGCGAGATCGTCACCTTCTTGTCGGTCTGGGTGACGTTGCCGACGAGATCCTCAGCGGTCACTCCGCGCACGAAGGCCTTGACCGTTGCCTGTCCGACGACGGTATTGCCTTTGCGAAGGGTCACTGTCTGCCCATGCTGGGCAAGCTGCTTGTCGAGAGCTGCGATGGCCTGTGCCGGGGTCACGAATAAACCCTCAAACCCTGCAGGAGGTTTTCGGAGGCGCGGCGGATGACTTCGCCCGCCTGGTCGCTCACGGTGTATTGGAACGTGCCGACGCCTTCGACCTCTTCGGATCGCAGGAAGAGGTTTTCAACGCTGATCGCCTTCACCTGCTGGACGCCGAGGATGACGGCTTCTTTCGCTTCTTCCGGAACCGGTCCGGTTCCACCTTCCGTCACGGCCGTTCCGTTGTACCCCGCCACATAGCGGATACGCACAGCATCGCGCGCGCAGAGGGTCGCCGGGATAGAAAACGACTGCCTGAATGTCAGGTCATTCCCAGCGCGCCGGTAAAATTCGGCATCCACAGTCTGCTCGACTTCGTCTGGATCCAGATATTTAACCGAGGTGACGCTGACCACGGGGCCGTAGAGCGAAATCCAGCCGTCGCAGGGAAAGCTATCAAGCCAGAGCTCGAGCGTGGATTGCCCGAGCACCCGCCCCAGCCAGCCACTCGGCGCCTGAATGGAGCGCTGGACTGCGGAAATCATGCGGATAACCTTAGGGTCGTCCGCGGCATGACTTCCGACGATATCGGCCGGCGTCACGATGGGCGCCGGGCCGGATATGAGCATCGTCCGCATGATGGTCAGTCGACCAAGACGTGGAATGTGCCGACCTTGGCGTTGCCGCCGGCAGCAATCGCAATCTTGACTCGGTCGCTGGCAAGAGCGGGCCTGTCCTGAACCGCAGTGCCGCCCGCGGCGTACAGTGCAGCGACGCCAGCGTTCGTGTGGGTGGCCGCGCGCGGATAGACCACAGCGGATGCGTCGACATTGGCTTGCGTCCACAGGCTTTCGCCGGTGGCTTCCGACGTGATCGTGAAATCAACACCGGCCGCATAATCCGTCTTCGCATAGTGGATGCTGTGCAGCTTGCCGGAGACGCGAGGCGTATAACCGGTAACCGTACCGTCGGCGGCGGTGGTGAGGGTGACTTTGTAACGACGCATGGAGGTCCCTTTCTTTCGGCGCAGCGCGCCTGTTATGGCGGTTACTTGTTCTTCCGCCGGTTGTCGGCCTTGTTGGCCGGTGCGTTCAGGGCTTCGCCGATGGGAGCGATTTCTGCTTTGGCAGCAGGCTCTTCATCGGAAACCTTCTGGAAAATCTTTGGGTGAGCCTTCAGCAGCTCGTCGCCTTGAGCTTTGCTGACGGTGAACTCCTGCCCGGGCCGGAGACTGTCAGCGCTCACCGAACTGACGCTGATCTGATCAAGTGCTTTCAGTTTCATTGCCTTCACTCCTTCGATTGATGAAAGCGGCGGCACCGCTGGGATGCCGCCGTTTGTGATCAACCGAAGATCAGGCTGCGAGAGCGTCGCTGAAATCGCCCTTGATGAACGATTCCGGACGGTAGACGGCCAGGGCAAGGCGTTCCTCGGCACGGATGGTGACGAGGTTCTTGCGGAAGTTGTCGCTATCTTCCGTGGAGATTTCGACGTTGGCGTCTTCGCGGTCGAAGATCTGCGCGCCCAACTGGAATGCGCCAGTCAGGAACTTGTCGATCGTCATCGCCTGGGTTTCGACCACCGGCAGACGCCACAGGCGCGGCTCTACACCACCCTGCGGATTGGCGAAGAGATAGTCGCCAACATCGGTCTTGGTCAGTTCGATATCGGCCCAGTCCGCCGGATGCAGAACGATGCCGTTCGACGGGAATTCTGCAAGGAACGCCTGCAGGATTGCCAGCCGGATCACATCGATCTTGGTCAGGTTGCCGGCTGCAGACGGCACGATCGGAGCCGAATAGGCCGTGGCCTGGGTATAGATCCCGTTCAGGTCCGTGCCGGTACCGCCGCCGTTGAGAAGCTGATTCTCCTCAGTGTACATCAGGCCGTAGCGAAGGCGGCCGTCGATGTAGGACTGAAGCTGCGGCACGTCGTCGAGGATCTGCTTCGTCGCGAGCACGAAGTGGGCGATCGTCGTAACGGCGGTGGTCTGAATGTCGAACTTGATTTCAGACTGCGGCTTGGTCGGGCCAGACGTTTCAGAGACCGTAGCGGCATTGTTGGTGAAGCCGGTTTCCCTGACATACTGGATGGCATTGGAGCCAGTGCGTCCGGGCGTGATCAGGTCACGGATGGTCATGCGGCGCTGCGGGGCCGTAATGATGCCCGCCTGGCGCTGAGGAACGATCAAGTCACCGGCCGAGCCGTCGGCGTCGGTGGTGAGCGAGGAGATGATCGCCTTCATGCCGATGCTGACACGGCCCTTGCCGCCATTCTTGACGAAGGCCTTGAAGTCGTCGTGATCGGTGACGGTTTCACCGACTGACTTCGCACGCTGCGGACCTTCGGAGCCGCGTACCATTTTCTGCTCGATTTCGGTCATGCGAGCCGCAAGCTCGTTGTGCTTGACCAGCGCCTCGTCCGCGGCCTTCTTGGTGTCTGCAGTGACCGCACCGAGATTCTTCAACTCGGTGTTGGTCGTTTCGGCCTGCTTCTTGACCTCGTCGGCGGCCGCCTTCAGGTCGCGGGCAAGGCTTTCCATGTCGGCGCCGGTGACACCCGCGGCTGTTGCCATGACCCAGCCCGTTGCATGGACTGCCGAAGGATCAAAGCCGAGATGGATGGAAAGTGTCGCGACGACGGCGACGGCGAGGCATGCGAAAGCGCCGAGCGCAATGGCCCGGGAATAGTTCTTGGACATCGGAGGTTCCTTTTCAGAGGGTCTTGAATGCCTCGGCAGCGGCTTTCAGGGCCGTCATAGCTGCCTCGGTGGGAATGTTCGCCTCGCCCTCGGAATCACTCCGAATGGCCTTCGCATAACCGACAGAGGCGATCTGTACGGCCATGGCTTTGGGGACCCCTGCCTCACGCAGGAGATCCTCGAATTCTTTGACTGGCATGGGATCGCCGTCGCGCAAGCGGCGGGCGAATTCTTCCATCTGCTCGTTCTTTACGGATTCGACGCGCGCGCGGCGGTTGGCCGGGAACGACACAACCGAGACCTCCATCAGGTCCAGCTTCATCAGCTTGCGCGGGCCGCCGTTCGCGGCGGGCTCGGTGTCAATCTCCCGATAGCCGATGGAAAGCCCCCGGATGGCGCCGGCCTTAAGCAGGATCTTTGCTTCGTCGGCCTTCTGAACTCCGGCTAGCAGGCGGCCCTTGCCCCAGAGACCTTTCTTGTCCTCTGCCAGATCCTCCCACACGCCAATCGGCGTCCACGGATCGTGCTGCCACAGCATGAGCGGCGCACTGCCTTCGCGCTTGTGCTTGACCAGGCTGTCAACGAACGCGCCCGGCTCGACGCTTTCGTTGTAGCTGTCTCGCACACCGAAGACGGAGCCGTAGCCTTCAAAGGTGCCGTCGTCCGAAAGGCTCTTTACTTCGAGCGGGAAATCCTTGGTTTTCATGGGGTCATTCCTCGTCGAGCTGCGGGCCACCGTTGTGGCCCATCATTGCCTTCATGCGGGCGTCGATGATGGAATCCAGATCGCCACCAAAGAGCAGGTTGGACATTGCCGATCGCAACTGCTGTTCCGGAGAGCCAACGGCCTGCCCCAGTTGCTCTATCGGCAGCAGGTTGGACTGGACTGTCAGCTTGTCGGCGCCCGGTCGGCTGGGCAGGTTTTCTTTCGCCCGGATTTCGTTGCGGTCCATCCAGCCGTTCTGTCCTGCCGACGCGTACAGCGCAGCGCGGCCAGCGCTGTCGGCGCGAAGCAGGCCTTCGATATTGAATTCGCAGAAGTAGCGCTGCCGCTCTTCCGGCCGGAGCAACTGCTTCTTGATGGCCTGCTCGATGCGCGTCAGGTACGGCCGAAGGCCAAGCGTGTACCAGGCGAGCATGATCTGCTCGACGCCGGCACCGAACATGGTTTGACCAGGTGCCGAATGCCCGATCAGGATCGGCGGAACGCGGTGCCAGCGGCAGATTTCCTCAACCGTGAACCGCCACGAGAGAAGCATCTCCGCATCTTTCGGCGGCAGGCTCACCGTCGAGACATCGAAGCCGTGTTCCAGCAGGCCGGCAGAGGTGTTCGCCTCGGCACCGACGTAGGGGTCAATGAATGCTTTCTTGAAGTCTTCCCGCTGCTCCTTGTCGAGTTTTACGCCAGCGGGCGCCTTGAAGAAAACCGACGCTTTCATCCCGTTTTTAAAGGTCGATCCGGCAGACAGCGCTATCGCGTCAGCCAGACCGAGCGACTGGCGAGCGAACGCGATCGGAGATAGGCCGCGATCACCACCGGCGCCGAAACCACGGACATGAAAGATCCGATCCTCCGACAGGTCATAGGTCTTGCCGCGATGGTTGAACCGGTAACGCAGTGCCCCGCGATCGTCTCTGCGAATGGTCAGGTCACCAGGCGCTGCAGAAATCGGCGTGAGCGCCAGGATGCGCTTGCCGTCGCTGCTCATCTCCTTCATCGCGACGCCGTCGCCATACGTGCAGATGGAAAGAACCAGGCCCTCCCAGAACTGAACCGCGGTCTGGTCTGCGTTCGGGCTGTCATGCAACAGCGTATAGAGGTCGTGGTCGGTCGCTGGTTTTTTGCTGCCGTCAGCCTGACGCTCGTAAAACCCGGCTGGCAGCGTGCCCACGGTCTCCGAGAGCAGCCGCGTGCATGCCCACCACGTCGATATCTGCATCGCGCCGGCAACGTCCACCCGGCGGCCGGTGTAGACACCCGACGAACCTCGACGCGAATTTTCCGGGTCCTGCACCTTGAGGGCCGGCTTGTTCCACCACGAAAATGGATTCAGGTTCATGCCGACATCACCGCGTTTTTCAGGAAGTCGGAAATGTCCGGAGCCACCGTCATCTCGTTGTCTGCGGCACCGACGCCCATCGCAATCGTAACCATGCCGTCAATCCTTCCTCGCGAGCGCTTCTTGTCGAAAGCCCGGTTTTTCTGCCCGTCGCTGTCGAGCGCGGCGTTCGCGGCGCACGAGTAGGTGACTGGCGATCTGTCGATTGTGATCGTCTTTGCGAGGATGCGATCCTCTGTCCGCTCGATCGACCGCGGCATGGTGAGCTGCTTGTCTTCGAACACGACGCGCGTGCCCTGAGCGTGACTGACGAGCTTGAGCCCGATGCCTTCCGGCTTGTCGGCTCCAAGATATTTCCAGACCGGAAACCCGATCTGTTCGCAGGCAGCGATGAAATCCGCCATGCCGGCAACATCGAATGCCATGAACTCGACGTTCTGCTCTGCGCATATCCGCTGAACTTCGGCCGCAACAAACGTCTTGTCGATGACGGCGCCGGGAACGGCGGTCAGCGTGACATTCGGATCGGCCGCCCACTGTTCATAAGGGGCATTGTCCGCCAGCCCACGTTCCTTGATCCGGTCCTGTGTCGTCCAGTACCAGGTCTTGCAATGCAGGTGCCCCTGATCGTCTTCCCAGGTCACCGTGAGCGCGGTCAGGTCGTTCTTCTGCGACAGGTCGAGCGAGAGCCAGCACTTGCAGCCCTTCAGCTTCTGTTCGTCGACGACACCCTGAACGTCAGCCCAGGCTTCTTCGGCAATCCAGAACTCGGTCGAGCCGATCGGGATGCCCATATACAGACGCTTGACCGAAAACGACGTCGACAGCAGCACCTTGGCGGTTGCCACCTCACCGCGGATGTTCTCCACCGGGAAGGTTACGCCCAGCGCCGGCATCGCCTTCGGCCAGCAGCTTTCGTTGTCGAAGACGTCGGCCCGGTCGGCCTTGTCGACCCGGGCAATGAAGGCGAACGCCTCGTCGTCGATGATCTCGCCCTTGGCGACCTTCTGGTAGAACTCCGAATACTCGGTACCGACGATCTGCGATGATGCCGGCGTGTTCGTGCCCAGCAGCATCAGAGCGTCACCGGGCATCTTCGCCAACGCCCGCTTCCATGTCTCGATCGACGTGTTGGTCTTGAACTCGTGGATCTCGTCGGCCGCCACCATGATCGGTCGCGGCCCGTTGATCGCCTCGCCGTTCGCGAGCGCCTGAAACTTGCTGCCCGTCTCTGGAAACTCGATCTTCCAGGCATTGTCGCCTGTACCGCGGATGATGACCTCGCCGCGCGATTCCAGAGTGTCGGTCTCGAACTCGTCGGCACCGGGAATGTTGGCCTGGCACATCGCCACCGCATCGCGAAACAGAACGTTGGCGGTGTTCTTGTCCTGGCCGATCGAATAGACCTCGGCGCGCTTCACGCCGTAGAAGCCGCCCATGTAGAGGCCGATTGCCGCCATCCACGGGCTTTTCGCCTGTCCCTTTCCCGTCTCGACCCAGCCGGAGCGGAACCGCATTCGGCCGCTGTCCTTACGCCACCCGAACAGATTGCCGGTGCAGAACATGTGCCAGGGTAAAAGGTTGAACGGCCGCCCTTCATGCGAACCCGCCGTGATGGACAGCACTGCCGGTGAAAAGCCGATCGCACGCGCCGCCATCTCCGGCCGCCAATGCAACCCGCGTTTCTGGCCGTCCCTCAGATCCTTCAGATGCCGTTCAGCCGCTGCCGCATGATGCTCCCCGGCGATGATCTTTCCAGCCAGCACATCGGTCGCGTACTGGCTGGTTGGATCATCCGGAAACTGGCTTGAGATAGCTGTCCGCCGCGCGGGAGGTTTTCTTGCCACGCTGCACCTTCGTTACCTTGCCGCGTCGCGCCGGCGCTATTCCGAGTTCTGCTTCGATGACGCGGATCGCCTCGTCGGCCTGCCGCATGACCGACCAATGAGGATTCCACTGACCGACCTTTGCCCGCTTGCCCTTCAGCACCGGGCCATGTTCGGCAACGTGCTTCGACGACCGCTCATACTGAACGCGGAACTCGACGAGGCGCTTGATGGCATGACCGTTCGAGACGGCCAGCGTGCTGGCGTCGCGCAGCTCATTCAGGACGATCGTCCACTGCTCATGCGCTTCGAGAATGTCGAACTCGTCAGTGTAGATCGAAGCCCAATCGGGCTCAGGCGGGATACCGTCGCCGCCATTGATCGGCGTAAGATCAGACACTATCTGCACCACATTCTTAGAGGAGAATAAAATGCCAATTATCCGAGCTCCATCACAGACAGCCGAGGGGCTAGAATTTTCATTGTCTTGCAAAGGTCAAACCTACAGCGTCCTAACGACTACTGGAGCGCTCATATCGCTAGGTCTGAACACATCGCACCTGAAAACATTCGATGAAAATAGAGCGCTGGTTGTTGCAATCGCCGAGGCCAAGATTGCCCTCAAACTGCTGGAGCCGGATGGTGGTCTCGTAGTGACCGAGGAAGATCTAACGGACACCCGCCTCAACGCCTGAGTAAGTCATCCCCTACGGGGATGGGCGACATCCCCCCTCCCCAAATTCGCTTTCGGTGCGAACGACGCCCCGGACCGGTCAGGCCCCCGTCTGCTCTCTGACTTTCGACCCGCCCCCCTCGACAGGGTGAGGGAATCGCCTCAGCTTCCTCCATCAAAGCGGGAGGTGCTTATGCTGATCCACAACTACGGCCTGTTCTGGCGACGGAGTATCATAGCGGCCGATGGACCGTGGCCTCGATCAGGAGACCTACTCGGCATCGGCGTGAAGCAGAAGCGGCGTGGCAAAGTGGACTTCAGCAGACAGCGAGGTATCTACGCTCTCTACGATGATAACTTCAGGCTCATCTATGTGGGCCAAGCTGGCCGAGGTGACCGGCGCCTTTACAATCGGCTACGCTCGCATTCGATCAACAATCTCGCCGAGCGGTGGTCTCGTTTCTCATGGTTTGGGATCTTGCCCGTGCACGAGGATCCCGCAAGCAAGGCTCTCAAACTCGTTGACGATCATGAACCGACCGCTCCCACCCGAGAGACGGTTCTCAACCACATGGAAGCCATCCTGATAATGGCTGGCGAGCCTATTCGAAATGCCAAGGGCGGCGTGTTCGGGAAAGAAGTGACTCTCTATCGCCAGACAACGGCAGGCGCTGGCCTCGGCGAGGATGATACGGATGCGACGGACGACTAGTTCGCAGAGCGCGCCTTGTTCCAGGGATGCTGCGAATCCAGCGGTCGGCCGTCGATGTCGGTGCCGGTCCGGACCTTGCCGCTCTCTTCCTGCTGGATCCGGATGTCGTGGTGGTCAGGACAGGCGACTTCCCAGTTCTTCCTATCCCAGAACAATTGCTTGTTGCCCTTGTGGGGTATGCGGTGGTTGACGACCAGGTGCATGCGCTTGGAATTTGTCTGCGGTGATCCATCCATTCGGAGGTGGCCGGCGTTCAGGATGCCTCGTGCCTTGCAGCGTTCGCAGAATTGGTTTTCCGGCAGGGCAAGGAAAGCTGCCCTCGCCTTCTGCCATTGGTAGTCATAGCCACGTTCCGCGGCTGATGACCTTGCATCGTGCTTCCCCAAGATGCTCCCGCTTTCTGAACGGACCTGTGTTGAAACATTGTCTCTGATCCAGGGAACAAAAAAGGCCGGGGCGAAACCGCACCGACCTTCCTCACTATCGCTACTACACCAGTGCCAGTACATCCGTGGTCAAAAGTTTAAAGCGATATCCAGTCATAGCGAACGTCCGCGAATTTGGTGGGACGCTTCAAGAGCCATGCCGTTGACTGTCATATAGGCAGCCATTGTGTTCAAAACAAGCTGAGCAGCCCAAAACGCGCTCATGACAGAGGTGAGTAAAATTCCTGTTCAGCATCACCTGTGTCATCGGCTACCCCAAGCAGCGCGACTAACGCGTCTCTTTCTGGGCTCGTCGCCGCATTCAAAAAGGTTTGCACCTCGCTGCGTGTTTCGTGACCGCCGGAAGCATCATTCGCCCGGTGGAGTACAAAGGTTCTCCCCGATTGCTCGTCCTTGCCGAGAAACCACCGATCACCGTTAGAGCTCGACGAGAATTCCTGTAGGCTTTCCATGCTTCATGTCCTCAGTTGGAGATGAATATGGGGCGCCTCTCATAGGATTGCGAGGTAAAGGCTGGCCGGTGGCAAATCCCTCTACGCCGACGTGTGAATTGAAAATTCCACGCCGCGCTCCATTTCACTAAGTGGAAGCTACACTTAGGAGGAGCCAGCATGAACCGGAATACCCTTATTGGCCTTGCAGTTGCCGTCGTGGTCATTGTCCTTGCGGTTGTTTTCCTGATGCCAGGGACCAATGACACTGCGACAGAAACAACTACACCGTCGACAACAACGACCGAGCCGTCAACTACGACTCCGTCGACAACTGAACAGACGACAACGCAGCCGTCGACCACGACTCCGTCAACAACTGGACAGACAACAACACAGCCGTCGACCACGACTCCAGCTCAGTAAATGCAAATTGAAGGCGACGCCCCTACCGCATAGACGGCGGTCATCGGCCGGTCCCACTTGCTCTACGTCGACGAACTGAAAAAATGGCAGCGCTCTTCAGTTGCGTGCTCTGCCCTGAAACGAAGAACCCCGCCACAGTGAAAGCGGCGACACAAATCTCATTTTGTTCTCTACATGCCAGAAAATGACCACGTCACCAACAAAAGCGAACGGTTGCCGAACGGATTAACGACAACTGATAAACAACCGTGGGGGTCTACCCATTTCGAGGGAATGGCTACCTGTGGATAACCGCGCCCGACCGGTGGATAAACCGGCAACAGGGAAGGCTCTGCCCATGTGTAGCGAGGTGAATGCGCGCCGTTAATAACGAGCGAGATTACCGGCTGGCGATAGCACAGGATAGGCGGAGCCGTCGGCCAAATCCTCCCCGCGGAACATTTGCTGCCATGAGCAGTTATGCCTCTGAGGAGGTGTGACATGGACTATGCCGTTTCAATGCTCGCCTTGATGGTCGGAGCTGTCATCCTTGGATCCGCCGTCGCGTATGGGATTTTCAGCAACCGGCGTTGCGATGCCGAAATGCAGCTCACCAAACAGGACAAATCGGACGAGATCTCCTGGCGGAGGGAAGTTCTCCGTGACTAGCTTCCCCACTAGAAATGCCCGCACAGGTGATCCACCATGACCGCGCGCGATGTGCTGCTCTTGATCCTGACAGCGTTCTACCTCACATCGCTGCTGCTCATCTACAACGGCTTTTACAGGCCCGTATCAACCAGCGGTGCCGAATTACCAGCGGTCAGCGACCACTCTTAGGATGCGCCCAGGAGTCAGCAGGTTGTCGTCTAAAATTCTACAACCGTTCTCTTGACAGGCCAGATATTACCCTTTGCCAAACCAATCGCGAACGATAGCCGAACGGTTACGGCACGGTTCCCGAACTAATGCGCTGCAGTACGCCTTTTGGTGGATGCGGGCAATATTCGGCGGCTCTGGCAAAAGCAAATCAGAGGCCGCGGATTGCCGCATAAGCTGACAAAACGAGAAACAGAACTAATAAGCCTATCAAGCCCATCAAAGCCGTGCGAGCCCTGTTCAAAACGAACCCGGTCACTGCGCAAAAAAGAAAAAAGATGCCCAGCGCCGAATAGATTATCTGCTCCTCAGTCATGCCGCTTGCCGCCGCTTCTCGGCTTCACGTCTCAGGTTTATTATATGCCTTGACAGGTCGCGCCAGGAGTACCCAATTTGGGAACTCGTAAGACGGCTTACCGGTGCGGGCTGGGCGCTCACCATGCTTGGCAATGAAAAAGCCGCCTTCAAACGGGACGCTGAATGTCTGTCATCCTGCTGCCGCCGCTTGCCGCTTCTCCTCGGCACGCTGGCGCCTCATCTCGTTTCGCTTGGCGGCCCAGGAGAAATCCCGGAGTTCCGGAATGCCGATCGGACTGAATGCCCCGTCATCCCGCCATGAATGCGTTTGGGCGACGTCTGCGATGTTGACGTGAATATCGCTGATTTCCGGCCCAAGACGCAACAGGCCATTCGTATCATTTTCGTTATTCTGCAATGGGTTCCGAGCGAAACTCAATGCAATATGTGTGATTGCCCGATCTTTCCGGCGTCGACCGGTCTCAACGTGGATGCCCTCGGAGCGGCACCATCGGCTGAATGACTGGCCGCCAGCCTTGCTTATCGACCAGTGCCAAAGGCAGCGCCGTTCGCTCTCGCTATCGACGAACAGGATGAGATCGTTGCATTTTTCCCAGCCGCTGACGTCAGACGTGCGCAAGCGCGTTGATCGCTCGTCCCAGAACGCGGCACGCTCTTCCTCGTATCGCTCGCCGCCCCAACCGTTTTGATCTGCCTGGGTGTGGATGAACGGCAGGGATTGAGACTTGAGCCGCGCCGGCTGGGCTGTGTCTGGCAATCGCTTGTCTATCTCGGCGCCTCGGATAAACAGTTCGGTGATTTCTTCTCTGGTCATGCCGATCTCCTGCGCTCATCAAAAAGGTCTAGCTGTGCAGCGTTGGGCCCGAATACCCGAACGACACGTTCAAATAGCATGCCAGCTATCGCATGACGTTGATGCGTTATGCCTGCGAGGCCTTTCGCGATATACTGCAGTTCGCCTACAGGAGCCGCGTCGAAGACTTCCAGCCAACGGGAGGGCTCGGCCTCGATGATTTCCTTGCACGCTTCCACAAGATCGCTAACCGCCCAGAAAAGATGTTCATCAAGCTGGCCCTGATTATTCTCGGTTTCGGCCAATGTGCTCATGACCATGCGGAAATGATCTTCACCGCGGTTCCGCAATATCCGGTCCATCGTAGCAACAGCGCGCGTCTGCCGGACATCCGGATAGGCCCGAGCGTGGATGATCTCGATGCCGTATTCTGTCGCGATGGCGTAGACACGCGGGTCGATCAAATCGCCCTCCCGCTGTGTGTAGGGATACATTTCCGCTCCATGCAGATTTCCCTGGCCGCCAAATGCTCGTCGATTTCAATCTGTCTGACTGCCACTCGCTATCCGTTCTGTAGGTGGGATCACCTTCGGTCAGGAAGCTCCATGGCGGTGGCGCTTCTGGGTGCCTTCCAGCCCTCCGCCACGGGGGGTCAGAATTTGCTCCAGATCAGCGCCACGAGCGGCGTGCGGATGGGACCGCAACGCGAAACCCATTGGGTCACGTGAGTTAGTAAGTAAGGTCAGCGTCAGAAGCAGTCAAGCGGTACTGAGATGTGATGGCGACGGGTATATCCGCGATTGCGGATAAGTCCTCTGCCCCATCCTACCATTCCCCACGATCTCGCCGGCTGAATTCGACCAGGAGTTCGCGATCGCGGCGTGAAGCATTAGCCCTCGAGCCTGGCTATTTCCCGCACGATGTCCTTGATCAATCCGCGAAGCTCTTCCGGATTGAATGATGATGATTTCGCACCGCCGGGCGATACAAGATCACCGCTAACTTTTGTCTCCCATTTTCCCTTCTCGTCGACGACTACTTGGAGATACATGGTGATCGTCTTCTTCAAACTAGAAAATACTGCCGAAACCGAGCGGGCTTTCCAGGGGCCCTCGTCTGCAATCGAAATCGGCGAGATGTTCACATCGACGGACCCTTTCAAATCCTTCTTAGCCAGGCTCAGTTCTTCCAAAACAGTTTCGTTCAAATGCTTTTCACCGACTTTCAGGCTTTCCTCGGTGCGTTGATTTATTCTTTCCATTGCGGCAGCGTCATCCGCCTTTTTTTGCTTCTGTCTCAGTGCTTCTGCATTGAATTCATCTGAATAAATACCCATTGACACCTTACCTTTTATCTGCCCGATCTATTCCAAGGCCTTAGTCTCGCTTCAAGAGATCTATACAGCGTCACTAAAATCCAGAAGGTCGCCTTCCAACCATGGTCTCCGAGTTGTTACCCGCCAACCTGGGTCATCACTTCGGTTTCCCTGATTCACGACCTCAAATATCGAGATCATGCCAGCGACTTTCATGCCCGCCTCCTCGAGGGCAAGCTTTGACCCTAACATCTGAGACCCGGACGTAACGACATCATCGAAAAGAACGATTGGTTGCGAAGTTGCCCGCATCACCTTTAGTGCGGCCTTGTGAGCTGCGGCAGAGCGAGACCGCTCGTTCTTGTGAGCCATTCCGACAACTGTTTGCCATCTCAATAGATCGGAGCTGGTGCAGGGAGAGCCCAATGTTGCTGCAATTTTTTTGGCAAGAATATAAGTCTGAAAAGTATTCTTAGACGAGGCTAGAGCGCCGCTGTTTGGAATGGGCACTATGCACACATCTTTTCCGAATTGTTCGTGAATTCGAAGGGCGCTTCTATAGCAAATTTCGTCTAGAAAGAGATGAGAATTGCGCACGTTGATCGATAGTTGACCGCGACCAGTTATCCAAAAATTAAACGTACCGTTGAGTGAATTTCCTTTGACGATTCTCACGCCATGATGTGCCTGCCATTCCCGAACCTCACGGCGAATGTTCACATCGGTGCAATAACGCAAAAAGCAATGAACATCGATGGCCGGCATTACCGAAGCGCCTCGACAATATCCGACGTCGATTCCAACACGCGGGTGCGAGGATGGTTGAGGAATTTGGCCGGCCAGGATAACTTAGGGTCTTCCGCAACTGACTTCATGATGAATAGCCAACGGCCGTTCTTTTGACATTCGACAGCTTGGTGGAGAGTGCCGGAAGTGTCGGAAGCCTCAACGATAACGGTGGCGTCACTGAGCAACGCCATCACCCGATTCCGCGTTGGAAAATTGGACCGGTAGACTTCCTCTCCAACTCCGAATGGCGAGATGAGGAGATGATGATTGTAGATGTCCATTTGAAGCTGGGCATTTTCTGCGGGATACGCCCGGTCCAACGGCGTGCCAATAACAGCTGCGGTCTTTCCACCGGCGTTGATCGCACCAAGGTGCGCGACCGAATCCACGCCCTTTGCTAGCCCACTCATCACGACCACACCCATTTCCGCCAGTTCACGGGACAAACGGTTAGCCCGTTTGATGCCTGCTTCGGAAATTTCCCGCGTACCGACGATCGAGACAACTTTGGATGCAAGAAACCTAATGTCGCCAGCGCAATAGACGAACACGTCCTTCGCACCATATGAACGAAGTAAATCGAACTGACCATCGCCGCCGCCTGAGCGGCCGTATTTTTGGAGAAGATTTTGCAATGTGTCAGTGAAAGACCGCGTCGGACCGACATAGCCGTTCCTCCGTTTCGGGGTCTTTACCGGTTTGTCCATTTGCAAGTCCATGTCCTCTACCATAACGGGAATTTCATTGATTCGAAATCTGGCTACGGTTTAAAGCTGATTTTTTCCGCTCTATTGTGAATCGCACAGGCCAGAATGGCAATGAGTGCAATTCTGTTCCGATTTTTGCAGCGATTTGGCAGGCTATACTGAGAGGCGATGTGTCAGCTGGATGACCGCATCGCTTTGCCCAGAGTTGAATTTCCACCACGCATCCATGATCTTCCGGCGCTTCTCCAGCGCCTGTCCGCGACGATAGGCAGCCTCAACCTTGTTGGCGATCGCATGGGCCAGGCACTGTTCAATGTCATCACGCTGGAACGAAGTGGTGTCACCTGCCCAATCGCGGAACGCCGAGCGGAAACCGTGCGGGGTGAAATCCCCTGCCTCAAGCCGACGCATCGACATGGTCAGGGCCATGACGGAAAGCCCCCCGCCCTTTTGCCCTGGGAACACGAAGTCGTTCTTCGGCGTGCGCAATGCCTGCATAACATCGAGGAGCTTCATAGCGCCGTCAGAGAGCGGAACGACGTGTTCGCGTCCACCCTTCATCCGACCGGCAGGAACGCGCCAGACAGCCTCGCTCATGTCGATCTCGTCCCATTGCGCTCCCATGGTCTCCCCGCTGCGGGCGGCCGTTAGGATGGTGAAGGCGAGCGCCGCGTTCGATGGCGACTGCGCATGGATCAGCTTTGCAGTGAATGCCGGCACGTCGGAGAACGGCATGGCGGCGTGGTGGCGCACCTCCTGCTTCTTCTTGTCCGGTAACAATGTCTTGAGATTGCCCTTCCATGCGGCCGGATTTTCACCTTCACGCACGCCCTTCGCTTTCGCGGCGTCAAGCACCGACTCGATCCGCCCGCGAACCCTTCGCGCCGTCTCGCCCTTCGTCAACCAGATAGGGCGAAGCACCCTGACGATATCGTCCACCGCGATTTCGGGGACTGGCACGTCTCGGATCGCAGTGCAGAATCCGTCATCGAGCCATTTGCCGGCAGCGTTCTTCCGGAGCGAGAGCGAATAGATCCACTGGTCTTTGTGCTTGTCGTTGCGCCATCCATCCTGCTTGCCGTTGATGAACTCCAACGCGAAGGTGCCGAAGGTGATGGGCTTCTCTTTGGCCTTCGCTCGCTCGATACGAGGATCCACCTTCGGCGTCTGGGCGAGCATCGATCGATAGCGCTGCGCGACGTCCCGGGCAGCCCTCAGCGAAACATCCTCCGACGAACCCAATCCCAACTCAACCCGGCGGCCATGCCATGCGTACATAAACACCCAACGGCGGCCGGTGTCAGTCACCTTGAGATAGAGCCCTCCTCCGTCGGAGTGGCGCCCGATCTCGGTGAGAGATTCGATGCCCTTGGCCGTCAGCTTGTCTTTCGTCCTGCCCATTGAGTTTATTATCCCGCTTTTCTGAGCCCACTTTGAAGCCCACTTTCAGCGTGCCATACAGCGATATTTCGCACAATGTCAGAAAATGTCTGGGCGGCTAAGTATTTGCTTAAGATATTGAAAATAGGTCTATAAAAATGACTTTGATAACTCATGGAAGTTCAGATATCCGAGACACCTCTTCCGCCACATCGTTTTACTACTTGTTGCGGGAACACCGCCGCGGGCGCGTGTTGCTCGATCCTCCGTTGCGGAGCGTTGGTTATTCTCGTGGCTGGCCGTCAGCCAGCCACTTTCTCAACCGTGGCGATAACCGTGGTCAGGGCGGGTGCGTTGGTGTGGGTCCAAAGCTGATATCCGATCACGCCGCCCAGAATTGCAGACCAGATCGCGAAATCTCCGATCCGAAACAAAGGCTCTCTTTTCATCTTCGTCATCCTAGATGGCTTGTTGAAGACAATGTCGTTCCGATCGTTCACTTTTAGAAGACGGCATTTAGTGAACACAGTATTTCATCCTGAACGATGAAGCGGTGTAACCGCGGTTACAGACGGACCGGCAGAGATTTTCACGCGACTAAGCAGAACGATTCACGCACCGACCAAAACGTGCTATGTTCCTCCGGTAGCAGCTACCCTCTATGGGATGACGCCTTACCTTGGCTGTCATGCAATGTGCGTAGTAGGCTGGGAGTGGCATACGGCAAAAGCGGCGGAGGAGAACGCAATGCATTACAGCGTGCAGTTTTTCACATGGACCCCGAAACAGGGTGTTCATCAGGTTGGCTCCACGATCGAGATCGACGCAGTCAATCCGAAGCTGGCGGCCGTTTCTCTCCTGGGATTGCGGCTCGACGAGACGGGTGCTGCCAAGAAGCTCGCCGTGCGCGTCTGGAACGCTCCCGACGACTGCAAGGCCGACTGCGAGTGCTTCTACTATCATTGATCGAACGAAGACCGTTCATCCTATCCATGACCACCGGCACATTCTGCTGGACGGGTAGCTATTTGTCTGCTTCTGCGTGAAATCACTGACCAACAGGCGTCAACACACACACGTTGGCATGACAGCCTGCGGGCATGGAAATCGAATGAGGCGAGGCTCAATTGCCGAGGCAGGGGTCGGTCCCAACGGCTTTAAATACGCAAAGCATTTTTTCTTGCGCCAACACACGAGAAATTCGTGCAAAGCTTTTCAAACATTGTGGAAAATGTTGGAGGCCTCGCCCGGAATTGAACCGGGGTACAAGGATTTGCAGTCCTCTGCGTCACCACTCCGCCACGAGGCCTCACGCGTTCGAACAATCGAACAGTGGCGGCGGTTTAGAATGATCCTAGAGAAATCGCAAGGGGCTTCATTCCGAATAAAGTCCTTTTTTCCATCGTGGGCAATCGGTATCCACCCTGCTCCGCCTCACCAGGTTGTTTAGCCAGGGCGACATCCAGAACTGATAACAAGTCGATATGATTGGCGCCGTTTAGTGATAACGCCGGATCAACCCGACGAGCTTTCCCTGGATCTTGACCCGGTCCGGGCCGAAAATCCGGGTTTCATAAGCCGGATTGGCGGCTTCAAGCGCGATTGAGGCGCCCTTGCGGCGGAACCGCTTGAGGGTTGCTTCTTCGTCGTCCACCAAGGCGACGACGATCTCGCCGGGGCTGGCGCTGTTGGTGTTACGAATAATTACGGTGTCGCCATCCAGGATTCCCGCCTCGATCATCGAATCGCCGCGAACTTCCAGCGCATAATGTTCCCCTGCCCCGATCATCTCGAGTGGCACGGAAATGTCATGTGTGTTGTTCTGGATCGCTGAGATCGGCACGCCGGCGGCGATCCGTCCCATCACCGGAACGGATACGGTGCTATTCTCGTTGCTGGCTGCTGGCTTGGCGGGGGCGGCCGGAGCAGGCTGCACACCCAGACTGCCCTGGATAACGCTCGGCGAGAAGCCGCGCTTCGGCTGGAGGCTCATGGAATAGGCCTCGGGCAGCTTGATCACCTCCAGCGCCCGTGCCCGATTGGGCAGGCGCCGGATGAACCCGCGCTCCTCCAGAGCCGTGATAAGCCGGTGGATACCGGATTTCGACGCGAGATCCAGCGCATCCTTCATTTCGTCGAACGACGGCGGCACGCCCGATTCCTTCATTCTTTCGTGAATGAACAGAAGCAGTTCCTGTTGCTTGCGGGTCAGCATGAAAGATCACTCCAGAATCGAGAAACAAATCAAGAACGAACACTATATGTTCCATATGTGTTCCGCAAGTCCCTAAAATTCATTGAATGTTTTCAACGCTGCGAAACTTTATTCAGCAGTGGCGGGCCGGACATCGTCCCGCGAATCTCGATACCGCCGGGCGTTTGGGGAACATTTGCGCCCCTGCGGCAGTTCATTGTCATGTCGGAACGAGAAGCCGACCGTGATCAGATGCGGTCGAAGGAGGCAATCATGACACGCTATACCGACGAACGTGGTGACCCGGTATCAACCGCCGACACCGAGAAATCCGTCGAGGTAAGTGGCGTCGAAGCGCGCCAGGGCCTGTTGGGGCGCCCTGTCCTCTTCGTGCTGCTTGCGGGACTGGCCCTTGCCGTCGTTGCCTGGGCGGGCGCGGAGATATTCGGAGAAAGCACCGATAACGATGCGGCGACGCAGGTTCAGGAAAATGCGCCAATTGCGAAGGAAACGCCTCCCTCTGGCCAGGGAACGATGGACAACACGCCGGCGACTGGCGATCCCGCACAGACAGCACCTGCTGACAAGGATCCGACGCCGCAGACGGGATCAGGTGGCTAGCGGCACATCAGAACCATGGGATGATGCTGTCATTCGAGATTGGAATCACGGGCCCTAATTGGAGGCCTGTGACCGGCGAGCCCACCAGACGGACAGTCTGCGTCGCTGGCGGCGAACGAAAGCAAGGTCGTGCGAGAGTACGATCAAGCCGAGCGGTACCATCCAGAAACCCAGAACCGGCAGGAAGCCCAGAATGCCGCCGAAGATCAGCACGGCCCCGAGCGCGATCCGCAACGCCCGGGATTGCGGCAGCCGCAACCGCCACGAGCCGAGAATGAGTTCATGTGTGCGGGCGTCGATACCGAATTTCTTCGTCTTCTGCGGTTCTGCCATTAAAACTCCACCTGTAAAGTTCATGCTGCGCTGCTACCCGCAATGCCGTAGCGGCACGGGCCAGATTTGCGGGATTTCTCGATATTGCGCCGCTCCCTTCATATGGGAGTTCTCCACAGTCGGACAAGATTGTGCACTTTTTTTGAAAAACCGCTTGGCAAATCGGAAAAGCATTTGTATTAGCAGCCTCACTTCTGCAGCGCGCAGATGATCCCTGGTAGCTCAGCGGTAGAGCATTCGACTGTTAATCGACAGGTCGCCGGTTCGAATCCGGCCCGGGGAGCCAGATTTACAACCCAAGTGGTTGATTTTGATTTAGGAGTCGGTTCTTGACTGAGCCGGCTCCTAATTTGTTTCCTAATCTAGGTTTCCTACAGGTAACTTCCGCGGTCGTTTGCGTCCGCAGGAGGGCATCCCTATCCATCGGATCAAACTGAAGAATCTGCCGATTCGCTGGTCGAAAATTCCGCACGCGGAAGAAACGCTCGGAACGGCGTCCTGTCCCATTTAGCCCTCAGTCGTCCTGCCAGCCGTAGACGCTGCGGCTTTCTTTATCCAGACCCTTGCTCATAGCGTGATTGCCCGTGCCGGAACAAATGCGGTGCTTCACCGTTTTAGCGGATCGTCATGAATGGAGGATGGTGCCATGGGCGTTGAGCAAGCCCCCACTAAGAAAGGCAAGGAGTCCGCTAAGGGGCTTCGCAGGAGCGCTGCACAGGAAGAGAAGAAGGTGGAGGCGCGAAAGGGCTCGGAGTTGGCCAAAGGTGCCGAACGTTTCGAGGAGCGCTCGAAAAGTTCCGATGGTAAGAGCGCCGGTGCAAAGCAGCAGACCAAAAAGACGAAGAGCGTCTAGCTGGTCCAATCGTCGACGCTGATCGACGGATGGCGATCGCCGTTCGGTTTTTAACGGTAGCGACCTCTAGCCGTCTGTAGCTTTCATTGCTGCAGCTTGCGTCGAAGAACCCGGCACATAGGCGGAACTTCTCATAATTCTCGTGCGTTGCCTCGCAAGCAACGAAGGATAATCTGATGGCCGACTCCACAACAAAGAACGACATTGAAGCGCTGCGATCTGAAGTCGCCCGCCTGTCAAAGATCGTCAGTGCCCAGAGCGCACGGGCTTATAACGACATCAGGGACCGCGCGGCGAACGTGGTCGGCGCTGCCACGCCGGCAGCACGCAAGGCGGCTGACGTTGCCAAGGCCGAGGGCAGCGCTATCGCGCAAACTGCCCGTGAACATCCGACGGCGGCTGGCAGCGTACTGTTGGTGGCAGCAGCCCTCGGGTTCGCAATTGGGTTTGTGCTCGGTACAGCGTTGCAGCCAGAACCCCCGCGCCGGCGCTACTGGTAGAACAAGGATGAAAGTCGGAAAAGGAAATCCACGAAGATTGCGTCAGCCGCACTACACTTTGGAGCAGTTCGCCAAAAAATATGGCCTGCACCATGATGAGGCAAAGATTTTGTTCGAGAAGTTTGGACCGTCATCGGTGGAACTGGATCTACTCATGAGGGCCAAGGGCATCAAGCCGCTCGATGACGGAACCAACATCCCGTGAATGCTTGTTCGCCTAGCCCCTCGCTTGTGATGAAAGCGCGCCGACCAGGCCAAGCACTCGCTGCAGAATCCAGCGGTACCCGTATATACCTAGGAACTAATATTCAGTCAGCGAGTTTGATTCTCACTCTTTGGAGGAGATTCAAAAAAATGCTCATACATCAGCATGAAAATTGCAGCGAGGCGCGCTGGGGTGATCCGGTAGTGGTTCAGCTCAGACCAGGATCCCCAGAAGAAATCGATGGTCCTCTCAAGGCGCTCAACTGCCTGGTGCATCGTTGGCCCCCCGCTCGGTGGAGAGGAATACGGTCGGGCCAAGAAAATGTGTATGGCGGCGCTCGGCGGTCGTATTCCATGTCAATCCGCTCGTGTCGCGTTTCTGGCTGCGGCGGAAGAAGCGCAGGCGCTTGTCAGTGGTAACCCGAGCCGATCATCAAGGATGAAGGACGCCACCCTTTCAAGGTGACTGCGCGGTCAGCGGATCAAATGGCCCGCCAGCCTTATTCCCCCATGTCCGGTATATAGAGGCACTTGGTCCGGCCCTTGGGTCCGAAATCGTTGAAAGCGGCGCATCGGTGGAATTGACCGTCAGGCGATCGTTTGAGCGGCCATGTCTTGTATTGGATGATCTCGCCGGTGGTTCGCACAAGCCAGCCTTGCTTGGTGGGCGTCACGTCGCTTGCCGGGATAGGCTTGCAATCACGGCCCGCGCAGCAGGCAACTTCGTAGATGTCGTGTGACGATGCGGGGACGCTGAGGAAAAGCAATGCTACAAACGCTACCGTCCTGCCCATGACAACAGCCTCCCGCTCCGTCGCTCACGAAGGTCGAATAGCCCCTATCGTATAGCGGTCCCGCCTGCCTCGTCCAGCCGATCTGCAGCTTGCTGCCGCCGTTCGGCTGCCACCGTTGCAGCAAACACGACTGGTGGCGAAGGCGCTGTTGGATGCCCTGCCCCAGGCAGACCCTATCGATAACCGCTCGCATCCGCCGGTTTGCCCGCCTCCTGCACCTCCGTGATGTAGCGCCAGCAATCCGGTCGCGATCCGTCGAGGTCATTGAAATCATAGACCTTCGCCAGTTGACCGCTCGAAAGCGATTGGCCGTTCCAGCGTGCCCGCTCGGTATCGGCAGCAAGGGCTGCGACGGCGCGACCGATGAAGCGCGGTGTCTCGGAAATCACAAAATGCGGTTGCACTTTCGTCGCGTCCATCCAGTTTTCTTCGCGCACGCCGTAGATGTCCAGCATCATTTCAGAGCGCAGCCAGCCGGGAGTGATCGCAACGGCGGTAGCGCCATGGGGCGCCAGGTCCTGTGCGTGCGCCCAAGCCATGCGGGTCACGCTGGTCTTGGCGAGATCGTAGAAAGGGCACAGCCTGTAGTGCGTCGCGTTGTAGCCTGCCGTGCCGTCGGTCACTTCGATCAGCAGGCCGCCAGGTTTCTCGATCATCAGGGGCAGCGCGTAATGGGCGGTGATCAGATGCGTGTCGATCGCCAGCCGGAGCATTTTCAGGCCCTTGTCCAGCGAATGCTCCCAAACGGGCTTGTTCCATTCGGTCAGGTGTTCGCCGCCCCAGATGTCGTTGACGAGAATATCGAGCTGCCCCTCCTCGGTGCGGATACGCTTGACCAGCCCCTCGACCTGTTCGCCGACAAGATGATCGACTTGCACCGCAACGCCGCGTCCGCCCGCGGCCGTTACCAGGTCCGCCGTGTCCTCGATTGTCTCCGGGCGGCAGTAATCTGATTGCTGCACCCTTGTCGTGCGGCCGGTCACATAGACTGTCGCGCCGGCCGCCCCCAGTTCTGTCGCAATGCCGCGCCCGGCGCCGCGCGTCCCGCCCGCAACTAGTGCCACCTTACCTCTCAAGCTATTTGTCACGTCATCCTCCTCCGCGTTAGGGCGAAAAATCGACCGCAAACACTGCCCAATTGATTATAACCGAACGTTCGTTCATAATCATGATGAACGCAAGAGGAAATTTATGCCACGCCCCCGCACGCTGTCCGATGCGCAGCTCCTTGATATGGTACTGACCCTGATCCACACCCACGGCCCGGATGCAGCCACCTTTGCGGCCATTGCCAAACTGAGCGGCCTGTCCGGCTCGACCCTGGTGCAGCGGTTTGCGACGAAGGCTGCGATGCTGCGTGCCGCTCTCCTGCGCGCGTGGGACCAACTCGATGCCGAAACCGCAAAACTGGCCGCAGCGATCCCGAAAACGCCACAGGGCGCCGTCATGCTGCTTGTCGGCCTGTCGCAGAACTACGGCGACAACGCCGCCGTCTATGCCGATGGCCTGCGGCTGCTGCGCGAGGATTTCCGCGATCCGGTGTTGCGTGCCCGGGGTGCGGCGTGGGGAAGAGCGCTGGCCTTGGCGATCGGGCAGTGTCTCACGGCTGAGCGTCATCCGGATGCGGTTGCCCGGTTGATGCTCGCGCAATGGCAAGGCTCGCTGCTCTGGTGGGGCTTCGAGGCCGACGGGCCGGTGGATGTGTATGTGGAAACGGAACTCCGCAGATTTCTCGATGTCCTCGGTAAGCAACAGTACGCTTCGCCTTCGTAGCGATCGCCACGTCCGCTTGCCCACCCTACGACACATTGCAAATGGTCATCCCGGTTTCTACTTGGTGACGGCACGCGTGCTGCCTGCCGCATCTATTTCTTGCGGATGATGGGCGCAAATCGCGCGTCAACAAAAACAGGCAGAGGTTTGGGGAGAATATATGAACCGATCATACCGACCCAATGGATTTCGACTTCCAGGCCTTTCGTCCGGCAAGGAGTGGGTGCCTGTTCATCGCGGCGAATCGGGGGATGAACTGTTTCGACGAAGCGATGGCGCTGCCTATGCCAAGGTTTCCCGCGGAAAAGGTGTGTCTCTGCTGGCGGACGAATACCAGCGCACGGCATGGCTGGCCACTTTTGATCTCGGGTCGCCAACCGTTCTCGACTGGATGGAATCCGAGGACGCGGCATGCTTTGTCACAAGCACGGTGGCCGGCGTGCCGGCAGACCAGCTGGATGCTGACGACCTCGCCAGGGCATGGCCGTCGATCGCCGAGTGCGTAAGAGAACTCCACGGCATTCCCGCAGACGAATGCCCGTTCGAGCGCGGCTTGCAGACGATGTTTGATCGCGCGAAAGACGTGGTGGCGCGCGACGCTGTCAATCCGGATTTCCTCGATCCGGACCTAAAGGATATTCCTGCCGAAACCCTCCTCGCACACCTCAAGGCGGAATTGCCCAAACGGCTCGAACAGGAGGCCCGTGACTTGGTCGTCTGCCACGGAGATGCATGCATGCCGAACTTCATGGTCGATCCCGAAACGCTTCGCTGCACGGGACTGATCGATCTCGGCCGGCTCGGCACTGCCGATCGCTACGTCGACTTCGCCTTGCTTGTCGGCAATACCCGTGAAACCTGGACGGAGTCCGAGCAAGCTGAAGCCGCGCACCTCCGTCTTTTCGATATCCACCATATCGCAAACCCCGATTGGGGACGGCTCGGTTTCTATCTGCGCCTTGACCCGCTGACATGGGGATAGGGCCCCTCTCCTGTTTGAAAATCCCAAGTCGGCGGACGGGCGACTTTCCGGAAATCCTGCTGTATAGGATAGGTACCACCATCGGATGCAAGCTAGGAGCCAAGGGCAATGCCATCGACCGAGTTGCTGATCGCCTTTCTCGCCACCACCGCGGTCTTTGCCTATATCCCCGGTCCGGCGATGCTTTATGCGGCAGCCCAAACGATTGCGCGCGGCCGCTGGTCCGGTCTGATGGCAGTGTTCGGCATTCATCTCGGCGGCTATGCCCATGTCCTTGCGGCCGCGGCCGGATTGTCGATCCTTTTTCATGCCGTTCCGACGCTGTACATGATCGTGAAATTTGCTGGCGCGGCCTATCTCGTCTGGCTCGGCATTTCGCTGTTTCGCGCCGGGGCAGTGGGAGATTCGACCCTGCCCGGTATCGAGCCGAAGTCGGGCCGGCGCGCCTTTCTGGAAAGCGTCGTGGTTGAAGTGCTCAACCCGAAGACGGCGATTTTCTTCGTGGCCTTCCTGCCGCAGTTTGTCGATGTCTCCGCAGCATTCCCGGTCTGGCTGCAGCTTGCCATCCTGGGCACGATCGTCAACCTGATGTTTTCCTCTGCCGATATCGTATGTGTCTTTCTTGCAGGAGCCGTGATTGGCCGGCTGCGTCGCTCAAGCAGCGCCCAGCGCCTCATGCAGCGTGCCGGCGGCGCCATGCTGGTCGGGCTTGGTGCCCACCTCGCTTTCCAGAAGAGCTGATTGATCCAGCAATTCCACGATGGATCGACAGGCCGGGCTTCTGCACGGCCGACGTCCTTTTGCTGTTTCAAGACAATGAAATAAAAAAGCTTTCGCCGCGAAACCTTTGATCCACCGCGCCCGTATTAGCAAACATGCGAAGCGCGGATGAAAAATGAAAAACAACGATATTTCCCCCGATGGCCCTGTTGTCGTCTGGTTCCGCAAGGACCTGCGGCTTGACGATAATCATGCGCTTGATGCTGCGGCTGGCAGCGGTCGCCCTGTCATCCCGATCTACATCCGCGAACCGAAGGAAAGCGGCAACGGGCCGCTCGGCGCCGCGCAGGCCTGGTGGCTGCATCATTCGCTGGAAGCGCAGGCAAAGGCGCTTGCTGATCTTGGAAGCAGGCTCATCCTTCGAACCGGCGCACCTGACCATGTGCTTGCCGAACTGACAGTCGAAACGGGCGCCTCGGCTATCTATTGGAACCGCCGTTATGATCCGAACGGCATCGCCGTCGATGGCCCCTTGAAAGAGGCGCTCGGTGCAAAGGGGCTGGAGGTCAAGAGCTTTGCCGGGCAGCTTCTGCATGAGCCGTCCCGGTTGAAGACGGGATCCGGAACGCATTACCGCGTCTATACGCCGTTCTGGCGCGCGCTGGAGACATCCGGAGAACCGGATGAACCACTCGATCCACCTGCTCGCCTTTTAGCGCCGCAATCCTGGCCAGCCGGCGAAAAACTGGTGGATTGGAACCTCCTGCCCCGAAGGCCGGACTGGGCGAAAACCTTCCTAGAAATCTGGACGCCCGGCGAGGCCGCAGCGCTCGAAAGGTTGCACACGTTCATCGAGGATAGCCTGTCCGGCTACAGGACCAACCGCGACCGGCCGGCAGCCGATGGCACGTCCAGGCTTTCCCCGCATCTGGCGATGGGCGAGATCTCCCCTGCCCGCATCTGGCATGCCACGCGCAGATTGAAGCATGTCCCGCCTGAGGACATGATCACCTTTCGCAAGGAACTCGTGTGGCGTGATTTTTCCTATCATCTGCTCTTCCACAATCCTGATCTGGCGACGGCGAACCTGAACCGCAGATATGACGGTTTCGGCTGGATCACGGACGATGCCGCCTTCGAGCGTTGGACGAAGGGCACGACCGGTTATCCGGTCGTCGATGCCGGCATGCGTCAACTCTGGCGGCACGGCACGATGCACAATCGTGTGCGGATGATTGCCGCTTCCTTTCTGATCAAGGACCTGCTGATCGACTGGCGGCTTGGCGAGGCCTGGTTCCGCGACACGCTCGTCGATGCCGATCCCGCCTCCAATGCGGCAAGCTGGCAGTGGGTGGCTGGCAGCGGTGCGGATGCCTCTCCGTTCTTTCGTGTCTTCAACCCCGTGCTGCAGGGCGAGAAATTCGATCCGGACGGCGACTACGTCAAAACCTTCGTGCCGGAACTGAAAGACCTGCCTGCCAAATTCATCCACCGGCCGTTCGAGGCACCTGAAAGTGTCTTGAACGCCGCAGGCATCTCCCTCGGCAGGACCTACCCCAGACCTCTCGTCGACCATGCAAAGGCACGCATCCGCGCGCTTGCCGCCTATAGCAAGATCAAGGATGAAGCATGAGCGCCCATTTCCCCCGTGGCCCGCATTTCGTTCCCGGCAGGCGCCTGTCGATCGCAGTCATCGGCTCCGGTGTTTCCGGCAGCGCTGCGGCCTGGGCACTCCATCCCGTCCACGACGTTACGCTCTACGAGAAGGACAATCGCCCCGGCGGCCACACGGCGACGGTCGATATCGACTATGACGGAACCCCGATTTCCGTCGATACAGGCTTCATCGTCTATAACGAGGCCAACTATCCGAACCTGACGGCGCTGTTGGCCGAACTCGACGTCACGACGCACAGGAGCGACATGAGTTTTTCCGTGTCGCTCGATCACGGACGGCTGGAATGGAGCGGCGACAATCTGGCAACCGTCTTTGCCCAGAAGCGCAATCTCGTCAGGCCGTCCTTCCTTCTCATGCTGCGCGAAATCCTGCGGTTCAACCGCATCTGCCTGGAGGATCGAACGGCCGGCCGGCTTCAGGCCATGTCGATCGGCGACTATCTCAATTGGCGCGGATTTTCTCCGGGTTTCACCAACAATTACCTGGTGCCGATGGCGGCAGCCATCTGGTCGTCCCCGGCTGCAAAAATGCTCGAGTTTCCGGCCGAACACTTCATCCAGTTCTTCGACAATCACCGCCTGATTTATACTAAGCCACATCCATGGCGAACGGTGACCGGCGGTAGCCGTAACTATCTGCGCAAACTGCTTGTGCCGCTCGGCCAGCGTCTCCGCCTTGGCTGCGGCGTGCGCTCGATCCGGCGGCAGGACGACAAGGTGCTTATCGTGGACGAACACGGCGTGACCGGCATCTTCGACAAGGTGATCGTGGCGGCCCACAGCGATCAGACGCTTGAAATGCTTTTCGATGCGACGCCGCTCGAAAAATCGCTTCTCACCTCCGTCCCCTATCACCCCAATCGTGTCATCCTTCATCGCGACGTGAGCCTGATGCCGAAGCGGCAGAAATGCTGGGCGTCCTGGAACTATCTGCGCTCCGCCAAGCCGTGTGGTGCGCACAGCGTCGCTGTCAGCTACTGGATGAACCGTCTGCAAGGTATCCCATCCAAAAACCCGCTGTTCGTGACGCTCAATCCCGAGCGGGAACCGGCACCGGGGACCGTCTTTGCAGAGTTTTCCTACGATCACCCGCAATTCGATGCAGCGTCCATGGCAGCGCAGTGCCGGTTGAAATCCATACAGGGCGACAACAACACCTTCTTTGTCGGTGCTTGGACAGGCTACGGCTTCCACGAGGACGGCCTGGCTTCCGGTCTTGCCGCAGCCGAAACCCTCGGCGGCATCGTCCCCTGGCGCCGGCAGATCTCCTCCCCGTTCAGGGAGGCAGCGGAATAGATGCGCTCCGGTTCCAGCGTAAGGAGGAATGGCGACGCGCCTTGCGAGGCAGCGGTGCTTTATGCCGGCAAGGTCATGCATCAGCGGATGAAGCCGGTCGGCCATCGCTTCGCCTATGACGTCTTTTCCTTGATGATCGATTTAGACCGGCTCAATGAGGCGGATCGGCTGAGCGCAGTGTTTTCGGTCAACCGTCGCAATCTTCTGTCCTTCTACGAGAGCGATCATACCGGCGACGCCGGCATCCCGTTGCGTCGCTATGCGGATGCCTTGCTGGGCGAAGCGGGCATGCCCGCTCGCCCCGCCCGCATTCTCCTCGTCTGCTACCCGCGCATTCTCGGTCTCGTGTTCAATCCGCTGGCAGTCTACTACGCCTATGACGAGGCCGGTGCGCTCGTCGCCATGATCTACGAAGTCCACAACACGTTTGGCGAGCGCCATACCTATGTCTGCCCGATTATGCCGGGCGAAATCTCCGATGCCGGCGTTCGCCAGCAATGCGATAAGGTCTTCCACGTATCGCCGTTCATTCCGATGACCATGCGCTACCGGTTCCGCATGCTGCCACCGGCACAGGAAATCCGCTGGCGAATCCTCGAAACGGACAAGGATGGTCCGCTTCTGGCCGCGACCTTTTCCGGTATGTGCATGCCGTTGAAAACAGGCAAGATTTTGCGTCTTGTCGCCCGTATCCCCCATCTTACATTCAAGATTGTCGCAGGCATTCACTGGGAGGCGTTGAAGCTCTGGGGCAAAGGCGTGTGTATCGTGTCGCGGCCGCCGGCTCCCGAACTGATGAGTGTCTGGAAGGAGGGCCGACGAGCCATGCGCAGACCCTCCGACCAATCCAACGTTGGCGGCCCGGCGGAATGAGGTTATTTTGTGTCACGAGCCATGATTGCGGAGGATCTGTCGAATGAGCACTGCAGGTACCGGTCATTGCGAGCCGAAGGACGGCGAGCGCCTTTCTAAAGAAAATCTCTCGCGTATCATCAAGGGCCTGCCCGCAAAGGCGCAAATGGTGCTGCGCGGGCTCGTTCACATGCAGGCTGGCTGTCTGAAACTGACATTGCCCGACAGCCGCACCGTCGTCGTGAAAGGCAAGAATCAGGGACCGGTCGCTTCCGTCACCCTCCACAACTGGAACTTGCCGCAGCGCGCCTTGACCGGTGGCACGATCGCCGTTGCCGAAAGCTACATGGACGGCGATTGGGACAGCCCCGATGTCGGCGCCTTTCTCGAACTCTTTCTCGTCAACACCGACGTCGGTCGCAACTATTCCAATGGCGCCCGCGGCGTGTTGCGGCTGGTCGAAAAATTCCGCCACTGGATGAACGCCAATACGAAGACGGGCTCGAAGCGGAACATCTCCGCCCATTACGATCTTGGCAATGCCTTCTACAAGGAATGGCTCGATCCGACGATGACCTATTCCTCCGCCCTCTATTCGACCGGCGCCAACGATCTGCAATCGGCTCAGCGCGCCAAATACCAGGCGCTCGCGGATGCCGCCGGGATTGAGGCCAGCCACCATGTCCTCGAGATCGGTTGCGGCTGGGGTGGCTTTGCCGAATATGCGGCAAGTGAGATCGGCTGCAAGGTGACGGGCCTCACCATCAGCCACGAACAGCTCGCCTTCGCCAATGAGCGCATGAAGAAGGCGGGACTGTCGGACAAGGTGGAGATCAAGTTCCAGGACTATCGCGATGAGACGGGGCTCTATGATCGCATCGTCTCCATCGAGATGTTCGAGGCGGTTGGCGAAAAATACTGGCCGGCCTATTTCTCGCAGTTGCAGCGCTGCCTGAAGCCGGGTGGAAAAGCTGGCTTGCAGATCATCACCATCAAGCCGGAAGCCTATCGTGAATACCGGGCCAATCCGGATTTCATCCAGAAATACGTCTTTCCGGGCGGCATGCTGCCGACACCTCAGCACCTCATTGATCTCGGCCGCAAGGTGGGCTTGAAGATCAGCGGCGATTTCGGCTTCGGCCTCGACTATGCCCGCACGCTCGCCGAATGGCGCGAGCGGTTCTGGAACGTCTGGGACAAGGTCGAGCCGCTCGGCTTCGACACCCGTTTCAAGCGGCTCTGGGAGTTCTACCTATTTTATTGCGAGGCCGGATTCCGCGCCAGGAACATCGACGTCAGGCAGATCGTCTACGAATGAGAGCGTGGCTGGCGGCTCTGCCCGAGTTTGCCACCATGCTTCCCGCCTATTCGACAATAAAATGGCAACCACGGCTTTACCGCTGCAGTCGGGAAGCCTAAGCAAGCCGCAGCTTTTCAATCGACCATTCCAAAGGTGAAGACGTGCGTCTTGCATGGATTTTTCTGGCGCTCGCCATAGCCACTGAAGTCATCGGCCTGACCGTCATGAAGGCGGCCTCCTCCGGCGGCGGCGCCTGGGGCTATGCGGTGATGTATGTGTCCATCGCTCTGTCCTATTTTTTCCTGGCCAAGGCGGTGAAGAAAATCTCCGTCGGGGTCGCCTATGCGATATGGGAGGGTTCGGGCATCGCGCTGATCACCCTCGTTTCCGTCTTCATCTTCAATCACGTTCTGACCACCCAGGAGATGATCGGTCTCTTGATGGCGGTCGGCGGCATCATTCTCGTCAATGCCGGCGAAGTGCATGAGGAAGAGGAAATCGTCCATGACGTCGCCTAGCATCTACTTCGTTTTTGCGGTACTGGCCGGCGTGCTGGATGTCGCCGCCAATCTCGCTTCGACCAAGTCGAATGGGTTTGCCCGGCGCGGCTGGGGCGTCCTGTCGATCCTGCTCGTTCTGGCGGCATTTGCGCTGCTGGTCGAGGCGGTCAGGGGAATGGAACTGGCGATCGCCTATGCCATCCTCGGCGCAACCGGAATTTTCGGCACGGCGATCTCTGGCCGCCTCCTCTTTGGCCAGAAATTGAAGCCGATCGGCTGGGTCGGACTTGTCATGGTCTTCGGCGCCGTGGTCGTGCTTCACACGGCCTGAGGATCGCGTGCCATGGTTTTCGCCGCGTGACGCCGCGTTGCCAGCGGGCGGGTTTTCCATCCCGTCGCCCTGTTCAGAAGCCAGAAATAGAGACCGTAAGGCAGAAGTTTGAGCAGTTTCAGCGTATAGGTGAAACGCCTTGGAAAGGTGATCTCGAATCCGCCCGACTTCAGGCCGGTCGCGATGCGGTCGGCCGCCTCTTCGGGGCTGATCAAGGCCGGCATCGAGAAGCTGTTCTTGGCCGTCGCCGCCGTTTGGACGAATCCAGGATTGATGACCTGCAGGCGGATGCCTGCCTTGTCGAGGTCGAATTTCAGGCTCTCGGCCATGTTGATCAGGGCTGCCTTGGTCGCGCCATAGGCGGCGCTCGTCGGCAGGCCGCCATACCCTGAAACGGAGGACATGATGGCGATCTGCCCCTGCCCGCGCGACTGCATGTGGCGGACCGCCGGCAACAGGCAATTGACGGTCCCGTGCAGGTTCACCGCAAACGTCTTCTCGAAATCCTCGCGATGCATGTCCTCGCCATGCACGGGGATGTAGACGCCGGCATTCAGAACGGCGAGCACCATGGTGCCGTGTTCGTATTCTATGGCTGCAAGGATACGCTCCATGTCGCGTGGATCGGTTATGTCGCCATCAAGGACGATGATCTTGCCCGGTCCTGGCGCTTCGTGTTGCAGCTCGACCAGCTTTTCGTGATCGCGCGCGGTCACCGCCACGTTGAAGCCGTCTTTCGACAGGCGCAGTGCCAGCGCCCGGCCTATCCCGGAACTTGCTCCCGTAACCCAGGCCAGCCCCCCTTCGGGATTTGCGACAAAATCGGCCATGGCTTTTCCTTTCGCTGCGCACTCCCGAAAGCCGGGATCACAAAACAATACGCATTGAAATGGAGTTTGTTCCCGCATTCGGGCCATTCAGCGGCGAACCCGCCAGCCTATCGAAATTGATGATCAAACGGCCAGTGAAACCAGTGGGCTTGAATGGTGCCCGGACATCCGCTGCGGGTCAATTTTTGCCTGTGACGGCAATCAGATGAAACACTTTTTCTTGCTTGATGACGCGTGTCAGCCGAAAAGACGGCAGGATTCCGGTATGTTGGATTGTGAACGCCGCAAGCGGTAGATGCAAATCGCACATGCCCTGATACAATTATCGTCACGCTCAGGCGACCGCCTGACGACGCAATAGCCTGCAGCCAAGAGGTTCTCTCATGTCCGTTCTGCCCTCCGTTCTCGACGCCATCGGCAATACGCCGCTGATCCGGCTCAAGGCCGCGTCCGAGGCCACCGGTTGCACCATTCTTGGCAAAGCGGAATTTCTCAATCCCGGCCAGTCGGTCAAGGACCGGGCAGCGCTGTCGATCATCCGCCACGCGGAGAAATCCGGGCAATTGAAACCTGGCGGCGTCATCGTCGAAGGCACGGCCGGCAATACCGGCATCGGTCTTGCCCTGGTCGCCCAGGCGCTCGGCTATCGCACGGTCATCGTCATCCCGGAAACCCAGAGCCAGGAAAAGAAGGACGCCATCCGATTGCTCGGCGCTGAACTCGTCGAAGTTCCGGCCGTGCCCTATAAGAATCCCAATAACTACGTGAAGCTCTCCGGCCGCCTCGCGGCCGAATTGGCAAAGACCGAGCCCAACGGCGCGATCTGGGCCAACCAGTTCGACAATGTCGCCAATCGCGACGCGCATGTGGAAACGACTGCACCTGAAATCTGGCGCGATACGGATGGCAAGATTGACGGTTTCATCTGCGCTGTCGGTTCCGGCGGCACACTCGCAGGCGTGGCGCTGGGTCTCAAGGCGAAGAACCCGAACATCAAGATCGGCATCGCCGATCCGGAAGGCGCAGCACTCTACAATTTCTACGCCAATGGCGAGCTGAGTTCCTCGGGCAGTTCGATCACCGAAGGCATCGGGCAAGGCCGCATTACCGCGAACCTCGAGGGCTTCACGCCGGATTTCGCCTATCAGATTCCGGACGCCGAAGCCGTTCCGCTGGTGTTCGATCTCATTGAAAAGGAAGGCATCTGCGTCGGCGGCTCGACCGGCATCAACATTGCCGGCGCTATTCGCCTGGCAAAAGATCTGGGACCGGGACATACCATCGTGACGATCCTCTGCGACTATGGTAACCGCTATCAGTCGAAACTGTTCAATCCCGCGTTTCTGAAGTCCAAGGGCCTTCCCGTTCCGGCCTATTTGACCAGAAATTCCGAGATAACGGTGCCATACGAACCCGTCGGATAAGTATCTCATGACAACGACTGCCCTTTTTCGCGACGATTTCTATCTTTCAACAACGGAAGCGATCGTTACAGGAATTAGGGAAGACGGCGGCATCGAGCTTGACCAGACCTGCTTTTACGCGACGTCCGGCGGCCAGCCGGGCGACAACGGCTCTTTCGAGCGCGCCGACGGCAGCTGCATCGAAATCGCGACCACCCGCAACGGCGATACCAAGGACATCATCGTCCACATGCCGGCGGCCGACCAGCCGATGCCGCTGGTCGGCGAAAAGCTGGTGCTCCATATCGACTGGCCGCGCCGCTACAGGCTGATGCGCATGCACACCGCCTGCCATCTTCTCTCGGTCGTCTGCCAGTTCCCGATCACCGGCGCTGCCGTCGGCGAGGAGGAAAGCCGAGTCGATTTCGACATGAGCGAAACCATCGACAAGGATGACGTGACAGCGGCGCTGATGAAGCTGGTCGCCGAAAACCACCCCGTCTACCTGCAGTGGATCACCGACGAGGAACTGGCCGCCAATCCCGACATCGTCAAATCCAAGAACGTCCGCCCCCCGATGGGGCTCGGCCGCGTCAGCCTCGTCTGCATCGGCGAGAATTCCTCGGTGGACAGCCAGCCCTGTGGCGGCACCCACGTTTCCGAGACCCAGGAGGTCGGCGCCATCTTCATCGCCAAGATCGAGAAGAAGGGCAAGGAAAACCGCCGCTTCCGCATCCGGTTCGGCACGCCGGAAACCGCTTCCGCCCTTTGATCGGAGAATTTTGCAATGAGCGAACAGAAGAGCGCTTTCGTCGTTTCCGCGGACTGGCTGGCGCAGCGTTTGAATGATCCTGGCGCCAAGATCCTCGACGCCTCCTGGTATCTGCCGGCTCAGAATCGCGACCCGAAAGCCGAGTACGCGGCCGCGCATATTCCGGGTGCCGTGTTCTACGATCAGGATGCGATAGCCGACCTGACGAGCGGCCTGCCGCACACCATCCCTTCGCCGGAAGCCTTCGCTGAAACCGTCGGCAAGATGGGCATCAGCGAAACCGACACGATCGTCGTCTATGACGGCCCGGGCATCTTCACGGCGCCGCGCGTCTGGTGGCTGCTTCGTACCATGGGGGCCAAATCGGTCTTCGTGCTGGATGGCGGCATGGATGGGTGGAAGGCGGAAGGCCGTGCGGTGACCACTGAGGTACCCACGCCTGTTCCCGCCCGTTTCATCCCTAGTTTCAATGCGGGAGCAGTCACCTCCTTTGCCGAGATGCGCAACATCGTCGCGACAGGCGATCGCCAGATCGCCGATGCACGCGGCGCCGCCCGTTTCACGGGCGACGAAGCCGAGCCGAGGCCCGGCATGCGGTCTGGCCATATGCCGGGCGCGAGAAGCCTGCCTTCCGGCGTCTTTTCCACTGGCGGCAAGCTCAAATCGCTGGATTCCCTCAAGGAAACCATTGAAGCAGCCGGCATCGATCTGACAAAGCCGGTGGTCACCTCCTGCGGTTCCGGATTGACCGCTGCGATCATCACCCTTGCCCTGCAATCATTGGGCCATACCGACAATACGCTTTATGATGGTTCCTGGTCCGAATGGGGCAGCCGGGCGGATACGCCCGTGGTGACGGGAAAAGAGTGATCGCAATGACAACGGAAAAAACGATCGAACCGCTCGCGGTGCGTGTCACCGAACTGGAAATGACGGCGCCGCCGAAGCAGAGCCTGCCTGTGCCGGTCAACATCCAGACCGCGATCATGCGCGTGCCGGAAATCCCCCTGCCGTTCTATCGTTTCCTGTATCTACAGGTCGGCAGGCGGTGGAACTGGGTCGACCGGTTGCGCCTCAGCGACGAGGAACTGACGGCCACCCTGCACGACAAGCGCAATTCCGTGACCGTGCTTTACGTCAACGGGGCGCCTGCCGGATTTTTCGAGCTTCTGCAGGTGGATGAGGACAATGTCGAACTGTCGCATTTCGGCATGTTCGAACGCGCACTCGGCCTTGGTCTTGGAAAATGGTTCCTGCTGCAAACCCTTTATGCCGCCTGGAACTCCAATCCCAAGGTCGTTCGCGTGTCGACGAACACGCTCGATCATCCACGCGCGCTGCAGCTTTACCAGCGATTCGGCTTTTCCCCGGTCTCGACCCATGATGCAACTGTACAGCCACTGAGCGATGAAGAGTTGCTGGCTTTTGCGCGCAGCCTCTGAAGCGGACGATTGGCAAGAATCGGGTGTCGCGGGCGGCATGCGCGTGGCATTTTTTCCTCACTGAAAACAGGAGGAACCCCGATGACTTTGCGCTATCAACCGATGCCGAGCGACCTCGCCGCGCGCTATCGCCGCCGCGAGCCCGATGCCTATGGCATGACACCGGAACTGCATGTCTCCGACAGTCAGGGCATGCCGTGCCGCCATTGCCTTGCAAACATCGCCGCCGGCGATCCCTATCTCATTTTGGCCTACCGGCCCTTCCCGGCGCTCCAACCGTATGCCGAAACCGGTCCGATCTTCCTGCATGCGGAAGAATGTGAGGCCTATGCAGGCGCTGAAGCCGTCCCGCCGATCCTGACGACGAGCAAGGATTATCTGCTGCGCGGCTACAGCGCCGACGATCGCATCGTCTACGGCAGCGGCGCCGTTACCCCGGTGGACGATGTCGATGCCCGTGCGACGGAACTGTTGGCTCGTCCGGAGATTGCCTACGTCCATGTCCGCTCGGCCCGCAACAATTGCTACCAGTGCCGCATCGAGCGTACATAAAAGTTGGGGCCGGAATGACCGGCCCCATCTCGTTCGCTACCGTCGCATCGGCGCGGCGATCAGGCGATCTTCAGCACCGCCTCCGGGGCATGATTTTCGTATCCTAGTGCTTCGGCAACCGCCTTGTTGGTCACACGGCCCTTGTGAATGTTCAAGCCCGCGCGCAGGTGGCGATCCTCGGCAATCGCCTTCAGGCCACGGTCGGCGAGCTGCAGGCCGTAGAACAGCGTCGCATTGTTCAGGGCATGGGCTGACGTGACCGGGACAGCGCCCGGCATGTTGGCGACGCAATAATGCACGATGCCGTCGACCTCGTAGGTCGGATCCGAATGCGTGGTCGCATGCGATGTCTCGAAGCAGCCGCCCTGGTCGATGGCAACGTCGACGATAACAGCGCCTTTCTTCATGCCCGACAGCATTTCGCGCGTGACGAGCTTCGGCGCCGCCGCCCCCGGAATGAGCACCGCGCCGATGACGAGATCAGCCGAGAACACTTCTTCTTCGAGAGCATCGATGGTCGAGAAGCGGGTGTGGACGCGGCCGGCAAAGAGATCGTCGAGCTGGCGCAGGCGCGGAATGGAGCGATCGAGAATGCTGACGTCGGCGCCGAGACCCGCTGCCATGCGCGCGGCATGCAGGCCGACCACACCGCCGCCGATGACCGCAACCTTTGCCGGCAGCACGCCCGGCACGCCGCCAAGAAGGATGCCGCGGCCGCCATTGGCCTTTTGCAATGAAGTCGCGCCGGCCTGGATCGCAAGACGCCCGGCCACTTCCGACATCGGAGCAAGCAGCGGCAGCCCGCCGCGCTCGTCGGTCACCGTCTCATAGGCAATGGCCGTCACGCCGGAATTGAGCAGTCCCTTGGTCTGTTCCGGATCCGGGGCGAGATGCAGATATGTATAGAGGATCTGACCGTCGCGAAGCTGCGCCCATTCCGAGGGCTGCGGTTCCTTGACCTTGACGATCATGTCGGATTTTTCAAAGACGTCCTTGGCCGTAGCCACGATCTTCGCGCCCGCTGCGCGATAGGTATCGTCTTCGGCGCCAATCCCTGCGCCAGCCTTGGTTTCGATGATCACCTCGTGGCCATGCGCCACATATTCCCTCACCGATCCGGGTGTCAGGCCGACACGATATTCATGGTTTTTGATTTCCTTCGGGCAACCGACACGCATTTCGCGTTCCTCTCATTTCGGCCTTGGCCGTTGCAGTTTCTAACCTGCGTAGAGAAACAGAAAGCAGGTCGCATGTCCTTGCAAAGATGCCGGCCTTCCGTGTAATATTTCGAATATTATTGCGCATAACTATAAAAATTCGAAGGAAATTCGATGAATGGCGATAGATGCAATTGATGCTGCGATCCTGCGGATTCTCCAGCAGAACGGGCGGATCGCCAATGCCGAACTTGCCGAAAAGGTCGGGCTGTCTGCCTCTGCCTGCTCGCGGCGGGTCGATATCCTGGAAAAGTCGGGCGTGATCAGCGGTTATCACGCGCGCCTGTCGCACAAGGCGCTCGATTACCGCATCATGGTGATCGTTCACATCTCGTTGTCGGGACAGTTCGCCAAGACGTTGACCGAGTTCGAAGCGGCGGTAAAACTCTGTCCCAACGTGCTTGTCTGCTACCTGATGTCGGGCGAATACGACTACATCCTGCGCGTCGCCGCCAAGGATCTGGAAGACTATGAGCGCATTCACCGCGACTGGCTCTCCGCTCTGCCGCATGTCGTCAAGATCAACTCCAGCTTCTCGCTGCGCGAAATCATCGACCGCCCCAATGTCGGCGTTTAAGCATATCGAGAGTTTCAGATGTTGCCGACCACGCAATTGCGCCCGCGCCGCTTCGCCTCGTAAAGGCGCGCATCCGCCTTCGCCAAGAGATCGATCACCGTTGCGCCGTCGACGGGTGTCGATGCTATCCCGATGCTGACGCTGACCGTCGAATGATCCGCGGTCATGACACCCGTCAGGACGCGCAGTCGCAGGTCCTCCGCACGCGACAGCGCGCTTGCATGATCGAGACCGTCGCAAAGGACCACGAATTCCTCCCCGCCATAGCGAAAGAAATAATCGCTCTGGCGCAGGCCGGACCGGACCGCGTTCGCAATGGCCTTCAGCACATGGTCGCCTTCGATATGGCCGAACCGGTCATTGATGCTCTTGAAATGATCCGCATCGATCATGATCAGGCTGACGGCATTGCCTGTTGCAACGGCATGGCGGATCAGTCGCGGCGCCTCGAACTCGAACCGGCTCCGGTCCAGCGCGCCGGTCAGCATATCGCGTCCGGACTTGGACAGGAGGTCTTCATAGCGCTCCCGGAAGGTCAGCGTGTTGAAGATGTCGCCGAGCGGCTGCCGGGAAACGGACAGCACCGAATGGCTGGAAAAATGCAGGTACGCGCCAAGGGCCAAGGAATAGAGCACCGCGGCTGCCATCTTAGCGATCCAGCCGCCCCAGAACACTTCGGCCGGCGCGCCGTTCAGGGCATGCAGCACGATGTAGAACCCGGCCTGGTCGAAGGTCAGCACGACGACGCCGCACAACAGGAAGCGCAGCGTGAGGAATCCCCGTAGCCAGCGGCCGATCCGCTCGTAAAGAAGAATGATCAGCAGTGAATCGAGGTACAGCAGGAGCGTTCCCCACAGCATCAACCAGCCCATCTCATCGATGAAGGCCAGATCCGCTGTCCGGTTGGGCACGGACGACACGGTCTCATGCATCTGCAAAAGCAGGCTGAGCGCGACGGTGAGGAAATTGCCCGCCAGCAGGCCGTAGATCGGCTGGCGCACGGTCGCCGCATCCTCCTTCACGTAGAGAAGCAGGATCATCATCAGTTTGCCGGCAAAAAGCACGGCAGAGCCCGGTGAAATCACGCCGAATGGCAACTGCACATAAAAGACGGCAGCAAGATAGGTCTCGATGAAATGAAGGACGCCAAGCGCCGCGATAAAGACGCCGAGACCAAGCACATGCCGCAGATGCAGTAGCGTGACCATCACCGCGACATAGACGAGACCTTCACAGAAAAACAGAAATACGTTGGTCATCGACAGTCATTCGTCCGGAGTTGGTTCCGGGATTCTATAGGTTGCAAGTTTAAAGAAACGTTTACCAAATGAGATGGAAGGTTAACGGCAGCGCTTTTGTCTCATCACGCAAACCTGGGCACGCGACGATATAGGGCAGTTCGAAATGCCCTGGAAATCAGACTTGCCGGGAAACCGCGTCGTCGGCAAAAAGCGAGGCGCCATGCTGGTCGATGATCTGATGCGCCTTGCGCAGCGTCGATTCGATCACATCCTGTTCCGAACTGAAGAGGTCGGCACGGATGAATGTCCGCACGCGCGTCACGCCATCGACTTCCTTCTCGATCGACCCGGCCAGCCGGAACTGCGCGCCCTCGCGGATCGGGTTGGCCCTTATCAGGCAGTCGCCATAGGTTTCCGTCTTGCCGGAAGACGTGCCCTTCTCGGCGCTTGAGCCACTGGAAAAACCGAACAATTTTGACAAGAACGAAGCCATACGAAAGACTTAACCATGGCAAACAAGGCTGTCAAAGGCTAAGTTCGAAACTGCCGGGGATCATTTCGCCTGCCCTGTGTGCAACGAGGATGGCGAGGGCTTGGCGGATCATGACGGCAGGGTTCGAGGCGGTCACCTTCATCGAGGATATCGACGCCTGGCTCGCCGCCGGCGAATCGGCATTCCCGGATATCAGGTCGGGACTGGCCAAGGAAATCATCTGGGCCGATTCGGTGGCGAAAGGCAGGACGACGCTTGCTATCGTCTACATCCACGGCTTTTCCGCCTCGAAGGACGAAGTACGTCCCCTGCCCGATCTCGTTGCCAACGATCTCGGCGCCAATCTCTTCTATGCCCGCCTGACGGGGCACGGACGCACCGGCGAGGCGATGGCGGAAGCCTCCGTCGAGGATTGGAAAGGCGATATGGCGGAGGCACTTGGCATAGCCGACAGGATTGGCGAGAGAACGCTGATCATCGCCACGTCCACCGGCGCCTCGCTTGCCACATGGGCACTCTCGCAACCCGACCTGTCAGCCCGCATTGCCGGCGCCGTGTTTCTCGCGCCGAACTTCAAGATCAAGAGCCGCGGAGCCGTTCTGCTGACGGCGCCACTGGCCCGGACCAGTGCGCGCTTGCTGCTTGGGCGGACACGCGGTTTTACCCCGTTGAACGCCCTGCACGCTGCTGCGTGGACGACGAAATATCCGGTTTCCGCCCTGTTGCCGATGGCGGCATTGGTGAGGCAGGTTCGCAACCTGCCGTTCGAGAGGATCACCACGCCGACCTTGTTCATCCATTCGCCGAAAGACACGGTCGTCGACCCCGCACAAACGGCACGCATCGCAGAACGCTGGGGTGGACCTGCGACACTTCTCGATCCCGGCGATATCGGCGATCCCCATGGCCATGTGATCGCCGGCAACGCCCTATCGCCGAAGACGACTGCAACGGTCGTCGAGGTCATCCTGAATTGGTTTAGAAAAATCCCGTAACACTAAGATAAAACTATATTTAACTAGATCACTAGGTTGGCAAGGATTTCGTTGTCAGTGATATCCTGATAGCGCAGCCCCGCGGCGTCAAACGCCGCTTTCAGTCGGGGAAAATTCTCCGGGTGTTTGGTTTCGATGCCGATCAGGATCGAACCGAAATTGCGTGCCGACTTCTTGAGATACTCAAAGCGGGCGATATCGTCCTCCTCGCCAAGCAGGCTGAGGAAATCCTTCAGCGCCCCAGGGCGCTGCGCCATGCGCACGATGAAGTACTTTTTCAGGCCTATGTGCCGCATTGCCCGTTCCTTGACGTCAGGCAACCGTTCGAAATCGAAGTTCCCGCCGGAGACCACCGCGACGACGGTCTTGCCCTCGATCCGCTCGCGTCCGAGCGCCTCCAGCGCCGTAATCGACAATGCGCCTGCTGGTTCCAGCACGACGCCCTCGACATTGAGCATATCGGTGATCGTCACGCAGATGGCGTTTTCGGCAAGCAGCAGCACCTGGTCGATCGAAAATCCCTTCAGCGCCTCAAAATTGAGGTCGCCTATCCGCCCGACCGCCGCGCCATCGACGAAATTGTCGACCTGGTCGAGCGTCACCACGGCGCCCGTCTCCAGGCTGCGCCGCAGGCTCGGTGCGCCTTCCGGCTCGCAGAAAATGAACGCGTCGGGAGAAACCACATTCTTCAGGTAGCCGGTCATCCCGGCCGAAAGACCGCCGCCGCCGACAGGCAGGATCACCAGATCTGGGACCCCGCCCTCCGGCAACTGCTCCATCATCTCAGCCGCGACCGTCGCCTGCCCCTCGATGATGTCGGGATGATCGAAAGGCGGCACCATGACGCCGTCGATCCGCTCCACATGGTCGCGCGCCGCCTGATAGCACTGGTCGAAGAAATCGCCGACAAGCCTGATCGTGATGAATTCGCCGCCGAACATCCGCGTCTTGTCGATCTTCTGCTGCGGCGTCGTGACAGGCATGAAGACCACACCCGGCACTCCGAAATGGCGGCAAACGAACGCAAAACCCTGGGCGTGATTGCCGGCCGAAGCGCAGACGAAGGTTTTTCCGGTGCCGCCGGCCTCGATCACCTTGCGGAAGAAATTGAACGCGCCCCTGATCTTGTAGGAGCGAACCGGCGAAAGATCCTCGCGCTTCAGGTAGATCGTTGCACCGTACCGAGCGCTGAGATGCTCGTTGAGCTGCAGCGGCGTTGCCGGGAACAGCGTTCTGAGAGCCTCGACGGCCTGGTCGACATCCTGCTTCATGAAAGGCGGTCTTTCTATCGGTTACCGTGGCCTTGCCTATGCCACAAGGCCGGGCGTGAAACCACTGATATTCACAATTAACTGGAGTAAGGAAGTCATCTTTATAGCAGCGATCGCCTATCCTTGACACCGGATCGCAAATCCCGAAAATCCAATATCATGGCAGGATCGGGGGAAGCGATGCACAGAGGCAACCGAAGAAGCACCCTGATGGCGGCTATGGTGCTGGCGCTGGCGTCGGGCCCAGTTGCCGCCGGTCAACTCGCGGACGCGGCGACCAAGGCCGAAACGCTCGCGGCGTCCGGCAATATTATCGGTGCTCATGACACCATGCAGTCGGCCATCAGCGATTTCTCCGCGACGCTTCCCTTTTCCATCGGCAAGGCGGTGTTCGTCACGGCAGATCCGGTGGGTTATGCCATGTATGATCCGAAGCCCAGCCCGTCTTTCAAGCCCGGCGAGGCGCTGGTGTCCTACGTCGAGCCCATCGGGTTGAGCTGGAAACCGGCGACAGTCCCCGGCAAGATCGAGACGCGCTTCACCGTCGATCTGGATATTCTGAGCGCTACCGGCGAGGTTCTCGCCAGCCAGAAGGCTTTCGGCACGTTCAGCTTCATCAGCTTCTTCCGCAACCAGGAGATCTACGCAACGCTGACGACCGACGTCAGCGGCGCTGCGGCCGGCGATTATGTTCTGCGGTTCCGCTTCAACGACCTGAACAGCGGCAAATCCGCAAGCGTCGATCAGAAGTTCACGATCGCGGCCCCTGCTGCGACGCCGTGAGGTCAGGCGCCTCTTTTTGAGGCGGCGATCCTTTCGATCATGGCCCGCACATCCGCTTCCGCAGCGTCTAGCAGGGCTTCGTCCCGGGCGCGAATGACGAGGTCTGTCGAAAACGACTTACCGTCGAACTTCGGATAGGAGCCGATGCTGGTCATCGGGTGCGCCTTCTGGACCTCCCCGAGCGGTCCGCCGATGTCCCCCTCGCCGAACGGCGACATCACCGAGCGCGATTTCACCACTGTTCCGCTTTCAAGCTGCGGCAGCAGCGCGTCGAGCATGGCCTGGAAAACCTGCGGCACGCCGGCCATCACATAGACGTTGCCGATGATGAAACCCGGCGCCGTCGAGACCGGGTTCGGGATATGCCGCGCACCGTTCGGCATGCGGGCCATGCGGCGGCGCGCTTCGGTGAATTCCATCCCGCGCCGCTCATACATGGCGCCGAGCAAGGCCATGGCGTCCGGGTCGTGAATGCATTCGACACCGAACGCCCGTGAAATCGCGTCGGCGGTGATGTCGTCATGTGTCGGCCCGATGCCGCCGGAGGTGAAGACATGGTCGTATTGACCGCGCAACCCGTTCAGCGCCGCAACGATCGCGGGTTCGTCGTCGGCGACGATGCGCACTTCCTTGAGATCGATGCCGGCCAGCGTCAACATATCGGCGAGATGACCGATATTCTTGTCCTTGGTTCGGCCGGACAGCAGTTCATCGCCGATGGCGAGCATGGCGGCGGTGACGATTTTTTTGCTGGTCATCGGCAATTCCTGCGTGGATTGTTCAATCGAAATCACGACTGTCTATTATTCTCGAACAGTCTGTCGCCCGCATCGGTTCTGACAGCAGGCCCACAAAACTGATAGATCTTATATCCAGAGGCAATCAAGCGGAATTGCCGGTCAAAGGAGAAGACAATGGCTAAGGTGCTGGTACTTTACTATTCGGCCTACGGGCACATCGAAACCATGGCCTACGCGGTGGCTGAGGGTGCAAAGTCTGCAGGCGCCGACGTAACCGTCAAGCGCGTACCGGAACTGGTTCCCGAAGAAGTGGCCAAGGCCTCGTATTTCAAGGTCGATCAGGCTGCCGAGATCGCCAAGCCCGAGGAACTCGCAGATTACGACGCGATCATCTTCGGCGCCGGCACGCGTTTCGGCACCGTTGCATCGCAGATGCGCAACTTCGTCGATCAGACCGGCGGTCTTTGGATGAGCGGTGCTCTGGTCGGCAAGGTCGGCTCGGTCTTCACCTCCTCGGCAACGCAGCATGGCGGCCAGGAATCCACCATCCTCGGCTTCATCCCGACGCTCATGCATCAGGGCATGGTCGTCGTCGGTCTTCCCTATGCCTTCCAGGGCCAGATGGGCCTTGAGGAAATCAAGGGCGGTTCGCCTTACGGCGCATCCACCATCACCGGTGGCGACGGCGCGCGCCAGCCGTCGGAAGTCGAACTCGAGGCTGCCCGCTACCAGGGTGCCCACGTCGCCAAGATCGCGGCAAAACTGTCCGCCTGAGTATCGTCAGAACATTGACGACAATCGAAGGGCGGCCGAGAGGCCGCCCTTTTCGTGAGAATCTCGGATTAGGCAGGGCGCATCGCAACAGGCGCGGAAAGTCTGCGGTTTCGGTCATCCTGCCGTAAAAGTGGCAAACTGCGGATGTTTCGTGGTACTTTGTCCTCACACGGACGAAAACCGAACACTCGCCACGCGCATTTCGGTTGCTGGAACTATTGCCCGCATTTGGCTGTTCCTGTCCGGTCACGCCGACGCCTTAGGGTGTTTGAATTCGGCATGTTCCAGGGAGTAGGAAATGACCAGAGTGGTATATGCGATCGTTCAGCATGATGGCGGATGGGCCTACAAGCTTGCCGACGTCTTCTCCGAAGCCTTTCCCACCCGCGAGATGGCTTTGGCGGCGGCAAAAGCCGTGGCGGCAGAGCAGCAGGTCGGCGGTGACGACGAGGAGATCAGCTTTCAGGATCCGAACGGCCACTGGCATTTCGAACACGCCGACGGAGGTGATCGCCCCGAAGCGATCGTCGAGGACGGCCAGGCTCTGGATCCCTGATCCTCCAGTTCCAACACGGCGAGAAGCAGGCGGAACGAAACCGCAGGTGTTCGATCTTGTCAGTCACCACAAGCCGCCGCGCGTTTCAGCAGAAAATCCTTTTCGCGCCCGTTGCGGCTGAGCGCTGCGGCGCGCTCGAACTCGACCTTGGCCTCGGCCAGCCGGCCCGCCCGGAACAGGAAATCCCCCTTGGCCGCCGGCACTGGAGCGTAGTTGCTCAAGGTCGCCGCCTGCTCGATCTCATCTATCAGTGTCAGGCCGGCCTGCGGTCCGAAAGCCATGCTATAGGCCACCGCCCGGTTGAGATCGACCACCGGTGACGGCAAGACCTCGCGCAGCCTGTCGTAGAGTGCCGCTATCCTGCCCCAGTCCGTTTCCTCCGCCTTGCGTGCCCTTGCGTGGCAGGCGGCGAGCGCTGCCTGCAGGGCATAGGGGCCGCTACCGCCGTCCAGGGATTCGGCGCGCGCGAGGGCGGTAAGGCCGCGGCGGATCAGGAGTTGGTCCCAACGGGCCCGGTTCTGCTCGGTCAGGGGAACCGCCGAGCCGTCCGGCGCTGTTCGCGCGCTGAGACGCGAGGCCTGGATTTCCATCAATGCCAGCAGACCGAAGACCTCGGGCTCGTCGGGCGCAAGGCCGACAAGAATGCGGCCCAGGCGCTGAGCCTCGGCGCATAGGGCCGGGCGAATCAGGTCCTCGCCGGCAGTGGCGGCGTAACCTTCGTTGAAGATCAGGTAGATGACCTCAAGCACCGAGGCGAGGCGTTCCTTTCGCTCCGCCCCGCGGGGGACCTCATAGGTAAGCCCGGCCTTGCCGAGCGTCTTCTTGGCCCGGACGATCCGTTGGGCGATGGTCGTCTCATTGGACAGAAAAGCGCGGGCGATCTCATCCGTCGTAAGCCCTCCGATCAGGCGCAGCGTGAGTGCCGCGCGCGCCTCGGCGGACAGCACCGGATGGCAGGCGGTGAAGATGAGGCTCAAAAGTTCGTCGCCGACATCGTCGTCCATGGCCGATTCGATCTGCTCGACACTCGTATCGCGTTCGTCATCGAGGTCCCGGCCGATCTCGGCATGCTTGCGCGCCAGCATCTTCTTGCGGCGGAAGCCATCGATGGCCCGGCGCTTGGCAGCAGTCATCAGCCAGGCGCCGGGATTTTTGGGAACCCCGCTGTTCGGCCATTCCGACAGCGCGGTGACGAGCGCGTCCTGCGCCAACTCTTCGGCAAGGCTCACATCGCGCAACATACGGGCCAGGCCCGCAATGAGCCTGGCCTGTTCGATCCGGAAAACCGTCTCGATCGCTTGATGGATTTCGGTCGCCGCCATGCTTCCCGCTTAAGGGAGGAGCGAAGGGCAAGTCAAGCCGCGGCGGCGACGGATGATGGTAGCCGGCGATGCCTCAGCGGTTTGCCGTCTTTTCGCGCAGCCGATCCTCCTGTTCCGCAAGTTCCGGCGTCAGGGCATCGCCGAAATCGGCGGCCTCGAAGACCTGGCGGATTTCGATTTCGCTTGGCCCGAGCATCGGATTGGGGCAGCGCTTCACCCACTCGACGGCCTCTGCCATATCCTTGACCTCCCACAGCCAGAAGCCGGCGACCAGTTCGCGGGTCTCGGCAAAGGGACCGTCAATGACGGTGCGGCCAGGTCCATCGAAAGCGACACGCTTGCCTTTGACCGACGGGTGCAGTCCCTCGCCGGCCATCATGATGCCGGCGTTGACTAGTTCTTCGTTGTACTTGCCCATGGCTTCCAAAAGCTCGGTCGAAGGCATGACGCCCGCTTCGCTGTCCTTCGTCGCCTTGACCATAACCATTACACGCATCGTCTTCTCCTCTGATTGGCGGAAGCCGCATCGGCCTTCCTGACCATACGACGAACGAGTGTCAGCGATATCGACAGCCCGCAGGAAGATTTTTCAAAAAAGATTTAGGTCAGCCCGGCGGCGGGAAAAGACGCAAAACAGCAAAGAGAGAATGTGCCGGATAGGCGGCGGCGTTGGCAGGGCTGAAAGCCTGATAAGTGACCGCGTTCGCGACCATCGCTTGAAAAACGATACCCCTCTCCGGCGCCGAAGAGGGGTGTATGGTTTTCGTACTGAAAATGCCGAGTTTCCCTCCCTCGGCAACACGATCTAAAACTGAAACGGTCGGGGGATCAATCGAAACCCTTTGTTAACCTTCACGCGTAGGGTTAACGCTGACGCCCTGTCGGAAACGGAAGGCTAATCCATGGATTGGCCTTCCGTTATGACTTTGTGTGGACATCGTTATGGCGTTTGAAGACCAGTAGCTCAAACCCCTTGGCCGTCAGGCCGCCTTAGTCGCGCCTTCCCTGCGCGGCTGTCTTGCTTCGATGATTGCCATGCAGATCAAGTAGCTCAGCATGACATCCTGCTGTGAGTCGGCCAAAAGTTTCGCCGCCTGCAGAAGATCCGTGACATGCACCCGGTTTGACATCGCAAGCTCCCATGCAACAATGCAAGGTGATACTAATATTCGACCGCCATAATTCAACTACGAGTTATAGCCGGTAATAACCACCAATTGTCTTTTACGGCATATGTGGCTATGGAACGCCTCCGGGGGCCTACAGATGCGGCGTTTCCGTCAGCAATCCGGCCTGCCGAAACCATTGGTCGACGCTTGCCTGTACCGCCGCCTTGGCTTCATCCAGCGTCTCGGCCGATTGAAAATCGTACCGGATCGTGCCGTTGCAGCCGGAAACCATCCATTTCCAGCTCGTTTGTCCATCATGCTGTAGCACATAGGCAAGCTGATGCTGACCCAGCATGCCTGCGAACGAGCGGTTCCGGATCGGCTTCCATGTCAATGGGATTTCCTGCAGCACTGCGACCAAGCCTCCAATCTTCTTCTCTGTCGAAAATATAAAGCCACATGCCGGCCGGCATAACCCTGCCGTTTGAGGGGTTTTGCAAATCCGGCATTGTTGTTTAACGTCCGCGAAATTCGCCGCCACGTCGGGTTTTGAAAAACAATCTATTGACCTTAAAGCCCGAGTGTCTGAAAGGAAAAGCACGCGGACGTGGCGAAACTGGTAGACGCAAGGGACTTAAAATCCCTCGGAGCAATCTGTACGGGTTCGACCCCCGTCGTCCGCACCACTTCCGAACTGCACGATGGCGCTATCAACCAGGAGCTTCGCAAATGTCACTTCCCGAAAAAGCATTTCCCGTTTCCTGGGACCAGTTTCACCGCGATGCCCGTGCGCTTGCATGGCGGTTGGCCGGCAATGGCGGCGAATGGAAAGCCATTGTCTGCATTACCCGCGGCGGCCTCGTCCCGGCGGCAATCGTTTGCCGCGAGTTGAACATACGGCTGATCGAGACGGTCTGTGTCGCCTCCTACCACGACTATGATTCGCAGGGCGAGATGCATGTGCTCAAGGGAATTACCGAGGAGCTGAAAGCCGATGGCGGGCAAGGCGTGCTGATCATTGACGACCTGACCGACACGGGCAAGACCGCAGCGGTGGTCCGGGCGATGCTGCCGAAGGCGCATTTTGCCGCCGTCTACGCCAAGCCGAAGGGCCGGCCGCAGGTCGATACCTTCGTCACCGAAGTCAGCCAGGATACCTGGATCTACTTCCCCTGGGACATGGGTTTCACCTATCAGGAACCGATCGCCAAGGGGTCCCGCGGCTGAGCAACGGAACCATCCCACACAGGGCGCTCGTTTCGGCGGCTGTTGGCGCGGTCCTCTGGTCACTGCCGGCTTGCTCATCCATGGCCAGCGACGTTCATGTCGCGCCGGTGACGGCCTACATCGACGCCAATGTACGTCCGTGGATGAATGCGCCGATCATCATCGAGGAACTGAGGGATCACAACAAGCGTCATGCTCGCCTGACGCCGTCTGACATCAATGATATGGATGCCGCCTGGCGGGCCGAATTTTCGGGCAATACCGGGCCGCTGATCGACACCGTCATCGGCAGCCGGCTGTCGAAATTCCTCAGAGACAGGCAGGTCGCTGCCGGCGGCGTCATCACCGAGATCTTCGTCATCGACGCCAAAGGCTTGAGCGTCGGCGAGAGCGAGGTCAGTTCGGATTACTGGCAAGGCGACGAGCCGAAATGGCAAAAGACCTATCTTACCGGCCCAGGCGTTCTTTTCGTCGACAAGGCGGAAAAAGATGGATCGACTCAAACGCTGCAGTCGCAGGCGAGCCTGACGATCTGCGATCCTCAGACCGGCCTGCCGATCGGCGCCATCACCATCGGCATCAATCTCGACGCTCTCTGACGGGCCAAAATGGTTTTCCGCAGAGCGGCTTGGCATGGAATATTAAACAGGGGTTGCAGCCTCGCGAGCGGTGCAGCCGCACCCCTTCCGAATCAATATCCCCCCGCATCATAAAGCCACGGATTTGGCTATGGCGGAGGATCACCATGGTAAATTTAATATGGATTTTTACCCGTGAATTTTTGAAAAACCGGGTGACGTTACGCACGCCACCGGAGGTAGTCCGGCGAACCGTCTGATTTTGCTGGATTTGCTCGCTGTCCCCGTTTTCCACAGGTCACACACACAACATCTGGTGTTCGCAATTACGACACAAACCAGCCCTTGACGGAATCGGGTAGGATGCCGTTAATGGATTCCACGTTGCGGCGGCGGCGGGACCGGGCAAGTTTCGAGGCCGGTTCATTTCAGAAAAGATAGTCTGTTTTTCAGGCGGCTCGGCGGATGATCCGCTGGTCGCGGCGGTTATTTTTTGTGATCTCCGAAGGCGCCGGACACGGCACAAAAAGCTGGCGTAAAGAAGCTGTTGATACTATATTTAGTGTTTGCAGCCATAATCAGCACAAGATACAGGGCAACCCGAGACGGGTTTCCCATCAGATCGGAAACGGAAACTGGCTGCGCGACATTCCGTGCGGTCGGACGGGGATTATTTTGTCTGGAGCTTGAACGCTTTCAGGCAGCGGCAAACAAAAGGACTAGGGACAGATGCAGATCGAACGTCGTTTCACCAAGGCAGGCCAATCGGCCTATGCCGAAATTGAATTCCGCAAGGCCATCAGCGAGATCAAGAATCCGGATGGCTCGATCGTGTTTCGTCTCGCGGATATCGACGTGCCTGCGCAATTCAGCCAGGTCGCGGCCGACATTCTGGCCCAAAAATATTTCCGCAAGGCCGGCGTTCCCGCGCGCCTGAAAAAGGTCGAAGAGAATTCCGTTCCCTCCTGGCTGTGGCGCTCCGAAGCCGACGTGGCCGCGATGAAGGATCTGCCGAAGGAGGAACACTACGGTTCCGAAACCGACGCCCGCCAGGTCTTCGATCGCCTGGCAGGCACTTGGACCTATTGGGGCTGGAAGGGCGGCTATTTTGCCTCCGAAGACGACGCGCTCGCTTTCCGCGACGAACTCGCCTACATGCTCGCCACCCAGCGCGTCGCGCCGAACTCGCCGCAGTGGTTCAACACCGGCCTGCATTGGGCCTATGGCATCGACGGCCCCGGCCAGGGCCATTTCTATGTCGATCCCTTCACCGGCAAGCTGGTGAAGTCGAAGTCGGCCTATGAGCATCCGCAGCCGCATGCCTGCTTCATCCAGTCCGTCGGCGACGATCTCGTCAACGAAGGCGGCATCATGGACCTGTGGGTGCGCGAGGCGCGCCTGTTCAAATACGGCTCCGGCACCGGCTCCAACTTCTCCTACCTGCGCGGCGAAGGCGAAAAGCTCTCCGGCGGCGGCAAGTCGTCGGGCCTGATGTCGTTCTTGAAGATCGGCGACCGCGCCGCCGGCGCCATCAAGTCGGGCGGCACCACCCGCCGTGCCGCCAAGATGGTCGTCGTCGATATCGACCATCCGGATATCGAGGAATACATCAACTGGAAGGTCAAGGAAGAGCAGAAGGTTGCGGCCCTCGTCACCGGCTCGAAGATCGTCGCCCGTCACCTGAAGGCGATCATGAAGGCCTGCGTCAACTGCGCTGGTGATAACGACGCCTGCTTCGACCCGAACGAGAACCCGGCCCTGAAGCGCGAAATCCGCGCCGCCAAGAAGGACCAGGTTCCGGAGAACTACGTCCAGCGCGTCATCCAGTTTGCCAAGCAGGGTTACAAGGACATCGAGTTCAAGACCTACGACACGGACTGGGATTCGGAAGCCTACCTCACGGTCTCCGGCCAGAACTCCAACAACTCCGTCTCGCTCAAGGACGATTTTTTGCGTGCCGTCGAGAATGACGGCGACTGGAACCTGACCGCCCGCAAGGACGGCAAGGTGATGAAGACGCTGAAGGCGCGGGACCTGTGGGAATCGATCTCCTACGCCGCCTGGGCGTCGGCCGATCCGGGCCTGCACTTCAACACGACGATGAACGACTGGCACACCTGCCCGGCTGCCGGCCCGATCCGCGCGTCCAATCCGTGCTCGGAATACATGTTCCTCGACGACACGGCCTGCAACCTTGCCTCGCTCAACCTGCTTCAGTTCAAGGACGCTGCCACCAAGAACATCAACATCGCCGATTACGAGCATGCCGTGCGCCTCTGGACGCTGGTTCTCGAAATCTCGGTGATGATGGCGCAGTTCCCGTCGCGGGAAATCGCCGAGCTCTCTTATGAATACCGCACGCTCGGCCTCGGTTACGCCAATATCGGTGGCCTCTTGATGTCCTCGGGCATCCCCTATGACTCGAAGGAAGGCCGCGCGATCGCCGGTGCCCTCACCGCCATCATGACCGGAGTCTCCTATGCGACCTCGGCCGAAATCTCCGCCAAGCTCGGCCCCTTCCCGGGCTTCAAGCCGAACCGCGACAACATGCTGCGCGTCATGCGCAACCATCGCCGCGCCGCCTTCGGCGAAACCCAGGGCTATGAGAAGCTCTCGGTCGAGCCGGTCGCCCTCATCCACGGCGATTGCCCGGATGCCGACCTCATCGTCCATGCCAAGGCCGCATGGGACAAGGCTGTCGCGCTCGGCGAACAGCACGGCTACCGCAATGCTCAGGTCTCCGTCATCGCGCCGACCGGCACGATCGGCCTAGTCATGGATTGCGACACCACAGGCATCGAGCCCGATTTCGCGCTGGTGAAATTCAAGAAGCTCGCCGGTGGCGGCTACTTCAAGATCATCAACCGTGCGGTTCCCGAAGCGCTGCGCACGCTCGGCTATTCGGAAAGCCAGATCGCCGAGATCGAGGCCTATGCCGTCGGCCACGGCAACATCAACCAGGCTCCATCAGTCAACCCCGGCTCGCTGCGCGCCAAGGGCTTTACCGACGACAAGATCGAGGCGATCAACGCCGCCACCAAGGCTGCCTTCGACATCAAGTTCGTCTTCAACCAGTGGACGCTCGGTGCCGACTTCCTCAAGGGCACGCTGAAGGTCTCCGACGAGCAGCTCAATGATATGAGCTTCAACCTGCTCGAGCATATCGGCTTCTCGAAGAAGGACATCGAAGCCGCCAACATCCATGTCTGCGGTGCGATGACGCTGGAAGGCGCGCCCTTCCTCAAGGCCGAGCACCTGCCGGTCTTCGATTGCGCCAACCCCTGCGGCAAGATCGGCAAGCGTTACCTCTCGGTCGAAAGCCACATCCGCATGATGGCGGCGGCCCAGCCGTTCATCTCGGGCGCGATCTCCAAGACGATCAACATGCCGAACGAGGCGACCGTCGAGGATTGCAAGGCCGCCTACATGCTCTCCTGGAAGCTGGCGCTGAAGGCGAATGCCCTTTACCGCGATGGCTCAAAACTCTCCCAGCCGCTCAACGCCTCGCTGATCGAGGACGAGGACGACGAGGATGCGATGGAGGACTTCATCCAGGCTCCGGCAGCCGCCCAGGCCGTCACGGTCACGGAAAAGATCATCGAGCGCGTGATCGAGCGGGTCACCCGCGAGCGTGAAAAGCTGCCGAACCGCCGCCAGGGCTATACCCAGAAGGCGATCGTCGGCGGACACAAGGTCTACCTGCGCACCGGCGAATTCGGCGACGGCCGCATCGGCGAGATCTTCATCGACATGCACAAGGAAGGCGCCGCCTTCCGCGCGATGATGAACAACTTCGCCATCGCCATTTCGCTCGGCCTGCAATACGGCGTGCCGCTGGAGGAATATGTGGAGGCCTTCACCTTCACCAAGTTCGAGCCGGCCGGCATGGTCCAGGGCAACGACGCGATCAAGAACGCCACGTCGATCCTCGACTACGTGTTCCGCGAACTCGCCGTCTCGTACCTCAACCGCCACGACCTTGCCCATGTCGATACGTCCGACTTCGGCAACACCGCACTCGGCAAGGGCATCCAGGAAGGCAAGACCAACCTGATCTCCACCGGCTGGACCCGCGGCCACAAGCCGACGCTCGTCCAGGGCGGCCAGATCGACCGCGCTTCCGGCGAACCAAAGGGCGCGGCAACCGCCGCTCCCGCAAAAGCCTCCGGCGGAGCCAACGTCACGGCCTTCTCCGGCAACGCCGCGCGCAAGCTCGAACCGGTGACCGCCATCTCCACCTCCGAAATCGTCGCCTTCAAGCGCGATTACGAGGAACGCGCCGCTGAACTCGCCGAGGAGATCGCCGACGACGCCGGCACCGAGCCGGACGTCACCGCCCTCTTCTCCGACAAGGCCGCCGCCGAAGCCGCCGCCGCCAAGTCGGACGCCAAGAAACTGGAGGCCGAACGCCGCATCCGCTCGATCGCGCAGGGCTATACGGGCAACATGTGCTCGGAATGCCAGAACTTCACGATGGTGCGGAATGGCACGTGCGAGAAGTGCGACACGTGCGGTGCGACGAGCGGGTGCAGCTGATAAATGATTAGTTTGATGTTATAGGATGACACGAACTTTGTCATTTTGACGTGAAACAAGTCGCAAGTGTTTCACGGTTAGTAATAGATAGATTTCCGGGCAGCGATGAGCTGCCCGGAAATTGCATACGGAACAAACAGGGATCAAGCTTCGGTTTACGAGCCAACTGGGCGAACAATAGGTCTCCCGAGATCGCCTACGATACTGGGCGAACACGGACAGAAGGATGTGCATTAGAATCGTTTAATATTATCGAGATAACGATAACAAGAGGAAGCCATGCCAGCAGTCGATTTCAGACAGTTTCGCTACTACCCTTGCTTCAATGCTCCGAGCCGGAACAGATCGCATATCGTGAGCTCAGCGAAGAGGATAAGGACGCCATTCTCCCAATCGTCGAACTCAGCCAGATTAAGTATGATGCATCGTTTCAGAGCACAATAGATGCCGTCGGCGCCATATTCGGACATCGCCCTTTCATTCTCGATCTGTCAAAAGACGCGGCTCCTGAAGCTTACGTCTCGAAAAAGAACCCCGACCACGCCAAGATTGAGAAGCTTCAGAAGGCCCAAGATAGCTACAACGCATCATTGCTTGCCCACATGATGCCGACCGACGGCTTCTCGAAATGGCGAGAATGCGTAAGTCAATATGCGAACGCTATCCCGGTATTGCAGTTCACCGACCCCGCGTCACAATCGAAGAATATTCTTAGACAGGCAGCTCAGTTCTGGAAGGCTGGCGTCGAACGTCTGGCTATTCGAATAACACCCGAAACGAGTGAAGAGATCTTCCCCATTATCGGCCAGATAGTTGCCTTTCTGGATTCCGCTGAACAGTTGGTGCTGATCGTGGACTGCGGTCAGGGAAGACAGCAGATCGCTGAGCGTATTGAGTTTGCAAAGCGATCGGCGGCACGCGTGCTGGAAGAACTCGACCCTTCTCAAATGCTCAATCTCGCGGCGGTCTGCCTTCACGATTCCTATACCAGCCCACCCGAATCGGCGAAAATATATGAGTCCCATTCTCGAGAGCTTTGGCGAGAGGCTAGTACCGGATACCCATTTCTGTTCGGAGACTACAGCGGCCACCGCCGTTGGAAAAAATCGTCAACCTATATGCCCGGCGACTGGAAAGCCCAAGTTGTCTACGCCTTGCCAGAGTCGTGGATCATCTATCGTCACGACAACGCACAAGATCCTCAGGGATGGATCTTGGGATCGAAGGCCATTATCGAGCACGCAGACTTCGACGACGGCCTTAGTTGTTGGGGAAGCGAACTGGTGAAGACCGCGGCGACCGGGAAACTCGATCCATATGGCTCTGCGCGATATTGGCACGCTGCCAAGATCAACATGCATGTGAGCCGGCAGATCAGTTATAGCGATGAATCGGCAGAGGGTGACGACGAGATCTAGTTAGGCGCATACATCCCGCAATTTGATCACCTCCCGAGCCAAACTGCAGAGAAGAGGCTTTTGTATCGAAGAGGCAATGGTTTCGACCATTGCCTCCTTTTTCAAAGATCCAGGAACGATAACTCCTGCCTCTCGCGCGACCGACGCAAGCTCGCTTTTTGAAAGGGCGAACAGAAACGAGACTGCATCGATTTTAGAATTGCGTTTAGGTGAACGTGAAACGTCGAAAGAACCATTTTCACGGAAGACGATGATTCCCCACCATCGCGGAATTTTCATTCTCGCCTCCGGCACGTGCTTCGGCGTCGTTACAAGGCTAACGCGGTCGAAAAATTTTGAGAACGCAGGTATCTGCCAAGGCAATCGTGTGAGGGTGTCACGGTCGCTTTTGATTTCGAAACCAGCCATCTCTCCATTCACCAGCGCGACATCTATCCGCGCGGACGGCCGAGGCATCTTGAACTCTTCCAAGAGCTTCGCGTCCAGGCAATCAGGATGCAAGGCGCGCAGCCACTGTAGAAGAGGCGCGCGGATGTGAGCATCCGTGGTTGTGGCTGTTTGAATCTCAGTCATGGGACTGAGAGTGTTAGCAACGTATGAAAAAATCTACAACACGGGGCCGCAAGAAATGGTTCTACTATCAGACACGGCGCCCGCCATGATGCCCACGCCTATCGCAACTTCCCTGGGGGCAACAAATCTTTCTTAGAGATCGTTCCAGTCACTGTGAGGAACCGAGCGGTCGCTGTTGGGTTGCTCCCTTTTCCAATGAAGTGGCTCAGCAAGTGCCGCGATTTGACCCCATTCCCCAAAGTTATCACCTACCATGCAGACGTATACCCTTCGATCTTTGAAATTATCGCAGCCGGCTTATTGCGTTCAGAGAACTCGTCTCTCGACCCACTGCCGCCACGCGCCAAATTGATCGTGAACCTTGGTATTCTTGTCATTGGCAGGCAACCGCATAGCCTCTGCGTTGTACGCTTCCTCGTAGAACGCAGGAGCAAGCGGATCGCTCTGATCAAAAACGTGCACCCTATAGTCGTGCGACCCCTCGAGAACAACATAGTTGCGAATTCGCATAATCAGGAGGCAGGTCTCCTTCTTGTCGCCCCTTGCAGTCTGTCGGCTGACCATTGAGTAGATCGGGTTCTGCGTTTCCCTCAGAAGCTTATCGGCAATCCTGATAGCCTTAGCAGACAGCACGATCCAGGCCTCGTCGATCAGGCCCCTGTCGTAAAGGCCTTTCCAGAAGACGTGGCGAGACTCCCACATATGGTTCTGCGTTGCGTCCCCGATAATCCGCAGCAACGCATCCATGCTTTGGCCCGCAAGCCAGCGCACGACGACCCTCCTACTATCGTTTGTCACGAGGGACCAGAATTCTGGCTTCTGATTACGCGGATCGCCGTAGAAAGCCATGATTCGATTCAGAAGGTGTATTCGGATTTCGGAGCTGGGATTTCTGTTCGCCCATGATCTGAGAATTACATCGACCGCGCTCGCCGCCGGACCGTTTTCCATCGGCGGTCTTCCTTCAGGCAGTATCCACCTGAACACCACTTCGATGCGATCGATCGATTCAACTGGCGCCATACGGCGCAAAAAGCCTGAATGGGCCGCAGCCATGAAATCGCCGCTGTGCGGTGAGCCCACACCGTTTTTCACCAGCCAGCTATAGGGATCACTTTTGAGCGCCATTCTTTCCGCCAGTGAATCTGGCCCGTTTTCCTCCAGCAACAATTCCGGTAGGGCGGTGAACACCCGCTGCCAATTGCCCGGCAGCAGCGAGAATCTACTTTTTAAAATTTCCCTCACCCACACGGTGCGTTGCGAAGTTTCGCTCCATTCCTCCAGATAGGAGTCGCATACGGCTTGCAGCAAGGCGACGTTTGTCGAAACAGCAATCTCGGTTCGCAGAAAATCCTCCACGAAAGGCAGCACTGCGGCTTGGTTCGTCAACCATGCTCGAACAACGATCGTGACCTGTCCGACGGTGATGTCGACCCACTCCCAATTCCGAATGCTGTGTGTCAGACGCGAGAGGATTTGCTGCACCGATTGCAGCGAGGTCTTGTTATATCCAGGAAACGCAGCAGACACTGCAGCCACGGCGGCATCCAGCTCGTCCGTCAGCCTGATATCGGAGCTTCGCAATCTGCGGCGGGCGCTGAGTGTCTCGAGGAGGGTCACGGAGCACCCCCTGGTCAGTTCCGACTTTATCGAGTCGATGTCGGACTCCTTCGCAGAAGTGGAGCTTAGTACCGTCTTGGCCACCCATACTCCCTCCCTACAGGAAAGATTTCAATCAATCGCTCCTTGAGTGAGGGGGATGTGATCGACCGCATCGGTGGCGCGGCCGATATCCACAAGGGGCCGATTGCGGACTGGCCGCTCTGGGGAACGGACATGCAATAGCCGCCGTTCACGATTGCGCGCCAGGACAAACCCGATACCGATTTTATAGATAGACATGTGGAGCCGTGCGTTTTCAGGTGCCACAGGGCAAGCCTGCGCGCTCCTCCGTAGTCCAGCAGTGCTCGAGAAAGACGCAAGCCTGGCAGCAAGTGCGGCTGTCGATGCCTTGAATGAGGCACCGCGCTTCTCGACGATCCTGAACAACTTGATACGCGCAGTGGTGACGCTGGGCGTCCGTAAAGAATATCGGGGGTTCGAGACAGCGAGCCATGACGGCAGATTGTGCCACGGCGTGTGCCCCGCAGTTGACCCAACTATGATACCCACACCGTTCAACCCGTGGCTCCGCGAGTAAGAAGTGCGTGGCGCTTCCCGTGGCTACGAGCCATTCGTCGGCCACTCGCAGGTTCCGTACCGGCCCCTTCTCCATCCGACCGATAGGAAAACCAGGGAATGCTGAAAGCTCGGCCATTGGAAGTCTCCCGCGGAGTTCCACCTCGCATGCCTCGATCAGGGCAGTCATGCGTTCCCTTATGTCAGCGAGGTGCGGGGTCAAGGTTTCGATACCGTCATCGTCTTTCAGGTAGTCAAGCGTCACGACTGTCATGTGAACAACTTTTCGTCATCTGGACGATGGGTCCGCGTCGGCGCCCGCGGCGCCGACGTTCTTGCCTGAAAGCCGAAGCGGATCACACGGCTGGCTGAAAGTCGGTGCTCACCGACACATGTCTCCAGCGGGCCAACTCCTCCTATGTGCATTCTTGCCCTCAATGGCGGCGACGGTGTCGCTGCCGTAGGGCATGCAGCGGCGGCGCGGATTGCGCGGCCAATTCAACGATCGCTGCCGCCAGTTTCGTTGGGTCGCCGGGCTGGTTGTGGCTGAGGTCGCGGGCGACGGAACGGACGGCCCCTGCCGTTTGCGTATAGTCGTCGATCCGCGCCGGGCTGACTGTAAGGGAGCGAGAACCGAGGAAATCTATCCGGAAGTAGCCCGGTTCGACGATCGTGACCTTGATGCCGAGCGGGGCGACCTCGTCCGCCAGCGGTTCGCTTAAGCCCTCGGTTGTGCGCCATGATTGGCAATCGCCCCAACCTGTTTCACTGGTCGCGATCACGAGTATGCCAAGAGACGGCGCCAGCGAAGACCCCGCCGATCTCTCGAAAACGACACAGTGCTGACGATCATGCTGGCTGATTCCGAGTTTGCCGAACTAGCCAGTCCCGAAAGAGTATTATGTTCGCAATATGCGATTTTCGCTCTGGGTAGACGGCGTAGTAGGAGTCGTCGGACCGAATAGGATCACCAAATGGCATATGCAGCAGGCCGCGATGAAGCTCACGCTCGATATAGAATGTGGGCACCACCGCGATACCGATTCCGTGTACTGCCGCGTTGATGATCATCTCGTGATTGGAGAAGCGCGAGCCTTGAATTCTTCCGCTGTAAGAAAGGCCGGCAAGCCTCAACCAGCTCAACCAGAGACTTGGCCGGCCAGAGTTCTGCAACATGGGAAAATTTGAAAAGTCCAGTGGGGCAAGTTTTTCGCCCAATGGGATCAGACTGGGGGACGCCACCACGGCGAGCGTTTCCGGAAACAACTCGACCGAACGAGCGTGCAACCAGGTTCCCGCTCCTCTCAGTACAGTTATATCCAGGCGGGTCGTTTCAAAGTCCGTTGTAGGTGCGGCAGGCATGATTTCCAGAGGGATTTCCGGATGCGCATCTATGAAGGTAGAGAGGCGCTGTGGAAGCCAGCGAGACGCGAAAGTGGGATGCGTGCCAATCATCAGGGAGCTATCAACCGTGCGTCCACGAACGGCGTCGATGGAAATCTCCTGAAGCCTATCAAGGGATAAGGCTACATCCCGGTAGTAGTTTGCTCCAATTTCGGTCAGCACCAATCGCGGTCCCGATCTATGGAACAACGTCACCCCGAGAAAGTCCTCAAGGTTTTTAATCTGCCGGCTAATTCCGCTCTGCGTCAGTCCAAGATCATCAGCCGCTTTGGTAAAGTTCATGTAACGCGCTGCCGCTTCGAACGCATGCAGCGCTGACAGTGAAGGAAGATATCGTCTCATTGGATGCCCCGTTCGCTACCATGAATAAAACTCATGAAAGAGATATTTTTCAATGTTTTTGTTTTCGCGAGTGTTGGACAAAAATCCACGTCACGGCAAAGGTTCGAGATCATCACAACATAACCAGTATCGAGCTGGAGGGTGATGCGGCTTAAACCGCACGGGAGCGCCGCATGACACGAAGCGATGGAGGACCACCAATTTTCATCGCGTGTCCAACAAAGGGGAACGATATGAACAGACGTTATTTCACCAAACTCATGGGCCTTGGCACGATTGCTGCCGCCACTGGTCTAGGTACGAGCACGAGCCTTTTTGCAGCCAGCTCTTTGGAGCGCATCAAGTCTTCCGGCACACTTCGGATCGGCGGCGTCGCCGACGGAGCCCCCTATTACCAAAAGAGCCTGGCCGATGGTTCCTGGCGAGGTTTCTACGTCGATATTTGCCAGAAGCTTGCCGACGATCTTGGCGTCAAACTTTCAATCTTGGAAACGACATGGGGCAACTCGGTCCTTGATCTACAAGCTGACAAGATTGATGTATTTTTTGGTTTGAACCCAACACCGGAGAGGAAGAAGGTCATCGACTTTTCTGGACCTGTCTTCAAGAACGCCTTCACTCTGATCGTTCGCAAGGACACAGGAGGCGAAGCCTGGGAAGACTTCAACAAGCCGGATTTGCGTATCGCAGTCGATGCCGGATCCTCGCACGACTCGGCCGTCTCACGCCATGCACCGCAGGCAGAGGTGGCACGGCTAAAAACCGCGAGCGACGCCACAGCGGCGCTACAGGCCGGGCGCGCTGATGCGCAGTGCCTCGTAATGGTCCTCGCCCTGTCGCTCCGCGCAAAAAATCCCTCCATCGGCAAACTGGTCATGCCGGCGCCAGCGGATTTCACCACATCCAATGCCGGTTTCCGACGGGAAGACGACCAATCGTGGCGTGAATATGCAGACAAGTGGATCACGACCCAACGTGAGAGCGGGTTTGTCAAAGATGCGATCATTCGCAACATGGAGCTTGTCGGCGTCAAGGAAAGCGACTTCCCCCCAGGTTTCGATATCTAAGTTGAAGATTGGCGGGGCCGCGGCCCCGCATCCACCTCACGCGACTACTGGATACCGAGATCATGTACGAATGGGACTTCTCCATACTTTGGGGATACCGCTGGCTGCTCTTGCAGGGATTGAGCATAACGGTTGGATTTACCGCGGCGACGATCTGCATCGGCCTCACCATCGGCCTCACCGCGGCCATCTGTCTTCTGTCACGCTTGAGGATTTTACGAGCGCTGTCGCTTGGCTTCATCGAGATTTTTCGATGCACGCCGGTGTTGGTTCAGCTGATCTGGTGCTACTACGCGCTGCCCATGGTGGCCGGCATCGAAATGACCCCGATGACTGCATCGCTGCTCGCACTGTCCTGCTACGGCGGCGCCTTCTTCGCAGAGATCATCCGAGGCGGCATCGTCTCGATCGACATGGGCCAGTCGGAAGCGGCTTCGGCGCTAGGCATGACGCCCTTGCTGGCCATGCGGCGCATCATTCTGCCCCAAGCGCTTCATCGAATGCTTCCAGCACTCATGAACCAGTCCATCCTGATGTTCAAGAACACCTCTCTGGTCTCTGTCCTGGCTGTCCCTGATCTTGTCTATCAGGGCCAGATGGCTGCTCACGACAGCTTCCGACCTCTGGAGACCTACACGGCTGTAGCCGTTGCCTACTTCGTTATCCTGTTCCCGTTGACGCTTTACGTCCGCAAGCGCGAGCGCAAGTTAGGAGAAGCACGATGACCGTGAAACCTATGATCGAAATTTCGCGGCTCCGGAAATGCTTCGGCCCGCTGGAAGTCCTCAAGGACATCAATCTCCAAGTCGAACAAGGTGGCGTTGTCGCGTTGCTCGGTCCTTCAGGCTCCGGAAAGTCAACCCTGTTGAGATGCATCAACCTGCTTGTCGTTCCCGATGACGGAAGCATTCGCGTCGGTGAAACCAAGTTCGAGTTCGGAACATCCGTTCAGCAACCAAAAACCAAACCGCTTGCCGCCTTCCGTTCGCGTACTGGCATGGTTTTTCAGAACTTCAACCTCTTCCCGCATATGACGGTACTGCAGAACGTTATCGAAGCGCCGATCCATGTCAAAGGAATGGACAAGGGCACGGCGACAGCTCTCGCAATGTCACAACTCGAAAAAGTCGGGCTGGCGGACCGCGCGCAGCAGATGCCGCAGACGCTATCTGGCGGTCAAAAACAACGTGTGGCGATCGCTCGTGCTTTGGCGATGGAGCCAGAGGTCATGCTTTTCGACGAAGCGACGTCAGCACTCGACCCGGAGTTGGTGGGCGAAGTGCTCCAGACCATGCAGAAACTCGCCGCAGACGGGATGACTATGGTGATCGTGACCCACGAGATCGCATTCGCACGCGACGTCGCCGATCGGGTGATCTTCATGCGTGACGGTTATGTGGTCGAGAAAGGCACCGCAATCCAGGTCATCGACACCCCACGGATGGATGCGACGAAAGCGTTCCTCGGTCATTTTCATAAGGGCGCTTCCGCCCGATGAACATTTGCATTTAGAGGCCCATAGAAATGGAAACGATCCGCAATCTCCGTGTCTTCCTCGTTGAAAGCCCAATTAAAATGGCTAGGCAGCAGGGTGTAGGCAACGTCAAGGGAACAGTGAAGCGCGTCCTGGTCGAGTTGACTTCGTCCTCCGGTATCGTTGGCTGGGGTGAAGCCGCACCTTGGGAAGTATTCACGGGGACCGCTGAAGCGGCCTTCGCCGCCATCGACATATATCTGCGTCCCATCGTCATTGGTGCACGGGTCGATCGTATCCGTGAGCTGACGATTAAGATGAAAAAGATCTTGGTCGGTCATGGCGAGGCGAAGCTCGCCATCGAAACCGCGATGTTCGACATATTCGGGAAATCTTCGGGGCTGTCTATCGCCGACCTCCTCGGTGGCCGGGTGCGAGACACGATCCCCTTATCCTTTTCAATTGCAGATCCCGACTTCGATGCCGATATGCGTCGCATGGAACATATGGTTCCGGAAGGAAACCGCATCTTCAAGGTGAAGACCGGAGTCAAGTCGCATAAGGAAGACGTCTCCCATCTCGAGGCGATGCGCAAAGCCTTCGGCGACCAGATCGATCTGCGCATCGACTACAACCAGGCGCTCCAGCCTTTCGGCGCCATGGCGACGCTTCGCGACGTCGATCAGTTCAAGCCGACGTTTATCGAGCAGCCTGTCCCCCGCGATTGCCTGACGGCAATGGCCTCTTTCACGGCAGATCTCGACACGCCAATCCTTGCCGACGAAAGTTGCTTCGATGCCCGCGACCTAATGGAAATCATCAGGCTTCAGGCCGCAGACGCTATTTCCGTGAAACTGATGAAGACAGGTGGAATCCTTGATGCTCAGGGGCTGATGGGAATCGCCGATACGGCACACGTGCCGGGCTATGGAGGAACTCTCTGGGAGGGTGGGGTTGCGCTTGCAGCGGGCACCCAATTCATCGCCGCGACGCCGGGCATCTCTCTTGGATGCGAATTCTACATGCCGCATCACGTGCTGACGGAAGACGTTCTCGAAACCAAGATCGAAAATCGAGGCGGCGAAGTGGTCGTACCAGACGGGCCTGGTCTTGGGATCAGTGTTTCAGATCATTCATTAAGGTCAAACGCTCGGATACTTGCCGAGCACTGACGCGCGAAGACGGACAAGAACAGCGACGACGTCCAACGGACACGGCACAGCCATGTCCGGAGAGAACGCCTGTTGCGAAAATTTTGGGAAAACAGCGAATGTCCAAGGTGGGGGAAAAACACACCGTCGTCATAGGAGGAGGGATCGTCGGCGCATGCACGGCGCTCGAGCTCATTCGCGCCGGGCAAAAAGTCACTATCGTTGATTTGGGTGAACCGGGCGGCCGTCAAGCAGCTAGCTACGGCCACGGCTGCTGGATAAGCCCCGCCTCGGTGGTCCCAATGTCCCTGCCTGGTCTGTGGAAGCAGGTTCCATCCTATCTCATGAACCCGAAAGGCCCTCTCGTCATCAGGTGGCGCCACTTTCCCACGCTTTTACCATGGTTGGTCCGCTTTCTATTGGCGGGCGCGTCGGTTCGAAAAGTCGAGTCAACCGCTCAGGCGTTGAGCTGGCTGCTGCGCGACAGTCCCGAGAGACATCAGGTCCTTAGCGAAAAGCTTGGCATGCCTGACCTCATTCGCCGAGACGGCTTGCTCTACGCTTATCCGGATCGGCGTGCCTTCGAACGGGAGGCCCTCGCCTGGCATCTGCGTAGGATTACCGGTCTCCGTTGGCGTGAACTGGACAGGACGGCGCTTGCTTTGCGCGAGCCTGGTCTCGACGAGCACTATTCGTTTGGAATCCTTGCCGAGGACGGCGCTCATTGCATCGACCCCGGCGCTTATGTCGCCAGGATTGCGAAAGCGGCATTAGCAGATGGAGCGCAGCTCGTACGAGCCAGGGTAAGCGAATTCGTATTCGAGGACGATCGCCTGAGCGGGGTGCGGACGGATCAAGGGACTATAGCCTGCAGTCGTGCGGTCGTCGCAGCCGGCGCGTGGTCCAAGGCTCTCGCTCGGTGTGCCGGAGATAGGATTCCGCTGGAAAGCGAGCGGGGCTACCACGGCGTGGTATCCTTGGAGAGGGGCGGTCCGAGGCATCCGGTCATGCCCAGCGATGGGAAGATGGCGAATACGCCAACGACACAGGGGCTCCGCTTGTCCGGGCAGGTCGAGCTCGCTTCGATCGATGCGCCGCCAAATTGGCGCCGGGTCGACATACTCCTCGAGCATGCTCGTAAAACCTATCCGGCGCTCGCGAAGCTGAAGGACATCGAGATCGATAGGTGGATGGGCCATCGTCCATCCACGCCTGACGGGCTTCCGGTCATCGGGAGATCAAGTCGGTCGCCGGACGTGTTTTACGCGTTCGGACATGGGCACGTTGGATTTGCGTCCGGACCGATCACGGGATCGATCGTCGCTCAGCAGATCACAGGCAACGATCAGCCTTTCAATATCCGGCCCTACTCGCCGAGAAGGTTCAGGTTGGGCCGCTATGAACCATAAGGATTCGAGGGCATTGGAGAACGGAACCCGATTCCGACCCCGCGCCCACGACCAGGATTCAAGACGCAATCGAAACGATTTCTAGCGGCTATCGGCCCCAAGGACCGGAGCCCGAAAGCAGCTTTAACGTGAAGGAGAATTTGAATGCGCGGTGCGGACATATTGGTGGAAATGTTGATTAGTTATGGCGTCGAAGTCATATTTGGCGTGCCGGGCGACACAAACGTTCCATTCTACGAGGCACTTCAGCAGCGTGAAGGAGAGATCCGTCACGTGATGGCGCGCGACGAGCGATCGGCGGGCTACATGGCCGACGCCTATGGTCGCTTTACAAGCAAGCCCGGAGTGTTCGAATGCCCGTCGGGCGCCGGCGCGATGTACTCCCTTCCCCCTGTGGCGGAGTCCAACTCCTCATCCGTTCCGGTTATCCTGTTGACGATCGACATCCCTTTGCCAGGCGAAGGACGCGGCGTGCTTACCGAACTCGATTGCGCTCGACTGTTTGAGCCGATCACCAAGATGTCAGTTCAGGTCAAGTCGGCGGATAAATTACCGGAAATCATTCGCCGTGCATTCCGAGTGGCCTGCTCTGGCAAGCCAGGCGCCGTGCATTTGCAGATCCCAGAGGACATGTTGATGGCCGAGGTCGATCCGAGCCGGATTTCGCTCCATGTCGAGACAGAGTGCAAAGAGTTTCCAGCCTATCCGACACTACCCTCCCCCGAAAAGCTCGACACACTGATCTCGCTACTGACGACAAGCAATAAGCCTCTGATCGTCTCGGGTGGCGGTGTAAACCGATCTTGCGCTGGGCCAGAGGTCACCGAACTTGCGGAGAGGCTGAACATTCCCGTCTGCACGACCATGACCGGCCAGGGAACCATGCCTGACGATCATCGGCTCGCCGTCGGCGTCATCGGAGACAACGGATTTCACCCTCATGCAAACTGGGCCTTGGAACACGCCGATTTCGTCCTGTTCGTCGGATCGAAGATGGGTTCAGTCGTAACGATCGGCTGGACCTTCCCAAAGATCACCCTGAACAAGCGCGTGGCGCAGATCGATGTCGATCCGGAAATCATGGCAAACAATTATGAGAACGTGCTTTCCGTCCAGGGCGACGCGCGGCTGGTGCTTCAGCGATTGATCGACATGGTACCCGCCAACGGCGGTGCCGCAAGAACTCAGGGCTGGGTCGATGAACTCAATCAGTTGCGGGCCAACTTCTGGGAAAATGCTGAAACGCTTCTCAGTTCCGAGGCATCTCCGCTTCGCCCGGAACGGGCCGTACGCTGCTTCAATGAAGCGTTGGAAGCATATAGCAAACCAGCTCTCATCTATTCCGATGCCGGAACCCCCACACCCCACATGACGCGTTTTTTGAAACTCAGAGACCGCCGCACGCGTTTCGCAATTCCCCGCGCCTTCGGAGGGCTCGGCTCGGCACTACCCGCCACCGTCGGAGCATGGTTCGCCAGTAAGAACCACCGCCCGATCGGGATGTTCGGCGACGGCTCCTTCGGTATGACCGTCGGCGAACTTGAAACGCTTGTCCGTCTGCAGGTGCCGGCGATCCTGCTGCTCTTCAACAATGGCACCTTCGGCTGGATTAAGGGCCTCCATCGCCTCAAGGGTCATAACCAGTGCTTTGGCGTGGATTTCATGCCACCACGAGGACAGGCGATCGCCGAGGCTTTCGATCTCAAGGCCTGGACGGCGACCAATTCGGAAGAACTCGATACTGCTCTCGAAGCGGCCTTCGCCTACAAGGACGGCCCTTGCCTGATTGATATACACGTGGAATCGATCGCTGACCGCGTGCCGCCTGTCTATTCCTGGCTTACCAAACGCGGCAGGAACCCGCTCAGTATCGAAGCCGAGGAAGTCAGGTACTTCTGAGCCCGAGTTTGGAGGCGCGTGCCCATGACAGGTAGCGGGCGCCTCCTATTTCCGTACTTGGCGCAGCGCTTCATGCCCACGTTTCGCATCGGAGCAGAGATGAAACTGCTGGCAAGATACGAGCTACAGGGAGCAGCAAATCCTACCAGCGCAGCCAAGCGCAGGTTTTGAAATTGGCATCGGCAAAGAACCAGTTGTTACGGGGCCAATCTACCGCGAAGGATTCGAAATCGCTCCGTGAGAGGCGTGCCGCTCACTATCGCAGCCATGACGGAGGCGTCAACTATGCGCCGTCAGCGGACGTCGGCTCCGCTGCGACGATGGATGGCCGGCCTGGGGCCGTCTGCGGACTGTCCGCTTCTGGCGGTGTAGAAAACGAAAGCGGGCATGCAACCGTCTTGTGCCGACGTCTGGATTCGGCCCTAAGCATGTGTAATCGGGCGGTCCCACAAGGGGCAAGCTCCCACAATGATCTCGATGTAACCGAGATAAGGGAGACGACGATGTTTTATGCTGCTTTGGACGTGTCGCTGCGCTCAGTGGCGATCTGCATTATCGACGAGACTGGGAAGGTTCACCTTGAGCGATCGCTGCCTTCTGAGGTGCCGAACCTGGTTCGCTGCCTGCGCGATCTTGGCGAACCAATCCATCAGGTGGGGCTGGAAGCCGGCACGCTGACACAACATCTGACCTACGGATTAGCAGAGGCCGGTTTCGATGTCGTGTGCATGGAGGCTCGCCAAGTCAATGCCGCTCTTTCGGCCATGCGGAATAAGACTGACAAGAACGACGCCCGCGGCATAGCGCAACTGCTGCGATCGGGTTGGTACAGCCGGGTGCATGTGAAGAGTGTCGAAAGCCATTACATCCGCGCACTCCTCTCCAGCCGCAAGGTCACATGCAAAGGAAATGTATTGATCTTGAAAACGAAATTCGCGCCCTTCTTAAAGTCTTCGGCGTCAAGCTGCCGATGCGCCTGCGAGGTGGCGCATTCGAAACAGCCGTCCGCGACACAATCGAAAGCGATCCGGCGTTGAGCCACGCGTTACTCCCGTTGCTGGAAGCCAGGCAAATGCTCCTGGAAACCTTCCTCGAACTCGATCGACGTGTCCGAAGTGCCGCGAAGCAAGACACCGTCACCGCACGGTTCATGAGTTCGAAGACACGGCCTCTTGACGCGGTGCGACATCGGTTCCCGAGTCATGGACGATCTGCGCGAAACGGAAGACCGCACATGATCTAGGAGGTGTGGGGTTTCGTGTGACTGCGCCAGAGCAAGGTCGTCAGCACCGCATGAAGTCCAGCCGCGGGCCACAGAAGGACGCCAGCGGACCCCTCCATCAGCCCGAAAAAAGCCAGATAGCACGCGACCGCCGCGCTGTAGATCAGCATGCCGAGGAGACCTGAGTTCTTCCAGCAGGCAACGCCGAGCGCTATAAGGGCAATGCCCGCTACTCGAGCCGTCGGAATCCCAGCACCTGTTAGTGCCTCGCCAAGCAATACCTGTCCCACGAAGGAAGGCGCGGCCAATAGCGCGAGACCTGTTGCAATTTCCCCAAACGCCGCGACATCAAGCACACGTATCATCAGCACCTACCTTTCTAACCGCTCGTCGCAACTTTATGCGTTTGCCTAATGCTGTACCTCGAAGGTCAGCCTTTCGATTTGCCTATGAAGCGGAATGGCGCGTCGTATCGGTATTCCGGCAAGGCCACGCCCGTGCGGGATACCGTGCTCGACGGAGTTCTTGGCTCTACTGACAAAACGCCCGTACCACCCGCTCCAGGTCACCATTTTCGCGCTGGGCGTGGAACTGAGTGGCAGCCGTGAGCAGTGCCAATTGAAAGATGGTCTGTCGGAAAGAAAAGAAGGGCATTCGATGATCCTTAAGCGACCGTTAGAATTTTATCGCGAGGCCAAGGATCGGGCCCTGCTGGACAGTGTCGAAGATGAAGCCGTCGTGGCTGTAGTCGACCCCGAGCGCCCGGTATCCGGCTATCGCGGAGATCCGGTCGTTGAAATCGTAGCCGATGCCGAGCGCCACATCCCAGTCGATGTCGGCCCCGCCGCCGCCGACCAGACCCCATCCGGTCAGATAGACCTCGGGGGTGAGCGAGTATTTTCCGCGCAGGCCGACCATTCCGTCCACCCATGTGGCGCTGTCGCTATGCTCGGTGCCGCCGAGCAGGCCGCCGTTGAACCTGATGGTCGTGTCGACCGACCAGAGCTTGACGCCGCCGACGACATCCAGATGCCCTTCGGGCGCATCGAGGACCGCGTAGCCCACGCCCAGTAGGCCGGAAAAGCTCTCGGATGTCACGTTCACATCCGTCGCCAGAATGCCTCGGGGTGTACTGGCATCAGCCCCGAGCTTCGTGTAGATCACGTCCCCGATGACGCTGAAGCGACCGTTTCGGGCTTCACCCGCCGCCATGAAGGCGAAGTCGAGGTTGCTGAGAATGTCGCCGAAGTCGGAATCAAGGTGCACCGTCGGCAAGCCGAATTGCGCCGTGTCCCCCGATATCCCTGCCATCCAGAAATAGGGAGCCACCGAGAACGTCCATCCGTCCTGGGCTTCGGCTGGTTGCAGATCAGGGGCCATCAGCGGCGAGACATCGGCAGCCCGCGCCGAGCCGCATATCAAAACTGCCACCATCGGGAACGTCAGTTTCAGGAATTTCGTCATGGTCGTTTCCCCGTTCGTTTCGTCTGAATGCCGTGCATTTTTATCGTTGGGCCACAGTGATCCGGCGAAGACCCGGCCTGCCGCGCGCTGCAGTCCTTCGCGGCAATCTTCTGCCTCCCGGCCGACTGCCCCACCAGCCCACTCACATGGTTCGCGTAGTTGTCGCGGGTATCTGCATCGATGACCGCGGCGGGGGCAGCGATAATGAGCCCAGCCGCGCTGCCCGCCGCCGCAGCCACTCCTGTCGTTCCCGCCACGATCGTGTCGCCGAGACCTACCTTGCTGTCCGTCAGCGTCTGACCATCGGAGATGCGCGCTCCGATGAGCTGCACGACCTCCGGCGATTCAGCGAACTTTGAGTGATGGAGGTCGTCGCCCGCTTTGACTTTGGTGAGGTCGATGACGGTGATCTTGTAGTCTGCCATCTCCTGCTTGTAGGGGTCCGTCTCGGGATCGATGGAGCCCAGCCGCGGGATGTCGCCCCAGACCCGGCGCGAGAAGGCCAGCGCCCGGTCGTCACGGGATACGAACAGCGTGAACCGCGGGTGCTGGCTGCCCATGTCCTCGATCTGCGAGCGAAACACATCGACATCCACATCCGGGGCGGCCAGCATCACGTTCTTGAACTTCGCTGGCAGGCCGTCGTTGCGGATCGCCATCTGGCGCAGCGCCTCCAGCGCCAGCCAGTTGCCCATCGAGTGCGCGAGGATCGAGACCTCCTTCACCTCTTTGTCCTTCGCGAGATACTGGAACAGCGTCTCGAGGGCATTGCGCGTGTAGTTGGTGCTTTCACGGTCGTAGCCGTAGGCGAGCAGGCTGCCGCGCGAGGGCCATGTCACAAGGACGGGCGCGCTATGGACGCCAGAATCGTGGACGATCTGCGCGAAGCGGTAGACGGAATCCTCGAAGCGGTTGTTGAAGCCATGAATGAACAAGAGCACGCTGCGGTCGGGGCTTTTCCTGACGGTTGCGCTGAGCCAGGTCTTGGCTCCCTCCAATGGGATCTCATCCGCCTTCAAGGTTGCGAAGTCGGTTGCCGGGTTTGAGGGCAGCTTCTTCGGCCAGGCGACCTCGCCGACCTTTCGGACGGCGGGGATCGAAACGGTAATGTCGGCGAAAGCCGGGGTGCGAGCGCGCTCGCCCGTGAACATCTCTCCGGGAACTTCGGAGCGGTTGCGTGTCGTGGCGATCAGCATGTTGACCCGGTCGGAATCGGGCACCGTATCGGCCACGGGCGTCAGCACGGCCTTGGGATGGCCGCCGCATCCGGCAGGCACTAGCAGTGCGAGGCAGAACAAGAGGAGTGCCAAGGATTGGTGACTGTTCTTCCGAATGATCCGCACTCCCCCGAGTTTGCCGTTATCGGCTCTAGCAGTAGTAGACGCCGACCGCGCAGCGCCGCACGGTTCGACGCGCCACGCCCGCGACGCTCACCGGGGTGAGCGGCCGCCCGACCCTGGCTTCAGCCGATCCGACGAGCCCGTGCATGCCGGGGAACGTGAGTTGCTCTCCCATGCCGAACAGGATCAGAAGTGCGATGGCGACAAGCGCCGTCTTCAGCTTTCTCTTCAAGCTCATTTGCTTGCTCCCATGGAGAGGTGATCGGGTAGTTCGTCGATGTTGACGAGATCCTTGAGATCAACCTTCTTTGCATCGGTCTTGTTGACGAAGGTGTATTCCTCCGCAGTAACGTCCACGCCGGTCTTCCAGTCGCTGATCTGGATGCTGTATTGCGGCCCCTGATCAATCTTAATTGCGGTGATCACATAGCGGCAGGGACGGGGCTGCTCGCCCTGTGCGATCCAGATCTGCCAGTCGACTTCCTTCGCCCGGAACGCGAGGTGGTCGCATTCGACGCCGCCGATCACGCCGCTGCCGAGATCCTTCACGTCGGTCACGTCCGCCATCAGCTTGTCGTAGACGTCGGGAAGAAGCAGGTCCGCGCCGGGGAGCGGCCTTCCGAGCTTGTCCCGCATCTCGTCGACCAGATGATCGATCGTGCCGGGGACTTCTGCCTGGGTGTAGAGGTTGGCGTCCTTGCCGAACAGCGTCACAGTCTTGCCGTCGAACACCATCTCGACATTGGCGAACCCGCCGAAGCGGGTGGCGCGTAACTTGTCCGGTCGACCTAGTTCGATCCTGCCGGAGCTGGCGAGCAGCAGCTTCTGATGGTCCTTGGTCACGACTTCCAGGTTGGTGTCGTAGGAGAAGGAGATCGCCTTCTGGGAGGCGAGGTAGTCTGACATCGCCTTCAGCAGGCTTTTCGCATCATCCTCGCCCGCTCGGGCGGATGACAGCGGCGTGAGTCCGACCATCAGCGCCAACGCCATGGAGGGTAATGCGGTTCCAACAAACGTCTTGCTCATGATTGTGCCTCCAGTTGCGTGGCATGCTGGAATCGCGATTGGCCACTGTCATCGCCGGAACAGTACGCTCGATTTCCGTAGACCGCCCGTAACCTCTCGTATGCTCTGTGTATCGGCGACCGTAGAATCGCGCTTTGATTGTGACCGAAGGGGCTTGCCGCATCATGGGCCATCCAAGGCCGCGGACATCGCGAGCTCGGCTTCGACCACCGCCTGGTCGGGCACCGGAAGGCCGATCTTTCGGAGCGACGCGATAAGACGGATACTGTCTTGCGGCTGGAAATTGCGGATCTTCAGCTCTTGCACGATGTTGCGGATGGAATTCGGCCGCTGCTTCAGGAACGTCATGCCTTCCCGCTTCGCATCGTCCATCAGTCCGGCCTCAGCGTAGATCACTGCCGCCACGAAATGAAAGAGGGGGAATTTCTGGAGGTCTGCTTTCTGGATCAGGCTGACAGCGGTCGCATTGTCATTCATCATGTGGGCGGCCAATGCCCGCGTCCCCTGGTAATATCCCGCGCCACCAGGATTGAGCACCAGAGCCGTATCGAGCAACGCCGCGCCACGTTTCCAATGCCCGCTCATCGCCACGCGGGTTCCATACTCTGCCATCAGTTCCGTGTCGTTCGGATTGGTGGCCAGTGCCTGCTCGCCGACCTGCATCGCTTCGCGCAGTTGCTGGTTGAAGAACAGGGACGTCATCAGGGCCTGGAGCGCGCGGATGTTGCCCGGATCAAGCTTGACCGCCCGGCGTGCGGACGTGAGCGCGCGCTCCAATGGCGGCGGTGACCCCGGCCGCACGTTGTATTTGAACCGGTCCTCATCGAGGTAGAGGATGGAGAGCATGCCCCAGGCCGTCGCGTAGCTGGGATAGCGCGCAACGGCATTCTCAAGACACTCGCGGGCCTTCGCATGCTGCTCGACGCTGAGTTCGGCCCGGTAGGTGTAGAAGGTCACCTTGCAGTCGTACACGCCCAAGTCGTCCGGGGGAGGACTCACGGAAATTGCCTGTGCAATGATACCGTATGGTTGAGCCACGGTCGCTGCGACCTTGTTGGCGACATCGGACTGGATGGAGAACAACTCGCGTGTCCGCAGATCGTCATCATAGGTTTGCGACCAGAGGATCGCGCCATCCGCGGTGTCCACAAGTCGTGCGGTCACCCGGACCCGGCTCCCGGAGACCCGCACAGCGCCGGCAAGGAGATAGCGCGCGCCGACGCCACTGCGAACCTCCGACACATCTACTTCCGGCCGAAGTGATCTGGACGTCTCGCGGCCGAATACCTTGATCTCTTTGAACCGTGGAAGTGCAGTTAACAACTCCTCCGTCAGGCCGAGCGTGTAGAGCGCCGCCTCGGGTCCATCACCAAGGTTCGCGAAGGGAGCGATCAGCAGCGTCGGCTCGTCGGGTATCGCCGCGATGTTCTCCAACTTGGTATTCGCGGCAAACTGATCTGCTGCCCAATAGCTCAGCGCCGCAGCCAGGACGATGGCAGAGAAACCTCCGATGAGGGGCCATCGGGCCGGGAGGAAGCGGCGGGCCTTGGCGACCAGGCTGTGGACCGAGGCTTCGTCGGATCGGACGTCATCCGATGCGCTGTCGGGATGCGCGTTCGTCGCCGGACAATTCCATTCGAAGGAGGGGATATATCTGCCTTTGGGAACATCGATCCTGATCGGGTCGTGCTGTCCCGCAATGAGATAATACCGTTCAAGAGACCGTCTCAGCCGCCCGGCCTCGATCCGAACGACGGGATCGTCCTGCGTGAAGCCATCGCTGCGACCGAAGACCTCGATGGCCACGGTATAACCCTTCAGCCGCTTGGCACGACCTGCCAGAGCCTCCTCGGTCAGGTACCGGATGAAGGCGGCACCGCGTCCGGCATGTGGGAACTCGGGGCTTGAGAGAATCCGATCAAGCTGCGCCCGTATCTCGTCGTCGGCAGGAGGCGGCCGCGTCGAAGAGTGCGGCTGATCGTTTTCGGCTGGTACTGTGTCCATTGCCTCCTCCTCACCCGTTGCCGGGACGCGACAAGAACTGTTTGTAATCAAAGCTCCGGCTGCAACCTACCTCCACACGTTGGCTCCGTCCATCAGCAATACGTGATATTCTGCACGGTATTATTGCGTCGCTATTTCGCCACCACCTAGACGCTGGAGTACGGATCTCTGCCGCGTAGTGTAACATACTACCGTTCTTACAGCTCTCGTTCAGTATGAACCTGAGCGGCCTTATGTCGGTGAAAACGGGAGTCGGTGATGTTGCCGGAATAGCTGTTCCCGCCGCTAAAGGTGCCCATCTGCTTGCCATTATGCGTGTCGGACTTCACGATGATGCAGTAGCCGTGGGCGCTGGAAGCGATTGCGGTGGTGTCGCGCAGTTCAGTCTTCCGGCTTCCAACGACTGGGTCTTCCACTTTGCGATGCTTGCTGTCAGCGAGGGTGCGGCTGCAACAAGGAGGATGGCCTTCGTCGGAGGCTCGCTGGTTGACCGCGAGGGCTGGATTCGGGCGCATTCGCGTTCCGGCTCCCGTAGCATCTGGTATGCCCTGTGTAGGGCGGGGCCTTCGCAGCCTGTACGGGGTGGCGAAAACAGGGATGATCGAGGAACGCTACGCAGTTGCTACTGTAACATACACTGCAAAACCGGATCCTTGATGCATCATGATGGGGGACGGAAGAATCCGTCACGCCGCCGTCGTGCGGCCAGGCCTCGGGGAGCCATCCATGGGTTACGATGTCGGTTTCGCAAAGAAATACTTTCCCTCCCGCGCCAATGTGATCGACCAACTCGCCGCCCGTGACGAGAATTTCCGCGATCTCTGCTTCGATTTCGAAACGGCGGACGAGCAGAGACGGAAATGGGAGACCGCATCGGGACCAGTGAGGAACGAGCGCCACGGGGAGTATATGGAACTCGTAAACAGTCTGCGCGCGGAGATCGAGGCGGCGCTCGACAGTGCGGCGGTCGTGCCGTTCCACCGTCCGCGGCGATGATAGTGGTGCGCTCTGGGTTCTCGACACGTCGTGAGCGGATGTAACCTACAGTAACCTACTTCCCTTTCTCCGCGGGTGCGCGGATCGTGTCTTCGCACCACCGGGGCATCGGTCTGGCGATGTCGAGTTTGAACCCACGTTTCAGGATCGGATTTTGCCATGAGGAACAGACGTGCCGTTCTGAGAGGGGCCTTCTGCCTCGCCTCTTTGCGATCGGTGTAGGCGAGGAGTGGCCCGTCGATCTGACCAACCCGCAGGCCGCAGACAATCGGCGGGTTCAGTTCGTGAATCTTGGACTGTTGACGTAGCGAAATAGATGAGCGCTGTGTCTCGGTGACGCACGCTCAGAACTAATATGGTTCCGCGACCACGATGCGGTGAATACCAATGGCACGGCAGACTTGAAAGCTGAAACTTGTATTTCCTTGAGGAGGAACGACGATGCAGGGCTTGAGCAGCAGTCGCAGTAAACACGGCTTGGGGAGGGCTCTCGCCATCACCCTTCTGGCAACCTGTTTCCCCCACCCCGTCTGGTCCCAGGAAACCGTGCACACCGACATCGGCGACATCAACAAGGAAAAGGCCGCAGGGGTTTTCGCCAAGCAACGCCCGTATTCCCCCTACGCTGACCGGAACTTCCCGACGCGCCCGTTCTTCGGAGACACGCATCTCCATACTTCATTTTCGATGGATGCGGGAGCGTTTGGTGCAAGGATAGGTCCTCGCGACGCCTACCGTTTTGCCAGAGGCGAACAGATCACCGCCTCGTCCGGTCAGCCTGCAAAGCTCTCCCGTCCTCTGGATTTCCTCGTGGTCGCCGATCACTCCGACAACATGGGTTTCTTTCCTGATCTCTTTGCTGGCAAACCCGCTTTGCTGGCCGACCCGACTGGCCGCAAATGGTATGACATGATGCAGTCAGGCAATGGGGCGAATGCCGCGATGGAGATCATCGTCGCGTTCTCCCATGGAACGTTCCCGAAAGACCTGATGTATTTTCCGGGAACGGACGCCTATCGAAGCGCGTGGCAGGAGACGATCGCAGCGGCCGAGGAATACAACGAGCCGAACCGCTTCACTGCCTTCATCGGCTATGAATGGACGTCGAACACAGGCGGCAACAATCTCCATCGCAATGTCGTCTTCCGCGACAATGCCGACAAGGCAAGCCAGGTCGAACCCTTCACGGTCTACCCGCCATTCGGCAGTGACAGCCCCGTCGATCTCTGGAAATGGATGGCCGCCTACGAGCAGAAGACCGGAGGCAGAGTCTTGGCGATCGCGCACAACGGCAACCTCAGCAACGGCACAATGTTCCCCACTGTCGAAGCGTTCGGCAAGAAGATCGATGCGGACTATGTCCAGACACGCGCAAAATGGGAACGGCTCTACGAGGCGGCTCAGACCAAGGGCGCGGGAGAGTCCCATCCATTCCTGTCTCCGAACGACGAATTCGCGGACTTCGAAATCTGGGACAAGGGCAATCTCGACGGCAGTGTCGCCAAGACGAAGGATATGCTCGAATTCGAATATGCACGGTCGGCCTACAAGAACGGGCTGAAACTCGAGAAGGAACTCGGAGCCAATCCCTACAAGTTCGGGCTCATCAACAGCAGTGACGCCCATACGGGCCTCACGGCTATGGAGGAGGACAACTTCTTCGGCAAGACCACACCGCAAGAGCCAGGCCCGCATCGCATGACCGCCGCCTTCATCGACAACAAGCAGACGGGCGTCAAGGTCATGGATTGGGAAGTGTCGGCTGCAGGTTACGCGGCCGTATGGGCCACGGAAAACACCCGAACAGCTCTCTGGGATGCCATGCAGCGAAAGGAAACCTACGCAACGACGGGGCCGCGTATCGTCGTTCGGTTCTTCGGCGGATGGGATTTCGAAGCCAAGGACGCACAGAACCGCATGCCCGCGGAGATCGGCTACACGAAAGGAATACCGATGGGCGGTGATCTCGCTGCCGCACCGGCAGGAAAGGTTCCGACATTCCTGGTTGCCGCTCTCAAGGACCCGATCGGAGCGAATCTCGATCGCTATCAGATCGTCAAGGGATGGTTGGACAAGGACGGCAATGCACAAGAGAAAGTCTACGACGTCGCGTGGTCCGATGATCGCAAAACTGGCGCAGACGGCAAGCTTCCGTCGGTCGGCGATACCGTCGATCTGGCGACCGCGACATGGACGAATTCGATCGGTGACCCTGAACTGATCGCGGTCTGGAAAGACCCGGAGTTCGACCCCACGCAGCGGGCGTTCTATTATGGCCGGGTGATCGAAATCCCTACACCGCGCTGGACCGCCTATGATGCCGTCCGGTTCGGCGTCAAGCCTTTACCGGGGACGAAGATGACGCTTCAGGAACGCGCCTTCACGTCACCGATCTGGTACAACCCGCAATAAGTCGGCTCACCCAACAGCTATGTCGCCCGGCGAAAGGGGCGGCATGGCCATCGCTATCTTGTCAGTTCCGGGAGCTTGTCGTGAACCTCAAAGCTACCTTGCGGGAACCGATGCTGCACTTCGTGGTGATCGGCATCGCGTTTTTCGCCATCCATTCCTGGCTCGCACCATCCGAGGCCGACGTCGAAAGTGTCGTTGTCCGCCAGTCCGCGGTCGATGACCTCGCCCGCCAATACCAGTCTGCCTGGGGGAAGCCGCCAACCGAGAAGGAATTGGCCAATTTGGTCGAAACGCATGTTCGGGACGAGATTCTGTACCGCGAAGGCCTGGTGCTCGGGCTCGACCGTGACGATCAGGTGATCAAGCGGCGCGTGCGGCAGAAGCTCGAGATCATGTCGGAAGAGGCGGTTGCAACGTCCGCGCCAACCGACGCAGACCTGTCCGCCTATCTCGCTCTCCATCCGGAACAATTCGTCCGGCCAGGATTGGTCAGCTTCGAGCAGATCTTCTTTGACGGATCGGCGTCGGTTGAGGAATTGAAGAATTCGGTTGCCGCCGCGCGTCTCGCTGTCTCCAAAGGCGTCGACACCTCGGCGCTTGGGAAGGCATCGATGCTGCCACGAAGAAAAGCCGACGTTGAGCTCGATCTCGTGGCGCGCGAGTTCGGCGAGACCTTCGCCGATCGACTGGCCACGGCCCCGATCGGGGAATGGTTCGGTCCTGTCGCCTCCGGCTTTGGCGCGCATCTGGTGCTCGTGACCGCCCGCACGCCGGGTGGTCTTCCCCAACTCGCGGACGTCCGCCCTCTTGTGCAGCGCGAATGGGAACACGAACGTCGCACGCGTTCGCGCAACGAAGCCTACGATCGGCTGCGGAAGAAATATGAAGTCGTCATCGAACGTAACGATGGGGGGTGACCCCATGATGCGGCTTGCGTTGTCGATCGGGCTGCTGCTGTTCGCCTGGGTTTCGGCGACATTCGCGGACGAATTCCGGCCAGCCTACCTTCAGCTGACTCAGAAGGACCTCAATACCTACGACGTGCTCTGGAAGATTCCGGCTGTCGGCGAGTGGCAGACACTTCCAGTCGGCCCGCGGTTTCCCGAAGGGACGGAAGAGCTGACACCACAGGTCAGCGCCTACACCGCGGGTGTCGCGGTTATCCGATGGCGCATCCGGGTGCCGGGCGGTCTCGACGGCAAGGAGATAGCGTTCGATGGCTCGTCGGACGCGCGGCTCGATGTGCTGGCGCGGCTGGAGCGCGTCGATGGAACCGCGCAGCTCGAGCGTGTCGTGCTGACCAACCCGCGCTTTGTCGTCACCGCCAGCCCCGGTGAGTTCGAAGTCGCCCGGACGTACACGCTGCTTGGGATCGAGCACATCCTGGCGGGCTTCGATCACCTGCTGTTCGTCTTCGCCTTGCTGCTACTGGTCAACGGGACGCGGCGTCTGCTCGCCACAGTGACCGCCTTTACCGTCGCGCATAGCCTGACGCTTGCCGCGGCGGCGCTCGGTTTCGTCCATATACCCGGCCAGCCAGTGGAAGCTGCAATCGCCTTGAGCATCGCGTTCATTGCTGCCGAGATCCTGCAGGCGCGTCAAAGGCGTCCGGGACTAGGCCAGCGATACCCGTGGCTGGTCGCCTTCAGTTTTGGACTCCTGCACGGGCTCGGCTTCGCCGGCGCGCTCAGCGAGATCGGTCTGCCGCCGCTGTCGATACCAACCGCCCTGGTCTTCTTCAATGTCGGTGTCGAGATCGGCCAGGTGCTGTTCATCGGGGCGATGCTGGCCGTGATCGCAGTCGGTCGCCGCCTTGCTCACCTGACCGTCTGGCGGCAGCCGGACTGGCTGTGGCGGGTGCCGCCCTACGCCATCGGAAGTGTTGCGATGTTCTGGGTGGTGCAGCGGATTTCGGTCTACTGAGTTCAGGGCCTGGCGGTCTCTTGCGGCAGTCGCCGAGGGCCTAAAGTCCAGCATTTCAACGCGAGTTCTCTGTTCGCAGTGATATTCTTCCGGCATCTTCCAGAGATGGGGCTCGCCGAGAAGCCTCTCGCGTACATTTGGCTGGGCGGCTTGCTTGTCGGGATACTGTTTACGCTATTCTGCTTCACGAGTGAACTGGACCGATTTGGGCCGCTATGCGCGACGGTTCCTCCAGACTCTGAGCTGCACCTACGTCGTGACGACGGGAACTGCGCCTGATGAGCGCCTTTGGCGCTTTTTGGGCGCCGCCACTTGCAAAGCAGACCGACGGCTTTGAGGAGCTCGAGCGGGTGGTCTGAACGACCGGAATGCGGGCGCGAAGGAGACGCCGGTCTCACGACGCCTATCAGCCCACACGCAGCGCCGAGGAGAAGGATGTGATGACGCTGCGGTTGAGGCGGTTGTGCCAGAAGTCGACCTTGCCCCCGGCCGTGACAAGCTGCGGTGATTGCGCGACGTTCGGTCCTCTGGCCCTGGACATTACCCATAGCGACGACTGCCATTGACGCCCTTACCGACGACTTCCCGAATGATGGTCAGGGTTTCCCTGGCGGCTTCCTTGGGCGACAGGGCCGTATCCGCGACGTTGCTCACGAGCTTGGTGATGTCGTGGTCGATATCCTTCTCGGCCCATCGCTTGCCCTTGGCGACCGTGATGTAGACCGAGTAGGCGTGATGGGTCGTTCCGGGCCGTTCGCCGATGATGTGGAGAATGCCTCTGAAGCTGTTGGGATCCGCGTTTGCGAAGAGGACCTCGCCGATCCTGTAGCCGGCCCGGACCCTTCCGCTGGTGACCATGATGTTCTTGTCGCTCATGGTGACGTCCGCCTCGGCAAGCAGCCTGCGCATTTCGTCGAGATACGGCTGAAGATGTCCGTCGTCCATGATGGCCTTTGCGTTCAGTCCGTCGGAGATGACGATCTGACCTTGGGGGATGTTCTTCCCCCAGGAATCCCTGAGGCGCTCAACATCCTTGATCGATTCAGGACTCAGCATCTCACCCGTGACAGGGTGGGCGATATAGTCGTTGCGATCCTGCGACAGAGTGCGCACCGGAACGACGCCCGGCACTGCAGCGATGAACTCCGGGGTGAGTTCGGCCCAGAGGGAGACTTTCGCGTCGTCGTACAGTCCCTTGACCTTGACGGCGAGCGGCGGATTGAGGTCCCAAATCTCTGTTCCATGACCGGTTGCCATGTCAACGCCGCGGTCGTCGATCTCCCGCATCTTCTGCCTGCCTTCCGCATAGACTTCGTCCATGGACCTAGTGTCCCCCTTGGCGAGGCGATACTGGTAGTACACCCACAGGGGGTCGCCATAGTGCGTGGTATAGTCGTCGTCCTTCCCGACGACGCCGATCCGCTTATAAAAATCCCACATGGCGTCGTTGACCTTGAAGCCGAAGTTCTTGCGCAGCCGGACGTGATCCTGGAACGAAGTAGTAAGGTAGCTCAGCATCGGGTCGTTCTTGGTGGGCAGCGCGATCAGGTAGGCTGGGTTGGCCGGCATGATCCGGTCCTGGCACCAGTCCAGGTCCTCGAGGCTGACGGTCATGTGCAGCGTGGTGCAGACGTCCAAGCCGATTGTGAGCCCGTGAAGCTTGCCCATGACCAAGTCCTCGAGGCAGCATCTTACCAGTTGCTCGCGGCTCTTGAAGACCTCGGGGCCGATGAAGCCGGCGACGTCGTTGACGTGAAGCCACGCCCCCTGGGGCTGCACCTTCGCCAGCTCGAATCCTACAGCCCGGCTGAAGCCGTACTTCCTCGACTCGAGGATCATCATGTCGACGCCGTTGGCGGCCCCGTTGGTGAATTCCGAACCCTGTCCGGTTTCGAAGTAGAGTCCGTATCGCTCGTCTTTCTTCGAACGCGCATACTTCATGATTTTGTCAATGGTGATGTCGAAGATCTTGTTGCAGTCGTCCGTTCCCGCGAGGCTCTGGAACATTGTTGCGACCGTCTTTGGAAAACTGTCGCTGACCTCCGCCTGCACGTCGATGTGCGCGAGCACGCACCATGGGATCACATCTTGTAACTTGAACGTATCGACGACGTCTTTCAGCGTGCGTTCGACGATGGCGACGCTCGCCACGGTGCTGTCTACGGGGTTGGTGCCGATGACAATGTCGCCGGTCGCATAGGAGAACGCGTCGAAGACCTGGAACAAGATATCATCAGGATGATCCGTTGGGGAATTGGGCTGGATTCGCGCGCCCATGTATCCCTTTGCCCCCAGTTTGGTGCCGGGCATCACGTTGAAGATCTTCCCGCTTATCGAGACGAGCTCCGCATCGCTCATCAGTTTCGGGACGCAGCCGATCGTGTCGCTGGTCAGGCCGTTCATGATCCCCTTGATCCTGTCCTCCGGTTCTGCGAGCAGAAATTCCTTCAACTGGCCCATCGTCCAGTCCTTGACCTGTGCGTACTGGGCTTGATCCGTGCTCTGCCAGATCAGTTGTTGCAGATCGTCCTGGAACAGCGGTCTTCGGTAGAGGTCGCCGATCTTCGTGTTTGCGAGAAGGGCGCGGGCGTTGCTTCGCGTCGCCTCGTTGAAGGCCCCCACACCGATCGCCTGATCTCCTTCCTTGAATTCGTTGGCAGCGCCGATCACCTGCTGGTAGGTCGTCTGATCAAAGCTGCCTTTGACCCTGTCGACGTAGGCAAAGACGTCCTCGTCCTGTCTGACCTCGCCGATCGTGAAGGTACCCGCGGTCGTCGCGGCTCTGGCGATATTATGATAGTTCGCGAGCGTGGCGGCGGCCCCTGCCGCCAGCAGGAGATTTCGACGGGATAGGCCGCCGGTGCGATCAGAGAACAGGCCCGTGTTCATGACGACTTCCTTTCTGATTGCCGGGCAACGCTCGTCGCGTTTGTCAGCCAAGCGCTGGCGCGTACTGCGGTGATTGCTCGATCTCACATTTCGCCGAACGCCTGTTGGTGCGGGCTCCTACATCCTCAACACTATTCGGCCATCGATCTTGCCCGCTTCCATACGATGGAAAATGTCGTTGATGTCCTCGAGTTTCTCCCACGAGAAGTGCGGCGTCACCTTGCCTTCCGCCGCAAACTGCAGCGATTCCTCCAGGTCCTGGCGCGTGCCAACGATCGATCCCCGGACGGTGATGCGCTTCAGGACGGTTTCGAACACGGGCAGCGAGATCATGCCCGGAGGAAGGCCGACCAGCGCCATCGTGCCGCGCGATCGCAGGAAGCCGAAGGCCTGCTCCATGGCCGCAGGGGACACGGCGGTCACCAGAGCTCCGTGGACGCCGCCAGTGGCCTTCTGCACCTTCTCGACGGCGTCCTTGTCCTTGCCGTTGACCGTGACGTCAACGCCTAGCTGCTTTGCCAGTGCCAACTTTTCGTCGAAGATATCCGCGGCGACGACGTGCATGCCCATCGCCTTCGCGTATTGGACGGCCATGTGGCCGAGGCCACCCACGCCGGAGATGGCGACCCATTCGCCAGGACGGACTTCCGTTTCCTTCAGTCCTTTGTAGACGGTCACGCCGGCGCACAGGACCGGAGCGGCGGGGCCGAAGTCTAAGCCATTCGGGAGATTGCCGACGAAATCGGGATCGGCGAGCCCATATTCGGCAAACGTTCCATCCACCGAGTATCCGGTGTTTGACTGCGACGCACAGAGGGTCTCCCAACCGGTCCGGCAATGCGGGCAGTAGCCGCATGCGCTGTGGAGCCATGGCACGCCGACACGGTCGCCCTCCTTCACTCTCTTCACACCGGCGCCAACTGCGGCAACAAATCCGACGCCCTCGTGTCCCGGAACGAACGGAGGGTTCGGTTTCACGGGCCAATCGCCGTTGGCCGCGTGCAGATCGGTATGACAGACACCTGTCGCTTCATATTTGACAAGTATCTGCCCTGGACGCGGAGTCGGCACCGCCATCTCCTCGATCACCAGAGGTGTCCGGAACTGTCGAACGACAGCCGCCTTCATCGCCTGCGCCATTAGTTGCCTCCAACTGCTAACACTCGAAGATGCATTGCGAAAGGTCGATTGAATTGTAGGTGTGCCGCGCTATGGTCCGGGCAAAGAATGTCGTAGGCAACGCCCCGATTTCAAAACGGAAATATACATGTTTTACGCCAATCAACAACCATGAAGCGCCGGCCGGCCGCAACTATGCTGGTTCTTGCCACTCCGCCGCAATCGGAGCTTCTTGGGGAAGGATCCGACTCGGATCCGTTACAGGTCCCGTGACGAGCGGTCGCTATGGTTGTCCAAGAACCTTGCTCCGCTAGATTCCGTCGGCAGGGTTGTTCGAATTTTTTCTCAGTTCATCGGCAGAGTATCGCGAGGCTGCCAGCGTCGATGGCCGGAAACATCCGCGACGAGTCTGTAATCGTCTCCTCAGGTCAGTTTAAGCCAGACATCATGCGTGGTTTAATCCTGTCGGCACGTTATCGGACAGGAGAAAAGCCAATGACCATTCACTCTATCAGACTCTCAAACAGTTCACCGCAGAACAGGCGCTCGATATCACAGCTTCCCATCAATCTGTTTGCCTCGGTGATGGGTGTCACCGGTCTTAGTCTCGCGTGGCGCGAAGCCGCCAAGTCCATCGACCTGCTCGCCTTACCCGGCGAAATCATCGGCTGGTTCGGTACGCTGATCTTCCTCGGCCTCACTGGGGGTTACGTCGCCAAGTGGGTCCGCCACCCCTCTGAGGTCGCTTCGGAGTTCGCGCATCCGGTCCAGAGTAATTTCTTCGCCACCGTCGCCATCGGCCTGCTACTGCAATCCGCTTTTCTCAGCCGCTACACCCCGGCACTCGCTCAGGGCGTCTGGATCGCCGCCTCGGCGCTGACGTTCGCGTTGGCCTATGCGGTCACGATAGCTTTCCTCTCACGCCAACAGTCGCGTGAGACGACATTGCCGCCGCTGCTCATTCCGGGCGTCGCCACCTTGGACATAGCCGTGACCGGCTACGCGATACCGTTTTCCTGGGCGCATGAGCTGAACATGTTCGCCTTCTCCATCGGTAGCGTCATGGCAACGGTCTTTATCGCTCTCATCTTCGGCCGACTGCGTCACGAAGACCCGGTACCCCTGCTCGCCCGGCCGTCACTGATGGTCCTCGTCGCACCGTTCGCCGTCGGCTTCCTGGCCTATACCAATATTACCGGCACGGTGGACCTCTTCGCCACGGTGCTGTTCTACTTCGCCCTGTTTCTGTTGCTCGTGCTGTCTCCGATGGTCTTCCGCCGACATATTCCGTTCAGCGTTGCCTGGTGGGCCATCAGCTTCCCGCTTGCCGCCCTCTCGATCGCCTTCTTTCGATATGCACGGGCCGTAGACAACGCTATCCTCGCCATCCTGGCGGGTGTCCTCTTCGTTTTCCTTGCGGCTGCGATCGCAATCCTTCTCGTTCGCACGGCCAGCATCGTTCTCACCGGCAAGCTCTTTGAGGTACGATAATGTCCACGCACAAGATTGCCATCGTTGCGATGCAGGGCGTCCAGCTTCTCGATGTCATCGGCCCATCCGACGTGTTCGCGGAGGCGAACCGTCAGAGCGGATTCGACTATTACTCGGTCGAGGTCGTCAGTGTGTCCGGCAACCCCGTGCGCGGGTCGTCCGGACTGGCCCTGATCGCGGATCATCTGATCGACGATGAACCTTCCAGATTCGACACGTTGCTGGTAGCGGGTGATCCGCTCATTCAGGAGCGCACGCTGCCCGATGCCTTCCTGCGTTGGGTGAAGGAAGTGACATCCAACGCCAGTCGCTTCGGCTCGGTCTGCTCGGGTGCCTTCGTGCTCGGCGAAGCCGGCCTCCTGAATGGCCGACGCGCGACGACACATTGGTCGCAGGCGTCGGAGTTTGCCAAGCGCTTCCCGGAGGTGAAACTTGAGTCCAATCGCATTTTCACAAAGGACGGTAATGTCTGGACCTCGGCCGGCGTTACCGCCGGCATCGATTTGGCGCTTGCCATTGTGGAACAGGACCTCGGCTTGGATATCGCCCTCAAGGTCGCCCGCGAACTCGTCGTCTTTCTCAAGCGACCAGGTGGACAGACGCAGTTCAGCACACTGCTCGCGGGGCAGGTTGCTCAGAAGACGCCGATTCGCGTCGCCCAGGATTTCATCGCCGACAATCTCTCCGCCGACCTCACCGTGGCCGCACTTGCAAAGCGCGTTGGCATGAGCGAGCGAAACTTCTCGAGACAGTTCAAGCAGGAGGTGCACATGACGCCTGCCGAGTATGTGGAGAGCCTGCGGCTCGAGTCCGGACGGCGACTGGCTGAGGACAGCAGTATCCCGCTGAAGAAGATCGCCACCGATATCGGCTTTAACGACGATGTCGCCTTTCGGCGCTCGTTTGCCCGTAGGTTCGGCACCTCTCCGGCTGCTTATCGCAGGAGTTTCGGATCGTGACCTTGAAGGTCCGCAACCGCGATTGGCGAGCGCGCCGATGGCTTGCTGCCCAACCGGGCCATTGACTGCTTTGGACCGATAGCGGGTTTCGCGTATCGCTCTCAAGAAATCCCAGCCGGTATCTTAGGTCGCCACCGTCTCTACCGATGACATAAGATGATCCTGATCCGGGGAAGAAATCATCGCTCTCGTCTGCCTAAGACTTGCACTGCAGGAGTTCCCCCACGTCAGGCGACGGACCATCCACCGTCCACCAGCAGGTTCGTGCCGGTGATTAGGCTCGCAGCCGGTGACGCAAGGAAGACCACGGCACCCACTACGTCGTCGGTTTCACCGATCCTGCCGAGTGGAATATGACCGAGCGTCGCTTGGCGATCGTCGGGATTGGATAGGAAAGGTGCGGTGCCATCGGTGTGGATGAAGGTCGGCGATACGGTATTTACCGTGACGTTGTAGCGCGCCCATTCGGCTGCAAGGCAGCGCGTCAGGTGATTAATTGCCGCCTTGCTCATGCAATAGATCGCCTCGCCGCGCAGTGCCACGGTACCGGCCTGCGAGCTGATATTGATGATCCGGCCCTCTTTACGCTCGATCATATGACGGCCCACTGCCTGCGTCATCAGAAAGGTGCCCTTGATGTTGACATCAAGTATCTGGTCAAGGTCCTTTTCCTCAACGAGTTCCGCGAGATTGCCAGGGGCCACTCCGACATTGTTAATGAGGACGTCGATCCGACCGAACGTTGTAAGAGCCGCATCCACTGCTTGTGCGATATGCGCCTTATTGGGAAGATCCAACTCAACCGGGAGGACTTTGCCTCCGGTGCTCTCTAGTTCGCTAACTAGGCCAGCCGACGCCGCGATGTCGCGGACTCCCAGGACGATATCGGCCCCTACTGCGGCACACGCAATTGCGCAAGCACGACCGATGCCACGGCTCGCTCCCGTCACGAACGTCACTTTGCCGTCAAGGCTGAAATCCGGCGCGTTCTTCTGCATTATGATACCTCCCTTGATGAAGCTCATTTATGGCAGCGTCGGCATGAGGATGCCAGACTTTCAACGTATGTTGCGCAGCAATACGAGCCGCCGCCCCGAACGTTTGGAGCAGTGAACGCAAAGAAGCTGCTACTTCTCATCCGGACGCTGCGAGGCCGACGCCACCACCAGCCTTTCCTTTGCGCCGGAACCCGAGCGCTCGATGGCGTCGACGACCCTGACCAGAATGCTTGCAGGTTGCCCGTCAACCTCCGCCAGCGTCGCTCGCACTGCGAGTTCGATCTTCCTGCTACACCGGGATACCCCGTTCTAATTTCACGCTGACCTTATCGGCGTCGACTTCCATATGCTTGGAAATCGCGCGGAGTATTTCGTCGCGCAACTTTGTTACAAGTTCGGAATCGCCCGTGGAGGCGCGGTCATGCGCCAACAGGACTTGAAGTCGCTCGCGCGCGGCGGCTCCGGATTGCTGCCGGGAAAACATTCGGAGGAGATTCATGCAGCTCTCCTACCGAAAATTTTCCCAAACAAGCCTCGCTTGTCTCCGGGGATAACGACCGGCAACGCCTCGCCGTTGAGTCGACGGGCAGCCTCGAAGTACGCGATTGCCGGAGCGCTACGACCGTCAGCCAAGGTGACGGGAGAGCCCACGTTAGATGCCCGCAGCACGTCCATGCTCTTCGGAATAATCCCAAGAAGCGGGATCGAGAGGATTTCCAGCACGTCATCGACCTTCAGCATATCCCCTCGTTCGGCGCGCGCGGAATCGGGGGGCATGTGTGGTGGCGCTTCATACCTACGGGCTGGGCAACGCTTCTATGGTCAGGGTGGAATGGCCTTGGTGTTTATCCTGCCTGACTGCACCAGAAGATCAGTCCCTAGGCATTGACTGAGGGATCCGCGCCGCACACTTGGTCATCGCGCTGGCACTTTCTCGTCGGCGATCGTCTGTTCTATCCCGATCCGGGCCGCGGCGACGTGGCGGCGCATCAGCAGTTCGGCGAGTTCACCATCGCCATCGGCGATGGCGTCGGCGATGCGGCCGTGCTCCATCAGCGCACGTTGCGCCCGGCCGGGAACGATGCGGTGCTGCATGCGGTAGAGCCTGAGAATGGTGTAATATTCGCCGTTGAGCAGGTTGAAGAGCCGTTCGTTGCGGGCAATGCGGGCGACGAGAAAGTGGAAGTCGGCATTGGCCGTCGCCTGCCAGTAAACCATGGCGTCGGGTGCGGAAAGACGCCTCGCATGCTCGGCAAGCATGGCGTGCAGTTCATCGATCTCCACCGACGTGCGATTCTTTGCAGCTTCGTGGGCAGCAAGACCCTCGAGCACCTCGCGGATTTTGAATAGCTCGATCGCCGCCGTGCGGGAGGGGACGATGACCCTCACGCCCAGCCGCGGCGCCCGTGTTACCAGCTTGCGCTCCTCCAGCCGGCGGATCGCTTCTCGCAGCGGTCCGCGGCTGACGCCGAAGCGGGCAGCGAGCCGCGGCTCGCTGAGCTTGGAGCCGGGCTCGAACTCGCCCTGCACGATCGCCTCGCTCAGTTGCTCGAAAAGGCTGTCGACCAGCAACAAGTCCTGCTCGACTTCAACATTTTCCATCTCTGGCGCTTCAATCTGCATTGGATGTCCCGGCTTATTTTCCGTCGGTCGCGTATCGTTTTTCGAGCTCATCGAAGAACGGCTTGTTCACTAGGCGCTGACGCTCCCTGAAGCTTGCAACCGGCCCGGATTCATCAAGCCTGCCATCCTGCTTCAGTTGTCCGAGGGCGGCCTGCATGCCGTAAACGGCGCCCTGTAGCGCAACATTAGCATCTGGCCGTCATGGGTGCCCGCCGGGATCTGCAGGTCGAGCGCCGTCCCGTCCGGCAGCGTGATCTGCTTCTTTGAGCCGTTGGCGGCATCGAGAAAATCGACTTCCATGCTGAAATGCATGTCGTTCCCCCGCGCCGTGCCGCGACCGCGCCGCGAAAAGAAGTTGGAAAAAATGTCGTCGGAGTCGCCGAAATCCGAGAAACCGCTCGTGCTCTGGTAGCGGGTGTCTGCCCCCGGAGAGGCGGCGTAATCCCTGTAATAATTTCGCGGCGCCTGTTCGGTCCCGCTCGCATCTATCTCGCCCTTGTCGAAGCGTGCTCGCTTCTCCTCGTCGCCCAAGAGCGCATAGGCGGCCGATGCTTCCTTGAACCGGTCTTCCGCGTTTTTGTCACCGGGATTGAGGTCGGGATGGAGTTTCTTGGCGAGCTTGCGATAGGCGCTCTGGATCTCCTTCTGCGTCGCGTCCTTCGCCACGCCGAGCGTCTGGTATGGATCGTTGGCCATGAATTCCTGCCACCTCGTTGTCCTGAACAACAAGATAGGTCGGGTAGCCTCTCCATCAAGCTCTCGGGCTGATGGTGTTATCCGGCAACGTGCCGCGTATGATCGTTGACCTCGATCCAGTACCCATCCGGATCCTGGACATAGGCCTGCCGGAAACCGTCGCGTCGCGTGCCGACCTGCCCCATGTTTCCCGGCCAGTCGTAGAACGTCACGCCCTTGGCCTTTATGTCGGCGACAAACGCATCGAAGTCTTCGACGCGCAGCGCAAAATGCGTGTCCTTGGTCAGGTGCGTATCGCCGAAATCGCCCTGGATGAGATGGATCGTATCGAGGCCGCCGATCGTCAGCCAGCGGACATTGGCGCTGCCGGAGCGTTCGATCGGCTCGAAGCCGAGGATTTCGGTGTAGAAGGCGGTGCTGCGATCAAGATCGCGGACGAGCAGTGCGAAGTGGTCGAGGCTATAGGTGTGGCGCATTCATTCCTCCGCTTCATTGCTGCGCGCATTCACGCCCGCCCTCACCGTCCCGCGAACGGATCCGCTAGCGCCGCCTCTGGCCGGCTGATCGGGTATTTGGTGCCGGAAATGCTTGCTGCCAGGCCCTTGGCGCCCTTTTTCTTGAGCAGTTCTCGAAAGCTCGGATGCATGCCGCCATCGACATAGGCGCTCATCGACGTGGCTTCCGGAAGCGATCCGGTGATGGCGGTATCGAGCTTGCGATCCTCCGCCTCGATCTTCGCCATTGCCTGCGGCTCCAGCTGGTTTGTCACAGCCGGGCATGCGGCCAGCGGGTCGGTCGGTTCGCCGCCCTCGAACTCCCTGTTGAAGACGTAGCGGCTCGAGCAGACCGACACCTTCGGCTGGTGGTGCGTCACGTCAAAGGCATCATACCCTTCCTTCAGCGTGCGCCAGAAGGACATGTTGGGGTCGCCCCGGTGCGCAGCCATGTTCGATGCCGTCATGCGGAAAGGAAAAGCCTGGACCTGGAACTTGTCCTGCCCGCCGGAAAGTGCCCTCTGCACGATCGCATAGATCTCGCCGACCCCCTGGTCGGTCATGGCGTAGCAGCCGGCCGACGAGCAGGCGCCATGCACCATCAGCGCCTCGCCGGTATAGCCTAGCGCCGATTCGAGCCGGTTCGGATAGCCAAGATTGAAGGAGACGTAATATTGCGACTTCGGATTAAGCTGGCCGGCCGAGACGTCGTAAAATCCTTCCGGCGCCTGCCGGTCGCCGATCTTCGTCTTCGGCCCGAGCTTTCCCGACCAGCGACACATCGGATAGGTCTTCAAGAGCGCATAGGTGCCGGACTTGTCCATCTTCCAGACTTCCAGCTCGCTTTCCTGCTTGAAGATGCGCACCAGAACCGGGCTCTCCGGCTTCATGCCCTTTTTCGACATTTCCGCGATCATCTTGCTCGACAGTTTCGGCGGCGCCTCGGACAAATCGTCCAGCGCCATACAGCCTGAGAGTGCCGCACCAAGCGCAAGCACGGCCAGCGTCCGCGAGACTATACGGCGGGTCGATCGGAGGCGCATCGAGGCGCGGCGGAAAGGAAGGCAAGCGGGCATGAAAAGCTCTATCGGTAACAATCACGACGAAGTTTTGGCGAACGCGTCAAATCACGACAATTGCAGCATCCCCCCGGACAGATTCCGCCAGTTCGGTTACCGCTCCGTTAATCATAGCATCACAATGGCGTGGGAGGACGCGAGCCCCTGCACGCTATTGCCAGACGACGATCTTTGCCTTGTAGGGCACGCGCTCATAAAGGTCGATCACATCCTGATTGAGCAGGCGCACGCAACCCGAGGATACGGCCTTGCCGATCGACTTCCATTCCGGATTGCCGTGCAGACGGTAGAGCGTATCCTCGCCATTCTGGAAGATGTAGAGCGCACGTGCCCCTAGCGGATTGTCGAGGCCCGGCGGCATGCCGCCATTCTCGATCGAGTATTTCGCAAGGCTCGGCGTGCGCGCGACCATCTCGTTCGGCGGCTTCCAGCGTGGCCAGGTCTGGCGCCAGTGGATGACGCCGTCCCCCTGCCAGGCAAAGCCTTCACGGCCGATACCGACGCCGTAGCGCATCGCCGTGCCGCCCGGCTCGACGACATAGAGGAAGCGCCTGGGTGTATCGACGATCACCGTGCCGGGCGCTTCGCCCGTCCGGTCGGTGACACGTTGCCGGTAGAATTGCGGGTCGATCTCTCGGTACGGCACCGCCGGAATGAGATATCCGCCGTCCTGGACCGGCGCATACATCGCCTGCAGTTCCGTCTCGGATGGCGGGCCAATGGGCCTTGCGATCGCTGCCGGCCGGGGGACCGGGCGGCCACCCGGCATGGAGGTCGTGCAGCCGGCCAGCGTGCCGGCCGAAGCTGCAAGCGCCGCAAGAAAGCCGCGGCGGGATAAACTGTGTTCGATTCTCATGAGCCCCATCAATCCGCTTTTCGGTACCGTGTCCCAACCCACCCGGAAGAAGCAATCAAGGCGCGTGCCCGCACCAGGCCACCATCTTCGTCCGCAGGAATCGGAGCAAGGCTCCTTATGCCGTCAATCGCTGCCGTTTCCAACGGCGTCCCACTGTTCCGCCGCCTCTATTGCGGCAGTGTCACCACATCGTGATAGGCCGTGTTCCGTCCTGCCTGGAATTCCCGCTGCACAGGAGCCGCAGCTATCCCTCGCCGGAGAACATCGCCGCCGGCCATTCGTCGGCTATCGCCGCGTAGTGCAAGCGTGATTTTATAGCAGGCACCTGCGCATTTTCCAGCAGTCTTGCGGCGGATTGCCGGCACTTATACGGTGCCCTTTCCATTGATCGGAGAGGAGCCGCGCAATGCCTTTTATCGAGACAGCCGATGCGTCCGGGAGTGAGCAGACGGCGGCGATGTACGCACAAGCTGAAGCCCTCTACGGCTATCTGCCGAACATGGTGAAGGCGTTCGGTCATCGGCCCGAGGTGATGGAACGGTGGAGCGCGCTGCTTGCCAGCATCAAGTCGAACATGGATCTGCGCCGTTATGAACTGGTGACGATGGCGGCAGCGAAGGAACTGAAAAGCTCCTACTGCATGCTTGCCCACGGCTCCGTGCTGATGCGCGATATTTTCACTGCAGACGAAATGCGAGAGGTCGCGGAGGACACCAGCGAGGCTCCGATCACCGACGCGGAGCGCGCCATCATGCAGTTCGCCGCCAAGGTCGTGCGTGACGCGACCTCGATCGAGAAATTGGATGTCGATATATTAAAGAAGCACGGCCTTTCGGACGCCGAAATCTTCGATGTCGTGACCGCCGCTGCCGTCCGCTGCTTCTTCTCCAAGACGCTGGACGCTCTGGGCGCGCAGGCCGACAGCGCCTATGACACGCTGGCGCCCGGTCTGAAAGCAGCGCTCGTCGTAGGACGCCCAATCGACGACACGGCACAAGTCTGACGATGTCCTGACTTCCGATCCCTCCGCGGCCCCTTCGGAGGTCACGGAAGGATGCAGCAAAGCATCAAGCGTCTACCAGGCCCACAGTTTCGGCAATCATCAGCGTATCGACGAACTCCGTCATATCGACAATCCTGCCGTCCTTGATGGTGAAGCGGTCGATAAATTCAGTTTCGACTTCCTTGTCGCGCGGGTTGTATCGAATTGTTCCTGCACGATGGGCAAAGACAGTGTCGTCATCGATATAGAGCCGTGTGGTCTTGATGTTTGTCATATCCCAGTCGGCAAGCAGGTTGTCCACCGTCGCATCCAGCAACGCCGGCTCGCAAACCCGCTGCCCCATGGGGGCCAGCTTACCGCTTGCGACGATGCAAAAGCTGAAATCGGGCGCGGCGAAGCTCAACAGCTTCGCCTTGTCACTCGCAGCACGCGCCTCGTAGAAACTGGTGACAATATCCTCCAGCACTTTCCTATCAGTCATCTGGGCACCCCTCCCCCTCTGGTTGAAGGAAAGTGTGCCTGTATTCAAGGCATGCCGCAAGCAAGGAAAATTGCAAACTGCTAAATCAGCGTTCCTGCAGTTGCGCGCCTATGAAATCTTTATCTCTTTTCCGTTTTCGCGGAATGGATTTCAAATGCGCGGCGGCTCTAGCATCCGGTCATTCGAAACAGGTGCCAATCCGATGCCGATGCTTCACACCGACCAGTTCCGCCCCTCCGCTTCCCTGATCGGATCGCGGAGAGGCAAGCTCTCGAACGGCCGGCCTGTGCAATCCGCACGGCGGCAGCGCCGCGCCCGCGTGACGCAGATCGTCAACGGCGGCGCAGTCGCCTTCTCCCTCATCCTCGTTGCCCTGATCTTCATCGTCTTCTGAGAGAGCGTGTGATGACCAGAATATCCCAATCGGGGCGCCAAATGCCGCCGCTGGAGCCGGTTCGCCCATCGGAACACATGCCGCCAGGAACCGCACTGGCGAGCCTTGCGGCCCGGGTCAGCGCCGCACGCATCCTGCGGGAGCACCATGTCTGGGAGGCCGCGCGTATTCTCCCCGATGCGGCAGGATTGCCGGATGAGGCAAAGCACGCTCCCGAACTTCACGCGCTCATGGAAAAGGACGCATTCGCCGCCGCCCTGCGTCTTCTTGCCCGATCCTGTCAGCCTCCGCGCGAGTTTGGCACGCTCGATCAGGATGACGATCGCTGGATTGCGATGCTGGTCGGTACCGGCGGCCCACGCCGGAAGAGGTTCGTGAGAGCCGAACATCGCGATCCCGCTGCCGCCATGCTGATCGCCCTGCTGCGCAGCGCGGCCACCGGAAAATCGGCGCCGCCGGTACATCGAAGACCGGTTGAGGCCGATCGCCAATAGGAGTTACCCAAATGACTGCATTTTCGCCACGCAGCTCATTGCCGGCCCGCAGTTCATTGCCGGAAGGTGCGATCTGCGATCTGGTCACACCCTTCAACGGCGACAGGCTGGATGAGGCCTCGCTTGCCGATCTGATCGAATGGCAGATTTCGAGTGGCATCTCGGGTCTTCTCGTGTCGGGTCCGGCCGGAGAGCCCTGGGCTCTTTCGGACTGCGAGCGGGCGAAAATCATCCGGCTCGCCGTTGCCGTCGCCGGCAGCCGGGTGCCGGTCTTTGCAGGCACCGGTACCAACTGCACGGAAACGACGATAGCACGGACCGCAGAGGCCAAGAATCTCGGCGCCGCAGCCGCCTATGTCGTCATGCCCTACTACAGCAAGCCGCCGCAGGAAGGTCTCTTCCGCCACTATGAAGCCATCGCCGCAAGGGTCGACCTGCCGATCATCGTCGGTGTCGCACCGCAGCGAACAGCGGTCGATCTACAGCCTCGAACGCTGGAGCGGCTGGCGGGACTGCCCTTGGTCGCTGCCATCGCCGACGCCACCGGTGATATCATGCGGCTCATGGCGATGCCGTCCGCCCTGCGCCAGCGCTTCGTTCTCTATTCCGGTCACGATCTGACGGCCCTGCCCTTCACTATTGCCGGTGGCAGCGGGGTGCTCTCGCAGGCGGCCAATCTCGTGCCGCGCCTGACGGTCGCGCTGCATCAGGCGCTCGCCACCGGAAACCTGCAATCGGCCCAGCACCTGCAGGAACGGCTCGGTCCGCTGTTCCAGGCGCTGGAACGCGAACCCGCCCCTGCGGCCGTCAAATACGGGCTGAGCCTGCTCAGGGGCATGAGCGACGACGTGCGGCTGCCGTTGACCCCAGTCGTTGCCGAAACCACCGCGGCGATCCGGATGGCACTGGCACCCGTTTTGTGCTCGCCTGCGCCTGCCCGGCGCCGATCCTCATGAGATTTTAATGCGAATGCGGCCGACCGCGAATGGAACGCTTATGGCCGGCTGCATATCTTGGAGTGGCCTGAAGTCGTCCAGCGATTGCAGGTGTTACAACCGAAAGAGCAGATAAATGCAGACCTTCTCAAGACTTTCGTTGACGCAAATGGGTGCATTCACCCGCGCAACGTCAGACCGGTCGAATATCGCCGGTGCCGTCATCCGCCTCGTTGCCGTCTTTGCCTGCGCCGGAACCGTCCAGGTTCTGGCGAGCTTGTTTCTAAGCTGAGACGTGTCGCGGAATCCGTTCAACAACATAAGGTTACAAGGAACATGGGCAGTAGATACCCGATACAACGCACGCTTTCTGCAACGCCGCGCTTTACCGTCGGCCGTGATCACCATGGCTGGTGGGTGGTCCAGGACCGCCTCGGCCGCGTCGGCGGGCTGTTTGCCAATGAAGCAGCGGCCCTGCATTTCGCCAGCGAAGAAAGCAATCGCGATGCTCGCGCCGTCTGCCGTGCCCCCGATGGCAAATGCGTCGAACTCGACGGGGTGACGACCACCGCCGCCGCGCCAGTTGCGAACATATCCTATCTACGACGCGTTGTCTGACCCCTTGGGAGCGCGTGCCTCCCCCAGGCAGCGCTCCCCTTTTTCTCCGAAGGACCGATAAAATTTGCCTTAAATGCTGGCGCCCGATTTCACCCCGATGAAACGGCGTCCGGGTTAAGACGAAGAGATCGCCATTCCGAAGGAGCGCCGTAAAGGGCGGACCGCAATGACCCTCGTCGTCACCATGTCAGCCAACACGGCAGCTTACGCGGCGCAAGTCGTGAAGCCGTCGGCACGCGTGAGCGGCGACGGCCCGACGGAGGAGGCCATTACGCTCCTTTCCGCGCGACCAAAGGACGATGCCGTCAATACGCATACGGCGGTCGCCGCCCTTCGCAGCCCGACATCGCTGTCGCTGATGCTGATGAGTTCCAACGGTCGCCCCCCGCAAGGCAGCCGCGGCGACGTGGTTCGCCGCTACATGGAATTCGGGCCGGATGAGCCGCCAGCCGACGAGGGCGAGACTTCGGAAGAATAGGCTGCTCGGTCTTAAAGGCGGCGACACGCATGTCCGCGCCGCCGTCTCGTCTCAAAAATCCGAAACTCAGTTGTGCTTGTGTGCGCCGCCGGCGGCATTGCCGACCGGGAGCACGTAGTCGACCTTTCCGGCTTTTTCGAAGGTCAGCGTCAGCGGAATGCTGTCGCCCTCGGCAAAGGGCTTTGCCACCTCCAGGAACATCAGGTGCAGGCCGCCACTTTTCAGTTCGACGGTTTCGCCGGCCGGAATGACAATGCCATCCTCCAGCTTGCGCATTTTCATCACCTCGTTCTGCATCGTCATTTCGTGCAGCTCGACGCGGCCCGCTGCCGGGCTCTCGGCAGAGATCAGCCTGTCATCTTCGCTGCCACTGTTCTCGACGACAAAACCGCCGCCCCCGACCTTGGCGCCGGGCAGCATCGCCTTGGCCGCGCCGCCGGAAATCTCAAGCGATCCGGCCTTGACGGAAGCATCGCCCGCAGCCGCCATCGCCATGTGGTCGCCATGGTGGCTGCCGGCCACCGCCGGTGTCACGGTGATCGTCGGCGCCGGATGCTTGAGCGAATGGGCATTCTGGCCTTCCGCAGCGATTTCGTCCCAGACGACCTTGTCGGTTGCGCCGCAAAGCTGCGTCACCGGAAAGGCGAGCTGCGTTTCCGTGTCGAAGCCCGAGATTTTTCCCTGGATGACAAACGTGTCGTAGTAATCGTCGGACAGGTTGCCGTTCTTCCAGCGGATTTCGAGCGGCCCCGAGGTCACCGCCGTGCCGTGATTGTCGTAGCTCTTTCGGTACTCGCCCTTGATGATTTCAATCTCCCAGCTGGCTTTCGGCTGCGGCTTTGCGAAAACGAATCCTTCCGGCAGTTTTACCTGGACTTCGGTGGTCGCCTTGCCGTTGCAGCCATGCGGGATCTGCAGCACGGCCTTGAAGCTGCTTTCGGCGGCCACCGCGTCGGTTTCAAAGGATGCATGCGCATGGGCAACGGCCGCACCCGAAAGAGAAAGGGCGAGCGCAAGAAGGGTGGTTCTGGTCTGTGTCATCGATCTGTCTCCGGACCGGCCCTGCTCCGTGGCAAGGCGGTCATGGCCGCACCGGGCGGCTGAATGGTATTGAAAAGTTTGAGAGTTTTTAGCCGAAGCTAGGACGTCAGGCTGACAACGGCGGTGCGCGCGATTGCGGCAGCGTGCGCGGATGCGCGACGAAAACCGGAGCAACGTCCGGGCTCTCTGCGGCCATCCCGACGACACGAACGATGAGATAGCTCTCATCGGCTGGCGGCGGCAGGTCGATCGCAGCGGTCAGCCGGCAATAGTCGCAAACCGGTACCAGGCCTTCATGCGGGAAATTGTGGCCTTCCACGCCGTCCGAGCCGAAGCAGATATCGCCGATCGATCCGTCCGGCAGCATGTACTGCGCGGTCATCGCGGGGGTGAGTTGCCGGGCACCGGCTGGCTGATGGGCAAAGGACAGGAACAGCAGGGCGAGTGCGCAAAGCACGCGCGCCGTCATCTGCCACTGTCGTCCGGCCCTGGCCATGAAATATCCTCTTCTTCAACAATTGCGTTATCGTTTCAGCGCGAAAAATGCAAAGGCGGATTTGCCGCACGCGCCGGCCGCTTGAAACCCTGCGACAAAAATCTGTTCGGCCGCGACATTTTGGGCTTGCCAAGCAATCGGCATCGCCGTTATCTGAACCCGATCTTGTTGGGAGAATCCGGGTAACGCCGGTGCCGAAGGAGCAACCGCCCCGGAAACTCTCAGGCCAAAGGACCAGCAAGGTGCCGATAGGACTCTGGAGAGAAGCATTTCCGCTCGCCGAAGGGATAACAATCTCAGGCAAAGGGACAGAGGGGGCTCGAGGAAACGTCGCAGTCAATGCGCGTGGAGATGAGCCGGCGCGTTGCGTCAGACCTGGAGGCCGGATTTGGACGATCATTCCCCCCTGAAACAAACGCCGCTGCATGCGCTGCACGTGTCGCTTGGCGCCCGCATGGTGCCTTTTGCCGGCTACGACATGCCGGTGCAATATCCGGCCGGGGTGATGAAGGAGCACCTTCACACCCGCACCGCCGCCGGCCTGTTCGATGTCTCCCACATGGGCCAGATCATCCTCAAGCCGAAATCCGGGCGGATCGAGGATGCCGCACTTGCCCTTGAGACACTCGTCCCCGTCGATGTGCTTGGGCTTGGCGAGGGCCGCCAGCGCTACGGGCTCTTCACCAACGACCAGGGCGGCATTCTCGACGACCTGATGATTGCCAATCGCGGCGATCACCTCTTTCTCGTGGTCAACGCCGCCTGCAAGGACGAGGATTTCGACCATCTGCAAAAACACCTCGGCGAAACCTGTGACCTGACGCTTCTCGACGACCGCGCGCTGATCGCGCTGCAGGGACCGCGAGCGGAATGTGTGCTTGCCGAACTCTGGGCCGATATCGCCACGATGCGCTTCATGGACGTGGCAGAGGCCGACCTGCACGACGTGCCCTGTATCATTTCCCGCTCCGGCTATACCGGCGAGGACGGTTTCGAGATTTCCATCCCCGCCGCCTCTGCCGAAGATGTGACGCGCCGTATCCTCGAACATCCCGACGTGCTGCCGATCGGTCTCGGAGCCCGCGATTCGCTTCGCCTGGAAGCCGGGCTTTGTCTCTACGGAAACGACATCGATACAATGTCGACACCGGTCGAGGCTGCGCTCGAATGGGCGATCCAGAAGGCCCGCCGTGCCGGAGGGACCCGCGAAGGCGGCTTTCCCGGTGCGAACGTCGTTCTTCGCGACTTTGCCGAAGGCGCCGGTCGTCGCCGTGTCGGCCTGAAACCGGACGGGAAAGCTCCCGTGCGCGGCGGTGCGATGCTCTACGCCGATGCTGAGGGCCGCGCCGAAGCCGGTGTCGTGACCTCCGGCGGCTTCGGTCCGAGCGCCGACCATCCGGTCGCCATGGGCTATGTCGCGACCCGCTATATCGCGAACGGAACCCAACTTTTCGCGGAGGTGCGCGGCAAATACCTGCCTGTCACCGTCTGCGCCCTTCCCTTCATCACCCCGACCTACAAACGCTGATCTGGAGCAAAATCCGATGCTGAAATTTACCGACGAACATGAATGGCTGAAGATCGAGGGTGACGTGGCAACCGTCGGCATCACCGCCCATGCCGCAGAACAGCTGGGCGATCTCGTCTTCGTAGAGTTGCCGGAAGCCGGCACGAGCCTCGACAAGGGCGCGACTGCGGCCACCGTCGAATCCGTCAAGGCAGCCTCCGACGTCTATTGTCCGCTTGATGGCGAGATCGTCGAGAGCAACCAGGCGATCGTCGACGATCCGGCTCTGGTCAACAGCGACCCGCAGGGCGCCGGCTGGTTCTTCAAGCTGAAGCTATCGGATCCGTCCGCCGTCAATGCGCTGCTGGACGAAGCCGCCTACAAGGAGCTGATCGCCTGATGAGCATGCCGAAAGACTTCACCTTTACCGACTACAAGCCGTATGATTTCGCCAACCGGCGGCATATCGGCCCGTCGCCCGACGAAATGACGGCGATGCTCAAGGTTGTCGGCTATGATAGCCTCGACGCCCTGATCGACGACACGGTTCCGCCGTCGATCCGCCAGAAGACGCCGCTCGCCTGGGGCGCGGCGATGACCGAGCGCGAGGCGCTCGACAAGATGCGCGAGACGGCCAACCGCAACAGGAAGCTCGTATCGCTGATCGGCCAGGGCTATTACGGCACGATCACGCCACCGGTGATCCAGCGGAATATTCTGGAAAACCCGGCCTGGTATACGGCCTATACGCCGTACCAGCCGGAAATCAGCCAGGGCCGCCTCGAGGCGCTGTTGAACTACCAGACGATGGTCTGCGACCTGACCGGCCTCGATGTCGCCAATGCCTCGCTGCTCGACGAGGCAACCGCCGCCGCCGAAGCGATGGCCATGGCCGAGCGCGTGGCGAAATCGAAGGCCAAGGCTTTCTTCGTCGATGAGAACTGCCACCCGCAGACGATCGCACTGCTGAAAACCCGCGCCGAGCCGCTCGGCTGGTCGATCATCATTGGCAATCCCTTTACCGATCTCGATCCGGTCGATGTGTTCGGGGCGATCTTCCAGTATCCGGGCACATACGGCCATGTTCACGATTTCACCGGCCTGATCGCGCGGCTGCACCAGACCGGCGCGATCGCGACGATGGCCGCCGATCCGCTGGCGCTGGCGCTGCTGAAATCACCCGGTGAAATGGGCGCCGATATCGCCATCGGCTGCACCCAGCGCTTTGGCGTGCCGGTCGGCTATGGCGGCCCGCATGCCGCCTACATGGCCGTCAAGGACGCCTACAAGCGCTCGATGCCCGGTCGTCTCGTCGGCGTGTCGGTCGATGCGCGCGGCAACCGCGCCTACCGCCTGTCGCTGCAGACCCGCGAACAGCATATCCGCCGCGAAAAGGCGACCTCCAACATCTGCACGGCGCAGGTTCTGCTCGCCGTCATGGCGTCGATGTATGCGGTCTTCCATGGCCCGAAAGGCATCAAGGCGATTGCCCAGAGCGTTCACCAGAAAGCCGTCCTCTTGGCCTTGGGCCTTGAAAAGCTCGGCTACAAGGTTGAGCCGGACGTCTTCTTTGACACGATCACCGTCGATGTCGGCAAGCTGCAGGGCATTATCCTCAAGACGGCCGTCGCCGAAGAGGTCAATCTGCGCCGTATCGGCACCACCAAGATCGGCATCAGCCTCGACGAGCGTTCGCGCCCGGTCACGCTGGAAGCCGTCTGGCGTGCCTTCGGCGGCGATTTCACTGTCGAGGATTTCGAGGCGGGTTACCGCCTGCCGGAATCCTTGCTGCGCACCAGCGAGTATCTGACGCATCCGATCTTCCACATGAACCGGGCGGAAAGCGAAATGACCCGCTATATCCGCCGGCTCTCGGACCGGGATCTGGCGCTCGACCGCTCGATGATCCCGCTCGGCTCCTGCACGATGAAGCTCAACGCGACAGCGGAAATGCTGCCGATCACCTGGCCGGAGTTTTCCGAAATCCATCCATTCGTGCCTGCTGATCAGGCCGAGGGCTATCGCCACATGATCACCGACCTCTCGCAGAAACTCTGCGCGATCACCGGCTATGATGCGGTCTCGATGCAGCCGAACTCGGGCGCGCAGGGCGAATATGCCGGGCTGCTCACCATCCGCGCCTATCACCTTTCCAAGGGTGATGACCATCGCGACGTCTGCCTGATCCCGACCTCGGCGCACGGCACCAATCCGGCGTCCGCCCAGATGGCCGGCATGAAGGTCGTCGTCGTTAAGGTCAGCGACAACGGCGATATCGACATGGATGATTTCCGTGCAAAAGCAGAGCAGTATGCGGAAAACCTCTCGTGCTGCATGATCACCTATCCGTCGACACACGGGGTGTTCGAGGAGAATGTGCGCGAAGTCTGCGACATCGTCCACAAGCATGGCGGCCAGGTCTATCTCGACGGTGCCAACATGAATGCCATGGTCGGGCTTGCCCGCCCCGGCGATATCGGCTCCGACGTCAGCCATCTCAACCTGCACAAGACTTTCTGCATTCCGCATGGCGGCGGCGGTCCGGGCATGGGGCCGATCGGCGTCAAGGCGCATCTCGCTCCCTACCTGCCCGGTCATCCGGAGACCGACGGTGGCGAGGGTGCCGTTTCGGCTGCTCCGTTCGGCTCGGCTTCGATCCTGCCGATCTCCTGGAGCTACTGCCTGATGATGGGCGGCGAAGGCCTGACGCAGGCGACCAAGGTCGCGATCCTCAATGCCAACTATATCGCAGCAAGACTGCAGGGCGCTTACGGCGTGCTCTACAAGTCGACCAAGGGCCGTGTGGCGCATGAATGCATCATCGACACCCGCCCGCTGGTGGACAGCGCCGGCGTAACGGTGGACGACGTCGCCAAGCGGCTGATCGACTGCGGCTTCCATGCCCCGACCATGAGCTGGCCGGTCGCCGGAACGCTGATGATCGAGCCGACGGAATCGGAAACCAAGGCTGAACTGGATCGTTTCTGCGATGCGATGCTCGCGATCCGCGCCGAGGCGCAGGCGATCGAAGACGGCAAGATGGACCGGGTGAACAACCCGCTTAAGAACGCCCCGCACACGGTCGAAGACCTCGTCGGCGAATGGGATCGTCCCTATTCGCGCGAACAGGCCTGCTATCCGCCGGGCGCTTTCCGGGTCGACAAATACTGGTCGCCGGTCAACCGCGTCGACAACGTCTTCGGCGATCGCAACCTCGTATGCACCTGCCCGCCATTGGAAGATTACGCCGAGGCGGCGGAGTAAGTTCGAGAACCGGGAGGGGCGGCAACGCCCCTCATGGCTGCTGCGCCTGCAGTTTTGGTTCGCGAGAAAGGTTGCGCATGAACAAAAAAGGGACTGGCGCGAACCAGTCCCTTTTTTCATGTTTGAGCGGTTAGCCTTAAAACCTGCTTTAGCCGGCGCGCACCACCGCGTCGCCCTTTGCCGCAAGCGCTGCAAGATCAGCGGGCTTCAGCTCGACCGATTCGCCGCAGCCGCAGGCGGAGGTTTGGTTGGGATTGCTGAATGTGAAGCCGGAGCGCAGTGTCGTCACTTCGAAGTCCATGCGCGTGCCGAGCAGATAGAGTACGGCTTCCGGCGCGACCCAGACCTTGGCGCCCTGATGTTCGACCAGATCGTCCTTGGGATTGGCATCGGTCACCAGGTCGATGGCGTATTCCATCCCGGCGCAGCCGCCCTTCTTGATCGAAACACGAATACCTTCGGCGTTACCGCCGGCATTGTCGACGATCGCCTTGACGCGGCCCGCCGCCGCATCGCTCAAACTCATGACTGCAAAGCCCATCGGCCATTCTCCTTAGCGCCACCAGGTTCAAGGCCTGATGCTTTCTGAGTCTCGAATGTAATGTGCGGCGGTTAAGGGATCAATACGCCCGCCGCATCACTCAGTACCAGCCAACGGCCACCTGTGCCTCTTCCGACATGCGGTCGGGCGTCCATGGCGGGTCGAAGGTCATCGACACCTCGACGCCGGAGACACCTTCGACGGCACCAACAGCGTTTTCGACCCAACCCGGCATCTCGCCGGCGACCGGGCAGCCGGGCGCCGTCAGCGTCATGGCGATTTTGACCATGCGGTCGTCTTCGATGTCGATCTTGTAGATCAGACCGAGCTCGAAAATGTCGGCCGGAATTTCCGGGTCATAGACCGTCTTCAGCGCGGAAATGACATCGTCGCTGAGACGGGCCAGTTCGTCCGCCGGGATGGCGGAATGGACGATCCCTTCGCGGACGTCGATCTTGTCTTCGGTCGTATCAAGGCTCATCAGACTATTCCTTACGCGAAGAATTTGCGGGCTTGGTCGAGTGCATCCACCAGCACATCCACTTCGGCCCGCGTATTGTAGAGACCGAAGGATGCACGGCATGTGGAGGTCACGCCGAAGCGTTTCAAGAGCGGCTGGGCGCAATGCGTTCCGGCTCTCACCGCTACGCCCGCTCGGTCGATCACCATCGACACGTCATGGGAATGGATCCCTTCCAGCTCGAAGGAAAAGATACCACCCTTTCCGGGTGCCGTCCCGAAGATGCGCAGCGAATTGACCGACGAGAGCCGTTCATGCGCATAGGCCGCCAGATCGGCCTCGTGGGCGGCAATGGATGCCCGGCCGAGTTTTTCCATATAGTCGAGCGCATAGCCAAGGCCGATTGCCTGGACGATCGGCGGCGTGCCTGCTTCGAAACGGTGCGGCGGGTCGTTGTAAGTGATGTTGTCTTCGGTTACTTCGACGATCATCTCGCCACCACCCATGAAGGGGCGCATTTCCTTGAGCCGGTCCGTCTTGCCGTAGAGAACGCCGATGCCGGACGGACCATAGAGCTTGTGGCCGGTCATCACGTACCAATCGCAATCGATATCCTGCACATCGACCGGCATGTGCACGGCGGCCTGGCTGCCATCGACCAGCACCGGAATACCCCGCTCATGGGCAATACGGCAGATTTCCTTGACCGGGACCACCGTTCCCAATGCATTCGACATGTGGGTGATCGCCACCAGCTTCGTCTTGTCCGTCAGGCATTTGACGAAATCATCGATGTGAAACGCGCCCTGATCGTCGACCGGTGCCCAGACGAGCTTGGCGCCCTGCCGTTCGCGGATGAAGTGCCACGGCACGATGTTGGAATGGTGCTCCATAATCGACACGACGATTTCATCGCCCTCGCCGATCTTCGGCATGCCGTAACCATAGGCGACCGTGTTGATCGCTTCGGTGGAGGACTTGGTGAAGATGATGTTGTCGACCGAGGGCGCATTCAGGAAGCGGCGCACCTTCTCGCGTGCCGATTCATAGGCGTCCGTCGCTGCATTCGAGAGGAAATGCAGGCCGCGATGGACGTTGGCGTATTCGTTGGCATAGGCATGGGCAACGGCGTCGATGACCACCTGCGGCTTCTGCGCCGAGGCGCCATTGTCGAGATAGACGAGCGGCTTGCCGTAGACGGTCCGCGACAGGATCGGAAAATCCCGGCGGATCGCTTCGACGTCATAGGCAGGCACCGGCACCGTGTGTTCCATGTCAAATATCCAATCAGGCGTGCCTATCTCAGGCGTGTTTGTCGAGCCAGGCCTCGATGATCGCCTCCAAAGGCTCGATGACCGCTTCGTCTTCCAGTTCTTCGACGATCTCATCGACGAAGGCGTTGACCAGCATGGCCCGCGCCTTGTTTTCCGGAATGCCACGGGCACGCAGGTAGTAGAGATGCGTCGGGTCGATATCGATCACGGTCGCGCCGTGGCCGCACTGGACGTCGTCGGCGAAGATTTCCAGTTCCGGCTTTGCCGAGAAATCGGCATCGTCGGAGAGAAGCAGCGTGTTGCACGCCATCTTCGCATCGGTCTTCTGCGCATCGGGGGCTACCCGGATCTGCCCCTGGAAGACACCCTTGGCGCGCTCGAGCACAACGTTGCGGATGACTTCGGTCGATGTCGTGTTCGGCACGTCGTGGCCAAGCGTGAAGGTCACGTCCGTATGCGTTTCGCCGCCGAGCAGGTTGATGCCGCGCAGCTTGAAGTCGGAACCTTCACCGGTGGTGGCGCCATGGACCTCCTGGCGCACCAGCTTGCCGCCGGCATTGATGACGAACAGCTTCAGGCTGGCATTGGCACCGAGGTCGAAATTGAGCTGGGCGAGATGGCTGTCGGCCTCGCCCTGCTGCTGCAGGATGATCCAGGTGATCTCGGCTCCGTCATCGACGATCAGGTCGCAAACGGTCGTCACGAGGCTCGGCGCATCGCTGACGGAGAGATGCCGCTCGATGACCATCGCCTTCGAATTGGCACCAAACGTCACCGGGAACCGCATATGGCTCTGGCCTGCACTCTGCACCAACTGGAGTTCCAGCGGCTGTTCGAGTTCGGTGCCTTCGGTGACCTCGATTTCGAAACCATCGCGCACGAAGCTGCCGTTGATCCGGCCGATCGCATCGTCGGCGTCGCGCTCGACGAGGTCGGCTGCGGCAACGCCGTCAATGAGGCTCTCGCGATAGGAGCGAACATTGACACCGGCAGGCGCACCCTTCGGGTCGGCCCTGCCATTAAGGACGGAAAGAACCGACGAGCCATCCACCAGCGGATCGACCCGCTGCGCAAAGGCGGTCGGGTCTGCGGCCGGTACGCTGCGCAGAAGCGCGCGCAGATCGGTATAGTGCCAGGATTCGACACGGCGTGTCGGCAGGCCCTGTTTCCTCAGATCGGAAAGCAGCGTGTCGCGGGCCGACAGGACGGCGCCTTCGCCGGGCAGGTCGCCGATATGGGCGGTATAGGCTTCGACAAGGGCCGTCTCGGCGGCCGTCATCGTTATCGCCGTTTGCATGTTCATTGCTTGCACTCCTCAGGCCGCCGCGTCGATGATATCGGCATAGCCGTTGGCTTCGAGGTCAAGCGCCAGCGACTTGTCGCCTGACTTGATGATCTGGCCCCTGTAGAGAACGTGGACGCTGTCCGGCACGATATATTCGAGCAGGCGCTGGTAGTGGGTGATCACGATGACGGCGCGATCCGGCGAACGCAGCGCGTTGACGCCATCGGCAACGATCCTCAGCGCATCGATGTCGAGGCCGCTGTCGGTTTCGTCGAGCACGCAGAGCTTCGGTTCAAGCAACGCCATCTGCAGGATTTCGGCTCGCTTCTTTTCGCCGCCGGAGAAACCGACGTTGAGCGGACGCTTCAGCATATCCGGGTCGATCTGCAGCCTGGCGGCTGCTTCCTTGACGCGGCGGATGAAGTCCGGCGTCGTCAGTTCATCTTCGCCGCGATACTTGCGCTGCTCGTTCAACGCCACCTTAAGGAACTGCATGGTGGCAACGCCCGGGATTTCGACCGGATACTGGAAGGCGAGGAAGATGCCCTTGGCGGCGCGCTCGGACGGGTCGAGTTCGAGAATGCTCTCGCCATTGTAAAGGATGTCACCTTCGGTGACTTCATAGTCTTCGCGGCCGGACAGGATATAGGACAGCGTCGATTTTCCGGAGCCGTTCGGCCCCATGACAGCGGCAACTTCGCCAGCCTTCACGGTCAGGTTCAAACCGCGAATGATCTCGGTGCCGTCAGCGGCGATGCGGGCATGGAGGTTCTTGATTTCAAGCATCTTTATTTTCCTAGAGTGTTCGTCCCGCATATACGGGCGAGCCATTCAAACGTGCCTGTCGGCACCGGGTTCATTCAATCTGCTGGAAGGAACTGTTGGGTCACCATAATCGATCCGACGATATTGCGGTTGAACTCTTCAAGTTCCTCCGCCGGCACCCAGAGTTCCTCATGTTCGCGCCCACCAACGACCTTACGGTCGAAACCGGCAACATAGTTGGCATTGACCTCGAAACGCGTCACATAACCATGCCGCGATCCGGTTTTTGTATTCCAATCCCGAGCAATCTGCGCCGCATAACCCTCGTTTGTGACTGGATAGAAAATCGGCTGGTCCGGCAAACGCGGTGGGAAAGCTTTCCAGCCGCTGCCTTTGATCAGTTCGAGCTCTTCAAGACCGACCGGACGAAACAGCGTGACCGTCTCTACCGAAATCATCAGCCCACACTTCCCTCAAGCGAAATCCCGATCAGCTTCTGCGCTTCGACCGCAAATTCCATCGGCAGTTCCTGAATGACCTCCTTGACGAAGCCATTGACGATCAGCGCGATCGCGGCCTCCGTCGGGATGCCGCGCTGCAGGCAGTAGAACAGCTGGTCTTCGGAAATCTTCGACGTCGTCGCCTCGTGCTCGAACTGGGCCGAGGAGTTGCGCGCCTCAATGTAGGGCACCGTATGCGCACCGCACTTGTCGCCGATCAACAGCGAGTCGCACTGCGTGAAATTGCGGGCGTTCTCGGCCTTGCGGTGGGTCGAGACCTGGCCGCGATAGGTGTTCTGGCTGACTCCGGCGGCGATCCCCTTGGAGACGATGCGGCTCGACGTGTTCTTGCCGAGATGGATCATCTTGGTGCCGCTATCGATCTGCTGGTGGCCGTTGGAGACCGCGATCGAATAGAATTCGCCGCGCGAACCGTCGCCACGCAGGATGCAGGACGGATACTTCCAAGTGATCGCCGAACCGGTCTCGACCTGCGTCCACGAAATCTTCGAGTTCTTGCCGCGGCAATCGCCACGCTTGGTCACGAAGTTGTAGATGCCGCCCTTGCCGTTCTTGTCGCCCGGGTACCAGTTCTGGACGGTCGAATACTTGATTTCGGCATCATCCAGCGCAACCAGTTCGACGACGGCGGCGTGCAGCTGGTTCTCGTCGCGCTGCGGCGCCGTGCAGCCTTCGAGATAGGATACGTAAGCGCCCTCTTCCGCAATGATCAGGGTGCGCTCGAACTGGCCGGTGTTCTTCTCGTTGATGCGGAAATAGGTTGACAGTTCCATCGGGCAGCGAACGCCCTTCGGCACGAAGACGAAGGAGCCATCGGTGAAGACGGCCGAGTTCAGCGTCGCATAGTAGTTGTCGGTCGTCGGAACGACGGTGCCGAGATATTTCTGCACGAGATCGGGATGCTCACGGATCGCTTCGGAGATCGACATGAAGATCACGCCGGCCTTCTTCAGCTCTTCCTTGAAGGTCGTGACGACCGAGACCGAATCGAAGACAGCGTCGACGGCGATCTTCGAGGTCTTTACGCCGGCGAGGATTTCCTGCTCGCGCAGCGGAATGCCGAGCTTCTCATAGACCTTCAGGATTTCCGGGTCGACCTCGTCGATCGATTTCGGACCACTCTGGCCTTTCGGCGCGGCATAATAGTAGATGTCGTTGAAGTCGATCTTCGGGTAGTTGACGCGCGCCCAGGTCGGCTCTTCGAGCGTCAGCCAACGGCGATACGCACCCAGACGCCATTCGAGCATCCAGTCCGGTTCGCTTTTCTTTGCCGAAATGAAGCGGATGATGTCCTCGGACAGGCCCTTGGGCGCCTTGTCCGTTTCGATCTTCGTCTCAAACCCGTATTTGTACTGGTCCACATCGATCAGGGCGACCTGATCGATTGTTTCCTGCACGGCAGCCATGTCGTTCTCCAATCTCGCCGGATACAAGGTCCGGCAGCTTGTCGGCACGATACAATTTTCGTTGCACCGCTTATGTAATGGCTAAGGGGCGATTTTCACCCATTTGCCAAGCGGAAAATTGATTTTCCGCAATTTTATTCCCTGTCAGGCCGCAGCACCCGAAAGCCTGCGTCGCGCCGCAATCTTTGCAAAGACATCGGCACATCGATCTATCTCGGCCTGCGTCGTAGAGGGACCAATCGAAATCCGCAATGCGCCCTGTCCGGGATCGTGGCCCATGGCCGAAAGAACGTAGCTCTGCCCGACCTTACCGGACGAGCAGGCGGATCCAGCCGACAGGGCAACGCCTTCCAAATCAAAGGCGATCTGCCCCGTTTCGGCCTTCAGGCCGGGCAAGGTGAAAAACGTCGTATTGCCGAGCCGCAGTCCATCCTTGCCATGGATGATGACATCCGGCGCCGTGGCGAGCATGGCCTCTTCGAGTTCATTCCGCAGCGCCGAAAGGGCGATCATCCGCGTCTCCAGCCCATCGGCTGCGATGCGCGCGGCGGCGCCAAAACCGGCAATCGCTGCGGGATTTTCAGTGCCGGAACGATGGCCCTTCTCCTGCCCGCCGCCGCGGATCAGCGCTGCCGGCATCAGGATCTCGCCACGCGCAATGAGCGCGCCCGCTCCCTTTGGCCCGCCGATCTTGTGCGACGAGACGATCAGGAAGTCGGCGCCGGTATCCTCGATCGACAGGGGAATACGGCCTGCGGCTTGCACCGCGTCGACGACCAGCACGCCGCCGGCCGCCTTGACCAGGCGCGCGACTTCGGCGATCGGCTGGACGATGCCGGTTTCGTTGTTGGCGAACATGACCGCAACCATCGGCACGCCCGACTGCCGGTCATGCGCATCGAGCGCCGACGCAAGCGCCGCAAGGTCGACAATGCCTGTCGGTGTCACGGCGATTTCGCTGACGTCGGTCTTGGCGAAACGCCCGCCTTCGCGAATGGCCGGATGCTCGATCGCCGAAATGTAGAGATGACCGATCTTGAGGGGCGTCTTGCCCATGCGAAAATCGGGGGTCAGCACCCAGTTGGCCGCCTCGGTCGCGCCACTGGTGAACGTCACGCTGGCCGGCTGCGCACTGCAGAGCGCTGCGACGTCGCGGCGGGCATTTTCGATCAGCGTGCGGATTTTGCGGCCTTCGCCATGGACGGAGGACGGATTGCCGACAAGGTCGAGCGCAGACAGGCATGCCTCGCGCGCTGCCGGCAAAAGCGGCGCGGTGGCATTCCAGTCCATATAAATGCGCGCTTCTCTCATCGTCCCTTGCCAAAGATTGACCCGTTGCCATGTTAAAGGCATCGGCCGGTGCATTTTCCTTGAAATTTTCGCGTCGCTTGCCGTAAGAGACGTCACTCGTCACGGAAAGATCGTGTCAAAGTTTTGAATGGTTCTAAACTACGTTCTAGAAAAGCTGACAGCTTTCGTCAAGACTGCATCAGCCCCAGGAGCCGGTTTTTAGTGCCAGAAACATGCCCGGAGAGCCAATGCCCGAAATCATCTTCAACGGACCGGCCGGTCGCCTCGAAGGCCGTTACCAGCCGTCCAAGCAGAAGAACGCCCCGATCGCCATCGTCCTGCATCCGCATCCGCAATTTGGCGGCACGATGAACAACCAGATCGTCTACCAGCTGTTCTACATGTTCCAGAAGCGCGGTTTCACCACGCTCCGCTTCAACTTCCGCTCGATCGGTCGCAGCCAGGGCGAATTCGATCACGGCGCCGGCGAATTGTCCGATGCAGCTTCGGCGCTCGACTGGGTGCAGAGCATGCATCCTGATTCCAAGAGCTGCTGGGTCGCCGGCTATTCCTTTGGCGCCTGGATCGGCATGCAGCTTTTGATGCGCCGGCCCGAGATCGAAGGTTTCATGTCGATCGCACCGCAGCCGAATACCTACGACTTTTCTTTCCTGGCGCCCTGCCCTTCGTCCGGCCTGATTATCAACGGCGATGTCGACAAGGTGGCCCCGGAAAAGGATGTCAACAACCTCGTCGACAAGCTGAAGGCCCAGAAGGGCATTCTCATCACGCACAAGACCGTGCCGGGTGCGAACCACTTCTTCAACGGCCAGGTCGACACGCTGATGGCCGAATGCGAGGACTACCTCGACCGGCGGCTGAACGGCGAACTGACGCCGGAACCGGCGGCAAAGCGCATCCGCTGAAATCTGGTGGAAGGCCGGTGACCCCGGCCTTTTCTGCTTGTAAGTCTATCGCTTAAGCCTTCGCCTGCCAATCATCGAGATTGATCATGGTCGCCTGACGCGTGCGGGTCACGCGGTTGCGGCCGTTGCGCTTGGCATCATACAGCGCCGCATCCGCCCGGTTGATGGCGTCAGCGATCGAAATCGCTGTCGATTCGATCCCGCAAACCCCAAAACTCGCCGTTACCCGGACGTCCTCCGGCAGGCCGGGAAATGCCAGCGACGAGAAGCTGCCGCGCAGGCCCTGCGCGAAAAGATACCCCGTGGTTTCGCTGGTCGAAGGCAGGAATATCGCAAACTCCTCGCCGCCGAAACGCGCGCAAATTGCTTCCGGCGGCGCACATTGTTTAAGCATCCGCCCCAGTGACAGGATCACCTGGTCGCCGGCGGTATGTCCGTAGGTATCGTTGACCGCCTTGAAGTGATCGAGATCACACAGAATGACGCAATGCGGATAGGTCGATATCGGCCGGGAAAGGATCTGGTCCACCCGCTCGTTGAAACCCCGCCGGTTGAAGAGCCCCGACAACGGGTCGATTTCGGAATTCGCTTTTGCATCGTCCATGATCTCGACAACGATGACGGCGAGCAATGTCAGTCCCGTCGAGACTACCAGCACGGCACCAAGGCTTTGCGAGACCAGCGCGTAGGTGCTGGCCAGGTAAGCCTGGGCATTGCTGCCAGCACCGAAGGTGACCGCCAGATAGACCTTGCTGGCAAAATGCGCTGCAGTGAGAAGCAGCAGCGCCATCAGGATCAGATCCGCTTTTTCCCGACGTCCAGAACGGTAGACGGCCGCTGCCGAAATCAACTCCGCGACGAAGAACGGAAACTGATACCCGAGCGAATGCGAAACGGTGCTGCGCGGCAGATCGTATATCATCAGATTGAGTGCCAGCGATGCCGCAAGAATTGCCGTGATGACCGGCACATTGGACGGTACGGCATAGAGGCGTCCAATCCCGGCGCGGATCATGAAAAGCGCAAAGAGCAGCGAGGAAAACGCGCCAAAACTCGCGAACCGATCGAAATCCGCGTAGCGGATGATGACTTCGAATACTGCCGAGAGCGAAGCAACGGCGAAAGCCGCGGCAAACCAGCGTGCGGCCGACGGAATACGGCTACGCTTCGATATGATCAGGAAGAAAACGCAAAAAAGCTGCGCTATCAGGAAGTTGACCGTCAAAAGGAAAAGCGCGCCGTTCATTTATACGTCCGTTTCGGGCGTGCATGTCGTGCACGCACCGCTCTCCTGTCACACCGCTCATCCTGTTGCAGACAATGCAGATATCGCAGATTCGGAACGAGGCTACCCCCCTCCGGCAAAAGAAATGTTAATCGGGACGCGAAAGCCCGGGGTTGCCGGGCCGGTTGAGAACACCGCCGGTGACGGGTGCGGTTACGCCGGTCGTCTGCGGAAACGTCAAGGGCAGCCCCTTCATCGACCGGACTGCGAGATAGGCCCAGGCTTCCGCCTCCATCGCGTCGCCATCCAGCCCCGCCTCCTCGGCAGCAATGACCGTTGCGTCTTCCGCCTGCGCAAGTTCGGTAAGATCGCGCATGATGATCCGGTTCAGCCGGCCGCCGCCACAGACGACATAAGTGCCCGGCCGGTCGGGCAAGTGCCCAGAGGATTTCAGAATTGCCGCCGCTGTCACATAGGCGAGCGTTCGCGCACCGTCCTCGAGGTTCGCATCGCTGCCGCCCGGTGGCGAAAAATCGTTGCGGTCGAGAGACCGGCGTCTGGTCGCGGTAAAGAAGGGGTTTGCCAGATAGCGCTCAGCCAGATCGGCGACGATCCGCCCCTCGCTGGCGATCATGCCGCCTTGGTCGTAGGGGATTCCTGCATGGGCTTCGACCCATTGGTCGATCAGCGTGTTGCCCGGTCCGCTGTCATAGGCAACGATCCGGCCGTCCGTGCCGATGAAGGTCAGGTTGGAAATGCCGCCGATATTTACGAACACCGCAGGCCGATCCGCGCGGATATTTTTGGGCAAACCAGCCGTAAGGGCTGCGTGATAGGCCGGGATGAGCGGCGCGCCCTGCCCGCCAAACACCATGTCATTGGCCCGCATGTCATGAACGACGGCAATGCCGGTTTCGTTTGCAAGCAGCGCGCCGTCGCCGATTTGAACGGTCAGCGCGCGGTCCGGGCGGTGCAGCACCGTCTGGCCATGAAAACCAACGACATCAATCTCCGCGGCTTGCAGGTTGTTTTTACGCAGAAAAGTCCGCACGGCCCGCGCATGACGCAACGTCAATTCCCGTTCAACCTCGGCAAGAATGCCGGGTCTTTCGTCGCGCGCGTCTATGGATTTGGCATCTTCGAGTGCCTGTTTGAGGCGATTGCGAAACCCCGCTTCGTAGGAAACCCCGAACGCCGGCCCCCTCTCAACCCGGTCGCGGCCGTCGGTTCGAACCATCGCCACGTCGATGCCGTCCATGCTGGTACCGCTCATCAGCCCGATCGCCGTCTTCATCTCCGCCATGCCGCACTCATCTCCCAAGCAAACATTCCCGATGCAAACAGGTGCACTTTTGCCGAAACAGTGCTAAACGCCGCGCAAATATCCAGCAAGCGCTCATTCATATCCAAACAGCCCACCGAAAGAGACAGGTCATGTCCGAGTTCAAGTCCGATTTCCTTCACACCCTCCAAGAACGCGGGTTCATCCACCAGACGTCCGACAATGCCGGTCTGGACGCGCTGTTCAACAAGGAAACCGTGACGGCCTATATCGGCTACGATCCGACGGCGTCGAGCCTTCACGTCGGGCACCTGACCCAGATCATGATGCTGCATTGGCTGCAGGCGACAGGCCATCGGCCGATTTCGCTGATGGGCGGCGGCACCGGCATGGTGGGCGACCCTTCCTTCAAGGAGGAAGCGCGCAAACTGATGACGGTCGAGATGATCGAGGACAACATCACCTCGCTCAAGCACGTCTTTGCCAACTACCTGAACTACAACGAAGGTCCGAACGGCGCGTTGATGATCAACAATGCCGAATGGCTGCGGCCGCTCAACTACCTCGAATTCCTGCGCGATGTCGGCCGTCACTTCTCGGTCAACCGCATGCTTGCCTTCGACAGCGTCAAGACCCGGCTCGACCGCGAACAGTCGCTGTCCTTCCTCGAATTCAACTACATGATTTTGCAGGCCTACGATTTCGTCGAACTGGCCAAGCGCTACGATTGCCGTCTGCAGATGGGCGGTTCGGACCAGTGGGGCAACATCGTCAACGGCATCGATCTCGGCCACCGCATGGGCACGCCGCAACTCTATGCGCTGACGTCCCCCCTGCTCACCACGTCCTCCGGCGCAAAGATGGGCAAGTCCGCCTCGGGTGCGATATGGCTGAACGCCGACCTCCTGTCGGTCTATGACTTCTGGCAATACTGGCGCAACACCGAAGACGCCGACGTCGGCCGTTTCCTCAAACTCTTCACCACCCTGCCGATGCCCGAAATCGCCCGCCTGTCGGCGATCGGCGGCGCGGAACTCAACGAGGTGAAGAAGATCCTGGCAACGGAAGTCACCACGATCCTCCACGGCCGCGCTGCCGCGGAAGAAGCGGCCGAAACCGCCCGCAAGACGTTCGAGGAAGGTGCCCTTGCGGCGAACCTGCCCTCTATCGACGTGCCGGCCGCGGAGCTTGAGGCCGGGATAGGCGTTCTCGCGCTGTTCGTTCGCGCCGGCCTGGCAGAGTCCAACGGCAAGGTCCGGCAGTTCCTGAAGGACGGCGCCGTTCGCGTCAACGACGCCGTGATCAGCGACGACCGGCAGTTGATCGGCTCGGGCGAGATCACCGGCGACAACGTCATCAAGCTGTCTCTCGGCAAGAAGAAGCACATTCTCGTGCGGCCGGCCTGATCGGCAGTCGCCATCGACCAACGTTCTAAAAAACCGGCGGCGCTCCCGCCGGTTTTTTATTGGAACTCGAAAATGCTTCGGAAGACGCCCGGCGCGATGATCGACAGGGGATTGATCGTCAGGTTCGGCTTGGCGAATGGCCCGACCAGCTTGAAGGTTATCCCAAGCAGTCCGCGGTCGCGGCCGTTGCCGAGAAGCACGCCGATCAGCGGCAATTCGCCGAACAACCTATTGAGCCCGTAGGCCGGCATGAATGTGCCGGTCATGTCCATGTTGCCGTTCTTGTCGCGCACCGTGCCCTGGAAGGTGGCTCCGATATCGACGCCGCGCACGACCCCGCCTTCGACCGCCACCGTGCCATTGTCGAGCATGACATTGGCGAAACCGCGCTCGAAGCGGGCCGAACTGACATCGATGTTCTTTTTCACGGCCTGATTGAGGCTTCGGCCGTCGGCACCGGCCGGCGTCGAGACGATCGATTGCAGCCGTGCTTCGTTGACCAGAGAGAACTTGCGGATATCGACATCCCCGCGCCAGGAACTGCCGCCCCGATCACGCAGTTTGACGTTCAGCAGGCCGCCGCGCATGTTGCTGTAAATATTGGCAAAACGTGCCAATGAGCCAGCGTCGCCGCTGGTCAGTTCCAGGGTGTTGTCCGCGCCGTTTTGCGTCAGTTTAGCAACGACAGCCTGGCCGCTGTCGGTGACTGCCGAGAGATTGACGGCATCGATCTGCTTGCCTCTGGCGACATAGTTCAGATTGAAATTGGAAAGGGTCTCGGAATGAAACCCGGTCACCTGCTGCAGGTTCGCATCGATTGCGATCCGGCTGCTGTCCCCACCGTCGCCGGATGAAGAGTTGCGCAGGCTTTCGATGACCGGCCGCAGATCAGCGGAGCTGCCGTTCACGGCGACGGCAAAGCCGCTTTTCTGGCGTTTGATGTTGACTGCGTAACTGTCGCCCTGTGCCAGCCGAACCGACGAGAACTGACCGGAACTCAGGCCCGACTTGTCGACCACGAGCGCGCCCTTCGCGCCAAAACTGTCGCCATCCAGCTGCAGGTCATCAATTTGCGTGACGCCGTCTTTCGCCAAAGCAGAGAACGTCGCCTTGGCTTCAATTCCCGATCCCTTCGACCAGCCGATCCAGGGCAGTGAGATCGAGGCATCTCCAAGATCCGCAGTAACGGTTTGGCGGTCCTTTTCGTCGATCGAGATATCCAGCGTAACAGGTCCGCCGATGATCCCCGCCAGACCGGGTGCCAGCTTTGCAAGCGCTCCGTCCTTCAGAGTGCCGGAAATCTCGCGCTGCCGCTTGACCGTGCTGTCCGAGCCCACCGGCTCGGTGAGTGCGATATCCATCGGCAGTCCGTCGATGCCGGCCTTGGCCTTCAGCACCGCCTGTTGCGGATCGATCCGCAGCGTACCCTCGATGTCGGAGATCGCATGCCCGGCAATGGGCTTGTTGACCGTGACGCCGTCAAGCAGCATCTGTGCCTGCCACTGCGGCGCCGGCGGATTTTGCGCTCTCACGAGGCCGAACCGCGCGCCGACCTGCGCTGTCATTTCGCCGGTAAAGTCCTCCGGCTTGAAGGGAGTGCGCTGCAAGGCAAGGATCGGCCTGTAGGTGACCAGCTCGGCAATGGCGTCGGCCTGCCCGCCGACATCGAGCTTCATTTCGGCGATCAGCGGCTTTTCGTAGGTGTTCGGAATGACGAAATTGCCGCCTTTCAGGCTGACGGAACGCCCCGAAGGAAAATAGGCCGTTCCGCTGGCGATCTCGACGTCCATATGTTCGCCTTTCAACGTGAAGGCGCCGGCAGCATCGCGCAGTGGCGGAATATCGCCGGCAATGTTGACGCGGGCACCGGCTATATTGAACCGGACGTTCAGTTCCTCGCCTGTCAGATCAATGGGACCGACGGTGCGGGTAATGCGTCCCATCGGCAGAAAGATTTCCACCCTGCCATCCGTGACGGTTCCGCCGAAGATGTTGGCGATGACCCAGCGGCGTGCATTCTTGCCGACCCACCAGGGCCAGAGCTGCTTCACCGCCGCCGATTGTATTTTGCTGGTCAAAAGCGCAAAGCTGATCTGCGGCGACGTTTCCCCGAAGGTCATGGAAAGCGAACCGGCGGCCGTACCCAGTCCACTCGAAACGGTCAGTTCGTTGAACACCAGCTCATGGCTCTCCGAGAGAAACCGTCCTTGCGCCTTGGCATCGAAGATCAACGGCGCTTCCGTTACGTCGACGGGTGCCGAACTCGCCGATTGAAGCAGGAGATCAAGCGAAAACCCCTTCTTGCCACCCGCGGCCGCCTGATCAAGGTCACCGACCGCACCCGTGAAGGGGAAGGTCGACCGGCCGACCCGTACCATCGATGGCAGGATCTCGATCCGGTTGCGAGCAAAGTCATAGGTAACATTGAGGTTCGACGGCTTGAGTTCGGAGGTGAACCCGCCCGCATCAAACACGCCTTCCGCTGATCGGCCATCCAGCTGCAGCGTCGGAGTGACACCGTCGGCGCCGCGTGTCGCGCGTATGTTCAAATCGGCGCTGCTTCGGATACCGAATGGCAGTTCCGTTCCAGTCTTGTTACGGTAGAGGAACGCCGCCAGCGGCACACCCACCGCCGCACCGTCAAGGCTCGTCACGCGACCATGCTGCCGGTCGGCGCGAAGATGCAATTCGGCCGATTCGCCATCCACCGAGAACACCCCGTCGATCTGCATGGAGCCGTCGACGCTGCGTTTGAAATCCACCGTCTCCACCACAACGGGAACGACCTGCTTTCGCTGCCCCGCAAACGACAGCCGCAGGTCCGCAATGCGCACGGTCTCGGTATTGCTGCGACCGATCAGTTGCGAAATGCCGTCCATCTGGTTGAAAACCGCCTCCAACCCGTCCGCGACGTCGGCGACGCGGATTGCCGTCAAGTCGATCGGCTTGCCTTGCGGCAGCAGCGACGGATCAAGCATCGCGCCCTTCGCTTCAAGCCGCGAGACGGCGATCCTGCCTGTCAGCAGGGCAACGGGATTGAGTTCGATAAACACCGAATCAGTGGTCACCAGGCGCTTGTTTGAGACGTTTTCGACGAGCGTGACATCCCGCGCCTTCAGCGCGAGCGCACCGTTCGACGTGACACGCAGCACCGTGCTGCCAACCTCTGCGTGATAACCGTCGCCGATCGCGTCGTTCAGCGCCGTCTGCGCCCGCGCATTGAGTGGCCCGTCGATCAACCCGCCCTCGATCGTCGCGAGGAGGACGGCTCCCAGAAGAAAGATAACTGCGGTGACGAGCGTTGCCGCCATAAAGATGACATGCGCGATGCCGCGCCTCTGCGGCGCATGAACGATGCAGGGGTCGTGTGCCTGCGCCGACGGCAGGGAATGCAGAACGACAATGTCTTCCTTGCGAAACGATACCTTTTCGCCGCGGATTTCATTCATCAGCGCCGGCGGCCTCCAGGACTGTCAAAAGAATCATGCTGTATTTCCAATCTGCCGCGGTTGCCTTGCAGCGCAAACGGCCACAACCGCATTATCCCCTGCTCACGCAGCGCGTGGTTGATTCCACTCGGGTTTTCGCCCCTGAGCGCCATTGTCGCAATAAATCGCTGACAGGCATCCGCATCTGTACCACACTAGTTAAAGACGCACGGCAGGGCAAACGATGTCTGCCTCCCTGGCGCGTCTTGGCCGTTGGGTACGGGCTACGAAATCCATTCGGCGCTGGACGCGCCGGGTTCGGATTCGATAAGCCTCTTGCGGTAAAGCGTGGCAGCACATGCCTTAGAAAAAAGGATTATCCATGGCAAATTTGACAGAAGGCACAATAGCCCCCGATTTTACTCTTCCCCGCGACGGCGGCGGAACCGTATCGCTGTCGGAATTCCGTGGACAATCGGTCGTGCTGTTTTTCTATCCGAAGGACGACACCAGTGGCTGCACGGCAGAATCGATCGCCTTCAGCGGACTTTTGGGCGAATTTTCCGCGGCAGGCGCGGTCATCATCGGCATGTCCCCCGATTCGGCGAAGAAACACGATAAATTTGCCAAGAAGTACGACCTCTCGGTCATTCTCGCCGCCGACGAGGAAAAAACCGTCTTGAACGCCTATGGCGTCTGGGTCGAAAAAAGCATGTACGGCCGCAAATACATGGGGGTTGAACGCACCACCCTCCTGATCGATGCCGCCGGTGTCGTCCGGCGGGTTTGGGAAAAGGTGAAGGTACCCGGCCACGCGCAGGACGTGCTTGCCGCAGCTCGCCAACTCGCGACAGCAGAAAAATGACCGATCTGCCGGCGATCAACAGCCTGCGTGACGGAGCGATCCGCGCGATCCGCGCAGCCGATCTCGACGTCAAGACACTGCTTGCCCAGGAAACGGCGCGCCGCTGGAGAGAACGCAGCCTGTCGCTGCGCTCGCCGCTGGACATCCAGGTTCCGGATCGCCCGGGGCGCCCCGCAAAACCCGACCTCATTCCGCCGAGACAGGTGCCGAAGCGGGCACTGGCGACGGAGAAGGGACGGGTCGCCCTGCTCCACGCCATCGCTCATATCGAACTCAACGCCGTCGATCTTGCGCTCGATATCGTCGCCCGCTTTGCCAGCGAGCCGGTTCCGAATTCCTTCTTCGACGGCTGGATGCGTGTGGCCTTCGAAGAAGCCAAGCATTTCCGCATGGTGCGCGACCGGTTGCGGCAGCTTGGGGCCGACTATGGCGACCTGCCTGCCCATGACGGCCTGTGGCAGGCCGCCCACGATACGCGCAACGATCTTACCGCGCGGCTGGCGGTGGTGCCTTTGATTCTCGAAGCGCGCGGGCTCGACGTGACTCCCGCCCTGCAGGCGAAGATGCGGGAGGTGGGCGACGTGGAGAGCGCGGCCGTCCTCGATGTGATCTACCAGGATGAGAAAGGCCACGTCGCCGTCGGCGCAAAGTGGTTCCGCTTTCTCTGTGCCCGGCAGAAGAAGGACCCGGCAGCAGCGTTCCAGGCGCTTGTCAGGGCCAATTTCCGCGGACCGCTCAAGGCGCCGTTCAATGATATAGCACGGGCGGAAGCCGGCCTGACGCCTTCATTCTACCGCTCGATGACCGCCTCCGTGAATAGCTGACAGACCGCTCCCGCCGCCCTCGCGGCAAGGCTTTGTTAACCTTAACAGTGTCTAATCGGCACCATCAAAAACGCGCAGATTCTACGCGGCGGGGGTGGGTTGGTGTCTACGGAAAGCCGGGTCTTCGGCAAGCGCGCACAAAAGCACATCATCATTCTGGCGAGTGGCGACAAGGTCCGGCACATGACCTTCCAGCCCTGGATGGCGGCGCTGTCGGTTTGTTTCGTTTCTGTCTTTTCGATCGGCTATATCGCGGCAACGTCCTATCTCGTTCTGCGCGACGACCTGATCGGCGGAACCATGGCGCGCCAGGCGCGCATGCAGCATGAATATGAAGACCGGATCGCCGCGCTGCGTGCCCAGGTCGACCGCGTCACCAGCCGTCAGCTTCTCGACCAGCAGGTGGTGGAAGACAAGGTGGAAAAACTGCTGCGGCAGCAGATGGCGCTATCGTCCCGCCACGGCAAACTCGGCACGCTTCTCGATCGGGCGGAAGAATCCGGCCTGGCAAAGGACGAGGAACAGCCGCCCCTCACCGCCCCCATGGCTCACGACAAGCGCGCGGATGCCAGCGGCGGCATCAAGGCAATCGAGCGCCTGATGGGTATGGGCGGCCGGGAGCCGCAACAGCAGATGGCGCTCGCTTATGCACCACAAGTCGGCTCCAGCGGGCAGGAAACGATCTCCGACAGATCCGATCGGTTGTTTTCGAAGGTAACGCTGTCGCTCAAAGACATCGAGCAAGAACAAAAGGCCCGGATCGAGAACCTGACCGCCGGCGCTTCCGAGGCCAGCGATGCCATCCTGAACATCGTTGCCCGCACAGGTGTGACCGCCGTCAAGGACGAGCCGCAGGCTTCGCCCGTGGAAAACGAGACGGCAATCGGCGGACCGTTCGTCGAGCCAGAGACGACCGAGGCCTTCGACAGTTCCCTTGTAGCCCTCGATACGGCGCTTGCCCGCCTCGAGCATCTTCGCAGCCAGGCAAGGAAGCTGCCATTCAACAACCCCTCGCCGGCCAGCGACATCACCAGCCAGTTCGGCAATCGCCTCGATCCATTCCTCGGTAGGTTGGCACTTCACGCCGGCATCGATTTTCGGGCACCGACCGGAACGAAGATCGTCGCGACGGCACCGGGGACTGTTGTCACCGCCGGAAAGAATGGCGGTTATGGCAATATGGTGGAGATCGATCACGGTAACGGCGTCAGCACGCGCTATGCCCATCTCTCGACCATTCTCGTCAATGTCGGCGATAGTATTTCTGCCGGCGAAGCGATCGCCCGATCCGGCAGCACAGGCCGCTCGACGGGACCGCACCTGCACTATGAGGTTCGCTTGAACGGTGAAGCAGTCGATCCGATGCGCTTCCTGACGGCCGGAATTAAGCTCAGCCACTACATCAACTGACCTCTTTTCTGTGCAAGCCCTGCCTTGAAATGGCGCTTTATTTGCCACCCCATTGAAGGGCGCATGCTTATTCACTCTGTTCAAGAGCAAAACGCCGGTTTTCTTGACTTTGCCCGCCTATGGGACTATGAGCCCCAGCGACGGCATTGAAAGCATTCGCAAAGTCACCAGAGTTCGATCGAACCGGAACGGAAACAGATTTCCCTTTGACCACTTTTTCAGACCTTGGCCTCAGCCAAAAAGTTCTTTCCGCAGTTACCGACGCGGGCTACAGCATCCCAACGCCGATCCAGGCCGGCGCCATTCCGCCAGCCCTGCAGCGCCGTGACATTCTCGGCATCGCCCAGACGGGAACCGGCAAGACGGCATCCTTCGTGCTGCCGATGCTGACGCTGCTCGAAAAGGGCCGCGCCCGCGCCCGCATGCCGCGCACGCTGATCCTCGAGCCGACACGCGAACTCGCAGCCCAGGTCGCCGAGAACTTCGAAAAATACGGTAAGAACCACAAGCTCAACATCGCGCTTCTGATCGGTGGCGTGTCCTTCGACGAACAGGACCGCAAGCTCGAGCGCGGCGCCGATGTGCTGATCTGCACGCCAGGCCGCCTGCTCGATCATTGCGAACGTGGCAAGCTGCTGATGACCGGGGTCGAAATCCTCGTCATCGACGAAGCCGACCGCATGCTCGACATGGGCTTCATCCCGGACATCGAGCGCATCGCCAAGCTGATCCCGTTCACCCGCCAGACGCTGTTCTTCTCGGCCACCATGCCGCCGGAAATCCAGAAACTGGCCGACCGCTTCCTGCAGAACCCGGAGCGTGTCGAAGTCTCCGTCCGTTCCTCGACGGCAACGACCGTGACGCAGCGCCTCGTTGCGACCCACAGCAAGGATTACGAGAAGCGCGCTGTCCTGCGCGATCTCATCCAGAGCCAGGAAGAGCTGAAGAACGCCATCATCTTCTGTAACCGCAAGCTCGACGTCGCCGATCTGTTCCGTTCGCTCAGCCGCCACGGCTTCTCGGTCGGCGCCCTGCACGGCGACATGGACCAGAGCTCGCGCACGAAGATGCTGGCGAGCTTCAAGGACGGCCAGATCCAGTTGCTCGTCGCCTCCGACGTTGCCGCCCGCGGCCTTGATATCCCCGATGTCAGCCACGTGTTCAATTTCGATGTGCCGATCCATGCGGAAGACTATGTCCACCGTATCGGCCGCACCGGCCGTGCCGGCCGTTCGGGTGCTGCCTTCACGCTGGTTTCCAAACGCGACACGAAATTTGCCGACGCCATCGAAAAGCTGATCGACAAGAAGATCGAATGGCTGAACGGCGACCTTTCCGCCCTGCCCGCTCCGGTGGAAAGCCACGACAGCGGCAAGCCTGAGCGTGGCGGCCGTGACGGCAAGCGCGGTGGCCGGCGCGACGACGCTCGTCGCGACCGCACGCCTCGCCCGGTTGCCGGTCACAAATCGGACATCAAAACAGACGATATTCCCACGGACTTGGAACCGGTTACAGCAAAGGCAGAACCTGTGAAATCAGAACGCAAGGCAGAAACGAAACCGCAGAATGCCGGCCGTCACAGCAACCGCCCAGCCCCTCAGCCGTATCCTGCCAACGATGACAACCGCGATCGCCGCAACCGCTATCGCCGCGACCAGGACGACGGCCCGACGCCGGTCGGCTTCGGCGACGATATTCCGGCCTTCATGCTGATCGCCGGCAAGGCCTGATCCGTCAGGCTGTCGCATGGCGCATCCAGGCATTGATTTCCCCGGTGTGGGATCTGGGCTTGCCGTCTTGAATGACGGCAAGCTTTTGCTTTGCAAGCGTTTGAAAGCACCGGAAGCCGGCCACTGGAGCATTGTCGGTGGCAAGGTCGATCACATGGAACCGGCTGCAGACGCCGCGCGCCGCGAGGCCGAAGAGGAAAGCGGCCTGACGATCCATTCCGCTCGTTTCCTTTGCCTCAGCGAGCAACGGGTCGAAGCCGACCGGCAGCACTGGGTCTCGCTGATCTACGTTACCGAGGATTTCTCCGGCGAACCGCGGTTGATGGAACCGGACAAGCTCTCCGAGATCGGCTGGTATCCGCTCGACGACCTGCCGCAGCCGCTCTCGCTGTTTGCGCAGGATGCCGTCAAGGCATTGCGGGAAAAGACTATTTTGTAGCCCTGAGCGCGGCCTCATAGGCAAGCCGCACCCAGCGGGCCATCTCGTCCGGATCGTCGAACGCCTCCTCTGGAATGGACCAATACGGCATTTTCACCGCTTTCCCCTTGCCGTCATAGCTCCATTGCGAACTGCCCGCGGTCTCGAACTCCGAAGCACTTTCGGCATCCGCCTTGAGCAGGATATCGCCGTCGACTTCGAGCGCCAGAATGCGCCCCTCGAAATAGATGCCCTTGCCTCCGAACATGCGCTTGATCGCGACAGGCCCGAGCGCCGTGAACATCTCCTCGATTGCAGCGTTGTCCATTGCCTTCAGCCCTTCAGTATCCCTCCGGCGGCAACAATTGCCTCCGGCGTGTCTAGATCGAGATGCGCGGCCGGACCGATATCGACATCGACCACCGGCAGCCCGCAGGTTTCTATGATGTGGCGCGCGCCGACGTCGCCCTGCAATTGCCTGACGGCTGCAAATGTAGATCGCGGCAGGATGACGGGATTGCCGCGCTTGCCGCCGGACACCGCGCGGATAACGGCGGTACCTTCGTTCGCCTTGAACGCGGCGATCAGGTTCCGCAAATCGTCCGCGGACACCCACGGCATGTCGGCGAGCATCACCAGTACGCCATCAGCATGGACATTGGCGGCGTTGACGCCGGCAATCAGGGACGAGGCCATGCCGGCGGCATAGTCGGGGTTCAAGACCGGTGTTACATCCAGCCCGGAAAGTGCGGCAAGAATTTCCGCCTGCCTGTGTCCGGTAATAACGACGACCTTGGCTGCCCCGCAGTCAACCGCAGCCATGGCGCTGTGCCGCACCAGCGGGATGCCGTCGAACTCCGCCAGTAGCTTGTGCTGGCCGGATGCTCCCATGCGGCTTGCCTTGCCGGCGGCGAGCAGGATGATCTCAACCGAAATCTCGTGTTTCTCCACCGTCGCCAGCGCGCGCGGGAGCGGCCGTGTCGGTATTTCCATGAGCAACCCACCGACACCAAGCCCGGTGATATCTTCCACGGACGGCCATTCGCCGGCGACGATCCGGTTGAGAACCCAGTCAAAACCGTTTTCCTTCGGGCTGCGCGCGCAACCGGGCGCGCCGATGACCGGCATATCGCCAACCCGGCCGAGAACCAGGAGATTGCCGGGATCGACCGGCATGCCGACATGCTCGACCGCACCGCCCGAAAGCCGGACCGCTGCCGGAATGACATCGTCGCGATCGGCAACCGCCGATGCGCCGAAGACGATGATCATGTCGCAGTGCTTTCGTGCCGCGGAAATCGCTGTCGCGACCGCCTCGACGGTGTGCGCCACCCGATGCTCCCGTTCCAGCGTGCTCGATAACAGGCGCAGGCGCGTTTCAAGAATATGGCGGGTCTTGTCCATCACCGTGAGCTTCAACGATGGCAGCGTGGTGGCAATCAGGACGACACGGTGCGCGACAAACGGCTTGACGCTGAAGGCATGGTCCTGCTCAAGCAGCGACACGGCTCTATCGACGCAGGCGCCGGCGACGGCGAGCGGAATGATCTTGATGGTCGCCACCATGTCGCCCGCTCTGACGGCCACATGATCTGCAAGACAGGCGAGCGTGATTGCCGGATCGATACGGTTGAGGCGATCGACGACGGCTCGGCTGGCAACGAAAAGGCCGTCCAATGCAGCATGGATATTGATCCGCCCGGTTGCCGCAGGCGAAAACGTCAGATGATCGCGTCTGATCGCGCCCGCGATCCGCGATGCAGCGTCGTCCTCCAGCATATCGCCCGGCTCAAGGCATGCGACCACGACCTCGCTGAAACCGGCCGATTGCAACGCGGAGATATCGGCAGCAGACAACACCTGGCCTTTCGACAGGCGCCTGTCAGGCAGTTTCGCCGCATGGGCGAGAACGGCACCCTCTGCCTCCGTTACCGCAACCGGACCGAACTTCATGTCCCTGCCCTCTGCGAACCGCTGACATCGCGTGTCCGCAGCGCCTGGATGATCTCGGCCATGATTGCGACCGCGATTTCCGCAGGACTAGATGCCGCTATGTTCAAGCCGATCGGCGCATGAATGCGAGCTATGTCGGCTTCGATCAGGCCCAGCTTTGTCAGCCGGTCGACGCGGCCCGCATGGGTTTTCCGGCTGCCGAGCGCGCCGACGTAAAAGCACCCGGTATCCAGAGCCGCTTTCAGCGGAAAATCGTCTATCTTCGGATCATGCGTGACCGCAACCAGAGCCGTATACGCGTCCAGCGGCACAGACTTCAGGGCGTCTTCCGGCCAGTCGGCGATCAATTTTGTCTGACCGAATCGCTCCGGTGTCGCAAAAGCACCGCGCGGATCGATGATGGTGAGGTCGAAACCGGCGATTTCGGCAATCCCTGCAAGAGCCTGCGAGATATGGACGGCGCCGATCACGACGATGCGCGGCGGCGGCAGATAGACGTTGACGAAAACCGGGCGATCACCAAGCTGCACGATCCCGGATTTGCCGGTTCGCAAGGCCGATTCGACGGCCCCGGCCATGGTTTCCGCAATCGGCGCGCCCTCGACAAACAGTTCGCATTCACCGGTCTCCAACGCGGTGACGGTCACCGCCGCGCGTCTTTCCCCGCGCGCCTGATTGATCCCGTGCAAGTGCTCCAGACGCATGCGCTCTATCCCAGCTTTTCGACGTAGACGCGGATGCGGCCGCCGCAGGACAGGCCGACGCGCCAGGCCGTTTCGTCCGCCACGCCGAATTCGAGCACCCGCGCTGCGCCGGAGGCGATCACTTCGGCCGCCTCGCCGATAACAGCGCCTTCGACGCAGCCGCCGGAAACCGAACCATGGAAATTTCCATCCGCATCTACGACCAGGTGGCTGCCGACGGGCCGGGGTGCCGATCCCCAGGTTTCGATGACCGTGGCAATGCCCACCTCGCGCCCCTGCTCGCACCATTCCTGCGCCACTTTCAGCGGATCGGGAAACACGGGCTGGCCAGACATATGCGCTCCTCCCATCAGTGTCTTGTCCTGAAACGCCGCGGATCGGCATCGCGTGAAAACTTGCCGGACAGGGCTTCGGCCAGATCCGCAACGGCTTCAAGATTGTGGACAGCACGGAATTCGTCAACATGCGGCAGCATCACCCTCACGCCGCGCGCACGCGCCTCGAAGCCATCGAAGCGCAGCAGGGGATTGAGCCAGATCAGGCGACGGCAGGAACGGTGGAGCCGGTCGATTTCCGTTTCCAGTTCACTGACGTCGTCACGTTCCAATCCGTCTGTGATGAGCAGGACAATGGCACCCTGCCCCAGAACCCGGCGCGACCACAGGCGATTGAACTCATGCAGGGTCTCGCCGATCCGGGTGCCGCCCGACCAATCGCTGACCGCACGGATGCATTCGTCCATCGCCTCGTCAGGATCGCGGTTCTTCATCTGGCGCGTGACATTGCTCAGCCGCGTACCGAACAGGAAGGTGTGAACGCGCCGCCGCTTTTCCGTCAGCACATGCAGGAAATGCAGGAAGATCCGCGTGTACTGGCTCATCGAGCCCGAGATATCGGCAAGCACGACCAGCGGCGGATGAATGGTCTTCGGCTCGCGGAACCGCGGCAGGATCAGATCGCCGCCGGTCTTCATGGCGTCGCGCATGGTGGCGCGGGGATCTATTCGTTTCGGACGATGGGAGGCGCGAAAGCGCCGCGTCCTGACTTCATCCATCGGCAGCACAAGTGCCGAAAGCGCCTTCTTCGCCTGCGAGATTTCGGCCGCAGACATCTGGGCGAAGTCCGTTCGGCGCAAGAGTTCGCGGCCCGATGCGGTGAACCGGGCGTCGATTTCGATGTCAGGCTCCTCGCGAACCGGTTGTTGGTCATCGCGACCAGCAAAGAATGCGTCGTCTACACGCGCCTTCCCAGCTTTGCGGCGCTCGTTCTCCTGAGCGCTTCTGGCAACCGGCGACATCATGGCGATCATCTTGCCGATCAGGTCTCGCGATCGCCAGAACAGGTGAAAGGCCTCGTCGAAAACCGCCTGGTCTTCGTGCCGCTTGACGAAGATCGACTGGAGCGCGGCATGAAATTCGTCCCGGGAACCGATGCCGATCAAGGCAACGGCGTCGATAGCATCCGCAACGGCGCCGGGACCGATTTTCAAACCCGCCTTGCGCAGGGCGCGGGCAAAAAAGACGATGTTGTCGGCAAGGCGGCCATCACCCGGCACAAGCGGGGAAAAAACGGCACCGTTGCCTGCATACGCCGTCGTTTCCATGACTACACCGCCGCCAGCAATTCGGCTTTGACCTCATCGAGGATTTTCCGGCCGTCGCCGCCTTCGATCCGCGCGATGTCGTCCTGATACTTCAACAGCGTGCCGAGCGTGTCCGAAATGGTTTCGGGATCGAGCGCCAACCGGTCGAGTTCGGTCAGTGCGGTCGCCCAATCGATAGTTTCGGCCACTCCGGGGTTCTTGAAGAGGTCGATGCCGCGCAACTTCTGCACATAGGCGACAATCTCGCGTGACAGGCGCTCGTTGCAGCCGGGTACCTTGCGCCGGATGATCTCCAATTCCTGAGCCGCTTTCGGATAATCGACCCAATGATAGAGGCAGCGCCGCTTCAGCGCATCATGCACCTCGCGGGTGCGGTTGGTGGTGATGATGACGATGGGCGGCTCTTTGGCCTTGATGGTTCCGAGTTCCGGAATGGTGATCTGGAAATCGGAGAGCACCTCGAGCAGAAAGGCTTCGAAAGCCTCGTCCGTGCGGTCGAGTTCATCGATCAGGAACACCGGCGCCTTGCCGGCCTCCGCCGAAATCGCCTGCAGCACCGGCCGGCGGATCAGGTATTTTTCGGAGAAGATATTGCTTTCGATCCGGTCGCGGTCGGCAGCGCCCGTGGCCTCCGAGAGACGGATTTCCAGCATCTGCGCCGGATAGTTCCATTCGTAGACGGCAGAGGAGATATCCAGGCCTTCGTAACACTGCAGCCGGATGAGGGGCCGATCCAGCGCCCTGGCAAGCACCTTGGCGATCTCGGTCTTGCCGACACCGGCCTCGCCTTCGAGAAACAGCGGCCGCTTCATCTTCAGGGAAAGGAAAAGCACCGTCGATAGCGCGGTTCCGGCCAGGTAGTCGCCGCTTTCCAGCATCGCCATCGTCTCGGTGATGGACGTTGGCAAGGCGCCTTTCGCGTATTTCGTCATCTTTCCTCTCTTCCCTTCGAGGAAATTTATAGCGTGCGGTAGTCCCGGTCCAGATAGACGAGTGCCGGCTTCTGCTTGCCGAGCGTGACGGCCACGACCTCACCGAACAGGACGATGTGCGTCGCCACCGTCTTGATGTCGATCAGCCGGCAATCGAAGGCCGCGACCGCCTCGCGAAGGATCGGCGCCCCGGTCTCCAGCGGCTCCCAGGTACCGTGCGAAAACCGTTCGGACGGTTCGACCTTGTTTTGACCCGAAAAGACATGGGCGAGATCCAGCTGCCCGGCGCCCAGGAGATTGAGCGCAAAGCTGCCGCTCTTGGCAAAAATGTCATTTCTCGGATTGGCGCCGTTGAGGCAGACGAGCAGCGTCGCCGGACTGTCGGATACCGAGCACGCAGCCGTGATCGTCACGCCGCGGCGTTCGCCTTCATATTCTGCGGTCACGATATGGACGTGGCCGGCCAGCCGGCTCATGGCATCACGGTAGGTGAGCGGGTCCAGTTGGGTCTTGTCCAACACGGCAGTCTCCAGATCGATGTTCGCCCTTTACACATAGACATTGCGCCAAAATATAAAACCCATCACGCGGTTTTTCTTCACCAATTGCGGCAATCGCCGTCCACCCGGCGCAGACCCGATCTTTTCCTTTGACGCATGCGGCCACATCTTTAAAACATCCGCATACTTGTCGGGAAAAGCGCATGTTTCGTTCGATTATCGCCAGCCTCATGATTGCCGGGTCGGTTCAGGCTGCTCCCGCTTTGGCTGCGGGTCTGAAGATTGCCGTGGTCGCCCCGACAGAGGGACCTTTTGCGCTTCTGGGGCAGCAGATTCTCGCTGGTGCGCGGTTCCAGGCCGAGGACCGCGGCTCCGAGATCGTCGCCATCGCGGAAACCTGCGAACCGAACGACGCCGAAAATCTCCGGAAGGCGATCGCGGAAAGCGGCGCGGAGGCGGCCATCGGCTTTCTGTGCACGGAGAGCCTGGAAGCGGTCCTGCCGGAACTGGCCAAGACAGGCATCCCGGCGCTGACGCTGAGCGTGCGATCGGACATCCTGATGGAGGATGCGCTGAAGAAGAACTGGCCGCTCTTCCGGCTGGTGCCGAGCGCGAAGATGGAGGCCGAAAAGGTCACGGAGATCCTTCTCTCGCGCTGGAAGAACGATCCGCTGGCGCTGATCGAGGACGGAACGATCCATGGGCGCGAGCTGGTTGAAACGGTCCGCGCCGCGCTCGCCGAGATCGGCCTGACGCCGGTATTTTCAGATACTTACCGCCCCTCGCAGGAACAGCAGATAAGCCTCGTGCGTCGGCTCGCCAAGAGTGGCGCAACCCATGTGTTCACCGGCGGCGACCGGGCCGACACGTCGATCATCGCGCGCGACGCAGCTTCCGAACAGGTGCCTTTGACAATCATGGGCGGCGAAGCGCTGGATGCCGCAAACCAGCCGGTTCCGTTGAGCGACGGGGTGCTGGCGGTCTCCTTGCCCGACTATGCCAAACTGCCTGAGGCACAGGCCGTCACCAATGCGATGAACGGGACCCAACTTCTGCCGGAGGGGTACGTGCTTCCCGCCTTTGCCGCCGTTACCCTTCTCGAACAGGCAAAGGATCAGGCTGGCAAAGACGGCGGCCCGCTTTGGCAAGCGCTGGCAAAGGGTCCCTACCCGACGGCAATCGGCTCTATCCGTTTCAATGCCGGTCATGAACTGGCCGAAAATCCTTATCGCCTGCTCGAGTGGCGGAACGGCCGCTTCGTGCCGGCGCCCGCCGTATCGGGAGCAGAATGATGCCTATCGGCCCGCGCAATTCCATCACCGATGTCGGCGGCCTGAGGGTCGGCAATGCCGAAGACCATCGGCTGAAATCGGGCGTTTCCGTCGTTGTCTGCGATCAGCCCGCCGTGGCTGCCGTGCAGGTCCTCGGCGGCGCGCCGGGAACGCGCGAAACCGATCTTCTGGAACCCCACAACACGGTACAGACCGTCGATGCCGTGGTGCTGTCGGGCGGATCGGCCTTCGGCCTCGACGCGGCCTCCGGGGCTCAGGCGGCCCTGCGCGAGATGGGACGCGGCTTTGCTGTCGGCCCTCTGCGCATCCCCATCGTGCCGGCAGCCATTCTTTTCGACCTGATCAACGGTGGCGACAAGGACTGGGGCCGTTATCCGCCCTATCGTGAACTCGGCTATGAGGCGGTACAGGCGGCATCGCAGGATTTTGCGACCGGAACCGCCGGTGCCGGCACCGGCGCGCTCACCGCCACTTTCAAGGGTGGCCTCGGCACCGCCTCGACAGTGCTCGACAACGGCATCACCATCGGCGCACTGGTCGCCGTCAACGCGCTCGGATCGGCAACGATCGGCCGCAGCCGAAACTTCTGGTCCGCGCCCTTCGAAGAGGGGGCCGAATTCGGCGGCATCGGCATGCCGGAGCCCTTCCCGAGCGACGCCCGCGACCTCATGATCAAGTTTCGCAGCGCACAGAGCGAAAGCAGCAACACCACGATCGCCGTCATCGCCACCGATGCCGTCCTGACCAAGGCGGAGGCAAAACGCCTGGCGATATCGGCCCATGACGGATTTTCACGCGCGCTGTGGCCGTCGCACACGCCGCTCGATGGTGATCTCGTCTTCGCGCTGGCGACGGGGACAAGCGGAAAGACCCTCGCCCTGCACGATTTCATCGATCTCGGTGCAGCAGCAGCTTCGACCATGGCGCGGGCGATTGCGCGCGGCGTGCATGATGCCACCGCCGCCGAAAACGATCTTCTGCCCGCCTGGTCGCAGCCAGGATAAGAGAAAGCTGCGGTCGCGAATATTGTTTGCGGCGAAGAGCAGTGGTATTGGCCGCAAAACAGCTGGAGCCCTTAAATCATGTCCCTGCCCATCCGGATCGCCCCGTCCATTCTCGCCGCCGACTACGCCAAACTCGGGCAGGAAGTGCGCGATGTCGTTGCCGCCGGTGCCGACTGGATCCATCTCGACATCATGGACGGCCATTTCGTCCCGAACATCTCCTTTGGCCCTGACGTCATCAAGTCGCTGCGGCCGCACACCGATGCCTATTTCGACTGCCATCTGATGATTGCGCCTGCCGATCCCTATCTGGAAGCCTTCGCCAAGGCCGGTTGCGACAGCATCACGGTCCATGCGGAAGCTGGTCCGCATCTCGATCGCTCGCTACAGGCTATCAGGGCGCTCGGCAAGAAGGCAGGCGTTTCCATCAATCCGGCAACGCCGGAAAGCGTCCTCGACTATCTGCTCGACAAGCTGGACCTCATTCTTGTGATGACGGTCAATCCCGGCTTCGGCGGCCAGAAATTCATCCCGGCGATGGAAGAGAAAATCCGCCGGATCAGGGCGATGATCGGCGACCGGCCGATCGACCTTGAGGTCGATGGCGGCATAACCGTTGACACGATCGCGCTTCCGGCCTCCGCCGGCGCCAACGTCTTTGTCGCCGGCTCGGCGATTTTCGGCGGCGGCCATGTGGACGCCTATCGCAAGACCATCGACACGTTGCGTGCCAATGCCACAGGAGGCCGCGGGTGAGAATTTCGGACGGGATGGCTGGCGTGGTGATGGCGTCGGCACTGTTTGCCGATGTGGCCTTCGCCGGTGATATCGCATCGTTCCACCCGATCGGATTTTCGCCGGATGGCGGCGTTTTCGCCTTCGAGGAATATGGCGTTCAGGATGGTTCCGGCTTTCCCTATTCGAACATCTTCTTTGTGGACACCCGCAAGGATCAGTTTCTGCCGGGCACGCCGATCCGGGTGCGGATCGACGACGAGAATACGGGCCTTGCAAAGGTACGCGCAGAAGCCGCGTCAAAAGCTGCCCCGCTCGTTGAAAAGTTTGATATGGCCGAAAACCCCGGCCTGACGGCCGCCTTCAATCCCATCACCGAAACCGAAAGCCCCGCGCATCGGCTGACCTACCGGCAACATGCCGTGGAACCGCCGGTCGGAGGCACGTTCACGCTGGCGCTTAAGGAATTCCCGCTACCGCCGTCCAACCTTTGCAAAGACGTGACGCCGCAATCGGCGGGGTTCAGCCTTGCCTTTGAAAGCGAGGATGGAGAGCTGTCGGAGCGCCTGCTTCATACCGACACGACGGTCGCCGAAAGCCGCAAATGCCCGACCGGCTATCGCATCGGCGGTGTCATGGTCCACCACCCGGCAGGCGCAAACCCGGTCCATGTCGCCCTCGTGCAGGTTATGAGCTTCGGTTTCGAAGGGCGCGACGGCCGCTGGATCGCCGTTCCGGCCCCTGCTGCGCCATGAGGCCATCTGACAGCGCTGGGACGAAGGCCGCTGCTGGCCCGACACAGAGAATGGGCGAACGGCTGCGCGCAAGTCTTCCGAACTGGCGCGAGATTTTCTTCGGTGGCCCCCTTTGGGGTTTGATGATGGCGATATCGGCGCTTGTGGCCCTCTATCTACGCAACGGTGCCGAAACGTCCCATCTTTTCGGCATTCTCGTCCTGTTCTTCTGCGGAGGGCTCGTTTCCTGGCCCTGCGCCCTCTTTCTTGCTCGGTTTGGCGCCATGGATCGTGGCCGCGAGACCCGTTTTGCGGCCTTTTTCGTATGCCTGACGATCTGCACCATCGCCGGTACGGCCTTCCTGTTCGCCATGGATTACCGGCTCTTCTACACCCGCTGGCATGCGCCGTTCGGGACGCGCACCTGGGCCTACCAGTTCACGTTCACCTCCGCGAGCGCCGTCTATCAGTTCGTCGTCATGGGCATCCGCCTTTATCTGCCGCTAGGATTTGCCGCTCTTGGTCTGACCAGCCTGTGGCTCGCGTGCCGCCCCCCTGAACAGCAACGTTGAGATTGCCGGCTATCTTTGCTAGAGGCACAGCCAACTTCATCCGTGACGAAAGCTGAAAGCCCATGATCCCCCGTTACTCCCGGCCGGAAATGGTGGCCATCTGGTCGCCCGAAACCAAATTCCGCATCTGGTTCGAAATCGAGGCCCATGCCTGCGACGCGCTGGCCGAACTCGGCGTGATCCCGAAGGAAGCGGCAAAAACCATTTGGGAAAGGGGCGGCGCGGCCACCTTCGACGTCGAGCGCATCGACGAGATCGAAGCCATCACCAAGCATGACGTCATTGCCTTCCTGACACACCTGGCCGAAATCGTCGGCCCGGATGCCCGCTTCGTCCATCAGGGCATGACCTCTTCCGACGTGCTCGACACCTGCTTCAACGTCCAGCTCGTCAAGGCAAGCGACCTTCTGCTGGCCGATCTCGACAAGCTCCTTGAAGCTCTGAAGCGCCGTGCCTTCGAACACAAGGACACGGTCACCATCGGCCGCTCGCACGGGATCCACGCCGAACCGACGACCTTCGGCATCAAGATGGCTTTGGCCTACGCCGAATTCGAACGCTGCAAGAACCGCCTGATCGCTGCGCGCGAAGAAGTCGCGACCTGCGCCATTTCCGGCGCCGTCGGCACGTTCGCCAATATTGATCCGCGCGTCGAAGAACACGTCGCCAAGGCGATGGGCCTGGCCGCCGAACCGGTCTCGACGCAGGTCATCCCGCGTGACCGCCATGCCATGTATTTCGCAACGCTCGGTGTCATCGCCTCCTGCGTCGAGCGCCTGGCAACCGAAATCCGCCACCTGCAGCGCACCGAAGTTCTGGAAGCCGAGGAATATTTCTCGCCTGGCCAGAAGGGTTCGTCGGCGATGCCGCACAAGCGCAACCCGGTGCTGACGGAAAACCTCACCGGCCTGTCGCGCATGGTGCGCGCGTTTGCCCTGCCGGCCATGGAAAACGTCGCCCTTTGGCACGAGCGGGATATTTCCCACTCCTCGGTCGAGCGCATGATCGGCCCGGATGCGAGCGTGACGCTCGACTTCGCGCTCGCGCGCCTCACCGGCGTGATCGACAAGCTGCTCGTCTATCCCGACAATATGATGAAGAATATGAACAAGTTCCGCGGGCTTGTTCATTCGCAGCGCGTCCTGCTTGCCCTTACGCAAGCCGGCGCTTCCCGCGAAGACGCCTATCGCCTCGTGCAGCGCAATGCGATGAAGGTCTGGGAGCAGGGCAAGGATTTCCTCGAGGAACTGCTTGCCGACAGCGAAGTCCGGGCGTTCCTGCCGGAAGCGGACATCCGCGAAAAATTCGACCTCGGCTATCACACCAAGCACGTCGATACGATCTTCAACCGCGTTTTCGGTTGATCCCTTCCGGGAGCCCGTCACGGGCTCCCGTTTCGCCTGCAGACTGTCCGGTTTCGGCCCACATCGCTCAAGTTTGAACGGTTTTCTCAAGCCTTTCGTCAGTTCTGCATGAGAAATTGCGGAACCGAAGAAAGGGAGCCGGTGAAACATGGCCTATCCGCAGACGATTGAACGCAAGGCAGAGCGCACGACAACCAAATTCACCGGCCAGGTCACTTGCAAGGGCGGGTCAAGCCGCGGGATCGTCAAGGACCTGTCGGAAAGCGGAATTTGCTTCCAGCTCTATTTCGACATCAATGCGAAAACCGGGCAGGAAGTGTCGATCGAGAGCGAGGAATTCGGCCACCTCACCGGCATCGTGCAATGGTATCGCGGCGACAGGATCGGGATACGCCTCGATACGTCCTCCAACACCGCGGCGCAAATCTCGTCCTATTTCAAATATTTTCGATAGCGTCAGCCATCGCCGGCCACACAAGTGCCGTCCGCAAGACGGACGGCACTCAGGCGTTGGTGATGTGTGCTGCTATTTCTTGACTTCAGGTGCTACCACCAGCTTGCGGTAGAGATGCCATGTCGCATGCCCGAGGATCGGCATGATGACGGCAAGACCCACAAACACCGGGATAGAGCCGATCACCAGGCCGCCGGCCACGATCAGGCCCCATACGGCAACCGGAACCGGATTGGCGAGGGTGGCGCGCACCGACGTTTCGACCGCAGCCACGGCGCCGACATCCCTGTCGAGCAGCAGCGGAAACGATACGACGACGGTCGCAAGCACGATCACCGCGAAGACGAATCCGACTGCATTGCCGACCAGGATCAGGCTCCAGCCCTGGTCAGTTCCGACGATCTGGTTGAAGAAAGCCGAAATCGATGCCGGCGGCACGTCGCCGAACAGCTGTACGTAGAGCGCTTGCGCGACAAGCAGCCAGACGACGAACAGGATCAGCAGCATGAAGGCAAGGCCTACGATCGATGGCAGCGCCGGGGAACGGCGGACATCGAAGGCATGCCGCCATGACGTGTTCATTCCCATCTCCCTGCGCCGGCTGATCTCATAGAGGCCGATGGCAGCAACCGGGCCAAGCAAGGCAAAACCCGAAGCCAGCGGATAGAGGAGCGGTAGCATGTTGGCACCCGAGCTCCATGTGGCAAGCACGACACCGGCGATAGGGTAGATCAGGCAAAGGAAGACGTAGTGAGATGGCTTTGCATTAAAATCTTGCCAACCGAGACGCAGTGCATCGAAAACATCGGCAACGCCGATCTTTCGAATGCTCGGGTGTTCGATACCGGTACCGGATCCTGCCATTACATGAAACGTTGTCATGAGCAATTCTCCTCCTTGAACACGCATCGTCACGTCAATCGAGAACAATCAGCATTTCAGGTTTCGAGGGGATTTTGGCATCACTTACCGCATTCCCTTGCTCTCGATATTGGCGGCCTGCGCCGTCACGGAACATCGTGACCAAATCGTCCCGTGCAATTAGCATATATCAGATCTGCCGCTCTTTCACTTGACTTCAAGGCGTCTGGACCACAAATCGCTGTTATTATGAAAGCATCCGAAGCAGATATCCTCATCGTCCCCGGCTACACCAACTCCGGGCCTGACCACTGGCAGACCCGGTGGCAGAACAAACTTGCCTCCGCGCGGCGTGTCGAACAGGCTGAATGGGCAAAGCCCGTGCGGGAAGATTGGGTCAAGCGGATGATCGACGATATCAACGCATCGACCAAGCCAGTCGTCATCGTCGCCCACTCGCTGGGCGTCGCGACAGCCATTCACGCCCTGCCGCACGCGAAAAAACAGATTGCCGGGGCCTTTCTCGTCGCTCCGCCGGACGTGACCAATCCGAAAATCCGGCCGAAGCACCTGATGACCTTCGGTCCCTACCCGCGCGACCCGTTGCCATTCCCGAGCCTGGTTGTGGCCAGCCGCAACGATCCGTTCGGCGCCTACGAGCATTCCGGCGACGTCGCCAACGCCTGGGGTTCGCTGCTGGTCGATGCGGGGGAATCGGGACATATCAACTCGGAATCCGGTCATGGCCCGTGGCCCGAAGGCACCATGGTCTTCGCCCAATTTCTCAGCCGGCTGAAGCCCTGACGCCACTGCCGGAGGTCCATACGTTAGCATGCTGACATTAAGGGGACCTTCATTGTCGTCGACCATGATGCCTAAAATCATTCGAGATCATGGACACATGACAAACGACAGCGAAACCAGAGATCTGCGGCCAAAGCCGGTAGCGACCGTTTCTCTGCCGGACGCGACGGCTATTGTCGATTGCACGTCGGCGGGCTTTTGTCTCGTCGAACAAAGCGGTTGCGTCAGTTATGTTAACGCGGCGTTTGCAGATGCTCTTGCGCTTTCCCCAGAAGCAATACGTGGCAAACATATACTCCGCTTCGTACACGGCGAGGATGCAGTCGTATTCAATAAGGCAATCGCGGACATCCAAGAAGGTGGACGCCGACCGAGCCAATACGACATTCGCCTGATGCAACCGGACGGTCAATCGCGCTGGGTCAATGCGTCGTTCCTACAGGTGGCGGGAGGGCTTTCGCCCCGAATCCTCTTCCAGATCCAGTCGACAGACGAGCTGAAACAAGCGCTGGCGACACTGCAGAAGAGTGAGACCCGATGGAAATACGCTCTCGAAAGCGCTCATCAGGGTGTCTGGGATCATGATTTCAGCGCAAACGACCTGTTCTATTCCGCGCACTGGAAAGCCATCCGCGGCATGGCGGCGGATGCGACCGTCGATGGCTCCTTGGATGTCTGGATCGACAATGTGCATCCGGCCGACCGCGAACATGTCCTTGAATGTATTCGTCGTCAGGATCAAGGTGAAGTCGAATTCAATACGTTCCAGTATCGCGAGCGCCATGCCAACGGCCACTGGGTCTGGATCGAAAGCCGGGGCGCCTCCGTCGAATGGGGACCGGACGGAAAACCGAGCCGTATCATCGGCACCGATACCGATATCACCGAGCGAAAAAAGGCGGAGGCCCGGCTTGAGGAAATCTCGCGCCGCTTGAGGCTTGCCCTCGACGTATCGAAGATTGGCGTCTTCGAGGCCAATCTCGACACCGGCGCGGTCGTGCGGGACGGGCAATTGCTTCGTATCTATGGCCTTGATCCGGCAACATTGACACAGCCGGGCGCGGTCTTCGAAGAACGGCTGCATCCGGAAGACCGGACCGCAGCGCTTTCACGGGTCGCCGAAGGTGTTGCCTCGAAAGCGCCTTTCACGAACGCGTTCCGGATTGTGCGCCCCGATGGCGAAATCCGTCACATCCGGTCCAGTTCCGCGACCTTTACCGACGCCGAAGGAGCGCACAAGCTTATCGGTGCCAATTGGGACATTACCGAGGATGTCGCATTGCGCGACGAACTCGAACGGGCGAGACAGCTGGCGGAGGCCCGCAACCTGGAACTGGAAGCGGCTCGGACACGCATCGAATACAATGCCCTTCACGATCACCTGACAGGTTTGCCGAACCGGCGCTTCCTCGACCAGCGGCTCGACGACTGGATCTGCGAAAAGGTCGCCTACTGCGCCATCTTGCATATCGACCTCGACCGGTTCAAGCAGATCAACGACACGCTCGGCCACCAGGCGGGCGACGCGATGCTGGTACACACCGCCCAAATTCTGTCCTCGATCGTTGGCGACAGTAATTTTGTCGCCCGTATCGGTGGCGACGAGTTCCTCGTGCTGTGTGACGCCCGCTACTCGCAGGATGAGGTCGTCATTCTCACTGACCAGATCATCGATGCCTTGCGCCAACCGGTGCCTTATGATGGGCATCTGTGCCGGTTCGGCGCCAGCGTCGGCATCGCCTGGACGCTGGATGGCACGGCGGATGCGAAACAGTCGCTGATGAACGCCGATATCGCTCTCTACCGTGCCAAGGGTCTTGGCCGAAACCGGTATGAATTCTTCACCAAGCAGCTGCAAACTCAAATTCACCATGCGAAGCGCACGGCGGATGAAATCGTCAAGGGACTTGAGGACGGCGAGTTCGTTGCCTTCTATCAACCGCAGTTCGACGCGCGCACGCTTGACATTGCCGGCGTGGAGACGCTCGCCCGCTGGGCGCATCCGTTGCATGGACTGCTGGCGCCCGATTATTTTCTGAAGATCGCGGAAGATATCAACGCACTGACGGCAATCGATCAAAGCATCGCCGAACAAGCATTGAAAGATTTCAGACATTGGGAAATGCACGGCCTTCCCATCCCGCGCATTTCCGTCAACGTCTCGTCACCGAGGTTGCGGGAGCCGGGTCTGATCGAAAGTCTCAAACAACTGGGCATACCGCGCGGTAAATTGTCGTTCGAACTGCTGGAATCGATTTTCCTCGATGACCTCGACGAAAGCTCCTCCCAAACACTGGGCGATCTGAGAGCTCTCGGCATAGATGTCGAAATCGACGATTTCGGCACTGGCCATGCGTCGATCATCGGCCTTATGAAGCTCAATCCGAACCGTTTGAAAGTCGATCGCGCCCTCGTCAGGCCGATCACCGAATCCGCCGAGCAGCGAAAGCTGGTGGGCTCGATCATCGACATCGGCCATTCGCTGAACATTGAAGTGATAGCTGAGGGCGTAGAGACCATTCAACACGCTCATATCCTCCGCGACCTGGGCTGCGACACGCTCCAGGGCTATGCCTTTGCGCGTCCGATGTCGTCATCGGATCTCAGGCACTTCGTGACAGCAGGGCAATGGCGAGAGAAACGGCAGATGCAGGGCGGTGGTCAAATATTCCGCTCACCAAAGTCAAGCCAGATCGCCCTGCTTCGTTAGCAGACTGGCTGTTTGAAATCATTTTCAAGTTGCGTTTTATTCTTGTTAAATAGCAACCAAGCGACAACACTCAACTAATGATAGTAAAATTGGTATTTTTAGCCGTTTAATCGCCCAAAAGCAGCCTTACTTATGAACTTTTCTGCGTTTCTAAGTAAAACATCCAAAGCAAAAATGTTGAGACACCGCAAACAGCCTTGTGGTCCATCTAAAGGCTGTCAGCTCCGATCGAATATTCCATTCGCTCTATTGCCTCAACAAAACCGGATCGCGACCTGATGAACTCTGCCATTCGAAAATTCATATTCCACGATCTCCAGACCATCGAGGGTTATATCGACCCGCCGGACGCTCTTGTTTTCCTTTCGCTTTTGCAAAGTCAGAAAAAAAGAAAACTTGGCGGCGCCATTGCCGAAATCGGTGTGTTCTATGGCCGCTCCTATTTTCTGTTCAGAAAGATTGGCGGAAGCGACGAGAAGATATTGGCAATCGATCTTTTCGACATAGGTCAAACGCCCGAGGGTATGCCCCCTCAATACAGCCGCTTCCTTGAAAACGGGCGCCGGCTCGGCTTGCCCGTGGACGAAGAGCTGATCATCAGAGGTGACAGCACCATGCTGGAGCCGTCCCAGCTGATCGGGAAGATTGGTAAAGTTCGGTTCTTCAGCATAGACGGCGGACATATGCTTCAGCATGTCATGGCCGACAGCAGACTTGCGATGGAAACCCTCGCGGATCATGGCGTCATTGCATTTGACGATACGTTTAATCCCGCGTGGCCGGAGGTCACCGTCGGCGTGGCCGATTTCCTGCGCAAATCCGGCGGCGCCTTTTCCGCCTTCTGCATGACCAAATACAAAACCTACGTCTGCCGCCGCGAATTCCACGAACTTTACACAGAACTGATTGCCAACTCCGTCGATCTTGCCGCTTTCGACCATGTAGAAACGGAGTTTCTGGGCTCAAAGGTTGCCCGTCTCCACAATCCAATCAGTCGCCGGATGGTCTACGAGTTGATGATCCGTTCCGGCATGAGCGCTTTTTCCGAGCGCGCCTATCGGTAGGAGAAACGCTGGCTGGCCGCCATAGTCGAAGCAGTTCGACTGCAGACACGAAAAAGCCGCCCGCAAGCGGACGGCTCGTAGAGTAGTGACAATCGCAGATATCAGCTATTCTGGACCTGCGTAATGGCTTCGCCGAGAAGTTCCAACATCTTCACGCGAATCTGGTCGTCGGTCTGGGCGATGCCGGCGGCATCGAAATCGGCGCGGATCTTGCGCACGACGTCTTCATGGCCAGCCTCTTCGAAATCGGCGGCGACGACTTCCGTGGCATAGGCCGCCGGATCGCTCTTGCCGAGAAGTTCCGCCGCCCACAGGCCGAGCAGCTTGTTGCGGCGTGCTTCGGCCTTGAACCGCAGTTCTTCGTCCAGCGCAAATTTCGCTTCGAATGCCTTTTCGCGATCCTGCATATTGGTCATCCTTCGATCTCCTTGAAACCCATGCTGCAAACGGCTTTTTGCCCATAAACCAAAAGCCCGCCAAAAGTGCAATGCGAAGTTTTCCGCTTTGACGACTTTCCGTGCTACGCTCTTGCTAATTCAGGGGATCGGATCAGACGCCGATTGTGAAATGGTTTCATTTCGGTTATGGACCGCCTTAGAAAATACCAAGTGCGCTACCCAAGGGCGCCTGTAACAATAGAGATATCATTTATGAACCGTCGCCGCCGTATCTACGAGGGCAAGGCAAAGATCCTCTACGAGGGTCCCGAGCCTGGCACTCTGATCCAGTTCTTCAAAGATGACGCCACTGCTTTCAATGCAAAGAAGCATGAAGTCATCGACGGCAAGGGCGTGCTCAACAATCGGATTTCGGAATACATCTTCACGCATCTGAACAGGATCGGTATTCCCACGCACTTCATCCGCCGCCTCAACATGCGCGAGCAGCTGATCAAGGAAGTGGAAATCATTCCACTGGAGATCGTTGTGCGAAACGTCGCAGCCGGCTCGCTCGCCAAGCGCCTCGGCATCGAGGAAGGCGTCGTCCTGCCGCGCTCGATCATCGAGTTCTACTACAAGGCCGATGCGCTTGATGACCCGATGGTCTCCGAAGAGCACATCACGGCTTTCGGCTGGGCAAGCCCGCAGGAACTTGATGACATCATGGCGCTTGCCATCCGCATTAACGACTTCCTGACCGGCCTGTTCCTCGGCGTCGGCATCCAGCTCGTCGACTTCAAGATCGAATGTGGCCGCCTGTTCGAAGGCGACATGATGCGCATCATCCTGGCCGACGAAATCTCGCCGGACAGCTGCCGTCTCTGGGACGTCGAAACCAAGGAAAAGATGGACAAGGACCGGTTCCGCCGCGACATGGGCGGCCTCGTTGAGGCCTACCAGGAAGTCGCCCGCCGCCTTGGCATCATGAACGAGAACGAGCCGCCCCGCGGCACCGGCCCCGTGCTGGTGAAATAATCAGGAAGAGACGACAGTGATCAACGCACGCGTAACAGTGACGCTGAAGAACGGCGTTCTCGACCCGCAGGGCAAGGCAATCGAGGGCGCCCTTGGCGCTCTCGGTTTCGACGGTATCGGCCATGTCCGCCAGGGCAAGGTCTTCGATCTCCAGATCGAAACCGCCGACAAGGCAAAGGCCGAGGCCGAGGTAAAGGCCATGTGCGAGAAACTTCTGGCCAACACGGTCATCGAGAATTACGCCATCTCGATTGCCTGAGCGCATCTAGGACCGTGACTGCAATGTCTTCTCGAAACCAGGATACGGACGTTTCTAAGTTCCTGAGTTACGTCCTGCGGCACGCTCCGGAAGAAGCGGGGCTGACCTTGGACGGCGAAGGCTGGGTAGAATTCTCGAAGGTTCAGGCCGCGGTCCGCACCCGTTTCGGCATCTCGGATGCGGACCTGGCGCGGATCATCGAGGAAAACCCGAAGAAGCGCTTCACCCTGGATGGAGAACGCATCCGCGCCGCGCAGGGCCATAGCGTCGCAATCGATATTGCCCTGCCCCCATCCGAGCCGCCGTCGACGCTTTATCACGGGACATCGGCGGCGAACCTTTCGCCTATCCTGGCGGACGGACTGAAGAAGATGGACCGGCAACACGTGCATCTGTCGCCGGATCATGAAACCGCCCTCATCGTCGCGCGCCGCCGCAAGGGGGACGTCGTCATACTGGAAATAGACGCAGGAAAAATGCAGGCGGACGGACAGCTGTTTTTCAAGTCGGAAAACGGCGTATGGCTGACCGACCAAGTTCCACCGGCTTACATCTCACCGATTACGGAGACAGGAATATGAAATCAGCCGTCGTTCAGCTTCCGGGTCTCAACCGTGACCGCGACATGATTGCGGCGCTGACCAAGATTTCCGGCAAGGCTCCGGTGACGATCTGGCAGACGGAGACCGACATTCCCGATGTCGACCTGATCGTCATTCCCGGCGGCTTTTCCTATGGCGATTATCTGCGTTGCGGCGCGATCGCGGCGCGCATGCCGGTCATGCAGGCGATCAAGGCCAAGGCCGAGGCCGGCGTCAAGGTACTGGGCGTCTGCAACGGCTTCCAGATCCTCGTCGAGGCGGGACTGCTTCCGGGCGCGCTGATGCGCAATGCCTCGCTGAAATTCGTCTGCAAGGAAATCCAGCTGGAAGTGGTCAATGCCAATACCGACTTCAGCCGCGCCTATGAAAAGGGACAGATCATCCGCTGCCCGGTCGCGCATCACGACGGCAACTATTTTGCCGATGCGGAAGCGCTGAAGAGCATCGAAGACAATGGCCAGGTCGTTTTCCGCTATGCCGCCGGCACCAATCCGAACGGGTCCATCAATGACATTGCCGGCGTAGTCAATGCCAAGGGCAATGTTCTCGGCATGATGCCGCATCCGGAAAACCTGATCGAGGCCGCCCATGGCGGCTCAGACGGCCGCGGCCTGTTCGCATCCGCTCTCGACGTAATCGCCGCTTAACATTCGGTCTGATAGAAGGCAGCCTCCAGAGACCGAATCACAGGGGCTTTTCGATGCGCGCCGCAGCTTTCATTCGTTTCACAGCAACTGCCGGCGCGATCGCCATGCTCGTCGCCGGCTGCCAGTCGCCAAGTCCGCCTGCTCCGGCGCAAAGCACGGCGGCATTGCCGACCATGGAGCGCGTGGCACTTGGCGCCAATGCGTGCTGGTTCAAGTCCGGTGACGCGGCCTTCAAACCTTACCGGCTGGCGCCCGAACTCAATTCCTTCTCCGGACGCCCGCGCATCCTGCTCGTGAAGCGCAACTCGCCCGAATCACGCCCGCTCGCCGTCGTCCAGGCGGAGGGTCATCCCGCCCGGCTTCAAGCCTTCGGGCCGCTGTTCAACGAAGCGGTCGGGACGCGCATGGCAACCGACGTGAAGCGCTGGGCGACAGGCGGCACCGGCTGCCGCTGACCGCGAACGTCCGCAATACGCTTCCTAATTCTGTGCGTTTACCTGTATCATGCATGAGGCGAAATTGCGCTACGTCCCTCAAAGAGGTAGAACCGTGCCTGCAGATCACCAGCATCCTCCCGCGCGGTAATGTCACCAAAGGCATAGTCATGAGCGTTGTAATTTACCACCATGAGCGCTGCACAACCTCGCTTGCCGTTCTGGAGATGATCCGGGCGGCCGGTATCGACCCCATCGTCATCGACTACATGAAGACCCCGCCCAGCCACGAGGAGATGCTGGCACTTCTGGTGGCCATGGATATGTCGCCGCGTGCGCTGTTGCGGACAAGAGAAAAGGCCTACCTGTCGCAACATCTCGATGACGAAAGCAAAACGGACCGCGAAATCATCGACGCGATGCTGAAATATCCGGTTCTGATCGAGCGTCCGATCGTTATCACCGAAAAAGGCGCGAAGGTCTGTCGGCCGAAGACCAAGGTTCTGGGACTGCTGTAGCCCGACTATAGCTCAGTCATTTCCAGAACGGCTGCGAGGCTTCGCGGTGCGCCTCGGCGGGCGTTACGCCGATATCCGCAAGCTGCTCGACTGTAAGTTCGGCAAGCTCAAGCCGGCTGAGACGCTTCGCCTCTGTGGCCAGAACCCAAGCAAAGACACTCCGAAGCAGACGATTTGCTTGCGCTAACACGCTGGTAGGGCGTTGGATTGTTTCTGTTTCCAAGGCGCAGGCTGCACCTTGATCCGCACATATTGTACCCATTGCTATCACCTCAATGATTGTCAGGTTACATTTCAATATTGTATTGTGTTAATTGACACCGTAAACAAAGCAATGTAGAAATTGTTACCATGACAACTTGGATGCCAGACCCGGGCCAAGGCCAAGGCCCTCTCTATGCGCGCATCGCCGATCAGATCGAGCGGGCAATAGCTGGTGGCGTGCTGCCCGCCGGCACGAAACTGCCACCTCAGCGCAACTTGGCCTTCGACATCGGCGTAACAATCGGCACAATCGGCCGCGCCTATCATCTCGTGCGCGAACGCGGCCTCGTCAGCGGCGAGGTTGGCCGCGGCACCTATGTGCTCGACAATGAGGACATGCGGCCGGCCGAACAGGCCGATCCGATGACTGCGGCACTTGCCGGTACCCGACCGATCAAGGCGCCTCCGGGGAAACTTCGATTCGATAGCACCGCGGCCCCCGATATCGGCCAGGGTGCGTCGCTCGAAAAACTCGTGGTCGACATCAGCCGCGAACATCATGCCGACATTGCCAGCTATGCCCGCGACTTTCCGGCCCACTGGTTCGAGGCGGGCAGCCAGTGGCTTGCCAAGGGAAGTTTCAAACCGCCGTCGGATCGCATCGTGCCGACTCTCGGTGCCCATGCCGGCGCCGTTGCCGTCATTGCGGCCGTCACGGCTCCCGGCGACAAGATCGCCTTCGAAAATGTTACCTATTCGCAGATCAGCCGCAGTGCCGGACTGATCGGCCGCCGCACGATTCTGCTGCGCACCGACGAATACGGCATGGATCCGGAGGACTTCGAGCGTGTCTGTGCCCAGCAGCACCCCAAGCTCGCCTTCCTGATGCCGACCGCGCAGAACCCGACGGTCGTGACATTGTCGCTGGAACGCCGCCAGGCAATTGCCGACATCGCCCGCCGCTATGGCGTCTGGTTGCTCGAGGATGATCTGTACGGCGCCATGACCGGCGACATGACCCCGCTTCTGGCCGAACTCGCGCCGGAGCGGACATTCCTCGTCGGCGGCTTGTCGAAATCGGTCGCCGCCGGCGTGCGCGGTGGTTGGGTCGCCTGCCCTCCCCATTTCAGCCAGCGCATCCGCATCGCCCACAAGATGGTGAGCGGAGGCATGCCGTTCCTGCTTGCCGAGCTTTGTTCGCGGCTCGTGCTGAGCGGAGAAGCCGCAATCCTGCGCTCCAGAAGCATCGATGAAATCCGGGCTCGCGAACAGATGGCCCGCGAGATCTTCTCAGGTATCGAGTTCAACTCGCATCCGCATGTTCCCTTCCTCTGGCTGAAACTATCGGAACCGTGGTTCTCCGGCACCTTCAAGCACGCGGCCTTCGAGGAAGGCGTGCTGGTCGATGACGAGGACGAGTTCAAGGCTGGACGGACCGACAGCGTCTTCCATAGGGTGCGGATCGGCTTCTCCTCGCCCGCTGACCGCAACGAAGTCAGGCGCGGGTTCCTGACCCTTCGCCGGCTGCTGGACAGCGGCAGGACCGGTTACGACAGTTTCGCTTGAACGCACCAGGATCGTGCAGGGTGAAAAGCATGCGATCACCTGTGCTTTTCCGGCATTTTCCTGTCGCATCCGGGAATAGCTTCAGCTAAAGAAACGCCGACGCGATCTCTTTGTTTTGACGCAGCCCTGCACTTGAAGGCGGCTCTGACGCCGTCCGGGATGCTCCAACGGACCGAATGGACCACGATGACCATTTCCAATACCCGCCCCATCACGCCCGACCTGATTGCCTCGCATGGCCTGAAGCCGGATGAGTATCAGCGCATTCTGGACCTGATCGGCCGCGAGCCGACCTTCACGGAACTCGGCATCTTCTCGGCGATGTGGAACGAGCATTGCTCCTACAAGTCCTCGAAGAAATGGCTGCGCACGCTGCCGACCACCGGTCCGCGCGTCATCCAGGGGCCGGGCGAAAATGCTGGCGTCGTCGATATCGATGACGGCGACTGCGTCGTCTTCAAGATGGAGAGCCACAACCACCCATCCTACATCGAGCCCTACCAGGGTGCGGCGACCGGCGTCGGCGGCATTCTGCGCGACGTCTTCACCATGGGCGCCCGCCCGATCGCGGCGATGAACGCGTTGCGCTTCGGCGCGCCAGACCATCCGAAGACCCGCCATCTCGTGTCCGGCGTCGTTGCCGGCGTCGGCGGCTACGGCAATTCGTTTGGCGTCCCGACCGTCGGCGGCGAAGTCGAGTTCGACGCCCGCTACAATGGCAATATCCTCGTCAACGCCTTTGCCGCAGGCCTTGCCAAGTCCGATGCGATCTTCCTGTCGGAAGCCAAGGGTGTCGGCCTGCCGGTCGTCTATCTCGGCGCCAAGACCGGCCGCGACGGCGTCGGCGGCGCGACGATGGCTTCTGCCGAGTTCGACGAGTCGATCGAGGAAAAGCGCCCGACCGTGCAGGTCGGCGACCCCTTCACCGAAAAGTGCCTGCTCGAAGCCTGCCTTGAACTGATGAAGACCGGTGCCGTCATCGCCATTCAAGACATGGGCGCTGCCGGCCTCACCTGCTCGGCCGTCGAAATGGGCGCCAAGGGCGACCTCGGCATCGAGCTGCAGCTCGACCAGGTTCCTGTGCGCGAAGAACGCATGACCGCCTATGAAATGATGCTGTCGGAAAGCCAGGAGCGCATGCTCATGGTTCTCGAACCCGCCAAGGAAGAGGTCGCCAAGGCGATCTTCGTCAAATGGGGTCTCGATTTCGCCATCGTCGGCAAGACCACTGACGATCTGCGCTTCCGCGTCATCCATCAGGGCGAGGAAGTCGCCAACCTGCCGATCAAGGACCTCGGCGACCAGGCGCCGGAATACGACCGCCCGTGGACGCCGGCAAAGGTAGCTGCCGCCTTGGAAGCCAACGATATTCCGCAGGCAGATGTCGCTGACGCCGTTCTGTCGCTGGTCGGCTCGGCCAACAACTCCTCGCGCCGCTGGGTCTACGAGCAGTACGACACGCTGATTCAGGGCAATTCACTGCAGCTGCCGGGCGGTGACGCAGGCGTCGTCCGCGTCGAGGGCCATCCGACTAAGGCGCTGGCCTTCTCCTCCGACGTGACGCCGCGTTACGTCGAAGCCGATCCATTCGAGGGCGGCAAGCAGGCTGTTGCCGAATGCTGGCGCAACATTACGGCGACCGGTGCTTTGCCGCTCGCTGCGACCGACAATCTCAATTTCGGCAACCCGGAACGCCCGGAAATCATGAGCCAGCTCGTCCACGCCATCAAGGGCATCGGCGAGGCCTGCCGTGCGCTCGAATTCCCGATCGTCTCGGGCAACGTCTCGCTCTACAACGAGACCAACGGCCAGGGTATCCTGCCGACCCCGACCATCGGCGGCGTCGGCCTGCTTGCCGACTGGTCGCAGATGGCGCGCATCCGTTTTGCAGCGGAGGACGAGGACATTCTCCTCATCGGAGCGCCGGAAGGCCTTGGAACGCATCTCGGTCAATCCGTCTATCTGCGTGACATTCACGGCCGCACCGACGGCCCTGCCCCGCATGTCGATCTCGCCCACGAGCGCAAGACCGGCGATTTCGTCCGCGGCCTGATTACTGATGGCCTCACCACCGCCGTGCATGACTGCTCGTCCGGCGGACTGGCACTGGCCGTTGCGGAGATGGCCATGGCATCGGGCATCGGCGCCAAGGTCTCGGCAGTTTCCGGCCACGATCCGATCCCGGTTTTCTTCGGCGAAGACCAGGGACGCTATGTCGTCACCGTCAAGCCGGAGCATGCTGCCGTCGTTGCGGAGCGGGCAAAGGCCGCCGGCGTATCGGCTCCTGCAATCGGAACGACCGGCGGCACGGAAGTTGTACTCGGCTCGGCCAAGCCGCTTGCAATTCTGCAATTGCGCTCCGCCCATGAATCGTGGTTCCCTAATTTCATGGACGGCGAGACACTGATCGCCGCCGAGTAATTCAGGGAGTACAGACCATGCCGATGGCACCTGGCGATATCGAAGACATGATCAAGTCGGGCATTCCCGGCGCAAAGGTGACAATCCGGGATCTCGCCGGAGATGGCGATCACTACGCTGCCGAAGTCGTCGCGGAAGCCTTCCGCGGCAAGAGCAGGGTTCAGCAGCACCAGATGGTCTACAACGCACTGAAGGGCAATATGGGCGGCGTCCTGCACGCGCTCGCCCTTCAGACGTCCGCGCCGGAGTAACCCGATGGCTGGCCTGATGAACGAACTGGTGAGTGGCGTCGTCGAAAGCGTTCTGAAGGAAATTCTGAAGAAGGCCGGCGGAACGACCACGACGAAACGCCAGAAGCGGCAGACGCGGTCGGCCACGACCGGCCGCTTCAAGAAAGCCGCGTCAAGCCGGGCTGCCAAGCCGGCGAAGAAGCAGGTCAGCCGTCGCAGGACGGCTGCGTCTCGCAGCAAGACGCGGTAGCCTTAACGCCAACGTGTTGCCGTCGTGCAAGCCATCAATTTTTGTTGCGGTAGGGTGATGAAAATCACTGGCGTGCATGTTATCTAACAATGATCGACACCCCCGGCCCTTGAAGCGGGAGCAGGAAGGACTACGACATGAGCGGAATCAACGATTTCATCGACAATGAAGTGAAGAGCAACGACGTCGTTCTTTTCATGAAGGGCACGCCGCAGTTTCCCCAGTGTGGGTTCTCGGGCCAGGTGGTCCAGATGCTCGACTATATCGGCGTCGACTACAAGGGCATCAACGTGCTCGCGGATGCCGACCTTCGCCAGGGCATCAAGGACTATTCCAACTGGCCGACCATTCCGCAGCTCTACATCAAGGGCGAATTCGTTGGCGGCTGCGACATCGTGCGCGAAATGTTCCAGGCCGGCGAACTCCAGTCGCATTTCGAGGAACATGGAATCGCCGTCAAGGGCGCAGCCTGAAATCTGATTTCGGTCACAGTGACACCTTAAAAAGGCGGGTCACCGCCTTTTTTGATTCCGGTAGATCGTGACGACTGCCTAATATTGCGTCGCCTTTAACAGCCACAGCCAATGTGCATGACTGTCACAAGCCGGTCGCAAAGTTGGGAGTATGCACGCCAAAGGCAGATTTCTGCTGATGAATCAGGCCCGGATCTTTCCTCCTGATCTCCTACGCATTTGCCACTGGTGCATTTTGCCGGTGCCCTTTCAAAAAAGACCACGTTCCGGTTTGAAAGCGCTTCGGAGCCGCGCTTTCGTCCATAGACGACGCAGGCTCCAGCACTTTCATCCGCACCTGATCCGCTACGGAAACGTTGCAGTTTCCAGTTTCAGGCGCCCGGCACATCCGCCAGGAATATCCCTATGACCATAACGTCCGAAGCGCCGGGCATCCCGGCTTTGTCAAAACCGCAATTCGTTGCCCTGATGGCCCTTTTGATGGCCATCAACGCGATCTCGATCGACATCATGCTGCCGGGCTTGCAGGAAATCGGCGCAAGCCTGGGTGTTGTCGATGAAAATACGCGCCAATATGTCATCACAGCCTATCTGATCGGCATGGGCTGCGCCCAGTTGTTCTTCGGCCCCCTGTCCGACCGTTTCGGCCGCAAGCTGCCGCTTCTCGGCGGCCTTGGCATCTACGCCCTCTGTGCGCTCGCCATCGTCTTCGTGCCGTCTTTTACCGGACTTCTGGCACTGCGCTTCATGCAGGGCATCGGTGCTGCCGCCACCCGCGTCATCACCATTTCGATCGTCCGCGACGTCTATGGCGGCCGGATGATGGCCGAAGTCATGTCGCTGGTCATGATGGTGTTCATGATCGTCCCGGTGATTGCACCGAGCGTCGGGCAGCTGATCATGATCTTTGCCGAATGGCACATGATCTTCGTGGTCATCTGTGTGTTTGCAGTGTTTGTGGCAACATTGGTGACATTGCGCCTGCCGGAGACGCTGTCCGTCGAACACCGCCGACCATTCACAATTTCGTCGATCGTGGCGGCTTTTCGTATAGTGATTACTAACCGCGTCTCACTCTGCTATTCGCTTGCTGCGTCCTTCATCTTCGGCGCGCTGTTCGGCTTCATCAATTCCTCGCAGCAGATCTTCGTTGGCATCTATGGCCTGGGCCATTGGTTCCCGCTGGTCTTTGCGGGTTTTGCCGGCACGATGGCGGTCGCCTCCTTCATCAACTCTCGGCTGGTCAAGCGCTACGGCATGCGCCGCCTGTCGCACGGCGCCCTGATCGGTTTCACGATCACAAGCCTGACCTGGGCCATGGCGTCGATCTTTGGCGTGCTTCCTTTCTGGTTTTTCGTCCTGCTCTATGCCTCGGCCATGTTCCAGTTCGGCCTGATCGGCCCGAATTTCAACGCGATGGCGATGGAGCCGCTCGGCCATGTCGCAGGGACCGCATCCTCGGTGCTGGGCTTCACCCAGACCATCGGCGGCGCCACCATCGGCGCGCTGATCGGCCAGGCCTTCGATGGCAGCGTCACGCCGCTCGCCATAGGCTTCCTGACGGTATCCATCATCGGCCTGATTTTCGTGCTCGTTGCAGAGAAGGGCAAACTCTTCAGCCCGCACAATCCTTCAATTTAACAACTATCGTCTCCTCCCAAGACACCCATAGGTACTTCCATGTCCGCCACCACCGCTGAACACATTGAAAATATAGGCTCTTCCCGAATAGGCCTCGGCTTTTTCGAATTCGTCATCACCATCGCGCTCATGACTGCCAGCGTTGCGATCGCGATCGACATCATGCTGCCGGCCCTGCCCGCGATCGGCCAGTCGCTGAATGTCGCAAACACCAACGACACGCAGCTGGTCATCGGCATCTTCTTCCTGGGGTTCGGCTGCTCGCAGATCATCTTCGGCAGCCTGTCCGACACATTCGGACGCCGCAGCATCCTGCTCGCCGGCCTCGCCTTCTTCACCATCACGATGTTTGGCGCGGCACTGACCCAGAGCTTCGAAATGCTGCTGCTGCTGCGCTTCGTCCAGGGCATCGGCGCCGCCGCAGTCCGCATCACCACCATGGCTGTCGTCCGCGACTGCTTCGGCGGCCGAGAAATGGCCCGCGTCATGTCCTATGTCATGATCGTCTTCATGATCGTGCCGATTGTCGCGCCGTCGCTCGGCCAGGCCGTTATCTACTATGCGAACTGGCACTGGATCTTCATCCTGCTCGGTTGCGTCGGCGCGGTCCTCTTCATCTGGGCTGGCATGCGCCTGAAAGAATCGCTGCCGCAGGAAGAGCGTCTGCCGCTGTCAGTCGCCTCCGTCGCCTCCGGCTTCCGCACGGTGCTCACCAACCGCATCACGTGCGGCTACATGATCGGGCTTACGCTGTTCACCGCCGTCATCTGCGCCTATATCGTCACCGTCCAGCAGATCTTCGGCGAGGTCTATGGCCTTGGCGACTGGCTGCCGATCGCATTTGCTGGAACTGCCGGCGGTATAGCAGTTGCCAACTTCGCCAACGGCTACTTCGTCCGCAGCTTCGGCATGCGGCGCATCTCGCATGCGGCAATGATCCTGTTTACGCTGCTTTCCGGTATCGGGCTGCTGATTTCACTCGGTGGCCGGCCGGACTTCCTGCTCGCCTACCTGCTGTTTTCCGTGCTTCTGATGATGTTTGCCGTGATCGCCACCAACTTCACCGCAATCAGCCTTGAGCCCATGGGGCACCTGGCAGGTACCGCGACCGCCATTACCGGTTTCGTCTCGACTACCGGCGGCGCACTGATCGGCGGAGCCGTCGGACAGATGTTCAACGGCACGGTCCAGCCGCTGTTTGCCGGCTTCACCATCTTCGGTGCCGTGACGATCCTTGCAGCACTCTGGGCCGAAAAAGGCAAGCTCTTCACCCATCCGGGCGACGACCATGCCACGCTCGAAGGCGGCGGCGGGCATATGTAGTTTCCCAAGAAAAAGGCCCGCTCGACATATGCCGAGCGGGCCTTTTTCTTTGCAATATCAGGGAGCGTCAGACGGTGAAGACCTCACGGCGAAGCGCCTCCCAGCACTCTCTGTCGGAAGCGACCAGCAAGCCGCCATTGGTATGTTCCGGACGGTAAGGCGTGCCATCGAAGCGCGCGGCGTAGGCGCCGGCTTCTTCCGCAATCAGTGTCCCGGCCAGGTGATCCCAGGGCATCAGCTTCTGATACATCAGAAAATGGAAATGCCCGCCGGCAAAGGCGCGGTATTCATGCGCAGCACAACGGTAGCTGGTCGCGATACGGACCTTTGCCATGTTGCCCATGACGATGCGACGGTTCTCCGGCGAATAAAAGCCGGTCGAGGCACAGCCGACGAGGCTTTCGAGCGGTACCGACGGCGAAACGCCGAGCCGCTCCTGCGAGCCGTCGGCTTTGCAGAGCCAGGCGCCGGACCCCTTTTCCGCAATCACCCAGTCATTGCCCATGGGGTCGTAGATGACCCCGGCAACGGTTTCGCCCTTGGCAACGACGGCGGCCATGACGCCGAACAGCGGCATGCCGGCGGCATAGTTGAACGTGCCGTCGATGGGGTCGACGACGACGGCCAGATCGGCACCCGCAAGGCGGTCCAGCAGTGCCGGATCGGCAGCGACCGATTCCTCGCCGATGAAAAGCGCATCTTGAGCAACCTCTGCCATGCGCGTCTTGATCAGGCGCTCCGCCGCCTCGTCGGCCTCCGTTACCAGGTCGATGGCTTCCGACTTCATCCGCACGTCGCCGTCGCCGAGATTGCGGAATTTCGGCAGGATCTCCTTGACCGCGGCCTCCTGCAGGATATTGGCGATGGCAGCGATATCGATGGCAGATGTCATGCTTTGGGCTCCGCGAACAGGGATTGGAAATCGAACAGCTTCGGGTCGAGCAGATGCGACGGGTTGACGTGGCCAAGTGCCCTCAGCATCGTGTCCTTGCGACCGGGCATGCGCCGCTCGATATCCGACAGCATCGCCTTCATCGCATTGCGCTCAAGCCCATCCTGCGAACCGCAGAGGTCGCACGGGATGATCGGAAACTCCATCGCAGCGGCGAATTTGGCGAGATCGTCTTCGGCGGCATAGGCTAGCGGCCGCAGCACCATCAGATCTCCCTCGTCGTTGAGCAGCTTGGCCGGCATGGTGGCGAGCCTGCCGCCATGGAAAAAGTTCATGAAGAAGGTCTCGAGGATATCCTCGCGGTGATGACCGAGCACCAGCGCATCGCAGCCTTCTTCGCGGGCGATCCGATAGAGATTGCCGCGACGCAGGCGCGAACAGAGCGCGCAATAGGTCCCGCCGGCCGGTACCTTTTCCTTCACGATCGAATAGGTGTCGCGATATTCGATCCGATGTTTGACCCCGATCGATGCCAGGTATTCCGGCAGGATGTGCTTCGGGAAATTCGGCTGTCCCTGGTCGAGATTGCAGGCGACGAGTTCGACCGGCAGCAGGCCACGCCACTGCAAATCCATCAAAAGCGCCAGCAGGCTGTAGCTGTCCTTGCCGCCGGACACGCCGATCAGCCAGCGCTTCTGGCCCTTCAGCATGCCGAAATCGTCGATCGCCTGCCGCACTTGCCGCAGCAACCGCTTGCGCAGCTTGTTGAACGAGACGGAAGACGGCATTTTCGCGAAGATCGGGTGCATCGCGTCATCGCCGGATTGATCCGGGCTGAGCGGAAGATCTTCGAGGTCGGCGACCGACGGCTGAATGGCAATATCCATGACAAAGTCCCGGATGGAAGGGCACGCGCAAAAAAAGAGGCGCACGAAAACGATGCCCTGCACTTGCCCGTCTGAGGCAGCAAGATCAAGGAAAATACGCCCGGATCGGTATGAAACTTCGGTAACGGCCCGTTCAGGCGCCGAAGACGGACCACCCGGTGCGACTGGCGAGCATTTCCAGCGCCAGCGAACCGAGCAGAGAATTGCCATTGTGGTTCAGCCCAGGCGACCAGACAGCAACAGACGCCTTGCCCGGCGCGACGCAAAGAATGCCGCCGCCGACGCCGCTCTTGCCCGGCAGGCCGACACGATAAGCGAAATCGCCCGAGCCGTCATAGTGGCCGCAGGTCAACATCAACGCATTGATGCGCCGCGCCCGCTGGCGGGAAACGACCGAGTGTTTGGTCAGCGGATTGCTGCCGGAGGCCGCGAGAAAAAGTCCGGCCCTTGCCAACTGGACGCAGCTCATCGCCAGGGCGCATTGATGGAAATAAACGCCGAGCACATGCTCGACGGGATGGTCGAGCTTGCCGAAGGAGCGCATGAAGTTGGCGAGCGCGAAATTGCGGTAGCCGGTCGCCGCTTCCGAACGCGCGACTTCGGGATCGATGGCGATATCCTCTTCGTCGGCAAGGTATCGCACAAAACGGACGACCTCCCCGATCGCCTCCTTGGGCGTGTGACCGGCCAATACCAGATCGGTGATGGCGATCGCACCGGCATTGATGAAGGGATTGCGGGGAATGCCGTGCTCGTGCTCGAGCTGGACGATCGAATTGAAGGCCGACCCGGACGGCTCGCGGCCAACGCGCTTCCAGATGTTCTCGCCGTGCTTGCCGAGCGCCAGCGTCAGCGTGAAAACCTTGGAAATGCTCTGGATGGAGAATGGCACCTCAGCATCGCCAGCCATGTGCACGTCGCCATCGACGGTGACGATCGCCATGCCGAAGCTCTTGGGGTCGACGCGAGCGAGTTGCGGGATATAGTCGGCCACCTTGCCCTCGCCGAGCCGTGGGGCAAGCTCGCGGTGGATATCATCGACAATCGACTGCAGGTCCAACGGGCCGGGCATCAGTCATTCTCCGCATGAGTGCAGCGCAACAAAAAAGCCACCCATCTCTGAGTGGCTTTTCCGAATTTCACAAGGCCGAAGCCAGAAGAAATTATCGCGAATAGAATTCGACGACGAGGTTCGGTTCCATGACGACCGGGTACGGAACGTCGGTCAGGCCCGGAACGCGAGCGTAGGTCGCAACCATCTTGTTGTGGTCGACTTCGATGTAGTCCGGAACGTCGCGTTCAGCGAGCGAAACGGCTTCGAGAACCGAAACGAGCTGCTTGGACTTTTCGCGGACTTCGATGACGTCGCCGGCCTTGCAGCGGTACGAACCGATGTTGACGCGAACGCCGTTGACCTTGACGTGGCCATGGTTGACGAACTGACGGGCAGCAAAGACCGTCGGAACGAACTTGGCGCGGTAGACGATCGCGTCGAGGCGCGATTCGAGCAGGCCGATCAGGTTTTCGGAGGTGTCACCCTTGCGACGGTCAGCTTCGGCGAAGATCGCACGGAACTGCTTTTCGCGGATGTCGCCGTAGTAGCCCTTCAGCTTCTGCTTGGCGCGCAGCTGCACGCCGAAGTCGGAAAGCTTGGACTTGCGGCGCTGGCCGTGCTGGCCCGGGCCGTATTCGCGGCGGTTGACCGGGGACTTCGGACGGCCCCAGATGTTTTCGCCCATACGGCGGTCGATTTTGTACTTGGACGATTCGCGCTTGCTCATCGCATTTCCCTTCAAACGGTTACACCGGTTTGTTGCCAAACCGGATCAAGGAAACACGCCCTCCTCTGAACTCTTTTTGAAAGCTCTGACAGGCTTCTCACGATCACGCTGACGGAGAATCCACGGGACATGTCGGTTTACGCATTTCTTTTCCGGCCTTGCGAACAGGAAAGGCATATGCGCCAATAAAAAGTAACACCGGGCATTTCGGCCCGGCGTTGATGGCGGCTTTAGTGGCTTCGCCCCGGATTGTCAAACGAATTTGCGCTTTTTCACGCAGGATCAGGCCGCATCGTCATCTTTCCGCTCCTCCAGCGAAACCAGCAGCTTGCGCAGCAGGGAGGCCAGTTCGGTCCGCTCCTGCTGATCTAGCCCCGCTAGGTAAAGCGCCTCGCTCGCCATATCGGCACGAAATGCGACCTCGGCGAGGCGCACGCCCTCCTCCGTCAATCCTACCACGATGCTCCGCCCGTCGGCTACCGAACGTTCCCGTGCGACAAGGCCCGCCTTCTGCAAACGGTCAAGCCGGTGCGTCAGGCCGCCGGATGAAATCATCAGCGACGTATAAAGCTCCGTCGGCGTCAGCCTGTAGGGTGGCCCGGACCGCCGCAATGTCGAAATGACGTCGAACTCGCCGCGATCCAGCCCGAACGAGGCGAAGGTTGCTTCGATCGAGGGGCGGACCAGATTGGACAGACGGTAGGCCCGTCCCAGGATAGCCATCGGTTCCGTATCGAGATCAGGCAGTTCGCTGTTCCACTGCCCCCGCAACCGGTCGACCTGGTCCAGGCTCTCATGTTCATCCATCACGGCTATGCAGCCTTTCGCACGATATATCTTGACGAGAAGATAGCTTTTACATATATCTTCCCGTCAAGATATATGTGTTCGTCAGTCGTTTCAATCCGATGGAGGCAAGCATGTTTCATGTCATTCCCCGTGCCGAACAGGACCAGTTTCCGAACAGGACGATCCTTTTCGAGGGTGGACAATACGGGGCGCCGATCTCGCTGTTTCTGGTGGACAATGCGCCCGGCGAAGGCCCGGCCCTTCACGTGCATCCCTATAGCGAAACCTGGATCGTCCGTTCCGGCCAGGCGCAGTTCACCGTCGGCCCCGAAACGATCGACGCCAATCCCGGCGATATCATCGTCGTCAATCCGGAAACACCGCACAGGTTCGTCAATACCGGCCCCGGGCGGCTGGAACTGACCTGCATTCACGCGTCGGACCGCGTCATCCAGACCTGGCTTTGACGTAAAGACGTGCTTAGCCCGCGCGGCTATTCGGCCGCGCTGCGGCTTCCGGCATCGTCATAGGCGGCATCGGCGGCACCGGGTGCAGTCTCGCAGCCGAGGTCCGGAAAGGCGACGATCCTCTTGCCGGAAAGATCGCTGTGCACGACGATCAGCCCCTGCTCCTCGAAATAACCGAGCAGACGCCGCGCCCGCCGGGCGGAATGCGTGCCATAGGCCCGCGCGATCATCGCATCGGAAGGGCACGGCAGGCCGCGGACGGCCGATTGGGCGACCAGCAGGAAGACGCCCTGGAGATCCTCGGTGACGTTGCGGGACAGGTTCAGCGCCGAAGACCATGTCTCGGTCGCGGCGGTCTCGGCATCGACGCCGGAACGGGCAACGGCCATCTTGCGGCGGAAGGCGCTGAGCGACAGCGGTGCGCCGGGAACGCGGCGGATACGGCAGCGGACGAGAAAATCCTGAAACAGCTCCGCATCGGCGCGGAAGGCCGCTTCCGGGTTTTCGAGGATTTCCGCAAGCAGGCTGTCGAGCAACGCTTCGCGTTCCACTGCCGGCATTTCCGGCACCGGCGCTTTCGGCTCGGAAAGAACCGTTGGCTCCGGTCGCGGACGCGACAGTTCCGCCAGGATATCGGTCGCCGGGCGCGGCTGGGCGCTCGGCCGGCGAATGATCGGGCGGATCAGTTCTTCGGGATCGGGCGTGAAGATCAGATCCTCGACATCGGCGACCGCTTCCGGCAGCGGCGTCAGCTTCGGGCTAGTGGAGCGCGCCGACGTCTCGACATTGCCGATCGTCACCGGCAGAGGGCGGCGCGACAGGGCCGGGCCGAGCGCCACGAAGGAACCGCGCTTCAAGTCGCGGAACATTTCCGCCGTGCGCCGGTCCATGCCGAGCAGGTCGGCCGCACGGGCCATGTCGATGTCGAGAAAAGTGCGCCCCATCAGGAAGTTGGAGGCTTCGGCCGCAACGTTCTTGGCGAGCTTCGCCAGCCGCTGCGTTGCGATCACGCCAGCAAGGCCACGTTTACGGCCGCGGCACATCAGGTTGGTCATGGCGCCGAGCGAAACTTTCCGCGCCTCTTCGGAGACATCGCCGGCAACGGACGGCGCAAACATCTGTGCTTCGTCGACGACGACCAGCACCGGATACCAATAGTCGCGATCGGCATCGAACATCGCGTTCAGAAAAATACCGGCGCTACGCATCTGCTGCTCGATATCGAGCCCTTCCAGCGATAGAACGCAGGACACGCGGTGCTGGCGAATGCGCGTGGCAATGCCGATCAGTTCCGCTTCGGTGCGCTCGCCCTCGATCACCACATGGCCGAACTTGTCGGCCAGCGTGACGAAATCACCTTCCGGATCAATGATGCATTGCTGCACCCAGGGGGCGGACTGTTCCAGAAGCCGGCGCAGAAGATGCGATTTTCCGGAGCCGGAATTGCCCTGCACCAGAAGGCGCGTCGCCAGAAGCTCCTCGATATCGAGCGGAACGGATGCGCCGTCGGACGCCGTCCCCATATCGATGCCGACTTTCATAACCACCTCGTTAAAACTGCCATGCCGGATGCGCCGCCACGAACCCGCAAGCAAAAAGCTTTAGCATCGTTTCCACCGTGTTGCGCGCCGATGTCGCGAAAACCCACAGCTAAGAAAGGACTTTGTTTACCGTATGGTAAGTCCGAACCCCTGCATCAGGCGGCGCGTGGTGAAATCCGGCTTGCCCGTAGTGAAGATCGCGGGATCGACACCATTCAAAGGCTCGAAGCCGTCCGGCACAGGCACCAGACTGCGCGCCCGCCGCGCGATCGCCTCTGCTGGATCGAGCCAATCGACCGGCCAGGGTGCAAGCCGGCGGAAGACATTGGCCATGAACGGATAATGCGTGCAGGCAAGCACCACGATGTCGGTCTTCTTCCCGTCCTTTTCAACGAAACACTGCTCGATTTCGGACAGAACCGCCGCATCGTCGACCGCTTCGCCTCGGATATAGGCTTCCGCCATGCGCGCCAGGTGTTCCGAGCCGACGAGCCGGACGTGGCATTGCGAGGCGAAGGACTGGATGAGATCGCGGGTATAGGCGCGCTTGACCGTGCCCGGCGTCGCCAGGACCGAAACGAGGCCGGACCGCGTCCGCTCTGCCGCCGGCTTGATCGCCGGCACCGTGCCAACGAAGCGCATATCCGGAAAGGCCGCGCGCAAATCGGCACCGACGAGGGTGAAGGCGGTGTTGCAGGCGATGACGCAGATTTCCGGATCATGCTCGGCAAGCAACTTCCCGAACAAGGAAATGACATGCTCTGTCAACGCCGCCTCTTCCCAGCCGCCATAGGGAAAGCCCGCATCGTCGGCAACATAGATGAAATGCCGCTCCGGCATCAGCACGCGCGCTTCGCGCAGCACAGTCAGCCCGCCGATACCGCTGTCGAAAACGAGAATGGACTTCAGCTCAGAGGTCGTCACCGGCGTCGTCAACCTTTTTTGCGCGCGAGTTTTCCGGCGCTCCGGCCCCGCGCGGCGCCTCGCGGGTAAAGCGATCAAGCGATGAGATGATGCCCCGCACCAGCCGGATCTCGGATTCGGTAAAGCCGGGGCGGGTCAAGACTGCACGCAGGTTGTCGACCAATTTCGGCTTTTTGGCGATGGGCCGGAAATAGCCGCGCGCCTCCAGCGCCTCCTCGACATGATCGAACAGGCCCTGCAACTGATCCTTGGTCGCGGGGTTCTGCGACAGCGCCTGAAAGGAGGTTTCCTCTCGCGATTCCATGCTCGTCTTCAGCCACTCGTAGGACATCAAGAGCACCGCCTGCGCCAGATTGAGCGAAGCAAAGGCGGGATTGACGGGAAAGGTGACGATCTCGTCGGCGAGCGCCACTTCCTCGTTGGTGAGGCCGGTGCGCTCTCGCCCGAACAGGATACCGGTCGCCTCGCCGGCGCTGAAGCGGCTACGCAGCGTTTCGGCAGCCACCAGCGGCGAGCGCACCGGCTTGTAGCCGTATCGGTCGCGCGCGGTCGTCGCGTAGACAAAGTTCAAGTCGGCGATCGCTTCGGGCAGCGTCTCATAGACCTTTGCGGCATCGATGACATGGTCGGCACGGCTTGCGGCAGAGCGGGCCTTTTCACTCGGCCAGCCGTCGCGCGGGCTGACCAGCCGCAGTTCGGCAAGGCCGAAATTGGCCATGGCGCGCGCCACCATGCCGATGTTCTCGCCAAGCTGCGGATGCACCAGAATGATCGCCGGTCCTTCGGTGAGAAGTACGCGCTCGCTGTTCGTTCCTGCCATTCCAGTGCTTTCGTTTCTGTTTCAGCGTCTCGGTTTCGGCGCTTCCTTGCACAGATAAAGGGATTTTGAAAGCCGTGGCCAGCGGCCGGTCATTGTGGATTGCTCGCACCCTGGCTGGCAATGCCGTCCAACTCCGCCTTCAGCGAACCTGAATCACCCATCCTGACGATATCATCTATGACGGGACGTCCGCCCTCCTCGATCACCATGAAATGCAGTTCGCTCGGCTTCCAGTCGGCGGCGCGCTCGCCAAAACAGTGGGTATTGTCGAAGGTAACCTTCACATCGCTTTTACTGGCCGTCTCAGGACCGGCGACCACCGCAAGATCCTTGATCGAGCAACTGTCCTGTCCGCTGACGATCACGTCGTAGTCGAACGGCGAATCGCCCTCGTCATACGCCGGAAACTTCGCCGCCGCACGATAGGCCCGGACGAAATCGGCGCTGAAAATCCGGCCAAGACGCGCTTCGGAAAAATAGTCCTCGCCCTCCTGCGGCTCCTCCGCCCAGCCCTTGACTGCCTCCTGCATGATTTCGTTGACGGGTGCTGCCGGCTCGGCAGCGGCGGCGCCGGTCATTGCGCAGCAGGCAAGAAGCATCAGCAGGATGCGTTTCATCATTGTCTCCCAATTGAAAAAGACTCGCCTGCCCGTGGTGACGAATTGATCCCTCATAGCGATTTTTGCTGCGGTAGGCGACACCCGTATAATGCAGCTCAAGGCCTGTCCGGGCACATTGAACAGCGGTTCATGTAGCTTGCCGGCCTCAGCCGATTCATGCAGTCTATACCTTTGCCTGTACTGAACTGGATGCTATAGGGGCGCGATCCCGTTTCCATTCCAACTCCATGCAGAGGTTTGCATCATGACAAAGATCAAGGTCGCCAATCCGGTCGTCGAACTCGACGGCGATGAGATGACCCGCATCATCTGGCAGTTCATCAAGGATAAGCTGATCCATCCCTATCTGGATATCGATCTGGAATATTACGACCTCGGCATGGAAAACCGCGACGCCACCGACGACCAGGTGACGATCGATGCGGCCAACGCCATCAAGAAGCACGGCGTCGGCGTCAAGTGCGCGACCATCACCCCGGACGAGGCCCGCGTCGAGGAATTCAAGCTGAAGAAGATGTGGAAGTCGCCGAACGGCACGATCCGCAACATCCTCGGCGGCGTCATCTTCCGCGAGCCGATCATCTGCAAGAACGTTCCGCGTCTGGTTCCGGGCTGGACCAAGCCGATCATCGTCGGCCGCCACGCCTTCGGCGACCAGTATCGCGCCACCGACTTCAAATTCCCCGGCAAGGGCAAGCTGACGATGAAGTTCGTCGGCGAAGACGGCACGGAAATCGAGCATGAAGTCTATGATGCACCGGCCGCCGGCGTCGCCATGGGCATGTACAACCTCGACGAATCGATAACCGATTTCGCCCGCGCCTCGCTGAACTACGGCCTGCAGCGCAACGTTCCGGTCTATCTGTCGACCAAGAACACCATCCTCAAGGTCTATGACGGCCGCTTCAAGGATATCTTCCAGAAGGTCTTCGACGAAGAATTCGCCGAAAAATTCAAGGCAGCCAAGCTCTGGTACGAACACCGCCTGATCGACGACATGGTCGCCTCTGCTCTGAAGTGGTCCGGCGGGTATGTCTGGGCCTGCAAGAACTACGATGGGGACGTGCAGTCCGACATCGTCGCGCAGGGCTTCGGCTCGCTCGGCCTGATGACCTCGGTTCTGATGACGCCGGACGGCCAGACGGTCGAAGCCGAAGCCGCCCATGGCACGGTGACGCGTCACTACCGCCAGCACCAGAAGGGCGAGGAAACCTCGACCAACTCGATCGCCTCGATCTTCGCCTGGACCCGCGGCCTCGCGCACCGCGCCAAGCTCGACGACAATGCCGAACTGGCCAAGTTCGCCGACACGCTCGAAAAGGTCTGCGTCGATACGGTCGAAGCTGGCTTCATGACCAAGGACCTGGCGCTCCTCATCGGGCCCGACCAGCCGTGGCTGTCGACCACCGGCTTCCTCGACAAGATCGACGAGAACCTGACGAAGGCAATGGCCGCGTAAGCAGCGATGCCCCCAGAATGGAAAAACCCGGCCATCGTGCCGGGTTTTTTGTTGCGGATATCAATATGCCGGCGACGCGGCTTGCGCCTTTTCCGCCCACTCGCCGATCATGGTGACGACGGTTGATGGGGGGCGATCAAGCCCCACGCCGCTGAGACACACGCCAAGAAAGCCAAGCCCGCGGTTGGCGGTTCGGGTGTAGCGCACGGTTCGCGTGAACGGCAGCGACTGTTCAGCCTCAGGCGACAGGATGAGTTCGATGATGGGTTGACGACGATAGGTGATCAAACGCGCCGCAACGATGTCCTGCCAACCGATCGGCACAGCCGATATATCCCGCGCAAGAAGACCTTCGCGCAAGAATTCGAGTGCCGGACGCCCATCGAAGAGCTTTGCAAGGCCGACGACAGCGCAAAGCCCGAAGAACAGGATGCTGACAAGGCCGATGAAAACCCCGAAAGCGCCGGCCCCCTGCTCGTCATAGGTGACCTTCGTCATGAAGGCCCCGAGCGCGACGAATGCCAGCGCGCCCAAAAGCAGCAGCGTCATCTTCATCTTCGAACGATGGATGACAATCGCGTTGTCCGTCATTGAACTCTCCCCAAATCCACATCCGACGGTACAATCTAGCTTCACCGCGCCCAATTTCCACGGGTCGCATTTTTATTGGAACCTTTTCTGCTCCCGATCGTTCGCGAAGGTACCCTTTCGCATGCTGCACTGCACGCACCCGCCTTCCAAAAGATTGTGACCGCAGACAAATGAACACCCATTTCGACAAAACAATCCACCATCTTCCCCGCATTGCCCTCGTATCGACCCATGGATACGTGGCAGCCGAACCGCCGCTTGGCGCTGCCGATACCGGCGGCCAGGTCGTCTATGTGATCGAGCTTGCCCGCAAACTGGCACTGCTCGGCCATGAGGTCGATATCTATACGCGCCGCTTTGAAGACCAACCGGAATTCGACGAGGTCGATGAACGTGTCCGCGTCATTCGCATCCCCTGCGGCGGCAACGATTTCATCCCGAAGGAATATCTCTACAGGCACCTGATGGAATGGTGCGAAAATGCTGTGCGTTTCGTTCGCAAGAACAATTTCACCTACACGCTGATCAACAGCCACTATTGGGACGCCGGTATTGCCGGCCAGCGCATGTCCGAAGCGCTCGGGGTCACCCATATCCACACGCCGCATTCGCTCGGCCTCTGGAAAAAGCGACAGATGGAGACCGACTATCCCGACAAGGCGGATACGTTCGAAAAGGAGTTCAACTTCTCCGAACGTATCAAGCATGAACTGATCGTCTACCGCTCCTGCAGCATGGTGATCGCGACGACGCCGATCCAGGTGGAAGTGCTCGTCGACGACTACAACCTGCCGCGCGACCGGGTGCACATGATCCCGCCCGGCTATGACGATAATCGCTTCTTCCCGGTCTCCCGGGCGACGCGCGAAATGGCTCGCCAGCGCTTCGGCTTCGAGGGCAAGGTGGTGATGGCCATGGGCCGGCTTGCTACCAACAAGGGCTATGACCTGCTGATCGACGGCTTTTCGGTGCTTGCCGAACGTGAGCCCGAAGCGCGGCTCCATCTCGCGGTCGGCGGCGAAAACATGGACGCCCACGACACGGCACTTCTCGCTGAACTCAAGGAGCGCGTGGCGGAACTCGACCTGCAGGACAAGGTGGTCTTTTCCGGATTCGTCACTGAAGAGGATTTACCGGACTTCTATCGCGCCGCCGATATTTTCGTGCTGTCGAGCCGCTACGAGCCTTTCGGCATGACGGCGATCGAGGCGATGGCAAGCGGCACGCCGACCATCATCACCATCCACGGCGGATTGTTCCGCGCGATCAGCTACGGCCGGCATGCGTTGTTTGCCGATCCCTTCGACAAATACGATCTCGGCATCACCATGATGAAGCCGCTGAAACACGAACGGCTTTATGGCCGCCTGTCGCGCATGGGTGCCCATAAGGCCCGCAGCCTCTTCACCTGGACCGGCATTGCCCAGCAACTGATCGGCGTCGTCGAAGGACGGCCGATGCCGCAGGCCATGGATGACAACGAATGGGCCGAGCCATGGACGGACGGAGATTGAGGCGCGTCAGGCTGCTCTGCAGCGATATCGACGGCACGCTGGCGGGCGACCGCGCTGCGGAAGGACGGTTTCGTGACGCATGGCAAGCGCTTCCGGACGAGGCCCGGCCACTGCTGGTTCTCAACAGCGGGCGGCTGATCGAAGACCAGAAGACCTTCATCGCCACGACCGCTCTGCCGAAGCCGGACATCTATATTGGCGGCGTCGGGACCATGCTTCACAACGAGCGGGAGCCATCCCATGCGCAACTCTATAGAAACTCCATCGGCGCCGGGTTCGACCGGTGCCTGATAGCAGCGGCACTTGCCGACATGGCCGACATCTCCGTGCAGCCGGATGCCTATCAGCATCCGCAGAAATCCAGCTGGTATCTTCACGACGCCGACGTAGCGACGCTGTCGGACATCGAGGAAAGGCTGGCGCAGGCCGGGATAGCGGCCCGACTGGTCTATTCCAGCAACCGCGATCTCGACATCCTGCCTGATGGCGTCGACAAGGGAGCGGCCCTCTCCTGGCTCTGCCGCCAGCTCGGGCTCTCACACGATGACGTCGTGGTCGCCGGCGATACGAACAATGATCGCAGCATGTTTGAACTGCCAGGCGTGCGCGGCATTGTCGTCGGCAATGCCCTTGCAGAGTTGCGGACAATCACCGCGACTATCCCAGGCATCTATCGGGCCAACGGCAACGTGGCCGACGGGGTGCTCGAGGGCCTTGCCCATTGGGGTCTGTTCAATGGCCGATGATGACATCGCCCTTATATCGGCATTTATTTAGCCGGCTTATAATATTTAGACACCCGGCTGATTATGGCAGCCGGGTGCCGGAATTCCGTCATTTCAGCGGCAGATGGATATCCGTCAGCAATTCGGTTGGCGCCGCATCGCGCGGGTTGTTGATATATTCCTCGAACATTACCGTATCGCGCACTTCCCTGCCCGATTGCGGCAGCCATTCCCCGTAGAGCCAACGATAGGCCCGGTGCATGTCCGCATAAGGCCCCTTGTGGCGCAGCACTGCATATTCGCCGCCATCGAGATGCCGGTGAACCAGCGGCGCTTCCGCCGGCACATGCTCGCCTTCGGTCATGCAGGCGAACGAACGCAGGTTGTCTTCCGGCACGAGTTCCGGATCATCGAGATAGACGCCGATCATCTTCATCTCCGGGCGATAGAGATGGCGTGCCTGCAGCGTACCACCCAGGGTCTCAAAGGCCCGGCCGATGCCCATATAGGAGCCCGTGTGGCTGACACCGACCAGTTCCCGCGGTGCCATAGTTTTCATCGTTACATCATACATGTCGCCAAATCCCTTTTCCGATATCGATTGAAAGACGGTATGGCTTCCCTCTCTGCGATAGCGGGCCGGCGGCATGCCGAACACCGATTTGAAAATCCGGTTGAAGGATTGGAGATTGGGATAGCCCGTTCGTCTTGCGATCTCCTCGACGGAAAGATCCGTGCGCACCAGGTCACCTGCCGCCCGGTGCAGCCTAAGCCGCTTGACGGTCGCCGCCAGCGTCTCGCCGTGCACGGCCCGGTATACCCGATGCCAGTGATGCGGCGACAGGCAGGCTATGTCCGAGAGCCGATCGAGATCGAGCTCCTCGTCCAGATGGTCATGGATGTAGGCCGATACGCGCCGCAGACGCTGCTCGTAAACCGCCCAGATGCTGACTTCCTTCATGTCGATCCTCATGCAAGCCGAACAAGAAGACCAGACCATATCCGGATTTGACAAATCCTGCGGAGTTGGCGGCACGCGAAAGCACTACGTGCCCTGGCATCGCGAGAACAAAATCGCTAGGGAAAACATGCGCTTCGGTCTGGATCGAAATTCGCTGAAAGCCCAGACGCATGTCAACTGTCGATCGCTATGACGCACTCATGCCGGAGCACACCGGCGGTATGTCGCCACCTTGCGCCCAACACGAGAGACCGAGTTTTCGGATTTTAAGATCTCCGATGTCGGATCGTGACACCTTTTCAAGAACGATCCGCCTTATCTGCTGTTGTTCGTTGTGAAAAACCGAGGCCCGAACGACATAGCCGATATTGCCGGTTGCCGCTTGCGCCAGGATACTGTCCTTAGCGAGTTCGATTTCGGATTTCGCCTCCGTATCGGGCGACTTTAACCGCTCAGCCTTGATCGCTTCGATCACTTGCGGTCTGGTGGTCAACAGGAGTGTGGCTGGAAGGGTGTCAAACGTTTCAATTTCAAATCGATTGACCTGCAGCTTGTCGAGGCATTCAATCGCCGTTGCTTTTGGCTTGTTGTAACCGACGCACTCAAGAGGCAGCAGCCGCAGCCCTGTGGCATCGGTAATTTCCTCCACCGTGTCGGCAACCTGATTGCTGTACAGCCTGTTGTCGTGCAGGCCGCGACGTAGACCCGTCGCGAAATAGTCGAGGCGACTCTTTTCGAGAAAGCCTGCCTTTGGTACCGGGGTAAAGATTTTATTCTCTTCGATCTGCGCCCACTCATCAGCGTCAAAACAATCACTTGAATTTAGCGTAATTGCACTCGTCTTGTTTCCCCTCAGCAAAAGCTCGTAGATCATTCGAATGGTATCGAGGTCATTGAAACCAAAGGCAGTGTCGGCAATGACGCGCAGGTCTCGACAGGCACTCGAAACATCGACATTCGAATTCCGCTCATAGGCAATCTGTGAAACCACCTTGAGATCGGACTCTTCGGATGCCAGCCCGCTCATGACAGTTTTCGTACCCTTCCCGAGGACGGGAAGATAATAGGTCAGAATATCTTTGGCACCGGAGAAATTCGCGACTTCTTTCGAGGTACTTTCGGGCGGCAATATGATGCGCGAAGCAACGATTGAACGGCGAAGTTTGACCGAAACCGTCAGTTTTCCCAAAATACTCTTTCGCGGGTCGATGGCTCTTAACTGGTCGGCCGATTTGATGACAAGTTCACGTTGCATCGCTCCGTCGGAGGTTTCATCCGCCATTTCAAACTCTGCGGTCGCCGCCTCGGCAGAGTTATAGTAGGCATCAAGTATACTGTCGGTAATCTCCGAAATCGCCTCGATCGCCGGGGCGGCAGCTTGCGATAGTATCCATGTATCCGGTCGCGCCGCGGTCAGGACGGGCTTGATCCGATCAAACAAAGCGCCGACGTCCTGTTCAACGACCGAACTAGCCCTGACTTTCAAGGTAAATCGCAACGGCTGTTGATCATAGCGGATATAAGGCGTGGAAAATTGAAACTGTCCGCCGGTTCCGTATGTGCGCGCCTTCCTGTTTGCCGTGTAGGAATAGATAGGCATCTCCACACCATCGAAATTTCCGATGTGAGGAATAACCGAAATCAGGATTTCCTTGGTATCCGATTTAGCAAACAGGGATTGCGCCATGGCGCGCAGTATTGCTGAAGCGTTTTCGGATTCATCTTCCTGAATGAAGAGTTCGAAATCGAAGCGCAGCGCCGCATAGAAAAGTCCGGACTGCGGCACGAAACCGTCGGTCCATGGCATGCAGTTGCTTTCTTCGATATTCAACCCTTTCAGTTTCGGAATGTTGTCACATCCAGCCTGGGCGGGCGCGGTGCATGTCAGAAAAGCAAATAAAACGATAGCAAAAGGTAGTTTGTACATTTTGCACCCCCCAGAAAGACAAAAACCTTTCCACTAAAAAGTGTATTTCACTCGCGATATTTAGCAACAGGAAATTTAAGCGCTAAACCGGTATGGTTCACAACGCCAACGCCTGCACAAGCGACAAAGCGCTGTGCAGGCGACAAGGAAAATTCAGGATCGTATCTGGCGTTTAGGCTGCGATCGTAAGAGCTACCGCGTCGACGGCATCCTTTGCCTTGGCGCCATCCGGACCGCCGGCCTGCGCCATGTCGGCACGGCCGCCGCCGCCCTTGCCGCCTAGGGCGGCAGAAGCGACGCGGACCAGGTCGACGGCGCTGAACCGCGACGTCAGGTCGTCGGTGACGGCCACCACGGCACTCGCCTTGCCATCCTCCGATACGCCGACGAAGGCGACAATGCCGGAGCCGAGGCTCTTCTTGCCGTCATCGGCCAGGCTCTTCAGGTCCTTCGGATCGACGCCGGTGACCACCTTGCCGAGGAATTTTACCCCGGCGATCTCCTGCACCTGATCCGCCGAACCGCCGGCTTCGCCACCGCCGAGCGCCAGTTTCTTCTTGGCGTCGTTCAGTTCACGCTCCAGCTTGCGGCGCTCGTCCATCAGCGCTTCGACGCGGGTCAGAACATCGGCCGGCTGAACCTTCAGCGTCGTTGCAAGCGTCTTTACGCGCTCGTCCTGTTCGTTGAGATAGGCGAGCGCCGATACTCCTGTCAGGGCTTCGAGACGGCGAACGCCGGCGCCGACGGCGCTTTCGCCAACGATCCGTACCAGGCCGATTTCGCCGGTAGCTCCGACATGGGTGCCGCCGCAAAGCTCGACCGAATAGGGCCGGTTGGCCTTGGAGCCATGAATGCCCTGCCCCATCGACACGACGCGCACTTCATCGCCGTATTTTTCGCCGAACAGCGCCATGGCACCCTCGGCAATGGCATCATCGACGCTCATCAGACGCGTGGTGACAGGTGAGTTCTGGACGATGATCTCGTTCGCCATGTCCTCGACGATCTTCAGCTCGTCGGCCGTCATCGGCTTCGGATGGGAGACGTCGAAACGCAGGCGTTCCGGCGCGACCAGCGAGCCTTTCTGGGCCACGTGGGTGCCGAGCACTTCGCGAAGCGCCTCGTGGAGAAGATGCGTCGCCGAATGGTTGGCGCGCAGGCGCGAACGCCGGGCGTGATCGACAGTGAGGGCAGCGGCATCGCCGACCTTGACCGTACCTTCATCGACGACGCAGGAATGTACGAAGAGACCTTCTCCGCGTTTCTGCACGTCGGTCACCGTGAGCTTCGCATGATCGGTCGAGATGACGCCGGTGTCGCCCATCTGGCCGCCGGATTCACCGTAGAACGGCGTCTGGTTGAGGACGAGCTGGACGGTCTCACCCTTGGATGTGGTGTCGATCGCCTTGCCGTCGCGCACGATGGCCTGGACGACGCCTTCGGCTGTCTCGGTGTCGTAACCGAGGAATTCGGTCGCACCGAGCTTTTCCTTCAGTTCATACCAGATCGTTTCCGTCGCCTTGTCGCCGGAGCCGGACCAGGAGGCGCGCGCCTCGGCCTTCTGCCGTTCCATGGCGGCGGAAAAGGCATTCGTATCGACGCCGATGCCGCGGGCGCGAAGCGCGTCCTGCGTTAAGTCGAGCGGGAAACCGAAGGTGTCGTAGAGCTTGAAAGCGGTTTCGCCGTTCAGCTGGTCGCCTTCAGTGAGATCGCTCGTCGCATCCGACAGCAGGCCAAGGCCGCGCTCCAGCGTCTTGCGGAAACGGGTTTCCTCGAGTTTCAGCGTCTCCGAAATCAACGCCTCGGCACGCATCAGCTCCGGATAGGCGCGGCCCATCTGGCCAACAAGCGCCGGCAGAAGCTTCCACATCAACGGATCTCTCGCGCCCAGCAGCTGCGCATGGCGCATGGCGCGGCGCATGATGCGGCGAAGCACGTAGCCGCGGCCTTCGTTCGATGGCAGCACGCCATCGGCAATCAGGAAGGCGGATGACCGCAGATGGTCGGCGATGACGCGGTGGCTGGCACGGCGGTCGCCTTCGGCCTTGACGCCGGTCGCCTCTTCGGAGGCCTCGATCAGAGCGCGGAAAAGGTCGATGTCATAGTTGTCGTGCTTGCCCTGCAGGAGGGCTGCGACGCGCTCGAGGCCCATGCCGGTATCGATGGACGGGCGCGGGAGATCGATACGCTCTTCCTTCGTCACCTGCTCATACTGCATGAAGACGAGGTTCCAGATCTCGATGAACCGGTCACCATCCTCGTCCTTCGAGCCCGGAGGCCCACCCCATATATGGTCGCCGTGATCGTAGAAGATTTCAGAGCACGGACCGCAGGGGCCGGTATCGCCCATCGCCCAGAAATTGTCGCTGGTCGGGATACGGATGATCCGGTCGTCGCTGAAACCGGCGATCTTCTTCCAGAGATTAAATGCCTCATCGTCGGTGTGATAAACGGTAACCAGCAGGCGTTTGGCGTCGATGCCGAAATCCTTGGTGATCAGGTTCCAGGCAAGCTCGATTGCCTGCTCCTTGAAATAATCGCCAAAGGAGAAATTGCCGAGCATTTCGAAGAAGGTGTGGTGGCGCGCAGTGTAACCGACATTGTCCAGGTCGTTGTGCTTGCCGCCGGCGCGCACGCATTTCTGCGCCGTCGCCGCCGTCGAATAGGGGCGCTGCTCAAGGCCGGTGAAGACGTTCTTGAACTGCACCATGCCGGCATTGGTGAACATCAGGGTAGGATCGTTGCGCGGAACCAGCGGGCTCGACGACACGACCTCATGGCCGTTCTTCTTGAAGTAGTCGAGGAACGTCGACCGGATTTCATTCACGCCGTTCATTGTGCGCCCTTACCTCTGCGTCAGACGTCCGCGGCCGACATGGCCGAACCGCGAACCGGAAAACTCTTGAAAATCGCGGATCGCCGGATATCCGCCGATCCTCTCCCGCCCATTTGGAACACAGGCTTTTATCGTCAGGGCCAACCCCTGTCCAGACGGCAAAAGAAAACCGGCCGCCCTGTCGAAGGGCGGCCGGCAAAGACAAGGGTAAAATCAGATGATCCTATGCCAGAGCGGCATCGTCATCACCGTCACCGGCTTCCGGTCCGCCGTTTTCAAGGAACTTTTCGGCGATCAGGCCGGCATTCTGGCGCAGCGCAAGTTCGATCTCGCGCGCCGTGTCGGGATTGTCGCGCAGGAAGCTCTTGGCATTCTCACGACCCTGGCCCAGACGCTGGCTGTTATAGGAGAACCAGGCGCCCGACTTTTCGACGATGCCGGCCTTGACGCCGAGATCCACGAGTTCGCCGGTCTTGGAAACGCCTTCGCCATACATGATGTCGAACTCGACCTGCTTGAAGGGAGGCGCCATCTTGTTCTTGACGACCTTGACGCGGGTCTGGTTGCCAACCACCTCTTCGCGCTCCTTCACCGAGCCGATGCGGCGGATGTCGAGACGAACCGAAGCGTAGAACTTCAGCGCGTTGCCGCCCGTCGTCGTTTCCGGCGAACCGAACATGACCCCGATCTTCATGCGGATCTGGTTGATGAAGATCACCATGCAGTTCGACTTGGAGATCGAGGCGGTCAGCTTGCGCAGCGCCTGGCTCATCAGACGCGCCTGAAGACCGGGAAGGCTGTCGCCCATTTCGCCTTCGATTTCAGCACGCGGCGTCAGCGCCGCCACCGAGTCGATGACGAGAACGTCGATCGCGCCGGAACGCACCAGCGTATCGGTGATTTCGAGCGCCTGTTCGCCGGTGTCCGGCTGGGAAATCAGGAGGTTTTCCAGATCGACGCCGAGCTTGCGGGCATAAACCGGATCGAGCGCGTGTTCCGCGTCGACGAACGCGCAAATACCGCCCTTTTTCTGGGCTTCTGCAATCGTCTGTAGCGCCAGCGTCGTCTTGCCCGAGCTTTCCGGTCCGTAGATTTCAACGATGCGCCCCTTGGGCAGCCCGCCGATGCCGAGCGCAATATCCAGGCTCAACGACCCCGTCGAAACGGTTTCGATCTCGACAATGCTGTCCTTCCCACCGAGCTTCATGATCGATCCCTTGCCGAACGACCGTTCGATCTGGGAAAGTGCCGCTTCAAGTGCCTTGCTTTTATCCACCGATTTGTCCTCTACGAGCCGCAAAGAGTTTTGTGCCATTTGGTCCACCTTTAGGTTATGGAAGCTGCTGAAGCAATGAAGCCGTCGATGAAAGCTATGTACACTTTTTGTTCTCGGTTTGCAAGCGATGTCTACATATCTGAATTCATGGCATAAACGGATGAATGTTCTTTTCTTGTTCCGGACATTTCAACTCGCGTTCAAAAACAGGAACAAAAGGCGCAATCAAGAGATGGCGCTACCGAATCGCATGGCACGAGCGCACGGGAAAACGCATGACAGCTAGTAAAGTTTCCATCTTCGGCGGCGCCCATATCGACCGCCGGGGCCGCATCTCGGGAGCGACGGCCCCCGGCGCCAGCAATCCGGGAAGCTGGTTCGAGGAGGCCGGCGGCGGCGGCTTCAATGCGGCCCGCAACCTAGCACGGCTCGGGCTCGAAGTCCGGATGATCAGCCCGCGCGGCGGCGATGCCGCCGGTAATACCGTTTCCCAGGCAGCAGCCGACGCCGGCGTCATCGACAATCCGTTCATCTTTCTCGACCGCAAGACGCCGAGTTACACCGCCGTTCTCGAAAACGACGGCAATCTAGTGATCGCGCTGGCCGACATGGACCTCTACCGGCTGTTTTCGCCGCGGCGGCTGCAACAACGCGCCATGCGCGAAGTCATCGCCTCCAGCGACCTGATCGTCACCGATGCCAACCTGCCCGAAGAAACCCTTGCCAGCCTGGTTGAGCGGGCCGCGCGGGAAGGAAAGCCGGTTGCGGCCATCGCCATTTCACCGGCCAAGGTGGTGCGCCTTGCAAACAGTCTTGCCGGGATAACCTTTCTGTTCATGAACGAGGCGGAAGCACGCGCGCTGATCGGCCGCGATGTCGCCGACGCTACCGAATGGCCTGCCCTTTTTCAGGCGGCCGGACTTTCCGGCGGCGTCGTGACCCGTGGAGGCAGGCCGGCAATCGCGTTTCGACACGGACAGGCCGTTGCCATCGCCCCACCGGCGCTTAACACGCTTGGCGATGTCACAGGAGCCGGGGACGCGCTTGCCGCCGGGTTCCTGTCGGCTTTTCTCGAGGGGGAACCGCTCACTACCTGCCTGCGCTCCGGCGTTGCCGCCGCCGGCATTACCGTGCGCTCGCCGCTCGCCGTATCGGAAAAAATGTCGCGCGCGGCACTTGCCGATGCAATTCGACTTGTGCCGCCAGCCGAAATCCTGTCATGAACGCGCCTTAAAAAGCCATAAAGGACACGCGATGACCAAGCCGTTTTCCCCCCTTCTGCCGATGGAATATTCCAACGAGGTCGCGGCCGCCAAGGCGCGCGGCGCACCCATCGTGGCGCTGGAATCGACCATCATCACCCATGGCATGCCTTACCCCGGCAATCTCAACATGGCCCGCAGCGTCGAGGCGATCATCCGCCAGGAAGGCGCCGTGCCGGCGACGATCGCGGTCATCGACGGGATCTTGCATATCGGCCTGGAAGAGGCGCAGCTTGAGGCGCTGGCGCAGACCGAAGGCGCAATGAAGCTGTCGCGCGCCGATCTTGCCTTTGCAATCGCTGAACGCCGCACGGGCGCCACCACCGTTGCCGCGACCATGATCGCTGCCGCCCGCGCCGGCATCCGCGTCTTTGCCACCGGCGGCATCGGCGGCGTACACCGCAAGGCCGAAGAAAGCTTTGACATTTCCGCCGACCTCGACGAACTGGCGCGCACCGGCGTCATCGTCGTCTGCGCCGGCGCCAAGGCCATCCTCGACATTCCGAAGACACTCGAAGTGCTGGAAACGCGCGGCGTTCCCGTCGTCACCTATGACAGCGACATCTTCCCGGCCTTCTGGTCGCGCGATAGCGGCCTGAAAAGCCCGCTGATGCTCAACAGCCCGGCGGCGATTGCCAACTTCCAGAATATGCGCGACCTGCTCGGCGTCGATGGCGGCATGCTGATCGCCAATCCGGTGCCGGAAGAAAACGAAATCCCGCGCGATGAAATGGAAATCTACATCGCCCGCGCGCTCGACAATGCCGAACGCGACGAGATTTCCGGCAAGGCGGTCACACCCTACCTGCTCGACAATATTTTCGGACTGACGGACGGCCGCAGCCTCGAAACCAACATCGCGCTGGTCGAAAACAATGCCCGGCTCGCCGCCGAGATCGCGGTAGCGCTGGTCTAAGCTGTACGGACCGCAGCGGCTCAAGGGAATGGCTTTGGAGGCCTGTCGCAAACCAATCGTGAAATCCAGGATTTGCGAGCGTTTTGCGACACCTCAAACCGGCCGCTGGCTGCGCGCCAGCCCATGCTCGATCAACCGATCGATGACATCGGCATAGGCGATGCCGCTCGCAGCCAGCGCCTTGGCGTACATGCTGATATCGGTGAAGCCGGGGATCGTGTTGATCTCGTTGATGACAGCGCTCATGTCCGGCCGCACGAAGAAGTCGATGCGGGCCATGCCATCGCAACCCAAGGCCCGAAACGCCTGTCGCGACATGGTCCTGATTTGCTGCGTGACATCGGCGGGCAGTTCGGCGGGAATGCTCAGAACCGCACCGCTCGGATCGATATATTTGGCGTCGTAGCTATAGAATCCATGGCTTTCAGCGGGGATGATTTCTCCGGGGACAGACGCTGTCAACGCGCCGTCGACCTCTTCAAGGATGCTGCATTCAATTTCGCGCCCCTGAATAAATTCCTCGACGAGAACCTTGCGGTCATGCCTGAAACCTTCGGCAAGAGCGGTCAGAAATTGCTCCGAAGTTTGAGCCTTGCTGACGCCCACCGATGACCCCTGCCGGGCTGGTTTGACGAAGACCGGCAAACCGAGCTCCTTCGCCACATCGTCGAAGGATGGCACCTCGCCATAGTGGACCGTCAGGGAACGGGCGACAGGCAGTCCCGCTTCCTTCAGCAGACGCTTGGCGACGTCCTTGTCGATTGCAGTTGCCGAGCCCAGGATTCCGCATCCGACAAGAGGAACCATTGCGACCTCGGCAAGTCCCTGAACGGAACCATCCTCGCCATGCGGGCCATGCAGAACCGGGAACAGGATATCGATCGCAGGCAGTTCGTGGGCAGGACCATCCTTCGGCATGACAAAAAGGCGGCCGCGGCCGCCAGGCACCAGGCTTATTTCGGGACCGGTCTCCGGGACCGGTTCTGGCAAGGCTCCGCCTTCAAAGCCGAGCACAAGCCATTTTCCACCGCGGGTAATGAGGATGGGCACGACATCGTATCTTGCGGGGTCGAGCGCCTTCAGCACGTTGCGGGCAGAGAGGATGGAAACGTCATGCTCGGCGGACCGGCCACCCAGAAGAACTGCAATCCGGAGTCTGGAACTCATTCAAGCCCTCACAGGTTTTGGGGATGTGGATAAAAACGTCTTCGAAACGATGGCAATACGCTCGATGAAAGCGGCCGTTTTGCGTCGGACATCCGGATTGCTGAAGGCCGCCAGCAGCGGCCTGCTGCTGACGGCCCGGACCGAGACGCCGGTGCTTTTTCCTTTGACGATCAAAGTCTTGCTGGAGTTAGCTATCCAGCATTTCGCGCACGGCCACCGCAAGCTGCTTCAGCGAGAACGGTTTTGGAAGGAACCCGAATTTGGCGTCTGCGGGAAGGTTGCGGGCAAAGGCGTCCTCGGCGTAGCCGGAGACGAAGATGAATTTCAGATCCGGATAGTTCTTGCGGATCTCGCGCAGCAGCGTCGGGCCGTCCATTTCGGGCATGACGACGTCGGAAACGACGATATCGACCGCACCGTTCAGCTCTTCCATGATATCGAGCGCCTCGACGCCGGAGCCCGCCTCATGCACGGTGTAGCCGCGGGTCTCCAGCATGCGCTTGCCGCCGCGGCGGACCGCTTCCTCGTCCTCCACCAGAAGCACGACGGCCGAATTGCCGGTGAGATCGGTCGGCTCCTCTGCCCTGGACGGAGGCCTGGTTCCAAGCAGCGTAGCAATGGGGACGTCACCCGCCTCGCCCGGCAATGGCGTTTCCTCGATATAGCGTGGCAAGAGGATGCGGAAGGTCGTGCCCTTGCCGACTTCGGATTCGGGGTAGATATAGCCGCCGGACTGCTTGATGATGCCGTAGACCATCGACAGGCCAAGGCCTGTACCCTTGCCGACTTCCTTGGTGGTGAAGAATGGCTCGAAGATCTTGTCGAGGATTTCCGGCGAAATGCCTGTGCCCTGGTCGGACACCTCCACCATCACATAGTCCTCTTCCGGCAGCTCGCGCCGGTTCAAAGCGGCCACTTCCGCCGCCGGCAGGTTGCGCGTGCGCAGCGTGATGACGCCGCCATCGGGCATGGCGTCGCGGGCATTGACGGCAAGATTGAGGACGACCTGTTCGAACTGGCCGAGATCGGTGCGCACCGGCCAGAGGTCGCGGCCGTAGTCGACTTCGAGCTTGACGTTGGTGCCGGTCATGCGGTCGACCAGCATGCGCAGATCACCGACGACGTCGGTCATGGATAGCACGGTCGGGCGCATCGTCTGCTTGCGCGAGAAGGCCAGAAGCTGGCGGACCAGCACGGCGGCGCGATTGGCGTTGCGCTTGATTTCCATCAGATCCGCAAAGCTCGCATCCGCCGGGCGGGCCGAGAGGAGCAGATGATCCGAGGAAAGCAGGATCGCCGTCAGCACGTTGTTGAAATCATGCGCGATGCCGCCTGCCAGCGTGCCGACCGCGTTCATCTTCTGCGTCTGCGCCATCTGGGTTTCGAGCGCCTTCTGCTCGGTGATCTCGACGGCGTAGACGATCGCTGCCTCTTCCGGCGCCTGGTCGCTCTGGTCGATGACGGCGTTCACATAGAAGCGGAAATGGCGGGTCTCATCGGTCGGATGCAGCGAATCGATCGGGGCGATGTCGCCCTGCCGATCCTTGGCGGCCTCCAGCGCCTCGCGCAGTTGCGGCCGCTCCATCTCGTGCACGACCGCCTCGAGCAATGCGCCGTGCTCCATGTCGTCCTGCGAGACCACGGCCGAAAACAGCTTCAGGAACGGCGCGTTGGTTCTAAGGATCCGGCCGTCGCCATCGACGGACGCGATCGCCATCGGCGTGTTGTTGAAGAAGCGGGTGAAGCGCATGGCGGCAATCGAAGCCGACTGGTCGCTTTCGTCGTCGTTGGAACGGGCAAGCACGATCGTGCGGCTTTCGCCGGGGGCGCCGTCGCGGGTCGAGGAAACCCGGTGCACCATGCGCACGGCAAAGCTCTGGCCGTTGGCCTTGCGCAGGTCGAGATCGAGCGTCTTGGTCTTTTTAAGGCCGGGTTCCGCCTGCACCGATTGCACCAGCGCCAACCCCTCGCCTGCCACCAGATCGGCAATGGTCATCGAACCCGGCTGGAATTTCGTCAGGTCAAGCCCCAGCCAGTCGGCGAGCGTCGCGTTGACGTAGAAGATCTCGCCCTTCTTGCCGGCGGAGAAGAAACCGGCCGGTGCATGATCGAGATAGTCGATGGCGTTCTGCAACTCCTTGAAGAAGCGCTCCTGGTCGTCGCGTTCCGAGGTGATATCGGAAATCTGCCAGATATAGACGGGATTGCGATCGCTGTCTTCGAGCGGCAGCACGCGCGCCTTCAGTCGAAACCAGTGGGCGCCGGAACCGGCCGAGCCACCGTTCGCGCGCAGTGGCTTCAAGAGGCGGAACTCTTCGTGGCCGGCCTTGCCTTCATGCAATCCGTTGGTCAGGCGATAAATCGCCTCGGTAGCTTCCCGATTGCGCGACAGGATAGTTTCCAGAGACTGGATTTCAGTGGCCTTGGTAGCACCGGTGAGCGCGCCATAGGCGGCATTGGCATAGATGATCCGGCCCTTGCGGTCGGTGACCAGCGTTCCGTCCTGGTGTGCGTCCAGAAAGGCGCGGGCAAGTTCATCGGGCCGCGACTGTGGCATGACCTCGATGAAGCCGATGACGGAAGACACCAGAAAGAAGATACCGACCATGGCCAGCACGCCGAGAATGCCAAGGACGATCTCGTTTTCGAGCTGGTTCTTGAAAATGACGAAGGCAACGGCCGAACCGGTCAGAACGATGGCAAGCAGAATGATCCGCAGCACCGTGCCGGGCCGGGTTCCACGGTCAACAATTGGCATGTGGTAGTCACCTGCCTGCCGCAATTTCGTCATAAGGCCCTCGTTTGCGACCGTGCCGTGCGTGCCCGGAATGGGTGCGCTCGTTCGGTCCATCTGCTCCGCTCAACGGCAGCCGAGGCGGATATGCAACCCGCGCCGGCGGACCGCGAAACACCAAGCAAGAATCATCTTTAACAGCCGCAGGGAAGCGCAGAAAGCTCCCGCGTGAAAGGCATTTACGTCAATTCACAAGGAATGTCCCACCCGGCCTCGAAGAAGCACATGAGAGCACTACATTGGCGATTGGGCAATGAGGCTTGGACAAGCGGCAACACAGCTTGTCTCAGCCTGAAAAAAACCGTCAAATAGGCCGAACGTAGAATTTCACGAAGGAGTACAGCATATGATCGAAGATATCGTTGGCAACAACGGTACCCGTTTCATCATTGCCGCGGGCGCTGTGGCTCTAGGTCTGCTTTGCCTCGTCGCGGTGCTGTGGTTCATCCGCAACCGGCCGTCCTCCCCCTTTATCCGCGGCGGCAAGAATCGCCAGCCGCGTCTTGCCGTGCTTGATGCCGCCGCGATCGATACCCGTCGGCGGCTTGTATTGGTACGCCGGGATGATGTGGAACATCTGATCATGATCGGCGGACCAACCGATCTCGTCGTCGAGAGCCGGATCGTGCCCCAGGACGCACCGCAGCCAGCGGTAACGACCGTCAAGGCGGAGGCTGCTGCAACGCGCCCTGCTGCGGAACGGCGCGCAGTGGTTCAGCCAGAAGCGAAAGCGCCGGTGTCCGCCATGGGCCAGGTTCTCTATGGCGAGGCGCCGGAATCAGCCGCAGGCCGGACGGTCCAACCCGTCCAGACAAGGCAACAGGCCGAACCGACACCAACCGCCCGGCAGGCAATTCCCGAACGCACTGTGCCCCTCCAGACGCAGCCGTATCCGCAGCCCGTGGCGTCGAACATCACGCCGCCCGTGGCACTGGAAACTGCCAAGTCGCCGGAGGACATTCTGGAGGCAGCGCGATCACGGGTTCTCGCGGCAAATCAGCCGGCCGCACTTCAGCGTCCCCAGACGCAGGCAAACCCTGTCCAGCTTGCGACGCCGGCACAGGCGGCCCTTCCGGCCAGTCAGAGCCAGCAGGACACCGCCGTCAGCGAGTTCGAGCGTTTTCTCGATGCGGAGATCACCGGTGATCTCGGACGGCTGACCGCCGACGACGTTCGTGTCGATGGCGACAAGCGCGCAGGCGCCGCTTCGCCCAATCCTGCCATCCGCCAGGAGCCGCGGCTCGGCGCCACGCAAGGCGGTCGGACCGAGCCGACGCTCGAGGACGAAATGAACCGAATGCTGAACGAGATCGCCGTAAACCGGAAGAATTGAACAAGGTACATCGAAGCCGCGCCATGCAAATGGACCGACATACAAACAAAAAACGGCGCGAGATCATCGCGCCGTTTTAATTTTTGTGGCCGGAACCGCTTACTCGTCGCGGTAGACTTTTTCGCGGCGCTCGTGGCGCTCCTGCGCTTCAATCGAGAGCGTGGCGATCGGCCTTGCGTCGAGACGCTTCAGTCCGATCGGTTCGCCAGTCTCTTCGCAGTAGCCGTAGGTTCCCTCGTCGAGACGCTGCAGGGCTGCGTCGATCTTGGAGATCAGCTTGCGCTGCCGGTCACGTGCCCGAAGCTCGATGGCCCGGTCGGTTTCCGAAGATGCTCTGTCTGCAAGATCAGGGTGGTTTGCACTTTCCTCGGCGAGGTGCCCGAGCGTTTCACGCGCCTCTCGGAGGATGTCGTTTTTCCAGGCGTTCAACTTTGCTCTAAAATATGCACGCTGGTTGGTATTCATGAATTCCTCGGTCTCGGACAGGACAAAGGAACTAAGATCGATCTTCTCACTCAACGCGATTCTCCTGAAGAACATCTCATGTGCGGCGGTGTATAGACCCATGCAGGCGCCGTTTCAAGTCTCTGAAAAATAGCACACCGTTTTTTAAGCTTTGCTTCATTGTGAGGCTAACAGGCTAATATTTCATCAAAATTACAGCTTTGTCATTTTTCGCGAAATTGTCTTGCGTGCGAAATCGGTCAGCCATCGCCAAAGTTGCGGGCAACGGAGGGGCAAGCGTCCGAGTGCGTATCTTCGAAATATGTCATGCACAAAAAACCGGCATCTATTTTTTGGGCTCCTTCAAACGGACAGTGGCAGGGAGCACCAGCCGGTGCGTATCGGTGCGAAAAGCAAGGACCGTGGCTTGATCTTTCCGCGACCCCGGCGGACAAAGCTCGTGAGAGCCGGGTGATCGACCCGGCCGCCGTCCGTCCATGTTCCAGGATCCCGTCTCATGCCCTCTGCCCCCACCCCGGTTTTCCGGCTCTATCTTCTCCGGCATGCAAGAGCCGGCTGGACAGTTCCAGGACAGAAGGATTTCGACAGGACGTTGGATGACACCGGCTTTGCCCAGGCCGAGATCGTTGCCGACAAGGCGGCAGACCTGCGCCTCGTACCGGATCTCGTGCTCTGCTCGACCGCGGTGCGGTGCCGGCAGACAGCGGAAGCGTTCCGCCGCGCAATGGGCGAAGAGCTGGATATTCGCTGCATCGACGCACTGTATACCGGCTCGGCGAATGCCTATCGTGACTGCATCACCGGCCAGGCTCCTGCAGCCTCCCTGATGATTGTCGGCCACAATCCGGTGATCGAGGAAATCCTGCACGGATGCCTCAGCGAACAGACTGTAATCGAGGCTATCCCCGCCGGATACCCGCCCGGCGCGCTTGCCGTGATCGACTTCGATCAACGTCCGGAAGACGGCAACCTGTCGGGCGGCACATTGACGGCCTGGATCGATCCAGAGAGCCATTCGCGCTGACTAAGCCCCCATTACAACCTTTATTCGGCCGCTCAGGCGCCCTATATCGCAAACGACCAGTCCGGCGTGAAGCCAGGCACAACGCATATCGAGGCACGAAAACTTGCCGCCATTTCTGACCCGCTTCACCGATGACGCAAGGCTCGCACTCGATACCTTGACCGACCGCGCATCCGGCTTCGTCAACCCGACTTTGCGGCTGGGCGTCACGGGGCTTTCGCGCGCCGGCAAGACGGTATTCATCTCGTCTCTGGTCCACAACCTCCTCAACGGCGGCCGCCTGCCCGTCTTCGAAGCCGTCCGCTCCGGGCGCGTGTCGAAAATCCGGCTGGAGCCGCAACCGGATGACGCCGTCCCGCGCTTTCAGTACGAAGATCACATTGCAGCGCTTGTCCGCGACCGGATCTGGCCGGACTCCACACGGGCGATCTCGCAGTTGCGCATCACCCTCGATTACGAAAGCGCCAGCGGTTGGAACCGGATGTTCTCACCCGGCCGCCTGTCCATCGACATCGTCGATTATCCCGGCGAATGGCTGCTCGATCTGCCACTCTTGACGCAGGATTTCCGAACGTTCAGCGAAAAGACGGTCGAGCGGGCGCACACCGGCATCCGTGCCGAACTCTCGACGGACTGGCTGTCGCTCGCAGCGTCGCTCGACATCTCCAAGCCGGCCGTCGAGGCGGATGCGCAGCGGCTCGCTCAATCCTTCACGCGCTACCTGCAGGCCTGCAAATCCGACGAGCGCTCGCTTTCGACCCTGCCGCCCGGACGCTTCCTGATGCCGGGCGACCTCGAAGGCTCCCCGGCCCTGACCTTCTCCCCGCTCGCCAACCTGCCCGACGGCCGTGCGCCAAAAGGCTCGCTCTGGGCGATGATGGAGCGCCGCTACGAGGCTTACAAGACGCATGTGGTCAAGCCGTTCTTCCGCGAGCACTTTGCCCGGCTCGACCGCCAGATCGTGCTGATCGATGCGCTGCAGGCGATCAACCGCGGGCCGGAATCGCTGCTCGATCTCGAGGGCGCGCTTGCCGACGTGCTCGCCAGCTTCCAGCCGGGTACCAATTCCTTCCTGTCGTCCTTCCTCACCAAGCGGATCGACAAGGTGCTGGTCGCCGCAACCAAGGCCGACCATCTGCACCATGAGAGCCATGACCGGCTGGAGCGGATCGCTGCCCGGCTGGTGCAGCGCGCCATCGACCGCATCGGCGCAAGCGGCGCAGGCCTCGAAGTGATGGCGATCGCCTCCGTCCGGGCAACCCGCGAGGCGACGGTCAATCACGACGGCCACACCTTGCCCGTCATCGTTGGCACACCGATCGCGGGCGAGACGATCAATGGCGAAACCTTCGACGGAGAACGGAAAACGGCCATATTTACCGGAGACTTACCGCAGAATCCTGATGCACTTTTTCAGGATCTCGAATCAAAGCCCGAGGAAAGCCTGGTCCCGGATCTGAGCTTCGTGCGGTTCCGACCGCCGCATATCGAGGAGACCGGCGGCGGACTGAAACTGTCGGTGCCGCATATCCGGCTCGACCGGGCGATGCAATTCCTGTTCGGGGACCGGCTGGCATGAGCGACACACCGAAAATTCCCCAGCGAAAGCCTGCGGCCTTCACTATCGACAACGATGCCGCCAACCGGCCCGAAGCGGCGCGCCGCTCGCCGGCGAGTTTCGACGAAAACATCGTCATGACTGCAGATTCCGACGATCCGTTCTTCGAGACGACAAGGTCGCTGCCTGCCCCGCCGGAAGCTGCACCCCGCAAGCGCCGGTTTTCCTTCGGCAAGCTCGCCTTCGGAGCCCTGGGTATCCTCGTTTCGCTGGCGCTCGGCCTGTGGGTCGACAGCCTCGTCCGCGATCTCTTCAGCCGGGCAGACTGGCTTGGCTATCTCGCCATTGCCACTGCAGCCATCGGCCTGCTCGCTTTCCTGATTGTCATCATCCGCGAACTTGTGGGGCTGATGCGGCTGAATGCCGTCCAGGCACTGAAGCATGAGGCGATCGAAGCGAGCCTAGCGCCCAGCCCCAAGCCGGCGCGTCAGGTCATGGCTCACCTCATCCACCTGCTTGCCGCCAAGCCGCAGACCGCGCGTGGACGGCTGCGGCTGAAGGAAACCGAAACCGACATCATCGACGGCCCGCATCTCCTGGATCTGACCGAGCGCGAATTGCTGTCGCCGCTCGATCGCGAGGCCCGGGCGCTCATCCTCAACGCCTCGAAGCGTGTCTCGATCGTCACGGCCGTCAGCCCGCGCGCACTCGTCGATCTCGGCTACGTCATCTACGAATCGGCCCGGCTGATCCGGGCCATGGCCGATCTCTACGGTGGCAGGCCCGGCACATTCGGTCTCCTGCGGCTGATGCGCGACGTCATCGCCCATCTTGCCGTCACCGGCTCGATCGCCGTTGGCGACAGCCTGATCCAACAGGTGCTGGGCCACGGCCTTGCCTCGAAACTGTCCGCCCGGCTCGGCGAAGGCGTCATCAACGGCCTAATGACGGCACGTATCGGCATCGCCGCGATGGATCTCTGCCGGCCAATGCCGTTCCGCGCCCTAAAGCGCCCCGGTATCGGCGATTTCATCGGCGACCTGGCTCCGGGAACGTCCAAAGCGAAGGCGACCGAGGATGGCGGCTAGAGCAATTCCAGCAAAAGTGCGCAGCGGTTTTGCGTCCGGAATTGCGTAAAAACAAAAAGATAGAGCGTTTTCGCGATTCGAAGAAAAGCGGAAATGCTCTAGATGCCGCCGTACCATTCGTAGCCGAGGTCTTCCCAGAACCCGCCCTTGCCGCTGCCGAACGGCGCGAGCGTCGAGGCGAGCTCGATGCCTTTGATGTATTTCGCCATCTTGTAGCCGAGCTGCCGCTCGATACGCACCCTGAGCGGCGCGCCGTTGGCAATCCGCAGAGCCTCGTCATTGCAGCCATAGGCAAGGATAGTCTGCGGATGCCGTGCATCGATCAGATCGATCGATTCGTAGTAGGGCACCGCCCCCGACAGGCCGAGATTCATGGTGTCGTAACAGTGGAAGACGACGAAGCGCGCTTCCGGCTTCACCTTGGCTTCATCGAGGATTTTTGCCAGCTGCACGCCGGTCCATTTGGCGATGCAACTCCATCCCTCGACGCAGTCATGCCGGGTGATTTGCGTGCGGGCCGGCATGTTGCGTAGCTCGTCAAGGCTGAAGCTCAGCGGCTTTTCGACAAGCCCGGTGACCGTCAGCCGATAATCGGCGAACGTCTTCTCCTTCAGCGCCAGATAGTCCTCACCAGTCGGGTCGGTCGAACCGTTCGGCCGCTGGCCCTGACGCACCTCGCTTGCCGAGAATTCCGGGGCGAGCGCGTCGGCGTCGATCAGCATCCGCTGGACACGGTAGGTCAGGCTGTTAGCCTTGGCCATAAAATCCCGCACGGGGCTCTGGCTCGACAGAAACCCGTCGAACGCATCACAGCCGGATAGCGGAATGGTGGAAGCCGCGACGCCCGCAACAGTCAGGAACTTGCGGCGATTGACGATAAAGCGGCTCATGCCGTGTGCTCCTCTTTCTTTTCGGGCTCGGTCTTTTCAGGGTCGGTGCGATACCAGCCGGTGATGATCGAGCGCATTTCGTTGAGTGGGCCAGCGGCGAAAACCATGAAAATGTGGATCAGGAAGAAGGCCACCAGCAGCGCCATGCAGAGAAAATGAATGGTCCGTGCCGTCTGGCGCCCGCCAAAGACATCCAGCAGCCACGGCCAGGCCGCGTTCATGCCGGGCGACATGGCAAGCCCCGTCAGGATGATCACTGGAAAGATGACGAGCAGGACGCCGGCATAGGACAGTTTCTGCAGTCCGTTGTAGCGGCCGTCGTGATGGAAGCGGAACCGCAGATGATCCGACAGGCTCTGCGGCAGCGCCCTGATATCCGCAAGCGACGGGAGAATATCGCGCTTGAGATGCCCGCTGATCAGGCTGCTGACGAACCACACCAGAAAGGCGGCAACAAAGAACCAGGCAAAGAAGAAATGGATGACGCGTCCGGTCGAGAGGTCCTGATAGGAGGGCAGCGTCGCCCAGGCCGGGAAACCGCGATAGGACGGATTGTCGGCCGGCCCGCTCATGCCCAAGACGCCGGTCGTCTTGAAACTGCGTCCGAAAACCGTGGTGTAGCCGTCTACCTTGCCATCGGCCGCCTGCATGGCGCGCATCGACAGTACGCTGTTGTCGAATTCGAAGCCCGATTGATTGCCGATATAGAGCGTCGGATGGGCGTTGAAAATTTGCAGGCCGCTCAACAACAGGAAGAACAGGGCGATGGCCCAGGTCCAGTGTGTGACGCGCGTGGCAACCCGGTGGCGGTAGACCACCCGGCTCTCGTCGCCCGGCTGGGTCAGGCGCGATTCGATATCGTCAATAACGGTCATGGCGGACCTCCCTTATATGCGCAACTACGTAACAAACCCCGGTTCTGTTTCAACGCAACTCCGCTCACCAGCGCACACATCACAGTGATGCCGGCGTGAAAACCCAGGATTACCAGTGGTTTCCACCACGACCATGGTGATGGGTGAAACATTTCGTGAGCATCGAAAGAAATGCTCCCCATGGCTGAGGCAACGCTCCATTAACCATTTAAGTGCAAACGTAGCCTCATATTCCTGACGTTGACCATCAAGGATCGTTTATGTTTTCGCGCCCCTCTTTGATCGCCCGTGGCATTGCCGCAGCATCGCTTGCAGTTCTCACCTGCGCAGCCTCTCCGGCGTTCTCCGGCGGCAACGACAAGGCGTTTTTCGAGCAGGTTTCCGGACAATGGAAGGGCCCGGGCGAAATCGTCGCAGGCAAGTACAAGGGCACAAAATTCACCTGCGACCTGACCGGTGAAGCGACCGAAAGTTCGGCCGGCATCAAGCTCGACGGCTTCTGCCGGGTCGGCGTCTTCAAGCAGCCGATGTCGGCTCTCATCACGCAGAGCGGCAAGGGTTATAGCGGCAAATTCCTCGACGGCGCCAATGGCAAAGGTCTGGACATCGTCTCCGGCAATGTCGCCAAGGACAAGGTCGTCGTCGGCATCAACCGCAAGAAGCTGAACGGCGCCATGATCGCCCGCCTGCAGGACCCGTCGACACTGAACATCACCATCTCGGTCAAGGTCGAGGATACCATGGTGCCGGTGATCGGCGTCAGCCTCAACCGCCAGCTCGACGATATCGCCGTCGGCTCGATCAAGAAGTAACGCCTGCTTTCCAGGGATATTGAACGAGCCGGCTTGTCCGGCTCTTTTTGCGTTCAAGCCGGGGATTTCGGCGCGCGCTGTCGCCACCAGTCATCGCGCGCATCGGCGACCTCGATGCCCGAGAGATCGGCGTCCTTCAGCCACGCCGCAACCGTCCTGCCACCAACAATGAGATCCGCAGCGAAATCCGCAAGCGGCTTCAGAACGAATCCGCGTTCCGTCATGCGTGGATGGGGGATTTCCAACGTCTGCGAGCGCTGGCTGAGGCTGCCATAAGTCAGCACATCGATATCGATCGTGCGCGGCCCCCAGCGCTCCAGCCGCTCCCGCTTCATCTGCCGCTCGATCGTCAGGCAGGCATCGAGCAGTTCGTCCGGAGAAAGCGACGTCTCGACTTGCGCACAGGCATTGAAGAACCACGCCTGGTCGGTCTTGCCCCAGGGCGGTGTTCGATAGAGCCTGGAGACATGCGTCACCCGGCAATCCGGCCGCATGTCGAGAAGAACGAGCGCCCGCGCCATGGAAGCCGCCGGATCTCCGATATTGCCGCCGAGGCCAAGCGTCGCCGGATGGGTTTCTATCTCAGGCAAAATGCTCGACCGTCACTTCGACATAATCGAGCACGCCGGGAACCGGTGCGTTCGGCTTGCGGATCGAGATTTTTGCACGCCGGATCTGCGGAAAGACTGAACAGAGCGTGGTCGCAACCTCCAGCGCCAGCGCCTCGATCAGATACCGGCGACGCCCGGTGATGATCTTTTCAATCTGCGTGAAGGCAACGCCATAATGCACTGTATCATCGATAGAATCCTCGACCAGCGCCGTTCCCTGTTCCACATCCAGCTCGGCATCGACGAAGAACCGCTGCCCCAGAAATTCCTCCTCGTCGTGAACGCCGTGACGGGCGAAGAAGGCGCAGTTCTTGAGGGTGATCGTATAGATCGCTGTCATGGCTGAATTTCCATCCCGTGTTTTTCCGGCCCGTCCGCCGCCTGTCTTTTAACCGTCAGCATAGCATCCGCCACCAGAAGCGCATCCCTGTTGATTGCGACATCATGTACCCGGAAAAGCGCAGCTCCCGCCATTCTCAGCAATGCGGTCGTCGCCGCCGTGCCGACATCCCGGCCCTGCGCTTCGCGGCCGGTAACGGCGCCGATAAAGCGTTTGCGCGACGTGCCTGCCAGAAGCGGCAGCTCGGAGCCGTGCAACTCGGCAAACCGGGTCATCAGTTCGACATTCTCGTCAGTGTCCTTGGCAAAGCCGAAGCCTGGATCAAGGACGATCCGCTCGCGCTCGATACCGGCAGCAGCGGCGATTTCAAGCGAGCGGTCGAGAAAATGATATTGATCGCGCACCACGTCGCTGAGCTTTTCGCGGTCGCGGCCGGTATGCATGATGCAGAGCCCTGCCCCGGTTTCGGCCGCGACCCGCGCAAGATCGGGCTCGCGCTGGAGGCCATGCACATCGTTGATGATATGCGCGCCGGCGGCCACCGCCAGCCGTGCCGTCTCGGCCCGGTAAGTGTCGACCGACAGAATGGCATCCGTCCGTTCGGCAAGCGCCTTGATGACCGGAAGCACCCGCGCCCGCTCCTCCTCAGCCGTCACCGCGGCAGCACCCGGCCGGGTAGACTCGCCGCCAATGTCGAGAATGGCGGCGCCGTCTTCGACACATCGCAGCCCCTGAGCAACCGCCGCTTCGGCATCATTGTAGACCCCGCCGTCCGAAAATGAATCCGGTGTGACGTTGATGATCGCCATCAGCAAGCCCTTCGGCCCGAGCGTCAGCGTGCGGCCATGTGCCAGCTTCCACTCGAAGGGTTGGAAAGGATCGTACATGATGATTTCACTCTCCCTCTTCGCGCCGGATTTAAACTCTAGCCGTGCAGCGTCATGCCATAAAGGCGCGAAAAGCAATGGATTTTCGGTTTAACCGCGGCTGTTGCCCATTTGCTGTTGCGCTGACGCTGGCTATGCCCCAAGCTCTGGGGAAGTTCAACTGCCGAGACTGTAACATATGCCGACTGGCCGCATTTCCTTCGCCGCGCTTCTGGTTTTGTGTATCGCCGCGAGCCATTCCTCGTCCGCGCAGGCCGACACCGTGGTGAACAAGAGCATCACCTACTTCTCGGTCGGCGGTCGCACGGCCGAAGAACTCGACAAGGCGCTCTCGCAACACGGCCCGATGATGAATTCGACCGGCAGCCGGCACCCCGGCGCAACCAAGATCAGGTTCGGCGGCACGGTGACCTATGTGAAGCATGGAAATCGCTGCGCCGTGGGTAGCGCCAAGGTCACGCTCAGCACCCGGCTCATCCTGCCCCGATGGACGAACCGGCGAAAGGCAAACCGGGACCTGGCACTCGTCTGGGATACCCTGGCAAGCGACATCAAGCGCCACGAGGAGCGCCACGCCGAGATCGCCCGCAACCATGCCCGCCAGTTGGAGAAGGATTTCCTGTCGCTGAGGCCGGAAGCCGATTGCGAGCGGATGCAGGCGCGGGTCGCGCGGCTGAGCGAAACGGCGATTCAGGCTCACGACCGCGACCAGGCCCGTTTCGACAAAATGGAAGCTGCCAATTTCGATCGTCGCATGATTCGGTTGCTACAATACCGCCTCGACACGATGACCAAGCGCTAAACGTCCTGCGGACCGCCTTTCCGGAAAGCCCCGAAAACATCAATCGCCCGGCGTGCGCAAGCGATGCGCATTAACAGCATCTTATTGATGATATCTAGCGGTGTAACAATGTCGAAATATGAGGTACATTGAAAATATGAAGTGACGAGTCGAGATCAAACAACGTCACTTCAGAAGGGGACTGTTAGCCATACCCTCGTGATGGTTGCCTTGATCGGCAAGTATAGTTTTGCGCTTGATTGTTTCGCGCCGGCTTGATGCTCGGCTGGCCCTGATGATCGCGCCTGTTGTGTTCTCCTGGCGTATCCTAGTGCAGCAGATGTTCCCTCCCTCATCTGGTTGCGATGCGCCCTACTGGCCCCGCCCATCCATCACGACAGGCGGGGCCTTTTTTGGCCATCAGGGTATCGGGTCGGTGCGCGGAATCAGGCCTGGCGCTCGGGAACATGGACAACCAACCCGTCCAGGCCGTCGCTGATCTTGATTTGACAGGACAGGCGTGATGTCGGCTTCACCTCATAGGCGAAATCGAGCATATCCTCCTCCATCGCCTCGGGCGGACCTACCGTTGCTGACCATTGCTCGTCGACATAGACATGACAGGTGGCACAGGCACAGGCACCACCGCACTCGGCCTCAATACCCGGAACCGAATTGCGCACGGCATTTTCCATGACGGTCGAGCCGTTCTGGACGTCGAAGTCGTACTGCGTGCCGTCGAAGGCTATGATGGTCAGTTTTGGCATTTCGTTTTCCGGATGCTTGGCGTTTTATCGGCATACCGCAGGAACAATCACGCCGCCCCGAACAGAGGCGGCGGCGAAAAGCGGCAAATTCGCCCGATTTCTTCCAACAATTCCCATCGCCAGTCAACACGAAGCGATTGTTCGGTCGCGGCGGTTTGCCCGTGACCCTTTGTCGCCGCCGGTTTTTGCAGCACAAATCCGGGCCGAGATTACCGGCAGAGCTTGAGAATGAACAGCTCCGCCTCAAGTACGGCAGCGCTCAGCGCGGCTATATTGCCGGCATCGTCGGGAGCATCCTCGATGGCGCCGGCCGCCTCGGCGACACTGAACGCGCCAACGGCAAGAGCTGCACCCTTCAGGCGATGAGCCGTCGCCGCTCTGGCGGCAGTGTTTTCGGAGGCCAATTCCTTCATCAATTGTCGCGCCTGGCGCGCAAACATCTGTAGCACTTCAATTTCGAGAAGCTTGTCCCCCATCGTCTGTATCGCGAGGTGAACCAGGTCGATGGGTCGCGACTTCGAGGGACAGGCCCCACCGAGATTGTCGGGAGCTTCAAACGCGATCTTGAGTGCGGCCATGTGCCAATATCCTTGTTGTGCTTTTTTCGGACGCACCGGCTCGCAACCGGCCATCCTGCTATTTTTTTGATCCATCATCCGGGACGTCCCGTTCTGGCGGAATTGTCTGGAAGTACTTGACCCGTCTGGCTATTATAAGGCTCGGACATGGCGCGGGCGTTGCCTCCAGAATGCCTTGCCCGGCCGTCATTTCGCTCGTTTCGTCAGCCTATTAGGCGCGAGCGGCGCTGCTATCTGATTAAAACGCGGCACAATGAGGGCAGCTTTCGCTCGACATGGTTAACGACCGTTAAACCACTTGATTCCAAGGGTTTCGGGCAGAAACGCATGCAATTTTCATTAAGAACTTGTTAGGATTTTAACGAATGCAAACGGGGCTTAATTGTAAGAAACCGGTGAATGTGTCACTACGGTACGTTGAGGGATATGTTTATGCCTTGAAGGTGCGACAATCCTGACGGAAAACCGTATCGAATGAAGCACCTACGGGGCTGATGTGCTGCTCCGTCCGTGCGAGGTGAAATGGGTGCATGCCGGGTTTTGCGCAGATGTATTGCGCTGATCCTGCTGTCATCGTCCGAGTATCGGAGGTGCTCCCCACTGCAGGCGGTGTTGCGGAGGGTCCTTTCGAAGGGACAGTTTGGTAACGAGGCGTATCCGCATGGCGACAAATAAAAGCAATGAGTCGATCGACGACAAGGCATTTCAGGCGTTGGAAGACGCTCTGAAAATCGATTTTGACGAGCTTAAGTCTGCCCTCAACGACAAGACTTCCCCGGATGACCCGGAGGGAAAAGTGTCTGAAGCCACGAAACAGGCACCCGCGTCCAGTCAGGCAAAGCCCGTCAGGTCCCAGCAGGATCAGGCCGCCAGCAGCAACCGCGCTGCCGATGTCCAGAAAAATCTTTCGCCGGAGCCCGCTCCCAAGGCCCCCTCCTTCGCCCCCGCCAACGACGATAGCCGCAAAACGCCGGCAGCCATCCTGCGATCGCTCGACGTTCGCTCCAGCCGCTCATCGATGCGTGTTGCCGCTGCGGTCTCGGCGCTCTGGATCATCGGCGGCCTCGGCGTCGCCAATCTGCTTTACGGACCGGAAATCTGGCAGATCCGCTCGCTCGCCGACCTCGCCGCCATGCCTGGCGCCATCGGCGTTGCGATCTTCATCATCCTGCCGGTGATGCTGTTCTTCTCCTTCGCCATGATGATTTCGCGTGCCCAGGAAATGCGCAACGCTGCCCGCTCGATGGCCGAGGTCGCCTTGCGCCTTGCCGAGCCCGAAACGGCAGCGTCGGAGCGCATCATGACGGTCGGCCAGGCCGTCCGCCGCGAAGTCTCCGCCATGAACGAAGGTATCGAGCGGACGATCGCCCGTGCGACCGAACTCGAAACGCTTGTCCATTCCGAGGTCAACGCACTCGAGCGCAGCTATAGCGACAACGAACTGCGCGTGCGCACGCTTGTCCAGGAACTCGGACTGGAGCGGGAATCCATCGTCGGCCATGCCGAGCGCATCCGCTCGTCGATCGCCGGCGCCCACACGCAATTGAAGGACGAGCTGTCAACGGCGGGCGACGATATCGCCAGCCGCATCGCCACCTCCGGCGAAGCCTTCGCCTCGATGATCGAGACCCGCGCTGCCGCTCTTATGGAGCGGTCGGACAGCGCCACCCAGACTATCGGCGCCATGCTGTCGACGCGCACCGATGCACTGCTCTCCGGCCTTACGACGGCCGGCGTGTCGCTCAGCAACGAATTCGACACGCGCCTCGACAATCTCAGCCAGACGCTGGCGAAACGCGGCCAGCAGCTGCTCGGCCAGTTCGAAACCCGCGCCTCGACGCTTGATGCCAATACCGAGAAGCTCAACGCGGCGCTGAACGAACGCGCCCGCCAGCTCAACGAAACGCTGATCGCCCGCACACGCGATCTGAACGAAAGCCTCAATGTCGGCCAGCAGGCCATCACGGGCGGTCTCGACGACATCCTCAATACGCTGAACGCCACGCTCGACGAAAAGGGTGCCGGCTTCCGCCAGAGCCTGAAGACCAGCGCCGACGACATGATCATGGACCTCGACCTGCGCTCCGGCTTCTTCGAGGAGAAGCTGCAGACGACGGTCGGACAACTGTCGACGGCCTTCGATTCCCGCTTCCACGAGTTCGCGACCGCCTTCGACAAGCGTGCCGGCATGCTCGATTCCAAGCTGATGGAAAGCCTTGCCCGCATCAACCAGTCGGTGACCGGCGGTGCCGAATCCATCGGCGGCCTGCTCGACGGCGGCGTCGAGCGCTTCGAATCCGCGTTGTCGGAACAGTCGCTGACGCTCGCCACCGCGCTCGGCACGACGCAGGACTTTCTCGAACAAACGATCAGCGGCAAGACCGCCGAACTCAGCGAAGCGATCGGCAATGCGCATAGCCGCATCGACGGCGTGCTGTCGGAGCGCGCCGGCACCCTGATGAGCGCGCTCACCGCAGCCCAGGACAGGATCGAGACCGGCTTTGCACAGCGCGCCGGCTCACTGGAGACAGCACTCAGCGAAAGCCAGCAGAGGCTCGCCGAGACCCTGGATGCCCGCACGAGCGCGATTGCCGCCAGCAACCAGCATCTTTCGGACAATCTTGACGCGCATACCAACGGCTTCATCGACGGCCTGCAGGCGATCCACGGCCGTATCGAGGACACGCTGATCAATCGCGCCGACGAAATCACCAGCGCGATCGCCGCCAGCCAGTTCCGTCTCGACAACACGCTTTCGGAGCGCACGGTCGAACTCTCCAGCCTGCTCGCCGCAAGCTCGGAGTCCATCGACAGCGCGTTTGAAGGGACCGCAGAGCGGATCGACACGATCCTCTCGCAGCGCACCGGCGCACTCGCCAACGTGCTGTCCACGTCGACGGCCGCAATCGACAGCGCCTTCGACGGCACGGCAGAACGCATCGACGGCATCCTGTCGCAGCGCACCGGCGCACTTGCCAACGTGCTGTCCACGTCGACGGCCGCGATCGACAGCGCCTTCGACGGCACGGCAGAACGCATCGACGGCATCCTGTCGCAGCGCACCGGCGCACTCGCCAACGTGCTGTCCACGTCGACGGCCGCAATCGACAGCGCCTTCGACGGAACGGCAGAACGCATCGACGGCATCCTGTCGCAGCGTACCGGCGCACTTGCCAACGTGCTGTCCACATCGACAGCCGCGATCGACGGCGCCTTCGACGGAACGGCAGAACGCATCGACGGCATCCTGTCGCAGCGTACCGGCGCACTCGCCGATGTTCTCACCACATCGACCGCGGCGATCGACAGCGCCTTCGACGGCACTGCGGAGCGTCTCGACACGATACTCTCGCAGCGCACCGGCACGCTGGCAAACGTTCTCACCTCTTCGGCAGGCGCCATCGAAAGTGCGATCGGCGGGACGACGGAGCGGCTGGAATCGCTGATGTCCGGCCACAGCCAGGCGCTCGGCGACACCCTTGCCAGCCAGACGGCAACGCTCGATACGCTTCTGTCCGCGCGTTCGGCAGAGATCGCCGGTACGATGGCGACACGGGCCGCCGAAATGACCGACACGCTCAGCAACCGCACGGAAGAAATCGCCGACAGCCTTTCCTATCGCGCCAGTGCGATCGCCGAGACGATGGCCGACCGGGTCGGCGATATCGAACAGCAGCTTTCGGGCCGCGTGGCCGAGATTGCCGAAAATCTGAGCGGTCGTGTCAACGCCATTGCAGGTACCATGACCAGCACATCGGCAGAGATCGCGACGACCCTCTCCAGCCACGCGACGGACCTGGCCACCTCGATGGCAAGCCGGGCGACCGATATCGAGCAGACGCTCGCCGGGCGCGTGGATGAACTCGCCACATCGCTGTCCTCCACCCACGACCAGATACGGGCAACCCTGGACGACCGCATCAACGCCATCAACCTTGCCGTTACCCACGGAACCGGGCAGCTGTCGGATGTTCTGGGCGAACAGGCGACTTCTATCGCCACGACCATCGCCACCAGCGCCAGCATGCTCGAAATGACGCTCGAGGAGCGCCAAGAGCAACTCGGCGGCGTTATCGACAGGAGCGCGGCAGCACTCGAGCAGCGCATGCTGTCCAGCACCAGCCACGTGGCAACCCAGCTCGGCGAAACCGCCGACCAGATCAGTCGCGCCGCCGATACGCTGACCCACCGGATGGATGCGTCCCTTTCCAACATCAACAACAGCGTCGATGAAACCGGCGCCCGCATCGAAGGCAGCCTCGGCGTCCTGGAAGGCCGCATCCGCGACAGCGTCGGCGGCGTCAGCGAATTCGTCGACAATGCCGGTCAGAAGATAGCCGACACTCTTTCGGCGAAGGTGACCGAGCTCGATCAGGTCAGCGACCGGGCCGCCGCCCGCATCGCCAATACTCTTTCCGGACGCAGCGACGAAATCGACCGCATCGGCACGATCGCTGCGGCGCGCATTGCCGACACCCTGTCCGGCCATACGGCGGAATTCGATCAGGTCAGCGCCGCCGCCGTCTCGATGATTGCCGACAGCCTTGCCGGCCGCACGGAAGAAATCAGCCGCGTCGGTAACAGCGCGGTTGCACGGATTACAGAAACGTTGTCCGACCATACGGCGGAATTCGACCGCGTCAGCACCGCGGCGGCCGACCGGATTGCCGACAGCCTTTCGGGCCGGGCCGACGAGATCGAGCGTATCAGCAGCACCGCGGCAATCCGCATCGCCGATACGCTGTCCAGCCACACGACCGAACTTGGGCGCGTGAGCGAAGAAGCCGCAGCCCGGATAGAAACCAGCATCGAGAGTGGCACAGGCCGCATCGAAGAGCGTCTTGGCACGATGGATCGCGCGCTTTCGATCGGCCTCGACAATGTCAGCCGGACGATCGAGGGCAAGGCGGCAGGTCTTGTGACCAACCTGCGCGGCGCCGTTGGTGAAGCAGCCCAGGGCATCGATGCGGAAGCCCAGCGCTCGGCTGACCTTCTCGCCAAGGCCGGTGAGGATTTCGCCCAGGCAATGGCCGCACGCCAGGCCGACTTCCAGTCCGCGGTCGAACAGACCGCAGCAACCGCGGCCATGCGCAGCGCCGAACTGGCGCGTTCGGTTGGCGAAGCAACCGACAGTGCAGCCGCAAGGATCGCCCAGACGCAGTCGCGCGTGGCAGAACAGGCCTCGTCGCTGCAGACGAGCCTGACCGACGTCGAGAAGGCGCTGGAAGCCCGTGGCAACACCATCCGCACGACGCTGGACGACAGCACCCGCGAACTCAATTCGATGCTTTCCGGCCGCTCGGCCGAACTGTCTCGCCTGATTGACGAAAAGGCGCGCCCGGTCATCGACCAGTATGCGGCAACCGGCAAGGAAGCGGCAGACCGCATCAGCGAGGTCGCACAGCAGAGCGCGGAGCTTCTGCGCGCCGAAAACGCGACCCTCATCGAAAGCCTGACCGCCCGCACCGGCGAGACGCTGCATGCCATCTCCAGCCGTGCGGAAGAAACCGCCAAGGCGATGAAGATGGTCGAGAAGCGTCTGCAGTCGACGGCGATGGGCCTGATCGACCAGCTGGCAGCCAGCAACTCCTCGATCGCCGGCGTCATCGAGCAGGCCAGCGCCAACTTGGGCGCGATGGACCAGCAGCTGGAATCGACCACAGCACGCTTCTCCGATTCCGCCTCCCGCGCATCGGACATGCTGTCGACCTCGACGCGCCTTCTCGAAGGCAAGGTGGACAAACTTGCGGATATCTCCGGCTCGACCCTGTCGCAGATCGGCGGCATCGTCGGCCGCTTCGAAGACCATTCCAAGGTTCTGAGCCAGGCCTCCGATCTTCTGGCTGCAGCCCAGTCCAATCTGGTCAGCACGCTGGAGGAACGGCAGGATGCGCTGCGGACGCTGTCCGTCGGGCTCGTCAGCCGCTCGGAAGAAATCGAAAAGACGATGCATGCGCTCGAAGGTTTCGTCGATGGCGCCTTCCAGCGGGCAGAGGATCGCTCGGCGCAGGTCGCGAGCAATCTGCGCTCCGGCATCCAGGCATCCTTCAACGATGTCGGCCGCATCCTCACGGAAGCCGAACAGCGCGCAGCGTCTGCAGCTGAATCGATGCGCAGTGCCGTGATCAAGGCAGGCGATGAAGCCAGCATGTCGGTCGAATCGGTCTTTGTTCTGGCAGAGGAACGCTCCAACGAGATCGCCGACAACCTGCGCGCCGGCGTCCAGGCCTCGTTTGCCAATGTCAGCGAGACATTGGCACAGGCAGAAGCCCGCGCCACATCGGCAAGCGAGGCCATGCGCGCCGCCGTCACCAAGGCCGGCGAAGAAGCGGGTCACTCCGTCGAGGGCGCCTTTGCCCGCGCCGAAGAGCGCTCGAGGGAAGTTGCCTCGCGGCTTCGCGGAAGCGTCGGCGCATCGCTGTCGGACATCGACCGCATGATGACCGAAACCGGCAAGAAATCGGACGGCACGGCGCAGCACATGGGCGAAGCGATCCGCCAGGCCATCGAGGAGGCGGTCAGCCGCTTCAGCGGCGCTACCGACGAAATCCGCCGCTCGGCCAACGAGATCCGCAAGGAACTCGACATGACCCGCGAAGAACTGAAGCGCGGCGCCTTCGATCTGCCGGAAGAAGCCAAGGAGAACGCCTCGGTCATGCGCCGCGCGGTCGCCGAACAGGTCAAGGCTTTGCAGGAACTGTCAGAGATCATCGGCAAGTCCTCCAGCCAGCTTGAGGTTTCCCAGCCGACGCCACGCCCGCAGCCCGTCGTTCGCCAGCAACCGATAGCCGCCGCCGCCGTCCGCGCCGTCGCACAGCAGCCGGCCATCGAACTGCGCAGCCAGGAGCCGGCGCCGGCCCTTCGCGGCAGTCTCGGTATCGAACAGCCGCGCCCCCTCGCCCAGCAGCCCGCTGTGCGCCAGCAGGAGCCGGTGGCAGAGACGCGCCAGCGGCCAGAAGAAGGCAGTGGCTGGATGCGTGACCTGCTGCGCGGTGCGTCGCGTGACGAGGAAACTCCGGTCGTGCCCGCACCTGCTGCGCAACGCCCGGCGGAAGTTCAGCCTGCCGCCCGCACCGGTGACAACCGCAATCCGCGCCATGTGATGGAATCGCTGAACTCGCTGTCCGTCGACATCGCCCGGGCGATCGACCACGACGCGTCGGTCGACCTGTGGCGCCGCTACCAGCGCGGCGAGCGCGACGTGTTCACACGCCGCCTCTATACGCTGAAGGGCCAGCAGACCTTTGACGAGATCAAGCGCAAGTACGACCGCGAGCCGGAATTCCGCACGGCCGTCGATCGCTACATCGCCGATTTCGAAAAACTGCTCGGCGACGTAGCTCGCAACGACCGCGACAAGGTGATGACCCAGACCTACCTGACGTCCGATACCGGCAAGGTCTACACGATGCTGGCGCATGCGGCCGGACGGTTCAGCTGATCTCTTTGACGGCGATCTGAAACATCAAGCCCTGCAGGAAACTGCGGGGCTTTTTTTGTTCGAAGCAGATGCACAACAGGGAACCAATAAGCGACCGATAAACAATCTCGCGCGTTGATCAGTAGAGATGGACGTCAGCGTCAATAGTCATCTCTGTTATGACTACGGGGATCATCGATCCGCTTTTCGCGATAAATATCCCCTTGCCTCGCCTTCGCGCGCCAAGGCCGGGCTTTCTGAAGCGCGATGTCGTAAGCGGCGTCGTTTCGAGCCAGCGCAGCCACGACCAGACCCGGCTCCGGCATTTCGGCACATTGTGCCATCCATTCGCCATCCGGGCCAATGATGCCGGCAGGTCCCTTGCCGGCTTTCTGGGCCGGTGTCGCCGCCCCGATCCAGATGCAATTCAATCCGGCATGGGCGCGTAGCGCGATCTGGAAATAGGATGGCAATCCATAGGAGGAGAAAATCACGCCATCGACGCCCATCCTCTCGTAGTCACTGAATACTTCAGGAAACTGCGACTCTATGCAGATTGCGCAGCCAAGGCGGAAACCATCGACCTCCACGATAATTGGCATGGCTCCAGGCGTATACCAGCCGCCTAGCTCGCTATTGGACAGAAATCTCTTGTCATATCTTGTCAGCAAGGATCCGGAATCGGAGAAAATATACAGGCGGTTGTGTGGCGGACGGCCGTTCGGCAGACGGTGCGCTCCGCCGACCACGGCGAAAATACGAAGCTCGCCGCAAAGGGCTGCGATGGAGCGAAGCTCGGCTTCCTGCGCCGCCCAACCAAAATCTTCCCATTCGGCAGGGCTCCCGATCTGGAATTTCGAATAACCGGAGAAAGCCCCTTCGCAAAACCCGATAAGCCTCACCCCTTGCGCCGCCGCATGGGCGATCATGGCGCGAATCGCGGCCCCGTTGGCGGGAATGTCGGTCGAGACAATGGTCTGAGCCATCGCCAATTTCATGAGCGCTCCCTTTGCGTGCGAATCAAATCATCTCCTCGATGATCAATGCGGACAACGGCATAGGTGAAGCAGGCGACTGGTTCGGCACAAAAAAGGCGGCCACCTGGGCCGCCTTTTGTCGTTTGAAGCCGTAAGACCTCAGTGTTCCTTGTTTGCGTAAACCGACTTCTTCGTCAGGTAGATCAGACCGGTGAAGATCAGCAGGAAGACCATGACCATGAAACCGGTGCGCTTGCGATCCTCAAGGTGCGGCTCTGCAGCCCACATCAGGAAGGAGGCAACGTCACGGGAATACTGCTCGACCGTCTGCGGAGCACCATCGTCATAGGTGACCTGGTCGTCGGAGAGCGGCTTTGCCATGGCGAGCGCTGCGGCATTGGCGAAGTACGGGTTGTAGTGCGTGCCTTCGGCCACTTCCGTGCCTGCCGGCGGTTCCTGATAGCCGTTCAGGAGTGCGTGGATATAGTCCGGGCCGCCTTCCTGGTACTGCGTGAACATGTCGAAGATGAACGTCGGGAAGCCGCGTTCGATACCGCGTGCCTTGGCGATCAGCGAGAAGTCCGGCGGTGCAGCGCCGTTGTTAGAGGCAGCGGCTGCTTCGGCGTTCGGATAAGGCGACGGGAAATGGTCCGAAGGCACGGCCTTGCGGGTGTACATTTCGCCATCGGCATTCGGGCCGTCCTGGACTTCATAGTTGGCCGCGAAGGTCTTAACCTGCGCTTCGGAGTAACCCAGGCCTTCCAGCGTGCGGAAGGCTACGAGGTCCATCGAGTGGCAGGCGGAACAGACTTCGGTGTAGACCTTCAGGCCGCGCTGCAACTGGCCCTTGTCATAGTGGCCGAACGGGCCGGAAAAGGACCATTCTTCCTGCTCCGGCTTGTGCATCGGGAAGTGCGGCGTACCGCCGGCGGCATGTTCGCCCTCGGCGGCAGCCCCTTCGGCTTTGTGTTCGCCGCTCTCCTGGGCGAACACCATTCCGGCGCCAAGACCGGCGACGACTGCGAGCGAAAGAATGCCTGTAACAAGCTTTTTCATTGTTGTGGGTTCCTTAATCTTCGCAGACATCAAGCAGCAACGGGCTTCTTCGCAGCCTGCTTTTCCAGAACCGCTTCGGTGATGGAATTCGGGATGCGCTTCGGCGTTTCGATCAGGCCGAGAACCGGCATGATGACGAGGAAGAAGCCGAAGTAGTAGAGAGTACCAAGCTGCGACATCACCACGTAGAGGCCTTCTGCAGGGCGCGAGCCCAGCCAGCCGAGGATGATGGCGTTGATCACGAAGAGCCAGAAGAACAGCTTGTACCAGGGACGGTAGACGGCGGAGCGGACCTTCGACGTGTCGAGCCAGGGCAGGAAGAACAGGACGATGATCGCACCGAACATCACCAGGACGCCGCCGAGCTTCGAGTCGATCGGGCCGACATTGAAGGTGATGGCGCGCAGCATCGCGTAGAACGGCAGGTAGTACCATTCAGGAACGATGTGTGCCGGGGTCTTCAGCGCATTGGCCGGAATGTAGTTGTCCGGGTGGCCAAGGAAGTTCGGCATGTAGAAGACGAACCATGCGTAGAACAGCAGGAACACCGATACGCCGAGCGCGTCCTTGAGGGTCGCGTAAGGGGTAAAGGCAACAGTGTCCGTCTTGGTCTTGACTTCAACGCCGGTCGGGTTGGTCTGGCCGACGACATGCAGCGCCCAGATGTGCAGGACGACGACACCGGCGATCATGAAGGGCAGGAGATAATGCAGCGAGAAGAAGCGGTTGAGCGTCGGCTGGTCGACGGCGAAGCCACCGAGCAGGAACTGCTGGATCCACTCGCCCACTAAGGGGAAGGCAGAGAAGAATCCGGTGATAACCGTGGCCCCCCAGAAGGACATCTGACCCCAGGGCAGAACATAGCCCATGAAGCCGGTTGCCATCATCAGGAGGTAGATGACGACGCCGAGAATCCAGAGGATTTCGCGCGGCGCCTTGTAGGAGCCGTAATAAAGACCGCGGCCGATGTGCAGGTAAACGGCGATGAAGAAGAACGACGCACCGTTGGCATGCATGTAGCGCAACAGCCAGCCGTGGTTGACGTCGCGCATGATCTTTTCGACGGAAATGAAGGCGACGGTCGTCTCGGCCGCATAATGCATGGCGAGAACGACGCCGGTCAGGATCTGGACGACCAGCATCACCGACAGCATGGCGCCGAAAGTGTAGGCATAGTTCAGGTTCCGCGGAACCGGGTAGGAAATGAAGCTGTCATGCACCATCCGTGGCAGCGGCAGGCGCGAATCGACCCATTTCTCAAGACCGGAGGTCGGCATGTAGGTTGAATGATCACCACTCATAATCAGTATTCCCCTCAACCGATCTTGATGACTGTGTCGGTAGTGAATGCAAAGGTCGGAACGGCGAGGTTTTCAGGCGCCGGCCCCTTACGGATACGGCCGGCCGTATCGTAGTGGGAGCCATGGCACGGACAGAACCAGCCACCGAAATCGCCAGCCTGGCCGAGCGGAACGCAGCCGAGATGCGTGCACGAGCCAATCATGACGATCCAGTTTTCCTTGTCCTTGCCGGCGGAGCGATCGAGGTCAGTCGCCTGCGCATCGGCCGGAAGGTTGGCATTGCGCGCAACCGGGTCCTTGAGATCGGCCAATGCAACGGCGTTGGCTTCCTCGACTTCCTTGTCGGTGCGGTTGCGAATGAACACCGGCTTGCCGCGCCATTTCGCCGTCAGCGACATGCCCGGCTGCAGGCTCGATACGTCCACTTCGATCGAAGCGAGCGCCAGCGTCGAAGCGTCGGGTCTCATCTGGTCGATGAACGGCCAGGCGACCGCGCCCGCACCGACGACGCCCGCCATGCCGGTCGCCAGATACAGGAAGTCGCGGCGAGTAGGCTCGCCCAGGGTTTCGCTTGATGTCTCGTGTTCGCTCACGGCTAAACCATCCTCTCACGCAATGTTTGCGGAAACCGCACTGTCCCCGGCGTAGGCCCCGCGCCCCGTGCTGACACTTGAGCGAAAGAACAGCGCCAAATCAATAAGCCGATGCACGAATCGAAGAAAACTTTCGCCCTTCCGCCTCATGCATCAAAACCGGGCGAACCCCACACGTCAAACAAACGGCAGATTCCCCGGCAATCCGGCGCGTTCTATGCTTGATCGCTGGTGATGTCTAGCCTTGAGCACAAGAGGTGAGCCACAATGTCGCGGGAAAACCGAAGCCAATGTTCGCAAACCGCTTTTCGCAGTCCGGCCCGGTCAAAACATGGCTTGGGGAGTTCTGCTGGCGACAGGTTTCGGGGCAGCTATTCGGCGGCCGCATCGCGGGCAAGAAAGCCGCCGGACTGGCGCAGCCAGAGATCGGCATACAGGCCGCCGGCAGCGATCAACTGCTCATGCGTGCCATCCTCGACGATCCCGCCCTCGTCCATGACGATAAGACGATCAAGTGCCGCGATCGTGGACAGGCGATGGGCGATCGCAAGCACGGTCTTGCCGTGCATCAGCCGGTCGAGATTGGACTGGATTGCCGCCTCGACCTCCGAATCGAGCGCCGATGTCGCCTCGTCGAGAACGAGGATCGGCGCGTCCTTCAGCATCACACGGGCAATCGCCACCCGCTGGCGCTGGCCTCCGGAGAGTTTTACACCACGCTCGCCGACATGGGCGTCAAACCCGTTGCGGCCGCGCTGGTCCTGCAGCTTTTCGATGAAGCCGAGCGCTTCGGCCTTTCTTGCGGCCTCCCGCAGGCGGTTCTCGTCCGCATCCGGCCGCCCGAACAGGATGTTGTCGCGGATCGAGCGGTGCAGCAGCGACGTATCCTGGCTGACGACGCCGATCTGGCTGCGCAACGATTCCTGCCGCACGGCGGCGATATCCTGTCCGTCGATCAGGATGCGGCCGCCCTCCAGATCGTAGAATCGCAACAGCAGATTGACGAGCGTCGTCTTGCCTGCCCCCGAGCGGCCGACGATCCCGACCTTTTCGCCGGGCCTGATGGTCAGCGACAGATCGTCGATGACGCCGTTGCCCCTGCCATAGTGGAAACGGATGTTTTCGAAGCGGATCGAGGGGCGAGTGATCACGAGGTTTGCAGCACCCGGCCGGTCCACCAGCTGGATCGATTGCGAAATCATGTCGGCAGCGTTCTGAATGGTGCCGATATTGCGCATCAGGCCGTTGAACTGCACCATCATCCGGCTCAGGAGAAAATTCAGCCGCAGGATGAGCGCCATCGTGAAGGCAACCGCGCCCGAACTGATCGCGCCGGAAAGCCAGAGGTCGACGCTGAGCGCAGCCATCGTCACGATCATGATGCCGGACAAAAGCGCCATCGAGGCTCGCACGCCAGTGATGAACCGGGTGAAACGGATGATCGTGTCCTGATAGATATCGAAACCCTGCCGCATGTAGCGGTCGTTCTCTTCGTCGCGGGCAAAGAGCTTCAGCGTCTGGATATTGCTGTAGGCATCGACCATGCGGCCGCTGAGCATGGAGGACGCCTCCGCCGTCTCGCGCGAATGCACGCGGATGCGCGGCACGAAATAACGGGCGAGGAAGCCAAAACCGATCAGCCAGAGGAGAACCACGACGGCGAGCGAGGCATCGAGCTGGCCGACCAGAACCAGTGTCGAAACCGAATAGATGCCGACGAACCAGACGCTTTCCATCAGCGACGTGACGACGTCCCCGACCGCCTGCCCGCCCGACCAGACCTTGGTGACGATACGGCCGGAAAAATCGTTCTGGAAGAACGACAGCGACTGCCGCGCCACATGCAGATAGGACTGCCAGCGCACCAGATTGTAGAAGCCCGGTGTGATCACCTGCTGGTCGACCAGCGACATCAGGAGCGAGACGAAGAAGCGCACGATGCCGATCAGGACCAGCATGCCGAAAAGCTCGGCCCCATGGGCCGCAAGCAGCCCGTTCCAGCCGTCGCTCGGCTTGATCGTGGCAAGGATATCGACAACGCGGCCGACGAACCAGAACAGCGTCGCCTCGATCGCCGCCGTCATGCCGCCGAGGATGAGCATGGCAATGAACGGCGTCTTCGCCTGCCGGATATAGAACCAGATATAGGGGATCAGACGCGCCGGCGGCTGCAACCCCTCACGCGCCGCGAAAGGCTGTATCCAGTTCTCGAAAAAGGCAAACAGGGCGCGCAGCATATGTCCGATATAGGCCTTTTCAAAAATGCAGCAATCCGGATTGCCGGTCGGCCGGATTACAATTGCGTAATGCGACCGACCATAGGCATTTCAAACCACTATCCCACTCGTCGTTTCACGGAGAGGACCGAAGTGGCGGCGTTACTCCGCCGCCACTTCCTTTTCTGCATCATCCGCAATGAAGCCGCCGGACTGCCTCGACCAAAGATCGGCATAGAGCCCGCTCTTGGCAATCAGCTCGGAATGGCTGCCGGTCTCGACGATCTTGCCGGCTTCCAGGATGACCAGCCGGTCCATCTCCGTCAGCGTCGACAGGCGATGGGCGATCGCGATCACCGTCTTGCCCGTCATCAGGGCGAAGAGGTTTTCCTGGATCGCGGCTTCCACCTCCGAATCGAGCGCCGAGGTCGCCTCGTCGAGCACCAAGATCGGCGCGTCCTTCAAGAAGACGCGGGCGATCGCGATGCGCTGGCGCTGGCCGCCGGAGAGCTTGACGCCCCGTTCGCCGACCTGCGCATCGAGCCCCTTGCGGCCCTGGTTGTCCTCGAGCAACTCGATGAAATCCCAGGCATTGGCCCGCTTGGCGGCGGCGATGATATCGGCATCGCTTGCTTCCGGATGACCATAGGCGATGTTGTCGCGGATCGAGCGGTGCAGCAGCGAGGTATCCTGCGTCACCACGCCGATCTGGCCGCGCAGGCTGTCCTGCGTCACCGCAGAAATATCCTGCCCGTCGATGCGGATCGTGCCCGATTCGAGATCGTAGAACCGTAACAGCACGTTCATCAGCGTCGTCTTGCCGGCGCCCGAGCGACCAACGAGACCGATCTTCTCACCCGGCTTGATGGCGAGCGACAGGTTGTCGATGACACCCTTGTTCTTGCCGTAGTGGAACCGGATGTTCTCGAACGCGATCGCCCCGTGCGGCGCCTTCAGCACCTTGGCGTCGTCATCATCGACGATGTCGTGCGCCTTGGTCATCATGCTCATGCCGTCATAGACGGTGCCGATGTTTTCAAACAGCGCCGAGACTTCCCACATCACCCATTGCGACATGCCGTTGATGCGCATGGCAAGCGCCACGGCAATCGCGATCGAGCCCACCGACATGCCGCTGTTCATCCAGAAATAGATGCCGAGTGCCGAGATCGAAAACAGCGCGATGCAGTTGTTCGTGTAGACGAGCACGTGGAACAGCGTCACCTTGCGCATCTGCCGGTGCACGGTCTGTAGGAACGCGTCCATGCTTTCCCGGGCATAGACCTCTTCGCGGCCGGCGTGCGAAAACAGCTTTACCGTCGCAATGTTCGTATAGCTGTCAACGACACGGCCTGTCATCATCGAGCGCGCATCCGCCTGATCCTTGGAGATCTTGCGCAGGCGCGGAACGAAGTACGTGACGATGCAGACATAGAGGATGATCCAGATGACCAGCGGTGCAAGCAGCCGCCAGTCGGCCGCGGCAACCACCACCAGCATCGAGACGAAATAGCTGACGACATAGACGAAGACGTCGAGGATCTTCATCACCGTTTCGCGAACGGCAAGCGAGGTCTGCATCACCTTGGTGGCGACACGGCCGGCAAACTCGTTGGCGAAGAAGGTCATGCCCTGCCGCAGCAGGTAGCGGTGCATCTGCCAGCGCGCGATCATCGGATAATTGCCGAGCAGTATCTGATGCATGATCAGCGAATCGAAGGCGACGATTGCCGGCAGGCCGATCAGGATGAGCGCGCCCATCCAGAACAGCTTGGTGCCTTCGCTTTCAAGGAACGTATCCTGCTTGGCAGACGACAGCCAGTCGACGACGTTGCCGAGGAACTGGAACAGCGCCACTTCGCCGATGGCGATCAGCATGGTGCAGACCGACATGGTAAGCAGCCAGGGGGCCGCCGGCTTGGTATAGTGCCAGCAGAAGGCAAACAGACCCTGCGGCGGAACCTTGGGCTCCTCGGCGGGATAGGGATTGAGGCGGGATTCAAACCAGCCGAACATTATCAAGCTCCTTCAGGAATCCAGTGAAGGAAGGCGGGAGACCCGCATTCATCAATTCGAAATTCTAAACCGGAAAAACAGCTCAATCTTGCACACGAGACGGTTCGTCCGGAAAGCGGGCGGTCGTGCGCAATGGTGCCAGTAAAGGAAAAAGCGCGAAACCGTTCAGTCCATCAGGACTGGTGACACAGCCTGGAGGCTGGTGATCATTCGGTAATCCATGCATGCCTCCGTCGGTTCGCGTTGAAGATGTGGCAGACTTAGAATGTTTTGCGCCAATATGCCAGATTGTCGCAGCCACTTTTTTCATCATTTCCAGCTCTTCGCGGTTTCTGTTGCCATTACGGCACAGATTGATTAGGCCCTGTGATGAACCCCATAAGCCGTGTTGATATGTCATCCCATCCGCTGCGCATTGCCCTCTACCAGCCGGACATTCCCGGCAATACCGGCACGATCCTTCGCCTTGCCGCCTGCCTTGGGCTGCCTGTCGATATCATCGAGCCGGCCGGGTTCGATCTGTCCGACAAGAACCTGAAGCGCGCCGGCATGGACTATATCGCCTCGGTCACCTTGACGCGTCATGTCAACTGGGACCGGTTCGAGGATGTTCGGCTCGCGGAAGGGCGCCGGCTGGTGCTTGCGTCCACCAAAGCCGCCGAACCCTATACGCGCTTCCGCTTCCAGCCCGGCGACACACTGCTGTTCGGCCGCGAAAGCGCCGGCGTACCGGATCATGTCCATGACAAGGCCGACGGACGAATCATCATCCCGATGGTCGAAGGCCAGCGATCGCTCAACGTCGCCATGTCGGTGGCAATGATCGCGGGCGAGGCCATCCGGCAGGTTTCCGCCTGATCGACACCGGCGCCTCTCATGCGGCAACGCCGCTATAGGCATTCTCCCTCCGGGCGGTCTTCAGTGCCCTTGCCCACCATTTCAGCCGCCGCAGCATGACCAGCAGGCTGGCCTTGGCCTCCACCGCCTTGAACGGGTTGCCGGCAGCATCGAACTGGGACCAGACATTGGAGAAGCTGACAGTGTCGCGGATCGTGACGGTGTGCAGTTCGGCAAAGACCTGACGCAGTTGCTCGACGGCCCGCAATCCGCCCGATACGCCGCCATAGGAGATGAAGCCGACCGACTTTGCATGCCATGGCGCGTAGCACGAATCGATCAGCTCCTTCAGCGCAGCCGGATAGCCATGATTGTATTCCGGCGTCACGACGATGAAGGCATCGGCATCGGCAATCCTCTGCTCCAGAATGCCCACGTTAATGGCTGCGTCGTCCGCAGGTCCCTTGAGCTCGAGCGGATCTATCAGCGTTATCCGGATGCCGCTTTCGGCCCAGAGTTCAGTCAGGACCCAGTTGACGACGGTGTCGCAGAAGCGTCCCTGCCGTGCGCTGCCATAGATCACGGCGATGGTCATTTTCTCATTCATGCGGACGATGCTCCGTTGTTGATGCGTTGGAGCTCGTGTTATAGAACCTCAACTAAAGTTGAGGTCAATACGCCTATGGAAAAAAGCAAAACCGATCTGCCGCGCCGCGAACTGAGCGTCGGAGAAGTCGCCACGCGCAGCGGGGTCGCGGTATCGACGCTGCATTTCTACGAGGCCAAGGGGCTGATCAAGAGCATGCGCAGCCGCGGCAATCAGCGCCGCTACCCCCGCAGCGTGCTGCGCCGGATCGCCGTCATCAAGATCGCCCAACGCACCGGCATCCCGCTCGCCGATATCCAGAAGGAACTCTCCGCCCTGCCCGACGACCGGCAATTGCTGGCCAGCGACTGGGAGCGCCTGTCGGAAAACTGGAAGGCGGACCTGAACGAGCGCATCACCAAGCTGACGGCCCTGCGCGACCAGCTCACGTCCTGCATCGGCTGTGGCTGCCTGTCGATGCGCGACTGCCCGCTGCGCAATCCCCACGACACGCTCTCCGAACGCGGCACCGGCGCCTATCTGATAGAACATGCCGGCGAAGAGGAAAGCGAGGCCGCTGCTCAGGCGCCCGACTTGTGAAATCGCGCCAGGCGGTGCAGGACAACCATGCTGGCGAGCGTACCGAGTGAGCTGATGAATGCGAACGTAAGCGCGGCGCGATTGCCGTAACTGCTGAGAACATAGGTGAAAAATGGTGGCGCGGCGGCAAAGGCGAGATTGAGCGGCAAACCCAGCCGGGCTGCAACTCCGGCATACTCGGCCGGTGTGAAGAATACGAGAGGCATTGTCGCCCGGCTGACGGACATCGCACCGCTCGAAAGCCCGTAGAGCAGCAGGAACAACAGGATCGACCATTCCGTCCCGCCGCCGATTGCGAGAACAATCAGGCAGATCGGCATGATCAGTGCGGCGACCAGCCCCGTCGCCAGTCCGTTCCACCGGTTGCCACCCAGGAAATCGAACAGTCGCGCCGACATCTGAACGACGCCGATCGCCGAGCCGAAGCCGACGGCCAGATAGTCCGCGACATCGAAACTGCGGAAGAGATCGATGACGACCAGCTGGAAACCCCAGGTGATGAAACCGTTGAGCGCGATCGCTACGGTGATCAGCGCAAGGATGCGGCGATGGTCTGCACTTGGTTTGGCGCCATCGGCCGCTGCGCTCGCCCCAACTGATCCCCCAACGGTGGTCTTCGGCAAGGCGAAGAGATGCAGCGGCAGGCAAACGAACAGCATCACGCAGCCATAAATGACCGACACGCTGCGCCAGCCGAACTGCGCCTCCAGGAAATCGGTCACGGGCCAGGAGAGGCTCGGCGCCAGCGCCATGAACAGCATCTGCGCACCGATCGCCCGGCGCGCGCCCTCGCCTGCAAGTTCGGCCAGAAAGACATGCGCCGATGTCGTCAGGCAGGCCGCACCGGCGATCCCGAAGATCGCCCATGCAGCGAAATAGCCGATGGGCTCATAGGAGACAGCCAGGAGGAAGAGGCCAGGAGCGGCAAGAAGCGAGCCTGCCGCCAGCACCGGCCGGGCGCCAAAGCGCCGGTAGAGCCCTGCGATCGGCGGCGAGCACACAGCCATCACGACAAGCATCAGCGTCGGCCCGAGAAAAATCGTGGCGCGGCTGAGACCAAGGTCCACGGCCATGGCTTCGCCGGTCACCGAAATCGCCATGAACAAAGCGCCCCAGCCGATGATCTGGGTAATCGACAGAATAAGGACGGAACGCAAAACGGCAGAACGCAGCAACGGCATGATCGACAGCTTGGGAGATATGCCCGAATCGGGCGGAAGAGTGGCCCCGATTATGCCCCATGGAGATTGGGAAGCCAGGTATTTTGCAATCAGTCCGCGCTGGGCAATCGTCGCATGGTGAACTCGATTTCATCGCCCTCGAGTTGCCGCCAACTCTCGACTTCGGTCCAGTAGGCAGCTTTCGGCCAGGTGTCGAACCACTCCTGCGCCTTTTCGCGTGCATGGGCGCGATCGAGGCGGAAGGTCTCCCGCACGAACAGGCCGTCGCTTCGCTGCGGGTTGCCGCTGCGATGCCGGGCAATCTGTCGCCGCAAGCCTTCGAGCGGCGGCCCTGCCAGAATTCTTGCCATCAGCCCACCTTTCACCAGTCGAGCTTTCTAAAGCAAAGATAGGGAGATATTCCTGTTTTTGCGAGTCCGAATTTCCAACCCCTAGAGCCTGCGGCAGACTGCCCCAAAGACTTTGCTCACCGTTGCAAGACATGGCGGAAATATGGTCTTTCAGCCACTATGCGAATCGGCGGTGCTGCAGTTCCAGCCTCGCCAGACAGGATGGATTGCGATGGAAAGACCGGACCTGCCGCAGGGATTGCCCGCGGATATCGAGGACAAGAAGACAAAGGCAAGAGCCTGGTTCGAAAGTCTGCGCGACACGATCTGCGCCGCGTTCGAAACCATCGAGGATGAACTCACAGGTCCCCTGTCCGACCGCGAACCCGGTCGCTTTGTCGGCAAGGACTGGCTGAGGGACGACGGTGCCGGTGGTGGCGGCCGCATGTCGATGATGGAAGGCCGGGTCTTCGAGAAGGTCGGCGTCCACACCTCTACGGTCCACGGTGAGTTCTCGCCGGAGTTTCGCAGCCAGATACCCGGTGCTACCGAAGATCCGAAGTTCTGGGCCTCCGGTATTTCGCTGATTGCTCACCCGGTCAATCCAAATGTACCGGCCGTGCACATGAACACCCGCATGGTCGTCACAACCAGTCACTGGTTCGGTGGCGGTGCCGACCTGACGCCGGTGCTCGACCGCCGCCGGACAATGACCGATCCCGACACGGTCTTGTTTCACAAGGGCATGCAGATCGCCTGCGCGCGCCACGCCGTCGCCGACCATCCGCGCTTCAAGGCCTGGTGCGACGACTATTTTTTCCTGAAACACCGGAACGAACCGCGCGGAACCGGCGGCATCTTCTATGACTGGCTGCATTCGGACGAGGAGAAAGGCGGCTGGGACGCCGATTTCGCTTTCACCCAGGACGTCGGCCGGGCGTTCAACCTGATCTATCCGAAGATCGTGCGGGCCAATTTCAACAGAAGCTGGACCGAGGAAGATCGCGACGAACAGTTGGTGCGGCGCGGCCGGTATGTCGAATTCAACCTGCTCTACGACCGGGGAACGATCTTCGGCCTGAAGACCGGCGGCAATGTCGATTCGATCCTCTCATCGCTACCGCCTGTAGTGCGCTGGCCCTGAGCCGATCCGGCTTCCAAAAGCAAAAACCCGGCCGCAAAAACGGCCGGGTTTTTGTTTGGGAGATGCCTCGGGACTAATCGCAGATTTTGATGCGTTTGATGCGGAGATTGCCCCACTTGTCCCAACGCTTGACCTTCTTGATGTAGCAGGATGGTTCGTAGTAGCCGCCGCCGTAGTAACCACCGTCATAGTAGCCGATCGAGTAACCATAGTGGTGGCCATGATGGCGATGATGACCGTGGTGACCATAGCCGCCGGCATGCGAGGGAGCTGCGAACGAAATGGCGGCGACTGCGGCAATGGCTGCGGAAATAATGAACTTGCGCATCTTGGCTCTCCTCTGTTGGTTCCGATGAGTTCGTCTCATCCAGTGATCCAACAATCGCACAGGCCACTTATCTGCGCTGTTTCGGATGGAACAGGCCTGAACAAAAGCCCCGCTGCCGCGTTGTTTTGCCAGAGAACCGGATTGGGAGAACAACAGTCATGGTGTTCAAGGAGCGCATGTTTTACGGCCAGACGCCCGAGGAGTTTTTCCCGCAGGACCAGGCGGATCTGGAAACGCGGGTCGCCAATTGCCTCGCCACGGTGGACGGGCTCGATGCATCGGATGTTTCGGTGGTTTCCAAGGGAAACACCATCATTCTCAGCGGTACTGTTCCAACCATCGAAGAGGTGGAAAGAGCCGAGGAAGCCGCCGGTACGGTTGAAGGGGTCGCCGAGATCGTCAACCGGATCGAGGTTGCCTGATCAGATCGCCTTCAGCGTCCAGGCGACGAGATCGGCGGAAACTTCCGCAAAGGCACCGTCGAGGGCTGCAACGAACGCCGGATTCCCGCTGCCGCGCACAGGGAACGTCGCACGAAACGCCTTTTGCGCACCAACGGTGCCGGTGCGATCATTGAGGATCTTCGCGAAAATCTCGACCACGGCAGTATCCGCCCCCTCGGTCGATACTTCGAAGGAGCGGATTTCCGTGACCACCTGGTAGTCGATGGCAAGCCCCTCGCCCGGCTTGCCGACGCCGCCGATCTTGCCGGTATTTTCAAAAGCCTGCACCAGTTTTGACTGGACCATTTTCGGCAGCCGGTCGCTCCACTGCGATTTGGCCAGATACTGGATTTCGGCGCCCGAAAGCCGGATGACGATCTGCTCGCTGTCGAGCGCCTTCAGCGCCGTCGGCTCGGGAACGAGAATCTGCTTGGCCGTGGAGGACGGCCCTTCGATGATCGGCGACGCAGAGAGGCCATAGGTGTCGTTGCTCGCCTTGCTTGCGCAGGCCGACACGGCGGCGGCCAAGGATAAAATGATGCAGGCCCGGATCAATCCTGCCTTTCGACCACACGAAACACCCGGAAAATTCATTTCAAACACTATCCTTCGCCAATCAGCAGCAACTTAGAGGCTGATCCGGTCAAAACAAGATAAAAAGCCGGCAAGCCGGCGCAGGTACTGCAAAAATCCGGCAAGGCTTGCAGCCTTGCCACGCATAGCCGGGTCGCAATACCCCAATATCCGATTCGTGTGCTGAACAGGCGGCAATTATCGAAGCAAAACAGCAGCAACGGACCGGTTAGCGGCGCGTGCGGCCGTCATACTGTTTCACGGTCTCGCCACCGAACAGCAATCGCTGCGGGTCCTTGTCGAAGGTGGAAATCGTGTTGTCGAGGGTGTTCACCGCCCGCCGCGTCTCGCTCACCAGAGCTTCGACATCGCGCAAGCCCGAACCGGAGAACCGCTTCAGGTTATCGGCAATCGGACCGATCTGCGCGTTCAGATTGTCTGCCATCTTGCGGAAGGAAGCGAGCGTCGCACGGGCATCGGCCGACAACGAAGGAGCGTCCGCATCGCCGAGGAAACCGTCGAGCTTGACCAAGATACCGTCGACGCGGCTGGAAGCAGCATTCAGCTTGTTGGCCATCTGGGTGACGTCGGTGATCGTCTGGTCGATATCATTCTGGCGTCCCTTGATCCGTTCGGCAAACTCGGCGATCGAGGCGACGGTCTTGCGCGCGTCGGCGCTCGCCGCCGACACGTCGTTGACGACGCCGCTCACCTTCTGGGCGTCGATGGCCGCAATCAGCGTGTCGACACGATCGAGTGATGCGCTGGCCTTCTCACCGAACCGTTGATAAGTTTCGGCGGTCGTCTTGAAGGTCGCAAGGGTGTCTGTAACATGGCCGGACGCCACACTCAGGTCATTGCTCATCTTCTCGACATTGCTGACAATGTGGTCGATCTTCTTGGGATCGACGGATTTCACCAGAATGTCCGCCGCTGAAAGCGTCGAGTCGAGCTTGCCGGCGGCAGCCGTAATCGACGTCGACAGGGCGCTTACGCTCTTCAGGAACTGATCGATACCTTCGGAATTGTCGGCCAGCGACTTGGTGAAGCGTTCGGCGTTGGAAATCGTGTGCGTCAGCGGGGCCCGCACGTCCTTGACGAAGCCCTGAATATCGCCGATCGCGTCATTCGCGCGGTCCATGATCTTGTCGGCCGTCGCCAGAAGGCTGGTCACGCTCGACTGGTCTGCCGTCATCTGGGCCGAAGTGCCCGCCTCCAGCGCCTTCGTCAGGATGTTCTCTTCACCCTTGTTGCCGCCGCTGAGTTCGATATAGGCGGCACCGGTCAGGCCCTGGATCTCCAGGGTCGCCGTCGTCGATTTGAGAACGGGTGCGTCTGCCGAGACTTCCGTTACGGCAACCGAATAGCGCGGGTCGTTGGAATTGATAGCAAGGCTGCGGACGGAACCGACGGGAATGCCGTTGAAGCGCACCGGGGAGCCAACGCTCAACCCGTTGGCCGAACCGGGAATGCTGATCACCAGTTCCACCATCTGGCCGCTGCGGCCATATTGCGACATCCAGTAGACGAAGCCGAAGGCCGCGAAGATGACCAGGACGGTGAAGAACCCGACGATGGCGTAGTTGGCTTTTGTTTCCATTTCTACCGGTACCCTTGGCGGACGCCGCAACCGCGGTTCCTTGGTTCAATCAAATCATTCGTACAGCGCCAGCGCCGTCAGGAAGCCTTCTTGTCGTCGTCACGGACAATCGAGCGAGCCCGCTTGCCCTGGAAATAGGATTTTACCCAATCGTCGTCGCAGGCGAGCATATCCTCGATCGTGCCTTCGACGAGGACTCGCTTCTGCCCGAGCACCGCGATCCGGTCGCAGACCGAAAACAGGCTGTCGAGATCGTGAGTCACCATATACACGGTCAATCCCAGGGTGTCGCGCAGTTTGGCGATGAGGTTGTCGAACTCGGCGGCGCCGATCGGATCGAGCCCGGAGGTCGGCTCATCGAGGAAAACGAGGTCCGGATCGAGCGCCAGCGCGCGAGCGAGGGCCGCTCGCTTGATCATGCCGCCGGACAGTTCTGACGGGAATTTGTCCGCCGCTTCCGGCGCCAGCCCCACCATGTCGATCTTCAGCCGAGCCAACTCGTCCATCAGATCCTGCGGCAGGTTGAGATATTCCCGCATCGGCACCTGGATATTTTCCATCACGGTGAGCGAGGAGAACAGCGCACCGTGCTGGAACAGCACGCCAAGGCGCATGTCGAGTGTTATGCGCTCCTCCTCCCCGACCTCGTCATATTCGACGCCGAGGATCTTGATCGAGCCGGAGCGGCGCGGCAAAAGACGCAGCACCGTGCGCATCAACACGGATTTCCCGGTGCCGGACGCGCCGACGAAACCGAGGATTTCGCCGCGGTAGATATCCAGATTGAGCTTGTCGAGAACAATGTTGGAGCCGAAGCCTACCGTCAGGTCCTTGACGGACAGGATGATCTCCGCGCCGTTTTCGCCGCGTCCCTCCATGTCGCTCGCCCTGGCTTCTTCGCTCGGTTCCACCGGCCAAACCTCTTCCATCAGAAATTGATCGATGCGTAGAAGATTGCAAACAGGCCATCGACAAGGATGACCACGAAGATCGATTTCACCACCGATTGGGTCACGTGTTTGCCAAGCGATTCGGCGCTGCCGCCGACCTTCAGGCCTTCCACCGCTGCGACGACGCCGATGATCAGCGCCATGAACGGCGCCTTGATCATACCGGCGAGCACGGAGGAGAAATCGACCGCCTCCTGAAGCCGCGCCAGGAAGGTCGCAAAGGTGATGCCGGAATAACTCCACGTAACGACGGCAGCCCCCGTCAGCGCCGCGAAGTTGGCAATGATGGTTAGAAGCGGCAGCGCCACCGTCAGCGCGACAAGCCGCGGAAATACCAGTACGCCGATCGGGCTGAGACCCATCACCTTCAGCGCGTCGATCTCTTCGCGCATCTTCATCGAGCCGATTTCGGCGGTGATGGCGCTGCCGGATCGCCCGGCGATCATGATCGCCGTCAACAGGACACCGATTTCGCGCAACTGAAGAATGCCGACGAGATCGACGACGAACAATTCGGCACCGAAATAACGCAGCTGGAAAGCGCCCTGCTGGGCAATGATCGCCCCGATCAGGAAGGACATCAGCGTGATGATCGGCACGGCCTGCACGCCCATGCGGTCGATCTGGTTGACGATCGCTGCCGGTGAAAGTCCGCTATGGCGCCCGAGCTTCAATTGCGCTCCGCGAACCGCGGAGCCGAGGATAAACATGGCCGCGACCGTGTCCTCCCAGGCTGACATCACGGCCTCGCCCACGGGCGTAAAAAATCGAACGAAGCGGGAAGCTAATTGCTTGTGCTCGTCGCCGGGCTCCGGCAACTCCTCAGGCAAGGCGGACAAAAGCTCGATATAGCGCGGCTTGTCGCTGGTCAGCTTGACATCGCCAATCCTGGACATGAAGCGGCGGATGACCCAGGCGCCTGCGGTATCAAGCGCCGTGATGGCGCTCAGGTCGACCTCGGCCGATTTCTCGCCTGTCGCCGCAAGATCGCCCAGGCGAGACGTGACCGTGTGAACGGAAGCGCTCCGCCAATCGCCGCTGAAACGGTAGATCCGGGGTCCGTCCGCACCAGCCTCGTCGAGCTGCACGTCGGTGTCGGTTTTCACTTGCGAACGCGTCACGTCTGTTCTTGTCTTCCGAAGATGGCTGCATTTGATAAAACGTCAGCGACTCATAGCCGCTCGAGCCCCATCTGTCACCGATTGAAACGTTTCTGAACCAAACGGTTAGTCGCTGCGATATGGATGCCACAGGAGACACCATGACACGTTCGCTTGAAACCGCCGTGGAACATTTCCCTATCGCAGGCAGCTTCACGATTTCGCGTGGCAGCAAGACGACAGCCTCCGTGGTCACCTGCCGTATCTCTGCCGATGGCTTCACCGGCATCGGCGAATGCGTGCCCTACGGGCGCTACGGCGAAACCATCGAAAGCGTCATGGCCGAGATCGATGCGATCCGACCGAAGATCGAGACCGGCCTTGGCCGCAACGGCCTGCTGGCGGCCATGAGGGCCGGTGCTGCGCGCAACGCCGTCGATTGCGCACTCTGGGATCTGGAAGCGAAAACATCGGGCAGCCGCGCCTTCACCATGGCAAACCTTACCGAACCGGCGCCGCTCACCACCGCCTACACCCTCTCGCTTGGCGAACCGGAAGCGATGGCGGAGCAAGCCGCACAATACGCGCCTCGAGCGTTGCTCAAGGTCAAGGTCGGAACCGCCGATGACGCCTCGCGCATTCGCGCAGTGCGCGCCAAGGCACCGGACAGCGCCATCATTCTCGATGCCAACGAGGGCTGGACCGAGGCCAATCTCGCCTATCACTTCGCCGTCTGCGCCGAATCGCGTGTCGCCCTCATCGAACAACCGCTTGCCGCGGGACATGACGGCTTGCTCGCATCGGTCCCTCACCCTGTTCCCGTCTGCGCCGATGAAAGCGTGCACAAGACTGAAGACTTGCCCAAGCTCGCGGGACTCTACGATGCCGTCAACATCAAGCTCGACAAGACCGGCGGTCTGACGGAAGCGCTGCGCATGCGTGACGCTGCAAGAGCCCTCAACCTGAAAATCATGGTGGGCTGCATGGTCGGCACCTCGCTCGGCATGGCGCCGGCGGTGCTGCTTGCGCAAGGAGCCGATTTCGTCGATCTCGACGGCCCGCTGCTTCTCGCCCGCGACCGCGAACCTGGCCTTCGCTACGAGGCCTCGTTGGTCTACCCGCCTCTTGCCGCCCTCTGGGGCTGAAGATACCAGGCTGCCAGAGCCGAGCCGCAGCCGATCAGCGCCACCACGGACATCGAATAGAAGCCTTGGACGCCGAACCAGGTGTAGAAATATCCGGAGGCGAAGGTGAAGATTGCCGAAAACACGCCGGTATAGAAGAAATAGAGCCCCTGCGCCGAGGCTTCCTGCTCTTCCGGAACGCGCTGCACCAGGATGTTCTGCATGCCCGTATGCATGATCGCATAGGTGAAGGCGTGGAAACACTGCAGCACGAAATAGCCCCAGAAACCGAGGTCCATCGGGAAGATGATCCAGCGGACAACGGCAATGATGCATCCGGAGAAGATCATCGTCCACAGGCTGAAACGCCGGATGATCATCCTGGCGCAGAAAAACATGGCGACCTCGGCAGCGACGCCCGCACTCCATAACAGACCGATCTGCGTGCCGGTGAAGCCGATGTGCTGCCAGTAGATCGCCGAAAAGGCAAACAGCATCGCATGGCTGCCGTTGACCAAGGTCACGCCGATCAGGAGCAATTGCAGATCGAGTTTGCGCAACGCCTTCGGCGGCGGCTCCGTCAGTGTGGTGAGTGTCGAGGGACGCCGCGGCCGGCCGACGCGGGGGGCGACGAAGGTCATGAGGATCATCAGCGCAAAGCCACAGACCATCGCAGGCAGCACCATCGAGCCGCCATAGAGGCCGATCATCACGCCGCCGAGCATCGTCGCGCCGATAAAGGCGACGGAGCCCCAGACGCGCATGGTGGCGTAGTCGAAACCCCAGCGCCGCACGCCGGTGAGCGCAATCGCCTCGACGATCGGCACGTAAGGCGAATAGACCCCGCCCTGCAGCGCATAGATGACCAGCACGAACCAGAAGCTGTGCGACACAAACAGCGCCAGTCCTGTCAACAGCGACAGCACCGCCGACCAGATCAGTACTTCCGCACGCTCACCGATCCTGTCTGCCAGAACACCCACCAGCGGCGCCGTGACGACGCGCACGAACATGGGGACCGCGAGAATGATACCGATCTCGAGATCGCTGAGGGAGAGCGTATTCAGCCAGACCGGAAAATACGGCATGGCGAAACCGTTGACGATGAGCGGCGCGCAGAAGAGCAAGGCGATGCGCGGCACGAAATAGGCCGGCGCTTCCTCGCGAAAAGGAGGCGGTGACGAGGGAATCATGGGAGGACCTGTGAGTACCACCATGGTCTATCACAGCGCCTCCAAGCGGCGCTAGAAGCTAGATTTCCCTACAGCCGTCGCGCATGCAGTTTTATGCCGCCTGTTGCGAAAGAGCCCGCGCCATCATGGCTTCGACTTCCGCCGTGTCCTCGCGAACGGCGGGAGCGCCGCTCAGCTCGCGCCAGGTGATCAGTTCCATGGTGCCGTCATAATGCTCGGCGATCGCCGTGCAGCTTTCCACCCAGTCACCGGTATTGATGTAGCGGACGCCACCGATGTCCTCCATCACCGCATGATGGATGTGGCCGCAGATGACACCATCGGCGTTTTCGCGTTTCGCCTCGTCGGCAACCACGCGCTGGAATTCGCCGATGAAATTGACCGCATGCTTGACCTGCAGCTTCGCCCAGGCCGAAAACGACCAGTAGGGCAGCCCGAGACGGCGGCGCACGGCGGAAAGCCCGATATTGATGACGATCGCCATGTCGTAGGCCCAGTCGCCGAGATAGGCGAGCAGCCGCGCATTGCGCACGACGACGTCGAATTCGTCGCCATGCAGCACCAGATATTTCCGGCCATCGGCGCTTTCATGCATATGCCGCTGGGCAACTTCGATACCGCCGAAATGCACACCCGGGAAATCCCGCATGAATTCGTCATGATTGCCGGGAATGTAGATGATCCGGCTGCCCTTGCGCGCCTTGCGCAAGAGTTTCTGGACAACGTCGTTGCAGGACTGCGGCCAGTACCAGCTGCGCTTCAGGCGCCAGCCATCGATGATATCGCCGACCAGGATGATCGTATCGGCATCGGTGACGCGCAGGAAATCCAGAAGATAGTCGGTCTTGGCCGCCTTCGACCCCAGGTGCACATCGGAAATGAACAGGGTCCTGAAACGGCGGACGGCCGGGTCTTGCTCTTTCTCAGTCATGCTGCCTCGCAGATCTATCGGGCCTCTTTTACCCTTGTGAAAAACAGACTCTTGTTTCAGGAGAATGACAGCCTGTGGATCGGCCATTCCCCGTGTTGAAACAACTGTTCCGAAAACCACAGATAAACGGGAGGTTCGAAACTGTACGGGGCGTCCGTTTCGTGCAAAAAGAGCCGCGATGACAAGGTAGGGATTAAACGATATGAGCACCGGCGACAAAGCCAAGACCCCCACGGATCCAGCAAGCGGCGACCTCGACGAACAGGCACTGTTCTTCCACCGTTATCCGCGCCCCGGCAAGCTCGAAATCCAGCCGACGAAGCCGCTGGGCAACCAGCGCGACCTGGCGCTCGCCTATTCTCCGGGCGTCGCCGCCCCCTGTCTTGCCATTCGCGACGATCCGTCGACCGCCGCCGACTATACAGCGCGTGCCAATCTGGTCGCGGTCGTCTCGAACGGAACGGCCGTGCTCGGCCTCGGCAATATCGGCCCGCTGGCCTCCAAGCCGGTGATGGAAGGCAAGGCCGTTCTCTTCAAGAAATTCGCGGGCATCGACGTTTTCGACATCGAGATCGACGCGCCCGAGATCGACCAGATGGTCAATGTCGTTTCTGCCCTTGAGCCGACCTTCGGCGGCATCAACCTGGAAGATATCAAGGCACCGGAGTGTTTCGAAGTGGAACGCCGGCTGCGCGAAAAGATGGATATTCCAGTTTTTCACGACGACCAGCACGGAACCGCGATCATCGTCGCCGCCGCCGTTTTGAACGGCCTGGAACTGGCCGGCAAGGACATCGCCAAGGCAAAAATCGTCGCGTCAGGCGCGGGTGCTGCCGCCCTTGCCTGCCTCAATCTGCTGGTGACGCTCGGTGCCCGGCGCGAAAACATCTGGGTGCACGATCTCGAAGGCCTCGTCTATGTCGGCCGCGAAGTGCTGATGGACCAGTGGAAGTCGATCTATGCGCAGGACAGCGACAACCGCGTGCTGGCCGACAGCATTGCCGGCGCCGACGTCTTCCTCGGTCTGTCTGCGGCCGGCGTGTTGAAACCGGAGCTGCTGGTGCAGATGGCGGACAAGCCGCTCATCATGGCGCTTGCCAATCCCAATCCGGAAATCATGCCGGAAGTCGCCCGCGCCGCGCGGCCCGACGCAATGATCTGCACCGGACGCTCGGATTTCCCGAATCAGGTCAACAACGTCCTCTGCTTCCCCTACATCTTCCGCGGCGCGCTCGACTGCGGCGCCCGCACGATCAACGAGGAAATGAAGATGGCGGCCGTGCGCGCCATCGCAGCCCTTGCCCGCGAGGAGCCCTCCGATGTGGCCGCCCGTGCCTATTCCGGCGAAACACCGGTCTTCGGCCCGGACTATCTGATCCCTTCGCCCTTCGACCAGCGGCTGATCCTGCGCATCGCACCGGCCGTCGCCAAGGCAGCTGCCGACAGCGGCGTCGCCAACCGGCCGATTGCCGATTTCGACGCCTATCTCGACCAGCTCAACCGCTTCGTCTTCCGCTCCGGCTTCATCATGAAGCCGATCTTCGCCGCCGCCAAGAATGCCCAGAAGAACCGGGTGATCTTCTCCGAAGGTGAAGACGAACGCGTGCTGCGCGCCGCCCAGGTGCTGTTGGAAGACGGAACGGCCCGCCCGATCCTCATCGGCCGCCCCCATATCATCGAGACCCGCCTCAAGCGCTACGGCCTGCGTATCCGGCCGGATGTGGATTTCGAAGTGGTCAACCCGGAAGGCGATCCGCGCTTCCGGGACTATGTCGATGATTACTTTGCGTTGGTCGGCCGGCTCGGCGTCATTCCGGAAGCGGCCCGCACCATCGTCAGAACCAATCAGACCGTCATCGGTGCTCTCGCTGTCCGGCGCGGCGAAGCCGATGCGCTGATCTGCGGCGTCGAAGGCCGCTATAGCGCCCATCTGCGCGCCGTGTCGCAGATCATCGGCAAGCGCGAAGGCGTGCTCGATTTCTCCGCCCTCAGCCTGCTGATCTCGCAGCGCGGCACCACCTTCCTGACCGACACCTACGTGACCTTCGATCCGACGGCCGAGGAAATCGCCCAGAAAACCGTGATGGCCGCCCAGGAAATCCGCCGCTTCGGCATCACGCCGCGCGCAGCCCTTGTTTCTCATTCGAACTTCGGTTCGCGGGATTCCGAGAGCGCCTCCAAGATGCGCAAGGCGATGCAGATCGTTCGCGAACTCGCACCCGACCTCGAAGCCGACGGCGAGATGCACGGCGATTCGGCCATTTCGGAACTTCTGCGCAAACGTGTCATGCCCGACAGCACGCTGACCGGCGAAGCGAACCTGCTCGTCTTCCCCAATCTCGATGCGGCGAATATCACGCTTGGCGTGGTCAAGACGATGACCGATAGCCTGCATGTGGGGCCGATCCTGCTTGGCACCGCCCTGCCCGCACACATCCTGTCACCGTCCGTCACGTCGCGCGGCGTCGTCAACATGGCGGCCCTTGCCGTGGTGGAAGCATCACACCCGGCGTGACGTAAGATCGATTGAGCCGGGCATGACCCGGCTCAATCGAAACAGTCAAAATGGCACAATTTACAATTTTAAATTGAAAATAACAGAAACAAGTTATTAACTAAAGATTGCACTAGACAAAGAGTGCGAACCGTTATCATGGTAAAATCCCGTTAAATAACAGGGTATTTGCAACATGACTGACCAACGGGCATTCTTTGACCTGCTGGACATTATGGAAAACGAGAAACTCGTTGAAGCAAAACGGTTTTTCGCCCTGATGCGCAGCACTTTCAGCATTGCAAATCTACTTTACGCCGATATGGATGTATTGACGTCGGGCTTAGTCGTGCACCGGCTTCACCATACTTTCAACGCCGCGGCTACCAGAGCCTATATCGAAAGTGGATTTCATCGGATCGACCCGATTCTCCACCAGATCATCGGCGGCATCAGGCCGATTGACTGGGCGACCGCCCGCGAACTTCACCCCGAAAGCGAGCCGCTCTTTTCCGCAGCCGCACGATTCGGGATCGGCCGCGACGGCGTCACCCTGCCGCTCGCCACACCGACCCGCCGCGTCGCCTTCCTGGCGATCGAGGCCGATGTGCCGGCCGACGAGTGGCAGGCCTACCGGCGCTGCCACCTGCGTGATTTCCAGTTGCTGGCCAATCTCTTCCATGCTTCGCTTCTCGACAACGACAACAGGATCGAACTTTCCGAGCACGGCGGCAAAATACTGACCCACCGGGAGACCGAGGTACTCGGCTGGGCCGCGGCCGGCAAAAGCTACTGGGAAATCGGCACTATCCTTGGAATCTCCGAGCGCACGGTTCGCTTCTTCATGACCAATGCCCGCCGCAAGCTGAACGTGGTCTCCAACACGCAAGCCGTTGCCCAGGCCGTCCGGCGCGCCCTCATCCCGAGCTTCTGATCTCTCCGAAGCGGCTTCCGCGAAGGCATATCCAATCCATTTCCAGCCCCGTGATCTGAAATCCAGCGCGTCCAACAGGACGCGCTGGATTTCATCACATATTGGCGTGCATTAGAAACCTGTCACTACCGACAGTTTTGCCGGCCACCGATCACTGACAGCATTTGCTCTCTCGCATTCGAGATCACAGGGAGCAAAAAATGATCAGGATCTTCAACCGCAACAGCCGCAAACTGCATCCGCAGGATATCGACGCCATGTTCAGGTTGCGCAAAAGCGTCTTCCACGACCTGCTGAAATGGGACGTGTCGGTAAGCGGCGACTGGGAAATCGACCACTTTGACGACGCCAACCCGCTCTATGTCCTCTCCTACTCCGACGAGACCGGCCGCCTGCGCGGTTCGCTGCGGCTACTGCCCACCCTTGGTCCCAACATGCTTGATGACACCTTCCCGATCCTGCTCGGCAACAGCCCGAAGGTTCGCAGCGCCACGGTCTGGGAATCCAGCCGCTTCTGCATCGATCCCGCAATCTCGCAGGAGCGCGGCTCCAACCAGGTGACGATCGCCGCGGCGGAGCTGATGTGCGGTGTCGGCGAACTCGGCCTGTCCTCCGGCCTCAGCCATATCGTCACGGTAACCGATGTCTTCCTTGAGCGGATGTTCCGCCGCATGGGCTGCCCTGGTGAGCGCATCGGCGCGCCGCAGCGTATCGGCTCGGTCCATGCGGTCGCCGTCGCGTGGGAAGTGACGACCGAACTGCTGGAAACGATGAAAACAGTCGCAGATATCGGCGGATCGGTTCTGGAACGGCCGATGTCGCTCGAAACCGCCCGCGCGGCCTGACGCGTGCTCCCGGAGGGCCGCAACCGCGGCTCTCCCGCCACAGGACCTGGGTTTCCACGCGTCGGCGTTAACGCTGGCGCGTGTACTGCGTTGCACCTCTTTCGAATGGCGGTATGATGGGCTCAAAGTCAGAGTGCGGAAGGAATATTCCGCCGCACCCGGCACGGTGCCGGAATGCTCAGGCGAGAGAAAACAGTGATTTTTCATTCGGTTCGTTCCGCGGCGTTGATCGCTCCGCTTCTGCTGGTCATGGCATCGACGGCCGACGCCTCCGCCGTCTGCGAGCGGCTGAACGCGCGCCTTGCCAGTCTGCCGAAGATCATTGCCTCGAATGCCAACCTGCGTGACTACACCGGTGCGATCTCGCGTCAGAACCTCGACCTACGCCGGGCGCGCAGCGACCTGCGGCGGTTTGGATGCAGCACAGGCAGCATGATCATCGTCGGCGGCCCGAACGACGAGGCCTGCGAGAGCCTGATCGCGGAAATCTCGCAGATGGAGATGACACTCGAAACACTGAAAGCCCGCCGCGAATACCTTGTTTCCGGCGGGGACGTGGATATCAACAGGCGCCGGATCCTCGCGGCCCTCGACGTCAACGGCTGCACCGGGGCAGAGGATGAAGTGCTGAGCGCAGCGACTGAGGAGCCGGAGACCCACCGCAATATCCTGAACGACCTGCCGCCAATCAGCGAGAGCGAGCCGAACTGGCGCGACAGCGCCGACCTCTCCGATTTCACGACACCGGATGACGCCTACTCTGGCGGCCTGCGCACACTTTGCGTGCGCACCTGCGACGGCGCTTTCTTTCCAATCTCCTCGACAGCCACGCCGTCGGATTTCCAGCGCGATGCGGAGGCATGCCAACGCCGCTGCCCCGGGACGGAAACGGCGCTTTACTACCATGCGCTTACCACGCAGGAAACCGAGCAGATGGTCTCCGCCTCGACCGGCGAACCCTATACGGACCTCCCGACGGCCTTTGCCTACAAGACCCGCGATCTGAGCCAACCCGGCCAATGTGGCTGCTCTCCCGTCGGACGGACGGTGACCAACCAGAGCACGCCGGACAACGGCAGCAGCATCCTGGAAATCATCACCCGAAAGGCAGAAAAAACCGAGGTCAAGAGCCAGGTTGTCGATCGTCCCTACGATCCGCAAAACAGCAAGGTCCGCGTCGTCGGGCCGAGCTTCCTGCCGTCGCAGGAAACATCGATCGATCTGAAACATCCGACCGGTCCCGGCTACCAGCAACAACAGACCAACTGACTAGGTTCCGGAACTGGCTGGCTTTGCGCCCCACGCATCGGAAAACACCAGGTCCTCCAGCGGCAACCGCTGTCGCCAGCCTTTCACGGCAAGCTCCGGCTCCGAATAGAGCTGATCGACGTAGCCGAGGCAAAGCCAGGCGATGATCTCGATATGATCGGGAATGCCGAGGACGTGCTTCACATCACGTTCGTGGAAAATGCTGACCCAGCCGACGCCGACGCCTTCCGCTCGTGCTGCGAGCCAAAGGTTCTGCACCGCGCAGACGGTCGAAAATGCGTCCATGCGCGGATTATGCGTCCGGCCGAGAACGACCTTGCCGCCGCGGGTCGGATCACAGGTCACGCAAATGCTCACAGGCGCCTTGCGGATGCCCTCGAGCTTGAGCGAGCGGTACTTGTCCTGCGCGGCCCCGTCGAACATCAGCGCCGCCTCCTCGTTGGCCCGCTGAAAGGCTTCGAAGACGGCACGGCGCCGATCCTCGTCACGCACGACGATAAAGTTCCATGGCTGCATGAAGCCAACCGAAGGCGCGCTATGTGCCGCAGCGAGCAGCCGTGCAATGACGGCATCCGGCAGCAGCGTAGGCAGGAATTGATCCCGCACGTCACGGCGGGTTTCAATGGCGCGGTAGACCGCGGCGCGCTCTTCTGTGGAAAAAGCGGTCGCCTGCGCAAGATGGTCCTGTGGCTCAGTCAGCATCGTTTGATCCCCAACAATGCGAAACCTCCCGCCGTCCGCGCGGGGCTGGTCTATCTCGTCAGGCCGGTCTTCTGACTGCGGATCATCCGGTCTTGCCGCCTTCCCGGATCACGTGAAGATCCAGTGGCAGAACTCTGAGAACACTCAGAAATTCCTAGATGCAAAACCGTCCCCGTCACAGCGTTGGGCACGTCCCGGACTTTCACCGGGTTCCCGATTCTCCCGCTTTCACGGGCACCTGAACGGAAGCGATAAGGGCATAGCGGGCCACTAAATGCAAGCGGCCCGCTTCGTCTCCTCACAGGGCCGCGACCGGATGCGGCGAGCCGTCATAGGCGCCCCAGATCGACTGGTCGAAGCAGATCACCGACCCGGTCATCAGGCCGGATTCCGCCGACGACAGATAAGCGCAGGCCCGCGCCACCTCGGCCGGATCAACCAGCCGGCCGAAGGGCTGGCTCGCTGCCGCCTTTTCCAGCCAATCGCCGGCCGCGCCATGAAACTCGCGCTGGATGCGATCCTCGCCTTCCGAGGCCATCCAGCCGATATTGAGGCCGTTGACGCGGATGCGATTGCGCAGCACTGCATAGGCGGTGTTCTTGGTCAGCGTTTCCAACGCGCCCTTGGAGGCGCAATAGGCGGATATGAACGGCTGTCCGGCCTTGGCCGACATCGAACCGATGTTGACGATCGTGCCCTCGATCTTTTCCCGGCGCATCACCTTGATGGCCTCCTGCATCAGAAAGAACGGCGCGCGCACGTTGACGGCAAACATCCGGTCGAACAGTTCCGGGCTGGTATCGAGAATGTTGCCCCGGTCGGTGATCGCCGCCGCATTCACCAGCGCATCGACGCGGCCGAATTCCGCATCGCAGGCGGCGACCACCTTGCGCGCATCCTCCACTTCCCCGAGATCGGCCTGCACATAGACGACCTTCGTGCCGGTCGCCTTGCCGATCTCGGTCGCCTTGGCGATCTCGGCAGCCTTGGCCTCGCCCTTCGCGGCGTTGCGTCCACAGATCACGATCCCGGTAGCGCCCCGCTCGGCAAACAGCGCCGCGATCGTCGCCCCCAATCCCTGCGTGCCGCCTGTGACAATCGCAATCTTGCCGTCAAGCCGGCCATATTCTTTGCTCATCCTGTTTCCTCCATTGGATGTCGGTCATTGCCAAAAACTCCCGCCCGGGAATCAGACGGAAGTTTGAAATGGTTGGTCTGTTTCAGTTAGCTGAGCTTCTTTTTCGATTGTGCCGCAAGTGCAGCCGTAAACGCTGCGTCCTCCCAACCACCGGAAAGCGCCTCGTGCATCAGTTGCGCTTGCGTCTTCGGTGCGAGACCGCCAACGGGTGGATCCCGGTCGAGGTTGGTCGGGAAGGAATATCCCTCCGCGCAGGATGCGATGGCGCAGGCAGCCTCAGCCCCGGACAGGCGACCGTCTGTCAGCATGGCTTTCAGCGCCGGGTAGAGTTTTGCGCTCATTCTTTCCCGGTTCACCGTTTCCATCGCCCGGCCGAATGCGGACGAAACCTGCAACAGGTTGGCAACCCGCTTGATGCCTTCGGACCGGTTGGTGCCGGCGGCATGAAAGAGCGCCGGATTGAAAAACACCAGATCGCCCTTCGACAGGGGCAGTTGCACATGGTTGCGGTCGAAATAGTCGCGGAATTCCTGGCGCTTCAGCGCCAGATAGCCGGGCACATAGGTCTGGCTGTAGGGCAGGAACAATGTCGGTCCGCTATCCAGCGGCATGTCGCAATGGGCAACCGCTCCCTGCAGCGTCAGCACCGGCGACAACCGGTGAACATGCGCCGGGAATTGCTCGATGACTTCAGATGTCTGGAAGCCGAGGTGATAGTCGCGATGCGCCGATTGCGCCGCGCCGCCCGGATTGACCCGGTTGACCTGCGCGGTCATCTGGTAGCTCGGCCCGAGCCAGGCTTCGCTGACCAGCGCGATCAAGGCATTCCCGTAATAGGCGGCAAAATTCTCCGGATTCTTGAGGCAGTGCTTTTCCAGGGAATTCCAGATGCGGTCATTGGCGCCGGGCTTGGCAAAATGGTCGCCACCACCGGTGTTGGTGCGGTGCTGCTCGTTGATGATCTCATCGAAAATGCCGCTCGCCGCGTCGATGACCGCCGTATCCTCGAAAGCCCGCTTCAGCACGATGACGCCCGGCCCGGTCGCGAAAGCCTCACAGATTTCGGCAAGCACTGTCCGCCGGCCCTCTTCGCTGGCCGCCGCAGCCAAAACGCTCGCGCCGTCATAGATCAGCACGTTCTTCTCTACGCCTGCCGCATGCGGATAATCGCCGAGCTGGGTACTCCGCTCCACCTCGGCGCGAAAATCTCCCAGATCGCAAGCGGCCTCCGTCAGCCAGACCCGGTCGGCACGTTGCTTCAAGTGGTTGTCGGTCTTCATCCCGTTTCCTCCGCCCGGATGTCATTCGATGCCCCGACTATACGCGGAGGAAAAATCTGATATAGAGCAGAAATCCATCAAAAAACCATCAAAAAGAGTCGCGATGGCGCATGAGTTTCTGGTCAAGGACATCGCTTTCCAGGCAGGTTTGAGCACCGCCACGGTCGATCGCGTGCTCAACGGTCGTGAGGGGGTGCGCAAGCAGACGGAACTGCGCGTGCGCGCCGCCATCCGCGAACTGGAAAAGCAGCAGGCCGGGATGGAAATCCAGGGACGGAAATTCGGCATCGACATCGTCATGGAGGCTCCGGTGCGTTTCACCGACACGGTCCGGCATGCCTTCGAGAGCGAAAGCCTGACCTTCCTGCCGACGATCTTCCGGTCGCGGTTTCATTTCGCCGAAACCATGCGGCCGCAGGATATCGCCCAACTTCTCGACCGCATCCGGTTGCGTGGGACCGACGGGATCGTGCTGAAGGCACCGGATGTACCGGACATTGCCACCGCGGTCGTCCGCCTCGAACAGGCCGCCATCCCCGTCGTGACGCTGGTCACCGACCTGCCGAACACGCCGCGCACCGCCTATGCCGGAGCCGACAACCGGGCGGCTGGCGAAACCGCCGCCTACCTGATCGGCGAGCGTTCCGCCGCCGCGACCGTACTCGTCACGCTGTCCAGCAACCGGTTTCGCGGGGAGGAGGAACGGGAGATCGGGTTCCGCCGCACTCTGCGCGACCGCTATCCATCGCTCAGCATCGTTGAGACCAGCGAAGGCCATGGCCGGGACGAAGCGACCGGGGCGCTGGCTGCGGCCGCTTTGTCAGCCAATTCGACAATCAATGCCGTCTACTCGATCGGCGGCGGCAACCGCGCAGTCCTTGCCGCCTTTGCAGCCGCAGGCAGACCGTGCGCCGTCTTCGTCGCCCATGATCTCGATGCCGACAATCTCGACCTGCTGCGCAGCGGACACATCCATTTCGTGCTGCACCACGACCTCAAGGCCGACGTGCGCACGGTGTTCCGTGCAATCATGGGCCGCCGTGGCGCACTGGCCAGTCCGGGGCTGCCGGCATTGTCGGCGGTTGAAGTCATCACCCCGTACAACATACCCTCCTGGATACGGTGATCATGCGGCCTGTCCAGCTTTCTGGAGTATGCGACACCTCCATTAGGTCATGGGCGAGCTGGACGCGATTGCGGCGCGGTTCTTGGCGAGGTAAAGCGCCTAGTCGACCGCCGGTACGATTTTGCGGCATGCTGCAGTGCTCGGGGGCGAAAGCCACGCCGCCGACGCGCAGCAACTGCGGCTCGAACGGTACCGGCACCTGCGCCTCGAGGATCAACGCGTCGACCAGCGCCGGATGAGGCAATCTTGTATCACGCGGAAATGACAGTGATCCCGGGCTTCACGCGCACGGCATCAATCTGCTCATGCCGCCGCAATTCGAGTGACGGTTGCTGAGCAAGAAGTTTTTTCAAGGTGGCCGAGCCATAGGACTTGGACGTGAAGTTTGGATCGGCCCCGCGCAAAGCCGTTGCCAAATTCGAAAGCGCAACCCATCCGTCGTCCTTTTCGGCACCAAGTATTTTGAAGGCTTTGCTTAAAAGTGGCAGCAAGCCTTGCTGTTTTGCGGGCTTGGCTTTCGTTTGAGGTTTCATAGGCGTGGCGACCGGCGCCGCAACGACAGAGGCCTGACTAACGATATGAAAGGCGTTGCAGCTTTGACGAAACGATAGGGATGCTTGCTGGCCACCAATGCCGACGACGACCTTTCCGGCTCCGCGCAGATGGATGGCAAGCGGCGTGAAGTCACCATCCGAGGTCACGAGACAGAAAACATCGACTTTGTTAGCAAACAAAAGTTCCACCGCATCGATTGTCATGCGCATGTCGCTGAAATTCTTGCCGTTTCTCAGGCTTGAAACCTGAATAGTATCAAGCGCATAGGGGGCCGCGGCCGAAAGCCAGCCCGAGCCTCTCCCTTGGGCAAAGTCACCGTAGGCCCGTCGCGTAACGGTCGCTCCATATGCGCCAGCTTCGCGCAGTACGTGACAGGCGAAATCTCCCGATACGTTTTCGGCGTCGATCAGTACGGCAACTCGATGATGTATGAGCATGCCCGGCCCCTGTTTTAGAAAACAATAGGAGCAGGAATGATTGCACACAAGATCACGCACAACCAGCGGACAACGTATTTTACAAAACTCTACTGAACGAAAATACAGTCACGACGCCGGCTCATAGCGCACGAACGCAAATTCCTTGCCGTCGGGCGACCAGTTGGGAACGTTGATCGTGCCCTGCCCGCCGAACAGGTCGAACAGGATCCTAGCATTACCGCCATCCGGATCCATCAGCCGCAGGCGGACATCGAGGTCGCGGGGATGGTCGAAGACATCGCCATCATAGGAGACGACGAGGACATGTTTTCCGTCCGGCGAGGGGTGCGGGAACCAGTCGCCGAATTCGCTGTCGGTCACGCGCGTGACGTCTGAGCCGTCCGGGCGGATTCGCCAGATCTGCATGCGGCCGGTACGGCTGGAATTGAAATAGATCCACTGTCCGTCCGGGCTGTAGTCAGGGCCGTCATTGCGCCCTTCTCCAAAGGTCAGGCGCGTCTCCTCGCCGCCTTCGACCGGGATCGTGTAGATATCGAAAACCTGGTCGCGGATGCCGCAATAGGCGAGCGTTTTCCCGTCCGGCGACCAGCCGTGCCAATAGGATGGCCGGTTCTGCGTCACCTGCTTCGGCAAACCGCCTGTCACAGGCAACGTATAGATCGTGGATGCCCCGAACTCGGTCTTGTCGCTGATGACGATCGTCGTGCCATCGGGCGAGATGCCGTGGTCATTGTTGCAGGTGCGCGCAAAGCCGGTATCGATCGGCGCCGGCTCGCCGCCGGAAAGCGGCAGCCGATAGAGCAATCCGTCGCCATTGATGACGAGTGTCTGCCCGTCGGGCGACCAGTTCGGCGCCTCGACCAGTTGCTCCGTCTGCCAGACCACCCGGCTCGTGCCGGTTTCAAGCGTGTAGATTTCGACCGAACTGCGCATCCTGCCTCTTCCTTTGTGAAAACTAGCGGTCGCGGAACCGGTTGGTGATCGGATAGCGGCGGTCGCGGCCAAAATTCTTCTTGGTGATCTTCACGCCCGGCGCCGACTGGCGGCGCTTGTATTCGGCGATATAGAGCAGGTGCTCGATCCGGTGCACCGTCGCCTCGTCATGGCCGCGCGCAACGATCTCCTCGGTGCCCATCTCCTTCTCGACGAGGCATTCGAGGATGTCGTCGAGCACCGGATAGGGCGGTAGCGAATCCTGGTCGGTCTGGTTCGGACGAAGCTCGGCAGACGGCGCCTTGTCGATGATGTTCTTCGGAATGACCTCACCGGACGGCCCGAGCGCCCCCGGCGGCACGGTCGTGTTTCTCCAGCGCGACAGGCCGTAGACCTGCATCTTGTAGAGGTCCTTGATCGGATTGAAGCCGCCGTTCATGTCACCGTAGAGCGTGGCGTAGCCGACCGACATTTCCGACTTGTTGCCGGTGGTCACGACCATCGAGCCGAACTTGTTGGACAGCGCCATCAGGATCGTGCCGCGCGCGCGGCTCTGCAGGTTTTCCTCGGTGATGCCCGATTCCGTGCCCTCGAACATCTCCGAAAGCGCATTCATGAAGCCCTGTACCGGCTCCTCGATCGGCACGATGTCGTAACGGCAGCCGAGCGCCTTGGCGCAATCCTCGGCGTCCTTGAACGAGTCCGACGAGGTGTAGCGATAGGGCAGCATCACCGTGCGGACACGCTCCTCGCCGAGCGCATCGACGGCAAGTGCTGCGCAGATCGCCGAATCGATACCGCCGGACAGGCCGAGGACGACGTTCTTGAACCCGTTCTTGTTGACGTAGTCGCGGAAACCCAGCATGCAGGCGCGATAATCCGCCTCTTCCTGCTGCGGCAGGCGCGACATCATTCCGGGAGCGCACACCCAGCCGTCGCCGTTCCTACGCCACTCGGAAACCGAGATGCTCTCTTCGAACTGGCTCATCTGGAAGGCAAGGCTGTTGTCCGAATTGAAGGCAAAGCTGGCACCGTCGAACACCAGTTCATCCTGGCCGCCGAGCTGATTGGCGAAGATCATTGGCAGGCCGGTCTCGATCACCTGGCGCAGCACTACCTGATGGCGCACATCGATCTTGCCGCGATAATAGGGTGAGCCGTTGGGCACCAGCAGGATTTCCGCGCCGCTTTCCGCCAGCGTCTCGCAAATCCCCATGTCGTTCCAGATTTCCTCGCAGATCGGGATACCGAGCCGCACGCCGCGGAAATTGACCGGACCCGGCATCGCGCCCTCGGTGAAAACGCGTTTCTCGTCGAATTCGCCGTAGTTCGGCAGGTCGACCTTGTCGCGAACAACCAGAACCCGGCCGTTATCAAGGACCGCCACCGAATTGTGACGCCCTGCATCACCCTGACGGGGGAAGCCGACCACGACACCCGGCCCGCCATCGGCGGTATCGGCGGCGAGCGCATCGACCGCCTTCTGGCAGGCTTTGAGGAAAGCCGGTTTCAGGACCAGATCCTCCGGCGGATAGCCGGAAATGAACAATTCCGTCAGCAAAAGCAGGTCGGCGCCACTGCGCGCCGCATCGGCCCGCGCCTCCCGTGCCTTGGCAAGATTGCCGGCAATATCCCCGACGGTCGGGTTCAACTGGGCGACGGCGATACGAAGAGTGTTGGATATGGTTTTTTGCGCGGTCATGAACAGGCCCATGCTTGATCTAGCTATCGCGGGTGTTGGCACCCGGAGAGATGTTTATCGCATTCCAGACCAAAATACCCCGTGCCATCAACCAAAAAGGAAAAAAAGCGTTGGCTGGGATCTGGAGCGCACAGCAGTCCCGCATGATTGCCCCGGCGGGTCCATTTCCCGGCCCGGACGGATAAGAAAAAACCACTGGAAAAACCTTATCCGGCTCATTCATCCTCCGTTCAAGATGACAGCGGTATGACATTAGAACGACAGTTTTGTGAAAATTGGAGACGTCCTTGGCCAGTTTTGAATCCGTAGCGCGCGCGGTCGCCGTTTCCGAAGTCTATGCCTCGGAAACACGCTTTGCAGCGCGTTATGGCAAGGCATTCTCCCTCGCCGGCCAGATTGCTCTGTCGCTGCTCCTTTCGATCGCCCTGGTCTTTGTCGTTGAATGGATTGCCCGCAACTCCGTCTCCGAGGCGGTATCGTTCTTCCTTGATCCGGCACGCCCGGCCTGGACCACCGTTGGTGTTTTCTTCTTCGTCTTCCTTGCTCTCGATGCAGCGTTCGGGCGAGAAAACTATAGCGTCATCCTCATCGCGCCCCTGGCGCTGATCCCGGCGCTTGTCAGCCGTCAGAAGCAGATTTTCCTCTCCGACCCGCTCTATCCGACCGATTTCCTGTTCGGGCGGCAGATCATGGAGCTGATGCCGGTCATGGTGCGGGATCGCCCCTGGACGGCGGTCGGCATCGTCGTCGGCCTGGTTGTCTCGATCATCGGCCTTGCCTGGCTGCTCCGCTTCGCCTGGCGCCGTTTTCCGGCGCTCACCCGTCGCCAGCGTCTGGCCCAGTTGGCCGTTGCCCTGCCGCTGCTTGGCTCCTTCTACCACATCATGGACTACAACACCTTTTCCTGGATCCGCGACCGCCTGCAGGTCATTCCGATCATGTGGGACCAGACGGAAAACTACCGCCACAACGGCTTCATCATGGCTTTCGCGCTCAACCTGCCAATGGCCAACGTGACGGCACCGGCGGGCTATATGTCTGATGCCATCGACAAAATCCCGACCAAGCCGGTTCCGGCAGGCACGACCCATCGCGGCAAGCCCGACGTCATCGTGCTGATGAGCGAATCCCTGTGGGATCCAACCCGCCTGCCGAACGTCAAGCTGACGCCGGACCCGATGCCGACCATTCGCGAAATGCAGTCCGGCGACGTGTTTTCCCCTGAGTTCGGCGGCATGACGGCCAATGTCGAATTCGAGGCGCTCACCGGCTTTTCGAACGCCTTCCTGCCCTATGGCAGCATCCCCTACCAGCAATATATCCGCAATCCGATCCCCTCGCTTGCCACCTTTTTCCGTGGTGAAGGCTATGTCGCGCGCGCCGTGCATCCGTTCCAGAAATGGTTCTGGAACCGCAGCGCCGTCTACAAGGCCTTCGGCTTCGAGCAGTTCAAGTCGGAAGAAAACATGCCGGTGATGCAGAAGCGCGGCATCTTCACCTCGGATGAATCGCTGACGAAGGAAATCATCCGCGAAGCCGACCAGTTGCGCGATCCGTTCTTCTTCTTCACCGTGACGCTGCAGGGCCACGGCCCCTACGAAGCCAACCGCTATGCGAAAAACACCATCAAGGTGGAAGGCAACCTGCCCGCCGTCGACAAGCAGGTGCTGGCAACCTATGCGCAGGGCATCAAGGAAGCCGATGACAGCCTGAAGATGCTGATGGACTGGGCCAAGGAACGCGACCGCGAGACGATCATCGTGATGTTCGGCGACCATCTGCCGCCGCTCAATACCGTCTATCCGAATACCGGCTTCATGAACGACGTCACTGCCTCGCGCAAGGGATCGCTCGAGCAGATGAAGGCCCAGCATGAAACGCCGCTGGTCGTCTGGTCGAACAAGACCGGGCCGGTCAAGGATATCGGCACGATCAGCCCGGCCTTCCTGTCCTATCAGATCCTCAAGCAGGGCGGCTTCGAGCATCCCTACTACACAGGCTTTCTTGGCAATATCTTCGACCGGTATCGCATCATCGACCGCTACATGCTCGTCGATGCCGCCGGCAAGGAGACGTCCGCCTGGGGTCGCAAGAAGACGGTCCCTTCCCTCATCCGCGACTATCGCTTCCTGCAGCATGACATGATGTTCGGCAAGCGGTTCGGAACCGATCGGTTCTTCCAGTCCCACGCAGACCTGTTTGCGGCGGCGATGTAAAAGACAAGGGGACGACGGAACGCTCCGCGTTTCCGCAAATCACTGGCATGGGCTAGAACAGGGCGACGTTGTTTGACGGAGCCAGCCCATGTCGCATCTCGATGAAATCTCGCATATTCTTTTCGGCAAGCCCAGCGCCGAACTCGGCGCGGTCGAGCGCCACGTTCTTCGTCATGCCCGGGAACGAAAGATCCTGTCACAGGACACCAACGCCGCCTTCGTTGCCGGGCAGAGTTTCGGCGACCGGATGGCGGACAGCATCGCCCGGGTTGGCGGCTCGTGGGGCTTCATCATCGCATTCCTCATCTTCCTTGGCGTCTGGGCCATCGCCAACACGGTCCTTTTGTCCCGAGATGCGTTCGACCCCTACCCCTTCATCTTCCTCAATCTCCTCCTGTCGATGATCGCAGCCATCCAGGCTCCGATCATCATGATGTCGCAGAACCGGCAAGCGATGAAGGATCGCCTCGACGCCTCGAAGGACTATGAGGTCAACCTCAAATCCGAGGTGGAACTGATTTCACTGCATAACAAGATTGACACGGTGCTGTTGCGCGAGATTGCCGAGTTGCGCGCCGATGTCAGCAGGCTGGAGACCCAGTTGGCCCGCTCCAAAACCGCGGGCGATTCATCGACCTCAATTTAGGCTGTGCCATTCCGGTTCTGAACGCCTGAGAACGACACAACCCTAAATATTTGAAATACAATAAAGAGACGCAGAAGTGTAAAAGACAATTTATTGGCGTATCCAAATATTAACACTTGAAGCACACCATATGGATGTATCTCGTCAAACCTATCGGCAGATATAAACTTGGGAGTGTGTTTTATGTCTCTCCTGTCACGACTGCGCAGGAATATCGAAGGTGCTGCTGCGCTGGAGTTCGCAATCGTGGCGCCGTTGTTCTTTCTGGTCATTTTCACAATGATCGGCTACGGCATTTATCTCAGCGCCACCCATGCGATCCAGCAAATTGCAGCAGATGCGGCCAGGACCGCCGTCGCCGGGCTGTCTGCAACAGAACGAAAGAGCCTCGCCAACACGTTTATTCAGTCGTCGACGCTGGACTATGCCTTTATCGACCCGGACAAATTGACCATCGACGTCGAGGATGACGTCGGCAATCTCAATCAGTTTACCGTCACAATCGCCTATGATTCCAGCGAATTGCCTATCTGGAAGCTGTTTTCCTTCGCCTTGCCCGACGACCAGATCAAGCGCTACGCAACGATACGGGTGGGAGGTATCTGACATGACCCGCACAACCTTGACGCCAGGCAATCTTTTCGCGGACAAGACCGGCAATATCGGCATATCGGCAGCGCTCGTCCTGCCGCTGGTGGTCCTGTCGCTCGGTCTCGGTATCGACTATGGCTACCTTACCCTCCAGAAGCGCGAAATGCAGGGTGTCGCCGATATCACGGCCATTGTCGCGGCCGCAGATCTGCCCAATGTCGAGACCGCGGCGATCAATCACTTCAAGAACAACGGCCTTAACCTTTCGCTTGCAACCCAAGGTGGATTGCTTGGCGTGGATGGAAAAGTGGTTCCGAGGGATCTGACGGCGATCAAGAAAGGCATAGTCACCATCGTCAAGGGACGCTACGTCCCCGATCCAGCGCTCGCGACCGGACAGCGCTTCATCCCCAATGCCACCCCCGCGGACGCAGCCCAGGTCTCGATCGAGAAGGAAGGAACCCTGCATCTCGCGGCCATGTTCAGCTCCGCCCCGACGATGAGTGCCGTCGGCACGGCAGCCAGCACCAAGCTTGCCGCTTTCTCGATCGGCTCTCGGCTTGCGAGCCTGGACGGCGGCATTCTGAATGCCGTACTCGGCCAGATGCTCGGCACCACTATTTCCCTGAAGGTCATGGACTATCGGGCGCTTGTCGATGCCGATATCAACATCCAGCCGTTCCTCAAGGGCGTCTCCACACGCCTGAACCTGACGGCGGCGACCTATGAGGACGTGCTTAAGGCAAACCTCACGATGCCGCAGCTTCTTGCCTCGATGCAGGCTGTGCAGGGGCTCTCCAGCACGGCAACGTCCGCGCTGAAGGCGCTGGAAACGGCCAGCAGCAAGAACACCAAGACCTTCACCCTGTCGCGGATACTCAATATCGACCCGAAGAAGGGATTGAGTGTCGATGCGGGATCGGACTGGAATATGAAGGTCAGCGCGCTCGACATCGTCACGGCGGCGGCGGCGATTGCCAACGGCACCAACCAGATATCGTTGGCGGCCGTGGCCGGCCTGCCCGGTGTCGCGTCGGCGAGCGTCAAGCTTGCCATCGGCGAACCGCCGGTCGGAACACCGCCACACAAGCTGGGTGCGCCGGGTTCTGCCGTTCGCACCGCACAGACCCGGCTTGCCATCGAAGTCAATATCGACGGGCTGGCAGCGCTTGCCGGCCTGAGGATCAAACTGCCGATCTATGTCGAAGTCGCCCATGCGGAAGGCAAGCTTGCCGACATACGCTGCTACGGCGGCTCGACGACAAATGCGAGCGTCAGCATCGATACCGTTCCCGGCGTCGCGGAAATCGCGATCGGCAAGGTCAATCCGACGGTTCTGTCGAATTTCAGCGATGAAGCACGGGTGGAAAAGGCTCGGCTGATCGATTCCGCCCTGGTCAAGATCGACGGTATCGCTCATGTCGAAACGAAAAACATGCTGCCGCAGCGGCTGACGTTCAGCCCCTCCGAGGTAGCCGCAAATTCCGTCAAGAGCGTATCGACCAAGGATGTCCTGACCTCGACCACCCAGACACTGCTCAACAATCTGGATGTCGAGATCCAGGTGCTGCTTCTGACGATCGGCAGCCCGAAGCTCATCCAGGCAGCACTTGCCCAGACATTGGGAACGGTGACGCCGGCGATCGACACCCTGCTCTACAATCTGCTTCTCGCAGTCGGCGTCCGGGTCGGCGAAGCGGATGTCCGCGTCACCGGCGTCAACTGTCTGCAGCCGGTTCTCGTACAATAAGAAGAGTAACCTTTTTTGCCTTCGGAGCCGGACGGCAAACTGCCATCCGGCTCTTTTTGTAAATCGAGACACTCTCCCCGGCGACATTATTATTGAAACAAAAGATGGACTTCGGGCGTTGGGCAAGCGACATAGGTTAACGTTAGCCCTCACCGATTCCGATCCGACGCGTCTATCCACTGGACTTTTGCCAAAGCCATGACCGGTATCTCGTCACCAACGCCTCCAACTCCTGAAGCCGGCTCTTCCGCCGAAGTTGAGGCGTTTGCACAGAACCCTGCGCTGTTTGCCGTTCTGCAACAGGGCGCGCGCCACATGATCGAGCTCTACGACCATTTTCCAAGGATCGCCCGCCTGGTTGCCGCGCAACAGAAGTGGCTTCTGACCCAGGCCGCCTATGCCTTGCATCTCCAGCGCAATCCGGCCGATCCGCTGTCTGGCATTACGGCCTCGCGTCTTCTCGACATTATCGTGGAATTCGGCGCCGCAAGCCGTAACACCGCGACGGCCTTTCTGGCCGAACTGCTGGCTTATAAACTGGTCCGCGACGTGCCGGGATCGACAAACAGACGCAGCCGCCCACTGGAGCCGACCGAGGTCAGTCACGATGCGATGAGGCTGTGGTTCCGCGCCCAGATGCGCAGCCTCGATCTCCTCGACCACGGCGGGCGAGTTGCACGACTGGAAGCCAATCCCGAAATTTTCCACCGTGCCCAGCCGATCGCCGCGAAACGGCTGATCGCCGACAGGGCATGGCGCGAACCGCCACTCAGCATCTCATGCTTCGTCTGGACGGAATATGGGGGGCTGATCCTCGACGATTTCTTTTCGCGGATCGTCAATCCGATACAGAAGGACGGTTATCACTGGGTCGAAGACCTGCGCTTTTCGGAGTTGTCCAGCCATTATTCGCTGTCACGCACCCACCTGCGCCGCCTCTTTGCCCGCGCCGAAGCACTCGGCACCCTTGGCTGGCAGGAGGAGCACAGCAGGACCAACCACCGGGTCTGGGTTTCAGCTTCGCTGATCGAGGACTACAAGCGCTGGCAGTCGGTCAAGTTCTGCGCGCTGGACAACGCGTTCAATGAAGCAGTCCGGTCGATAGAAGCGGACAAAGCCCGCAATACCCAGCCGAGCCCATCAGGGTTTTGACTGCGCAAATTGCGGCAGGCCGTCATTGATCTCGTAGAAATCGCCCTTGTCGGCGCAGTAGATATGGAAGCCGATGGCAAGCCCCGTCGGCTCGTCAAACACTCCCGCCATGATCGACGTATAGTCGAGGCCGTCCATCTTCCAGAACAGGGCCGAACCGCACGTCTTGCAGAAGCCGCGCTGCGCTTCCGCGCTCGATCGATACCAGGTGATATTCTCGGCCCCTTCGAGATCCAGGCCCACGTCGAGGACATCGGTGGCGGCGTAGTAGAGCCCCGTCTGCTTGCGGCACTGGGAACAATGGCAGGCGATGACTTCACGCAGCTTGCCGCGCGTGCGAAAGCGGACAGCACCGCAATTGCAGGATCCGGTATGCTCTTCTGCCATGCTCAACCCCTTGAAAATGCTTGCCTGCCCGCCAGGCTGACATGAAAAAACCGGGCCAGCATCGTCAGTCGGCCCGGTTCTGTCAATTTCAATTCACTCGGCCAAGGATCAGCGGCGCTGATCAGAAAAGATCAGCCGTTGACGACCATCCGCTTTTCGTCGCGGCCACCCTTCATGCGTTCGGCAAGAAGGAAGGCGAGTTCAAGTGCCTGGTCGGCATTGAGACGCGGGTCGCAATGGGTATGGTAGCGGTCGGCGAGATCAGCGCCCGAGAGCGCACGGGCGCCACCAGTGCATTCCGTCACGTCGTTGCCGGTCATCTCGATATGGATGCCGCCCGGATGCGTGCCTTCGGCGCGGTGGATCTGGAAGAAGCTTTCGACTTCCGACAGGATCCGCTCGAACGGGCGGGTCTTGTAGTTGTTGAGCGTGATCGTGTTGCCGTGCATCGGGTCGCAGGACCAGACGACCTTGCGGCCTTCCTTTTCGACGGCGCGGATCAGGCGCGGCAGATGTTCGGCAACCTTGTCGTGACCGAAGCGGCAGATCAGCGTCAGACGGCCGGCCTCGTTCTGCGGGTTGAGCAGGTCGATCAGTTCGATCAGGCCGTCCCCCGTCAGCGACGGACCGCACTTCAGACCAAGCGGGTTCTTGATGCCGCGGCAGTATTCGATATGCGCATGGTCGGGTTGGCGCGTGCGATCGCCGATCCAGATCATGTGGCCGGAAGTCGCGTACCAGTCGCCGGACGTGGAATCGACGCGGGTCAGCGCCTGCTCGTAGCCGAGCAGCAGAGCCTCATGGCTGGTGAAGAAATCGGTCTCGCGCAGGCTCGGATGGTTCTCCGATGTGATGCCGATCGCCTTCATGAAATCCATGGTTTCGGAGATCCGGTTTGCGAGCTTGCGGTAGCGCTCGGCCTGCGGGCTTTCCTTGACGAAACCGAGCATCCACTGGTGCACGTTTTCGAGATTGGCGTAGCCGCCCATCGCAAACGCGCGCAGAAGGTTCAGGGTCGCGGCCGACTGCCGGTAGGCCATAATCTGGCGCTCCGGATCTGGAATGCGGGCCTTCTCGTTGAACTCGATGCCGTTGATAATGTCGCCGCGATAGCTCGGCAGCTCGACGTCACCTTGCTTCTCGATGTTGGAGGAGCGCGGCTTGGCGAACTGGCCGGCAATACGGCCAACCTTGACGACCGGCTGCTGTGCGCCAAACGTCAGGACGACGGCCATCTGCAGGAACGCACGGAAGAAGTCACGGATCGTGTCGGCGCCATGTTCGGCAAAGCTCTCGGCGCAATCGCCGCCCTGCAGCAGGAACCCCTTGCCTTCCGAAACATTGGCAAGCTGGCTCTTCAGGCGGCGCGCTTCGCCGGCAAAGACCAGCGGCGGATAGGTCGCGAGCTGCGCTTCCGCAGCAGAAAGCGCTGCCATGTCCGGAAAATCCGGCACCTGCTGAATGGGCTTCTGCCGCCAGCTGTTCGGGGTCCAAGTCTGTGCCATGTCGATCACCTGTTCTCTTGCGCAAGTCCGCCGCAGCAGTCGCGCTCCCGGATGAATTCCAGACAACGCCAGCTTCAAACCGGACATCAGCCGCGTTTCAGCGGCACAATTCCTGACCGCAGCTCTCCTGGCCGGGAAAACGGCGATTTTGCGGATGCGGGCTTATAAACGTTAACATGGGGATTGAAAAGCGATTGTTCCAGCAAAGTGCGCGCTGCGGGATGTCAGCGCACACTCCGGTTCCGGTTCCAAATTTACCTCACCCGGCGTTAGCCGACCCGCTCGCCGTTCTTGATGCGGTAGCTCGGATTGTACATCGTCACCAGTTCCTCCGACGCCGTCGGATGCACGGCCATGGTGCGATCGAAATCGTCCTTGGTGCAGCCGGCTTTCAGCGAAATCCCAAGCAGTTGCGCCATCTCGCCGGCGTCATGGCCGAGGATATGAGCGCCCAGCACCTTGCGGTCGGCAGTGTTGACGATCAGCTTCATGATCGTCTTTTCGGAACGTCCCGAAAGCGTTGCCTTCATCGGCCGGAACTCGGCGCGGTAGATTTCAAGCTCGTCATATTTCCTTGCAGCAGCCTCTTCCGAGAGCCCAACCGTGCCGATTTCCGGCTGGGAGAAGACTGCGGTGGCGATCAGGTCATGATCCGGGGACGTCGGGTTGCCCTTGTATTCCGTCTCGATGAAGCACATGGCCTCATGGATGGCGACAGGCGTCAGCTGTACCCGGTCGGTGACATCGCCGAGCGCATAGACACTTGGCGCGCTGGTGCGCGAAAACGCGTCGACGATGATGGCGCCGCGCTCGTTGACGGCGACACCCGCCGCTTCCAGCCCAAGCCCCTTGGTGTTCGGCACGCGTCCAAGCGCCAGCATCACCTGGTCGACGGTCAACGTGCCGTGCTTCATTGTTTCCGCGACAAGCCGGCCGTCGGCCGTCTTCGTAATGGATTGCAGCAGATCCTCGCACAGGATGCGGATGCCCTTGTGCTCCATCGCGGCATGAAGGCCGCGGCGCATGTCCTGGTCGAAGCGCGACAGGATTTCCTTGCCGCGGTAGATCAGCGTCGTCTCGACACCGAGGCCATGGAAGATGTTGGCGAATTCGACCGCAATGTAGCCGCCGCCGGCTATGACGATCGATTTCGGCAATTCCTTGAGATCGAAGGCTTCGTTCGAGCTGATGCAGAGCTCGTGCCCCGGCAGCGCATCGTGCGGCGTCGGATGGCCGCCGACGGCGATGACGATGCGCTCGGCGGTCACGGTCTTGCCGCTGTCCAAAAGCCTGATCGTGTTCGGTCCGGTCAGTTCAGCCCGGGTATGCAGGATTTCCGCGCCGGCATTGGCGAGGCCCTTCTGGTAAAGCCCCTCCAGCCGGGTGATTTCCTTTTCCTTGGCCGCGACGAGTTTCTGCCAGTCGAACGTGCGCTCTCCAACGCTCCAGCCGAAACCTTCCGCATCCTCGAAATGCTCGGAAAACTGCGAAGCGTAGACGTAGAGTTTTTTCGGCACGCAGCCACGGATGACGCAGGTGCCGCCGTAGCGGAATTCCTCGGCGATGGCGACCTTCTTGCCCATGGCCGCCGCAAGGCGGCCGCTGCGCACGCCGCCGGAACCGCCGCCGATAACAAAGAGGTCATAATCGAAAGACGTCATGCTGAAAAACTCCCGGACGGGTCATGGGCGAAGGGATGCGGGTCGTTTTGCAAGATCGTGCCAGCGAGGATCCCCGCAGTGCCTTGCCGGCGATTCCCGCCGTGTGATGCTGATATAGGGTGGAGCAGCACAAAATGAAAAGCCCGGAATGATCCGGGCTTTGCAATTCGTCGTGAGGCTTGTCTTGCCAGAACGGCCGAGCCACTTATTGAGCGGGGGGCGTCGTGGTCGTGGTGCCCGGAATCGGTTCTTGGCCCGCGGTCAGAGTTGCGCCAAGTTCCTTGGTCGCAGCGGCATTCAGGTCACGGGAGACGCCGGCTGCCCAGATATCGGCTGCCTTCATCATTTCGCGCGACGCGATCGGGCCGTCGTTCAGGAGCTTCTTGCCGGCATCGGACGTGTAGAAGGTGGTGATCGCATTCAGCTGCTCGACGGTGAACGTCTTGGCATAGATCGTCGCTGCTTCACGCTCCAGATCGGCGCGGCGCGCTGCCAGTTCGAGCGCCTTGTCATCGACGGTCTTGGTGATCAGTTCCTCATGGTTGGGCGAGGACTGGATCAGCGTCGTCTTCAGGCGTTCCGCCAGATTGGGCAGAATGTTATCGAAACCATTGGTGGCAGCAATTGCCTCGATGGCGCCACGCGCGGCCTTGAGCTGCTCGTCGGTCACTTCCTGCGCCCGCAGGGCAGGAACCATGACAGCGGAAAGGATGATGGCGGTTGCAGCCGCCCTGCGGCCGAGACCTGCGAGATTTATCATGTCTGTAAGCTCCTGTCAGTTGACGCCGGGATCCGCACGCCTTGCATCTGCGGCCCTGCTTAGTCCAATTTCAAAGTCATCGCCACCGGGTCGTCTCCCGCCCAAAGCGATGCCGTAACAATTCTCTTCGACCGCCTTCGGCCAGGGATCGAAATCTCGCAATCACCGACTCGGTTGACCAAAGTCATCCGAACCGCAGCCCGCTAGGCCGTCATGACCCTTGCCCCTGCCGGGCCGGCGATAATCGCAAGAGATGCAATGCCGATGAAAAGGCCGTGCTCGACCACGCCGGGAATGGCGTTCAGTTCATGCGCCAGCGCATCTGCATCAGGAATACGGCCAAAAGATGCATCCAGAATCAAATGTCCGCCATCGGTCATGAACGGCCCGTCGCCCGATTCGCGCACTGCGATTTCGCCGGAAAGACCATGCCGGGCGGCCAGTTTTTCGATGGCGATGCGGGTAGCTGCAAGCCCGAAGGCATTCACCTCGATCGGCAGCTTGAAGGCACCGAGCGTCTCGACCACCTTCGTCTCGTCGGCAATCACGATCATCCGCGACGACGCACAGGCAACGATCTTCTCGCGAAGCAACGCACCGCCACCGCCCTTGATCAGCCGCAGCCTGCCGTCCACTTCGTCCGCACCATCGATGGTCAGGTCCAGTTCGGGAAGCTCGTCCAGCGATTTCAGCGGCACGCCGAGTTCCACGCAAAGCCGCGCGGTGCGTTCCGACGTCGGCACGCCCTCGATGCGAAATCCGGATGCCACCTTTTCGGCAAGCAGACGGACGAACTCCTCCGCCGTCGAACCGGTGCCAATCCCGAGCCTCATGCCGTCTTCGACATAGTCGAGCGCTGCCTGCGCAGCCTTGATCTTCATTTCACGGGCGTCCATGCGCCACGCTCTCCTCAAATTTTATATTGGAGGCGGCTGTAACAACGGCCCGGCCTCTTTGTTCCGATGAGACGTTTACACGGCTGCCACGGCAAACAAAAGCCCCAATAGCCGCCGAAATACAAATGGCCGCCATAGTTTGCAGCAAAAGTCGAGATTGCTTTTTCCTCCTGGTTCCCCTACCCGAACCTCACCCTTTCGCAGTTCATCTAAGAGGTTTCCGTGTCCGCTCCCGTTGTCGTTTTTGATCTTGATGGAACCCTTGTCGATACAGCGCCCGATCTCGTTGCAAGCCTCAACCACGCTGTAGTGCAGGCGGGACTGGCCCCGGTCACCTATCACGATCTCACCCATCTCGTCGGCCACGGCGCCAAGGCAATGATCGAGCGCACGTTCTCGCTGCGCGGCAAAACGCTGAGCGCCGACGACCTCGACTGGCAGATGAAGGAATTCGTGGATTTCTATCACGGCTCGATGCCGGGTGATTCCATTCCTTATCCGGGCGTCATCGCCGCCATGGATCGCCTGGCCGCTGCCGGATATACGCTCGCCGTCTGCACCAACAAGCTGGAAATGCTCGCCAAAAGCCTGCTGGAGGGCCTTGCCCTCGCCTCGCGCTTTGCCGCCATCACCGGTGGCGACACGTTTCATGTGCGCAAGCCCGATGCCGAACACCTGCTTTCCACCATCCGCCTTGCCGGTGGCGTGCCGGAAAATTCCGTGATGATCGGTGACAGCCTCAACGACATCCTGGTCGCCCGCAACGCATCCGTGCGCTCGATCGGCGTTCCCTTCGGCTACTCCGAGGTGCCGGTCGAAAGCCTCGCGCCCGACCTCGTCGTTCGCCACTTCGACGAGCTGACCCCCGAACTGATCGAACGCCTTATCGCGCGGGCATGAAAAAGGCGGCTTGAAGCCGCCTTTTTCAATGTCTGTCCCGTGGCGTTCAGCCTTCGGCGCGGCGCGCCAGGCGTGTCGCTTCCAGTGCGCGGCCCATATACATGTCGCGCTCGTAGACATCGTCGAAATATTCGACCGCGCCGTCCTTGTTCGGCCAGGCGGTGAAATAGGCGACATAGACCGGAATCCGCTTCGGCACCTGGACCCCCTTGTTGCGGCCGTCGGCGATCTGCTTGGCAACATCGTCCATCGACGTGCCGAGCACGGCGGCTGCCATCCGGCGCGGATCGGCAAGCCGCACGCAACCGTGGCTGAGCGCCCGCTGGTCCTTCTTGAAGAAGCTCTTCGACGGCGTGTCGTGCATGTAGATCGCATGGCTGTTCGGGAACAGGATCTTCAGTTCGCCCAATGCATTGTCGCTGCTCGGTGGCTGACGCACGGCAACGCCGGACGTCGAACCGTACCAATTGACGTCATAGGACGACACCGGACGCCCGCCAACCTCCACCTGGTAGCCGAGGCGATCAAGATAACCCGGATCGTTCCTGAGCTTCGGCAGCATTTCGTTGATGATGATCGACTGCGGCACGCCCCAATAGGGGTTGAACTCGACGGTCTGGATCTCGTCCTCGAAGAAATAGGTCTGGTTCGCCTTCGAGCCGACCACCACGCGCATCGAGAATCGCTCGGCGCCCTGATCGTGATAATAGACCATGAAGGCGGGCTGGTTGATGAAGACATAGCGGCTGCCGAGATCGGCCGGCAGCCAGCGCGCCTGCTCCATGGCGATGCGCACCTTGTCGATCTTGCTCTCGGTCGTGTCTCCACCGGTCAGAATGCGGATCGACGCCTTGCCGACGATGCCGTCCGGTTTCAACCCGTTTTCCTTCTGGAACCCTTCGATCAGGGCCACCAGTTCCGGCGTGTAGTCCGGCGTTCCCTGATAGGCGGACAGGATGAGCGAATGCTCGACCTTCAGCGCATCCGAAGCCTTGAGGCGAATGGCGGCAACGACATTGGCCAGTTCCGGATTGCTTACGCCGGGCTTCAGCAGCGTGTCCGGCGCGATGACGATCCGCGGCGCTTCGCTGGTCTTGGCCTCGAGCACTGCCAGTTCCCGTTTCAGGGCCAGAAATTCGGGGCCGGAGGGCGTCTGCGAATTGAGATAGGCCGCAACGTCGTGACTTCTGGCGATATTCTCGAGCTTGCCCGTCAGGTTGACGTCCTTGCGCTTGAAATCGTGGTAGCCGGAAATCTTGTTGGGGTCGATGCGGCCGCGCACGGTATCGGCAACATAGGTCAGCGTCGCTGCGGATAGCTGAATCTCGAACTCGACCAGCGCCTTTTCGCGTGCTGCCATGTCGCTGCTGTCAAATGTACCGGACGGGACGTCGACGGCATAATCCTGCGGGTCAAGCCCGACGCTTGCCGCCTGCCCCAGCACATCGAGGGCGGCCTTCGCCGCCGCATTCGGTGCATCGCCGCTGATCCAGACAAATCCCTCGTGCCCTGCATAGAAAGCCTCGATCGCCTTGGCCACATCGGCCGGCGCATAGGCAGTGACGCCAGGCAGGAACTGGCGGGCATCGGCAAGCGAGGCGCGCTGTATCGGCGGTAGAGCGTCGCTTTGGACGGAACCGGTTACCACCGGATCGAGCAATTTGGCCGTGGCGATACGGCGCAATGGCTCGGCCTTGTAGGTGTAATACTTCGGCGACGTGACCTTTGGCAGTGGGCGCGCGGCCTGCTTCTGTGCCGGCCGAGTCTGCTGTCCGTTGTCAAAGCCGGGCAGCGGTTGATATTCCTCGACGACCGGCTTTTTCCTGCGGAAGATATCCAGCAAATTCAGGGCTTCCGCGCGCTGGACACCGAGAGAGGCGAACGCACACCCTGTCATCAGTGTCACGATCGCAGCAGTCTTCATCAATTTCATTAGCTCACACGTCCCCGTATCGCATTGCCGCCATCGGCGGTTCGCGCCCGATGCCCCATCATGTCACCGAGCTTTCGTACTTATAAGAAAGGATGGTGAATGAAAAGGAAACGCCACCCATTCCGCCGCTGCGCGAACCGTCACAAATCCGTGAAAGATTACAGTTTGTGAAACGGACGACGGCGTCCAAAAATTTGAATTTCTTCGATTATTTTTTGCGGCATCGAAAAAATCGGCAGGCATCGCGAAATTTCCTGCGGAAGCCTGCGAAACTATACCTTCGCTTGTGTCTGAAAAGGCACAGAGCAACCATAGCCCCACATGGAATCGACCACGGGAGCAATGAAATGCAACGCTCTCCAGGGACGCTTCATTTTAAACGATTGTAGCATCGCCAAGCCCCTCGCAACCCCTTTACAAGCACTGCTTACCTGGGCCAGAGAGAACCGCATCATAGCTTCAGGCCGCCGCGCGGCCTCATCCACCTTCCGGTCCTCGACACCGCCCGGTCTCGACACCGAATGACGAAAGCAGGGATTACGATGACATCAACGCGCACGGAAACAGATACATTCGGCCCGATCGAAGTCGCAAGCGACCGTTACTGGGGCGCCCAGGCGCAGCGTTCGCTTGGCAACTTCAAGATCGGCTGGGAAAAGCAGCCGCTGTCGATCGTGCGTGCGCTCGGCATCGTCAAGCAGGCCGCAGCCCGCGCCAACATGGAACTGCAGGGCCTAGACCCGACTGTCGGCAAGGCAATCATCGACGCCGCGCAGGAAGTCGTCGACGGCAAGCTCAACGACCATTTCCCGCTCGTCGTCTGGCAGACCGGTTCCGGCACGCAGTCGAACATGAATGCCAATGAGGTGATTTCCAACCGTGCGATCGAAATGCTCGGCGGCGTCATGGGCTCGAAGAAGCCCGTGCATCCGAACGATCACGTCAACATGAGCCAGTCGTCGAACGACACCTATCCGACGGCCATGCACATCGCCTGCGCCGAGCGCGTCGTCCATGACCTCCTGCCGGCCCTGAAGCACCTGCATTCGGCCCTGGTAGCCAAGGTGAAGGCCTTCGACCACATCATCAAGATCGGCCGCACGCACACGCAGGACGCAACGCCGCTGACGCTCGGCCAGGAATTCTCCGGTTATGCCGCGCAGGTCGCCTCCTCGATCAAGCGCATCGAAATGACCTTGCCGGGCCTCTGCGAACTGGCGCAGGGCGGCACGGCGGTCGGCACCGGCCTCAACGCCCCGATCGGCTTTGCCGAAAAAGTCGCAGAAGAGATTGCCAAGATCACCGGCATCGCCTTCGTGACGGCCCCCAACAAGTTCGAAGCGCTGGCCGCCCATGACTCGATGGTCTTCAGCCACGGCGCGATCAATGCTGCAGCAGCCGCCCTGTTCAAGATCGCCAACGATATCCGCCTGCTCGGCTCCGGCCCGCGTTCCGGCCTCGGCGAACTGTCGCTGCCGGAAAACGAACCCGGCTCGTCGATCATGCCGGGCAAGGTCAACCCGACCCAGTGCGAGGCCTTGACGCAGGTCTGCGTCCAGGTGTTCGGCAACAATGCTGCGCTGACCTTCGCCGGCAGCCAGGGCCATTTCGAGCTCAACGTCTACAATCCGCTGATGGCCTACAACTTCCTGCAGTCGGTGCAGCTTCTGGCGGACGCTGCCGTCTCCTTCACCGACAATTGCGTCGTCGGCATCGAGGCCCGCGAGGACAATATCAAGGCGGCGCTCGACCGCTCGCTGATGCTTGTTACAGCACTTGCCCCGAAGATCGGTTACGACAACGCCGCCAAGATCGCCAAGACAGCGCACAAGAACGGCACGACGCTGCGCGAGGAAGCCGTCGGCGGCGGTTACGTGACCGATGCGGAGTTTGATGCGGTTGTTCGTCCGGAAACGATGATCAGCCCGTCCTAAGCCGATCCTGTCACCATTTTGGAAGAAATCATGAAGGCAGCGGCTACCGCTGCCTTCTTGCATTTCACGCCCGCCGTCGGCGTATCGCTCAAATCCTAACGTGTCGTTTTGCCAAACGTTAAGCCTTCTAAAATCTTTCATCCCTAATATTAGCTGCAGCAGACAACAAGACAGGAGTCCGCGATGCAAGCGGCTTTGAACAAGGCGCAGATACCCGATATCGCTGCGCAGGTGACCTATGCGATGCGGATCATGGGAATCTCGCCGCTACCCCGCAACTACGAGCTCTACTACGAGGCCTATATCGGCTCCAACCCGAAACTGACCAAGGAACTGGCAGCCCTCGGCAGCCGCGCCACCCAGGAAGAACTGGACGAGATCGGCGCCCGCTACTTCAGCCATGTTCACCACGCGGCAGGCATCGACCGCGCGCACAGCCATCTGGCAAGCGAACTCGGTGATCTTCTCAAACTGCTGAAGGACGAACAATTCGCGCTTGAGAATTACAACAAGCTGCTGGACGAGACCTATCAGAACATCACCGGCAAAAGCAGCGCCAGCGCCGAAATCCTGCGCCAATGCGTTAGCATCCTCACCGAGGCGACCGCCGACACGATGAACCAGGGCAAGGAAAGGGCCGAAAATGTCTCGCTCAAATCCTTCGAGATGGAGGTCATCCGGCAGGAACTCGATGAGTACAAGCGCATCGCCAATACCGATTCGCTGACGCGCCTTGCCAACCGCCGGGCGTTCGACGAAAAACTGGCGGCAATCTATAATTCCGAACAGCTTCGAGCCTATACCGGCCTGCTGATCGCCGACATCGACCACTTCAAGAAAGTCAACGACAGCTATGGCCATCCGGTCGGCGACAAGATCCTGGCGACCGTCGGCACCGTCATCCGCGCCAATCTGCGGCGCGATGCCTTCGTGGCCCGTACCGGCGGCGAGGAGTTTGCGATCATCCTCAGTGACAGCAATCTTGACGAGAGCCTGCAGGTGGCCGAGCGCATTCGCAACGCGCTCTCAGCAACACCGTTCAAGAATTCCAAGACCGGCGTCAACTACGGCCCGATCACGCTTTCCTTGGGCGTTTGCCAGGCATCGCATGCCGACGACCCGGTCGATCTCTACAACAAGGCCGACATCGCCCTCTACTGCGCCAAGAATGCCGGGCGAAACAGGACGACCCTGTTTGAGGAAGGCATGAAGAAGGATACCGGCAAGAACTGGCTGATCTACCGGAAATAAGCGACCGAATACAGTGATAAGCAGAGGCGCACAGGCGGCGCCCTGCCTTGTTTTTTGCCCCCGTTCCCCAGGAAACAGCCACACTCGTCTTCACTGTCTAGAAAAGCTCCATGCTAGGGAGCGCACCGGGATGAACCGGAAAATCTCCCGCCAAAACCGGGGGATACGGACATGAAGACCATCATCGCCGCGCTGATCGCCACCGCCTTTCTCGTCCCTGCAGCACACGCCGCCGGCAAGGATGGCTCCTTCGAAGTCGCCTCTCTCCAGTCCTCGGCAGTCAAGACCGGCTGGCTGCAGGTCCTGTCGCAAGGCAAGCCGGCAAAGGCAAAGACCGCCAAGAACATCAACCTGTCGCCAATCCAGCGCGAACTGATCGCCTTCAACGAGAAGGTCGCGCCCGGCACCATCATCGTCGACAATTCCGACCGCCGACTCTATCACGTGCTCGGTAACGGCGTTGCCATGCGCTACGGCGTCAGCGTCGGCCGCGAAGGCTTCATCTGGACCGGCAGCAATACGGTCAGCCGCAAGGCCGAATGGCCTACCTGGAACCCGCCCAAAGAGATGCGTGTCCGCGAAGCCAGGAAGGGGCATGTCCTGCCCATCACCATGAAGGGCGGCATCGACAACCCGCTCGGTGCCCGCGCGATGTATCTCGGCTCGACCATCTACCGCATCCACGGCACCAACCAGCCTTCGTCGATCGGCAAGGCGATGTCCTCCGGCTGCATCCGCATGGCCAATGAGGACGTCGAGCACCTCTACGCAAACGTCACGATCGGCACGAAAGTCATCGTCCGCGACTAATCCATCCCATTGTTGGAAATACTCAGCGGCAGGCCGAAACGCCTGCCGCTTTTCCGATGGCGATCAGTTCCGGCCGGTACTCGAAATGCATGGTGTCATAGTGATACCAGCGCCCGCCCCAGATGAAGCCGTGCCGCTCGAAGGCATCGACGATCTTCATCGGATATCGGTTCTTGTGGTGCGGCACCCTGCCCGGCTTGCCGCCGGCCCAGAGCCAGTAGTCCGCATATTTCGTGTTGATATCGATGGCTGCGCCAAAACTGTGGACCGACATGTTTGATGCACCGGCGACCTTGCGCCAGTTGAAAGTTCCGGCCGAAGGCGAGAGAAATGCTGCTATCTCCGGGATGGCCTTGAGTTCGTCGCGCACCTTTTCGAGCGCCGCCGCCGCCCCCTGCCGTTTCGTCACCCGCAGCTTTTTGCCGAACCAGTCAACAGAAACCAGCGAGGCCTCCACCTGTTCGGCGGATGCACCATAGAGCCGCATCATCAGCGCATCGCTGCGAATTCGGCCCGGATCGAAATTGACATCGGGCTTAGTCTCGCAAGCACCTGCCGGATAGATTTGCGACAGGCTGTCCTCGATATCACCGGTTGCCAGTTTTCCCGCATGATCCTTGGCCTTGCCGTCATCGACCGGCAACGTCCCGCCGCTGCGAAAGTGGGCGTGTCCGTCTTCGGCTTTGAGAAGAGTCTCCGGATAGGCCGTGATCAGTATCTCGACTTTTTGCGCAAGGCTGAGTTCGGCGGCCCGTGTGGCGGCGGCCGGAACAAGCATCGTCGCGACAATCAGCCACCGCAAACTGCCATCAATCGACGATGACATAGATATGGTTGCCATCCGCACCCCGGAAAACGTTGATCTGCACTCTACTGAGCACCAAAGCTGGCGCTATGCATCCCGATCCTGCCGGGAGCTTACCACATTGTCTTTGCAGCGCGTTCCGGCCATTCGCGGTCGTAAGTATCCTTGTCGAAGTCAGCCTTGGCAGCCTTCAGAAGCGCGCCCGGGGTCGGCAGCGACTGCGGATCGACGAAACGCTCGGGGTTCCAGAGCTGCGAGCGGATCAGCGCCCGGGCGCATTGGAAATAGACCTCGCCGACGGTAACGACGATGACGCTGCGCGGATGCTTGCCATCGATCTCGAAGGAGTGGGTCAATTCGGGATCGACGCTGACCACGGCAGTGCCATTGATCCGCATCGTCGTATTAGAGCCGGGAATGAGAAACATCAGTGCCACGCGCGGATCGCGGACGATGTTGGCGAGCGAATCGACCCGGTTGTTGCCGCGCCAGTCCGGCATCAGCACGGTCTTGTCATTGGCAATCCGCACCACACAGGCGTCGTCGCCGCGCGGCGAGCAGTCCAGCCCCTCCGGTCCGACGGTCGCGAGTGCTGCAAAAGGCGAGGCCTCGATCATGCTGGCATAGTCCGGCGTCAACCGACTGGTGACTTTCACCAGCGATGCCTCGCTGGTACCGCCGTATAGCGCGTTCAGTTCCTCGACCGTGCGAATGAGTGTCATGCTGTTCTCCATCGGACCCGCTCTTTCGAGCTTCGGCGATCCTTTCGATGGATAGCATGACGCCTTTATGACACCATCCGTAATTTTCGCTCATCCGCGGCCTTACCGTCCTGTGCATGGATGAAAGCATTGATCCGCTCGATCACCGGTGCTGCCGAGACGATGCGGCGGTGGCCAAGCCCGTTTGCCCAGTGGAGTTCGACATTGCGCCCCGCCGCCGCATACCGGCGCGCATGATCGGCCGAGACCTCCTTGTCGTCCTCGGCATGGATGACCAGCACCGGCACAGCGAGCACGCCCAGAATGCGGGCAGCATCAAACTCCTCGAGCCGCCGGCCGGACAGCTGCACGACCATGCCTTCAAGCGCCGCCTGCGCTTTCGACGAAAGGCGAAGAAATTTCCCAAACCCTTTGAAAAGCCATGTCATCTCGCTTGGTGCGCCGATCAGGACCATTTTTTTGGCAATATGGGACGGTACATCGCACACAAGGCCACCTGCCGCGCAGGCAAGGCTCGCGCCGCCGAAGGAATGGCCGACGGCAACATCGAAGCCGCCGAAATGCCGCCAGGCGGCGTCGATCGCCCGAACGGCCGCCGGCATGGTCAGCGTCCGCCCCGGCGAAGCGCCATGTCCCGGCCAGTCGAGCGCGACCACTTCCGAGCCCTCCGCCGTCAAACCGTCGATCATGGCCGCCAGATAGTCGCCGCGCGATCCCCAGCCATGGACAAGCAGCACGCGCCTGACCGGGCCGCGGTCACCGCGCGCTTCGAAATGCCTTGCCATGACCCAGCCGCCGGCAAAGGAAAGCGTCACCGGCCTTGCCCTGCCTATCACCGGCTTTGCAGCCTCCAGCGCGGCCTTTTCCTTGTCGCTCTTGGGCTTTCGCGACGGCGTGACGCTGAAAAGCCTGAAGGCCAGCCTTCCGGCCGTCTCCGGCGAAATGGCCGACGCGCATCTGAGCGCGAGACGGGTGACCTCGATCGCAAAGGATGCCATAGTGGGATTCCCTCTTTAAATGTTCAATGATGAACATTATTGTACAACGATGAACAAAAAGCAAGCGACGATCGAACACCATCATTTTCCCTGGGATCATCCGCGTTTCCGCAGCTGGATCGCTGTTGCCCGCGCCTGCCAGCTGATGCAACAGACGCTGACGCGCGCGCTCGCCGATCTCGACGTCAAACCGCCACATCTGGATATCCTGATCAACCTCTATCGCTTCGATGGCATCTCGCAGCAGGAGCTGGCGCGAAAACTTCTGGTCGGGCGCTCCAACATGAGCATGCTCCTGCCGCAGCTTGAAAAACGCGGGCTGATCGAGCGGCGTGGCGACGAGAAGGACAAGCGCGTCCTGCGGCTGTCGTTGACGACAAGCGGCCGCGAACTCACCGAGCAGGCGATGGAAATCCAGACGACATTGATCGAGAAGTCGCTGGACAACGAGCCGATCGAAGAATGCCTGGTCGTTGCCCAGTCCATGGAACGGCTGATCGCCCGCCTTTTGAAGGAAGAAAACGATCTCGGCTGAAACAGGGCGTAACGCCGTCTATCGCGGCTTTTCCGCCTTGTCCCGGCTCATGCCCTTTTCGGCAAGATCGTGCTCGTAAGCGGCAAACAGCGTCTCGCCGTTTTCGCCGAGTTCGCGCAGATAGGTCCAGGTAAAAATCCCGGTATCGTGAAAGTCGTCGAAGCCGATCCGCACCGCGTAGTTGCCCGTCGGTGTCATCGAGATGATCGAGACATTGCGCTTGCCGGGCACGGTCAACCCCTGGCCCGGCCCATGGCCCTGAACCTCCGCCGATGGCGACAGGACGCGCAGCATCTCCGCCGACAGATCGAAGGAGGCGCCGTCGTTAAACGCAACCGTCAGCCGGTGGCGGTCTTTGGAAACGCGCAGTTCGGTCGGCCAGATGTCGCTCATGATATGCAGTCTCCTTGCGTAGCGAAGCACTAGCGCAGATTCCGGCCGGATGGAATTCCCTCATGAACCACCGGGATTTCCCCCCGATCATAAGAAAGTGTTTCGCGGCGGATTTCTTGCGGTTTTGCCCGCTTTCGCCTTGACGTCGCCCGGTTTGCTCACGACATTGATGCAGCAGGAGAATTTCGTTGAACAATGTCACCATCGACCAGACCGGCGCGCATCCGCTGGTTGAAGCCAAAGCCCCGATGATCGACCCGTTCGGGCGGGCCGTCACCTATCTTCGGGTGTCGGTGACGGATCGCTGCGACTTCCGCTGCACCTATTGCATGGCGGAAAACATGACCTTCCTGCCGAAGAAGGACCTTTTGACGCTGGAAGAGCTGAACCGGCTCTGTTCCGCCTTCATCACCAAGGGCGTGCGTAAGCTGCGACTGACCGGAGGCGAGCCGCTGGTGCGCAAGAACGTCATGTTCCTGGTGCGCGAACTCGGCAAGCATGTCCATTCCGGCGCCCTCGACGAACTGACGCTGACGACCAACGGCTCGCAGCTTTCGAAATTCGCCGCCGAACTCGCCGATTCCGGCGTCCGGCGCATCAACGTGTCGCTCGACACGCTCGATCCAGACAAATTCAAGCAGATCACCCGCTGGGGCGAGTTTTCCAAAGTCATGGAAGGTATCGACGCGGCCCAGGCAGCCGGCATTCATGTCAAGATCAACGCGGTCGCCCTCAAGGGCTTCAACGATGCGGAAATCCCCGACATGCTGCGCTGGGCGCATGGGCGCGGCATGGACCTGACGCTGATCGAAACCATGCCGATGGGCGAGATCGACGAGGATCGCACCGATCACTATATGCCGCTCTCGGAGATGCGTGAACGGCTTGCCGAACAGTTCAGCCTGTCGGACATCGCCTACAAGACCGGTGGTCCGGCACGCTATCTGGAGGTCACAGAGACCGGCGGCCGTCTCGGCCTGATCACGCCGATGACCCATAATTTCTGCGAGAGCTGCAACCGTGTCCGCCTGACGTGCACGGGCACGCTCTACATGTGCCTCGGCCAGAACGACGCCGCCGACCTGCGCACGCCGCTGCGTGCCTCGGATGACGACGCCTACCTGTCGAGCGTCATCGACGAGGCGATCACCCGCAAGCCCAAGGGCCACGACTTCATCATCGACCGCACCCGCAACAAGCCCGCCGTCGCCCGCCACATGAGCGTCACCGGCGGTTGATCGGACCATACCGGCAGCCCTAACGGCCGCCGCCAACGGAACAAACCTCCCCGGATCACGTTCGGCTAGAACCGATCAACGCAATCTGCGGAACGTCGCCATGTTCGCTTCTATCGAGGAAATAGTACGCAGCAGTTTCGATTGTTACCTGACGGCCGACAGGCTTCGTCTGGAAACGCTGCTTGCACAGGATTTCGCTTTCACCAGCCCCTACGACGACCATATCGATCGCAAGACCTATTTCGAGCGTTGCTGGCCGGCCGCCGGTACGTTCGAATCGTTAGACCTGCAGCATCTCGTCGTTTCTGAAAACCGATGTTTCGTGACTTACGATGCGACGTGGAAGAACGGAAACCGGGCACGAAACACCGAACTGTTCGAGGCATCGGAAGGTCAAATCCATTCGGTCGAGGTGTTCTTCGGCTTGCCGGCAGGTGGCCCCGTCTCGCAACCATCACGCTGAAACGACAAAACCCGCGCCTGGCGCGGGTTTTGATCTCCGTTGATGGCAACCACTTAAGCCGCGTAGCTTCTGCCGTATCCCTGCACCCGGCCACCCGAGACCGACCGGCTCGTACCGGTCTTGAAGCGTTCGATCTTCTCGTTGAGCACGTCCACCTGATGGCGCAGGCCATGGATTTCAGCGGTATTCTCCTCGACCATCGCAGCGTTCTGCTGGGTCAGCAGCTCGACCTCGTGGACGGCCTGATTGACCTCGTTCAGGCCGCGATACTGATCGGCCGCCGCCGCTTCGATGTTGCTGACCAGCTGGTGGATGGTCGAGATATGGTCGTTGATGACGGTGAGCGCATTGCCGGTTTCCTGCACCAGCTCGACGCCGCCGCGCACCTGCGCCGAACTCTCGGAAATCAGCCCCTTGATCTCGCGGGCAGCACCCGCGCAGCGCTGGGCAAGCTCGCGGACTTCCTGCGCCACAACAGCGAAACCGCGGCCGGCATCACCTGCGCGGGCTGCCTCGACACCGGCGTTCAGCGCCAGCAGGTTGGTCTGGAAAGCAATCTCGTCGATGACGCCGATGATCGTCGAGATCTTGTCGGATGACTTGTTGATCGCTGCCATAGCCTCGATCGCCTTGCCGACGACTTCGCCCGAATGCCTCGCGTAGCTGTGGGTCTCGTCGACCGAGACGGTCGTCTTGCGCGCACTTTCGGCCGTCGAGCGGACGATTTCGGTCAGCTGGCGCAGAGCGCGCGAGCTTTCCTCCAGCGCCGCCGCCTGCTGTTCAGTGCGGCGGGCCAGATCGTCGGCGGAGGATGCCAGATTGCCGGTGCCGCCGGTGATTTCATCGGTGACGGAGCGAACATCGATCAGCGTCGCGCGCAACGCTTCGACCGCATTGTTATAGGTCCGGGCCATGACGATGTAGTCCTCGGAGAGGTTTTCAGCCATGCCCTCTTCCAGATTGCCATCGGCGAGTTTCGCGAGCACGTCGGAGAGGGCGTTGAGCGCCTCCATCTGCTCGGCCTCGATACGGGCACGCTCCGTGCGGCGGCGGGCTTCCTCCTCGGCCGACAGGGTGCGGGCAGCTTCCGCTTCCTGTCCGAGGCGGACATTCTCGACCGCGTTGTCGCGGAAGACGGCAACCGAGCGCACCATGTCGCCGATCTCGTCGCCGCGATTGCGACCTTCGATGGCGACCTCGAGATCGCCATTGGCAAGGCGCGTCATCGTCTCCGTCACCCGCTTCAGCGGACCACGCAGGGTTTCGATCAGCATCAGGCCGCCGACGATGGAAAGCAGCGTGCCGGCGACCATGGCGATGATCGACACGTCGGCGGAGCGCTGGCTGTCCTTCTTGCCGGCCTCCTGGGCGCTGCTGACGAAATTTTCCAGTGTCTGGCTGGCATCCGCGACCAGCGTCGAAGCCTCGGTCTTGGCGGCCTGCCAGCGTGCGCCGACATCGATCAACTGCGCGGTGCCTGCGTCGATTGCCTCCAGGGAAGGTGCAAGCTTGCCTGCGAGGTCGCGCAGGGCTGCATTCTTGCCGCCCATCTCCGAGAGCTTGGTTACACTTTCGCGAACAGCGCCTATATCGGCAATCACGCTGTCGCGGCTTGCCGTATCCAGCTTGCGATGCAGCTCGCTGATATGCAGGCGCGTATCGTCAAGCCCCTTGAACGTCTGGTTCATCAACTCGATCAGCGTCTTCAGAAGCGAAATCTCTGCGTCCATGCCGACAAAACGCTTGGCTGCCGTATCGGAGTTCGTCACGGCTTCCTTGGCAAAATCGGCTTCGTATTTGGAAAACTTGATGAGCGCCGTGCTGAGCAGGCCCTTTTTGATGTCGTTGGTATCGGCGCTCTTCAGAATATCCTGAATCTTCGCTGTGTCGGCCTTCACCTCACCGATCTTCTTCTGCACCTTGTCGGAGGCGATCTTTTCAGCTTCAGCGATCTGTTTCAGTAGATGCGGCAACAAATTGGTGGCCTGCTGGACCTTGGCGTCCGGCGCAATCGCCATGGTGACCGGCAGGCGGAATTTCTTGATGCGCTCGGCAAGCCCCTGATAGGCCGCGGCATCAAACAGAAGGGCCTTGGCGAAGGATTCCTTTTCACCGGATTCCTTGCGCAGGATATCGATCTGCTTGAAGGCCGTATTGCCCTGTGCCGTCATGTCCGCAAGGGCTGCGTCAAGCGCCGCCGTCACGCTGTCGCGTTCGGTCTTGATCGCCCAGAGCCTGTCCGCTTGCGCGCGCATCGCCTCGCCCAACGCCACCACCGAACCGATCTTGGCCTGGTCGTCTCCCGACGTCAGCAGGCCGTTCAGCGTGCGGATACCCGCTTCCTGATCGTCGATCCGGCCCGTCAGCGTCGCGCGCGCCTCTTCGGTGGGATTGTCGACAAAACTCTGCAGCCCGCTGCGCAGCGCCTGGAAATCGGAGAGATTGTTGATCGTTTCGCGCGTCACGGTCATGTGGCCGTTGAGCGTGCTTGCGGTGAAATAGCCGACAAGGCCGATACCGGCGATGAGGGCAACCAGCGGCACGACGAACAAGAGGACCTTGGTGACAATGCGAAGACGCTGCAGCGAACGATCGATCAGGGACATTCCGAACTCCAGATGTTGAGCAAATCGGACATTCCCGCCAGACTGCTCTCCCCGGAGAGAACGGACATATCGGAGCGCCACGATGGCGCCGGCCGGACTGTCATCCGGTTGACCTCGACGGAACTAAACGTCCCGTGGCGTCGACCATATTCGCGTCATGCGAAGGGCAGCGGAATATCGGCACGATAGGCAGCGAAACTTAATATTTCGCCAAAAATCCGGTAGTTTAGGCGGCCTTCTCGAAAATCCGGAACATCATGTCGGAACATTCTAAAATGGTGATGCAATCGTCTGGTCTGTCAAATCTGCCGCGAAACTGCACAGCCCGCTGATAGAAGTTGCATAAAAGCAAAGCCGGTGCTTTAGAGATAGGCAAGAGCGATCCATATGCTTCGAAACTGACCCGTTCCATGGCGAAAAGGCCGGTTGCGACGAGAATAGGCCGATAAAAAGAATGCAATCCTCCGCCAATTTTCGCGGCGCCATTTTCATGTGTCTCGCCATGGCAGGCTTCACCTGCAACGACGCACTGGTGAAATCGGTGACAGGCGTCATGAATGCGGGCCAGATCATGCTGGTGCGCGGTTTCTTCACCTCGCTTCTCGTCCTGCTGATTGCCCGCCATTTCGGCGCCCTGCGCTCGGTCAAGCTGATTCTCAACCCCGTCATCGCACTACGCATCCTCGCCGAAGTCATTGCGTCCATCACCTATATCATGGCGCTCGGCCAGATCCCGCTCGCCAATGCGTCGGCCATTCTGCAGGCCCTGCCGCTTGCCGTCACGCTGGGGGCGGCTCTGGTCCTGTCGGAACAGGTCGGGTGGCGGCGATGGCTTGCGATCCTTGCCGGCTTCATCGGCGTGCTGATCGTGCTGAGGCCCGGCCCCGAGGGGTTTACAGGTGCTGCGTTGAGCGTGGTCGCCTCGGTGGTCTGCGCCGCGATCCGCGACCTGTGCACACGACGAATCGATCCAGCGATACCGTCGCTGTTCATCTCCGTCATCACCGCTGTCGTCATCACGCTGGTCGGTGCGGCCCTCGTCGTGCCGCTTGGCGGCTGGCAGCCGATGTCCACGACCACGATCGGCGTTCTGGCCAGCGCCAGCCTGCTGCTGCTGGTCGGCTATCAATGCATCGTGCTCGCCATGCGCAACGGCGAGATCGCCATCGTCGCGCCCTTCCGTTATACCAGCCTGATCTGGTCGATCGGCATCGGCATCCTGTTCTTTTCCGAAGAGCCGGATGCCTGGATGATCACCGGCGTCGCCATCATCATCGCCTCCGGCCTCTATGCCTTTGCCCGCGAAAACAAACGCCGCACGGCTGCGGTGGCGCAGGAATCGGAGCCCGGATCGCCGAAATGACCGGATGGCCAGAACGATGGACAAGCATTCGATGAGCGCACCGGCAAACCCGAAGACGGACCGCCCGCCCGGCATCGTCCTTGCCGGCGGCCGATCCTCGCGCATGGGCAGCGACAAGGCCGCCGTGATGCTGGGCGGCAAGCCGCTTCTGCGCCGCGTCATCGAGCGCCTTTCTCCACAGACCGCAGGCCTTAGCGTCAACAGCAACACGCTCTCCGCCCTGGATTTTGCCCCCGGCATTGCCGTCTTTTCCGATACTGTTCCCGGTCATGCCGGGCCAATGGCGGGCGTCCTTGCCGCGATGCGGCACACAGCGATGCATTTTCCCGCGGCAAGCCACGTCGTAACCGTTCCGACCGATACGCCCTTCTTCCCGCTGGATCTCGTCGCCCGCCTCCAGGCAGCCATCACCCGCCCCGACCAGATCGCCGTCGCCTTCTCGGCAGGCACCATGCACCCGGTCTTTGCCCTTTGGCCGGTCGATCTCGCCGATGAACTCGAACATTGGCTGCAGACGGACGAGAAGCGCCGGGTGCGCGGCTTCATCGAAAAGCACTACGTGGCAGAGGCCGATTTCCCCGCGCTTGCCACCATCGCCGGGCCGATCGACCCGTTCTTCAACGTCAACACCCCGGCCGATCTGGTCATGGCCGAACGCTGGCTGGCGCTCATGGAGGAGACCGAAAGATGACATCGCCAAATGTCCTCGAGCCTAAAATCTTCGGCATCGCCGGCTGGAAGAACTCGGGCAAGACCGGTCTCGCCGTCCGGCTGGTCACCGAACTGACGCGGCGCGGCTACCGCGTCTCGACGGTCAAGCACGCCCATCATGATTTCGATATCGACAAAGTCGGCGCCGACAGCTTTCGCCATAGAGAAGCCGGCGCCCATGAAGTGACCATCGTTTCCGGCACGCGCTACGCCATCATGCATGAATTGCGGGGCGCGCCGGAACCGAGCTTCTCGGAAATCCTCGCCCGCCTCGCCCCTTGCGATCTCGTCCTGATCGAAGGCTACAAGCGCGAGCCGATCCCCAAGATCGAGGCGCGGCGGCTGGAAGCCCAGAACCGCGAACCGCTGGCACCGACCGATCCGCATATCGTGGCGATTGCCGCCGATCATCCGGTCGAGGACACCGGGCTTGCCCTGTTCGATCTCGACGATACGATGGGGATCGCCGATTTCATCGAGCAAACCACCGGACTGACAAAACAGCCGGACTGAATACCGGAGGAAGACAGAACGCCAACGCAAAACGGCCCGGTGCTGGATGCACCGGGCCGTTTGCAGCGGCGTCTCTTTGAGAGGCCGAACTATGGCTAATTCTGGGCCACGGGGCGGACAAGCGGCGTCACCCGACGAATTGTCACCCGGCGGTTCTCCTGTTCGGCATCCTGCGTGCGGACCTTGAGGAAGCGCTCGCCATAACCCTGGGTCACCAGGTTCTCGGCCGGGATCTCGTAGACCTCGGTGAGCAGCGAGGCGACCGATTCGGCGCGTTCGTCAGAAAGCACAAGGTTCGGCTCGTCTCCACCGACCGCATCCGTGTGGCCCTCGATGAAGAAGGTTTCGCCCGGATCCTTCTCGATCACCGCCAGCATCGCGTCGGCAACCTTGCGCAGTGTTTTGGCCTGCGACATCGGCACTTCGGCGCTGCCCGTGGCGAAGGTGATCGTATCGAGGTCGATACGGCGCACCTTGTCGCGGATACGCGCCGAGTTCCTTACCTCGTCGATCGAGTAGGTGCGCTCGACCTGCTCCACCGGCGGTTCGGCCAGGAAGTCGTAGTAGTCGCGGTCAGGCTCGCTCGACGTATCGATGATGTAGTCGCGAACCGGGACGCGCAGGCGCATCGGCGGCAGATCCTCGCCGACGTCATAAGCCGGAGGACGCGGACCGTCATCGACTTCCGGCGCATAGATCATCAGATATTCGCGTCCATCCTGGTCGATGCGCGAACGCTGCATGATATCACCGTAACGATTGTAGATCGTCACGATGCGCACACCGTTCGGCCGCTCGATCGTCTCGCGCGACCGGCCGCGCGACAGTTCTTCATAATAAGTTTCCTGGGCGTTGCGGCGCAGGCGCGGACGGTCGTCGCCGCGCACGATGATCTGATCGCCGAAATCGAGAACCGTGCGGTTGTCGCGGCTGTCGTCGATCCGCGGCCGGCGGCGATCATTGCCGGTAAAGGCATCGATCAGGTCATTGGCGTTGAATTCCGGCATCCGATCGACACGGCGGCCCTCTTCCTTGATGTTGGCCTCCAGTTCTTCGCGGCTCGGACGACGGTCCCTGCGGCGAGACTGGGCTTCCGCGTCAGACTTCGGAACCTCGACGTTCTCTTCCTCGGCACGGGCACGCTCCCGCTGCTTGCGGCGCGTTTCGCGGGCATTTCCGTCGGCGTTGTCGGCATCCTTGTCGCTGTCGAGAACGGCAGCGCCATTATCGACCGGCAGCACGACGGTCTCATCCGAAGCAGCCGGATCGCGGGCGATCTTCTGCTTTTCTTCCTTGCTGCGTTTGTCGACGACTTCCGGGATCGGCTCGCGACGGTCTGGCCGCTTGCGGCGGGTTTCAGTCGCATCGCCGTCGACCGCCGGACGCAGATCGTCTTCGGCTACCGGCTGCTGAGCCTCTTCCTGTTGCTGGCCTTCGGCATCCTGACGCTTCCTGCGCTCAGCACGCGCCTTTGCCCGTTCCTCGGCAGCCTTCGCAGCCTCGTCATCGGCGGCAGGCTGGGATTCCTCCTGCTGCTGTTGCTCGGCCTGTTGACGCTTCTTGCGCTCGGCGCGGGCCTTGGCTTTTTCCTCGGCTGCCTTCGCGGCCTCGTCCTCGCCGGCAGGCTGGACTTCTTCCTGCTGCTGCTGCTCGGCCTGCTGGCGCTTCTTGCGCTCCGCACGCGCCTTCGCCTTCTCCTCGGCGGCCTGGCGGGCTGCTTCGTCGTCGGCGGAAGGCTGAGCCTCCTGCTGCTGTTGCTGTTCCGCCTGCTGGCGCTTCTTGCGCTCGGCGCGGCTCGGCTGTTCTTCTTCGGTCGGCTGCGCTTCCTGCTGCTGTTCGGCCTGCTGGCGCTTCCTGCGCTCGGCACGGCTCGGCTGTTCTTCCTCGGTCGGCTGCGCTTCCTGTTGCTGTTCCGCCTGCTGGCGCTTCTTGCGCTCGGCGCGGCTCGGCTGTTTTTCCTCGGCCGGCTGCGCTTCCTGCTGCTGTTCGGCCTGCTGGCGCTTCCTGCGCTCGGCACGGCTCGGCTGTTCTTCTTCAGTCGGTTGCGCTTCCTGCTGCTGCTCGGCATCCTGACGCTTGCGGCGTTCAGCACGGCTTGGCTGTTCTTCCTCGGCAGCTGGCTGTTCCTCAGCCTGTTCGGCGCGCTGCTTGCGCTTCTTGCGCAACAGCTCTTCCGGCACCTGTTCGCCGCCGTCCTGGGAGACGCCGCCTTCCTGTGCGACTTCATACGGCTTCATCAGGCTGTCTGCCAGCGCCGGCTGGACGGCGATCGACATCGTCAGCATCGGAAATGCCACGGTGGCAAAAAGTCTGGATCGAATGGTCATTATATTTCCTCCTTCAGAGGTCCCGTTTCGTCGTTTTCAACCGGTCGGACATACCGACCTTCCTCTTTCTTCGTCTTTGGGCGGACCCGAGCGGTCAAAAGCAGACCCAAGCGGTTAAAAGAAGGCACGCCGGTCAAATCAGCCATCGAGGATTAGCGAAACCTGCATTAACTCAGGATGAATGGTCCGTTCATCTCCACTAGGGAGATAGGGCGCGAAGCCAGCCAAGGCATGAGGATGTGCCGACTTTTCATGAAGCGGTCCTGTTTTCCTGTTGATTTTTTCATTTAAAGCGTAGGAGTATCCGCCCAGCCCGGCCGCAAAGACGGCCGGCCTAGTGGCGGCCGCCAAGAAGAAGAAACCGGCCGCCAGCCAACAGAGAGGATCAAAATGCGTATTTCCAGACGTTTCGCCATGGCAGCTTCTGCAGCCGTTTTCGCGCTGATGGCCGGCTCCGCCATGGCCGACGGTGAAAAGATCGTCATCGGCACCGAGGGAGCCTATCCGCCCTTCAACAACCTTGAATCGGATGGCACGCTGACCGGCTTCGACATCGATATCGCCAAGGCACTCTGCGTCGAGATGAAGGCCGAATGCACTTTCGTCACCCAGGATTGGGACGGCATCATTCCTGCCCTCATTTCCAAGAAGTTCGACGCCATCATCGCCTCGATGTCGATCACTGCCGAGCGCAAGGAACAGGTCGACTTCACCAACAAATACTACAACACGCCGCCGGCCATCGTCGTCCCGAAGGATTCGACGATCACCGAAGCGACGGAAGCAGCGTTTGACGGCAAGACGCTCGGCGCCCAGTCCGCGACGACCCATTCGAACTATGCCGAAGCGCATCTGAAGAAGTCTGAGCTCAAGCTCTATCCGACCTCGGAAGAATACAAGCTCGACATCGTCAACGGCCGTATCGACGGCGTCGTCGACGATGTCGTCGTCCTGTCGGAATGGCTGAAGACGGCCGATGGCGCCTGCTGCAAGCTGCTCGGCGTGCTGCCGATCGATCCGGTCATCAATGGCGATGGCGCCGGCATTGCCGTGCGCAAGGGTGACGACGCGCTGCGCGAAAAGTTCAATGCGGCGATCAAGGCCATCCGCGACAACGGCAAATACAAGGAAATCAACGACAAGTATTTCTCGTTCGACGTCTACGGCGGTTGAGCCGCTGAGGTGGCGATGAGCGCCCTATTCGGGGAATGCATCGGCCCATGACGAAAATGCAACGGCGGAAGGCTTGCCCTTCCGCCGTTTTTGTTTGACAAGCATTATATAAAAAGAAGCTCACTCAAAAACGCTTCAAAGGGGAATATTCTGGCATGAGCGGATTGTTTGCCGCCCTCTCTTCCGCCGTAGCCTGGCTCGGCTCGGTGCTCGACCCATTGTGTGGCCCCATCGGAATTTTCCGGTTGTTCGGTTCCGGCACGCTGCTTGCTTGCGACAATGCCGGCTGGGGCGATGAAATCTCCTACGGTTTCATGATCACCGCGACGCTGGCGCTCGCCACCCTGCCCGTCGGACTGCTGCTCGGCTTCTTCATCGCGCTGGCCAAGCAATCAGAGGAAAAGTCGCTGCGGCTTGCCTCCAACATTTACACCACCATCTTCCGCGGCCTTCCGGAACTCCTGACGCTGTTCATCGTCTATTACGGCCTGCAAATTCTCGTGCAGCAGTTTCTGGCGTCTGTCGGCTACGAAGGCCCGGTGGAGATCAACGCCTTCGTGGCCGGCATGATCGCGCTTGGTGTCGTGTTTTCCGCCTATTGTTCGGAAGTGCTTTTGTCGGCGTTCAAGGCCATCCCGCGCGGGCAGTACGAAGCGGGTGACGCGCTCGGCCTCCATCGAGGCCGGACCATGCGGCTGATCATCCTGCCGCAACTGGTCCGCATCGCCCTTCCCGGCCTCGGCAATCTGTGGATGGCGCTGCTCAAGGATACGGCGCTGGTATCGGTGATCGGCCTGCCGGATATCCTGCGCCAGACGGGTGTCGCAGCGCGCGTCAGCAAGCAGGCTTTCGAGTTCTTCGCCGTCGCCTGCCTGCTGTTCCTCATCCTTGCCATGCTGTCGTCCGTCGTCTTCTCGGCCCTGGAACGCTGGACCAAACGTTCGGAGGCCGGCCGATGAGCCACGCAGAAACCATGATCCCGCCGCAACCGGCGCCACCTGGAATAGTCCGCCCGTTCACCGTACAGCGTCTCATCGGAAACGTGGCCCTCGGTGTCTGGCTCGCCGCAAGCGTCGGTCTCTTCCTGCTGATGGTCGACGGCTGGGATCCCGAAAAATTCGCCAAATACGGCCCGAGCTTCCTGTCCGGCCTCGGCGTCACCCTGGCGCTCGTCGGCAGTTCCATCGTCATGGGCGCGATCCTGTCGCTGCCGATCGCCTTTGGCCGCATGTCGAAAAACAAGATCCTGTGGTGGATCTCCTATGCCTATGTCTATTTCTTCCGCGGCACGCCGCTGATCGCCCAGCTGTTCCTCGTCTACTATGGTCTCGGCAGTTTCCGGCCGCAGATGGAGGCGATCGGACTGTGGTGGTTCTTTCGCGACGCCTGGAACTGCGCGCTTCTGACCTTCACGCTGAACACGGCTGCCTATCAGGCGGAAATCCTGCGCGGCGCCATCGAAAGCGTTCCGCGTGGCCAGACGGAGGGTGCCAAGGCTCTCGGTCTGCCGCCACGCATCGCCTTCATCAAAGTCATCCTGCCGCAAGCCCTGATCGTGGCGTTGCGCCCCTATGGCAACGAGATCATCCTGATGATCAAGGGCTCGGCCATCGTCGCGATCGTCACCGTCTTCGACCTCATGGGCGAAACCCGCCGCGCCTTCTCGCGCACCTTCGACTACCAGATGTATGTCTGGGCGGCGATCCTCTACCTGATCATGGTCGAGCTTCTGCGCAATCTCTGGGCCTGGCTGGAAGACCGGATCACGCGGCATTTGAAGCGCTGAAGAGCGTCCGGAAGCGAACATTCCGGACGCAAGTCTTGCCTCCGCGATCAATTCAGCCGGTTTTCGAGCAGTATCAGCGCATCGAGAGCGTCCTGGCCCCGTTTGGTATTGAGATTATCCTCAACTTGCCGCTTGGCGGGCCGGGCATCCGGCACGGCAGCAGCTGACGGTACTTTTGTCGGGACTTCGATGGAAACGGTGACCTGATGCTTGTCCGTGCGCCGATATTCGTTCGTCAGGCCGAACTCCGGATTCGTGTCGCCGATCCCGACGGGGTCAAAGACCAGTTTCGGATTGACCCGCCCCGTCAGAGTGGTAGTGAAGAGAAGCTGGTCCGTGAATTTCGTGGCTGAGGTCTCTTTATTCTCCTGCAGCCCCGCCAGGTCATTGAGAGCGAGGAACGTACTCACCGTTTCAGCAAGGCCGATACGGCCGGCTATCGGGTAAGCGATGTTCACCTCGCTTTTGCCGCCGCAATCTCGAAGTGTCGCAAGCTCCTTGAACTCGTCCAAAATTCGGAAGTCACGCGTGGCTTGCTGCACCCGTCTTTGGCCGGCGCCGATGTCGAACCGACGGTCGTGATTCCTGAATGCATCGATAAGGCTGAAGCTCACCGCATTGTTCGTTTCGCGTTCGATATCCAGCTTGAAGTCGTAGCCGATGGCGCCGTAGTAGTATCGGTTAAGATAGTCATAGGATTGTTTCGAGATATCTTTGCCCGACCGGGCCCTGATGAGGTTCCCGAGGGCTCTTTCATCGGCTTTGAGCGTTGCTGCAAATTGCCTGTCCCTTTGATCATCGCGCTTTTCCAGATACGCAATTATCGCCTGGATCACGGCGCCGCGCGCCTCGCAGCGGATTTTGTTGACGATTGTAACCGTGTTGTCGGTCACGTCCTCAGGCAGCGGATGGACTGACGTGCATGACGAAAGAAACGCACCCAAAACGGCTGCGCTGCAAAAATACAGTGCCCTTTTCATTGTTCCCTCTTGTCGGTTTGTCCCCGCAAAAAGAGTAAACAAAAAGCTAATAAACACAACTATAAAGTGATTTGGCGGGATCTCGCACCAATGGCGCCATCTGTGCGGCTCCTGCAGGAAATGAAATGCCGATACTGGCAGCACTCATGCAGGTTTACTGCTAACATACTGTTGGAAAACAATAATTATTTTTCACGTGTCAGTTTTATGAATTGATTAACGGACGCGCCGCATCATCATAAGGACCGTCATGGAATATGATGAGGTCCCGAAATGACAAACGAAATGGAACTGCAGCTCAAGGGTTACGGCCTGACGACGGCCCAGATCCTTTATCGCATGCCCGATCACCCCAGTTTCCTGCAGACCTATATCTGGCAGCACTACGATATCGCTCCCGATTTTCCGGAAATGAAGAGCTTCCTGAAATTCTGGCAGGAGACGCTTGAAGGACCGCTGCATTCGGTGCGCTACGTCCACCGGAAACTGATCTCGGCCTCGGACTGGCGGGCGCTCAAGGGCGAGTTCATCATTAACTGATCGCTCGCCCCGGGCTTGAAGAATTTATACCGACCGGGTGATGCCGCCATCGATGCGGATGTTCTGGCCGGTGATGTAACCGCCGCGGTCGGTCGCCAGAAGCGCCACCAGTTCGGCCACTTCCTCCGATGTACCGTAGCGCGCCATCGGAATGCGCTGGCGCCGTTCCTCGGTCTCCGGCAGGCTGTCGATGAAGCCCGGCAGAACATTGTTCATGCGGATATTGTCGGCCGCATATTTGTCGGCAAAGAGCTTGGTGAAGGCGGCAAGGCCCGAGCGGAAGACGCCGGAGGTCGGAAACAGCGGGTCCGGCTCGAAGGTGGCATAGGTCGAGATATTGACGATGCTGCCGGATTTCTGCGCGAGCATGATCGGCGTTACCAGCCGCGTCGGCCGCACGACGTTGAGGAAATAGACATCCATCCCCTTGTGCCAGTCGTCGTCCGTCAGTTCCAGCACCGGCGCACGCGGCCCATGCCCTGCCGAATTGACCAGCGCATCCACCCTGCCCCATTTGCCATAGGCCACATCCACCAGCCGCTTCAGGTCGTCGTTCGACTGGTTGGAACCGGTGACACCGATGCCGCCGAGTTCGTTTGCCAGCGCTTCGCCTTTTCCGGAGGAGGAGAGGATCGCGACGCGATAGCCTTCGGCCGCCAGCCGGCGCGCCGAGACCGCTCCCATGCCGGATCCACCCGCCGTGATGATTGCAACCTTCTGATCCGTCATCGTCGTCTCCTTCTGTCAATGAAGGCGCGATAAAATCAGCAGCGGCGGCAGATCACAATCAAGAAATCCTGCACATGCCATCAGCCCGGCATGATGACCAGGAGATCAGACGTGAACCTCGCCATGCGCCAGTTCGCCATCACCGGGCTCCTTGTGAAGCGCCATGTAGGCTATCGCAGCATAGAACAGGGCGACGAGGCCGATCACCAGCCAGCCGGAAAGCGGCCCGAGCGCCGCATTGGCGGCCACATCGCTCAGGGATCGCACGTGCCGCGTCTCGCTGCCATCTGCCTGGAGAGCCGGCGATGAAATCTTCAGCCCCCAGGCCAGAAGCAGGATGAGGTACATCCAGCAATAATTACGCCGCAACCTGCGGCAGAGCGCCGCGCGATAACTCATCAGAAAGGCAGGCCGGCGCAGGCTGTCAGCGATAGGCGCTGCCCAGTTTGGTTTGAATGGTGCCTGCGGCGACAGTATCTGGGCAAAATAACCACGCTCCATCCGACGAACGCGTGCACGGTAGACATCGAAGAACCGGTAGCGCCGCGCCTCGATAAACAAGAGCAGCGATATCAGCAGCATCGCGAACAGCAACACGCCGTGATGGGAGGCCGGTGTCGAAAGGGAAACCGAAAGCAGTGCGGCGACCACGGTGATCGCCCAGTTCGAGGTCCGGTCTATGCGATCGCGCCAGCCCGCCATTCGACCGATTTCGCCGCGATAGTAATGGACGAGGGCGGTAAGAACCTCCGGAGACGTTGCCGGCAACGGCGGGCTTTTGGCTTCGCTGTTGTCCTTCAACAGGTCGACCGGACTGAACTCCGCAGCCATAAGTATTTCCTCCCGAACTTTTGTTTCGCGCATCATGCGCTCAATTTCGGTCGCAATAAACGCTTTTGCCGGCCTAAAGTGCTTGTCGAAGCGGGTTTTCGCATTGCCAAACGGCGGGCCGCGCCGTAAAGACGCGGCCATGCAGAAGATCGATGAAGAAGCCCTCGCCGAAGCCTACAACCGCGCCCTTGCCCTGGAGAAATCCGGTGACGTCGATGCGGCCGTGAAAGCCTATGCGGAAGTGCTGGCGATCGATCCGGAGGATCACGGTGGCGCAGCCGTGCGCATCGCTTCGCTCGGCCGCGGCGAAACGCCGGACAAGGCGCCCGATGCCTATGTCACGACCCTGTTCGACCAGCATGCCGATGTCTTCGAGGACGTGCTCGTCGAACAGCTCGAGTATCACGTGCCGATGATGGTACGCCAGCGGCTGCAATCGCTGAACCTCGGCCCGTTCGCCCGCGTGCTCGACCTCGGCTGCGGCACGGGTCTGACCGGCGGCGCCCTGCGCGACATGGCCGACGATATCACTGGTATCGACCTGTCGGAAAACATGGTCGAAATCGCCCATGAAAAAGATGTCTACGAGACGCTCTATGTCGCCGAAGTCGTCGATTTTCTCGAGGACAATGACGACGAGCCCTTCGACCTCATCACCGCGACCGACGTGCTGCCCTATCTCGGGGCTCTGGAAGCCCTGTTCTTCGGCGCCGCCGAAAACATGAATGCGGGCGGCCTGTTCGTTTTCTCCAGCGAAACTCTACCCTCCGAAACCTTCGCCGGCCGCAACTTCATGGTCGGTCCACACCAGCGTTTCGCCCACGCCGAATCCTACGTCCGCGAACGCCTCGACGCCATCGGCTTCGATATCGTCGAACTCACCGACATCATCGTGCGGATGGAAGAAGGCGAACCGATCACCGGTCATCTGGTGATCGCAAGACTGCGCGGCTGATCGTGCCCCCTACGCAACCGGCTGCGGGTATCGGCTGCATGCGGTAAATTAACTTCCAGTAATGCAACCCTGAATAGATAATGCAATCTTTTAGTGCGGCCAGTTTGTGGACCGCTGCCGCCAATGCCCCTTACGTTGCAAGCACAACCTAAGGGAGAAGACATGAACACGCCGATCTGGTTGACTGACTTGCTTGCCATCGCGAGAAGCGGGTTCAGCGAATTGCTGGAGCTGAACTCCATAGCCTTGCTCTTCGCCCTGATGACGCCCCTCCTCCTGGTCTATGGGCGACACGAGATTCGATTGCGCCGGCTACGCGCCATCAAGGACTTCATCCAGTCCTTTGACCAACTCAGCAACAGCGTCGACGAGGACGAGGCAAGAGAGGAGGCACGAGAGGCCGCCGCGCGAACGGCGGCTGCCGCGGCCGCCGCTGGCAACGATCCGGCCGTTCAACCGCAACAACAGCAGCAAGCAGGAGCCGCCGGCCTGCAGGTGGCAACACCCCATTTGCCGCCAGTCGTTGCCGCTGCCGACAGAGTCCCGGAAGAGCCCAGCAAGGACCTACGCCACAATCCATCTTTCGAATTCGTCAAGTCGAAATACATTTCCGACATAGAGCCGAAGCTGCTGGACGGCGAAAAACCTCTCGATACGATGAGCGAGGTCGAACAGATCGACCGCATCATCAATGTCGCCGCCCGGTTCGGCACCGGCGCCGACAGGCGTATCCTCGTGTCTTTGATCGGCCTGATGATCGTCTGCTACTACGGCTTCGACGCCTTTCAGGAAACGGTGGTCTGCGGTTTCGGCCTCGGAGGCGACGGACAGGCCTGCCCTGTCTCGGCCACCCCCAACTATGGCAGCTACGACAAGTTGCGCATTATCGGCTCGCTTGCGTTCATCGGCGCTTACATCGCCGCGATCCGCATTTTCCTGCGCGGCCTCGCCGTATTCGACCTTTCCACCTTTACGTTTCTGCGGCAGACAGCCGAGACGATCGCCTCGGTCGCTCTGGCACTCGCTGTGTACAAGGCTTTTCCAGATCCGCTTTACCGGATCGCCGAAACCCTTGGGGCCGACCGGCCCGCGCCGCAGGAAATTCCCTGGCTCTGGTTCGCCCTCGCGCCGCTTTTCGGGCTCCTGCCGCAAAGCACCACCAAGTTCCTGCTGATGAAGCTTCAGACGCTCTTCCAATGGGTCAAGACGAGCGACGACCGCTTTACCGAAGTCACGAAGATAATCTCCCTCGACATCATCGACGGGATCGATTTCGAAACGCGTTTCCGGCTGGAAGAATGCGGCATCTACGACGTCCAGAACCTGGCGGCCTACAATCCGATCATGCTGCACATCGAATCGCCCTACGGCATCTATCAGGTCATAGACTGGATCGGCCAGGCACAGCTGTGCCATATCCTCGGCCCGGAAAAATTCCTGATCTTCCGCGAGATGAACATCCGCACAATCTTCGACCTGGAACGCGCCATCAGCGACCGGGAATCGCCGCCTGAGTTCGACGAGATTTGCATCGGCATCCTTTTTGCGCCGACGGCCAACCTGAAGCAGACGATGCAGATCGCAGGTACGAAATTCGTCATAATGGAGGACGGCGAGCCCATAGAAGTCACGCTCGATGAGTACAATAAGTGGCTGCAAAAGAAGATCAACGCCGCCGACAAGGAGAAGGCCGCCGAGCATGTGATGCGCTGGATTGCCGACGACCTCCATGTTCGTCGATTGCGGCGCCTTTGGAAGGAAATCTCGAACAGTCTCGGCAAGGTGTCCTACAGGCTCGAGACCTCCAAAATTTGAGCTTCGGCCCGAACAGCGGGCGCGTACCTCTCGGCAACACGCCCGCCGCAGACTGATGTCCGCCGTCACCGTCTGCGGCGGGCATGGCGCCCTCGTCAGCTCGCCCGGCCGTTCCAGACGATATCGCCGATGGTCAGCTTCTTCGGTATGATCTGCAACGCGTAGAACTCGTCCGCCAGCGCCTGCTGATAGGCGGCCGCCTCCGGCCCGACGGTCGAAACTTGGGCAAGGCTGAAGTCGTTGCGCGTCAGGGCCACCCGCTGGATGTCCTCCGGCACGCCGCTGATCCTCGAAAGCGCGGCGACAGTGCCATCAAGATCGTTTTGCGCGGCAGCGCCGACCTTGGCCAGTTCATCGAGGAGTTCGAGGAGGACGTCGCCATGAGCGGCGGTGAAATCGCCATTGCTGAGGAAATAGCTCCAGCTTTCGGCAATCCCCTCGGCCGTCGTCAACACCCGGGTCTGCGGGTTCTTTTCCGCAACCGCATAGTAGGGATCCCAGATCGACCAGGCATCGATCTGGTTGCTGGCAAAGGCCGCCGCGGCATCGGAGGGCGAAAGATCAGCCGCCTCGATGTCGGTGATGTTAAGGCCCGCCGTGCGCAGGGCCTTGACCGTAAAATTGTGAGCGCTCGACCCGCGCTTGAACGCAACCCGTTTGCCCTTCAGGTCGCCGATCGACTGGATCGGCGAATCCTTGTGGACCAGAATGGCTGAGCCCGCCGCGGAGCCCTTGTAGGTCCCGGCGTAGAGCAGATTGCCGCCGGCGGCTTGCGCAAACAGTGGCGGGACATCGCCGGTCGGGCCGAAATCGATCGCCCCGGCGCCGAGCGCCTCGAGCAGCGGCGGGCCGGAGGAGAATTCCGCCCAGGTGATCGCAATTCCGCGCTCGCCGAAGCGTTTCTCGAGTGCCCCCGTTCCCTTTGCGAGCGCCAGAACGCCGTTTTTCTGCCAGCCGAGCCGCAATTCCTTCGGCGGTTCGGACGCGGCACGGGCAATTCCCGGCAATGTCGCCGCAAGCGCGGCAGTCCCGAAGAGCGATAGTGTTTGTCGGCGTGTGAACATGATGGATCCCTCTCGATGTCTGGCCGGCGCACGACGGCGGCGCCACTGCCTTCAAGATTGCGATAATCCATAAAAACTACATACTATATAAATATCAAAAATGAGCGAGATACCGGAAAAAGCCGGTTCGCAAACTCTTCGCCGGCAAAAAATCATTCTCCTGTGTTCCGGGAGGAACCCTGGGTGACGGACGCGGGGGATGGTCTTGCGCTTGCACCACCAGGCCCTATCATTCTCGAATGGAAATTGTCGAAGTCTTCCAGCGCCTCGGCGTGGCGCTCGCCATTGGCCTCCTCGTGGGCTGCGAGAGGGGCTGGCAGGACCGCGATGTGCCGTCCGGCGGCAGGACCGCTGGTATTCGCACATTCGGCCTTTCGGGCTTTCTCGGCGGACTTGCCGGCTACCTTCAAACACAAGCCGGCCCAACCCTGCCTGCGGTGCTGCTGCTCCTCTTCGGCGCTGCTTTCGTCGTTTTCAAACTGCGGGAATCCGAGGCAGACGAGGATTATGGCGTCACCACGGTCGTTGCGGCCTTCATCGTCTTCGCGCTCGGTGCAATAGCGGTCGTCGGTGACTTGCGGGCCGCCGCCGCCGGCGGGGTCATAACCACCGCGTTGCTATTAGCCAAACGCAGCCTCCACGGTTTTCTGAAGCAATTGACCTGGCTGGAGATCAGGGCCGCCCTCGTTCTTCTTGCCATGACGCTCGTCGCCCTGCCCCTGCTGCCGAATGAGACGATCGATCCTTGGGACGCCTTGAACCCCTTCGCTCTGTGGCTGCTGACGATCACGATCGCCGCCATCTCCTTCGCCGGTTATGTCGCCATCCGTGTGGCAGGCCCCAGTCGCGGCATCCTGTTTGCCGGTGCCGCCGGCGGACTGGCCTCCTCCACGGCGCTGACGCTCTCCTTTGCCCGCTTCGCAGCCGATGCGCCCGACAGCGCCAGGCAACTGGCCTCCGGTGCCACTATTGCCGGGGCGCTGTCTCTTGCGCGCGTCCTCGTGATCGGCGCGGTCATGGCGCCCGTCCTCCTGATACCGCTGGCGATCGCGCTGGGACCGGCCGTGCTGGTGATGTTGGCGGCAAGTTTTTTGATCGTTCGCCACGGCAGCGGCAAGCAGGATACGCCGGATCTTCAACTCGAAAATCCGTTCGAGCTTGGCGAAGTGCTGCGTTTCGGCGCCCTGCTCGGCGTGGTCATCGTGGTGTCAAAAGTGCTGGTCGACTGGATCGGCCAAACCATGCTTTTTGTTGTCGCGGCCGTATCCGGCATGATGGATCTCGACGCCATCACGCTCTCGACGGCGCGGCTGATGGGGAAGTCGGTGGATCTTACAACCGCCGTCGCGGCGATCCTGATCGCCGTCGTGGTCAATCTCATGACGAAAGTCGTGCTGGCCTTCACAGCCGGCGGCGAGGGACCCTACGCGACGACGCTGACTTTGGCGACGCTTGCGGCGATCGTTGCCGGCGCAGCCGGCTATTTCACCCTGGGCTCCTTCGTCCCGACATCCTGATTTCCGGCTGCGCATATATTCCCGAAATGCGGCCGCAGAGGCGGCGTTCTCCCTTCCGCCTCCGGACCAATTCCGCTAAGTCTCTGGCGATACGCGATACAGGAGCATTGGCAATGGCAAAAGTCGCTTTCATCGGTCTCGGCGTCATGGGTTATCCCATGGCCGGTCATCTCAAGACCCGTGGCGGGCATGACCTGACGGTCTATAACCGCACGGCGGCGAAGGCCGAGAAATGGGCGGCCGAGTTCGGCGGCCGCGCCGCAGCGACACCTGCCGAAGCCGCGGACGGACAGGATTTCGTCTTCTCCTGCGTTGGCAATGACGACGATCTGCGCTCGGTGACAACAGGCAAGGACGGCGCCTTCGAAACCTTGAAGAAAGGCGCGGTCTTCATCGACAACACGACGGCGTCAGCCGAAGTCGCCCGTGAACTCGATGCGGCTGCGACCACGCGTGGCGCCCATTTCATCGACGCCCCGGTGTCGGGAGGCCAGGCGGGTGCCGAAAACGGCGTGCTCACCGTGATGTGCGGCGGCGAGCCCGACGCTTTCGAACGCGCGCGGCCCGTCATTGACGCCTATGCCCGCATGGTCGGCCTGATGGGCCCGGCCGGCTCCGGCCAGTTGACCAAGATGGTCAACCAGATCTGCATCGCCGGCCTCGTCCAGGGGCTCGCGGAAGGCATCCATTTCGGCAAGAAGGCCGGCCTCGACATCGAGAAGGTCATCGAAGTGATTTCCAAGGGCGCCGCCGGTTCCTGGCAGATGGAAAACCGCCACAAGTCGATGATATCGGGAAAATACGACTTCGGCTTCGCCGTCGACTGGATGCGCAAGGACCTGGACATCCTGCTCGCCGAGGCCCGCCGCAACGGCGCCAAGCTGCCAGTCACCGCCCTCGTCGATCAGTTCTATGCCGACGTGCAGGGAATGGGCGGCAATCGCTGGGACACGTCCTCGCTGCTTGCGCGGCTGGAAAAATGACCTTGTCACCTTCCTCCCCGGCAGATGCGGTCATCGCGCATCTGAAATCGCTGCGGACGGAGGAAAATCTTGCCGGGATGGCGCGATATGGCATCGAAACGGCGACGGCGCTCGGAATCTCGAATGCCGATCTGAGGCGGATTGCGCGGCAGATTAAACGGGATCATGCCCGTGCGCTAACCCTCTGGGCAAGCGGCATCCGCGAGGCTCGCCTGCTTGCAACCTTTACCGCCGAGCCGAAAAAACTGACGCTGGAAACGGCCAGGCAATGGGCTGGCGATTTCAACTCCTGGGAAATCGTCGACGGCGTCGCCGATCTGTTCGTCGCGGCCCGGCTGGAAACGGACCTCATCCCCGAATTTGCCGCCGATGCACGCGAATTCGTCCGCCGCACGGCCTTCACCATGATCGCCGTTTGCGCCGTTCACCTGAAAGATGAGCCGGACGAGACTATCCTTGTCTGGCTAAGCCTGATCGAAACCCATGCCGGCGACGAACGCAATTTCGTGAAAAAGGCCGTCAACTGGGCACTGCGCCAGATCGGCAAGCGCAACGCCCGTTGCCATGGCCCTGCCCTGTCGCTTGCCGGGACCTTGGCCGCAAGCACCAACCGGACCGCCCGCTGGATCGGCAAGGATGCCGCCCGGGAACTGACAAGCAGCGCCGTGCGGCAGAGACTGAACATCTAGAGCGACTCAGTCCTCGCTGGACTTCGCCTGCTCGATCTGCATGTAGTCGAGCGGCAGCTGGGTCGTGTACTTGATCTGCTCCATTGCGAAGGCAGACGACACGTCGCGGATTTCGATCTTGGCGATCATCCGCTTGTAGAAGGCGTCATAGGCGGCGATATCCGGCACGACGACACGCAGCAGATAGTCGACATCACCGCTCATGCGGTAGAATTCCACGACTTCCGGAAACTCGCCGACCACTTCGGAAAACCGCCGCAACCATTCGATCGAATGGGTGTTGGTGCGGATCGAGACGAAGACCGTGACCTTGGTGTTGACCTTGACCGGATCGAGCAGCGCCACGCGGCCGCGGATCACACCGTCCTCTTCCATCTTCTGGATTCGGCGCCAGCAGGGCGTCGTGGAAAGACCGACCTTTTTGGCCAGGTCGGCAACGGCGAGTGTGGAATCCTCCTGCAGAAGACGCAGGATTTTGCGGTCTAGACGATCCATAAAGAGCCCCCTTCGAATATTTTTCTCTCTATAGCGTGAAATTAGTCAAATGGAAGAAAATTGTTTCATGAGATCAATTTTGTTACCCGCTCACGCAGGGCCGGCAGGATATCAGCCTCGAACCATGGATTCTTCTTCAGCCATCCGGTGTTTCGCCAGCTCGGATGCGGCAGCGCCAGGACGGCCGGGCCGGTATTCGATCCAAGATACGTCCGCCAGTTGCGCACCGTCTCGGTCATCGTCGCGGCGCGGCGATCGCCCAGATGCCAGGCCTGCGCATATTGACCGATGGCAAGCACGAGTTCGATCTGCGGCATCGCGTCCACGACTTGGCTGCGCCACCGGGGCGCGCATTCACGGCGCGGCGGCAGGTCGCTGCCATGGGCATCATAGCCGGGAAAACAGAACCCCATCGGCACGATGGCAAACAGGCCCGGATCGTAGAACTGCTCGCGGCTTACCCCCAGCCACTGCCTGAGCCGGTCTCCGGAAGCGTCATTGAAGGGAAGTCCGCTTTCATGGACACGCAGGCCGGGCGCCTGGCCGGAAATCAGGATGCGCGCCGTCTGCGAGATCACCGCGACCGGGCGCGGCTCGTGCGGCAGCCGGAACTCCGGTCCGCGCGCCGGCGCGTCCCGACAGATCCGACAGGCAGTGATGGCGGCGCGCAGGGTTTCCAGTCCGTCAGTTCTTTGGTCAGTCATTCCAGAGCCTTGAAAGGGATATTTTGATCCATTTTTCGAACTGCGCTACCCCTGTGTCGAGCCAATTGTCCGGTATATGGGGTGTCTCGTCCATTCCGCCATGTGTCTGTCGCCATGTCCGAGGTGGATCGAAACTGCCACTCCAGATTCCGAGACGCTTCTCCCGCGCATCGTCCTCCTCGTTGTCATAGTCTCCGAAGGCAATGGCATACCCGGCGCCGACCATTGCCGCATTAAGGTCACGTCCGCCCGACGAGCAGACCGCCAGAAGCCGGCCGTAGCGATCGCTACCGCCTGCCGCGCACGTCGTTACGGCCTTCCCGATAAGCGAAGCAAGATGGCTCCGCGCCTCGCTGCCACAGGGCCAGCCTCCGGCCTCGCGCCGGCAGACCTGCCGAAGTTCCGGTGCATCGATGCCCACCAGACGAATGCGCTTTCCATCAAGCGTCAGAGTATCTCCGTCGATGACGCGTGCCTGGCCGGACAGGGCCTCCTGCTGCGAGCCGTCGAGACGCACCACGACAAGCCCGAGCAACAGCATGATAGACACAGTCAGGAGGATATCGCGGATGATGCGAGCCATGTGTTTCATTATCACCCTTGTCACGCGCAACCTTCAGGCTGCCGTTACGGAATGCATGTCGTAAAAACCAAGAAATCGCAGCAACTTCTTAAGGAATTTCTCTTATAGTTCAACGGATTCCGTTAACGCGTCTGAGATCATGAGCAAGGGCGTCAGCACCTCGACCGACAAGAACATCGTCGACAAATCGCGCAGCCATCGCAATGCGGCTGTGTCGAAAGCCGTGCGCACGACCCGCGAGCGGCTGCAGGCCGGCCCGTCGAACGCCTCGGGATTCGACAGGGAAATGCTTGGCCTTCATATCGATTCGATGCTGCAGGGCGCCATCGCCATGCCGCTGTTCCTTCTGGTCGTCACAAGCGTCGGCATCTATCTCTCGCAGACTCTTGATCTCGTCGCCTGGGGTGTCATGACGCTGTGCGTCCACGCCATCGGCATCCTTCTGGCCCGTCGTGCCAAAGGCAAGGAAATCACGGCCGAACACGTGTCCCGCTGGCGCCACCGTTTCCTGATCGTCCAGGTCGTCCTCGGTGTCTGCTGGGCTGGGTTGATGCTTCAGGATTGCGGCAATTGCGGCGAGGTCAATTTCGGCTTCTTCAAGGGTACCGTCCTGCTGATCGCTCTCGCGGCGACGGCAATGAGCACCTTCCTCCTGCGCAACGCCCTGCTCTTCACCTTCATTCCGGTCGTGCTGGTGCTTGCCGGCGTGACCATGAAGAACAGCAGCCCGGGTTATATGGCGTTGACGGCAGTCGTCACGACAGCGCTGATCTTCCTTGTCTTCATGACCAACCGCATGCATCGCGCCAATGTGCATGTCCTGTCCATGCAGTCGGAAAAAGACGACCTGATCGCCGAGCTCGAAGTCGCGAAGTCGATGTCTGACGAAGCCCGCCGCCGGGCCGAAGAGGCAAATCTGGCAAAGTCCCGCTTCCTTGCCTCCATGTCACACGAGCTGCGCACGCCGCTCAACGCCATCCTCGGCTTCTCCGAAGTCATGTCGACCGAAGTGCTCGGTCCGCTCAGCAACCCGATCTACAAGGAATATACCGGCGACATCCATCGCTCCGGCCAGCACCTGCTCGACCTCATCAACGAAATTCTCGACCTTTCACGCATCGAGGCCGGCAAGTACGATCTGAGCGAAGAATCCATCCAGCTGGTCGAGATCACCGAGGACTGCATCGGCATGGTCCAGCTCAGGGCCCGCACCAAGAACATCAGCATCACCGAACAGTTCGAACATGGCATGCCGGCGGTCTGGGTGGACGAGAAGGCGATGCGGCAGGTGATCCTCAACCTGTTGTCCAACGCCGTGAAGTTCACGCCATCCGGCGGCGAGATTTCGGTGAAGGCGGGTTGGACGGCCGGCGGTGGCCAATACATCTCCATCAAGGACAACGGCCCGGGCATTCCGGAAGACGAGATCCCGGTCGTGCTCTCCGCCTTCGGCCAGGGCTCGATCGCCATCAAGAGCGCCGAACAGGGAACAGGCCTCGGCCTGCCGATCGTCCAGGCGATCCTTGCCAAGCACAATGGCCAGTTCATCCTGCGTTCGAAGCTGCGCGAAGGCACGGAGGCGATCGCCATCCTGCCGTCAAAGCGCGTCCTGCAAAGCATTCCCGCCGTCGAGGACGCCCCGGCCATCGAGCGCCGCAGGAAGAGTTTTGCCTGACCTATCAGTCGGCCAGGACATGCGCCGTGCCGTGCACCTTGATCTGCACGAGATCGCCCGGCTCGGGTATTTCAAAGCCGACGCATTTGATCGACAGGAAATCCGGCATGGCGCGATCGCTACGATCGATCCGGACAAGCACCATGCAGTTGCCGCCGCCGAATTCCACATCATCGACATGCCCGACCGGCCCTTCGGCCCCGGCAATCGCGGCCGTCAGCCGGATCTGCTCGGGGCGCAGCATGATCGTCGCCTGCCCGACCTTTAGTCCCGTCTCGACCGACAGCGAGCCCAAAACGCATTCCGCGCGGCCGGAAGCGATATCGGCGTCGAGCAAAATGGCCTCGCCGAGAAAAGTCGCCGTTTCGCGATCCCTGGGTTTTCCGTAAAGCGCCCGCGGCGGCCCGAACTGGACGAGCCGCCCCTGCCGCAGCACCGCCACCTGATCGGCAAAGGACAGCGCCTCCGCCTGATCGTGCGTCACCAGGATCGCGGTCGTGCCCGAGGCGCGCAGCACCCGCGCCACCGTCCGGCGCATCGTCTCGCGAAGTCCAGTATCGAGCGCCGAGAAAGGCTCGTCGAGCAGCATCAGCCGGGGTTTCAGCGCGAGCGCCCGCGCCAGTGCCACCCGCTGCTGCTGGCCGCCGGAGAGCTGGTGCGGACGGCGCGCCGCCATGATCCCGTCGAGCTCCACCATTTCCATCAGCTCGGCGATGCGTCCGTCGCGATCGGCGGCGTGTTTTCGGAGACCAAACCCGATATTGTCGGCCACTGTCAGATGCGGAAACAGCGCGCCATCCTGTGAGACGATCCCGATCCCGCGCTTGTGAGCAGGCACGAGGGCGGCATGGTTCGCCAGCGTCCTTCCGTCCAGCACCAGCGCGCCGCTATCGGGCGTCTCGAACCCGGCGATGATCCGCAGAAGCGTTGTCTTCCCGGAACCCGAGGGTCCGACGATCGCCGTGCGCCCGCCCGCCTCGATCGTCATATCGATCGTATCCAGCGCCACCGTCTGGCCGTAGGATTTGCTGATCGCGTCGATGGAAAGAAACGTCATTGTCCGGTTGCCCGTCTGGATTGGATGTAGAGAAGGAAGGTCAGCGGCAGCGACAGAAGCACCATCATCACCGCATAGGGTGCGGCCGTGACATAGTCGATCTCGCTGGTGAGCGACCAGAATTTCGTGGCCAGCGTCTCGACGCCGGTCGGCGACAGCATCAGGGTCGCCGTCAGCTCGTTGGTGATGCCGAGCGCCACCAGCGCCGTGCTCGCTGCGACGCCGGGCGCGGCAAGCCGCATCGTCGTCTGCCGCACCGCCTGGAACGGCGTGCGGCCAAGCGCCATCGCGGCGCGCTCCAGTTCGACGGGTGCCTGGGCGATGCTGGTGCGCAACCCGACCATGGCGCGAGGGAGAAACAGCATGACATAGGCGAGGAACAGCGTCGCAAAGGTCTGGTAGAGCGGCAGGACCAGCCTGACCGTGATCGTCACCAGCGCCAGCGCGACCACGACGCCCGGAAGCGAGCCTACATAATAGTGGCAGGCCTCGAAAATCCGCTGCAGCCGCCCGGGCGCACGAACCGACAACCAAGCCATCGGCGCTGCCGCGATCGTTGCAAGGATCCCGCCGGCGATCGCCAGGACGACCGTCTGCCCGAAGGCGCTGCCGACAAGGTCGATCCGCCAGATTTCAACGCCACCGATATAGAGCCAGCGCGTCAGGGTTACGAACGGCACGCCGATCGCAAGCGCCACCGTCGCAAGATTGAGGGCAATTGCCGGAACGAGAAAACGGCCGAGCCGCCGGCGATCGGCCGGTCGCGCTGCACCGGAACCGACACGGGCGTAACGCTCGTCGCCGCGGAGCAGAGCCTCGATCCCGAGAAGCAGCAGGCAGCAAGCAACGAGGACGCCGGCCAGCATGTTGGCGGCCGGGCCGTTGAAGGCAGACTGAAACTGATCGACGATCGCCGTCGAGAACGTATCGAAGCGGATCATCACGTAGAGACCGTATTCGGCCAGGAGATGAAGGCCTACCAAAAGCGAGCCGCCGCAGATCGCCAGCCGCAATTGCGGCAGGATGGCGCGGAAGAACACCTGCCAGGGATTGAGGCCGAGCGAGGCGGCCGCATCCTCGATCGCCGGATCGAGACGCCGCAACTGCGCGGCGACCGGGAGATAGAGAAACGGGAAATAGGCAAGCACCGAAACCAGTACCCCGCCCGGCAGCCCGTGCAGGCCGGGAAACAGGCTGATCCAGGCGTAGCTGTGCACGAAGGCCGGGACCGCGAGCGGGGCCACGGCAAGCCAGGCCCAGAGCCGAGCCCCGGGCAGATCGGTGCGCTCCGTCAGCCAGGCGAGCGACACCGAAAGCACGATCGTCAGCGGAATGGTGCAGAGTTCAAGCAGCGCCGTGTTGACTAGAAGTTCGCCGACCCGGCCGCGGAAGATCAGCTTCGAAGCCGTTTCCCAGCCGGTCTGGACGGTGATCCAGGCGATGAAACCCAGCGGAACGAGACTGACGAGCGAGACGAGAGCCGCGGTGATCGTCACCCAAAGGTAGGGAACGCGGGACCTGCCCTTGGCGGCAACAACCAGCCGCCGCAGGGCGGACGGGGGTTCGGCGTTAAACGCGGTGGCGCTCAAAATCTCTGCTTTCAAACCAAATGGGCATCCGCAGGTGCTGGTGGATCGCTGCGAATGCCGGCAGTCCGGATGACGATACCTAACCGGAGAGTTCCGTTCAGGTTTAGGTTCTGCCTATCACAGCAGACCGGCCGCCGTCATCAGGTCTGTGACTTTTGCGCTGTTAAGCGTCGCTGGATCGACTTTCGGATACTGCAGACCCGAAAGCGCCGGAAGTGCTGCGTTCGATGCCTCGCCGTTGCCGACGGCATATTCGAACGAATCTCCGTCACGCAGGATCGCCTGTCCGCCCTTGCCCGTCAGCCATTTCAGGAACTTCTGGGCATTTTCCTTGTGCTGGCTGGAAGCAAGCACGCCGCCGCCGGAAATGCTCACGAACGCGCCCGGATCCTCGTTCTTGAAGAAATGCAGCGCGACATTGTTGCTGTTTTCGCCGGTCTTCGCCTGGTCGCCGAAATAGTAGTAATTGTAGATCACCGCCCCTTCGACTTCGCCGGCATTGACCGCCTTCATTGCCGTCGAATTGCCCTTGTAGGCGGTGAAATTTTCCTTCATCGCCGCCAGCCACGACGCGGTCGCCTCTTCGCCCTTCAGCGCCAGCAGCGCGCTGACGATGGCCTGGAAGTCGGCGCCCGCCGGAGAGGCGGCCCAGCGGCCCTTCCAGCTGGGATCGGCAAGATCGAGCAGGGATTTCGGCAGCTTTTCTTCGCTGAGCTTGGTCTTGTCATAGGCAAACACCGTCGAGCGGGCGGCAACGCCGACCCAGTGACCATTGGAAGGCCTGAAATTCTCCGGCACCTGCGCCAGCGTGTCGGCGGCAACCGGCTCGAACAGCCCTACCCCGTCGACCAGAGACATGGCTGGCGAATTTTCCGTCAGGAACACGTCGGCCGGCGATGCGGCCCCTTCCTGGACGATCTGGTTGGCGAACTCCATGTCGCTGCCCTTGCGCAGCGTCACCGGAATACCGGTCTCCTTGGTAAAGGCTTCGGCCCAGGCGACGCCAAGGCTCTCGTGCTGGGCGTTGTAGACGACGATGCCGATATCGTCCGTCTGCGCCGCGGCCGAACCGAGCATGGAAGCGCTGAACAGCGCGGTTGCCAGCGCCAGCGCGCATGCGGAACCCGGGAGCGAAATTTTCATGTCAGCCTCTCAAGATGTTTGACCGGATCACCTGCCCGGCGGGCTCCGGTATATAATGATGAGCCGTGCCGTCAACTTTGATCCGCATCCGCGCGCGCCGATGCTGCTCACATTAATTTGACGTCCGTGAAGGGATAAAACCGCAGCCTAGAATGCGAAAAACTTCGAGAGGAAGATCACATAGCCCGCATAGACGCCGTTGGCGAGGATCAGGCAGAGGCAAGCAAGCGAGCCGAGGTCCTTGGCGTTCCTGCCCATTTCGGAAATTTCCGGCGAAACGCGATCGACGATCTCCTCGATCGCTGTGTTCAGCGCCTCGAAAGCGATCATCAGCAGGAACAGCAACAGCATCGCCACATACTGGAAGAGGGTCGCGCCGCTGAGGACGAAGGCGACCATGACAACGGCGAAAGCCATGAGTTCATGGCGAAACGCGGCCTCGCCCAGAAGGCGCTTGGCGCCCCCCAGAGAGTAGCTTGCGGCGGCGAAAAAATGCCGGATGCCCGTCAGTTTTTTTACCGGCTTTTCGCTGCCCATTCCACGCAAGTCCCTGTCCAGATACATGTTCGCTCCTTCGCGCCGCACCAAGCGAATGCATCGAGCATGCGATGCTGACACCGGCCTGAATGTTCGTCATTTCGAACGGCTGCGGACGACCCGCGTGATATCGCCGCCTCCGCATAAGTGAGAAGGCACGCCGTATCAAGTCTCATCATGGCGGCACGATGGCGCGGGACCTTGCAATTAACGGTATAAACGGTGATTTCGCGCCGGAATCAGCCGAATCCGACGTCGCCGCGGCCGCATCTGATCTTTGCAACCGGCGGCGATGATTTGGGCAGGATCAGCCTTTGTTGCTGGCGCCGGTGTCAGCCCTTATTGCTGACGCCGGCCTGCGCAAACGTCGCCATGCCCGAATGGCAGGCGGCGGCCGCCTTGACGATGCCGGCGGCGAGCGCTGCACCCGTGCCTTCGCCGAGCCGCATGCCGAGCGCCAGAAGCGGTGTCTTGCCGAGCATTTCGATCGCCTTCATGTGGCCGGGCTCCGCCGAGACATGGCCGATCAGGCAATGATCGAGTGCTGCCGGATTGACGGCCCGCAGGATGGCAGCGGCCGTCGTTGCCACGTAGCCGTCGATGATGACGGGGATCTTCTGCATGCGCGCGGCCAGGATCGCACCCGCCATCGCGGCGATCTCGCGGCCGCCGAGACGCCGCAGCACTTCGAGTGGATCGGAGAGATGGTCGGCATGCAGCGCAACCGCTTTCTCGACCGCCGCGATCTTGCGGGCCAGCACCTCGCCTTGCGATCCGGTGCCGGGGCCGACCCAGTCTTCCGCCGTTCCGCCATAGAGCGCCAGGTTGATGGCGGCGGCGATCGTCGTATTGCCGATGCCCATCTCGCCGATGCACAGAAGATCGGTGCCGCCGGCAACCGCCTCCATGCCGAAGGCCATTGTGGCGGCACAGTCGCGCTCGGAAAGTGCGGCCTCTTCGGTAATATCGGCGGTCGGGTAATCCAGCGCCAGATCGAACACCTTCAGCCCGAGATCATGGCTGACGCAGATCTGGTTGATGGCAGCACCGCCGGCGGCAAAATTCTCGACCATCTGCGCGGTCACAGTCGGCGGAAAGGGCGTCACGCCCTGCTTCGTCACACCGTGATTGCCGGCGAAGATCGCCACCAGCGGCCGGTTGACGGCGGGTGCCCTGCCCGTCCAGGCGGCAAGCCAGAAGGCGATCTCCTCGAGCCGGCCGAGCGCACCCGGCGGCTTGGTCAGCTGGGCGTCACGCTCGCGCGCCGCCACCAGCGCCGCACTGTCGGGGCCTGGCAGGTTGCGCAGCAACTCGCGGAAATCATCGAACGGCAGGCCGCTGGCAGTCATGTCGGTATCCTCTTGTCGTCTCGTCGTCAGCGGATGCTTCGCCCGCAAAGGTGCTCCCTCATAGAGCGCGACGACAAATCCGGCAACGGCATTTGCGCCTGTCGGTGTCGCCGTCGCATGATCGACCGCAAAACATCGATTCGCGGCCGCGGATCGGCTTGGGGGGCATCAATGTTCGATATCCGCGACTTCACCGACGACGTGGCACGCTCGGTCGCGTTCCTCAGCCGCATCCATATGCCACAGCGCCATTTCGTCAATTTCGACGGCCGCCTTAACCGCGCCGTCCGGGCCTTCCCGGTGGCGGGCCTGCTGATCGTCCTGCCGGCAGCGGCCCTCGTCTCGATCTTCAGCGCCATCCAGACAGCGCCCCTCTTTACCGCCTTCGTCGCCGTCGCCATCCAGGCGCTGATCACCGGCGCGCTCCACGAGGACGGCCTCGGCGACACGGCCGACGGGCTGGGCGGCGGCAAGACGAAGGAACACGCGCTGATCATCATGAAGGACAGCCGCATAGGCTCCTATGGCGCCGTCGCGCTGATCCTGTCCTTCGGTCTCAGAGTTTCGGCGCTTGCCGCGGTCATTCCGCTGGTTTCGCCGACCGGCGCCGGCCTGCTCGTCCTTGCCGCCGCCGCGCTCAGCCGCACGGCGATGGTCTGGCACTGGTCGAACCTGCCGCCCGCCCGCCGCGATGGCGTTGCCGCATCGGCAGGCGAACCGGATGCGGCAGCCGTCACCTTCGCTCTTGTTCTCGGCGTCGTCTCGGCGGCTGTTCTGCTCTTCCTGTCGGGAGCCTCGCTGCTTGCCGTCGTTCTGGCCATTGCCGCCTTCGCCGCAACGGTCCCGGCATTCAATCGCATCGTCGACGGCAAGATCGGCGGCCATACGGGCGACACAATCGGCGCCACACAACAATTGACCGAAATCGCCGTTTTCGCCGCTCTTGCGCTGGCGATCTGAAACGCCGATATAATTTGAAACCGCTCTTATCCGGACGTTACGCCTTTATGGAATCGCCCTGCATCCTCGTCTGCTCGATCGACATGAAAACCGGCTATTGCTTCGGCTGCGGCCGCACGCGCGACGAGATCGGCGCCTGGACGCTCTACACGTCCGAAGAGCGCCGCAGCATCATGGACATCCTGCCCGCCCGGCTGGAGACGGTGGAGCGCAAGCCGCGCCGCGAAACACGCCGGAGCCGCATGGCCCGCGAGAGGGTCGACAGCGAATGAACAGGCTGACCATTCTTCTCGCAATCCTTGCCGTCGGCCTCGTCTTTCTCATCCTCAACCACGACAGCGGCCGCACCTTCGGCATCATGAACGACGATTTCGGCCGGCTCGTTTCCCTCGGCGCGGTCGGTGCGTTGATCGCCGCCGGATTGCTGCAGAGCCGCCGGCAGCATCTCGGCGAGAACCTGCGCCAATTCGCCATCTGGGTACTGATCATTCTGGTGCTCGTCTCGGGTTATCTCTACCGCTACGACCTGCAATCCTTCGGCAACCGGCTGGCGGGCGGTCTGATCCCCGGGCGCGCGACGGTCTTCACGGACAATGAAGGCATTCAGGAAGTCGTCCTGCACAAGGTCCTGAACGGCCATTTCGAGACGCCCGTGACGATCAACGGCGAGAGTGTCCAGATGCTGGTCGATACCGGCGCCAGCCGGGTGGTGCTGTCCTACGAGGATGCCGAAACGCTCGGCCTCACCCCTTCAAGCCTCCGTTACAGCCAGGTGGTCCTCACCGCCAACGGCGAAGCCCGTGCCGCACCGGTGACGCTCGCGGAAGTCTCGATCGGCCCGATCGTCCGCCGCGATGTTCCAGCGATGGTCACCGAGCAGGGCAAGCTCGACCAGAGCCTGCTCGGCATGAGCTTTCTGTCGACGCTGGATTTCCTGCAGATGCAGACGGACGAGCTGCGGTTGAGGGATTAACAAGACCAACGGAGAACATGCATGAGCCGGCTGTTGCGATCGCTGCTTATCGTTGCTGCTGCGCTATCGCCTGTCAGCGCATTTGCCGAAGATCCGGTATTCCACGGGCGGTGGCAGCAGGTGGATTCGAATGCCGGCCGATGCAACACCTGCCTCATCGCCATCGTCCGGCACGGAGATATTCTGACCGTAACGGCAACCAACGGCTGGTCGGCCGTCATCCAGGCCGATCGCCGCGGGCAAGCGCTGTTTGCTACGGGAACAGGCCAATGGCGAAACGAGATGTCCGTCGTTTATAGCAATGCCGCTTTCGAACTCGGCTTCGCCCGCCGAGACGAACAACTCCATATGCTGATGATGGTCAAATCCGATGACGGGACGACCAACCCCATCAGGGCCGTTTTCAGCAGGCCGGTATCCGAAATCGATAAGCGAAGAGACCGGCCGCCAATGTCGAGGGCCGGCTTTTCAAACCTCTCGCACCCCGGCGAACCTCGCTAGAGCGCCCGTCTGTCATCCGCGTGTCATATGACAATGATGTTGCTGGATCGCAATGCTGCGGCGGCGGATTCGCCATGAAGCGGCGATGCGAGCAAGGAATAGTGCATGATCATGGCGTTTGCCGCTGCGGCCGCGATCCTCATTTTGATTAATCTTCTCAGCATCATCATCGCAGGCTGGCGAATGGTGCCAAGCGGGAAACCGGCTCCGCTGGTCAAGGAACGGCCGCCGGTCTCGATCGTCGTGCCCGCCCGCGGCATCGAACCGTTCGCCGTCGAGACGCTCGCCCACGCCTTCGCGCTCGACTGGCCCGACTACGAGCTGATCTTTTGCGTCGCCAATCCGCGCGATCCAGTTATTGCCGAGATACGCAGGGCGATGGCCGCAAATCCCGGCATTCCCACGCGCATCCTGACCGGCGACGACCGGATCAGCGCCAATCCGAAGCTCAACAACTGCGTGAAGGGCTGGAAGGCCGCCCGGCACGACTGGGTGATCCTCGCCGATTCCAACGTGCTGATGCCGAAGGACTACGTGGCTCACCTTATGGCGGGCTGGCACAGGAACACAGGTCTCGTGTGCTCGACGCCGATCGGCGCGCGGCCGGAAGGTTTCTGGGCCGAGGTCGAATGCATGTTCCTGAACACGCAGCAAGCCCGCTGGCAATATGCCGGCGAAGCGATCGGTTTCGGATTCGCGCAAGGAAAGAGCATGCTCTGGTTCAAGCCGCTGCTTGACGACAATGGCGGCATTGAAGCGCTCGCCGCCGAGATCGCCGAGGATGCCGCCGCAACCAAGCTGGTCAATCGTCTGGGATACAAGGTCCATCTTGTATCCTCCCCCTTCGACCAGCCGCTCGGTAGCCGCACCCGCCACGACGTGTGGTCGCGCCAGGCGCGATGGGCACGCCTGCGCCGCGTTACCTTTCCGCTGTTCTTCGCACCGGAAATTTTGCTGGGTGCCCTGCCGCCGCTCCTCTTCGCGGTCGCCGCCGCCGTTCTCGCAGGCGTCAATGCGCCTGCGATCGCCTTAGCCGTCGCTGCTGCAATCTATCTGCCGGAACTGGCACTTGGCCTTGCCAAGGGCTGGCGCGTATCGCTGCTCTCCCTGCCCGCCATCCTCGTGCGCGACATCATGCTGCCGCTGGTCTGGATCCGAAGCTGGGGCAACGGCGCCTTCGTCTGGCGCGGCAACGCCATGACGATCGACACGAAGGCATGTGAACTGGAAGAGGTGACGCAGTAGAGTGGCGTTAGCCAATAGGCAGTTGGGAATGCCGTTATGCCGGCTTCCCCGTCCCTAATGCCTATTGGCTCCCCTGCTAATTCCTCAACCGATACCCCGTCCGGAAAATCCACGTCAGCAATCCCATCAGCACCGCCAGAAACGCGATGATGATCGTCAAGCTCACCACCGGATTGACGTCGGCGATCTCGAAGAAGCTCCAGCGAAATCCGCTGATCAGATACAGCACCGGATTGAAATGGCTGACCGCCTGCCAGAACGGCGGCAGCATGTCGATCGAGTAGAAGCTGCCGCCGAGGAAGACCAGCGGCGGAATGACCAGCATCGGGATCAGGTTGAGCTGCTCGAAGTCCTTCGCCCAGATACCGATGATGAAGCCGAACAGGCTGAAGGTGACGGCCGTCAGAACGAAGAACAAAAGCATCATGAAGGGATGGGCGATCGACAGATCGACGAACAGCGAGGCCGTCCCCAGTATGATGATCCCGATCATCATACCCTTGGTCGCCGCCGCCCCGACATAGCCGAGCACGATCTCCGTCATCGACACCGGCGAGGACAGGATTTCGTAGATCGTGCCCGTGAATTTCGGAAAATAGATGCCGAACGAGCCGTTGCCGATGCACTGCGTCAGGAGCGTCAGCATGATCAGGCCCGGCGTGATGAAGGCACCGTAGGACACGCCCTCGATCTCCTGGATGCGAGATCCGACGGCCGCCCCGAAGACGATAAAATAGAGCGAGGTGGAAATGACCGGCGAAACGACGCTCTGCAAAAGCGTGCGCCGTGTGCGCGCCATCTCGAAGAAATAGATCGACTTGACCGCTTCGAAATTCATGCGCGTGCTCCCACCAGCTCGACGAAAATATCCTCGAGCGAACTCTGCCGTGTTGAAATGTCCTTGAGCCGGATACCGGCTTCGGCGAGAGCCGTCAGGAGCGTCGTGATGCCGGTGCGCTCGCCGGATGTATCGTAGTCGTAGATCAGCGAATGGCCGTCATCCTCGATCGTCAGTTCGTAGCCGGACAGCGTTTCGGGAATGATCGAGATCGGCTCCTGCAGATCGACGCGTAACTCCTTGCGCCCGAGCTTCTTCATCAGATCTTTCTTGTCCTCGATCAGCAGAATCTTGCCGCCATTGATAACGCCGACGCGATCGGCGATCTCCTCGGCCTCTTCGATGTAGTGCGTCGTCAGGATGATGGTCACGCCGGTTTCGCGGAGCTTCTCGACCACCTGCCACATGTCCTTGCGCAGGTTGACGTCGACGCCCGCCGTCGGCTCGTCGAGGAACAGCACCCGCGGCTCGTGCGACAGCGCCTTGGCGATCAGCACCCGGCGCTTCATGCCGCCGGAAAGCTCGCGCAGCATGTTGTCCTTCTTGTCGTAGAGCGAGAGGTCCTTCAGCACCTTCTCGATATGGGCCGGGTCCGGCTTCCTGCCGTGCAGGCCGCGCGAAAAGGAGACCGTGTTCCAGACGGTCTCGAACTGGTCGGTCGTCAGTTCCTGCGGCACCAATCCGATCATTGCGCGGGTAGCGCGAAAATCCTTGACGACATCATGGCCGCCCACCCGCACCGTTCCGCTTGATGGATTGACGATGCCGCAGATGATCGAGATCAGCGTCGTCTTGCCGGCGCCGTTCGGCCCCAGCAGCGCAAGGATTTCGCCTTCCTCGATATCGAGACTGACATCCTTGAGCGCCTGGAAGCCGGACGCATAGGTTTTCACGAGATTGGAAACGGAAACGATGGGCGCCATGAATTGTGTTCCGGAGGGACAGATGCGGAAGGAGATGCTCTATATGGGGCGTCCCACCAAAAATTTCAGCTATAAAATCACGAAAAGACGGAAACACATTGTCAATGGCAGGTTCAGCCGAGAATGCCATAGAAGAAGCGCAGCGAAATCAGCGTGAGAAAGATACCGAAGCCGATCTCGAGCTGGCGCCTGCTCAGCGCATGCGCCAGTTGCACGCCGAAGGGAGCGACCAAAAGCGTGATCGGAATGATCAGTGCCACGGCGATCCAGTTGATGAAGCCGGTCGAGAACGGCGGCAGACCCGCCTCTCCCCACCCCGCCCAGACATAGCCGATCAGCCCCGGTATCGAGATCAGAGCGCCGAGGCCCGACGACGTTGCCACCGCCTGATGAATGGTGCGGCCATGCGTCGTCATGAAGATGTTGTTGAGCACGCCGCCGCCGATGCCCATCAGGCCGGAAAGGATGCCGATGATGACGCCCGCCAGCCATTTGACCGGATTGGGCGGCAGGTCGTCGGCGATCCGCCAGCTGTCCCGGTTGAAGAACATCCGCAGCGCGATCAGCAACGCAATCACCGCGAAAATCGCCATCAGCGTTTCGCCGGAGACGTAGGCGGCAATGGCCGAGGCGATCAGCGTGCCGAGGGGCACCGCGACCACCCAGCTGCGCAGCAGAGCCATGTCGACCGCTCCCCGCTTCCGATGCGACAGGAACGAGCGAACCGAGGTCGGCACGATGATGGCGAGCGACGTCCCAAGCGACAGATGCATCCGCACCGAATCATCGACGCCGAGCAGGCCGAACACCTGGTAGAAGACCGGGACGAGGATGGCACCGCCGCCGATGCCGAAAAGACCGGCCAAAACACCGGCAACGGCGCCGGCTGCGGCCAGTGCCAGGACAAAAAGGATCAGCTCGGAGACCGGCGGCATAGCACAACCTGCACGAAAGACTGGAAATCCCGGCAGGAGCGCCAGGATCGGGGAAATCTGCCTTTCCTGTCATGAAACCGTGATGCTCTTCAATCATTTTCGCGTCGTGGAACACACACTACGCTCGCATGATTTGCAAGAACCCGCCCGCAGTCCCCCCTTCGGTAAGGTTCGCTTTAGGCCGGTTTTTACCGGCCATTTTTTTCAAAGCACCCGCGTATTGATGTTTCCACGGCAGCCACTCAGGCAATTCCAGCTCGAAACGCCAGCGATGCGACACGCGACAGACCCATGAATCGAGAGGCAGCCCGCGCACGCAAGCTGCCTCAGACGTCTGGTCAGGTGAATGTGCGGTGACGAGCTGCCGCTTCTTGATTGGTCGCCAGGGGCCTTATCGGCCGGCGTCTTGCGCCATCGACTGGTCAAGCCATGTCTCGAAACGCACCGAACCGAGGCGCGGATTGGGACCAGGCGTAAGCGATTGGTCGTTCAGGACAACGCCGAAATAGCGCGCATGAATGTCAGGAACGACCTTTCTCTGGTCTCCCTTTATCTTCAGGAACCGCCTGACGAGTTCATCGAGCGGCAACGCTTCTGGCCCGGCCACCTCGGTGATACCGTTGCGCGGTTTACCGACCGCGACGTCGGCAAGTGCCGCAGCAACATCATGGGACGATATCGGCTGTATCAGTGCAGGCGACAGGCGAATTTCCTCGCCGACGGTGGCCGACTGGACAATGCCGTTGACAAATTCAAAGAACTGCGTGGCGCGCACGATGGTATAGGGAATGTTGGAAGCCACGATAAGATTTTCCTGCGCCATCTTCCCCCGGAAGTAGCCGCTGTCGAGAAGCCGTTCCGTTCCGACGACCGAGAGTGCGATGTGATGGCGGACGCCGGCTGCAGCTTCAGCCGCCAGCAGGTTGCGACCCGAGGTCTCGAAGAAATCGAGGACGGCCTGGTCTTCCCACACCGGCGCATTGGCCACGTCGACGACGACGTCAGCCCCGTCAAGCGCTTCCGCAAGTCCTTCGCGCGTGATCGTGTTCACGCCCGTGTTGGGCGATGCTGCCAGGACATCGTGCCCGCTTTCGCCAAGGATTTTCACAAGCTTCGTGCCGATGAGGCCGGTGCCTCCGATGACGACGATCTTCATAAGCTTTTCTCCTCTACCGTTGCCCGCAACCACTGCGGTCGGTGTGAAAGGAGACTGCCTGCACGCCGTCGGGAAGTCCTTGTTGCGTGCCTGAATTGCTCTTGAAGGAAGCTTGGTTATTTGTCCAAATGAAGGGCGTTCAACGGGCACGCCCTCCGGTGTCGGGTGCAGTCAGCCGGACAATGCCGTGCTATCAATGGCACGACAAGCATCAGCCCCGTTGCCTCGGCCACCCATCCGAACGCGCCCGGCCAAGGAATACCGACGTGCAATTTGTGTTCGAAGACTACACGCTTGACCCTGAACGCCGGGAGCTCCTCCGGCAATCCGACGTCATTTCTGTCGGACCCCAGGTCTTTGACCTGCTGCTTCATCTGGTGGAGAACCGTGACCGCGTCGTGAGCAAGGATGACCTGCTGCAGGCGGTGTGGAGCGGCCGGATCGTTTCGGAATCGACTGTGACCAGCCATATCAACGCGGTTCGCAAGGCAATCGGCGACAACGGCGACGAGCAGCGGCTTGTGCGAACAGTGGCCCGCAAGGGCTTCCGGTTCGTTGGCAAGATCGACGAAGCATTGGCGGTCCACGACCAGGAGCCCCTGAAAACCCTGCCCGACAAGCCCGGAGAAGCCCCTGCAGCCGCGTTCGCCCTTCCGGACAAACCCTCCATTGCGGTCCTGCCCTTCCATAACCTGAGCGACGATCCGGAGCAGGAATATTTCGCCGACGGCGTGGTCGAGGATATCATCTCTGCATTGTCACGCATGCGCTGGCTGTTCGTCATCGCCCGCAATTCGAGCTTCACCTACAAGGGCCGGGTGGTCGACGTGAAAGAGGTCGGACGGGAGCTGGGCGTCCGCTATGTGCTGGAAGGCAGCGTCCGCAAGGCGGCAAGCAAGGTCCGCATCACCGGGCAACTCATCGACGCGACAACCGGGACACACCTCTGGGCGGAGCGCTTCGAAGGCACTCTCGATGATATTTTCGAGCTGCAGGATCAGATCGCCGAGAATGTCGTCGGCGCGATTGCGCCGCAGCTCGAGCGGGCCGAAATCGAACGCGCGAAGAGAAAACCGACCGAAAGCCTCGACGCATACGATCACTACTTGCGCGGAATGGCGAAATTGCACCGCGGAACTAGGGAGATGATCGAGGAAGCGTTGCCGTCATTCTACAAGGCAATCGAACTCGATCCGGAATTTGCATCGGCCTATGGCATGGCGGCCTGGTGCTATTTCTGGCGCAAGGCCAATGGCTGGATGGCCGATCGCCCGCGGGAGATCGCGGAGGGTATCCGGTTGGCCCGCCTGGCGGTGGACCTCGGCCGGGACGATGCGGTCGCCCTGACGCGAGCCGGTCACGCGCTCGGCCATCTGGCTGGCGAGCTTGATGGCGGCATTGCGCTGCTTGACAGGGCGCTGTTGCTCAATCCGAACCTTGCCCCCGCCTGGTTCCTTGGCGGCTTCCTGCGCGCTTTCCATGGTGAAACAGATGGTGCGATCCAGCATCTCACGCACGCCGTTCGCCTGAGCCCGCTGGACCCGGAGATGTTTCGAATGCAGGCCGGAACGGCGCTGGCGCATTTCTTCGCGGGACGCTTCGATACCGCCTCGGCATGGGCTGAAAAGGCTGTGCGAAACTTGCCGACCTTCCTTATCGCGGTCAGCATCGTGGCAGCGAGCCATGCGCTCGCCGGACGAATGGATGAAGCAAGACGGGCAATGCAGCGCGTGCGCGACCTCGATCCATCCTTGCGCGTGTCCAATCTCAAGGACTGGCTTCCGATCCACCGTCCGCAAGATCTTGCCGCATTTGCGGACGGCCTGCGATTGGCCGGATTACCGGAGTAAAAGCAGACCTGCTTTTCCGGAAGTGTGCAATCAGCAATCAGTCGCAGTGCCTGTAGCCCGACTTGCGGCTTCTGAGATCGAAGTGGAAGTGATCCTTGTGCTGCCGGTCGCTGCCGGGGCCAAGTACCGTGTTGAAATATTTACAGCTGTCGCTGCGCACCGCTTTTAGCAGTCCCTTTTCGCGGAAGGCGAAGAAGCCGGGCTTGCGCACGTCGATCTCCTTGCCGGAATTGAGCACGAACTTGCCGACGTCGATGGCATTGCCACGGGCATGTTCCGACATCGGATTGCCGCGCCGCGAATTCATCGTCCTGCAGGAATAGCCGCCGAGCGGCTTGATGGTCTTGATGCCGGAGAGATAGCGGTAGCGCGCCGAGGGAGCGAGCTCGTTCTTCACCCATTTGGCGAAAGCCTCCGTCACCTCACAATTGAGCTTGACCGCGGGCTTGACGTCGATGCCGCCGGAAAGCCCGGAGAGCTCGATCGGATAGTCGATGCCGCAGGATCGGCCCTGCGAGATGCGCGGAATGTCGGTGAATTCGACCCGCAGCTTCTTCAGTCGCTGGCGGCAGGCAATTTCGGACGCCGGCATCTGGCCGGTGAAATCGGGTTCGCTCATGGGATTTTCGGCACGCGGCAGGAACGCCACCTGCTGTTCGTCGGCAGCCCGGTTGCTCTTGCGCAGCGTCACCCGCTGCTGCTGCTCGAGAAACTGGGCCTTGCGCGCCTCCTCGGCGGCAATCTGTTCCTGGCTCAAGGGAGGCAGGTCGGGATCGTAGCCTGGATCGGCCGCCGCCACGGCAACCTGCGTCGCGCCCAGTTGTTGCACCGTATCGCTGCCGATACCGCCCACCACCGGCTGGCTGGCATTGCCCTCGGCGATCACATTGCCCTCGGCGATATCGCGATTCTGCTCTTCGGCAAGCCCCACCACCGGCGCCGAGGCGGGCTCGACACCCAGCATCGCATCCATGTTGACACCCTCGGGCGGCACAGTCATCGGCTGTGCGCCGGCAATAGTCGAGGGCTGGCCATCGTTCGCCGGCTCACTATCGATCATCGGCAGGCGCCCCTGTGCCTGCAAACGCGGATCGGCGGAATTTTCCGAAAAGGTGCTGACCGGCGTATCGGCCGAAGGATAGGCGATGTCCTGCCCCCCTCGCCCCGCATGGCGCGCCGGTTCGATGGCGCTCACCCGCGATGACGAATCGATGCGGGCCGACGGAGTGAGGTCATCCGTCGAACACGCCGCCAGCGAAAGCGACAGCACAAAGACAAGCGCGGGCCGCCGGAAATGGGAAACATACGCCATACTCATTGTCGCCCTCTGCAGCGCAGCCGTCGAAACCGGCGAAACGCTGCATGCTGTTACATTCGTGATGACGATGCGCCAAAACGCACCACCGCTCCGTCCAGCCCGGCACAAAACCTGCAAACCGCCTGTGTCGGAAAGCAGGCGCCGGCGGGACAAAGGGCGTGAACAAAGCGGATTTTATGGAAACAGGGTAAACGAAGCCTTTCCGCTCCCTTACCGGATATGGGGCTCGGCCGTGTCAATAGGGCGGATATCCGTCACAAATGCCTGACGGAGAGCGTGCCGCCCCATTTTCCATCGAGATACTCGCAGACGAGCTGGCGATGGCAATGATGCGGCAACGCCTCCGAGCAGAGCAGACAGCTGCCGGCAAATAATGCAGGTTCCAGACGGGTCTCGATCCGGCGCTCCGCCATCAGCCCCATGAACTTGTCACGCATACTGTTCCAGTCCCCCTTCTCCTTCTTGAAAGCTGTGAGGATGTCTTCCGTCGGCGCCAGAAGCGGCTGATGGACATAATCCGCGCCACAGAGTTCCTTCAGGAAATACGGGAGATCGGCAGCCTTGGCGAAGCCGGCAAGCTGCGATGTATTGTGAAGCCGGATATCCACGACCTTCTTCACGCCGGCCTGCCGGAGGCGGCCGAAGAAGTTTGCAGCGGAACTCTGGGTGAACCCGATCGTGGCAATATCGATTTGCATCCGTGGTGGCTCCTTCACATCGCAGCCGTTCAGGTCGCCGTATCAGGCAACGTTTTTGAGACCCAGCACATCGACATGCTCGATTGATGGCGGCTGGGAGAATAGCGTGGACGCCTGCGCCATCAGCGCCTGCGCGATTGGACCGTTCAGATGCGCCTTGCGGCCCGCCTCGTCGTGAAAGGCATCGAAGACACCGAACGTCGAAGGTCCGAGCCGCAGCGCAAACCAGATCGGCGTTGCCTCCTCCTGTTGCGCCAGCCCCACGCCGGTGTTCAGAAAGGCTTCGACATCGGCCTCCTTGCCGGGCTTGGCTTCGAGACGAACAAATAGTGCAAGCTTGATCATGGCTTTCTCCTTTGGCGACACAGCGGCAAAGTGCCGGTGTGTCATGAGTGTGCGCGAAAGGGAGCATCCCTGCCTATTGTCATTATAGACATCTTTGATAGCATTCTTGCCATGAAAATCCAGGTCCTCGCCCTTGATGGCATCTTCGATACCGGACTGTCGACCGTGCTCGACGTCTTCACCACCGCCAACGAGCTGGCTGTCATGCTATCGCTCGACGTCGCGCCCTTCGAGGTCGCCATCGTCGGCTTGCGGCGCAAGGTGCGCACATCCCAGGGGCTTGCCGTGCCGCTTGCCGCAAAGCTCGATCCATCCGCTGCCGACTGGCTGGTCGTGCCCGCCATCGGCTACAAGACGCCCGAACTGCTGGTGCCGGCACTTGGCCGCCCGGATATTCGCGACGCGACCAGGGCTCTTGCCGAGGGCGCCGCATCCGGGACACGCATCGCGGCCGCCTGTGTCGGGACCTTCGTGCTGGCAGAATCGGGCCTGCTCGACCGGCAGACGGCAACGACAACCTGGTGGCTCGCGCCGCTCTTTCGCCAGCGCTATCCGGCTGTGCGGCTGGACGACGGACATATGCTGATCAAGTCGGGAAATTTCGTGACGGCGGGCGCAGCCCTCGGCCATGTCGACATGGCCCTGTGGCTGGTCCGGCAGGTGAGCCCGGAACTGGCCGGACTGGTCGCCCGCTACCTGATCGTCGATTCACGGCCGGCACAATCGGCCTATGTCATCAGCGACCACCTCGCCCATGCCGACCCGCTGGTCGAGCGCTTCGAACGCTGGGCACGGGCAAGCCTCGCCGACGGCTTCTCGCTGGATGACGCGGCGGACGCCGTCGGCGCCAGCAAACGGACATTGGCAAGACGGATGCAGCAGGTCCTGGGCAAAACCCCGCTTTCCTATTTCCAGGACCTTCGCGTCGAACGCGCCGTCCACCTGATCAGAACGAGCGACAAGAGCCTGGAGCAGATCGCTGGCCTTGTTGGCTATGCGGACGGCGTCACCTTGCGCGCCCTCCTGCGCCAGCGTCTGGGCCGCGGCGTGCGCGAAGTGAGGATGGCCTAGAAATCACACCACCGAAAGATGCCTGAACGTCAACGCCGCCCGGGCTTCACGTCTCTTCCGTCTGGCTCTATCATCCGCGCTCATCCCTGTTATCGGAAGGTGAAGCACGGTGACCGAACACATGCGGACGATCCTCGTAACCGGAGCGACCGGCGGCATCGGCGACGCGGTATGCCACCAGCTTGCGAAAAGCGGTTACGCACTCGTTCTAGCAGCAAGAAACATGGAGAAGCTGAAGGCGCTCTCCGAGCGGCTCGCAGGATCGGGTCATCAGTGCCTCAGCCTTGACATGACCAACGACGAAGCCATCGGCCTTTTTGCCAGCCAGTTGAGCGAAAAGGGCATCGTGCTTGACGGCGTCGTGCTGATGCCGCCACAGGCCCACAGCACCAACGACCCGATGCCGGGAAGCCAGGCATGGCGCGAGCTTTTCCAGAATTGCTTCATTGGTCCGCTGGAGGTCTTGAAGGCAGCGATCGCCACGATGAAACCTGATCCGGCCGCCGGACGCCGCGCGAAGATCGTGATCATATCCGGCATTTCATCCGCCCAGGTGCTCGGTCATTACGCGACATCGAACGTGCTGCGCTGTGCCTGGGTCGGCGAAGCCAAGACGCTTGCTTTTGCTCTGGGTAGCCGTGGCATTCACGTCAACACGCTGTCGCTCGGCGGCACTCTCGCCCCGTGGTATCGGGAAGGGATAGAAAAGCGCGCGCACGCCGCCGGAATGACGTTCGATCAGCGGCTGGCCGAAGAGACCTCCAACATTCCACTTGGAAAATATGGCGAGCCGGCAGAAGTTGCGATCGCCGTCGAGGGATTGCTGTCCCCCTTCTCCGATCATATGACCGGCCTCAACATCATGCACGACGGCGGATTTACGCGGTCATACTGAGTCAGATATCTCGGCCTACCGCATCTCCAGCAGCAGCGGGCGATGGTCGGAGACTTCCGGCTGCTCGATCACGTCGAAACGGACGACCTCGACATCCGGGGTCACCAGCATGTAGTCGGCAAAGCGCCCCTGTTTTTCGTAGTAGGACGTCCGCGTATCGGTGTGGCCGCGCGTCGTCACGAGATCGGACAGCCCGAGATCACCGAGCGCGCCGAACATCCCGCTTTCCGGCAGGACGTTAAAATCGCCGCAGACCACCAGCCGCTCATTGCCACGCCAGAGGTTCAGGATAATCTCGATCAGTGCATCCGTCTGTTTTTCACGCGCAGGCGTGTCGCCCTTGCCGGCCAGATCACGAAGACCGTGCATATGGACGACAGTGACCGCAAATCCGTCCTCATAGCTGAACAACCGCACGCAATGGGCATTGCGCCCCCGCGGATGCAGCCCCCAGCCATCCGGCGAAAATTCGCCATGCACGAAATCGCCCGCCTGCCCGATCACGGCAAGCGAGTTGCGCACGAAGGTCGCCAGTCCGAATTCGGAAGGAACCTCTTCGTCGCCATCGTACAAAGTGCCGCGCGCGGTCGGAGAGAAGAAGGCGTCATGGGAAGGAAGCACTGCCCGGATCTCATCGAACATATTGGCGCGCTGCGGCAGTTCCACGCCATGATCACGATAGACCAGCCAGTCCGACCGGGAGGCTGGCGTGCGCACCACTTCCTGCAGGCAGATCACATCGGCGTCCACCTCCGCGAGGTAGCGCATCAGCGGCGCATGGACCCGGCCACCCCAGGCGTTCAACGAAACAATGCGCAAAGCCATGCGACCGCTTCCTCTTTCCGTCCTCAATTGCAAACCGCCCCGGAGGGGGCGGCTCTACAGGTCAAGATACAGTGTTCGACCCTATCAGCAACCGCCGTTGCCGATCACCCGGAACCCTTGCGCCTGCGCCGTGCAGGCATTCGGGAAAGTCTGCTCGCGACGTCCCTGACGGGCGCAGACCGGTGCGAATTCCCGCGTGCAGGCCTGCGGCCGGCGATCCGGCGGCGGACGCATGTCGGAATCGTCGATGGGCAGGATTTCCGGCCGGCGGCATTCGCCACGGCCGATCACGCGGAATCCGTCGGCCTGCGCCATGCAGGCATTGGCGAAGGTCTGCTGGCGCCGCCCCTGGCGTGCGCAGACGGGATCATATTCGCGCGTGCAGGCCTGCGGCCGGTCACCGCCGAAATCGGGCCGCTCCGGACGGCATTCGCCGCGGCCGGTGATGCGATAACCGTCCGCCCGCGCCTGGCAGGCATTCGAGAAGGTCCGGCGGCTGTTGCCACGCTGCGCGCAGACCGGATCATATTCCATCGTGCACATCTGCGGACGCGACGGTTCCGGGCGCGGACGGGGACGCGACCCCGATTCATCGACGACGGTACAGGCCGTCAACACCCCCACCGACAGCGCCACCAGCGCCCCGATACGGATCATCACACGTCGAAACGGCGTCATTCGCAGTCCTCCCCATTGAACGTCCTCACATCGCGATCAACGCGGATAGACGCTGTAACACCTTGAATCACCGCGCCATTCTGGCTGCAAATCCGCGACGGTCAAGCGCATGACGCAAATCAATCGCAAAGACGCTCAAACCTTCAGATAGCGCGCCGCCACGTTTTACAACTGTCCTCGGACAAGAAAAAGCCCGCGTCCTTTCGAACGCGGGCAATCGGCATTTCCGTCTTTTTGGATGGGTCAGGCGGCGCGGCCGTAGGATGTCTGGGCGCTGCCGGCAGAAAGGCGGAAGGTTTGCAGCAGGCTCTTCAGCTCGCGGCTTTCCTGCGCCAGCGTCTGGCTGGCCGCCGTCGTCTCCTCGACCATCGCCGCATTCTGCTGCGTCATCTGGTCCATGCTGTTGACGGCGGTGTTGACCTCGGCAAGACCGGTCGCCTGCTCGCGTGCGGCCGTGGCGATCGAAGCGACATGCTCGTTTACCCGGTTGACCAGCCCTTCGATTTCCATCAGCGCGTCGCCGGTCGAGCGCACCAGCGTCACGCCGGTCTCGACTTCGGTGGCCGAATTGCGGATCAGTTCCTTGATCTCCTTGGCCGCACCGGCGGAACGCTGCGCCAGTTCGCGCACTTCCTGCGCGACGACGGCAAAGCCGCGACCGGCTTCCCCCGCCCGCGCCGCCTCGACGCCGGCGTTGAGCGCAAGCAGGTTGGTCTGGAAGGCGATCTCGTCGATCACGCCGATGATCTGGCTGATCTTGGTCGAGGAACCCTCGATCCGGCTCATGGCAGCGATCGCGTTGCGCACGATATCGCCGGACTTGGCAGCGCTGCCCTTGGTCTCGTTGACCATTTCGCGTGCTTCGGCAGCGCGATCGGATGCGCTCCTGACCGTCGAGGTGATCTCGTCCAGTGCCGCCGCCGTTTCCTCGAGCGCTGCCGCCTGCTGTTCGGTCCGGCGCGACAGGTTGTTGGCGGCCTCGGAAATATCGCCGGCGCTGCCATAGACCACTTCCGTCGACTGCGCGATCGACTGGATGACGCCGCGAAGCGCCGTGACAGCCGTGTTGAAGTCTTCGCGCAGCTTGGAATATTCCGGCGCAATCCGGACGATTTCCGCCGTCAGGTCGCCGCTTGCGAGCTTCTCCAGCGCAGTGCCGACGGTCATCATCGCATCGGCCTGCGCCTGCGCGTCCGATTGCAGGCGGCGTTCGTTGCCGCGGCGCTCGGCGTCAAGCTGGCCCTGCTGTTCGGCTTCGCGTTCTCTGAGATCAATGCGCTCCTTCACCGAGTCGCGCAGAACGGTGAGAACCCCGGCCATCTGGCCGATCTCGTCCTTGCGGTCCGTCTCCGGAACCTCGGCCGATACATCTTCGTCGGCGATTGCCCGCATCGAAGTCTTCAGCCGTTCGATAGGGGCAACGACGCTGCGAACGATGGAGAAGGCGGCAAGAAGAATGATCAGCGCGGCAACGCCGCAAATCACGCCGACCTGGATCAGGCCTTCCCGGAACATCGCGGCAAGATCGTCGGCATAGACGCCGGTACCGACAATCCAGCCCCAGGGTGCAAATCCGGCCACATGCGAATATTTAAGTACCGGCTCTTCGACACCCGGCTTTGGCCAGTAGTAGTCGACGAAGCCCTTGCCTTCGGCCTTCACCGTCTTGGCGAACTCTACGAAGATATGCTTGCCGGTCGGGTCCTTGTTTTCGGTCTGGTCCGTGCCATTCAGCGCCGGCTTGATTGGATGCATGATAATCATGCTCTTCATGTCGGTGATGAAGAAATAGCCGCTATCCTGATAGCGCATCGCCTGGATCGCCTCGACGGCGCGCGCCTGCGCGTCCGCCTGGGAGAGCGTCCCGGCTTGCTCCTGCTTGTAGTAGGCATCGAACACGGTGACCGCGTTCTCGTTCATGGCTTCCAGCATGGCCTTGCGCTGTGCCACGAGCTTGTCCTGCTCCTGGAACAGGCCGAGTGTCATAACGGCAGCCATGGTCAAAAGCGTCAGTCCCACCAGCGCATAAAGGCGCACGGAAATTCGAAAATGTTTCATGAAAAGCAAGCCCCCTCGGATTTTCAGGCCGCAGGATAGCCAGATGTATTTTCAAACTTACTAACGCGAGGTCGCTAAAATTGACGAGTTTGCATTTATTCTCTTTTAGAGTTCAATTGCAGGATACATATTTTCCAATCGCGCCCATCAGGAGTTGCCATGAACCGCTCGATTCTTGCTGTTACGGCTCTGACGCTGGTCTCTCCGGGCGCAGCGCACGCGCAACAATCGTGCGACAGATGGCACAGCGGTGACGACGGCACCAGTCAGACCATGGCGTCGATCTGCACCGGTCCTGCCGACAAGCGCAGCGAACTCTGGGTCCAGTGCGGCGGCAAGGACAAGCTGTCGATCCGCTATCTTCCGGCCGGCGGCGAGGAACCCGCGGTCGGCAGCCGCATCGCCGTCACTTGGGAGGCGTCCGGAGAAAAAGTCTCGCTGACGATGCTCTATGAACCCGGCGATAGCGCGCTCGCCGCCTACCCTTCCCTGTCGGAGCGCATCGTTGCCCTGCTGAAGACGGCCGACAGTGTTCAGGCCGCTAGCGCCGATGGCAAATATGGCCCCGATCGTTTCACCCTCGCAGGCTCGGCGAAAGCCATTGCCGCCGTCGAGAGATCGTGCCCTTGAGCCGTTCGATCGTCGCATGCCATTTCGGCGGATAATTCCGCTAGGGTCTTTTCCGATGCCTCCCCATCGGGTTACTTCGGCCGAAACGGAGACGACGAAGCATGACGAAACCGAACGGTGACCTCACCTTGCGCACGCTGGCCATGCCGGCCGACGCCAACGCGGCCGGCGATATTTTCGGCGGCTGGGTCATGGCGCAGATGGACCTGTCCTGCGGCATCCGCGCCGCCGAACGGGCCCGCGGCCGCGTGGTGACCGCCGCCGTCAAGGAAATGGCGTTCGAAATGCCGGTAAAGATCGGCGATACGCTCTGCATCTATACCGATGTCGTCAAGGTCGGCCGCACCTCGATGACGCTGAAGGTCGAGGCTTGGGCGCAGCGCTATCTCTCCGACCGCATGGACAAGGTCACCGACGCGCTGTTCGTCATGGTGGCGCTTGATGAGACCGGACATCCAAAGCCCGTGCCGCCTGAAGCCTGACATCCAAGGAGGCCATGGGCCATGGACCAACCCGTCGATCCGCAGATCTTCTCCCATATCCGCGTCATCATGGGCATGGTCATCAGCCTCTCGATGGCCCGCCTGCTGACGGGCGTGGCTCTGTTCGTCCAGCATCCCGGCAAGACCAGGATCTACTGGCTGCACCTTGGCTGGGTGCTCTTCATGTTCCTGTTCCTGATCTATTTCTGGTGGTGGGAATACCGCCTGCATTCGGTGCCGGTGATCGATTTCAGCGTCTATCTGTTCGTCATCTCCTACTGCTGCATCTTCTTCTTTCTCTGCGTGCTTCTGTTTCCCACCTCGATGGAGGACTATAGCGGCTACGAGCACTACTTCATGTCGCGCCGCGCCTGGTTCTTCGGCTTCCTGGCACTCGCCTACGGCGTCGATCTCGTCGACACCGCCGTCAAGGGCAAGGACTATTTCCTGTCCTATGGTCTGGAATACCCGCTGCGAAACGCGACCTACATAGCTCTCTGCATCGTCGCCGCCTTAACCGCCAACCGCCGTTTCCACGCGATCTTCCTGATTGCCGGCCTGACCTATCAGGTCGTCTGGATTTTCCGCGCCTTCGATCTCCTGGATTGATGACCGGGAAAGGCGCACACAGCGTCAACGACTCCTTGTTTTAGTAATACCGGATATTGCGCTAGAGTAGCCGACCGAATGAGTTCGTTCGTTTGGAAGGCAAATGGAACGCAGGCTCGCCGCCGTGATGATTGCCGACGTTTGCGGCTATGGGCTCCTCAGCCAAGCCGACGAGGAAGGCACGCGTGTGCGTTTTCAGGCCGACCTGCATGAACTGTTCGAGCAAAGGATTGCCGCGCATCGCGGACGATTGATCAAGACCATGGGCGACGGCCTGCTCGTCGAGTTCCACAGTGTCGTTGAGGCGGTCCGCTGTGCAGTGGAGGTGCAGCGCGCAAAGTCCGAGGACCACGGCGTCGCTGAGCGTCCGCTGGAATTCCGTATCGGCATCAATCTCGGCGACGTGATCGTCGAGGACGATGACATTCAGGGCGATGGAGTCATCATCGCCGCGCGCCTGCAGAGCCTGGCCGAACCCGGTGGGATTGTCATCTCGGGCACCGCCTACGATCATGTCGAGAAACACCTCGATGTCGGGTTTGCCTTTCTCGGCGAGCAGCGCCTGAAGCACGTCGAAAAGCCGGTGCGGACCTACCGCGTTCTACTGGGTCAGGCCAGGGCCAGCAGTGCTCCCGTGGTGGGGCGCCGCAAAAGACTCTGGGCAGCGCTCGCAGCATCTGCTGCGGCGCTCACGGTTGCCGCAGGTGTGACTTGGTGGCAGCCATGGGAGCCCGCCGTAGAACTCGCCTCGATCCAACGCTCCGACCTGACCCCGCCGGATAAGCCGTCAATTGCTGTGCTTCCGTTTGACAACGTCAGCGACGATCCCAGGCAGGAATACTTCGCCGACGGCATGACCGACGGCCTTGTCACTGAACTCGCCCAGATATCCGGTTTGTTCGTCATCGCGCGCAACTCGACCTTCACCTACAAGGGCAAGGCGGTGACGCCCAAGCAAGTGTCCGCGGAACTCGGTGTCCGGTATGTCCTCGAAGGCAGCGTGCAACGCGCCGGAGAGAACGTCCGCATCAATGCCCAGCTCATCGACTCAATCAGCGGAGGACACGTATGGGCCGCAAGGTTCGACGGCACGCTCGCTGACGCCTTTGCGCTGCAAGACGAAGTGGCGCGCGGTATTGCTGATGCCCTGGCACTCCGGTTGACGCCTAATGAGCAGATGGCCTTTAGTCGCGCGGAAACGACGGTCCCAGCGGCGTTCGATGCGTTCCTGCGCGGCTGGGAGCATCACCGACGCACGACGCCGGAAGACTTCGCCAAGGCGGTGCCGTATTTCGACGAGGCGATCGCGCTCGATCCTGCATTTGGACGCGCCTATGCCGCAGCCGCCATGGTCTACGCGCGCATCTATCTCTGGCGTTGGCATTACCAGCTGGGTATTTCGCGGTTCGAAGCCAGAGCGAAAGCGACACAGTATCTGCGGACCGCACAGAAGCGCAAAACGGCGCTGGCGCATCAGGCGGCCGCACTCCTGTCTGAAGCCGACTGGCAGCACGCCCAGGCACTCGCCGAGCTCAAGGAAGCCATTGCGCTCGAACCGGGAGACTCCTGGAGCTACGCATTGATGGCATTCGTCCTCACCTCCGCCGGACGGCCTGCGGAGGCCATGCCCTATATCCGCACCGCAATCCGGCTCGACCCGCATTATCCCTCGTTCTTCATGTACGTCCTCGGATTGACGGAGTTCGGCCTGCAGAATTTCGAGGCGTCAGCGGCGGCGGCCAAAGGCAGCATCAAGCTCAATCCCAAGGACGAGGGTTCCTTCCTTCTACTGGCCGCTGCCTCCGGACAACTCGGTCGCCGGCGGGAAGCCGAGGTAGCAGTCGCTGGCTTCAACGCACTTCTGGTCGGGCGCGGTGGAATTGTGGCCACCATCTCAACCCGCCCGCCACTGGACCTCTCAAGGCCGGAGGACAGCGACCGGCTCTACCAGGGACTTCGCCTGGCCGGAGTACCAGAGTCTCTGTTGAGCAGGGACTTCAGCGACAGGAACAGGCTGACAGCCCACGAGGCCCGTTCGCTGTTTTTTGGACATAGGCTGCGCGGACGCATGTTCGACACTGGCGAGGAACACGAGGCGATCATTTCAACGGAGGGCATAGCCACTCTGTCGGGAAACTGGGCCTCCATTGGCGGCGGTCGCATGGTCGGCGCCGAGGTCCGGTTTGAGGAAGACGAGGTCTGCTTCCTGTGGCTCAAAACCACGAACCTCTGTGGCGCAGTGCTGCGCAACCCCGGTGGACTGAGCACCAAAGAAAACGAATATATTTGGCACCATGGCGACAGGGCCTTCACGTTCTCACAGGTGCAGTAAGCCCCCTGAGCATCGTACACAAGCGGCGAAGGTCAGGAGTGGCGCAAAGCCTATTGCCCGAGGTGGCCGGCCGGCCGATGCCCCGGAGCCGTTTCCGCGCTGCATTGACGCAAGATGGCTGACACCGGGCTGTTATGTTAGTCTGGCCGGAGGGAGGATGGGCATGAACGAGAACCGCAAAATAGCGGCGATCCTGGTCTCGGATATGGTCGGCTACAGCCGGCTCGCCGGTGCCGACGAGGACCGCACCCTGGCGCGGCTGCGCGCGCTACGCAGCGATCTGATTGAGCCTACTGTTGCCGTCCACAATGGTCGCCTGGTCAAGCGAACCGGCGATGGGAACCTCGTCGAGTTCCGCAGCGTGGTTGACGCCGTCCGCTGCGCCATCGAGGTGCAGAATGCCATGGTCGAGCGCAATGCCGGCCTGCCGGCCGAGCGCCGCATCGAGTTCCGCGTCGGCATTCATCTGGGCGACGTCGTCGAGGAGAGCGACGGCGATCTGATGGGTGACGGCGTCAATATTGCCGCCCGGCTCGAAGGGATTTGCGAGCCCGGCAGCATCTGCCTTTCGGAGCAGGCGTACTGGCAGGTCAAGGCAAGGCTCGATTTCGCGATCAACGACCGCGGCGCAGTGCACCTGAAGAACATCACCGATCCGGTCCACGTCTATTCGCTGCAAGTCGGCGTCCGCGCCCCGGCACAATCCGTGGCACCGGCGGACCCCGTGACGCGGGAAGAGCCTCGGCCACGGCTCGCGCTGCCCGACAAACCGTCGATCGCGGTCTTGCCGTTCCAGAACATGAGCGGCGACGCCGAACAGGAATATTTCGCCGACGGCATGGTCGAGGACATCATCACCGGGCTGTCGCGGATCAAATGGCTGTTCGTGATCGCGCGCAATTCGAGCTTCGTTTACAAAGGCAAGGCCGTCGATATCCGGCAGGTCGGGCACGAACTCGGCGTGCGCTATGTGCTGGAGGGAGGCGTGCGCAAGGCGGGCGATCGATTGCGCATCAGCGCCCAGCTCATCGAAGCCGAAACCGGAGCACATCTGTGGGCAGACCGGTACGACGGCGCACTGGAGGATGTTTTCGATCTGCAGGACCAGATCACCGACAAGGTGGTCGGCATCGTCGAGCCGAGCCTGCAAAAATCGGAGATCGAGCGTGCGCGGCAAAAGCGGCCGGAAAACCTCGACGCCTACGACCTCTATCTGCGGGCTGTCCCTTACATGGCAACGGTGATGCCCGCAGAAGCCAGGATCGCAGCAAAGCTTCTGGAGGACGCGCTTAGGCTGGACCCGAACTATGTTGCAGCCCACGCCCGTCTTGCCTGGTGCCATGAGATTTTCTTCTCGCGCGGCGGGTTCAACGCAGCAGACAAAGCCGCCGGGGTCGAGCATGCGCGTGCAGTCATCGCAAGCGGCACCGACGACGCGACGGCGTTGGCCATCGCCGCCTTTGTGATGTCCATGCTGAGCAAGGAGCGTGAGACGGCACTGGGCGCCGTCGAACGCGCCTTGTCGCTGAACGCCTCGTGTGCCACGGCGCTCTATTTCGGCGCTGTCATCTACGGTTTCGCCAGCGACCCCGCCAAGGCGACCTCCAGTGCCAACCGAGCGCTGAGGCTCAGCCCGTTCGACCCGATGGTCTATGGAGCGTATATTGCACTCGGAGCGGCAGCCGTGGTGGAGGCGCGTTACAACGAGGCGGCACCGCACTTCGCCAGGGCCGTTCAAGACAATCCCCGCTTCAGCACGCTTTACTTCTTCGAGGCCGCTTCGCTGGCGCTGGCAGGACGTCTGGAGGACGCACAGGCGGTTGCGCAGCGACTGCTTGAATTGGAACCGGAATTTCGGCTCCGCGTGATCTTCGAAGTCGGACTGGCGACGAATCTCGCCAACAGGTTCGCAGAAGGCGCACGCATCATAGGATTGCCCGAATAATCCGGCGGCAAACAGCCCACCGACGGCCGGCCTTGCCGACCCGCCGCAGACCGACGTTTGGAATCGGCTTGCCTCCATCGCCAGTCCGCCGACGGCACAGCCGGAGCTATTCCCGCTGTGCCGGTTCCGGTCTAACCATACGACTACGCCGACACATCCGGGCAGAACATTTCCCGCATTCTTGTCAGATAGTGCTCCTCAGAGGTGGACCAGCGCAGTTGGGCGAGCATCTTGCTGTCGGCTCCGGCCGGATAGCGAAGAGTGCTTCCCTCCTCCGTTGCCGCAGAGAAAGTGGCCTCGGCGACCTCGGCCTCGGTGCAATAGGGCGTGGGGTAGTTGGCCATGATTCCAAAATAGGCCTGGGCAAAGGCGCTGTAGTCCGGCGGAATAAGCCCCTGCATGCGCGGTCCGCCATTGGCGGCGAAGCCGGTGGTTGGCCCAAGGCCCGGCTCCACGAGCCTCGCCTTGATGTTGAACAACTCCAGCTCATAGGACAGGGACTCGGTATAGCCTTCGACGGCGCATTTGCTGGCGGCGTAGACGGCGACCAGCGGCATCACCCCGAGCGTGACGCTGGACGTGACGTTGACGATGACACCGTGCCCCTGCCTGCGCATCTGGGGGATGATGGCGCGGCAGGTCGAAAACACGCCGAAAGTGTTCGTCGCGAAGATTTCGCGGATCGTGCTGTCGGGCGTGGCTTCGACGGCCGAGGCCATGCCGATGCCCGCATTGTTGACCAGCACATCGATTGCACCGAAGGCGGCGACACCGTCGGCGATGGCCTTCTCGATCGTTTCGACATTGGTCACATCCAGCGGAAGCACCTTTAGGCGATCCGAAGACGTCGCGAATACGCTTCTGTCCGGCCGCCGCATGGTCGCGATGACGTTCCAGCCACGTGTGAGGAAGAGTTCGGCAATCGCCTTGCCGTAGCCGGACGACGTGCCGGTGATGAGGATGGTCTTGGTCATTCAGGTCTCCATATTTTGTTCCCCTTAGAATAGACAAAACGCACGGACGATCTATAATCTGAAATCTAATTTTAATTACGGATCGTCCAAATGGATCCTTTCAGCGACGTCATCACCCTGCTTCGCCCCCATGCCGTCTTCTCCAAGCCGATCACCGGGAAGGGAGAATGGGGCGTGCGTTATTCTGCTTACGGGGCGCCTGGTTTCGCGATCGTGCTTGCGGGCCGCTGCTGGCTCGCGATCGAAGAAGACGAACCGGTGCTTCTCGAGCGTGGCGACTTCGTGTTGCTGCCATCGTCGCCTGCCTTCGAAATGCTCAGCCAGCCGGGTGCGAGATGCGTTGCGGGCCAGCCATCGGACACCGACATTCGCCATGGCGATCCGGACGGTGAACCTGATTTTCGCATGCTTGGCGGCAGCTTTCAGCTCAATCCGGTCAATGCGCCGCTTCTGGTCGCTCTCCTGCCCAGGATGATTCACGTCCGCGCGGTTGACGGCAACACGGGGCGCCTCGCCGGCGTCATCGATCTCATCATGGAGGAATGCGCGGCCGAGAGGCCCGGCCGGGAAATGATCCTGGAACGGCTTCTGGAGGTCATGCTGATGGAATGCTTGCGCTGGCCCGGCATTGAGAAGTCCACCCTGCCCGCTGGCCTCCTGGCCGGAATGCAGGATGCAGCCCTCGCCCGCGTGCTGCGCGCCATGCACGCCGATATTCGGGGCGGATGGACCGTGGCCGAACTTGCCAAGCGCGCGGGCATGTCGCGATCCGCCTTCGCCGCCCGCTTCACCGCCATGATCGGTTGCGCCCCGATGGAGTATCTTTCGCGCTGGCGAATGACGCTGGCCAAGGATGCACTCAGCCGTGGCGGAAAGTCGCTCGATCGCCTGGCTGAAGAGATCGGCTACGAATCCGCCAGCGCCTTCAGCACGGCGTTTCGCCGGCGCATCGGCTGCTCGCCGGGCACGTTCGCCCGCTCGCGCGCAAATTCCGATGGGCCGCAAGCCTAGAGCAGCTGCACGAATGCCGGTTGCTGGCCGACAACGGAAAAATCCCGTCGATTAGCCTCCCATCGAGGAAAAGCGTTTCCCCGCACGGCAAATCTAGAAAATAAATAAACTCTATAATCTAAATAGATTTATCTAGCATGATCCCATCTTCTGCGGAGAAGGACATCGTCCGCCACCGCCAACCACAAGAGGGATCGATGTTCACACTGACGAGACGCATCTTTGGCGCAGGCCTTTTAGCCGCCGGCCTGCTCGCCACTTCCGGCCTGTCCGCTGCCGAACTGACGGAGTTCAAGATCGGCTACCAGAAGACCGGCCTGCCGGTCATCGCCCGCCAGCAGCAGATCATCGAGAAGGCGCTGGAGCCGAAGGGCATTACGGTGTCCTGGGTCGAGTTCACCGCCGGCCCGCCGCTGGTCGAGGCGCTGAACGTCGGTTCGATCAATGTTGGCTGGACCGGCGATGCGCCGCCGATCTTCGGCCAGGCCGCAGGCTCCGCCATCACCTATGTCGCCGCCCTTCCCTCCAACGGCGCCGGCGAGGCGATTTTCGTCAAACAGGAATCGCCGATCCAGTCGCTGGCCGACCTCAAGGGCAAGACAATCGGCGTCGGCAAGGGCACCTCAGCCCATAACCTCGTCGTCGCAGCGCTCGAAAAGGCCGGCATCGACTTCAAGGACGTGACCCCCGTCTATCTGAGCCCCGCCGATGCGGCGGCCGCCTTCGCCAGCGACAAGATCGAGGCCTGGGCCGTCTGGGATCCCTTCTTTGCCATCGCCGAGACCCGCTACAAGCCGCGTATCCTGACCACCTCCGCCGAGACCCTGAACGTCAAGACCTACTTCCTCGCCAACCGCGACTTCGCCAAGGAGCATCCCGAAACAGTCAGCACGGCGATCGCCGCCCTGAAGGACGCTGCCGCCTGGGCCGATGCCAACCGCGACAAGGTGGCTGAAGCGTTGCACGAGGTCACCGGTGTGCCACTCGAAGCCCAGACGATTGCCGCCAACCGCACCGTGTTCGGCATCGAGCCGATCACGCCAGAAATCGTCGCCAGCCAGCAGCAGACCGCCGACCGCTTCTTCAAGCTCGGCCTGATCCCGAAGCAGATCACCATTGCCGATGCTGTCTGGACGGCACCGACCAACTGATTTCCTCCCAGGAAATGCGGCAGCGTGCCGGTCGATCCGGGCCGGCACGCGAAGACAATAAAGGGCAGACGATGAAAACCACCGGCCACGCGATCCTTAGAAATGCCACCGGCTGGGCCCTGCCCGCCATCATCCTGCTCGTCTGGGAGGTCGCCGCCCGCACCGGCCTGATCTCGCCCAATGTCATGGCCGCCCCTTCAGCCGTCGCGGAAGCCTTCTGGCGCCTGCTCCTTTCCGGCGAACTCGTCCGCAATATCGGCGTCAGCACCGCCCGCGCTCTGTCCGGCTTCGTCATCGGCGGCTCGATCGGCCTGATCTTCGGCCTTGCCAACGGCCTCTCCGGCCTGTCGCGCAACCTGACCGACACGACGCTGCAGATGGTCCGCAACATCCCGCATCTGGCGCTGATCCCGCTGGTCATCCTCTGGTTCGGCATCGACGAAGAGGCCAAGCTCTTCCTCGTGGCGCTCGGCGTATTCTTTCCGATCTACGTCAACACGTTGCTCGGCATCCAGAGCGTCGACCCGCACCTGGTCGAGATGGGCCGCGTCTACGGCATGTCGCGGACCACCCTGTTCTTCCGCGTCATCCTGCCCGGCGCCCTGCCCGCCATCTTCGTCGGCCTGCGCTATGCGCTGGGGATCATGTGGCTGACGCTGATCGTTGCCGAAACCATCGCCGCCTCCTCCGGGCTTGGCTACATGGCCATGCAGGCCCGCGAATTCCTTTTGATCGACGTCGTCGTCCTGTCGATCCTGATCTACGCCCTGCTCGGCAAGCTCGCCGACAGTTTTGCCCGGCTGCTCGAACGCCTGACGCTGCAGTGGCATCCGGCCTTCCAGACCGCCTGAAGACAACACGCGAAACGCTATACGGAGTACCCCGAATGTCCGTCATCGCCCTCGATCAGAAGACCGTTGCCGCGCGCTCCGCACATAAGGAGACGGCGGAAGCCCGAGCCTTGCGCGAAACGCCTCCCGGCCAGTGGTTCCCCTATGCTACCCCCCAGGCACGCGAGCGCGACAACCGGGACATCGCCTTCTCCTTCCGCGGCATCGGCCGCAAGTTCGGCGACAAGACGGTCCTCGACAATATCGACCTGGATGTCCCGGCCGGCCAGTTCATTGCCGTCATCGGCAAGAGCGGCTGCGGCAAGAGCACGCTGCTCCGGCTCCTGACCGGCCTCGACAAGCCGACATCCGGCACGCTGACGGTCAACAAGGGAGAAAACGGCGAGAACCGCACCCGCATCATGTTTCAGGAGCCGCGCCTCTTGCCCTGGGCGCGGATCGCCAAGAATGTCGAAGTCGGCCTGACCGGCATTGCCAGTGGCGCGGAAGCCCGGGAAAAATCGCTCGCCATCCTCAACGAAGTCGGCCTCTCCGATCGCGCCGGCGAGTGGCCATCGGTTCTGTCAGGCGGCCAGCGCCAGCGGGTCGCGCTCGCCCGGGCCCTCGTCGCCCATCCCTATATCCTTGCCCTCGACGAACCGCTCGGCGCGCTCGACGCTCTCACCCGCATCGAGATGCAGCAACTTCTCGAACGTATCTGGCTGCAGCAAAAATTCACCGCCGTCCTCGTCACCCACGATGTCGCCGAAGCCGTCGCTCTCGCTGACCGCGTCATCGTCATCGACCAAGGCAAGATCGCGCTTGACCTTGGCATCCCCCTCGAACGCCCCCGCCGCCACGGCTCGCCGGAACTGGCAAGGCTGGAAGGCCAGATCCTCGACACGTTGTTTGGTAGCGCGCAATAGCATCGCCGGCGCGGATCACCGCCCGACGGCTGCCAGTTGTCTGCTCGCCGATTGAACGATGACGGCTGCAACGGAAGAGACCAAAAATGCGATCTCGGCATTCTGCTTGGGAAGCATCCAGACGAGGCACAGGCAGAAGGCTGCAAACGAGAAACGTCCCAGCACCATTCCACGCAGCAGCCGGACGACGAAGTCAGGCCCATGCGCGCGTTGGGAAGACACGGACAGGATCAATCCTAGAAGCGGAAAGACGGTCAGGACGCCGCTCCATTGTGCGCCAAGGGAAAGCGATAGCATCGTAACCGCCAATGTCAGAACGGCACCGGCAGCCATGCGCAACATCAGATCGACGCGGGTGATCGAAATGATTTTGCTGGCGGCCTCCGTTCGTGGCAGAAGCGTCTGCGCTGCTGCAACACCAAGCAGTGCCGCGCCGACGGCGAAGGCGGGTGTCGCTGGCATATTCGTCAAGCCGATGGCGGCAACCAGCCATGCGAGAAGCCCCATCATGGCCGCGATGGAATAGTGGTACCAACGGCATGTCCATCCATAGGCCAGATTGAAGGCTTCCGATGCAAATACGGCTGACAAGGCCGCCGCTGCGGCACCCACGCCGAACACCGCGCCCCGTTCAAGCACCAGGAGATAGAGAATTGGCCCCGCCACGATCGGCAAGCCGGCAAGCCAGCCCGCAACGGCCGGTCCCCACCGAACGGCCGCCATGGAAACGATGAAAAGAAAGAATGGAACCAGGGTCAGTTTCAGTACAATCATGCCGGTCCCGTTCATACATGCCGGCAGATGCGCCGTGCCTTCCGCGGAGCCGATGGCTTGTGCCAGGCACACCCGAAGAAGATGCCCCCAAAGAATGCAGTCACCCTGTCCTTCGAGGACAACCAAATAGGATGAAGAGGGAAGTGACGACCAAGGCTGGACCTGCGAAATGCCGACATAGTCGGGAAAAGTCAATCCGCGAAACGCCGGGTTTCGAAAGGCATGGCCAAAGTTCCTACGATCGCACCATAGGCTGCTTCGTCGTTAGCTGCAGGGCGGAGGCGAGCGAGCGCACGGCGCCAGCCGTCAGACGGATTTGAGATAAATCGACGACCGATTGAAATCCAACCCCGGAAAGATCGTGTTCGTGAGGCTGTCCGGGGAGATATTGAACTGCCGGTAGAGCATCGCCGCGGCCAGTTCGCGCACGTCGCCGGTCGGCATCAGGTCGCGGCCGTTGAGGAGGCTGGCTTCGTCCAGTCCCGGCCATTGGCCGATCACCTTGCCGCCGTCGATGCCGCCGCCGGCGATCAGAGCCATTCCGCCGGTTCCATGGTCCGTGCCAGCGGAGCCGTTTTCGCGCACGGTGCGTCCGAATTCGGTGATGGCGACCACGACGGTTTCCTTCCAGACCGCGGGCGACATCGTCTTGCGGATAGTCAGGATTGCCGTTGCAAGATCGGTCGCCGGCGACTTGAAGGCCGGCGTCTGCCTCGCATGCGTGTCCCAGCCGGTGATCGAAAAACTGGCGATGCGGTAGTCCTGCATCAGCATGCCCGCCGCCAGCCGAGCGACGTCTTCAGGCTTCGTTCCACGCTTTTCGTCGGCATAAAGCTCGTCGGCCGAAAAATCGGTATTAGCAGCTTCCGCCATCGCCTTCGCAAAGGGCGGGTCGCTCCGGTACAGCCGCTCGAAAAACTCGAGCTCGTCGGTGTTCATCGTCAGGTCGGTGCGCGCCGACCAGACGTCGACGCGGTTCGTGCCTCGGAGCAGCAATTCGGCGGACGCGTTGACGTCGATCGCCTTGCGCAAAGACGATGAGGGAATGGTAGATAACGCGCGATTGAGCCAGCCGGTCTTTTCCTCGCCGACGGTCGCACCACCGTTTTCCAGAACGTCTTGCCCGTCGAAATGGCTGCGTGCATCCCTGTAGGGTGTCGAGACCGATTGCACGAAACTCAGCTCGCCGCTCTTCCACAGCGGCAGAAGCGCCTTGGCATAGGGGTTCAATCCATAGAAGCCGTCGAGATCGATCAGCCCGTCGTCCGGCGTTAGCGCCAATGTCGGCCGATAGAGCTTGAATGCCGGATCGGCATAGGGCTGGACCAAATGCAGCCCATCCATGGCCCCGCGCAGCACGATCGTAATCAGCCGCTTGTCGCCGGGTGCGGCTGCAAGGGTGATCGACGTGATCAGCGGTGCTGCGGCGACGCAACAGGCCGAGGTCAGAAAGGCACGCCGGCTCAGCGGCATCTTCTGGTCCATATCCATCTGCGGCTACCTTCTGTTGAATTCGGGCGAAGCCAGGGCGAGCGCAATGCCCATCCGGCGGTTCGGCGCCTTCGATACGACGTCGATCGTGTCCTGACGCGCCGCATCGCGTAAAATGTCGTTGAGGAACGCCCGTGGATCGCGGTCGCCACCCAGCTTGGCAGCGGCGAGCCTTGCCCAGGCGATCCGGTCCGCCAAGGGGCCGCCGGCGATCCAGGTCGAGAAGACATCATCGAAGCCGGCCGGGCTTGGCGGCCGCCAGAGCGGCTGTCCGAGCCGCGCCGCCGCCAGCACCGTCAGCGGATTGACCCGCAGTTTCAGTGCCGCGGGATTGAAGGGCGCGGCATCGGCGCCAGCTTCCATCTGCATGGCGGCATCGGCCATTCCGGCGGGCTCCGCTGCCGCCTTCGGAGGCAGGCCCAGCTGCCGAAGGTCGTCCTTCTGTGCCGAAAGCGCCCGCAATCCGGAGACGATATAGTCGAGCGGTGACTTTGCCTTCCGCCCTTCTTCTTCCCAGCTCCTGGGATGGCGAAGCATCGCCGCATAGACCTCCGTCAGGTCGCCATCGCTGCGTTTCCAGGCCGAGGTCATGACCTCCACGACCTCCGCCGGCGCCGCGTCGGCGATGAAATGGGCTGCGATCTTGCGACAGATGTGCTGGCGCGTTTCCGGCGTTGCCGCCAGATCATCGATGAGATCCTCGACATCCGCCTGGCTGCGCACGCGTCCGCCGTAGGATTTCCCAAAGACAATTTTCGCACCCGGTTCGGCGATGTTGGGCGCGTACCGGGCAAGATAGGTCTTGCGATCGACGGCCATGCCGGTCAGCACGAAGGCGGCATTGCGGACGTCGTCCTGCGTATAGCCGCTGCCGGCGCCCAGTGTATGCAATTCGAGAAGTTCGCGCCCGAGGTTCTCGTTCAGTCCCGTGTTGCGCTTCAGGCCTTGCGGCGAGCCCGGCCCGACGGATTTCACCTGGTCGAGATAGATCAGCATGGCCGGATGCAGGACCGCGGCCTTGACGAGATCGGCAAAGCGCCCCGCCATGTGCGGCCGAATGGCTTCCGCCTCATAGAGCGGCACGAGCAGCCGCATGAAATCTTCCTTGCGTGAACTGACGCTGAAATGGTTCACCCAGAAACCCGCCAGCCGCTCATTGAATCCATAGGGGGAATCGACGGCCTGCATGAAGCGCGCATGTTCGTCCCTGGTCAGGAGATTGTTGAGCTCGGTCAGGAAGCGCACGCGATATTCGCGTTTCGTCACGTCGTCGACGGTCTTGTTGAACTGTTTGAGCGCGGCAAGTTTCGCCACGGTGTCGGACAGCCGCTGCCGTGCAGCCGCGGGCCCGCCGTTCGGAAAGATCAACCTTTCCCGCTGTCCGGCATCCAGCTGCGCCAGCATTTCCTCGACGCTTTCGGGTGGCGCTTCTCCGGGCCGCAATCCGGTCCCGAAGCGCAACGCCGCCATGGTGGAAAATGTCAAACTCATCAAGACCTTCCCTCATTTGTCCGCGCAGGGTTACGGCCCGCTTGTGGCGATTCTGCGGATGACGCGGAGCATGACAAAAATTTAACCTTTGAAGACGAATGCAGCGCCCCCGGCAATCAGGCAGAAGCCGATCGCATGGTTCCAGGTCAGCTGTTCCTTCAGCCAGAACACCGAAAACCCGGCAAAGACCACCAGCGTAATGACCTCCTGTAGGGTCTTCAGCTGCGCTGCCGAATAGAATTCGTGGCCGATCCGGTTGGCAGGAACCGCCAGGCAATATTCGAAGAAGGCGATGCCCCAGCTGGCAACGATCGCCATGTAGAGTGGCGACGAGGTGTATTTCAGATGACCGTACCAGGCGAAGGTCATGAACACGTTGGAGAGCAAAAGCAGCAGGATCGGCCAGAGGGCGGCCGGATTGAGCGAAAGGGGCATGACGAATCCTTGGGAATGATGCTGTGCGCAGCATGTACAGTCATTCCGGCGGCCTTCAAGCATCATGTCGCGCCGCTTGAAACGACGTCCTTCTTTTTGCATGCAACCGCGTGATCTTCCGGTTCAAAACGCTGTTTGCGCGTCAGTAGTACCGATGCGGCCAACCAGCCGAGCCGTGGCCAGCAGTGTCACCAGATCACGGATCATCGGCTCGACATGCTGCCGGTAGTCGAGGTCTATACTGATATCGGGCAGCTCGAAGAAGTTCTTCCGCGACGGCACCAGCAGGTAACAATGCTCGTCGGCGAAGGCAATGCGCACCACGTCGTCGGGCCAGACGCGCGCCAGATAATCCAGCGCCTTTACCAACTCCCGCTGGACGATCGGCGTCGCCGCGGCCCGATTGTCGGAGCGAAATTCGTGCGTCTCGTCGACACCTGTATGGCCACTTTCGATCAGCGTCAGGCTGTTCGGAAACATGTCCCGGAAGAACCGCACGAAAGCGTTCGGTTTCCTTGAGGCAAGCAGCAGGCCCGGAAATCGAATTTTCCGCAGAAAGTGAAAGATGACGCCCGCAAACAGGGTCTTTTTCGAGCTGCCGAACCCTTCGGTGATCACCGTTTCCAGGAGGGTGAAGGAGAGGTCGTCGATACGGCCGGTGAGAATATCCTGATACGTCTCCTGGCCCCGCGGCAGGAAGGCATCGCGCGGCATCGTCTTCATGAATTTCGGCACGCCGCTGAAACTGTATTGCACGTCCTTCACGAAGCCGAAGATCCGCGGCAGCATCCAGTCGCGCAACTGCTGCTGGAAGTGCCGCGACGGCCGCTGCGCCTGATGCCAGATACCTATTGCGGCAAGGCAGGCCAACGGCCCTGCCCAAGCCAACACCTGCATCTGTCCCTCAGAGTAAAGCAGCCACAACAGGGTGCCCGCAAGCACGCCATAGACACCCAGCCATATCGCGATGCGCAATGTCTGCTCGCCCTGCACTTTCGGCCGTATCTCGTTATACTGCGCGATCACGGCATGCAGCTCTTCCAGCGCTGCGGCATCCGGCATGACGGCCTGTTCGTCAAACTGCCCGTCCACCGCCGGCCTCCCCGGTTGCGGTTTCCCCAACCTCCCCGCTTGCGGTCTCCACGGTGCCGATCCGGCTCACCAGTTTCGCCATGGCCAACAGCATCACCAGGTCGCGGATCATCGGCAGCACGTCATTTTCGTAGTCGATATCCCGCTCCATCTCCGGCAATTCGAAGAAATCGCGTGATGTCGGCACCATCAGGAAGGCGTCGGCCCCCACCAGCGCCAGCCGCAGCGTGCCCTCCGGCCATTCATCGCCGAGATAGTCGAGCATCGAGACGATCGGCCCGGTGACCAGCGGTCCTGCCTCCTCCGGCCGGTCGGTGCGGAACTCGTGGCTCTCGTCGAGATCGGCGCGGCCGCAGCTGATCCGCTGCAGGCTCATATCGCCGAAAAGATCGTCGATGAAACCACTGACGCCATAGAGCCGCTTGGCGGCATAGAGGCGGCCGGGAAAATGATAGGTGGGGTTGAAATAGAGGATGACGCCGTCGAACACCGTCTTGTCGCTCTTGCCGCCGGTGCTCAGCCGCACCTCCGACAGGGTGAAATCCATGCCCTCGTAAATGCCGGAAACGAGATCGTCGTGACGCGCCATGCCAAACCGCACAAGACCCGGGTTTGGCAGCCGCGCCATGAAGCGCGGCGCAACTCCGTTGGCATATTTGAGCCGGCCGGCGAACTTGAAGATCAGCGGCAGCATCCGATCGCGCAATGTCTGCCGGAACTCCCGCATGGGCCGCGTCCCTTCCCGCCAGACCAGGTAGCCGCCGCCGATCAGCGCCGGCACGACGAAGCCGAGAATCTTCGGCTGCTCGACCTTCATCAGGATGGCGAGCACGATGATCCCGGCAATGACGGCATAAGGCGCCAGCATGTTGATCTGCCGCTGCCACAGCCCGACGAGCATGCCCGGCCGCTGCGCATTGTAGGTGTCGATCGCCGCCTTCACCTTCGCCAGCGCCGCCGCATCCGGCATCACCCTCGCCTCGTCGAACGCCATCTCCCCGTCCTCCAAGGTTTCTAATTTAGCATCATTGCGCAAACTCGCAAAACGCCGCGCCGTTGCCTTTTTGTACTCATTCCCCCTTCACATTTCGCCGGACTCTCTCCATATTCCCGGGCATGTCGAAAGCACCGAAAAAACCCGCCGCCCTTCCGAGCGTAGCCCGGCAAGGGCAGAAGCCCGTCGCGGATCGTTCCGCGCCCTCCCGCGCAGCCTCCGGGCTGCGCCAAAAACTGGCAGTAGCCGACCGGCTGTTGCCTTTTTGTACTCTTCGGCCCCTTCCCTTTGCGCCGGACTCTCTCCATATTCCCCGGCATGTCGAAAGCACCGAAAAAAACCGCCCGCCCCTCCGGTTTCGAAGAAGCGCCGCAAGCCTCGTTTGAGGGCGCGCCACTATCGTCAAACGTCGCCGACTGGGCCGAAGAGCTGCAGCGCATGGCCGAGGCCGAGACGATCGAGACGCGCCACGACGTCGCCTCCAAGGCCGGAAAACACCGCAAGAAGGTCGAGATCGCCGCCTCCAAATCCGCGCGGGGCACGTCGATGGGCGGCACAACCGACCCCAAGACCCGCGCCGCCGCCGGCCTCAACCCCGTCGCCGGCCTCGACATCTCGCTCGAGGATGCCGGATCGCTGGCAACCGGCGGCGTCACCGCCACCGTCGAGGCCCTCTCGGCGCTGATCGAATCCGGCAATCCGCTGTTCAAGGACGGCAAGCTCTGGACGCCGCACCGGCCCGCCCGCCCGGAAAAGTCCGAGGGCGGCATCCAGATCGTCATGAAGGCCGATTTCGAGCCCGCCGGCGACCAGCCGACCGCCATCAAGGACCTCGTCGAAGGCCTGAACAATGGCGACCGTTCGCAGGTCCTGCTCGGCGTCACCGGCTCGGGAAAAACCTTCACCATGGCCAAGGTGATCGAGGCCACCCAGCGCCCCGCCGTCATCCTGGCGCCCAACAAGACGCTGGCCGCGCAGCTCTATTCCGAGTTCAAGAACTTCTTCCCCGACAACGCGGTCGAATATTTCGTTTCCTACTACGACTACTACCAGCCGGAAGCCTATGTGCCGCGCTCGGATACGTTCATCGAGAAGGAATCCTCGATCAACGAGCAGATCGACCGCATGCGCCACTCGGCCACGCGCTCGCTGATCGAGCGCGACGACGTCATCATCGTCGCCTCGGTCTCCTGCATCTACGGTATCGGCTCGGTCGAGACCTACACCGCCATGACCTTCCAGATGACGGTCGGCGACACGCTCGACCAGCGCCAGCTCCTGGCCGACCTCGTCGCCCAGCAATACAAGCGCCGCGACATGGATTTTCAGCGCGGCTCGTTCCGTGTGAGGGGCGACACCATCGAAATCTTCCCCGCCCACCTTGAGGATGCCGCCTGGCGCATCTCGATGTTCGGCGACGAGATCGACGCCATCACCGAGTTCGATCCGCTCACCGGCCAGAAGACCGACGACCTGAAATCGGTCAAGATCTACGCCAATTCCCATTACGTCACCCCGCGCCCGACGCTCAACCAGGCAATCAAGTCGATTAAGGAAGAGCTGAAGCTGCGCCTCGCCGAGCTGGAAAAGGGCGGCCGCCTGCTCGAAGCCCAGCGGCTGGAGCAGCGCACCCGCTACGATATCGAGATGCTGGAGGCGACCGGCTCCTGCGCCGGCATCGAGAACTATTCGCGCTACCTCACCGGCCGCCAGCCCGGCGAGCCGCCGCCGACCCTGTTCGAATACATCCCCGACAACGCCCTGCTGTTCATCGACGAGAGCCATGTCTCCGTCAGCCAGATCGGCGGCATGTATCGCGGCGACTTCCGCCGCAAGGCGACGCTGGCCGAATACGGCTTTCGCCTGCCGTCCTGCATGGACAACCGCCCGCTGCGCTTCGAGGAATGGGACGCCATGCGCCCCGACACGATCGCCGTCTCCGCCACCCCGGCGGCCTGGGAGCTGGAACAGTCCGGCGGCGTCTTCGCCGAACAGGTTATTCGCCCCACGGGCCTGATCGACCCGCCGGTGGAAGTCCGCTCGGCCAAGACCCAGGTCGACGACGTCTTGGGCGAAATCCGCGAGACCGCCGCCGCCGGTTACCGCACCCTCGTCACCGTGCTCACCAAGCGCATGGCCGAGGACCTCACCGAATACCTGCACGAGCAGGGCGTGCGCGTCCGCTACATGCATTCCGACATCGACACGCTGGAGCGCATCGAGATCATCCGCGACCTGCGTCTCGGCGCTTTCGACGTTCTCGTCGGCATCAACCTCCTGCGCGAAGGCCTCGACATCCCCGAATGCGGCTTCGTCGCCATCCTCGATGCCGACAAGGAAGGTTTCTTGCGGTCTGAAACGTCCCTCGTTCAGACCATCGGTCGTGCGGCGCGAAACGTCGACGGCAAGGTCATCCTCTATGCCGACACCGTCACCGGCTCGATGAGCCGCGCCATGGAGGAAACCGCCCGCCGCCGCGAAAAGCAGATGGCCTATAACGAGGCCAACGGCATCACCCCGGAATCGGTCAAGGCGAAGATCTCCGACATCCTCGATTCGGTCTACGAGAAGGACCATGTCCGCGCCGACATCGGCATCAAGGGCGTCAAGGGCGGCCTCACCGACATGGTCGGCAACAACCTCGCCGCCCATCTCGAAGCGCTCGAAAAACAGATGCGCAACGCCGCCGCCGACCTCGACTTCGAAACCGCCGCCCGCCTGCGCGACGAAATCAAACGCCTCAAAGCCGCCGAACTCGCCGTCATGGACGACCCGATGGCAAGGCAGGAGGCGCGGGCGATGGAAGGCAGCCGTACCTCTCCGTCATCCTCGGGCAAGCGCAGCGCGACCCGAGGACCGGGCGCGGCATCCTCAGGCCCAATCTCCCCCCTTGTGGGGGAGATGTCAGCAAAGCTGACAGAGGGGGGTAAACCCACCTCGAACTCCGAGCCTGCCGCGATACCCCCCTCTGCCCCTCTCGGGGCATCTCCCCCTCAAGGGGGGAGATCATCCGCTGGCCTCTTCGCCAAACCCGCCCTTGACGAGATGGGCCGCGACGTCGCCACCCCCGCCGGCAAATCGCTCTTCCGCAAGAACACCCTCGACGAAATGACCGTCGGCCGCACCGAAAAGCCGGTGACCGGAGACCTGCCGGTCCGCCCGAACGAAACCCTGTCCACCAAAAAGCGCTCTTCACCCCTGCTCGAAGGTCAGCCGGAACCCGGCGAAGCCTCCTCCTCTCCGTCATCCTCGGGCCTGACCCGAGGATCTGCCACGGACGACCCCAAACCTTTCATCCGCGCCAAGCCCGGCGTCGGCTCCTACGAGGATGCCGGCGACCTCAAGCGCCAGAAGAAGACCAAGGGCAAGACCGGGCGGCCGGGACAGTGAAAGTCAGCACGGTAATGAAGCTGGAAACCAGCAGCCGCCGCCTCACCTGCAATTTCTAACACTTAGCTGCGCTAAATGTTGAAATTGCTTCCTCTCCCACAAGGGGAGAGGTAACCCGCCGCACCTCTCTGCTAAAACGGAGACGGCAGTCTACCGCAAGGCCGCAGCATCCCTACCTCTCCCCTTGCGGGAGAGGATAGTTCGCCCCAAGAGGCGAAGCCGATTGGCACGGCGAACTTGGTGAGGGGGGGCCGACGACGCCAAAGCCGTTCATCCTCGCCAAGGCGGGCATCGGCTCCTACGAGGATGCGGGCGATGTGAAGCGGCAGAAGAAGACGAAGGAAAAGATCAGCCAGCCCGGGGAGTAAAACCGTCCCTTAGAGGGTGAAACCGTAAATGCAGGCGCAATCCAACTCCCGCTTTATCGTCCTGGGTTCGCCATTAAAATTGAACCATTTCATCGCCTTCATTCGCGCGAGGGCACGGAGGGCACTACTTCAGCTGACAGAAGCTATCCAATTCTGAAAGAACTGAGAAGAAGTCTCTGTCGAATTTTTCCGCTTTAATATGCTCTGATATCATCCTCATAGTAAGTGACCCTAAACCGCTTGCTTGAAGACGGGAATTGAGCTCCGATAATACCTCTTTTCCAGGACAGATGTGCAATCTGGTAGTAATATCAGCCCAAAGCATTTCAGTTTCCTCATGAATTAACTGGGAAATTGTCGCGGCGTCCCTTTTGTCACCTATCGATTTGAAATAATCTACCGCTTTCATTCCGCGCTGGGCGAATACCCTTGACTTAATTTTTCCTGTAATGTCATCCAAAATTTCATATAGAAAATTTTTATCTAACTCATTTTTGGATTTTTCCTTTGACCGTTTATTTGCAGAATCGTGGAGAATATCAAAATCCAAAAAGTAATTTTCTATTTCTTTTCGACCCAATACTTTGCATTGAAGGCCGGCGGAGCATATTTTTTGTTCGAACGATTTTATTTCATCAGAACATCTATAATCAGAGTCAAACAGGCAAAATACTTCAATGTCTAAGTCCAATATTTCTTTAAAGGCCCAAACGGCGCCTAAAGCCTTTTCCCAACCTTGAAAGCCGCCGAGTTTAACGAAAGGAACCGTACTCGCCGCCAGAGCTGGGAAATTTAACCGTCTCGCAAGCATTTGCATAATTTTTCTATCTTCTCCTTCGACAAAGACGACCTTTTTGGCCTTTGCGACTCTTGCGAAGTCGGAATTTGTCGAAGATCCGACATATATTCTTATATTATTGTAGTCCTCTTCTGATTTAATTCTCTTCGCATTCTTATATTTTGAGTTTATCGAAACAACTTCCATCTCGTCAGCTTCGTTGATAATCTCAACCGAATGAGTTGCCATGATAAATTGCGAAAACCTCTCCCTCAAAAGCCTTAATAGCTTTTTTTGAATTTCAGGATGGAGATAGATGTCTGGCTCATCAATCACCACAACACTGCCGCTTCCAGCTCGACTTAAATGGGTTAGTATCTGCAACCAAATTTGAAATCCAAAACCAGCCCACCTGACCTCGCGATCATACCTGTTTTCGCTGTAGAACATTTCAAGCAGTGATCGGTCACCGATATTTCTTTCAGGCTTCTGAATTGAAATATCCGGCCAAGCAGAAGCCACATCGACGGCGAAGTTATCAAACTCCGTTTGCGTTTTCCGATACCAAACGTTTCTGAAATGGCGACTGGAGGTCTTTTTTGAAATTGATTTTTTGATTGTCTCATCCTGAACAAAGCTCTCCTCCCGCTCCAGGGGGCCAAGTGTCGGGACGATTGTTAGCTCTAGAGGAAAATATTTTTGAACCTTGGAAACCGAATTTATTCGCGGGCCACCGCCATCCAATAAAAATTTAACCTGCTCATCGCGCTTGATAATAACAATTGCTTTCGTTCCATTTGCAATTTTGTATTCAATTATAGATGGAGAATCTATATAATTATGACTGGAATGACTTAACTCAACATCTATACTCGATTCAGGAATTAAAAATCCATCCAATACGTCCCCGCTCGGCACTTGTATCGAATACGGTACTTTTCTTTTCGTTAAGCGAATACAATTATCGAGAATGCGCAACGCCTCAATAATTCCAGATTTACCGGCATTATTTGGACCAACTAGGACGTTTCCCTTTTTACATGAAATTACATAGCTCTCAAATTTACGAAAATTGGTTAGCCGTATTTCTGTCAGCATTCTGAGATCCCTAAATTGAGAAATAGCTAGACATAAAAAGCTTCCAAGAGCAATTTCTGGAAAACTTGATCAACAACTATTGGATGCATCTTGCAGTACCTCCGGGGCACCCTTTGCTCCTGAGAGGGGCGGTGATGGTTCGAGAGAGGCCTCGCCCAAAACCCACACCGCACAGCCCCTGCCTCAAACGGGGATAAGATTTTCGCCTGGAAAGGCGCCACCCCTTACCTCTCCCCCAGTGGGAGAGGACACAAAATCAACATCTTAGCCGCAAGCTAAGTGTTAGATTTTGTTGGTAAGGGATCTCCGCCCTGAATGCAAAAATCCCCGCCCCCCATTCCCCATGCCATACTTCCCCCGTCCCGCCACGGATACACTGCCAGCCGTGGCAGCGAGGCGGGGCCGGCACCGGGTTTGAGGAAAGGACGGAAGTCCTCACATTCGGGGTTCGCGGAAAATGGTTTCCCTCCGCAGGCTGTCGCGGCTGCGGACGTGCCTGTACGGCACACAAGACCGGCCAAAGGGGGCCGGTTGCAGAGAAACCGGAGTCGCGGGCAAAAACCGCCGAACGGGGCGCTGGCGAGAGCCATTTTCCCACTACCCAAATAGGCTCTTGCGAGCGCCCCGTCCGATTCCGGTCCCATGTGCGGACGGGACGGACATCCACCAAGGCAGACCGCGGGCCGACCGGCCGCGCGAAGGCGGGCGCGCGCCTGCCGCAAGGAGAGATCATGCCGAGCCCCGCCAAACCCGCCGTCCCCTCTACCGCCCCCCGGGCAGAACAGCACCAGGACGAAGCCCTGCAGTGCGGCACGGTCGAAATGCTCGGCATTCCCGGTGCCATCTGCCCGCATCGCGCCTGCCGGCGCCATCGGCGTTGCGGCTTCATCCTCAGCGCCGACCGCTCCCCCGCCTGCCTGGCGCATCTGATGCCGGAGGCCCGGGCTTTCCACGACAGGCTGCTCGCCGCCGCCCGCACGCAGGCCGCCGATCTGCAAAATGCCGTCGGCGCGCATATCCGCGCTACCGTCGCCAACGATCTCCAGATGCTTGCCGTCTCCGAGATCGTCCGTCGCGTCCAGCCGCGCGGCCACTGGCTGCATGCGGCGCTGCCCTTCTGGGGCAAGTTTGCGCGATCGGTACCGGCGCTCAAGCGCGGCAACGGAAAAGACGGCGGCAACGGCGATGCCTAAGTTGGGCCCAGCGGGCGCGAGCCCCCTACTCCGCCGCCTTCACCTCCGGCAACAACTCCCACTCATACCAATACCCCTCCAGCATCGTGTACGCCTGCTCGATAGCCTCGATCTGCGCCTCGGCATTGCGGATGGCCTCGGCGATGGATTGCGAGCGGGTGCGCAGCATCGCGCCGAGCACGTCGGCGGCGGGGCGGCGGCCGAGGCGGTCGATGTGCTGGCGGACGCGGGCGCGGTGGCGCTCCAGTTCGAGGATGTGGAAGCGGCTCTTGACGATGTCGTCGGACAGTTTGCGCCGCATGGCGGCGAGCGGATCGAAGCTGCCGGGCTCGCGCTCGTCGAGGATGAAGTCGTTGACCAGCGTTTCCAGCATCAGGATGCCCTTGAGGTCGCGCGGGTCGGCAAGCTGCGGGTCGTAGCCGGTATTGTCGTAGACCTTGCGGCGCACCGGGTCCTTGAGCAGGTCGTAGCAGGCCTGCAGCCGGCCGAATTCCTCCGTGTCGCCGCCGCTGTCCGGATGGGCGGTCTTTGCCGCCTTGCGCCAGGCCGCCTTGATCGCCGGTTCGTCGGCATCGCGCTCAAGTCCGAGCGTTTCATAAGGGTCGATCACCAGGCCACCTCGTCTTCCAGTATCCGTCATTCCCGCCCTAAAGGGTCGCGGCCCGGGCATCAAGCCCGCCCCCGCATGGGCGCCGCCCCTTATTCGGCCATGGTCGGGACGAAATTGTGGAGAGACCGCGGCAGCCGGCGATTTTCCCCGGTCGGGATGGCCCGTGGCCACAGCCGGCGCATCCTTTGGCGCGAGCCCCGGCTGCGGGACAGCATGCGGTTGAATTTCTGGGGATAAATCGCTTGCTATTTTCACGAATTGCTGCCAATTATTTCAACGTTCGGGCGTTTGCATCCCGGAGACTGGACTGGCTGTATGGTCCCGGAGCGATCCGGGCGTGCCCCGAAAAGGGCACTGTAGGCGTCTTTTCCCCGTTATCGACTTCTCCGACTGGCTTTCCGGAATAAAGACAAAACCGGAAGGTAAAAAGGTCTCCACCCTGGCAGGGGTGAAGGCACATCATTAAGGGAAAAAAGGACTTCTCCCATGGCCACCAAGGGCACCGTAAAATTCTTCAACCAGGACAAGGGTTTTGGTTTCATCACGCCGGAAGGCGGCGCCAAGGACGTGTTCGTTCACATCTCCGCGCTGCAGGCCGCTGGTCTCCAGACCCTGAAGGACGGCCAGCAGGTCACCTTCGACACCGAGCCGGATCGCATGGGCAAGGGCCCGAAGGCCGTCAACATCCAGGCTGCCTAAGCCGGATCTGATCGCTTTGCGAAACTGACTTGAACGGCGTCCCTCGGGGCGCCGTTTTTTTTGTTGCGCATCATCCCCGGGGCGAAAAGCTGTGCGATGATCGACTGAATGTAAGCATTGCCGATGCGTTTTTTGGCGAGCCTTATTCCGCCGCCTGTTTCGCCTCGGCTGCGGCAAAGATCGCCTCGAACGCAGCGGCAATCACCTCCGGCCCTGCCCCTGCCCGCGTCGCATCGGCCGACAGGATTTGCCGGAACCGCCGCGCCCCCGGCCAGCCCTGGAACAGGCCGACCATGTGGCGGGTAACATGAATGAGCCGGCCGCCGGACGCGATGTGCCGGGCTGCATGCCCCATCATCGCGTCGCGGACATCGGCCCAGAACGCCAGCGACTGCCGGTGGCCGTTGGCAGTAAACGCCTCGCCGCTGAGATCGACCGGCGCTGCCCCCGTCAGCGGATGCGAAAAATACTGATCCACGGCCGTCAGCATGGCGCTATCATGATAGGCGGTCCTGCCGAGCATGACGCCGTCAACATGATTCAGTTGCTCAAGGGCCTGATTCAAACTTGCAAGACCGCCGTTTATGCCGATGAAAAGGCGAGGATTTTCTGACCTGAGACGATGAACCAGACCATAGTCCAGCGGCGGAATATCCCGGTTCTCCTTCGGCGACAGTCCCTGCAGCCAGGCTTTTCGCGCATGCACCCAGACCGCATCCGTGCCGGCCTCGGTGACACGCGAAACGAGATCGCGCAACGCCACCTCCGGCTCCTGGTCGTCGACCCCGATCCGGCATTTGACGGTCACCGGGATCGACACCGCCGCCTTCATCGCCGCCACGCATTCTGCGACCACATTGGGCTCGCGCATCAGGCAGGCGCCAAAAGTGCCCGACTGCACCCGGTCCGACGGGCAGCCGACATTCATGTTGATCTCGGCATAGCCGAATTGCTCGCCGATCCTTGCGGCCTCCGCCATCTTGCCCGGATCGTTGCCGCCCAGTTGCAGCACCACCGGCTGCTCGGTGTCATCGAGTCCCAGCAACCGCTCCCGGTCGCCGCGCAGGATCGCCTCGGAGACGATCATCTCGGTATAGAGCAGCGCATGCTTCGAAAGCTGCCGGGCGAGGAAACGGTAGTGCCGGTCGGTCCAGTCGATCATGGGTGCCACGGTAAAGACTGGCCCTGTAAAATAGCCTATCTTCTCCGTTTGTTTTCTTTCCATTCCATACCCGTTCATGTGCGTTTTCTCTTGTTGTCTTGCTTTTGCGATCATTCCGGCCCAAAAGTACGCCAGCATTCGTACCGCAAAGCGGTCAGTCGTACCGGAGATGCCCGTGGGAACCATCGTCGAGCGCACTAAAGCGGACGGCTCAGTCGTTTTCGTAGCGCAAATACTACTGAAACAGAAGGGCAAGATCGTGTTCCGCGAAGGCCGGACGTTCGCCCGCCGCCCTGCCGCGACTAGTTGGATCGAGCTGCGCGAAGCCGAATTGAGGAAACCCGGCGGCATCCAGTCAGTCCAAAAGGCGAAAGCCCAACGATACACTCTCGCGGATGCAATCGATCGGTACGTCGGGGAGAACGAAAAGGCGATCGGTCGTACCAAGGCGCAAGTTCTGCGGACGATCAAGGACTACGAGATTGCCGGAATGGATTGCGAGGAAATCAAGAGCGAACATATTTTTGAGTTTGCTCGGACGCTCCGCAAAAAGGTGAAACCGCAGACAGTTGGAAACTATCTATCCCACCTAGGCGCCATCTTCGCGATTGCCCGTCCCGCGTGGGGCATACCGCTCGATGATCAGGCAATGAAGGATGCACATATTGTCGCCAAGCGAATGGGAACCTCATCAAAGTCCGCGCAGCGTGATCGGCGACCGACGCTCGACGAACTAGACAAGATCCTTGACCATTTCACGCTCCGGACGAAAAAGAAGCCCGTTGCTGCGCCGATGGTGGACATCATCCTTTTCGCATTGTTCTCGACACGCCGGCAGGAGGAAATCACTCTCCTGCGATGGGAAGACCTGGACGAAGAAGGCGGTAAGGTTCTCATCCGGGACATGAAGCATCCCGGCGAGAAGGTGGGGAATGATCAATGGTGCGACCTCGTGCCGGAGGCCCTAGCCGTGATCAAACGCCAGAGGAAGGTCAAGGCAGGGGTAATTTTTCCATATAGCGCCGATGCCATCAGCGCGGCGTTCACGCGCGCGTGCCCGCTCCTGGGTATCGAAGACCTACACTTTCACGACTTACGGCACGAGGGGATCAGCAGGTTGGCAGAGATGGGCTGGTCTATCCCGCATATGGCCGCAGTATCGGGCCACCGCAGCTGGGTTAGCTTGAAGCGCTATACCCACGTCCGCAAGCGCGGCGATAAGTACCTAGGCTGGAAATGGACGCCCTTGACTCTCCCCGCCTCCGGAACATAATTAGAACATCCGAGGCGATGCGGCCGCCATTCTGAAAATCTAAGCACGACATATCCACCACGCACGTGCGCGGTGGAAGGAGAGCCTATGTCTACGATCAGCGCCGTCATGCAGGACATGCCTCCATCTGAAGCGATCCGCCAAGCGGTCGGCATTCACATAAGCATGCTGAGCCGCCAGACCCGCAGGGACTATGCTGGTTTCGCCATCGGCAAACGCCGCAAGCTGGCCATAGTACCAGTCATTGCGCAGGAAATGGCGAAGCGGATCCTGCAGCAAGTCATCCTCGAGGCGGCTGGAGCCGCCATGGAAGTGGAGCCGGTCGCGAAGCGGATTGAGGCGGTGTTGATGGCCTATCCGGAGACCGAAGCCTTTCTGATCGCCAGCCACAGTGCAGAGGAATCTGAACCTGCCCGTGATGAGCTGACACGACAGGTCACGCTCGACCTACTGCAGGCATACACGCCAGTGACGATCGAACATAAGCGCGAGTGCGCGGCGTCCCTGTCGAATGGCTGGAAGATGTGGGAGGTGATACCTGCCGGCGAGGAGCCGGCGCACCGATGGCAGCGCACATGGTCCGGGAAAGCCGATGATGATTTCATCGGCTTCGACGATGATCTGTCGATAGGCCGCATTTTCCGGATCGACCACATCCAGCAGAAGGAAAAATGGTTTTGGCTGCTCGGCTATCTGGGAGTACGTCTGATGCGGGAATGCCCCGCCAGCGGCTGGGAAGACACAATGCGCCAGGCGGCGTGTCGCGTCGAACGGTGCTATAAGTCTGTGGTGGAGTTGAACCGCGCCGGGAAGGAAAGCTGTTCGTGAGTGACGAGACCCCGACAAAGCATCTCGACGGACCCTACGTGCACCTGTGCCAACACCCGGGCTGCACAAGGTGGGGTTCCTTCGGCTACGACAAGGGCAAGCGGCGCACAGAGTGGTTCTGCTGCAGAGAGCATCGGCTCAGGCAATGCCAGAGCGCGTGATGGCCATACGCTGTCGCGAAGCGAAGAAGGCCAGGTCAGGGCTTTTTGTGATCTACGTGATGCTGTCTGATAAAGCCCCTTGCTGTTTCCAGCAAGAGGCAGTCATCTTCAGAGTCCGATTGGCCTTTCAGAGGGCAAGAGAATTAACCCGTTTGGGTGGCCGCTCGATAGAACTTAAACGAGGAAATCGTCAGAATACATTCTCGTCAGGCCGGCGGTCTTGATTTGAAAGTCTGAGGCTCCGTCACCGTCGGTATCACCGGCGATGATCCCTACTGCAAATCTCAATTCACCCGCTACGCCGTGAAAGGCTTGGCCGCCGATGAAGGAGAAGGCCTGATTACCGCTGCTCAACTCATTGGCGTCAATCGTTCGAAGATCAACGACGTCGAATTCTGAACGATGGAAATCAGCAATGCCGTCGCGTCGGCTTCCCACCACGGACTCGCTTAGGGAATTAAAATCAAACGTGTCTGCCCCCGTACCACCGTTGAGATAGTCATAACCAGTGCCACCAATGAGAATGTCGGCGCCGCTTCCTCCGAGGAGATCGTCGTCTCCAGCGCTACCGTAGAGATCGTCATCGCCGGCCAAACCCTCCAGGATATCATTGCCGGCCAATCCCTTCAGGACATTGCCAACCGAGCTACCGGTAATGTCGTCATCCCCGTAATTCGTGCCCGTTGCATTCTCGATACTGATCACGTCTTCGAGTCGACCGGTGGCGGTTGAGGCTTTCTGCGTTCCGAGGTTGATCGTCACGCCACGGCCGCGTTCAGCACTGTAGTCGTCCTGGAGCTGATAGCTGATCGTATCGACGCCGCTGCCGCCGTTGAAGGTATTGTTGTAGCCAACCGACATAAACGTGTCGTATCCGCTTTCGCCCTTGTAGATGCTTTCGAACGAGTTGACCTGGAAACGGTCGTCACCCGCGCCCCCGGCGACGATATCATACTCCCCCGAGACTCCTGCGCGGATGTCGGCCTTGTAGAAGTCGTTGCCGTAGCCGAGGAAGATATCGTTGCCCCCCTCGAAATAGTTCAGGACGTAATCATCGCCGTAGCCAGCATCGACGAAATTGTTGCCGCCTAGAGAGTCAGTTCGGTTGAGGTAGATATCATCATCGCCATCATAGGCGTAGATGTCGACGGCGCTGTAGCCATTTTGAACAATCCTGTCGTAGCCGTTAGTTCCGTAGATGGTCGCCATTGATTGGCCCTTCCGTTGCTATTTTTCCCAGTCAAGCCCCAGCTCCGTGCTTGATCCTCGACTAAAGCGTAACGGCCTTACGCTCGCAAGGTTCCGCAATGCCAGCGGTTCCTCAGCGCTTTACGCGTCGAAAGGGCAACTGCTAGCGCCAAATGGGGAAAAAGAAGATGCAGACTCGGAATGCATGAAAGCTCGTTGACTGCTAGCCGATGCCTTTGAGGCGAACCCCATTCAAATCCCATTTTATTCCAGGAATATCAACGTCCTCTCCGGATCATTTCTTCGCGCAACGCCGTGATAGTTCGGGTCAGGTCTTGCAGGGCTTCGAGGATATCTTCTGTTGCGCGCTCAAGCATCTTGCGATGGTTGACTGCTTCCATGGTTTGCGCTTCCATCGCGGCCGTCGCGCGGTTCAGCGCGGACGGATCGACAATGACCGCGGCGACTTGGGCAGACCCGGACGCCTTTTCAGAGGATGTTGCCTGACCTTGGAAGAGGCCGAGATACCGAACTCCAAAGATAATGGCGAGGACGGCGCCGAAGGTGACCAGTGCGGTCGGGGGCAGATCAGCCAGCTTTTCCATTCCGCGTCTCTCCCTGGTCATGCGCAGCACGATGGATGTTGACGAGCTCGCCGACCGCGAAAAGCGGATAGATGGCGAGCCATGTGCTCACGAAGCCAGAAGATGCGTAGCAGTAGGATATGCCGACCCAGATCATGCAGCGAACTTTATGGACTGCTGCTTGCTCGCCGTCGCTGCTCCGTATAAATGGTCCGCTCAATTTCCCAGAATGTGAGACCCCAGCAGCATGGCAGCCTACACAGTTACGGTTCTAGACAGTCCTGCAGCGGCTAAAGACCATGGCGTCATTTTTGGTGGAAAATTAGCAGTGAAGGCAGGCAAGCCGCTGAGCTTTCAACCGCCCGTCCGTTTCCACGATTTAGAGTGCCCCCAAGGACTTAAAATTGGCGCATATTCTTTTATGAGAAACGCATACGTAGGGGGAAACCCAACCATAGGCCGCTACTGCAGTATAGGTGCGAACTTCAGTATTGGAGAACCCGACCATCCGCTGGACTGGATGAGTACGGCATCCTTTCAGTATCGCAACAGCAAGTTCGGTTTTTATGAACCAATGCGGGACTTTGTTTCCTTGGCGGAGCCAGTTCTTCAAGGAGTCGAGGACGTGACGATAGTCGGAAATGACGTTTGGATCGGCTCAAACGTTATGATCCTCCGCGGTGTGAAAGTGGGCGACGGTGCGATTATCGCAGCCGGTGCCGTTGTCACTCGGGATGTTGCACCTTACACCATCGTTGGCGGCGTACCGGCAAAGATCATAAGAAATCGTTTTCCGGACCCTGCTATTGCCTCGGCACTGCATCGATTGAAGTGGTGGCAGTTTCTGGCGCCAGATCTCTCTGGCGTCCCATTCGACAAACCAATGCAAGCGGTAAAAGAGATAAAGCGCCGTGAAGGTGCCGGAGAAATTCGTAGGCGGGGCGCCATATTCCGAATCCTCCGCTCCGGAGCCAAAGGACTCGAACTAGTCATATATCCTGAGCGAGAAGCTAGGGCTTAGTGTGCGTTTACATCGGCAGCCGTATTGGCGGTAGCAAGAATTTAGGGCCGCAACTATCACGGCCTCCTGTGTTCGATTGGAACGAATCAGCCTCTGAAAAACTTCGAGAGCTGATCGAAGAAGCCAGCTATGCAGACGCCGAGCGCCCTACCCCCTATTCATCCTTCGGCCTGAAATGACGGACAACCGCCTCGAAGATCGCGTCGGAAATCCACATGGCGCAAACCCCGAGAACGAACGCGGTGGCGTGCTCCGTTGCCTGGTCGGCTGCCGGTAGTGGCCAGCCGACGGCTTTGAGGTAGTGCACGACCGGAGCTGTCAAATAGGCGGCCGCCAGGGCGCCGCAGACCGGTGATGCAAACATTTCCCGAACCTTGAACTGTTTACGGGACAACCCGCGCAGGAAACCGCCGGCGAGACCGGCGACAAGAATGCTGACCTTGATGCCGAGATGGTCGAAGAATTCGGGAAGCGTCATTCTATCTCCTCACTTGACCGGAGGCTGCCGCCAGGCCCGCAAGCCCGTCACGACCGATATTGATGGCTGTTTTCGTCACCCCGAGGATGGCGATCGCCGACGTCGTATAGGTTGGGTCGATAAACGATTTTGAGCATTCGAGATCGCCGCCGGCCAGCGTCGTGCAGCCCGTCGCAAGAAGAACGGCCGTAACCACTCCCAGCAGAGCGATGACGACGTTCAGGATGTTGTGGAAGAGATTGCTGTTCATGGTCGTGCCTTTCGAGGGAAGAGGTCAGGCCGCAGCCCTGGCTTCGAAGATCGCCCGCAGACGGGCGACTGTGGGAGGGTCGAACTCGCCGGACTGGTTCAGGCCAGAGGCGAGCTGGAACGCCCTCACGGCGGCGCGGGTCTTTTTGCCAGCGATGCCGTCGATCGGTCCAAGGACGTAGCCGCCGCGCGTGAGCAGCCGCTGCAGATAGGCGGTTCGTGTATCGGGGCCTTCCAGCACTGGTGCGCTATCCGGTTCCAGGACGATGGTTTTCCACGTGCCCTTGATGTCGGCTACCGGCAGGCCCGTCTCCTTCGCCCAGGGGATGACGTCAAAGCACGGGCACGCCTTCATGTGTTCGAACGGCTCGATGATGCCGTTGCCGTTCTTGTCCGGCGACAGGTCGCGATGACCACACCATTCGATGTCAGGGAAATCGGATGTCAATTCGCGCATGCGGCGCTCAAGGGTCGCCAGCTCCGTGTCCTTGATCGTGTTGAAATCCGGCCGGTTGCTGGAATTGACGCCACCGACCATCGCGAGGCCATAGGCGATCGAATTGAACCCGGCGACATGGGCACCGACCGCCATCTTGCCGCGGCCCATTTCGGCCTTGCCGTTCGGGTTTATGAGTTCGTTGTAGCCGATGTCAGACCAGCCCTGCGCCTTGTGAATGGCGCGGATGCCGGCCACGCCCTTGTCCCAGCCCGGAGGCGTAGCAGTGACGTGCACGACGCCGAGCGTCGTCCGCTTGCGAACGGTCATGATGATGTCCTTTGATGTTGAAGATTGGTTGTCTTGCGGCTATTGGTTGCGCTTGGGGAATGCGAGAAGCCGAATGAAAGATTCTATTGACGCACCAGGTGCGCTGAAAAGCGCGACCTATAAAATCGAGCCGATGGCCGGGTCCAGAAAGCTGATCATTTTCTTTTCTGCGACAGGGGCCAAGCCGAACCAGTTCAATTTTCATAAGGAAGGGATGAAACTTCCCTGCCATCGCATGTTCATCAACAATGGGCACAACGAATGGTATCAGCGCGGCGTGCCACGGCTTGGGAACAACGTTGAAGAAACCGTGGAAACGATATGGCGTTGGGCCGAACACTTAGGAGCCGACGAGATCTACACATGCGGCGGATCGATGGGCGCCTATGCGGCTATTCTGTACGGGACGATGCTTGGCGCTCGTGTCTTGTCCTTCGCTGCCGAGACGACGCTCGGCATTGAGGGAAGCCGCAGCGTCTCTCATATCCGTAAGGGCACTGAATTGAGGTTCCCCGAACTGGCCGGCTATATCGCTGACGCAAAGAAGCCAGTCTTCCACTACGCCGGCGAGCTAGATCCCATCGATGTCTACTGCGCCACCAAGTTGAAGGGAACGCCGAACCTGACGATAACAACGCTGAGAGGCGTAGATCATAACCCCCCCAGGTACATTCGAGACGTTGGCCTCTTGCCGGACTTCCTTGACCAGTTCCTTCATAACAAACCGATGCCGAAAACCCCTGTTGACGGCATCGTCTTGCAGAAGGAAGGTTTCGCGGATCTGTTTCTGTCGGCTTTCCAATCCTACAAAAGGAAGGACTGGGAAAACGTGATCCCCACTGGCAAGGCAGCCCTTGAGATCCTTCCCACGTCGGAATACTGCCATTTCCTGGTTGCATACGCGCTGCAAAAATTAGGCCGTACACAGGACGCTCTCCTTCACATCAGCACAGCCAAGGCGCTGGCTTATGAGAACACCGAGGTGTATCCGGAAATACTTCTTGTGTTCGCGTCTTGCATCCGCAGCATCGGCTATCCATCCCACGCTGTGGAACTATATCAAGCCATCATCGCCGTTGATGAAAATAACCACCGGGCCCATTTCGGCCTTGGACTGTCCCTTTCCAATCTCAGCGAGAAAACGGAAGCTAAGCTGGCGTTTTCTAAGGCCTATGAATTGTCACCAAAGAACCCAAATTACGCAAAGAAGGCCGGTAGGGTCATAACTGTTAGCACCGTTCCATAAATTGTATTGCCCGCATTTTTAAAGCGAGATAGCGGCGATACCTTTCAAAGTTCACTATTGAGGAGAATTGTTATGTCATGGCATTCAGTAAAAACGCCTGCGGGAAAATCCGCAATGGTCGATTTTTCCAAAGTTATGTATATTAGCGACTCAGGAGATAATGGATCTACTATTCATTTCCAGTTCGAGTCTATCAATGCATCTGGAAAGCTCGTGCCCAAGGCGTTAAAAGTTACCGAATCGATCGACACCTTGGGCGCTCTACTCAAGGTCCGGCGTCTGCTCAGGTAATAACAAGGGGCGAGATTTTGAATAATCCAACCGTACTCACCCATCCGAGGTTTTTGGTAGTTCCGAAAACCGGCTCAACAAAGCTCGTGATTTTCTTCGCTGGCACTGGAGTTGAGGATCATAAGTTTCATTTTTTTGGTCAATCTCAGCAGTGTGGCGAGAACGTCATTCTCGTGAATAATGGCCAAAACCACTGGTACCAGGATGGCGTCCCAGGGCTTGGGGAAACGCTTGAGGAGACGATAGCGACAATCAAGGCGTGGTCTGTGGCACTGGGAGCGCCGGATATTTATTGCGTCGGTGCCAGTATGGGCGGAAGTGGCGCAGCTCTTTTTGGCTGCCTGCTTGGCGCATCGGTACTTGCATTCGGCTTCGAAGCTAAGCTGGACTTGCCTTCTAGCCGCAGCCGGAAGCTATCGCCCCCGGGTTACACGTTCAAGATACCGGATCTGTCACCGTTAATTGCGGCGAGCAAAAAACCCTTCCATGCATATATTGGGGCAGAAGACGCCGAAGACCTTATCGCCACCTCTCACCTAGCAACCTACCCCAACGTCAATTTGACGATCATGCAGAACGTCACTCACGGACCGCCGAAGTATTTGCGGAACCGCGGTCGTCTACGGCCATTAATCGAAGCGTTCCTGGATGGCAATAAAATGCCGGTCATGCCCGAGGCCATCAGTGTCCCCCGCGGTTTCGCTGAGGCATTCCACCTTGGACATGACGGATATTGGAGCCGCGACTACGACCGTTGGGAGGTAGCTTGCCGCGTTGCGGTTGATATTTTCCCAACCTCAACTGCTGCGAACTTCTGGCTCGGTCGTGCGCTTCTTCGGGCGGAACGCTTTCCGGATGCGTTAAAACATCTGGCTGTTGCCAAAGCGGCCAGAAAAAGAGAGGCACATTTCTATTTCGCCTACGGGCTGAGACGAATGGGCTTGCTGGATGACGCTATTGCGTTGCACGAGGAGACTGTGAAGAAATACCCTGGGTATATTGACCCTCTGGTCGATATTGCTGCGGCAAAAGCTTCTCTCGGAGACCTAGCTGGAGCAATAGAGGCGACACAGAAAGCCCTTACCATCGAGCCTCAAAATGCGTCTCTGGCGGAAAAACTGTCGGTATATCGAAAGCGCTTTGTCCGTCACGCCGAACCTAATGTTTTAGCGTTTCTCAAAGCCTGACCGGAAAGTCGGTTCCGGACGTCTTCGATCAGGATATCAAGCGCCTTTTCATTGGAGTCAAAGTCCGCGCACACGGACACAACCCCTACGACAACACTCGCCAGCACGGTCATGACATCGGCAACGTCACCACCCGCTTCGATCGGCCCTGTAAGGATTGCAGGGACGACGACGTTCACCAGTTCATCGTGAGTTTCTAATACTTTACTCATGTACTACCCCTTTTGGAGAAGGGTTATACTCATTTTGACGTAGCTGCCAGTTCTAATTGAAAGGCCCTCCATGATGTTTTGCCGCTTTGCACCGGCTTTTTATGCGCTGCCACCGGAGAGCAACCCCGCGACCGATAAGGTTCTGTACCGCGAAGGTACCTCCGAAATCACATCGGAGATGCTCGCAGAAGCCAATCTGTGCAAAGACCACTGTCTGCCGTTCGAAGCCTACGACAAAAAATGGCGCATCACTTGGGCGTCCAAGGACGAGACCGATCTCGTAGCCATTGAAGGTGTGGAGTGGCCGGATTAGGCGGACATCTCAATAATTCCAGCTAACTTCAACTGGGCTCGCATCTGGTTGATGATGGGCGTTTCATCAGCCGTGCCGATAGCCCCGGACATGATCAGCAGCGCGGCGATATCGCAATGTCCAACATAGTTTGGCGAAACGACATTGCCTTCCATGCGAGCACCAATGGAGAACGGCTGCGGCCCGAGGATGCGACCGTCTGGCAAGGCGGTTGCTGTCGGTTCATCGTCGGTGCTGTCGAGAGAGCAGTTTTTCAACCGCATGGAACTGCTGGCAAAGTAGCCACGATAGATACGCCACTTGTCGACCGACGCGGTCGGAACGTTGACATCGTGCGTCTTGATTTCCGGCGTGGTCGGGTTCTGGTAGGTGATGCCACGTACCTGCGACATCGAGTTGAAGACCATCGACGCGCCCTTGTTCGCCGTGTTGCCGAAGGTGCCGGCGATGTGGGCGCGTTCCGGTGCGGTCGATCCGAGCGTTGCATACTGCGAACGGGCAACGGCATAGACCGTGAAGTCACCGATGTCGTAGAGCGACAGGACCAGAGCGTCCGCAGCGGTCCAGCGCCAGGAGCCGCCAGCCGGATCAACGACAGGCGCACCGATCAGGATGTGGTCTTCTGGCTTGTTGGCCGCGCCGATGATACGGTTGCGAACGCAGCGCTTGTAAGCGGCTGCAGAGCTTTCCCCGGAGAACCGGTTGAACAGCCAAAAGCCGAGCGGCGTTCCGTAAGCGATGCGGGTACGACCATTGGCAGCGAAGCGAACGTCCTTGCCGCCGGTCACCAACCTTTGCAGAGAATTTGCCATGTCTTTCTTTCCTTTACAGTGCTGGTAGGGCGGTGGCGGTAAGTTTGTGGCGCATCGCGCGGCAGGACATATCGACGTTCTTGCCGACCCATTCCGGGACGTCCTGGACCAGATGGCCGAGGCTGTTGGTGACGACGCTTTCCGTGACGGAGCCGAAGCTGATGGCGTTGTTGGCGGTCAGCGGGAAGTCCATGATCATCGGCAGCGTGAAGCTGTCGCGGAAGTTGTTCAGGCCTCAGTGCAGATCGTCCAGTTCCCCGTTGCGGTCGCCGAGCTTGAAATACGGCGTCTGCGAAATCGGGCGCTCGCAGGTGATCTCGACCAGATAGTTGTAGCCGGGGACCAGTTCCGCCGAGATAACCCGGTTGCGGGCCGTGCCGTTGTTGGTGGTCGTGAACGAAATTCCCTTGTTCGGCAGCATCCGCATGATGTGACCATCGGTGACGGGGCCGGTGCGCAGCTTTCCGAACTTGCACGGGATCGAAAGCAGAGCCTTGTTGCCCTTGTAGAACACCTCATAGGGGAACGGCATCCACCAGTATTCCCGGCGCACCAGCATGTAGAACGCCGCGATCCCGGCCATGATCCCCAGCTTGCCGTTGTAGGACATGAAGGGGTGCCAGTTGCCGGCATCAGGATTGTTGTTCGTCAGGCGTCCGGCCGACAGACCGTCCCACATATCCGAGGCGATCGTCTTGTTGAAGTTGGCCGATGCCGGGTTGACGTCGAGCATCATGTCCACCTGCTGGGAGGAGGCGTACATCAGGGTCGAGCCGTAGTTGCGGCCACCGGTCTGGAACAGGAACATGGGAGCAATCGCCGTCTGGCTAAGCTGCGAATTCGCCTGATCGTTGATGGCGTCGTCGTAGTTGTTGACCAGTGTCGGCCAGTTGCTTTCAGTGTTGTCCGAAGCCTGCCCCTGCACGAGGAACGTCGCCGCCATGTTCAGGCTCTCACCTCCGGAAAGGCTTGGTTCCGCTGCTCCGGTCTGTGCCTGGATGTAGGTCTTGTACTTGGCGACAGCGTCGAGAGCACGATCCAGTTCCGGCGAGGTGCCGATTTCCGTCATGGAGCCGCCGCCCTTGGCAGAGCTCATGTGGAGCTGGTAGTGGGTTGCGCGGTCAGCGGCCAGACGCAGCCACAGGCGGGTAGCTTCGGCAAAGACATAGGAAGCGATCGGGCCGGGAGTGCCGCCGCGTGCGCTGCTGTTGTAGTTGCCAATCTCGGCGTCCCCGTCCGAGACGATGGTGGTCGGGTTGATGAACTTCTCCGACAGCTTGGTAATCGCCGTGCCGCCCGGATAGAAATCATAGGTCGCGCCCGTACCCATCGTCCGGTATTCGAGGCCGATCTGCCATGCGTTGTGGTTCCACCCCATGAGCGCCATGTAGGAGGTCGAGGCCCAGAGGCGGGCCGGATTGTCACCGGCCGCGAAGGACTGGCCCAGCCACAGGAACAGGTTCGATCCCGGCGCGTAGGTCGCCAAGGATGAGACGTTCACGGCATTGAGAACGTCGCGCTTGGCAATCGCGCGGTTCTCGACGTAATCGCGTTCGACCTTGGAGAAAGAGACTTCCTCGTAGTTTGGCGTGGTGTTGAGTTCGACGACGTTGCCGCCCTCGTCTTCCAGCCACATATTCTCGTCCAGACCCGACCTCCACTCGATCTCCATGTCAGCCGTGGTCAGGCGGCGGGTGTTGGCGTCGTATTCGACCGAAGCCAAGCCGCTGAGGTTCAGGCCGGGGTCTTCCCCGGCGATCTCCGGGTGCGCGATGTCCACGATGGACTGCACCCGGATCTTGTCGCCGGGATCGCGCCAGAAGCGGACCTTGCTGCTCTCAATGCCACGGAAGATGAGCGTGTCGCCGTCATTGACGATGACGTCCATGCCGTTGTTGTCGCCGATCAGGTTGGCCCCGGCGACGATGGTGATTGGAGCCGTCAGGCTGAACGTCAACTGACGGATTTGGCCGTCTGCCAGCGTCACCGATGTGATCTCGGTCACGCCGTCAGTGACCTTGTGGTAGTCGCCAGCCGGGGCGTCCAACGCCAGTGGCGACGTGGCCGCATACTGGGCTGCACGGACGTTTTGCTTCTCCAGGCCGAGGATCGTCAGGGCCTGCGCTTTGGTCAACTGCGTCGGCGCCCCAGTTCCACCACCGGCCACACGGCCACGGAATGAGCCCTCCACCATGTCTGCCAGGCCGAGGCCACCCGATCCGGTGAAAGCCAGACCGTTTGTGACGGTGATGGCCTCCGGCAGGCCAGTTCCGGCCGTGTCGCGGCCCAGCAGCCGATCGGTTGGAAGCTCAAGGCTGGCAGGCACGTCCGCATAGTCGGCGACCCAACGCCAGACCGTGCCAGTCCAACTATAGTCGGCTTGGTTATTGACCGTCGCCGCAGTTGCCGGGTCGGTGTGAGTGCCCGCTTCATTTGGGACCCGGCCAGGCTGCCCAACGCGCGTTCCCGCTATTCCAGACAGGATCGTCCAGGTAGCTGTCTGGACCAGGCCCGCCCCTGCCCCTTCGATCTCGTCCCCTATTGCACCCGCAAGCAACTGCTGCTCGAAATCTGTAAACGCGATCGGGCCGACAGCCATGCTGCCCTGCGTCTTGATGCCGAGGACCTTGTCGATCGTCGCCAGTGGTGTTTTGTCGTTGATCCGGACGCCGGTCATCGTGACTCCTCAAATTTCTGATTTTTTGGGATTGGCTTAGCGGACGGTAATCAGGAACGGCCCAGCGACCGGTCCAGGCGTCACGCCGTTGAACGGCTGCAGCCAGAAGTAATTGTTGCCCTGGGACAGGCAGGCAGGTGTTTTCTTGTAGGCGGCGAAGTCATCGATCTGGCAGGCGGTTGCCGTGGCCGCCAGGAGGCCAAGAGTGGGATTGGCCGATCCAGCCACGTGAGACTGCAACTTCAGCCCCGGCGTGGTGTATGCGGTTGCCCAGGTTTCCGTCAGCGTGCCGGTGCTGCGCGGCGTGAGCGCCCCGCCGGAAATCGAGTTGATCAGCACCGACAGGCAGATTTCATCGCCCGGCGACATCGGCACGCTCCAGGAGATCGAGCCGCCCGTTCCGGGAGCATGATCGGCGTGGCCGCTCGTAATCGTCCAGTTCGACCCTAGGGTTGGAGGGCTTGCTGGCGCAGAGAAGCTACCGTTTGTGACGAGGGTAACGATCGAAGGATCACCATGGACGCGGGTGTACGATCCTCCAGCATCGACGTCGATGGGGGCAAGGATTGCATCGTCGACGGGGTCGAGGCTTCCAATGGTGTTATGGTAGAGCTGGACATGGGTGGTGTTCGCCTCGCTTGGTGCGACGGTGAAGAAAATGTCTGCCTTTCCGAGACCGCCGGTGACGACGATCAGACTATTGTCGAGCGCCCCAGGCGCGGCCGGATCGTCTTCACCGATCGTCGTCGTTCGGGTTGATCCCCAGTCGCTCGGAATGTTGTTGATGGAGACGGCGCGCGGCTGCCATTCGACTTCATCGCCGGCAAAGTAGCCAGGGATGACGACAACGCCGGACGAGGCAGAAGCCGAAACCGGCGTTCCCCACGTTCCCGCACCTGCCAGGCGATGCTGGATTTCGAACTCTCCGACGATGACGGCGCTTCCCGCGGCTGGTCGAAGCCGCACATAGAGCCCGTCAGCATCGCCCGTCCCGCTGATCCCGCTGCGCACGGCCGTGACGACAGGAACCGGGGGCTCCGCATTCGAACCGCCAAGATTATCCCCTACCCGACCGCTCCACGCCGGCGGCACTTCCGCTGCCACCTTCGCATGCATCTCGTCGGCCGCCGGTAGCATCTGCAGGATGGAGGTATTGTCGTTGCCGCGCTCGATGCCGGCAACGATCACCGGGATGCTCTCCTGCGCGATCGGGCCGAAATGGACGAGACTACCGATTTCCGGCATCTCCCCTTCACCGGTCACCGACACCGCACGGTTCTCACCTGGCACTGCACGGAGCGTGCGAAGCGTCGAAACACCGAACCCATCGTCATCGTTGGCGTAGACGCGAAACCGAAGGCCGTAGTCTTTCCCTTCTTCCATGATGAATACGGCATCGGTCTCGATGCGTTTACCGACGACCGCCGTAACGCGGCCCGAGTGCATTCTCTTGACGAGAACGTCGCGGGCCAGCATCACGGCGCTGCCGGGCGCAGCGCGGCGGATGGAGCCCGCCTGTGTCGCACTGTAGACCGTGTTGCGATAGATGCGCTCATACTGCAGGCGGCGAGTTTCGATCCAGATCTGATCCGGATGGGTGACACCAGGAAGGTCCAATGCCTCGGTGATGTCGATCGGCTTAATGATCCAGCTACCTGCGCCGCTCGCTCCGGACTTCCGGTAGTATGCGTTGTTCGCCGGCGTCGGATCGGCGTAGACCTCTGCCCGTTTGCCCGCTCGGTGCGCCAGATCCGCATCCATCAACGCCTTGGTGGCGTAACGGACGTCGGCGGGCCATGGAACAATGCGCTCGGCTTCCAAATAGTCGTTGGTCGCATCGAGGAACGTGACCCGACACGCATCAGGAGGCGTGAAATACTTTGTCGACCAGCGGAAATTCGAGGCGTTGCGGGAGCTGATGTGATCATCGATGATCGTTCGCGGCCGGTCGATGGTGACCGTCCACTTTTCACCGTCGTGCCAGACCGCTGCACGGCCTGCGGCGCCTGACGCGGAAAGCACATCGCCAAGGCCGTTTTCGAAGTCATGCACCCGGTCGTATTTCAGATCGTTCGCGGTGCAGTGCTCATGCCAGTCCTCGAATGCTGGCCAGTCGATTTCCTCGTCTGACGACGGATAGGCCAGATGAGGGCCTGTGATCGCCCGAAGCGAGAAGGAAGCCGGATTGCTGCTTTCGATGGCTGGAACCCACGTCGTGCCGTTCCAGTCGCGCAGCTCCGCCGATACAACACCGTTCAGCGCGTCCAGCGTGCCGTTGAGCTGGTTTGTAGCCTTGACCCGCACCAGCGACTTGGCATGTGCTTTGGGAAAGTTGAACGGCGATTCCGGCCGGAAGGATTGCAGGGCGAACCACTTCAAGGCGTCCTGGTCGCCGATGTTCTCGTCGTTTTTCGTCTTGCGGATCAACTGGACTTCATAGCGGCCGCGTGTGGCGACGCCGGCATGGTTCTTAAGCGTCCAACGAAAAGCCCGGAAGAACCCCTTCGTCTTCTCCTCGTCGAACTTGATGGTTTCGACCACGTCGAAATCCGGCGCGCCGACCAGCCTGGTTGCGAGCTCCACCTCGACGGTCTTTGAGCTTTGCTTACCCTCGTCGTCGGTGTTGAACAGCCCGCCCTCGAAATAGAAGATGACGCAGGCCTCTGCCGCATCCGCAGCGGTAAAGCGCGTCACTGGCTTCTCTTCCGGCGGATCGTCGGTCGGCTCGCCGTAGTCGTCGAGCGGCGCCTCAAGCACAAGCTCTGCGCCGACGCTCTCCTCAATCACCTGCCTCGGATAGAGCGTGAAGGGATCATCCCCAGCCGCCCCATACTGCGTTTCGACGGTCTCCTCATCGAACTTGTCGAGCGGCGTGTCACCAATTTTCAGGCCGGTGATGGCAAGCGGACCATACCCCCACAGGAAGGCAGAGCGGATATAGATCAGGTCGCCAACCACTTCCGTCCATGTGCTGGCCGCATAGCGCGGTGCATAACGGACCTTGCCGGCAACCAGCGGAACGAAGCCATCCGGAACGCTCTGGTTGCGCCAACCGGAGATCGCATAGGTCGGCTTTTCTTTGTCCTGCCCGGCCTGGCTAGGCATAAACAGCGAGTTGAGCAGGAGGCCGCCTGCAGCGACGATCGCAAAGGTCGCGAATGTGCGCAGGAATCCTGTCAATCCGAGGCCGAGCGGCCCCGTGATAGCCGTGGCCGCGACGGTAATCAGCAACTGCAGGACCGATTGCATGGCGTTGCCGGCGGGCACCACGCGGATGACGACGTGAACGTCCGTCTTTGGCCGCACAACATGCCACAAATTGCGATCGACCGGCGCCAACCCTGCCTTACGCACCAAGGTCACGCGCACGCGATGCAACAACGACGGCGAAGACGCCGGGAGTGCCATGGCGATGATCTCGCCGACGGTCTTGCCGTGCGGTGCGACGAACCTGATCCTCCCCTCCTTCGGATCGAACAGCGGCATAACCGTGACGTGCACGAAGGCTTCCCCCGGCTCGATCGCTGGCAGGTTCAGGAGTTTTCTTTTCATGATGTCAGATCAGTTCCCGATGCCGGTAGGTGCCGACGAATTGTGAGGTCCACCGGCCGGTATCGACGCGCTCAACGCGCGCACCGCCTGCATATTTGTCGCTGTGGAGCATCCGCCTGCGATCAACCATGATGCCGACGTGACTGTCGAAGCGGCCGCGCCGGAACACGGCCACGTCAAAGTCCTGCGGATCGTCCACGCTGATCCAGACCCCGGCCTCAACTTCCATGCGGACGAGCGCGGCAATCTCTGCCAGTTCCTGCGGCGACACCTCGTCATAGGACGGCAGGACGATGCGCTTCTCTTGCGAGAAAGCCAGTCGGACAAGCCCCCAGCAATCGCAGCCATCGGCCTCCCGGCCGTGGTCGACGTAGGGCGTGCCGACGTAGGCGGCTGACCAGTGCAGCGTCACGGGTGCAGCCCCGGAAAGCGTTCTTTCGTCGTGCGGTCGGCCGGGCAAGGTTCATCAAGAACGTCCCGGCGTCCGAAGGAAAGCGAAACGCTACCGCCATCGCCTTCCGCTCCGGACATCAATAGCCCAAGAAACTGACGCTCGATGAAGTCCGGACTAGACCGCATCACGAGGGCAATGTCGACGGTGGCGGGCTCAATCGTCGATGTCAGAACGTTCGCGATATCGCTGTCGAGCGTGTCAAGCACCAATGCGCCCTGCATCGGCGCATCCGTCACATCATCTGGCAGATCTATACCCATGGCGACAAAGAGGAATTCCCTCTCCTCCCCAAGCCAGGTTGATCTTGTGCCCCGCACGTAGGGCTCATAGGAAAACACCTCGGTTGGATCGGAGGAAACGAAAACGTCCACGATCAGATCCGGGTGCCTGATCCACAGGAACACCACTTCAAAATCATCGCTTGGAGCTCCGTCCTGCGCTCGACGCGCTGCTGACGAGATATCGCGCGTCAAGTCGGCAACCTCGCCAAGCGGAAGGAAACACGAAATGTGTCCACCTGAAGAGATGTACGGTTTGGCAGACCATCGTCGGCAAACCGCACCAACATGGTTTCCGTGAACAAGAGCGGCACGTCGTTCTCGTCAAGAAGGGTGTTCTGCTCTTCATCGAGCATCGGATAGCCGTCTGTAAAAGGCTCCGGCATCGTGAAGGGCAACATCCCTTTTTTCAGCGTTTCCAGATAGAAACTGTCAAACAAGCCAAGCTGCCACCGCTTCAGTTGCGTGCTGAACGGGATAATATCCATGACTGCCGCGAACCTCAGGCCCGGAACAGTAGGGCCGGCATCTGGACGAAAGATTACGCGACCGTCTCCCGATTGCTCGCCAAAGGCTGCTCTGAGAGGCGGCGGCAGATCAGCAGGATATGAGGGTATCGTCATCGGCGAATCCGTGGGGATCGAGCATTCATCGTCTTCAAGGTCTTGTTCAACGGGGATCCACGGCGATTTGCCTCGCTCGATACCGCCTTGGACAAGGTGACGTTCACCTTCTCGTTCCCGTATTCATCTTCGTCCTCGCTCACCTCGGCGCCGTACCCGGGGGGCGCGTTGTAGACATTCACCTGTCGATTGCCTGACCTGCGAGTTTGGCTCTGCGCACCGAAGTTCAACATGACAGGGATTCGACGGCCGTCCGGCAGCGGAACTGCCGCTTCCGGCAATGGACCTTCACCGAAGATCGCCGGCCTGTCGGAAATGCCGCCGTTGGCAAAGCCATTCATGAGGAAACTGCCCATCGTCGTGTTCGGTGCCCAAAGGGAACTGGTTGGAGAAATTCCCCCGACCAGCTTGCCAAACATTCCAAGGAAGCCACCGCCGCCGGCAGGCCCATTCGCACCACTTGCGGCGTTCATCAACTGTTGACTGAACTGCCCCAGGCCGCTGCCAAAAGTGCCGAGCCCGTTTGCAGCCGTGTTTGACGCGGTGGCGACCTTTCCAATCGCCTCAGCTGCACTTTCCATACCTTTGCTCTGCGCCTCCGGCCACAGTGCCCGCTGCGCGGAGTTTAACCCTCCCTGCCATGAACCGCCGCCCATGCCGACGCGCTGGCCACCGAGATCGAAGTGCATGGTGTCTACGGCGTTCTTCTTGCCCGGTCCGCCACTGAAATAACCGCCCCAACGAAACTCGTCGGCAAGTTCCGGATACTTCTGCATCTGCACTTGGCGTGCAGTCTGGGCGAATCGCTCATAGGCGCCAAAACTGGCGGCGTCCTGATAGTTGCCCAGCTTGCGGCCGGTCAGCAGTTCGGTGAGCTGCACATCGGTCGCCAGACCTTTGCCGTGAAATCGCGGGTCGCCAGCCCGAAAGCCGGACATCGCGTCGACCTTGTAGCCGGGAAACTGCTGGGCAGCCGTGTCGAGGATATCGGTCAGGCGTGGATCGACACCAGATTTGTAGTTCCCGATGAAGCCAAGCGCTGCGCCAGTCCCGGGAGGGCCCAAAGCTGCGCGCGATACGGCTCCGACCGGCACACCTGGCAAATTGTCATTCCCGGGGACAAGCGAAGGCAACGAGCTGGCCACGCCACCGTTCACAAGGACTGTGCCTGCCGTGACAGTCATTGCACCGACTGTACTGCTCAAGGCGCCAGCGGCGAGCGCAGCCGGATCGCCGTTGGCGCCGCCAAGAAGGCGGGACATGATCCCCTTGAGACCGCCGACGTCCTCGATCGTCCCGTAATTTGTGCCGAGGGCCATATTTTTCAACGGATTTGTCACGGTGAGTTTGAGCAAGGAGCTTTGAAACTCCTTGGTGACATCCTGCAATGCACCTTTCCAGTCTCCCTCCGAGAGCCGCTCTACGGCGCTGTCCAGCGCGCTTTCGGTGGAGGACTGCACCTCCTTCCAGGCGTCAGCCTGCCTGTTCACTTCAATGGTTTGTCGAGCAAGCGCATCCGTTTCCTCACGAATGCGATCCGCCATATCGCTGGTGGTATCCAGCCCCATGCGGCGGATACGCTGCTCAGCCTCAAGAGCGGCCGTGGCTCGCCCGCGAACATTCTGGTTGGCGCCGATAAGCGACTGTTCCAGGCGAAGCTGCTCGACGCGGTCATTGATCGATGTCAGATATTCGATAGCCGCCGCGCGCTTCTGCTCCTCGGCCAGCCCGGCATATGCACCGCGCAGCTGCTCGACAACTTGCAGAAGGCGTTCCTGCTCCTGGCCCTCCGCAGCGGCGGCAGCGGCCACCAAGGGTCGGAGCGTCGCTTCTTCCTGAAGAAGTCGGTTCGCATCGGCGCGGGTTAGCGTACCGGCAGCGACGAGGTTATCGAGCCGCGTCCGGACCTCGATCTCCTTCTGCAGGTCTCTCGCCTGACCAGCCGCGACGGCGATCGTCTCTTCAACCACGCGATTGCGTGCACGGTCGGCCTCGACAGCAATCCGGCTGCTTTCAACCTCCTGGTCAGCCATCTGCAGGCGCGTCCGCCGCGCCTCGAGATCTGCACGCAACAACGGGTTCCGCTCCTGGGCAATCTGAATATCAAGGCGGTCGAGCTCCGCGAGGCGCTGCTGGCGATTGATCAGCGAGTCAAGGACGCGCGTCTTGGCCTCGAGCGCAGAGTTCATGTCGTTCCGCGCATCGGGCGACAGATTATCCACGCTCAAGCTGCGCTGAAGGGCAGTGATATCGTCCGCGAGCTGACGCTGCTGGCGAACATCAGAAGTCGCACCAGATCCGAGGGCAACATCGCGGCCTCTGGCGATCAGCGATTCTTGGCGCCGTTCAGCGTCGCGCGCGGCCTGCAACTGCTGCTGACGACGATATTGCTCGTTCAGATCCTCAAGTTCGACCCGAGCTTCCTCTGCCCGGCGCCTCCGGGCGCCACCGAACCCGAGCTGTGGGGTCGTTTGAGAGGAAAACCGTTCGAACCTACCCGCCGCATCATTCATCCGATCCTCAAGCGAGGGACCTGTTGTCGCGCGATCGATGGCCTTCCCGATGTAATCCCAGGAGTTGCTGGCAGCGGTCGCGACGCCCTCCCAAGCTCGACCGAATGCCGTCGTGGCCTCGGTTGCGTCGGCGAGGCGTATGGGAAGCGCGTTGAGAAGCACGGATTGTGCTTCTGCGGCTCGGTTCTGTGCAACCAGGCGCTGGACGTATTCAGCGGTGGCTGGGCTGATCAGGCCATACTGACGATAGAGCTGCTCGGCCGCCTGCGCAGGGTTGGCGAACATCTCCGAAAGTTTGGTGCCGGCCGCCGCGGAATCGATGCCGAGCGTCGCTGCAAAATCCTTCGAAACACCAATCAGCTGCTCGAAATTCTCATATCCAATCTTGCCGGTGCGGAGGAACTGCGCTTCAAGGCTCCGCGCGGCGGAGACAGAGATGTTGGCCGCCTCGGCACCCGCCTGAGCAGCGGCCTCCATTTCGGCAGCGCTGCCGGCCATGGTGCGGCCGAGGCCGGCGGCGGCCGTCTCGACCGCCTTGGTGGAAACAAGGTAATCGTTCCACGCCTTGGCCCCTATCAGGACAGCTGCAGCGACGCCACCGAGCGCGATGTTGAGCGGCGTGAGGGCGGCAACAAGAGCCTTTGTCGCGCCGCTGCCAACCTGGAAGATTTGCGCGATCTGCGGACCCTGCTGCAGGAAGACCTGTATCGCCGGCATGCCAAGGGCAAGGCTCTGCGCCACGTCATAGCCCTGATAGAGCAGGTTGTTCACCTGGTGGGGCTGAAGACGCCCCACACGCTGCCCAAGGGTCGGGTTTCTGTTGAGGTTCTCCTGGGTCGCATCAAACCGCTGCCGGGCGACGGCCTGCCCCTGGGTGAGTTCCTCTGCCGAGATCGCGCTGCGCCGCGCCAGCTCCTCATACTCTGCCAGTTCGGCATTGAGACGGTTCTGTGCGGCGCCCAACGGGTCGATCTGCGCGCGGAGTGACGTCGCCCGGCGCTCAAGATACTCCGCCGCGCGAGCGGCCTCTTCGAAGGCCGACGCCGACGCGCGGGCCGAGGTGCCAAAACCATTGACGCCGAGCCTGTCGTTAAGGTCGGACGAAAACGCAGCCCCCCGCTGCTGCTCGCGTAGCCGGTTCAGTTCGTCCTGGCGGGCAAACTCGGCGGCAAAGACGCTGGCAGACTGCTGGGCGGAGGTGCCGTATCCGTTGAAGGCGAAGCGCTGGTTCAAGTCTGCGGCGAAACCGGCGCCCTCTTGCTGGGCTCGCAGACGTGCCAACTCTTCCTGACGAGCAAGCTGCTCGGAAAAGAATGCTGCAGAATCAGAAGCCCGCGATCCCGGCGTGCGATCAATGCCGAGGAAGCTGTTAAAGCCCGCCTGGGCGCGATCAGCAGCAGCAGCCTCACGCCCTTCCTGGGCAAGACGAGTATATTCCTCGCGCTGGCGCTTCGCCGCTGCAGCGGTGGCGTCGTGCTTTACGATAATGCTCTCAAGCGCACGCTCGTAACCGCCGGTAATCTGCACGCCGAGGCGCTCGGCCTCGGCCAGCTCGGACAGCTCCGAAGAAAGCCGCTGCGCCGCAACGTAGGTCGGATCGAACGTCTGCCTGAGCTGCTCGACCCGAGACGCTAGCGCGGTTGCTTGCTCGGCGCCGCCTGTCTGATTCAAACGAGCGTTGACGTTTTCGATCGCCGCGGCGAGCTCGGTATAACCGCGACGGGTGAGTTCGGTGGCGTCGGCGACCAGACCGAACTTCTTCTGAAGGCCGGTGTAAACCAACTCAAGATGCTCAACCGACGAAGCATGAGTATCCTGGGATCGGGCCAGCTTCAGAACTTCGGTGTTGAACTTTGCCGCCGTGCCGTAGCCGTCAACATAGGTTCGGCTCAGCTTTTCGATCAGCGGTACCGCCGAGGAAACCTTGATCTTCTGCTCGTCGACTGCCGCGCCGACGGCCTTGCTCGAAGCCACGCCTGCGCGATCGGCCGCAACCTTCTCATTCATGCCGGCCACATACTGGGCGGCGCTGAAATCAGAAACGATGCGCAGAGTACGCAGTTCAACGGTCATTGAGCACTCCCGGAAAATGAGCAAAAGAAAAGGCGGGAAGCGTTTCCGCTTACCCGCCGTTGGTTTCAGCCTTGGACTTCATCGCCTCGAGTTCCAGGAACACACGATCTAGCTCGTGCATTGCCTGAAGAAAGTGCCCGAAGTCGTTGCCAGTGATGGCATGATCTCGCGCGTAGGTGCTGATTGCGAGGTAGCTGATCGGCGTTTGGCCGCCGAAAGCGCCGTAGAACCGATCATATCGAAGGGCATCGAAAGCCCGAAAGTAAAGCCCATGCCATGGCCGGGGCTCGTAATCCATTTCCTGCCCCTCGGTAGGCTGCAACCACGCCTCTTCGGGATTTTCCCTTGCGATCTCGTCAAGCCAGGAGGCGTAAGTAGCCGCCTTCTCGCGCCTTAGGCGCGCTCGGAAGGCGGCGATGAGTTTCCCTTTTCGGCCGCCGTGAACTTGACCTCGATATCCGTGATCTTCACGGCGCAGAATTCGACAGCCGATACGACGGCGCGGTACTCGGGGTTGGTCAACGTCTCCCGGGCGACTTCGGGCGTATATGGAACGTCCAGCCCCCGCCACCCGTGAAGAATGTGGTCGCAGAAGAGCGATCCAAGCTCGGCGGTAACAATTTCCTTGGGAGGCTGGCTTTCGGGGTAAAGTTGCCCCAGGCGCTTGAACATCAAGTCGCGCGCGGTCTCGTATTCCGGCTTGGTCAACGCCGAAACGTTGAATTCTACGCCTTTCCACGCCGGGTATTTGATCCAGTCGCCCTCAGCTTCCCGCTGAAGATCAGCCCTCAGACTGGCGAGCACCACCAGCGATTTGTTCACGGTCATTTCGTTTTGCCTTTTCCTCGGTCGGCTTACCGGCGCTTTCGTCGATATAGCCTTTGTCACGCACCAGAGCGATGAACTCCGCCGGCACTGGCACGCTTTCGATGCCGGCGGTAAATTTGACCGGCTTGGTGTCCTCTTCCGGATAACCGGTGAACGAGATTGCCGGAATGAACGTGCTCTTCTTCGTCATGCCACTGCCCTCGTGATGCCAACCGTCGCACCAAGCGTCGCGTCGAAGAGGCCTTGGAACGGCACTTCCATGACGACGGCGCGGCCATTGCCCGGGCCTACCGGAGACCCGTTCAGGGCCTTCAGTTTCGGCACAGAGATGGTGTACTTTTCGTTGGTGGCAGCGCCGATCGTCGTCGAGAGCGAGAGATCGGTGTGGTTGACGATCGCCTCGTACATATCCTTGTTCTCGAAGAGCACTGTCATCGAGCCGGACACATCGAACAAACCGAGGCCGAAGTCGTAGGTCTCGTATTGCCCAATCACATCAACTGGATAGAGACCGTTGTTGATGCGGATCGAGAGAGCCTGCAGTTTCGGCGTGGCGGTGACGCCGGTGATCGAGAGAACACCAACATTGAGCGCCGCGTTGAGAACCGGCGTTGTCGTCGCAGCGGCATAGGTCGCGCCGGTAACGATGGCGTTCGCAGGCGCCGGGCTACCGAGGCCCATGATGCCCCAGTTCGCGGTAACGTTCTGCTTGGCGTTCAGCTGGAGATCCAGGGTGTTCACCCGGCAACCACGGTACCGGGTGAAGACGTCGGTAGCGCCAAGCTCGAACGTCTTTTCGAACGCCAGCGTCTTGATGGCGTTCCCGTTCTTCAGCTCATCCGACGCCCAATCGGCGGCAAACAAAGCCGAGAGCCAGTCGTCGAAGGTTCCGTAGGACAGCAGAGTGTTGATCGGCCCGGTGACCTGGCGGCCCACGTCCGTCGCATCGGTACGGTTGCGGTCGGCCCGCACCTCATCCGAGGAGATCGTCTGCTTGTCGAGGATCAAGCCCTCGCTGACATAACGCGCGACCTGCCAGGACGGGGTTGCCGGGATTACACCCGGCGTCGCTTCCATGACATACGCAAGGCGGGTCTGTGAGCCGTGAGCTACAGCCATGATAAGGGCTCCATCTATGGGAAGGGCGCGTCATCGTGACGGGCCAGTGCGCGCTTGCCGAAGGCGCGTGTTCGGCATCCGGTTAGACCGGAAACAAAAACGCCGCCTCAGGGGGCGGCGGCGATTATCTGATGGAACCCATGAGGATCAGGGTTCCAGGGCACGTATCGGTCAACACTCTTGTCGACTATCCGCCCTTCGTTGATTTCGATGCGAATGTTGGTATCGAGCACCCTCTTGATCACAAGGTGCTCTCCGGCAGGGTCGACCTTCGGTCGTCCATGTTCGTCGGTTTCAATCCGACTGAACCAGCGCTCGTCCGAGTCAGCCTCAACGACATGGCTGTAAACATCGCCGGTATCAGCATTGACCACGCGCATGTAGCAGGAGAACGGCGTTTCACGCGCTCTAACGTGCGGCATGTCGGCCCCTCAAGATCCGGTGATGTCCCGACGGTTCCACCCGATGGTGGCCGTCATGGCGAAGTAGTTCGGGAAGTCCCGGCCGGGCTCACCGCTGCCGATCGACATGCGCTCGAAGTGCATCGTTCCGATCGGAATTTCTCTGAAGAGGTTCGTCAGGCGCTTCGCGATCGCGCGCGCTTCCCGGGAACCAGTGCCGTTCGGCACCATCACATGCAGATAGACTGCGCCCTCTTCCACCCATTCATTCTGCCCGGGCGCACCGAACGTGTCCTGATCGTATAGATCGCCGACGATCTCGACATAGACGAACGCCGCCTGCGTATCAGGATCCTCCAGAGGGTCGTTTTCATACAGGACCGACGTTTCGGCCCAGGACGCCTCGAGTGTATTGCTGATCGCGTCGAATGCTTCGGGCGATGCCATCAGGTCACCATCGTCATGATTACCGCGGGATAGCTGATCGGCATGCCGGCTTGCCGGTCCTTCCGCCGCCCTTGGCTTCGTTTCAGGATGTACGGAATGTCTCCATGGACGCCGGGTCCAATGTTCAGCCACTTCGTTTCAAACAGATATCCGAAGGATGTCCGACCTTCGTTGCCAAAGCGCCGCGTCAACGCGCGTTTCGTTCCGTCGAAGATCGCAAACCGCTTCGTTCCGAGCAGCCCCGCTTCCGCCTTGCGGATGTAGGGCTGAAAATTGGTGATGATCACTTCCGCCGTCGCCGGAATCGTCTTCGTAGAAGCGACGATCGCACCGTCGATGATGACGATGAATGAGTTCCTGAAGCGCCCAGTCCGCACAGGCGATCGCCGCTGCAGCTCCGAAAGCGCATATGCGATGATCTCGTTCCACATCGAGAACTGATAGACGATCGGTCCGGGCGCCTCGACGTCGTATTCGGAGAGCGCAGGCCTGCCGTTGACATAAAGCTGGTAGTTCCGGCTAGCGCCTGCCGCCTGCACTTTCCGCAACTCGGCGCGAGCGAAGTCGGCCAGGGCACGATTGACGGCGCGTGGCTCAAGGCCAGCCGTCGCCAACCGGATTTCACGGTCGAACGTATCGAAGGTGGCCATCAGCCAGCCACCAACAATTCGATTTTCACCAAGACGCCCCGATACCGAACATGCTTCGGAAACTCTACGTTCCGCTCGCGATCATCGATGATGACCTTGTCGTCCTTCTTCATCGGCAGCAGAACCGAGGAATCGGTTGGACTGAAAATCACCTTCGAGAAGGTGTGATCAAGCCGGCCTACCAGTTCCTCGGCCTTAAGCGGACGGACGAATGCCCGAACCCCTGCGTCTGTTTTCGGCCGGGGAGTTCCGGACGGCGCCGTATAGCGGCGGAGAGTCACGTCCTGGCCACGCGCAACAAGCGATGCGTCAAGTCGAGCGATGATGTCTGAGGGCAAATCGCCCATCTCCACCGACATTAGGCGATCCAGTTCCGATAACGGCTAAGCTGGGAAAGCACGAAGTCAGGGACGACGTTGCCACCACCCTGCCCGGGAATTGTCCCGGCCCAATACTCTGTCCGAACGCGGTCGATGTCCTCGATTTCCACTTCGGACGCTTTGACCGACGGGTCTCTCTGTCCCTCAAGCCACAGATGGCGAAGGAAATCCTCGGCGGCTCGCTTTAGCGCATCCGGAACCGACGAAAACCCGGCTCTATAGGCGACGCTAATCTTGTTTCCCCGCCAGATCGTCAGGCGATCGTAGCACAGACGGCTCAGGACGCCCGCTTCGGGGTCAATCTCATAGCCGGAGGCGTCAACTGTCGTTCCGTCGATCAGCACGGAGATAATCTCGATATTGTGCCGGCGAGACAGAATGAGATCTTCGTCATCGCATTCGCGGAAAGTTTCCTGAAGCGTTTCCTGCTTCAGAGTAGGAACGCTCGTCTGTCCTGGCCTGATCTTGCATGCCTCGGCTATGCCGGCAGCGATCCGAAGGCCCTTCTTGGTCAGATCGGCGTCCTGGCTTGTGCCAGAAACACCGGCCGCAGCACGCAATTCCTCGATCGTGAGCAATTGCAGATCGGCGGCCGGCGTCGTGGCGACGAGAAGCGACGACATTACTGGGCCGCGGTCTCTTTGGTGGCAGGCTTCTTCTTGTCGAGTTTCTCTTCGGCCTCACCACTCTCGGCGGGCGCCTGGGAGGTGTCGCCACGCTCCGCGCTGGCATCTTCGGCAATGAGGCCTGCGGCCTTCAGGCCCTCAACCAGCCCTTCCGGAACGTCGGGATGGCTTCCCTTCGCGACGTCTTCAATGTGGATCCCATCTCGGCTGAGCGGGAACGCCTTCAATGCAACATACTTCATGTTGATTTCCTTTTGCTGGCGGCGGCTATCAGCCGGCGCTGATTGTCAGGACGCCGGCGTTCGAATAGAGCGCGCCGGCGACACTCGGATCAGCCGTCGGAAGGCCCTGGAAGAGGACGTTGGTGCCGCTGACCGTCAGCGTTACGTTCGCACCGAGTTTCAGCTTGGCACCGTCCTCGTAGACTTGCTCGGCGCCGCCCTGCTTTGTGTAAATTTTCGTATTTTGTTCCGACATGTCGGTCTCCTATCAGAACGAGGAAGGCGCGATCCGCGTTCCGTCAGGCTTCGTTGGGGTCGTTCAAGAGAGCAGAGGCGATCACGCTCGCATCATGCTCGGTGGGCATCCGCCTGCCGCTGTACTGGATGGCGAGAATGCCGCTGACAGCCGCGTTGGCGGTGCCACGCTTCAGAACGGCGCGAACATAGCGCTCCCTCGGCTTGTAGACATCGAGCACGAGTGCCTTGTTGTCCGCGTTTGTGGCGCCAGCGGTGAATGTCGGGCCGCCCACCAATTCCGCAGCACCACTGGGGTTGTTGACGGTATTCTGCGATGCCTTCAGCGCGAGAGCCGAAGTATCCGAGACGTCCCCCGTCAGGGCGACGAAGAGCACGCCGTCGAAACCGTACATATCGACAAAGGAGCTCGCGAGATCGGTCTGGGCGGCCGCTGCGGCTGCGGCAACGACCGTGATCTTGGTATTCTTGAGAAGTGACATTGGATTTGCTCCATGATTCGGGGGAGTGCCGGACCGCCGCCTGTGGCGGCGATCTTCAGCAGATAGGCTGAGCCGCCTCAGGCGGCAGCGATCTTCAGTTTCTTCAGGGCCTCGGCCTGGCGAACACCGCCGCCGACACGCTTGCGAGCGCGGAAGACGACAATGCCGTTGTCGGCACCCGTCACGTAGTCTGGCTGGAAAGCCAGCGTGACACGGTCGACGATGATGTATGCACGCCTGAAATCGCCATATGCGATCGGGAACGTGCCGGCGCCGATGTCAGGCATATCCGGAAACTCGACGTAGTTGCCGCCGAGGATCGTGTTCGGCACGCTGCCGGCAATGCCGGGGACCCAGAGGTACTGACCATCGCCGGTCTTGAGCTTGCGCGCCTCGGCAATCGTCTTGCGGTTCAGCGTAAACACCGCGCGGGACGAATATGAGGTCTTCAGCGACGCCCACAGGTTGATCAGGCCATCGGCCTTGAGACCAGTGGCATCGCCGGAGACGGTCTCGCCGATGCCGGGGGCGACGAGGAACCCTTCCGCCTGATTTGCGCTTGCGCTACCGCCGACGTATTCGCTGTTTTCCTTGACGACAAACTGGTCGACGAACTCGCTCCGGAGCTCGCCAATCAAGTCATAGTCACTGTCTTCGAGCATCTGCAGGGAAATCTCGGCCCGGGCAAACAGCTCGGGAGCCGCGAAAGTCAGCATCCCGTAGGCAGGATCGCCGGTATTCGTGCGTTGCTCGACCTCACCGACACGTCGTGCCGCGCCGGCCGTTGCCGTCCGCCTCGGCTGCTTCAAGGATTCGCTGCCGATGGTGCGAACTGTGGCGAGAGAGCGCATCGGGGACATTTCGATGATGTCCTTGATGATCTCACGATTAACGTCCGGAGGAGCCAGCAGATAGCCGGCGCCGGCGTCGTCGCCCTTCACGAGGGTATTGCGACGCTTGTTGAGCAGGTCGACATGAGCAGCTTCGCGACGATCGGGAGCGCGGCGAAGGCAGTGTTCGAACGCCGCATTGTACTCGGCGTCTTCCTCCTGGCCCTCCTTGCCCGGACGCGGGCGGTTCAGGATCTTTTCGACCTGGTTGAGCTGGTCCTGCATCGACTTCTGCCCTTCCTGGACCTTGGTCAGATGCTGGTTCAGCGGCTCCCACTTGTCGAGATGGGTGTTGATCTTGGCGAGCTTATCCTCGAGCACGACGTCGCGCTTCTGCAAGTTCTCGTCATTCGTCCGCTTGAACTCCTCGAACCCGTTCATGAAATCATCGACCGATTTCTGAAGCGTTTCCAGGCTTGCGGCAGCCGGCGGCGCGGCCATCGCGGTCAGGATGTTGAAATGAAGGGCGTCGGGGACCAAGACGGCATGTGCGACGGTGCTAACATCCAGCGCCGTATAGGCGAGCACGGCAATGAGCGCCACAGCGCCAAAAACCGCAAAAATGCGCTTGAAACTCATAATTTTCTCCGATTCAGGTTCTGAAGAGGGCTGTGGCTTTGTCGAAAGCGGCCGCCACGTCCGCAAATGCTGCATTTCCGCCCTCATCCCGAGGATCGGGGTCCTGTTCGCCCCGAACAGGCTGGAAAACACGTTGCGCGGCGGCAGCAAGGCGCTTTGCAACGGCGTTCGGCATCTTCTCTCCATCGCGGAGGAGACGTTCGAATTCGCGTACCTGTGGCACATCGCCATTGGAGGCCATCAGGTCGGATGGAGTATGCTCGTAAAGCTGGAGAAGCGCCGAACGGGCAGCTTTCTTCTCCTTTTTCTTGTTCGGAATGACAGAGTCCGCAAACCCTTCGTCAACTGCCTGCTGGCCGCGCATCCAAGTCTCGGCCCACATCAATTTCTTCAGGGCGTCGTCGTCCTTGTCGGTACGAGCAGCGTAAATATCGACAATTCCCTGTTCGAGATTGTCCAGAATGTCGGCTTCCGCACGCATTTCTTCCGCATCGCCGATCATGAAGCTCCAGGGCTTGTGGATCATGATGTTTGCGGATTCACCGATGCGAATTTCGTCACCGGCCATGACAATCACGGAGGCGATCGAGGCGGCAATACCGTCGATGTGCATGACGATATTCGCCTTGTGCGCAGCAAATGCGTTGTAAATCGCCATTCCGTCGAAAACGATGCCACCGCCGCTGTTGACGTGGACATTCAGGGTATCGACGGTCAGATCAGCGATCTCGCGGACGATATCCTCTGCTTGAATGCCATCCCACCAACCGCCGATATCGCCGTAAATGTAGATATCGGCGGCATCATCGTTGGCGTTGACCCGAACAGAGCCGGGACCGAGAGACCTTGCGGCGCGATTGAGTGCTTTCGAAGCGCTAAACGGCGCAAGATCGATGATCAGCTTTTCCATGTCAGGATTCCTGTTCCTCTTCCGATTTCGGAGCGGAGTTCTTTTCCTCCTCGTCGAGCGAAGGCTCGTCCTTGCGACCGGTTTTACCCGCTGGCGCCGCCTTCTTGGCGTTCTCGACCGTCTGAAGGGCGGATGGCACGAGGTGGATGTTGCCCCCTTCAAAACCGTCCTGATCTTCAAGCTCCAGGATGTCGTTCGGCGACATGCCCATCTGGAAGAATTTCCAATAGTAGTCGGCCCGGTCCTTCGCCGCGCCGCGCAGCAGCTCGGTGTCGAAGAACTTGATGTAATAGCCGGCCCGAACCTCCTCACGCGTGAGCAGAGACATCTTCATCGATCGTTCAAATCGACGATGCCACGGTCTGATCGTGTGGACAGCATGAGCGAGGAACATCTGCTCCGCACTGGCATAGGTAGCAGTCTTGTCGGAATGGCCGACCATAATCGGCAACACGCCGAAGCCGCGGCAGATCTCTTCGACCTGATGCTTTCGGGTCTCTAAGTGCTGTGCATCGATGCCCGTGAGGTCCATCGGCTGCCATTTGGCATTCCGATCCATGAGCATCGGTTTACCGCTGTTGCGAGCGCCGACATGGTGCTTGTTGATGTACTTGCTGAGGCGCTTGTACTGCGAATCGTCAAGATTTCCGTCGACGGCGTATACGCCGCTCGTCTGGATGCCGTTTCCGAACCGCTGGGCGTGCGCATTCTGGGTGGCCATGGCCAGGCCCAGGGCTTCGCGCGCAAGACGCGTCACATCCATGCCGAGATAGCCGTTCCAAGACGGCCCGCGCATGTGCCAAATGGCTTCGGCCGGGAACACCTCGCTCACGCCATCCCTGGAGGTAACGTGATACACCAGCGAATAGTCATCCTTTTGCTCAACGCGGACGCATTCCGGCATTATCGGGATGATTTCCGCAATCCGGCGAGCGTTGCGAGGGCCGACCATATTGACGAAAGCAATGGCATTCCCGGTGAAAACCGTGTGAATTGCAATTGTTTCGAGACCTTGGAGCGGGTCCATCCAGTCGTTGAACTGATAGTTCAGAACATCATAGAGCGGATGATCCGTCGCCTCGGTTCGGCGACCGGTGGCCGGATCTTTCCGCATGATTTTGCACGGAACGGTCGCTATCCCATCCGTAATCGTCAAGCCGCACCGCAAGGCAGTGGTCACACCGAGCGTGGTCTTCCAGTTGACGGTCTCACCTGCCCTCGAAGGCATGCCAATGGCGAGATCTTCCCGCCAAAAGCTCTCTTCAAAGGCAATATTCTGCCGCTGCGGGCTTCCTATCATGGACGCCAGCCAGGATTTCACGCCCATGCGCCCTCGCTTCGCTACATTTAGTCGGGATCTGCGTCGTCATCGTTGTCGTCGCTGTCCCAGAATGATCTCCCGGTTGCTTCGACCTCATCGGTTGCACCCGACAGCATGGCGAGGACGGTCATTCCGTCGATGCGCCCCCGCTGATGTTTCTTTATGAAAAAGCGATTGTTCTGCGCATCCGGCTGAACGGCCGCATTGCCGGAGCACCATCTTGTAATCGGGCTTTCATCGATGAGGATCTTCCTCTGAAGGATGCGATCCTCAAATTTTTGCAGCGATCGTGGCATCCATAGGGCTTTTTTCGACTGCATGCCCATCCGGCCCTGGCCATGGATCATGATCTTGAGCCCCGAGCCGAATGGCTCGTCAGGATCCCAAACCCACGTTTCCAGTCCGACATTGTCACAAGCCTTGCGAAAATCGGTCAGATACGCCGGATCGACGACAAGCGAGGAGACGCTATGCTTGGCTACCAACTGCTTGACGAGCACTGCGATGAACTCGTAGTCGATCGAGCGACCGGGGACGAGGTTCAAGAGGGGCGGCACCGCCGCCGCCCACTCGACATATTGCGCGTGGTCTTCCTGCGCCTTTTGCTTCAACTTTTCGGCCGGCTTCCAATACCTGACCGTGGCATTCAGGACGCCTTTTGCATCAACAAAACCGATGCCGAGTGCGGTCAAGTCGTTTTTCTTCGACAGGTCGAGCGTCAAATAGACTTCACGATTTTCAGCATCATCGAGCGACACACTGCCCTGCACCGCATCCCATGCGTCCAAATCAATCCAGTATTCCGAAGCACCAACCGGCACGCCGAAATAAAGACGCTCAGTGCTGAGCCGCGCTCCAACGGAGTTCCGTGCCGAGTTCACTTCGATCCGGACGTTCTCGATCGGGAACGTAATTCCCAGGCATGGCATCGACTTTGGCCAGCAGCTTTCGTCCTCGAACGGCTTGTCGCCTGGATCGACGCGCGCAATGAACGCGAACGCCGCATCGTCTTCGGCTTCCCCGCGCAGGATCCGCTGGTGCATCTCGCTCCACTCGGTAGCGATGATCTGATCCGCTGCCGGCGTGTTCGTTGACATCCACAGCAGAAAGTCACCCGGCATCTTCGCGCCGGCTGATTTCCATGTGTTCAGAGCGCCATCCGATTTCCATTCATGGATCTCGTCGGCGGCAACATAGGAAGGCCGCGGGCCGTTGACCTTCTCGTCGCCGGCAAGCGACCTGAATTTCGAACCGCTGGCAGGATGCTCGAGCATCCAAGTCATATCGCCGGTACCACGTGTCAGGATGGTGCCACGCGACACGAGGCTTTCGCCGTCGAACTCGGCGTCAGGCATTTCCGCAAGAGCCATCGCCACCGCGTCACCAAATAGAACGTTCGCCTGGTTCCGGTCCTTCGCGATCGCATAGCACTCAGCGCGCGGGATGCCGCGGGCAAATAGCGTGTACAGGCCGATCGCCGCAGCAACGGGCGACTTGATCTGACCTTTTCCAGCCTCGACCCAGGCGGTGCGAAAGCGCAGCCTATCGCCTCCCTTCCGGTACCAGCCGAACAAAGAACCGACCACGAATGTGGTGTAGCTCGGTAGATAGAACGGCTCGCCCGCCTTAGCGCCGGCCGTCACCTTCAGGATGGCCGGGAAGAACTTCAAAGCCCGGAGCGCCGCCTCCGGCCGCCATTCCAAACCGCGTTGATGAGCGGCTTTCAGATCGTTCAAATGCCGCTGGCAGGCCAGGCGCCCGAAGTGGCCGGACGTGATCGAGCCTTCAACAACCTCTTCAGCCCAATCCGTGACCGGGTCACTTGTTTCCAAGGTAGTCATCGGCGGCGCGTTTCTTCCTTCCGGATCTCGGCGGCGCCTTCTCGGCCCGGCCGCGCTCGGTCGGCGGGATGCCGAGTTCTCGCTCGGCGGCCATAACCCGCTTCATCGCGGCGTCGGCGATCGCCTTGTATGGGTTGTGCATCATGACCTTCGTCTTAGGCGCCTGCACCATCACGCCGTAGCGCGCGACGTGGGCCTCGGCCAACTTCCAGTCTGCATATGCGCCGGCAGCCATCTCGATAAGCACGTCGTTATCGACGTCCAGCAATCCCTTGCGCGAGAGGCTTTGGGTAAGGGTTTTCCAGCGCTCGCTGGCGATCTTCGCGCGGCGCTTGCCCCATTCCTTGACGTTCATTGTGAGGAGCCAATTGGGCTCCTCGATCTCGATCTCCGGTGTTTCCACACCTGGAAACGGCCCTGGCACCACATTGGAGGCCGGAGTGGGATTCGGTTTTCTGCCTCTCATGGAAACTCAAGTGTTGGCAGACGGGATGGGCATGACGCCCATCCCGAGCGCGGGTTACTCGGCGGCGTGAAATCGAGATAGTACGACTTGCCTTCTCGAACTGGATGGACGCGGCGGGATTGTCGACGTTCATCTTCAGTTCGCCCCAAGGCGTTGCCTTCGTGAACCGGCCGTCCTCGGATTGGATATCCTCGGAATAGACCGTGTGCAGAAAGACGGTGGTGCCTTCCTTGCTGCTGCAACGGAACTTGGCCCGAACGGTCGGGTGCTTGTGTTCGCTCATGCGACTTCTCCTTTTGATGTCCGGGGACCGCCGGACGCGGATTGCACGGGACCGAGATCGCGGCGCTCGACGTAGCGGCCATCCTCGATCGTCACACCCTCCATCCTGCAAGGGCAAACCGGCGCGCCGTTCTGTGGACCGATGCAATTGCAGGCGCTGATGTCATGTCCAACCTCGAGAGCGGCGCGCTTCTCGAACCACTCCTTGGTGATTTCGAGCTTCATCGGCGGATGCACTCGTATGTGGCCACGCTCTTGATGAGCACCTGACCAGGCGGGCAGCCGTTATGGATTTTCACGACGTTGACGCCGACCGAGAGGATCCCAATTAAGACGAGGACCGCCGTCCCGATGTATCCGAGGATCCTCATCATCAGATGATCCAATCGAAGATCTTGAAGGCGATGGCGACGCCGGTACCGATCGCGATGAAGGGTGCGGCCATCAAAAGAACCATCAGCAGAAAGCCGAAAAAAGCTGCGAAAAATGCGCAGGTGACGGCGAAAGCAATTTCGACCAGTTCCTTCAGCGTTTCCATCACTTACCCTCGATATGGACTTTTCTGGTTTTCGCGAATCCGGCTAAAGGGGGGTCGCTTATTTTGCTCCCACTGCGAACGAAGGCCCCGGGCGGTGGGCGCCCCCTCGGTCCCAGAGATCCGACCCCGCCCCCCTACCCCTTGAACCATGGGTGTCGAGGGTCGAGCGGCGAGCCATCAGCCTTGCATCCGGCAATGATCGGCTTGCCTGAACGCTTGCGCTTTCCGAAGCGATCTTCCTTCACCTGATTGTCGTGCAGCCCGCAGAGCGTTCGTGTGTTGGCGAGCTGGTCGAGGTGAGTAGGATGGTCGACGTTCGGGCGCGTAACGATGTGATCGCAGACGAGGCGCAGCTTAGAGCCGCAGCCAGGTACTACACAGCGCCAGCCGTCGCGCTCATGGGTGGCGCGCTTGAGCGCCTTCCAGTGAGGTGTCTCGTAGTAGCGATTACGTGCCATCGGCCTTGCCGTTACAATTTGTGAACCGGACGCGCAGCAAAGCAATCCGGTATCAATTCCCGGAGGTGTTCCAGACGAAGTGACACCCACGAGACCGCGTTGTACTCAAGCGGGGCAGTCACTTTTCTTGCACCTACTTGCAACCTGAAATCAGCGGCGCATAGTGCGCAGCAGGCAGCACCGATTTTTTTGGTGAAAGGTGCGCCATGCAGAACATCTCTGACACACTCACGATTTCAGTAGTTGGCATCGAAGCGACCGCCAGCGGGCAGTTTGCCATTCTGGCGCTGTTGATCGTCGTTGCATTGATCTGGCGCCGACGCGACGAGTGAGCCCTGCCTGTCCACCTTCCGTCGCTCCAACCGGAACCGCATACCACGACGCCGGTCTTCCCGGACGAGATGGACCTTCGAGCCGTCGCAGGTTGGGCGGCTTTGAAATGGATATGCGGGAAAGAAAAAGGCGGTCGAGCCCGTGAGGGCGACCGCCTGTTTTGAAGACGCAATTTCAGCATCCGGATGCAGATGACTCGTTACGCACGATTTTGTCAACACCCCCACCGGATAGACAAGCTCTGTCAGGCTATCTGGTATACCCTCGCGATTATCTATCTCTAAACCCATAAGGGGGGCGCTTAAGAGCGCCCCCTATAGAGATTAATATAAATATTACCGCGCGTGCGTGCGCGAGGCGACGCCGATTTTCCGCGTTTTTTCCGCCATTCTTCCGCGACCCTTCCGGCAGGGCTTGGGATCGTGCTGCAACCTATAAGAATAAAGTGCCGATTTTCCGCCAATTTTCCGCAGATTTTCCGCGTTTCTTCCGCAGGGCTTCCGCTGGCGAACCGCCTGAAAAGGCGGGGATTTTCAACCAGCGGTGACAGGACAAAAATATTTTTGAGCGAGCGAGTTTTCTGGCACGTCGAGCGGCCAAATCGACCCCGAAAACAGCAGCCCAGGGCGAACCGGCAGGGCAACTGATTCGCAATTCGCGGCGGTCTCCCTGTCCGGCCATCTGCGCACTAAAACCGAAATGAATACGGTTTAAGCAGCGACATCGCGCCAATTCCAAAATTAATTCGATTTCAAATCAACACCTTAACGGTTTGCGCTTCGAAATGCGCGAAAACCGTATTGCATAACGAAATGATTTCGATATTCTCCCAATCACCGAAGCGAAAACGAAATCACTTCGGGATTGCGGAGCGGCCAACGGCACTCGCAATGATCTTTGAAAAGCTGGCGCATGGTCTGGTTATCAGCCGCAAGGTTTGGGCGACAAACTCGCGAAAGCGGGCAAAGCCTCGATTGAACGGAGGGTTTCACGGTCGGCGCGGATCAGCATTATAGGGCAACGCAAGAGGTGGCAGCCTACCTCTTACCCGGCACGACAAAGCCGGGGTTAGGCGAAGGACGCGCGACAAGCGGTAGGGTGAAAGCCCCTTTGCGGACTGAAATGACTTGTCTCGGTGAAGGTCTCGGCCATGGGAACATGGTGGCGGGAAGATAACCGGCAACCCAGATAACCGCGTCCGCAGACTGGGCAAGAGCTGCAACCCTCAACCGCTACAGGCTCGGGCTCTCCAAAGATCAACATCACAACGGAAAATCTGAAGGGCAGGCTACCGCTTGCCCTCACCCCGCGGATGCGAGGTAAACGCCACCCGAAAGGGCTGGCGCTTTCTTGGCATTCTGCCTCAACCCGCCCCTGCGCGAGGGGCACATCAGGAGAAAACGACAATGGCAAAGTTTGAAATCATCACCGGCAAGGCCCTCAAGTCCGCTATCGCCGGCCGCGGCAAGGCGATCGCCACCTTCACCGAGCGCGAACACCAGCTCGCCGTCTCGGCGCTGGCGCACCTCGGCGACCACAATGACGTCATCTACGTTCAGGCGCTCTACGACATGAGCCCGGCCAACTACCGCACCGGCCTGCGCAAGTGGTTCCTCGAATTCGGCAAGTGCACGTTCAAGGCCAACGAGAACGGCCAGGGCGGCGTGTTCGTCTATGCCAAGGCGAAGCCGTCGAACATCGAGGGCGCGATGGAGATCGCTCCGGCCAACTTCGAGAAGGCCACGAAGGAAAAGGACACGACGCCCGCCACGTTCAGCACGGCCGACTATCTGGAAAAGGTCGTCGAGAAGCTGACGAAGGAAGAGGCGGACATCCGTGTCATCCGTGCCGTCGAAGGTGCGCTGAAGGTCGCCCGTGGCCCGGTCGTGGTCGTCCGCAACCAGAAGCCGCTGCCGACGGCTGCCGAGAAGAAGGCCGACAAGAAGGCCGACCCGATGCAGGCACCGGCCGCGAACTCGGTCGCCGCTTAACCTTCACCCGCAACAAGCGCCCTGAGCATGGCGATAAAAGGCTCGCCCCATGAAGGAGAATTTGAACATGGCAGTCGCCTTTGATACTCTCGGCTATTCGAAAAAGCTCCGCGACGCTGGCTACAGCCAGAAACAGGCGGAAGCTCACGCGGAAGCCGCAAGGGATTTCATCATGGCCGAACTGGTGACGAAAACCGATCTCGCCGCAGCAATGGACACCCTCGCCCTCCGGCTGACCGCTCGACTTGGCGGCCTCATGATCGCCGGTATCGGTGCGCTCGCGGTGCTGATCCGCCTGACCTGATCCACCCACACAGCTGAATGCCTTCGAAGCCCGGCCTTGTGCCGGGCTTTTTGCGTTCCGGCCCTTGGAGAAATTCCCATGCCAAGCCAGCATTCAAGCCGCATGCGCATGCCCTGCGAATGGGAAAGCGCACGCCAGCGCCACCAGCGGGAAGCCGCTGAGGAACTCGCCGCCTACCTCGTCGAGGCCGACGCGCTGCGCGCTCGCCTATCCCATTCCCGCATCATCGAGGCGAACCATGTCTAGGTGGACAGAGATACTGACGCCTGACGAAATTGCCGCTTACCACACCCTGACGGCAAGTCTCGACCCCGGTTTTGCCGCAGCTGAAAAGGCACAATACGAAAACCGGACAGCGGCTGAACTGAGCACTACCATGCACCGCGCGTGGCTTTGCAATCAGGATTGCCGCTACCAGTTGGCGCGCTCCTATCTCGCGTTGAAGGAGGTGCAGCAGTGAAACGCTATCGCATTCGCCGCTGTACCGGCAATCGCGACGCATGGTGCCTCATCAGGCTGCGCGACGATGGAACCGAGAGCAATGCCTACGGCTCCTATTCCACGGCCATGAGTCTTGACACTCTGCTGTCACGCGCCGGCCACCTCACCCCTCGGAAGGGCGATTCAGTGGAGCTTGCCGTGCTCACGAAAGAGCGCGCCAATCAGATAATCGACGCCCAGGCGAGCGGGCCCTTCGGCAGCGAAATCAGTAGCTATATGAGGCGCGCCGAAATCGCGGATGTCCGCGAAGTATGGAAAACCGTGCCTGGAACATGGTCTTTCCGCGACGTCGTCGTGGCGATCGCCAACAATACCACTCTTCACCCCATCGCCGGCCAGCTGCTCGTCCCCTCACCTGGCCAGTGACGCAAGCGGCAATCGCCGCCTCCCGATGCCGCTTGCGTGGCCGCACGCGTTTTCCCCTCGCGTGCGGCCTTCCAGCAGCATCCTCCGAGGAACCCTCATGACAGACAAGCCTTCCCCCGCCCAGCGGCGCAAAACTGCAATCAGCGCCAGATTTCAGCCGTGGTACCTCACTGACGGAATGACCTCGCCTGCCCTGCACATTTCGGCGGGGTATCGCGCGATCCGGCAACTTTCGACGATCCGGACCGAGATTGCACACGGCGGGCTCACCCTCTGCAGCCGCAAACTCTACGCCGAGTCCGCCATTCGCTCGGCCAAGTTCAACCTGTTCATCGGCCGACGCTCGTCGCCACTTCCCTGAAAGGAACATTGGTCATGCTCAAGGACATCTGCGCCTTTGCAGCAATCGGCTATTTCATTCTCGCCGTCTCTGTATGGGCCCCCATTATCGCAGCCGCGCTGCACCGCTGAAGGAACTATCAAGATGAAAAATCGTGAACGCGCTGACAGCGTCGTCGACCTCGTGCACGCTTTTGCCAAGGATCGAGTGTCCGGCGGTGAGGCGATCGAGACAGTTGCTGCCGACATGATCGGCAGCATCCTGCACCTGGTCAAACGCACCCACGAAATGAGCGGTGGCGACGGGCGTAAACACGCCCTGGCAGCTGCTCGCGGTGGACTGTCCGGCTTCATCAGCGACGTGCACGCCCGCAACGCACTCGACCCAAACCCCGAATGCTACACGCTGATCACGGTCCGCACCGAAGGCGGGCTGTGGGTATCCGAAACCGGCTTTGAAGATGTTATTCAATGAACGGCAAACAACAAGCCTACTTACGGCTAACCCTCAGAGTGATGTGACATTGGGATAGATTTTCAGATTCGAAGCCGTTTGCATCCAGATCACGGCTTGCAACCACTCCAGTTCTAACCGACTGTACTAATAAAACTTTTGCGGGTCCCGTCGTGAAATCAAGCGTGCTATCATATAATGGTTTCTTATCGTTTCTGAACTGGGCGACGGTGGTCGTGCTTTTCACATCACCTTTACACTCCATGGCGTCCGGTCCATAACAATAGATGGGCAAGTCAGGCTTTGTAGTCTCAACTCGCTCCCTGTCCTTCACACGACCCACCTGAACTACCAGTAGTGCCTTAAGCGCCGCATAGTGTTGCGAGCAACGGATAGCTGTCGTGGGATCATAAGTGTCAGGAAGCAAGGTCATTACTAATGCAAACTCCTCAATGCGGGTTTTACCTCTATCCGCTTTGAAGGAGAGCGTGACGGGTTCTTTGTTGTATTCTGTCTTATACCAAAAAGTCTCCGCCACCCAATTTCCACTGACGTATTCATCAGTCAGAAGTTGCGGGCTCGCTTCTACAGGTGGCCCTTCGATTTGAAGCCCTCCAAGGAAACCGGACGCAGAATCTGTAGAGGCAACGACAGGGGACGGGTCCGGCAGCTTCCCTCCGCACTTTTGAAACCCAGTTTTCGCGACCGCCAAACTTTGATCATAGCTGGGGTAATCTCCGCTAGATTCCTCTGGTCTAATCCGCTGCAGTAAGTCATCGAGCTGGTTAAAATCTCCGTTTAGCCGAGCAACGGCACAGCCCGCGAAGCGATCGGCGTCAGTTTCCTTCTCCACATTGGGAGCTTTCTTATTTGTGGTGAAATGCCGGTTTAAGAAGTGGCCGAGCTCATGCCCGAAGACCGCGATTGTTTGTGTCCGCTCTTTGCCTACTACCTGTCGGAGCCAGTCGGGATTGTAGATGATGTATTCACCTTCTGGAACGGTCTGCAAATCCGGCGGGGCGTACCACGCGAACGCCTGGTCCGCGTAGAAGCAGGGAACTACCGTGATAACCCCTCGCCCCAACCCGATCGAATGCGCAACCTGATTGATGAGATCCTCTCCCTCAGGCGTGGCAATTCCGAGTTGCTGTCCGCTGTTTTTCGCCGCCAGATATTGACTAACGCAGAGTTGGCTCGATGCTCCCTGCGCATAAGCAAGCGTCGGGGCCACCCCGAGCATCCCTAATGCGATACTTATAGCTAGGGCGATCCTCATGGTTATTCCCCGACATCGATGTCGATAAGTTGGCTCCCAAGCGGCGCCACACCATAACTGGTGCAACTCGCCCTTTGGAACTTGCCTTGATCGTCCAGGACCTTGGCGCCCTCGAACAGCGCGCGCTCGCAAGACCGACGGATAACCAGACCTCGCAGAACTTTACCTTTCGACTTAGTCCAAAGGTTTAATTGCTGCGCGGCCTTTTTTCGCTCTCCCAGGTCAAGCAACTTGAGAAGGGTAGACCCACCAAAATTCGCTTTGCCTACGTTGAACGTGAATGCCGAGAGCGCGCCGAACTCGTCCTCATTCAGGTTTACTTTGACAAGTTTTTGAACCGAAGAGCGCGCGCTGCGGGTGTCCTCCTCAAGCAATTTCTCGCCTTCCAGCAAAGAAATTCTTCCAGAGAACCTTTTTTCTAGAGTAATTGACGCGCATGGTTTTAGCGCGATCAGGTGTCCGTAACCGATAGTGCAATACTTCGACGGATCGTCATAAGCAAAAGGTACCCAGCCTTCAAAATCCTTGATTAGCTCAAGTGCCGCCGCGTTGATCGGACGGACTTGATTAGCTGGCAGTAGGCCGAGACCCTGCCCCAAATCTTCCACCTGACTTTGAGAAGGCAGATCATCGTCGATTGCCTCTTGAGCCATAGTAGTTACTGCCCCTGTGACAAAGCTCAGAGTGCAAACGAACGCAAAAAAACTAGATAAAAAATCAATTTTTGGTTTGAACATAGACCCCTCCGAGTTCAACTCGGGAACTATAACATGGGCATTTGCAACCGCAACTGCCAGCCCATTCAATACCGGCGGCGCTGGAAACGCGCGCGTGATGGGTGCCGCTGGAAGCGTCCGCTCCATCTGACGCCGCCTCCGCTCCACAATGGAACGTGTGCCGCCCGCCGCCGCACCATTTCAGACCAAACCATGATCGAGTTGGGCGCTGAACGCCTTTGCAGGTGTGTTGCAAGATCGTCAACTCTCGCGGCTCTACAGGTGCTAGCGACGAGGCTGATACGTCCCATAGGTGGGATCGGAGCGAGGCGGGCAACGATCCAGTTGCTCAAGCACTGATCGGCTCAGGCCGAAGCGGTGCCACCCAACAAACTCTATGTTGATGCCGGAAAAGGCCTTGTCAGCGTGCTGATAGATGGATTGAATTGCTATCCCACGGTCATGTAGAGCCAGAGCCAATGCTCGCACCGCGCTAACCGGAACATCATCGGAGCAGGTAATATGATTAGTGTCCGCATCCTCGAGCTCCGATGCGTAGTGGTTTGCCTGAATCCCTAGATCGCTCAGTACTTCATCGACCTTTGTGCCATCCTTTCTCTTCCTAAAATAATTCACTCGGATGTTCGCCCATTCTGATTCAGAACGCGTCGGTACTCCCGCATTTCGCCAACCTACCGCGACTGCTTGAAGGCGGTCGCTTCTGGCAGGGTGGGTCTCCGTTGCTTCCAAAGGAAAGTCCTCAAAGAGCGCCAACGCCTGCTCTCGTGTGCCACCGAGCTTGGCAACGATGAAGCCAGCGAAGCTATCCGCTTCCAATTCCTTCGGCGGTTTGCTCCCTTGGCCGTCCAGGGTATGTCCACTGAGATGGTGACCGCATTCGTGGGCCAGCAGTGCTACTCCGGACCAGTACTCATCACCGGTGGATCGAAGGTAGTCTTGAACCCACAGTTCATTGTAAAGCACGAGCCGTTTGGCATCTGGTGTCCCGTAATATGCAATCACAGCTGCTGCATTGGCAATATCATCAGAGACTGCAGCGACGCGTACCTCGAAGTTCTGCGGCAAGCCCACTGCCTCACAAATCTTTCCAACGAGGGACATGGCCTCAGAGCTTGCCTTGAAGCTGTACACGTTTCCGAGGGTAATGCTCTTTCTACCGGCACAGGCGACCGAACCTTCAAGGTTCAGCAATTCTTGAGAATGCGCCGCTCGGCTAACCGCAAAAACCCCTGTTGCGGTCAGGCAGCAAGTGCAAAAGGTTCGACGGCTAATCATGCCCATTATCGGTACTCCGATCTAGAGCAACTAATGTCGATGCGAAAGCATCAATTAGCAAGCTATAACATTGACGGACCCAGCCGCTTCCAACGCACGTGCGGGCACACCTCATTCGGAGAGGCAATCAGCCTAGCCGCATAAACATCCAATGGCCGCCTCCGGGTGGCCTTTTCTTTTTCAAAGGAGAAATCACATGCGAACTCCCTTTCCATGGGCGCAGTCGGACAGCGCGCCATGTCTCGTCTTCGGCAAAAATCTGGGCGTGGTGGATTTCAATCATCCTGTCGCCAAGTTCCGCAACATCGAAGACGCTCGGACGGTCGTCCGGCTCATCGACATCCGGGACGAGATGCTGGCCACCCTGCGCGTCGATCTCCGCCTTCTCGAGCATGAGCTGACGTGCCGAGAGTTCTCCGGCGTCGAGGATTACATCGCACCGGTGCGCAGCGCAGTCGAACGCACCAAAAACGCCATTGCACAAGCCGAGGGATGGACATGACCTACGGAAACGTAACCTTGTCTGCCGCACAGATCGAACGTCTGTCGCCGGCAGAACAAAGACTTGCCAAGGACCTGGCTGCGGAAATGGGCAAGACGATCCCATTTGCACGTGCGCCGGCGGCACAGAGACCGGCCGGAGGCATCGACCTTGGCCTCTCCGACTTCGGCAGCGAGATCTACCTCGATATGGAGAAGCTGCTCGACGGCCGTCTTCTGGTCCAGGGCACGTCCGGCGCCGGCAAGAGCTGGACGCTTCGTCGAATCGTTGAGCAGACGAATGGGCTGGTGCAGCAGATCATCATCGATCCGGAGGGAGAGTTCGGTTCCCTCGCCCAGTTTTTCGACTTCCCGATCCTCGACGGAACTAAGCTCGATGCTGCCGCGCTGGCTGTTGCAGCAGGCCGCGTGCGGGAACATCGCCTGTCGGTCCTGCTCGATCTTTCCCAGCTCGATCGAGAGGCACAGATGCAGAGCGTCACCGCTTTCGTCGGCGCGCTGATCGCTGCGCCGCGTGAGAACTGGCACCCTGCCCTGATCGTCATCGACGAGGCTCACCTGTTCGCACCGTTTGGTGGTGCAGGCCTCGCCGCTACGTCGGTGCGGCAGGCTGCAACGCAGACCATCACCGACCTGATGAGCCGCGGCCGTAAGCGCGGTCTCGCAGGCGTCCTGGCAACGCAGCGTATTGCCAAGCTGGCAAAGTCGGTATCGTCGGAAATCCTGAACTTCCTGATCGGCCTTAACACCCTCGATATCGACATCCGACGTGCGGCCGAGACGATCGGCTGGGATGCCAGCAAGGGCTTCGACCGCCTGCCAATGCTCCAGCCCGGCGATTTCGTCGCATCTGGTCCAGCGTTCTCCCAAGCGCCAGCCACGCTTCATGTCGGGACCGTCGAGACACGCCATATCGGTGCCCGTCCGGAGATGGTTGCACCGACGGTAATTGATGCCGCCGGCGCCGCGTCTCTTCTCGACCTCGAGCAACTGCACGCGGCAACGGCCGGAGACGAGGAAATCAGATCGGAGGCGAGCATACCGCCCGCCTATCGATCGATCCGCGCATTCATCCGTGAACCTGCGTTCGCCGACGCCGGCCGCGTGTGGGAAGTCCTGAAGCCGCTCGCCCCTCAAGGTGCTGCGGTGGCCGACCTGGCTGACTATCTGGCCATCGACACCGGCCGAGTGTCCGCCGCCCTCGCCCTGCTCGACAACTATGGCGCCATCGAGATCAGCGACATGAGCGAGGGCCGCGCCGTTCGGCTTGCAAAAGGAATGACGACATGAACCTGAAGCCAGTAACTTTCAGCAAGCCGCGCGGTCATGAGCCGCGCATCTCCGCTCCTTATGTCCCGGGCAAGCGCGACAAACGGTTCTGGACCGACGATGAGGATGCGATCATCCGCGAGTATTTCCCTGCCGGGGGCGCGGCGGGGTGCCTCGCCCGGTTGGAGGCGCATCGCACCCCCACCGGCGTCTATCAGCGTGCCAAGAACCTGGGCGTGACTTCCAGCGCGTCGTCTCCCCACAAAGGCCGATATCAGGCGACGCAGGAAATGGATGAGCGCATCCGCAAAGAGTGGGAACAACTTGACGGGAAGAAGAAGGGCGAGGTTCGCGATCTTGCAGACAGGCTCAGCGTACCTCGTTGGTGGCTTTCCGATCGACTGCAGGCGCTCGGCCTGACCATCCGGCACAAGAAGGAACCGCCTTGGACGGCCGCCGAAGACGAACTGATGAAAAAGGCACCGCTTCACCAGCCTGACAAGGCTGCGAAGATGTTCCGCGAGCACGGTTTCACCCGCTCTCCGACGGCGATCGTCGTTCGTGCCAAGCGGCTCGACCTTTCCAGGCGCGCAGCCCGGAAGGAACTGTCTGCGACACAGGCAGCAAAGATCCTTGGGATCGACAGTAAATCCGTCACAGGACGTATCCTTTCCGGTGAGTTGCCAGCGGTGAAGCGTGACGACCAGCGCCGCATCCAGCAGGGCGGCAGCTCCTGGGATATCAAGCCTGCGGACCTGCGGCAGTGGATCCTCGACAACATAGACGCCATCGATCTGCGCAAGGTCGACAAGGTTCCGTTCATCCTGCTTGTTGCTGGCGAGCTATGATAAATCTGCCGGATCGAGCACGAAATTTCGCTGGACGTCAAACGTTTCGGCCAGGCGATATCCCATCAACCGATACCACCGCTCGATCTTCGGATGATTCCCATAGCACATCGAGACCATCGGAAGATTTCCAAACTGGCGTTGCATCGCTCTCATGAAGCGTTTGCCAAATCGGACAGACGGCACATCCGGACTGAAAAATCGCTCTCTCCCGAAAAAATAGGTTCCGATGAAAGGAGCGCCCACTGCTTCTGACTCTTCGAACCCAATCAGGCCTATCGCTTCTCCATTGAGCTCAAGCGCCCAGAGCCTGCCATCTCGACGCAGGCCTCGGAAGATCGATTTTGCCTTCTCCAGCGTATAACCGGCTGTTTCCACTTCATCTAAGCACCTCTGCGCCAGGTCGGAGAAAACCTGACGTAGATCTTGGGCCGTCGCTTGACGTGCCTTCATTATCGCTCCCCCGCAATATTCCCGAACAATTTATCAACGAGACGCGCGCCGTAAAGGTGCGGTTGCTCGTACAAATGAAAGAAGCCCAGTGGCCTCTCATCACCTAAAAAGCATCGTGAAGCTCTTCGAATCCTGCCGCTATCGTCACGATCTCTACACCGTCTTTTCCGACTGGTGCGAATGCGCGGCGATCGCCATGAGCAATGCCATGGATATCCGTCAGCGGGAGAAGCGGGAAGCCCGCTATCTCGAAATCGTCAAGCGCTATAACAAGGAGGAGTTGGCCACCTTCCCGCAGATTTTAGGTGAGGTAACGATGGCGCTGGAGGCCGCACCTCAAGACATCCTCGGCGCCACCTTCCACGAGCTCGAGCTGCATAACACGGCCCGAGGGCAGTTCTTCACGCCATACGAACTCTGCAAGATGATGGCGAAAATGCAGGCCGGCACCGCCGAGGACCTGCAGGCAATCATTGGCGAGCGGGGATACATCACGGCCCAGGAGCCGGCGGTTGGCGCCGGCGCTATGATCATCGCGCTTGCCGAGGCTATCAAGGATCTCGACATCAACTATCAGCAGCACCTTCACGTGACCGCCATCGATGTCGATCCTCGCGCCGTTCACATGGCTTACGTCCAATTCTCCCTCATGCACATCCCGGCCGAGGTAATCGTCGGCGACACATTGCGGATGGAGTTCAGGGAGAGCTGGTACACGCCGGCGCATGTCATGGGCTTCTGGTCTGGACGGCTTGCGGCCGATCGCGCCGCGGCCCCCGCGGCAGAACCGGAGAGGATCACTATCCCGCCTGCCCAGCCGATCCCCTCGCGTCCCGCCAAACGCGCGAAGCCTCCACCGCGAACCAGCCAGGGCTTGACCCTGTTCGACTTCGGTCTCTGACCGATCCACCCGCCGCCGACAGGCGGTTTTTTTATGCGCAACCTCAGGAGAACCAAGCATGCAAAACGTCGTGAAACTCTTCCCGTCTGAAAACCCCTCCGCCCTCGTCGATCGAGCGGAGTTCACAGAAACCATTGGCCTGCTCGCCAAGCTCGCCAGCAGCCGGAGCGCCGTTCCCATTCTCAATCACATCCGCCTGTCGTCAGAACCGGGCGGGCTGGCATTCGCCGCTACCAATCTCGATATCCAGGCCGAAACATCGCTTGCGGCTGATGTCGATGCGCGCTTCTCAGCGGCCCTGCCGGCGGCCGCTCTGTTGAAGCTGATGAAGAAGGGCACGCCGAGCAATACCGCCATCCTTGAATTGCTGCCCGACGGCGAGCAGTCCGAAGCCGATCGGTTCGTTGCATCGAAATGCTCGATCCAGTTGGCGGACACCCGGTTTTTGCTCGACGTCATGTCGAGCGATGACTTCCCCAACGCGATCCGCCACGAGGAAGGTGCCAAGGTGCAGCGTTTCTCGATCGCAAGCGCGGTTCTCTGGAACGCCATCGACGGCACCCTCGACGCGGTCTCGACCGACGAGACGCGCTATCATCTGAACGGCATTTTCGTGCACAGCCACAACGGCCGGCTTCGCTTCACGGCCACCGACGGTCACCGGCTGTATATCCAGGACACTAACATCCAGACGGGCAAGTCGGAGGTCGCTGGCATCCTGCCGACCGAAGGCGCGAAGTTGATTGCTTCGCTTCTGGATGGCCACGCCGGAGCGATGCCGGCACAGGTCGAGTTGTCCGCTACGGTCGCCGTGCTCGTCTTTCGCGATGTGGCGGTAACGGTGAAGCTGATCGACGGGACATTCCCCGACTATCAGCGCGTCATCCCTGCCGCTCCGGACAAGATGGCAACCATCGAAGGTGCTGCCTTTGCGGCTGCCGTTGCCTCGCTCGTCGACTGCACCGGTGCGGCCCATGTGAAACTGGCATTCGAGCCCCAGGTGCTGGCGATCAGCGCCAAGGGTGCGACAGGCGAAGGTTCCACTGAGATCGCCTGCACCTACGAGGGCGATACCCTGCAGATCAACTTCGACGCCAAGTATCTGCGCTCCGCGATCGATGCTGCCAGCCCTGACGGAAAGAGCCTGAAGATCCGCATGGCGGACGCTCTGTCGCCCGCCATTGTCACCGGCTCGATCGGCGGTTGGTCGGGCGTTCTGATGCCGACGCAGGCCTGACCACTACTCTCCACTACGCCTCATTATCCCCCCAGGGCCGCAACCGCGGCCCTTTTTTCATGCAAAGGAACTCCCAATGAAAGACACCCCCGAAGATGCCGACATCAGGGTCGGCGCAAACATCCGGCAGCTGCGCGCACTGCGCGGTATCTCCCAGGAAAAACTTGGCGAGCAGCTCGGCGTCACGTTTCAGCAGATCCAGAAATACGAGAAGGGTACCAACCGCATCAGCGCCAGCCGCCTCGTGATGGCGGCCAAGGTGCTCAAGGTTCGCATCGAGGTCCTCTTCGCTGGTGTCGTCGACACCAACGATGGCGACGCCGATGTCTTCCCGACAGTCAGTCGTGAAGCAACCACACTGGCCCAGGATTTCGAAGCGATCACCGATCCGGCGGTGCGCCTCTCCATCCGCGGCCTCGTCAAGTCGCTCAGCCGCCAGCAGGTGGCAAATGCCGCATGACGTTGTCCGTCGCCGGCGCAAGACAAGCCGGCTTGCCTTCCACCGTTACCCAAAATCACAACTCAAGAGGTTCTTCCACCATGGAACAGTTGATGCTCACTACCGATCGGCTCGTGCTCGATACGAACAACGCGCGCAAGATGCGGGACAAGGACTCCCTCGCCTCGCTGAAGGCGTCCATCCTCGCGCATGGCATAATTCAACCCATCACCATTCGACCGCCTGCCGCCGCTGACCGTGATCTGGAAGGCGATCGGTACCGTGTCTTCGCCGGTGGCCGGCGATTGTCGGCCGTCAGTGAACTGATATTCGAGGGAAAGCTTCCGGCGGACTATGCGATGCCGGCGCTCATCAAGGATGTCGATGACAACGGCGCCGACGAGATGAGTCTCGCAGAAAACATCCTGCGCCGCTCGATGCGTCCCGTCGATGAGTTCAAGGCATTCTCGCGCCTGGCTGACGAAGGGGCAACGGCTGATGATATCGCCCTTCGCTTTGGCCAGTCACTGCGCTTCGTTCAGGGTCGTATGGCGTTGGGGCGTCTGCATCCGGTTCTGCTGGAAATGCTCGACCTCGACGAGATCCGGCTCGAGGTGGCGATGGCCTACACCCTTGAATCCGATCCCGAGCGGCAGCTCGAAATATACAACAATTTGCAAGGGTATCAGAAGACCTCATCAGTCTACATCAAGGAAGCCATCGCTGGCACCGGCACGAAATCGAACGGTGGCGTCGCGAAGTTTATCGGAGAAACCCGCTACATCCTCGCCGGCGGCAAGGTCACCCACGATCTCTTTGAGGATCATAGCTTTTGGGTTAGCGCCGATATCATCGAAAAGCTCAAAGCGGAGCGGATCGCGGAGATCAGGGACGAACTGCTTGGCGCCGGCTGGTCATTCGCAAAGACGACTGACGAGCTGGACTGCAATTATTGGGAGATGAAGCGCCTCACACCTGAGGAGACCGGCCTGCCTCCGGAGCAACAGGCACGCTTGGACGAAGTCCAGGCGCAGTTGGAAGAGTTCGACGAGGTTGATATCGAAGAACTTCCCGAAGAAGAGCAGGAGCGGTTTCACGCGCTCGATACCGAGTACGACGAACTCAGCAAGGCAGCAAAGGGCGTTCACTCGGCCGAGCAAAGGGCAGCGTCGGGCGTCATTATCCGCACCGATCGTTCCTACGAGCTCGACTACGGCATGGTACCGCCCGGCGCCAAGATGTCGAGCAGCTCTTCAGATAAACCGGAGAGGGATCCGCTGACTATTTCAGCGCCGGTGCTTTCCGACCTTGGCAAAGCTGCCACGGTCGCACTCGCTGAAGCCGTTGAGGCGCAGCCGGACAAGGCACTGGCGCTGTTGGCCGCGCTGCTTGAACTGGGTCCGACCTCACCGTGGCAACATCACCGGCCCGGTCGCCTCAAGATTGTCGCTCCCGGAGACACGTCGGGGACCGGCTATGCTGGCATGACAGCAAAGCGCTCGTTCAGTGAAGCCTTCGAAGCATACGCGGCGATGTCTCCCGACGATCTGAAGAGTGCCCTCGCCCAGCTCGTGTCCGGGACTGTCGACGTAAGTCAGGAGTGGCTTTCATCCAACGCGGATATGCGGAAGGCGACGCTTGAAACTTTCGGTGTTGACCCGACACCTCACTTCGATGTCGACGGCTTCTTCACGGCTGCCCGCAAGCCGATCATCTCTGCCGCCTACAAAGAAATCACCGGCCAGGATCTGAAGGACGGAAAGAAAGGGGATATGGTCGCCATTACGGTCGAGGTCGCCAAGAAGATCGGCTGGCTTCCGGAATACCTGCGCACTTCGGCCTACAAATTCGGGCAACCGGATGCGCCGGCGGCGGTAGAGAAGAAGAGCCGGGCGAAGAAGAAATGAACGGCGGCGCTACGGCGCCGTCTTTCTTCGAATCGGGTATGAACATAGGAACGCTAAAATGAGTGCGATAACAGAGGTACCCGCTGTGGCCGACACCGAAAACGAAAACGACTTCCGCGCGTGGATGAAGTCTTTGGGTTTCAATTCCAAGCAGGTAAGCACTGCCGGTGAAGTCATCGGCATGTCTCCCTCGTTGGCTGGTCATACGAGCCGTGGATTGCGTGAGCTCACTACAACTGAAAGGCTCGCAATGGCAGCATATTCCGCGAATTTGTCGCCGTGGACGCGAGAAAACGCCTCCTACATCGACGCGATCAGTGCAATTATGACCTTGCTTGACCAAGAGCTTCTCATGGGAGGGAGGGATTCTAGCGGTGAAGCGGAGGCAGTTCGCACCATTAAGGCTCTGATCCGGTCGGAGGCATCTCGGATTGCGTCGGAGCGCTCGTCGCCTCAGGGCCAGGAGCAGGAGACGGATCAGGCGATCCTTGCGCTTCTGCGCGCGGCTGCTCAGGGTGCCAGCGGGCGTTGAAATCCCGCTCCGCCATCATATAAAACCGGACCGAAAGCTCATCCAGCGCCCGATGAATTTTCAGCAGAAAGCGCTCCCTTCGGTCCGGTCGCACTTTCTCCCATACCCACTTGTCGTGATAGACAAGGTCCTCGATGATCGAGAACGGCGACTGCGCCAATCCCGCAATCTCATTTGCACCGCGAAGCTCGGCGAGCCAGCGAATGCAATCCATTTTGTATTCCCCCGGCAATCGGCCGGGCATTCCGCCCCCACTCGCCCCTTCAAGATTTGCCGCCCTGAGTCCGGAGATCTCCGCGCCCTCGCAAATGCCGCGCAGGCGCAGGCCAACTGACAGGCGGCGGTAGGCAGCGCCGTGGGAATCCCGCTTGCCCTGCAGCATCCCCTTGCTGAAGAGATGTTCCAGCGGCGCCGAGTTGGTGATGACCGGCATGGCACGCTCCCGCCCGATGCTGGCGAGTTCAGCCTTGCGGCCATCCCTTCCAGAGACGCCCCCGGTGGCTACCTTCTTCTTTGGTGCTCGCACCTCTTCCTTCAGAGCCTTTTCCATGTCTGTGTAGAACTGCAGCCGCCGGCGCTCGAACTCCGAGTCCCGTGCGTAGAATGCATATAGCGGCAGGACGCGCTTGCGCAGCTGCTCCTTGTCGTATCTCTGGGCTGCAAGCCGTTCCTTGAAGGTTTTCGTCACATGCGCCTCCGCAGCGGAGCGCTGAGCGCCGACCTGGCTGCAGGTATGACTTGAAAGTGCACTCGATCGAGCATCCCACCATCAAGCGGCACACCATCCTCGAATCTCACCCGTTGAAGCTCCTTCAGCTTTTCCGACCTGTCGTGATCTGACATCGCGCTTCGCCGTGAATACTCGCTGCGCGAGATCATGCCGGCGACCTGCTTGCGACGCAGGCAAAGAGCCTTCGCGATGGTTCCCTCCGAATACCCGATGAGCCACAGTACATAGGTCACGTATTTCACGGAGTCGCCGTGTTGCTTTCGAACTGTCTTTCTCAAAATGGCACCTCCACCTCGCCACGCACGAAGGCGTCGATCTCCGGATCACTGCTCTGGTTAAAGATTTCGGCCTGGCGCTGCGGATCCGCTTCCTTCCTTGGGAAGGTGCGCGCAAAGCCGCGTATCGGCTTTCCCGTCCACCACATGAACGGAGTGTCGTAGCCCATGATGCCGTACTTCTGCAGGCCGTCGCGAGCTGCGGCGACCGATTTGCGCACCCGCTCTCGGGCCTTCTTCTTGTCCGGCTCCTCGACCATCTTGGAAACCACGAGGTCGGCATAGTCCGAGTAGCTGACGATGGTCTTGCCCATCGCGGCCGGGGGACCGTCGAGCCGATCAGCAACTAGCTTTCCGTGCTTGTCCATCGCTTCGAAGAAGTTGATGAGGAACCGGCGCTCGGACGGATTGACCGAGAAACCCTCGGCCTGCTGCAGCTTCTTCAGCCGCTCCTTCTCGTTGACCGAGAGAACCACGCACGAAGTGATGTCCCGCTCGGCGGCAGCGTCATAGCCGATGATGACCTGCGCGAGCGAGAAATCTATCTTCACGCCGTCTTCGTCGTCTTTCTGCTTGGCCAGCACCAGCGTCCGGACCTTGGTGGCCTCGTCGTTCGTCACAAGCAGCACCTGGTCGACGTCGGCATAGAGCGACGTATGGCCACGTAACTTTTTGCCGTCGGCATTGAGGTGATGAACGACCATGACGTGGACGTCGCAATCGGCGGATATCCGATCGACGTTCTCCATGATGATCGAAACATCCTTGCCGCTGTTCTCGTCCGCGCCGGCGGTCGCTTTCGAGAAGGTGTCGATGACTACCATCTTCAACGGCTGGCTCATGACGGGCTTCCAGGCATTGATTTCGTCGATCAGCTTTTGCGTATCGCCGTCTTTCGAGAACAGATCGATGCGCGAAGGCAGAAGGACGAACGGCACATCCTCCGTGTCCGGCACGCCGAAATGGGTGCGATAGGCCTTGATGCGCTTCTTCAGGCCGCGGGCGCCCTCGCCCGCCTGATAGATAACTCCGCCTTGCATGACGGTCCGGCCCAGGAATTCCTGGCCGCGCGCGACGCACATGGCAAGGTGGGTGGCGAGGAAGGTCTTGCCCGACCCTGATGGGCCAGCCAGCATCGAGCGATCGCCAACCGTGAGCATGCCGTGGACGAGATACTCCATATCCCTGCCCGGCTCATCGAGATCCCGCCACGACAAGGCGTTGAATGCCGATCGAGGCGGCTCCGGCGTCCATGCCGGCGCCTTGCTGATCAGCGCCAGGAACCGATCAGCGTTGCCTTTGCCCTTCTCTTTCCAATCCGTGATGTCTTCTTTCGGACCGCACTCGGGCCAATGGTTGGCGATATCGAGAACACGAACGCTGAAGGCGATCCCGCGCAGCACAGCGGCGCGCGCCTGTACTCGGTTCCGTCCGGCATCGTCGTTGTCATTGCAGATGATGACGTCCAGGCCTGCGAGCTCGTCATCGAAAGCGGGCTCCCAGTATTTCGCACCGCCGACGTTCGTGGTTGCCACGTGCCCCCACCCGATCACGGTATCGGCGTCCTTTTCGCCCTCGGTCAAAACGACGGTACCGCCGCCCGCTTCTTTCAAGCGCCGGATGGCTGCAAGGTTATAGAGGTAGCGGGGAGCATCGGGCAGGTCGTCTTCGGCCTCATACTTCCGGTCTTCCTTGACCTTCCACCAGTTGGCCGTCTCGCCCTTCTTGACCTTCGATCTTCCGTACCGGCCGGCCTGCAGGCCCCATACCCAGCCGCCTTTAGGATGTGGTCGGCGCTGCATGAAACGACGCCCCTCACCCTTCGGAAATTTCAGAACCTGATAGGCGAGCCGACCGTCCGGATCGAAGTAGTCATAGAAGGCGATCGGCTTCGGATCCATGAAGTCCGGGAACCCGCCTGGAACGGCGACAGGATCCTCGCGCTTGGCGACGGGGTTTTCCCGGCTTTCGAGGTACCCCTCGTCAACGAGCCATGCGACGGCTTCGCCCTTGTCGAATCCCTTGAACGCGCGGAGCAGCTCGAAGACACCGCCACCTATCTGGTCTTCGTGGTCGTACCATGTGCCCTTGACCAGATCGACGGCGACGGAGCCATTCTTGCCCCACCGGATTTCGGCACGCGTCGACATGTGTTTATTGGGCTCGCCAATCGCCTCGCCGAGGATACGGCGGGCGACTGGCTCCATGATGACCTTGAATTCCTCATTGTCATTCACAGCTCATGCACCCTTCCGAGCGCCCGCGCGCTCGACCTTGATCGCCTTGCCTTTCCGAAAGACGAGGTTGGCCGTTGCCCGGGCCGCGACGCGATCGCCGAGACCGGCGAGCTCGCCGTCGCGCACCAGATGCCCGTTGAAATATTTGAACGTGTGCTCCAGGATCGCCTTTGTCGCCGCCAGCTCGTCGCCGAAGACTTTGGGCTCGCCGCCCTTATCGAGCAGAGGCTTGGCCTCCGCATCCCGGGCTAGCCTGAGCATCGCCCACCAACCGCCGCGCCGCGGCTCTGCGAATCCGTCGAACTCGTTCATTCCTGCCCCTTGCGGTAGGTTTTCCAGCCGTCGAGGATGCGGACAACAGTAGGTTCCGGAATGCCCAATCCCTTCGCGATCGTCGCGGTGTCCCACTTCTCCCCCTCACGCAGCAGCAGGGTCGCCCCGACTATTGCATCGAGATCCGCGTCGAGGATCGGTGCGGATTTTTCGCGTGCGCAGACGGCCGCAAATCCCATGTCGAAAAGCTGGCTGGTCCACAGGACAAGCGACACGCCGTGAGCGGCCGCTTGCCGATCGAGTGTGTCCTTCACCTTCACCGTCACCGATATCTGGATGCCCGTCATTTTCGGTCGGAACGTCATCTAAGCCTTCTCCACCTTCGTCAGGCCCATCGCATGGGCGAACATCAACAGGGCGGCGGCCAGCTTTTTGCCGGCGAACTTGTCGTCGCGAATGCTGGGATCGCTCGAGAACGCGAGACGCGCCGTTTCGAGCGCGTCGTCCATTGTGAAGGTGCATTCCGACCAGATCGGCCGTTCTGGAAATTCCTTGACGACCGCATCGCGGACCAGCGCGAGCGACCAGCGTCCGTCGCCGTGCTCGATGAGCAGTCGGGATAAGCCGGTCTCGTTTGCGACCGGCAGTCCGAAGAGGCTTTCGCCTGGTGCCTTGTTGCTCATGCCGCCTCTCCGTTGAATTTCCCGACCTCGTCGCCCCAATGCTCCCAGTCCTTTCGGTCTGTTCGGCTGAACAGTTCGACGCGCCGGACCTTCGGCATGAGCCGCTCGGCAGTCTGGAATGCGAAATCGGGCTTCCGGGAATGTTCGCGTATCGGCGCAAGGAAGGCGGACCGAACGTCGCGCGCCGTCTTGGGCGCGCCTCTCGTACCAATCAGGACCGGTTCACTGGCGGACCGGAAAATGTAGCCGGTACCGAAAGCGATCTTGCCGTTGACCGTGGTTTTCACCCACGTGCCCGCAGTCTTGAATGTGAAGCCCCAAGCCTTCAGGCACTCGATCTGCTGATCGAGCATCGGATTGGTGGCCCACATCCAGAGGAGGCAGTCTGGCGCAGCAAGCTCTGCCACAGGAAACGCTTTGATCTGGTCGAGCGGCAAGCACCGGTAATGCGCCTTGGCGTTCTTACGCTCGCCCTTCCCCGACCAGTTTGAAAAATCCCATGGCGGATCAGCCATGATGAAACTGTAAGCGTTCGGCTCGAGATCCCCGAACGGCCAGTTCACCCCGTAGTATGACCAAAGGGTATCCATGCCGTCAGAACTCACTTGCCAGGAGCTTGGAGATCAGGCCGAAGACACCGACGCCGAGCGTGATCGCGATAAGCGTGAAGAGAAGGATGGTCGGGAGGCGGGCCATGACGGCGTCAATGCTCATGCCGTGGCTCGCTTTCTGGAAGCAGCCTTCACGAAAAGATCATCGACCGGCTGCGCGAGCTTCGGCGCCAGGTAGGCTTCTGCCCATGACCAGATAGCGAGCGCATCGGACCTGTCATAGCTGAGGTCCTCGTCGGTCGCCGCGATCCAGCCGAGCGCTATGCATTTGCGGAAGACGATTGGTTTCGCCTCGTCGCCCTTCAGTCCGCCGTTGCTGATGAAATGCTTTCGGACAGTCGAAGGGGTGGCATATTCCCACTCATAAACGCCAAGGCCATAAGCCATGCCGCGCACGGCGGCCGGGAGGCCATAGAGAATTTCGAAAGCGGCGGTCGATGTCTGCCCCTGCTTCGACGAAGGAGCGATCGGCATTTCACAGACAATGTTCGTCGGGCGGTGTTCCTCGATGGCAGCCGAGGCGAAACGCATCGCATTCCAGAACTTCGCACCATTCGAGATCGGACCCCCGCGAGGCGAACGGCCGTCGCGAGTGAAATAGCTGGATCCGGAGGCAGGCTTTTCCCCGGCAACGCCGAATGCCCATCCAAAACGGGATGCTAGATCAAGTGTCAAAATACGGGGCGCTTCCGTCACGGCGAACTCTCCTGAGATTGATCACGTGTGTTTCGGCATCACGGCACCGGAGGGGTCAGCACTGCTTTGTCTCGGGCACCCTCAACCGGACATCGCGAATTTTGGAGGAGACCCGGCCCCTGACGAAGAGGGCCGGGTCACGATCACCGAGGTTGCGCGAACGGCGATCGTCAGCGCCCAGGAGAAGGCGCCGTCTTTCTCGGATGGTCAGGCGCTGCCAGCAGGCGCGGCCTTATCCCAGCTTGCTTGTTCTTCGTCGGTAAGATCGTTTTCCACCGCCTCGACGATCGCCTTGGTCCGGGCATCGTCCTGCTCCTCGCGGGAGACGGCGGCCGCGCCGAGCGGCAGGTCGGCATAGTCGCCCAGGGCTTCGCGGATATCCTTGAAGATCTGCTGAGCATCATCCTCAAGCTCTTCCATGATGGCGGTAGCCTTGCGCTCAAGGTCACGCGCTTTGGCGACGGCTTTCACCACGTTCTTCGGAAGGCCCTGATCCTTGGCATCGTCGAGCAGTTCTTTCTGCTGAGTGCGGATGCGCCGGCAGCGCTCCATGTAGGACATCTTCTCGCGAAGGATTTCCTTTTCCAGTTCCTCGAACTTGTCGACGAAGGAAGCCATTTCATCAGGGTTGGCGCGATTGCGCCCTTCGAGAATGCGCGTCATTTCAGTCTCCTAGTGCGACGAAAGGTGTTGATGTGTGTGGCAGTAGGTCGCCGCGACGGGCGATGTGGCTGAACCGCAAAAGATACCCTCCCGACCGTCTTCGCCGTTTACTGGCCAGCGGCAGCGCCCCATGACCGGCAGGTCCTCGATGCGCATCGGCGCGACACCGGGCAAAGGATTGAAGGCATGCTTCCGAGCAATCTTGAGAGGTGCTAGTTCCGGAGCAGGAGTTTTCCGGAAGGATGTCTCACGCTTCGCGAGAACCTTCGCGGGCGTCGCCTTCGGAGCGGACTGCCCGGCAGCCTTCCGATTGGCCGCTGCGGCTTCCACTCGGTTGTCGCCGCGCTTGCGGGTCAACGGAATATCGTTCCGGTGCATGAAGCCGATGATGGCATTCCGAGATATGCCCTGGAACTCACATGCGATCTGGTTTGCCGAGAGACCCTTCTTCGCAAATTCGCGAACCCGCTGAAGACGCTCTTCCTTTGGTATGTCGCTCCATTTCATGGCGACACCTCGCCGGTGAGCGAGCGAACGACACAATGCTGTTCAGGAGAAAGAGGCACACCGCTGGCTGCCAAGGCCTTCGACATTTCGACAGCGGCGCGCGCGAACTCGCGCCGCGCCTTCTGGTTTCGCCGGTGAGAAAGCGCCAGGCGGATGGCCATCGCCTCATCGTTCCACAGCCGGCCGACTTCACCGTTGTAGAGAGCGCGGACCCGGCGCTCGGAAATATCCGGGCAGAACCGACGCAGATCAGTGGCGAGAAGCGGATACAGTACCTTGGCAGGCTGGCCGGCCGAAATCAGCTCGCCCAGCTCGCGCATCATCCCCTGCGGGGAAGGTACAGCTGACAGATCCTCCCCCGCCGTTTCCTGGGAGGAAACCGCGAAATTGTCGTTGCTGGAAAGCGTTTCCATTGATTTGGCAAGGGTTTCCGGCCTTTTGGAAGCCGGAACTGCCATTCTCTTCGCATAGGCAAACGAAGGAGAAGGCGATGCCAGGAAGTCGAAAGCGAGCGCGGTCATATAGCCACCGAAGGATGATGGAGCGTTTCTACCGTCATACCGAAGTCTCCAGTTTGGATGCCGCAGCGTGTGCGAGTGCCTCGAGCGTCACACCTTCGATCTCTCTGGTACGAGCGCCAGCGACAGCTGCGAGCCAATGTTCCGAAGGTATCGAATCCCGGCGGCGCATAGCCTTGGCGGTGCCATACGCAACGCCAAGGTCGTTTGCGAAGTCAGTCAAGGTCGGCCAGCTGTTGATGATGTCGGTGTGGGTCATGCGCTTTAGGGTATTTATCGTACCCTATTTGTCAAGCGCAAACGGGCATGACTTATACCCCAACGCGGGGTATTTTTTGTAACATGCTGAAACTAGACGAAACTTTCGAAAAAGAAGAACGGGCAAAGCGGCTCGTGCAAGCCCGGAAAGCCGCTGGCTTTTCCGGCCCGAAGGCAATCGCTGAGCGCTTTCCCGATTGGAACATCAACAGTTTCAAGGCGCACGAGGCCGGAAGAAACGGCTTTGGCATCGCTGACGCCAAGCGATACGCGCGAGCCTTCAAGGTCAATCTGCAGTGGCTTCAGTTCGGCCTCGGCAGTCCCGATGACGATGACGGCGACCTCAAGATCATGGTCGACGTCCCGAAAATCTCATGGGTTAGCGCAGGGCAGCTAACCGAGCCCGTACCGGTCGAGGATCTGTCGGACTATCCCTCCGTTACAACGGTCGATTTGCCTCGCGGCGTCTGGATTGCGCTGGAGGTTGAGGGAGATTCGATGAACAAGATATCGCCGCCTGGATCGACGATCTTCGTGAACATCAAGGATAAACGGCTGGTTCCAAATGCTTGCTACGTCGTTGCCGACGAAACCGGAGCCGCGACCTACAAGCGGTATCGCCCCAACGATAATCCTCCGTTCCAGCCCGCATCGTACCAGGAGATTGCCCCACCGAAATTCAAGGGCGCAGTCCACGTGATCGGCAGAGTGAGACGATCCGTCATCGAAATGTGATGCTCTTCGCGCGTAATTTCGAACAACAAAATCATAATATACAATCTATCAGGGGGTGGCCCTTTAAGGGCCACCCCTATTGATTTAGATTAAATATATTCCGCGCGCAGATAGATAAATTATATAAATATCCGCGCAGGAGCGCGCGACCCTCGCCACCTCACCTTCGATGCGTGATTCGTACCTCGAAAAAGGGTCTAGGTATTTTTCGTACCTTAACGCTTGACATGACAGGGTACTACTCATACCCTTTCCGCAATATCGCTGCCGGTCGATAGTCCCGGCGCGTAACTCAAGCGGATCCTGTCATGTCGAAACGAGCAGCTGCCACCAGCAAGAGGGTAACTTCTTCCTTCATCGCATGCGCCCACTGCAGCCGATCGCTGTCGGCGGGTGAGCTGATCGAGAAGTTTTGTGAAGCATGCGGTCGGGATACCCAGCCGCAGGTACTCCGTGAGGAGTGCCGTTCATGAGGCAGGAAGCCGTTCATCATTCGATCCCGTGCCGACAGGTCATCGTGGACTGCTTGCGGAAGTGGATGGCTGGCGCCGGTCTGAACGAACAAGAGCGCTATGTCGTCGACCAGGCTCTTATCGAAAATCGCTTTGAACTGATCCGAGAGTTCTTCGGCCAGCCGGAGAACGCCGATGGCCGCTGATCTCATCCTGCCCGGCGATCGCGCTGACTGGCTAGAGCTGCGCCGCAAGTTTGTCACCGCGTCGGTCGCCGGCGCATTGCTCGCTTGCCATCCCTACACCACGGCCTACCAGCTGTGGGCCCTGAAGACCGGCCGCATCGAGGAAAGCTCCGAAGAGAACGAAGCGATGCGGCGTGGCCGGCTCCTCGAGCCGGTCGCCGTTCAGATGCTGCGCGAGGAACGGCCGAGCTGGACGGTCGACTATCGCGCCGACAACGCCTTCTACTGCGATCGCGGTCTTCGTCTCGGTGCAACCCCCGACGCTTTCGCATACCGGCCTGACATGGACGGCCAGGGTATCATCCAGTTCAAGACATCCTCCGAGGAGGCCTACCGCGACGGCTGGCTCGACCCGGAAACCAAGGAAGTCGAGGTTCCGTTGTGGATTGCCGTTCAGGCAATCGTCGAGGCCAGGTTGACCGGCGCGTCATGGGCGGCCGTGGCCGTTCTTGTTGTTGGCCGCGGGATCCAGATGCAGGTTGTCGATATCCCTCTGCATGATCAGGTTTGGATCGCCCTCCTCGCATCCGTCGCCGAGTTCTGGCGCGTGACGGATGCCGGCGAGCATCCGCCGATCGATTGGGATCGAGATGGGTCCGCCGTGCTCGACGTCAACCGCTGGTCTGAACCGAAGCGGATCGACCTTTCCGCTGACGCGGATTTCGAAGTGTTCGTCAGCGGCTTGGACGAGGCGCGCGAAAATCGCCGAGGGCTGCAGAAGCGCGAGGAATTGTGCCGTGCACAGATCCTCTACGCCATGGGCAATGCCGAGATCGCCACCACCCGCCGTTTCGAAGTCGTCGCCCCCACCCAGGTCCGTGCCGACGGTGCGGTTCAACGTCAAATCCGCATCAAACTGAAGGATCAGAGCAATGGACGATTCTAGCGTGGCCGGGATCGGCCACAACATGCCGCCGCTCGCCGACCGGCTTGCGATCGATCACAAGGGGCTACTCGACAAGGTGCAAGCGCTCGCAGACCGGGCGAACGCCGCAAAGGCCATCGTCGATGAGAAGGGTCTGAAAACCGACGAGGACGTCGAGCCGCTGATCCAGATCGGCAAGGATGCGAGCAAGCTCGGCAAGGAAATCGATGACACGCGGCTCGCAAGCACGAAACCACTGCGAAATGACATCGAGACCATCAATGGCTTCTTCAACACCGCCGGCACCCGAACCGACCGGATCAAGGGTGCGTTCGCCGAGAAGGTAGGCGAGTACGACCGCGAGAAGCGCGCAAAGGAGGCGCGCGATGCTGCCGAGCGCGCACGCATCGCTCAGGAACAGGCCGCGGCCAAACTGGATGAGGCGCAGAATGCCGAGCATTCGGTGCTTGGCGACGTCGTTATGAACGAGGCCGCTGTTCTGGAAGAGGCCGCTCAGAAAGCAGCTCACGAAGCCGTCAAGGCTGGTACCGGACCGACGCGCACGGCTGCAGGCACCGTCAGCACGACCGGCCGGTGGACCGCTGAAGTCCTCGACGCTGACAAGATCCCACTCGAACAGCTGCGCCCATTCATCAAGCTCGCGGATCTCGAAAAGTTCTGCCGCGCCTATGCAGTCGCGAACCGGGACAGCAAGCCGCTCGCCGGCGTCCGGATCTACCGCGACACCAAAACCTCCTTCCGCTGAACAGGATACCCCAATGAACGATGTAGCCATTTCCAACGATCCGAACGTGCAGACGCTTCGTGCGCAGATCGAAAAGCGCCTGGACAGTTTCGCCGAGGCGCTGCCTTCCCACATCACGCCAGAGCAGTTCAAGGCCGTACTCGTCCGTGCTGCCATGGGCGATCCAAACTTGTTGATCGCCGATCGGGTGTCTTTCTTCGAGGCTGCGCTCGCCGCTGCCATCGATGGCCTGATGCCAGACAAGAAAGAGGGCGCCATGGTGGTCTACAACACCAAGGTCAAGGAAGGCGGAAAGGACGTCTGGATCAAGAAGGTTCAGTGGCTGCCGATGATCCGCGGCATCTTCACCAAAGTCTACAATACCGGGAAGGTGAAAAGCGCGACCGTCGGCATTGTCTACGGCGGCGATGAGTTTCGCGCATGGGTGGATGACGAAGGCGAGCACCTTTTCCACGAGGAAGCCGAGCAGCAGAACCGCGAGGTCATTCGTCGCGTCTATGCTCAGGTCGTCATGAAAGACGGTGGCGTGTTCGTCGAGACCATGCGCTTCGACGACATCGAGAAAGTCCGACAGTCATCGAAAACGCCGGAAAAGGGACCGTGGAGCGACTGGTGGGAGGAGATGGCGAAGAAGACGCCGTTCAAGCGTCTGGCCAAGCGCCTGCCGATCGCCCGCGAAATCGCCCAGGTCCTTGATCGCGACAGCTTCCTCTATGACTTCGCCAACTCGGCACGCGATATTACGCCGGCAGCTGCCCGGCCGCGTGGCATCGCCAAGCGGCTCGACGCCCTTGTCGGCATCTCGGACCAGTCCAGCTCTGCGGTTCCCATGGATCTCGGTGCGAACCGTGAGCAGGAAAAAGAACCGGCCAAACGCAAGGAAAGCAGCCGGAAGGATAACGATCGTCAGCAGCGCCGCGATGATCGGCGCGATGACGATCGACGCGAAAGCGACCAGCAGGGTGACGATCAGCGCAACGACCAGGATCAGCGGCAGGACGATCCAGCCGCCGCCGAGGTAGCGGCATACCGCGCCGGCCGCGATGCTCGCGAAAAGGGCATGAGCCGCAAGGCGATCCCAGCCGAGTTCAAGAAGGAAGAAGCTCTGACGGGCGCCTGGCTCGAAGGCTTCGACGCGGAGGGCAACTGATATGGATATCGCCCCTCTCTCCATATTCCGCCTTTGCGACACCGAAACCACTGGCTTCCCGCCACGCGCCGAGATGTGCGAAATCGGGTGGGTCGATTTCGTCCTCTATCCAGATGGCTGGAAGATCGAAGGCGAACACCAAAGCAGATTCGTTAACCCCGGACACCCCATCCCGGCAAAATGCACTGAGATCCACGGCATTACCGATGACATGGTTGTTGATGCCATGCACCCAAATGACGCCAGGGCGCTGCTAGCGCGTGGCGCGTCCATCCTTGGTGCGCATAACGCCGCGTTCGATCGCCAGTTCGTTCGGTCAGCGCTGCCATGGATTTGCACCCTCGAATGCGCTCGCAAGGTCTGGCCGCAGGCACCAAACCACAAGAACGAGACCCTGAAGGCCTACCTCGGTATCGAGGTGGACGGCGACCCGCACCGGGCCGGCTACGACGCCGCCGTATCGGCAGGCATCTTTTTGCACCTGACAAAACATCTTTCGATCGAGGAAATGCTCGCTCTGTCCGAGCCGGACAGTGTGCCGTTGGCAATGCCGTTCGGCGCGCACAAAGGAAAGCGTTTCACGGACATCCCAGATTCGTATCTGACCTGGCTGGTCGGGAGCGATGTTCGCAAAGGCATCCGCACCGCTGCGCAGAATGAGCTCAATCGGCGTGTGCCGGCGAAACCGGCGCAGCCAACCCGCCGCTCCAGCGCATGGGATCGGAGCTTCTGACATGCAGTTCTCGCCCGTTCAATCCTCTGCCATCGATACCGTTGCGGGCTGGTTTTACTATGCCACAGCAGAACGGCCCGTCTTCCGCATTTTCGGTTTTGCTGGAACTGGGAAGACCACTCTCGCCCGACACTTCGCAGAACAGGTTGACGGCCGCGTGCACTACGCGGCCTTCACCGGCAAGGCCGCGATGGTGATGCGGAAGAACGGCTGCGACGGCGCGACGACGATTCACTCGACCATCTACAAGTTCGACGTCGACGAAGAAACCGGCCAGATGAAGTTCAAGCGCCGGCCGAAATTCGACCTTGAGGGCGTGAAGCTCTTCATCATCGACGAGTGCTCGATGGTCGACGAGGATCTCGGCCGCGATCTCCTCTCCTTCGGGATACCGGTTCTTGTACTGGGCGACCCTGCGCAGTTGCCCCCGGTGAAGGGCGGCGGCTTCTTCACCAACGCCGAGCCTGACGTGATGCTGACCGAGATTCACCGGCAGGCGGCAGAGAACCCGATCCTGCGGGCGGCGACCGCTGTGCGCGAGGGGCGTCCGATCAAGCACGGCGACTTCGGAAAGCTGCAGATCATCCGTCGCGAGGACGTGAACTCGGAAATGGTCCGCACTGCCGAGCAGGTCCTCGTCGGCATGAACAAGACGCGGGCGGCTTACAATGAGCGCCTGCGCGAGCTCGCCGGCTTCGATAGCCCGTTGCCACAACACGGTGACATCCTGGTGGCGCTCAAAAACGACTCCACGCTCGGCATTTTCAACGGCGGGCTCTGGAAGGTCTTGGACCTGAATAAACGGCCGCGCGGATCGCTCAACGACAAGTGCGTCCACTTGTGCGTGAAATCGCTCGACTTTGATAACGCGGCACCGATTGACGTCCGCGTTCGGGAAGAATTCTTCCAAGGCCGCGGCAACGAAGTCGACTGGAAGGAATTGCGCGGAACGCAGCAGTTCGACTTCGGCTACGCGCTGACCGTCCACAAATCCCAGGGCAGCCAATGGGGCAACGTCTGCCTCTTCGACGAGAGCGCGACCTTCGGCGCCGATCGCGGCCGCCACCTGTACACCGGCATCACCCGGGCATCCGAAACTCTGACGATTGTGATGTGAACCATGAGCCCAACAGCCTATCCCCTCACCTGGCCCCATAACATCCCTCGCTCAAAACCAGCGGCCAAGTCCAATTTCCGCACCGGCCTTTCCGCAGCGATCAAGAACGTGCGCGGCTCCCTTCAGCTATTCGCCCAAGACTCCGGCAAGAAGGTCGACGCGATCGTCATCTCTTCGAACGTCACCCTTGGCGAAGACAAGCCGCAGGACCCGGGCGTGGCCGTCTGGTTTACGGGGGACGGCATGTCGGTTTGCATCGCCGTCGATCGATATCCGAAGGTCGAGGATAACGTGCAGGCCATCCATCACATTATCGATGGCCGGCGCACTGAACTTCGCCATGGTGGGCTTCATATCGTCCGCGCGACGTTCACCGGTTTCCAAGCGCTGCCGGCACCATCAACGAAACGCAGTTGGCGCCAGGTGTTCGGCTTTGGACCGAATGAGCCGATCAGCGCTTCCTACCTTAAAGAGCGATACCGGGCGAAATCCAAGTACACCCATCCGGATAGCCCCAACGGATCAAAAGAAGATTTTGAGGAACTGACGCGCGCCCGAGATGAAGCCCTGCGGGAGATCGGCCAATGACCAATCCTCCCGTCACCCCTTCGGAATGGCTTCTCTTTCTCGCGCGACTTGCCGAGAAGCATCCTGTCGCCACAATCACCTCGGCCGGCGACGGCCTGCAGCTGGCCTTCATCACCTTCCTCGTGGAAGCCGGCATGTCCAATGCGGATCCGCAGGACCTGGAAGCTGATCTCCTGACCCTACTCCCCCGCTTCAGCAACGCGCTAGCCGGTGCACGGCACGCCGGAACCCCCTGCCTGACCTGCGCACGGAAATTCGCGTCCATGGCAGCAACCGAAATCGTTAGCGACATGCTCACCATGGCAGAGCGCTCCAAAACCGGAGGGCTGCACTGATGGCCGGCTCGCTCAATAAGGTACAGTTGATAGGCAACCTCGGATCCGATCCAGAAATCCGCCGTACCCAAGGCGGCAACCCGGTCGCCTCCTTCAGCATTGCCACGTCCGAGACCTGGCGCGATCGCAATTCCGGCGAGCGCAAGGAAAAGACTGAGTGGCACAACGTCGTCATCTGGAACGAGGGTCTCTGCAAGGTCGCCGAGCAATACCTGAAAAAGGGCTCAAAGGTCTTTGTCGAAGGCAAGATGCAAACCCGCAAGTGGCAAGATAAGGACGGCAACGATCGCCACTCGACCGAGGTCGTGCTGCAGTTCAATGCCCTGCTAGTGATGTTGTCCGGTAAGGACGAGAACGGCGGCGGCTCCAACAATCGGCGCGACGGCCGTCGTGACGATCGCGATGACCGGCGCAGCGACGATCGCAGTCGCGGCCGTGACGACAATCGCTCGTCCGGCGGCTACGGCAACGGCGGCAGCTTCGCCCGCGACATGGACGACGACATCCCCTTCGCACCGGAATGGAGGTAATCGTGAACGATCTCACGCCAAACGAACGCGTGGTTGTCCGGCTGCTTGAAGCGGCTTGGAGCCACTACCTTACGCTCCCGCCGGAGCGTCGCGACGAAGCCATGGAGTTTCGCCGGAAGCTCGATGAGGCCGCCGCTGTCGTGAAAATGCGGCCAGCCCACCGCTCGGCAACCGGAGGGATCGTCTGATGCAGATCGGAATCATCCAGGGCCACACCCGCATTATCGGAAAATCGCAGGGTTATATCGGCCTCCCGCTACGCGATGTACTCGTCGAGGATTCGGTCAACGGTCCTCGGACGCCCGCAATGGAAACCGCCTGGCTTCCTACCTCGGAAGATATCGCGGCGCTTGCCGCCGGCGCACCGCTGATCCTGCGCGTGCTCGGCACCGCACATCCACCCGTCATGATCTATGTTGGGGAGGCTCCCAAATGCTGAGACAGGAGATTGACGACGCAGTCGAGGTCGCCGTCGGACAGAGTATCAGTAGCGATTTCGGCAAGTCGCGGACCGCATCGCCGGCATCGATCGACAAGGCGCGCAGCATCATCAGGCGCTTCCTCGAAAATATGCCGGAGGAGGCCACGGTCATTGAGATCCGCGACGCGATGGAGGTCGACGATGCGGATGAATAGCAACGGCGGTCGCATACCTTGCATCAACCCGACCTGCCGCCGCACCGCCGCCCAGGACAAGTATCCCGGCTCGTCCTCAATCATCTGCGGAAAATGCTGGCGATCTCTGCCTGCGCGGATGCGGGCACGGCACAAACAGCTGAACCGTCGCAGCCGCACGCTCTTTCGCCTTTCGCGCAAGACGAAGTACGGCGATGCGCTCCGGACGCCGCAATGGCAGCGGATCGAAGATAGATACGACGCCGCTTGGGCGCGGCTCAATGCCACCATGATCAAATATTTCACCGCCTCCGAGACACCAGTCGGCATCGAGGACTTCCTGAAGGAGATCGGCATTGCCTGATTCCGTCATCGCCCCTGCGTCTCCCACCGATCTTCAAGCAGCGGAACCAGTCTGCTCGTTCTGCGACCTGCCGCCGCGCTACTGCGCGGTGCTACTCTACAACGCAACCAAGACCGCCTTCATCTGTGACCACTGTGCGCCGTCGGCGGCAGCGCAGTGCCGAGATATAGCGGCTGCAAAGGACCTCCCATGAAGGCGATCTACCAACCTCGCTCCGGGTTTAGCGATCATGAAATCGCCGCGGAGCATGTCACCATCCTCGGCTTTGTCGTTGGCGAATACGAGCCTGGGTATATGCGGAGCGGCTCGAAGAAATGCACCCTCGCGATCATCGCCTTCGAGGATGGGCGTATCAGGGAGACCGAATTGTCCGCACTGCGATACGTCGCGCCAGCTGACACGCGGGAGGGAGCACCAGAATGACCGTCGATATCGCCCAACTCGTTGCCGATCTCCGCACCCGTGCCAAGCACCGCGCCGACTTTCACAATATTCAGCCGCACTGCGGTACCTTCATGGATGTGAAAGAACTGCCGGAATGGGTCGCTGCCGACCTACTCGAAGCGATTCATCCATCATCGCAGGAGTTGGTAGCGGACGACGTCTTCGCCGTGACCGACGGCGGCAACTCAATTACCCTGCACTTTTCAGAAGTAAAGTCTGCGCGTGCTCTGCGCGATGCTTTCCCTGCCGCCATCGTTTCTCTGCCGCGCCAGAAGAGGGAAACGAAGGATGAATGAGAGCGTTGTTGCCGGCAAGTTGCGCGAGCTCGCCCAGATCAGTCGCCTCGGTAACAAGCATGCCCTTGCCGACAGGCTCGATGAGGCCTGCGAACTGCTCTCCGAAGCCGCCGCGCTAATCAACGATTTCCCGGTCATCATCTTCGACCGACCAGGGCAGCGCTCGATCGTCACCGCCACACAGACCTCCGAATATGCCGCCCGAATTGGCGATTGGACCCGCCGGCGCGACAGCTTTCTTGAGAAAGGCAGCAAGCGATGAAACCTACCGCCGTAGACCGCTATACCTTCACCGCCGACGAGGTTCTCGCCGCTATCTTGCCGAACGTCGGCTACCGTCGCGAGTTCGAATTACGCATCGACGCAGACGGCTATGTCGTCGTCGATATCGTCCAGCAGCCCGGGCAGTCGGCACCGGCACCGGAGGCAGACGACGCCATCGGTGATGTTGCCCAGGAACAGGCACCGCCACCCGAGGAACCCGAACAGCCGCCAGAGCGCCCGCAGGGAGAAGCCGAGCAGGAAGCTCGCAGCCTCTGCGCCACTCCCCTGTTCCGGGCCTTCCTCGAGGTGAAAACCGAAGAGGCCGCGCTGCGCGTTCTGCCCGGCAGATGCCACGTCGAGAAGCTCGAGGATCTCGATCGCACAAAATCCACTGCGCTGAACCTCCGGTACCTTGTCGAAGAATATGAAGGTTGGAAGCTATCATGAACACCGCATTCTTGCTCCTCGCCCAGTACAATGGCAAAGCTGTCATTCCCCTCAACGACGTTTGCCGTGACTACTTCTCGCACCTGACAACCGAAATCTTCTTGCGAAAGGTTGCAAAGGGAGAAATCAGGATCCCGGTCGTGCGCATGGAAGACAGCCAAAAAGCAGCCAAAGGGATCCACCTGCAAGACCTTGCCGACTATCTCGATGCCAGAAAAGCAGAGGCGGCAGAGGAACTGCGGCAGCTCACCCGTCCCTAGCTCTGTAACATTTTTGCAGTGCGTGCCGGCGATTGGATCGACTGGCATCCGCGGTACGACGAAAGCTATCCGGTACGCCAAACGGTACGACTGAGAAACCAAACCACACAGAAAAGCCCGCAAATGCGGGCTTTTTCTTTATTTTGACGTCCAGTCGATCATCGGCGCCACGGCGAAAATCGGCCGGCCGTAAAGCATTGATTTCACACTTAATCCTTATTTATCATGTTGCTGCCGTTGCTCAACACGTTGCGTATCGTTGTGATTTCAACGATATCGCGGGGTATTCCCTCCTGATAGGTATCACAATGCAATACCGGTCGGGAGCATTTGATACCGATGGGAACGATAGTCGCCCGAGAGCGCGGAAACGGCACCACCGCCTATATGGCAAAGATCATTCTAAAGCGAGACGGCGTAGCCGTCCACACGGAGACAAAACGTTTGACCGCAAGCAAGCCGCCGCCGCTTGGATTCCCCCGGCGGCGAGCCTTGGGTTAAGGTGCCAAAATATACGGGGTCGCAAGACGACGCGATGGACCTTGCCAGATCGGCCGCCCCTACGATCAAGGGAATAGGCGCGGGCTGGGGGGCCAGACGATGGTTCGGCAGAGATCTGGCGCGATGACTATTTCACCACGTTCAGCGCTCCCATCGCACTGTGCCTCGCGGCGCTCAATTATAAAGAACAACAGGTGAAGGGCGAATTACGTGGCCACCCTCGTTGTCCGGACACAGGCGAACTTGCCGAAGAATCCGCGGAGCTTGTGACCCTCGCTGCGCAAACAATCGATGACCTAAAGGCCGTCGTCGTCAGAATTTTAGAAATGAATATCCTCGATCTCCCGGACGATCCGTTTTTTGTTTACTGATTATCATGGCTACTAGGAAGGAGTGATTATGGACAATACGCTTACAGCCCAAGACGCCGAGAAGGCCCCGTGGTTTCATTCAATCGACCTGGGCGACGGGTTTGTTTCCAAATCAAGGTTCACAGAGAGCGTTCCGCCGAACTATACGCTTTTCGGTTTTTTTGACTTTATCAAGCACCTTGATCTGAAAAATTCCCGGTGTCTCGATATCGGGACGATGGACGGAATATCGTCTTTCGTCATGAAGGGTCTTGGAGCTTTGGAAGTCGTAGCAACGGACATCGGCTCTAGAAAGACCTTCGCATTTGCGCGGGAGAGGCTAGGGCTTGATGTCCAGTATGTGACAGACACGGACCTTTACAATATCTCGGACAAGATTACCGGCAAGTTCGACGTGGTTCTTATGGCCGGCATTCTTTACCACGTCTTTGACCCTCTCTATGCCATTACAGTCGCCCGTTATCTGACCAAGAATAACGGTTTCGCCATACTGGAAACGCACTTTCTCAAAGACGAGAAGCGCCCGATAATGGTCTTCAATCCAGGCGACGAGGAGCCGATCGATCAGGCAAATTTCTTCTGGCGAGCAAGCCCGTCATGCCTTGAAGCAATGTTCGCCTTGTGCAGCTTTGAGGTTGTCGCCCGCCGCGATGCTGGCAAGCGCGTTACCTACCTTTTGCAAGCCGTTCGGCCTAGTAAAATGACGGGCCTCAACGCCATCACCAAGAAAATCCATAAAGATTTCATGCGATATAAACACTATCGCGAGAACATCAACTTTAACGCGTTGGAGAAAGATACGGCTGACGCCTCCGCACGTCTGGTAACAAAGCCTACGTCTTACGTTACTATCAACGTTAAAAGTTTTAAGCCGGAAGTACCGTATCAGCCGAAATGGGATATGGCCCAATAGTATTGTTGGGTGGCCGCAATAAATTGCTTGCGGCCACTTGCTGGACTTCTTTGAAAGAATGAATACCGGAAGACGTTCGACGCATCTACGCGGTTTTCAATCTTGATCACACCGGCCGCTGCCCACTGTTACATGTGCATCCATACCGCTCGTGCCGATAACGTCGCCATTCAACGTGTCGAACACAGAACCCATGGTGCTCATTTTGAGCATCGCAGTTGAAGAACCCACGTCAAAGGCAACGATTCCGCGAGCGAAGGCGCGACTTGGTACAGCGCAGACGTCGACGCCTTGTCGAGCCGGATCATCCGTTCCCTCGACTGGTCTGGTTTGCTAGCGTCAAGTTCAATGAGGGTTGGCTTCCTGACGATCAGGGAATGTCCTTTCCTGTTGATGCCTGGTTGTTGTGCAGTTATTGCTCAGCCGCGTGGTGGTTGCCGAAAGGCGAAGTGGAGGCCGATTGAGATGAAGACCGTTGCAGATCTTATCCTCGAGCTACAGCATGCCAAGGGGCACGACAGGCAACTGGATATCTCTATCGGTCTCGTGATGGGTTACAAGCGCCAAGTCACGCTCGAGAAAGGCAAAAGCGGCAGCAAGGAGCGGAAGGTGGTGTGGCTCTATCCCTCCGACGGAGGGGAAAGCAGGATCCCCTATTTCACCGCCAAGATAGATGCAGCCCAGTTGCTTGCTCAAACTCTAATACCCGGATGCATTGGCGGCTTCACATGGAGTCCGCGCAATGCGACCGCAAAAATCAACGATGGACCGACATTTTCGGCCGTGACGCCCGCCCTCGCGCTCTGCGTTGCAGCCTTGAGCGCAAAGCATTTCCAGCCGGATGAAAAGCTGGATGACGGTGACCTTGGTTGAGCAACAGTCAAAGTTCAGCCATGCGTGTCAGCATTGATCGATGACGAAAATCGGAGATTTCTCCGCCAATCTCTCGGGTCCGAGCACACGTGTTAAAAAACCAATGCCGCGCCGGACGCAGGACCGGCGCGCGGTCATGCGATCGGTGATTTCTTGAAGCATCATATCGTCAACGTCGGACGGACCGGATGCCTCGTAACGACGGCGGCGCTAATGCGCCTGGAGCTTGGCCTCTTTTGCAGCCGAGATAAAAACCTCCCGTGCTTCCTCGGGTGACTTGCGGCCGTCGAGGGCGGCGCGGCAGAAGCTTCTGGCGGCGACGTATTGCGGACCGCGCAGATCCGGCCATGTATCCATCAGGCAGATCAGGGCGTCGAACGGCCCCTGCACGACCTGAGAGCCTTTATGTGCAAACCCGACCTCCACAGGATTGGACCATTTGGTATGTGGCATGAGCGTCTCCTCCGATTTTCTTGCCAGACCGTAACTGGAGGATAACCGATTTGGTTCCCGCTGGGCAGTCGGCAAAATGAAAAAAGCCTGCCGCGGGAGGAGGTGCGGCAGGCTTTCTGAAAATGACCCACGGTCGGGAGGAGGTGACCGCTGATCGATCGCAGCTTTCCGGGAGGAGGTGAATCGCTGCGATAAATATGACTTTATTGCTGCATCGCATCAAAATCAAGTCAAATCTTATGCGCTGCAACAATTACCAGTAACGACTGCGTGAAGGCGGTGGGTTGGAGGCGCTGCCGATGAGATAGCCGGCAACGAAGGCAGCAGCGCCGAAAACAAGCAGTGCCGTGCCGGTTGCGGACGGATGGTCCTGCGCCGTCCTTGCGACTGCCCCTGCTTCATTCCGGACGTATCCGGCAGCCTGCTTTGCCCGGGCAGCAACGCCGCCTGTCTCGTCCAACTCGCCCGTGAAACCGGTTCTTAGATTTTTGACATTGGCCATCTCGCGCTCCTTTTCCGTTCGCGATGAAAACACGTCAAAAGCCGGAAGGTTCCCAAAAGAAAGAGAAGATGCCCACCACCTGAGCGCATGCCCGCGAATCAGCGGTCTTTTACAATCGATCACGTCTCATTTCGACACGAATGCAAGCAACTTCTGAAAAAACACTGTTGCGATTTCTTTATGTGTGGCATGCTAATAGGTGAGGTGCCTCATAAAAACCAATTTCGGAGTGTTACTGCAATCCAGAAATCAAAAAAATAACGAGACGGGAGTGGAAACATGGTAGAGGAAAATCTGTACCGCATCGTCGAAGTCAGCCTGAAGCGCGGCGGCGATCGCCGTGACGTCGGCATCATGACAGTACGCCAGGCGCTTGAGCTTCCCGACGTACCGAGCCTTGAATATACCCACCCGGAACTGAACTCGCGGACCGGCAATCGGTTTCTGACACGCGACCAGCTTGAGGCCTATGCCTGCAGCTGAAGCATCTTTCCCCACCCCGTAAAGGGGTGCTATCGTCCGGCATTCGCAATCGAGTGCCCGACATCCCATGACCACTGTAATCCCCCTTCCCGCTCCGGTCCTGCTGCCGGTTGCCCATTCCGATCAGACTTTTCCCGTTCGTCGCGTCTACTGCGTCGGCCGCAATTATGCGGCCCACGCGATCGAGATGGGCCATGACCCGAGCCGCGAACCACCGTTCTTCTTTCAAAAAAACCCCGACAACCTCGTCCCGCAAGGGGCCGAGTTTCCCTATCCACCACTCTCGTCCGACGTGCATCATGAGGTCGAGCTGGTCGTGGTCCTGAAAAAGGGTTGCAGCGCCATCGACGTCAGCGACGCACTGGACTGCGTCTACGGCTATGCCGTCGGCATCGATTTCACCCGCCGCGACCTGCAGGCACAAGCAAAGACGGCCGGCAAGCCGTGGGAGGCGGCCAAGGCATTCGAGCACTCTGCCCCAGTTTCGACCATCGTCCCGGCCCAAGTGATCGGACATCCCGCCAATGGCAATATCTGGTTGAAAGTCAACAATGACCTCAAACAGCAGGGCGACCTCAACCAGATGATCTGGAAGGTGCCGGAAATCATCGCCGAACTGTCGAAACTGTTCAGGCTCGATGCCGGCGATGTCATCATGACAGGGACGCCCTCCGGTGTGGGTGCGGTGTCGCGCGGTGACGAGGTGTCCTGCGGCATTGACGGCGTTGCGACGCTGACCCTTACGGTTATCTGAGAACAAGAAGGAAAAATCATGCCGCTTTATGCACTTGGCCCGGCGCGGCCGGACGTTCCGGCGGATGGCAGCTACTGGCTGGCGCCGGATGCGCATGTCATCGGCAAGGTCGAACTGGGCGAGGATGTCGGCGTCTGGTTCGGCGCCGTCCTGCGCGGCGACAACGAACCGATCCGGATCGGCGCACGCTCCAATATCCAGGAAGGCGTCGTCATCCATGTCGACCCAGGCTTTCCGGTAACGATCGGAGAAGGCTGCACCATCGGCCACCGGGCCATCGTGCACGGCTGCACCATCGGCGACAATTCGCTGGTCGGCATGGGTGCCACGGTGCTCAACGGTGCGGTGATCGGCAACAATTGTCTCATCGGCGCCAATGCACTGGTCACGGAGGGCAAGGTCTTCCCCGACAATTCCCTGATCGTCGGCGCGCCGGCAAAGGCCATCCGGCTGCTGGACGATGCAGCCGTTGCCGGACTGAAGAAATCTGCAAATGGCTATGTCAAGAAATGGCAGCTTTTCGCCACCAGCCTGTCGGTCATCGACTAACCGGGATCAGAGCTTCAATCGCCTTAGCCTCAGCGCATTGGCGACGACGGAGACGGACGACAGGCTCATGGCTGCGGCTGCAATCATCGGCGAAAGGAGCGAGCCGGTGAGCGGATACAGCAGACCCGCCGCGACGGGGACGCCGACGGCATTGTAGGCGAAGGCGAAGAACAGGTTCTGGCGAATATTCGACAGGGTCGCCTTCGACAGGGTCCGCGCCCGCACGATACCCGACAGGTCGCCCTTCAGCAGTGTGATGCCGGCGCTTTCCAGCGCCACGTCGGCGCCGGTGCCCATGGCGATGCCGACATCGGCAGCAGCCAGCGCCGGTGCATCGTTGATACCGTCGCCCGCCATTGCGACAACACGGCCCTCAGCCTTCAGACGCTCGACCAGCGCCTTCTTGTCCTCCGGCAACTGATCTGCCACGACATCGTCTATGCCAAGCTCCTTCGCCACCGCATTGGCCGTAATGGCGCTGTCACCCGTCGCCATGATGATCCTTATACCCTCGGCATGCAGCGCTCGGATCGCCTCTGCCGCACTGACCTTGATTTCATCGGCCAGCGCCAGCAATCCGGCGAGTTCGCCATTGACGGCGATATAGAGCGCGGTCCGGCCGTTCTGACGCAGCCCCTCGGCATGAGCGGCAAAGGCGGCGGTGTCGATGCCCGCATCCGAAAGCATGGCGGCGTTGCCGGCAAGGACGAGATCCCCATCCACCCGACCGGAGACGCCCTTGCCGTTGACGGCCTCGAAATCGGAAACGGCGGCAAGCAGCACATCCCGCGCCTTGGCGCCGGCGACGATAGCTTCCGCCAGCGGGTGTTCGGAGGCTTTTTCAAGCGAGGCCGCCAGCATCAGCAGGCGGTTTTCCGGAAAACTGGGATGCACGAGAACATCCGTGAGGCGCGGCCTGCCTTCCGTCAGCGTGCCGGTTTTGTCGACGATCAGCGTATCGACGGCGGCGAGGCGTTCCAGCGCGGCGGCTTCGCGCACCAGCACGCCGGATCGGGCTCCCCTGCCCGTTGCCGTCATGATCGAGATTGGCGTGGCGAGACCGAGCGCACAGGGGCAGGCGATGATGAGGACTGAAACGGCCGCCACCAGCCCGTAAACAAAAGAGGGCTGCGGACCAAGCAGGAGCCAGGCTGCGAATGCAGCAAGAGCGACGATCACAACGGCCGGCACGAACCACGCCGAGACGCGATCCGCGAGCTTCTGGATCGGTGCCCGCGAACGCTGGGCTGTCGCGACCATCTCGACGATCTGCGAAAGCACGCTGTCGCTGCCCACCTTTTCCGCCCGGACGACCAGCGTGCCGTTACCGTTGATGGTGCCGCCGGTAACGTGGGCGCCCACGGCCTTTTCGACCGGCAGGGGCTCTCCCGTCATGAGGCTCTCGTCAACGCTGGAACGGCCCTCCGTCACCACGCCATCGACCGGGACGGCTTCTCCAGGGCGGACACGCACATGGTCGCCGGCAAGGATATTTTCCAGCGGCGCATCCTGTTCCGTTCCATCCGGCTGGATCCGCCGCGCGGTCTTCGGCGCGAGATTCATCAGGGCACGAATGGCATCGCCGGTGCGCTCACGGGCCCGTAGTTCGAGGATCTGGCCGACGAAGACCAGGGCCACGATGACGGCGGCCGCTTCAAAATAGACGGCGACGCCACCGTGATGGCCGCCGAGCTCCATGGGGAACAGGCTCGGAAACACTGTCGCGATGAGGCTATAGAGATAGGCAGCGCCTACACCGAGCGAGATCAGCGTCCACATATTGTAGTGGCCAGTGCGCAGCGACACCCATCCCCGCGCGAAAAAGGGCTTCGCTGCCCAGAGCACCACCGGCGTTGCAAGGATCAGTTCGAGATAGCCGGCGACACGGCCGCCGATCCAGTCACGGATCGGGAGACCCAGCATCGGCCCCATCGACAGGAGAACGAGCGGCACGGCACAGGCAAGGCTCACCCAAAAGCGCCGGGTAAAATCGACGAGTTCGTGATTGGGACCGTCTACCGGGACGCCCATCGGCTCCAGCGCCATGCCGCAGATCGGGCAGGTGCCGGGGGCATCACGGATGATCTCCGGATCCATCGGGCATGTGTAAGACGTCGCCTTCTTGGCGACCTTCGGCTTCTTTGCCGCATGGCCGGAGAGAAAGAACCAGGGATCGGCGCTGAAGCGGCCATGGCAGCGCTGGCTGCAGAAATGGTAGGTCGTGCCGTGGTAGTCGAGGCTTGGCTTTCCGGCATCCAGCCTGACCGTCATGCCGCAGACGGGGTCGATCGCCATGGCAGTGGCGTCTTGTGGAAGGTGATCATGGCTATGGGCGTGGCCGTGCGAATGCGCGGAAAACAAGAAATCGGACATCGATTCGCGATTGTTCACGACTGAACCTCAAAAGAGCCGGGATGCTTCACGCATCAGCCGGCAATGGATACGGCGTTGACGGGCTGTGGGATCAGCTGTGGGTGCAGTTCTGGCAATGGCCACGGATCTCGATCGTGGTCTTTTCGGTCTTGAAATGCTGCTTGCCAGCCAGCACGGAGAGCCTTTCCTCCATGCCCTCATCATGCATCTCGGTCACCTGGCCGCAATCCTCGCAGATCGCAAACGCCGTGACGCCATGATCGTGGTGGTGATGATCCGGATGGGCGCAGGCGACAAAGGAGTTCATGCTTTCGAGCCGGTGGATGAGACCGAATTCGAGCAGTTTGTCGAGCGCGCGATAGACCTGCAGCGGAGCGCGGAAACCGTGGTCGCGCAGCTTGTCGAGGATGGTATAGGCGCTGAGCGGGCCTTCCGCATGGGTGAGCGCGTCGAGGACCAGCGACTGGTTCTTGGTGAGCTGCTGTGTCGCCATCAGTGATGTCCTCCATGCGTCGAGTGAATCGCCGTCTCTGCCTGTCCATTCCGACCGAACGGCAACAGACTGAGCACGAAAAGCCCCATTGCCGCAACCACGATCGACGGGCCGGACGGGGTATCGAAATGCAGCGAGCCGAACAATCCGCCGGTGACGGCCAGCGCGCCGATGACCGAGGCGAGCACGGCCATGATTTCGGGCGACGTGGCGAAACGCCGGGCTGTGGCAGCCGGTATGATCAGGAGCGACGTGATCAGGAGGATGCCGACGATCTTCATGGCAATCGCAATCACCAGCGCCATCAGAAGCATGAAATAAAGCCGCGCCCGCTCCGGCTGCAGGCCTTCGGCCTCGGCCAGTTCCGGATTGACGGTGGAGGCAAGCAGCGGTCGCCAGAGGTAGACGATCGCGAAGAGAACGAGGATGCCGCCGCCCCAGACGAGATCGATGTCTGCCCTGGAGACAGCCAGAATGTCGCCGAACAGGAAACCGACGAGATCGATCCGCACCCAGGTCATGAAGGCGACCATGACGAGGCCGATCGACAGCGTCGAATGGGAGAGAATGCCGAGCAGCGCATCCGTCGACAGCGCACCGCGCTTCTGCAGCAGCAGGAGAAGCAGCGACACGGCGGCGGCAACGATGAAGACGCTGAGCATCAGATTGAGCTCGAACAGCAGCGACAGCGCCACGCCGAGCAGAGCCGAATGGGCCATGGTATCGCCGAAATAGGCCATGCGCCGCCAGATGACGAAGCAGCCGAGCGGGCCGACGGTGATGGCAAGGCCGATGCCGGCAATGAGCGCGCGGGTGAAGAAATCGTCAAACACGGCCGCTCTCCTTGTTGTCATAGCCTTGCAGCCGACTCTTATAGCCGCAGCCGCAATCCGGCCCATGCACGTGATCATGCGAATGATCATCATGCGCATCACCGTGATGATGGCCGTCGTCGGGATGGCAATGTTCGGTGATGCTGCCATCGGCATGCAGCACGCGCCCGTCGGGCAGATGGGTATGGTCGTGATCGTGGCTGTAGACGGCCAGTGTCCTCGCGGCACGGCTGCCGAACAGCTTCAGATATTCAGGGCTCTGGCTCACCATCTGCGGCGTGCCGCGGCAGCAGACATGGCCGTTCAGGCAGATCACCGTATCGGTCTCGGCCATCACCACATGCAGATCGTGCGAGATCAGCAGGATGCCGCAGCCGGTCTGGTTGCGGATCGACTTGATCAGGTCGTAGAGCGCAATCTCGCCGGAAAAATCGACGCCCTGCACCGGTTCGTCGAGAACCAGCAGATCGGGCTTGCGGGCAATGGCGCGGGCAAGCAGCGCCCGCTGGAACTCGCCGCCGGAGAGATGCTGGACCTCGGCACGGGCAAGATGCGCGATACCGGTGGAATGCAGCGCCTCCTCGACCTCGCGCCCCTTCAGCGGTCCGGTCAGTGTCATCAGGCGCTCGACGGTTAAAGGCAGCGTCCAATCGATCGCGAGTTTCTGCGGCACGTAACCGACCTTGAGGCCCGGCATTTTCTCGACCCAGCCCTCGTTCGGCTTCAAGACGCCGATCGCAGCCTTCGCCGTCGTCGATTTGCCCGAGCCGTTCGGGCCGATCAGTGTAACGATCTCGCCGCGGCTGATCGAGAACTCGACGCCGCGCACCAGCCAGCGGCCGTTGCGGCGCACGCCGGCATTGTTCAGCGAGACGAGCGGTGCCTGATCGGGCTTGCGAAAGTTCAGCATCAAAAAAATCCGGGTGATGTGTTGCCAGCCGCTATGCCACACGTTATAGCATAACGCAATTGATGTAATAACATTACATTGATTTGCAAGACAGGAGTTCCCCCGCATGAGCCTGAAAAAATCCCTCCTTTTGACATCTTCCCTGCTTTTCGCCCCCTCCCTGCTTCTGGCAACGGGCACCGCCCATGCCGAAGCGCCCAACGTCGTCGTTTCGATCAAGCCGATCCACTCCCTGGTCGCCTCGATCATGCAGGGCGTCGGCGAACCGGCGCTGATCGTCGAAGGGGCCGCCTCCCCCCATACCTACAGCATGAAGCCCTCCAATGCCTCGGCGCTTGAAAACGCCAATGTGGTCTTCTGGGTCGGGCACGGGCTGGAAGCCTTTCTGGAAAAGCCGCTGGAATCGCTCGGCAGCCGCGCGAAGATCGTCGAACTGGACGGTGCGCCAGGACTTGAGAAGCTGAAATTCCGCGAGGGCGGCGCCTTCGAGGCCCATGACGACGGCGACGAGCACGAGGCAGGCGCGGAAGGCGCTGATAAAGAAGCGGGACATCACCACGACGAGGGCGAGTTCGACATGCACCTCTGGCTCGACCCGGCCAACGCCAAGGCGATGGCAACCGAGATCGAAAAGACGCTTGCGGAAGCCGATCCGGCCAACGCAGCGACCTACAAGGCCAATCTCGATGCGCTCGGCACCCGGCTCGATGCGCTCGACAAGTCTCTGACCGAGACCGTCGCGCCGATCAAGGACAAGCCCTTCATCGTCTTTCATGACGCCTACCAGTATTTCGAGCATCGCTACCACGTAAAAGTGGCAGGCTCGATCACCGTCAGCCCCGAGGTCCTGCCCGGCGCCGAGCGCCTGTCCGAGATCCATGCCAAGATCGTCGAACTCGGTGCAACCTGCGTCTTTGCTGAACCGCAGTTCGAGCCCAAGCTCGTCAATGTCGTGCTCGAGGGCACGCCGGCGAAGTCCGGCACGCTTGATCCGGAAGCGGCCACGCTCGAGGCCGGACCGGACCTCTATTTCCAGTTGATGGAAGGCATCGGCACCTCGCTGAAGACCTGCCTCTCCAACGGCAGCTAACAAGGTTCTCCCAAGACCCTGAAAAAGGCGGGCCTAAATGCCCGCCTTTTTTGGATTGCGAAATGTAACTGTATAACATTAAGGATACAAGCGATGTCCGACAAACTTCCGGTCACCGTTCTTTCCGGCTTTCTCGGCGCCGGGAAAACCACGGTGCTTAATCACATCCTCAACAATCGCGACGGCTTAAGGGTCGCCGTCATCGTCAACGACATGAGCGAGGTCAACATCGACGCAGCCCTGGTGCGCGATGGCGGCGCCAACCTGTCGCGGACGGAGGAGCAACTGGTCGAAATGACCAATGGCTGCATTTGCTGCACGCTGCGCGACGACCTTCTGAACGAGGTGCGCAAACTGGCGGAACAGGACCGGTTCGACTACCTGCTGATCGAATCGACCGGGATCGCGGAGCCCCTTCCCGTCGCCACCACGTTTGAATTCCGCGACGAGAACGGCAACAGCCTCTCCGATGTCGCGAGGCTCGATACGATGGTGACCGTGGTCGATGCTGCCAACCTCTTGGCCGACTATTCCTCCGCAGACTTCCTTGCCGACCGCGGGGACACGGCCGGCGACGGCGACGACCGCACGCTTGTCGATCTGCTGGTCGAACAGATCGAATTCGCCGATGTCGTCATCCTGAACAAGACGGGCAGCGCAACACCCGAACAGCGGGATGCGGCGCGAAAAATCATCGTCGGGCTCAATCCCGATGCGCGGCTGATCGAGACGGATTTCGGCAGGATCGCCTTGCGCGATGTGCTCGGCACAGGGCTGTTCGACATGGCCAAGGCCGAGCAGCACCCGCTCTGGTACAAGGAACTGCACGGTTTCAAGGATCATGTGCCGGAAACCGAGGAATACGGCATCCGCTCCTTCGTCTACCGGGCAAAGAAGCCGTTCGATCCCGAACGCTTTCACAGCTTCGTCCATCGACCCTGGCCGGGCGTCGTGCGGGCGAAGGGCTTTTTCTGGCTGGCGACGCGTCCCCATCACGCCGGCGAACTCAGCCAGGCCGGGCCGATGGTGCGCACATCGAAGATGGGGCTCTGGTGGTCGGCGGTTCCCAAGGCACAGTGGCCGGATGATCCAAGGTTTCTCGCCATGATGAAGCCCTATCTCGATCCCGTCTGGGGCGACCGGCGCCAGGAAATCGTCTTCATCGGCGCCGATCCGATGGATCAAGCGGCATTGGAAGCCGAACTCGACGATTGTCTGGTGGACGCCAAGGGCTTCACGCCGGAGCGGTGGCGGACATTGACGGACCCGTTCGCCGACTGGTCTGCAAGGGTCGGTTAGCGCGGCCGCTTTGACGACTTCCCGGCACTATCTATGAGTCTCGATTGACGTCTCTTAGGGAAACTCGGCAATAGCCAAAACCTCCGTCATCCCTGTGCCCGTCACAGGGATCCAGCCAGCCCAAGTCCTTGGGCCGAAAGGTCTTTTGACCCGACGGACGTCGGGTCACTGGATCCCCGCCACAAGGGCGAGGATGACGGAGAAATGGGATGCTCGTTTCCTCAAACAACCCTTTTCAGGTTTGTCAGCAATCTGAGGCGGCTCAGCGCCGCCTTTTCTATTGTCGCGCCTGCCCGATCACCGCGTCGCCAGATTGACGATCACGCCGGTGGCAACGCTGATCAGCAGGAAGTCGTTGTCGACCCGCACCCACTGCTGGCCGCGTGGCGGTGCGCGCAGCTTGTAGCGGCGATAGTCATTGACCGCGGCGATGCGGCGGCGCTCGACCGGCGACAGGCGATGGCCACGCGCCCAGCGCTTTTTCACGGTAACGCGCTTCTCGACCACCTTATCGTTGCCGTGCTTGTAGACGCGTTTTTCCACATGGCGCTGCGTCACCTGAGCAACTTCGAACGGCCTGGCAGGCTGTGCGAAGGCCATCGGTGCCGCGAGGAAGGAGCTTGCGACAAGCGCGATCAACAGACGTTTCATCGGGGTGTCCTTTCGTTTTTGACACCACCGAAACTACGGCCGCAAAGATGAATGGAAACTGAAAACAAGAATTACAAAACTGTAATGATATCAGTTAATTATAATGATTAGCTGATATATTGCAGAAACATGCGCCGGCGGTTACAACGCCTCGTAGCTGAAACGGTCGAAATCCGCGACCTGCACCCGGCCCGAGGTGTCGAAGGCAAAGACGCCCGCGAATGCGCCGGTAAAAGAGCCGTGCTCGCCCCGCCCGCCCTCGTCGGACACGACGCCAGCATCGAGAACCGGCCCGAGTTTTCGCCAGGCACGGTAGCCATCCGCATGCCAGAAGAACTGCAGATCGTTGTCACGGATTTCCATCGCCAGATAAACCCGCCCAAACGGCACGGCCACACCGCTATCGACAGGAAACGTCATGCGGCCATGCGGAAAATCGCCGGCGCAGGAGAAGATCGTCACCACCCGGCCGAGCTGCTCATGGAGCGTGACAGCGACCGCATGGAACTTGTGGCGATTGTAATAGTGAGTGAGGCCGGCCGCCTGCTGGTAGGTGTCCGGGGAAAATTCGACGACGGTTTCAACACGGAACGAATGATGTTCCTGGCGCCGTGCCACCAGCGCCTGTTCGAACCAGCTGCCGATGCTTTCGCGCCCGAACAGGCGCAGATATCCCGGTCGTTCCGTCAGTGAGAATATCCGCTCGGGAACCGGCGTGCGCAGCCACTGGAAATCCATCGGCAGGTTCGGACCGTCGAAATCCGTTTCGACCTTCGTCGGTTTCTCGATGGCAGCCGTTTCGCTTGGCGCCGGAACCTCGACGGCGGGCACGACCCCGCCCTGCTCCAGATAGAGCCAGCCGTCATCACGCCAGACGCATTTCTGCAGCGCCGTCTCGCGGCCGAGCGTGCAACGGCGCAACGGCGGCAAAGGCCGGCCGGTGAGATGCGTATGATAGGCCTGCCCGTCCGGCGTCTCGACATATTGGCCGTGCCCTGCCCTATGCAGCACTGCGTCCGGCGCGTCCTTGGCGGTGATCAAGTGCGTCTGCGGATGCATCTCGTAGGGACCTTCGATGGTCCGCGATCGCGCCATCGTCACCACGTGATCGTACCCCGTGCCGCCCTCGGCCGTCGTCAGATAGTACCAGCCATTGCGCTTGAAGAGATGCGGGCCTTCGACGAGCCCCTGCGCACTGCCGGCAAAAATATTCCTGATCGGCCCGACGAGCTTTTTCGAAACCGGGTCCCACTCCTGCAACAGGATACCGTCGAAGGCAGGCGACTTCGGCGCGCCGCCGAAGCTCTCGGTGCGATGGTTCCACTGCATGTTGAGGAACCATTTGCGGCCGTCGTCGTCGTGGAACAGCGACGGATCGAAGCCCGAGGAATTGACGTAGATCGGCTCCGACCATTCGCCCTCGATCGAGGGCGATGTGACGATGTAATTGTGCGCATCCTTGAAGTTGCCGTCGAAGCGCTTGACGTCCGTATAGACCAGAAAGAACAGGCCGTCGGCATAAGACAGGCACGGCGCCCAGACGCCGCAGCTGTCGGGATTGCCACGCATGTCGAGCTGGCTTGCCCGCTCCAGCGGCCGGCGCACCAGCCGCCAGTTCACCAGATCACGCGAGTGGTGGATTTGCACGCCGGGATACCATTCGAACGTGGACGTGGCGATGTAGTAATCCTCGCCCACGCGGCAGATCGACGGATCCGGATTGAAGCCGGGCAGGATCGGATTGCGGATCGTCGCGGTCATGGATGCAAAAGCCTTTAGAACTTGGGCGGTGAATCGAGCCCGAAATTCGGAGCCGTTTCAAGTCCGTTGGTGCCACCTTCGGTCCCCGGAACGAGCGACTTGATGCTGTCCAGATCCTGAACGACTTCGGCGTCGAGGAAGAACGTGACCATTTCCGGAAACCCAACCAGGAGGCCGACAAGGATCAGTTGCAGGACAAGCCACGGAATCGCGCCCATGTAGATGTCGCTCGTCTTGATCGTTCGGGGCGCGATACCGCGAAGATAAAACAAGGCGAAACCAAAGGGCGGGTGCATGAAGCTCGTTTGCATGTTGGCGCAGATCATCACACCGAACCAGATCAGGTTGATGCCGAGCGCTTCGGCGACCGGCGCCAGAAGCGGCACGATGATGAAGGCGATCTCGAAGAAATCAAGGAAGAAGGCGATAATGAAGATGAAGATGTTGACGAAGATCAGGAAGCCGACAACGCCGCCGGGAAGACCGGTCAGCATCTCTTCGATCCAGTGGCCACCGCCGACGCCGTTGAACACCAGGCTGAAGACGCGCGCGCCGAGCAGAATGAACACGACCATGGCCGTCAGCCGCATCGTCATGTCCATGCCCTGATAGATCAGCGTCCAGGTGAGCCTTCCGTTCATCCAGGCGAGTACCATGGCGCCGACGACGCCCATCGCTCCCGCCTCCGTCGGCGTGGCAAGACCCATGAAGATCGTACCCAGGACGATGAAGATCAGCGCCAGGGACGGCACCATACCGCGAATGCACTTCTTGTAGAGCGGCCAGCCGCGCAGCGTGCGGGCTTCCGGCGGCAGCGCCGGTACGTGATGAGGCTTTATGATGCTGAGAATGAAAACCCAGCCCATGAACAGGAGAACCTGAACGATGCTGGCACCCGTTGCACCGATATACATATCGCCCGGCGACACCTGCAGCTGATCGGCAAGAACGATGAGCACGAGCGACGGCGGGATGAGCTGGGTGATGGTGCCGGAAGCAGCGATGACGCCGGTGGCATGGCGAACGTTGTAGCCGTACCGCATCATGACCGGCAGAGAAATCAGCCCCATGGCAATGACCGATGCGGCGACCGTGCCGGTGATCGCGCCAAGGACCGCGCCGACAAGGATGACGGCATACGAAAGGCCACCGCGGACGCCACCGAACAGTTGCCCGAACCCTTCCAGCAGATCCTCCGCCAAACCGCAGCGTTCGAGAATGACACCCATGAAGGTGAAGAACGGAATGGCGAGCAAAAGGTCGTTCGAAAGCACCGAGAACAGCTGATAGGTCAGATTTCCGAGGAAATCCGTACCTATGAGGCCAAGCTCGATCGCCACAAGCCCGAAAAAAAGGCCGACGGCTGCGAGCGAGAAAGCGGCCGGATAGCCGATGAGCATGAAGAAGATCAGCCCCACGAACATAAGGGGCGCAATGTAGTGGATCAGCAAATCGATCATTGAAGCGGCTTCTCGTAAGCGTATTCGCGGACATAACCGACGGTCAGCGCGAGGATGCATTTGATGATTTCGGCGACGCCCTGAAGGCCGACAAGGGCAAAACCGAGCGGAACCATCAGCTTGGCTGGCCAGCGCGGCAAGCCGCCGGCATTGTTCGAGCCTTCATTGGTGATCCAGGAATCCAAGAACCACGGCCATGTGAACCAGATCATCAGGGCGCACATCGGCAAGAGGAAGAAAATGCCGCCCAGCAGATCGATCCAGGTCCGCGTGCGTTCGCTCACCGAGCCGTAGACCAGATCGACGCGGACATGTTCGTTCACCTTGAGCGTCCACGCGCCGCCCAGCATGACCATGCCGGCAAACATGTACCACTGCGATTCCGAAAGCGTATTGGAATTGTTGCGGTAGAGGTCGAGGACGGCCCGGAAGAAGCCGATGCCGCCGACGTTGCGCTCCAGCCAGAGAATGCCGTCAGTGCTGTAGCGAAAGATCGCATTGAAAGCGGCGACCATCGAGGCAAACAGCACAAGATAGATCGCGATGATCCCCATGCGCCTGCTCAGCTCGTCGATGAAGCCGGTAATACGTAGAGCGATAGCCAAACTGGTTCCCCTTCCGTCTGTTGCAAACGGATTTGCCGGCTGGAATTCTGATGTTCCTGTCCGGAATACACAGACAGTGCCGACGCGCGTCGGCACTGTCTGTTGCTACCTCATTAGCCGAGCTTGCCGCCCCGCTGAAGCTGCATCATGAAGGTGTCGTTGGTATATTCCGCCACCTGCTGCCACAGGAAGGTTTCCTTGCGGAAGGCCTTGAGCGAGCCCCAGATCTTCTTGAACGCCTCGTTCTTGTCCTCATACTCGGAATAGACAGCCTCCGACGCCTCAAAGCAGGCGGTGAGGATTTCCGGGCTGAACGGACGAAGCTGGGCGCCGTTGGCGACGAGCTGCTTGATCGCCTTCGGATTGAGATGATCATACTTCTGCAGCATGTTGGCGTCGGTCGCCTGGGCCGCAGTGCGCACCAGCGCCTTGTAGTTCTCAGGCAATTCGTCGAACTTGCCCTTGTTGAACATCAGGTGGACCGTCGGGCCGCCTTCCCAGAAGCCCGGGTAATAGTAGTAAGGCGCGACCTTCTGGAAGCCGAGCTTCTCGTCGTCATAGGGACCAACCCATTCCGCCGCATCGATCGTGCCCTTTTCCAGCGCCTGATAGATTTCGCCGCCGGCGATCTGCTGCGGGATGACGCCGAGCTTGGAAACGATAGCGCCGGCAAAGCCTCCGATGCGCATCTTCAAGCCCTGCAGATCTTCCACGGTCTTGATTTCCTTGCGGAACCAGCCGCCCATCTGCACGCCGGTGTTGCCGCCTGGAAGTCCCACGAGGTTCTGAGTTGCCAGGAACTCGTTGAACATCTCGATGCCGCCGCCGTGATAATGCCACGCGTTCATGCCGCGCGCGTTGAGCGCAAACGGCACCGCAGCTCCCAGCGCCCAGACGGGATCCTTGCCCCAATAATAATAGGAAACGGTGTGACAGGCCTCGACCGTTCCCGCGGCAGCCGCGTCGGCGGCCTGCAGACCTGGAACGATTTCGCCGGCGGCAAACACCTGAACCTCGAAATTGCCGTCCGTGGCATCCTTCATGTGCTTGGCAAACACCTCGGCGGCGCCATAGATCGTGTCGAGCCCCTTGGGGAACGACGACGTCAGCCGCCAGGTGATTTTTGGATTGCTCTGGGCAATGGCCGGAGCTGCGAGCGTCGTGGCCGCGACGGCGCCGACGCCACCGAGACCTGCACGTTTAATGAATGAACGACGATCCATGTTCTCTCCTCTGTTTTCGCGGACAGCCCGGTCTCGCCGATGCTGCTCCTCCCCGCGGGCATACCGCACCGACCAGATTCGATCGGTCAAAACGGTGTGCACAAGCCTAAATCCTCGCGATCAGCCATGCGATTTTCAAATGAAATCACACGCCTCCGCGGGCAGATTACACGCTCACTCCCTCATGTCCAGTCGTGCGGACAAGACGCCATCTTCGACTTTTGTCTAACAGCAATTTTCAATGTTTGCAGCGACTTACGTAAGGTTGATCGACGCACGATCTGTACTATTGTCTGGTGTGAAAACATGGCCGCAACGCATTGAATTTTCTAATATATGATTACACTGAAGAAAGTTTGGCAATTTCAGGATTGCGGATGAGTCTGTTTCTTCACCGCTGCTTTAAAGGCAATTTTTCCACAGGAGACACAAGCCGCCAGGCGCGGGTTCCTCGGAATGCGCCGCGCCACCCCTATGTTCGCTGCAGAAGGCCCTAGCGGTCCATGGCCACTCCATCGAATTGAGCACGGCCTCGGAATTCCCGTTCCGGACCGACACGCACGGCTTCATCGATATCCGGCGCCCGCGCGTTTATCCTTGAACACCCCTGCATGAAAAAGGCACCGGATCTGACGACCCGGTGCCTTTTCGTTTGCTCTATTAACGAATGGCTGACGCTTACGCGCGCTCAGCCGACGATGCCCAAAGATTGATATCGGCCTCCTTGGCGTAAACGTCTATCTCCGCCAGTTCCTCCGCCGTGAACGTGTCGTTCTTCAGCGCGGCAACACAATCGATAATCTGCGACGAACGGCTGGCACCGATAAGTGCGGAGGTAATCCGGCCGCCGCGCAACACCCAGGCGATTGCCATCTGCGCCAGCGTCTGGCCGCGCTTCTCGGCAATCTCGTTGAGCTTCCGGATATTGTCGATGATCGACGGGCGGATGAAGTCCTTCTTGAGGAAGTGATTCTGCGCCGCACGGCTGTCGGCCGGGATACCGCCGAGATATTTCGTCGTCAGCATGCCCTGCGCCAAGGGCGAGAACACGATCGAGCCGATGCCAAGACCTTCCAGCGTATCGACGAGACCGTCATCCTCGACCCAGCGGTTCAGCATCGAATAGCTCGGCTGGTGAATGAGAAGGGGCGTTCCGAGGTCCTTGAGGATCGCGGCGGCCTCGCGGGTGCGCTGCGAATTGTAGGAGGAGATGCCGACATAGAGCGCCCTGCCCGACCGGACGATATGGTCGAGCGCGCCGCAGGTTTCTTCGAGAGGCGTGTCCGGATCGAAGCGATGCGAATAGAAGATGTCGACATAGTCGAGACCCATGCGGGCAAGACTCTGGTCGCAGGAGGCGATCAGGTATTTGCGGCTGCCCCATTCGCCATACGGACCCGGCCACATGTCGTAGCCGGCCTTGGACGAGATGATCAGCTCGTCGCGCAAACCGGCAAAATCGGTGCGCATAATTTCGCCGAAGGCGGTTTCGGCCGAGCCCGGAGGCGGACCGTAATTGTTGGCGAGGTCGAAATGGGTGATGCCGAGGTCGAAGGCCGTGCGGCACATGTCGAGCTTGCGCTCGTGCGGGGTATCGTGGCCGAAATTGTGCCAAAGGCCGAGCGAGACCGCCGGCAGCTTCAGCCCGGTCTTGCCGCAGCGATTGTACTTCATCGTCTCATAGCGATTGTCTGCCGGTTGCCAGCTCATCGTTTCATCCTGCCTGTGCTTGAAGTGTGCTTGAAAACGGAATTCCCGAAGCAGTGATGCTCCGGGAATGATTTGGATAAATTCGGTATATTTTATTGCGATGACGGCGCAAAGCGATACTGCTTGACGCCCCCAAATTTCGCCTAACGCAGCAAAGCCTTCGCCTCTTCGATACCGAGTGCAGCCGGCTGCGTGCAGGTCGTGGTCAACTCGATGAAGCGGCCTTCTTCGCCCGACTTCAGGATCGAGACCATGACGTCGACGCCGTGCAGCGCGCGTTCCAGCGAGCAGCGCGCATCGCGGCCTTCGAGAATGGCGATCGCCATGTCTGCAAGTCCGGCGGTGCGGTAGTTCGCCATCATGCCCTGCGGATGTTCCTGGTTGGTGACGGAGAACGGGTGTTCCCAGGTCTCCAGCGGCTGGATGTCCTTGTCGCGGCCGCTTGCCGAAACCGTGCCGCCGAAGAAGTTGGGGTCGGGCACGAAGAGCGAGCCTTCCGTGCCGTAGAGCTCCATGTTGGCATGGCGGTGCGACCAGACATCCCAGCTGGCCGACAACGTGACCGTCGCGCCGTTCTGGAATTCGAGCAGCGCATGGATGTTGGTCGGCGTCTCGACCGGGATCACCTCGCCCTTGCGCGGCTCGCTGGTGATGGTGCGCGTGTGATTGGCCATCGAGGTCAAGGCCGCGACGCGCTTGACCGGACCGATCAGGTTGATGAGGTTGGCGATGTAGTATGGGCCGAGATCGAGGATCGGGCCACCGCCGGGCAGGAAGAAGAAGTCCGGGTTCGGATGCCACATCTCCATGCCCGGGCTCATCACGTGGCAGGTGCCCGAGGTGACGCGGCCGATCTTGCCCTGATCGATGTAGTCACGTGCCAGCTGGTGCGCGCCGCCGAGGAAAGTGTCCGGCGCGCAACCGACCTTCAGGTTGTTGGCCGTGGCGATGCCGCGCAGCTGTTCGCCCTGCTCGAGCGAGAGCACCAGCGGCTTTTCGGAATAGACGTGCTTGCCGGCTTCCAGGATCATCTTGGAGACCGGGAAGTGCGCTTCAGGGATCGTCAGGTTGACGACGATGTCGATCTCCGGATTGGCAAGCAGTTCCTCGATGGTCTGTGCCTTGACGTCATACTCGGACGCGCGCGTTTCGGCCGCGGCCGGATTGATGTCGGCGCAGGCGATGACCTTGATGCCCTTGAAGAGCGGCGAGAGCCGGAAGTAGGTGGTGGAGATGTTGCCGCATCCGATGATGCCGACGCCAAGTTCCTTTGTCATGGTTTGGTCTTTCTCTCAATAGGTCTTGATCGAAGCGATCGAGCGCTCGGCCGTCGCCTTATAATCCTTGGGATTGTCGTGTTCGACGACGTAGTATTTTGCAGGCGTCGCAGAAAGCGCCTTGAACAGCCTCGCCCAATCGACGGTGCCGTGACCGACATCGGCCCAACCGTCCTGGTCCGTGTTCTCGCCGGCTGCGGCGATGTCCTTGACGTGGACGGCTGTAATGCGCTTGCCGTATTTCTCGATATAGGCAAAGGGGTCAGCACCGCCGCGGATGACCCAGGCGATATCGGCTTCCCAGGAAAGGTTCGGGCCGCCGGCGAAGATATGATCCTGCGGAACAGAGCCGTCCGGCAGCGCCGCGAATTCGAAATCATGGTTGTGCCAGCCGAAATCGAGACCGGCATCGCGGAACGGCTTGCCGGCCTTTTCCAGACGCTCACCGAAAGCTTTCCAGCCAGCCGCGTCCGCCGGACGCTGATCGGGGAGCAGATAAGGGCAATAGATCGCCTTGATGCCGAGAGCGTTGGCTATTTTCAGGGCGCGAGCCGGATCGGACTCGAGCATGTCGAGACCGAAATGGGCTGACGGCATCGTCACGCCACTCTTGTCCATGTCGGCCCTCAGGGCAGCGAGCGCGGCATCGTCGAGCGAGGCGTAGAGAGCGCCATAACCTTCAACCTGTGTGTAGCCGGCAGTCCCAACAGTCTTCAGGACATCGGAAAGCGGCGGGAAATTGCGGGCGCTATAAAGCTGGAAGCTGACATCTTTCATCGGATTCTCCTCATTGGGCGGGGTTGCCAGGCGTGGATTGGGACTAGCCGTTGCCCTGACAGGATTGAAGATCGAAGGCCACAAAGCGTGGGACGTTGCCTGTTTCAGGCTTTTCCTTCGGAGTGAAACGAATGACGCGGCTTTCGCCTACCGTCAGGTCGAAGGCATTGTCGGAATAGCGGCCTTCGATATCGGCTTCGATCATCACATGCAGGGCAAGACCGGATGCCGAAACCGTGATGTCGTAAGAATTTTCGCCGGCGGCGCTTGTCGAGATCGAAAGCTCGGACGGTTTGAGATCCAACGCCTTATAGGTGCCTGGGACATGATGCCCCTCGCCCCGCATGCCGTTCGACGCTTCGAAGGACCAGAACAGCAGCATGTCCCTCGGAATATCCGAGGCAGCAATCGTCATCAGTGTAGCGGCACGATCCGGGCTGCAGGTGCCGGCAGCAGCCGTCAGGGGCTGCTTTTCGCCTGACAGCGAAACGAGGAATGTCTGCAGTTCGACCGTGACCGGTTCGGCGGTGTCGTTGACCATCGAAAACGCAATGGTCTTGCCATCGTCGGACGGAATAGCGGCAACAGTCACCGGCTGGAAGAAGCGGCGCGCCATGTAGTGCATGGCCTTCCAGTTGCCGCCGTAGTCGAGGCTCGCCCAGGAGGCAACCGGCCAGGTGTCGTTGAGCTGCCAGTAGAGCGTGCCCATGCAATGTGGCTTCAGCGAGCGCCAGTAATCGACGGCCGTGCGGATCGCCAATCCCTGCTGGATCTGGCTCAGATAGACGAAGTTAGAAAAATCCTTGGGGAAGCGGAAGTAGCGGAACATGGTGGCGGCGATGCGCTCGTTGCCGCCGGCATTCTTCTGGTGCGCCTCCATCACCGGCGAAGCGACGTTCAGGTCCTTCTGCTCGGCGAACTGCCGCACGATCGGCATCGAGGTATAAGACTGGAAGCCGAATTCCGAGCAGAAGCGCGGCCGGACCGTTCGGTAGTTGTCGAACGACTTGTTCTCGTGCCAGACCGACCAGTAGTGCATGTCGCCGGAGCCATCGGCATGCCAGGCATCGCCGAAATTGAGCGGGCCGACGGAAGGGCTCGATGGCCACCAGATCGCTTCGGGGACTGCAGCCTTGATGCCGGTCTCGATAGTGCGGTTGAGGCGGTCGTAGGAGACGAGATATCGGTCGCGATCCCTGCGGCTTTCTTCAAACCAAGTCAGCGCACCAACCAGCTCGTTATCGCCGCACCAGAGCACGATCGACGGATGCGAGGACAGCCGCCTGACCTGATAATCGACTTCGGCCGCAACGTTTTCGAGGAAATCCGGGGTCGAGGGATAAAGATTGCAGGCAAACATGAAGTCCTGCCAGACCATCAGGCCCAGCCGGTCGCAGAGATCATAGAACCACTCGGTCTCGTAGAAGCCGCCGCCCCAGACGCGGATCATGTTCATGTTGGCATCGACGGCAGAGCGCAGCAGATCCTCGACGCTCTCCGGCGTCGCCCGCGAGACAAGAGCGTCAGCCGGGATCCAGTTGGCGCCGCGGCAGAAAATTTCCCGGCCGTTGACGCGGAAGGCGAAGCGGCTGCCAGCCTCGTCCTTGTCGGTCAGAAGCTCTACGGTGCGAAAGCCGATCTGACGGGTAATCGTCTCGCCTGAAAGAGCGACCGTCAGCTCCGACAAGGCCTGCTCGCCGCTGCCGGCGGGCCACCAGAGCTTCGGATTGTCGACCGTGAAGACATGGGTAACCTGCGTTTCACCGGCGTTGACGGCGCAATCCAGATGCTCCTTCTGGCCGTCGAGCGAAAACCCGACGCCGACAGCGCCGGGCTCGCCGGCAAACAACGTCACCGTCACCTGAAGGTCGATGGCGCCATCTGCCTGCGGCACTTGGCGGGTGGTGACGTGCTCGATGCGCGCAGTGGCAAGTTTCTTCAGCGCGATCGCACCATAGATGCCAAGCGGGGCTATCGCGATGTTCCAGTCCCAGCCGAAATGGCATTGCGGCTTGCGCAGCATATTGCCGTTGGGGATCGGGCAGTTTCCAGTCGAATAGGGAATATAGAAGGGCTGGGCCGCCTGCGCCTGCGCCCCGGCAGCGATCGCTGAATGGATGACGATGCGCAGCCGATTTTGACCCGCCTTCAATACGGGGCTCACGAGCGGGCGATAGCGAAGAAAGCAGTTCCTGGCCTCGAGAACCAGCTCGTCGTTAACGTAGACCGAAGCAATCGTGTCCAGGCTTTCAATGTCGAGATACCAGGAACCGGCGAGATCGGCCGGGTCGATCTCGAACGTGCGCTCCAGCACCCAGTCCTTGTGCGCGACCCATTGAACGTCATCCTCGTTGCGGCCGGCATAGGGATCGGCGATCACGCCGGCTGCCTGCAACGCGCTGTGAACATCGCCCGGAACGGCCATCGTCAGCGAATGGCTGTTGTCGGACGAGGCAAGCAGCCAGTTTCCGGAAAGGTCGAGCACGGCGGGATCCGAGGTGAGCGTATCAGCGGGCATTGTCGAAAATCCATTTGCTGCCTGCCGGTTCAAGGACAGGCGTCATCGTTTTGGGATGCCGCGAGGATCGCGGCTGTCCCGGGATCATACGTTGATCAGATCCTGTTTTCCGTGACGGCGTCAAAGACCGAGGCCATCGCCATGTCGAAGCTGAGTTTCAGCGCCGTGCCGGGTGCGTAGCGCCGCGACCCGGCTATGCGCACCGACATGGTTTGGCCCGCCAGTTTCAGCCACAGGAGATTGTCGGCGCCCATCGGCTCCTCGATATCAACGATGGCATCGTGAACTTCCAGTCCCGACACGTTCTCGTCGACCTTGACGTGTTCCGGGCGGACGCCGAGTACGACCTTGCGGCCGGCCTCCAGCGGTCCGCGTGCCGGATAGGCCTCCATGCCGAAATCGACGCCATTGACCTCGACGACCTTGTGGCCGCCCTTGTCCTTGATTTCACCGCGGAAGAAATTCATCGACGGCGAGCCGATGAAGCCGGCGACGAAGAGGTTTTCCGGCATGTTGTAGATCGTCATCGGATCGGCAAGCTGCTGGATGACGCCGCTCTTCATGACGGCAATGCGGTCGGCCAGCGTCAAGGCCTCGATCTGGTCATGGGTGACGTAGATCATGGTGTTTTCCAGGGACTGGTGAAGGCGCTTGATTTCGACGCGCAGTTCGGAGCGCAGCTTGGCGTCGAGGTTGGACAACGGCTCATCGAACAGGAAGACATCGACGTCCCGTACCAAGGCACGGCCGATCGCCACGCGCTGGCGCTGGCCGCCGGACAGTTCCGACGGCTTGCGCTTCAGCAACGGCTGGATCTGCAGGATCTCGGCGGCACGCGCCACGCGCTTGTCGATTTCGGCCTGGGGCAACTTGGCGACGCGCAGGCCGAAGGACAGGTTCCGCTCGACCGTCATCTGCGGATAGAGCGCATAGGACTGGAATACCATGCCAATGCCGCGGTCCTTGGGCTCCTCCCAGGTGACATTCTTGTCCTTGATGAAGATCTGCCCCCCGGTGACGTCGAGAAGACCGGCGATGCAGTTCAGGAGCGTGGACTTGCCGCAGCCGGACGAACCGAGAAGGACGAGAAATTCACCGTTCTTGATGTCAAGGTTAAGCGTGTCGAGAACGGTGACGGCACCGAAGCTCAACGATAGGTCCCTGACCGATACGCTGACGTTGTTCATGCATTCACCCTTTCACTGCGCCGGCGGCAATACCGCGGACAAAAAGCCGTCCGGAAACGAAGTAGACGATCAACGGAACGGCGCCCGTCAGGATGGTCGCCGCCATGTTGACGTTGTATTCCTTCACGCCCTGAACCGAATTGACGATGTTGTTGAGCTGGACGGTCATCGGATAATATTCCGGCCGCGTGAATACGACGCCGAACAGGAAGTCGTTCCAGATGCCGGTGACCTGCAGGATCATCGCAACGACAAAGATCGGCAGCGACATCGGCAGCATGATCTTGAAGTAGATCATCCAGAACCCGGCCCCATCGACGCGCGCCGCCTTGAACAACTCTTCCGGCAGCGAGGTGAAATAGTTCCGGAAGAGCAGCGTCAGGATCGGCATGCCGAAGATGGTGTGAACGATGATGAGGCCGGTCAGCGAACCGTAGAGGCCCATTTCGCGCAGCACGATGACGATCGGATAGATCATCACCTGATACGGGATGAAGGCACCGACGATGAGGATGGTGAAGAATAGATCCGCACCCTTGAAGCGCCAGTTCGCCAGCGCATAGCCATTGATCGAGGCGATCGCGATAGAGACGATCGTCGAGGGAATGGTGATGCGCACCGAGTTCCAGAAGCCCCTGGAGAGCCCGTCGCAGTTCAGGCCCGTACAGGCGCTGGACCAGGCTTTCACCCAGGGCTCGAAGGTGATCTCGAGCGGCGGCGAAAAGATGTTGCCGAGCCGAATTTCCGGCATGCCCTTGAGCGAGGTGACGACCATCACATAGAGAGGCAGCAGATAGTAAGCCGCAGCGAAGATCAGGGCGCCGTAGATCATGATGTTTCGTGGCGAAAACATCGGGCGGGGCTTTTTGCCCTGCGGTCCGGGGGCCAGCCGGGAGGCTGCGGGGCGAACGGTCTGCCCTTTGAGGGTTACGGTATCATCCACGCTTGCGTCCTCCGAATTCCAGATAGGCCCAGGGCACGATGATGATGGCGACGGTGATCAGCATCATGGTCGAGGCGGCAAAGCCCTGACCGAGGTTCTGCGCCTGGAACATGTAGTCGTAGACATATTTAGCGGGCACTTCGGACGCGATGCCGGGGCCACCGCTCGTCTGCGCCACCACAAGGTCGTAGACGCGCACGATGCCGCTTGCGATGATGACCAGAGTGGTGATGAACACCGCCCGCATCATCGGGATGATGATGAAAAGATAGGTCTTCCACATCGGAATGCCGTCGACACGCGAGGCCTTCCAGATGTCCTCGTCGATGCCGCGCAGGCCGGCCAGCATGAGGCACATGACAAGGCCGGTGCCCTGCCAGAGAGCGGCGATCAGGATGCCGTAGATGACGATGCTCGGATTGTAGAGCGGGTCGAAGGCAAAGCTGGTCCAGCCGAGCGACCGGACCACCGATTGCACCCCGAACTCCGGATTGAGCACCCACTGCCAGACGAGACCGGTGACGATGAAGGAGAGCGCAAAGGGGTAGAGGAAGATCGTGCGAAAGGTATTTTCGAAGCGGATCTTCTGATCCATCAGCGCGGCCAACAGAAAACCGATCACCAGGCTGAAAATCAGCGAAAATACGCCGTAGATGGCCAGATTCTGGATGGACATGAGCCAGCGTGGCGCAGACCACAGGCGCTCATACTGATCAAGGCCGACGAAGGAAAGGCGAGGCAAGAGCTTGGAATTGGTGAAGGAGTAAAACACCGTCCAGAGCGTACCGCCGAGAAAGATGACGACGGCGGTGAGAATCATCGGAATTGAGGCAATCTTCGAATGCAGATTGCGCAGCAACTGGTTCGGCCGGCCGGCGTTCGCATGGCCCGTCATTGGTCAACCCTCCCCTGGATCGTGGTTTTTCTTCAGGACGTGGCTGAAGCTCGGGCGTGATATCAACCGAAGGCTTCAGACCGGCCCCGCAAGAGGAGCCGGCCTTCCACAGAGACTGGTCCTGTTAATCAGCGGCAGCGATGATATCGACGAAGCGCTTCTGCGCATCTTCCGGTGTCATCGTCGGCGTGGCGAAGAACTCGGAAAAGAGATCTTCCATCTGCTTTTGGGTGTCTGCGGAGACCATCTGGTCGGTACTGGTCACAACATTGCCCTTGGCCAGAATATCAAGGCCCTTCTTCATGCAGTCGTTGGCGGAAGCGAGATCCACGTCACCGCGGACCGGCAGCGACCCCTTCTTCAGGTTGAACGCGACCTGCGTTGCCGGATTCAGAAGCGTCGATGCGAGCACTTCCTGGGCCTTTGATTTTTCCTCATCCTTCAAAAGCGGGAAATAGAACGCATCGCCACCCGTCGAAATGATTTCATTCACACCGAGACCCGGCAGGCAGGTATAGTCCGTACCGGCCTTCTGGCCGGCAAGCTGGAATTCACCCTGTGCCCAGTCGCCCATGATCTGACCGCCGGCCTTGCCGGTGATGACCAGATTGGTCGCCTGGTTCCAGTCCTGCACATTGCTGCCCTTCGACATCTTGCGAGCATCGTCGGCAGCCTTAAAGACCTTGGCGATTTCAGGACCTGCGGCAAGCTCCGCATCCTTTTCGGCGAAGACCTTCTGATAGACGTCCTTGCCGCCAATCGCGATCATGAGCACGCCGAACGCACCGTTTGCCTGCCAGGGCTGACCACCGACGGCAAGAGGCACGATGCCGGCTTTTTCGAGCGCCGGTGCGGCGGCAACGAATTCATCCCAGTTCTTCGGCACTTCGACGCCAGCCGTCTTGAAGGCGGCATTCGACAGCCACAACCATTGCCAGGAGTGGATATTGACCGGGGCGCAATAGATCTTGCCTTCGATCGTGCAGCTGTCGAGCAGGCTCGACGGCTTGATGATGTCCTTCCAGTTTTCCCTGGTCGCGACGTCGGTCAGATCGCGCATCAGACCGGACTGCACCAGCTCCTCGGCCTGACGGCCGTGGTTGAACTGAGTGGCACCCATCGGGTCACCGCCGGTGATGCGGCTGACCATGATCGGCCGCGCCGTGCCGCCGGAACCGGCGATCGCGCCGTCGATCCACTTGTTGCCGGTGGCATCGAATGCCTTGGCCAGTTCGGCGACCGCCGCGGCTTCGCCGCCCGACGTCCACCAATGGGTCACTTCCAGCTCGGCCGCGTTAGCCGCACCAAATGGAAGCACTACAGTCGCCGCCAAAGCAGCAGCCAACAAACGCAATTTCATGAGTTTTCCTCCCTCACTGTAACGTTACCGGAAAAAACTTAGTTCAATCGATTAACAGGCGCAACAGCCGCAACGCACAATTCCAAAAAAATATTTTGAACACTAATAGATTGCAGTAAAAGCTGAAGCCGAAAAATCGCGCACCGTGCCTGCTGCAGCGCAATGACCTCAAGAAAACTCATTTTATCCAAATATTTCCGTCATACTGGGGGGAATTTGCGATCTCCAGAACGGGCCACACTTTCGCAAACGCAAAATCCGGAAGAATCAACACAGGATTCAACCCTACGGAGAGACGACCGCCATGTCGGTAAAAAAGACCTCGACAAGCAACCTGTATCGTTACAGATTTTTGACATTGGGAGAGAAATGGGCGACGGGTGCCCATATGTAACAAATCGTATATAAGTCATGAAAGACCGTAGAGAATCTGCCGCACATAGTCGCGGCAATACGGCCTGGACTTGGAAGGCGACGGGCGGGAATGGACGAAAAGACCAAGAGCAGACAGGCGCCGGTGCCGTCCTCGTTGCAGGAACGTCCCACCCTGAAGACAATTGCCTTCATGACCGGTCTCGGCATTACCACGGTCTCGCGGGCGCTCAAGGATGCGCCCGATATCGGTGCCGAAACCAAGGAGCGCGTGCGGCTCGTCGCCAAGCAGGTCGGCTATCAGCCGAACCGCGCCGGGGTCAGGTTGCGCACCGGCAAGACCAATGTCATCAGCCTGATCCTCAACCTGGAAGAAGAGTTCATCGGCCTGACGAGCCCTATGGTCATCGGCATCTCCGAAATCCTCGCCACCACCCAGTATCATCTGGTTATCACGCCCTACAGCGCGCGCAGCGATCCGCTCGACCCGGTGCGGTATGTTCTGGAGACGGGCGCGGCCGACGGCGTCATCATCTCGCGCACAGAGCCAAAGGATCCGCGCGTCGCCCTGATGATGGAGCGCAACTTTCCCTTCGGCACGCACGGCCGCACTGAAATGGGCCTTGACCATCCCTATCATGACTTCGACAACGAGCGCTTCGCCTACGATGCCGTGCGCATGCTGGTGGAACGGGGACGGCGCCGGATCATGTTGCTGCATCCGCCACCGTCACTGACCTACCATATGCACATGCGTTCCGGCTTCGAGCGCGGCCTGCGGGATTTCGGCGCGACCGCCGTTCCTTTCAACAGGATCGATCTCGATAACAGCCTGGCGGATATCCGGGCGGCCTGCACGGAGGCTATGCAAGCGCCGGACGCCCCCGATGGCGTGATCTCGGGCAGCGGCGGCGGCGGCGTGGCGCTCGTTGCCGGGATCGAAGCGGCGGGATTGAAACTCGCACGCGACGTCGACATGGTCTCAAAGCAGTCGAACGACTTCCTCCAGTGGCTCAGGCCCGAAGTCATCACGCTACGGGAAGATTTCAGGCTGGCAGGACGCGAACTGGCCAAAGCGGTGATTGCCCGCATTGAAGGCCAGTCCGCGATAGAACTGCAGACATTGAGCTTTCCCGTACTGCAAAATTGACGCTGCAAAATTGACTGGCAGAAAGCAGAACGGCCGCTGTCGAGCAGCGGCCGTTCCAAGTCGTTTCTTGCCGGCACTCAGCCGCGGTATCGTCAGGCGTTCAGCCCGCTGCCCCATGGGCCATGATGCGCATCAGCGCCATCGATACGGTCAAACCCATGCGCGCCAAAAAAGTCGCGCTGCGCCTGGATGACGTTAGCGGTGCCACGGCCGCGGCGGTAGCTGTCGAAATAGCCGAGCGCGGAGGCGAGTGCGGGAACCGGCAGGCCACCGAGGGCAGCCGCGGACACAACCCGGCGAAGCGCACCGTCACTCTCCTTGACCATCTTTGCAAAGGCCGGCGTGACGATCAGGTTTGCAACATCAGGATCCTTGGTGAAGGCCGTGGTGATCTCGTCGAGGAACTGCGAGCGGATGATGCAGCCGGCGCGCCAGATCTTCGCGATTGTCGGCATCGGCAGGTTCCACTTGAACTCCTTGGACGCGGCCGACATGACGGCGAAGCCTTGCGCATAGGCACCGATCTTCGATGCAAGCAGCGCGCTTTCGAGGTCCTTGAGGAAGGCGGCCTTGTCGGCGACCCTGAATTCGCCGACATTCGGCAGGCCAAGCACCTTTTCGGCTGCCTCCCGCTCGTCCTTCATCGAGGAAATGCTGCGTGCCGCAACGGCTGCCTCGATGCCGGTTGCCGGGACGCCCATGTTCTGCGCCTCGATCACCGACCACTTGCCGGTGCCCTTCTGGCCGGCCTTGTCGAGAATGAGGTCGACCATCGGCTTGCCGGTAATGGGATCGGCAGCCTTCAGCACCTTCTCGGAGATCTCGATCAGGTAGGAGTTCAGGCGGCCCTTGTTCCACTCGCCGAAGACTTCGCCGATTTCGGTGGCGCTCATCTTCAGGCCGTCGCGCAGGATCCCGTAGATTTCGGCGATCATCTGCATGTCCGCATATTCGATGCCGTTGTGGATGGTCTTGACGAAGTGGCCGGCGCCGTTTTCGCCGAGCCAGGCGACGCACGGATCGTCATTGTATTTCGCGGCAATCGAGGTCAGCACCTTTTCGACGCGCTTCCAGGATTCTTCCTTGCCGCCGACCATGATGGATGGACCGTGGCGTGCGCCCTCCTCGCCGCCGGAGACGCCCATGCCGATAAAGGTCAGGCCGCTGTCCTTCAGATTGTCGAAACGGCGCATCGTGTCGCGGAAATTGGCGTTGCCGGCATCGATCATGATGTCGTTCTTCTCAAGATAGGGCTTGAGCAGTTCCATCTGCTGGTCGACGGGCTCGCCGGCCTTGATCATGATGATGATCGGGCGTGGCGGGCGGATCGCCGCTACGAATTCCTCGATCGTTTCGCAGGGCACGATCTGGCTCTGCAACGCGCCGGCATCGGCATAAAACTTCCGTGTCGCTTCAACCGTGCGGTTGAAGACTGCGATCTTGTTGCCCTTCTCGGCAATGTTGAGCGCCAGATTCGATCCCATAACGCCAAGACCGATAAGGCCGATTTCTGCCTGTGCCACGTATGTGCCTCCGTTGGACAGTGAAGCGGCCCGGCTGGACATCGGGAACAACTCCACCAGATTGACTTGAGCAGGGCGATTTCGGGTCTTGGGGATGCCGGAAGGCGCCTTGCGGATGCTGACGGAGTTTTGGCATTCAAATCGATTAACGACAAGCGATTGTTGTCAAAAGGGAGACTTTTCCGGGCAGCTCAGCTAAGCTCGGCAAGCTCGTCACGGCATTCACAGACGTCTGACAGCTATGAAAAGATGCGGAGGATTTCCTTTGGACGCCGAGGCAAAACAGCCGGTGATCGCGGCATCCGCCGGTGTTTATCGGGAGCGGCCACCGCTCCCCTCCTTGGCGGCGCATTTCCGTTGCGTGTGGGCTCACCATCTGCCGGAGGGCTTCAGCAAATCAGTTGCAGTTCTGCCGGATGGTTGCAGCGATATTATCTGGTCGGAACAGGGCCTTTGCGTTGTTGGCCCGGACAGAACGACCGCTTTTCCACCCTTGCAGCCAGGCACGACCATCATCGGCATCCGCTTTCAACCGGGCGCAGCCGCCCCCTGGCTCAACCTGTCGATGGACGAGATAACCGGACAGACAGTAGCCTTTGCCGATCTCCAAGGCGCTCCCGGCGCAGAACTGCATCATCGCCTGTGCGAAGCGCCCTCGATATCCGAGAGACTGTCGCTGCTACAAAGTGCATTGCAGCGGCGCTCAGTCGATACGCCGCCGCCTGCCGCAGATATGCGACTGACCTTCGAGCATCTGGCGCTGGGCCGGGGGGACGCAGAGGAGACGGTACGGGCCTTGTCCCGCTCCCTTCGCCTTGGAGAGCGGACATTCCGACGCCGCTGCCTTGAGCATTTCGGTTACGGACCAAAGACACTCGATCGCATCCTTCGATTTCAGAGGCTTCTTCGCCTCTTCCGGTCACCTTGCCACGAAGCTCTGTCGAGGCAGGCTCTCGAAGCCGGCTATGCCGACCAGGCTCACATGTCGCGCGAAGTCCGGATGCTGAGCGGCTTCTCCCCAGGCGGTCTTCGGCGGCAATATGAAGGCTGATTGTCCGTTTTGTTCAAGATTTTGCGACTGAACAGTCGCACGATGGACAGGAGCATGATGGAAGGAAAATACCCGTGACCACGATGGAAGCAAGGATCGTTCATGTCAGCATCAACCGGAATTGGCGCGATGTCTACGATTTTACCGCCAAACCCGAAACGATGCCGCTCTGGGCCTCCGGGCTTGGCGACCGGCTGGAACCGAACGGCGAAAACTGGATCGCGCACGGTCCGCTCGGCAGCGTCCGTATCCATTTCACGCCCAGGAACGAACTTGGCGTGCTGGACCACCTCGTCACGATGGAATCGGGCGTAGAGGTGAACAATGCGCTGCGCGTCGTTCCAAACGGCGATGGCGCGGAAGTCATGTTTACGCTTCTCAAACTGCCCGGCATGAGCGAGGAAGAATTCGAAGCCGATTCCAGTTGCGTCCTGAAAGACCTCAACACATTGAAAAAATTTCTGGAAACATAGCAGGGAAGACCATGGGACAAAAAGGCATAGATAGGCAGATCGACAATATCGAATTCGCCGTTGCGGACATCGCCCGCTCGAAGGCGTTCTACGGTGCGGCGTTCGGCTGGTCGTTTACGGAATACGGCCCGCAATATTGCGAGTTCAGCGATGGCCGCCTGACCGGCGGCCTGACGACGGGACCGGTAAGGCCGGGTGGTCCGCTGGTGATCCTCTACGCCGACGATCTCGCGGCCACGCAGGCTCGCCTTGAAGCGGCCGGCGCCCGCATCGTCAAGGAAGCCTTTTCCTTTCCGGGCGGCAGGCGTTTCCACTTCCAGGACCCCGACGGCTACGAACTGGCTGTATGGTCGGACAAATAGCGGAAGAGAAATGCGAGGGCCAAGCGCCCTCGCCTTTCCGCATCAGGCGGCGATCGACCGGCGGCGGTCGGCGATCTCCTGAAGCATGAGGATCGCGCCGATGATCTTGCCGGTGCTCGACATGCATGGTGTCATCCGGCAGCGCACGACGATCGTCCGGTTTTCAACGTCCTTGGCAAAGGTATAGTCCACCATTTCGCCAGCGAAACACTTATCGAGGTTCGGCTTGACCCTTTGTTCGAAGCGCTGGATGCCGACGAATTCGACGATATGGCGGCCGACCAGATCCATCGGCCGTTCTTCCAAACGAGCGGCGTTGACGGGGTTGGTATAAAGATAGCGATAATCCGGCGTGATCACCGCGATACGATCCGGCAAACAGTCGAGGATCGCTTCGTTGAGGAAGCCTTCATCGACCCGACCCTTCACCACCGCAACCGGTGCCTGCGGCTGCACCCACGCACCTCCAAGAACCTCGCCGCTACCCGCAGACAGATAGCGGTCAGCCAAGGCCTGAAGCGCATTGCGCTGGCGCAGAACGCTGGACACATCGTCAGCTTCCTTGCGCAAGAGATCGAGAATGAACTGGAACTGCAGCCTGGCTTCGGCAACCGTTTCAGCTTTTTCCTGATAGATGGCGCTGAGAACCGGTTCGAGTTCGCGATCGAGAATTGTGATGAGCAGGTCATCACCTGTTTTGACCGCATATTGCAGTTGAGAATATTTGAACCAGAAGAGCTCGATCAGTGCCTTCAATTTCCACCCCTCCGAGCAGCCGATCCGGACCTCCAAGCCACGAACAGGCGTCGCCATTCAGACATAAATCGATTGAACAAACTGCTTTCCGTATTCGAAGCGCTTGCAATCTTTCGCTGTCCTGATTCAGTCTACACCCAAAGAAATCGCATACAACTCTGCAAAATACACCGGAAACGTTGCAGTAGATTTTATTTAGATATCCGCAATGAAATGAAGGAAATCACGTCACCCGTGGCGAGCGAAAATTTCGCCGTCACCGGACAACAGCCATTCCGAGAAAAAAATGCAATCGCGCCTCAAGAGTGCGCGGCTTCAGTAGCTGATTCCATCCGCACGGAACATGCCTTGCAAATGCGATTTCTCAAAATTGAGACGGAACAGCGGGCTTTCGATCAGTCCTTCAGCTTGCGCTTGATGTTCCAGCGGTCATGATACCAGAGCCACTGGCCGGGGTATTCCCGCACCCAGCTTTCGACCTTGTCGTTGAGAAGTTGCGCGGTTCCATTGACATCGACGCTGCCGTCCGGACGTCTCGGGATTGTGATGGCGGGCTCCAGTTCGAGACGGAAGCGTCCGTTCGGCAAGCGAATGGAGCGGGCCGGATAGACCTCGCAGTTGAACTGCCGCACCAGCTTTGCCAGGAGCGGATTTGTACGCACGTCACGGCCGAAGAATTTCGTCGTCAATCCCTTGCGGAACTTCTGATCGACGAGCACGCCGACCGCGCCACCGGCCTCCAGCTTGCGCGCCAGCGTAAACGACGATCCGGCATGCGACGGGACGAGATTGCCCATGCGCTGCTTGCGGAAAGCGAACACCTTTTCGGCGACGTAAGGATTGTTCGGCGGACGGAAAAGCACCGTCACGTCCAGCCCGAAGGCGGCACTTGCGACCGGTAGAAGCTCGAAATTGCCGCTATGCGCGGTAAAGACGATGAAAGGCCGCGGATTGTCGCGCAGTTCCAGGAACAGCGGGATGCCGGACACCTCGATGCGACCCGGCTTCGGGTTGGCCGGATCGAAATCAAAGAGTTCGTCCAGAAAGACGTATTCGGCGGCGAGACGGCCGATGCTGCCCCAGCTTTCCAGCGCAATGGCCTGGATCTCCGCCTCGCTCTTTTCCGGAAAAGCGTTGCGAAGATTGGTCATCGTCAGCGTGTGGCGATGCTTCAGTTTCGGCCCAAGCCAGCGGGTGAAGCGGGCAGAAAATTCGATGGCGCCATTCGCAGGAAACAGCTTCAGCGTGCCCAGCAGCAGGAAGACGAACTGGGCGATCGACCACTGGCGAAAACGCTCCGCCGAAAGAACCAGCCGTGTGATCAGCATGCGCACTGTCTTCAGTCCATCCGCAGGATGATCTTGCCGAAGACCTGGCGTGTTTCCATTCGCTCAAGCGCCTTGTCGATTTCGGTGAAGCCGACTTCGGTGTCGATGACGGGATGAACAAGACCGCGCGCCATCTTCTGCATGGCGTCCGCCATGTTCTCCATGCGGCAGCCGAAGGAGCCGAGCAGCTTCAGTTGCTGCTGGAACAGCATCATCAGGTTCATCTCTGTGGAGACGCCGGAGGTCGAGCCGCAGGTGACCAGACGCCCGCCCCGCTTCAGGACGAACATCGAGGCAGCCCAGGTATCCTTGCCGACATGTTCGAAGACGACATCGACGCCCTTCTTCTTGGTCAGCTTGCGGGTCACGCCCTCGAAACGGTCCTTGCGATAGTTGATGACATGATCGGCTCCGAGCGCCTTGGCCTTCTCGATCTTGTCGTCGGAGCCGACGGTGGTGATGACCGTGCAGCCGATCTTCTTGGCAAGCTGGATCGCCGCCGAACCGATGCCGGAACCGCCGGCATGGATGAGGATGGTTTCGCCGGGCTCGAGCTTAGCGTTGTCGAACAGCATGTGCTCGACCGTGCCGAAAGTTACCGGGGCAACGGCTGCAGCCACCGCATCGACGCCCGGAGGGGCAGGAACCAGCAGACGCGCCGGCAGATTGACCTTCTCCTGCGCAAAACCGTCGAGATGGAAGCCATGGACGCCACCGACATGTTCGCAGAGATTGTCGCGGCCTTCGCGGCACGGACGGCAGAGGCCGCAGGTGCGCGCGCCGTAGATCGAAACCAATTGCCCCGGCAGGATGTTGGAAACACCCGGGCCGATCTGATCGACGACGCCCGATGCTTCAGCGCCGATCACCAGCGGCATCTTGCGCTTCGCAAAGGCCATGCCTCGCCAGCCCCAGACGTCGATATGGTTGAGGGCCACGGCCTTGACGCGAAGCGTGACTTCGCCGGGGCCTGGCGCTTCCGGTTCCGGAAGATCGGTGATTTCCAGCTTACGATCATCGACCAGTTGCAAAGCGCGCATGATATAAGTCCTTGAGCCCGAGGGCGTCTTTCATCGAAAATGTTTAGTGTCCGATTAGGCCGGTTCGGCAGCCATGACAAGGCTGGCGTTCTGGCCGCCGAAGCCGAAGGAGTTCGACAGGACGGCCGTCACCTTGGCGTCTCGCTTCACGTTCGGCACGACGTCGAGAACAATCGACGGGTCGGGGTTCAGGTAGTTGATGGTCGGTGGCAGCGTACCGGTCAGGATCGTCTGCAGCGAGAACACCGCCTCGACGGCACCAGCGGCGGTCAGCGTGTGGCCGATCATCGACTTGTTCGACGACACGGGGATGGACGGCAAGGCATCGCCGAACACCGACAACATCGAACCATATTCCATCTTGTCGTTCTCGGGCGTCGAGGTGCCGTGGGCGTTGATGTAGCCGATATCGCTCTCGCTCAAGCCCGCATCGGCGAGTGCCGCGCGGATCGTCGCGATCGCCGGGCCGCCGTCCGGCGACGACCGTGTGCGGTGGAAGGAATCAGCCTTCTCGCCGCAGCCCTTCAGGATGCCGTAGATCTTTGCGCCGCGCGCGACCGCCGCTTCCAGCGATTCCAGCACCAGGGTCGCCGCACCTTCGGCGATGACAAAGCCGTCGCGATCCTTGGAGAAAGGCTTCGATGCCCGCTCCGCAGGGTCGTTCTGCGTCGAAAGAGCAGACAGAAGCGCAAAGCGGATCAGTGCTTCCGCGCTCACCGAACCATCTGTCGCAACAGTCAGGGCCCTATCCGTGCGACCCTGGCGGATGGCTTCGACACCAAGCTGGATCGCCGTCGCGCCCGAGGCGCAGGCCGTCGACAGTGTCACGGGCAGGCCGCGTGTCCCGAACCGGTCGGACAGGCGCTCGGAGATGGCGCCAAACAGCGCTGCCTCATGGAAGACTGCATCCGCACGATCCCGCATGGCGGCGAGGAAACGGTCATAGGCGTCGCCCGGCTTCTGCGATGGGCGCGAACGATCGGCAAGCTCGAAACGGGCACTCCATTCCGGCTCGATCGGTGGAGCCGCGAGAAACAGCGGGCCGTTGAAATCGCCGGACAGGCCGGCCTGCGCCAGAGCCTCAGCCGTCGTTTCACGGGCAAAGGCGTAGGACCGCTCGACGGCATTTTCCGCAGGTAAATCAATGAAATCCACGGTTCCGCTGATTCGGGTCGACAGCCCCTCGGTCGGGAACCGCGTGATCTTGTGGATACCGGAAACGCCTGACGTCAACGCCTTCCAGTTATCCTCGACGCCCTGGCCGAGAGAGGTGATGACGCCCATGCCGGTGACGGCGATAAGAGGGCGGCCGAGATGATCCTTGTAAGCGTTGGTCATGTCTGCCGCTCCTTATTCTTCTGCCGAAAGAACGGCGATGCCTTCGCCGCGCGCATGGCCGATGGTCGTGACGATGGCGGTCTTTGCAGCCTTTTCCATGGGTGCCTCTGCGGCCGGATCGAATGGCGGCACCTTGGCGCCCGCCCCCAGCGAAAGGGCCGCAAAAGCCAGGCCAAGGGGAAATTGAGATTCGAGGGCGTGACCGACAAGCCCGCCAAAGGCACGAACCGCAGCCTTCGGGAACTGCGCATCGAGAAATGCTTTTTCGCGGGCCGCGAGATCGTGAAAGCCGGTCGTACCGGAAAACACCACGGTCCTCGACGGATCGGCGTCAGCTGCAGGTGCTGTCAGATATTGCAGGCGCTGCTCCAGTCGATCGCCCTCGCGGCTGCCGCGATCGCCGCCAACGGCATCGATCGTCGCATAGATGCGGGCGCCGCGCGCTTCTGCATGTTCGCGCGATTCCAGCATCAGGAAGGCACCGACCGAGCCGGTGATCATGCCGCCGCCATTTTCCGGCTTGCGCGACCAGATCGGGTGGTAACCACCCAGCGCATGGCCCTGGATGGCCTCGATCAGGAGGATCATGTCCAGGCGCTCGGCCGAGAATGCGCCGCCGACCAGCGTGTGGGTCGATTGCCCAGCCTTGATACGGGCAAAGGCGGTTTCGATCGCCGAAATGCCGGCGCCCTCTTCACCCATGAAGGTGCGCGAAGAGCCCGTCACCTTGTGGACGATGGAGATATTGCCGGCCATCAGGTTGGAAAGCTGCGCGAGGAACAGCGTCGGGCGGAGTTCGGTCGTCAGCTTTTCGTTGAGAAGCTGTTCGCGGTCGTTGCGCTTCAGAGCTTCGTCGACGATCAGCGAATCGACGTTGATATCGCGCTCGCCGCCACCGGCCGCCACGATCATATCCATGCTGCCGCAGGCTTCGAGATCGTCCTTGAAACCGGCATCGTCCAGCGCCAGCCCGGCGGCAAAGACGCCGAGGCGCTGCCAGTTTTCCATCTGGCGCTGATCGCCGCGCTTGGGGATCTGCTGCGACCAGTCGATTTCCGGCAGCGGATGCACCGGATAAGGCGCAAAACGTTCGGTCTCGATACGCACGACCGGCGACTGGTCGGCGCTCAGCAGTGCGGTGTGCACTTCGGTGCCGACACCCTGGCTGGTGACGATGCCGACACCGGTGATCACAACGTCATTGGCGGATTTGCTCATCGTCATTCCCCCGTCGTGGCCGAGCGCGCCATCGCCGCCATCAGCCCGACTTCTTCGGCACGCTTTCTGACGATCGGGCCGAGCGGCACCTGATCGAACGGCATGGTCCGCAGTTTCAATTGCGCGTCGCAGACCTTCTTGCCCTGCGAGGTGATCTTTGCCTTGGTGACGGCAAAGCCGGAGCCGTCATGTTCCAGGAAGGCTTCGATATCCAGTACGGCTTCCGGCTCGACGAAGGTGCGCATCTTGGCGCCATCGACGGACATCAGGAAGGGCATGGCGGCAAAGTCGGTAGCGGCCAGGACGAGGAAGCCAGACGCCTGCGCCATCGTCTCGATCAGAAGAACACCGGGAACCAGCGGATAGCCGGGGAAATGGCCTTCAAACACCGGGCTCTTGGCAGGAACGACGGAGCGCGCCGTCAGCGTCTTGGCGGTGAGATCGAGGGTCTCGACCCGGTCGATCATCTGAAAATATTCAAGGAGCATCAGGAGCAAATCCAGCTTGGCCCGGAGCGCGGCGCACAGGATGCTGCGCCTCGAATGCTCCGGATTTCAAATCCGCGCATGACCTCGTCCGAAACCGGTCGGCGGCAGGGTCATGCGACCGTCAAGTAAAAACGCAAATGCCGCCTGTCAAGCGCAGTCCACGCGACAGGCGGCATTGATATCGTTCATGCGCGTGTCCACGCGCGAAACGCGGGGTGCCGATCAGCCCTTGGCAGCCTTCAGTTCATCGATCTTGGCGCAGAGGTTCTTGAGGACGAAATATTCTTCCGTCGAAACCTTGCCTTCGTTGACTTCCTGGGTCCACTGCTCGAGCGGAATCTTGATGCCGAATTCCTTGTCGATGGCAAAAACGATATCGAGGAAGTCCAGGCTGTCGATGCCGAGATCGTCGATGGTGTGGCTTTCCGGCGTAATCGTCTCGCGGTCGATTTCGCTCGTCTCCGCAATGATGTCGGCAACCTTGTCGAATGTAGCTGTCACGCGCATACCTCTTTCGAATTCATGTTTTGGCGAACCTATAGGTAAATGCCACGGAAAAGCCAATGGCCTTGAGCGGAAGAGTTGCATTTATGGGGAGCAGTGTTGCGCAAACGTCAAATGCCCAACAATCTCGGTTCGTTCTCGAAAAGGCAGACGAGACTGCCTGCCCTCACCCTTTCGCGAATGAGCAAGCTAGGCAGCCCCATTCGGCAAAATTGTCATCGATCTCAACTGAACGAGCACGACTCTGTGCTGGCGGAAATGCCAGCCTCGGACGCTTCGACCACCGCACTCTCAGCGCGTCACGACGATCCGGGTGTTTTTCAGGCCGTGCCGGCTGGTAAGAGCGAAGAACGCGGCGGCATTTTCCGGGTGCAGGCGGATGCAGCCGTGCGAAGCCGGGCGACCGAGGCGCTTGAGATCGTAGGTCGCGTGGACGGCATAACCGCCATTGAAGAACACAGCATAGGGCATCGGCGCATTGTCATATTTGCGCGAACGATGGTTCCTCGACAGCCATTTGGCGCTCCAGCTGCCCTTCGGCGTGACGTAGCCATTGCGGGCGGTGGAAACCTTCCAGCGATATCTTACGAAACCGTTCTGCGACACAGTCATCGTTTGAGAAGAAAGGCTGATCTTGGCAATAAGATTGGCGGCGAAAGCAGAAGGGGCATTCATCTGCACGAACAACAGGGCAAGAAAGGTCACGAAGAATCTACGCATGGAAAATCCTCTCCGGATATACGAACCTTTTTACTGGCGTCTCAACACGACAAACAGACTTTACAGCCGTCGCAATGATAGACGTTTAAGAGAATTGGAAAATTCTGGCTTAACGGATCCGGGATAAATTTTCGATCTTTGGGAGGCAGATCAGACTATACTGACGATCACGAATACAAAGGCAACCAATACAAAGAGCGCCGTGCAGGCGCCATAGAATACCGAAACGCCGGTGTCCACATCGCCGGCGGTTGCGACCGGGTGGCCGGAACCGTTGATCATCGGCTCATTGACCAGCGCACCCGAATAGATCCGCGGACCTGCCAGCTGCAGGTCGAGCGCGCCCGCCATCGCCGCCTCGGGCCATCCGGAATTGGGCGAGCGATGCAGGCCATGATCGCGCAGCGCCGTGCCGAGTGCATTTCGCGCAGCCTTGCGGCCATTGGTGAACCACGCCCCCACGGCAATCAGCAGGATCGACAACCGGGCCGCAGGAAGATTGGCGAGATCGTCGAGGCGAGCCGACGCCCAGCCGAAATGCAGATATTTCGGGCTCTTGTGACCGATCATCGAATCGGCGGTGTTCAGCATCTTGTAGGCGAGAAGCCCCGGCAGGCCGAGCACGGCATACCAAAAGGCGGGCGCCACGACACCGTCGGCGAAATTCTCGGCCAGGCTTTCGATCGCGGCCCGGCAGACGGCCGGCGCGTCCAGCGTTTCGGGATCCCGTCCGACGATCATCGCAACGGCTCGGCGTCCGCCATCAAGGCCACCGGAACGCAGGCCGCAAGCGACACGGGAGACATGATCGGCAAGGCTCTTCTGGGCGAGAAAGACGGCGACGAGGATGGTTTCGAGAAGTAACCCGAACAGACCGATTTGACCGAAGAGCCAATGGAGCAGCCAGCCGCAAACAAGGCTCCAGGCCAAAAGCCCGCCGATGACGAGAACACCACTGGCTTTCAGCGCCTCATCGCCCAGGCGCCTGCGATTGAAGGTCCGGTCGCACCAGCCAATCAGGGCGCCGAACAAGACGACCGGATGCGCCAGACGCCGCCAGAGCCAATCGGGATCGCCGACCAGGCGGTCAAGCAGGACGGCTGCTGCGAGAGCAAGGAGAATTTCGGTCGACATGCAGGGATCCGTTCAGACGATGCGGCGCAGGGCCTCCGCCAAGCGTGTATCGCCTGCAATATCCGGTGCAAGCCCGATTCTCAGCCACGACGGTGCATAATCGAATTTTCTCGTCAGGATATGAGCCCGGCATAGATGCTCATGCAGACGCGCAGCCTGTTCGTGCTCGACCAAAGCAAAGAGTGGGGTGCCGCCGATGATCCCCAGCCCTGCCCCTTGCAGCGCGCCATCGAGCCCGGCCTTGCGCTCGATGATGGCGGATTGAACGGCGTTGGTATCGCCGGCCATCAGCGCCGCGGCAACGACCAGCGCCGGCCCCGACACCGACCATGGCCCGAGCCAATCGCCAAAGGACGAAAGCACGGGCTTGGCGGCAATGACGAACCCGAGCCGCAGGCCGGCCAGGCCGAAGAATTTCCCGAAGGAGCGGAAGACGACAAGGTTGTCGTGATTGGCGGCCGACGGCACGATACTCAATTCCGGCTGTGCGTCGCCAAAAGCCTCATCGACGAGAAGCAACCCACCGAATGTCTTCATCCTCTGCGCAACGGCGGCAATTTCGGATGGTTGAAAAGAGCGTCCCGTCGGATTGTTGGGATTGACCAGGATGGCCAGCTGATGCCCGGCCGTCAGTTGATCAGGCGCCGATATCTCGTCGACGGTATAGCCCGCAGCGGCAAAGACGCGGGCGTATTCGCCATAGGTCGGCGCGAAAATCGCGATACGACGCCCGGGCTTTGCCAACCGCGGCAGAAGCTGGATGACCGATTGCGTGCCGGGAACCGGAAGCGGCTGGATCGTCCCGCTGCGATAATATTCGGCAGCTTGCATTCGCGCCGTGTCGATCAGATGGCGATCGGGAAGCCGGTGCCACGCATTGACGGGAATATCCGGCAACGACGCCGGATTGGGATTGATGCCGGTCGAGAGATCGAGCCAATCCGTGAGCTTGCCGCCGAAAACGGCGGCTGCCTCGGTGATCCCGCCGCCATGAACGATCGGAGCGCTCATCGGACCTGCGCCGTGTCGATGATATGCATGAAGGACCCGCCGACGCGGCCACGCCTCAACCCTGCCAATCCAAGCTGGTTGCCCAGGGCATCGCTGGTATCGAACAGCCTGTCAGCATCGCCCTCGGAGAGGATCGAGGCATAGTGAAATTCATGCGCCATCAGCGGACCGTCAAAGAAATCTGTGTCGAGCGGCCTGATCCGGCGATAGCCCAGATGCCGCTTGCGTTCGGCAAAGCTGGTGACGAGCGGCAGGAAGCCAAGCATCTGGTAGCGTGCGCCATCCGCGGCGACAAGCCCCTCGCCGAGCACCATATAGCCACCGCATTCGCCGAAAATCCGTGCACCTCGGTTACGTGCCGCAACCATGCCGGATTTGAACCGCCCACAATTCGCAAGCGTCCCCGCGTGAAGCTCGGGATAACCGCCGGGGAGATAGACCGCATCGGCATCTGCGGCCGGCGCCTCATCGGCCAGCGGCGAAAAGAACGACAGTTCGGCTCCGGCGGCGCGCCAGCCCGACATCAGGTGCTCATAACAGAACGCGAAGGCGATATCGCGGGCGATCGCGATTTTCTGGCCGAGCGGTTTCAGCGGCAGGACATCGGCATGCAAACCGTGCGGTGACGCGGACCGAGATGCCAGAAGGATGGCATCGAGATCGCAGCCCATTTCGACATGCACCGCCGCATGCTCGATGAACCTGTCCAGCTCGCCGTGCTCCCCGGCCTGGACAAGGCCGAGATGGCGTTCGGGCAGCTTGAGAGCGCCGTCCTGGCGAAGCACGCCGAAAACCGGCACGTCGATCGTCTCCATCGCATCGCGCAGCATCTTTTCGTGACGGTCGCTGCCGACCTTGTTGAGGATGGCTGCCGAAACATGAACGTCGTCGCGATGACCGGCATAACCGCGCACCAGAGCGGCGACTGACTGCGCCATGCGGGCGCAATCAACGACGAGGATCACAGGCAACCCGAGCAGGGCTGCAAGGTCCGCCGGCGATCCTGTTCCGTCGGCCGCGGCATCGTAGAGCCCCATCATCGCCTCGATGACGAGCGTTTCGCCATTGGCCGTTGCCGCATCCGCATTCGCGCGCAGCAGATCCGGCCGCATGGCCCAGGGATCGTAGTTGAGGCAGGCTCTCCCGCTCGCCGCAGCATGAAAAGCCGGGTCGATATAGTCCGGGCCCGCCTTGCCGGGTGCCGCAGCAATGCCTCGATTGCGCAGGACCCGCATCAGGCCGAGCGTTACCGTCGTCTTACCAGAACCGGAAGAAGGTGCAGCGATCAAAAGACCGTTCATGCCGGATCCTTGAACGCGCGGCTTGCCAGCGGATCGGCATTCAGGACCCGCCCGTCGAGGGCGCCCAGCCAATCCAGCGCGGAGCGCAAACGCACGACTTCGCCGACGACGACGATGGCCGGCGGTTCGAGGCCGGAGGCGGCGACATCCGCCTCGGCGCGTTCCAGCGTCGTTTCCAACACCGTCTGTTCCGGCGTCGCGGCATTGCAGACGAAGGCAACGGGCTCGCTCGGGGAGCGGCCGGCGGTCATCAGGTTCGCGGTGATCTGGCCGATATGTTTCATCGCCATGTACATCACGATAACAGGCGATCCCTTGGCGATACCCTCCCAATGAATGCGGTCCGGCACGACGCCGGAGGAATCATGGCCGGTGAGGAAGGTCACGGCGTGATTGACCTCGCGGTGCGTCACCGGAATGCCGGCATAGGCAAGGCCGCCGATGCCTGCTGTGATGCCGGGAACGATACGGAAAGGGATGCCGTTCTCGACCAGCGTCAAGGCCTCCTCGCCGCCTCGGCCGAAGACGAAGGGATCGCCGCCCTTGAGCCGCAGCACACGCTTGCCCTGACGCGCCAGTTCGACGAGGCGCAGGGAAATATCCCTCTGCTTCGGCGACGGCTTGCCGCCACGCTTTCCGGCAAACTCCAACACGGCTCCCGCCTTCGCCATGGCCAGGCAATCGGAATTGACCAGCGCATCGTGAACGATGACATCGGCCTGGCGAAGCGCATTGGCCGCATGCAGGGTCAGAAGACCGGGATCACCGGGACCGGCACCAACGAGCCAGACGGAACCCGGCATGAGTTCAGGCAAGCCGGAAAACAGTGCATCCGTCATGACGCCACCTCCGCTGCGGCAGCGGAATCAGACAGTGAAGACGCGGAATCGTTCTCTCCGAAAATCGCCGCAACACCCTCAAACGATTCGACAAATCCACCGCCGGCAATCGCTGCCGTTGCATGCGCGGACTTGATCTTGGGAACGATCAGCGAACTGGACTGGCCCGCGGCCGCCAGCGCGGCTGCCTCCGCCACGCCATGGCAGCCCGTCAGCGCAAAGACGAGCTCCGAGGGATTTTTCAGCCGGGCGGTTTCGGCCTCCAGGACGTCGGCGCCGAAGACGCGGAACGGAACGGAGAAATGCGCGGCAGCGGCGATCATCGCCGGTTCGGTAACGCGCACATCGAGGGATGCGACACAGGCAAGCGCGCGGCGATCGACCCTGGCTGCCGCCATCGCCTCTTCGGCCAGCCGGATCACCTCGTCACAAGGCGCACCGCGCTCGCAGCCAAGACCAAGAACGAAGGGGACGACATCCGCCTGATTGCCGGTATTCACTTGCATCTGAAAAATGGGGCCTCCCCGCGCCGCATGATCACGATGCGCGGCCTTCGAAGGCGCGAAAAGCCTCGAAGCGGTCTGGACAGCACCGGATGAAGCCCCCTGAATGGGTCGGCCGCACCGGACGCTCTTTCAGCCCACCATCATGGGCACCGTCGCACGTCTTTCCTGTTTACCGGAGGGCGCCCGACCGGTCAAACCGGATTGCGCCATCGAGCGCGCGGTGAGCGCCATCAAGCGGAATGTTTCGACCATGCCCGGATCAACCGGCATGCCGTCTTTGCTTTTCTGCCCGTCCTCTGACAAACAGGGGTGAATTCCCTGTCCCCATGCCCCTTTTCCCCGAGTCTCCCGTGCACGATCTTGCTCCCCAACTCCTTGCCCTCCTGTTTGCCGCCGCCTTTCTCGCCGGTTTCATCGATTCGATTGCCGGCGGTGGCGGCATGATCACGATTCCCGCCATGCTGATCGCCGGCATCCCGCCGCTTGAAACCCTGGGCACCAACAAGCTGCAGTCGCTGTTCGGCTCCGGCTCGGCAAGCCTTGCCTATGCCCGCCATGGGCACGTGAACCTTCGCGAACAACTGCCCATGGCGGCGATGTCGGCACTGGGAGCAGCACTCGGGGCGATCCTTGCGACTGTGGTGCCGGGCGATGTGCTGAAGGTCGTTCTGCCATTTCTGCTGGTGGCGATCGCGCTGTATTTCGCCGTCAAGCCAAGCCTCGGCGATGCCGACAAGGCCCAGAGGATGACGCCCTTCCTGTTTTCGCTGACGCTGGTGCCGTTGATCGGCTTCTACGACGGCGTCTTCGGCCCAGGTACCGGCTCGTTCTTCATGCTGGCCTTCATCGCCCTTGCCGGCTTTGGCGTGCTCAAGGCAACGGCGCACACGAAATTTCTCAACTTCGGCTCCAATATCGGCGCCTTCGTCGTCTTCGTGCTCTACGGCGTTGTCCTGTGGAAAGTCGGCCTGTTGATGGGCGCCGGCCAGTTCGCCGGCGCGCAGGTCGGCTCGCGCTTTGCGATGAAGAACGGCGCGAAGATCATCAAGCCGCTCCTGGTCATCACCTGTATCGCGCTGGCGATCAGGCTGCTGGCAGATCCGGCCCATCCGGTCCGGATCTGGCTTGGCTGGTGAGAGTGGAAAGGCTCAGTATTCGACCCCGACCTGCGCCTTGATGCCGGAGCGGAAGGGGTGCTTGATCAGTTCCATCTCGGTGACGAGATCGGCCGCCTCGATCAGCTCTTCCTTGGCATTGCGGCCGGTCAGGACGACATGGGTCATGTGCGGCTTTTCTTCTTTCAAAAACCGAACGACCTCTGCGACGTCGATGTAATCGTAGCGTAGCGCAATGTTGATTTCGTCGAGCAGCACCATGGAATTGCGCTCGTCGCGGATCAGTTCCTTGGCCTTCTCCCAGGCCTTGTGCGCCATGGCGATGTCGCGCGAGCGGTCCTGGGTTTCCCAGGTGAACCCCTCGCCGAGCGTGTAGAACTGGCAGAGATCGCCGAAGTGCTTTTCGATCAGATCGCGCTCGCCCGTCTCCCAGGCGCCCTTGATGAATTGCACGACGGCGGACGGCATGCCGTGGGCGATGTGGCGGAAGATCATGCCGAAGCCAGCGGTCGACTTGCCCTTGCCTTTGCCGGTATTGACGATGATAAGGCCCTTCTGGTCCGTCTTCGTCGCCATGATCTTTTCGCGCGCGGTCTTCTTCTTCGCCATTTTCATGGCGTGGCGGGCTAGATCGGCATCGCTGCCGGTGGTCTCGTCGGTAATCTCGTTCATGTCAGTCTTCCTCCTTCGGCAGATCATCCTCGCAATGCAGCCAGGAGACCCGCTCATTCCAATACCAGTGCTGAGTGATTTCGACGCCCGACGCATCGTCGAGCGTGGCAACATAAAGGTCGATTTCCCCGGGGCGCTTCTCCGTCGTGAAACTCATGGGCGAGCCGCAATTGCCGCAGAAGCCGCGGCTGACGCCGGGCGACGACGCATAGTGGCGCAGCGTCTCCCCCCGGAACGCCACACTGGCCGTCGCAACGCAGAGGAAGGTCGTTACCGGCGAGGAGGTCGCGCGCCTGCAGCTCTCGCAGTGGCAGTGCCCTGTACGAATCACGTCGCCGGAAATCCTGAACGCAAGCGACCTGCAGAGGCAACGGCCGGTCAGTTCCATCACGAAGCCCTCCGTCTTCCGCTAAACCCGTCGAGTTCGAAGCGGGCTGAATTGGAACGTGGTGACCAGAGCCCCCGGTCGATCGCCTCCATCAGCTTGTCGGTCATTTCACGCAGCGCCGCCGGGTTCTTGTCCTCCATGAACTGGCGGACCCGCTCGTCCATCACATAGGCCTGGTAGACCGCCTCAAAATGGTGGCTGCGCACGGCCCCGGTCGTTGCCGCGAAGGCGAACATGTAGTCGACCGTCGCAGCGATTTCGAAGGCACCCTTGTAGCCGTGGCGCATGACACCTTCGATCCATTTCGGATTGACGACGCGGCCGCGCACCACCCGGCCGATCTCCTCTTCCAGCGAGCGTATCACCGGCTTTTCCGGGCGGGAATGATCGTTGTGGTAGATCGACGGGCGCGTGCCCGCCATCTGCTCGACGGCAAGGCTCATGCCGCCCTCGAACTGGTAATAGTCGTCGCTGTCGAGCAGGTCATGCTCGCGATTGTCCTGGTTCTGCACCACGGCCTCGACCGTCTTCAGCCGTGCCTCCAGAAGCCCGCGCTCCGCCTTGCCGTCCTCGCCGGCACCATAGGCATAGCTTCCCCAGGTGAGATAGGCGTCGGCCAGATCGGCGCGGTTTTCCCAGCCCTTTTCATCCATCAAGGCCTGCAGGCCTGCGCCATATGCGCCCGGTTTCGCGCCGAAGACGCGATAGGAAGCACGCCGTGCGGCTTCCTTCGGCGCAACGCCGGCCGCTTCGAGGCGGGCGGTTTCTGCACGCATCCGGGCGGCGATCATATTGTCGGCATCGTCTTCCTCAAGCGCGCCGATCGCCCGGATCGCATTGTCGAACAGGGCGATCTGATCCGGGAAAGCATCGCGGAAGAAGCCGGAAATACGCAAGGTTACATCGACGCGCGGGCGACCCAGGATCGCCAGCGGTACGATCTCATAGCCCGTGACCCTTCGGGACATCATGTCCCAGGTCGGCTTTGCGCCGATCAGCGCCAAGCTTTGCGCGATATCGTCGCCACCGGTGCGCATGTTCGACGTGCCCCAGGCAGTGAGCCCGAAAGAGGTTGGCCATTCGCCATGGTCCTGCAGGTAACGGCGGATCAGAAGCTCCGCTGACTTCTTGCCGAGTTCGAACGCCGCCGGCGTTGGTACGGCGCGGCTGTCAACGGAATAGAAATTACGCCCAGTCGGAAGCACGTCCGGCCGTCCGCGTGTCGGCGCGCCGGAGGGGCCGGGAGCAACAAAGCGGCCGTCGAGGCCGGTCATCAGCGCGGCGATTTCCGCGGGACCGGACTGGACGATCGACGGTTTCAGGCGGGCTTCGATTTCCTGCAGGACGGCTTGGGTTGCTCCCCAGCCTTCGGAGCACGGCAATTCGGCGGAAACCAGCTTCGCAGCCAGAAGTTCGATGCGTTCGACCGTATCGCCCGCAGTGCGCCATGGAGCGTCGGATATGTCGGCAAGAATGGCAAGTTTCGGACCGGTCCAGGGATCGGAGAGGACGCAGTCGAGAGGGTCGAAAGGGCGCTCCGGGTTGATCTCCCCCCTTGTGGGGGAGATGTCGGCTCGGCCGACAGAGGGGGGTACCGCGTCTTCCGAGTTTGCAGAGGCTTCACCCCCCTCTGTCCTGTCGGACATCTCCCCCACAAGGGGGGAGATCGATGCGGCGCGCTCCAGCCCCGCGTCCTTCGCTATCGCCCGTTGCAGGCTCTGATCGCCGCCCTCGCCCTGACCGCGCGGCACGCGCGCCAGAGCAACCGTCAGATCGGTCAGAAGCCGCCCTTCCGGCGCGACGCCAAACACATGCAGGCCGTCGCGGATTTGCAGCTCCTTGAGGTCGCAGAGATAGGCATCGAGCTTTTCCAGCGCCTTGTCTTCGGCATCGGTCCGGTCAATGCCGGCATCCTGATCGAGGCCGATATCGCGCACGAGATCGAGGATCTGCTTGCTGAGCAGGCGTAGGCGGCGGGGATCACTACCCGCAGCGTCGTAATACTCGTCGACCAGCGCTTCCAGATCCTTGAGCGGTCCGTAGGATTCGGCGCGGGTGAGCGGCGGCGTCAGGTGGTCGATGATCACGGCGCTGGTGCGGCGCTTGGCCTGCGTGCCCTCGCCCGGATCGTTGACGATGAACGGATAGAGATGCGGCATCGGCCCGAAGACCGCTTCCGGATAGCAGGTTTCCGAAAGGGCCAGCGCCTTGCCCGGCAGCCATTCGAGATTGCCATGCTTGCCCATATGGATGATGGCATGGGCGCCGAAGTCCTGCCGCAGGAAGGCGTAGAAGGCGAGATAGCCATGCGGCGGCACGAGGTCCGGCGAATGGTAGGTTTCCTTCGGATCGATATTGTACCCGCGCGCCGGCTGGATGCCCACAAGCGTCTCGCCGAACCGGGCGAGCGGCAGGGCGAACCGGCCATCGCGGAAGAACGGATCAGCCTCGGGTTCGCCCCATCTTTCCGTGGCTTGATTCTGAATCTGAATCGGAAGAGAAGCGAAGAAAGCATTGTATTGTTTGAGCGAAAGCGTCTCGCGGGTCTCGCAATCCGGGCGCGCTGAATTGGTCGGGCCTTCCATCAGATGCCGGATCAGCGCATCGCCGTTTTCCGGTATGCCGTCGATCCCATAGCCGCCCGCGGCCATCGCCTTCATGACTTCGACGGTTCCGGCCGGCGTATCGAGCCCGACGCCATTGCCCAGCCGCCCGTCGCGATTCGGATAATTCGCCATGATGATCGCCACGCGGCGGTCACGCGGTGTCGCCCTGCGCAGCCGCGCCCAGTTGGCGGCCAGTTTCGCGGTGAAGACGACACGGTCCGCCAACGGTTCGTGGCCGACGATATTGGCCTCGACATCCGGATCATAAACGGCGGCCGCCTTGAACGAGACCGCGCGCGACAGGATGCGGCCATCGACCTCGGGCAAGGCAACGTTCATCGCCAGGTCGCGCGCCATCAGGCCCTGCGGCGAGGCTTCCCATGCCTTGCGGGTGGAGCCGGAAAAGATGACCTGCAGCACCGGCGCATCGGTGAACTCCAGCACAGTCGGCTGGCGGTCGGCACCCGGCGCCGACACAGCAAAGCCCGTGGCGTTCATCACCACGTCCGGCGACGCGTCGCCAAAGATCGCCTCCAGCGTGCCAACCGACACGGCGTCCTTGAGACTGGAGACGAAGACCGGCAGGACGGTCATCCCCTCGGCGGAGACAGCCTCGATCAGGGATTCGACCGGTTTAGTTTCGCCGCTCTGGACGAGGGCGCGGTAGAAGCAGAGGGCGACGATCGGCGAACCGTTTCGCGCTTCCGCATGCGCGGATGCTTTACCCTCCTCTAACGTTCCGCGCGCATCAAACCCAACCGTCTTCTTCCACTGCTCAACCCCAACAACGCCTTCGCCCGGCCACCAGATACCGGCCTTCAGCAAGGGTGCCGCAGGCTCGGGCTTTTCCGAGCTATCGATCAGCGCATCCGCATAGGCGAGCAGCCGCGCCATGTTGTCGGCACCGCCCTCTGTAAAATAGGCCCACATCCGGTTGCGGTCGTCGGCGGAAACGGTCGAGAACGGCTCGAGGCCCGGATCCGGCTTGTCATAGCCCGGCAGGACGGCGATCTGGAATTTATGGGTGACGGCGGCTGCATGCAGCGCCTCCAGCACATACTGGAAATAGCTGGCGCCGCCGAGCGGGCGGACGATGATCAGTTTGGCGTGCCGCGCCGTGCGTTCCACATAGGTATCGACCGACATCGGATGTTTCAGCGTCAAAAGGCTTGCGACCCGCAGGCTGGACTTGCCCTGCCGCATCCGGTGAGCGGCGGCGATGGCCGACAGTTCGGTATCGGCAGCGGACAGGAACAGGATATCGGCGGGCGACTGACCAAGGTCGATCGCTTCCTCGCCATCCGAGATCGTGCCTTTCTGGGCTAGGAGGAGATGCATGACATTACCTGTTTCCCGGAGAGAAAGATCCCCTCCTCAACCCCTCCCCACAAGGGGGCGGGACTAATCTGCCGCACCTTCCTGCTCAGCCAATCAAACTCATTCAGGGAGCGAGCCAGCGAAGCAACCATGGGGCAAAACGGTCGCGGCAAACGCAACCTAAGCCCCTCCCCCTTGTGGGGAGGGGTTGGGGAGGGGAATTCTTCTCGCCCGGTCAAAACGCCCTCAAACCGCTGCTGCGATGGCAGCACGCACGGCAGCTTCGTCCATGTCATGAAGCCCAATGACGACGAGGCGGGTGCCGCGGGCTTCGCCCGGAGCCCAGGCACGGTCGAAATACTGGTCGATGCGGGCGCCGACGGCCTGGATCAGCAGGCGCATCGGCTTGCCGGGCACATCGGCAAAGCCTTTGAGACGCAGCAAGTCGTGTTGTGCAATAACCGTCTTCAGCCTTTCGACAAAGTCCGCCGGATTGGCGATCTGGCCGAGTTCGACGACGAAGCTGTCGAACTCGTCGTGGTCATGCACCTCGCCCGCCTCGTGCTCCATCTCGTGATGGGACTTGCGGTTGGCGATGTCGCTTTCGGTGCCGACGCCGAGACCGAGAAGCACCGCCGCGGAAACTTCGCCGTTCTTTGCCTCGATCATCGTCGGCTTGCGGCTGGTGCGGGCGGCGACTTCCTTGCGCACGAAGGCAAGGCCGGTCGAATCGAGCAGGTCGGTCTTGTTGAGAACGATCAGGTCGGCAGCGGTCAGCTGGTCCTCGAACAGTTCCTCGATCGGGCTTTCATGATCGAGATTGTCGTCCTCGACGCGGAGCGCATCGACCTTGTCGTGATCGTCGGCGAAGCGGCCTGCGGCAACGGCAGCACTGTCGACGACGGTGATGACGCCATCGACAGTGACTTCGCTGCGGATCTCCGGCCAGTTGAAGGCGGCGATCAGCGGCTGCGGCAGTGCGAGGCCCGAAGTCTCGATGACGATATGGTCCGGGCGGTTCTCGCGCTCGAGCAACTTCGTCATGGTCGGGATGAAATCATCGGCGACGGTGCAGCAGATGCAGCCATTGGTGAGTTCGATGATGTCGTCCTCGCTGCAGGCTTCGGCGCCGCAACCCTTCAGCACGTCGCCATCGACACCAAGATCGCCGAACTCGTTGATGATCAGCGCGATGCGGCGGCCGTCGGCATTCTCCAGAATGTTGCGGATCATCGTCGTCTTGCCGGCGCCGAGGAAGCCGGTGATGACGGTTGCCGGGATCTTGCCGTGCGCGGCTTTTGCGGTGGTCATGGATCAACCCTTCATTTTCAGCGGCAATCCGGCCGCGATAAAATAGACTTCCGCGGATTTCTCCGCAATGAATTGGTGCAGCCGGCCGGCATGGTCGCGAAAATCGCGCGCCATGCGGTTTTCCGGCACGATGCCGAGCCCGACTTCGTTCGAAACGAATACCAGCCGGGCTTTTGCATGCGGCAGGTAGGCCACAAGACCGTCAAATTCCGCAGCCACATCCCGGTTTTCCATCATCAGATTGGTGACCCAGAGGGTCAGGCAATCGATCAGGATCACACGATCAGGCGTGTCGATCGCCTTCAGGCAGGCGGTAAGGTGCAGAGGCTCCTCATGCGTCTGCCACCCTGGCCCCCGTCGGTCACGATGCTCGGCAATCCTTGCCTGCATCTCACCGTCCCAGGCCCTTCCGGTCGCGACGTAGTGCATGTCGAGACCCGACGTGGTCACGAGTTTTTCGGCGAACGTCGATTTACCGGAACGGGCGCCGCCGAGGACCAGAATGGGTCCCGCTGTCGTCGATGTCATGGAACGATCCCGGCTTAATGTTTGCCGGGAGACGCGCCGCCGCCAATGGGCGAAACGACGCAAAAAGAACCGCTGCAAAAGCGGGACGAGAAAGCCATGACAACCTCCGTGCTGGCGTCGGGAGTGTCTCTCCCTGGATCGGGCGAACCCCTGTCTAAGATGGGGCCCTTGAGGATGGCAGGTCTCCTGGCTCACGGCGTCAGGGGTCTCGGTAGAGACCCGAACGGGTCCGCCTCGCCTTCCCGGAACTTTTCGCGCCAGATTGCGTGACCGCAATCGACGGGCATTACGAAGAGGTGGACGATTCGTAGAGATAGAGGCGTCCGGCCCCGGCTGATCGTAATGCCACTCCAGTGGCTTTTCCGGTTGGACCGGCCACTCCGCGGCCGCACCACGCGGCCTGTCCGGAACACCGGTTTTCCCGGATGGCGAACCCTGACCGTTCTACAGTCGCGGGGTCGGCTGCGATAAGAATGCCCGGCTTGGGTCCATCCCTTCACATTCCCATTTACTCCCGAACCGAAACGCCGGCCCGGGAACCATCCAATGGCTGATGATTAGGCGCTCAACCAGACCCTGTCAATTGAATCGCCGCCTGCGTGAAATGTCACGGCATCAATGAATCCAGCCATCGCGGATCGAGCACCGCCTCGAGTTCGGCCGCGACATCATCCAGTGCCCGGTCAACGGACTGGCGATAATTTTGCCCGCCGGCTTCGATACCGAAACTATTCAACAGTGCCGCACGATAGGCGTCGCTGGTAAACAGGCCATGCAGATAGGTGCCGCTGACCCTGCCGTCGGCCGAGACGGCGCCATCCGCGCGGCCGTCGATGATCACCGCCGGACGAACGCAGTCCGGGCCGATCGTGCGGCCAAGGTGGATTTCATAACCCTCCAGCGGCACGTCATAGATAGCCGAGCGGGCCTGACTGTTGCGCACTGTCTTTTCCGGCTCCATCTGCGTTTCGACGGACAGAAGGCCGAGCCCCTCGATCTCGCGGATATTTCCCTCGATGCCGTGCGGGTCGGCAACGCGCGCTCCGAGCATCTGGTAGCCGCCGCAGATGCCGATGACGTGGCCGCCGCGCCGCACATGCGCCTGAAGATCGCGATCCCAGGCCTGAGCACGGAAATCGGCGAGATCGGCGATCGTCGCTTTCGAGCCCGGAATGATCACAAGGCCGGCGTCGGCCGGGATCGACTCTCCGGCGCGGACAAACACGAGATCGACCTCCGGTTCGGCGGCCAGAGGGTCAAGATCGTCGAAGTTGGCGATGCGCGACAGGACGGGAACAGCGACCTTTAAGGCCTTGCCACCACCCCGCGTCAACTTTTCAAGCACGACGGAATCCTCCGCTGGCAGGCGCCCCGCCGCCTTCAGCCAGGGCACGACACCGAAACAAGGCCAACCGGTGAAACCGTGGACAGCCTTGATGCCGTCGTCGAAAAGCGACACGTCGCCGCGGAATTTGTTGATGATGTAACCGGCGATCATCCGCCGGTCTTCTTCCGGCAGGATGGTGTGGGTACCGACCAGTGACGCGATCACGCCGCCGCGGTCGATATCGCCGACAAGAACGACGGGAACGCTGGCGCTGGCGGCAAAGCCCATATTGGCGATATCGCCGGCGCGCAGGTTGATTTCGGCCGGCGATCCCGCCCCTTCCACGACCAGCAGATCGCGCCCGGCGCAGACGGCCTCGAAGCTCTCCATGACAGCGCCCATCAGCTTCGGCTTCAGGGCCTGATAATCGCGCCCTCTCGCCTGTCCCGCCACCTTGCCCTGCACGATGATCTGGCTGCCGGTTTCCGACTGGGGTTTGAGAAGAACCGGGTTCATGTGAACCGAAGACGGAATGCGCGCCGCCATCGACTGCAGCCATTGGGCACGCCCGATCTCGCCGCCGTCGTCCGAGACGGCAGCGTTGTTGGACATGTTCTGCGGCTTGAAAGGCGCGACCCTCACCCCGCGGTTGGACATGAGCCGGCACAGGCCCGCCACGAGTACCGTTTTTCCGACATCGGAGCCGGTTCCCTGGAGCATGATCGTCTTTGTCATGACGCCTCGTCTAGCATTGCCGCCGCCACAAGCAAAGCCATGTTTTGCCGCATTTTTGACACCTTTTCGACCGCCCATTCACGCGATATTTCAGACTGCCGCAAGGCTTGCGCCGTCACGCCGCCGCGCCATCCCAAAAACGACATTGCATGTCAAAAAAACCCGTTGCTTTGCGCCGCAACAGGCGTATATCCGCGCCATCAAATCACGGAGCGATCGGCGCGCCGTACCCTAAGGTCATACACCGATGTTGTTCATCTTCAGCAAGCCCAATTTCGTACAGATCGCCTGGAATTCCAAGGCTCCGGAAAATCAGTCCCGCGTTCGCAACACCGTCATGCCGGCGCCCTTCGGCCCGCTCGGTTTCATCCGCACGCGCAGCGTCGGCTGAAACAGCCTCGGCGGTTCGTTGAAAGCGCGCCCCTCCGGGCGCGTTTTTCGTTTGGGCTCGCTGACGACCTGCAATTTTCAGGCCTGCAATTTTCGGGCCCGCAACTTTCGATGGATCAAAAACGCGAAAACCGCACCCGCCCTTTTGGGGCTGTGCGGTCTGCCAACGAGACACATGGCTTCTCCGGCATACACCCGAAGATCGCTCCGGTCCGGGACGCAAAACCTGATCCGGCCGGGCGGCAAGTATTCCCGCCGCCTGAAAACAATTAGCCTGACAGTGTTACCGGATGGTTAGTGAGAGCTTAACCAAAGGTGAATTCCGCTTTTTTTTGAGTTTTTTTTGCACTTGGAAAAAATCCCTTTTCGGGGCGCATATGGGACAGAATTTGTCTGCGATAAAACACGCATCGAAGGTCCTTTGTGAAGCAGTGCTAATTTTGCGCCGGGAACTCGGCCATTTGCACAAAAAAGTTGCCCGGCTCATTAAGATTCAACAGCTTGCGCGCATGTTTTCGAGCCATTCGAACTGCACTCTGGCCCCTTAAAGGGATTCCAGAGGTTGATTTCTCCCAAGGAATACTTACGCTGCCTCCAACGGCAAAAAGAGAGATGGCTGGCGACAGAGTTCCGCGGTCAGACAATAAAACTCCAACGCCGCCGCAGCGGGGACGAAAGACTGGCCTTGCCTCAAGAATCCCCTGTCTGCTTCACCTGAACGATTGGGTTCCCGGGACGTGCAGTATCCTGGCCGGCCCCAAAGATTTTTGGCTGCATTAAGACTGGGAGGTCTTAAACATGAAGAAGCTCCTCGCTTCCACCATTCTCGCCGCCGGGCTCTACGCCCTGGCCGGCTCGGCACAGGCCGCAGACTGCGGCGAAGTCAGCATCGCGGAAATGAACTGGGCCTCGGCAGGCGTTGCCGCCCATGTGGATAAATTCATCCTCGAAAATGGCTACGGCTGCACGGTAACACTCGTTACGGGCGACACCATGCCGACATTCACCTCCATGAACGAGAAAGCCCAGCCCGACATGGCGCCCGAATTGTGGGTCAATGCCGTGCGCACACCGCTTGACGCCGCCATCAAGGAAGGCCGCCTGATCGAGGCAGCCCCGCTGCTCAGCGAAGGCGGTGTCGAAGGCTGGTGGATTCCAAAGTTCATCGCCGACGCCAACCCCGACATCAAGACAGTCCAGGACGCGCTGAAGCATCCGGAACTGTTCCCGGCGCCTGAGGATCCATCCAAGGCCGCCGTCTTCAACTGCCCGTCGGGCTGGAACTGCCAAGTTTCGACGGCGAACCTCTACAAGGCACTCGGCGCCGAAAAGCTCGGCTTCGAGCTGGTCGACACCGGTTCGGCCGCAGGCCTTGACGGCTCGATCTCCAACGCCTTTGAAAAGAAGACCGGCTGGTTCGGCTACTACTGGGCTCCGACCGCCATCCTCGGCAAATACGAGATGACTCGCCTGAGCTTCGGCGTCGACCACGACAAGGCCAACTGGGATGCCTGCACAGCCGTTCCGGACTGCCCGGATCCGAAAGTCAATTCCTATCCGCGCTCCGACGTCTTCACGGTTGTGACCAAGGCCTTCTCTGAGAAGGCCGGCGTCGCAATGGATTACGTCAAGATCCGCCAGTGGGACAACGGCACGGTCAACAAGGTTCTCGCCTGGATGGACTCCAACCAGGGCACGAACGAAGACGCTGCCAAGCATTTCCTGGAAGAATATCCGGACATGTGGACGAAGTGGGTTGCTCCTGATGTCGCCGAGAAGGTCAAGGCGGCTCTCTAAACCGGGTGATATGGGCAGCGGATCGAAAGGTTCGCTGCCTTTTTTACCTGATGAACGGCATGCGCAATGCTCGAAAGCCGATCAAGGTCGCAAACAACAAAGCAGGCGTGATCACAACCTGCGACATTTCAGCTGGGAACGGAGAGCGGCAACGCGACCGTTCGCATTTTTGTGTTCGCGCATGAAAGCTCGCACTGTCTGCAGGTATGCGACAGAGAAAACGCCGGGGTCCACAGAGACCAGTGAAAAGTCCGTGCTGGAACAGCAACCCTGTTCGGTGACACGGCCGGCCCATAAAATTTCCGGTTAAAAAGGGGAACGACATGGCAATATGCAGTTATTTGCCAGAACTGCTTTGTAAATTTCCAGCGATCGACGACACCACCATTCGCATGGCCCGCAAGAGCGTGGACGACGGCTTCAAGGGTCTCGTCCGCAGCTACGTCAACGCCATTGATGCGCTCGTCCAGCCGCTTCAATGGTTCCTGAATTACCTTGAAAGGCTGTTCGTCAGCTCTCCATGGATCATCATTCTCGCGGTGATGGTGGCGATCGTCTATTACGGCAGCCGTGATCTTCGCATTACCATCGGCACCGTCATTTCGATGTTCTTGATAGGCCTTGTCGGGCTCTGGAACGACACCATGGTGACGCTCGCCATGGTCACGGTCTGTACGCTGATTGCCATTGTGGTCGGCATTCCGATCGGCATCATCATGGCCCGCTCCGAGCGGGCGCAGTCGATCATCAATCCGATCCTTGACGTCATGCAGACGATGCCGAGCTTCGTCTACCTGATCCCCGTTGTCATGATCTTCGGTATCGGAAAGGTTCCGGGCCTCATCGCCGTGGTCATTTACGCCGTCCCGCCGATGATCCGCCTGACCAATCTCGGTATCCGATTGGTAGACAAGGAAGTGCTGGAAGCGGCCGACGCCTTCGGCTCGTCGCCCTGGCAGCGGCTGAAAAACGTCCAGATGCCGCTTGCGCTCCCGACCATCATGGCCGGCATCAACCAGACCATCATGATGTCGCTTGCGATGGTCGTGGTCGCATCGATGGTCGGCGTCGGCGGTCTCGGCCGCAACGTGCTTCAGGCGATCAACAACCAGTTCTTCACCGTCGGCTTCTTCAATGGTTTCGCGCTCGTTGCGATCGCCATCATTTTTGACCGGACCAGCCAGGCCTACGGCAAGCGGCTGCAGAAGCACTCGGAGGTGATCCATGGCTAGTCATGCAATCGAGGTCAAGAACCTCTACAAGATCTTCGGGCCACGCGGACGCGACTTCGTCGATCAGGTCAAGGCCGGGCTCGGCAAGACCGAACTCAACGAAAAGCACGGCCATGTTCTCGGGCTTCAGGACATCAACATCTCCATGCCGGCCGGTGGCGTCATGGTGGTCATGGGCCTGTCCGGCTCGGGAAAGTCCACGCTGATCCGTCACATCAACCGGCTGATCGATCCAACGGCAGGCGAAGTGCTCTACGACGGCGTCGATGTATGCAAGATGAGCGAGAACGATCTTCGCGAATTTCGCCGCCACAAGACAGCCATGGTGTTCCAGAAGTTCGCGCTGCTGCCGCACCGCACGATCATCGAGAACACCGTCTACGGTCTGGAAATCCAGGGCGTGCCGATGGAGGAAAGCCGCAAGAGGGCGCAAGGCTGGATCGAGCGCGTCGGCCTCAAGGGGTTCGAGAACCACTATCCGAACCAGCTGTCGGGCGGCATGCAGCAGCGTGTCGGTCTTGCCCGGGCGCTGACCAACGACGCCGACATCCTCTTGATGGACGAAGCCTATTCGGCGCTCGACCCGCTCATCCGCGTCGACATGCAGACCGTGCTGCTCGACCTGCAGAAGGAATTGAAGAAGACAGTGGTGTTCATCACCCACGACCTCGACGAGGCGCTCAGGCTCGGCGACAAGATCGCCATCCTGCGCGACGGCAAGGTGATCCAGCAGGGCACAGGCCAGGACATCGTCCTGAAGCCGGCGGACGAATACATCACCGCTTTCGTCAAGGAAGTGAACCGCGGCCGGGTGATCAATGTCGAAACGATCATGAGACCGCTGTCGGGAAATCCGGAAGGCGTGCCGGTTGTTGTTGGAACCGTACTTGAAAGTGCGGCCCGGATGATGACCGTCGCCAACCACAACATCGCCCATGTCGTCGATGCCAATGGCAAGCCGGTCGGGTCGATCGATCTCGGCACGATCATTTCGGCGATGGTGACCCCGATCAGCCATGAAAAAGTACCGCAAGCCGCGGAGTGATTCCGAGCCTCGATCAAAGACTGCAAAGCGCCCGGAGACGGGCGCTTTTTTTTTGTAAGATCCTCGATTCACCTCGGATTAACCATAAGCCGCCATGGTAGCGGAAACGTCTCCCCATCGAGGCGCGCCCCACGGCGCCTTCCTCAATCCGGCCGGACAGATGCAGGACCATGCTTCGACAGCTTCGCGGGACTTTCACCGCCTTGCCCCTCCCTTGAGGAACGAAAGCCCCGTCACGGCCCGCATCGTGCGGGCTGTGGCAGCGTTTCTGTCCGGTGTCGGGCTGTTTCTGATCGCCTTCACCCTCATTCCGTTTCAGGGCGCCTTCGAACCCGATCCGAATTCGTCCAACGACGGCAACATCATCAACCAGCTGGGCTATCTCGGGTTTGGCTGCATCTATCTTTTCGCCATGCTTCTGGCGGTCGATATGCGGATACTGAAGCGAATCATATCGCCGACATGGGTCGTCATCTTCGCCGTAGCATTCTTTTCCTGCCTGCAATCCTACGATCCGACGGCGTCCGCCCGTGGCCTGATGCTCAGCCTAGTGGCCATGATCCTGGTTGCCGGCGTGCTCGTCCTGCCGCGCAGCGAGAAGGATTTCGTCAATGCCGGCGCCAATGCCATCCTGTTCCTGATCCTGGTCGACTACGCGGCAGTCGCCCTCGCCCCAAACATCGCCATTCACACCGCTACCGGTTCGGAACCCTGGCATGCCGGTTTCTGGAAAGGGCATCTGATCCACAAGAACGTCACCGCTCCAGTGTTCTCGGTGCTGTGCATGTTCGGCATCTACTGCCTGCGGGCGGGCGCCACCGTCCGTGGCCTGCTGATCGCCCTTCTTGCCGCCAATTTCGTGCTTCACACCGGATCGAAGACGACGATCGGCTTTCTGCCGCTGGCGATCATGCTCGTTCTCGGCGGTCGCGCCGTCGGCAAACCGGGCTTGATGGTGCTTGCCCATTTCCTCTTCGCCATCCTGATCTTCTGCCTCACTCTCGGAACCATCTACTCCGACACGTTCCTCGCGATCACGAAGGTCCTGCTGGAGGACCCCACCTTCACCGGACGCGATGATATCTGGAAGTTCGCAAGCGCCAGCATTCCCGACCATCTCTGGCTCGGCCACGGTTATGCAAGTTTCTGGCTGTCTCCGGTCATTCGCGGGCTGGAAGCCAACTTCGAAGCAAGCTGGGACGTGCGCGGTATCGTCTCGGGCCACAACAGCTATCTCGATGCCGTCCTCACCTTCGGCCTGCCCGGCGGCCTCGCGATCATTACGCTGCTCTTCGTCAAACCCTTCTACGACTACATGCGTGCCACACGTCAGCCGGCAAGCCGCCATTTTGCCGACTTCTGCATCATGGTCATCATTTTCATGACCTATAACAGCATGATGGAAAGTTTCCTGCTCAACCGCGTCGATCCGATGTGGCTGCTGATGGCGCTCGCCGTCTTTGGCCTCGGACTGGCGGCGCGAATGGGCGTGCGCATGCCGCACTGATCAAAGCCGAGGCCATTGCAATCATATAAGGATATCTTTATATGATTTCGGAACTCGAATAGATCAGGACTCTGCCATGACCGCGCACGCCAACCCGCTTTCCGAATTGCTCAACGCCAAGGGTGTGCTCCTCGCCGATGGGGCGACCGGCACCTCGCTGTTTGCGATGGGACTGGAAGCTGGCGAAGCACCGGAACTGTGGAACGAGGCCAAGCCCGAAAACATCACCAAGCTTCACCAGGATTTCGTCGATGCCGGCGCCGACATCATCCTGACCAATTCCTTCGGCGGCACCCGCCATCGCCTCAAGCTGCACCAGGCACAGGATCGCGTCCACGACCTCAACAGGCGGGCTGCGGAAATCGCCCGCGCCGTCGCCGACAAGGCACCGCGCAAGGTGATCACTGCCGGCTCGGTCGGCCCGACCGGCGAACTGCTGATCCCGCTGGGCGCTATGACTTACGAGGATGCGGTTGCCGCGTTCGTCGAGCAGATCGAAGGCCTGAAGGCCGGCGGCGCCGAGGTTGCCTGGATCGAGACGATGTCTTCGCCGGACGAAATCCGCGCGGCAGCGGAAGCGGCCGTCAAGGTCGGCCTTCCCTATGTCTACACCGGCTCATTCGATACGGCCGGCAAGACGATGATGGGTCTCCACCCCAAGGACATGTTTGCGGTGGCGCAGGATATCGGCGATGGCCCCGTCGCCACCGGCGCCAATTGCGGCGTCGGCGCATCCGATATCCTGTCGTCGCTACTCGACATGACCGACGCCAACCCGGCTGCGGCAATCATCGTCAAGGGCAATTGCGGCATTCCGGAATTCCGCGGCTCGGAAATCTACTATTCCGGCACGCCGCCGCTGATGGCCGACTATGCCCGCCTTGCCCGCGACGCCGGCGCAAAGATCATCGGCGGCTGCTGCGGCACGTCGTGCGAGCATCTGGCCGCGATGCGCGTTGCGCTCGATACCTATGTGCCGGGCGAGCGGCCGACGGTCGAAACCATCGTCGAGCGCATCGGCCCGATGCGCAACAAGACCGCCAATGAGGGGGCTTCGGTTCCGGCCCGCGAACGCAGCCGCCGCCGCGGCTGAACGCCAGACCGAGTGTGATCGAAGGCCTGAGAATCGAAGGATTTTCAGGCCTTTTTTCGTCAGGCGGCCTGCGCGCTCTGGAAGAACCGGACGTAACCGTCCTTGAGGCCAGGCTTGACGCAATCCGCCAGAAGAACCGCCAGGTGAAAGATCGATTGGATATCCCGCTCCTGTTCGATCAGTTCGGCGAGATAGCGAACGACCTCGTCGTAGTCCTCCGCATTCGCCTGGACGTTGCGCAGGAAGGCCGCCATCGCAAGACGACCGTTCATCAACAAGACTTGGCCGCGTTCTGCCGAAGTCAGCGGCAATGAGCGGCGCAGCGTGAAGACATGGACGTCCAGAAACCGCAAAAGTGAAGCGAATTTTTCCGCACCCGCCGGAAGCCCGGACTTCTCGTAGAGATTGCTCGAGGCCTCGGCGATGCCGTCGGCCGTTGCCCAGGCACCGAGGTCGTAGCGGTAGATCAGCGATGGATCATGAACCACCCTGCCGGCCGTCAGCAAGGCAAAGGAAAGGCTCCAGTCGCAATACCCCCCGCGGGTCGGATGTGCCTCCGTGAAGAAACGCAACAGCGGCAGGAAGACATCGGAGCGGTATATGCTGTAGTAGATCGTGTTGTTGCCCATCACCTTCCGGGCGAATTCGAGCAGCCGCTCGCCCGGTGACGTCTCGTCGATGGTAAAGCATTCCGTCCGACAGATGCCGTTGTCAGCCATCCAGATCTGCGTCTGGGGGCGAACGCCGACCACATCGGTCGGCAACGACGCGAGATCGACCGATACCTGGCCCTCGGCAAAATGAAGCTCGTCATCATCCCCCATCGGCAACAGGAAGGGGGTGTCGACCAGCGACAGCACCTCCAGCCAGTTGCCAGAGGCATCGTCACTCGGCGAGTCGTGGTAGACAAGGTTCGGTGAAAGGTTTTGCAGATAGGCTCGCTTCTCGGGGTCACGGGAGTTGTCCGAGACGATCAGCAGGGCGCCCGTTCTTTCGGCATAGGCAAGCGCGCTGCGGATCGAATTGCCGGATCGCACCAACGGCCGGTTGCTGGGCATGCAGATCGAAAGCTCACTCATAAGGTTCACCCACCCGCTGCCCGGGCCGAACCCGAGCGCCATTTCGAATACCTCTTGATTAGCACGACAGGGAATGCGCGAAGCTGGTGTGCCGCGATTGTGGGAAATCCAGTTTTGCCCCAGCCTCAGCCGCTAGACGACGGGCACGACCATCATGAGAGACGACAGACGATGCAGGCAGCAGCAAATTTTCCGGACCGCAATACCGTTGCAGAAAAACTTGGCTTTCTTGGCGAAACCGAGCGGGCCTATTTGACGCTTCTGATGGAAAACGCCGCTCAGGATGAAAACCTGATCGAGGGGCTATACAGGCACCTCGATCAGGCTTCGGAAGCAAGGCTTCTGAACTCGCTGAAACTTGAAAAACTCGGCGAGTGGCTGGGCTCGAACGCCCCTGCCCGACTGCAGATCCGGCTGATGGAAGCGGCGCGCTCCAGCCAGCACGCCGCTTACCAGTCTTTCAGAACCGGACTAGCCAGATCGGGCGGCCTCGAAAAGGCCTACCCGAAAGCCTGAGGCTTCCACCTCATTCCCCGCCAAGGCTCCTTGCCAGCCGAACCAGATTGAGGAACTCTCCCCGATAGCCATAGGGGTCTTCGCCCCTGGCACCGGCGGCGAGGTCCAGGATCGAGCCGTAGGCATAGGCCGACACGGCATCCGTTCCCCGCAATTTCTGGCCGAAGGCGGCAACCGCCAACGAGAAGCGAATATCCTGTCCTGCCTGTTGCAGCGTCGGCACGGCATTTGCCTCCGTGACCGGGGTGGTGATCAGGTTGCTGGTGTTGCTGTCCGGTTTCTTGTAGCGGATCTTCAGGAAGCCCAGTTCGCCGGACTTTTCCGCCGGTTCTGCCTGTTGTGCCACCGGCGCCGTGCCGTAGCGAAGATCGTCGTTGAGAACAGCAGGGCTGCCCTTCGGCGTGATCTCGTAGATCGCGGTGACGCGGTGGCCGGAGCCGATATCGCCTGCATCCACCTTATCGTTGTTGAAGTCCTCGCGTTTCAAAGCGCGCGTTTCATAGCCGATCAAGCGGTATTCAGCGACCTGCTGCGGATTGAACTCGACCTGGAACTTCACGTCCTTGGCGATCGGGAAGAGCGAAGATCCCGCCTCTTCGACCAGCGACTTTTGGGCTTCCGCCATCGTATCGATATATGTGGCGGTGCCGTTGCCGTTCTGCGCCAGCGTCTGCATCAGCGCGTCATTGTAGTTGCCTCGCCCGAAGCCAAGAACCGAGAGAAAGATGCCGCTCTTTCGCTTCGTCTCGATCATCGTTTTCAGTTCGTCGTCGCTGGACGGGCCGACATTGAAATCACCGTCGGTCGCCAGCATGATCCGGTTGACGCCACCCTTGACGAAAGCCCGCTCCGCCAGATCATAGGCAGCCTCCAGCCCCTGCGCTCCCGCGGTCGAACCGCCTGGCTGGAGCGTGTCGATCGCAGCAAGGATTTTCGCCTTGTCCTTGATGGCGGTCGGCTCGAGCACAGTGCCGGCATTGCCCGCATAGGTAACGATGGACACGGTATCTTCCGGCTTCAGCTTCTCGACCAGCAGCCGGAACGCGCCTTTCAGGAGCGGCAACTTGTCCGGCTCGTCCATGGAGCCGGAAACGTCGATTAGAAACACCAGGTTGGCGCGGGGTGCCGTGGTCGCCGCCACATCATAACCCTTGATCCCCACATGCATCAGCCGCGTGCCGGCATTCCAGGGTGTCGGCAGGACGGTGACCGTCGCCTTGAACGGTTCGTCCTTGCTGTCCGGACCCGGCCAATTATAAGGAAAATAGTTGATCATCTCCTCGACGCGCACGCTGTCAGGGTCCGGCATCTGCCCGGCCATCAGCGATTTGCGCACGAAGGAATAGGATGCCGTATCGACGTCGGCCGAGAAGGTCGAAACCGGATCGGTAGCGACGCTTTTCACCGGATTGGTATCGGCGGAGGTGAAGCGGTCGCGGTTTTCCTCCTGCGGAATGACGATATCGCCCGGCATGGTGGAGGGCATGGTACGCATCACGGTTCCGCCAACCAATGCTTCGGCACCAACCACGGGCGACGGCGCAGCCTGCCGATTGCGGGCAATCCCGGCCGCACCCTCGGCCACGATGCCCGGCATAGCCGCGTCCGCATCTGCAGCCTCACCTGCTTCCGCTTTCTTGCCCAGAGTATCGACCTCACTCTCGCTCACGACAGCGTCGACGGAGCTTTGAGCATCGGCGTCCGCTGCCATCCTGCCCGAAGCATCCGGCAGCAGCGGCTTTTCTGCCGAAACATCCGGTTTTGCGGACAGTAGTTCCTTTGTTTTCGCGTCCTTCAACGCGTCCTTGCCGGCCACCTCGATCTGCTGCCCCGTCGTATCGACCGGCAACCCATCCCGCGTCAGTTGCAGCGTGAGAAAGGCGGCGGCGGGCACGACGAGCAGCGTGGCAAGTGCCGAGCCTGCGAGAAATTTCCTGTTCATGACGGGGCTCCATAGCCTGTTGATTATGGAGCTTTGACGCCGGTGCCGGTCGGTTCCTTGGGTGGTCGCCGACGTATTTTCAGCCTCGTCGAACGCCTGCATCGCAAGCGACAGGGCGCGCGCGCGGGCTTCCGGCGACGCCACCGGCGGGATCATGCGGCCAAGATCGTTCATTTTGTCGTTCATCATACCGTCTCCCTGCCGAGCAGGATCTTCAGGCGCTTGCGGGCTTCATGCACATGCCAGGATACCGTTGCTTCCGAACATCCCATGACATCGGCGGCGGCGGCGTGGGACAACCCCTCGCCATAGACGAGAAGGACGGCATCGCCCTGCTTGTCGGGCAGTAGCCTGACGGCTTCCCATAAGGCCTCGGCCTGATCCTGATTGTCGTTGGCAGCCGTGCTGGTCGGATCGGCCAGAAAACTCGCCGCATTGCGCCGCTCCCGCACCTGGCTGCGCTGGTGATCCCGGGCTGCATTCAAGGTCAAAGTATAGAGCCAGGTGCGAAACCGGCTGGCGCCACGGAAGGCCCGGATTGCCTTGGCGAGTTTTACACACACCGTCTGGGCGATATCCTCGGCGTCGCTGACATTGCCGGACCAGCGCCAGGCAACGGCCTGGACGAAATCATAGTGTCTTTCGACGAGCAGCCCAAAGGCGTGCCGGTCGCCGCTCTGCGCCTTTTCGATCAGCTCTTCGTCCAAGTCATCGGCTCCAAGTCATCCGCCCGGATTTGTTGCACCTGGTATTGAGACGTTCGGCGATGCCCGATCCTTGGGTCCGCACGGAAATTATTTTATGCCCCAGGCATTTTCTTCGTAACGGCGATGATCGGGCCCATCGGATGCGTATTGTCGTACCGGTTCACGCCGGGCGCAAACAGGCTGGAGATCGATCCGTCGAGGAAAAGCGCATTGGCGCAGTCAAGCGGGTCGCGGAACAGTGTTGCAAAATCATGGAAGCGCACCGGCGTCAGCGAAATCGCAAAGATCGCCTGCCCGTCGCGCCCGATACCGACGCCGTTGCGGATCTGCAGGCTGTCGCTCTGCGGCAGGAAGGCCGGATGAACCGCGCCGTCAATCACCAGCATCGGCCCGGACTGGGTGGCGAAATCCGGCTTGATCGAAGCCGCGACATAGGCCTCCGTCTCAAGCACTCCGGCTTGATTGCCCTTTAGAAAAAAGACGCCGTTGGGCTTCAGATAAAAATTGCCCCAGCTTTTGCCGCGATCGATCGCCTTGCGCTCGACACCATCGGTGACCAGAAGCCCGACGGAGGTCAGATCGGATTCGTACATGCCGCCATTCATGGCGAATTGCAGATATTCGCCCTCCTGGCGCAGATCACGGGAGAGGTTTTCAAAACCTGCATAGGGCAGACCATCGCGACCGCGATGGAAGACGCGGATGTCGCTCGCCGCTGGATCGAAACTGCAAACGATATAACCTTGGGTGAGATGCATCACCTTGCGGCATGCCGCGCCGGCATCATCGGTGGAAGAGGCGAAAGCGGTCATGGCCAACCCGAGAAATAAATAGCGGAGCATACAGAAACCTTTTCATGCGGCATCCGACCCTGCCCGGCGACAAAAGCAAAATGAAGGTTGAAATGCTACAAGCTCAGAGCGGCCATATGAAACCGCAACTGAGCGGGCATGTAGCCGTATTTCGCCCCGACAGGACAGGCATTTCGGGCGAGACAACCGACGCTCATGCAACCAGCCTGCCCTTGCGGCATCGTAAGATGGGTACGACAGGGCGCAATCTGAAAGCCGGAGACCAGGACTGCATTCGCCGGACAGCTTGAGAGACAGGGTTTGTCGAAGCAGCGGTCGCAGGGATGGGACTGTATGACGGGCGTCGAGGCGGGAAGAGCCCGGCCGAAACCCAGTGCGCCCCGATAGCCGTGCCACAGGCCGTATTGCGGATGAATGAGAATGCCGAGTGGCGAAGCCTGCAGCCCCTCGGCCCGCATCGCCCATTGCTGGAATGGCTGCCATGGCGGATCGGATGGGAAATAGGCGGTTGCGCCGAAATCCTGCGCCACAGGTGCGATCACCGTCTTCGACCAGGTGTCGAGCGGGTTCCGTAGTCCCTTGTTCATGGGGAGGTCGCGCCAGCGTTCGAAGGCTGGCCAGATGGAGCTGCCTATATTGCCAAGCAGGGCGACACTTTTAGCCGGCTCTCCATCTTTCAGGACCGGCGCCGCGTCTCCTTCGGCAAAATTGAGGACACCACGCAAAAAAACTCCGTGCGGTTCAAGGACCGCACGGAGTTTGTTTAAACCATCATCGGAAGATGTCTGAGGGCCGCTCATTTCGGCTTCGGCCCCTGTCTGTCGTAATGCGGACGCCAGACCTCTTTCTGAATGAGGTCGGCCACCTGTGCCGCGCCGCCTTGCTCCCTGGCGTTTTCGGGCTCGCTTCAGGTGAAGGCGTCCGGCATCGAGTCCTTCCGGCTTGCGATATAGGTCTTGAGCGCATCGTCGATCGCCGGGTCGAGATATGGCGCCTCATAGTGCTCCAGCCAGTTGCGGGCCAAGGCGTTGGCGCGCTGCTCGACCCGCTTCTCGCCCTCGATTTCCCACTGCTCGAAGGAATTGTTGTCGGCCAGCGCCGAGCGGTAGAACGCCGTCTGGAAGTTGGCCTGCGTATGGGCGCAGCCGAGATAGTGGCTGCCCGGACCGACTTCGCGGATGGCATCGAGGGCCTGGGCATTCTCCGAGAGATCGACGCCTTCGGCCATCTTCTGCATCATGCCGAGCTGATCCTGGTCGATCATGAACTTCTCGTAGGATGAAACGAGACCGCCTTCGAGCCAGCCGGCCGCATGCAGCACGAAGTTGGTGCCGGCAAGCAGCGTCATGTTCAGCGTATTGGCCGATTCGTGTGCCGCCTGTGCATCCGGAACCTTGGATCCGCAGAGCGAGCCGCCGGTCCGAAACGGAAGGCCGAGGCGGCGGGCGAGCTGGGCTGCGCCATAGGAGACCAGCGACGGCTCCGGCGTGCCGAAGGTCGGCGCGCCCGACTGCATCGAGATCGAGGCGGCAAATGTGCCGAACAGCACCGGCGCGCCCTTGCGGATCAGCTGCGTGAAGGACGCGCCGGCCAGCACTTCGGCCAGAATTTGCGTCAGCGTGCCGGCGACCGTCACCGGGCTCATCGCACCGGAGAGGATGAACGGCGAGATAACGCAGGCCTGGTTGTGACGCGCATAGACCTTCAGCGCACCGACCATGGTCTCGTCGAAAACCATCGGCGAATTGGCATTGATCAGGTTCAGCGTGACGCAGTTGTTCTCGACGAACTCCTCGCCGAAGACGAGCTTCGCCATGGCGATCGTGTCCTCGGCACGCTCGGGCGCCGTGACGGAGCCCATGAACGGCTTGTCGGAATATTTGATGTGGCTGTAGACCATGTCGAGATGGCGCTTGTTGACCGGAATATCCACCGGCTCGCAGACCGTACCGCCCGACGAATGCATCGACGGCGCCATATAGGCGAGCTTCACGAAATTGCGGAAATCCTCGATCGTCGCGTAGCGGCGGTTGCCTTCGAGGTCGCGCACGAAGGGCGGTCCGTAGACCGGCGCGAAAACCGTCGCCTTGCCGCCGATGTGGACATTGCGCTCCGGATTGCGGGCGTGCCAGGTGAAGTTCGATGGTGCGGACTTCAGGATTTCGCGGCACAGGCCCTTCGGGAAATGCACCCGCTCGCCCCTGACGTCGGCGCCTGCTTCTTTCCACAGGGCCAGCGCTTCCGCATCGTCACGGAATTCGATGCCGATCTCTTCAAGAATGAGGTCGGCGTTGGACTCGATCAGCGCGAGGCCTTCTTCATCCAGCACCTCGTATTCGCGAATCTTGCGGGTGATGTAGGGAAGCGAAGGCGGTGCGCCGCCACCGGTACGCGAGGCACGTCTTGCGGCAGCTCCCCGTCCTTCGCCGCGCGTGCGGCGGCCGCCGCCACTTTCTTCTGTCTGTTCCGTTACGTCGGTCATCTGATGTCCTCTCCCGCGCAGTTCGGCGCACTCGTCAGGCCTATGCTAGCAAGCTCCGGCACCGGAACGGTTCTCAATGCGCCAACAAGTGGCGCAACTCGGACACGGTCTTAACAGAGCTCCCGACCCGAAGACAGGACGTGTCGCATTTTCGTTCATGCGAACGGAACCCTTGCAAAGAATCGTTACATGGCTGCCCTATAAAACGTTGTTTTTATTCGATACCCTCGGCGCAAGCATCGGAATGGCCGCGGGCCGTCGTTTTTCATCGCTTGCGACGTCGCATTCGAAAAGAGCTTTTGGACGCAACAAAGCTAAGTATAGTGCGTCCGTCCGGGAGTTTGAGCCCGGAAGCGCCAGGAACCGAGGAAACCTATCATGGCAGACGACGAAATCATTCTCGAGGATCTTTCCGACGACGAACTCGTGCAGCAGATGCACGACGACCTCTATGACGGCTTGAAGGAAGAGATCGAGGATGGCACCAACATCCTTCTGAAGCGCGGCTGGGCGCCCTATGACGTCCTGACCCAGGCGCTGGTCGAAGGCATGCGCATCGTCGGCATCGACTTCCGCGACGGCATCCTGTTCGTTCCTGAAGTGCTGCTGTCTGCCAACGCGATGAAGGCCGGCATGTCCATTCTCCGCCCGCTGCTTGCCGCCACCGGCGCGCCGAAGCAAGGCAAGGTCGTCATCGGCACCGTCAAGGGCGACATCCACGATATCGGCAAGAACCTCGTCGGCATGATGATGGAAGGCGCCGGCTTCGACGTCGTCGACCTCGGCATCAACAACCCGGTCGAAAACTACCTCGATGCTATCGAGCGTGAAAAGCCGGATATCCTCGGCATGTCGGCGCTTTTGACCACGACGATGCCCTATATGAAGGTCGTTATCGACACGATGAAGGAAAAGGGCATGCGCGACGACTACGTCGTTCTCGTCGGCGGCGCGCCGCTCAACGAGGAATTCGGCAAGGCCGTCGGTGCCGATGCCTATTGCCGCGATGCGGCCGTCGCCGTCGAAACGGCGAAGGACTTCATGAAGCGCAAGCACAACCAGCTGTCCGGCGCCTGATCAAAACCGATTTGACCATGTGAAAACCGGCCACGCTGATGAAAAGCGCGGCCGGTTTTCTTATATTCGGACCAAGCCTTAGTTGGCGGCACGCCCGACACTACGGCCGGCGTCCTGGGTCGCATCCACCGCATTGGCGGTATCCCGGCCCACGCCTCGGATAGTGTTGCCGCACGAGGCGAGCGTCGTGATGGAAAGCAGGACGATACCGATGGTTGCGATTGCCTTTGCTGTCATGGCTTGGGTTCCTTATGCTTGTGACGAGACAATTTGACGTGGAAGAAAGATCTTCGGCTATGCAACGCGCGAAAGCGGAAAAAGTTCACGTCATAGGTTGTGGTGCGATCGCCCGCGAAATCCTCGCTGTCTGCGAGGCCAACGGGCTGGATCACATTGACCTCATATGCCTGCCAGCCATCTGGCACAACACCCCCGACAAGATCACGCCCGGCATCAAGGCTGCCATCCACAAGGCACGCGCTGAGGGGTTCGGACGCATCTTCATCGCCTATGCCGATTGCGGTACCGGCGGACTTCTGGACAAGCTTTGCGAAGAAGAACAGGTCGAGCGCATCGCCGGGCCGCACTGTTTTTCCTTCTTTGCGGGAAATGCCGCCTTCGATGCAGGCTGGGACGACGACTTCACGTCCTTCTTCCTCACCGATTTCCTCGCCCGCCAGTTCGAAGCCTTCGTCATCGAACCTCTCGGCCTCGATCGCCATCCGGAACTGCGCGACATGTATTTCGGGCACTACAAGAAGCTCGTCTACCTGTCGCAAGTCGAGGACGAGAAATTGCAGGAGAAGGCGAAGGCTGCGGCCAGAACGCTCGGCCTTGCCTACGAATACCGCTTTACAGGCTACGGCGATCTGACGCCTGCCCTTTTGCACGCCTGATGATTCTCAATCCGGAAACCATCTGTTAGCCTTGCGCTGAATTTTGCGGCGACGGTCGCATTTGATTTAAGTGCATCGTAACTGCTGGCCGCCACACTCGTCCGAACAAAACACAACAAAAGGTGACGGGGATGACGGACATTTTCGCGACGGCAGTAGCGCCGAGGGACGTGGCTCACGACCACCCGCAGCAGCTTTCCCAGCTCCTGCGCAACCTCTCGCTCAATGCCGGCTCGAAGATCACGCTGCGTGATCTGGCGATTGCCATGGAAGACCGGTCCTTTGGTGCGTTTCTCGTCATCTTCGCGCTCCCCAACCTTATCCCGCTGCCGCCCGGCGCCACGTTCGTTCTCGGCCTGCCGCTGATCTTCGTCGCCTGGCAGATGTTTGCGTCGCGACATACTCGTATCTGGCTACCGAAGCGGATGGGTGACTATGCCTTTGAAAACGCTACATTCTTCGTCTTCGTCAACCGCATCTCGCCTTGGTTGCAGCGCGCCGAAACCCTGATCAAGCCACGCGGCTGGTTTTTCGGCAGCCGGCTTGTCGAGCGGTTGATCGGCCTGCTGGCGCTCATCCTTGCCATCGTCATCTTTCTACCGATTCCTTTCGGCAACTGGCTCCCGGCCTTCGCGCTCGCCGTTATCGGCTTTGCCTACACGGAACGGGATGGGCTGGGCCTTGCAGCGGGCGCCCTGATCGGCATCGTATCGCTCGCGGTGGCCGGCGCCGTCATCGCCGCCGCCGGTGCGATCCTCACCTTCATTTTCTGATGGCCGAGCAGAGACCATGACCGCGTCCGGAAACAAACCGATCCTGATCGTGACGGCCGGCGGGCGAAATCCGCAGATCCTCATCAATGCGCTCAACGCGCGCTTCTCCGGCGTCACCGTTCTGCTGGAACAGCCGGAATCGAAGAAACTTTTCCTGAAACGCCGCGCCCGCAAACTCGGCTGGTTCACCGCCGCCGGTCAGCTTGCAACAATGATGGTCTCGAAGTTTGGAAAACGCTTCACCGAGCAGCGTGCCGAAGACATCCTGCGTGATTATGGTGTCAGTGACGCGGAAAATCCTGGCGTTCCGGTCGCCGAGACTGATTCGGTAAACAGCGCAGCCGCGATGGACCATATCCGCAAGACCGACCCCGCCGTCATCTTCCTCGTGAGTTGCCGCATGCTCTCCGCCTCGACACTGGCGGCAATGCCCTGCCCCGTGATCAATTTCCACGCCGGCATCAATCCGCAATATCGCGGCTTGATGGGCGGCTACTGGGCGCGGGTGGAAAACGACGAGGGCAATTTCGGGGCGACGGTGCATCTCGTCGACGCAGGCGTCGATACCGGCGATATCCTCTACCAGTCGCGCATGACACCGTCGAAAAGCGACACATTGCACACCTACCCGCTGCTGCAGACGGCAGCATCAACGGATATCGCCATCCGCGCCGTCGAAGACGCGCTCTTCGGCACGCTCAACCCCTTGCCCGCAAACGGGACTTCGCGCCAATGGTATCATCCGCCGGTCTGGGCATGGCTATGGAACGGCTTCACGCGCGGTATCTGGTAGTTATATCGTTCACACACAACACGGGGTCGCTTTTGAGCATGACGCGCGTCGTGCCAAGGTGAGCCATGACGCGCCAAGATGCGCATTGTCGGCCAAGAGGAGATTTCGGGCATATGGCAGATCGCATTATCGTTTACTGGCGCGATATTCCCGCGCAGGTCATCATCAAGCAGGGCCGCAAGACCGCAAAACGCGAGCTGACCCTGCGCTTTACCGAGGCGATCGACATGTGCGCCATGCGCACCGGCGCTGCCGACAGCGGCGACTACCTTGCGGAATGGCGCAAGGCCGACCCGGTGCCGGTCTCAGACGACCTGGAGCTTGAGGCCGACAAGGCTGCGGCCGAACTCGAAGCAGCCTACGACAGGGAGCGCTTGGTCGCGCTCGTCAAATCCGGCGGCAAAGACAATGGCTGACGCGAAACCCGGCAATGCCGCCCCTGCCAAGAAGGCCGCGACCGGCGCTTATACCCCCTCCGGCGTCTCGCCGAATCGCCGCGCCCGCCGCAGCTACACGATCCGCCTGTGGGCCGTGCGCCATTCGCGCTTCCTCGAATGGTTCTACAGCCGTTTCGCCGATGTCTTCCTGCTGCTTCATCCGCTGTGGAAGGCGATTGGTTACAACCGCGTGGAAACGCCGATCACCTTCGTCGAGCGCAACGTCAAGGGCCTGTTGTTCGACTGTCGCATGTGCGGCCAGTGCGTTTTGTCATCGACCGGCATGTCATGCCCGATGAACTGCCCGAAGCAGCTGCGCAATGGCCCCTGCGGCGGCGTGCGCGCCAATGGCAATTGCGAAGTCGAGCCGGACATGCCCTGTGTCTGGGTGAAGGCCTGGGAAGGCTCGCGCAACATGGTGAGGGGGGATGCGATCATGAACGTGCAGAAACCCGTCAACCAGTCGCTCAGGGAAACCTCTTCCTGGCTGCGTGTGACGGCGCAGGCCGCCGAAGCCCGCGAAGCAGCCGCCGCAGCAAGCAAGGACGCCTGACGCATGGCCCATATCGATGAAAACCCGCTGGGCCGCCACCTGCCGCTTGATCCCCTGCCCGGCCATTCCTCGCGCGGCCGTCTCGAACGTGTCCTGCGCCGCGGCGAATTCGCCGTCACGGCCGAGCTCAACCCGCCCGACAGCGCCAATCCGGAAGACGTCTACGAGCGTGCTGCGATCTTCGAGGGCTGGGTCGATGGCATCAACGCGGTCGATGCTTCCGGCGCCAATTGCCATATGTCGTCGGTCGGCATCTGCGCGCTTCTGACCCGCATGGGCTACGCGCCGATCATGCAGATCGCCTGCCGCGACAAGAACCGCATCGCCATCCAGGGCGACGTGCTGGGTGCGGCCGCCATGGGCGTCGCCAACATGATGTGCCTGACGGGCGACGGTGTGCAGGCCGGCGACCAGCCGGGCGCAAAGCCGGTCTTCGATCTCGACTGCATGTCGCTGCTCGAAGCCGTGCGGATCATGCGCGACAACGGCAAGTTCCTCTCCGGCCGCAAGCTGACGACCCCTCCACAGGTTTTCCTCGGCGCCGCGATCAATCCGTTTGCGCCGCCCTATGATTTCCGTCCCTACCGCCTTGGCAAGAAGATCGAGGCCGGCGCCCAGTTCGTCCAGAGCCAGTACTGCTTCGACGTGCCGATGTTCCGCGACTACATGAACAAGGTGCGCGACCTCGGTTTCGATGAAAAATGCTTCATCCTCGTCGGCGTCGGGCCGCTGGCCTCGGCCAAGACCGCCAACTGGATCCGCAACAACGTGCCGGGCATCCATATCCCCGATGCGATCATCAAGCGGCTGGAAGGTGCGCAGGACCAGAAGAAGGAAGGCAAGCAGCTCTGCATCGACATCATCAATGAGGTGAAGGAGATCAAGGGTGTGTCCGGTGTCCACGTCATGGCCTACCGGCAGGAAGAATATGTCGCCGAGATCGTCCATGAGTCGGGCGTACTGAAGGGCCGGACGCCCTGGAAGCGCGAGGAAAACCTGGGCGACAGCATGGTCGCCCAGCGGATGGAATCACTGAAGGACGGCAAGACGGAAAATCAGCAAGAGATGGCCGACATCGCCGCACACCATCCGCATTGATATTAGTGAACAAACGGGGCGGCGCGACATCCGCGCCTATTGCAAACAATTCAGGCGCAGTACCAGAGAATGCGCTCACCGACCCAGAGGATCAGACATGACCCGCACCATCGTTGCCTCCGCCACCCGCGAAATCATCATCGGCTTCGACCAGCCGTTCTGCGTCATCGGTGAGCGCATCAATCCGACCGGCCGCAAGAAACTGGCGGCCGAGATGATCGTGGGTAATTTCGAGACCGTCATCAAGGACGCGCTGGAACAGGTGGCAGCGGGCGCCACGATGCTCGACGTCAACGCCGGCGTCACTTCCGTCAATCCGAACGAGACCGAGCCAGGCCTGCTCGTCCAGACGCTCGAAATCGTCCAAGGGCTCGTCGATGTGCCGCTGTCGATCGACAGCTCGGTAACGGCCGCGATCGAAGCGGGCTTGCGGGTCGCCAAGGGCCGGCCGCTGGTCAACTCCGTCACTGGCGAAGAAGAAAAGCTCGAAGCCATCCTGCCGCTCGTCAAGAAATACGATGTTCCGGTGGTTGCGATCTCGAATGACGAGACGGGTATTTCCATGGATCCGGACGTTCGTTTCGCAGTTGCGAAGAAAATTGTCGAACGGGCCATGGATTATGGTATCAAGCCGCACGATATCGTCGTCGATCCGCTCGTGATGCCGATCGGCGCTCTTGGCGATGCCGGCCGTCAGGTCTTCGCGCTGCTGCACCGTCTGCGCAACGAATTGAAGGTCAACACCACGTGCGGCCTGTCGAACATCTCGTTCGGCCTGCCGCATCGCCACGGCATCAATGCCGGCTTCATCCCCATGGTTATTGGTGCGGGCATGACGTCGGCGATCATGAACCCGTGCCGTCCGCAGGAAATGGAAGCCGTTCGCGCGGCCAACGTCCTGAACGGCACCGATCCGAACTGCGGCAACTGGATCATGACTTATCGTGATCACAAGCCGGCTGAAGGTGGCGCTGTTGCCGCCGCAGCATCCCCGGCAGGTGCCGGTGGCGGCCGCCGCGGCGGACGCGCCGGGCGCGCCGGCGCAAACGCAAGGGCGGAATGACCGCCCGGAAAAGAGATTTAATGTTTTTCAGTGTCGATCTGCTCACCGAGTTTGCGAGCCTCTGGTTTCAGGCTCCCATGGTTATGTCCTCGAGAATGCAGGACCTCGCCGTCTCGGGCATGAGCGGATCCTCAGCCGGACCGGCGGAAGTCGGCCAAATGATTACCGAGAAACTGTCGGCAGTCGTCGAGAGTGCGATGGCCGTCAATCTCGCCATGGTGAATGAAGGCATGATTGCCGCAACCGCGCTGGCGACCGGCACCTGTGCTGGTCTCTCCGGTGCTTCCGATCGCGTGGCGGTGGCTGCCCTCAAACCATATGGAAAAAGGATCCGAGCCAATGTACGGCGCCTTACCTGATAGGAATGATCTGACCGTGTCCGCCCAGGAAAACAAAAGCGATCCCCTCGTCCTGTTCATGCCTTCCGGCAAGCGTGGCCGCTTCCCCGTCGGCACGCCGGTGCTGGACGCGGCGCGGTCGCTCGGCGTCTACGTCGAAAGCGTTTGCGGCGGACGTGCGACCTGCGGGCGCTGTCAGGTGTCGGTGCAGGAAGGCAGTTTCGCCAAGCACAAGATCGTCTCCTCACTCGAAAACATTTCCGTCAAGGGCCCGAAGGAAGAGCGCTATGAAAGCATTCGCGGCCTGCCGGATGGGCGCCGCCTCTCCTGCTCTTCCCAGATTCTCGGCGACCTCGTCATCGACGTGCCTCAGGACACGGTGATCAATGCGCAGGTCGTGCGCAAGGCTGCGACCGACCGGGTGATCGAACGCAACGCCGCCGTCCAGCTCTGCTATGTCGAGGTCGACGAGCCCGACATGCACAAGCCGCTTGGCGATCTCGACCGTCTGAAGGTCATGCTGGAAAAGGACTGGGGCTGGAAGGATCTGCTGATCGCGCCACATCTCATCCCGCAGATCCAGGGCATCCTGCGCAAGGGCAATTGGGGTGTCACGGCCGCGATCCACCGCGACATGGATTCGTCGCGTCCCTTCATCGTCGGCCTGTGGCCGGGCCTGAAGAACGAGGCCTACGGTATCGCCTGCGACATCGGCTCGACGACCATCGCCATGCATCTCGTCTCGCTTCTCTCGGGCCGCATCGTCGCCTCTTCCGGCACGTCCAATCCGCAGATCCGCTTCGGCGAAGACCTGATGAGCCGCGTCTCCTATGTGATGATGAACCCGGACGGCCGCGAGGCGATGACCAAGGCGGTGCGCGGCGCCGTCAACTCGCTGATCGGCAAGGTCTGCGACGAAGGCGAAGTCGATCGCCACGACGTTCTCGACATGGTCTTCGTCGGCAATCCGATCATGCACCATCTCTTCCTCGGCATCGATCCGACCGAGCTTGGCCAGGCGCCGTTTGCGCTCGCCGTTTCAGGTGCTTTGCAATACTGGGCGCACGAGATCGACATCGACGTCAATCGCGGCGCCCGCCTCTATATGCTGCCCTGCATCGCCGGCCATGTCGGCGCCGATGCCGCCGGTGCGACGCTTGCCGAAGGTCCCTACCGCCAGGACAAGATGATGTTGCTGGTCGATGTCGGCACCAATGCCGAAATCGTGCTCGGCAACAAGGATCGTGTCGTCGCAGCGTCCTCGCCGACCGGGCCTGCCTTCGAGGGTGCGGAGATTTCCTCCGGCCAGCGGGCAGCACCGGGCGCAATCGAGCGCGTGCGCATCGATCCGGAAACGCTGGAGCCGAAATTCCGCGTCATCGGTGTCGACAAATGGTCCGACGAGGATGGTTTTGCAGAAGCGGCCGCCGCCGTTGGCGTCACCGGCATCTGCGGCTCGGCGATCATCGAGGTCGTCGCGGAAATGTATCTCTCCGGGATCATCTCGGAGGACGGCGTGGTTGATGGCGCGATGGCGGAAAAGAGCCCGCGCATTATCCAGAACGGCCGCACCTTCTCCTACCTGCTCCACGAGGGCGACCAGCGCATCACGGTGACGCAGAACGACGTGCGCGCCATTCAGCTCGCCAAGGCAGCGCTCTATGCCGGCATCAAGCTGCTGATGGAAAAGCTCGACATTACACATGTCGATACGATCCGCTTTGCCGGCGCCTTCGGCTCGTTCATCGATCCGAAATACGCAATGGTTCTCGGCCTCATTCCCGATTGCGATCTCGCCGAGGTCAAGGCCGTCGGCAACGCCGCCGGTACGGGTGCACTGATGGCTCTCCTCAACCGTGGTCACCGCCGTGAGATCGAGCAAACCGTCAGCAAAATCGAGAAGATAGAGACGGCGCTTGAATCGAAATTTCAGGAGCATTTCGTCTACGCGATGGCGCTTCCAAACAAGGTCGACACTTTCCCGAAACTCTCGGCGGTCGTGACATTGCCGGAACGGAAGCTGCTGTCGGACGATGGCGGCGGCGAAGGTGGCGGCAGGCGCAGGCGCCGCAGCCGCGAGTAGGCGCGCGGACGGCATTCGGCACTGGAACCAAATGATCCCGGCGGCGTTCTTGCGTCACTGTGGACCAGATGCCTTCTCACACCCGAAAACGAAAGACGCAGAAAGCCGATGCGGCAAAACCGCAATCGGCTGAACTCGTCTACCTCTCCAATTTCGACGGCGGCATAGCCCGCAAGCCCGGCAAGCGCGCCTTCCGCTATTACGATGCCGATGGACGCCGGATCACCGACCGGGCCGAACTGGACCGGATCGCAGCACTCGCCATTCCGCCCGCCTATACCGACGTACTGATTTCGGTCGATCCGAACTCGCATCTGCAGGCAACCGGCCGGGATGCGCGTGGCCGCAAGCAATACCGCTATCATCCGGAGTGGTCGGCAGAACGCGGCAAGACGAAGTTTGCACAATTGCCGGATTTTGCCGCCAGACTGCCGAAAATCCGCGAGAAAGTGGATACCGACCTGCGCCTCAGGAAACCCGGCATGGAAAAGGCCCTGGCGACCGTCGTGTGGCTCCTCGACAATCTGTATATCCGCGTCGGCAATGCCAATTATGCGGAAGAAAACGGCTCCTATGGACTGACAACGCTGCGCAATCGTCACGTGAAGATCGAGGGCTCCAGCGTTCATTTCAATTTCAAGGGAAAATCGGGCAAGGAATGGCGTCTCAGCCACAATGACCGCCGCATCACCAAGGCGATCCGAGCGCTGCAGGAACTGCCCGGCCAGCAGTTGTTCCAGTATCTCGACGAAGACGGAAACCGTCGCCCGATCCGCTCGCAGGACGTCAACGCCTATATCCGTGAAGCCGCCGGTGCCGATTTTTCCTCACGCCAGTTCCGCACCTGGGGCGCCACCCGCTTGGCGGCGGTGGCGTTGGCAGCACTGGAGCCGGGTCCAAGCCAGCGGCAGGTGAAGCGTCAGATCAACGATGTGGTCGATGCCATTGCCGCGCGATTGGTCAACACCCGCGCCGTCTGCCGGTCATCCTACATTCACCCGAAAGTCTTTGAGGATTTCGAGAGCGGCGAGCTCGCCAGCCTCATGAAAATGCGGTCAAGCCGAAGCGAGACGCTGACGCGCTGGATGGATGACGACGAAATCAGGGTGCAGCGCTGGCTGAAGAAGGGCGACGTATGAACGTCGCCCTTCCCGGTCGATTATTGTAACCCTACGAAGGCGGTCCGCACGTGTTCGGCAACGGCCAGAACCGGCGCCGATGCGTTGTCGACCACCTGCAGGCCGATATTGTAGTGGCCGAGTTCCGGCAGACCTTCCGCCTCGCCGAGCGCCACGAGATCGCCCTGGACCAGATAACGCGGCAACGGTGCAATCGCGAGGTCGGCCTGGATAGCCGCGCGCTGCCCCGTCGTATGGGCACTGAGGAAAGCGACGCGGAACTTGCGGCCGGACCGGGTCAGTTGGTCCACCGCGTCCGCGCGCCAGACGCAGCCGTCCTCCCACATCGAGATCGGCAGCGGTTCGCGCGTATGAGCCGTTCCGCATTTTGTGCCAGCCCAGACGAGTTTCTCGGAGACGAGGATTTCCCCGCCGCCGGTATTTTCGCCGGCCATGCTGTTGAAGATGGCGATGTCCATGCGGTGCTCTTCCACGCGCTTGCGCATGACACTGCTGTTGCCGATGGTGACGTCGACGGTGACATTCGGATAGGATTCGGAAAACCGCTTCAGCACTTCAGGCAGAATGCGTTCGCCGATATCTTCGGGCGCGCCGACGCGCACGACACCATTCATGTCCGGCAACAGGAACCGCGAAACGGCCTCATTGTTGAGCGCCAGCATGCGCCGCGCAAAGCCGAGCAGAACCTCGCCCTTCGGCGTCAGCGACACGGAACGTGCATCGCGCAAAAACAGAACGCAGCCAAGCGTTTCCTCAAGTTTCTTGATCTGCATCGAGACGGCTGACGGCGTCCTGTAGACGGTCTCGGCCGCCGTGGTGAAGTTGCCGGTCTCGGCAATGGCGACGAAGGTTTTCAGGATGTCCAGTTCGAGCAGCGGAAGCACATGCCGCAACATCATGTTCATGGTAAACCTCCCGGATCAGATTTTCTGAACTATACCATCACTTCATTTCGTTTGATTGAACCTCAAGAGAGGCCGATAGTCAAGTTGCAAACACAGAAGACGTGACGAAAGGAGCTTCCAATGTCCCTGCAACACGACACGACGACGAAGCAGATCGATGCCATCCGTCTGCGCTCACGCGGCTTTACATTCGCAATGCGCCAAATGTTTGCGCCGCTCATTCACCAGGCGAACGAAAGTCGCGATGCCCGAAGGATCGAAGAAACACGCAAGGCCACCCGGCGGGAAATCGCCGGCCTACCCGCCAGCCTGCAACAGGATCTCGCATTCTCCGATGGCACGGTTATCGGGCCTTATCGCCTCTGATCAATATGTTTCCTCACGATCAGCGTCCATCCGGCTCGCCAATATCGAGCCGGATGCAGCCCGGTGAACACACATTCCATAACGGCACTTGGAAACAGCGGCTTTGACCTCTAAACTCCTATCCCGGCTCAAGGAAAGCCGCCGGGAGGAACGAGGGAGGAGCCTTGCAGTCCGTGAGATACCGCCTTGTCCTGGCGTTCTGCCTTATCCCCGCCCTCCTCTATGCCGTGATTTTTCACGGCGGGGCGCTGGCGACGCGAAGCTATATGAACGAGGCATCGCTTCAGGCGAGCTCAGCCTTGCGCCTGGCGGTTTCGGCGCTGAGCGGTCATTTGAGCCGCTACGAGCCCCTGCCGGCGCTGATCGCCGACCATGACGGCATCAAGGATCTCATCGCCCATCCGAACGACAACGCGCGTCGCGAAACTGCGAACCTCTATCTGAAAGAAATCAACACGCTGCTCGAATCCTCGGACATCTACGTGATCACGATGGATGGAAGCACAATCGCCGCCAGCAATTACGATCAGCCGGTGAGCTTCGTCGGCCAGAATTTCAGCTATCGGCCCTACTTCCAGGATGCGGCCAAAGGGCGCCAGTCGCGCTTCTATGCGCTCGGCACCACATCGCTTAAGCGCGGCTACTATTTCGCATCGCCGATCCTAGTCGATGGCCGGATCAGCGGCGTCATCGTCTTCAAGGTCGATATCGACTCGATCGAGACGTCCTGGCGCGGCGGCGAGTACAAGATCTTCGTCTCCGATCCGGAGGGCATCATCTTCATGACCGGCAGTCCGGAATGGCTCTATTCCAGCATCCTGCCGCTGAACCCGGAGCGCTTGCAAAGGACGCAGGCGTCCCGGCGCTATGCCGAAGCGGTTCTGAAACCGCTCCCGATCAAGCGCAGCAGCCTGGACGAGCATGAACTGATGAGCATCAGCGCCGCCGGAGGGCGGGAATATCTGGTCTTGTCGCAATACATGCCCGAGGCCGACTGGACGGTGAACGTGCTGATGGACACGGCTTCCGTCCATGCCCAGGCGCGCACCACCATTGTCGCCATCGTGCTCTTTCTCTGCCTCGCCGGGCTGGCATTGGCCATCATCCTGCAGCGGCGCGCGCGCCAGCTGGAGCGCATGCGCATGCAGCTCGAGGCACGAAATGAGCTGGAGCACCGGGTCGAGGAGCGCACGGCCGATCTTGCCCTCGTCAACCAGCGCATCGAGGAGGAGATTGCCGAGCGGCGGCTGACCGAGCAGGAGCTGCGCAAGACCCAGGGCGATCTCATCCAGGCAGGCAAGCTCGCCGGTCTCGGCCAGATGTCTGCTGCTCTGAGCCATGAACTAAACCAGCCGCTCGCCGCCGCCAAGACCTATGCCGACAGCGCAGCGATGCTGATCGACCTCGACCGTGTCGGCGAAGCCAGGGACAATGTCCGGCGTATTTCCGGCCTGATCGACCGGATGGCCTCGATCAGCAGGCACCTGCGCAATTTCGCCCGCAAGCCGAACGAGAAACTCGGTCCCGTGGCGCTGGACGCGGTCATGGCCGACACGTTGGAAATCGTCGCGGCGCGCCTGAAAACGGCCGACGCCGATCTGCAGGTCGACCTTGCCGATGCGCCACAGGTCAAGGCAGGTTTCGTGCGCCTGCAGCAGGTCCTCGTCAACATCATCACCAATGCGGCGGACGCCGTCGAAGGCCTCGATGACCGCCGCATTCATGTTTCAGCCGAACGGCAGGACGCAAGGGTCGTCCTGACGATCAGGGACCATGGTCCCGGCGTGCCGGCTGCGATCGCCGAGCGCATTTTCGATCCCTTCTTTACGACCAAGGGCGTCGGCAAGGGGCTCGGCCTTGGACTGTCGATCTCCTACAACATCGTCAAGGATTTCGGCGGCAGCCTTTCAGTTTCCAACCATGCCGAGGGGGGCGCTGTGTTTCGCATCGAACTGGAAGCGGCAGCCGCCGCGCAGGAGGCCGCCGAGTGAGCGAAACCCGCGTCCTGCTGGTCGATGACGAAGAGGAGATGCGCCATTCCACCGCGCAGGCTCTCGGCCTGTTCGGGTTTGACGTCGATACGCTCTCCAGCGCCGAGGACGTGCTGGAACTGATCGGCTACAGCTTCTCCGGCGTCGTCGTCAGCGATATCCGCATGCCCGGCATGGACGGCATGACCCTCCTGCAGCGCATCCGCGAAGTTGACGCCGAAATCCCGGTGATCCTGGTGACCGGCCATGGCGATGTCCAGCTGGCCGTCAAGGCCATGCGTGAAGGCGTCTACGACTTCATCGAAAAACCCTTCACCGCCCAACATCTGGCCGGTATCATCCGCCGGGGGCTCGACCGGCGCAGTCTTGTTCTGGAGAACCGCCGGCTGCGCGCGGTGGCCGGCAAACGCGACGATATCGAGGCCCGCCTGCCGGGCCGGACGCAGGCGATGGTCGATCTGCGCTATCGGCTGCGTGCTATTGGCGCCACCGATGCCGATACGCTGATCATCGGTGAGACCGGCGTTGGCAAGGAGGTGGTTGCCCGCGCCCTGCATGACATCAGCGCCCGCGCTGACAAACCGCTGGTCGCCATCAACTGCGCTGCCCTTCCGGAAAACCTGATCGAGAGCGAACTCTTCGGCCACGAGGCCGGCGCCTTTCCCGGCGCTATCCGCCCGCGCTATGGCAAGTTCGAGCATGGCCGCGGCGGCACCATCCTGCTCGACGAGATCGGCTCCATGCCCTTCGATCTCCAGGCCAAGTTTCTCCGGGTGCTGCAGGAACGCGTCATCACCCGCCTCGGGTCGAATGAACCCGTACCGCTCGACGTGCGTTTCATCGCCACCAGCAAGGTCGATCTCGAAGCCGAGGTCGCAGCCGGCCGTTTTCGCGCCGACCTGCTCTACCGCCTGAACGTCGCAACGCTGCATGTTCCCTCGCTCGCCCAGCGAAAGGCCGATATCCCGCTGCTCTTCCTGCAGTTGGTCAGGGAGGCGGCCGCCCGCTACATGCGCAGCGACATCGAGGTACCGCCGGAACTGACGAGCGAGATCGCCGAACGCAGCTGGCCGGGCAATGTCCGCGAGTTGCGCAACGCTGCTGACCGCCTCGTGCTCGGCCTCGATCCGAAACCGGAGGAGGCAGGAGCTCCCGCCGGGCCGCAGCGGCTGGCCGACAAGGTCGCGACCTATGAGCGCGGCATTATTGCCGGCGCACTGTCCGCACATGGCGGCAGCCTGCGGCCCGTCTACGAGCAGCTCGGCATTTCGCGAAAGACGCTGTACGAGAAAATGCAGAAATACGGCCTCGACAAGAAAATGACGTTCACGGATGACGATTATGCCGTCTAACCGCAAGTGATGGGTGGATTTCCACCCATCACTTGCGGCGTTTGTTTCCGATTTCACCCATGCTGCGCTGCACGCTTTGCGAAAGGACGAGAAAGCACCCGGAGAACGGTTGCTCCAGTTCGTGTGTAGCGCACAATGAAGCATCCAGAATCGGCGCGGGAGGAGCTGCGCCGGCTGGCACATATTTCATCCGGGAGGACTTCGATGAAAATCTTCAAAGCCATGCTTGGTATGACGGCACTTGCCGCCGTTTCGCTCATTTCCATTGCCGCCAACGCCCAGACTTATCCGGAGCGCACGATCACCATGGTCGTACCGTTCGCGGCCGGCGGACCGACCGATACGGTCGCCCGCCTCGTTGCCGAATCCATGTCGAAGGATCTCGGCCAGCAGATCATCGTCGAAAACGTCGGCGGCGCCGGGGGATCGCTGGGCGCCGGGCGCGTTGCCCAGGCAGATGCCGACGGCTACACCGTGCTGCTTCACCATATCGGCATGGCGACCAGCGCCACGCTCTATCGCAAACTTGCCTATGACACGCTGAACGCCTTCGAATATGTCGGCCTCGTCACCGACGTACCGATGACTATCGTCGCCCGCAAGGATTTCGAGCCGACGGACCTCAAGGGCCTGATCGAATACGTCAAGGCCAACAAGGACAAGGTGACCGTCGCCAATGCCGGCATCGGGGCCGCCTCGCACCTTTGCGGCATGATGTTCATGAGCGCCATCGAGACGCCGCTCGTCACCGTTCCTTACAAGGGTACCGGTCCGGCGATGACCGATCTGCTCGGCGGCCAGGTCGACATCATGTGCGACCAGACCACCAACACGACCAAGCAGATCGTTGGCGGTACGATCAAGGCTTATGCCGTGACCTCGCCCGCCCGTCTGCCGGTCCTGCCGGACGTGCCGACGGCTGCCGAAGGTGGCCTGGCTGATTTCCAGGTCGGTATCTGGCACGGCATCTATGCGCCGAAGGGCACGCCCGCCGAAGCTACCGAACGCCTGTCGAAGGCGCTGCAGGTAGCGCTGAAGGACCCGAACGTTGCCGCCCGCTTCGCGGAACTCGGCACAGTGCCGTCCTCAGAGGCCGATGCGACACCGGCTGCCCTCAAGACCAAGCTCGAAGGCGAGATCGCCCGCTGGAAGCCGGTGATCGAAGCGGCCGGCCAGTACGCCGACTGATCGTCGTTCCCCGTCATGGCAAGGGCCTGACACGTCTGCCGCCTTCCTCCTTTGTCGGGAGGAAGGCATTCGCTTATCCCTTCTTCGCTGGCTATCCCTTGAAGAGATGATGAACGTGGACGCCGGGCCGATTTCAAGGAGGCATCATGAAATCCCTATCCCTCGACACCACCAATGCGCTCTGCGGCGCGCTCTTCATCGGCCTTGGCGGCTTCTTCGTCTATCAATGCTTCGGGCTTGAAATCGGCACGGCGCTCAGAATGGGGCCAGGCTATTTCCCGCTGGTGCTCGCCATCATCCTGACGCTGCTCGGCATCATCATCCTGATCCAGGCCGCGCGCGTACACGGCGAACCGCTCGGGCCGGTCGCGTGGCGCGGCATGCTGTTTATCCTGCCGGCACCGATCTTCTTCGGGCTGACGGTGCGCGGCCTCGGCTTCGTGCCGTCGCTGTTCTTCACAGCGCTGATCGCCTGCTTCGCCTCGCAGAAGATGAAACCGCTGACCGCCATCGCGCTGTCGATCGCGCTGACGATCTTTTCGGTCGGCGTCTTCAGCTACGCGCTCGGCCTGCCCTTCCAGCGCTTCGGCCCCTGGGTCAGATTCTAGGACATCACGATGGATCTTTTCAGCAATCTCGCACTCGGCTTTTCCACCGCCGCCTCGCCGGAAAATCTTCTCTTCTGCCTGATCGGCGTGCTGCTCGGCACGCTGATCGGCGTGCTGCCGGGCATCGGCGCCACGGCGACCATCGCCATGCTTTTGCCAATCACCTTCCAGCTCGAACCGGTCTCCTCGCTGATCATGCTCGCCGGCATCTACTATGGCGCGCAATATGGCGGCTCAACCACGGCGATCCTGATTAACATGCCCGGCGAATCCTCGTCCGCCGTGACCGCCATCGACGGCTACCAGATGGCCCGCAAGGGCAGAGCCGGTGCAGCGCTCTCGATCGCGGCCCTCGGCTCGTTCTTCGCAGGAACGGTCTCCACCTTCCTGGTGGCGATCTTCGCCCTGCCGCTGACAGCCATCGCCCTTCAGTTCGGCGCAGCCGAATATTTCTCGCTGATGATCGTCGGCCTCGTCTCGTCCATCGCGCTTGCCCACGGCTCCATCGTCAAGGCGCTGGCCATGGTGGCGCTCGGGCTGCTGCTCGGCCTTGTCGGTACCGATATCTATACCGGAACGCCGCGCTTCACCCTGGGCATCCGGGAATATGCCGACGGGCTGAACTTCGTGGCCGTGGCCGTCGGCGTGTTTGGCGTTGCCGAAATCCTGCGCAACCTCGAGGGCGAAAAGACCCGCACGGTTCTGATGGCCAAGGTCAGCGGCCTGTTACCGACACGGGACGATTTCAAGAAAATGATTGCGCCGGTGCTACGCGGTACCGCAATCGGCTCGGCGCTCGGCATTCTGCCCGGCGGCGGCGCGATCCTTGCGGCTTTCGCTTCCTATACCGTCGAGAAGCGGTTGTCGGATAAGCCGGAAGAATTCGGCCATGGCGCAATCGCCGGCGTCGCCGGTCCGGAATCGGCAAACAATGCCGGAGCACAGACGTCTTTCATCCCGTTGCTCACGCTCGGCATCCCGGCAAACCCGGTGATGGCGCTGATGGTCGGGGCGATGATCATCCAGGGCATCGTGCCCGGACCGAACGTCGCGGCCGAGCAGCCGGCGCTGTTCTGGGGCATCATCGCCTCGATGTGGATCGGCAACCTGATGCTGGTTGTCCTCAACCTGCCGCTGATCGGGCTCTGGGTAAAACTGCTCACCATCCCATACTACGTACTCTTCCCGATCATCATGGCCTTCTGCTCGATCGGGGTCTACAGCGTCAACTCGAACGTCTACGACCTCTACGCCGTCGCCTTCTTTGGCCTGGCCGGCTACCTGCTGGTCAAACTGCGCTGTGAACCGGCGCCACTTCTGCTCGGCTTCGTGCTCGGGCCGTTGCTCGAAGAGAACCTGCGCCGCGCCATGATCCTGTCGCGCGGTGATCCGACAACCTTCGTGACCCGGCCGATCAGCGCCTTCCTGCTCCTGACCGCGCTCGCCGTCCTCGTCGTCGTCTTCCTCCCGACCGTCAAGGCGAAACGCGAAGCGGTGTTCCAGGAAGAGGATTGATCACAGCCTCCGTGTACGCCGCCTATCTTAATGCTGTCTGATCATCACCGGCAAATCGGATCTGCCGGTGATGATCGCAAAGCACGGCAGCGCGAGAACAGACGCCATTGCCGGACTGAAAGTCAATCCGATAGCCAACGAACAAAAGGCTGGTCTTTCGACCAGCCCTTCCAAAAAAATCTCGATGGAATTCAGCCATCAGCTACCGGTAGCCTGGCCCCGGCAAGTTCAGGCCGCGTCCGCGTCGCCTTCGTCTTCTTCGTTCTTTCTGTTCGCGGCTCCAGTCGAAGCTTCTATCATCGCCATGTTGATGATGTAGCTCAATAGGATATTACACTGGCTGTCAGCCAGAAGTTTTGCTGCGCTAAGAAGATCGACGATATGTGACTGCGGTTTCATCGGGCCCTCCACCCTACTTATACTGAACATGCCCATCGTCTGCCGATTATTTTTCTTTTCAACTGTGGATATTCACCCGTGAAAGTTACCAGTTCCCCCGATGGAAAACCCGTTAAATTTGAGGGATTCCATGCGTAATTTGACATTTGTAAACATGAAGCTAAACGTAATGTATTGGGGACAGAGAGCGACACATGAAACCGGGTCCAATCTTCAGTGACGCGCAACTCAAGCTCTGGATGCGTCGTGTCCAAACCGAAATGTCAAAGGGAACGCCGCCGCAGGAGGCTCTCGACCTAGTGAAAGAGGCCATGAAAGCGCAATCGGCCGGTGAAGAATACGATTTGCCGGAAATTGAACCCTCGCAAAAATCAGCAATAAAGTTCTAGGAAAATCGGCTCGAAAGCCCAAGATATTCCAAGGTTTCGGCGGATACGACAAAGCCGTTTCGATACCCTCGAAGCATCATGATATTTGATGCATGGGATCAAATATATTCGCTTGAATGATGAGTGGCCGTCCGGCATTACTCTCTCATGGTCGCGACCTTTTGAAGCCTCCCAGTCAAAAGGAAACCAGACGATGGCATTCTTCAGTCTAGAACATACCCACAAGCCAAGGCATTCGTCCTTTGCATCGACCCTTGCTGGCCTGCGTACCCGCGCGGTCGCATCATGGCAGCGTCACCGTGCCGAGCGGGCTCTCGAAAGCCTCTCCTACGACACGTTGAAGGATATCGGCTTTCCGTCGGTCGACAAGGCCAACGACGACAAAACGGCGCGATGACGAGTCCGGCAGCGGCAGTTGACGGCCCTGCGTGTCGAAAAACCGTCAAGCGCATATAGAAAGGGCATTTCGACCACGATGGCGAAATGCCCTTTTGCTTTTTCAGCGCCAGTTTAAATGGCCTTGGCAACGCCGCATCCGTCATAGTCTATTTCCGACACTTCGCCTGCAACGCACGCACGTCGCAAATTGCCACCTGTGAATGCAGTTATGCCGCTGCAACAGCCGACACAATCCGCAGGAGGCAAGACGAAATTACGACATATTTGTCGCCACCAGCGAAGAGCGTGCGCGTTTTTTAGCAATATTGCCGATTTTGGTGGCAAACGAGGGCATGTCGCAAATATTTATTTCTTCCCAGTCGCTGCCGTCCATGCCATTGTCGCTTTTAGGATAGCTCGATACCGCTTCTCCACGTGACAAATGCGACATCTGCGGCGCATGGAAACCTCTCAATGAACAAGCCATTGACTAAAAAGCGTTCCCTCGTTTTCTTCCTGGTACCGAACTTCTCCATGCTGCCGTTTTCAGCGGCAATCGAAACATTGCGCATCGCCAATCGCATGTTGGGCTATGAGGCCTACACTTGGCGGCTCGCATCGACCGATGGCACGCAAGTGCTCTCCTCGAGCGGCATCGGCCTTGAGGTCAACACGTCGCTCGCCGACGAACGCAAGTTTCTCGGCGGCGAAAACCGGCCCTCGATGGTGCTGGTCTGTTCCGGCATCTATGTCGAGGACTTCAACAACAAGTCCGTCAATGCCTGGCTGCGCGAAGTCTACAATCGCGGCGTCTCGGTCGGCAGCCTCTGTACGGGCGCACATGTGCTGGCATCTGCGGGACTTTTGACCGGCAAGCGCTGTGCGATCCACTGGGAGAACCTGCCCGGTTTCGCCGAGACCTTTCCGCAGGTCGATGTCTATGCCGACCTCTACGAAATCGACAGCAACATCTATACCTGCGCCGGCGGTACGGCCTCGCTCGACATGATGCTCAACCTGATCGACCAGGATTTCGGCGAAAACCTCGTCAACAGCGTCTGCGAACAGGCGCTGACCGATCGGGTGCGCGGACCGCATGACCGCCAGAGGCTGCCGCTGCGCGCCCGCCTCGGCGTCCAGAACGCCAAGGTTCTGTCGATCATCGAGCTGATGGAGGGCAATCTCTCCGAGCCGCTGTCGCTTCTGGAAATTGCCGATAGCGCCGGCCTGTCGCGCCGCCAGATCGAGCGCCTGTTCCGCCAGGAAATGGGCCGCTCCCCTGCCCGCTACTATCTGGAAATCCGCCTTGACCGTGCCAGGCACCTGCTCGTCCAGTCGGCTATGCCTGTGGTCGAAGTGGCGGTCGCCTGCGGCTTCGTCTCCGCCTCGCATTTTTCCAAGTGTTATCGCGAACTCTACAATCGCTCGCCGCAGCAGGAACGCGCCGAGCGCAAACTGACGCTTCAGGCCGCGCGCTAGATCCGATTTTTATCCGGAGTACGCTCCAATCGATGGAAACTTGAGAGGGCGGCAATCCAGTTGCCGCCTTTTTTATATCAAGACGCCATGGCTCTCAGCAGGGTCAGTTCCGAGACGATCCGGTTGCGGCCATCATATTTCGCCATATAGAGAAACTGATCGGCGGCGTTCAGATAGTTTTCGAAGGATTCGAGACCTTCGATCGTCGCAAGACCGATCGATACGGTGATGGACAGTTCCTCGTCGTCAGCCGTAATCTTCCCCTTGGCAAGGTCAAGCCGCAATGTCTCGCAGAAACCATTCGCGGCCGCGACATCCAGCCCGTTGAAGAGGATGCCGAACTCCTCGCCGCCAAGGCGGGCAAGCAGATGTTCCTCTCCCACCAGCGCGCGCAGGCGTTTGGCAACGGCCTTCAGCACGAGATCGCCAACCTCATGGCCGTAGGTGTCGTTCAGCCGCTTGAAATGATCGATGTCGAGGATGGCGATGGACGTCGTCTCTCCCCGCCGCAGGCACTGCTCGACCATCCGCGGACCGTGCTGGAAGAAATAGCGCCTGTTGTAGATATCGGTGAGATAGTCGCGTGCCGCGATTCCGTGCAGCGCCTGGATGCGTTTCTGGATGTTGGCAACCTGGAAGATCCGGCTGTTGAACTCCTCCAACAGAAACGGCTTTTGAATGAACTCCGTACCGCCGCTCTGGAGGAACCGCGCCGCATGCTGGCGGTCGGCGGTTTCTGCAAGCGCGATCACACTCACGGTATCCTCGCCGTGACGCTGACGGATTTCGGAAAGCAGCGTGTAGGCGGACATATCGGCAAGGGCGATATCGGTGACAACCAGATCGAAGCCGTCGCCCACGTCGAGGAGATTGAGGGCCTCAGCACCACGGCCCGCCTGCGTCACGCGAAATTGCTGCTGCCGCAGCAGGCCCAGCAGTTCGGCGCGTGAGGAATCGACGGAATCGACCAGAAGCACACTGGTCCTGACATTGGTCAGCGCCCGGTCGACGAGCGAGATCACCTGGCCGATGCAATCCGGCTGGCTCTTGATGACGCAATCGATGACGTTGCGGGAGAGGATGTCCTCGCGCGTCCTGTTGTTGAAGGAACCTGTAAAGACTATGGCGGCGATACCCTGCGAGATCACATAGTCAAGCGCTTCGCAGTTGGGCGCATCCGGCAGATTGAGGTCGAGAACCGCAACGCAATATTCACCGCCGGCCTCCACCACCCCTGTCAGCGCCGTCAAGGAAGAGCAGTGGGTGACCTCGACGCCATGCGCCGTCTCCAGGCCGTGCTTGAGAACCGTCGCAAACATGCGGGAATCCTCGATGAGAAGCATCCGTTTGCCGGAATGCTTCTGCACGTTGTTTCCCCGCCCCGGCGCCCTGCGAAAGCTCACGTTTCGTCAATCCCGTAGTGAGCCGCAGGCGTTTCCGATAGTGAACGCTGGCTCTAATCTTGAGTGGATAGACACCCCGCGCAAGCAGAACGCCATCCCTTGTTTCCGTCAGTGCATTCAACCGGTCTGCACTTGCGAATTGGTTAAATCATCATGTCGAATGACTTGGAATTGGCATCAAAAACGCAAAAATGTAACGTTTTCGGCCGTTGCATTTCCTAAGCTAGAAATTTCCGGCAGTTATCATGCTGATTTTGAAACTTTTCCACCCAATGTCTGAATTTTTGTCAAAGTATCGAGGTTCTGGTTCACGCGGCAGTAAAACTCTTCATTGACGAAGGGGCGCAGCATGAAATCATTGCCGCCTGCCTTGAGAAAACGTGCGGACAGCAGCCGATTGTCCGAAGACGAGACACCGATGATCCGCAACTGATGCGGCCCGTAGGCGCCGCGAATGCGGCGTGTCAGTTCGAAGCCGTCGATGTCGGGCATGTTGTAGTCGGTAATGACCAGACCGATATCCGAGTGCTTCTTCAACAGTTCGAGCGCTGCCGCGCCGCTTTCGGCGGAACTGGTGCGGAAATTGTAACGCTTCAGCTGTGTCGTCAGCAGCGCGCGTGCCGTCGGACTGTCGTCGACGATCAGCACATGATGCTTGTGGTTGGTGAGAAACCGGCAGACGGATTCTGCCAGCATGTCAACCGCGAAAACACTGTCCTTGATGACATAGTCGACGATCTCCTTGGAGAGGATCGTTTCGCGCGTGCTTTCCTGGAAGGTCCCGGTGAAGACGATCGTCGGCACGCTCATGTCGATGAGGTAGGACAGCGCCTCGCCATTCTCCGCGCCCGGAAGATTGATGTTGGAAATGGCGAGCGTTGCCGGAAAGGAGGCATTCTCGACCGAAAACTGCAGATCGTCATAGTCGCGGCAGACGATCACGTCGATATCGAGAAGCTCCTTGAGCCGCTTGGAGACCATGGCGGAAAAGAGATTGGAGTCCTCAGCCAGCACAATGCGATGCTGCTGCAAGGATTCACCGGAATAGTACATTCCGGACACGCCGAAAAATGACATAGATCGCCTATCTGATAAGATTGTCCCCGAGGCCAAGCTACGCAGAAAGGTTTTCGCAGTCGTTAATCGCTTGCTGAAATAACATCAGGCAACCGATACATGTGCATGGCTGCAAGAACCTCGCGCTGTCGGGCGTGAAAGACCAAAGCCGAAAGGTCGGCAGACCTAAGCTACAGGGGTTTGCCACTGATCCTTGATACTATTTCACGACGGCCGAACCGTTGACGATCTCGATGGTTTCATCGCCCTGCAGGCCGATGCGGTCACCGCTCGGCGTCGTGATGAAACAGCCGCTGGGGCAGATCGATTCCGTGCTGCCGGCACTGATTGCGACTTCCATACGGCTCTCGCCCTCGACGATGACGAGCACGGCAGCCTCGCCGTCCTTGTTGGTCACGGTTGCGGACCAGGCCGGAAGAGCCGTGATGACAGTCAAAACACATGCACTTACGAATGTTTTCATTGCCCGTCAGCGCCCCAGCGCCGCCCCTTTTGGCGTCTCGTGGATCCCGGCGATATACCTGGATAGGCAAGACGCTTCTTCACCCCGCGCCAGACTATCGCACGCCGGAAGAATTGCATGATAAATATTGCGGGTCGGCTGAATAGGGGCTGAATGATCTGGATAACGGGCGTTCATCCGGCAGCGTTACAAATGAAGCAGCGCAGTCTCGCGTATGAAGCAGCTTGGAAGATCGGCATTAAAAAGGCGCATCCGCTCGATTGAGCCGATGCGCCAATTCATTTTCGACGTATTCCGTAACGATCAGCTCTTCGGCTTGAGGTTTTCCGGGTCGTAAAGAGGCTTGTAGCCGATACCGACGACTTCGACCGGGTAGATCTCGGCAAAATATTCGACGTTCAGCTTGCGGCCTTCCTGGCAGTAGGCGTGAGGAAGATAGGCCAGCGCGATGTTCTTGCCGATGGTCGGGCCAAAGGCGACGGACGTGGTGTACGAGCGGCGGCCGAGCTCGTCGATCAGCACCTCGCCGGTTTGCGGATCCATGACCGGCATAGAGCCGACCGGGTAGCGCTTCACACCGTTTTTGTCGGTGTTTTCGGTCATGACCAGCGTGCAGAGCATCGCCGGCTGGTGCGCTCGTGCCTTGTACTCCAGATGCTTCGCCTTGCCACGGAAGTCGGCTTCCTTGACCTTCGGGCGGGCGAGGTCCGCTTCGATGAGGTTGTACTGGGTGAGCAGGTCGGCGTTCTGCAGACGCAGGCTCTTTTCCATGCGGCGCGAGTTGGCATAGGTCTCGACGCCGACGGCCATGGCGCCGGTGGAGCGCAAGGCATCCCAGACGGCCAGGCCGTCTTCATACTTCATGTGGAGTTCCCAACCCTGCTCGCCGACATAGGAGATGCGGAAGGCGGTAACCGGCTTGCCAGCGATCTCGATCGGCTTGATCGCGGCGAAGGCGAAGTTCTCGATATCGAGCCCGGCCGGATCTGCAACCACCTTCTTAAGCGTCTCGCGGGCGTTCGGGCCCCAGATGCCGATGGTGATGTACTTTTCCGACGTGTCGGTGATGGTGACATCAAGGCCGCGATCTTCGGCGACGCGCTTCATGTAGTGGAAGTCGCGCGGGCCGGCATCCGCACCGTTAACGAGCCGGCAGCGGTCGGCCATGCGGAAGACGGTGAAGTCGGCGCGCACCATGCCCTCGTCGTCGAGGAAGTGGGTGTAGACGCCCTTGCCGATGTTTGCGTCCCCGCCGATCTTGGCCGCGCAGAGCCATTCCAAAAGCTCGACATGATCGGGGCCTTCGATGTCCACCATGTGGAAATGCGAGAGGTTGACGATTCCGCAATCCTCGCTCATCGCCAGATGCTCGGCGTTGGAAACACGCCAGAAATGGCGGCTGTCCCACTCGTTTTCGCGCACCGGAACCTTGTCGCCGTATTTTTCGAGCAGGTGCTCGTTGGCGGCATAGCCATGCGCACGCTCCCAGCCGCCGAGTTCCATGAAGTAGCCGCCGAGTTCCTTTTCACGCTCGTGGAAGGGCGAGCGCTTGGCGCCACGGCCCGAGGCATAGGGTTCGCGGTTGTGCACGGCGGGGAAGTAGATCTTCTGGGCGGCCTCGTAGCTGCGGCCTTCGATGAATTCCTCCGTCAGCTGGTGCGGGTAGAAGCGGGAATAGTCGATCGAGTTGTGGTCGATCTCGGTGCGGCCGTCCGTCATCCAGTCGGCGATCAGCTTGCCGTAGCCGGGGCCGTCCTTCACCCAGATGGCGACGCAGTACCACAGGCCGCGCACCTTCTGGCTCTCGCCGCAGGACGGGCCGCCGGCGGCGGAAACCTGAAGCAGGCCGTTGAAGGAATGGCCTTCATTGTAGCCGAGTTCGCCGAGGATCGGCGTCAGTTCCATGGCACGCTCGAGCGGCTCGAGGATCTGCTCCATGTCGAGGTCGCGCTGCGAGGGCGACAGGCGCGCCTCATGCTTTTCTAGAATGTCGCGCGGATGGCAGAGGCGCGGATTGGTCTGCTCGTAATAGCCCCACTCGATCTGGCCGCCTTCGGTGGTCTTCGGGTCGCCGGTGTCGCGCATATAGGCGGAGTTGCCCTGGTCGCGCAAAAGCGGGAAGCCGATTTCCTTGCCGGTGCCTTCAAACTCGTTGTACGGGCCGAAGAAGGTGAGTGGATGATCGACCGGCATGACCGGCAGGTCCTCGCCGACCATTTCGGCGATCAGGCGGCCCCAGATGCCGGCGCAGACGATAACGTGGTCCGCCATGATCGTGCCGCGATGGGTGACGACGCCCTTGATACGGCCGCCCTCGACGATCAACGACTGGGCCGGCGTGTTGCCGTAGACCTGCAGCTTGCCGGATTTTTCGGCGGCATCGACCAGCTTGCCGGCAACCGTCTGCGAGCGCGGCACGACGAGGCCGGCATCCGGATCGAACATGCCGCCCATCACCTGATCCTGTTCGATCAGCGGGAACATTTCCTTGATCTCGGCCGGCGAGACATAGTGCGCGCGCGTGCCAAAAGCCTTGGCGGAGGAAAGCTTGCGCTTGATCTCCTCCATCCAGGTGTCGTCGCCGGTGCGCGCGACTTCGAGGCCGCCGATGCGGGCGTAGTGGCCCATCTTCTCATAGAAATCGATCGAGTACTGGGTGGTCCAGACCGAAAGATAGTCGTGGCTGGTCGTGTAGCAGAAGTCCGAGGCATGCGCCGTCGAACCGATGTCGGTCGGAATACCCGACTTGTCGATACCCACGATATCGTCCCATCCGCGCTCGATGAGATGATGGGCGATGGACGCACCCACGATGCCACCCAAACCGATGATGACGACCTTCGCCTTTTGCGGAAACTCTGCCATTTGCTGCGACCCCGATTGAATATTGGTAGCCAATTTTTAAGGCTTGCGGTGTCGAGAGTAGAGCCTGTCTACGACATAATCATCATGCTGCACGACCACAGCCGTACAGTCCACGAATTGGAACGACCGGTGGCGATCTGGAGACCCTGGGTTCGCCCAAGACGCTCCAGATTGATCGCCCGCCCTCAGTCCTTTTCGGCTAGCGCTTCGACACTCACCCGGCGAGGCCGCCTCTGGCTCCCGCTGCGTCTAGCGACTTCCCTCGCGAGAGGCAGCTCCGTTTCGGCAACGGGCTCAGCCTCATCCGTGGCAGCTTCCGTATTTGCGTCCATCTCTGGCCCGGGTGCAGGCGCCTCCGGCTCCAGTTCCTCCTTCGGAAAAGGCGCACCCAGCCCCTCTTCCCGGAACCGCTCGTAGATCGCCAGCCTAAGATCGTTGCGCACACCGTTGCCGTTGACGATATCGGCGAGATAGATTCGCAATTCGAACGTCATAGTCGCATCGCCAAAGGCGCTGAAGACGGCCTGCGGCTCGGGGTTCTTCAGAACCAGAGGATGGGCGGCGGCGATCTGCAAAAGAGTATCCATCACCTGGCGCGGCGCCGCGTCGTAGCTGACCGTCACCGGAATATCCGACCGGCCGAGCTTGTTGCGGTGTGTCCAGTTGCCGACGGAAGCGTTGATGAACAGCGAGTTCGGCACCATGATCGTCTGGCGCTGGAAGGTCTCGATCTCGGTCGCACGAACCGAGATGCGCCGGACGAATCCCTCCGTGGTACCCGTCACGACCCAGTCGCCCACCTTGAAGGGGCGCTCGACCAGCAGAATAAGCCCAGATACGAAGTTCGAGACGATGTTCTGCAAACCGAAACCGACGCCGAGAGAAAGAGCACCCGCAACGAGCGCCAGGTTCGACAGATCAAGCCCGGCAGCCGAAATACCGATCAGCCCGGCAAGCCCCAGACCCAGATAACCGACGCCGGTCTTTATCGAGTTGCGCACACCGGGATCGACACGGCTGCGCGCCATGACGTTTCCATCAAGCCAGCGCTGAAACCACCGAGTGACCACAAAGCCGGCAGCAAACAACAATATTCCCGCAAAGATGCCGACGATCGAGATGGTGATGCTGCCGACCCTGATCTCGGTGAAGATGCGATAGGCCCATGCCTGGATATCGGCGATCTGGAAGCCCCACTGCAGAAGGATGAGCGGGATGAAGAACAGGATGACCAGCGCGTAGATGCCAAGTCCGGCGATCAGTCCTGCCTGGTCGAGCCCGATCTGCTCCATCCGGAAGCGCTTTTCGAGGTAGCGGCCGACGACCGTATCGGCCAGCGCATTCTGTTTGGCGACGGCCTTGCCTGTCAGGATGCCGATATACATGGTCACCAGGATCGCGCCGGTCATGACGATCTGGGTCGCCACGAAACGGGCAAGCCCGACATAGCCTGAAAGCCCGGCGATGATCAGCAACACACCGGTCAGCACGAACAGCACGGAAACGGTCCGCGGCCAGGGCCTGCCAGGGCTATCCACCAGCGCGCCGGCCGGAACGATTGGCCTGATCAACGACATGGCCATCAGGATAGCGCCGATGATGACCGAGGCGATCAGGCTTTTGACGACGGTCAACACGATCGGCGACCCCATCACCTCGCTGATCGTGCCGGCGAGGTAATCGAGACCGTTGACCACCGTCATGGCAAAGATCGACCAGACCAGCAAACGCGCGCCGCGATCGGAAACCCGCACAAGGCGCCAGGCGCTCTGCTTGGGAGCGAGAACGGCGTTGGAGAGGGTCGAGACGAAGAGCAGAGCGACAGAGACCGCAAGGATGATCGAAACAATCGGCGCAATATCCGGCCGCAGCACGTTCAGCGCCTGTAGAAAAAAATAGCTGGTGGCGGCAAAGACCGCCATCGCCAATGACGGGATCATCGTCGACCAGAACGCAACCGAGAGCCGCGTAATATAGCCCGGTTCTTCATCAAGGATTGCACGGTCGATCAGCGGCGCAAACAACCGGCGAGTGCCGACGAGCAGGACGAGGGCCGCACAAAAGGAAAGGAACAGGGCGGAGAGCAGCTGCAGGCGCTTGAAATTCCAGGCAAAGCTCAGCCAACTGCCAACGGTGCGCATGAACGCCTGCCGCTCATGGTGGATCGCGACGATGGCATCCAAAACGGTATCTCGATTGATGTCGGTATGCTTGAGCAGGGTGTTGCTGAACAGGGCACGCCGTGTCGCTGTAATACCGTTCGACAGTTTGGTTGCCTGGACCGACAGGTCTTCGGCAGTCCCCGTCAGCGCGTTGATTTCACCGCGCTCGGCAAGGAGGCGCTTGCGTTCCTGGGCAACGACATCGGATTCCGGTGGCGCGCCGTCTCCAGGTGGATCACCCAATTCGGTAAGGCGGGCCTTGATTTCGTCCAGGCGCGGGCGTGTCGCAACCGAAGTCGCGATGATCTGCTTGGCGCTGGCATCGACTTCGACCTTCAATTCGGCGAGACGAACATCATCGTCCTTTGCCTGCGCCACCAGATCCGCGAGCCGCGCCAGATTCTTGCGTGCCGTCTCCAGCTGCTCGGCGGCCTGCGCCTGCGGACTTGCCACCACCTGAGCCTGCTGCGGATTGGCGGCTGGCTGCTGGGCCAAGACAGGCCCCGGTGCGGCAAAGATCCACAATGAGAGAAAGGCGGCAACGAATTTCGGCATCATCGGCAATAGCTTATCCTTTTCCGGCGGCCCGGCTGTCCAAACAGAATCGGTACGCGGCACAACGGCTGGGCTCCATAGGCCGGAGCCTTGCTGGATGCAAAACCCGATTTCCGGCACACTGCCGTGTGCTGCCACCGCCTGGCATCAAAAGCTCGAACCCGGTTGAGACAGGAATTCAAGCTCCGCCGGCGTGGAAACACGGCCGAGAATCACGTTGCGGTGCGGGAACCGGCCGAACTGGCGGATGATTTCGCAGTGGCGGATGGCGAAATCAAGGTAGTTGGCATCGCCGAGGTCGGTAAAGAGTTTTACCGATCGTGACTGATCGACGAGATTTTCCGAATGCTCGAACGGAAGATAAAGGAATGTGCGCTGATCCACGGACAGGCCGCTATCCGCACCGGCATCGACCGCAAGCCGCGCCTCGCGCAGGGCAAGGCCATCCGTCGCGAAGGCAAGCGGCGAGTTCCGATACATATTGCGCGGCATCTGGTCGAGAAGGATGATGGCGGCAAGCCGCGCCTGCGGCGTTTCCCGCCACTCCGGACCAACCGTTCGCGCCACGGCCAGATGGGTCTGGCGAAATCGCCGGTCACATTGACTGTCCAATCCCGCAGGTGGCGTAAACCAGTCCTGCGGGTTCAATTCATCGAACCAGAACGACAGAATCTCTTCCGGTGTACATATGCTGGCGGCATCCGCCATAGTCGCCTCCTGCGTTCAATCGCCAACATGGCGGGATGTGTCATCCCTATACCCCGACACAAAGATAGGCGGCACCCATGCTATTTCCACGGCACAGGGCACTGGCTTCGCCACCACTGCGGGCAAACGACGTCCTACCGCTCGCGCAGCAGGCCCGGCAAGGCATTCTTGCCGCGTCCATATTGCCGCCCGCCGCTCTCACATGCAATTTCGGCGTTACCGCGGCGAATGGCAAGAACTCGCCGAAAACGCGGCATCATTGCCCCCTGCCAGCAGGCTGGAAAATCTCGGCAACGACGCTATCTGGAAGACGAAAGGGACCAGAAGGTCCCAAGGGAGTTCGACAATGATCAAGCTGGCCATTGCGGCCCTGGCCGCGCTGTTTCTGACGTCCTGTGTTGAAGCGCAGTCCTACAGCGGATCCTATGCCGGGATAGAGCCGATACCCGGCAGCATCACCTATGGCGGCCAGCCCCGGACAAAACTCAGGAAGGCCCCGATCGGCAGCACGCTGCACAACAATTTTTACGGCCCTTACGGCGAACGAATCGAGGAAACCTACATGGTCATGCCCGACCGGTCGCTCAAACTCGTTGCCCGGCGCCGCGGCTTTATCGGTTTTCCGTTCGACGACTGACGTTCCGCCGACAGGCGGGATGTGATAGGTTTATTTGCAACAGGCTCGCCGCCTGACGCTCTGGCGTGGCAAATGATTTCGGCAATGGCGCTTGCCAGGGCAGGACTTTCTCCGGCTGATCCGGGAAAAGGAAAGTTCTGCGTTATAATATTCCATCTAATGAATAGAGTATGCCTGCTAACAAAGGAGGTAGACATGCGAGCGAAACAACTCACGAGATTTTTTACGGCGGCACTTCTCGCCTCAAGCATCCAGATCGGCGGACTGGGTCTCGCATATGCCGACACGACGCTCCTGAACGTCTCCTACGACCCGACCCGCGAACTCTACAAGGAGTTCAACGTGGCCTTCGCGGAAAAATGGAAGGCGGATACGGGTGAAACGGTGACGATCCAGGCGTCGCACGGGGGGTCGGGCAAGCAGGCGCGCTCTGTCATCGACGGGCTGGATGCCGATGTCGTGACACTGGCACTTGAGGCCGACATCGACGCGATCGCCAAGGAAACCGGCAAGATTCCGGCGGATTGGAAGACGAAATTCGAAAACAACAGCGCGCCGTACACCTCGACCATCGTGTTCCTGGTGCGCAAGGGCAACCCCAAGGGCATCAAGGACTGGGGCGACCTGGTGAAGGACGACATCCAGGTCATCACGCCGAACCCGAAGACCTCGGGCGGCGCCCGCTGGAACTTCCTGGCTGCCTGGGCCTGGGCACGCGCGGCCAATGGCGGCGATGACACCAAGGCGCAGGAATACGTCACGCAGTTGTTCAAGCATGTCCCGGTCCTCGACACCGGCGCCCGCGGTTCGACGACGACCTTCGTGCAGCGCGGCCTTGGCGACGTTCTGCTTGCCTGGGAAAACGAGGCCTACCTCTCCCTGGAAGAACTCGGGCCGGACAATTTCGACATCATCACCCCGTCCATTTCGATCAAGGCCGAGCCGCCGGTCGCGCTGGTCGATGGCAATGTCGATGCCAAGGGAACCCGCAAGGCAGCAGAAGCCTATCTCCAGTACCTTTACTCCGACGTTGGGCAGAAGCTCGCGGCGAAACACTACTATCGCCCCTTCAAGCCGGAAGCTGCCAACCCGGACGACATCAAGCGATTTGCCGATGTGAAGCTCGTGACTATTGACGAATTCGGCGGATGGAAGGAAGCTCAGCCAAAATATTTTGGGGATGGTGGGCTCTTTGACCAGATCTACAAGCCGGGACAATAAGACTTCATGACCGCACGCACAGCTTCGCTGTGGCAATTCAGACAGCCGAGCGTCATTCCGGGATTCGGATTGGCGCTCGGCGTTACTTTGTCATGGCTCATACTCATCATTCTCATTCCCCTCTCCGGCCTCGCCCTGCGCTCCAGCGCTCTGGGCTGGACAACCTTCTGGGAACTGGCCACCGACCAGCGCACCATCAACGCTCTTAGAATAAGCTTCGGCACGGCCTTTCTCGCCGCACTCGTAAACGTCGTCTTTGGCGTCATCCTCGCCTGGGTTCTCGTGCGTTACCGCTTCCCCGGCAAGCGCATCATCGATGCCATGGTTGACCTGCCATTCGCGCTGCCGACTGCCGTTGCCGGTATCGCGCTGACGACGCTCTATGCGCCGAACGGCTGGATCGGCAGCCTTTTGACGCCGCTCGGCATCAAGGTTGCCTTCACACCCATCGGCATCGTCTTTGCGCTGGTGTTCGTCGGCCTGCCCTTCGTCGTAAGAACCGTGCAGCCGATCATGGAAGAAATCGACAAGGAAGTGGAGGAAGCCGCAGCAACGCTCGGCGCCAACCGCTTCCAGACAATCCGTCGCGTTCTTCTTCCGGGCCTGGCGCCAGCGGTTCTGACCGGTTTCGCGCTGGCCTTTGCCCGTGGCGTCGGGGAATATGGCTCCGTCATCTTCATCGCCGGCAACCTTCCCTATGTGTCGGAAATCGCCCCCTTGCTGATCGTCATCCGCCTGGAGGAGTTCAATTATCCGGCGGCAACCGCAATCGCGGCCGTCATGCTTGTCATTTCCTTCGCCATGCTGTTGATCATCAACACCATTCAGGCCTGGAGCAGAAGGAGGTACGGCTATGGCGCATGATGGCACATCACAGGCCGGCACCGGCAATACGGAACTGGTCCGGGTCGCCACATCCGAGCACCGGCTGGCGCGCTACGGCCTGATCGGCACAGCGCTCTGTTTCGTCGCCATGTTCCTCGTTCTTCCCCTGGCGGCAGTCTTCACCGAAGCCATGCGCAACGGACCGGGCGAGTTCCTGACCGTGCTCGCAGATCCGGAAACCTTCGCGGCCATCCGGCTGACACTGATCGTCGCGGGCATCGCCGTGCCGCTCAATCTGGTTTTCGGCATTGCCGCAGCCTGGGCGATCGCCAAGTTCGAATTCAAGGGCAAGGCGTTTCTCACCACGTTGATCGACCTGCCCTTCTCGGTCTCGCCGGTCATCTCCGGCATGGTCTTCGTGCTTTTGTTCGGCTCCCACAGCCTGATTGGCCCGTGGCTGCAGAGCCACGGCATCCAGATCCTGTTTGCCGTGCCGGGTATCGTTCTGGCGACCGTCTTCGTCACTTTTCCTTTCGTCGCCCGCGAACTGATCCCGCTGATGCAGGAACAAGGGACAAGCGACGAGGAAGCGGCTTTGTCGCTGGGCGCAAGCGGTTGGCAAACCTTCTGGCATGTCACGCTGCCCAACATCAAATGGGGCCTGCTCTACGGCGTTCTGCTTTGCAACGCCCGCGCCATGGGCGAGTTCGGTGCCGTCTCCGTGGTTTCCGGCCATATCCGCGGCCTCACGAACACCATGCCGCTTCAGGTGGAAATTCTCTACAATGAATATAATTTCGTTGCCGCCTTCGCGGTCGCAACGCTTCTCGCCCTGCTCGCTCTCGTCACCCTCGTTCTGAAGTCGCTGCTCGAAATGAAATACAGTGCCCAGATCGCTGCCAGCCGCCGGCACTGAAAGGTCAAGTCTACATGGAAGTTCGCGTTCAAAACATACGCAAGGAATTCGGCCGCTTTCCAGCGCTCAACGACGTATCGCTCGATATCCGCTCGGGCGAGCTGATCGCCTTGCTCGGCCCCTCGGGTTCGGGCAAGACGACGCTGCTGCGCCTGATCGCCGGCCTCGAGAGCCCGACCGAAGGCACGGTCTATTTCGGCAACGAAGATGCCTCACGCAAGACCGTGCAGGAGCGCAATATCGGCTTCGTCTTCCAGCACTACGCCCTGTTTCGTCACATGACGGTGCTCGACAACGTCTCCTTCGGCCTGACGATCCGCCCCGCGGGACGCCGACCGCCGAAAGCCGATATCCGCAAGCGCGCCCTGGAACTGCTCGACCTCGTGCAACTGACTGGCCTTGAGAAACGCTACCCGGCGCAGCTGTCCGGCGGTCAGCGTCAGCGCGTGGCCCTTGCCCGCGCCATGGCGGTGGAGCCGAACGTCCTGCTCCTCGACGAACCCTTCGGCGCCCTCGACGCCCAGGTGCGCAAGGAACTGCGCCGCTGGCTGCGCGAGATCCACGACCGCACCGGCCATACCACCGTCTTCGTCACCCACGATCAGGACGAAGCCTTGGAACTCGCCGACCGCGTCGTGGTCATGAGCAAGGGGCAAATTGAGCAGATCGGGACGCCGGACGAGATCTACGACACTCCGAACTCGCCTTTCGTCTTCGGCTTCATCGGCCAGTCGAACATTCTGCCGGTGCGTGTCGAAAACGGCCAGCTCTGGCTCGACGACCGTTCGATCGGCGTCAGCGCACCGGGCGAGCCGGATGGTCCCGCGCAGCTTTATTTCCGGCCGCATGACATCGAACTGCTCGACGGCTGTGGCGGCTGCATCGCCGGGATCGTCATCATGACACGCCGTGTTGCCGGGACCCGCCACGTCGAACTCGATATTGGCGGTGCCAACACCAAGGTCGAAATCGAACTGCCGCCGGAAAAGGCGACGTCCGACCGTTCCCGCATCGCCTTTCGGCCAACCCGTTGGAAACTGTTCCGGGACTGAGACGGTAGCGACAACGAACCTGCACCGGGGAGCCCCTCCGGTGCAGATACGACGGCGCGGCACCGCGCCAGTAACTCCTTCGTGAACGATATCCTGTTGTTTTGGCATTCTTTTCGAAAGAATGGCTTGATCCCGAGCAATGAGCCGTCGCATCCTGCCGGGCAATCACGCCTCACTTGATCTCGACAGGGCCGGAATGAAGTACAGACGCGAAATTGACGGGCTGCGGTCCGTAGCCGTCATTCCCGTGGTGCTGTTCCATGCCGGTTTCCAGCAATTCAGCGGCGGCTTCGTCGGGGTCGACATTTTCTTCGTCATCAGCGGCTACCTGATCACGTCAATCATCATCACTGAGCGCGACCGGAACAGCTTTTCGCTGCTCAAATTCTACGAACGCCGCGCCCGCCGCATTCTTCCCGTGCTCTTCTTCGTGCTTCTGTGCTGCCTGCCCTTTGCCTGGGCCTGGATGCTGCCCGCGCAGATGGCGAGTTTTGCGAAAAGCATCATCGCCGTCTGCCTGTTCGCCTCAAATTTCCTGTTCTGGAACGAAAGCGGCGGCTATTTTGCATCGGCCTCGGAAGAGCAACCGCTGCTGCATACCTGGAGCCTGGCGGTAGAAGAACAGTACTATATGCTGTTTCCACTGTTCGTCGTACTGGTCTGGCGCTTCGGCCGGCGCGGGCTGATCGGTGCAATCGCTGCCATTGCCGTCGCCAGCCTTGCCCTTGCGCAATATGGCTCGCAGAATTTTGCCACGGCGAATTTCTACCTGCCGAACACAAGGGCCTGGGAACTGCTGGCGGGATCGCTTTGTGCCTTCCTGCTGACCGGTGGACGGCAATACAGCAGTAACATCTTGTCTCTTGCCGGTCTGGCGGTCATCTTCTTTTCGATCTTTGCCTACGATGGGGCAACGCCTTTTCCATCTCTCTATGCCGTCGTGCCGGTTCTCGGCGCCGTGCTGATCATCCTGTTCGGGGCTGCCGAAACGGTAACGGCGCGGCTGCTCTCGACCGGTCCCATGGTTGGCATCGGACTGATCAGCTACAGCCTCTATCTCTGGCACCAGCCGGTATTTGCCTTCGCGCGCATCCGCAGCCTCACCGAACCCTCGCCACTCCTCATGGGCATGCTCGCCCTCGGCTCAGTGGTCCTTGCCTATCTCTCCTGGCGCTTCATCGAGACCCCGTTCCGCAAAGGCAGTGGAAAGCCGCTTCTGCCGACCCCGGCGAAAATCCTCAGCGGCGGTGCCATCGCCGGCTGCCTGTTTATCGGGATTGGCCTGTACGGCCTTTCCGATAACGGCCTGCAGTTCCGCCTGCCGCCGCAGGCTCTGATTGCACTTTCCCAGGAGCGCCACGATCCCATCCTCGACACATGCCTGTTCGACAAGGGAGAGGCATCCCTGCCCCATCCCGTCCGCGATTGCCTGACAAAGCACTCAGAAGACAGCAAGACGATCCTGATCGGCGATTCCCATGGTGCCGCACTCTCCGGAGAAGCACTGCGCACCTTCGACGCCAACGGTCTCGATCTCTACGTGATGACCCATTCGGCCTGCGTCGGATTTTCCGGCTTTTTCGTGTCCGATCCCAAATACCGGATGCGATGCAATTCCTTCTTCACCGGCATAGAAGACTATATCCGCAAGAGCGCCATGACGACCGTCATCATGGCAAGCCGCTGGAGCCTCTATGTCGACGGCAGCCCCTTCGACAATGGCGAAGGGGGAATGGAATCTCTGAAGCCGACTTACGTCGACCTTATGGACGATATCGATGAGCAGGCGAGCCAGAACGATCCGGCCCGCAAGGCCCGTGTGCTGAAACAATATGTTGCCGATATCCGGGCTTACCTCGATGCAGGTCGCAATGTAGTTTTGGTCTACCCGATACCGGAAGCGGGCTGGAACGTGCCACAAATCGTGGCGAAGACAGCGATGGCGGGCGGCAAGAAGCTGGAATTCAGCACCGGCTACGACCGCTACCTGCAGCGAAACCAGGCGGTGATCGCCGCCTTCGACGCAATCTCCCATTCCAATCTCTTTCGAGTGAAGCCTGCCGATTTTCTCTGCAACAGCTTTCTTCAGGATCACTGCATCAACAGCGTCAACGAAGAGCGGATTTTTTACTTCGACGACGATCACCTGTCTGATGCGGGGGCGGCGCTGGTCGTTCCGGCATTGTTGAAAGCTGTGCAGACAATCAAAGGACGAGACGCCGGACTTGCGCTGGTCAATCGCTGAGGTGCGTTGCCTGACGAAGAATTCCTTGGTCGTTGCCGATATGTCTTTGTGAATGGCGCCGTCTTAAAATCGCGGTAAACTGTGACCATCATGACGCGGTCGGGTACTTGAGCAGAGAAATTGCTTGAGGCTCCACCCAAGGAGAAAAACGCCATGGCGAACGCCAATTTGCATGTGGACGTTCTCTGTGCCGAGGATATCGACACACTACGGCTCGTTTTCGATCAGTTTTGCGAAGCACACCAAAGAGTACGATCCGACGCCGACATGGAAGTCTGCGCCAACATCATGGTCCGGCTCTATCAGAGCGGAGAGCGGGATGTCGCGGTTTTGAAGAGTGCCTGCGAAACGGCCCTGCGCGGCAATATCGCCATGAGCGCGTGATCGGGGCAAACGGGACTAGATCCACTATTTTGTCTCTTCTGCAGCGCTTTCCGGCGTAACGACGAGGGGGTCCGGCGGCGTGGTGCTTTTGGTGCTCTCGTGGGGCGCAAAATATTGCACCACAAGGACGCTCAGGATTGAGCCGACCAGGAAGCTGAACACCGCGATCATGAGTGGGCGAGAGGTCATGTCTTACCTCCAGGCAAACGGTTTCTATCCGCTGGAGATCGCTATACCTTTCCCGGGACCGTGCGAGCGCGATCCCGGGAGCTTTCAAAGCCTATGCTCATTCGTAGACATAAACGATCCGGCGGCTCTGTGGATCGACCAGCATCGGCCGGTCGTTAATACGCACATAGCTGTACTGGTAGTTGGGAACTTCTGTGATAACCATATCACCCGGCAACGTTGCGCCAACCGCTACTTCGCCCTCATAGGGAACAGTATCGAGTGGGGTCCGCTCGATATAGGTCAGCACTTCCGGTGGCGGCACGATTGCGGCGCCGTCCACCTTGCCGATTAGTTCATCGCCCGGTGCCGGATCGGCAAGCCCGGTGACGCTGCCGGTCTGTTCGTAACTCACGACAGGCACGCCGAGATCGACGCGACGCTCCTGCACCACGACGGGCGCGCCATTGTAGTCGACAGTCAGTTCCTGGGCAAAAACCCAGCCACGCATGCCGTTGACATCAATACGGCACCAACTTTGCCCGTCGAGACAACCGTCAAGCGCAGCCGAGCTGCCGCGTGTCGCTACGCCGACAGACGGATATTCCGTTCCAGGCCCTGAATAAACCGTCAGGTCCGTTGCCGTCGTTGCCATCATGTCGGCCTGGGCAAGGCCTGCTCCTGTGAGAAGTACCGCACCCGCGAGCAAAGGCCTGGAAATCCACCGCATGTTCTTTCTCCTTCTTGAACAGTGAATCCCAAACGCCCGACCGCACGCAAGGTTCCGCAAGCCGGCTTCCCTGCTACCGGCCTTTCCGTCCGCAGCGTTGCGACAGCCGATGAATTCGACCGGGAGGCATCGTCAGGAAGCAGCACCTGTTTGCAACTGGCTCAGGCGACGGTAGAGACCATCCTGTTTCAGGAGTTCGGAATGGCTGCCGTCCTCCACGATGGTCCCTTCGTTGACGACGAGGATACGGTCGGCCCGGGTAATCGTCGCCAACCGATGGGCGATGACCAGCGTCGTGCGTCCCTTCGACAACTCCGCCAGCGATTGCTGGATGGCACGTTCGGTTTCCGTATCGAGAGCCGACGTCGCCTCGTCGAGGATGAGGATCGGCGGGTTTTTCAGAAAGATGCGGGCGATGGCAAGGCGCTGTTTCTGCCCGCCGGAAAGTTTCACGCCCCGTTCGCCAACGACGGTGTCGAGGCCCTGCGGCAGGTCGGCAATGACACTTTCAAGACGCGCCTTTCGCGCCGCCTCGATAATGTCCGCCTCGCTGGCCTCGAGCCGCCCGTAGGCGATGTTTTCGCGGAACGTACCGGCAAACAGGAAGACGTCCTGGCTGACGATACCGATCTGGCTCCTGAGCGAGCGCAGGCTCATATCGCGAATGTCGATGCCGTCGACCGTGATCGAACCGCCGGTCACCTCGTAGAAACGCGGCAGCAAGGCGCAGATCGTCGTCTTGCCGGCACCGGACGGCCCGACGAAAGCGATCGTTTCGCCGGCGCGGATATCGATCGTCAGCCCGTCGAGGATCGCCTTCGACTGCTGATAACCGAAGCGCGCATTACTGTAGCGAATATCGCCCCTCAGCGCCGAAACCTCACGGGCGCCCGGCCTGTCGGCAATATCAGGGCGGGTATCGAGAAAATCGATGTAGCGCCGGAAGCCGGCAATCCCCTTCGGATAGGTCTCGATCACCGAGTTGATCTTGTCGATCGGACGGAAGAACACGCCGACGAGAAGCAGGAAGCCAACGAAACCTCCGGCCGACAGTTCGCCCTTCAGAACGAAATAGCTGCCGGCAACGAGCACGACCATCTGCACGAAGCGCATCGAGAGATAGCTGAGGGTCGTGGAGACAGCCATGATGCGATAGGCATCGAGCTTGGTCTTGCGGTAGCGCTGGTTGTCCTTCTCGAACAGGCCGCGCTCGTGATCCTCATTGGCAAAGGCCTGGACGACGCGGATGCCCCCAACATTTTCCTCGATGCGCGCGTTGAAATCGCCGACGCGGTTGTAGAGTGCCTGCCAGTTGCGCGTCATCCGGCCCCCGTAACGGGTCGTCAGCCATGCCGTCAATGGCAGGACCAGGGCGGTGATCAACGCCAGCTTCGGATTGACCGACGCCATCAGCAGAAACGCACCGATCAGCGTCATGACGGCGATGAACACATCCTCCGGGCCATGGTGAGCGACTTCGCCGATCTCCTCCAGGTCCTTCGTCAGGCGGGCAACGAGGTGGCCGGTCTTCTGATTGTCGAAGTAGCCGAACGACAGCTTCTGCAGATGGTCGAAAGCCCGGCGTCGCATCTCTGTCTCGATATTGATGCCGAGCATATGCCCCCAATAGGTGACGATCGCCATCAGCCCGCCATTGACGACATAGATCACCATCAATCCCGCCGATGCGGCTGCGACATACCCCCACTGCCCTGTCGGCAAAAGCACGTCGATGAACAGCTTGACGGCGATGGGGAAACCAAGCTCCAGCAGACCGGAGGCAACCGCACAGGAAAAATCCAGGATGAATAGGCGCCGGTGCGGCCGGTAATAGGCAAAGAAGCGGGCGACGAGATCGCGCATGATCTTTTTCGGTTCCTTTTAAGTATTCAAGGCGAAGCGCAACAGTGCCGGTTCGCTGGAAATTCAGCGATTCGCACCGGCCAGGCCCTTCCTCCGCCGATGTCGCCCTTTTAATTCGTCCCGCCGGAACAACAAGCGATCCGAGACAAAAGAACGAAAAAACCATGGCTCGGGGTAAAGTTGATCGCCCTTCTAGAACCGTTTTCTGTGACTTTGCCTTTTTTGGAAAGACCATGGTCATAATCAAGCAAAAATCGGTATCTACAAGCGCGGCTCCATATCGACGCTATGATAGCGTGCACAATCGAATAAAGCGCGACACCCAATCGTTGATCATGGACAGACGCTCGGATCCTTTGAGTTTATATTGTCAAAAAAGGAAGTTACGTTGTCGTCTGTGAACCAATTCCACCAATTTTGTTTCAACCCACGCTCGGAAAATGTGTATTGAAGAGCGCTCGCCTAAAAATCTCGCAACAATAGGGAGGTCACTTTGTTCTGGCACTACGTAACCCTCAACACCGGAAAATCCGCTCTCGTCGATTTTTCGAAGGTCATGTACGTAACCGAAGGAACCGCCAGCGGCGCGACACTTCATTTTCAGCTTGAGTCCGAAAACTCCGCCGGAAAAGCAGTACCCAAATCCCTACCCGTGAAAGAAAGCGTGGACGCTATCGGCAAGATTCTGAAGAGCCGCAAGCTGTTCTGATGCCATTGCGGCGGGTATGGTGCCCGCCGCCGCTTCGCCCTCTGGCGCCAGCAAGCGCGCCGACATCTCCCAGACATAGCAAGGCCTCAAATACCAACATCCATCCTGATCGGCATTGGTTGCAATCAGACGTCACTCATGACATCGCGCAATCTGTGCAACAAAGGTCCGCATCAACGTTACGATCAATGACGCCTCGGCGACGCGGTGCGAGCGGCCGCCGCGTCGCGCGGGGTCCTTTGCAGTGCGTCGAGCAGCGTGCGATGTATAGTTACGAAGTCGGACGGCAACCGCGGCCCGAAACGATCGAGCATGGCGCCGTAGCTTTGAATTTCGGTCGCCATCTCCTCAAGGTCTATAGCCATCAGCGCTTCGAAGGTCCGCCGATCGAAGTCAAGGCCACTCCAGTCGATATTGTCGTGGAGCGGCATGATCCCGATCGGCGTCTCCGCGCCAGTGCCGGTGCTCTCGACCCTTTGCACGATCCATTTTAACACCCGCATGTTCTGTCGGAAGCCCGGCCAAAGAAACGCACCGTTCTTATCACATCGAAACCAATTGACGCGGAAGATTGCGGGCGCGTCGGTGAGCCGCCTTTCCAGTGCTAGCCAGTGGGCGAAATAATCAGCCATGTTGTAGCCGCAGAAGGGCAGCATCGCGAAGGGATCGCGTCGGGTGGCTGCCTGGTTCTCCGCCGCCGCCGTGGCTTCGGAACCGAGCGTTGCGGCCCAGTAGACGCCTTGGCGCCAATCGTTTGCCTGGAATACCAACGGAAATGTGTGGGATAACCTGCCGCCAAAAATGAACGCGGAGATCGGCACACCCTTAGGATCTGCGGCCATGGAATCGATGCTTGGACAGCGGTCCCGAGAGACGGTAAAGCGGGCGTTGGGATGCGCGGCCGGATGGCCGACATCCGGTCTCCAGTTGCAACCACGCCAGTCCACCAGCCCCGCCGGCGGTGTTTCGGTAAGACCTTCCCACCAGACGTCCCCATCGGGCGTGAGGGCGCAATTGGTGAAGATGGTGTCGCGTTGTATCGCGGCCATCATGTTGGGGTTCGTCTTCTCGTTGGTCCCTGGCGCGACGCCGAAAAACCCTGTTTCAGGGTTAATAGCCCGGAGCTTGCCGTCAGCGCCTGGCCTAATCCAGGCGATGTCGTCGCCTATCGTCCTGACCTTCCATCCCTCGAAGCCGTCCGGTGGCAGAAGCATGGCGAAATTCGTCTTGCCGCAAGCAGACGGAAAGGCCGCGGCGACATATGTTGTCTTTCCGTCCGGATCCTCCACACCCATGATGAGCATATGCTCGGCGAGCCAGCCTTCCCGTTGGGCCTTCAGCGAAGCGGTCCGGAGCGCCAGACACTTCTTGCCGAGCAGAGCATTGCCGCCGTAGCCGGAGCCGAAAGAGGCAATCGAGCCGTCGTCCTGGAAGCTCACAATGTACTTGTGCTCGGCGTTACAGGGCCAAGGAGCGTCCTGGTCGCCAGGGGTGAGCGGGGCCCCGACCGAGTGCAGGCACCGCACGAAGTCTCCGTCGGCAAGGGTATCGACGACATGGCGGCCAATATGAGCCATCAGTTTCATGCTGACTACGGCATACGCCGAATCGGTGATCTGGACGCCAATCATCGCAAGATCGGAGCCAGGCTCTCCCATGCAGAAGGGAACGACGTACATAGTCCGGCCCCGCATGGAGCCCTTGAATAGTTGCGCAAGCTTCGAACGCATCTCGGTGGGATCAGCCCAGTTGTTGGTCGGTCCCGCATCGTCCCGGTTCGAAGTACATACGAACGTCCGATGTTCCAGGCGTGCCACGTCGCCCGGATCGGAGCGGCAGAGATAGGAATTTGGCCGCTTCGCCTCGTCCAGCCGAATGAAGGTGCCGGCGGCAACGAGCGAGGCACACAGACGATCATATTCCTCGTCGGACCCGTCGCAGACATAGACGCAATCCGGCTCGCAGTGGGCACGGATCTCATCGATCCACTGTGACAAGGCGGTGTTTTTGATTGTCGGGTCTGCCATTGTATACTTTCTCGCTGATTTGATAACGAGCCCGAGCGGGCACTGCCGCACGTGGCAAACAAGCTACATATTCGGATAGACCGGCCCCTCGCCGCCCTGCGGCGGCACCCAGTTGATGTTCTGGTTGGGGTCCTTGATGTCGCAGGTCTTGCAGTGGACGCAGTTCTGGGCGTTGATGACGAAGACGTCCTTGCCGTCCTTCTCCACCCATTCGTAGACGCCGGCCGGACAGTAGCGGGTCGACGGTCCGGCATAGATGTCGTGTTCGGAGCGCTTCTGCAGGTCCATGTCCTTGACCTTCAGATGCACCGGCTGGTCTTCCTCATGATTGGTGTTCGACAAAAACACCGAGGACAGGCGGTCGAAGGTCAACACTCCGTCGGGCTTCGGATAGTCGATCTTCTTGTGCTGAGATGCCGGTTCCAGCGACTGCGCATCGGTCTTGCCGTGCTTCAGCGTGCCGAAGAAGGAGAAGCCGAACAGCGTGTTCGTCCACATGTCGAGCCCGCCGAGGGCGACGCCGGCGGCCGTGCCGAGCTTCGACCAGAGCGGCTTGACGTTGCGGACCTTCTTGAGGTCGGAGCCGATCGCACTCTCGCGCCAGCCGTTCTCGATCTCGATGACCTCGTCATTGGCGCGGCCTGCCGCAATCGCGTCGGCGAGTTTCTCGGCGGCAAGAATGCCCGACAGCACGGCATTGTGGCTGCCCTTGATACGCGGCACGTTGACGAAACCGGCCGAACAGCCGATCAGCGCGCCGCCCGGGAAGGTGAGCTTCGGCACCGACTGATAGCCGCCCTCGGTGATGGCGCGCGCACCGTAGGTCAAGCGCTTGCCGCCGGCAAACGTGCCGCGGATGGCAGGGTGCGTCTTGAAGCGCTGGAATTCCTCGAACGGGTAGAGATAGGGGTTCTTATAGTTGAGGTGGACGACGAAACCGACCGCAACGAGATTGTCCTCGAGGTGATAGAGGAACGAACCGCCGCCGGTCTTCATGCCGAGCGGCCAGCCGAAGGAATGCTGAACCAGGCCCTGTTTATGATTCTCGGGCTTGACCTCCCAGAGCTCCTTGATGCCGATGCCGAATTTCTGCGGTTCGCGGTCCTTCGAGAGTTCGAATTTCGAAATCAGCTGCTTGGCGAGCGAACCGCGCACGCCCTCGCCGATCAGCGTGTATTTGCCGAGAAGCTCCATGCCGCGGGCGAAGTTCGGACCGGGCTCGCCATTTCTCTCGATACCCATGTCACCGGTGGCAACACCGATGACGGCGCCCTGGTCGTTGTAGAGCACTTCGGTGGCGGCAAAACCGGGATAGATCTCGACGCCCAGCGCTTCGGCCTTCTCGGCCAGCCAGCGACAGACGAGGCCGAGCGAGACGATGTAGTTGCCATGATTGTTCATCAGGGGCGGCATCAGAAAATTCGGCAGACGGATCGAGCCGGCCGGGCCAAGCAACAGGAACTGGTCGTCCTTGACTTCGGTCTTGAAGGGATGCCCCTCCTCCCCGCGCCAGCCGGGCAGCAACCGGTCGATGCCGATCGGATCGACGACCGCACCCGACAGGATATGCGCGCCGACTTCGGCGCCCTTTTCCAGAACAACCACCGACAGTTCCGGATTGACCTGCTTCAGACGGATCGCCGCAGCCAGACCCGCCGGCCCCGCACCGACGATCACAACGTCGAATTCCATGCTTTCGCGCTCAACATTATGCATGAAAACCTTGCCTATGATTTGACGGATGCCCACCGGCGCAACGGCGAGCGACTCCGCTGCGTGGAACGCGACGCCCACCTCTCGCCGAGGTCCGGTTAGATGTACACACGGTAACGAAGCGCCTAAGCGGCCCCGTCACCATGATCGATGCCCAAGGGCAGTATCAATCTTTCGGCGGCCAGATTGGGATGATGCCTCTGCCTGACGGGAACCGCACATTCTTGGAACGCGTAAACTCGCGTAGTGTTTCCGCAGCGTTTTCCCGTCCAAAGCCGCTTCCCTTCTGGCCCCCGAACGGAGAACCAAGGAAGGCGCGGCGCATGTAGTTGTTGATGAAGATCATACCGGCCTCCAGCTTGGCCGCAATTTTCCCGGCATGCGCTTCGTCGGTCGTGCAGATGGCCGCGGTCAGGCCATACTCGCTTTCATTGGCGATGCGGATCGCCTCCTCCTCGGTTGAAAAGCGCATGATGCTGGCAATCGGGCCGAACATCTCTTCGCGCGCCGCAGTCATGTCCGGTGTGACGTCCGCAAGAACCGTGGGGGCGACCCAGTAACCGTCTTTCAGGCGCTCTTCGGTTGGCAGCTTGCCTTGGGTGACTAGGCGGGCCCCCTCCTTCAGCGCGATATCGAGATAGGATAGCACCTTGTCGCGGTGCTTCGCGTCGACCATGGCCCCGATATCGGTTGCAGGATCAAGCCCATCACCAACGACCAGCTTCTCCGTCGCACGCGCAAATCGGTCAAGGAACTCGTCATGCAGCTCGTCGTGCACGAGTATTCGCGACGTCGACGTGCATGCCTCGCCCTGATTGTAGAACATGCCCTCGAGCGCCACGTTGATCGCAACATCGAGATCGGCATCAGGCAGCACGATCAGCGCGTTCTTTCCGCCAAGTTCCAGCGTGGCATAGGTGAGGTTCTGGGCGGCGGACTGAAGCACGCGCCGTCCGGTCATCGTCGAACCTGTGAAGGTGATCCGTTCAACCAGCGGATGGGACGCGAGCGCCGGGCCGGCCGGCAATCCGGACACCGCGTTCAGAACGCCTGCCGGCAAAATCTCATTTGCGAGTTCGACGAGGCGCAGAACCGTCAACGGAGCCTGCTCGCCGGGCTTGATGACGACGGTATTGCCGGCCGCGAGAGCGGGTGCGCATTTCTTGGAGAAGTGTATCGGCGGCCAATTGAAGGGCAGGATCGCGGCAACCACGCCGTAGGGCTCGTAGCTTATGCGCGCTTCAATTGGCCCCTGGTCCAGGATCTCTCCGTGTATCGTATCGGCAAGACCGCCGAAGTAGTCGAAGCAAGCGTGGCAAAACGATAGGTCGAACCGCAGAGCATCGCGACGCGGCTTGCCCACTTCGCGCGCCTCGATCTCGGCAAGCTCATCCACATGCTTGCGGATGTGCGCGGCGACCTCACGCAGGATCTGGCCGCGCTCGCGCGGCGAGCGATCGCGCCATGCTTGGAAAGCGCCGCGCGCGCTTCTAACCGCCTGGTCGACGTCGCTTTCCGAAGCATTGGTCACATAAGCGATAGTCACGCCGGTTGCCGGCTCTTCGACGCTGAATGTGGTGGCGCTACCATCATCCAGGAAGTGCCCGCCCACGAACAAACCGGACATTCGCCGGGGCGCGCGCGCCTGATCCTCGACATTCTTAAGCATTGCTATTTCTCCATGTTGCAATCAACCGTCAAACGCCGGGCCGGAATTCGGTCAGGCTCTCTGTCCCTGATGGGCAATTGTCTTGCCTTGCCGCAGTCCGCCTAGCCCAAGTTCCTTGGCATCGATCTCGCGCGCCATCTCGAACCGGAAGGTTGTGGAAGGGCGTAGCTTGCAGATGCCGCCGCGGCGTTCATTTTCGTCTGCTTTGAACGATACGCCGTCGGCGTCATTCCCACCGATTTGCGAAAGGCGCGCAGGAAATACTTCTCATCGTTGTAGCCAACAGTGTAGGCGATCCGGCTCGTCTGTCAGCACGAGCCGTTCGCGCGCGTCCTCAATCCGCATTTCGCGAATGAGAGCGCTGAAGCTCGTACCCGTATACTGCCGCAGAAGCGCACAGAGACGGCTGCGGGAAAGCCGAACGGATGCCGCGGCTTGATCGAGTGTGGGTGAACGCAGGTAGTTTTCCGCAATGAAATCAGCGATCCTGCGCATGTGGCCGCCGTCGCGGCCAATCGCCGGTAGGGCCGGCGATAGCTCGTTGAATGCAAGCTCGTAGTCCTGACAAATTCTGCTTAGCATGAGCGCAAGTTCCGCACGGAGAATCTCTGTGGCGCAAAACCGATCGCAACCATGCTGCTCGATCATCGACCTGCACGCCTCTTCCATTCGCACCATCTGCGATTCCTCGAGGTTGAAATCGACATGCCCCTGCCAAGCGAACGGTGTAAGTTCAGGAACGATGCGGACCAGCTCCGAAATGGGATAGGATCGCGTTGTCCCTGGCCTGAGAAAGTCGAGATCGAAATAGACCACCACGCAGCGCGTGCTACTGGCGAAGCGGATTTGATGTGGGATCATCGGCGCAATGAAATAGACTGAACCAGGGCGCGGCTTGTAAGACCGCAGGCCGATGCGCGTCGTGGGTGCCTCCGTCATGAAGTAGACGATCTGGAAGTAATCGTGCTTGTGGGCCGGGTAGAGCCTTTGAGTCTTCTCCACGAGACGGATATGAAAGCGGGGAGCCTCGGATCGTTCAAGCGCGTAGGAGCGGAAGGGCGCGGACAAGCCATCGCCCAGGTCCAAATCCTGAACAGGGTTCTGATGTTTGTCCGACTTGCCCATGGTCCCTTCTCCCGCTCTTGTGCCGACCGTCCTACCGCTCAAGTCGGAGCCAGTTCCCGGAGTGCCGTGCGGAACTCCGGAACCGCTTCGAAGAGATCGGCAACGAGGCCGTAATCTGCGACTTGGAAGATCGGTGCCTCTGCATCTTTGTTGATGGCGACGATTACCTTCGAGTCTTTCATCCCGGCGAGGTGTTGGATCGCCCCCGAAATCCCGCAGGCAATGTAGAGATCGGGCGCAACGATCTTACCGGTTTGTCCGACCTGAAGGTCGTTCGAAACATAACCGGCATCAACCGCCGCCCGACTGGCGCCGAGGGCAGCACCTAGCGCATCGGCAAGTGGTGCCAGAACCGTTTCGAAACTATCCGCCGAGCCCAGCCCGCGACCGCCGGAAACGACAATTCGAGCCGAGGTCAGCTCCGGGCGTTCCGAGATTGCAAGAGCATTGCTGACGAATGTCGACAAATGCGGATCGGTCGAAGGCTGTATGTCCTCGATCGGCTTGCTTTCACCGCGTCCCGCCGGCCGAAATGCCGACGCTCTGATGGTCAGTACTTTTTTACCGTCCTTTGACCGCACGGTTTGAATGATATTACCGGCGTATATCGGGCGTCGGAACAGATCCGGTTGCTCGACGGCGATCACATCGGAGATCTGCATGACATCGAGTAGCGCCGCGACGCGCGGCATGACGCTCTTGCCCGTCGTGGTAGATGCCGCAACAAAGGCGTCATAGGATCCGGAAAGGGTCTGAATCAAACCCGCGAGCGGCTCGGCGAGCTGGTTCGCAAGACCAGCATTATCTGCACGCAGGACCTTCGATACTCCTTCGAGACCTGCCGCCGCCTTTGCGGCGCCTTCACAATTCTGCCCGGCAACAAGGATGTGGACATCGCCGTCGAGGCAAAGCGCCGCGGTTACCGCTCTCGCCGTCGCCTCATCAAGCGTGATGTTGCCGTGTTCAGCCAAGACAAGCACACTCATGACAGAACTCCCGTTTCTGTTCGCAGCCGCTTCACAAGCTCTGCCGCTGACCCGACCTTGATACCGGCAGCGCGTGCCGGCGGTTCCTCAAGGCGAATGACTTCCAGCCGCTGCTCGATGGCGAGCCCGTAGTCGGCGGGTTGTTTTTCCGCCAGTGGCTTCTTTTTAGCCTTCATGATGTTCGGCAACGACGCATATCGCGGCTCGTTCAAACGCAGATCCACCGTGACGATTGCAGGCAATGACAGCTCGACCGTCTGCGATCCGCCGTCCACCTCACGAACGACAGTCGCCTTGCCCTCACCCACGGTGACCTGGGATGCGAACGTACCTTGCGCCCAACCCAGCAGTGCGGCGAGCATCTGCCCAGTCTGGTTGCAATCATCGTCGATCGCCTGTTTGCCCAGGAACACCAGGCTGGGCTCTTCTTCTGCTGCCACGGTCTTCAGCAGCTTGGCGACAGTCAGAGGCTCCACCGCGGCCTCCGTCTTGACGAGGAGGCCGCGATCGGCCCCCATCGCCAGCGCGGTGCGCAATATCTCAGTCGCCTTCTCGGGACCGATCGATACGACGACGACTTCCGTCGCCAGTCCGGCTTCCTTCAGCCGGACCGCTTCCTCGACGGCGATTTCGTCGAACGGATTCATCGCCATCTTCACAGCTGCGAGATCGACACCGCTGCCATCGGCGAGAAGCCTCACCTTGACGTTTGGGTCGGTCACGCGCTTTACCGCGACCATTATTTTCATGTGTATCCCTTCCATCGGACTGAGCCGGCGTTAGGCCCTAGTTTTCCGGACCGGCATACTTGCCTGCCGTTGCTGGGAACATGGTCTTGATGATCTTCATCCGGCTGACATCAACGGTCGCATCCATGTGCAGGAAGATGGCCGCGTCGCGGAAAAGCTTTTCGATGCCGAACTCAAGCATCGCTCCGTTGCCGCCATGCAACTCAAGCGCGTGGGTAGCAACCTTCATGATTTCCTCGGATGCGTACACCTTGGCCATGTTGCAGAGCACATCCATGTCCGGATGTCCCTCGTCGACGGCCTTTGAGGCGCGTTCGATGAGCGAGCGCACCGCCTCGATGCGCGTGGCCATGTCGGCAAGCCGCAGCGCAACCGCCTGGTGCTTGATGAGAATGCGACCGCCTTGAACGTAGTTCTGCACGTAATCCGCCGTACGCTCGAAGCACGCGACGCCCACGCCAAGGTTCTTAGCCGCCTGGATAATCTTGCCAGCACGGAAGTACTGCCCAGCACTGCCGAGCGCGGTGTTCTGAACGAGAAGATGGTCTGCCGGTACGCGGCAATCCTCAAATACGAGCTCGCCGTTGTTCATGAAACGGCAACCCATCGTCTCGTTGCATTTGGTAACCGTCAGACCGGGCGTGTCGCGCGGGACAAGGAAACTCGACGTGCCCTGCAGCATGCCAACGGAAGAATCGGTGTTTGCATAGACCACGTACAGGCTCGCATCGTAGCCGTTCGAGATGAACTGCTTGCGGCCGTTAATCACCCAATGTCCGTCCTTGAGCACCGCCTTGGTATGCATTGCTGCTTCGGGCACGTTGTACGGCAGCCAACGGTCGGATGCGCCGCGCGGCTCGGTCAGGCAGTGCGCCAACAGAAATTGCGGATCAGCGAGGAGCTTGGGAAACCACTTTTCCTGTAGATGCTTGGGCGCGAATTCACGCAGCAGAATGGAGACCTTCCAGTTCTGGACCAGTTTATCGGCGAGGCCGGAGTCGCCACGCGCGACCTCCTCGGAGATCAGTGCGAAAGTCCTCACTTCTGTTTCACGCTCGAGCTCGAAGCCACTAAATTCTTCCGGGACGCCGAGGGTCCGGATGCCGATCGCTTCTGCGCCTTCCAGGATAGAACGAGGTAGCCGGTCGCCAGGACTCATGTCCCACTCCTGCTTCCAGTTCGAACGTATAAAGGGCGTCACAGCGTCATCGACATATGACCGGCAGCTGTCGCGCATCAATCTCTGTTCCTGGGTCAGAGACCCGTCATCGGCGTGGATCATTTTCTTGCTCCCTATAGTGCTCGTTCGGCAGGTATTTCCATTCCTGCTGCCTTCTTATTGATAGCGCCGCGCCCTGCCGTCTATGAGGTCGTAGCGTCCTCTTCTGGTGGACAATCGTCCAAATCGACGTGTACTTTCCTACGCTGTGGCGGTGAAATTTCGTCCTGCAAAGCGTGCCTTCAGCCAGTCGGCGATAAGCGGACGGTAAAGCCAGGGGATGTTGTTGCAGACGTGATTGCCATCTGGGAAAAGGTACAGATCGGCGCCCAGCGCACAAAATTCTGCACATTTCTCGGCTTCGGACGGCGGAAAAATCTTGTCGCGCCCACCATGTAGTATGAGGGCTGGCGCTCTTGGCGGATCACAGCCGCGCAGCGTGAAAAGATCCGCACGTTCGCGCACATTCTCGCCACCAAGCGCAAACCGCATGTTGTCGCGGTAGACCTGCGGAAGATCGGCCCAGAAGCCGCCGAGGTCGTAGAAACCGTTGATCGAAACGATCCCGGCGATATCGGGAACCATCGCAGCGGCGCGCAACACCAGAAGACCGCCAAACGCCATACCGACGAGCCCGACCTGCCCAGACAGGCGCTCACGTCCATCGACGGCCTGGATCGCGGCCAGGACAGCCGACCCGATATCCGGTCGCAGGGCGCCAAATATGCGGCCCTCGCCCTGGCCTGGGCCATCAAGCGACAAGGTCGCGATATCGCGGGCGTGAAAATGCCGCTCGAACGCCGGAAACTCCTCTTTCGTCGAGTCGGAGCCGGGTATAATGATCGCAAGCGGGTGCGAACCGCCACCATGCGGCAACCGCAGACAACCGCGAAGCTCACCACCCTCGAAAGGTATGGTGATCAGTTCGCCGGGAGGATCAAGCAGCGGTGCCGCCTTTCGATAAAGTTCCGCTTTTCGCGCGGCAGCCGCTGCCTTGCCCTCGAGGTCATCGAATACCATGAACTGCCCGAAGTGATAGAAAAGGCTTGCTCTCGCATAAGCCTCACCGGCCGTGATCAGTCGGCCGGCAGCCAGCGCCTCATCTCCCAACGCGGCGTGCCGTTCTCCCTCCTCGCTCCACACCGGTAGCCACCGTTGCCAGACCCCCGCATGTTCAATCACGGCGCGCGCAGTGGCGGACGGAATCCCCGCGACCTCAATGCGTGGCAGCCAATGCTCAACCACACTCACCAGTCGGTTTTCACTTTGTTCCATACTTGCCTCCCGCGTCATGCAGACGCTTATCTTGAATCTCTCATCATCCCTCAGTTGGAGCGAATGAAACCTCCTGAAGATCAGCCGGATAGCTCGAAGCCTTGGCACGATATCTCTGTGCTCCCAAGGCAAGCTTGGCCCCCATCTTGTCATCAAGAGCACGCACGATCTTGGCAGGGACACCAACAACCAGCGATCCATCCGGCACGACCATGCCTTCAGGCACCAGCGAACCCGCACCGATGAGGCATCGCCCCCCGATGCTGGCGCCATTCAATACAGTGGCTCCCATGCCTATCAGGCTGCCCTTTCCGATGCGGCAGCCGTGAATGGTTGCGTTGGGCCCGATTGTGACGTCCTCGCCTATTTCTACCGGATAGCCTGGATCGGTATGGATCACGCATCCGTCCTGAACGTTGCAGCCGGTCCCGAGGATTATCGGTTCATTGTCACCCCTTAGGACGGCGTTAGTTCACCGCCGCCTCCCCAGACTTCCATGCCGACCATCGACGCTGGCCCTTCGCGAACGATACCACCAAAATCACGACCCGGCGTCCGCGGCCGGACGGCATGGGGCATGTGCCCGAGCGACGCTTTCACGGGGATATCGGCCACGTCGATCTTCAGATTATCGAGATCCGGGGACTTCTCAGTGACCTTCAGATGTGGATATTTCTCGGTCAACAGCGACCCGTGATAGTAGATCTTGGCAAACGCCTCGATCGCGCAAATGGCATCAAGCCAGCGGCAAATGGCGGGCGTCGCATCCCACATCGCATGAAGATTGATATCGTCCTTGCGGACGACATGACAGCGATGTCGGCAAGGGTCATATCCCGCCCCAACCGAAAGACCGCCGGTGATTGGCAGCGGTGTGCGAATTCGTATCTTTTCCGCGACACTCACAACCGTGCCCGCCACAAGCACACTGAGGGTTGTGGAGTGAATTTCATGTTGTCTCCTCCCGGAACGTTGCTGAGCGCAAACGATTGCATACACAGCCGTAACAGAATCCTTTCGGCTCCGTCAGGCGCCGGCTTTCTCTTTCCTCCGCTTAACGAAGAGTGCCTCTTCAGCACACGCCCCAGTGCAAACGATTGCATGCACGATTATGCGCGCCATTTGTCGCTTGTCAAGTCGGCATGCAAACGATTGCAAAATCATCGGCGGGATTTTAAATAAGAGCGAGATGTGAGGGCTCCACCAACCACCACAGGTCGGATACCAACTGCCCCCACACGCGCAGCCGGCTGGCCGCATACATTGCCGCCCGCCGTGCACCGCGTGTCCGGCGGGCACCTTGCCGTCGCCGTCGTCCCTTGGGGCGGCGGCTTTTTCTTGTCGGCTCATGAGTTTTACGTGAACGAGGGGTTCAGATCGAGTTCATCGCAAAGGGCGCAAGATCCATCATCAGTTCGAAAGGATAGACTATGAGCAAGATGATTTCAGCATTCGGTGCGGCAGCCATTGCGGGAATAGTCGGCTTGACGTCGGTTTTCCCGGCTTCAGCAGCGCCGATCGCGCCGGCCCGCATTCATGTCACTTCCGATGTGGACCTCGCCCAGTACCGCCACAGTGACGATGACAAGCCGCGATGGAAGAAGCGCCACAACAATCGCCACGACCGCGTAGAGCGCCGACATGACCGGAGGCATTACCGTGCGGAAAGGCGCCATGATCGTTGGAATGACCGCGCAGTGTGGCGTCATGAACGTCGTGGATACTGGAACGGGCACCGTGGCTATCGAGAGTACCGCCGTGGCTATCGTCGCCATAGCGACGGTTATTACTACTCGCCCGAGGTGTTTCAGCTCTTCTTTAGATTCTGATCGCCGATACCGGCACGACTGGCCGTCACCTCGAAAGGGTGGCGGCTTTTTGCTTGGCGGAAAGAACCATACCAAGGCTCCAGGCGGCCACACCTATGTATGATTTCGCCAGGTGCGGTCTGATGGTAGGTTTTCTCATCGCCTCAAGGTCCTCCTCCCACACAGGGGCGATATCAACGTCTCGGTGTTCCCCAAGCCGCCGAAGTCCGCGAATGCAAAAACTGCTAGACCGCCTCGAAATCGGGGCGGTCTTTTTTTACTCCAATGGGGCGGCCTGGAGCGGCTACAAATGGGTCGCGTTGCCGTCGCTCCGCCCTGCCCGTGGAGCAGCTTTTTTATTTCCGGATGATAGATTGAGTTGCAATGTAACGTGGCGACTCGGTGGCGACTGGAAATTTTCCAGTTGCCTCACGATGCCACTAAGTGCTTGAAAGTTTGGTGGGTGATCACGGGCTCGAACCGTGGACCCGCTGATTAAGAGTCAGCTGCTCTACCAACTGAGCTAATCACCCGTCCAGAACCGCGTTGCTGCGGTCTGATGGGGCGTATAATGGCGTTCGCCGGGCTTGTCTACCCCCGAAGAGATTTTCTTTCGGGATTTCTCAAAAAAATCTGTATCAGCGGCTTAATGGCTGTTTTTCAAAGATAAAGTTCTCCAGCCGCGATCTTCACCGCCTGTCCGCCGATCCGGGCGTTGACAATTTCACCGCCGGCAACGTCGAGATGAAGGTGAAGAAGGGACGGACGACCCATCTCGACACCCTGCTCTATCAGGAACGGATGATGGCCGTCGATCAGCTGGTCGAAGTGGTGAATGGCGCCAGAAAAGGCAGCAACCGCGGAGCCTGTCGCCGGATCCTCGACGATGCCCATGGCCGGCGCAAACATGCGGGCGTGGAAGCGGGCAACATGGTTGACGCCGCCGCGACAGTAGACATAGGCGCTGGCAAGTCGGCCCTCTGCCAGGGGCGTGATCTGCTCCCAGAGCGCCGCATCGAATTCGACGGCGCCGGCTGCGCCCACATCGTGAACGGGGATCATCACGAACGGCACACCGGCGCTCCAGAATGACGGAACGTGGTTCTCGAAACCGATCTGCGTCGCCTTCAGGCTGAGGGCGTCGGCGATCGCCTGCCGTTCGAACTTGGCGCTGAGCTGCACCGATTTGCGCGGCACATCGAATTCTGCGAAGGTCGCCAACGACGTTCTGTGCCGCACGGCACAGCGCACCGGGCCGACATTTTCCTCCAGAACCTTGACCAGATCGAAGTCGCTGTCGTCCTCCGGCCGCGCAGCCTCTGCCAAGGCGACTGCAGCACCGACCGTCGGATGTCCGGCAAAGGGCAATTCATAGCCGGGCGTGAAAATCCGCAGCCGGGCAGCATGCGATGGATTTTCCGGCGCAAGCACGAAAACAGTCTCCGACAGATTGAATTCACCGGCGATTGCCTGCATCGCGGCATCGCTCAGGCCTTCACCGTCGAAGACGACGGCAAGCGGATTGCCTTCCAGCCTGTTGGCGGTGAAAACGTCGTAGATTGCATAGCGCCGCGCCACAATGATCTCCCTGACTGTCTTTTGCTGTCAGACCTCGCACGGCGGATAGCCGGCTGCAAGCGCAAAACATCAACGCATATTGTTGAAAACCCATTCGAGGATCGGTGGCATGAAGGGCAGATAGAGATGCTGTCCCGGATCGGCATTGCGAATGGCCAGCGCTTCGTCGATTTCCGGCTCGGGATCAACGACGATATGCCGGCCGATGCGCTCGACCAAGTCGCTGGCCGTCGCCGCAAACCGGTAGGCGCGGAAAACCGTGATAACACCCCGGTCATGCAGCGCATGGAAGCCCGATACGGTCTCGGCGTCCGATAGCGAAAGCCCAGTCTCCTCCAGAACCTCGCGCGCCATGTTGCCGTCGAGATCGCAAACCCCATCGCGAACGTCTCCCGGATCCAGCGATCCGGCAGCGCAGTAGACGCGTCCGGGATTGGACGTGTGCTTGCCCATGCGAATGGCAACAACCGCGCCGTCCGACGAGACGATGACCGGCATGCTGAACAGATGAACGGCCGCGGCGATGGGTCTGGTCTTCCGCCACAACAGGAATGTCGAATAAGGGACCGCATGCGTTTCACCCGAGATCACGCCGTCGTGGATCTCTATCGCCCGCGGCAGCATCATCTGGCCGTCGTACAAGGCGGGATTGGCGGCGAACTCCAGGTCCCAGTTTACTGCGATCTGTGCCCGCTCGGAGAGATAATAGGGATGCGGCGCGTCGATCACCCGCAGGTCGATCCGCCTTGCCGGAAAGATCAACCGCTCGCGGGGCCATTCGGAAATATTGCTGGTCAGTGGCTGTAGAAGATCATGCATGGGGAGGCTTCACACGTTGAGGGAAATGACGACGGGGCAATGATCGGAGGCTTTCGGCCGGTCCCATCCGGTTCTCGGATAACGCTCGACCTCCTGCCCCTTCGGGAAGATCGTGCGGTAAGGCTGGCCGGCCCGGATAATTTCGGGCACGCTTGCCGGATTGCGCTCGGCCAGCGCCTGCGACAGCCAGATATAGTCGAGTTGGCAAAGATGCCGCTCCTCCGGTCCGCGGCTGTGAAACAACGTCCAGCGATCGAGTTCCGGGCGCCGCCGCATGGCGTTTTCGACAAATCCGTCATGGCTGAGAATATCCAGAGCGCTTTCGGCCTCCTGTTTCGGCAGGAAACTGTAGCCGTTGCGGCGGTCGCCGAGCACGTCGACCCGCTCCTGATAGTCGTTCATGTCGCCGCAGATGGCGAACATCTTGCCGCCGAGATTACCGGCCCCGAACCGGTTTTCGATGATGCGGCGCACGGCCGCCGCCTCCGCCACCCTGACCGGCATGGTCGCCGTGCGTCCATCCAATCCTTCACGCGCCGGTCCCATCGATTTGAAATGCACCACGAACAGAGTGAAAGGGCGCCCGCCGACGCGAAAATCGAGTTCGAGGCAATCGCGCTTGAAGATGCGATCGCCCGGCACATTGGTGGCGGCCAGCGCGTCGTTGAACAGGCCAAAATCGGCATAGGTCAGGCCGGCGTGCGATTTGACGTCGACACACTCGATCTTCTGGCCGTCGCGGGTCTCCTCGCGCACGAGCACGGCGACATCGATGCCGCGGCTGTCATTGCCCTCGATCAGGTATTTCTGCCGGTAGCCGTTGCCGACCATGCGGAAAAGGTAGCCATATTCGAACGCCTGCAGCGCCGCCATGTTGTCGGCCTCCTGCAGGCAGAGGATATCGGCATCGCAATCGGCGATCGCCAGGGCCGACATCTGCCGCGTATCGTCCGTATGCGCGATGGTGCGGGCTTCCTCCAGCCGCTGGTACTCCGCCTCGCTCTTCACATCGAAAAGCCGAAGGACGCGATCCTGCTTGAGGTGGTTGCGAAAGCCGGAGAAATCGAACCTGCTCATCAGGTTTTCGATATTGAAGGTGGCAAGGCGAAGGGACATGAGCAAATTCCGTAGGCGGGTCGCGGCGACTTTAGACAATCAACGGCAAAAGTCGAACGCCTTTTCCGCAGTTGTCTCGGCTTCGATTGATGCCGAATGCGACGCAATCCGTTGACGGCAGGCGATTGGCAAAGTAGCCCCGCCAACGCTCACAACAGCCATCCCTGCCGGATCACGAAGGGTTGCAATGTCCCGCAGGAGATAGCGGCGACGGAATGCGCCTTGAGACCCTGCCCGCCGGCAGTGCGTAGCGACAAGGCAAAACGCTCGCCCTCGAAAACACAGGCTTCAACCTGAAACAGGATGCCTTCGGGATCAGCAATGACGTGTTCCGGACGCACCAGCAGAGGGCGGCTGGCTCCCGCCGTCTGCCGGAACGCCGTCTCTATCGCCGGCCAGGACACCAGGCGGGAACTCCGATCCGCCAGAGCCAGATCGAGAATCGCCCCCTGCCCGACCAGTCCGCCGACGACCCGCCCTTGCGGCCGCGCATAAATCTCCTCGGGCGAGGCCACCTGCATCAGGCGGCCCTCGGACATCACTGCGATATCGGTTGCCAGCGCCATCGCCTCACCCTGGTCATGCGTCACATAGATCATCGTCGCCCCGGAGCAGGCGTGGAACTCGCGGAACGTTTCTTCCATCGCAGCCTTCAGGTGCCGGTCGAGATTGGCCAGCGGTTCGTCCAGCAGCACCACGTCGGGTGAACTGACGAGGCAACGGGCAAGGGCCACGCGCTGCCTCTGGCCGCCGGAAAGATCGGCCGGACGGCGTCCTGCGAAATCTTCGAGCCTGACGACCGCCAGCGCATCCTTGACGCGGGCCTCCCAAACGGCACCGGTCACGCCGCGCACCTTCAACGGGTAACCGACATTCTGCGCCACCGTCATATGCGGCCAGAGCGCATAGGACTGGAAAACCATCGCCATGTTACGTTTTTCCGGCGGCAGCGAGCCGTTTGCATCCGCAAGGGTCCGATCGCCAAGGATAATCGAGCCGTCTGTGGGCTGCTCGAACCCGGCGATCATCCTGAGCACGGTCGTCTTGCCGCAGCCGGATGGGCCGAGCAGCGCAAGAAAGCCGCCTTCACGCACGGTCAACGACACGTCGCAGACGGCAGCACGACCCGTCCCGAAATCCTTGCTCACGTGATTGAGGGTCAGTTTCGCCATGGCAGCACGCCTTTCGGCAGATGTTTCGCCAGCATTTCAAGCACCAGCATCAGAAGGACCACCATGGCGACCACGAGGACGGACAGCGCAGAGGCGAGATCCGAACTGCCGCTGTCATCGAGATTGAAGATTGCCACCCCGAGCGTCTGCGTACCCGCCGACCACAACAGCGCAGAAACCGTCAGCTCGCTGCAGGCGATGAGAAAGACGAGGACGACCGAGGCACCGGCAGCCGGTGCAATCAGCGGGATCAGTATGTCGCGCATGCGGCGGCCGAAGCCGGCACCAGAAAGCCGGGCAGCCTCTTCGAGCGAAGGATCAAGCTGCAGGAAGGCGCTTGCGACCGGCTTCAGGCTGACCGCAAAGAAGCTGGAGAAATAGGCGATCAGGATGATCCAGATCGTGCCGTAGATCGAGACGTTCAAAAGCGGCAGGGGAGCGGCGAAAAGCAGGATGAAGGCGACGGCAAGCACGATACCGGGAAGCGCATAGGGAATCTCGATCATGCCGGCGATGATGTTCGCCAGTTTCCCCGGCCGGCGGGCGAGAAGATAGGCCGTCAGCACAGTCACGAACAGTAGTCCGCAAGCAGTCGTTCCGGCCAGAAACAGCGAGTTTCCGAACGCCGTCACCGTCACCGATTGCCGGAACAGGATTTCCCGGTAGGCCTCTAGCGACATCGTCGTGAAATTCAGCGGTACTCCGTAGGTCGGCACAAGCGAACTGGCAATGAGAGCCGCAAGCGGTGCGACCAGCACGAAGAACAGCACCAGGCAAAAGCAGACCTCCGCCAGGATGCGGAACGGCCCGAGCGAGAAAGCGGCATTTTTGCCTGACAGACCGATGATCCGGTAATCCCTGCCCTTCAGTGCCCATTGCTGGACGGTCAGGCCGAGGCCGGCGATCACGGCGATCACCATGGACAGCTGCGCCATTTCCGCGAAAGTGCCGGCGCCGAAGCTGGAAAGACGGCTGTAGATCAGCGTCGGCAGGACGAAGATCGACGCCGGGATACCGAGAATGGCCGGGATGCCGAAATTGCCGACGCCGGAGACGAAGGCGATGGCCGCACCTGCGATCAGGCCGGGCACGGCGAGCGGCAGGATGATGTCGCGGAAAACCCGCAGCGGCGAGGCCCCGGCGAGCCGCGCCGCCTCGACGCCATCGCGCGGCAGCGAGGCAAGCCCCGCCTTCAGCGCCAGAAAGACCAGCGGAGCGTGCTGGACACCGAGCAGCAGCGCTATGCCGCTCAGCGAATAGAGTGGCTGCGGGCTGCCGAGCGGCGGCGCGATCCCGAGCGTCTTCAACAGCGGGCTTGCAGGCCCCGACATCTGCACCCAGGCAAGCGCCGTCACCTGCGGCGGGATCATCATCGGCAGGACGAAAGCGAAGCTGAACAAGCCCTTTGCGCGAAAATCCGTAAGCGTCACCACGAAAGCGAAGGCGGCTCCGAGCAGAACCGAAATCACCATACCGCCAACGGACGTCGTCAGCGTATTGCGGATGGCGGCCCAGGTTGCCGGTTCGGCAAACAGGCCGGTCGATCCACCATCGAGGGTAAAACGCAAGCCGGCATAGAGCAGCCGCGCAAGTGGCAACCCGCTCAACAGGCAGACGACGAGGACAATAACAGGAAGCAGCCAGACGGGCTGGCTGCTTCCGCGGGCATAAAGTTTGGGCATGCGGGCGTTAGTTCGTGCCGAAGATGCCGGAGAAGGTCTTCAGGTCACCGTCGGAATTTTTTACTGCAGCGGCGGCATCGATCGGCAACACCTTGATGCTGTCGCGCGCCGGGAAACCTTCCGGAAGCGCCATGCCATTGCTGGCCGGGATGTAGCCGAGCTTGACGGAAACCTGCTGGCCCTGTTCGGAGAGCAGGAAATCGACGAACTTCTTGGCGGCTTCAACGTTCTTTGCGGTCTTCAGGATGGCGACCGGCTCGGTCACCGCGCTGACGCCTTCAGCGGGAAAAACGAACTCGACCGGCGCGCCCTTGGCCTTCTCGCGGATCGCCATGAAATCGACGACCATGCCATAGGCCTTCTCGCCGGTGGCGACCGCCTTCAGGACGCCGCCATTGCCGCCGGCGGCCGTCGCGCCGTTTTCGGCAAGAGACTTATAATAATCCCAGCCGAAACCGTCGATACCGGTCAGTGTCTGCGCATGGATGAGCGCGGCACCCGAGGTCAGCGGGCTCGGCATGGTGGTCAGGCCCTTGGCTTCCGGCTTGGCCAGATCCTTCCAGCCTGCCGGCTTCATCGCCGCAGAGATGTTGTAGATAATGCCGGTAGTGATCATCTTGGTCGAGTAGTAGGCGCCATCGGCGTCATAGAGTGCTGCGTCGTAATTGGCCGCTTCCGGCGACTTGTAGTCGAGAAGCTGGCCGGCTTCCTTCATGCGCTGCAGCGTCACGGTATCGGCGATCAGAAGCACGTCGGCAACCGGGTTGCCGGCTTCGATCTCGGCCATCAGCTTGGCCATGATCTTGGTGGTGCCATCGCGCACCCACTCGACCTCGACGCCAGGATTGGCTGCCTTGAAGGCATCGACGGTCGCCTGCGCGTCCTCGTTCGGCTGGCTGGTGTAGAGAACCAGGTTTTCCGCCTGCGCCGAAACGGCGATCAGGCTGGCGGCAACGAGCGCGGTGAATGCGCAAAGCAACTTCTTCATGGGTCTCATCCTTCAGGAATTGGGAAGACCGATGGATAGTGGCGGCAGTTGACAGGCATGTGACATAGGCCGCACGGACGGGTATCGCACGGCGGGATGACCGACCATTCGCAGGCCAAAGAGGTGCCGGTCGGAACGATAGCCAGCTTCGTCGGGAACATATCTGGGTAGATCACTTCCGCGACCGCCCAAACTTGTTGATTATATTAGAAATATCTGCGATTCGGGAACGGGGCACATATCGCGGAATTAGGGGGACGAATGAGCAAGGATACGCCATGGCGGACGCGGCTGCGTTACCAGTTCGACAAGAGCATGGCGGCCGGACCGATCGCGCTGATCGGCTGGCTAGCCGTCATCTCGCTTCTTGTCATCATTGCCGCCGGCGCCTTTCTTGCTCTCACCCGGATCGCACCGGAAGGCGGTGAGCCCGTCGGTTTCCTGGAAGGCGCCTGGGAATCGCTCATGCGCACCATGGATGCTGGCGCCATGGGCGGCGATGTCGGCTGGAGTTTTCGCGGCGTTTCGCTGTTCGTAACCGTCGCCGGCATCTTCGTCTTCTCCGCCTTGATCGGCGTGCTCAGTTCCGGCCTGGAAAGCAAGCTGGAGGACCTGCGCAAGGGCCGCTCTCAGGTACTGGAGGACGACCACACCATCATCCTTAACTGGTCCCCTTCGATCTTCGACGTCATTTCCGAACTGGTCATCGCCAATACCAGTCGCCGCAAACCGCGCATCGTCATCATGGCCAACAAGGACAAGGTGGAGATGGAAGACGAGATCGCCACCAAGGTGTCCGATCTCAAAAACACCAGGATCATCTGCCGCAGCGGCGATCCTACAGACCTCCACGATCTCAGCATCGTCAACCCACAGACATCGCGCTCGGTGATCGTCCTGTCGCCGGAGGGAGACGATCCGGATTCGCAGGTGATCAAGAGCGTGCTCGCGCTGGTCCACGATCCCAATCGGCGGGCAAAGCCCTATCAGATTGCCGCCGAGATCCGCGACAGCAAGAACGCCGACGTCGCGCGCATCGTCGGCGGCCAGGAACTGCAACTCATTCTGGCCGATGGCCTGATTTCGCGCATCGTCGTCCATTCCAGCCGCCAGTTGGGTCTCAGCGCCGTCTATTCCGAGTTGCTCGATTTCGACGGTTGCGAGATCTACACGCTGGAGCAGCCGGACCTCACCGGAAAGAGCTTTGCGGCTGCCGTCATGGCCTATGAAAATTCGACGCTGATCGGGCTTTGCGACGACGACGGCAAGATCTATCTCAATCCATCGCCGAGCCGCATCTTCAAACCGGGTGAACGCGCCGTCATCATCGCCGAAGACGATGCGGCGATCAAAATCGGCAAGAATGAGATCCACATCGAAAAGGACGCCATCCTCCCTGTCGAGGTGCGTGACCCGGCACCGGAACGGACGCTGATTCTCGGCTGGAATCGGCGCGGACCGATCATCACCTTCGAATTGTCCCGCTACGTCGCGCCCGGGTCGCTTCTGACAATCGCGGCCGATACGCCGGAACTCGAGGACGAAATCAGCGCGCTGAAGGTGGCCAACAGCAACATGGCGGTCGATTACCGCATCATCGATACCAGCAACCGCGCCGAACTCGAAGCACTCGACATCCCGGGCTACGACCATGTGCTTGTGCTCGGCTACAGCGATCACATGGCGCCGCAGCCCGCCGATACACGCACGCTGGTGACGCTGCTGCAACTGCGCAAGATCGCCGAGCGGGCGGGTCGCCATATCAGCGTCGTTAGCGAGATGACCGACGTGCGCAACCGGGAACTGGCGGAAGTCACCCGTGCCGACGATTTCGTCGTCAGCAACAAGCTGGTCAGCCTGATGCTGGCGCAGGCGTCCGAAAATGCATCCATGGCGGCCATCTTCGAGGAACTGCTCGACGAGGACGGATCGGAAATCTACATCCGGCCGGTCAGTGACTATGTGGCCATCGGAGAGCCCCTTACCTTCTACACGATCTGCCTTGCGGCCCTGCGCCGCGGCGAGGTCGCCATCGGCTATCGCCGCCAGCGAGATGACGATGCGGATCACCGCAACCTCGGCGGCGTCACGGTCAACCCGACGAAATCGCAGAAACTGCTCTACAGCGAAACCGACCGCATCATCGTGCTTGCCAAGGACTGACAAGGGCAACTTTTCAGGGGGTCGTCCAACGCGGTTGCCTCTTCTATTTTTGCCGCCCGGCGCTAGCTTGCCCAGAGTTTCTGCAATCTCAAGCGCATCGGGAAATCACCATGGAATATCGTCTTCTCGGCCGTTCCGGCCTCAAGGTCTCGACACTGACCGTGGGCACCATGACCTTCGGCGGCAAGGGCTGGGCCAAGACCGTCGGCGACCTCGGCGTCAAAGAGGCACGCAAGCTCGTCGATCTCTGCCTCGATGCCGGCGTCAACCTGATCGACACGGCGGATGTCTATTCACAAGGCGTTTCGGAAGAAATCATAGGAGAGATCATCGGCGGCAAGCGCGGGAGCGACGTGCTGATCGCGACCAAGGCCCGCTTTCCGATGGGCGATGGCCCGAACGATGCCGGCTCCTCGCGCCATCACCTGATCCGCGCCTGCGAGGCGAGCCTGAAACGCCTGAAGACCGACGTCATCGATCTCTACCAATTGCACGAATGGGACGGCCAGACACCGCTCGAAGAAACGATGGAAGCGCTCGACATGCTCGTGCGCCAGGGCAAGGTGCGCTATATCGGCTGCTCCAATTTCTCCGGCTGGCACATCATGAAGGCGCTCGGCGTCAGCGCCGCCGACCACCGCCAGCGCTTCGTCAGCCAGCAGATCCACTACACGCTGGAATCACGCGACGCGGAATATGAGCTGCTGCCGGTCTCGATCGACCAGGGGCTTGGCGTCTTGGTCTGGAGCCCGCTGGCAGGTGGCCTTCTCTCCGGCAAGCACCGGCGCAACAAGACTGCGGAAGGTTCACGGCAGTTGGCCGGCTGGAACGAGCCGCCGATCCGCGACGAGGACCGTCTGTGGGCTATTGTCGATACGCTCGTGGAGATTGCCGAAAGCCGCAATGTCTCGGCCGCGCAGGTGTCGCTTGCCTGGCTGATCGGCCGCAAGGCGGTGACGTCCGTCATCATCGGCGGCCGCACGGAAGCGCAGTTCAAGGATAACCTCGCCAGCGCCGACCTCGTGCTCGCCCCCGAAGAACGCCAGCGCCTCGACAACGTCAGCCTGCCGCCCGTGCTCTACCCCTACTGGCACCAGTTGCGCACCGCCAAGGACCGGCTGGGAGAAGCAGACCTGTCGCTGCTGGGGCCGCATATCTGAACCCGGCCAGAGCGCCTAGCCCGGCTCAAACCGTCGTCAGCAACAGGCTCGTTTCCGACTTCGACACCCCGTCCATCGCCCGGATATGGCGCAGCACGCGGTCGAATTCGGCCAAATTCTCCGTCTGGATCTCGGCAACGAGATCCCAGGCGCCGTTCGTCGTGTGCAAAGCGCGGATTTCCGGGATGCCGCGCAACGTCTTGATCGCCGACAGCGTCTTTTGACCGGTGATCTCGATCAGCATCACGGCGCGAACGGCATGCGGATCTTCTGCCGCTGCGATGCGGACGGTGAAGCCGGCGATGATACCGTCGGCGGTCAGCCGATCGATGCGATTCTGTACCGTTCCGCGCGATATCTTCAGAAGCTCCGCCAGCTTCGAGACGGATGCGCGGCCGTCTGTCCTGAGAATCGCCAGCAAGCGCCGGTCCGTCGTGTCCATAAATTAAACCCTGTCATTATTGCTAACATAGCTTATCATTTTGCCAGAAAGATCAAGCAAATTTCCATAATATTGCCATTTCGCTTTATCCGTCGGCTCGCTAGTGTTCGCGGATCGGATCAATGCAGGCCCGAGCAGGTCTCTCCAGAGGAACAACCCAATGCCGTCCAACCGCCCTTCGACGATCCCCCATCCTCTGTCGCGTGCAGGCGAATTGTCGATCGAAATGACCCGTTGGCCAAGCGTTACCGAAAGCGATGACGAGGCCGCTTTTTCCGGGCACTTGACGGCACTGTTGGGCGATACCCCCTACTTCAAGAACCATCCGCACCAATTGCTGGCGCTGGACAGCCATGGCGATCCGGCCCGGCAGAACGTGCTGGCGCTGGTGCGCGGGAAAGGCCGGCGCTGCCTCGTGCTGGCGGGGCATTTCGATACCGTTTCGATCGCCAATTACAGCTCCCTGGTATCACTGGCTTGTGAGCCGGAGACGCTGACGGAGGCGTTGATAGAGGAACTGGCGAACAAGGTGCGCAACCCCGCTGAAGACAAGGCTCTGGTTGACCTGCTGAGCGGCGATTTCCTCGCGGGACGAGGTCTGCTCGACATGAAGAGCGGCCTTGCCGCCGGTATCGCCGCGCTGGAACGTTTTGCCGAACTCGACGAGCCGCCGGGCAGCCTCCTATTCGTCGCCACGCCCGACGAGGAGAACCGGTCGCGCGGCATGCGTTCGCTGCGCGACGTCCTGCCCGCAATCGCCGAAAAATTCGATCTCGACATCATCGGTGGCATCAATCTCGATGCCAGCGGTGACGATGGCGACGGCGAGGAAGGCAGAGCCGTCTATCTCGGCTCCGTCGGCAAGTTCTCGCCCTTCGCCTTCGTCGCCGGCCGGCCGACCCATGCCGGCTATGCCTTCGACGGTGTCAGCGCCCATCTGATCGGCGCCGAAATCACGCGCGCCATGGAGATGAACAGCGCCCTTTGCGACGAGGCCCATGGCGAGCTTTCGCCGGCACCGGTCTGCCTGGAAGCCAAGGATGTGCGCCACGGCTACGAGGTCACCACGCCCGCCCATGTCTGGCTGTCGTTCAACTGGCTGACGCACCGGCGCACGCCGGACGATATTCTCAACGAATTCCGCGCCCTGGTCGGCAACGCCATGCGCACAGCGCTCGAAGCGCAAACACACAATGCAAGGCGTTTCTTCAATCGCCAGGGCAGCGGCCACGCGGTCACACTCGAGGGGCAGGTCTTGTCCTACGCCGAGTTGCACGCGCTGGCCGTCGCCCATGGCGGTCAGTCCGCGGCCGACCGGCTGGCAGCCCTCGATCAATCCCTGTCAGGCGGCGAGGACCCGCTCGCGGTTACCCGCGAGATCGTCGCCGCGACCCTTGCAGAGGCCGGGCTTGAGGGCCCGCTGGTGATCGTCGGATTTTCCACCCTGCACTATCCGCGCGTCCATCTGGACAGCGCCGGACAGGAAGGCAGCGCCTTCGAGCGCAACATGATGTCCGCTGCGCAAAGCTGCGCAGAACGGCATGGGACAAGCATCAAGGCCAAGCAGTTCTTCGCCGGCATATCCGACATGAGCTTCTTCGGGCATCGACCGGCTACCGAACAGACACAGCTCCTCACCGACAACACTCCGTGCTCGGCCTTCGTCGACAGGGCACCGGACAGGCTCTTGTCCTATCCGGTGGTCAATATCGGACCATGGGGCCGCGATTATCATCAGAAATGGGAGCGGGTCCACATGCCCTATACGTTCGACGTGCTCCCGGATGTGATCTTCGAGGCGGTCCTAGCCTGCCTCGAAGACAAGGATTAGAGCATGTCGCGCAAAAGTGTGCAGCGGTTTTGCGAGAACGACATGCTTAAAATCAAAGACCTAAAGCGCGGGAAGCGAATCTGAAAGATCGCGACGCGCTTTAGGCGGCCAAAGCCTCCTCGCCGATCAACCCACCGAGGCGGGAAATCCCCTCCTCGATCATCTTCTCGTCAGCGCAGGAGAAGCTGACGCGGCAGGTATTGGCGCCCGAGCCATCGGCGAAGAAGGCCCTGCCGGGCACGAAGGCAACCTTGGCCGTTGCCAGCGACTTGGCAAGCAACTCCGCGCCGTCCATGCCGGCGGGCAAGGTCAGCCAGACGAACATGCCGCCTTCGGGCACCGTCCAGCTGACGCCGGCCGGCATGTATTTCTTCAGTGCTGCCAGCATGGCGTCGCGCCGCTTGCTGTAGACGGCCTTGATCTTGGCGACCTGCTTATCGAAGCCGCGCTCGGCGACATGGCAGATCGCCATCTGGTTGATGGTCGAGGAATGCAGGTCGGCCGCCTGCTTCATCAGGACCAGCTTGCGGATGATCGGCATCGCCGCAACCACGAAACCGACGCGAAGACCGGGCGCCAGCGTCTTGGAAAAGCTGCCGCAGTAGATCGTGCGGGTCTCGTTGATCGAGCCCTTGCGGGCGATTTCCAGCGCCAGGATCGGCGGCACGGCTTGCCCGTCATAACGCAGCGACTGATAGGCCGCATCCTCGATGACCGCGATATCGAGCTCTTCGGCAAGCTCAAGAACCTTTTCACGCGCAGCCAAGTCAAGCGTTTCACCCGTCGGATTGGCGAATTCGGCCGACATATAGGCGAACTTCACCCGACCGCCGGCTTCCGCCGCGACATCGCGATAGGTCTGCGGCGTGCGGTTGCCGGACGGCGACAGCTGGTCGTAGGCGGGTTCATAGGCATTGAACGCCTGCAAGGCACCAAGATAGGTCGGCCACGTCACCAACGCCGTATCGTTCGGCGACAGGAACAGCTTGCCGAGATAGTCGAGCGCCTGCTGCGAGCCGGAGGTGATCAGGATGTTTTCCGGTTCGCAAGGGATACCGATCGCAGCCATGCGGCCGGCAAGCCATTGGCGCAGCGGCAGATAGCCTTCACTGACCGAATATTGCAGAGCGGCACTGACGGTAGGCCCGCCGAAGATATCGGCATAGGCAGCCTTGAAGTCCTCATCCGGGAACAGCGCCGGATCGGGAATGCCACCGGCAAACGAGATGATGTCCGGCCGGTCCAGCAATTTCAGCAGTTCGCGGATTTCCGAAGCGCGCATCCGTGAAGACCGCGTCGCGAATATCTTTTCCCAATCGAGCATGGAAGTTTCCTCAGATTATGCTTTTGCCGGAGCACATCACGGCTTGCTTATTAAGTCAACAATGCTGACCTATATTTTGGGCCGTAAAGCCGATTTCCGTGGTTATTTTTGCGGGACCGCAGCGGCGCCACGTCCGTTCGCCCAAACTATTCCGCGCAGAACGCGCGATCAACTGCCTTGCCCTGTGCCAGTGTGAATCTGCACCGAAATGCACGCGGGTGACGCACGAAGCGGGGAATAACGGAAAAGCAAAGGAGACCAGTATCGCCACGCGCCCGTTCAAGGGCGTCTCGCAGGCACTAGCAAAACGCGACCAAGGCAAGGTCGCCGACCGGTTATCGCCCTCCGAACTCTCCTGAGCCCGGAAGAAGAGCATCAGGCCTCATGGTGTCCGAACATGCTCAGGGCCAGCAGCAAGACGATCGCGCCGAGGATCAAAACATCGAACAGAGCGAAATGGTAGAAGAATGTCTCCATCACAGTATCCTCCTGTCACAAAGAATACTACAAAAGCTGAAGCATTCCAAACACGAAGGATCACCAGTCGAAAGCACCGGAGACTTTTCTCCAGATTATTTAGTATAGAGCAATCGCAAAAATCTAATATTGCTTTGCAACATGAATTAACTCGGTATGTGCCCAGCTTTTTCTTGTCGATCCACGGCATCAGGCAGCGCCAGCGAGAGCGGCGATTTGGCACTGTGCGGCCTCGCCCCGCTCGGAGCGGCAAACCTCCGCTCTCCTCGGCCGGAGAACTCTATGCTGGACCGACGGATCGCACGGTACCGTTGTTATCGATGACGCAGGTGAACTTGCGGCCACCTGCATCGAGATCGACGCCGTAACTCGTCGCATCGATCTGGCGCGAACTCGTCGGAAGGATCTTGGTGCTATCGACGCCGGCGCTGCCTGCTGCGGCGTTGGCGCAGATCAATTGCAGGTCGGCCGGCGCTGTCTGAAGGTTCGTGCGCGCCATGTCCTGCGGTTCGGGCGCAGACTGGCAACCGCCAAGCAGGGCCAAGGGGATCGTGGCCAGTATCGTGTTTCGTCTCAGGCACTCGCACATCCATGTCGCTGACAAGTCCGTATCCTCCGCTATCGCCGTTCCCCGCGCTTTTTTTCGGTCGACGGGCTCGCGCCTCCCCCCGCCCGTCTTGTAACTCACACGCCCTTGTAGAGTGCCGCGCCCTGCATCAGCACGATCACCTTCGCGCCGATCGCCACCCGCGAATGCAGATCGACGATATCGTCGTTGTTCATGCGGATGCAGCCGGAGGAGACATCAAGCCCGATCGTCCAGGGCTCGACCGTACCGTGGATGCGGTAGATCGTGTCGTTATCGCCCTCGTAGAGATAGAGCGCGCGTGCGCCCAGCGGGTTGTCGGGGCCGCCGGGCATGCCGGCCGCCCATTTCGCCGCGTTCGGATCGCGCGCCACCATCTCGGCCGGCGGTGTCCACGTCGGCCATTCGGCCGTGCGCCCGATCCGCACGATACCGGCCCATCCAAAGCCCTCGCGACCGACGCCAATGCCATAGCGGATCGCCTGACCGCCCGGCTGCGTGAGGTAGAGAAAATGCTGATTGCCGTCGATGACGATCGTACCGGGTGGCTCCGCGGTGCGGAACGGCACCACCTGCCGGCGGAAGGCTTCCGGCGGCAGCTTGTTGCGGGCATAGTATTTCCGGGCAGATTTCTTGTCGAAATCAACCCATTTGCGTGTCTTGGAATCGTAGATCTGCGTCTGGGCCAGAGCCACCAGCGGTCCGAGGCAGATCCCTGCGGCCAGCAGGAAGGTGCCGATCTTCCGGCCCTTTGCGAAGAAGGTTTTGCGTCGATTGAGGTTCGCCGTCATTTCTTCGCCCACCCATCGACCCGTGCCGCATTGTCTTCAACCCATTTCGTTGCAAAATCGAGCGGCACCTGGCGCTCGACTTCCAGAGCATAGCTCATCCCCGTCACCTCCTCCGGTGAAAAGTCGACCTGCTCGAGGAACTTCGCGATATCGGGATGTTTCTTGCCGAAGGCGGTGGCGTAGGCGATATGAAATTCGGCGGCGTCCCATGCCGTCGTCGCGCTCGACTTTTCGATCCAAAGCGGATCCTGTGCCGAAACGAGCTTCCATTTCGCCGCATCGTGCGGCGGCTCCTCGATCCGGACAAGCTTGTGCAATTCGAAGACGTGGTGGGGCGCGTAGCAATAAAAGACCATGGGGCGGCCGGTCGCAACCGCAGCATCGACCGCAACCATGGCCACCTCCTCCTCGGCCTCGACGAGCGTCAGGTTGGCCGCATAGCCGTAGCTGGTCGCCCTGACCCGTTCGATCCCCGTGGAGAGCCAGGCTGGCGCACCAATCCAGATCTCGCCCCGGTCATCGCCGTCGGTATCGAGGATCTTCGTCTTTTCCGGATCGCTGAGGTCGGCAACTGTCTTGATGGTCGCAGCAGCCTCCGGCGTCGCACAGAGCCCCTGCCACGCGGGAACGCCGCGAGAAGACAGCGTCACAACGCCCTTTTCGGTCACGTATTTCTTGACGAGATCGTCGAAATTCGGCCGCCATACTTCAGGCTGGATATCGACCTCGCCGGCATCCAGCCCGACGAAGGCGTTCATCGTGCCAAGCACCTTGACCTCGGCTTCGAGCCCGAATTTCTTGGCGATGCCGACCTTCAGAATGTTTGCCGTCGCCTGGCCGGAGGGCCAGTTTGGCATGGCGATCACCAGGTCTGCCGCCACGGCCGGCATGGCGGCGACAAAAGCGGCCACAAACGTCAAAGGAAGAATGCGTAGGATTGTCTTCACAGTATCCTCCGAGCAGATCGACGTGGCTGATATGCAAATGCAGAATGAATGCGAATGACTGGCCACGGCGCCACAGTATCAACGGCACAGTATGACGCTCCGAAAGCGCTACAACAGCTGGGCGGTGTCAATTTCCTCACGGCCGACCACGGGTCGGTCCCCGGCCCGAGCCGCTCCTCCAGGCGACAGGATGCACCAGGTCTTTCCGGCTCGTCAACTTGTCGTTGCCGAAATTTTCATGCAATCCCTTGACGGGGCGTTTCACCTGAGACGCGCCCCTCGAAACAGAAAAGCCGGGGACATGCCCCGGCCTCCTGTCGTCAAGTCGTCGTCAAGGATTAGTTCTTGGCCTTGTCGACCAGCTTGTTCTTGCCGATCCACGGCATCATGCCGCGCAGCTTGGCGCCGACCTCTTCGATCTGGTGGTTGTCGTTCATGCGGCGGATACCCTTGAAGCGGGCAGCGCCCGAACGGTATTCCTGCATCCAGTCGGAGGTGAACTTGCCGGTCTGGATGTCGTGCAGGACGCGCTTCATCTCAGCCTTGGTTTCCGCGGTGATGATGCGCGGGCCTGTGACGTATTCGCCCCACTCTGCGGTGTTGGAGATCGAGTAGTTCATGTTGGCGATGCCGCCTTCATAGATCAGGTCGACGATCAGCTTGACTTCATGCAGGCACTCGAAATAGGCCATTTCCGGCGCATAGCCGCCTTCGACCAGGGTTTCGAAACCGGCGCGGATCAGCTCGACCAGGCCGCCGCAGAGAACGACCTGTTCGCCGAAGAGGTCGGTTTCGCATTCCTCTTTGAAATTGGTCTCGATGATGCCCGAACGGCCGCCGCCGACGCCGCAGGCGTAGGAAAGAGCGAGATCGAGCGCGTTGCCCGATGCGTTCTTTTCAACGGCAACGAGGCAGGGAACGCCGCCGCCCTTCTGGTATTCGCCGCGAACCGTGTGGCCCGGGCCCTTCGGTGCGATCATGACGACGTCGAGCGTGTCCTTCGGCTCGATGAGGCCGAAATGAACGTTGAGGCCGTGGGCAAACGCGATAGCCGCGCCGTCGCGGATGTTGCCGGCAATCTCGGCCTTGTAGATGTCGGCCTGCAGCTCGTCAGGCGTCGCCATCATCAACAGGTCGCCCCACTTGGCGGCGTCGGCAACAGTCATGACCTTGAAGCCGTCGGCCTCGGCCTTCTTGATGGTGGCGGAACCGGCCTTCAGCGCAATGACGACGTTGCTGGCGCCCGAGTCCTTCAGGTTCAGCGCGTGGGCGCGGCCCTGCGAACCATAACCGACGATAACGACGTTCTTGGACTTGATGAGGTTGAGATCGGCATCACGATCGTAATAGACGCGCATTGTAATTTCCTTCCCTTTGCTTGTCTCTTTAAACACTTCCGGCCGCCCTCAGGACTGTGCCGAACCATTTTCACGGCCGTAGAGGCGAAGGAACGCAGAAACCGCCCTCTCCGTCCTGCGGCCGAAATCCTTGGCCATCCGGCCACTATCCTCGCCGAGCAGCATGCGCAGATGCAGATCGGAAACGATCAACCCATAAAGCGTGTCATAGGCCTCGTCACGATCGTCGAACGCAAGCAACCCGGCACTACGCCCCGCTTCCAGTAATGCCCCTGCCCGCTTGCCGATCTGCCGGCGGCCGCGTTCCTGCAGCATCGATCCGAGCTTGGAGCCCTCCCGGCTCGCCTGCCCGATCGCCAGCCGGTTCAGCGCCAGCGACACATCGCCCGCCAGAACCTCCAAGAGGTCGCGCGCGAAGAGAACCAGATGCTCCCGCAACGTCACTGCCGTCAATGCCTCGGCGTTATCTTCGAAGGTACGGACCTTGCTCGCCTGGAAGCCGATCATTGCCGAAAGCAGCCCGTCGCGATCGCCAAACCATTTGTAGAGGCTTTCCTTTGAACAGTTCGCCGCCCGCGCCACGCCTGCCGTCGTCAGGGCCTTTTCGCCGCCATCGACAAGCAGCCGCAACGCGCTGTCCAGAACATCGTTCTGGCGCGGCGAAAACTCTATTATCTGTTCAAAAGACAAGTTTGTACCGTAAGTTTCGATGCGTACCGTACCGTACAGTACTATTTCACCTGCTATCGATGAATTGACACCGAGTCAAGGGCTTTGCGCCTTCTCCACAGAGTTCCACGGAATTATTATAGGCTGCATATACGCGGCCCGCTGAATCGTGATATTTGCTGAACGCCAAAAAGAAAAGAAATCAACCTGCAAGAATCTGAATATAATGAGAAAAATGGAATCTACACGAAGCAATTTACCGTCTTCAAGGGAGCCGGGATTTGAGATCTTGTGTGGTGACGCGCTTGAGGTGCTAAAATCGCTTCCATCGGGAACTATCGACATGTGCATGACTTCGCCGCCATATTGGGGTCATCGCGAGTACGACGTCCCCGGAATCGGGCAGGAGAAAGACTTTAAAGAATATATCGAAAATATCTGTCGCATAGCGAAAGAGATACAACGTGTCTTGAAGGACTCCGGGTCCTTTTGGCTTAATCTAGGCGACTCCTACAAGTCTAAAAATCTAACAGGCATACCTTGGCGAGTTGCAATCGCGCTTATGGACGAGCAAAAATGGATACTAAGAAACGACGTCGTCTGGAATAAAATAAAAGGTTCACCTGACAATTCAAAAGATAAGCTGAGAAATATCCACGAACATATTTTTCATTTTGTAAAACAAAAATCATATTACTATGACGTGGATTCAATTAGAATTACACCGCGGCAATCCAGCATCATTAATGGAACAGTAGTTTCCGCGACTGGCGTATCAGGGGTTCGCTACAAACGACAGATCGAACTTTCTACATCGCTCTCACCCTCCGAGAAGCTAAATGCCTTGAACGCGCTAAATTCAGTTATTGAGGACGTTCGCGCGAAAAGAATATCAGACTTCCGCATGGTCATAAGAGGCCAACAGAGGTCAACACATTCCGACAGAGAGAAAGTTTCTGGCCGAGCAAAGGAATTGGTAAACCGCGGGTTCTATTTTCTGAAATACCACCCAAATGGCACCAAGCCCTCCGATGTGTGGGACATAATCCCAGAAGACACGCAGAAGCGTGACTCCCATTTCGCTCCATATCCTGCGGATCTATGCAAAATCCCCATACTCTGCACGTGCCCGCCGGGAGGTGTGGTCCTGGATCCTTTCTGCGGCACCGGAACAACTTTGGCGGTGGCAAGACAGCTTGGCCGCAGCTCTATCGGCATCGATATATCGCAAAATTACGTCGAAGTCGCAAACAGTCGCCTGAGGAAATTATGAAGAGAATGAAATGACGCGCATAATTGACCTTTTCGGAATAGACACGACATCAACAAAAACCGCGCCAGATTGGCAGGAAATTGTTAATTCGCAGGGATGCCCGTACACAGAAAAGCGGTGTTACAAAGTACGCAAAAGCCAAGCTGATATTTCAATAGGAACGTGTACCGTCGAATACGGCGCGGAGCCGATAATTATTTGCCCATTGAGGCTTTTGGAAAAGAAACAGATTTTTACAGACTGCCTTCATCTACTAACGGGGCACGAACCCGGAAATGAACTCCATATCGTGTCGGAAATATCAGTTCCAGGCGGCAGCATCGACTATGTTCTTGCCTCAACTAGAGCTGGAAAAATCCGAGATTTTGTTGGTATAGAGCTTCAAACGCTTGATACGACCGGAACAGTTTGGCCAGAAAGACAGAGATTTCTTTCAAAGGTAGGAATTAAAAACATAAATGCGGAGGACTTAGCCAACAAAAAGTCTTACGGCATGAATTGGAAGATGACAGCAAAAACTATACTTGTACAATTACATCACAAGATTCAAACATTTGAGGGAGTCAACAAACATCTTGTTTTGGTACTTCAGGATCGTTTAATAAATTATATGTCAAAGGAATTTACGTTCGACCATTTGAATGATCCAAGAACTTCAGATCCTATGCATTTTCACGCCTACGCGTTAAAAAGCCAAGCTGACGGCCACCATCTGGAACTAGTCAAACGATTAAGTACCGATACCGACGGCATAGCCAAATGCCTGGGCCTCCAAAGCGAGGCAAAAATCGACTATGAGGTTATGCTACGGCTGATAGAGCAGAAGATTACTGATCGAACGAGAATGATGATAAATTCCACCCCCGAAATTGTTGTTATTGCACCTCAGAAATAGGCGCCAAATACGACTACGTAAAGAAAAGGCAACTACGATTCCGGCGAAGGCCTGATGCCGATCCGGAAAGTCGAAAAGGAAGAAGGAAAACTTCATCCTGTCTTTTGCCGACGGATATCATCACGGATACGTCGTTGCAGTGGTTCTCGATGCAGAGCGGCGACATGTTCGACTGCAAGCGTGTAAAATAGGCCACAGTGAGCCTATTGCTCAGGGTGCCCGTCAGGCGATGCAATGCGCATCGTCTCCCTCTGGGTAATCAGCCGGGCGCTGTGCTGGCCGCTCAGATAGATCCATAGCCAGCTCCAGGCAACGGCGAAGCGGCTTCGCGTGCCGATGAGGAAGTAGATATGGGCGATCCCCCATATCCACCAGGCAAGCGTCCCCTTCATCTTGAAGCGTCCGAAATCGATGATCGCCGACCGCTTGCCGATCGTCGCAAGGCTGCCCTGGTGGCGATAGCGGAACACGGCGGATTCGCTGCCACCATTCAATCTGGCACGAATGACTTTTGCAACGAATGCGCCCTGCTGCTTTGCCGCCGGCGCGATACCCGGAACCGGGGTGCCGTCCTCCCGCACGACCGAAGCCGTATCGCCGATGATGAAGACATCCGGATGGCCGGGTGCAGTGAGGTTCTTCTCGACAACGGCGCGGCCGGCGCGATCGGCCTCGATGCCGAGCCATCGCGCTGCCGGCGAAGCCTGAACGCCTGCGGCCCAGACCATGGTGCGGCATGCTATGAAATTGTCATCGATCGTCACACCGGCTTCGGTGCACGAGGTTACGCGCTGCCCGGTGCGCACCTCGACGCCGCGTTTCTCCAGCGCGCGATGCGCATAGGCCGAAAGATCTTCCGAAAGCCCCGGGAGAACGCGCGGCCCGGCCTCGACCAGGATCACACGTGTCGTGCGCGTGTCGATGCGGCGAAACTCCTTCGGCAGGGTAGCATGTGCGAGTTCGGAGATAATGCCCGCCATCTCGACACCGGTAGGCCCGGCCCCGATGATCGTGAACGTCAAAAGCGCCTGGCGTATCGCCGGGTCGGTCTCGACCTCCGCCCGTTCGAAGGCGAGCAGCACGCGTCGTCGTATGGTCGTTGCATCCTCCAGGGTCTTCAGACCCGGAGCGACCGCTTCCCATTCGTCTTTGCCGAAATAGGTATGTGTCGCGCCAGTCGCCAGGACCAGCGTGTCATAGGGGATGGTGGTCCCGTTTGCCAGCCCGATGGTTTTTGCCGCCTTGTCGACACCCTCGACCTCGGCGAGAATTGTGGTGACCTCCGGCCGGTCGCGATAAAGCCGGCGGATCGGCCATGCGATCTCCGAGGTTGCGAGAAGCGTCGTCGCCACCTGATAGAGAAGCGGCTGGAAAAGATGATGATTCCGCTTGTCGACGAGAGTGATGTCGAGTGGGGCACCTTTCAGATCGTTGACGAGCTGAAGGCCGCCAAATCCCGCTCCAACGACGACCAGACGATGACGATTTGAGGTGGTCATGGGCAATCTCCATTTCAGGTGCAGTGTCTACGCTCCACAGGTCCGGGACAATTGCTCTCGCGGTATAGCAGCCGTGTCAAAACACCTCAGCCCACACGGCAGCGCTCGCTGAGGAAATCGAGAAAGACACGAACCCGTGCAGGCATATGGCCGCCCTGGCCGAGAAAGACCGCGTGCACCTCCTCGCTGTCCGTTGCGGTGAACGCTTCCAGCACTGGCACGAGCGCGCCGCTGGCGAAATCGTCCTGCACCTGAAAGCCGGCCAGGCGTGCCAGCCCCGCCCCGGCGAGCGCCAGTTCGCACAGGGCTTCGCCGTCGCTGGCCTGGATATTGCCGGCCGGCTTGATCGTAAGGCTTCGGCTGCCGTCAACAAAAGGCCAGCCGCCGGTCGCACGGACATAGTTGGGTCCGAGCAGATTATGCCGCGCGAGATCGTCGGGATGATGCGGCATGCCCATGCGTTCGAGATATCCGGGTGCTGCAGCAATATGCATTTTCACCGTTCCGAGCTTGCGTGCCATCAGCGCCGAACTTTTCAAGGGTCCCGCCCGTACCGCAACATCGGTGCGGTCCTCGAGAAGATCGACAACGCTGTCCGTCAGGGACAGGTCCAGCGATACATCCGGGTAAAGCGCCGTGAAGACCGGCAAGGCCGGCAGCAGGACGTGCCTGGCGAAGGGAATATTGGAGCTGACCCGGATGCGCCCGCTCGGGTTGTCGGCCAGCGCTGCGGCGCTTTCGGCTTCATCAAGATTGGCCAGCACCCGAATGCCATGCTCATAGTAACGGCAACCTTCCGGCGTCAGCTGCAGCTTGCGGGTCGAGCGGTTGACGAGCCGGGCATTTAGCCGCGCCTCCAGCCGTGAAACCAGCTTGCTGACCGCCGACGGTGTCATTGAAAAGTGCCTGGCCGCAGCCGAAAACCCACCGAGGTCAACGACCCCAACGAACACTTCCATTTCGCCGGAGCGATTGACATCCAGACGCGGCATTGTGACTTCACCTCACAAATCCTGTGCTTATTTGCTGTCTAGTGATGAAATCGCGCGACGTCCATATGTCATGCATCGACACATCAGGAGACTGTCATGCGTGATCAACACAAAACCGCCCTCATCGTCGGCGCTCAGGGCGTCATCGGAGGTAATCTCGCCCGTCATCTCGAGACCCTGGAAGATTGGTCGATCATCGGCCTGTCCCGGCGCGGCGGCGTTTCAACCGAAAAAATCCACCACATTTCAGTCGACCTTCTCGACCCGACCGATTGCGCGAAGAAACTCGGCGATCTCACTGAAGTGACTCACGTTTTCTATGCCGCCTATCAGGACCGCCCCACCTGGGCGGAACTGGTCGAGCCCAATCTTGCCATGCTGGTCAACGTCGTCACCAACGTCGAGGAGGTGGCACCGAACCTTCAGCATGTCAGCCTGATGCAGGGCTACAAGGTCTACGGCGCCCATCTCGGCCCCTTCAAGACGCCGGCCCGCGAGGACGAAGACAATCACATGCCGCCGGAATTCAACATGGACCAGCAGGCGTTCCTGCAGAAGCAGCAGAAAGGCAAATCATGGACCTGGTCGGCCCTGCGCCCCTCCGTCGTCATCGGCGTCGCCACCGGCAATCCGATGAACCTCGCCATGGTCATCGGTCTCTACGCATCGATGTCGAAGGAACTCGGTCTGCCCCTGCGCTTTCCCGGCAAACCGGGCGCCTATGACACACTGCTTGAAATGACCGACGCCGGACTTCTTGCGCGGGCAACGGTCTGGGCCGCAACCAACCCACAATGCGCCAACCAGGCCTTCAACATCACCAATGGCGATCTCTTCCGCTGGAACGAGATGTGGCCGAAGATCGCCCGCTTCTTCAAGATGGAAACGGCCGCTCCCCTGCCGATGTCGCTCAACGTCGTGATGGCGGACAAGGCCGCGCTCTGGCTTGAAATTAAGGAAAAATACGGCCTCGCCGACCACCCCTATGAGGCCGTCTCCTCCTGGGGCTTCGGCGACGCCGTGTTCGGCTGGAACTACGATTTCTTTGCCGATGGCACGAAGGCACGGCGGCTTGGATTTCATGACTATGTACAAACCGACGAAATGTTCCTGTCGGTATTTCGCCAGATGCGCGAGCAGCGGATCATTCCCTAGCGCTCAACGAGGCAAAGCACGGAGTATGGGGCCGGGAAATACTCCGGCTCCGTGCTCCCTGCAGATCCGCGGCCCCTCTTCCGGCGTACCTTATGGACGAACCAATTGAAAAGAGCCGTCTTGTGACAGGATGGAACCTTTGAGAAACTCGAGGGATAATTTTTCCAATCCATCATCGGGAGTGCCGGTGGCGATGGGTGTGCTCAATATTTCTTTGGCTTGGGCAACGAGAGTTTGATCGGGAGCCGCCAGCGTTATCAGCGGCGAATACCGGCCTAGCCATTTGTTCTTGTGTGTCTTTACATCGTAAAGCAGGGACGGAACTTGGGCGACGACGCAGAATATCGCCATATGATAGCGCGCACCGACATGCAGACGACATCGCGCCAGTGTTTCAGCAGCCTTTGTCAAACTCGCCGTTTCCGCGAAAATGCCGTTTCGCGACCGGATAGCCTTCTCGAATTTCTTGAAGCGATCAACCGCATGGGTCAGTACGATCGGCCTCAAACCGGTTGCGTCGCAAACTTCAAGCGCTGCGTGGAAGATTTTCTCATCTTCCTCCACGCTGTTCCTCGCGCCCGTGGTAATAAGGCAACCATCTCGCTCGGCGTTGTCCGTGGCCGGCTTGTAGAGAAATGCGGCGTCCGCGATGAACTTTATTCCGTAGTGAGCAGCGGAGATATCGTCGCGGGCCGCGACTGAAGGCAAGCTGGAAAAGAGATTTCGAAGAAATCCGCCGCGCTCATCTTCGTAAACCGGAATCGTGCCGTTTATGATCGCGTTTGGTTTTCCAACACTCTGAGCCAAGATGATCGGCGAAAAGAAAGTCTTCAAACCCTCCAGTGTCGTTCCATCGTCCAGCGAGCCTTCAGGTTGAAGTATGACGACGTCGGATGCCTTGATTGCCGCGATGGTTTCGCTTCCGTAGGCAACCCTCACGCGCTCTTCAAGCAACTGTGCGGTATCCAGGGATACGGCCTCTGTCTTGAAATCATGTCGAAAAGCGGAAAAGCGAAACCCATGGGATGATATCCAAGCACCGGAAATAGACTGGCGAATCAGGTTTTTCAGGCCCTGGCTCGTCAGGCGACAGCCTATATTCACCCTGAAGTCGGTGTCGTTTAACAACGCGACCTTTACGGCAGTTGTCTTGCTTTGGAGGGCCGAAGATGCAGCTTCGAGTTCCTGCACAAAACTTTCATAGTGGCTCCAAAACTCCAAGGGATCGCCACGCTCGATATAGTGCCGGCAAATCTGGCCCGCATCCGCGTATCTGCCTTCCGATACGAGAATACTTGCCCCTCTCCTTGCCCGGTCCTCATATGTGGGTGCCGATTTGATCGAGGCGAGGATGTGCTTTGCGGCAGAGTCGATGTCATTGCCGCGGTGTTTCTTCGCGAGCTGCCAGTGAATACGCGCCCTGATGCGATTTAGCATAGTCTAGAAGCCCTTCCCCATACCTGCAATTTCAAATGCAGATCACTCAGCAAAACTCAGTGACCGCAGGAGGTTGCATCGAGCGGCAACTTTCGCGCAGTTCCGCATTGGCGACCTATCGCCTGTATCAGAATGTTGCTGGCCGCTCTATATCCACTCTTGTCGTAAATCAATCACCGGGAGCACGCGTGGAGCGTGTCATCCTCGAAATACGCATTTCAACGGAGTTTTACCGCGCATACTCGACCGGTAGCGCCATGCCGCTTTTCAGCACCTCCATCGAGATCGAGGCCGAAACATCGAACAGTTCGACCTTGCGAACGATCTGCTTGTAGATCACGTCGTAGTGCTCCACACGCGGCAAAACGACTTTCAGGATGTAGTCATAATTACCGGTCAGCCGATGCGCCTCGACAATCTCGGGAATATCAGCGATCACCCTGCGAAAAATGTCGATCCAGTCATCGGCGTGGTGAGCCGTCTTGATGAGCGCAAAGACCGTGGTCGGCACGCCCATCTTGTCGCGATCGAGAACAGCGATGCGCCGGGCGACATAACCGCTCTCTTCCAGCCGCTGGATGCGCCGCGAGCAGGCCGAGATCGACAGGCTGACCTTTTCAGCGAGATCGCCGACCGAAAGACTGGCGTCTTCCTGCAGCAGCGACAGAATCTTCCGGTCTCTTTCGTCCAGCACGCCCGCATCTCCCCTACAACAGTGACGCAAGCACGAAGAATTTGCGCCGAAATTAAATATTGCGCAAAAAATACGCGGAAACAGGCGCAATGTCATCAAACAAAGCGAACACTTTCCGTGTCCTCTCAGCGACAATCCCCCGCATCAGAAAACAACGCGGAACAGGAACAGCAACATGCGCAAGATCGGCCTCATCGGTGGAATGAGCTTTGAAAGCTCGGCAGTCTATTACCGGATGATCAACGAGGCTGTGCGCGAGCGCCTCGGTGGGCTGCATTCCGCCGAAGTCATGCTGCATTCCGTCGATTTCCAGAGCATCGTCGACCTGCAGAAGGCCGGCCGCTGGGATGACGCGGCCAAGCGTCTGTCCGATGTCGCACGGGGTCTTGAGGCGGCAGGGGCAGCCTGCGTCTTGATCTGCACCAACACGATGCACCTGATCGCCGACGAGGTTCAGGCCTCCATCGCCGTTCCGCTGATCAACATCATCGACCAGACCGCAGCGTCGATGAAAGCCGCCGGCATCAAGCGTCCGCTGCTGCTTGCTACGCGTTACACGATGGAGCATGGATTCTACACCGGCCGCATGGCGACCCACGGCATTGATGTCATGGTCCCGAACGCCGAGGATCGCACGCTCGTGCACGACATCATCTTCAACGAACTCTGCGCCGGGTCTGTCCTGGATACGTCCCGCGACGCTTTGATGGGTGTCATCGAACGGGCCATCCGCGAAGGCGCTGATGCGATCATCCTTGGCTGCACCGAGATATGCCTGATTCTCGACCCGCACAAACTGCCCCTGCCCGGCTTCGATTCCACCGCCATCCATGCCGACGCGGCGGTCGACTTTGCGCTACAGGGCGTATCGCAGATCGGTCAGCAAGCGGCCTGATCCGCGCTGCAATTTATTTGACTAAGTCAACTAACTCATGGCAATCTCCCCAATAGGAGATCGCCATGAACACCCACACGACCTTGCAAGACCAGCATCCGGCCGACCAGATCGAGACCGTGCGCGCCTTCAACCGTTTCTACACCAACCAGCTCGGCCTGCTCGGCCGCGCCTTTCTCGACAGCCGTTTCACGCTGACCGAAGCCCGCATCATCTATGAGCTCGCGGCCCGGCCGGGCCTGCAGGCCAAGACGCTGATCGACGAGCTCCACCTCGACCCCGCCTATCTCAGCCGCATCCTGAAGAAATTTCGCGGCGACGGGCTGCTCTCGACCCGGCCGGATCCGCAGGACCAGCGCAGCCAGTTGCTCGAGTTGACCGCAGACGGGCTTTCGCACGCTCGCACGCTGGCCAGCCGCTCGCGCCAGGACATCGCCGCCATGCTCGGCCCTCTCTCGAAACCGCAGCAGGAAACCGTCGCCATGGCCATGGGCCGGATCGAATCGCTGCTTTCCGCGCGAGCCGATAAGGACTTCATCCTTCGTCCGCATCAGCCCGGTGATATCAGCCTTGTTCTCGGCCGCCAGACAAAACTTTATGTCGAGGAATATGGCTGGAACAGCGACTATGAGGCGCTGGCGATGCAGATTGCCGCTGACTTCATCCGGAATTTCAAACCCGGTCGCGAGTTCTGCTGGATCGCGGAAGCTGGCGGCGAGATCGCAGGTTCCGTGTTCCTGGTGGACGCTGGTGGCACAGCCAAGTTGCGGCTGCTCTATGTCGAGCCCTTCGCCCGCGGCCTCGGCATCGGCCGGGCACTCGTCCGGGAATGCATCGCCTTTGCGCGCAGTGCCGGCTATGAAATCCTGACATTGTGGACCAACGACGTTCTGGCGAGCGCCCGCAGGATTTACGAGACCGAGGGTTTCACCCTTGTCTCCGAAGAACGGCATCACAGCTTTGGAAAGGACCTCAACGGTCAGAACTGGCAGATGGGTCTCTGACAGCAGCCGATCCCACCTACGCCATGCCGCTCAGCAGGCTGTAATCGCGCCGCCATTCGCACTCGGTCAGGCCGGCCGGTCCGAACGGATCGATCAACGTGCCGGCCACGATCGACGCCAGCAGCCCCGGCATCGGCGGCACCCTGGCAATGGTGGAGACCAGCCTGTCACGTACCCAGGCGATGGCATTGGAATCCGACTGGTAGAACGGTGTGAAAGCGAGCGACAGAAGCTGGAATAGCCGCACGTGATTGCGGCGCGCCCGGGCATAGGCCGCAAGCGCCGACGCGATATCGGCGTGGTTCGCCAGCGCATGGCTGAGGGCCGCCGCATCGAGCAGCGCCATATTGGCGCCCTGCCCCAGTTGCGGACTGGTCGAATGGGCGCTGTCGCCGACGCAGACAAGCCGACCCGAAAAGGGCGGCAAGACGGTGCGGTGGGCATAGCGCGCCAGCGTCAGTTGATCCCAATCACCGATCTGGTCGAGAAAGGGCATGCAATCTGGCCAGTAGTTGCGGATGATCGCCTTCCAGCGATCAAGCCCGGCGGCCTTGACCGCCTCGACATCGGCAACCTTCAGGCTCCAGAAGAAGGCGACGCGCTCGGCCTCATGCACCTGTACCCGCCCCGCCGGCAACAGGCCGATCATCACCTTCGCCTTGTCGTAACGCTGCGACAACGCGGTTTTGTCATAGGCAGCCCCCTGCCCGTCGAGTGTCGCCCAGAAGGCGCCGTAGGCGAGATTGCGAACAGTGGGCGCAGAGCCCGATCCAGAAACCAGCGAAGATCGCGCGCCACTGGCGTCGATCACCAGATCATAGTCGCCAACCATCTCGCCTTGTGTATCCTTCAAAACCGCCCGATCGCCGCGCGTTTCGGATACAGCCAGTTCGATACCGGTCCGGATCCTGATACCGTCGGCAGCGACCGCATCGTGCAGCGTGTTGAAGAGTGCCGCCCGCTGCACCGCCAAGCCATATCGTCCGCCGGGAGCAGCGTCGTAGCGCACGTCAAGCACCGTGCGCCCGCTGACAGCGTCGGCACCGTGCAGGCGGTCGATGCGGCTTCCAAGCCCATGAATGCTATCGAAAAGCCCGAGTGCAGAGAGGACCGTTAGCCCGGTCGGCTGCATCAGCAGGCCGGAGCCAACGGGCGCCGGCGTCGCAAAACGCTCGAGTATTTCAACCCGGTGACCCGCCCGCGACAGGAAAAGTGCCACCGCAAGGCCTGCCGGCCCGGCTCCCGCCACGCCAATATCGAGTTGCTTCATCAATGCCTTCCGGATATCGTCCCCATCGACATCTGTAGCAGGCTCAATCGCAAACCGTCCAGCGCAGCAAGCGCAGTCACATCGTCACGCGGCTGCGTCATATTCCGTCCGCGCCGCGCGGATCGCCTCGTGATGCTTCACCGACCAGTCGACCAGTTGCTTGACCAGCACCAGGAAAGACTGGCCAAGCGGCGTCAGGCTGTATTCGACGCTCGGCGGCTGGGTCGGGAAGACCTCGCGGCCGATATAGCCGTCGCGCTGCAGGTCGCGCAGTGTCTGGGTTAGCATGCGCTGGGAGATATCGGGGATCAGCCTCCGCAAGGCGGAAAACCGCATCGGTCCGTCTGCCAGCGCCAGGATCATCAGCGTGTTCCACTTGCCGCCGATATTGTCGATGACATCGCGCACCGGGCAATCCTGCCGCTTGAGCACCATGCCTGCGAAGACGATCACCTGCTCGCCCTCTGCCTTGCCTGCCATTTTGTTCATGGGTCGGTTCCCTTCACGTAACCACCGCAGAAAATACTGCCTCCTTTACATCCGCTTCCAGATAACGAAATAAGAGAAGGTCTCATTTAGGAACCATATCTCAAATCGGATATTTCGGCAACAAACCGGATACCGTTTTGACAAGCAAAGGAACCATCATGTCCGAAACCCTTCTCGTTACCGGCGCCACCGGCAAGCTCGGCCAACTCGTCCTCGACGAACTCCTCGCCTCCGGCAAGGTTTCGCCGGCAAATATCATCGCCACCAGCCGCGACGCAGCCAAGCTCGCCAGCTATGCGGCCAAGGGCGTCCAGACCCGTTCGGCAAGCTTCGACGACGCCGCCTCGTTAGAGGCAGCCTTCAAGGGCGCCGACCGCATCCTGATCATCTCGACCGATGCACTGGATGAGCCCGGCAAGCGCCTGCGCCAGCACCAGACGGCGGTTGCCGCAGCACAGAAGGCAGGTGCCAAGCACATCCTCTACACCTCGATGCCGAACCCGGAGACCTCGGTCATTCCCTTCGCCCCCGACCATCTCGGCACGGAAAATGCGATCAAGGCGACCGGCATCCCCTACACGATCCTGCGCAACGGCTGGTACATGGAAAACCTGTTCATGGCGCTGCCGCACGCCGTTGCCGAGGGCAAGTGGTACAGTGCATCAGGCGAAGGCCAGCTTGCCCATATCGCACGCGCGGATGTCGCCAAGGCGACGGCTGCGGCTCTCGCCTCCCGTTCGACCGAAAGCGCGACCTACACCCTGACCGGCGAGACGAAGCACACGGTGAACGAAATCGCCGCCCTCGTATCGAAGGTCACCGGCAAGCCGCTTGACGTCGTGCACGTCACCGACGAGCAGCTCGCAGGCGGGCTCAAGGGCGCAGGCCTCCCCGATTTCCTGATCCCCGTTGTCGTCTCTTTCGACACCAATACCCGCAAGGGCTTGATCGATCTCGTCACTGGTGACGTGGCCAAACTTTCCGGCGAGAAGCTGGCGACACTCGAAAACTTCTTGAACGCCAGCAAATCCGTCCTGCTCGGGTGACGGAAGAAAGGGCTCCGTGCGGACGGAGCCCTTTTAAACAAACGTAGTTCTCAGATATCCTGCCCGCAGGCGCGGCAGAAGCGGCGGACGGTTTCCGCCATCCCGTATTCCAGCGCATCCGCCGTCAGGCCATGGCCGATCGAGACCTCGGCAAGATTGGAGATCCGCGCCGCCAGCGCCGGCAGGTTGGCTACCGTCAGATCGTGACCGGCATTGACCTCAAGACCAAGTTCCGCCGCGAGATCTGCAGTGCGCCCGAGTTCCTCCAGAAACACCGCCCCCCGCTCAGGATCGTCGTAGCAACCGCCATAGGGGCCGGTATAGAGTTCGATCCGGTCTGCCCCGGTTTCCTTCGCAATCGTCAGCGCCTGGATATCCGGGTCTCCATCGGCAAACAGCGACACCCGAAAGCCTTTTTTCTTCAAGCGCCCGACGACGTTGCCGAGCAGATTGTGGTTCTTGCGGAAGTCCCAGCCATGGTCCGAGGTTGCCTGCGCCGGATCATCCGGCACCAGCGTCACCTGCTCGGGCTGATGACGCTCGACGAGTTCAAGGAACTCCTCGTTCGGGAAGCCTTCCATGTTGAATTCGGTCTGCGGATAGCGGTCGTCGATCAGCGCGCGGATCGGGGCGAGATCGGAGAACCGGACATGCCGCTGGTCCGGACGCGGATGGACCGTCAGCCCGCTGGCACCGGCTTCAAGCGCAATTTGGCCAAGCCCCGTCACCGACGGCCAGGGAACATCGCGCCGGTTTCTGAGCATGGCGATCGCATTCAGGTTTACCGAGAGTTTCGCAGGCATTTCAGGACTTTCGATGGAGATGGCGGTCGAGGCGTGGCCTCTTCTAGCGCTTCCGCCTTGAGCTCGCAACAAAGCCACGCTAGGGAAAGCGTCTCCGTTACAATAAACCGCAACTCTCCGCGGCGGATTATTTCATATAAAAGTCAAGTTTAATGATTGAGCACCTGACAAACCCGGAAAAGTTCGGTTAAATACAGACTCGAAGTACATGCCATGCGCTCCGGTCTGCCGAGCGGCGGTGCTGAAACCCCAGGGAAAGCCTCAAGCCTAAACCGATGAAGCCTCGTTTTTGCCTCGATATCACCGACGAGATGGTCGCTCCCGACGCGGGACTTGCGGCATCGATCGGTTTTCAGGGAGGTCGCGTTGACGATTGAGCGCGAAAGACCCGACGATCAGGCGATCCATCAGGCTCTGGAGAAAGTTCTGTCGAGCGCGCTTTTCGCACGTTCCGAACGGCTGCGTGCCTTCCTGAAATATGTCGTCGAAAAGGAGATGGAGGGCACCGGCCATCAACTGAAGGGTTATACCATCGGCATCGATGTCTTTGACCGGCCGCAGGCCTTCAATGCCGACAGCGATCCCCTGGTACGTGTCCATGCCGGCAAGCTTCGCAAACTGCTGACCGCCTACTACGCCGAGGAAGGCGCGTCCGACGACTGGCGCATCGACGTTCCGAAAGGGACCTATGTCCCTGAGTACCGACGCCAGTGCATTTCGTCGTCGGTGCAGGAAGAAACAGGCCGCGCACCGGCCCAGCCGCGCCGAGCGGGAAACCGGCGCTTTTCCTGGCTGCCCGCCCCCTTGTCGTCGCCGCTATCCGTACTTTCGGTCCTGCCGCTTCTGATGTTCGTGCCGCTGACCTCGCCGGCCATGAGCGTCAATACTCCAGCGCAATCGCGCCTGCACGGTGCCTTGCTGGAACGCAAATTCGCAAGCGACCTGCCGCGGGTCACGGTCCGCTCGCAATGGCCGCGTACCGGAAAGGCCGCCCGCTTCGCCGACGCATTTCGCAATGCCGCTTCGCACTACCGGACCGTTACGGCCGTTCCCGGCACGGTGATTTGGCAGCAATCGCCATCCGTCATGGCAGACCCACTGGCTTTCACGATCGACGTTTCGCAGCAAAAATCGCCGGCGGGTCTTCGGGTCCAGATCATCAACGAAGCATCGTCCGATACGATCCACGAAACCTTTATCGATGGCACGCAACTGGCGGATGAAGCGGATATCCTCTACGAAAGCCTAGCCCTTGCCGCCAAGACCCTGTCGGCGGACGGCCATATCTTCCGGTATGCCAGCATGGCAGACATCGACAGCCCGCTGATGAAATGCATGGCACTGACCGACAATTACCGGCATCTCCAAACACGCGAAGCGTTTCAGGAGGCCAGGAGTTGCCAGGAGAAACTGTCCGGTGATCACCGCCGGAAGCTGAAATTCGTGATCAGCGCCGGTGCGTTGCCCTCCACGCTCATTCGCTGAGCCGGAATCACAACATAGCTTGGCTGCGAGAAATCGCCTTGAAAACTCGTAGTTTTTTGCCAGAAACTCGCAAGTTTTCTCAAAAATCCCGACTTTTATCCCTAATGTTACTAGCTATTCGTCTTCTCGCCCTGCGTGTAATCTAAGCTCGCAAGTGGGATAGAGGCCTGGTCGCTCATCAGCAGGCACATTGGTCGCGAGTATCCATCTCAATTCGGATGGCGTGCATGACATAGAGGAGCAGCCGGGAGACCGCAGCCGCATGTGTGATGCGTAGCCGGCAGAGTGCGGTCTCCAGTTTTTCCCCACGCGTGTGATCAGCTAGGGGGGCTATTTCACAACATGCCGGAACAATCGAAGACACTCCTTTTTGCGCCCGGTGGCCGAGCGGCCTCCGGCTTTCTGCCACACCTGCCGTTGCCGGGAACCATTCCCGACAACCATGTCGCCATCGCCGACATGGCGGACGCCTTCGGCGTCACGCACCGCACCCTGCACTTCTATGAGGAAAAGGGCTTGCTCGCCGCCGACAGAATGGGACCGATGCGGGTCTACGGGCTGGAGGATATCCGGCGGATGACCGTGATCAATGCCTGCCGCGAGATCGACATGCCGATCGCCGAAATCCAGGACCTGATGGAGGCACTGACGGCCGCCAAAAGTCAGGAAGAGGCTGCCCGGATTTTTGCAAACGCACTGCACGCCCGCAAACGCGAACTTTCGGCACAGCAATCCATCCTCCGGCGGCAGATGCAGCGAATCAGCGAACTGCTGGAATCGGCTGCAGAGGGCGACAAAAGCCAGAACGCCGCCCTTACGCCCCTTCATCTGTCGCCGATCGAGACGAAGTGTCTTGGCTTCATGGCCGAAGGCTATCCGGCAAACCGCATCGCGACGATGATGGACATGGACCTGACCGCGGTGTTGACGCTCGAATCCGACATCATCCGCAAGTTCAACGGCCACAACCGCTTCCAGGCGGTCGCCAAGGCAGTGCTGATGGGCTTTGTTTCGGCGGACTAGAGCGTTATCGCACGATCGTCAGCGTTTCGGCCGCACGCGTGATCGCGGTGTAGAGCCAGCGTTCGCGGGTATCGCGGAACGCCCAGCTCTCGTCGAACAGCACGACATCGTTCCACTGCGAGCCCTGTGCCTTGTGCACCGTCAGCGCGTAGCCGTAGTCGAACTCGTCATAGCGCTTGCGCGTCGACCATGGAATTTCGCCCTCGACATCCTCGAAGGCGGTTTTCAAGAGCTTGATCTTGGCAGCGCCCCGATCCATGTCATCGTCTTCCGGGCGGATCATCAGGTTGATGCCGGGCTTCACCGTTTCCTTGGATGAGGTCATCACCTGCCAGAGCGAACCGTTGAGCAGCCCCTTGGCCGGATCGTTGCGCAGGCAGACGAGCTTGTCGCCGGATTGCGGATACTCGGTCGTAAACCCCTTGAGTTCACGCAGGCGCATATTGTAGCGCCGCCGCGTCTTGTTGGTGCCGACCAGCACCTGATCTGCATCGAGCACGAGGCTTTGCGTCACCTCGTTCTTCGAGATGACCCTGGCGGTGGCGCCGTAGTCGCCATGCATGATCTCCCTGCCCTCACGCACATGCATGGCAAGCTGGATGATCGGATTGTCGCGCGCCTGCCGGTGAATGTCCGTCAGCAGGTAGTCCGGCTCCTCGTTGGTAAAGTAGCCGCCGCCGGAAACCGGCGGAAGCTGGCCGGGATCGCCAAGCACCAGGATCGGCGTGCCGAAGCTCATCAGATCCTTGCCGAGCGCCTCGTCCACCATCGAGCATTCGTCGACGATGATCAACGCCGCCTTGGCGACGGGCGACTGGCGGTTGATGGCAAACATCGGTGCGATCGAGGTCTTGCCGGTTTCCTCGTCGGAAACCTCTTCCTCGCCGCGCGGCCGGTAGATCAGCGAATGGATGGTCCTGGCGTTGGTCGCCCCCTTGGAGCGCAGAACCTGGGCGGCCTTGCCGGTGAAGGCGGCAAACAGAACCTCGCCATCGACGTTCTCGGCAAAGTGCCGCGCAAGCGTCGTTTTTCCGGTTCCGGCATAGCCGAACAGCCGGAAGAGCGGCGAGCGCCCTTCCTTGAGCCAGCGCGAAACAGCCTTGAGGGCCTCATCCTGTTGCGGTGCGAATTCCATGTTTGTTCTATTGCCCGATTCGCGCAGACATGTCGCGCCTTGCGGCAGCGAGCCAAAGTGCGCGGCAGGCTTGCTCGCCTCAAATTCCGCTCCAAGCAGCCACTGACCGCAAGAAACTGCCACATGCCCGGCGTATCACAGGGATTACACCCATGATAGTAATCCCACCCGTGCCGCCTCCCAAGCGCTACCCGTTCTGCAATCCGAAAGTACCGATGTGACGCCTGATCCTTCCGAAGACCCGTCCGCTCCCGTGGCCTCGGGCATCGGCCGCTGGAATACCGCATTTCAATGGGGTTTTCTGCTCCTGCTCTCGGCGGCACTCGCGGCCGGACTTGAACTCACCGGCATTCCGGCAGCCCTTTTGATGGGACCGATGGTGGCCGGCGCCATCGTCGGCATGAATGGCGGCACCATCCGGCTGCCCCGCCTGCCCTTCCTCTGTGCCCAGGCGCTGATCGGGACGATGATCGCGGAGACCATCAGCCCGGGTATTCTGGTGACGTTCTTCGGCAATTGGCCGCTGTTTCTTGCCATCGTCTTTTCCGTCATCGCCATGAGCACGCTCTCTGGCTTCGTCATGAGCAAGCTCAACATCCTGCCCGGCACGACAGCGATCTGGGGCTCGTCGGCGGGTGCTGCCACCTCCATGCTGGTCATGGCCGATGCCTATGGCGCCGATGTCCGACTGGTCGCGTTCATGCAATATCTGCGCGTCGTCTTCGTAGCGGCTGCCGCCTCGCTCGTCGCCCGTTACTGGGCAGGCGTCGATGGACCTGGACCGGAGATCGTCTGGTTCGGGCCGATCCATCTCGTCCCCTTCCTCGAAACGCTTGGCGTCGCGATCGTCGGCGGATGTCTCGGCAAATGGCTGCGCATACCGGCCGGCGTCTTCCTCATGCCGTTCCTGCTGGGGTCTCTTCTGAGCGTCACCGGCATGCTCACGATCGAGATCCCCGAATGGCTGCTGGCGATCAGCTACGCCATGCTCGGCTGGAACATCGGCCTCGGGTTCACCCGCACGATCCTCGCCCATGCCCGCCGCGCCCTGCTGCCGACGATCGTGTCCATCCTGGTACTGATGAGCTTTTCCGGCCTGCTTGCCTACATCCTCGTCAGGGCGGTTGGCATCGATCCGCTGACGGCCTATCTCGCCACCAGCCCAGGCGGCATGGATTCGATCGCCATCATTGCCGCCTCCAGCAACGTTGACGTGCCCTTCGTCATGGCGCTGCAGACGGCGCGGCTGCTGATGGTCATGGCTGTCGGCCCTTCGCTCGCGCGCTTCGTCGCGTCCCGGGCAAAACCTTCCCGATAAGTTTTTGCGTACACCCCGGGAATAAGAAGGCCCCCTGATGTGTCTTACGTCCGAACCGGCTGAATACGGCGGTTCGTTCGGAACATTCAGAGAGGACACAACCAATGAGACTTCTCCCGCTCGTAACGGCATTCTCGGTGATATCAGCCGCCTCGGCCTTTGCCGCCCCGGCAGTCCAGACCGTCGAAACCGACAAGGGCAAGGTGATTGCCGCCGAAAACGGCATGACGCTCTACACCTACAAGAAGGATGAAAAGGGCGAATCCTACTGCTATGATAAATGCGCCACCAACTGGCCGCCTTACCTAGCGGAAGGCTCCGCCGCGGCCGACGGCGACTATACGCTGGTCGAGCGCAAGGATGGCAAGAAACAATGGGCTCTCAAGGGCATGCCGCTCTACTTCTGGGTCAAGGACACGAAAAAGGGCGACGCAACCGGTGACGGCGTAGGGAGCGTCTGGGATGCCGCACGCCCCTGACGAGGGTTCCCGCGCGAAGGGGGCAGTCCCCCCTTCCGCGGATACGTTCGAAAGCCAGGTCCTGTCGCTGGTGCCGTCGCTGCGCCGCTATTCCCGCAGCCTTGCCAAATCCGACAGCGATGGCGAAGACCTCTTGCAGGATTGCGTCGAGAAGGTGCTTGTCCGCCGCGACCAGTGGCGTGGCGTCAATCTGCGCGCCTGGGTCTTTACGATCATGACCAATCTTTACCGCGACCGGCACCGTCGCGTCAGCCAGCATCCGTCCGTCGAACTGGACGACACGCTGGGCTTGACGGCGGAGGACGCATCGGGAGACCCGCTGGAAAAAACCAGGCTGCAACAGGCGCTGAATGCGCTGAGCCCGGACCATCGCACGGTGCTGATGCTCGTCGTCATCGAGGGATACGGCTATCAGGATGTCGCCGACATGCTGGCCATCCCCATCGGCACCGTCATGTCCCGACTGTCACGCGCGCGCCGGCAGATGGCGACACAGCTTGCACAGAACAACATCGTTACGCTCCGGAGACCGAAATGACAGACGACCACCATACGGTCACCGAAGCCGACCTGCACGCCTTCGTCGATGGCTTTCTCGATGAGGAACGCCGGCGAATAGTCGAGCTCTGGCTGAACGAGCACCCGGAGGAAGCCGCCGAGGTCCGGCAATGGCAGGCACAGGCAGGGGAACTCAAGGCCGCGTTTTCGAACTATGCCAGACCGGGCGAAAATGACGGCGCGCTGTTGCGTGCTTCAGGGCCAGCCAAAACGTCCTGGATGCCTTGGCGGAAATCCGCCCTCATCGCCGCGTCGCTCATGCTCTTCCTGTCGGGCGCGGCGGCGGGCGTCTATGGCGACCGGCTGCTTAGCCGCCCAATGCCGGTCGAAAATACAGCCACGCTCGATAGCCTGCCGGGTCAATCCAAGACGGCCTTCCTCGTCTATGCCAGCGAAAAGCGCCATCCGGTCGAGGTCGGCGCGGATCAGGAGGAACATCTGGTCACCTGGCTCGGCAAGCGCCTCGACTACAAGCTCGTTGCGCCCGACCTGAAAACCCTTGGATTTTCCCTTGTCGGCGGCAGGCTTCTGCCAGTCAACGGCAAGGCGGGCGCGATGCTGATGTATCAGGATGCGGCCGGACAGAGGCTGACCGTCCTTCTCGGAAAAAACCCGGAAAACGACGAAACCAGCTTCCGCTTCGAATCCGCAGGGGGCCTGGAAACCTTCTACTGGATCGACGGCGCGATCGGATACGCGATCACCGGCGAAGTCAGCCGCGCAAAGCTGCAGGAGATCGCCGAAGAATGTTATCGGCAGTTCGAGAGTTAGGCAGAATACGGAGGGCAGGATACCCTGCCCTCATCAATCAGTTCACCGTGGTTAGGCAGCCTGTCTGGTGATATCCGGCAGCATCTTTTCGAGGCGGTCGTAGCTCGCGGCGACGCCGGATTCCATCGGCGACTTCAGCACCGCATCGCGTGCAGCACCCGACGCATAAAGAACCGTGGTCGTCACCGTCGTTTTGCCGCCCGCATCCACGAACGTCGTTGTTACGTCCGCCTCGCCACCGGTCCAGTCTTCATCGAAAAGCTCGGTATGGACGATGCGCTTCGGCGCCTCGATTTCGCGATAGCTGCCGCCCATGCCCATATCGACACCATCGGTATTGCGCCGCCAGACATAGCGGAAGCGCCCGCCGACCCGAAGGTCGATCTCGCAGACCGGCATTTCCCAGCCGTCCGGACCCTTCAGCCAGCGCTTGACCAGCTCCGGCTTGGTGAACGCATCGAACACTAGATGGCCTGGCGCGTCGAACGAACGTGTCATGACGATGCTGCGATCGCCATCGGCGGTAATTTTCAAAGCATTGGCCTCGGTCATCGTTCCTCTTCTCCCTGCGTTGCGACGCCCGGTTGAATGGCCTTCATTTCGTCCAGCAAGGCGTCGAGGCGCTGGAACTGGCCCTCCCATAAACGGCGATAGTTTTCGAGCCATGCCGTCGCTTCCGACAACGGCTTGGCTTCCAGACGGCACGGCCGGCGCTGCGCATCGCGGCCGCGCGAAATCAGCCCGGCACCCTCCAGCACCTTCAGGTGCTTGGAGATCGCCGGCTGGCTCATCGCAAAAGGTTCGGCAAGTTCCAGAACCGACGCCTCCCCCGTTGCCAACCGGGCAAGGATCGCCCGGCGGGTCGGGTCGGCAAGGGCCGAGAACGTCATGTCGAGGTGATGAGCAGCCTGCATTTCAATAACCAATCAGTTCTAAAACCATTTGGTTATATATAAGTCGAAATTCCGCAACCGCGCAAGTCTCAATTCGGCGACAGCAGAAAATCGAAACGCGAGTTATTGATTGTAAAACAAAATTAAAGCGCCAGATCAGCGCTCCGGGTCGTTTTCCAAAAGGATAGGCTTGCCATGCGGCGTCGCCTCCGCCGCCCTCTGCCAACTGTGCGTCAGCCGATCGAGATTGTCCTGCGAGGTAATCGACAGCTCGGTGACGAGGCGCGAAAGCGCTGCCACCCAGCAATCGAAATAATCGCTGGCATCGGCCCGGCGACCGGGCTTGTACAGTTCATGCGACAAAGCTTCGGCCCATTCGCTCCAGGAAAACACGCCCTTCTCATGCAGGCGCACCGTCATGGCAAAGGCTTCCGCCTGCCATGGCTCGGCGAAGACCGGATCACCCTCGTTCGATCTCGGCAGCCCGGGAGATCCCGTCAGCGATGGCTCATGCGCGTTCAAGATAGCTCTCCCAGGCATCGATCGAAACGGTGAGCGAAGGATCAGCACCCTCGCCCCAGATTTCGCCAGCGTCGAAAACAACAGTATAGACCCATTGCGGGTTTTCGCCCTTGCCATGCGCATTGTCGTCGGGAAAGACGAACGAACCCTGCACGGCCTCGACAATACCGGTTTTGGCGCGGGCATAGCGCGGCAGCCGCGTGTGGGTCTCCGGATTGAAGTTTTTCGTGCGCACCTGCTGTCCCGGCGCAAACATCGGCGCATCCGCCACCGGCCGGTCGCACGGGCCGCCCTTGGCCAGCACCGCCGGCACCATATCCGCCGTCAGGATGCGTTTTGGCGCTCGGCCCTTCTCCAGCATCCGGCCTTGTGCCAGTTCCTCGGCCGACACGAAACCATGCCGTTTCAACAGCGTCTCCAGCGCCCGGGTCCAGATCTCGTAATAGCTCGCTGAAAGATAGGTCGCCGGCGGCAGGCTTTCGCGCGCATGCCGGCTCTCGTCGATTGTCCAAGCCCCGAAGGCACCACAGGAGAGCGTCAGGCCAAGCGCCCGCTTTTCCCATTCGGCGTGAAAATACGGCTCGTCTTTCTCCGGCGCCACCGGCCCCATGCCATGCTGTCCGCCAAGGTCCTGCGCGCCGTTCATCGTGCGCCTCCAGCCGATTTGGCGAGCCCCGTGCCAATCATCGAATCACGCGTCACCAGATCGGCAAGCGCCGCCTGGTCGAGCCCTTCGGTTCCGGCGGGCCGCTCCGGGATGACGATGTAACGCAACTCCGCCGTCGAATCCCAAACGCGGATTTTCTTGTTGTCAGGCAATGTTACACCGAATTCCTCAAGTACGCCGCGTGGGTCGATCACGGCACGCGAGCGGTATGGCGGCGCCTTGTACCAGACCGGCGGCAGGCCGAGCACGGACCACGGATAGCAGGAGCAAAGCGTGCAGACGACGAGGTTGTGGGTTTCCGGCGTATTGAACACTGCCCGGATATGTTCGCCCTGCCGGCCGGTATACCCGAGGCTGGCGATCGCCTCCGTCGCGTCACTTCTCAGCCAGTCGGCAAAGTCCGGCTCGCTCCAGGCCTTGGCGACCACATGGGCGCCGTTGCGCGGACCGATCTTCGTCTCGTAAGTCTCGACGATCGCATCGATCGCCGCCGGGTCGATCAGCCCCTTCTGCGTCAGTATCGTTTCGAGCGCTTTCACGCGCGCCTGCATGTCGGAAAAATGGTTGTCGTGATGATCGTCGTGATCGTACATGGCGTCCTCCGATGTCATTGGCTGGGCTCCCCGCTCAGCGGGGACGGCAGGCTTTTAGCCAGGTCCCCTCGCAGCAGATTTTCGAAAGCCACAGGTTCCAGTTTTCCCGGCTGCTCAAACGGGTTCGAAAAGGCGAAAATGAAGAAAAGAACGACGCCCGAATAGGCCCCGAAAATCGACAGCAGAAACATATGCGTCCGGGTCGGGCGATAGACATAGAACGGGATCGAAAGCAGGGAGAGTCCGATCAGTGCCGGAGCCCAGAACAGTCCTCCGAACCCTCCAGCCGCGGTTTCCTCGCGGATTTGGCGGAAGCGTGCGATGGCCGTGGCCCGGTCGCGCATCCGGTTGCCGAGATAACGCTGGCGATCCGTTTCAGGCGTCAGATCAAGCAGGCGATCATAGACATCGTTCCACAGCGCCCACGCCTTTGGCGACAAGCCCTGACGATGCCCGAGCATATCCCACTCCTCGCCGACAACAGTCGTGACATAGTTGGCCAGACCTTGCTGGACCGGAACAACCACCGCACCGCCATATCGCCCGACGTCATTGTAGATATCGGAGATCGCCACAGCCTCTTCCATCAGATTGTTGCGGATACCTTTGTAGTCATCAAGTTCCTGGGCATAGACCAGGGCAAGGATAAGGCCGTGCAAAGCGGCGATACGCACGGCAATCGTCGCTGCCGCGTCGTGGGTTCGATCGCCTTCCGCACCGGGGTTGAGAATTTTCCGCGCTGCGAAATAGCAACCGAAGACGATTGCAAGCGCCAAAGAAATGAACGCAACGCCGGCAATGATCGAATTAACCAAGCCAGCCATGCCCAGATCCTCATTTTGCCCCGACGGCGATCCACCTGCTAGCGCAGCATCGGCCAAAGACTGAGAACGAGCAAGACCGCCATGGTGATGTTGAACCATTTCAGCCGCACCGGATCCGACAGCCATTGCCGCAGCGCCGAGCCGAAGCCGGCCCAGGTCGAGACGCTGGGAACGTTGACGATTGCAAAGATGACGCCGACGATGAGAACGCTCAGCAGATAGCTCTGTTCGCTTGTGTACGTCGCCATCGCGGTGACGGCCATGACCCAGGCCTTCGGATTGATCCACTGGAAGGCGGCAGCCTGCAGGAAGGTCATCGGCACAGCGCTCGCCTTGCCTTCCGAAAGCGTCCGCGACGTACCGATCTTCCAGGCGATCCAGACGAGATAAGCCCCGCCCGCAAACTTTAGGCCGGTGTAGAGCATCGGCACGGAATGAAGCAGCGCACCCAACCCGAGGCCGACGGCAATCAGCAGCGACAGGAAACCGGCACCGATGCCGAACATGTGCGGAATGGTGCGGACGAACCCGAAGTTCACCCCCGATGCAAACAGCATCATATTGTTCGGCCCCGGCGTGATCGACGTCGTGAACGCAAAAAGAAACAACGCCAGAAGCGTGTCGGCCTGCATGGAATCCTCCCGAGCTTTAGGTCAATCTAGTTGACCTATCGGAAGAGGCCACCCGAAACTTGTCATGGTAACAAAGGAGGAACCGCCGACGCCGTGGTTTTTGACACACGGTCTTTGCCCCACCACGATACGCCTTAAATGAGACATCGACCGTTCATACGACTGTTCCGACATACCGCCGAAAGAGGATTCCGATGCAAGACGCCATTCCGACCACTACCTTCCCCACCGGCAAGACCGTCCCCGTGATCGGCCAGGGCACATGGCATATGGGCGAGCGCAAGGCGAGTGCCGCCGACGAAGCCAAAAGCCTGCGGCACGGCCTCGATCTCGGCATGACGCTGATCGACACCGCGGAAATGTATGCCGACGGCGGGGCCGAACGGGTCGTGGCCGAAGCGGTCAAGGGGCGGCGCGGCGACGCTTTCATCGTCAGCAAGGTGCTGCCGTCCAATGCCAGCCGCGACGGCACGGTCAACGCCTGCGAGGCCAGCCTCAAGCGGCTCGGCACGGACCATATAGACCTCTACCTCCTGCATTGGCGCGGCCGCTACCCGCTTTCAGAAACCGTCGAGGCTTTCGAGGCGCTGCGGCAGTCAGGCAAGATCGGCGCCTGGGGTGTTTCCAATTTCGATCCGGATGACATGGAAGAACTGTTCGCCGTGCCGAATGGCGGTAATGTCGCCACCAATCAGGTGCTTTACAACCTTTCCCGCCGCGGCATCGAATATGATCTCTTGAGGGACAGTCAGGCCCGCGGCATTCCGATCATGGCCTATTCGCCGCTCGATGAGGGCCGGCTGCTGCGCCATCCCGAACTGATCCATATCGCGAAGGCCCATCAGGCGACGGTCGCGCAGGTCGCCCTTGCCTTCCTCATCCGAAATCCGGGCGTCATCGTCATCCCGAAGACCGGTATGCCGGAACGGGTGCGCGAAAATCGCGCGACCGTAGAGATCCATTTGACGGACGATGATCTGGCGATACTGGACCGGGCCTTCCCGCCGCCGGGCAGGAAGACGCCGCTGGAGATGATCTGAGCGAAGAATTGCCGCCGCCGACGAAGCTTAGGCTATTCAGGCGCAACGCGGCGGAGGCCTGAACGATGCGGAATATTGGATGGCAGCCTGATCCCTGAAACCAAGCCGATCCGCTCGAGAAGCCTGATGAAATACCAGCCAAGATCAACCTGTCCGCCTTCAAGCCCAAGGCGAGCGGATTCCGGAAAGGCGTGATGATTGCCGTGATAAGCCTCCCCGAACGTAATCAGCCCGAAACGCTTGAGATTGTAGCCCTGAACAGCAACATCATCGACCCTCCAGCCCTGTTCGCCGTTCCGGTGTGCATAGTGCCCCACCAGCCAATGCCCAGTTAGAGACACGGAAATGCGAACGGCTACGCCCCATACGAGCCATGGGAAGCCGCCGACTACGAAAAGGACGATAGCGAGAGGCAATTGCTGCAACATCCATGCTGCTTCCAAGAAGCGATAAAAGCGGTCCAAGGCCACCTTGTCCTCCATGATGAACTCTGGCGGATTGTCGAGTACAACGGCGCAGTGCATCTGCCAGAAGGCATCCTGAAAGAAGGGCCGCCTGTGGGCAAAGAGGTCATGGCATTGGTACTGACGTTGCGCCCAGTCGCGGATATCGTGCGCATAGATCATGCCGAACGGCCCCGCCATGCCAACCAAAGTTCCGAAATACACGAGAACATGCTCCACCCAGCGCGGCACGGCAAAGGACCGGTGGATCAGAAGCCTGTGCATGCCAACGGAATGACCAAGGCAAATGGTGAGACCTGTAAGAACGACAAAGACGGAAAATGCGCCCCATGAAAATGTTAGCGGAGCAAAGATGAGCGCGACGATGGTCATGCCGCCCACCCATAACGATTTCCCCGCGACCCAGATTACTCGCCCATGAACGGGGTCACTGTTTTCATTCGAAATCATCCGGGAAGTCGATAACGCGCTCATGACCATTCCCTTCTCAAAAAACCACACCAATCTCGGCGTCTATTGAAAATCCATCGCGCACCGGTTAATTAGTAAATTAACTAAATAACTACATAGAAGACATCGAGTGATTAGGCAATATCCTAAATACCTAATTACACTATGGAGATTTTCGCGTGATCGATGACGTGGAAAAAACAGAGGGTATCATTGTGCAGGATCAAGACGCCGAAGACACTGAGGGCGAAGCCGGCAAGTCGATCCAGCGCGTATTCAATGCGCTATCGTCGCCGCCTCGGCGCAAGATTCTGGCCTACCTGTCCGCGTCCAGCCTGACCGCCGGCGAGATCGCGGAGAGATTCGACATGACAAAACCATCGGTTTCGCAGCACCTAACAGTGCTGGAATCTGCTGGCTTGATATCAAGGGAAAAGCGCGGCCAGTTCGTGCACTACGCGCTCGTCGAAAATAACCTGGTCAACACGCTGAATGGCTTCGTGCAGGAAGTCTGCCCTGTTGGACGTCCTTTGAAGAAAGAAAGCCAAGCCAGGGCGAAAGGAGAGAATCGATAACGGCAATCCGTAAGGTTCCGATACCGATCCTCCTTCAAAAACATATCGCCTACATCCCCTGCGGACCGCGGTTCATCGCCGCAATCCCGGTGCGGCAGACTTCGATGACGCCGAGCGGCTTCATGATCGCCACGAACTGGTCGATCTTGGAGGACTTGCCGGTGATTTCGAGGATGAAGTGCTCGAGTGTCGCGTCGATCACCTTGGCGTGGAAGGCATCGGCAAGACGCAGCGTTTCCGCCCGGCTCTCGCCCTGTCCCGAAACCTTGACCAGCGCCACTTCGCGCTCGATCGGCCGGTCGTGGCCAAGTTCGGCGGCCCGCACCGTGAGATCGACGACGCGGTGAACCGGAACGATGCGTTCCAGCTGCGCCTTGATCTGCTCCAGCACGTGCGGCGTGCCGCGCGTGACGATGGTGATGCGCGACAGGTGCGACTGGTGCTCGGTTTCCGAAACCGTCAGGCTCTCGATGTTGTAGCCGCGGCCGGAAAACAGGCCGATGACGCGGGCAAGAACGCCCGGCTCGTTGTCGACGAGAACCGAAAGCGTGTGGTTTTCCGCCTTCTCGGTTTCCTTGGCGATGAAATAGGCGGAGCCGGTCGGCTGAAGATGTGCGTTCATGATCGTGTCCTTTTCCTATTCCATCAAACCAGCGCGCGGCCCTTGGCGTCGATCGCGTTGGCGACCGCTTCGTCCGTGGCTTCGTCCGGCAACAGCATCTCGTTATGCGCCTTGCCCGAGGGGATCATCGGGAAGCAGTTGGCGAGGTTGGCGACGCGGCAATCGAAGATCACCGGCGCCGGGCTGTCGATCATCTGCTGAATAGCAGCGTCGAGGTCCGCCGGCTTGTCGCAGCGGATGCCGACGCCGCCATAGGCTTCCGCCAGCTTGACGAAGTCGGGCATGGCCTCGGTGTAGGAATTGGACAGGCGGTTGCCATGCAGCAACTGCTGCCACTGGCGGACCATGCCCATGTACTGGTTGTTGAGGATGAAGATCTTGACCGGCAGGTTATGCTGCACGGCACAGGACATTTCCTGGATGCACATCTGGATCGAAGCGTCGCCGGCGATGTCGATGACAAGGCTGTCGGGATGAGCGACCTGGACGCCGATCGCTGCCGGGAAACCGTAACCCATGGTGCCGAGGCCGCCCGAGGTCATCCAGCGGTTCGGGTGCTCGAAACCATAGAACTGCGCCGCCCACATCTGGTGCTGGCCGACTTCGGTGGTGATGTAGGTATCGCGATGCTTGGTCAGCTCGTAGAGGCGCTGGATGGCGTATTGCGGCATGATGACGTCGTCGCTCATCTTGTAGGCGAGCGAGTTGCGGCCACGCCAGCGGACGATGCCCGCCCACCAGTCTTCGAGACGGCTCTTGTCGGTGTCCTTGGCGGCAGAGGCCCGCCAGAGACGGACCATGTCTTCCAGAACGTTGCCGACATCGCCGAGGATCGGGACGTCGACGCGAACGTTCTTGTTGATCGAGGACGGATCGATGTCGATATGGATCTTCTTCGAATTCGGCGAGAAAGCATTGAGACGGCCGGTGATGCGGTCGTCGAAGCGCGCGCCGATGCAGACCATGACGTCGCAGTCATGCATCGCCATGTTGGCTTCGTAGGTGCCGTGCATGCCGAGCATGCCGAGCCAGTTCTTGCCCGATGCCGGATAGGCGCCGAGACCCATCAGCGTCGAGGTGATCGGGAAGTTGGTCAGTTCGACCAGTTCGCGTAGCAGCTGCGAGGCTTCCGGCCCGGAATTGACGACGCCGCCGCCCGAATAGATGACCGGACGGCGCGCGCCCTTCATCAGTTCGATGGCCTGCTCGATCCGGCGCATGTCGCCCTGGACCTTCGGCTGATAGCTGTGCTGGACCTTGGCTGCCGATGGCGGCGTATAGGTGCCGGTGGCGAACTGGACGTCCTTCGGAATATCGACGACGACCGGACCCGGACGGCCGGACTGGGCGATGCGGAAGGCCTCGTGGATGATGCCGGCCAGTTCGTTGACGTCCTTGACCAGCCAGTTGTGCTTGGTGCAGGGCCGCGTGATGCCGACGGTGTCGCATTCCTGGAAGGCGTCGGAGCCGATCAGCGAGGTCGGAACCTGGCCGGTCAGGCAGACGAGCGGAACGCTATCCATCAATGCGTCCTGAAGCGGCGTGACGGCGTTGGTCGCGCCCGGGCCGGAGGTTACCAGCAGAACGCCGACCTTGCCGGTCGAGCGGGCATAACCTTCGGCCATATGGCCGGCGCCCTGCTCGTGGCGCACGAGGATGTGCTGGATATCTTCCTGCTGGAAGATTTCGTCGTAGATCGGCAGGACGGCGCCACCCGGATAGCCGAAGATATGCTCCACGCCATTGTCCCTCAGTGCCTGAAGAACAATTTCCGCCCCGGTCATGCGATTATCCTGCGTCTGATTTTCTGTGCCGCTCATTGGCCTGTTTCCGTCCATGTTTCGCGATTTTAGCTGTGAGTATCGTGTTTGAAGGCATAAAAAAAGGCCCCGTAAGGGCCTCGTGTTTGCGCATGGGTGGCTATCGCCGGATGGTTACACCATCCTGCCCATGCGCCGTCCCACCACAAGAATTGCTGCGATCTGTATCATGGGGCGAAGTGATAGCCAGAAACATCAGTCCCGTCAACGCCTTTGCGGAAAACATCCGCGACAGGCCCGAAACGGCACAACCGCCCGCAAGCCCAAGAAACATCTTATTAAATCCCTTCCTATAATGTGACAGCTCTTGACCAGAGGTTTCATATTGTCGAACAGCGACCTTCATTCGTCGACCAGTTCAGGGGAACAGGACCGGCGCGATGCCCTGAAACGGGGCAACCGCTTCCTCGGCCGCGTGGTTGCGTGTAGTGGTTCGCGCGCGACGATCGCGGCCATCGCCGAAAACGGCGAGACATCGCTCACCGAATTGTGGTCCGTCGGCAGGCTGATATCCATTACCGTCGGCCAGAACCGCGTCGTTGCACTTGTCTATTCCATGCAGACAGCCACCAACGAATGGGGCGAGGAGATCGACAACACTTTCCGCATCGAAGTGGAACTGATGGGCGAAGTGCATGTCGGCCCCTCCGGCCACGAGGAATTCTCCGCGGGCATCACGCAGTATCCCTATCTCGGCGCCGTTGCTCACCGCATCCGCGCGGCCGATCTTGCCCGCGTCTACGACACCGGCAAGAACGACAACTGCGTGATCGGCAAGCTGACTCAGGATGAAAGCCTCGACGCGACCATTCACGTCCCCTCGATGCTATCCAAGCATTTTGCCATCGTCGGCACCACAGGCGTCGGCAAGTCGACAGCCGTCAGCCTTTTGCTGCGCAAGGCAATCCTGTCCGATCCGAAGCTGCGCGTACTGATCCTCGATCCGCACAATGAATTCGCGGCCGCCTTCCCCGATATCGCCGTCGTCATCGACACCGACAATCTCGACCTACCCTTCTGGCTGATGAAGCTCGAGGAATTTGCCGAAGTCATTTTCCGCGGCCGGTCGCCTATTCCGGAAGAACTCGATATCTTGCGCGACGTCATCCCGGAGGCGAAGAGAGCCTTCAAGGGCTCCGGCGAAACGGGCCTTGCCCGCCGGACCAGCGAAAAAAGCTCGATCACCGCCGATACGCCGGTGCCCTACCGCATGGCCGATCTCCTTGCGATGATCGACGAGCGCATCGGCCGGCTGGAAGGTCGCAACGACAAGCCGCACCTGCGCTCCTTGAAGGTCAGGGTGATCGGCGCGATCAACGATCCGCGCTACGGTTTCATGTTCTCGTCCAACACGATTACCGACACGATCCTAGAGACGATTGCAAAAATATTCCGCGTTCCGGGCGACGGCAAGCCGATCACCACGTTCCAGCTGGCCGGCATCCCGTCCGAAGTCGTCAATTCGGTGGCCTCCGTGCTCTGCCGCATGGCCTTCGAAATAGGCCTGTGGAGCAATGGCGGCGTCCATATGCTGGTCGTGTGCGAGGAAGCCCACCGCTACGTTCCGGCTGACGTCAGCCTTGGTTTCGTGCCGACGCGGCAGGCCATCGCCCGTATTGCCAAGGAAGGCCGCAAATACGGCGTCTCGCTCGGCATCATCACGCAGCGCCCCGGCGAACTCGATCCGACCATCCTGTCGCAGTGCTCGACGGTCTTTGCCATGCGTCTTTCCAACGACCGTGACCAGGACATCATCCGCTCGGCCATCCCCAATTCATCGATTTCATCGACCAGCTTCATCTCCTCGATCGGCAATGGCGAAGCCATCGCCTTTGGCGAGGCCGTCGCCGTGCCAATGCGCATGCGCTTTACCCGCGTCGACGAGAAGAGTCTGCCAAAGGCCAACGGCATTGCCGTCAAGGCAAGCGACGAAACGCCCGACACCGTCGATCTGCGAACTGTCGTGGCACGCATGCGTGCGATGCATGGGCCTGATATTTCCAGCTTTCAACAAAGCTACACGGCAGGCCTCGCCGAGCCCGACCAGAATATGGCATCCCGCGATACCGACTTCACGGCTCCCGATGATTTCCACGGGACGATGAGCGAACCGCAGCCGCAAAACACTATCCCGGTTGAACCCTACAATCCCGCAATGCTGCCGCGGGCAGAACCCGTCAATCCGCAACTTGAGCGCTTCAACCAGATCCGCAACCAGCTGCTTTCGGAAGAGCCTCCGGCACAGCCGAGGCCGGATCCTTACCGGGCGCCCCCGCCGCGGACCGCTACCGGCTTCTCCCAGGCAGGATCGGACCAGCCGCGACCATCGCTGCGCGAGAGCCTTCTGAAAAAGCCGCTGAGCAGCATCATCCGGAAGTAGTCCGGACCAGCCGTCTTACGATTGTGGATCCCAGCGCAGCCAGCTCTCGTCCAGTTGGTTGCGAAACCACGTCATCTGCCGCTTGGCATACTGGCGCGTCGCAGCAGACGCCGTTTCGATTACCTCGGCTCTCGTCATCATCCCGGCCAGCATGGCGGTTATCTGCGGCACACCGATTGCCTTCATCGCCGGCATTTCGGGCTTCAGGTCAAGAGCCAGAAGCGCCTCGACTTCCTCGACGGCGGCGCCATCCAGCATCTGCGCAAACCGACGGTTGATGCGCTGGCGCAGCACGTTGCGCTCCGGCAGGACGACGATTTTGAGAGCCTTGTCCGGATCGATGGCGACTGGTCCCTGCCGTGCCTGAAACAGACGGATGGACTGGCCAGTCGCCTCATAAATCTCCAGCGCACGCGCGATGCGCTGGCCATCGCCCGGGCGCAACGTCCCGGCCGTTTCGGGATCCTTTTGCGCAAGGATAGCATGCAAGGCCTCCGCCCCGTCCTCCAATAGCCGCCGCCGCACCGTGTCTCGGATGTCGGCGGGAACGGAAGGCATATCCGACAGGCCGCCGGTCAAGGCCTTGAAATAGAGGCCCGTGCCGCCGACAAAAACCGGGGTGCGCCCTTCGCTGCGGACGACATCCAGCAGCGCTGCCGCGTCGCGAAACCACTCGCCGGTGGAGTAATGCCGCGAGGCCGGAACATGCCCGTACAGATGATGCGGGACGCCCTGCATATCCTCGTCCAACGGACGCGCCGTCAGCACATGCAGCGTGTCGTAGACCTGCATGCTGTCGGCGTTGATGACCACGCCATTGTTCCGCTTTGCCAGGTCAATGGCGAGAGCGGACTTGCCGCTGGCGGTCGGCCCGGTTATCAGGATCGCGTCCTGTCCAATCTCAAGGTTTTTCATCATGGCCTTCGTTGCCACGCTTGTTGCCAATCCGTCAAATCCCGTACTGACATCAGCACTCGCCGAAGAGGCTGCGGCAGCGGTCGATGCGTCCGGCCTCTACTGGCTGGCAGATGGCGTCGCCTGCGACATCGCGCTGAAGGATGGCGCCAATCCGGAATGGCAGGAAGCACTGCTGCGCGGCGTCGTCGGTGACGCTCCGATCGACGTCGTCGTCCAAGAGGCAGAGACCCGCCGCAAGAAACTTCTGATCGCCGACATGGATTCGACCATGATCGGCCAGGAATGCATCGACGAACTGGCGGCCGAAGTCGGCTTGAAGGACAAGGTCGCCGCAATCACCGCGCGGGCCATGAATGGCGAAATCGCCTTCGAACCGGCCCTGATCGAGCGTGTCGCCCTGCTGAAGGGTCTCCCGGTCACGGTCGTCGGCGAGGTCATTTCCAAGCGCATCACGCTAACGCCGGGCGGCAAGGAGTTGATCGCAACCATGAAGGCCAAGGGCTACTATACCGCCCTCGTCTCCGGCGGCTTCACCGTCTTCACCGGCCCGATCGCCGAAACGCTCGGCTTCGACGAAAACCGCGCCAATATTCTCCTCGAACAGGACGGGCACCTGACCGGTGCGGTTGCCGAGCCCATCCTCGGCAAGCAGGCGAAGGTCGATGCACTCGTCGATATCACCACCCGCCTTGGCATCTCGACAGCCGAGGCGCTTGCCGTCGGCGACGGCGCCAACGATCTCGGCATGCTGCATCTGGCTGGTGCTGGTGTCGCCCTGCATGCCAAGCCCGTTGTCTCGTCGCAGGTGAAAATCCGCATCGACCATGCCGACCTCACCGCCCTTCTTTACATCCAGGGCTACAGGAAAACGGACTTCGTGCGATGATCGTCGTTGAGACGGAGCGGCTGCGGGTCCGCAACTGGCTGGAAACCGATCGGCCGCTCTTTGCCGAAATCAACGCCGACCCGAAGGTGATGGAATTTTTCCCGCGTCAACGCTCACGACAGGAATCCGACGCCCTGATGGATGAGGCCCGGCGCCGGATCAGTGAAACCGGTTTGGGCTTTTTCGCCCTTGCTCTCAAGGATACCGATGAACCGATCGGGTTTCTCGGCCTGGCACTCACCGATCTGGAACCGTTTCTGCCTAACGGCACCGTTGAAATCGGCTGGCGACTGGCCGTTCGGTTCTGGCAGCATGGCTATGTCACGGAGGCATCGGAGGCGATGCTGCGGCACGGCTTTGAAAATCGCGAACTGGCAGAAATCGTCTCCTTTGCGGTGAAAGACAACACCCGCTCCATCGCCGTCATGCAACGCCTCGGCTTGCGGCATGACCCGGCGCGCGACTTCGAGCATCCACGGATTCCCGATACGGCGGCGCACCTCAGGCAGCATGTCGTCTATGCAATCGGTCGGGACGAATGGCAGAAACGGCAAAGGCGAGCCTGACGGCCCGCCTTGCTCAACTCCGCCACGATTTCGACAGAGCAGCCTATTCCATCCGCACCGTCACGAACCGCAATTCGCCGGTCTTGTTGGCAATCATCAGCAGCGCGTTGCGCCGGCCATCGGCCTTCAGTTCCTCGACCCGCGCCGATACGTCGTCCGGCGTCTTCATCGCCTCCTGTCCGATCTCGACGATGACATCACCGGACGCGATCCGCCGCTCGGCCGCTGCCGATTGCGGCTGCACCTCGGTGATGACGACACCCTCGACATCCTCCGAAATACCAAAGCTCTTGCGATTGTCCGCATCGAGCGCGGCGAGCTTCATGCCCAGCACTACGTCGGAGGCAGGCAGGTCTGCTGCCGGCGGCTCGGCCTGATCGGTCCCTTCCTGTATCTGTGGTACCGGCGTGGCTTCCGCGTCGGCGAGATTCTCGCCATCCTCGAGACGCCCCAGCGTCACCTTGACGGTCATTTCCTTGCCGTCGCGGATGATGACGACGTCGACGGCCTTGCCGACCGGGCTTTCGGCAACCACCCGCGGGAGATCGCGCATCTCGATGACATCGCGGCCGTCGAATTTGATGATCACGTCACCGATCTTGATCTGGCCGCCATCGACCGGGCCGCCCTTGATGACGCCGGCAATGAGCGCCCCCTTCGGTGTTTCCATCTTCAGACTTTCGGCGATATCGGCGGTCACCGGCTGGATGCGAACACCAAGCCAACCGCGACGGGTCTCACCGAAATCCCTGAGCTGGTTGATGACGTTTTCCGCCAGTTCCGTCGGTACCGAGAAGCCGATACCGATCGAGCCGCCGCTCGGCGAGATGATCGCCGTGTTGATGCCGATAACCTCGCCCTTCATGTTGAACAGCGGACCGCCGGAATTGCCCCGGTTGATCGCGGCATCTGTCTGGATGAAGTTGTCATAGGGACCGGCATTGATATTGCGGCCGCGTGCCGAAATGATCCCGACCGTCACCGTGCCGCCGAGCCCGAACGGGTTGCCGATCGCCATCACCCAGTCGCCGATGCGCATCTGGCGGGAATCGCCGAAGGGAACGGCGGTCAGCGGCTTCTTCGGCTCGACTTTCAGGACCGCAAGGTCCGTCTTCGTGTCGGTGCCGATCAACTTCGCCTTGAGCTTGGAACCGTTGGCGAAATTGATCTCGATGTCGTCGGCGCCCTCGATCACATGGTTGTTGGTGACGATAAAGCCCGTCGGATCAATGACGAAGCCGGAGCCGAGCGAGTTGACCGTGCGCTGGCGATTGCCGCCCTCGCCGCCCTGTCCCTTGAAGAATTCGTCGAAGAAATCCTGGAACGGCGAGCCCTCCGGCACCTGCGGCATCGGCGCTTGGTCGTCGTTCTTGACATTCTGCGAGGTCGATATGTTGACGACCGCATCCAGAAGGCCGGCGGCGAGATCGGCGACAGAGTCCGGTCCCTGATGGGTCGGTACCGGTGACGTCGTCTGTGCCGAGGCCGGCATGGAATTGATGAGCAATGCGGCGCTCGCCGCCAGCGTGACGGATCGGAAGAAGGAAGCGCGGATGGACAAGCCCATAGGGTCCTCTCGATTGGGATGCGTGCCGGCGCAAAGACCGTCAGGCAGAAACAGGATCGCCACGCGGAGCGTGCCGCAACTGGAAGGCAGGCCGTGCCAGCCTCTCCGCCGTTCAATGTGGCCTATAATCTATTCGAAGATAAGGCGGTTTCGGGACGCGTCCAGTCATCTTTTCGTTAACGCGCCAACCTGATCCACGCGCGAGGACGGCTCAGCTCATGATCTCGTGGCCATGCGCCTTCAAGGCCGCGACCGCCTTGTCGAGATCGGAACCGGTGATGAAAACATAGTCCGTGCTGAAGGTGGAATTGGCAAAAATGCCGACCCCGGCATCCGACAGCGGGTTCAACACGGAGGCAAGCACGCCTGGAACGTCGAAGGTGAAATGCTGCTCGATGCGCAGACAACGCCAGCCGCCGGACGACTGGACACCGGGGGGGATGCGCGCGGCCCGGCAGACAACCGTCATCTCCTCGCGCGAACTCGACACCGTCCAGAACCCAGGCCCCGGGAGCCACTCTGGCAATGGCGTCCCGATATTGAGCCTCGTGATCGCATATTCGGCGTCCACGAGGCGGATCAGCAGTTTATGTGTCATTGTCTATCCTCGCACCATCCAGACAAGCGCGACGCCGATGGCGACGGACACGAGTCCGAACAGTCGCAAATGTTGTTCCGGAATATGGGGCAAACGTTTTGCCATTTCCACCAAAACCAAAGGGGCCAGTGCGTACACCAGCCCCTCGATGATCAGGAAAAATGCGATTCCTGTCAGAAAATCACTCATGTCGCGGATCAGTTTCCTGTCGCGGGCTGAGTGGTAGCAGGAGCGGCAGCGCCGTCCGAGCTATTGAAATAACGGAAGAATTCCGAATCCGGCGACAGCACGAGCGTCGTGTCCGGGCTGGCGATCGCAGAACCGTAAGCCGCCATCGACCGATAGAATTCGAAGAACTTCGGATCGCGAGCAAACGCGTCGGCAAACACGGCGGTCCGTTCGGCTTCGCCTTCACCGCGCAGGATTTCCGAATCGCGCTGCGCTTCGGCAACGAACTCGACAACCTGACGATCGGCAACGGCACGGCGCGTCTGGCCCTTTTCGTTACCACGGGCCCGGATCAGTTCGGCTTCCGCAAGACGCTCGGCCTTCATCCGCTCGAAGGTCTGCTGCGAGACTTCCTGCGTCAAGTCGGTACGGCGAATACGAACGTCTTCGATGTTGAGACCGAGCGATTCGGCGTCGGTCTTCAGGTCCGCGCGCACTTCGCGCATCATCGAGGCGCGCTCTTCGGAAAGTGCCGATTCAAAGCCGCGAAGACCGTAGACCCGGCGCAGCGAAGCGTCGAGACGGGTGCGCAACCGCGATTCGGCCGATTCCCGGTCACCAGAAACCGTTTCGCGGAAGCGCCGCGCATCGGCGATCTTGTAGACGACGAAGGCATCGACCTCATAGAACTTGCCGCCCGAAACCTGGACGCGGATATTGTCGAGGTCGAAACGCAGGGCCTGCTTTTCGACGTACTGAACACGGTCGGCGTCCATAAAAGCGAAGGGCAGCTTGAAATAGAGGCCCGGCTCGGTCTTCACGTCCTTGATCTGGCCGAAGCGAACGACCACCGCCTGCTGGCGCTGGTTGACGATGAAGACGGACGAATAGACCGCCATCAGGACAAGCGCGAGGCCGATCAGAATATAGGGGAAACGGTTGGTCATTACTGGGACCCTCCCGACTGCGCGGGTCTGCCGATTTCATTGAGCGGAAGATAGGGCAACACGCCCTGGCCGTTCTTCTCGTCGAGGATGACCTTCTTGGACTTGCCGAGAACATTCTGCATCGTTTCGAGATAGAGACGCTTGCGCGTCACATCGGGAGCCTTGGCATAGGCGTCGTAGACCGAGATGAAGCGCTGCGCCTCACCCTCGGCTTCCTTGACGACGCGGCCCTTGTAGGCAGCCGCCTCTTCACGGAGCTGGGCAGCCTGACCGCGCGCCTTGCCGAGCACCTGGTTGGCATACTGGTTGGCCTCTTCGACGAAGCGGTCTTCGTCCTGTTCGGCACGCTGTACCTCGTCGAACGCATCTGCCACTTCGCGCGGCGGTGCCGCATCCTCGATGGCAACGGTGTTGACGGAAATACCGGCGCCGTAGGTGTCCATGGTCGCCTGGATCGTGGTCTTCACGTCAGCTGCGATCGCCTGACGGTTGTCGCGGAAGATGTCCTGTGCGGGACGACGACCGACGACTTCGCGCATGGCGCTTTCGGAAACCTGCTGCAGCGTCTCGGCCGGGTTCTCGACGTTGAACAGATAGGCTTTGGGATCGGTCACGGAAAACAGCACTGAGAACTGGACGTTGACGATGTTCTGGTCGCCCGACAGCATGAGGCCGGCCGCAGACTGGTCACCCAGGCCCGACTTGCTGCCGATATTCTGCTGCTGCTCGGTGATCTTGACCATTTCGACCGTTTCAAGCGGCCAGAAATGATAGTGCAGGCCCGGCATCGAAATCTCTTCTTTCGGCTTGCCGAAACGCATCTCGACGCCACGCTCGTCAGGCTGGACGGTGTAGATCGAATTTATCAGGATGAAGCCGACGACGAGCAGGCCGATAATCGCCGCGACGCCGCCATTAAAGCCACCCGGCACGACACTTTTCAGCTGATCCTGTCCCCGGCGAAAGATTTCCTCGAGGTCCGGCGGGCCGCCACTGCCGCGGCCACCGCCGCCACGCGGGCGGTTCGGCCCCTGGCCCCAGGGGCCCTTGTTTCCGCCGCCGCCGCCCCAAGGACCGCCGCCGCCGCCGTTCTGATTGCTCCAGGGCATTCATACCTCTTCTACTGAAAAAATTCCAAGATCGACGGCCCGCGAAAACACCGCAGGCCGCGATGTGAAACCGTTATAGGTATCTCCAGAACGGCTTTCAACGCGGCGCATCCAACTTCACCGTAAATCCGGCAAAATAGTTATCTTTGCTTAGCTTTTGCGCCGCCAGGTCGAGAAACGCATCGCATGACTGTCCTTTTCGCCCTGCGGCAAGGGCTCGTCGACGATCTTTTCGAAGATTTCAGGATCGATCGCCGGAAAGCGCGTATCGCCATCGACCTCGGTCGCCACCTGCGTGATGTGCAACAGGTCAGCCATGTCGATCGCTTGCCGGTAGATTTCACCGCCACCGATGACACAGACCTCATCGACCCCAAGCTCCGCGGCCCGCTGCCGCCCCTCCTCCAGCGCCTCATCGAGCGAGGCAAAAACGGTTGCCCCTTCAGCGAAGAAGGCAGGATCGCGGCTGATGACGATATTCGGCCGGCCCGGCAACGGCCGGCCAATCGAAGTCCAGGTCTTGCGCCCCATGATCACCGGGCGCCCGAGCGTCAGCGCCTTGAAGCGCTTGAGATCGCTCGGCAGGTGCCACGGCAGGCCGCCGTCACGGCCGATCACACCGTTCGACGAGACGGCAACGACGATGGTGATCTTCGGCTCATTCATGAAAACCGTCCGGCTTGCTGTCGATCTCGCGGGCGCGGGCAAGAGCCGGACGCGATGTCACTCTTTGCACATAGCGATCGACGCTTGCGCTTTCCGACAGGAGCTTGCGCATCCACGCAAGCGCGCCGCCGAGCATCACGTCGGCACCGCTGATCTTGTCGCCGAGAAGATAGGGCTGCTTGTCGAGCGTTGCGACCACATGCGCGCACATCTCCTGGTAGCCTTTCGCAAGGGCCGGACTAGCCTGCGTCATGCCGCTGATGAAAGCCGTTCCTGCGGGTTCGATCACGCCGGCATAATAGGCAAGCCAGGAAAGATAGGCGCCTCTCTCGGGATGCCCCACCGGCCTCCCGAACTCCGACTCCGGATGGAGGTCGGTCAGATACAGCGTGATCGCCGTCGATTCCGTGACCAGAGTTCCATTATGCAGGAGTGCCGGCACCTGCTTGTGCGGATGCGGATTGTCGTCATCCGGCCCGCCCGATCCGTCCCAGCGACGGATGGAGACATAGCGGACATCGTACTGCGCCCCCAGTTCTTCCAGCAGCCACAGGATTCGGCCCGACCGCGACAGCGGCGCATGGATCAATGTCAGCATCTGGTCCTCCCTGACCGTTCAGCCGCTCGCAACCTTGTCCGGTCGCCGGAGCGTGCCTGCGTCACACGGCGACCGGCGCCTTGATATGTGAATCCGCTTCATAGCCGGTCAGCGCAAAGTCTTCGAATTTAAAGGAAAATAGATCCTTTACCTGCGGGTTCAAGACCATCTTCGGCAACGCCTTCGGCGTCCGCGTCAACTGCTCGCGGGCTTGCTCGAAATGGTTGTGATAGATATGCGCATCCCCGAACGTATGGACGAAATCGCCCGGCTGCAGGCCACAAACCTGTGCGACCATCAGTGTCAGCAGCGCATAGGAGGCGATGTTGAACGGAACCCCGAGAAAAATGTCCCCCGAGCGCTGGTAAAGCTGACAGGAGAGTTTTCCGTCCGACACGTAGAACTGGAACAGGCAGTGGCACGGCGGCAGCGCCATCTCATCCACCAGCGCGGGATTCCAGGCTGAGACGATGTGGCGGCGCGAATTGGGATTCGTCTTCAGCCCTTCGACGAGATTTGTGATCTGATCGAGATGACCGCCGTCCGGGGTCGGCCAGGAGCGCCACTGGTAGCCGTAGACCGGACCAAGATCGCCGTTCTCGTCGGCCCATTCGTTCCAGATGTTGACGCCGTTTTCCTTCAGATAGGCGATGTTGGTGTCGCCGTTGAGGAACCAGAGCAGTTCATAGATGATCGACCGCAGGTGCAGCTTCTTGGTGGTCAGCACCGGGAAGCCCTCCGACAGGTCGAACCGCATCTGGTAGCCGAACACCGAACGCGTACCTGTCCCGGTCCGGTCGCCGCGGTCCGAGCCGTTCTCCATCACATGACGCAAGAGGTCGAGATACTGTTTCATGAGGTCCGCCGTCGATTCGTTTCGCCGTAAATTAGGCGCAAGTCGGCGGCGAACCAATCGGCAATCCCGTGTTTCCCCCCGCAATCACATCAGATCGTCGCCAAAATATTGGCTGCTGCGCCGCGAGTCATTCGCCATGAGGACGCGCGAACAGAATTTTTTCACGCCTGACAGGCGAGTCAAGGGCAATCCGCTCGACAACGCCCGCATAAGCGCGTGGTATTTTCGACAAAGCCCTTTTCTTGGGACCGTTTACGACCTATATGTGACATGCCGTCTTCGGGCGGCTATAGCGATAAACAGGCGGTGAAATAAACCTATTGGACCCGGGGGCGGTACCCGGCGCCTCCACCAAAAACCGGTCAGGGACGACTTACGGACCGGCTTTTGATGGGGGCGAAATAGGATCGACAAGGGTGTAAAGATCGACTTTTCGCTCGGCATTGTACCACCGTTATCGGGCTAAAATTGTAGTTGCAAACGACAACTATGCGGAAGCTCGTCTCGCTGCTTAATCGCAGTGTGGCACTTCAAATCAAGTCCTAAGGGGTCGCACTCTTAGGCGGGGTCCGAAGGCACCTGGCAACAGAAGCCTTCACCTTCTCCCCCAGTCCTTCGCCTTCTCCCCCCTGTCCTTCACCTTCTCCAACGCCTTGAAATGGTCTATAGATGATGCAAATGACTCGTATGCGGGACCTTTCCTGCCTACAGAGCCGATGGCATAAAGTGTGACCGAGTTGAGTTACAAGAAAGACGGGGATCTTATGGGCCAAGACCATATCCGCTACGACATTCTCGCGCAGGACGCCCTTCGCAGCGTCATCCGCAAGGTCCTGACCGAAGTCGCAGCCACAGGTCACCTGCCCGGAGATCACCATTTCTTCATCACCTTCCTCACCGGCGCGCCGGGCGTTCGCATCTCCCAGCACCTCAAGGCCAAGTATGCCGAGCAGATGACCATCGTCGTGCAACACCAGTTCTGGGACCTGAAGGTCACCGAGACGCTGTTCGAGATCGGCCTGTCCTTCTCCGACACGCCCGAGAAACTGGTCATTCCCTTCAACGCCATTCGCGGCTTCTACGATCCGTCGGTCAATTTCGAACTGGAGTTCGATGTCGCCGCGGCAGAAGAGGATGAAGGCGCCGAAATCACCGCCTATCCGATCAGCCAGATCGACAAGACGACTGAGCCCGACACCGATGCCGCTCCCAAGACGGGCGATGACGGCAAGAAGGAAGGCGGCTCGGTGATTTCGCTCGATTCCTTCCGCAAGAAGAACTAACACCAGCACCAAACGGGCTCACCATGACCGGCGACGTCATCAATCTCCGTCAGTTCCGCAAGCAGAAGGCGCGGACGGAAAAGGACAGGCTTGCCGAGCAGAACCGCATCTCGTTTGGCCGGACCAAGGCCGAGAAGCAGTTGACCAGAACGCTGAACGACAAGGCCGAAAAGACCCACGAACAGGGCCGGCGCGAGAAGGTGACGGATGGAACGGACGGCGAAGCATAAGCATTGCCGATCCGCAGGGAGTTCCTGATCACATAACCCCATCAAATGGTTAGCCGAATTTTCGGAATCAAATTCGAAACGACCTGATTCACCTCCTGAGGCAAGCCCGTGATCCGCAAGCATTCCGCGACGCTGCATGGCCACCGGACGAGCTTCTCGCTGGAGGAGCCGTTCTGGCAGGAATTGAAATCGATTTCGGAAAGCCGGCAGATGGCGCTGGCGCAATTGATCGCCGAGATCGATGACGGGCGATCGACGGACAGCAATCTTTCCTCGGCGCTCAGGGTTTACGTGCTGAACTGGATCAAAACCGAGCGGCAGTGAACCGCGTCAGGCTACGGTTGTTTTCGCCTGGCTGCCTTCGGTCTTGTTATTGCGGCGTAACGCCCGGAAGCGAATTGAAATCGAGCCCTTGCGACGGCGTGAGCGGTTGCTGCTCGGCAGGCTGCCCAGCCGCACTTCCATCTTGGGGTGCAGAGAGGTCCTCGCCGCGCAGGACGCCGCCGGTCGGATCGAACGGCAGGAGGTTGAGGCTCTTCTGCTCCTCGGTCTTTCGCGCCGCGTCCTCGGCCGCCTTGGCTGCGGCCGCCGCTTCAGCCGCCTTTTTCTCAGCCAGCGCCCTTGCCTCGGCCTCCGCCTTCTGTCGAGCGGCCGCCTCCACGGCCAGCTGGCGCCGCCGCTCTTCTTCAATGGCCCGCAGGCGTTCAGCCTCCCGCTCGGCGGCATTGGCCTTGTAGAGCGCCACTTCGCGGCGCAGCCGCTGTTTTTCGAGAACGTTCGCCTGCAGCGTCTCGACACGGCGGCGCTCCCGCTCGAAGGCGCGCAGCGACAGGAAGTTGGAGAGGTCGGTGGCATCAAGGGTTCGCCCGGGCGACTGCAAAAGCCCGGCATAGGCCAGTTTCACCTGCGCTTCCGCACCGGCCAACGTTTCCTCGCCCGCATTGAAGGCGACATCGACGCCCGCATTCATCCGTTCGTCCGGAAAGCTGATCTCAAGGTTTGCCGAAAGGCCGGCTCCGGCATCGCCGGCCGTGACGTTCTGGGCACGCAGCGTACCACCAGCAATGTTGAACGGCACCTCCACAGCCCCGAGCACCGCCTGCCCGGATAGCACTTGCCTCTCGGCAAGCGGTTTTACGGTATCCGGGGTGATCTGCCCTTCGACGCCGTCCACAGCGGCTATGATCGCCGGCAGCGCAGCAGTGTTGAGACCATGTACCACCGTATCGCGCAGCATCGCGCTACCGGAGCCGCTCGCGGATTCAGCCATGGCCCGCGTGGTCTTGCCCGAGGCTTCCATAGCAAGTGACAGGTCGAATTTACCCTCGGCAACCGCCGCTCCGCCCGACGTCCATGCGGCATTGGCAAGATCGGCATCCTTCAGATCCAGCCTGGCCTGGAAAAACCCGGACCCGTCGCCATTGCCGAGCAAAAGGCGGCCTTCGGCCTTGCCGCCCAGCCAGTTGCCGGACAGCGTGTTGAACTCGATCTGATCACCCTTCCAGACCATCTTGCCGGTCATATCCGTCACCGCGCCGTAGACTCCGGGCCAGAACCGCTTGGTGGAAAGATCGATGGCGACATCCAGCCCGCTCCAGGCCGGCTGGACCACCGGAGATGTGGAGAGGTCGCCGCTTGCTGCATCCTGAACCGGACCCAGAATGCCCTCGCCCAGCCAGGCGAGATCGAGCGTATCAAGCGCGACCTGCCCGGTTGCCTTGCCTGGTGTTGTCCGGTCGATTGCAAAAATTCCGGAAAACGCATTGCCGTCGGCCTTGCCCTCGATCGCCGAAAGCGTCACCGCCTCCGGCGTGGTCGCGATGTCGGCCTTCAGGGCGAACGGCAGTCCGGAGCCCATTTGCGGCAGGCCAATACCCTGCAACAGCAGGAACGGTTCGAAATCCTGGCTTTCCAGCGTCACCTTTGTCTGACCGGACAGGAAATTCTCGCGCGACAGGTCAATGTCGCCATTGGCGGAAAGCGAGGTCCGCGCCGTGGTGAAGGTGAGGCCGGCATTGGCCTTGCGGCCGTCCGTGCCCTGAAGTTTCACCGACAGGAGCGCATTTTCATCGGCATCGAACGGCAGCGGATCGAAGCCGATCTGGCCGAGAAGCACCGGCGTCGCCGGGTTCTCCATCGTCGCCTCGAGCAGGATTCCCTGCCCGGCGAACGCCTGCGCGATATCTGGCGCCTGATAGTTCGCTGCAATCTTGGTGCCGTTCGCCGTGCCGATGATGCCGAACGTCACCGGCGCCTTGCCGTCCTGGCTGCCGGCCGTCAGCGTTAGATCAAGTGCTGCGTCACTGTAATAGGGACCGCTTTTCACCAGCCGCTCCAGCGCCGGGTGTTTGGCCGCATGGCGCTCGATCATCTTCAGGAATGGCGTCATGTCCGGCGAGGCAAACTTCATCTTGGCGGAAATGACCGGTGAAGTCAGCTCGCCGCTCATGCGTCCGGACAAAGCAAGCTGGGCGCCGGCAATGCTGCCGATCGAAACGCGCTCGGCCTGCAACTGGCCGTTTTTCAGGGTCGCCACCAGCTGCACATCGCTGGCGTCCTCGCCGAAGGCGGAAAATTGTTCGGCTGAAAGGTCGGCAGCGATCGTATGGGAGAGAACCGTCGCGTTCGACGCATCACCGGCCACCAGCCCCGCCAGCGCCTGCAGCGCCTCGAGATCGATGCTGTTGCCCTTCAGCTGCAATGACAGGTTTGGCGCCACGCCGTCGAACGCCTGCCGCTCGACCCGCCCCCGCAGGACGGCGGGCCCCGCCGCCACTTCCAGGCGCTCGAACTGCTGCAGCGTATCGGTGAGGTTCACGGTCGCGGAAAACCCGGCGGTCTTCAGCTTGCGGATGGCCGGATCGACCGAGCCGGCTACCCAGGTCGCAAGCCCCGATGGCTGGTTGGAGGCGACGAGCATTTCGCCGCGAAAGGCGCGCTGGCCGCTCAACTGCAGCCGACCCTTGGCCTCGAACTGCGTGCGACCCGGCAGTTGCGCCACCGCATTGTCGATCATCCATCCGGCCCCATCCGGCCGAAGGTCGAGCCGCACGTCACGCACGGTCGTATCGCCGATGACGATCGCCGGCAATTTCAGGCTCGCCCGCCCCGGCACCTGCGGGATCGGGATGTCGGCGGCGATCGCCATCATCGCGGCAAGCCGCTGGCGAATCGAGATGGCCGGGTCGCGCCCGGTCTTGCCCGTCTCGCCGGTATTGCCGATGCGACTGACATCGATCTGCTGGCCATCGGCCAGAAGCAGGAATTCCTGTTCCTTGCCGGTATCGAGCGTCGCCTCGCCGGTCACCAGATAGGGGTCGTCGTTCGGTCCGATCTCAAGCCTGTATTCGGGCACGCGGATGCGCTCGTTGGTGAGCTCGAACTCGCCGTTCACCCGCAAGGCGGCCGATTGGTCCTGGACCTTCTGTGCCTCCGCCGGCTTGTTCTCCGTCAGCGTGAACTTGCCCTGATAGAGCGGCTTCAGATCGACGATCTTCAGATCGCCGTCGAGATCAACGCCGAACGGCCGCTTGTCCGGCGTCAGTCGCGCCCTGAGGCCAAGCGTGCCGCCCTCGTCCACTTCGCCGCTGGAGAGGGCAAAACTGCCCGCCTCGCCGTCAAGCGCCGCCCGCCCCTCCATCTTCCACGGCCCGGCAAGCGAGCGGGCGGAAAGATCCGCCTCGAGCCCGGTGATACGCCGCGTCCGGCCGGTCTGCTCGTCGATGAAATCGATCTGCCCGCCGGTGATCGCGACATTTTCGAGGACTACAGTCTTTGCAGGAATGGAAGCCTTGCGCCCGCGCGCCCAGTCGAGCGTGCCGTCCGGCAAGAGCCGTATCTTGGCCTTCGGCTGTTCCAGCCTCATGTCGAAAATCAGCGCTTCGCCGGAAAGGAACGGCGCAAGTTCCGCGTTCATCGAGAAATGCGCGACCTGGATGAGCGGCTCGCCGGTTTCCGACTGGCCGACACGCACGTCATTGAGGGTAACCGACGGGAACGGGATCAGCCGCGCATCGACGCTGCCGTGAACCACCACGGGCTTGCCCATGATCCGGCTCGCCTCGCGCTCGAAATCCTTGCGAAAATCGGTCCAGTCGATAAACCGTGGCGCAATCAGCGCGGCAAACAGCGCCACGACCAGAAGGCCACCGACGAAAACCAGAATTCGCGAAAGCACCAGTTAAAAATCCTATCCCGTATGTTGCGACAGATAGCGCCCTGGGCGGCGCCTACCACTCCTTAACACCCGTTCCCTGTTTTCACATGGCAAAAATCTTGCCGGGGTTGAAGATGTTGCCGGGATCGAGCGCCCGCTTCACCTGCCGCATCAGATCGAGCGCGTCGCCAAGCTCTGCTTCGAGGAACGGCATCTTGCCCTGGCCGATGCCGTGCTCGCCGGTACAGGTGCCGTCCATCGCCAGCGCCCGCTCGTTGAGGCGTGCGACGAAGGCTTCTGCCTTTGCAATGTCGGCATCGTCCTTGTCGTCGAACAGCAGTCCGACATGAAAGTTCCCGTCGCCGGCATGCCCGACGATCGGGGCAATCAGGCCATTGGCTAGAATGTCCTCATGCGTCGCCTCGACGCAATCGGCAAGTCGCGAGATCGGCACGCAGACGTCGGTCGAGAGGATCGCAAGACTTGGCGCCAGGCTCTTCTGCGCCCAATAGGCGTTGTGCCGCGCCTTCCACAGCGTGTTGCGTTCATCGGTATTGGCCGTCCAGCGAAATTCTGAACTGCCGAACTCCGCTGCGATCTCGCCAAATTGCTTCGACTGCAGGGCAACGCTCTCCGCACTTCCGTGAAACTCGACGAACAGCGTCGGCACTTCCGGGAAGGACAATCCCGAATAGGCATTGCTCGCCCGCATCTGCACAGCGTCGAGCAGTTCGATCCGCGCCACCGGAATACCCGACTGGATCGTCAGGATCACGGTGTTGCAGGCATCGCCGACGCTGGGGAACGAGCAGACGCCGCCAGCAATCATTTCGGGAATGCCCTGCAGCCTGAGCGTGATTGAGGTGAGGATGCCGAGCGTCCCCTCGGCACCGACGAAAAGCCGGGTGAGATCGTAGCCAGCCGATGATTTCTTGGCCCGGTGGGCCGTGCGGATTTCCTTGCCCCCTGCCGTCACGGCGGTTACGGCCAGCACATTGTCCCTCATCGTCCCGTAGCGCACCGCGTTGGTGCCGGAAGCCCGCGTCGATGCCATGCCGCCGATCGAGGCGTTGGCGCCGGGATCGATCGGGAAGAACAGCCCGGTGTCGCGCAGATAGATGTTGAGCGCCTCGCGCGTGATGCCCGGCTGCACGGTGCAATCGAAATCGCTGGCATTGACCTCGAGCACCTTGTCCATGCGGCTCATATCGACGCTGAAGCCGCCATGCGGCGCGTTGATATGGCCTTCAAGCGACGAGCCGGTGCCGAATGCGATCAGCGGCACCCCATGCTCGCTGGCGATCGCGACGATCGCTTCGACCTCGGCAGCACTCTCGAGAAAGACGACGCCATCGGGCAACTGTGCAGGAATATAGGTAGTCGTGTGGGCATGCTGGGCCCGGATGGCCTCGCTGGTCTGGAAACGATCGCCGAACCGTTCGCGCATCAGCCCCGTTGCAGCTGTAATGCCGGTTTCGTTGCGGTTTCCCGCCTTGATCGCCTTCAACGCCATCACGCTCCCCCGAACCACCGCCGCACATCGCGGAAATTCTTAGATTTCAACGCGCTACTGTGCAAATCGGAATCACTTTGTCCAGAACCTCATCCTGAACGTGACGGGTTTAGCAAAGAATTGCGACGAAGTGAGACAGTCCAGACACAGGGCAGAAATAACATGATGCTCGTGCTGAACACGTGCGGCGCTCCCGGGGGCAAGCACGAACGCAGTGCGCTTTGGGAGCATTCACGAAACACAGGACCCGGGTGGCATTTATTCCGCGGCTTCAGCCAGTTGCAGCGCCTCGGCCTGCTCCAGTTCGCGGTGCAGTCGCCGTTCCTCGTCGACCTGCGGCTTGGTGAACTGGGCGATGACCAGATAGGCAACCGGGGTCAGATAGAGTGTGACCACGGTAGCAAGCCCAAGACCGCCGACCAGCACCCAGCCGAGCGCCACGCGCGCTTCTGCGCCTGCTCCACTTGCCAGCACCAGTGGTACAGCACCGACGATGGTGGCGATCATTGTCATCATCACCGGCCGCAACCGGATATTCGCCGCATTCTCGATGGCCGAACGCAGATCCTCGCCGCGGTCGCGCAACTGGTTGGCGAACTCGACGATCAGGATGCCGTTCTTGGCCATGATGCCGACCAGAAGCACCAGTCCGATCTGGCTGTAGATGTTCAGCGTGTTGCCGGTCATCAGCATGGCAAAGACGGCGCAGGCAAGCCCGAGCGGCACGGTCGACATGATGATCAGGCCACTGACCAGGCTTTCGAACTGCGCGGCCAACACCAGAAAGATAATGACGAGAGCAAAGCCGAAGGTAACGAACATGCCGTTGGCATTCTCGTCCAGCGTCGCAGCTTCGGCGAGCGGCACGACACGCGATCCCGGCGGGAGCAAGGGTTCCGCCATCTGCTCGACCATCGACAGGGCATCACCAAGCGCAATGTCCGGGCCAAGCCCCGCCGATAGAGACACGGAGCGCAACTGCGATTCCCGTGACAATTGCGGCGCAACGGCTCTTTCCTCGACGGAAGCGATCGACGACATCGGCACGATCTTGCCGTCGCCGGTCTTCAGGAAAATGTTCTGCAGGTCGGTCGGATCATTGACCGGATTGGTGGTCGACAAAAGCTTGACCGGATAGGCCTCGCCCTCGACATAGACGTCGAGCACGCTGTTGCCATCGAGCATCGCCTGCAGTGCCGACGACAGCCCGTTGATATCGATGCCGAGATCGGACGCACGTTCGCGGTCGATCGTCACGGACAGCTGCGCCTGATTGGCTTCATAATTCAGACGGACGTTTTCGAAGCGGCCGCTGTCTTCCATCTGGCGCACCAGTTTTGCCGCCGCATCGCCGAGTTTCGTATAGTCATTGCCGACCAGCGCCACCTGCAGGCCGTTGCCGGCGCCGCGGATGCCGAGGCTGTTGGGCTGGATCGGGAAGACGCGGATCGACGGGATATTCGCCGTCATCCGGGTGATATCGGCAGAAACCTCCTGCTGGGTGCGCTCCCGGTCGCTCCAGGGGGCAAGCGTCAGCACCATGAAGCCACTATTGACGGACCCGCCCTGGCCGGAAATGGAGAAGATATTGGCAATCTCGCCGCTATCGACCAGCGGCTTCAGTCCGTCCTCGACACGCCGCATCTGCGCCTGCGTGTATTCCAGCGAGACGCCCTGCGGCGCCTGCATTCGCAGCATGATACGCGCACGATCCTCCGTCGGCGTCAGTTCCGATTTCAACAGGGTGAAGGCGCCGGCACCCGCTGCGGTCACCATCACGGCGACCATGAAGACGATCAGCGGCGAGTTGAGGCAGGCCCGCAGGGTCCTCTTGTAGAACCCGGCGGCAAAAGCACCGAGTTTGCCCATGAAGCCGGTGTGGCCGTGCTCCTCGCCGTGGGGTTTCAGCATACGCGAAGCCAGCATGGGGCAGAGCGTCAGCGACACGAAAGCAGAAAGCAGAATTGCGAAGGCGAGCACGAAACCGAACTCACGGAAAAGTCCGCCCGTCTGCCCCGGCAGGAACGACAGCGGTACGAAGACGGCGGCAAGCGTCGCCGTCGTCGCGATGACGGCGAAAAACACTTCGAGCGTGCCGAGCACGGCCGCCGCCCGAGGTCCCATGCCCTCGCCCCGCCGTCGCACGATGTTTTCAAGCACCACGATCGCATCGTCCACCACAAGCCCGGTGGCAAGGACGATCGCGAGCAGCGTCAGGATGTTGATCGAGAAACCGGCAAGATAGATAGCCGCACAGGTTCCGACCAGCGCGATCGGCATGGTCAGCGTCGGGATGAGCGTCGCCCGCCAGTCGAGCAGGAAGAGGTAAATGACGAGTGTAACGATGATGACGGATGCGACGAGCGCGATCTCCACCTCGTGGATAGCGCCGTCGATGAACACCGCGTCGTCGCTGGTGACCTTGAGCTGTGTTCCCTCAGGCAGGATTTCGCCGATCGTTGCCACGGCCTTCTTCACGCCTTCGGAAATATCGAGCGTATTCGACTGCGCCTGCCGGATGATGCCAAGGCCGATGCCCTGCCGCCCGTCCGAGCGCAGCGACGACGTGCCGATATCCGGACCAAGCGTCACCGTCGCGATATCGCCAAGCCGGACATTGTTGCCAAGAATCAGGTTTTCGAACTGCTCCGGCGTCTGCAGGTCGGCAGTGGCGCGCACCGAGATGTCCTGGTCGGCACTGGTCAGTGAGCCCGCCGGCACGTCCATCGATGCGCTGGCAAGTCCGGTGCGCAGATTGGCGACGGTCAGCCCGCGGCCGGCAAGTTTCGACTGATTGACGTCGATACGAAAGATCTTTTCTTGGTCACCATTGATCTGCACGTCGGCGACGCCCTCGACGGCGGCGAGACGGTCGGTGATCTCGTTTTCCGCCAGCAGCGTCAGATCTTCCATCGACAGGGTGTCTGACGTCAGCGCCAGACGCAGGATCGGCTGGCTATCGGAATCGGCCTTGACGATACGCGGCTCGTCGGCATCCTCGGGCAACTGGTTCGACACCCGGCCAAGCGCATCGCGGATGTCGTTGGAGGCCTGGCCGATATCGGTCGTGTCGGAGAACTGCAGCGTCACGCGGCTCTGGGCATATTGCGAGGTCGAGGAGATATCCTTGATGCCCTGCACGCGCGAGACCGCGCCCTCGATCACCGACGTCAGCTCGCGATCCACGGTTTCCGGCGAAGCGCCGTCGAACTGGGTGTTGACGGAGACCACCGGCTGATCGACCTGCGGCAGTTCGCGCACTTCGATGCCGTTCAGCGCCGCAAGACCCGCCACGATGATCAGCGTGTTGACGACCAGTGCAAAGATCGGCCGGCGCACGAACAGCGCGGTAAAACCCGCCGTTCGCCCTGCGCCCTGATGCTCGCCTCCGCCGCTCATTTCGCGGTCTCCGCCTCGGATACCTTCTGTCCCTGGTCGCTCGGCTGCGGCCTCTGTTCCTGCGGCCGCTCTACGCCGGCGATGCGCACGGCGCCGCCGTCGCGCAGGCGCTGCACACCCTCCATCACCACGGCGTCACCCTTGGCAAGCTCGGCATCGACCAGCACCTTGTCGGAATTGCGCTGGATGATCTTGATCGGAACCTTCTGCGACTTTTCCGCCTCGATGCGCCAGACGTAGGAGCCCTCGGCACTCCACTGCACCGCCAATGGATTGACCGTCGGATACTGGTCGCCGGGAAAGCGGACCGAAACGGCAAAGGACATGCCGGCCCTCAGCGTATCGTCCGGATTGTCGATCCGCGCCCGGACCCTCAGCGTTCGGCTTGCCTGATCGACGCGATTGTCGATCGCATGGATGACGCCCGACAGTTCCGAGCCCGGCAAGGCAATGGCCGAGGCGGAAACCGCCTGCCCAACGGCGATCTTGGTCGAAAACCGCTCCGGCACCCAGAAATCGACGAGGATCTGCGAACGGTCGTCGACGACGGCAATCGACGTCGTGGTGGTGACGTAATCGCCCGGATTGACGGTGATGATGCCGACGATGCCGCCGGACGGCGCAACAATGTCGCGGCGCTTGAGATCGAGTTCGGCAGTCTGCAGGGCAAGTTCGGCTGCCTGCATGGCAAATTCGGCTTCGCGCAGGACGGCAACGGATACTGCATTGCCGAGCTTGCGGTTGCGTTCGACCTTTTCGAGGGCACTGGCGACGGCGACCTTGGCCTGCGCGGCCGCAATGGTCTGCTCGTCATTGTCGAGACGGGCAATCACCTGCCCCTTGGTTATCCGGTCGCCGGAGTGGACGAGCACTTCGGTCAGATTGCCGGTCGCCTGCGGCGTCACCGCAACGGAGAGAATGGCCTCGCCATTGCCAATGGCGTTCAGCCTGTCGTTGACGACGGCGCTATCGACCGGCTGGGTCACCACCAGCGGTGCCCCGCCGCCTTGGCCGCGACCACGCTGCGTTTGCCCTTGCGCCTGTCCCTGCCCGCTGGCCGCCTCGCCCGCCGGTTTTGCAGCAAGCGCGACCAGTTGCTCCGGCACACCCGCCTTGGCCAGCATCGCGCCAGCGCCCGGCACGAAGCGGACCCAGATACCAAGGCCCACAACGAGAATGACAAGGCTGATCAACAGCTGCTTCCAAAGCCGCATACGGAACTCCAATTGAATCCACGAGCTTGCCGCCACGATGGCGCACGAAACCCGTCATTACGCGCAACTATCTCTTTTTGCTGCACTGCGGGCAATCCTAGAATGCCATCATTACGCAATTGTAATAAAAGCCCTTTTCGGCCCTCGGATCATGGCGGGTGCTCGACAAACCGGCTGGGCACCCATAAGCCTGTCACGATCGGAGGAACCCCATGAGCACCATCGCAAAACATCAGAACCCGGAAGCCGATCCGCGCGTCAAGGCCGTGTTCGACGACATCCGCACGACCCGCAAGTCCGACTTCATCAACAACATGTGGCACTACCTCGCTTTCGACGCCGATCTGCTCGAAAACACCTGGGCCGAGGTGAAGGCGGTGATGGCGACACCGTCGGCGCTCGATCCCGTCGTCAAGGAAATGCTCTATATCGCCGTCTCCGTCACCAATGGCTGCGGCTACTGCGCCCATTCCCACACCGCAGCCGCAAAAGCCAAGGGCATGACGGCAGAACAGCATGCCGATCTCCTGCGCGTCATTGCGCTCGCCGCCAAGACCAACCAGCTGGCGACGGCCTTGCAGCTTCCCGTCGATCCGGTCTTCGATGCCGATCATCAGCCCTGATCGCGGCGGAAAAGCGATTATATCCGCAAACAAGCTGGACTTCACGGAATAAAAGAAGAACAGAATTCTGGCCTTTCGGCTCCGAATCACTACATTGAGCCGCATGAGCAATGGTTTTGACGATATTCCCTTCTTCGACGAGGAGCCGGCACCGCGCCCGCAGCGTGGTATGAGCCCGCAGCCTGCCCCGCCCGCCCCCGCCGGCGGCGGCATCGCGGCCCGCGCCATGGCGGCGCGCGACCAGCACCGGGCGCCCGATTATCTCTCCGGCCTGAACCCGGAACAGCGCGAGGCCGTCGAAACGCTGGATGGGCCGGTGCTGGTGCTCGCCGGCGCCGGCACCGGCAAGACCCGCGTGCTGACCACCCGCATCGCCCATATCCTTGCCTCAGGCCGCGCCTTCCCGAGCCAGATCCTCGCCGTCACCTTCACCAACAAGGCGGCCCGCGAGATGAAGGAGCGCGTCGGCGTGCTCGTCGGCGGCGCCGTCGAGGGCATGCCGTGGATGGGCACCTTCCATTCGATCGGCGTCAAGCTGATGCGCCGCCATGCCGAACTGGTGGGCCTCAAATCCTCGTTCACCATCCTCGACACCGACGATGTCGTCCGCCTGATCAAGCAACTGATCCAAGCCGATGGCATCGACGACAAGCGCTGGCCGGCAAAACAGTTCGCCCAGATGATCGACGGCTGGAAGAACAAGGGCCTCGGCCCCGCCGAAATCCCCGAGGGCGACGCCCGCTCGTTTGCCAACGGCAAGGGCCGCGAGCTCTATGCCGCCTATCAGGCCCGGCTGATGACGCTGAATGCCTGCGATTTCGGCGATCTTTTGCTGCACCCGATCCGCATGTTCCGCGCCCATCCGGATGTCTTGCGTGAGTACCACGACAAGTTCCGCTACATCCTCGTCGATGAGTATCAGGACACCAACACCGCCCAATATATGTGGCTGCGGCTGCTTGCCCAACGCCCGAAGGGCACGCCGCAGAACGTCTGCTGCGTCGGCGACGACGACCAGTCGATCTATGGCTGGCGCGGCGCGGAAGTGGACAATATCCTCCGTTTCGAGAAGGATTTCCCTGGCGCCAAGGTGATCAAGCTGGAGCGCAACTATCGCTCCACCGAGCATATCCTCGGCGCTGCCGCCCATCTGATCGCCCATAACGAGGGCCGCCTTGGCAAGACCCTGTTCACCGACCGCAGCAATCCGGACGACGACAAGGTGCAGGTCCACGCCGCCTGGGATTCCGAGGAGGAAGCCCGCGCCGTCGGCGAGGAGATCGAGCAGCTCCAGCGCCAGAAGCACAATCTGAACGACATGGCGATCCTGGTGCGCGCCTCCTTCCAGATGCGCGAGTTCGAAGACCGGTTCGTCACGCTCGGCCTCAACTACCGCGTCATCGGCGGCCCGCGCTTCTACGAGCGGCTCGAAATCCGCGACGCGCTGGCCTATTTCCGCCTCGTCTGCCAGCCGGCCGACGACCTCGCCTTCGAGCGCATCGTCAACACCCCCAAGCGCGGCCTCGGCGACACCACCGTGCGCGCCCTGCACGACTATGCCCGCAAGCGCGATATCCCGATGCTGGCGGCAACCGCCGACATCATCGAAACCGACGAGATGAAGGCCAAGCCGCGCAAGTCGCTGTTCGACGTCGTCACCATGTTCAATCGCTGGCAGGGCTTGCTTGAGACCACGCCGCACACCGAGCTTGCCGAAACCATCCTTGAAGAGTCCGGCTATACGGACATGTGGAAGAACGACAAGTCGGCCGAAGCCCCGGGACGTCTCGAAAACCTTAAGGAACTCATCCGCTCGATGGAAGCGTTCGAGTCCATGCGCGGCTTCCTCGAACATATCGCGCTGGTGATGGACGCCGAGACCAACGAGAACCTCGATGCCGTCTCGATCATGACGCTGCATTCGGCCAAGGGCCTGGAGTTCGAAACCGTCTTCCTGCCCGGCTGGGAGGAAGGCCTGTTCCCGCACCAGCGGGCGCTCGACGAAGGCGGCCGCTCAGGCCTCGAGGAAGAACGCCGCCTCGCCTATGTCGGCCTGACGCGCGCCAAACGCCGCTGCCACATCTGGTTCGTTTCCAACCGCCGCATCCATGGCCTTTGGCAATCGACGCTGCCCTCGCGCTTCCTCGACGAGCTGCCGATCACCCATGTCGATGTCGCCGAGACCGAACAGTCCTATGGCGGCTACAATCGCGGCGGCTACGGCCAGTCCCGCTTCGACAAGCAGGAACCGTTTGCCAACTCCTACTCCACCCCCGGCTGGAAACGCGCCCAGGCCAACAAGACCGACGCCACCCGCGACAACTGGGGCACCCGCTCCGGCGTCTCGATCGAGCGCATCGGCTACGGCGAAAGCGGCCCCAAGGCCCGCACCATCGACGGCGAACTCATCGCTAAATCAAAGATCGACGAACCCTCGAAATTCTCGGTCGGCGACCGGGTGTTCCACATTAAGTTCGGCAACGGCAATATCGCCGGGATCGAGGGCAACAAGCTGACGATCGACTTCGACCGGGCGGGGCAGAAACGGGTCCTGGACGGTTTCGTGGAGCGGGTGTGAGCGTCGAATAACGCCTGAAACTTCCGCCCTGCGCAAAAGCTGCCGCTTAACGCGATCGAGCTTTCAAAAGAGTTCACTCATAAAGGAAACGGGAGTAGGATTGGAGATTCCGGAAGACGGCGCGTCCCGTCAACCGAAGAACCCGATAAGCGAGGCTTCTTCACCTTGCTGGAGAGGGTGGCCATGGGAGCAGATCACGCGGAGCGGCGGCTGGTCGCAATTCTCGCCGCCGACATTGTTGGTTATTCGCGACTTATCGAGGCTGACGAGGCGGGCACGCTCGCCGCGATGAAAGCGTTGCGTTCCGAGGTCTTCGATCCGTTGGTGGGCGAATATCACGGGCGCATTGTCAAGCTGATGGGCGACGGCCTGATCGTGGAGTTTGGTTCCGTGGTGGAAGCGGTCGCTTGCGCGGTGGCCCTGCAAAAGGAGATTGCAACACGCCAGGCGGATGTCCCGCCGGACCACCGCCTTCTCTTCCGTATGGGTATTAATCTCGGCGATGTTGTGGTCGAGGGCGATGATCTGCTCGGTGATGGTGTAAACGTCGCCGCCCGCCTGGAACAGCTGTGTGACTCCGGCGGGCTCTTCATATCCGGCACTGCCTATGATCATTTACAAGGCAAGCTCGAACTGCCGCTGGAGTTTGTCGGTGAGGAGCATGTGAAAAACATCACGCGGCCCGTGCGTACCTATCGGGTCCGGTTCGAGGGATCCGGGCCCAATCGGCAATCTAAGATCCCACACCTTCGCCGATGGGGCATTCCCGCGACAGTTGCGCTGCTTCTCTTGGCTATCGCCCCTGTCGTATGGTTAAGCCCGTGGAGGACAAGTGTCGAAAAAGCGTCGATCGCCCGCATGGCACTTGCGCTCCCGGACAAGCCGTCAATCGCGGTTCTGCCGTTTGATAATCTCAGCTCCGATCCCGAGCAGGTCTATTTCGCCGATGGAATGACGGAAGACCTGATCACAGACCTTTCGAAGCTGTCCGGCATCTTCGTTATCGCTCGAAACTCCACATTTGCCTACAAGGGCAAGCCCACCAAGGTACAGCAGGTAGCCGAGGATCTAGGTGTCCGTTACGTGTTGGAGGGCAGCGTGCGACGCCAGGGTGACCAGGTCCGCATCAACGCGCAGCTCATAGACGCACTCGGCGGCCACCATTTATGGGCTGACCGTTATGACGGCGCGATGAGCAACATCTTTACGCTTCAGGACAAGGTCGTCGGCGAGATCGTGTCTGCGCTCACAGTCGAGTTCACGACCGCAGAGAGAGCTCAGTCCGAGCAGGTGGAGACCAAGAACCCACAGGCCTACGACGCTTTGCTTCAAGGCTGGGACCACCTGCGCCGCGACAGCGAGGATGAGACCCTCAAGGCGATCCCCCTTTTCGAAAGAGCTATCGAGCTCGATCCCGATTACAGCCGCGCCCATGCGGCGCTCGCAGCAGCAAATTGGAGGATTGCCATTTCCAACTGGGAATCGGCCAATCTGGGCTTTCAGAAGGCGATGGAACGTGTGGATCAACACCTGGCCCTGGCCATGCGCAAGCCCAACGCGCTTGCCTATGCGATCTCGGCTGAGGTGCTGGCAAGGCAGGGCCATTACGATGAAGCCTTTGCAAAAATCAGCCGTGCGATGGAACTCGATCCCAATGATCCCGAAAACCACATCAGCAAGGCACGAATCCTGAACGCCACAGGCCGTGCTCCGGAGGCCGAACAGGTCGTTCGCCAGGCTCTGCGCTTTGATCCGCAATATCCGCCGAGCTATCTCAGGGTTCTTGCGATATCACAGTTCAACCAGGAGAAGTACGAGGATGGGGTGAAGAGCCTCGAACTCCTGGTGACCCGGCAATCGGACGTGGCTGAGGATTACGCCACTCTCGTGTCGAGCTTCGGCCATCTCGGACGGACCGAGGGCGTCCAGGCAAACATCGAAAAATACAACGCCCTCGCGGTTGCCGCTGGCTATTCCCCCCTCACCGTTCAGGAGTTGGGATGGTATTGGTACGGCGACATCTTCAACTACGACAGGACCTATCGAGATCGCCTGAAGGAAGGGTTGCGCAAAGCGGGCGTGCCGGAGGGAGCGGGTGCAGATATTTCGTATGATGAATATGCGCGATTGATGAGCAAGAGCAACGGGGAATACAACGTCAAGGGCACCACAAAAATAGACGCTGCAACGACCAAGCGGCTGCACGACCGGGGTGTCAAGCTCGTTGATGTGCGCACCGCTCTGAGTTTCAATCGCGGGCATGTGCCAGGGGCTATTAACCTATCTGTTGTGGAGGTTTTGGCGAAAGATACGCTTTCGAAAGCCGTGAGCAAGGAGGAAGAAGTGATCTTCTCATGCCATGGCAAATATTGCGGAGACTCGGCCTATGCATCGGCGAAAGCTTTGGTATGGGGGTTCAAGAATGTGTATCATTTTGCTGGTGGCTTCCCCGCCTGGGAGGATGCTCACTACCCGGTTGAGAGCAGTCCGGCACACTAGGCGAGTGCTACACACAAGGTTGCATCGTGACATTCGTTGAGCGGATCGAGGTGATGATGACGCCGCACCGCCAATATAGTGGCGGTCACCCAGCGAACCGACAAGGAGCCGCGTACCCGCTGCCTCGCAACACGCCCGCCCACTGCGCCAGCCCACCCGCACGCCCGCATCCCTCCGTGCCGAAGCCGCGGGGATGTGCCATAATGCCCGGGTGTAAACCCCAGGGAGCAGGCACGTGCAGCGGAAGCTGGCGACCATTATGGTGGCGGATGTCGTCGGGTCCACGCCGGCGATGGAAACCGATGAAGAAGCGGCGCTGACCCGCGTCGCCGCCTGCCTGAAGGCGGTGGGAGACATGGTGGCGCGCTACGAGGGCCGGGTCTTCAACACCGCCGGCGATGCCGTGCTTGCCGAGTTCTCCAGCCCGGTCAATGCGCTGAGGGCATCCATGGAAGCGCGAAACGCCATCGCGGCCGTGCCGGGCGCCACGGCTTTCGATATTCGCTTCGGGCTTCATCTCGCCGATGTCGCCGTTTTCGGCGACGACTTGCGCGGCGACGGCGTCAATGTTGCAGCACGGCTGCAGTCGACAGCCGACGCGGGCGCCATCGATGTTTCCAGAGCCGTCTATGATCAGGTTCGCCGCGTGACGCCCTGCAGCTTCGAAGAGATCGGCGCGCGCAGTTTGAAGGGCATATCCGAGCCGATGCAGGTCTACCGGGTGGGGCAGACCACGGACCGCCACCGCTTCCAGACGGCGCCGACCCGCAATGCGACGCTGACCACGGCGAAGCCGAACTCGGTCGCCGTCATACCCTTTTCGACCTCCAGTTCCGCCGATCAGGATCAGCTGTTCCTGGCGGAAGGGCTGACGGACGATCTCACGCTAGAGCTTGGAAGGCTGAAGAGCCTTTTCGTCAGTTCGCGCTCCGCCTCGACGGCGCTTGCGACCGGAAATCCGGTCGAGGTCGGCAAGGCACTCGGCGTCCACTATGTCGTCATCGGCTCGGTGCGCAAGCTCGGAACGGCGGTGCGGCTCAACATCGCTCTCGCCGAAACCGAATATGGCCATGTCGTATGGTCCGACCGGGTCCAGCGCCCGTTCGACGAAATCCTCGATGTGATCGATGAGATCACCGCGCGCGTGGCCGCGACCGTCGCTGGACGCATAGAACAGGCCGAAATCGTCGCGGCGCGGCTGAAGCGGCCCGAGAACATGTCGGCTTACGAATACTATCTGATCGGCCTCGATCATCACCGGCTCATCGGTGTCGCCGACCATCACATCTTCGAAGCGATGCAATGGTTCGAGAAATCGATGGAAGCCGATCCGAGCTTCGCGCGGCCGGTCACCATGCATGTCTGCGCCTGGAGTGCCCTGCCCGACTTCGACCGGGACATAGGCGAGCTGCGCGTCGCGCACGCGCTCGAGCTCGATCCAACAGACCCGGAATCCCACCGGGTCATGGGCGCCCTCAAAATGATGGGCGGCGATTATGCGACATCGAGCCACCATCACGAGCGCGCCCTCGATCTGGCGCCCAACGAAGCCTATCTGATCGGCCGTTGCGCGGCGTTCTACACGTTTGCAGGTGACCCGTTGCGGGCACTGGATCTGCTTGACCGCGCCGAAACGCTCGATCCGTTCCTGCCCGTGTGGATTACCGAGGAGCGGGTCGCAGCGCTGTATGCACTGGCACGGTACGAGGACATGTGTGCCGTGGCCGGCGCCCTGCCGTTCCAGACCCGCCGGACGCTGATCTACCACATGGCGGCGCGGATTGCAGGTGGCGATGTCGATCGGGCGCGCAAGCTCGTGCTGCAGGCACTGGCGCTCGATCCGTCACTGTCGGCAGACTATATCGCGATGCAGGAATTGTTCCGCGACAAGCCTATCCTGGACGAACTGATCGAGCGCGCTTGCGCTGCCGGCCTGCCCCGGACTGCGGTCGAGATAAAGCAGGTCTCCTGAGCGGCGGACTGGCCGTGACATCGCAAAATCATCCCCGCAAAATCCCCGCCCCGCGCCCCCATGCCATAATCCTCCCGTTCCGCCCTCGGATAGGCTGCCAGCCGTGGCAACGAGGCGGGACCGGCGCCGGTTTCAAGGAAAGGACGGAAGTCCTTGAACCCGGGGCTCGTGCGAAAATTCCCCTCCGCAGGCTGATGCTGCTGCGGGCGTGCGATGCACTGAGGGCCGATGAGGCCGTAGCGGAATGAGTGCGCGGGCAAAAACCGCCGAACGGGGCGCTGAGAGGTGTCACTTTTTACTATCTTACGAGGCAGCTTTCAGCGCCCCGTCCGATCTTTGACAACCACGGCGACGTTTTCGCGCGTGGGTGGAAGGCGTTTGAAGTGTGTCGAATGCCGCAGCGCCGAGGCCCAGGCAGATTTATGCGCCTTTGGAAAACAGCGATGCCAGCGTGCGCTTCGGTGCGGACATGCCCTTCATGCTCTTGACGATGACCATGTGCGAGATCTCGCCGCGCTTGAAGGCCTTGAGGAAGCGCGGATATTCCTCGAAAGCGACGCAGCCGTGCGAATCGCCGCGGGTGCGCAGGAGATAGCTGTGGGCGAGCAGGCCGACGCGGCCATGCGGGGCGACGCCATTGACGGGTGTCAGGCGCACGGCCTCGACGCCATGGAACAGCGCCTCGCGCATCGTCACCTTGTAGGTGCCGGGCGGCGTCGGGCCCTTCATCTTGACATGAACGTAGTTGGGATTGTCGCGCATCTTGCCGATACCGGAATGCGCCTCGAGCTTCTCGCCGTTCGGCATGTACACCACGCCGGCCGAGATATCGTAGTAGGCAACACCCTTGCGTCCGCGGAAGGTCGGCCGGATCTCGTTGTCGTCGTCCATGGGAAGATCCGGCTTGGCGTAAGCCAGTTCCTTCATCGCCGGCTTCCTGGCTCGATCGGCAGGTTTGCCGGCATTGTCGGCAAGGCTCCGCGGCTTTGCCAGCGGCAGCGGCCCGAGGTCCGGAAGCATGCCGTTCAGCGAGGAGGCAGGCTCCTGCATCACAAGGTTGAAGGGCTTGGCAAGGCCCTGCTCCTTCAAGGAGACGTTTTCGACCAGCGCGCTCGCCACCACCGGCGTCGTGCCGGTGATCAGATCATCGCCGCCCCGCGCAGCGGCGGCCTTCGCCAGGGCCAGAACCTGGGTCTTTTCGGCAAAGTCGACGGCGGGCTTTGCCATGGCGATGGCGGCAATGCTCTTTTGCGGGACAGTTCTTGCTGCCAATTGGATGCGCGGCATGACCGTCAGCCGGGAAAATTTCGTCAGGCGAACGAGGCGCTGCTGTTTCGGCGCGGCGCGGACGATCGCGTTCAGCCCCAGCGAGGTATCGAGGCGCGCTTGCCCGCCGGAGGGTAGTGACGGGCCGATGGCGTGCATGGCCGCAAAGGTCGCAAGCGCCCAGATCGACGCTGCAATACCGATACCGAGAATGGTGGCGCCGGAGACGAAACGATGGGTCTTGAGGCGTTCTCTCGCCTTGCCGGATGTCGCGACGTGACTGAACTTTTTGACCGCAAACGCCATGATACTCGTTACCCGAAACGCACTACTCAATTCGAAGGCAACGAGACGCATTGCCGATGAGGCCGGTCCAATGCTTGCGAGGCGCCAGATGCTGCGCTTTCCTGAGCATGCCGATCGATCAGAAGAATGACAAAGTATGGTAACCAATTCCTTTACGCTGGCTCCGCGAAATTTCGAGGAGGAGTGTGCGGAGGAGAACAGCATATTCGGCACATAAAAGGCAGAGAGGACAACGCCCCTCGGCCTTGACATCGTCGTCCGACAACGGACGCGTGGCATGCTTTTGCATCAACGCCACAGCCAAGGCCCTGCGTTCTGCGCCCGGTCTCAAAACCTTAATTTTTGGCTGTATTGAGGCAGAAAGGCGGAAAACGTCTCTCTTTGTGACGCTAACGCGCGACCGTCTTGCCGAAAGTGTGCTGTTTGCTGCGACAAACCGCCGGCAGGAACAGGTGGCTGGACAGGGCTTCGACACGGATTTTCGCCGCAGCCCTGTCGGCAGTTTCGGGTTTGCTCACACTCGTGCCGCGGTGCTTGCAAATTCCAGCCACTCCCTTTTCAGCGACCGCACGTGCAATCGCGCGGCTCGCAAATCAGCGGTAGAAAAGCGCGATATATCTAAAGTTGAATAATTAGCGGTGGAAATTGCACCGATGTGATCGCTTTGGTTAAAATTGCAACGAATTTCGCCGGAAAAAATTAAAGCGCCAAGACTACGAATCCGGGCTTATCCGCATGAACGGACCAAATTCATTTAAGCGCCGCCCGGCAGGAATTCGCGCCCATGAGCTTTCTTTCCGCCATTGCCGTCATATCCCTTGTGGTCACGTTTCCCGTGCTCCTGTCCTTGCGAAAGACCGGCGTACCCGGCATTTCAAACTTCTGCACGGCCTGCGGCCTCTCGGCCCTTTCCGCCGGGACATGCCTCACATCGGCGATCGCGCCCATGTGGTTGCCAGCGGTCGTCGGCTCGACACTGATGATCGCCGCGGGCCTGAAAACCCTTGATGGGTTCCGGGAATTCCTCGGTCAAAAACCGCTCGGGCTTGGATCGCTCGTCACAACCCTTGCCGGTGCAGTCCTGGTGCTGGCGATCTTCAGCTTCGGCATCGACAGTCCGGCTGCGCGCGCCTCCTTCAGCGCAGCCCTGGGTGGGCTGATTTACTCCCTCACCGGCGTAACGATCATGCGGCATTGGTCGAAAGAGCGGGCGATCGTCCCCTATATGATCTTCTGCTGCGTCGCTGCTTTCGCGGTGACCGCCCTGCACATCATGCGCGTCATCGCCGATACGGCCGATTTCGCCGAACCTCATCTCTGGATGACGGCGCTGATGGCTGCTCGTCTCCTGATCGTGCCACTGTTTTTCCTTGGGGTCATCCTGATGCTGCACGGCTGGATGATTGCCAGTCTCCGTCACATGATTGCTCACGACGATCTGACCGGAGCCCTGTCGCGGCGCGCTTTCATGACCAAGTTCGAACGGATGTTCGCGACGGCGGCAAGATCCAATCGCCAGACGGCGTTCATGCTGCTTGATCTCGATCGCTTCAAGCAGATCAACGACCTGCACGGCCATGCCGGTGGTGACGCAGCGCTTGCGCATTTCACCGGAATTGTTCGGGAGACCCTGGGCGGGCACGGCATTTTCGGACGTCTGGGCGGCGAGGAATTCGGCATCGGGCTCGCCGGCATCGGCCGGCTGGAAGCCGCAGCGATTGCCGAGGCGATCTGTGCGGCAGTGAGAACAACCCCCGCCAGAACCGTCAAGGAGACGAACATTGCACTCACAGTCAGTATCGGCATCGCCATGGCCGACCCAGGCAACACGCTGGCGGAGGTAATGGTGCAGGCCGACATGGCGCTTTACGAAGCCAAGGCGATGGGGCGCGATCGTCTCAGCATCGCCAGCAGCCTTCAGGCACCGCCCGCTGCAAGCGCCCGGGCGCTCGCAGGCGCCGCCGCCCAGATGCGGGCCGCCGCAACGATTGCCAACGCCCCCACTCAGCCCCTGGCGAACACAGGCTGACAGACATCAGCCGGGCACGCGGTTCGCTTGCCTTGCGGCTTGCATTGCCGGGCGGCCATCCTATGTGAGGGATACCCGCTCCTGGAGAACAATCGATGCCGCGTCCCATTCGCCTTCTCAGTGCCTGCGCCCTTCTGGCTGCGAGCCTTGCCACCCTGCCCGCCCGTGCCGAAACGGTCGGCGAGGTCGGCGTCGACTGGCTTGGCAATGACATCACCATCGATGCGGTGAGCGATCCCAAGGTCTCCGGCGTAACCTGCCACGTGACCTATTTCGACCGCAGCGTTATCGACCGCCTGAAAAACGGCAACTGGTTCGAGGATCCGTCGAACAATTCGATTTCCTGCCGCCAGACCGGGCCGGTGACAATAGGTGATATCGACCTGTCACAGGAGGGCGAAGAGGTGTTTCGCGAAGGGCTGTCGCTGATCTGGAAGAAACTTGTTGTTTCCCGGATCTACGACAAGAAGAACAACACCTTGATCTATCTGGCGCATTCACGTGAACTGACGGACGGATCGGCCAAGATGTCGATCTCGACCATTCCGCTGTTCGAGCAGCCTGTGACGTGGACCAACGGCGCACCGAAATGAGGCAACGGACCTTCCGGCTACCGCTCCGAAAGAACATCGGCTGATGTAACGATACCAACGCCAGCCGCCGACATTTCGGCAATCGCCGCTTTGACGTCGGTGGGGTCGATACCGCGGCTGGCATCGGAAATGAACCGTACTTTGACGCCCGGAAGCATCGCCCTGGCATCAAGCGCCGAGGCCTTGACGCAATAGTCGGTCGCCAGCCCGCAAATGTCGAGGGAACCTATCCCCGCCCGGGCCAGATAGCCCGACAGCCCCGTCAGCGCTGACTGGTCGTTGTCGCGAAAGGCGGAATAGCTGTCGATGGTGGGGTCTTCGCCCTTGCGCTGCACATGGTCGATGCCTCCGACGTTGAGCCCCGGATGGAACTCGGCATCGTGGCTGCCTTGGACGCAATGATCCGGCCACATCATCTGCGGCTTGCCGTTGAGTGTTCCCATCTTGAAGGGGCTGCTTCCCGGATGCTGAGAGGCAAAGCTGCCGTGATCGGCCGGGTGCCAGTCCTTGGAGGCAACGACCAGGTCATATCTGCCTTTGGCGATCAGCCGATTGACGATCGGCACGATATCCTCGCCATTCGGCACCGCGAGATTGCCGCCAGAGCAGAAACCGTTCTGGATATCGACGAGCAAGAGGCATTTCACGGGCGGTCTCCATCATTGCGTCCCGGTGCGCGACCGGGAATGCCAAGGGAATGATTCTCCCGGCAAGGCACCGTGACGATAAACTGCAAGGAAGACGCGCGCCAAGCCACAGAGTTCCATGAGCGGCGATCAATCCGGCGTGAAAATGAGAAAAACACCGCCTGCCCTCGCCGGCGGTGTTTGAAGCTCTATCGCCAATGCTGAAAATCAGGCGGCCTGAGCCAATTCGTCGGCAATGACGGTGTCGAGGTTGAGGAAGCAGACCATGCTCTTCTCAAGCGCGACGATGCCGCGGCAGAAGGCGCGCTGGGCCTCCGGAATGATCTCCGGCGCCGCCTGCAAGGCTTCACTCTTGATCGTCATCATGTCGGAAACCTGCTCGACCAACAGGCCGACCAGCTTGCCGGCGATATCGGTGACGATGATCGCCGAACGCTCAGACGGCTCGGTCATCTTCATGCCGAGGCGGCAGGCCATGTCGATGACCGGAATGACGGCGCCGCGTAGGTTGATCAGGCCGAGGACGTAGGGCGGCGTGTGCGGCATCGGGGTCACCGGCGCCCAGCCGCGGATTTCGCGGATCGCCATGATATCGATGCAGAACTCCTGGTCGCCCAGGTGGAAGGAGACGATTTCGAGATAGGCACCGGACTGCTTGATGGCATTGTTGTTCATGATCAGAACTCTTCCCAGTTTTCGGCGGAGCCCGATGCCTTCGGCACGGACGACGCGGGGCTGTTAAAGGCGCCCGCCAGCTTGCCCATCAGGGCCTTGGCGGGGGATGGTGCGGGGCGCGTTGTGGCCGATGTGACGACACGGACCGGTTGGGGGACTGGCCGGGCGGACGCGCCGCTCAGCTGGAATTGGCCGATCAGGGCGGTCAGCCCTTCGGCATCCTGCGCCAGCGTGTGGCTGGCAGCATTGGTCTCCTCGACCATGGCCGCGTTCTGCTGGGTCATCTGGTCGAGTTGGCCGATCGCGGTATTGATCTCTTGAAGCCCGGTCGATTGCTCGCGGGCAGCGTTGACGATCGAGGTCACGTGCTCGTTGATCCTGGCGACATCCGTGCCGATCCGTCCGAGCGCTTCGCCGGTCGCCTGTACCAGACGAACACCGGTTCCGACTTCGTTGCTGGATCGTCCGACCAGAGTTTTGATGTCCTTGGCGGCACCGGCAGCGCGTTGGGCAAGCTCGCGGACTTCCTGGGCGACGACGGCGAACCCCTTGCCGGCTTCACCAGCGCGGGCCGCCTCTACTCCGGCGTTGAGCGCGAGCAGATTGGTCTGGAAAGCGATTTCATCGATGACGTTGATGATCTTGCCGATTTCGGAGGACGCGTTTTCGATCCGGGCCATGGCTTCGACAGCCTCACGAACGATGCGGCCGGACTCCTCGGCATTGCTACGCGTCTCGCCAACCATCTGGCTCGCTTCTTCGGCACGCTGGGTCGCGGTGCGAACGGTGACGGTAATCTGGTCGAGGGCCGCCGACGTTTCCTCCAGCGAGGCCGCCTGCTGCTCTGTCCGTTTGGCCAGATCGTCGGCAGCGCCCCGCATCTGCCGGCTGTTGGACTGGATCGAACTGCTGTTCTCCTGGACATTGGAGAGCACGTTCTGAAGCTTTTCGACCGTGTGGTTGAAATCCATCCGCAACGATTCGAGATCGCTGCGGAACGGCTGGTCGATCGTCGCGGTCAGATTGCCGTCGGAAAGACGGTTCAGCCCCTGCCCCAGCGCGGTAACGGCGACCTGGACCTGTCGGGCCTCTTCGGCGCCTGCCGCGTCGCGGGCCTGACGCTCGATATCGTTCTCGCTGCGGCTGGCGGCGGCGGATTGTTCAAGCGCGTGTTTTTCAATGGCCGCTGTCCGGAACATCTCGACCGAGCGCGCCATCTCACCGATTTCATCGCTGCGGCCGGCAGCGTCCACGACCGCTTCATAATCGCCGCCAAGGACGCGCTGCATGCTGTCGCGTATGCCGAAAATCCCGCGGCGAAGAACGTTGCCGTGGAAATAGAGCAGACCCAGCAGCGACGACATCGCAAGGAGCCCAAGAGCAAGCTGGAATTGGACGGATTCGTGCGATCGATCGGTAGCATCGGCAACCCGTGCCCCAAGCGCCATACCTGCCTCGTCATAGAGTTTTCCCAGCGACGTGGCCATGCGCTCGCCAGCGCCGTCGATCACATCGTCGATGGCACCGAACGCTTCCGGCGCAACACCGTCCTCGATCATTTTCTTCAAATCTACCTGAATGGCTTTGGTGATCTCGACGAGATCGGCATCGAACGTTGCCATGATCTCCGGCTTGCCGACGGAAGCAGCCAGTTCCATCGCCGCAGGCTTTCCTGCATTCAGCGCAGCAATGGCATCGGCGATCAGCTTCAACCGCTCCGACGACACCTGGCGGTCGCCGCGATCGACGATCGCGTCCATCGCAACCAGGGTCAGTTCGACGCTGGTCAGGCGCATGGCGCTGGCGTTCTTGATCGCGTCCTGAGCGGTAATGGCTCTCGCGAGGGCCTGATCCACCTGCGAATTCTGATACCAGCCGATGGCCACCATCGAGCCGAAGCCAATGAATGCTGCCGCCCCCAAGGTTCCAAGCCGCTGGCTGACAGAGAGTTTACGGTCAAGTTTTGCAGGAGACGTCATGCAGCACGATCCAGTTCTCGAATGCAGCGATTTGCGCATATTCAAAGGGGCGATGATGCGGGAGACCGGACTGGATAAAAACCGGCGACGTCATGTCGGCAAGGAGATTGATGCTCCTTCACGCGGTTTGAACATGGCAAACAGAAATTAAACATTTGCTAAAATGATCGTCTAATTTTAGCGGCGCGAATTCCCGGATACGCCACCGCCAATCGGCCGCAAAACGCCTCGATTGCGGCTTTTAATGTTGAATTCAGAAGGGTATCATCGACATATGAACGATGACGCAAGCAAACACCCGCAGACCCTGTTGATCACGGCCCTGGCCGGCGTCGGCCTGCTGCTGTTTCTCGCCGCCTTCCTCGGATGGATCGTCCAGGGGCCGGAAATCTTCCTGACGATGGCTGAAAACGGGCTCGCCTGGTGCATGTAGCAGGCCCTGCCACATATTGACGCTGGTTGCGCGAACGTTTGCAACGTTTCGCCCGAAGGGCTATCTGGTCATCCAGATTGGAACATGGACCGGACATCATCATGAAAGCACTTCGCATCGTTCTCTGGGCAGCCGTCGCCGTGGTTGCCGCAGCCCTCGGCTGGATGACATACCAGATGACAGGCACCAAGGAGCAGATCGCAGCCGGTCCGTTCGGCGTGCCGTTCGAACTCGTGTCCCAGACCGGCCAGCCGATTTCCGAAAAGGCTTTCACCGGCAAGCCGACCGCCCTGTTCTTCGGTTTCACCCATTGCCCGGAAGTCTGCCCGACCACATTGTTCGAGCTGAACGGCTGGCTTGATAAAGTCGATCCGGACGGCACGAAGCTGCAGGCCTATTTCATCAGCGTCGATCCCGAACGCGACACGCCGGAAATCCTTGGCCAGTATGTTTCCAATGTCTCCAAGCGCATCACCGGCATTTCCGGCCCGCCGGACAAGGTTCTCGACATGGTCAAGGGCTTCAGGGTCTACGCGAAGAAAGTTCCGCTGGACGAAAAGCAGCCGGACGGCGACTATACGATGGACCACACCGCCTCCGTTTTCCTGCTCGATGCGGACGGCAAGTTCTCCGGCACGATCGCCTATGGCGAGAATCCGGACACGGCGGTCAAGAAACTGGAAAATCTGCTCAAGTCATAAACAATCGCCGCGAGGGGCCGATGGATGAGCGCACCGTAAAGTCAATTCTGATTGTCGGTGCAGGCCCCACCGGACTTGCGCTTGCGCTTGAACTGGCCCGCCGCGATTTCCGCCCACGGCTGGTCGCAAAGGCGAACGGACCGACGCCCGTCAACGAAAGCCGGGCGCTCGGCATCAACGCCAGAACGCTCACGCTTCTGGAAGCCTCCGGCGCCAGCGCGCTCATTCTCTCAAAGGCCCGGCGCCTGACCAAGTTCAGGATATCGTCGGCGGGAAAACTGCTGCTGACGGTCGACACGGAGCATTTCCGTGGCCGCTATTGCCCGATGCATGCCCTGCCGCAGGGCGACACGGAACGGCTCCTGCTCAAGAGACTTGCGTCTTTCGACATCGTGCCGGAGTGGCAAACCGAAGTCTCGACCGTATCCGGCGATGTCCGCAAGCCGATCGTTACGCTTTCGCATCAGGACGGCCGGACGGAGACAGTGCAGCCCGATATTCTGATCGGCGCCGACGGCGCCCATTCCGCTGTCCGAAAGACCTGTGGTTTCGCCTTCCCCGGCGATGCGATCGAAAACCGGTTCTTCCTCGCCGACTACCGCTATACGCAGGCGGTCGATACCAGTTTCCTTGAGATGAACTTTCTCAATCCGGGTGTGCTTGGCCACCTGCCGGTGAACGAGGATACGCTGCGTTACATCTCGACGATCGAGGATTTCGAAGACCGCATCGAGCATCCGGCGACGGTCAAGGAGCGGACATGGAGTTCGGAGTTCAGCATCAGCTTCCACCATGTCGAAAGGATGAGCCGCGGCAATGTCTTCCTGGCCGGCGACGCCGCCCATGTGCATTCACCAGCCGGTGCGCGCGGCATGAATCTGGGCATCGAGGACGCCTGCTGGCTCGCCTGGCTGATTTCCGAAGGCCGGGAACAGGACTATTCCGACCTGCGAATGCCCGCCGTCCAAACCGTGCTCAAGGAAACGCGGCGCAACACCACCTTCATCACTCTGAAGAATCCCTTCCTGACGGGCCTGCGCTCCCTGTTCCTGCCGCAACTGAACCATGTGCCGAGCTTCACCGCTGAAGTGCTGCGCAAGGTTTCCGGCAGGGATACGCGACCGCCTCCCTGGATTCCCGGCGCTGAATAGCTGCTGCGCTTTACCTATGATCAGCGGGCGTGCTAGAGCCGCGCAAGCCGCCGCGACGGCAAGCACGTGCCGACAAGGACAAAGACATTGAGCGACCTGCGCCTCTTCATCACCACGACCGAAAAGCAGTCCGAAGTCCTCTTGGACCTGATGACCGACGCTTTCGAGGATGAGGGCTATGCCATCGCCACCATGGAGATGGACGAGAAGAACGACATCTGGGAAGCCTCGCTCTATCTCGATTTCGACGAGGAAGAGGAGATGCGGGCGCGCTTCGCAGAGGTCGTCGCCTCTGAATTCCCGAATGCGACGATCGAGCGGGAAGTCATCCCGGATGTCGACTGGATCGCCAAGTCGCTGGAGGGCCTGTCGCCGGTCCGCGCCGGTCGTTTCCTCGTCCACGGCTCGCATGACCGCGACAAGGTCCGCCTCAACGACATCGCCATCGAGATCGACGCCGGCCAGGCCTTCGGCACCGGCCATCACGGCACGACAGCCGGCTGCCTCGAAGTCATCGAAACCGTCATGCGCGCCCGAAAGGTCCGCAATGCGCTGGATCTCGGCACCGGCAGCGGCGTGCTTGCCATCGCCGCGCGCAAACTGAAGCCTGTCCCGGTTCTCGCAACCGATATCGACTCGATCGCCACGCGCGTCGCCGCCGAAAACGTCAAACGCAACGGCATCGCTACCGGCGTCACGACGCTGACGGCGCCCGGCTTTCATTCGCCGGCCTTTGCCGCGCACGGCCCTTTCGATCTGATCATCGCCAATATTCTCGCCCGCCCGTTGATCAAGATGGCGCCGCAGCTCGCGAGCCATCTGGCGCCCGGCGGCTCGGTCATCCTGTCGGGCATCCTGGCATCGCAGCGCTGGAAGGTTCTTTCCGCCTATAACGGCCAGCATTTGCGTCATGTGCGCACCATCTGGCGCAACGGCTGGGTAACGATCCACCTCGACCGCCCCTGAGAATTGGCATTTCAAGTCCGGAAAATGAAAAACCCGCCTGTCCGTCATGGACAAGCGGGTTTTCGAAACAAAGGCGATGCCGAAGCACCGCCCGCTGACCGGCAAGCCGGCCATGTCCGCGAGCTTGAGGAGGAGGAGCGCTCAAGCGGACTCTTCATGATCCAAAATTGGCCACCCGGAGGGAGGAGGAGAAGGATGACCAACCATTCAAGGATCATGCAGCTCTTGCCTTTCGGCATTCGCGTGAACAACAGATTTGCGTCCGTGTTCGTTGAGCGGGTTTATAGACTATTTTTGAAATGGGTCTAGGTGCATTGCAGCATGGGAGCCATGCACCCGATGCATAAGTATGATGAATATGGCAATTCAGACGCTGGAGGACCGATGCTGGCGATAATCATACCCCTCGTCTGCCTCGGGCTGATCGTCTGGGTTCTTGGCATGGTCCTGTGGTCGATGCGTCGCGGCGAAAGGCAAAACCAGCCCGAATGGCCGCCCTACCCGCTCATCGACGCTTCTGAAGAGGAGATGCAGCGCCGCCACTTCGAATGCCGCCACCGGCTCAGCCATGCAACGTTTGGTACGCAGGTGGCGCGCGACCTGTACAGGAAGCTGATGACCTGCGAACCGGGTTCGGGGCTCATCTACGAATTCCACCGGGATTATTGCGGACACGGACTGATCCGCACCGGCAATGCGATCACGCTGCGCGAAATCTACGATGGAGGGCACACTGTCGGCGATCCGATCCTCAGCTGGGACAACGAAGCGGATTTCGTTGCGTTCTTCGCCCGGCAGTCGGACTTCACTTGCAGCGGCTGGGACCCCGGGGAGCCGGTGTTTTTTACCGACGATAGCTGGGCGCAGAACAATCAGCGGCTGACCTCCGATGTGATCCGGAAATTCATCAAGGGCTGAACAAGAGGGGCTGAGCAAGAAAGACGGGCTTTCGCAGCGTCGGCTGTTTCCGCTAGAGTGTCCGCACCCATTCAGGAATCGGCCGCCTTCGCACAGCGCGATCCCGGCCCAGCGCTTCCTTCCATCGCAGGAAAATCAGATGTTCCAGTCCTTTGAAGTCACCTCCACTCCGCAGTTCGGCAAGGAACGCGTCGACGCGTTGCGCGCCGCGCTCGCCAGCTTGAACGTCGATGGCTTTCTCGTTCCCCGCGCCGACGAGTTCCAGGGCGAATACGTGCCCGCGTCGGCCGAGCGCCTGTCGTGGCTTTCCGGTTTCACCGGTTCTGCCGGCATTGCCCTGATCACGCAGAGTCAGGCCATTGTCTTTGTGGATGGCCGCTACGTGACCCAGCTCAAGGAACAGGTGGACGGCACGGTCTTCGAAAGCGGCGACCTCGTCGGCGAGCCGCCGCATCTCTGGCTGGAGCGACATGGCGCGAAAGGCTTTCGGCTCGGCATCGATCCATGGCTCCATACAGGCGCGGAAGTCCGCAAGCTCGAAAAGGCGCTTCAGGGCCTGGGCGGCGCTCTGGTCTTCCTCGACCATAACCCGCTCGACCGCCAATGGGCGAACAGGCCGGCGGCACCGCTTGGCCGCGTCAAGATCCAGCCGCTCGATCATTCCGGCGTTCTTGCCAGGGACAAGCTCGCCACGATGGCGGCAGAAATCGCCAAGGCAGGCGCCGACGCCGTCGTCCTGACTGATCCCTCGTCGATCGCCTGGACGTTCAACATCCGCGGCAGCGACGTGCCGCACACGCCGCACCCCCTCGCCCGTGCTGTCGTTCATGCCGACGGCAAGGCCGAACTGTTCCTCGACAAGCGCAAGGCGGGCATCGAAGAGGAGGCCTATCTTACGCAGCTTTCGAGCCTCGAAGCGCCGTCCTCCTTCGAGGACCGTGTCGCAGCGCTCGCCGCTACCGGCGCGAAAATCATGATCGATCCCGACCATGCCCCCTTCGCGCTGGCAGAGCGTATTCGGGTTAGCGGCGGCACTGTGATCGAGGCGATCGACCCTGCCCGCCTGCCCCGCGCCTGCAAGAACGCAGCAGAACTCGAAGGCTCCGCCCGTGCGCATCTGCAAGATGGCGCCGCCATGGTCGAGTTCCTCGCCTGGCTCGATGACACGCAACCAGGAACGATCACCGAGATCGCCGCCGTCAATCGACTGGAAGCCTGCCGCGCTGCAGTCGGCGAGCGCATGCAGAACCCGCTCAAGGACATTTCCTTCGACACCATCTCCGGCGCCGGCGAACATGCGGCGATCATGCACTATCGCGTGACGACGGAGAGCGACCTGACCATCGCCGACGGCACGATGTTCCTGATCGATTCCGGCGCGCAATACATCAACGGCACCACCGACATCACCCGCACCGTTGCCATCGGCACCGTGCCCGACGAACAGCGGCGTTTCGTCACGCTGGTCCTGAAGGGCATGATCGCCATCAGCGTCGCGCGTTTCCCAAAGGGCTCGCGCGGCGTCGACCTCGACCCGCTGGCGCGTATCGCGCTGTGGAAGGCCGGCGCCGACTTCGCCCATGGCACCGGCCACGGCGTCGGCTCCTATCTTTCCGTCCATGAGGGACCGCAACGCATTTCGCGCGCCTCGATGCAGGAATTGCTGCCCGGCATGATCCTTTCCAACGAGCCCGGCTACTACCGCCCCGGCGCCTTCGGCATCCGCATCGAAAATCTCGTCCACGTGCTGGAAGCCAGCCCGATCGACGGCGGCGACCTGCCGATGCTCGGTTTCGAAACGCTCACCTTCTGCCCGATCGACCGCCGGCTGATCGTTGCAAGCCTGCTGACTGACGAAGAACTGGATTGGCTGAACGCCTACCACGCCGAAACGCAGGACAAGCTGTCGCCGCTGATCTCGGACGAAGAAGTGCTGGCGTGGCTCAAGACGGCAACTGCTCCGCTGGAGCGCTGAAAATGGACCACCCAACGCGCCTGTAGCCTTGGGTGGATACCAATGGACGCGACTGAAGTTATCGTATAGATGGGCGCAGCGGCGACTGCCCAACCTACCAATACCAAAATAATAAAGTGATATTTTTCAATAATTTGACGGATTGAATTTACAGATATTTGAGGAGTAAAATGCGTTTACTTCGGATTCTTGCTGCAATTTTTCTTCCGCTGATAACATTGCCTTCAGTAGCAAACGCCCAGAACCCCGAAGACAGCCGGGAAATTGTGGCGTGGGGCGACAGCTTGACGGAAGGCCTTCATGCGAGTTCTCCCGAACACACCTATCCCTTTGTTGCAGGCAAGCTGTTCAGCCCGCCCCGCACCGTTCTCAACCGAGGCGTCACGGGTCAGAAATCAACGGCGATCGCCGCACGACAAGGCGGGCTGCCAGTATTCCTCCAACTGCCCAACAATGAAATTGCCGCAGCCGGTGATACGGCAATTCAAAGCATGAACGTCGAAGCCATCTCGCGCGGCGGGCTTCAGGCGTTCGAGGGACATATCGGCAACGTCGAAGGAACGCTGAACCGCCTGCCGGACGCCAGTTTCGTCTTTACGAGAAAATCGCAGGGAACGGCGGAAACATGCGGTCCCTGCGAATTCGAGTTTTACGGGAACGAGGAAGCCGCGGGAAAAATCACGTGGATATGGGTCGGGCGAAACAACGCCGCAGACGGCAGGCGCATTGAAGACGACGTCGATGCGATGGTGAAACACGTCGGACATGATCGCTTCCTTATCGCCAGCATAACAACGCGAGCATCCGACAAGGATTCACGGCTTGCTGCCATCCATCAAGTGAATGCCAATCTGCAGAATAAATATGGCGATCGCTATGTCGATGTTCTCTCGATCCTTCTGCAATCCGGAACGGACAAGGAAGGAGACGCGAAGTTTCTAAAGCGCGGGATCGTTCCGAAGTCCCTGCGCTCGGATGACGTCCATCTCAACGACCTCGGCTACTCTCTCGTTGCCAAGGCATTCGTCGACAGAACCAATAAAATGGGCTGGTAATTTCCGCTACATGGGGGACGCTGGATGGCCAAGCGCGAAGACTGGATCGATGCATGCAAAGGGCTCGGGATTATCTGCGTGGTCGCAGGGCATATCCTTATGCAAACCGAGCTTTCTCGGGACATCGCCCGCTTCATTTTCCTTTTTCACATGCCTCTGTTCTTCATGATTTCGGGATATACGTTCAGACCCGAAGCGCGGTCACCCTTTGTCCGAAAGCGCATGTACTCGCTGCTTCTGCCTTATCTGAGCTTTATGCTTCTGCTCGATGCTCTTACGCTGCTCAGAACCACCGCAATCGAGGGCATGCCATCACTTGCAGCGCTCGCGTCCCTTCTTGCCAGGAATATTCTGGGAGGGCGCTATCTCGGGTCGGACTTCGGCGTCTTCTGGTTCGTCACCTGTCTCTTCATCGCCCTTATCGTCTTCAATGAAATTGAATCGAGATACCAGGCCACGCCCCGGCGCGCGCAGTTCGCGGTTACCGCCTGTTTTGCAGCAAGCATCCTTGTGGCCGCTTTCCCGGCGGTGAATGCGGCACCATGGAGCCTGGCCAATGTCCCGCTGGCCATATGCTTTCTCTGGGCAGGGAAAACCGCAAGACGAACCGATCGCAGGCTGCTCGCCAGCGCGGCCGCCGGCGTCATCACCATCGCGGCAGCCGCAAGTTATGGCGGCCTGGAGTTCGTGTTCGATATGAAGAAGGTCCTATATGGCCCACCCATTCTCGGCGCCCTTCTGGCGGCATCCATTTCAGTCATCATCATGCTGGCAATGCAGCTATTGAAGGAACAGAATTATCTCATTCGGCCCTTGAAAGTGCTGGGATCGGCTTCGCTGGTCATCATGTTTCTGCACCAGCTGATACACTATACGTTGCTGGAATTTGGCTACGCGTCGGAGCCGCTTTTGATAGCCGCTGCCCTCATCATTCCCTTTGTCGCCTACAAGGGGATCAGCAGCAGCAAAACCCTGAGCTATGTTTTTCTCGGCAAACGGCATCTGGGCCTGGCTTCGGTACCAGTAGATACTAACGCGGAGACGGGCAGCGTTGCGAAGATTGACGCAGATGCCGGAGCGCTTGCGCTGAAAGGTTCTGCACAGACACCTTAGCACCTCCCGTGGAGCGTGATCGGCGCTTGTTACATCACCACATGCCGAATCGCCATGACGACGAGCCAGCCGGCTGCTAGCATCCAGAGCGACGAGAAGCGCAGGCCGATAGCGAAGGCGACGAGCATTGCCGCCGCCACATCCCAGCCGCCGGAGACGAAAGCGGGCGCCACCAGTGTCGAGAGTACGGCGGCGGGCACCGAATTCAGCGCCGCTTCCATGCGCGGCGGAATGCGTTTCATCTGCGTGATCATCACATAGCCGCCGATACGCGTCAGGAAGGTCGCGAACGCGGCAGCGAGGATGATGTAGATCAGGTGCATGTGTTCGGCGTTGTCCATGATCAGACCTCGTGTTCCAGAGTGACCGGCTCTTCATGCCGTTTCGGCAGCGGCAGGCAGGCGGCAAGCAGGATTCCGGCGACGGCGCCGATGCTGACATGCCAGGGCGAACCGACGAAATGCAGGGCTGCAATGGATGCGAGTGAACTGACGGCGACGACCGGCAGCCAGTTGTCGCGTTGGCGGAAACCGAGAACGAGACCCATGAAGTAGATCGGCAGCAACACATCGAGGCCGATCGCCCGCGGGTCGCCGATCATCTGGCCGAAGATGGCACCGAGCATCGTCATGAACTGCCAGGGCAGATAAATGATCATCGCGAAGCCGAGATACCAGGCGAACGTCACCGGTTCGCCCCGCTCTGCCCGCTTCTCGGTTTCGGCATATTGCGGATCGACCAGCAGGAAAAAGGTGAAGAACTTCTGCAGGCCGGAGAAATGCTGGATATGGCGGGCGATCGACGCCGAATAGAGGATGTGGCGGAAGTTGACCGCAAAGACCGACAGCACGATCAGCCACGGCTGGACATTGTGGCCGAACAGCTCGATGCCGACCATCTGGCTGGCGCCGGCATAGACCGTCGCACTCATGAACACGGCGTCGAAAACCGAAAATCCGTTGTCGACCGCGAGCGCGCCGAACAAGGCTCCAAAAGGCGACGCGGACACCATGACCGGAAAACCGCCGCGAACGCCCTGCCAGAAATCGTCTTTTGTCATGAAGGAAACTTTCCGGAGCCGCAGCGGCCAAACGCCAACCACGCTTCCCGAGATGTGCGGGAGATGAACGCACAGATAGGCCGCGACCGGCCAGGGAACAATTCAATAAGTTTGATGAAGTGATCCAAATTTCTGATCAGAGCGGACCGGAATTAGTTCCCGGCCCGCTGTGCGGATCAGCGCTTGGGCTGGAACGTGTGCTCGATGCCGGGAAACGTCCGCGCCTTGACCTCGTTGGCATAGGCCTCGAAGGCTGCGGAAATCTGCGGTGCCAGTTCGGCAAAATGCTTGACGAAGCGCGGCTTGAAATCGCTGAAAATACCCAGCATGTCGTCCGATACGAGGATCTGGCCGTCACAGGCCGGCGATGCGCCGATGCCGATGGTCGGCGCCCGCAGCGTTTCGGAAATCTCGCGCGCAAGCGGCTCGATCGTGCCTTCGACGACGATGGCAAAGGCGCCGGCATCGTCGATCGCCTTGGCGTCACGCCTGATCTTGGCTGCTTCCTTGTCGCTGCGGCCGAGCGAGCGATAACCGCCCATCGTGTTGACGAGTTGCGGCATCAGGCCGACATGGCCGAGCACCGGAATACCGCGCTGGGTGAGGAAATCGACGGTTTCGGCCATCTCGGCGCCGCCCTCCAGCTTGACCGCGCTGCATCCGGTTTCTTTCAGAATGCGAGCAGCGCTTTGAAAGGCCTGTTCCTTCGATTCCTGATAGGAGCCGAACGGCAGATCGACGACGACGCAAGCCTTTTCCGAGCCGCGCATAACGGCCTGGCCGTGGGCGATCATCATGTCGAGGGTGACGCCGACGGTCGAATCGAGACCGTAGAGCACCATGCCGAGGGAATCGCCGACCAGCATGAAATCGACATGCGGATCGAGAAGACGGGCGATGGGCGTGGTATAGGCCGTCAGGCTGACGATCGGCCGTTCGCCCTTCAAAGCCTCGATGTTGCCGGGGCTCAGGCGACGCTTCAATGCCTGTACACTCATGCTACGCCACCTTTGCAAATTTTGCGGTTTTCGGCGTGAAAACCCTGTTGTCGAGCAGCTTCGTGCTCCCGAAACGGACGAAAAGCAACAGAAGAACCGGCTTTTCACCGATTTCGGTCAATGTGTGCAGTGTTTCCGGATCACGCAGCGCCACCACTTCCGGCCGCGCCAGAGGTTCCGAAGCGATGAAATCCGTGACTGCCTTTTCGAGCGCTGCGACGTCCGTCAGGCCACCGGCAATCAGCCTTTCGGCTTCATCGAGCGCCTTCGGCACGATCGCTGCGGCAGCGCGTTCGGCGGGTGTCAGATAGACATTGCGGGACGAACAGGCGAGGCCATCGGCCTCACGCACGGTCGCCACGCCGACGACCTCGACCGGCTGCGCCAGATCCTCGACCATGCGACGGATGATCTGCAACTGCTGGAAATCCTTCTCGCCGAAATAGGCGCGATCCGGCTGGACGATGTTGAAGAGCTTGGTGACGACGGTTGCGACGCCGGCGAAATGGCCGGGGCGGACGGAGCCCTCAAGCTCGCTGCCGAGTACCGGGACATCGACCACCGTCTCCATCGGCCGCGGATACATATCGGAGACGCCGGGCGCGAACAGGAAATCGGCGCCGCCGTCGACAAGCATTGCCTGGTCGCGGGCAAGATCGCGCGGATATTTCGTGAGATCCTCGTTGGCACCGAACTGCAGCGGGTTGACGAACAGGCTGACGACGACGATGTCGTTTGCGGCCCGTGCGCGGCTGACCAGTTCCATATGGCCGACATGCAGATAGCCCATGGTCGGCACGAGGCCGATGGTCTTTCCGGCACGGCGATGCTCCGTGAGGCGTGTGCGCAGGTCTGCGATGCTGGTGATTGTTTCCATCTCGGGATCCTCCAATCCGCAAGCTTGCCGTCTTGTCAACAACGGCTGGCTCTGCCAGCCTTCATTCGGAATGAAACCGGCGCGCTTACCTAACGTGTGCAGTGCAAAAAGACAATTCAAGAATCGAAGGCGAGAATTGCCACAGGGAAATCGGGTCCCGGCTTGGCCGGAACCCGATATCGTTCATTTGCCGCGCGTTTGAACCGTCTGCTCGATGGCGCCGAAGATGGAATGTCCGGTCCGGTCATTCATCTCGATGCGAAGCGTATCGCCAGCGGACAGGGCGGAGGATGTCTTGCAGCGACCCGTGCCGACAATGCTGCCGGCCACCAGCGGCCGAACCGCTGCCACGCTTGCAATGCCATCAGCCGCTTCTTTCCTGCCGACCTCGGCCCCGTCGAGAGCCTTGCCGTTGCGACGAACGAGAAGCGCCAGATCGCCCGTATTCCACCCCTCGCCCAGTTCGTCCGGCGTCACGGCCACGGGAGAGAATGTCGATGCTGCCACCGCGCCACTGACTGAAACGTTGCTGGCGAGCAGGACGAGAAGCACTGCTGCCTTGGCATCGGCGCTTCCTGCCTGCGCCTCGAGGTCATTCGTAACGACGGCGACCTGGGCAGTCACGGCAATGTCGAATGCATCATCAGCGACCTGAAGACTATCGCGCGGCCCGGAAAACCCGCCGGAGCCGCCGGTCCAGAAGAACGCTCGCGGCAGGGGCGAGGCTGCATCATGCTCATGAAACCGCATGGTCGGCTGCGAGCCCGTCTCCATGCCGATGGCCACCCGCTGCAGCCGCGGCGCGACGTGAGCCCAGTCGTCGAGTGCGCCCTGCAGCGTCCGGGCGATATGACCGACTTCCGAGCAGCGGGTCAGATCCTTGGAGACCACGACGAGTTTTCCGTCGCGGGTACTGTCTTTCAATGTGGCCAGTTTCATCGCTTGCGTGTTCCTCGGGTTCTGGTTGTCAGCGGCAGTTCTTCGACCACCTGAACCGCATAGGACACTATTTAGGCGCGGGTGTCGCGCCGATTTTTTGACCGTTCGACACGGAGCCCATCGAACCGGCAACGCACTCCGCCGCGCATCGCCGGTTCGGGTTGCGGTCAGCCGAACTTGACGAGGTTGAGAGCCGGCAGCGGGCCGCCGGGGAACTGAGCGAGCTTGCCGCCGATGGCAAGTGCGCCGAGATCGATGCCGAAGAAACCCAGGCGTTCGATCAGCGCGGCGACATCCGCCTTGGCCGCAGCGTCGTCGCCCGAATAGAACAGCACGCGACGGCCACCCTCCTCAGTGGGGTCACTGGCGACCAGATGCGACAGGAGATGATTGACCGCCTTGACGACACGGGCACCCGGAACGAGAGCGCCAAAGATTTCGCTCGACAGGCGTCCGCCGAGATCCGCCGGCTTGAACAGCGGCGCTTCGATCGGGTTGTTGGCGTCGATTACGACCCGGCCGTTCCAGTCCGGCAGGTCTCTCAAAGCCTGCGGCAGCTTCGACCAGTTGACGGCGACGAGCACGATGTCGGCGCTTGCGGCCTCCAGCGGAGTGCCTGCCTTGATGAAAGGCTTAAGTTCAGCTTCAAGGGCTGCGAGCGATTGAGGGCCGCGGCTATTGGCGATAGTCGCGGAAATACCGGCCCTCGCAAGAGCGCGGGCGAAAGCCGATCCGATATTGCCGGATCCAATGATACCGATGGACATGATGATTCTCCTTTGAAAGCAGGTTGATGGTTCAGCGCCTGCGGATTGCCGCAGAGTCAGCTACGCTAAGCGTAGGGAGCCGACTTGGAGTCAGGCAGTGAAACCGCCGTCGGCGACGATCTCGGCGCCGGTGACGAAGGCTGCCTCGGGGCTTGCGAGATAGGCGACGACACTGGCGATCTCTTCGGGCTTGCCGTAACGGCCGATGGCCATGCCGGGGCCGACGATCTGCGAGACGGGACCGCCATCCGGATTCATGTCAGTATCGGTCGGGCCGGGATGAACCGTGTTGACGGTGATGCCTTTCGGTCCGAGATCGCGCACCAGGCTTCGGTTGAACCCTGCGACGGCACCCTTGGTCAGCGTATAGAGCGAAGCGGTCGGAAAGGCTGCATAACGGGTCATCGAAGAACCGATATGGATGATGCGGCCGCCGCTCTGCATGTGGCGCGAGGCTTCCTGCGTCGCGACGAAAACGCCGGTGACGTTGACGGCGATCATACGCTCGTAATCTTCGAAAGCGATGTCTCCGATTGGCCCACCGAGCGCGATGCCGGCATTGTTGACAAGGATGTCGAGCGAGCCGAGTTCCTCCACGGTCCTTGCGACAGCGGCGCGGACGGCAGCCGGATCACCGGCATCGGCATGAATGGCAATCGCCTTGCCGCCGGCCTGCTCGATTACGCCGACAACACCGGCGGCCTTTTCCGGCGAACCGTTATAGGTGATGGCAACGGTTGCTCCTTCAGCGGCAAGACGCTTGGCGATGGCAGCGCCAATCGAGCGGGAACCGCCCGTGACGAGCGCTGTCTTGCCTGCGAGGTTTTGAGTTTCAGTGGTCATGTGGACTACTCCGTCGGTGTTTCGATGGAGTAGATATCGGATAAAAATTCCCCTACCATAAGCGTGTAATGGCTTTAATTAATTTCAAGCAATCGTTGGAACTACCGATGGAAACCCTTGCTAACCTTGAATCCTTTGCCCGCAGCGCCGAAACGTCGAGTTTTTCCGCAGCCGCCCGCAGGCTGTCGCTGACCCCGGCGGCAGTCAGCCGCAATGTGGCTATGCTAGAGCGCAATCTCGGTGTGCGCCTCTTCCAGCGCAGCACCCGCAAAATCACCCTGACCGAGGAGGGCGAACGGTTTCTGGCAGCGATCGAGAACAATCTCGAAAGCCTGCAGGCAGCCATCGCCAATGTGACCGCCGACAAGGGCGAGCCCGCGGGACTGCTCAAGGTCAGTCTCAGCCCGACCTTCGGCGTCGATCATATCCTGCCGATCCTGCCGGCCTTTCTGGCGCGTTACCCGGCTGTCCGCGCGGATTGGATCTTCGAGAATCGGCCAAGCGACCTGATCGCAGAAGGGCTCGACGCGGCGATCGGTGGCGGCTTCGACCTGTCGCCGGGCGTCGTTTCACGCACGCTGGCACCCGCCCATCTGATCGCGGTCGCGTCGCCCGGTTACATGAAGGACCGCCGTCCTCCCCTTGACCCTTCCGGGTTGAGCGATTTCGCCGGGATCGTGATGCGCTCAGCCCAAACCGGCCGCATCCGCCGCTGGACCATGCGCAATGCCGCAGGCGACGAAATGGGCGCCGATATTGCCGAAAGCACGATCTTCAACGACCCGGCCGCGATGGTTCGCGCCGCACTGATTGGCCTCGGCGTCACCATCGTCTCGGTCCCCGACGCAACTCACCACCTTGAAAGCGGCCGGCTCGTCCGCCTGTTACCGCTCTGGTATGCCGATGCCGGGCCGATCTCGCTTTACTATGCCAACCGCACGCTGCTGCCCGGCAAGACCCGCGCCTTCATCGACTTCGTCGCCGAGCATTTCCAACGCGAACGTCTGGCCGAACGCTTTGCCGGCAGTCTTGGCGAAAGGTTCTTATCGAGTATTCCCTCGGCAGCAGAAGCAGAAGAGCGCGACGAAATTCAAGAATAATGCAAAATAACACACGCAGCGCGTGCTCCCCCTAAATAGCGCATGATTTCTTCAACAGTTGCTAACCGGTTTTCCCTAGTCTGACGGCGAGACAGGTCGCAGCTCGGTTGAAAACCGAATTTGCCGCCGGTTGCAGCCTCTGCCGTTGAACCGAATGCCGGGATTTTTGCAATGGGCATGCATGAAGGGCCTGACGAGGATCGGATCGATTGCATCGAGCGCGGTCGCTTGGAGGCGCTTTCGGACCTGTGGCTCACAGGGGCAGCACCGGAGCCGCGCTTCGACGGGGTAGCGCAACTTGCTGCAGATCTCTTTGAAGTCCCGATGGCGTTCATCACCCTGATCGAAAAGGACCTGCAACGGTTCAAGTCCATCATCGGCGCAGGCCTTCCCGATATCGCCCGTTCCCTTTCCTTCTGCACCCATACGATCGAGAGTGACGACGTGTTGGTCGTTCTCGACACCCATGCCGACCGCCGGTTTGCGGATAATCCGCAGGTGACCGGAGCCCCCTTCACCCGCTTCTATGCCGGCGCGCCGCTCATAACCAAAGACGGCTTTCGCATCGGTTCGCTGTGCATCGCCGACACCCGGCCGCGCCACACGTTCGACGAGCGGCAGCAACAGACGCTGAAGCGCCTTGCGGGTCTTGTGATCGAACAGATGCATCTGCGCCAGGAAGAGATCATCCGCTCCACGGTGATGAATTTTTCGGACGCGACACAGCTTGCCCTGTTTACCATCAATGCCAGTGGGCGCATCGAATTCGTCAATCGGGCAGCCTTGCGCCTCTTCGGCTACGAGCGCGAGGAGATGATCGGCCAATTGATCGATATCATCATTCCCGATCGCCTTCGCGGTGCCCACCATGCGGGTCTGACGCGTGTTCTCGCCGGCGGCAGCACACGGCTGATCGGCAAGACGGTCGAGGTGGTGGCACGCAAGCGCGACGAAACCGAAGTTCCGATCGAGATATCCCTGTCGATCTGGAACGACGAGCGCGGCGTCGGCATGGGCGCGATCATCCGCGACATTTCGGAGCGCCGCGAACGGGATGCACGGCTGCTGAGAATGGCCAACCAGGATACGCTGACTGGACTCAGCAATCGCAACAGCTTCGAAGGCCTGCTGCGCGACGTGCTGGCGCAAAGTCAGGGTGCGACCGTCGCCCTCATCGATCTCGACGGCTTCAAGGACGTCAACGACAGCCTTGGTCACTCGGTCGGAGATGCGCTGCTGCAGGCCGTGGCAGTGCGCCTGCCGTCGGTCCTGCCGGCCGATGTCACCGTCGCCCGCTTCGGCGGCGATGAATTCGCAATCCTGTTCCCCAGCGTGACGCAGGCGCAAGAGGCGCTTGCATACGTCGACGCGGTTCGCTCGGCCTTCGAAACACCCTTCGAAGTCGGCGGCCATGTGTTTCAAATGGCGGTCAGCATCGGCTTTGCCCTTGCGCCGGATCATGGCCGCGACGCCGAGGAGCTGCTCGCCAGCGCCGATTTCGCCCTCTACCGGGCAAAGCAGGCGGGCGGCAGCACGATGCTGATGTTCGAGCCGGAAATGCGCTCTGATTCGCTCGCGCGTCGCGCCACGCAGGACGAACTCCGGCGCGCCCTGCAGAATGGCGAGCTGGTTCTCCACTATCAGCCGCAGGTTCTCCTCGAAACTGGCCGGATCTTCGGCATGGAGGCGCTGATCCGCTGGCAGCATCCCGAGCGCGGCTTGCTGCTGCCCGGCGCGTTCCTCGAAGCGCTCGAATCGAGCTCGCTCGCCTTGCCCGTCGGCTGGTGGGTCCTCAACGAGGCCTGCCGGCAGGCGGCGGAATGGCAGGAGAAAGGTCTTCCGCCGATCAAGGTCAGCGTCAACCTGTTTGCCGCCCAGTATCGCGCCGGCACCCTCGTCCAGCATGTGACCGATGCGCTTGCCGAATACAGGCTAGCCCCCTCGGCGCTTGGCCTCGAGGTGACCGAAACCATCGCACTGCTCAACGAGGACCGCGCCTATGCCGCCATGCGCACGTTGCGCGATCTGGGCGTCGGCATCGCCTTCGACGATTTCGGTACAGGCTACGCATCATTGAGTTCGCTGCAACGCTTTCCGCTGACCACGCTCAAGATCGACCGCGGTTTCATCAGCGACCTGCTTTCCAATCCGCATGACGCAGCCATCACGCGAGCCATGCTGATGCTCGGCAACGAGCTCGGTCTCTCGACCATCGCCGAAGGCATCGAGACGGAAGAGCAGGAAATCGCCCTTCGGCTGCTCGGCTGCAAGGCAGGACAAGGTTATCGCTACGGCAAGGCGCTGCCGGCCGACGAGGCAGCCGTCTTGCTGGCAGAGGCGGTCAGTGATCAATCGGAAAAAAGGTCCGCCTGAACCGCGTGCGTCAGTCCATCCAGCCCGTCGTTACCCGCCGATCAGCGTGAACCAGCCGTCCTCGTCAGTGGTTTCGACGCCGAGTTCGCGGGCCTTTTCGAGCTTGGAACCGGCACCCGGTCCGGCGACCAAAAGGTCGGTCTTCTTCGACACGGATCCGGCAACCTTGGCGCCCAGCCGCTCCGCCATCGCCTTCGCCTCGTCCCGCGTCATCTTTTCCAGCGAGCCGGTAAAGACCACGATCTTGCCGGCGACAGGGCTGGAGCTTGCGACAGGCGCTTCGGCGTCCAGCGGCGTGACCATACCGGGTGCAAGGAGACGTGTTACTACGTCAATATTGCGCGGCTCCTTGTAGAACTCGACAATTGCCCGGGCGACAACCTCTCCGATGCCGTCGATGGTGTTCAGATCGCTCCATGCCTCAGACGTGGTATCCGCAGCCACCTTCATCGCGCCGGAGAAATCGGCATAGCTTCCATAGGACCGCGCCAAGAGCTTTGCCGTCGTCTCGCCGACATGGCGGATGCCGAGCGCGTAGATCAGCCTGTGCAGCGCGATCTGCCGGCGATCGTTGATCGCATCATAGAGCTTGCGGACGCTGACCTTGCCGAAACCGTCGATATTTTCGAGCTTGGTCAGGGCCGAACCGTTCTGGCGCTGCTCCAGCGTGAAGATATCGGGCGCGGTCTTGATCGACAGCGCCGGGTCTTCCGCTTCGAAGAAGAAATCGATCTGCTTGGAACCGAGCCCCTCGATATCGAAGGCATTGCGGGAGACGAAATGCTTCAGGTGCTCGACGGCCTGCGCGCGGCAGACGAAACCACCGGTGCAACGGGTCACCGAATCGAGCTTGCCGGTCTTCTCGTTGCGTTCACGCACGGCATGGCTGCCGCAGACCGGGCAAATCTTCGGAAACTGATAGCGCTCCGCCGTTGCCGGACGCTTTTCCATCACCACGTCGAGAACCTGCGGGATGACGTCGCCGGCACGCTGGACGATGACCGTGTCACCGATGCGGATATCGTGCTCCTCCTCGCGGATGCGCTCGCCGCTATTGCCGATACCCTCGATATAATCGGCATTGTGCAGCGTCGCATTGGTGACGACGACGCCGCCGACGGTGACCGGCGTCAACCGGGCGACCGGCGTCAGGGCGCCGGTGCGGCCAACTTGTATGTCGATATTTTCAACCGTGGTGAAGGCCTGCTCGGCCGGGAATTTATGGGCCGTCGCCCAGCGCGGCGAGCGCGAACGAAAACCGAGGCGCTGCTGCAGGTCGAGCCGGTCGACCTTGTAGACGACGCCGTCGATGTCATAGTCGAGATCGGGACGCTTGAGGCCGATGCCGTTATAGTGCTCGAGGATCGCTTCGATCGACGTCAGGCGTTGCATCAGCGGATTGACCGGGAAACCCCAGCGCCCGAACACCTCGACCATCCCGTACTGCGTGTCGGCCGGCATCTCCGAAATCTCGCCCCAGGCATAGGCGAAGAATTTCAGCTTGCGGCTCGCCGTAATCGTCGGATCAAGCTGGCGCAGCGATCCCGCGGCCGTGTTGCGCGGGTTGACATAGGTCTGCTTGCCTTCGGCCGCCATCTGCTCGTTGAGCGCCAGGAAATCGCTCTTGGCCATGTAGACCTCGCCGCGCACCTCGACGATCGCGGGCGCATCGGCTGGCAGTGTCTGCGGGATTTCCTTGATGGTGCGGATATTGGCCGTGACGTTCTCGCCCGTCGTGCCATCGCCGCGCGTGGCGGCGCTGACCAGCTTGCCGTTTTCATAGCGCAAGGACATGGACAGGCCGTCGATCTTGGGCTCGGCGGTGAAAGCGATGGAATTGTCCGGCAGCAGGCCGAGGAAGCGGTAGACGCTGGAAATGAAATCCTTGACGTCCTCGTCGGAAAACACGTTGTCGAGCGACAGCATCGGCCGGGCATGGGTGATCTGCTGGAAAATGCCGGAGGGTGCCGCGCCGACCTTCCGCGACGGGCTGTCGGAGCGGATCAGATCCGGAAACCGCGCCTCGATCTCCTCGTTGCGCCGTTTCAGCGCGTCATAATCCGCATCCGAAATCTCCGGCGCGTCCTTGCCGTGATAGAGCGCATCGTGATGGGCGAGTTCCTTCGCCAGCCGCTCCAGTTCGGCGGCGGCATCTTCCAGCGTCAGATCTTCAACGGCAACGGATTCGGTCGACATGCTGAGGGACTCCCTGATTTGGGAGTCGTTTTAGAGAATTTTCGAAGAATGGGAAGATGTTGGAACCCACCTCCCCTTGAGGGAGAGGTTGCGCAGAATACGCGGCTTGGGTGATGGTAACGCGAGCACAAAGGATCACCCCACCCCGGCACTGCGTGCCGACCCTCCCCCTCAAGGGGAGGGTAAATTCACACGTTCCCCGCCAGCAACCTTGCAGCCGCCGCCCTCGCCTCGTCCGTCACCGACGCGCCGGCGAGCATGCGGGCGATTTCCTCGGTGCGGGCCCTGTCGTCCATACGGGCAACGCGGGTAGCGATGGCTTCGGATTTTTCCGCCGACGGTCCCTTGGAAATCAGGAGATGCGTCGCGGCACGGGCTGCCACCTGCGGCGCATGGGTGACGGAAAGCACCTGGACAGTCTTCGACAGCCGCTTCAGCCGCTGGCCGATGGCATCGGCCACGGCACCGCCGACACCGGTGTCGATTTCGTCGAAGACGAGCGTCGGTGCGGAGCCGCGATCGGCAAGCGCCACCTTCAGCGCCAGCAGAAACCGCGAGAGTTCGCCGCCCGAGGCCACTTTCATGATCGGTCCCGGCCGCGTGCCAGGGTTGGTCTGCACATGGAACTCGACCACGTCGATACCGTCGGCGGTCGCGGCCTGCGGATCGGAAGTGACTTCGGCCATGAACCGGGCTCGTTCCAGTTTCAAGGCCGGAAGCTCGGCCATAACGGCTTCCGAAAGCGCCGTTGCCGTATGGTGGCGCTTGGACGATAGGGCCACTGCGGCAGCATCGAAGGCGCTTTTCGTCAGGCCAAGCTGTGCATCCAGCTGCTTCAGCTTCTCTTCGCCGGCATCGAGATCGGCAAGGTCGGAAATCATCTTCACGGCAAGAGCGGGAAGTGTGGTGACCGGCACGGAGTATTTGCGCGCCGCAGCCCTCAGCGCAAACAGGCGCTCCTCGACGCGCTCCAGTTCCTTGGGGTCATATTCGGTTTTCCGCAACGCCGCCTCGACCGCCATCTGCGCGTCGGACAGGTGGTTAAGTGCGGCGTCAAGAAGCTCCACCGTTTCTTCAAGCAGCCCCGGCGCCTCGTGGCTCTTGCGCTCCAGCCGCCGCACCATGGAAGCGATAAGAGGTACGGGAGAGGCATTGCCGTTGAGGAACTCGCTCGCCTCGTTGATATCGACGGCAATACGCTCGGCCTTCATCATCCGTGAGCGGCGTTCGGCGAGATCGTCCTCCTCGCCGTCCTGCGGCGACAGCGTCTCCAGTTCTTCCACCGAGGAGCGCAGATAATCGGCCTCGCGGGCAGCGGCCTCGACCTTTTCGCGATGCTTCTTCAGCGTGCGCTCGGCTTCCTTCCAGATGCGGTAGAGGCCGGCAACATTCTCCGCCTCCTCGGCAAGGCCGCCGAAGGCGTCGAGCAGGGTACGGTGCGCATGGGTATCGACCAGGGCGCGGTCGTCGTGCTGGCCGTGGATTTCGACAAGCAGCTGTCCTGCCTGGCGCATCAACTGCACGGAGACCGGCTGGTCATTGACATAGGCCTTGGTGCGGCCATCGGCCGATTGCACGCGGCGGAAAATCAGGTCGCCGTCGTCGTCGATACCGTTTTCGCGAATCATCAGCCGGGCGGGATGCGCCATGCCGACATCGAAGACGGCCGTCACCTGCCCCTTGTCGCCCCCGTGGCGAACCAGCCCCCCATCCCCTCGCCCGCCGAGCGCGAGAGACAGGCTGTCGAGCAGAATGGATTTCCCTGCACCGGTTTCCCCGGTAAGGACGGAAAGACCGGTATCGAAGGACAGATCAAGCCGTTCGATCAGGACGATATCGCGGATCGAAATCTGGGAAAGCATCCTGTTTCAAATCTCTGGCTTAGGCGCCCACAAGCTTTTTGCCGGCGCGTGAAATCCACGAATTTCCACTTTCGCGCGGCTCCAGACCACCGGTCTGAAGAAGCTTGTAGGAATCTGCATACCACTGGCTGTCGGGGTAGTTGTGTCCAAGGACAGCCGCAGCCGTCTGCGCTTCAGCGGTGATGCCCATGGCGAAATAGGTCTCGACCAGACGCGACAGCGCCTCTTCCACCTGGTTGGTATTCGGATACGATTCGACCACGGTACGGAAGCGCGTGATCGCCGCAAGATATTCCTTGCGCTCGAGATAGTAGCGGCCGACCTGCATTTCCTTGCCGGCCAACTGGTCCTTGGCAAAGCGGATCTTGGCTTCCGCATCCTCGACATATTCCGAATCGGGATACTTGCTGACGACCGTCTGCATCGCCTCGATCGTCTTGAAGGCCGGCTTCTGGTCCTGCGTCACCGCCGGGATCTGCTTCGAATAGGCCAGACCGACGATGTACTGCGCATAGGCTGCGTCTTCGGATTCGGGATAGAGGTTCAGGTACCGGCTCGCCCCGTTGATGGCGTCCTGGTACTGACCGTTGCGGTAGTTGATGAAGGAGCGCATCACCAACGCCTTGCGGGCATATTCCGAGAAGGGATGCTGCTGGTCGATCGCGTCGAATTTGCGCGCCGCTTCCGTCGTCTTGCCGGCATTCAGGTTGGCAAGGCCCTGATTGTAAAGGACTTCCGGCGGATCCGTTTCGGCCGCCAGCTTGGTAATATCGATGTCGGGATCGGACTGGCAGGCGCTTACCAGCACAGTGGTCGCGGAAGCCGCAAGCGCAATGACGGCAATACGCGCCATCTTCTTCAATTCAACCTGGCCTGCAAATACCATTCGTAAATCCCAACTCGCACAGCGGTAAGAATACCGCCGCCTATGAACCGCGTTTTAGATCAAGATGCAACAAGACCGCAACGTCATGATCATTGATTAACGCAATTTTGTGGCGGCGGGATCATGAAAAAGCCGGTCAAAAGACCGGCTTTAGTAAAGTTCCAACCAGATTTTCCGGCTCCGGAAGATCCTGACACAGATTACGGTGCGTTCACCGCAAGCACTTCGCGCTTGGCAACGCGCTGGCGCTGCGTTGCGGTCTCGACGATTTCATAAGCCGTCGGATCGCTCATCAGTGCCTTCAGCGCATTTGCGTTCATCTTGTGGCCGCCGCGATACGAGCGGTAGCAGCCGATGAACGGCGCACCGGCCAAAGCCAGGTCGCCGACAGCGTCCAGGGTCTTGTGACGAACGAATTCATCCTTGTAGCGCAGGCCCTCGATGTTGATGACCGTGTTGTCGTCAGAGATGACCACCGAATTTTCGAGCGACGAGCCGAGACCGCGGCCCGCGGCCCACATGCGCTCGACATCGCGCATGAAACCGAACGTCCGGGCACGCGACAATTCCGTCTTGAACACCGATGGCGTGATGTCGCCCTTCCAGGCCTGGCGGCCGATCAACGGGCTGTCAAAATCGATCTCCACTTCGAAGCGCATGCCGTCATAGGGCGTGAATTCCGACCAGGAGGCACCTGATTCGATGCGAACCGGCTTGAGGATACGGATATAGCGCCGCTTGACGGCAAGCGCCTTGATGCCCGTCTGCTCGATCGCGTCGATGAAGGGCGCTGAACTGCCATCCATGATCGGCATTTCGGCGCCATGCACTTCGATCAGAAGATTGTCGAGGCCAAGCGCGTAGATCGCCGCCATCACATGCTCGATGGTGGCAATCGAAGTGGCTGGAGAAAAACCGAGGATCGTGCAAAGATCGGTATTGCCGACCTGCGAGGATACCGCCCTGAATTCACTGACCGTCTGTTCACCGACGACGCGCTGGAAGACGATGCCGCTATCCGCTTCTGCCGGATGGAACGTGATTGCTACTTCGGCGCCTGAATGAACGCCTGTGCCGCTCAGAGTTACAGAGTTTGCAATCGTTGTCTGAAACCCGAGCAGTCCAATTCCCAGTCCCATGCTTTTCGCCTTCAATGCTATGTGGCGTTACCGCCGAATCTTTCGAGTGGACCAGAGCCGCGCGTTTTCAGACGCCGCAAGACATACAGTCGGACAGCGATGCAGCACATCGCCAACCGGTCCAACCTGCAAGCCAGCGAAGTAGAATCGCAATGCTGCCCCATCAGTCCCGATTGTGAACATAATTGCAGCGGGCCGTCATTCCAAATCACTGTTTCTTTCGGTTTGTTACGCTGGATAAGGATCGGCGTTACGCATTGAAAGAAATCGACAATCCATAAAAAATGCCCGGGCGTGAACCCGGGCATTTCGGCAAGGTGGAAGGTGGGTGGAAAATCAGTTCGACTGACGGCGCAGGAACGCCGGGATTTCGAGCTGGTCATCTTCATGGACGCGCGGCTGCGAGGCAGCGCGGGCACGATCGTCGAGCGGTCCGCGGCGCGGCGCATACACACTGGCTTCCGCAGACAGCGGGCGGCGCTGCTGCGAGGCAGCGCTCGGCGCACCGGCGGTCATGTCCGCCGTCACGCTCTGTTCTTCTTCGTCACGGCGGCCGAGCGAATTGGTGATTCGCTTCAGGAGCCCCATCGGACCGCGTTCTTCATGCTGGACCGGCTGCGCACGGTGTTCGGCTTCAGCCTTCACCATCGGCGGAAAGTCTTCGACCCGCGGCATGCGGACCTGCTCGGCCTGCTGACGGATCACCGGAGCAACCGGCTCCTGGCGAACCGGGGCGGCCGGCTGCGGCTGGTAGGCGACCGTTTCCATGGTCCGCTGCACCGGAGCGGCAGCCTGGACGACCGGTTGCTCGATCGGAGCAGCACCTGCGAAGAGCTTGCTCTGCGGGCGGAACTCGTCCTGCGCCTGCTGGGCCGGAGGCGTTGCACCGCCGCGCGGCATCGACAGGAACAGTTCGCGTTCCAGTTCTGCTTCGCGGATGGCCTGGGCGATTGCGTCGGCGTGCTGGCTCGGCTGAGCCACCGGTTGCTGAGCGACTGCGGCCGGCTGCTGAACAACCGGTGCAGGCTGCTGGACGGCAACCGTCGCCTGTTGAACCGGCGCTGCCGGGATCGCAGCGGACGGACGGATGATCGGCTTTGCTACCGGACGAAAGTCAGCGGAACGACCGGCCACCTCTGCGGCCGTCCGATCGATACCCGTCGCCACGACCGAAACGCGGATCAGGCCTTCGAGTTCTTCGTCGAATGTTGCGCCGAGGATGATGTTTGCGTCCGGATCCACTTCTTCGCGGATGCGGGTCGCAGCTTCATCGACTTCGAACAGCGTCAGGTCACGGCCGCCGGTGATCGAGATCAGCAGGCCTTGAGCGCCCTTCATCGAGGTTTCGTCGAGCAGCGGGTTGGCGATCGCAGCTTCGGCAGCGGCCATTGCGCGGCCTTCGCCGGATGCTTCGCCGGTGCCCATCATGGCGCGGCCCATCTCGCGCATCACGGAGCGAACGTCCGCGAAGTCGAGGTTGATCAGGCCTTCCTTGACCATCAGGTCGGTGATGCAGGCAACGCCCGAATAAAGAACCTGGTCGGCCATCGCAAATGCGTCGGCAAACGTGGTCTTGTCATTGGCGATCCGGAACAGGTTCTGGTTCGGAATGACAATCAGGGTGTCGACCGACTTCTGCAGTTCGGCGATGCCCTGGTCGGCGAGACGCATGCGGCGCTGGCCTTCGAAATGGAACGGCTTGGTGACAACACCGACCGTCAGAATGCCCTTGTTGCGGGCAGCCTGGGCGACGACCGGAGCAGCACCGGTACCGGTACCACCACCCATGCCGGCGGTGACGAAGCACATATGCGTGCCGTTGAGGTGATCGATGATCTCATCGATGCATTCTTCGGCGGCCGCGCGGCCGACTTCCGGCTGCGAGCCGGCGCCGAGGCCTTCGGTAACGGCAACACCCATCTGAATGATGCGTTCGGCCTTGGTCATGGTCAGCGCCTGGGCATCGGTATTGGCGACGACGAAATCGACGCCTTCGAGGCCTGCGGTGATCATGTTGTTGACAGCATTGCCGCCGCCGCCGCCGACACCGAAGACGGTGATGCGGGGCTTCAGCTCGGTGATATCCGGCTTTTGCAAGTTGATCGTCATTGTACCCGTTCCTTCCTGGTTTCTGGCCGCCTTGCCGAGCCGGCCAAATCACTAAATTCCGTATTGCATCCCGCCGGCCGAGGCCGAAGGGATCAGAAGCTTTCCTTCAGCCATTGGCCCATCCGGGCGATGCGGCTGTTGTTTCCTGCGAGCGACGAGAGCAGACCGCCCTGCGTCGCATGCGTTTCCATGTCCGCGACCTGCGGATAGATCATCAGGCCGACCGCGGTCGAAAAGGCCGGGCCTTTCGCGGCGGCCGGTAAGCCCGATACGCCGAGCGGACGGCCGATGCGAACGTTTCGGGCAAGAATGCGCCGGGCTGCCTCAGGCAGGCCTGTCAGCTGGCTGGCGCCGCCCGTCAGCACGACCCGCTTGCCGACGATCGGCGAGAAGCCCGAGCGCTGGATGCGGTCGCGGATGAGTTCCAGTGTTTCCTCGATGCGGGCGCGCACGATGCGCGAGACAAGAGCCCGCGGCACATGCGTCGGCTGATCGCGGTCGTCCTCGCCGATCGGCGCAACCGAAACGATGTCGCGCTCGTCGGCGCTGTTGGGCAGGGCCGAGCCGTGAACCACCTTCAGGCGCTCTGCATCCTCGATGCGGGTCGAAAGGCCACGCGCCAGATCTGTCGTGACATGATGACCGCCGAGCGAGACGGCGTCCGCATGGACCAGCTTGCCTTCGGCAAACACCGAGATCGTCGTCGTGCCACCGCCCATGTCGATGGCGGCACAGCCGAGCTCGACTTCGTCATCCACCAGCGCGGCGAGGCCGCTTGCGTAAGGCGTCGCAACAATGCCTTCGACCGACAGGTGCGCGCGATTGATGCAGAGTTCGAGGTTCTTCAATGCGGCACGCTCGGCCGTCAGCACGTGCATGTCGACACCGAGCGAATCGCCGAACATCGCCAGCGGATCACGGATGCCGCGCTCGCCGTCGAGCGAAAAGCCGGTCGGCAGGGAATGCAGGATGACGCGATCCTGGCGCAGCGACTGCTGGCCGGCAGCGGCCAGAACCTTCTTCAGATCGGCCGCATCTACTTCCTGGCCACCGAGATCGATCGAGGCGGTGTAGATATCGCTCTGCAGGCGGCCTGCCGAGATATTGACGATCAGGCTGTCGATCGTAAGTCCCGCCATACGCTCGGCGGCATCGACTGCCAGGCGCACGACGCTTTCGGCGGCGTCGAGATCGGCGATCACGCCGTTCTTCATGCCGCGCGACTTGTGATGGCCGATGCCGATGATCTCGATCGAGTGGGTGCGGTTCGGCAGGATCTGGCTTTCGGCGCGCGGCGTCAGCCGGCCGATCATGCAGACCACCTTGGTGGAGCCGATGTCGAGCACCGAAACGACATGAGACCGCTTGGAATTAAGCGGCTTCAGCCGGGGCAGACCAAAATTGGAAGAGCCGAAAATGCTCATATACGGCTGTCCTGTTCCTGCTTCTTCAGCATCTTCGTGCGGGCTTCCAGCACCGTCTGGCGGCGGGCGGCGGCTTCCGGGGTCAACTGTATCGTGGTGCGATCCTCGAGCCTCAGATCGACGGCTGCGATATCGCGTTCCAGCAGCTGCTGCCCCTCTTCCATCGTCGAGAGAACCTGCATGGCGCGATCGATATCGTGCTCGGGCAGCTTGATGGTGATGCTGTTGTCGAGCATCAGGTCCCAGCGCCGGCCGGCAACGCGGACATAGGCTTTGACGCGCTTGGCGATTTCCGGCCACTGCGAGAACTGTTCGTAGAACCCGGCCGCCGTCGTTTCAGCGTCGCGACCGACGAACAGCGGCAGCTCGGAGAATTTATTGTCACGCAGCGGCGCAATCACGCTGCCGCTCGCCTCGATCAACGAAAGATCGGAGCCGTGCTGCCAGATGCCGAAAGCCTTGCGCTCCTTCAGGCTGACTTCAATCGTGCCCGGATAGACCTTGCGCACGGCAACGTCCTCGACCCAGGGCATTTCGCTGATCAGCTTACGGGCAACATTGATATCGAGCGCAACCAGCGATGTGGCGCCATCGAGGCCAAGCTGCTGCAGGATGTCGATTTCCGAGGTCTGGTCATTGCCGGAGACCTTGACGTCCTCGATCGCGAACCCGACGGCTGTGGTCGTCGTCTGTGCGAAATCCTGGCTGTGGCCGCCGATAGACATGCCATAGAAACCGGTTGCCGCAAGAAAGGCGAATGTGGAGACCGTGCCCGTGTGCGGCGCAAAGTGGATGCGGCCGGATCCCAGGCTGACAAGGAACCGCACGGTACGGCGCAGCGGCCGCGGCAGAACGCGATGACCGTCAAGATCAGCCGCCTCCAGCGGAGCCCGTACCCTTGCTGCTTTCCTGCCTCTCAACGCAAACACGACGCGTCCTCCACCATCCACTTAAGGAATTCACCGAATGTGTGGCCGGCATGTGCCGCCATTTCAGGCACCAGAGAGGTTGGAGTCATTCCGGGCTGGGTGTTGACCTCCAGCCAGATGAGCTCTCCGTCTTCAGAGAAACGGTCGTCAAAGCGGAAGTCGGAGCGGCTCACGCCGCGGCATCCAATCGCCTGATGCGCCTTGACCGCGAGTGTTTGTATTTTTTGGTAAATATTCGGTAAAACATCCGCCGGAATGACGTGTTTTGAGCCACCTTTTACATACTTCGAGTCGTAATCGTAGAAGGCGTGTCCCTGGGGTATCACTTCGGTGACACCAAGCGCCGTACCGCCCATGACGCCGCAGGTGAATTCGCGCCCGTGAACGTAGCGCTCGACCATCACGCGGTCGCCGTAGCGCCATTCGTTCGAGGTGACGATCTGCGGCGGATGGGATTGATCTTCCTTGACCATGACCACGCCGAAGCTGGAACCTTCGCATACAGGCTTGACCACGTAAGGCGGCTTCATCGGATGATCGGAACCGAAATCGTGACGATCCATGACACGCGCCTCAGCAACCGGAATGCCGGCAGCACTGGCGACCAGCTTCGCCTGCGCCTTGTCCATCGCCAGCGCCGAAGCGAGCACGCCCGAATGCGTATAGGGAATTTCGAGATATTCGAGGATGCCCTGGATAGTGCCGTCCTCGCCAAACGGACCGTGGAGGGCATTGAAGGCAACATCAGGACGGAGATCGGCAAGCACGGAGGCGACATTGCGGTCGACGTCGATACGGGTAACGCGAAAACCCTCGCCTTCCAGAGCACCAGCGCACGCAGCCCCGGAGGACAGGCTCACCGGCCGCTCCGAAGAAAATCCGCCCATCAGGACAGCGACGTGCTTCTTACTCATAGATACCCCCGACATTACGCCAGACTACAAATCCCTGCTTGCGCCTGGCTTGTTCACGCACGAGTCGCATCCATCAGGCACGAACCCACTAGAACGGCATTATGGTTAATGAACCGTTTACTTTGGTTAACCCTATCCAAGGGATGGGTGAAATATTTGCGGCCGAATCGAGGGCTGCATTAATTCATCGCTTGGAATCAGAGAGTTACGGAAAGCGCAAGAGACATAGCGCCTCTGCGTCGCGCAAAATGACAGCGAGTGCGAGACAAATCCCGGCCCTTCCATTGCCAATGCCCGTACCCAAACAACCCAAGGCGTTGCTTCGCCAGAGCCGGTATCGGGGCGTGCCAACGGTTGACGCGGGCAAGAGCCAGATGCCCCTAGATAGCGTTGCATTTCATTTGGAGGATTCGCGATGATGAACGTACTCGTGGTTGGCGGAACGGGATTTTTGGGTGGGGCCGTTGTCAACGCCGCCGTCGCGGCCGGCCACTCAGTCACCATCTTCACCAGAGGCCAGACGGCCAATAGCCAGCCGCCGGGAAAAATCGCGGTGCTGACCGGCGACCGTCACCGTGATCTCGCCGCCCTTCAGGGACGCGTTTTCGACCTCGTGGTCGATACCTGCGCTTTCGCGCCGGACGCGGTATCGAGTTTACTCGATGCCCTGTCGCCCGAGATCGGCCGTTATGCACTCGTCTCGAGCGGCTCGGCATACGGTAATTTCTCGACCCCGGGCATTGGCGAGGACGCGCCGCTAGGCCGTGCCAGCACCGAGCAGATGGAACTCGCCCGCTCCTTGCCGACGGAGAAACGGTCCAGTGCCGCCTCCTATGGTATGGCTTACGGCCCACTGAAACGCGAATGCGAGCTTTCAGCTATCGAACGCCTCGGCGACCGCGTCACGATCCACCGCGCGGGTCTGCTCGTCGGCGCGGGCGATTACACGGATCGCCTGACCTTCTGGCTGCGCCGCGTGGATCAGGGTGGCCCGACCGTGGCGCCAGGTTCTCCGGACCGCCTCGTGCAACTCATCGACGTGCGTGATGCGGCACGCTTCATCATCGAGACTGGAGTTGCGGGACTGGGTGGCGCATTCAACCTGACGGGCCGGCCCCTCTCCATGTCCAGCCTTCTCGAAAGCTGCCGCCGGGTCGCTAAATCGGGCGCGCGTTTTGTCTGGTTTTCGGACGAAGACGTCCTCGCCGCCAATCTGGAACCATGGAGCGAGGTACCGCTCTGGCTGCCCTATTCCAACGCGACATTCCGCTTCTTTCTGGAGCTCGACGTGGAAAAGGCCTTTGCGCATGGTCTTTGCGTGCGACCACTGGATGAAACGCTGAGCGACATCCTGACCTGGGACCGGCTCCGCCGTGCGACACCCCTCAAGGCCGGGATGCTGCCGGAGAAAGAAGCAAGTCTCCTGTCGACGAAGGACGCCAACTTTCCCGGCTAGCCTAAAAGACGAAAAGGCCCCGCGACGGGTGCGCGGGGCCCTTCGGTCGATTGCAGGGCAGACTCAGTCGTCTTCGCCGACGACCTTCCAGACGATGCCGCCAATGGCTGCGCCGACGATCGGCGCCAGCCAGAACAACCACAATTGCTGCAGGGCCCAGCCGCCAACGAAGAGCGCCTGCCCGGTCGAACGCGCCGGATTGACCGACGTGTTGGTGACGGGGATCGAGATCAGGTGGATCAGCGTCAGCGCCAGGCCGATGGCGATCGGCGCGAAACCGGCCGGCACGCGGCCGCTGGTGGCACCGAGGATGATGAAAAGGAAAAAGAACGTCAGCAGCACCTCGATGACCAGAGCCGCTGTCAGCGAATAGCCGCCCGGTGAATGTTCGCCATAACCGTTGGCTGCAAAACCGCCGAGCTGGAAATCAGCCTTGCCGCTGGCAACCAGATAGAGCGCCGCAGCCGCGACGATCGCACCCGCCACCTGCGCAATGATGTAGCCAAGAAGCGAAGAGGCCGGGAACTTGCCGGCGACCGTCAGGCCGACCGATACGGCCGGATTGAAATGGCCGCCCGAGATGCCACCGACCGCATAGGCCATCGTCAGAACGGTGAGGCCGAAGGCAAACGAAACGCCGAGCAGGCCAATGCCGACTTCCGGAAAGGCCGCCGCCAGGACCGCGCTGCCGCACCCGCCGAAAACGAGCCAGAATGTTCCTAAAAATTCCGCAGAAAGCTTCTTGAACATGGTTTCCCCTTCAAACGGAGCAATGCTCCACAGGGCCTGATGCACGCTGCCGCGTTTTCTTCAGGCCCCCTGAACGAAAACACACGCGCATTTCAGCCAGTTAGCCACACCCCTACAACGGGCGTACAACCCAAGATTTGCCACAATTCGATTCTGGTCAAGGATTGTGCAGCAAGAGAACTACAACCGGAGCATTTTTAATCAACGAGCCAAGATTTCAGGCTGCGGGGCGACAAGGGAACGCGACATTTTTGCGACGCGCGGACCCCGAAATCTTGCCATTAGTTGCGTTTGAAGGGTTTTACTGCGGGCTTGCCTGCGTTAAGAGCCGCGCAGCTGCCTCCCAAGACGGCACTCACATTCCCAATACGGACAAAAAACAATGAGCGACACCACCTTGTCGCCGACAGCAGAGCCATCGAGCACGCTCAACTCCCCCGCACGCGTTCTCCTGGCAAGCCTGGTCGGCACGACCATCGAATTCTTCGACTTCTACGTCTACGCCACCGCCGCCGTGCTGGTGTTTCCGACCCTGTTCTTCCCGAACAGCGATCCGACCACCGCGCTGCTCGCCTCCTTCGCGACCTTCTCGATCGCCTTTTTCGCCCGCCCGCTCGGCGCCGTCGTCTTCGGCCATTTCGGCGACCGCGTCGGCCGCAAGACGACGCTCGTGGCAGCCCTGCTTACCATGGGCATCTCGACAGTCATCATCGGCCTGCTTCCGTCCTACGAGCAGATCGGCGTGATCGCACCGCTTCTGCTCGCGCTGTGCCGCTTCGGCCAAGGCTTCGGGCTTGGCGGCGAATGGGGCGGCGCGGTGCTGCTCGCCACGGAAAACGCACCGGAAGGCAAGCGCAGCTGGTACGGCATGTTCCCACAGCTCGGCGCGCCCGTCGGCCTGTTCCTGTCATCCGGCGTCTTCTGGCTGCTGCTGCACGTCATCTCGCAGGAAGCACTGCTCAGCTGGGGCTGGCGCGTACCGTTCATCGCCTCGATCATCCTGATCGCCGTCGGCCTGTGGGTGCGCCTTTCGATCACCGAAACGCCAGCCTTCCAGAAAGCCATCGACAAACATGAACGCGTTGAAGTCCCGGTGATGGAACTGTTTCGCAATCACAAACGCAGCCTCGTGCTCGGCACCTTTGTGGCGCTCGCGACCTTCGTGCTGTTCTACATCGGCTCCGCCTATCTCTTGTCCTACAACGTCAAGGTGCTGAAGATCCCGTTCATCGACGCTTTGGAAATCCAGATCGTCGGCTCCATCTTGTTCGGTATATTCATCCCGATCGCCGGCAAGCTGGCCGAACGGTTCGGCCGTCGTGAAGTACTGATCGCAACGACCGTTCTGATCGGCATCTTCTCGTTCTTCCTGCCCGGCCTGATGACCGGTGGCGAGGGCTCGATCTTCGTCTTCGTCATCTTCGCGATGGGCCTGATGGGCATGACCTACGGCCTGATCGGCACGGCGCTCGCCGCCCCCTTCCCGACCAACGTGCGCTATACCGGCTCGTCGATCACCTTCAACTTCGCCGGTATCTTCGGCGCCTCGCTCGCGCCCTATATCGCGACCTGGCTGCAGGCGAACTACGGCATGACCTATGTCGGCTATTATCTCGGCGTCGCCGCCCTGATCACGCTGGCCTGCATCCTGCTTTCGGGCAAGGACGAAGTCTGAGGCTTCGACCGACATCACACACGAAAAAGCCGCCGCGGAGCGATCCGCGGCGGCTTTCTCAATTCAGGATATTGACGATCTCAAGCCGTCAGTTCGCCCAGGAATTCCTTGACCTCGTAGCCTGGCATGAACGTGCCGATGCGCTTGATTTCCCATTCGAGCGAGATGCCCGAGGTTTCGAACACCCGCTGGCGCACGGTCTCGCCGAGATATTCGAGCTCGTAGCCGCTCGCCTGCCCCGTATTGATCATGAAATTGCAGTGCATCGGCGACATCTGGGCGCTGCCGATCATCAAACCGCGGCAACCTGCTTCGTCGATGAGCTTCCAGGCGGAGTTGCCATCCGGATTCTTGAACGTCGAACCACCGGTCTTTTCGCGGATCGGCTGCACAGTCTCCCGGTGCTGGCGCACGGCATCCATGTCGGCGCGGATCTTCGCCTTGTCTTCCGGATAGCCTTCAAAAACGGCATGCGTAAAGATCAGGTCCTTCGCCGCCGACGAATGCCGGTAGCTGTAGCCCATGTCGGCATTGGTAAGCACATGCTTATCACCCTTACGATCGACTGCATGGACCTCGATCACACGCTCGCGCGTCTCGCCGCCATTGGCGCCTGCGTTCATGCGCAATGCGCCACCGATCGAGCCGGGAATTCCGTAGAAGAAATGGAAACCGCCGATGCCGTGATCGAGCGTCATCGCCGCAAGATTCTTGTCCGGGCAGATGGCGCCCGCCTTGACGCGGTTCTCGCCGACCAGTTCGACATCGCCGAACCCCTTGGCCGACAGGCGGATGACGACACCGGGAATGCCGCCGTCGCGCACGAGGAGATTCGACCCGACACCCGCGACCATCACCGGCACTTCCTGCGGCAGCAGCTTCAGGAAAGCAACGAGATCGTCGGCATCGTGCGGCTGGAACATCAGTTCAGCGAGGCCGCCGGCGCGAAACCAGGTGACACGGTCCATCGGCGCGTCAGGCGTCAGACGTCCGCGCAATTCCTTGACGCTGTCCCCGAGAGAGGCCAGTAGCTTTTCACCGTGTACCTGTTTCATGCGGAATGTCCTGAAATGCCTGCGAGTTCCTTCGGAAGGGCGGCAGCCCAGTAGGTGATGCTGCCAGCCCCCAAGAGAACCACAAAGTCACCCGGTTGCGCAATGGCGGTGACAATCGGCGCGATCGCTTCCGGGCCTTCGATGAAGCGCGCATCCCTGTGGCCTCCGGCCTTGATGCGGGAAACGAGTTCCTGCGAATTGACGCCTTCGATCGGTTCCTCACCGGCCGAATAAACCGGCGCCAGCAGGACCGTATCGGCATCGTTGAAGCACGCGGAAAAATCTTCGAAAAGGCTATGCAAGCGCGAGAACCGGTGCGGCTGATGCACGGCGATGACGCGGCCCTGGCAGGCTTCGCGCGCGGCCCTGAGCACAGCCTTGATCTCGACGGGGTGATGACCGTAGTCGTCATAAACACGGACATCGTTCCACTCACCGGTGAAGGTGAAACGTCGCTTGACGCCGCTGAATGCAGCAATGCCCTTGGCGATGGCGTCCGGCTTGATACCGAGGCGCTGTGCAACAGCGATTGCCGCCGTCGCGTTCGAGACATTGTGACGACCCGGCATCGGCAGACGCAGGTCCGGCAATTTGATAATCTGGCCGGTACGGCGACGGCGGATTTCGACGTCGAACACGGACGTCGCGCCATCCATGCGGATGTTGGAATAGCGCACATCGGCCTGCGGGTTTTCGCCATAGGTGATGACCTTGCGGTCCTCGATCTTCGAAACCATGGTCTGCACTTCGGGGTGATCGAGGCACATGACGCCGAAGCCGTAGAACGGCACGTTCTCGACGAACTGGCGGAAGGCGGCGCGCACGGCATCGAAATTGCCGTAGTGATCGAGATGCTCCGGGTCGATATTGGTGACGACGGCGACGTCGGCGGGCAGTTTCAGGAAGGTGCCGTCCGATTCGTCGGCCTCGACCACCATCCACTCGCCCTCGCCCATGCGGGCATTGGTGCCGTAGGCGTTGATGATGCCGCCGTTGATGACGGTCGGGTCGAGCCCGCCGGCTTCGAGAAGCGAGGCGACCATCGAAGTCGTCGTGGTCTTGCCATGGGTACCGCCGATGGCGATCGCGTTGCGGAAGCGCATGAGTTCGGCGAGCATTTCAGCCCGGCGCACCACCGGCAGCAGCTTTTCACGTGCGGCGATCAGTTCCGGGTTGCTCTTCTTGATGGCGGTCGAGACGACGACGACTTCGGCATCACCGATATTCTCCGCCTTGTGGCCGACAAAGACCTCGATGCCCTTATCACGCAGGCGCTGGACGTTGGCGCTGTCGGACTGGTCGGAGCCCTGGACCCTGTGGCCGAGGTTGTGCAGCACTTCGGCAATACCGCTCATGCCGATACCACCGATACCGATGAAATGAACCAGGCCGATCGTCTGCGGCATTTTCATGAGCGTGTTTCCTTGAACTGTGCAATCGTCGAACCGCTGGCAATAGCTTCAACCATGGCGGCAAGCAAGCGCGCCGCATCCGGTTTGCCCGCCTGTTTGGCGCTGGCCGCCATGCCGGCAAGCTTATCGGGGTTGTTCATGGCCCCTGTCAGGATCTTGCTCAGCTTTTCCGTCGAAAGCTCTGCCTGGGCAATCACCTTGGCCCCGCCGGTCGCGGCAAGCGCCGCCGCATTGGCGGCCTGATCATGATCGAGCGCATAGGGATAAGGCACCAGGATTGCCGGACGGCCGATCACCGCGATCTCCGACACGGTGGACGCGCCGGACCGGCAGATGACCAGGTGGGCCTTGGCGATCCGGTCGGCCATGTCTGTGAAGAACGGCGCGATGTCCGCTTCCATCTCCAGCTTGGCGATGCAGCCCTCTACCATCGGCATGTCTTCGGCCCGGGCCTGCTGGGTGATGCGAAGGCGGCTCCTCAAGCTGTCATCGAGCAGACTGATTGCCGTGGGCACGCTCTTCGAAAAATACTGTGCGCCCTGGCTGCCGCCGAAAACCACGAGACGAAACTCTTCTCCTTCACGCGACGGCTGGTAGGGCACCTTCGCCGCTTCCAGCACCGCCGGACGGACCGGATTTCCAGTGGTCACCGTCTTTGCAGCATAGGGACCATCGGTTTCCGGCAGGAACCCGCCGGCGATCGCCTTGACGCGGTTGGCCAGAGCCTTGTTGGCGCGCCCCATCACTGCATTCTGCTCGTGGATCATCGACGGGATGCCCGCACGGACTGCAGCAAGCAGCGGCGGAATTGTGGGGTAGCCCCCGAACCCGACGACGACTTTCGGCCGCACCTTCGACAGCAGGCGGCCGGCAATGCGGATGCCCGACCACAGCGTCCACAACGACGAAGCGATCTTCATCGGGTTCTTCGAACTGATGGTCGCGGAGGGCACGACATGGATCTCGTCGGCGGGAAATTTACCGGCGTAGCGCTCCGCCCGGCTGTCCGTCACCAGATGGACGGAATAGCCCAGCGCCTTCAATTCGTGCGCCAGCGCTTCCGCCGGAAACAGGTGGCCGCCGGTACCGCCGGCGGCAAGCATGATGATGCCTTTGGTCATGATCAGTCCTTGTTACGCCGGCCTATTCGGCCGGAACGCCCATGCCCGAGCGGAACAGGCTGCGCTCGACGGCGCGCTTTTCCGGACGATGGCGGGTGAGCGCCAGAATGAAGCCGGCCGTCACGCATATCGCCACCATGGAGGAACCGCCATAGGAGATCAACGGCAAGGTCATGCCCTTGGCCGGCAGGAGTTCGAGATTGACGCCGATATTGATCATCGACTGGATGCCGATCTGCAGCACGAGGCCGGCAACGGCAAAACGGGTAAAGTCGTTGCGTTCCCGGAAAGCATGGGAGAGACCGCGCATGACGAGGAAGGCGAAGATCATGACGATGACCATGCAGAAGATGATGCCGAACTCTTCCGCAGCGACCGAGAAGATGAAGTCGGTGTGGCTATCGGGGATGATCCGCTTGACGATGCCCTCGCCCGGGCCGCGCCCCAGCCAATCACCGCGAATGATGGCTTCGCGCGCGGTATCGACCTGGAACGTATCGCCCTCGCCCGTCAGGAACCGGTCGATACGGCCTGCCACGTGCGGCAGTATCGTATAAGCGACCACAAGCCCCCCGACTGCCGAGCCGCCGAGGACGACGATCCAGAGCCAGGGCATGCCGGCCATGAAGAACATGCCGCCCCAGACGGCCGTCGTCAGGATGGTCTGACCAAGATCCGGCTGCGCCACCAGCAGCGCCCCGACGATGCCGAAGAGCAGGATGGCGAACAGGTTGCCCGGAATTTCAGGCTGCCGCGCATGTTCGGAAAACAGCCAGGCACAGACGACGACAAAGGCCGGCTTCATGAACTCGGACGGCTGCACCGACAGCCCCGCAAGCGAGATCCAGCGCCGCGAGCCCTTGACCTCGGCACCGAAGAACAGCGCCAGCACCATCATGGCGAGCGAGACGAGAAGCAGGATCATCGCCGTTCGGCGCACCTGCCGCGGGGTGAGGAACGATATGCCTACCATCACCGCGAGCGACGGCAGTAGGAAAGCCGCGTGGCGCTTGACGAAGTGGAAGCTGTCGAGATTGAGCCGCTCGGCAACCGCCGGGCTTGCTGCGAAGGACAGCATGAAGCCGATCCCCATCAACAGAATGAAGGTCGCCAGGAAGAACCTGTCGATCGTCCAGAACCAGTCGGCCACGGGGCCACGTTCGGCACGGCTTACCATCTTCTTCGTCCCCTTCAGCGGCGCGTCCGGCGCCAGGATCTCAACACGAGAGCGGTCAACCCTCATAAGCCGCGAGAAGCGGCGTCATATCAGCATCGCCACGCCGTCGATCGCCGCCACATGGGCAACGAAGGCATCGCCGCGGACTTCGAAGTTCTTATACTGGTCGAAGCTTGCGCAAGCCGGTGACAGCATCACGGCTGACGGCGCGCCATCCTTCACCGCATCGGCGGCGGCGTGCTCGACCGCCCGCTCCAAAGTTCCGGATATTTCGAACGGCACCGCATCGCCCAGCGTCGCGGCAAAGGCTGGTGCTGCCTCGCCGATCAGGTAGGCCTTGGCGATCTTCGGGAAGAATGGCGAAAGCGTGGTGATGCCACCCTCCTTGGGCAGGCCGCCGGCAATCCAGTAGATCCGCTCATAGCTCGACAGGGCGGGCGCTGCGGCTTCCGCATTGGTCGCCTTGCTGTCGTTGACGAAGACCACCTGCCCCTTGCGACCGACCGGCTGCATGCGGTGCTTCAAACCCGGGAAGGAGGAAAGCCCGGTGACGATCTCGGCCTGCGAAACGCCGACAGCGAGGCAGGCGGCAATCGCTGCTGCCGTGTTCTGTGCATTGTGGCCGCCGCGCAAGGTCTGGATGCCGTCGAGATCGGCAAACAGGCTGGTTGCTCCGGCACGGGCCTCAACAATCCGGCTGCCCTCGGCATAGAGGCCATCCGCCAGCACGTTGCGCCGCGAAATGCGCACGACCCTGGTGCCGGAGCGCTCGACACGATCGGCGATCGCACTTGAAAAACTGTCATCCACCCCAACAACCGCAACACGGCTTCCGACAACCAGGCGTTCCTTGATGTCGGCATAATGCTGCATCGACCCATGCCGGTCGAGATGATCCGGCGTCAGGTTGAGCAGGATGCCGGCGGACGGGTTGAGCGTCGGCGCCAGATCGATCTGGTAGGAAGAGCATTCGACGACGTAGAAACGACCGTTCTTCGGCGGATCGAGCGTCAGAACCGCCGTTCCGATATTGCCGCCGAGTTGGGTGTCGCGACCGCTGGTCTTCAGGATATGCGCAATCAGCGCCGTCGTCGTCGATTTGCCGTTGGTGCCGGTGATGGCGATGAACGCGCAGTCCGGCGCATGCGCACGCCGCTCGCGCACGAACAGTTCGACATCGCCGATGATCTCGACGCCAGCCGCGTGCGCAAGATCGACGGTCCAATGCGGCTTCGGGTGCGTCAGCGGAACGCCGGGCGACAGCACGAATGCAGAAAAAGCCTTCCAGTCCGCCTGTCGCAGATCCCCGGTGCCGATCCCTTCAGCCGCCGCCTTGGCGACGCTGTCGGGATTGTCATCCCAGGCCGTCACCTTTACGCCACCAGCAACAAGCGCCTGCGCGGTCGCCAGCCCCGAACCGCCGAGACCGAAGAGCGCGACCTGCTTGTCCTTTAAGGTTGTGACCGGGATCATCGGCTCCTACCGCAGTTTCAGGGTCGACAGGCCGACCATGGCGAGGATGACCGCGATGATCCAGAAGCGGATAACGACCTGGCTTTCGGTCCAGCCCTTCTTTTCGAAGTGATGGTGGATCGGCGCCATCAGGAAGACGCGCTTGCCGGTGCGCTTGAACCAGAAGACCTGGATGATCACCGACAGGGTTTCCATGACGAACAGGCCGCCGATGATGATCATGACGATCTCGTGCTTGGTGGCGACGGCAACGGTGCCGATCAAGCCGCCGAGCGCCAGCGACCCGGTGTCGCCCATGAAGATCGCCGCCGGCGGCGCATTGAACCAGAGGAAACCCAGTCCCGCGCCGATGACGGCGCCAAGGATGACGGCAAGTTCGCCGGTGCCGGGCACGAAATGGATCTGCAGGTAATTCGCAAAGACGGCGTTACCGGCAAGGTAGGCGATGACGCCGAAGGAGGCGGCTGCGATCATCACCGGCACGATGGCAAGACCATCAAGACCATCGGTCAGGTTGACCGCATTGCCGGCACCGACGATGACGAAGCCGCCGAACAGGATGAAGAAATAGCCGAGATTGAGCGTGAAATCCTTGAGGAACGGAAACGTCAGCGACGAGCCGAAGGTGGAACCGGCAACACCTGCCGACAGCGCCGCCCGCATCATGAAGAAGACGGCGATACCCGCGACGAGGAATTCGATGCCAAGACGCGCCTTGCCGGAAAAGCCCTTGTCCGACTGCTTCGTCACCTTGAGATAGTCGTCATAGAAACCGATGGCACCGAAGCCGAGGGTCACCAGCAGCGTCGAGACCACATAGACGCTGGAGAGATCGGCCCAGAGCAGCGAACTGCCGACGATACCGGCAAGGATCATCAGGCCGCCCATGGTCGGCGTACCGGCCTTCTTGAAGTGGGTCTGGGGACCGTCGGCGCGGATCGGCTGGCCGCGGCCCTGGCGCACGCGCAGCGACGAAATCATCCGCGGCCCGAACAGGAAGACGATGATTGCCGATGTGAACAAGGCGGCGCCGGTACGGAAGGTGATGTACCGGAAGAGATTGAAAAATTGAAAATGGTCCGCCAGTTCGACAAGCCAGATGAGCATGAGGGACCTTTCCCCAAAGGTTCGTTGCAGATTCCATCCATCAGAATCACCGAATGGAAGAATAGCTGCGTGGTATCAAAAGTGTCAGCATGGAACATCGGCCAAAAAAGCCTTGTCCAAGCCTTATTCGGCCTGTCCCATCTCGGAAGATGGCGGATATTTCTCAAGCAAAGCCGCAACGATCCTGCCGCAGCCCGTCCCCTTGGACGACTTGATCATCACGACATCTCCGCTGGCGATCGAGCCGAGCGCAAATTCCTTCAGCGCATCGACCGTTTCGCGATACTCGACATGGACGTCCTCCGGCAGCGCATCGCGCAGATGCGCCATTTCCGGACCGGCAAGCCAGACATCGCGAATTCCAGCTTCGACGAGAGGAGCAGCAAGCCCCGCATGGACATTGCCGGCAAACGCCCCCATCTCCAGCATGTCGCCGAGAATGGCGATGCGCCGGCCGCCTTCGGGCAGTTCCGTATCCTTGAGAAGCGCAATCGCCGCCGCCATCGACGCCGGATTGGCGTTGTAGCTCTCGTCGATCAGCACGAAGGAACCCGAACCAATCGGCAGGCGATATCGTGCGCCCCGTCCCTTCTCCGGCTGCAGGGTGGCAAGGGCTGCAATGGCTGCATCCAGGTCCGCGCCGACCAAAGCGGCAGCACCAATCGCGGCCAGCGCATTCTCAGCGATGTGACGGCCGGGCGCACCCATCTGGATTTCCAGCGTCTTGCCGCCAACTGCCGCCCACAGAACGGCACCTTCCGAACCGCCGGCGAACTCCACCATGCGGAAATCCGATTTCGCACTGCTGCCGAAGCTGTGCACGTGAGCGACACCCAGAGCAGTCGCTGCTTTTTCCAGCGTTTCGAATTGTTCGTTGTCACGGTTGAGGATCACGTGGCCATCATCGACAAGGCCTTCCATGATCTCTGCCTTTGCAGCGGCGATTTCCTCGAGGTCCTTGAAGTTGCCAAGATGGGCGGCAGCGATCGTGGTGATGATCGCCACGTGCGGGCGCACCATCCTGACCAGTGGCCGGATCTCGTCGGCATGGTTCATGCCGATCTCGAAGATGCCGAAATCGGTGTTTTCGGGCATGCGCGACAAGGTCAGCGGCACGCCCCAATGATTGTTGAAGGAGGCTACGGAGGCATGCACGCGGCCGGACGGCGACAGGACGTGACGCAGCATCTCCTTGGTGGTCGTCTTGCCGACGGAACCGGTGACGGCAATGATTTTGGCGGCACTGCGATCACGGGCGGCACAGCCGAGCCGAACCATGGCTTCCAGCACGTCATCGACGACGATCATCGGCGCACTCAAGCGTCCGAGCGCTGGCAGTTTCGCTTCGCTGACGACGAGGAGTGCTGCACCGTTGGCGATCGCGATGCCCGCATAGTCATGGCCGTCGACACGGTCGCCCTTGATCGCGAAGAAGGCTTCGCCCTTGGCGATGGAGCGGCTGTCGATGGAAATGCCGGTAATGCCTTCCGGCAGGTTTCCCATCGGGCGGCCATGCATGGCCGCTATCAAGTCGCTTACGGTCCAAAGAAAGCTCAAATCATTGACCTCCCAATGCTTTTCGCAACTCGGCGTGGTCGGAGAACGGCAGCGTGACGGAGCCGACGGTCTGTCCCTCCTCATGCCCCTTGCCGGCGACAATCAGAGTATCACCGGATTTCAACATGGTGACGGCGGCCTTGATCGCTTCGGCGCGGTCGCCGATTTCGGTCGCCCCCTTGGCGGCGACCATGATTTCGCTGCGAATGACCTCGGGGACCTCCGAGCGCGGATTGTCGTCGGTAACGATCACCACATCGGCCAACCGCGTGGCAATCTCGCCCATGATCGGGCGCTTGCCCTTGTCGCGATCGCCGCCGCAGCCGAAGACAACGATGATCCGGCCCGTGGTGAACGGGCGCACCGACGTAAGGACGTTTTCCAGTGCATCGGGCTTATGGGCGTAATCGACATAGGCGAGCGCGCCATCCCTGGTGTGTCCGACCAGTTCGAGGCGCCCTGAAGCACCCTGAAGTTTTTCAAGTGCTGCCATCGCCGCCTTGGCGCTGACGCCTGTGGACATGGCAAGGCCGGCCGCGACCAGCGCGTTTGAAATCTGGAAATCGCCAGCCAGCGGTACATGCACCTCGAAGATATCGTCGCCGACATGAACCTCGGCGATCTGCTTGTGGCGAAAATGCTCGACACGCTTGAGGCTCAGATATTCGCCCTTGCGTCCGACCGTCAGGACCTCGTGTCCCGCAGCCTTGGCAGCGGCAATCGCCTGCGCCGACCAGGCATCATCGGCAAAGATAACCGCAGGCGATCCCTTCGGCAGAACGCCGTCAAACAGCCGCATCTTGGCAGCCATATAGTCCTCGACGGTCGGGTGATAATCCATATGGTCGCGACCGAGATTGGTGAAGCCCGCCGCAGCAAGGCGAACGCCATCGAGCCGGTTCTGGTCGAGCCCGTGGCTGGAGGCCTCCATCGCCGCGTGGGTAACACCGCCTTCCGCCAGTTCCGCAAGCAGCTTGTGCAGGGAAACCGGATCCGGCGTCGTCAGCGAGCCGTAGTCGTTGCGGCCCGGAGCGATCACGCCGGTCGTGCCGATCATTGCCGCCGCATGGCCGCAATGAGCCCAGATCTGGCGAGTGAACGAGGCAACGGAGGTCTTCCCCGCCGTGCCGGTCACTGCGACCATCGTGTGGGGCTGACTTCCATAGAAATTGGCAGCGGCGAGAGCCAGCACACGGCGGGGCTGGGATGCGACGAGAACGGGAACAGAGGTGTCGCCTGCAGGTGTAGAGCCTGCAATCACGGCAGCGGCACCGCGGGCGATGGCATCATCTATGAAGGCCTTGCCATCGGTCTTGCTGCCGGAAAGCGCCACGAACAGCGAACCCGGACCGACCTGCCGACTATCGGCGGTGATGGCGGCAATCTCTGCGTCGCCGGTGGACGGGCTCAGTTGCGAGGCAATTTCCGGGAAATCCTTCCCGATCAGGTCTTTGATCTTCATGGATGCACTTTTCAAAAACAAACCGATGCGCCGGGCGGCGAATCCTCCAGATTGTCATTCCATGGTCAATAAGACACAAGCAAGGCAGAACCGTCTTCACCGAACTTCGGCTCCACACCGAGAAGCGGGGCTGAACGGCTGATGATGTCGCGAACCATCGGAGCAGCCGTATTGCCCGCGAGCGCTGCGCCATTGCCCTTGTCGGTTTTCGGCTCGTCGATGAAGGTCAGGACCACATAGCGCGGGTCATCGATCGGGAAGCCGGCCAGAAAGGCGTTGAAGTTGGCGTCATTCGAATAGCGGCCGTTCACTACCTTGTCTGCCGTGCCAGTCTTGCCGCCGACATTGTAGCCCGGAACGCGCGCATTCTTGCCGGAGCCGTTGACGCCATTCCAGCGGAACAGGAAGCGCATATCGTCGCTGGTCGATTTCTTGATGACCCTCGTCGAGACGGCCTCCGCCTGCTCCACCGTGCGCGGCAGGAAGGTCGGCTCGACCAGGTTGCCGCCGTTTAGCAGCGCAGCCCCCGCCACCGCCGTCTGCAAGGGCGTCGTGGAAACGCCGTGGCCGAAGGAGATGGTGATGGAATTGATCTTCTTCCACTCGCGCGGCTGGCTCGGCATTTTCACTTCCGGCAGCTCGGTCGGGATCTTGGTGAGCAAGCCCAATCTGGTCAGGAATTCCTTGTGTCCCTCGATGCCGACGATATCGGCCATCTTGGCAGTACCGATGTTGGACGAATACTGGAAGATCTCCGGAACGGTGAGCACGCGGCGCTTGCCATGGAAGTCTTTGATGGTGAAACCGCCGATGCGGATCGGAAAGCGCGCGTCAAAGCTGTCGGTGAGTTTCACCTTGCCCGAATCAAGCGCCATTGCGGTGGTGAAGGACTTGAATGTGGAACCCATCTCGAACGTACCGTTCGACATGCGGTTCATCCAGCCTTCCTTGGCGCCATCGGCAGGCTTGTTGGGATCATAATCGGGATAGGACACCATGGCGAGGATTTCACCCGTCTTGACGTCCATTACCACGCCGCCTGCGGCAAGCGAGCGGAATTTTTCCATGGCATCGACGACGACATCGCGCAGGATGTTCTGGACGCGCAGGTCGATCGAAAGCTTGACCGGCTCGAGCTTCGCATTGCTGGTCATGCCGATCGCGGCAAGATCAGCAAGGCCCTGGTTGTCGATGTAGCGCTCCATACCCGCGATACCGCGGTTGTCGACGTTGACGTGACCGACGATATGGGACGCGGTGGCGCCGCCCGGATAGAACCGCCGCTTTTCCGGGCGGAAGCCGATGCCCGGAATACCGAGCGCCAGGATTTCGCTCTGCTGCTTGGGGGTAAGCTGACGGCGCAGCCACTGGAAGCGTGATGGCGACTTCAGCTTGTTGTAGATGTCAGCGACGTTGAGATTGGGGAGCACCGTTGAAAGCTGCTCAACCGCTTCGTCCGCATCGACGATCTTGTGTGGTTCGGCATAGAGCGAGACCGTGCGGATGTCAGTTGCGAGGATTTCGCCGTTGCGGTCGAGAATATCCGGGCGTGAGGCCATCAGATTGTCGGCCCGGCCGATGCTGGAGACCGTTTCGGGCTGGGCAATACCATATTGCACCAGGCGGCCGCCGATGATGCAGTAGACCGCGGTGAAGCTGGCGATGACGATCGCAACGCGGCTGCGTGCCTGGTTGCTGCTCTTCTTGCGCGTCCCTTCGAACGGCATGTGGAGATCGCCAGGGTGATTGTTGCCGCCGGCGGAGAAATGAGCCTTGCTCTTGACGACCATGATGCGGGAGAGAAAAGACATCAGCGCGCCACCGAACCCGTTGCAATACCGTCGACCTTGGCCGCCGGCTTCTTTGACTTGCTCTTCGCCATGCCCATGGCCTCCAGAACATCGTCCGGCGGCGGCAGGTCCGCCTTCAACATCGGCAGTTCTTCCGGGCGGGCAATCTGGGTCGAGGCAGTCTGCCCCAACTGCAGATCCTGCTGATAGACGGTAACGAGCCTTTCCAGCCGGTTCGGCTGGTTAAGCAGAGCCCAGTCGGCGCGCAGAAGGTCGATCGTATCCTCCTCGAGCTTGATCTCGGCTTCCAGCTTGCGCACATCCTCCAGCTTGTTCTCAGCCCGATGCTTGATCGTATAGGTAACGGTCGCGGCGGCGGTCATGACGACGATGAGGACGATATCCAAGGTGCGCAACATATCTCAGCCCCCAATCTTTCCAAGGCTTGCAAGGTTCGGCAAATCGAAGATGGACAGATCATCTGCTTCGGGCGGGGCATCGGTGCGGACACCAACCCGCATTTTGGCGGACCGGGCACGCGGATTGCGGGACGCTTCGTCTTCACTTGCCGCCACCATAGATTTCCCGACTGGTGCGAAGGTTGCGGCCCGCTCATGCACCAGCGGCAGGTGACGCGAGCCGGAGGCCTTGCCGGCGCGATCCTGGAAGAATTTCTTGACGATCCGGTCTTCCAGCGAATGGAAGGTAACGACAGTGAGCCGCCCACCGGGCTTGAGCACCCGTTCGGCGGCAAACAGCGCCCGCGCAAGCTCGCCTAGCTCGTCGTTGACGAAGATGCGCAGCGCCTGGAAGACGCGGGTGGCAGGATGGATCTTGTCCTTGGCCTTGCGCGGCGTGACGATCTCGATCAGGCCGGCAAGATCGCGGGTGGTCACGAAGGGCTCTTCGAGGCGACGCTTTTCAATCGCGCGCGCGATGCGGCCAGACTGCGGCTCTTCGCCGAGAAAGCCGAAGATGCGGGTGAGATCGGAGACCTTGGCCCGATTGACGACATCGGCGGCGGAAACGCCATCCGACGACATGCGCATGTCGAGCGGGCCCTTGCGCTGAAAGGAGAAGCCGCGCTCCGCCTCGTCGATCTGCATGGAGGAAACACCGATATCGAGCACGACCCCGTCCAGCCCATCGTCGGGAGCGTGTTTTGCCAGATCGGAAAAACGGGAATGCACGAGCGTCAGGTGACCGTTGCTGGCAGCGACCAGCGATTGCCCACCCGCGATGGCAGCCGGATCGCGATCGAGCGCGATTACATCGGCACCTGTCGCCAGAATGGCTGACGTATAGCCACCGGCACCAAAGGTACCGTCAAGGATGATCTTGCCGGGAGCGAGATCAAGGCTCGCAAGCACCTCGGGAAGAAGAACCGGAATGTGACGGACCGGTCCGCCATCGGCATCGGATAAACCTTCGCCTTGATCCGCCATCATTCCGCCTCTCCACTCTAGTCCGAACGCAGACCCCGTAATCTGCGCTCTTCCCGCGCCGCCGCCTGTGTTTCCAAAAACACCTGCGGCGCCCATAACTGAAAATGATCCGCCCGGCCCACGAAGGTGACTTCCGTCGTTATCCCGGTGAAATCGCGGATAAAATCCGTGACCATCAACCGGCCCTCTTGGTCGAGCTTCATGAAGACCCCGCCCCCATGAATGAGGAGCGACATCTGATTGACCTGCGGCGAGAACGGATCCCCGCCACTGATTTGCCTTTCGAAGCGATCCAATAACTCCGGACCGCCGGCGCTGATAGCCGGAAAGACGAAATCCTGAAAGCAATAAAGCTCCCGAATATCGAGCGCCGACAGAACGGAGCGAAACATGGAAGGAACGGAAACCCGCCCCTTTGCATCGATCCGGTTTGTCGCATGCGATAGGAAGCGGTTCATGACGCGATACAGCCGATTCCGGTAGACATACCAGCCCCCAAAGCCTGCACGCACCCTCAAAACAAGACACAAAACTCCACCGACGGGCGACATGCCCGCTCGAAAACCCCTCGCGGGGCGATCCCGAAACTTGCGATGAATCGGCCTCAATCAGCCTGTGTACTGTGCATGAATGGGATAACATGGGACCATATGGGCGTCAATGGGATTCGCTCTATTTCAGCACGCGTCGTAAGCAAATATTGATAGTCCGTTAAGTTTAACAAATGGTTACGGAGCAGCCCTCAAGACTTTGGATTCACAGCGGAATCTATTTTAATTAAAACAGTAGTTTTTATATTAGTAATATCTAAAAATAATGAGCATTCAAGCGGATACGCGATTTTCGGAATTCCGCCCGACATGGATCGAAAAGAAGGAATTTGCCAGTTGGCCTGTAAGCCGGGTTCTGTATGGCTCCGGCCCGAGAGCCGGAACGTGGCAGCCATTCATCTGGGACAACGCTTGCGCGCTGCCTCCTGCAACCCACCCGGATGACTGGCCCGGAAAAGGCCGGACCGCTTGCGCGGTCCGCGTCATCCCTATTCGGTCTTGCTCCCGATGGGGTTTGCCCTGCCACCCATGTTGCCATGCGCGCGGTGGGCTCTTACCCCACCCTTTCACCCTTACCTGCCGAGGCAGGCGGTATTCTCTCTGTGGCACTTTCCCTGGGGTCACCCCCGCCGGACGTTATCCGGCACCGTTTTTCCGTGGAGCCCGGACTTTCCTCCCCCCGCAACCTTTCGGTCCTAGCGGAGCGCGGCTGCCCGGCCAACTGGCAGGCGGTGCATAGCCGACGCTTCCGCCAATTGCCAGTGGCAAAAGCAAAAAGGCGGCATGATGGATGTTTCTACCGGAAGCAGACCGCGAAATCCGTGTCGTATTCGGACGCATCCAGCTGGCCGTTCTCCAGCAGGACCGCGCCGAGCCGGCCGATCTCGTCAGAGCTCTTGGCCGCCGCACCGTTGCCGCCGGTAAGCACTGCAACGCGATCTGAATCGGCGAAACCGATATACGGATAGCCGTGGCGGGTGAATGTGGTGACGCACGGGCTCCATTTGAGCGCCGCCGGCTTGAAAGACGGCATCGCACGGGACAACAGGCCCGCCATATGATCGGCCGCCGCGCGATTGGCGTCGCCACGGAACCAGGCGCGGACATCCGCTTCGCTTTCGATATTGATGTCGCTCGGATCGCCGCCGATCTTGATATAGAATTTGCCGTCGGGATAGCGGATCGGCGGCAGAAGGTAGTAGCTCTGATCCTGCGTCGGTGCCGCGCCGATCAGCGACGGCATTCCGGCAAACCGTGGAAGATCGTCCCGCGCCACCTCGGCGAAAAGTACCGTGCGCGCCTTGACGACGAGATCCAGCGGCCGGGAAAGCAATTGCTTGGAAATCGAAAATCCGCCCGCAGCGATAACGACGCGGCCAGTGGTAAAGGTCGCGCCATCCACGATCCGAATATTGACCACACTTCCGACACGAGCGAGGGAAGAAACCTCCGAACGAACAACGGTAACGCCGGCTTTTTCAGCAAGCGCGACCTGCGCCTTGACCAGCGCCCGAGGGTTGATATGTCCGGCGTTACGCGGCTCGAAAACGCCGCCGTAACCAGCCGGAAAACGGAACCACGGAAATTGATCCGCAAGATCCGTTTCGCTGATGAAAGGCGCATCGACGCCGAGGCGGTCGCGCGCGGCGATGACGTTTTCCAGGTAAGTGTCCTCGCCACCGGGCAGAGGTGCTGCGATCAGGCAGCCGGCTTCGCTGTAGAAATCGACGCCGCTTGATGTCGCGAGTTCATCGTAACGTTCGATCGAGCGCCGGGCCAAAAGCGCCCAGACGGGATCGGGATCGATGGTGCGGGTGATGCGGCCATTGTCGTAGTGACTGCTGAAGACGCCGTCGTGGCGAGCCCAGTCTTCCGGCTCATCCGGCCCTATCAGCGCGATCCTGGCGCCGGTGCGGGCCAGATGCCTCGCCGCTGCCGCACCCATCATGCCCTTGCCAACAATGATGAAATCGAATCTGTCCGCCATGCTGCGCCCTTAGAAAAACGATCAGGCGGAGATAACACGGCATTTTGTGGAAGGCATCTGCGAACTTGAAAAATGCCGGTACTCAGAACCTACCCGGCATCTCGAAATTAGTTGATGATCGACTGAACCTTGCCGCAATAGCGGCGCGACACGGGGTTCATCTTCTTGGCACCGTGGCCGGCGTTATAACGAAGGATCGTGCCGCAGGTGAAACCACCGGACAATTCATGCGCCACGGCGAGATATTTCATACCGAACTTGATGTTGGTTTCGGGATCGAACAGACCGCTCTTGCCGCCCGTATAGCCCATCATTCGGGCCGTCGCCGGCTTGATCTGCATCAGACCGATTTCGCCTGCACTGCCGCGCGCCTTGGGATTGAAGTTGCTTTCGACCTTGACGACTGCATGCGCCAGATCGATCGGCACGCCATACTGCCTGGCATAGGTCTGGATAAGGCCGCTATAGGCTGAAGTTTTGAGAGAGGCGCCCGGTGCGGGATAACCAGTGGTTCTGGTCACTGGCTTGATGGATGAAGTAATGGTTTTATCGATGCCCCCGGCATACGACGATTCAACCCCGGAAAACAGCATGCAGAAGCATGCCGCGGCCGCAGCAAGATGCGATAGTCTCATTTAGCTTGAAGTCTCCAGTTTCGGGCACGACAAGTCATGGGCGCACCCCGCCCTGCCGTCGCATTTTCCGATTTTCGTCATTAGCAGGAGAAGGCGTTGCGCCCTGAAATCACCCGCGGTTCGGTATGGCCGCAAAAGACCCGGTCATCGTGACGATGATGTGGCGGCGCACAAAATTAGAAAAATCGGTGCCTGAAACGGCGGTCGAGAACCCCAACCGAACTGGCTGTTCAGCCGCTGAAATCAGGCAGCGAGGACAGTAGCCGATGGAGCGTATCGAGGGTTGAAATATCGGCGACGCCATCGACCCGGGCCTGGCGGAAATGACGCTGGAATGCGGCAATAGCACCTTCCGTCTTCTCGCAGAAAATACCTGTTACTTCAATGTCATAGCCATAGAGCGACAGCATGGTCTGCACCGCCTCGACAGGCTGGCCCTGATCGCCTTTTTGGAAAAATCGTCCGCCACCGATCGGCGCAGGCGGAACCCAATGCCCAACCCCGCCGGAATGGAGCCTTTCCCAGGGAAATTTTTCTCCCGGGTCAACCTTGCGAATTGGCGCGATATCGCTATGTGCGAGCACCCGCTCCGGGGCGATCGACCACCGCCTGACGCAGAACTGACACAATTCGACGACCGCTTCGATCTGTGCCGATGGGAAATCCGGCAGTCCTCCGGGGTGTCCGGCATTGGCGATTTCGATGCCGATCGAACGGGAATTGATGTCGGTCTCGCCTTTCCAGCTGCTCTTTCCCGCATGCCAGGCGCGACGATCCTCGGCGACGAGTTGATCGACGCGGCCGTCTTCATGGATGAAGTAGTGGCTGGAAACCTGGCTTTCCTCGCGACAAAGCCAGTCGAGTGCGGCTGCGGCCGTCTCCATGCCGGTATAGTGAAGGATGATCATGTCCGGTTTCTGGCCGCCTGCCCGCTCACCATGATTGGGCGATGGCACGGGGCGCGCGGCCGGGTAGTCGCAGGCGAAGTCCGTCATGCGGCGCGGCGTTCTTTCTCGATCGCCTCGTAGGCGGCATTGAGCGCGGCCATGCGATCATGGGCAATCGCGTGCAGTTCATCCGGCGCACCGCGGGCAACCAGCATGTCCGGGTGATTTTCCGATACGAGGACACGATAGCGTTTGCGGATGATCGAGAAATCGTCCTTGGGCGACACGCCAAGCACCTTGTAGGGATCGGCACCGGAGGCATGAACATGACGCGCCATGATTTCATGGAAGCGTTGATCGCCCATACGAAAGATTTCCGCGACCCGCGTCAGGAACGCGATCTCCTTGTCATGCAGGGCGCCATCCGACTTGGCGATATGGAAAAGACCGTCGATGATATCTTCCAGCACCGGGCAATTCTGCTCGCAGGAAACGCAGAGCGACGACAATTTCTCGGCATAGGCCTCAAAGCCGGCAACGTCCTGGCGGGCGAGATTGTAGAGCCGGGCGACGTTGCGCGCCTGGTCGTCGGGAAACTTGAAGATATCGCGAAAGGCGGAGACCTCGGCTTCGGTGACGATTCCGTCGGCCTTTGCCATCTTGGCAGACAGCGCAATCATGGCGACGGAGAAAGCCACCTTTCGGCGGGTTTCCGGGTCACCTTCAAACAGCGTCCGGATCGCCTCGACCACACCGGCAAGCGCATTGCCCGTCGCGGTGACGATGCTGAGGATGCTATCCCAGAAGGACATAGGCACGTTCTTTCCCATGATTGCTGATCCACGTTGCGTTCGGAAAGCGGCGACATGGCAAGTATCCATGCGCGGTGCAAAGAGGCAGATACAGCGGTGCGGCCTCGATAGGCGGGCAGCTCATGGGATAGCAAGACCAGATGTTGGCGCGGATTGCAAGGCATCGGGGGCCCGGATTCGGCCCAAATGACAAATTTGTGATGGCACCTCACTATTTTCCGTTCGTCGCCGTGATCGTCGATCATGAAATGAATTTGACTTGGAACCTTCCACGGTGCGAGCGCAAGTTGCACATTTCCGGAGTTCCCATGCGCAGTCCACCACTCGCAGGCCATGGGCATGGTCCTTGGACTGATCGGCGTCACCTTCCTCTGCGAAGCCATCAGCCCAACGTCGATCGGCTTTGCTGTGGCCGTCGCGTTCATCGTCTGGCTTGGCCGCAAGGCGCGCATGGCCTGACACAATCCGATGGCATGTCATTTAACTTCCATGGGAATTGCGCTAGAGAGACCTCGAACGATCTTGCCGAAATTTCGAAGGAGGAATTCATGCCCAAACAGAAAGTTGCAATGTTGACCGCAGGCGGCCTCGCTCCCTGCCTGTCCTCCGCCGTCGGTGGCCTGATCGAACGCTATACCGACATTTCTCCCGATATCGAACTGGTCGCCTATCGTTCCGGCTATCAGGGCCTGCTGCTTGCCGACCGGATCGAAATCACCCGCGACATGCGGGAAAAAGCCCATATCCTGCACCGCCATGGCGGCTCGCCGATCGGCAACAGCCGGGTGAAGCTGACCAACACGGCCGACTGCGTCAAGCGCGGCCTGGTCAAGGAAGGCCAGAACCCGCTTCGGGTCGCTGCCGAGCAGCTCGCTTCCGATGGCATTACCATCCTGCACACGATCGGCGGCGACGATACCAATACGACGGCCGCCGACCTTGCCGCCTATCTCGGCGCCAACGGCTACGACCTGACCGTGGTCGGTCTGCCGAAGACCGTCGACAACGACGTCGTTCCGATTCGCCAGTCGCTCGGCGCCTGGACGGCCGCCGAGTATGGCGCCAAATTCTTCGACAACGTCAGCAACGAACAGAGTGCCGCCCCGCGCACCCTGGTTGTCCACGAAGTCATGGGCCGCCATTGCGGCTGGCTCACCGCCGCAACCGCCCGCGCCTACATCCAGCATATCGACGACAGGGAATTCGTCGACGGCTTCATGATGAACCGGCAGATGAAGAACATCGACGGCCTCTATCTGCCCGAGACGGCGTTCAACCTCGAAGCCGAAGCCGAGCGGCTGCGCGCCATCATGGACAAGACAGGCTTCGTGACGCTGTTCGTCAGCGAAGGCGCCTGCCTCGACGCTGTCGTCGCCGAACGGGAGGCTGCCGGTGAAGCCGTCAAGCGCGACGCCTTCGGCCACGTCAAGATCGACACCATCAATGTCGGCGGCTGGTTCTCCAAGCAGTTCGCGGCCCTACTGGGCGCCGAACGCTCGATGGTGCAGAAGTCCGGCTACTATGCCCGCTCGGCGCCTGCCAACGTGGACGATCTGCGCCTTATCCAGGGCATGGTCGATCTCGCTGTCGAAAGCGCACTCAACAAGGTCTCCGGCGTCACCGGCCATGATGAAGACCAGGGCGGCAAGTTGAGGACGATCGAGTTCCCGCGCATCCGTGGCGGCAAGCATTTCGATACGTCGGCCAAGTGGTTCGGCGAAGTCATGGACGTCATCGGCCAGAAATGGTCGCCGGCTTCCTGATTCCCTTCTGACGAGACCTATTGACGGCTCCGTTTGCACATGGCTTCCTCGATGGATCGCCACCGCGCAAACGGAGCCTCTTTCATGTCGATCGAACACTGGCTGGCCTTTGTCGCTGCCTCGTCCATCCTGCTTGCCATCCCCGGCCCGACCATCCTGCTCGTCATCTCCTATGCGCTGGGACACGGGCGCAAGGTCGCCAGCGCGACGGTTGCGGGTGTGGCGCTGGGCGACTTCACCGCCATGACCGCCTCGATGCTCGGCCTCGGCGCACTGCTCGCCACCTCTGCTGCGATCTTCACCGTGCTGAAATGGGTAGGCGCCGCCTATCTGATCTGGCTCGGCATCAAGCTGTGGCGCGCGCCGATCGCAGCCGAGTCTGCTGACGGGACGATGGCTGTTCCAGCCGAACGGCCGATGCGGATTTTCCTGCACACTTATGTCGTCACGGCGCTCAACCCGAAAAGCATCGTCTTCTTCGTTGCCTTCCTGCCGCAGTTCCTCGATCTCAGCCGTCCGCTGTTCAACCAGATGCTGATCTTCGAAACGACATTTCTGGTGCTCGCCACGATCAACGCAGCCGCCTATGCGCTGATGGCATCGGCCGCCCGCAAAACGATTCGAAAACCGAAGGTTCAGGCGATCGTCAACCGCACCGGCGGGTCGCTTTTGATCGGCGCAGGCCTTCTGACAGCGGGTCTGCGGCGCGCCGGAGCCTGAAAAAGCCTCCCGTGCTTGCGGTTCCCTGCCCCATGAGTTAATGAAGTTTTGCGCATGGCGGCTTTGGGCTGCTGATTTGCAGGGGCTGCGGGGCCTGACAGCACGAAAGCGACAGCATGGCTAATTTCCGTTTTTCCGTTTCAAAACCGGCTGTTACGGCCTGTGCTATCATCTCGGCTTCGCTCGTCGGCGGTTGTTCGAGCGTCGAGCGAACGCCGATGGAACAGTTGATGGCGGTGCAGACGGTAACACCGCTGCCGAAGCCCGGAACGGAAATGACGGCTTACGCGTTGCCGACCCCGGATGGTGCCGCAACCGCGACGGCTGCCGCGCTTGCTTCCGAAACGGCAATGATGAAGCCCGGCGAAAATCCTGCCACGACGCCGGTCGGCGCCAACAATGAAGGCACTCAGGTAGCCGTGGCCGTCCCGACGGCCAACCCGCTCGTCACTCCCGAGACGTCGTCGACCATACAGGCGACAACACCATCCGCATTGCCGCAGACGGCAAATGCAATGGTACCAGCCGTCGCCGACCAGGCCGCGGCATCCATCTCGCCACAGATTCCCGAAGGCATGATGATGGCCGCGATGGAATCGGACTTCGATACCGGTGAACCGGTCGGTCTGGAAACGCTGGTTGCCAAGCGCATGATCGTTCCGATGCCGAAGCCTTCGATCGGCGCAACTGCCTATGCGATGGCCAAAAGCATTCCGGCCTCCCTGGGTATCGTGGAAAAGCCGACCAGTTCGCGCCCCGAGCTGGACCGCCTGATCGCCTACTACGCAAAGCTCAACAATATTCCGGAAGAACTGGTCCACCGCGTCGTGAAGCGCGAGAGCACATACAATCCGCGCGCCTATAATTCCGGCAATTACGGCCTGATGCAGATCCGCTACAACACCGCCAAGGGTCTCGGCTATGAAGGCCCGGCCGAAGGTCTTTTCGACGCTGAAACCAACCTGAAATATGCGACGAAATATCTGGCCGGCGCTTGGATGGTGGCCGACAACCAGAATGACGGCGCCGTCAAGCTCTATGCAAGCGGCTACTATTACCACGCCAAGCGCAAGGGCCTGCTTGAGACGCTCGGCATGAAGTAAGGCCTTTTCAGGCGACCTTTTCCGTGACTTTTGCTTCCGAGGCGGTCAATTGACCGCCTCGACTATTTTAGCCTCCAGCATACGCACGTCGTAACCGACGTTTGACGGGGTCAGACCCAGCCGAACAACGGCAAGTCCAAGCGATGGAACCAGCATCACGGTCTGTCCGTCATGGCCCTGCAGCCAATAGGCGTCTGCCGGCAGCGGCGGGCCCCCGTCCTTTCCGTATTTCGTCCAGACATGCCCTGCCCCATAACGCCCGTTTGACGCCTTGGTCGGTGTCCGCATGAAGCTGACGAAGTCCGGCGGCAGGATCTGCTCGCCGTTCCAATTGCCGTTCTGGAGCAGAAACAGCCCGAACCGTGCCCAGTCCCGCGCCGTTGCATACATGTAGGAAGAGCCGACGTAGGTACCGTGCGCGTCCGGCTCCAGCACTGCGCTCGTCATGCCGAGCGGACGGAAAAGCGCGTTGCGCGGAAACGTCAGTGCTTCGCGCACGCTGCCGAACGTGTCCATCCACAGCCGCGACAGGATCGTCGAAGTACCGCTGGAATAGCTGAACCGCTCGCCAGGCTTCGCCTCCAGCGGTTTCGAGGCCGAGAAATCGGCCATGTCGCCTTCGAGGAACAGCATGCGGGTGACATCGGTGACGTCGCCATAGTCCTCGTTGAATTGAAGACCGCTCTGCATGGCGAGAAGGTCGGCCAGCTTTATCTGGTTGCGTGGGTCGTTGCGCCATTGAGGCAGAAGCTCCGTGCGGTCCAGCGCCATCTGCCCGTCCCTGATGCGCAAGCCGATCAGGGTGGCGGTGACCGACTTGGTCATGGACCAGCCAAGGAGTGGCGTCGCGCTGTTGAAGCCCTCCCCGTAGTTTTCACCAACGATCCTGCCATCCTTGACCACGACGATGGCGCGCATCCCCGGGCCGGCAAGCTGCCCGTCCGTCAGCAGCGTCTGCACCGCGGGATTGACGGCCGAGCCGCTACCATCGGGCCAGAGCTTGCCCTCGTCCGACTGTGGTGGCCGGCGGCGGAGCTGGCGGTTTCCGGGAAAAGCTGCGAACTCGCCTTCCGTGACATTGGTGCATCCGAGACCTTCGCGGTAGATCGCATGACCCGGAGCGGCAAAGCCGAACATCCGGGCGGTCACGGCCTTGCGGTTTTCGTCGATGGAGATGCGCACGAGGCGCAGCAGCGGATGCCCGGGCGCCTGGACATCCTCGGCAAGCACCCGTTCGGCGTCTCGGCCGGCAACGAAGACATTGGAGCAGACGATCTTGGCGGCATAGCCGTCACCGACGCGCAGCAATTCCGGCGGCATGGCCACAAGCCAGCCCACAATGGCAGCAACGGCAACCGATACCGAGCCCGCGAGCCATAACAATCTTCTGCGCATACGCAATCGCCCCTGCTTCGCCGCCGCCACAAAAACAGGATTCCATGCATTTAGGAAGGCTTTATGGCAATCACTTTGGTGCGAGAAATGTTTCTAACCTATTGATCGTGCCGCTACCTTGGCCGGTTCGCACAGAAGGATGGCCATCGCGCCCCCGGCCGAAACCGGGCGGGAAATCAGAAAACCCTGGGCTTCCGATGCGCCGAGCGCCCGAACGAACTCCATCTGTTTCTCGGTTTCGACGCCCTCGACGGCCGTTGAAACCTGAAATGTGCTGCCCAGTTGCAATATGATATTGACAAGCTGGGCGTCGATCTCGTTGCCGAGCATCGAACCGGCGAACGAACGGTCGAGCTTGATCTGGTCGAGCGGAAAGCGTTTCAGATTGTTGATCGACGAAAAGCCGACGCCGAAATCGTCGAGCGCGATGCGCACGCCATGGGCACGCAACTCCGCCAGGCTGTCGCGGATAAAGAACGCATCGGCAGAAAGGACCGATTCGGTAATCTCGAGCGTCAGCCGCCCCGGCGCCAGACCAGCCTCCGCGAGACAGGCCTTCACATAGGGCACGAAAGCGCGGTCCTTGAACTGATCCTGCGCGACATTGACGGCAATCCCCGTCGGCGCCGGCCAGCGCGCGGCCTCCAGGCAGGCGGTCCTGACGACCCAGTTGCCGATTGGCAGGATAAGGCCCGTCTTTTCGGCAGCCCCGATGAAGCGATCCGGCGCAAGCACGCCCTTCTCGGGATGACGCCAGCGGATCAAGGCCTCGAAGGACCGGATCGCCCGGCTTTCGATACCGACGATCGGCTGGTATTCGAGAAAGAACTCCCCGGCTGCCAGAGCGCGGGCAAGATCATACTCGATCTCGCCCTTTGTCGCCGCTTCAGCCGCCATGGCCGGCTCGTAGATCGCATGGCTGTTGCCGGCGATCTCCTTGGCTTTGTAAAGGGCGAGGTCAGCCCGTTTCAGAACGGCCGAGATCGAACGGTCCTCCGGCTCGGTATAGGCAACGCCAATGCTGCCGCCCGTCCAGAATTGCGCCGAAGACAGCTGGAAGGGCGTCGCGAAGAGAGCTTTGACGGTGGCGCAGATGTCGTCGATCTTTCCGTTGGAGGGCGCACCTGCAACCAGGACGACAAACTCGTCACCGCCCAGCCGATAGACTGTGGCGACCCCGGACAGTGCCTGAATCAAGCGGTCCGCGAGCGCAATCAACAACTCGTCGCCGGCATCATGTCCCATCGAATCATTGACGAACTTGAACCGGTCAAGATCGAGCAGGAGAAGCGTCGTCCTGCCTACGGCCACCGGACCGGCCGACAGCCGTTCGCGCAGATCCCGCTCAAGGGCAAACCGGTTGGCGATGCCGGTCAACTGATCGGTGTGCAGCGCGTGCGAAAGATCATGCTCGGATTTCCGGCTTTGCTCGAGTTCCTGCAACAGGCGGTTTCGCGCGCGGCCTCCCTGGTAGAAAAGCGCGCCGCAGATAAGCGGCATCAGGACGGCGGCGATCGAAACGGCCAGCGGTGTAGAGCTGCCCCATAGACCGTGGACGCCGTTGTTCATTCTGTCATAAAAAGTGCAAATGACCGGGAACAACGCCCCGATCGCCGCACCGGCTGCAGCATACCGCTGCTCCGGTTTCGGCAAAAAAGCCTTTAACATCATGTTGGCACCCCGAAAGAGATGGGGTTACCTAGCACGGGCAAACTTAATCAATTCTTATAGATGAGAAATTGTATAAGCCATCCGTCATCAAAGTGTAGCGGACTCGTCTTAGAAGCTCCTCCCATCTTCAACAGATGGCAGGCTGACATGACCGATCTCGCCCCCGATGCAGGCTACGGCAAAAAGAACCGCAAGCTCAAAACCGCACTGATCCAGCACAAGGCGCTGACATTGGACGGTTTGTCGGAACGGCTTTTCGGACTGCTTTTCACCGGCCTCGTCTATCCGCAGATATGGGAAGATCCGGCCGTCGACATGGAGGCCATGCAGATCCGGCCGGAACACCATATCGTCACCATCGGCTCCGGCGGCTGCAACATGCTCGCGTATCTTTCCGCAGCGCCAGAGCGCATCGACGTGGTCGATCTCAACCCCCATCACATCGCCTTGAACCGGCTGAAACTGGCTGCTTTCCGGAACCTGCCCGGACACGCCGACATCGTTCGCTTCCTTGCCCGGCATGATATTGCCAGCAACGTTCAGGCCTATGATCTCTTCATCGCGCCCAAGCTCGACAATGCGACACGCAAGTACTGGAACGCTCGCGGGCTGACCGGTCAGCGCCGCATCCGTGTTTTCGGCAAGAACATCTATCGCACCGGCCTGCTTGGCCGCTTCATCGGTCTCGGCCATCTCCTGGCGCGCCTTCACGGTGTCGATCCAAGCGAACTTGCCAATGCCCGCTCGATGCGCGAACAGCGCCAGTTCTTCGACGAGCGGCTGGCCCCCCTGTTCGACCGGCCGGTCATCCGCTGGATCACCAGCCGCAAGAGCTCGCTGTTCGGCCTCGGCATCCCGCCGCAGCAGTTCGATGAACTGGCAAGCCTCAGCCACGAAAAGTCTCTCGCCGGCGTGCTGCGCCAGCGGCTTGAAAAGCTCTCCTGCCATTTCCCGCTGAAGGAAAACTACTTCGCCTGGCAGGCCTTTGCCCGCCGCTATCCGATGCCGCACGAGGGCGAACTGCCGGTCTACCTGCAGGCCAGCCGCCACGAGACGATCCGCAACAATGCCGAGCGCGTGCATGTCCACCATGCCAGCTTCACCGAACTGCTGGCGAAGAAGCCGGCCGGTTCCGTCGATCGCTACGTCCTGCTCGACGCGCAGGACTGGATGAACGACCAGCAGCTCAACGACCTGTGGACGGAAATCACCCGTACCTCTGCCGAGGGTGCGATCGTGATCTTCCGCACCGCCGCCGAAGCCAGCATCCTCGAAGGCCGTGTATCGCCGACGCTGCTTGGCCAATGGCGGTACGACGCGGAGCAGTCGCCAGCCCTCAATCTCAAGGATCGTTCGGCCATCTATGGCGGCTTCCACATCTACAGGAAGGCAGCATGACGGCCATCGAGACCGGCAACAGCCATGCGGATCGCATGGACCGGATGTACCGGACCCAGCGGCATTTCTACGACCTGACCCGCAAATACTATCTGTTCGGTCGTGACACGCTCATTCGTGAACTCGATGTTCCCGTTGGCGGCAGCGTCCTCGAAGTTGGCTGCGGCACCGGCCGCAACCTGGCGCTGATCGGCCGGCGTTTTCCGCAGGCGCGCCTGTTCGGTCTCGATATTTCGGCGGAAATGCTCGTTTCTGCCGAGGCAAAGCTCGGCAGGCCTGGACGTACCCGGACGGTCCTGCGTGTGGCTGACGCTACCGATTTCAAGCCTTTAGAGTTCGGCGAAACCGGCTTCGACCGCATCGTCATTTCCTATGCGCTTTCGATGATCCCGGAATGGGAAAAAGCGATCGACGCGGCGATCGCGGCCCTCAATCCCGGTGGCTCGCTGCATATCGCCGATTTCGGCCAGCAGGAGCGCCTGCCCCGCCTGTTCCATCGCGGACTGCAGGCATGGCTGAAGCGCTTCCATGTCACGCCGCGCAAGTTGATGGCCACAGTGCTCAAGGCCAAGGCTGCGAAATCCGGCGACACGCTCGAATTCCGGCCGATCGGCCGTGGCTATGCCTGGCTTTTCGTCTATCGCCGCTCGGCGAACTAGGCATACACCAAGCTGCGGATAACCATCACAAACCTACAATGAAGGCGAAGACCACACTCGTTTGCGGTCTTCGCCGCCATTTCAGCAATTGCTGCTTGAAACTAACTCAATTTTTACGATGATATGGTGAAAATGAGGTTCACGCCTCCCGGGGAATTCACATCAGCGGATATCATCGTGTGAGGCAGCATCGTCGATCGCTCCAGAACGGAAACCTCATGCGCCGGCTATTCCTGGCTCTCGTGCCTATTGTGACGCTTCTTTCCGCCTGTACATCGACTGACTACGACCTCGTCTCCACCTCGTCGATCGCGCCCAAATTTCACGACAAGGACCCGCAGAACTTCGGTGACCGGACGCCGCAGCACCACAATATCCACGGCATCGACGTCTCGAAATGGCAGGGCGATATCGACTGGGCCAAGGTGAAGGGTTCTGGTGTTTCCTTCGCCTTCATCAAGGCGACCGAGGGCAAAGACAGGGTCGATGCAAAATTCAATGAATACTGGCAACAGGCGCGTGCCGCCGGCCTGCCCTATGCGCCCTATCATTTCTACTATTTCTGCTCGACCGCAGACCAGCAGGCCGACTGGTTCATCGCCAATGTGCCGAAGAGTGCCGTGCATCTGCCGCCGGTTCTCGATGTCGAATGGAACGGCGAATCGAAGACCTGCCACTACCGGCCTCCGCCAAAGACGGTGCAGGCCGAAATGAAGCGCTTCATGGACCGGCTTGAACAGCACTACGGTAAACGCCCGATCATCTACACGTCGGTCGATTTCCATCGCGACAACCTTGTGGACCAGTTCAACGACTATCACTATTGGGTCCGTTCGGTTGCCGCACACCCGACGAAGATCTATCCGGAGCGCCGCTGGGCTTTCTGGCAGTACACCAGCACGGGCGTGATCCCCGGTATCGACGGCAACGCCGACATCAACGTATTCGCGGGGTCGCCCAAGAACTGGAAGAACTGGGTGGCAGCCGTCTCGAAGGCACGCGAACAAGCCCAGAATTAAGCGCCCGAAGGGGCGGTTTTCTTCTTTCCGCCCCATTGCCGTGCGACAGCGGCTCTCATAATTTCAATGACAACGGCGGCCGGTTTTGAGAGGCCGCTTTCGGCCTGTTTCCGGCCCGGCACAACAAGGACTTGCGATGACACGCGGCACACTGCGCTCCGTTCTTTCGATCGGTTTCCTCACCCTTTTGACCTCGACTGCGATGGCGCAGCAAGCGCCGACACCGGCCGCCGCCTGTGGCGGCGATCTGGCAACGTTCCTGCAGGGCGTGAAGGCCGAGGCGATCGCCAAGGGCATCCCGGCGGACGCTGTCGATCGTGCGCTTGCCGGAGCGGAAATCTCCGAAAAGGTTCTGAGCCGCGACCGTGCCCAAGGCGTCTTCAAGCAGAGCTTCACCGAATTTTCGCAGCGCACCGGCAGCAAGGCACGCCTGGATATCGGCGCGAAGAAGATGAAGGAATATGCCGCCGTCTTCGACCGTGCCGAAAAGGAATTCGGCGTGCCCGCACCGGTGATCACGGCCTTCTGGGCGATGGAGACCGATTTCGGCGCCGTCCAGGGCGATTTCAACACCCGCAACGCGCTGGTGACGCTGGCGCATGACTGCCGCCGGCCGGAAATGTTCCGCCCGCAGCTGATTGCCGCGATCGAGATGGTCCAGCACGGTGACCTCGACCCGGCTACGACGACCGGCGCCTGGGCGGGCGAGATCGGCCAGGTGCAGATGCTGCCGGAAGACATCATTGCGCAAGGGATGGACGGCGACGGCGACGGCCACGTGAACCTCAAACAGAGCTCGCCGGACGCGATCCTGACGGCCGCCAAGTTCATCAAGAGCCTCGGCTTCACCGCCGGCCAGCCCTGGATCCAGGAAGTCAGCCTGCCGGAAAACCTGCCCTGGGAGAAGACCGGGCTGCAGGCCGGCATGACCGCCGGCGACTGGTTCGCACTCGGCGTCAAGCCGCGCGACGGCAACACCCAGTTCCCGCAGCTTGCCGCCTCCGTCGTCATCCCGCAGGGCCGCCACGGCGTCGCCTTCATGACCTATCCGAATTTCAACATCTATCTCGAATGGAACCAGTCGTTCATCTACACGACCTCGGCCGCCTATTTCGCCACCCGGCTTGCCGGTGCGCCGCCTTACGAGAGCCGCACCCCCGAGCAGGGCCTGAGCGATGATGGCATGAAGGCCCTGCAGACGAAGCTGCAGACCATGGGCCATGATGTCGGCAAGATCGACGGTATCCTCGGCTCCGGCACCCGCACGGCGCTGCAGAAGGAACAGCTGCGGCTTGGCCTGCCCGCCGACGGCTGGGCGACAGAAGCGGTTCTCAACGCTCTTTAGGATCGGCGCTTCGCTTTTCCTGAAGATGTGCCCGCCGCCTGTGGTGGCGGGCAAGCCTGAAGGCACGGTAGCGCAGCCTCAGCGACCAGCGGGCATCCGCCAGTGCCGCTCCCCCTTTCGACACCTCGTTCAATTCCCGCGCATAGGCGATCGCAAATGCCTTGCGGTAGGTCATGAGATGCCCGGATGTGATGTTTTCCAGCCGGTGCATCATGCTGACCCACAGCGGCGACACCAGGAGCGTGATGGCAGTGACGGCGATCGCCACCTTGTAGGTATCGAACTGCAGCACGCCGGCGCTCAAGCCTGCCGCCGCCAACACGAAGGAAAATTCACCGATCTGCGCCATCGACAGGCCCGCGATCAGCGCGATCTGCGGCGATGAACCGGTCTTGCGCAGCAGGAAGATGTTCAGCACCGTCTTGGCGACAATGACGATCAGGGCGGCACTCAGCACCGACCAGAAATTCTCGCCGATGAAGGTGAGATCGATCAACAGGCCGATCGAAAGGAAGAACACGACGAGCAGCACGCTCTGGATCGGTTCGATCACCGGGATGACACGGCTGCGCAGGGTCGAATTGCCGATCACGATGCCGGACAGGAAAGCCCCGTAGGCGGGCGACATGCCGGCAAGACCTGAGACAGCTGCCGCTCCGAAACAGACGGCAAGAGCGCCGAGTGCCAGAATTTCGACCTTGTCCTCGACCGTGTCGCTGAACGGGATCTTCAGCTTCCCGTGGCGCCCGAACCACCAGAGCAAGGCCGCGAGGATAGCGATGGCGATCAGCATCTTGACTGCGATCGTGGTGACATGAAGCTCCTCGCCGCCCAGGCTCGATACCAGGATCAGCATCGGCACGACGGCGATATCCTGGGCAATCAGCACACCGACGGCTATGCGCCCGGTTTCGCTGCGCAACTCGCCCATGTCCTCGAGCATCTTCATGGCAACGACGGTGGACGACATCGCGATGACGAAACCGAGGATCAGGCCTTCGGCGAGGCTTGCCCCGGTCATCAGCGCGATCAGGCCCGCTGCCGCGATGGCAGCGATCACCTGACCGCCCGCCACGAGCAGCGCCTGGCGCAGGCTGAGCACGAAAGCCTTGATCGAGAGCTCCATGCCGATGAAGAACAACAGGACGACGACGCCCATCTCGGCGAGCAGCGTGACGTTGCCGCTCGAGGAGATGAAGCCGAAACCTGTCGGCCCGAGGGCCACGCCCGCGAGAATAAAGCCGACCAGCGGTGGCTGACGCAGACGCAGGAAACCGAGCCCGAGGAGTGCCGCGACCGCGACGACGATTGCAATGGGAACAAGCCCCTGCCCCTCATGCGCGGCGGCGGCAATGGACTGTGTCGTCAGAGGTTCCAGCGGATCGTCCCTCATATCGTTGGATCAGTTCAAGAATCGGGTGGATAAATCCCGTTTCAGGTCTTAACCCTCGTTATGTTCTGAATGAGGCAGGGGAAGGTCAAGTCGATGCACGCAAAAACGGACGGTTTGCAGAACCGCATGACACTTGCCACCTGGGGCCTTCTGGTGCTGCTCGGGCTGATCTGGGGCGGCTCCTTCTTCTTCGCCCGGATCGCCATCCAGCATGTCCCGGCCTTTACCCTCGTTCTGCTGCGCGTAGCGCTTGCAGCGCTCGCGCTGCATATCTACGTCTTCGGCCGCTACGACATTTACCGCGAACTCAAGGCCCGATGGCCGCAATTCCTGCTGCTCGGGCTGATCAACAATGCGATCCCGCATACGTTCATCTTTCTTGGTCAAACGGAGATCGGCGCAGGCCTTGCCGCCATCCTCAACGCCACGACGCCGGTCTGGACCGTTCTGATCGCCAACGCATTGACCCATGACGAGAAATTGAGCCTTGCGAAGATATCGGGCTGCCTGCTCGGCCTTGCCGGAACGGCGGTTCTGATCGGCCCCAGCGCACTACCCGGTCTCACACAATCGGGGAGCGGCATTCCCCTCTGGGCGCTGCTCTTTCCGGTCATCGCGGCCATCAGCTATGGCTTTGCCGCAACCTATGGCAAGCGTTTCCGTGGACTGGCAGCACCCGTGACGGCAGCCGGGCAATTGACAGCCTCGACGCTGATCATACTGCCGCTCTCCCTGATCATCGACACGCCATGGCAATTGCCGGCGCCGCCGGTGACCTCCGTCCTCGCCGTGTTGGCGCTGGCGCTGCTGTCCACCGCCTATGGCTATATCCTGTTCTTCCGTATCATGAGCCGAGCTGGCGCCACCAATACCTCCCTGGTGACGCTGCTGGTGCCACCAAGCGCGATCCTGCTCGGCTTCCTGTTCCTCGGGGAGACACTGGAAGCGACGGATATCGCCGGCATGCTCTTGATCGCAATCGGATTGATCGTGCTCGACGGACGCCTGCTGCCCGCGCGGCGCAAACAGGGTTAACGAACAGAATCAAAACCGCGCTGCGGCCGCCGCAGCTGTGTCCAATCGGTCACTCACGGCGCATTTCACTGCGTTACATTAACCAGACCAAGGGCATTGTGAAAAAATTGTGGCCACGAATAAAATCCTTATAATTCACACCATTAAGGCTGTGCATAACACTTTTCACCGCCCCTGCTACCGCAGCGCAGCATAACTTTTCCTTTCAACCGTGACATTTTCACCCTATCTTCCATTCGTTAACGCAAGGAGGGCCGGTTATGGGAATTACACATTCGTTGAATGTCCTCATGATAAGTGCAGCGTTCGTTTTCGTCGCAACCATGCTTTTCATCTGAAAGCATTAGGCAAACAGTCCATACGGTGAACGAAGGACTTTAATACCGCAACCAATTGCAGCACGAATCAGCAAGGCGAGGCTCTCGCAAAGAGGAACGCAAGCCTAGAAGCTGCCCAGACAAAAAGCCCTTGAACCATCCGGTTTCAAGGGCTTTTTCTATGCCTGTACTTGCGGTCCGTCCTCAGGCTGCCGCCCCAGCCGAACGGGATCGGACATCAGCGGGCGCCATACGATCGAAACCAACGAGATCGCACACCGCCGCCACCAGCGGCGAGCGGTTCATCGTATAAATATGGAAATCGCGAAGGCCGCGCCTCGCAAGATCGACAATCTGCTCAGCCGCGATATGCGTCGCCTCCTTGAAGCGCTCCTCCGGGCTTTCGTCAAGATGGACAAGCCGCGTGACAATCGCGTCGGGAACCTTCGCCCCGCACAGGCCGGCAAACCTGCTGACCGACGCCAGATTGTTGATCGGCATAATTCCAGGGACGACAGGAATATTGATGCCTGCGCGCCGCACACGCTCCAGATAGCGCTCGAAATCATTGTTGTCGAAAAAGAACTGGGTCAGTGCCCGCGTCGCACCGTTGTCAACCTTGCGCTTCAGCATGTCGATATCGGCATCGACATCCGGGCTTTCCGGGTGCTTTTCCGGATAGGCGGACACGGAAATCTCGAAATCACCGGCCGCTCCGATTGCCGCAACAAGGGCTGCCGCATTCTCATATCCATCCGGAAAGGGCTCGTAGCGAGCGCCGATGCCGCCCTGCGGATCACCACGCAGCGCCACGAAATGGCGCACGCCGGTGTCGATGAACTCTGTGACGATCGCGTCCACCTCGCCTTTCGTCGCACCGACGCAGGTCAGGTGCGCCGCCGTATTCGGGAAGCCCGCATCATGGATCATCCGTCGCACGGCCGTCAGCGAGCGCGCCTTGGTGGAGCCGCCGGCACCATAGGTCATGGTCACGAAAGCCGGATTGAAGGCAGAAAGGTCCTCGACGGTCTGGAACAGCTGCGTTTCCATCTCGTCGTTCTTCGGCGGGAAATACTCGAAGGAGAGGCGCAGATTGCCACGTTCGGCCGGGTAAAGGGTGTGTATCGCCATGTCATGTCCTCCCGGCATAGGCAAGGGTCCTGCCGCTCTCAGATGTTTCCGCAACAGCTGCCTGCCGCTGGTCCCGGGCAAGCCATATGGTCACCGTCAACTGCCGGTCGCGATCCGTCTCCGGCGTGAGATCGACCACGTCCTCGACGTTGAGCCCGGCCTTCTCCAGCCATTCCGCCATGGTCTGGCGGGAAAAGCCGAGGCGCATATGAGCGTGATCGTCGCGCAGGTATTCCAGCGTATGCGGGGCAAGATCGATGATCGCCAACCGGCCGCCAGGCGACAGCATTCGCACAGCCTCGGCAATCGCCGCCTCCGGCTGCTGCAGGAAGTGCAGGACCTGATGGATAATGACGAGATCGAACTGGCGGCCGTCAAGCGGCAGGTTGAAGATATCGCCATGCCGGATCGAGGCCTTGGTGATGCCAGCGCGGTCCAGATTGGCACGGGCGACAGCGAGCATGTCGCGGCTGGCATCGACGCCGACGCCGCGCCGGTAAAGTCCTTCGAACAGTTGCAGGATACGGCCCGTGCCGGTGCCTAGATCGAGCAAGCCGTCGACCGGTTCGGTGCCAACGACCTTTTTCAGTGCGGCCTCGACATCCGCCTCGCTGACATGCAAACGCCGCAACTCATCCCACTCGGCGGCATTGCGGCTGAAATAGGCCTGCGCCTTCTCCGAGCGCGCCTGCTTCAGCGCCGTCAACCGTTCGCCATCCCGCGTCAGGACGGCGTCGGCGACGTCGGAGGCGGAGAGCAGATCGCGCACGAGCGCAACGCCGGCTCCCTCGCCCCTCAGGCGAAAATAAGCCCAGGCGCCTTCCTGGTAGCGATCGATCAGCGCCACTTCGGCGAGCAGCTTCAGGTGCCGGGAAATTCGAGGCTGCGACTGGCCGAGAATTTCGGTAAGATCGGTAACGGTGAGATCGCCGGCGGCAAGCAGCGCCAGAAGACGCATCCGCGTCGGCTCTCCCGCCGCCTTCAGGACGTCCACCAACGCGTCCAGTCCAAGCCCCTGCTCTCTTGCCATCGCCAACCTCATCAACACATAAAGATATGTTTATGTGATTTTCATGCATGCTGCAAGATGAAATGTGACGGAGCCCGCAGCGTCCAGAGACGCAAAAGGCGGCCAAGGCCGCCTTCCGATGCTCATTTACGTGCGGGACATCGCCGAGGCGTCTCCCGCGAAATCCGCTCAGCGCGTCAGGCGCTTGTAGCTGACGCGGCTCGGATTGACCGATTCCGGGCCGAGACGACGGATCTTGTCCTTCTCGTAATCTTCGAAGTTGCCTTCGAACCATTCCACGTGGCTATCACCCTCGAAGGCCAGGATATGTGTCGCAAGACGGTCAAGGAACATGCGATCGTGGCTGATGATGACGGCGCAGCCGGCAAAGTTTTCCAGTGCGATTTCGAGCGCTGCCAACGTTTCGGTATCGAGGTCGTTGGTCGGTTCGTCGAGTAGGAGAACGTTGCCGCCGGCCTTCAGCATCTTGGCAAGGTGAACGCGGTTGCGCTGACCGCCGGAGAGATTGCCGACCTTCTGCTGCTGGTCGGTGCCCTTGAAGTTAAAGGCGCCGCAATAGGCGCGCGAGTTCATTTCGAGCTTGCCGAGCTTGATGACTTCGGCGCCGCCGGAAATTTCCTCCCAGACGGTCTTGTTGCCATCCAGCGCATCGCGGCTCTGGTCGACATAACCGAGCTTGACGGAATCGCCGACGCGGAAGCTGCCGCTATCCGGCTTCTCCTGACCGGTGATCATCCGAAACAGGGTGGTCTTGCCGGCGCCGTTCGGTCCGATGACGCCGACGATCCCGCCTGGCGGCAGCTTGATCGACAGATCGTCGATCAGCACGCGATCGCCGTACCCCTTGGTGATGTTCTCGGCTTCGATAACGACCTGCCCCAGGCGTTCGCCGATCGGAATGATGATCTGCGCATCGCCAAGGCGCATCTTGTCGGCTGCATCGACCAGTTCGTCATAGGCCTTGATACGCGCTTTCGACTTCGACTGACGGGCCTTCGGGCTGGAAGCGATCCATTCCTGCTCTCGGCTGATCGCCTTCTGACGAGAAGCGTCTTCACGGTTTTCCTGCGCCATGCGCTTGGCCTTGGCCAGCAGGTAAGCCGAATAGTTGCCTTCGTAGGGAATGCTGCGGCCGCGGTCGAGCTCGAGGATCCAGCCCGTGACGTTGTCGAGGAAGTAGCGATCGTGGGTGATCATCATCACGGCGCCGGGATACTGGCGCAGATGGTTTTCCAACCAGCCGATGGTTTCGGCGTCCAGATGGTTGGTCGGTTCGTCGAGGAGGAGCAGGTCGGGCTTCGACAGAAGCAGCTTGCACAGAGCCAGACGGCGGCGTTCACCACCCGAAAGGCTCGTCACATCGGCATCGCCGGGCGGGCAGCGCAAGGCTTCCATCGCCATTTCGACCTGGCTTTCGAGATCCCACAGGTTCTGGCCGTCAATGATGTCTTGGAGCTTTGAGCCCTCTTCCGCCGTCTCGTCGGAATAGTTCATCATCAGTTCGTTGTAGCGTTCGAGGATAGCAGTCTTGTCGGCCACCCCCTCCATGACGTTTTCCATCGCCGTCTTGGTCGGATCGAGCTGCGGCTCCTGCGCCAGGTAACCGACGGTCGCACCCTGAGCGACCCAGGCTTCGCCGGTATATTCCTTGTCAAGGCCGGCCATGATGCGCAGCACGGTCGACTTACCGGCACCGTTCGGGCCGAGGATGCCGATCTTGGCGTCCGGATAGAACGACAGATTGACATTCTCCAGCACCTTCTTGGTGCCGTAGGACTTGTTCAGCCCGGACATATGATAGATGAATTGACGTGCCATAGAGAAACTGCTCCGACGGAATGGGATTTTGCCCGCTATGTAGGCGAATTATCCCGGCGGAGCAATGAAGAAACCGGCCTGATTCGCGCCATTCACTGAATGCCGGCGGTATCGACGATCCCCTTGGCGCATTTGAAATCGGTATCACCGGCCGCAAGGATCAGGGCCGACAGGCCTGAGCTCGCGGCAACGTCGCCCGAAAGCCCGATCGTCAGGCCGGTGATGACGCTGCGGGAACCCACCTTCTGGCAACGCATGCGCACACGATCGCCGGCGCCTTGCCCGAAACTCGTATCGAACGCCTGCTTCACCTCGTTTTCCATCACCTCGCCGCCGAGCCGACCGGCAAACAATGTGCGCACGGCAGAACCATTCAGTTCATCGAGCAGGCGGAGTTGAACGGCAAAATAATCCTGCGCCGTCCCGCCCTGGCAGGTACCGCTGCGCAGCCACTGATGGCGATCAAGCCCCGATTGCGTTCCCGGCATGGCAACAAGCAGCCTGGCGGCGGTATCCTCAGCCATCGCCAGTTGCGGCAATTCCAGCCAGTCCCCCTTCTTGTCGCGTGCACGGATGTCCGCCGCCACGCCGCAATAGCTCTTTTTCATCGGCCAGAGACCATGCAGCGAGAAATGCGTGGCGTCGTGACGCTCGGCGGTCTGTCCGACGCACTCCTTGCGCTTCGGCCGCGTCTCGCAGAATCCCGGCTGCCAGCTGACGGCGAGAATATATTCGGTCTTTTCCTTCGGCTGCGCTGCCTTTTCCTCTGCCGTCGCCGGCGCTGCCGCCATCGCAGCCAGCAGGGTAATGCCCAGCCGGCGCAGAAACGACATGAAGATAATCCTGACATTTCCCCACATGAAAGCACCTCTTAAAAAATAAGAACAAAACATGATCAATAAGAGACTAAAACAAGAAAATTGCAACCTGGAATCTTCATCAGCTCAATATTTCCTGACCTGATGCACAACGAGCACCAAGCGGAGATTGCGTTTCGCTGGCAAATCAAGTTGATAGCAATGACGTGCCACAACGTCGCCTGGGAGGGTTCGGGTGTTTGCCAAGGTCGAAACGCTGCAAAGCCCAAGCGGGGCCGCCCTCGCCTGGCGCCATCAGCCCGCCGGCGCACCGCAAAAAGGCGTTCTGATCGTCAGCCACGGCCTTGCCGAGCATTCCGCCCGCTACGCCCGTTTCGCAGCCTTCATGGCCGGACACGGCTTTCACGTCTATGCCCACGACCATCGCGGCCACGGAGCAACCAAAGCAGCCGATGCGCCGCTCGGCCGGTACGCACATCGCAAAGGCATCGACAAGGTCCTGTCCGATGTCCGGGCGATGCGCGACATGGCGGCCGCAAACCATCCCGGCCTGCCCATTATCCTGTTTGGCCATTCCATGGGCGGACTGATTGCGCTGAATGCCGCAGAGAACGACCCGAAGCTCTATGACGGGCTGGCAGTCTGGAATTCGAACTTCAATCCGGGCCTGGCGGGGCGTGCCGCGCAGGCCATTCTTGCCGTTGAAAAGATGCTGAAGGGCTCTGACGTCCCGAGCGGTCTTCTGCCGAAGCTGACCTTTGGCGCCTGGGGCAAGTCCATCCCCGACCGCAAGACCGAGTTCGACTGGCTCTCGCACGATGCGGCGGAAGTCGCAAAATATGTGCAAGATCCCCTGTGCGGCTTTGATGCCAGCGTGTCGCTGTGGATCGACCTCTTCGACCTGACCTTCGCCGGTGCACGGCCGGATCGGTTGCGACAGCTGCCTGAAAACCTGCCTATCCATCTCGTCGGAGGCGGCGAGGATCCGGCCACCAACGGCGCCCGGGAGATCGCCTGGCTGGCAAGGCGCATGGAGGCTTCGGGACTGAAGCGCGTGACGACGGTCGTCTACCCGGCGATGCGCCATGAAACCTTGAATGAAACGGAACGCGACGGCGCCATGCGGAATTTCGCCGAATGGTGCCTTGCCGTTGCGGAACGGCGGACGTGAACGAAGGCATGGCATGACCGATCTTTCTGCAAAAGCAGCAGCAGGCCGAAAAGGCAACGACATCTCCTTCGGACTGGGCCTGATGGTCATCGCGGTGCTGATCTCGCCGCTGATCGATATCTTCGCCAAGCTGGCAATCACCACTGTTCCATCGGCGGAAATCACCGCCGTTCGCTTCGTGCTGCAGGTCATCTTCATCCTGCCGATCGTCATTGTCCGCGGCACGCTGTTCGACCTGACCTGGAAGAAGACCGGCCTGCATATGCTGCGCGGCGGCCTGCTTGTCGTCACCATGCTCTCCTTCATCACCACGCTGAAAGCCATGGAGGTGGCCGACGCCATCGCCATCTTCTTCGTCGAGCCGATCATCCTGACCATCCTCGGCAGCATTTTCCTGAAGGAAACCATCGGCTGGCGGCGGTATACGGCCTGCGCCGTCGGCTTTATGGGTGCACTGCTGGTCATCCAGCCGAGCATGCAGGAAGTGGGCTGGATCGCCCTCCTGCCGATCGTCTCGGCCTTCGGGCTTGCCGTATTCCTGCTTGTCACCCGCCTCGTCGCTCAGAACGAGGATCCGTGGTCTATGCAGTTTCATGCCGGCATCTGGGGTGCCGTATTCTGCGGCATTCTCCTCTACATCGGCGAGGGCACCGGCTCGGAAATTTTCGATCCTGTCGTACCGGATACGACAGCCGGTCTTTATCTGCTTGGCGTCGGCGTCACGGCAACCATTTCCGGCGTGCTCGGCGTCTACGCCTATCGCGCCGCCCCGGCTTCCGTGCTGGCGCCGCTGCAATATCTGGAGATCGTTTCGGCAACGATCTTCGGCTGGCTGGTGTTCGGCGATCTGCCGGACGCGCTGAAATGGCTGGGCATCGCCATCATTATCGCGTCCGGCCTCTACATCATCTGGCGCGAGCGCCGGGTGAACAAGACCGCGAGTATCGCGCCGGTGTCACCGGCCATCTGACAGGACAGTTTTCGAGAGGCTTTGGGAGGAGCGGACATGAAGACAGGCGGAGAATTGATCGTCGAGGCGCTGAAGGCAAATGGCGTCAGGCGGATATCCTGCGTACCCGGAGAAAGCTATCTCGCCGTACTCGACGCGCTCTACGACACCGACATCGATGTCGTGGTCTGCCGGCAGGAAGGCGGGGCTGCAATGATGGCCGATGCCTGGGGACGGCTCACCGGCGAGCCCGGCATCTGCATGGTGACGCGCGGTCCCGGTGCCATGAATGCGTCCGCCGGCCTGCATATTGCCCGCCAGGATTCGATCCCGATGATCCTGTTCATCGGCCAGGTCCAGCGGGAGGCCCGTGAACGCGAGGCTTTCCAGGAAATCGAGTACCGCCGCGCCTTCACCGAAATCGCCAAATGGGTCGGAGAGATCGACGACCCGGCCCGCATTCCGGAATTCGTCACGCGCGCCTTTGCGGTCGCAACCTCGGGCCGGCCCGGTCCGGTGGTTCTGACCTTGCCGGAGGACATGCTGACCGAGAAGACGGAAGCCGTGGCCGCGAGACCCTACCAGCCGGTGGAAAGCCATCCCGGACCGAGCCAGCTGCAGGCGCTAGAGGCGCTGCTCGCCAAAGCCGAGCGTCCGGTCGCCATCCTCGGCGGCACGCGCTGGAGCGAGCAGGCGGTCAAGCAATTCCAGTCTTTCGCCGAGCGCTTCAACCTGCCGGTCGGCTGCTCCTTCCGCCGCCAGATGCTGTTTGACCATCTGCATCCGAACTATGCCGGAGACGTCGGTATCGGCATCAATCCAGCGCTGGCTAAGGAAATCCGCGAGGCGGATCTGGTGCTCCTGATCGGCGGGCGCTTCTCGGAGATGCCGTCGTCGGGTTATACCCTGCTCGATGTCCCCTATCCGCGCCAGACGCTGGTGCATGTTCATCCCGACCCCGGCGAACTCGGCCGCGTCTACCGGCCAGATCTCGCGATCGCCGCCTCGCCAGCCGATTTCGCGGCAGCTCTGGACGGGCTGAAGCCGGAGCAAAAACCGGCAGGGAAGGAACGAACGGCACGGATGCATGAGGCGTATCTTGCCTGGTCCACTCCGCCGGAAACCGGCCCGGGAGCCGTGCAGATGGGGCCGATCATGCGGTATATCGAGGCGAATACCGCCGAGGATACGATCTTCGCCAATGGCGCCGGCAACTACGCGACCTGGCTGCATCGCTTCCACCGGTTCCGCCGCTTCAACACGCAGGCAGCACCAACCTCCGGCTCGATGGGCTACGGCCTGCCAGCCGCGGTTGCAGCGAAACACCTTTTTCCGGAGCGCGAGGTCATCTGTTTTGCCGGTGACGGCTGCTTCATGATGCACGGGCAGGAGTTCGCGACCGCAGTCCGCTATGATCTGCCAATCATCACGCTCGTCATCAACAACGGCATCTACGGCACGATCCGCATGCATCAGGAGCGGGAATATCCGGGGCGGGTCAGCGGGACCGACCTGACCAATCCGGATTTCGCAGCCTTCGCCCGCGCCTATGGCGGCCATGGCGAACTGGTGGAAACGACGGAGGAGTTTGCCTCCGCTTTCGAGCGAGCCCGCAACAGCGGCAAACCGTCGATCATCGAAATCCGGCTCGATCCGGAAGCGATCACGCCGACGCGGACGCTGAGCCAGATCAGAAGCGGCTAAGCCTTATGGCCAATCGAGAGGCATGAGCGGCGCGCAATCGAAGGAATGCGCGCCGTCAAAAACGCATCAGCCGCGGATGTGCTGGGTCTGCTGGTAGACATTGGTCGAGCGGGCGCCGGAGCGGCAATAGCCGAGCATCGGCCGCTCGAATGTGTCGAGCGCATCGACCATTTCGCGCACCGCGTCCGCAGTCACGCCCATCGGGCCAACCGGAATATGGGTGATGTCGAGGCCGAGTTCCTTGGCGCGCGCGGCAATGGTTTCGAACTGCGGCTGGTCCGGCTGCTCGAAATCCGGGCGGTGGCAGACGATGGACTTGAACCCCATTGCCTTGATCGCATCGAGGTCCTCGACGGAAATCTGTCCGGTGACCGAATATTCATCGTTGATCTGGCAAATGTCCATGGGAAAACCTTCCTGAAAATGGTGTCCGCACTGATGTAAGACCGACGGCCCAAGGCGTCAATTGCAAAGGCGGCGTCAACGGATCCGGAAGGCCACCGCGTAGTCAATCGTTTCCCCCGGCGCGAGCATCGGCATGTCGCCGGCAGCGGCAAGTTCGCTGCGTTTCGCGATCCGGTGCGAAACCGGCTCGATGCTGATGACGTCGGCCGATCCGCGCTGGCATCGCCACATCTGCAGGAACGGCAAGGTCGCCGTTGAAAACCGCACGGTCAGCGAGCGGCCGGCCAAAGCCTCGAACGGACCGAGGGTCACCTCGGCCCAGCCGTCCCTGGCCGTGGGTGCGGCCGGCACGCAGAAATGCGCGCTTTCGCCGTCGCCGAACCGCCAGGGACGCTGTTCGTCGCCAAACATCGTCCCCGAGATATGCGTATCGTTCCCAAGCAGTCGGCCGCCGATGTTCATGTGGTACATCAGCATCGGCGCAAACGGCTCGAGCCCCGTATTGGTCACCCGGTCAGGCAAAAGCACCTCGGATTCGCCGTCACCGATCCGCCAGCGCCGCGATACGAGCGCCGTACCACCATTGGCAAGCCGGACCTCGGTTTCCCCGAAACAACCACGCGGCTCGTCCGGCCCGGACATCTCCGTCCGGCTGACCGGCGTGCCGCACAGCGAACCATGCAGTGGAAACGTCCGCCCGTCGTCGAAACCCTCGACCGCTTCCGGATGGCGGATATGGTCCGGGCCGCAGGTGAAGAAGAAGCCCTGCAGCGCATGATCGATCCGCCGGTCACCGTCAGACGGGATGGCTGTGCCCGGCGAAATGTCGACGCCATCGACGACGAAGGCGCCGATATCCAGCGCCGACTGCCGATCAAGCAGGATCAGGAAGTCGCCTTGCGCGTCACCGCCGGAAATCGTGATCGGCATCGAGCTAGTCCTTCCAAGAATGCGAGTCGGTTGAATCGGCGAGACCGGTTCTTGCGAAATCTAGCGCAAAGAAAGCTCCGGATCTCCCGCTTGAAACTGGCAACCCACCGAATTAAATGGATTTTAGGGAACTGTTCATAATGAATTCAGTTTATTCATATTACCGTCCCATTTGATTTGTAGGCCCCGAGATCAACTGCCAGGTTATAGGTTTCCATCGTGACGTTCGTTTTCAGAACCGGTTTAGCCCTCCTCGCTGCCGTAAGCGCACTCGCCCTTGCCTCTGCTGCACAGGCGCAGGACAGCTATGGCCGCCTGCCGCCCGATGCCGTTCTGATGACGCCGCAGGGCGAAATTCTCGACTATGTCCCCGAATCGGCCGACGTGCAGATCATGCGCGACCGCCGTGGCCGCACCGTGCTGGTCGACGCCTGGGGCAATGTGGTGGCGACCGTGATGGGCAGTGGCCGCCAGCGCAATGAGGTCCGCCGCCGCGCGGTGAATCGCGATGTTTACGGCAACCAGGGCTTTGGTTTTTCCGACCAGGGCTACCCGGACCCGGCCTACTCCGACCCCGGTGACGTGACCGGCTCCATCCCCGACTACCGCGATGCCGCGCCGCCGAGCGTCGAACGGCAGGAGCTGCCCGACAGCTTTGGCGTTCCGCAGGATGAAAACGACATGGCGGCCCTGCCGCCGGAGGAGAGCGTACCGCAGCGCCAGACCCTGCCCGAGGCTGCCCAGATCAGCAAGAAATCCGGCGCCGAAATCACCGCCCTTCAGGTGTTTCTCGACCGCGAAGGTTTTTCGCCCGGCGTAATCGACGGCAAGAGCGGCTCGAACGTCACCAAGGCGATCGAGGCTTGGCAGCAGGCGACCGGCGAGACGCTCGACCCGAACAACACCGACGACATCATGGAACGGCTGCGCTTCTCCGGCGGGCTGCCGATCACCACCTATACGATCACGGCCGCCGATGCCGCCGGTCCCTATGTTGCCTCGATCCCGGAAGACTACGCCCACAAGGCGGCCCTGCCGCATCTCTCCTTCACCTCGACGGTGGAGATGCTGGGCGAAAAGTTCCACATGGACGAGAACTTTCTGCGGGAGTTGAACCCCGGCGTCGACTTCACCGTGCCCGGCACGATCATCAAGGTGATCAACCCCGGCGAAACGAAGAAGAGCAAGGTTACCCGCATCGTCGCCGACAAATACCGCAAGCAGGTTTTCGCCTATGACGAGGCTGGTACGTTGATTGCCGCCTATCCGGCAACGATCGGCTCGTCCGACACGCCCTCTCCCTCCGGCACGGTCCAGGTCGATCGCATTGCGCTCGACCCCGGCTATACCTACAATCCGAAGATCAACTTCAAGCAGGGCGCAAACGACAAGGTGCTGACCCTTCAGCCTGGTCCGAACGGCCCCGTCGGCACGGTCTGGATCGCCCTGTCGAAGCCGACCTACGGCATTCACGGCACGCCGGAGCCGTCGAAGATCGGCAAGACCCAGAGCCACGGTTGCGTGCGCCTGACCAACTGGGACGCGACCGAACTCGCCAAGATGGTCAGCGTCGGCACCGTCGTCGAATTCCTTGACTGAAAAAATGCGCCGCCTCCCCCATTTGGGGGAATGAAGACGCATAAAAACGGTTCAAAATACGAACGTCTGGAGCCTGTGATCAACTGCAGCGCCCGGGCGGTTTCAGTGCGAGGACAGCCAACCGGCGTCACCCGGCCAAGGTCGCACTGGGCACATTTCGAGAGGATGGACATCAGGGCCGCGGCGCGTGCTTGGAAGCGCTGCGGCCCTGATCGTTTAAGGGCTTCTCTCTATCCCATCACTTCATGACCTCATCATCTTTTGTCATGAAAAAACATTGCCGCAATGCTCTATCTGTCGGAAGAATTAACTCCAGTTTCGACAGTCGAGGAATGCCGTGATGGCCGCTGAACGCTCGCTTCCCAACCTTTGGCATGCCACGGCGCCTGCGGCTCCGGATACCCGGCCGCTGGCCAGCGACGTGACAGTGGATGTTGCTGTCATCGGCGGCGGTTTCACTGGCCTGTCGGCCGCTCTGCATCTTGCCGAAAAGGGTGCGAAGGTTGCCGTCGCCGAGGCGAAGATGATCGGCTTTGGCGGCTCAGGCCGCAATGTCGGCCTGGTCAATGCCGGCATGTGGACGAAACCGGACGACCTGATTGCGACGATTGGCGCTGACGCGGGCAAGCGCCTGCTGACCGAACTCGGCGACGGCCCCTCGCTCGTCTATCAACTCGTCGAAAAGCACCAGATGCAGTGCGAAGCCGTGCGCAACGGCACGCTGCACATGGCGGTCGGCACCGACGGCCTGACGGAAATCAAGGAGCGGGAAGCGCAGTGGAAAAAGTTCGGCGCGCCTGTCGAAGTCCTGTCGGCCGAACGCGCCCGCGCCCTCACCGGTGCCGAAGGTTTCACTGGTGCCCTGCTCGACCGTCGCGCCGGCACGATCCAGCCGCTCGCCTATGCCCGTGGCCTTGCGCGCGCAGCCCTTGCCGCGGGCGCGGAAATCTATACGGAGACGCCGCTTCTTTCCGCCGAGCGCAAGGGTGACCTCTGGCGGCTGACGGTGCCCGGCGGCTCGATCACCGCACGAAGCGTGATCCTCGCCACCGAAGCCTATGGCAAACTCATCGAACATACGCCCTGGACGGCCCATACCGAAGAACTGACCATCCTGCCCTATTTCCAGTTCGCCACCCAGCCGCTCAGTGACAATATAGCCCGCGCCATCCTGCCGGAACGCCAGGGCTGTTGGGACACCGGCCTGGTGATGACCTCCTTCCGCATGGACCAGCAGAACCGGATGATCTTCGGCAGCATCGGCCGGCTGGACGCCGTTGCCAAGGGAACGCACCGGGCTTTCGTCAAGCGCTCCCTGCGCAAACTTTTCCCGATGATCGGCGATGTCAGCCTTGAATACTGGTGGGACGGCCGTATCGGCATGACCACCAACAACCTGCCGCAAATGCATGTCATGGCGCCGAACGTGTTTTCGATCAGCGGCTATAACGGCCGCGGCATTGCCCCAGGCACCGTTTTCGGTCGGGCTCTCGCCAACCATGTGACCGGCGAGCCGAACGCCCTGTCGCTCGCCGAAACGCCGCTGACGCCGGACCCGTGGCGTGGCCTCAAGTCGGCATTCTATCACGCCGGCGCGCAGGCCAAGCACTTCATCGATCACCGCTTCTGACGTCAAGAAACGAAGAAGCCGCGCAGATCGCCCGGCGCGGCATTTCGAATTGTCGGTTTGCGATCAGGCTGCCCGGCGGGCCGTATTCACCAACCGAAGGGGAACCAGCTTTCGGACTTCGTCGCCGAAGGCACGGGCATTTTCTCGGGCCTTGTCGAGATTGCTGACCCGGCCGGGGTCCATCGTCTGCAGGGTACCACCACAATCGAAGATGTCGCGGAAGGCGGAACGTTCGATGATCGGTGTATCAAGGACGGGAACCGAGCGCTCGGCAAGCAACTGCTTCACCACCTGAAGCGCCCGCGTCGTCACCAGCGAATTGACCCGCGTCAGGACGACGGAATGATTGATCCGGATACCCGCCTTTTCCTGCAGGTGACAGAGCAGTTCAAGCACCTGGGCGCCGCCCTTGGCATCCATGGCACAGCCCTGGATCGGGATCATCACATGGTCGGAGAGGCCGATCGCCGTTGCCATCATCGTGTTGCGGGCGCCGGCAAGATCGATGATGAAGTAATCGGTCGTTATCCGGTTCTCGCGGATATGTGTCTGCAGCGACGCCATCGTCACGTTCGAAATGACCTCGATGTTCGCCACCACTCCCGAGATCTCGTGCCAGTGGGAAATCCAGTGCTGCGGATCGGCATCGAGAATGGTGATGCGTGCGCCGTTTCGCGCAAGTTCCGTCGCAAGGATAAGTGCTGCGGTCGTCTTGCCCGCGCCGCCCTTGGTGTTTGCGAATGTGATAACTGGCATTGCTGTCCCCGTCTGAAAAAATCCGAGCCCCGGCATGGCTCCCGCAAAGCGCAAAAACCAACGCGCTTCGGTTAACCAAACCTTTCAGATCACGGTTAACAAAACCTAAACACACACCTCGTTAGAATTAACGATTGCCGGCGAGACGGGGGAAAAACCGCGCTGAAAGGCAGGAGAACTTCACGTTAAAGCAGCGCGGCTATCAAGGATCGGCGTGCACCCCGCCCCGCTCCAACGGCAGGGCCGCGCGCGGTGTAGGCGAATGCCCGGCTGAATTTTCCGGCCGCGGATCCGGCGCCTTATAGCAGATGCGGGCGAGCGAATGGCCTGCGTGGAAAAGTCCCTGCCCGTTCATGAGACGCCCGACGTCCATCGCCAGCGCCTGCATGTTTCGCTGCGCCTTGGCAAGATTGCTGACCTTGGCTGCATCGATCGCATATAACGAACCGCCATGTTCGAACATGTCGCGATAGGCGCTGCGCTCGATAATGGGCGTATCGAGAAGCGCGATACTGCGCCGGGCGAGAAGCGCCTTGACGCTGCGGATGGCGCGTGTCGTCACGAGCGGGCTGACGCGGGTGAGCACCACCGCGTGATTGATGTGGCCGCGCGCATTGTTTTCCACCTGTCCGATAAGGTCCAGCACGTGGGCTGCGCCCTGCGCATCCATGGCGCAACCTTGCACGGGGATAAGCACGAGGTCGGACAGGCCGGCGGCCAGCGCAACAAGCGCGTCGCGCGCGCCGGACAGGTCGATGATGATGTGGGCTGCCTGCCCCTGCTGGGTTCGCAGATTGGCGCCCAGATTGGCGAATGTGATGCCGGTCGCCATGGATATGGTATCGACCGCACCGGGAAGACGATGCCACTTGGCTGCGAAGGCGAGAGGGTCGCAATCGAAAACGACGACCTTTTCTCCCTTTTGCGCGAACTCCATGGCGAGAAGCAATGCAACCGTCGTCTTGCCGGCTCCCCCCTTGGCATTCGCAATTGATATTACAGCCATACTCTTCCCACCGGCATGCCGTCTCTGCCTGCCCTTTACGCGCGCCCATCTGCTGGATGGGGCACTCAGGCCTCAAGCCTTACAAATCACAGTTAACGAAACGGAAACGAATTCCCCCAAACGGTGCGCTCCATGACATTTCAATGACGATTTTACGACAAAACCGCCCCGGGGAAAGTAGCATTTTTCATGATTTGATTTTATTAGCCGGAAAATAAAAAATGGAGCCGGCCTCGAGAGCCGGCTCCATTCCAGGAAATGATCAAAAACCGTTGGCGCGCAGGCAGTGCGAGCCGGTCCGATTCAAATGCAGTCGCGGAAGAGCTGCTTGGCAGCCTCAAGCGTCAACTCGACGGGATTGCCGCCCGCCGTCGGATCGACGATCGCCATCGCTGCCATTTCATCGATTCGGTCCGTGCCGACACCAAGAGCAGACAGCTTGTCGGGCACCCCCAGTTCTTCTCGCAGCTTCAACACGTAGTCGTAGAACCCGTCGAAGCCGCCGGAAATGCCAAGGTAAGCTGCGGCCATGCCGATCTTGTCTTCGATGGCCGGGCGATTGAACCGCAGCACCGGCGGCATGACGACGGCATTGGTCATGCCATGATGCGTGTTGTAGATCGCACCGACCGGATGCGACAGCGAGTGGATGGCGCCGAGCCCTTTCTGGAAGGCAACAGCCCCCATGGCGGCGGCACTCATCATATGCGCGCGGGCCTCGATATCCGTTCCGTCCTTGTAGGCGCGCGGCAGATATTCCTTGACCAGACGCAAGCCTTCGAGCGCGATGCCGGCTGACATCGGATGATAGAACGGCGAGCAATAGGCTTCCAGGCAGTGGGCGAAAGCGTCCATGCCGGTACCGGCGGTGATTACCTTCGGCATGCCGACCGTGAGTTCCGGATCGCAGATGGTGACTGCGGGCAGGAACTTCGGATGGAAGATTACTTTCTTGGTATGCGTTTCCGAGTTGGTGATGACCGAGGCGCGGCCGACTTCCGAACCGGTGCCGGCCGTCGTTGGCACGGCGATGATCGGCGCGATGCCCTCGACGCTGGCGCGGGTCCACCAATCGCCGATATCCTCGAAATCCCATACCGGCCGGGTCTGACCGGCCATGAAGGCGACGCATTTGCCGAGATCAAGGCCCGAGCCACCGCCGAAAGCGATGACGCCGTCATGACCGCCCTCCTTGAAGGCCTTGACGCCGGCCGCAAGGTTAACGTCGGTCGGGTTGGAATCGACATCGGCAAAGAGCGCACGGCCGAGACCGGCGGCGTCGAGGATATCGAGCGCGTTCTGCGTGATCGGCATCGGCGCAAGGCCACGGTCGGTGATCAACAATGGCTTCTTGATTCCGAGCGCCTTGCAATGATCGGCAAGTTCCTTGATCCGGCCTGCGCCAAACTTGATGGCGGTCGGGTAGCTCCAGTTGGCTGTGATGGTCATGTTCAGGCTTTCTTCAGATGGTAGGATTTCGGGCGGGTCAGGTTCTGGAAACCGATGACCGAGAGCGAGCCGCCACGGCCGGTTTCCTTGACGCCGGTCCAGCAGAGTGCCGGGTCGAGGTAATCTGCGCGGTTCATGAACACGGTGCCGGTTTCGAGATCGTCGCCAATGCGGGCGGCACGTTCGGCGTCCTTGGTCCAGAGCGAGGTGGTCAGGCCGTATTTGCAGTCGTTCATCAGGGCCAACGCTTCCGCATCGTTCTTCACCTTCATGATGCCGACGACCGGGCCGAAGCTTTCCTCCGTCATCACCTTCATGGAATGATCGACGTCGACCAGAACCTGCGGCGCGAGAAAGGCACCGCCATCATCCTGCGGAAACAGCTTCGGATCGACCAGCGCCCTGGCGCCCTTGGCAACTGCCTCGGCCGTCTGCGCACGAACCTCGGCGGCAAAGCGCTTGTGCGCCATCGGCCCGAGCGAGGTTTCCTTTTCCAACGGATTGCCGAGCTTGTAGGCCGATGCGAAGACGACGGCCTTCTCGACGAAGTCGTCATAGAGATTTTCGTTCACATAGATGCGCTCGATACCGCAGCAGCACTGCCCGGAATTGAACATCGCACCGTCCATCAGCGTATCGACGGCGGCATCGAGATCGGCATCTTCCATGACATAGCCGGGATCCTTGCCGCCGAGTTCGAGGCCAATCCCGGTGAACGTACCGGCCGCCGCCCGCTCGATCGACCGGCCGCCCTCGACGGAGCCGGTAAAGTTGACGAAATCGAAACTCTTGGCCGCGATCAGCGCCGAGGTCGTGGCATGATCTAGGAAGATATTCTGGAACACGTCTTCCGGGACGCCGGCCTCAACGAAGGCACGCACCATGCGCTCACCGACGAGGATCGTCTGGCTCGCGTGCTTGAGGACGACGGCATTGCCCGCCATCAACGCCGGCGCGACCGTGTTGATCGCGGTCATGTACGGATAGTTCCAGGGCGCGATGACGAAGACGACGCCGTGAGCGACGCGTTCGATGCGGCGCTCGAAGCTGGCGCTGTCCTCAACAATGATCGGCGCGAGCGCATCGGCCGCAATCGCCGCAACATAATTAGAGCGCTCATTGAAGCCTCGGAATTCGCCGCCGTAACGAACCGGTCGGCCCATCTGCCATGCGAGTTCCGGCACGACCTCATCGACCATCTCGTTCAGCCGCGCGACACCGGCAAGCACCAGCTTGACGCGGTCCTCGATCGGCCGCTTGGCCCAGCTTTTCTGCGCGGCCCGAGCACGCGCAACAGCAGCCGAAGCGGTAGCCGCGTCTACGGCTGCGCGTTCCGCATAAACCTCCCCGTTCACCGGGGAAATGCATTGGATCATGGTCATGATCGTCTTCCTGTTCTGTCGTCAAAAATTGTGATCCGGCACCGCCCTTTCGGAAGGGCGCCGGACCGAACCCTGATATTGACCGATGGCGTTACGCCCTCTCGAAACCGCGCGCAACTTCCCAATCGGTCACGCGGCGGTCATATTCTTCCTGCTCCCACTCAGCAGCGCGCGTATAATGTTCGATGACGTCCTCGCCGAAGGCATCGAGAAGCATCTTTGAGGAATTCATCGCCCGCGTCGCGTCGCGCAGCGTGCCGGGGATTTCGCGGATGTTCTTGCCGCCATAGGCATCGCCGACAAAGGGAGCTTCCAGTTCCATCTTGCCCTCGATCCCCGCTATGCCGGCTGCAATCAGCGCAGCCATTGCGAGATAGGGGTTGAGATCGGAACCACCGACGCGGCATTCGATGCGGATTGCCTTGGTGCCCTCGCCGCAAAGACGATATCCGGCGGTACGGTTATCCTTGCTCCAGACCGCCTTGGTCGGCGCGAAGGTTCCTGCCATGAAGCGTTTGTAGGAGTTGATATACGGCGCGAGGAAATAGGTGATTTCGCTCGCATGGGTCAGAAGGCCGGCGACGTAGTGGCGCATCGTGTCCGACATGCCGTATTTCGCTTCCTTGTCGAAGAATTGCGGCGTCTTGCCGTCGATGCTCCAGAGTGACTGATGGATATGCGACGACGAGCCGGCGGCGTGGTAGTTCCATTTCGCCAGGAAGGTGATCGCCTTGCCCTTGCTCCAGGCGATTTCCTTGCAGCCGTTCTTGATGATCGCGTGGCGGTCGGCCATGGTCAGCGCATCGGCGTAGCGGACGTTGATCTCCTCCTGTCCGGCTGAAGCCTCGCCCTTGGAGTTTTCCACCGGAATGCCGGCGCCCTGCAGGCCGTTGCGGATCGCCCGCATCACATCCTCTTCCTTGGTCGTCTGGAAGATGTGGTAGTCCTCATTATAGCCGCTGACGAGCTTCAGGTCGCGGTAGCCGCTTTCGCGCGCATTGTCATAGCTCTGGTCGAACAGGAAAAATTCCAGTTCGGTCGCCATATAGGCTTTCAAGCCCATGGCTTCCAGCCGGGCAATCTGGCGCTTGAGGATGGCGCGCGGCGAATGCGGCACTTCCTTGTGGGTGTGATGATCCAACATGTCGCAGAGAACCAGCGCCGTGCCTTCGAGCCAGGGAATGCGGCGAAGCGTCGAAAGGTCGGGCTTCATCGTATAGTCGCCGTAGCCAGCCTCCCAGCTGGTCGACTTGTATCCGGAGACCGTGTCCATCTCTATGTCGGTCGCCAGCAGATAGTTGCAGCTGTGGGTTTCCTCCCAGGCGCTATCGACGAAGAACTGCGCATGGAAGCGCTTGCCCATCAAGCGTCCCTGCATGTCCACTTGGGCTGCCAGAACCGTATCGATGCGGCCTTCGGCGACATCCTTCTTCAATTCTTCAAACGAGTAGCTCGCGCTCATGATAAAAAATCCCGTGCTTGATCAAAACGGAGCCTTGCGCGGCGCCATTTGCTGGACGTCTGGCGAAAGCCGCGCCAAGGCGGCTCCCGCGCTGTCGTTACTGGATCACTTCTGTCCAACGGCCTTTTCGGCTGCCGCGATTTCAGCGGCGCGGCGCGCAACTTCGTCGCCGATTGGCGGACCCTTGAAGCGACGCTGTTCAAAGCCGAACCAGACGATGCCGGTGACGATCAGGAAGCCCACGGTGATGTAGAGCGCCCAATCGTTCGGCGGCTGGATGCCGAGAACGAAGATCAGCACCATCGCAAGTATCGATAGGACGGCAAACAGCTTGAACATGCCCTCGCCGAGGTTCCACGGCCCCATCTTGTCCCACTTCGATGTACCCCAGGCGAATAGACCGAGCGTGATCGGGATCGCGAAGGAGAAGAACAGGAAGATAACGGTGCAGGAGACGACGATCGTATAGACCGGCGTTTCGCCGATAGACACCAGTGACGAGCCCCAGACGAACAGCACTGACAGAATCGACCCTGTCCAGATCGCTGCCACCGGCGTGCGATAGGTCGGGCTGACTTTGGCGAGCGCCTTCGACGCCGGCAAGCCGCCGTCACGCGAGAAGGCGAAGATCATGCGCGAGACCGAAGTGACCGTCGCCAGACCGCACAGCCACTGGCTGACGAAGATCGCGAGATAGAGGATGTCCTTGATGACCGGGTTGACCTGAGCGTCCATCGCCCAGAAGAACACGTTCCAGCCCTGCTTGGCGGCTTCATCCATGTTCGGGATCATCAGGACGAAGCTGCACAGCATGATGTAGCCGAACAGGGCCGACCACAACACCGAGGAGACCATGCCCTTGGGAACGGAAACCGCCGCCTTTACCGTCTCTTCCGAAGTGTGCGCCGAAGCGTCATAGCCGGTAATTGTATAGATCGGCAGAAGCAGGCCGAGCAGGAACACCCAAGTGCCCGACGTTGCCGGCCATACATTGCCACCAGCTTCACCCGAATAGTTGGAGAAGGTGAACAGACGGCCGATCTCGTAGGTATCGGCCGCAACCAGGCATGCAAGCGCCAGCAGGATCGCTGTCGCGAAGATCAGATAACCGGAGAAGTCCGTGAGCTTGGCGGTCAGGCCGATGCCCATATGGTTCACGAGTGCCTGAAGGCCGGTGATGATTGCCAGGAAGACAAGGCGAACCGTAATGGAGTCTTCGAGACCGAAATACGGCGTGCCGAAGGAGCCCATGAAGAAGTAGTAGGTGCCGACGTTGATGGCGCCGAGGACGGTAACGAGACCCAAGAGGTTGAACCAGGCCGTCACCCAGCCGGTGAAGCGATTGCCGAGAATAGAGCCCCAGTGATAGAGGCCGCCCGCCGTCGGATAGGCCGAGCTGATCTGCGCCATGGCGACGGCGAAGACCAGCGAAACGAAGCAGCCGACCGGCCACCCGATGCCGATCGCGGCACCACCTGCACCCGAGGTTGCCTGCGCCAGCGAATTGATGCCACCCGAAAGAATGCAGATGATCGAGAACGATACGGCGAAGTTCGAGAACGAGCTCATGCGACGCTCGAGTTCCTGCGCATAGCCCATCGAATGGAGGACCTTCATATCCTCATGCTTGTCTGTATCTGTATAGTCTGACATTTTTTTCCCCTGTATCGACCAGCCTCCGGCGGTATTGCCGGCCGGCTGAAGTGCCGTTGTCCATGGAAGCCCATGGACCAGTCTCCGCGGACATGCCGCTCCCCAGGTCTTTTTATTGTGACAGTGAGGCCAGGCTTTCGCCCAGCAGCCCCGTCAGATAATCGGCCATGACCCTTTGACCGATTTCATCCGAAACGAGATCGTTGCGGATCTCGATCATTACGTTGAGCAGGCCGGTCTTCAAGCCATGCTCTATAAGTGTATGCGTCACGCCATCGGCCGGCCCATAGGGCTCGTTGCGGCGGATATCGTAGCGTTTCGTTTTCTCGGCCGCCGCCAGCATACAGTCGGCCAGCCGCTTGTCCGTGTCGTGCAGAATGCCGACTTCCACGTCACGCTGCTTGCCGTGATAAACGGGGGTGAAACTGTGCATCGTAACCAGCACAGGCGGTCGCCCGCCGGCCTTTCGCATCGAAATGAAACCCGACAGGGTATCACGAAAAGGCACGTAAAGCGCCTCCGTCCGCTCCCCCCGCGCGGCCGCGGAAATCGCGGCATTGCCGGGTATCTCAAAGACTTCGCTGACCGCCGGCATGGCGGCTTCTGCTTCCGGCGGGCGATTGCAATCGTACACCAGGCGAGAAAAACGCTGATAGATCAGCGCTGCATCGAGGCTCTTCATCAGGAGTTGCGACACGGCAAGCGCACCGGGGTCCCAGGCGATATGGCTGGACAGAGCCTCGGGCGAAAGGCCGAGCATCCCCATCTTCTCGGGAAGACGGCGCGAGGCGTGCTCGCAGACCAGAAGAACCGGGCTTGAGGCTGCGGGATTTTCCACGGCGACAGGCAAACCATCCGTCTCTGTCAAAAGTCCAGTCAAATGCGATTTCCTTTTCAGTTGCCGCCAGAACTGAAAGCCATGACCAAAAATGCGGCCTGCAAGCATTCGTTAATGAAAAGAATTCTTCACGATCCGGTTCGTGTCAATCAAAAACTGAAACGATCTCTTCAAAAAATCAATTGACTCGAATTGTGACAGCGATGTTTACTCTGTCACAAAGCTGGCGGAGACCAGTTTCAGGGGATCGAATGTGACAAGCTCTGCAGGCACCATGACGGTGTCGGATGTGATCAACGCCCACTTCACCGCCCTCACCCGCGCGGAGAAACAGTTGGCGGAGACGCTTCTCGACAATTACCCGGTTTCCGGCCTCGGCAGCATCACGACTGTTGCCGAGAACGCCGGCGTATCGACGCCGACTGTTGCCCGCATGGTCCAGAAACTCGGCTTCCGCGGATTTCCCGATTTCCAGGCCCGGCTTCACCAGGAACTCGAAGCGACGATCTCCAACCCGATCAGCAAACACGATCGCTGGGCAGCCAATGCTCCGGGCACCCATATTCTGAACCGCTTCGCCGAAGCGACGATGAACAACATGCGCGCGACCCTCGCCCAGTTGGAAACGCCGGAGTTCGATGGCGCGGCCGAACTGATCGCTGATCGCAAGCGCAACATCTATCTGGTCGGCGGCCGTATCACGCGCGCGCTTGCCGATTATTTCTTCACCCACCTGCAGGTCATCCGCTCCGGCGTTACCCAGATCGCGGCCAACTCCAGCTCCTGGCCGCATTATGTGCTCGACATGAAGAAGGGCGATGTCCTGATCATGTTCGACATCCGCCGCTACGAGCAGGAGATGGAAACGCTGGCGAAAATCGCCCGCGAGCGCGGCGTCGAGATCATTCTTTTCACCGACCAGTGGAGCTCTCCGATTGCCAAGTCGGCGCGGCGCGTCTTCCGCATCCAGATCGAAGCGCCTTCGGCCTGGGACAGCACGGTCGTCATCCTTTTTGCCGTCGAAGCGCTGATCGAGGCCGTGCAGAGTTCCATCTGGGACGAGACCCGCGACCGCATGAAAACGCTCGAGGGACTGTTCGATTCAACACGGCTTTTTCGAAAGCCGCTTTAGGAGGAGCAAAAGGCATGGAACGCGGCGCCGGCACGCCGGGCGAAGGATGTCGCGAACCGCAAACTCAATAGTGATATAGTTACCGCTCGCATCCGGGCGGATTAAATTTTGAAAATAAAATGAAGGTGTTCTGCCTGCGAACGTCTGGTCGCAAAGGGAACATCGCCTGTCACATAAGCTTCATCGCCCCCCAGTATCAGCTTCCATCGAAGCTGCCTGATATAACACAAGAGGAGAAGACCAGTGATTTCACATATGCGCCGCCTGCTTTCGCTTTCGACTGCCATGATCGTGGCATCGACCGCCATCGCCGCCGCCGAGCCGAGCGCCGAACTGATCGCCGCCGCCAAGGCTGAAGGCAAGCTGACAACCATCGCGCTGCCGCACAGCTGGTGCGGTTACGGCGACATCATTGCCGGCTTCAAGGCGAAGTATGGCATCGAAGTCAACGAACTGAACCCCGATGCCGGTTCGGGCGACGAGATCGAAGCCATCAAGGCCAACAAGGGCAACACGGGCGACCAGGCTCCTGACGTCATCGACGTCGGCCTGTCCTTCGGCCCGTCCTCCAAGGCTGAAGGCCTGATCCAGCCTTACAAGGTTTCCACCTGGGATTCGATCCCGGACAGCGCCAAGGATGCCGACGGCCACTGGTACGGTGACTACTACGGCGTTCTCTCCTTCGTCGTGAACACCGACATCGTCAAGGAAGTGCCGAAGGACTGGGCCGACCTGACCAAGGCCGATTACGCCAACTCGGTTGCACTTGCAGGCGATCCGCGCACCTCGAACCAGGCCGTTCAGGCTGCCTATGCCGCCGGTCTCGCAAAGGGCGAAACCGATGCCGCAAAGGTCGGTGAAGCCGGTCTTGGCCTGTTTGCCGAAATCAACAAGGCCGGAAACTTCGTTCCGGTCATCGGCAAGTCCGCTTCGCTTGCCCAGGGCTCGACCCCGATCGTCATCGCCTGGGACTACAACGGTCTCTCCTGGCGCGACACGCTGGCTGGCAACCCGCCGCTCGAAGTCGTCGTCCCGGCAACTGGCGTCATCGCCGGCGTCTATGTCCAGGCGATCTCGGCTTTCGCCCCACACCCGAACGCTGCCAAGCTTTGGATGGAATACCTCTATTCCGACGAAGGCCAGCTCGGCTACCTGAAGGGCTATTGCCACCCGATCCGTTTCAACGATCTCGCCAAGAACGGCAAGATCCCGCAGGACATGCTCGACAAGCTGCCGCCGGCAGCTGCTTACGAGAAGGCAATCTTCCCGACGCTTGAAGAGCAGGCAGCCGGCAAGGAAGTCATCACGACCAAGTGGGACAGCGTCGTCGGCGCCAACGTTCAGTAAACGGCTCAGGCCGAACCATCCTTCCGCCAGACGGCGGAAGGTCGCCCTTCGGCGCCGGCGCAACCAGATTGTGCCGGCGCCATTTCAATCGCTATTTCAGTATCAATATGTCTCACCGCCTCCAGCCGGGATAGTCGCCCTTTCATGAGCACCACACCCTTCATAGATCGCCGCAAGATCGTCGACTGGCTCGGCATCGCGCCGTTCATGATCTTTGCCTTCATGTTCCTGATCCTGCCGACGCTCTATCTGGTGACGGGCGCCTTCTTCAACCCGGCCGGTGAATTCACCTTCCAGAACATAGCCGACCTCACCCATCCGACGATCCTCAGCGCCTATTGGATCAGCATCAAGGTTTCCCTCGCCTCCTCGCTCGGCGGCGCGCTGATCGGCTTTTTCCTCGCCTGGGCCATTGTGCTCGGCGGCCTGCCATCCTGGATACGGTCGGGCCTCCTGACTTTTTCCGGCGTCGCCTCCAACTTCGCCGGCGTGCCGCTTGCCTTCGCCTTCATCGCCACGCTCGGCCGCACCGGCCTGGTAACGCTCCTGCTGCGCGACTGGTTCGGCTTCAATCTCTACGGCACCGGCTTCAACCTCCTGTCCTTCTTCGGACTGACCATCACCTATATGTTCTTCCAGATTCCGCTGATGGTGCTGATCCTGACGCCGGCGCTTGACGGACTGAAGAAGGAGTGGCGCGAGGCATCTGAAATCCTCGGTGCATCGACCTGGCAATACTGGCGCATGGTCGCGCTGCCGATCCTGTGGCCGAGCCTGATGGGCACGACGCTGCTGTTGTTTGCCAATGCCTTCGGCGCCATCGCCACGGCCTACGCGCTCACCGGTTCCTCGCTCAATATCGTGCCAATTCTTCTCTACGCGCAGATCCGCGGCGACGTCCTGCACAATCCCAACCTCGGCTATGCGCTGGCACTCGGCATGATCGTCATCACCGGCGTGTCGAACGTCCTCTATATCTGGCTGCGCTCCCGCACCGAACGGTGGCAAAAATGAAGACAAACCGCCTCCTCGCCTGGATCGCGATCGCCATCGGCGTCGTCTATTTTATCGTGCCGCTCATCGGTACTTTCGAGTTCTCGCTGCGCATGCGGCGCGGCGAATACACCTTCGATGCCTATCAGTCGGTTTTCTCCGACATGCAGTTCCGCACCACCTTCGGCTATTCGATGCTGATGGCGGTGCTGACGATCATCTTCGGCATGCTGCTGGTCGTCCCCACCGCCTACTGGGTACGCCTGCGCCTGCCGCAGATCCGCCCTGTTGTAGAATTCATCACGCTCCTGCCGCTGGTCATTCCGGCGATCGTCATCGTCTTCGGCTATCTCAGGCTCTATAATTCCTCCTCCTTCATACCGCTTACCAATTCGGCGAGCGGCACGAACATCCTGTTGATGCTCTCCTACGTAACGCTCTCGCTTCCTTATATGTACCGCGCGGTGGATACCGCCATGCGGGCGATCGACGTGGCGACGCTCACGGAGGCGGCCGAAAGCCTGGGCGCCAAATGGCCCACCATCATGTTCCGCTGCATCTTCCCCAACGTGATGAGCGGCGTTCTGTCGGGCGCATTCATAACCTTCGCAATCGTCATGGGGGAATTCACCATGGCAGCGCTTCTCAACCGCCCGGCCTTCGGACCCTATCTCCAGCTCGTCGGCGCCAACAAGGCCTACGAGCCGTCGGCGCTGGCAATCATCGCCTTCGCCATCACCTGGTTGAGCATGGGTCTGCTCCAGCTTGTCTCCCGCCTCCAGAAAACCGCGCCGCGCAAGGCCTGAGGACATTTTTCCCATGACGTTTCTGACACTGACCAAAATCCAGAAGTCCTTCGGTCCGGTTCAGGTCGTTCGCGACTTCGACATGACGATCGAGAAGGGCGAGTTCATTTCCTTCCTCGGACCATCGGGCTGCGGCAAGACCACGATCCTGCGCATGATCGCAGGGTTCGAGACACCGAGCGGCGGCAACATCAACATCAATGGCAAGACACAAGCCAATCTGAAGCCGAACCAGCGCAACATCGGCATGGTGTTCCAGGCCTATGCGCTGTTTCCCAATATGAACGTCTTCGACAACGTCGCCTTCGGCCTGAAGATCGCCGGAAAGCCGGCAGCGGAAATCGAATCGCGGGTCAAGGAAATGCTCGGCCTGATCCGGCTCGACCACCTCGCCGACCGCTTCCCCTACCAGATGTCCGGTGGACAGCAGCAACGCGTCGCGCTTGCCCGAGCACTTGCGCCGAAGCCGCAAGTGCTCTTGCTCGATGAACCGCTGTCGGCGCTCGACGCCAAGATCCGCGTGTCGCTGCGCGAGGAAATCCGGATGATCCAGCAGCAGCTCGGCATCACCACCGTCTTCGTCACGCATGACCAGGAAGAGGCTCTCTCGATCTCCGACCGCATCGTCGTGATGAACGCGGGGCGCGCCGATCAGATCGGCACGCCTTTCGATATCTACAACAAGCCGGCGACCCGCTTCGTGGCATCCTTCGTCGGCACGCTGAACCTCATCGAGGCAACGGTCGTCGATCCCGCGGCAAACCGTGTCTCCATCGGCGACCAGGGCATTACACTGCGCGAACCGCTCGGCGCCGTGAAGGCCGGTGACAAGGTTTCGCTGGCCCTGCGCCCGGAAGCGGGCTCGATTGCCGAAGGCGCCAAGGGCGATACCGCACTCACCGGCGAAGTCGTCTCCTCGAACTTCCTCGGCTCGGTCATCCGCACGCGCATGAAGGTCGGCGATGCCGTCATCTCCTTCGACATGTTCAATGCACCCGGCCTCAAGCCGCCGGCCGTCGGCGAAATCGCTACGCTGCGCTTCACCGCGAGCGACCTGTTGATCATCCGCGAATAGCAAACCGGCGTTCCCGCAAAAATATGTTTCAGGCGACAGATTGATTGGAAAAATCTGTCGCCTTTTTCGTTGCGCGCGTCGCATCGCGCATTTGACGGCCGACAGCCAATCTCTATAGTCCGCCTTGCACGTTCTCAGGGCGGGGTGAAACTCCCCACCGGCGGTAACGGGAAGCAATTCCCGGAGCCCGCGAGCGCTTCATGCACCCGTATGCCCGCATATAGGTGTGAAGGTCAGCAGATCCGGTTGAATTCCGGAGCCGACGGTTAAAGTCCGGATGAAAGAGAGCAAGCAGATCAGGAGACCTCCATCCAAGGGGTCGCCGCGCCTGCGTGTTCGCCCAAGGGGATCATTGAAAAATGGCAACCTTGAAAGGCCAGACTGACATGACAATCGCTTCCCACCCCACCCAGAAAATCGCCATCATCCGCGCGCGCTGGCACGCCGATATCGTCGATCAATGCGTCAACTCCTTCGTTGCCCATTGGGAAAAGCTCGGCGGCAAGGCATCGGACGTCGAGATCTTCGACGTGCCCGGCGCGCTGGAAATCCCGCTGCATGCGCAGACGCTCGCCAGAACCGGCCGCTTCTCGGCCATCATCGGCTCCGCTTTCGTCGTCGATGGCGGTATCTATCGCCATGACTTCGTCGCCGGCACCGTGCTCGACGGCATGATGCGGGTTGCGCTCGACACCGGCGTCCCGGTTCTGTCGACCGTGCTGACGCCGCACAATTTCCAGGAATCGGAACAGCATATCCGCTTCTTCCACGACCATTTCGTCGTCAAGGGCGTCGAAGCTGCCAACGCCTGCTTGCAGATCCTGGCAGCGCGGGCACAGCTCGCTCTCGTCAACGCCTGATCGGTCAACGGCGCGGTATCTGCGAAGGATGCCGCGCCGCCTCTATTGCCCGAGATTTTTCAGATAGATCGACAGCAACTGCGTCTGCGAGGAAATTCCGAGCTTGCGGTAGACGTTGCGGCGATGGACCTTCACCGTCCCAGTCGAGATGCCGAGCCGCAATCCGATCGATTCCGACGAATGCCCCTGCAGCACCAACTCGATGATCGAGGCCTCCCGTTCCGTCAGGTTGAGATTGCGCCAGACCCGGTCCGCGGCCGGATGCGCGGACTTGCGCCCGCCCCTGTCTCTTTTCGCAAGGGCTGCATCGAAACGGCGGCCAAGGTCCGGCCATGCATGACGGACCAGACCGGCCACCATGGGTTCGGCCTTTTTGAGCAATGCAAACTCGGCCGCCGTGAACGCACCTGACCGTTCCTTGCGCATCAGTGACAAAACGACGGTAACGCCCTCCCCCAGCGCGACGAAAAATCCGATCTCTTCGGCAAGGCCGGTCTGCGTGTAGTAACTGCGAAAATATTCGCTGGAGAAGAAACGGTCCGGCGCAAGCTCGCGCATCCGCCAGACACCGGGCTTCGGCTCCCGGGCAGCGTGATAGAATGGGTCGAGCAGAAAGGGGCCGGCCTGATACATGCTGACGAAAACCACATGCTCGTCCGCCGTGAAGGTACTGTAGAGATCGATCGGCCGTTCCTTCTCGCGATAGGCGAAAATGACGGCATAGTCGAAGCTGACCAGAGAGCGCATCAGCGAGCAGAAGACATTGCCAGCCTCCTCGTCGCCTGAGGAGGCTCTGCCGATCATCGGCGCGATCGTTTTGAACAATGCTTCGAGATCAACGCCCATACTTCCTGTCCAGCCTTTGCAAAAAAGAACGGCAATTGCCTTCAGGGTATACACCTTCCACAGCGGTGATCGACTTGAAATACCTCTCTCGGGGTATATACCGCCAATGGCGGCCTTGAATAGGCTGCTGGTCAGACGGTGAGAAGCGGGGCGGGACAAGACTGCCCGGGATTCTGAAAAACAACCGCGGGGAATTGAGACGTGATAGCCGCTCCAGCGAACGACATCGAGTTCCGTTCGGTCACCAAGCGCTACGGCAGCGTGACCGCGGTTTCGGACATAAACCTTGCCGTGCCGAAAGGCGCGTTCGTGGCATTGCTCGGGCCTTCCGGCTGCGGCAAGACCACGTGCCTGAGGATGATCGGCGGCTTCGAGCAGCCGAGCGAAGGCACGGTGCTGATCGACGGCCGCGAGATGAATGGCGTTCCGCCCTATCGCCGCCCCGTCAACATGGTGTTCCAGCACTATGCGCTCTTTCCCCATTTCGACGTCGAGCAGAACGTCGCCTATGGCCTGAAGCAGGCCCGGCCGAAACTTGCGGCATCCGAAATTTCCGCGCGCGCCCGCCAGGCACTCGAAATGGTCCGCCTCGGCGGCTACGAAAAACGCCGCATCCATGAAATGTCCGGCGGCCAGCAGCAGCGCGTGGCGCTTGCCCGCGCCATCGTCAACAAGCCTTCGGTGTTGCTGCTCGATGAACCGCTCGCGGCCCTCGACAAGAAGTTGCGCACGGCCATGCAGATCGAACTGCAGACGCTGCAGCGCGAGCTCGGCATCACCTTCGTCCTCGTCACCCACGACCAGGAGGAAGCCTTGTCGATGAGCGATATGGTCTGCGTGATGAATGCCGGGCGCATCGTCCAGATGGCCAAGCCGCAGGATGTCTACGACAAGCCCGCCGATCTCTTCGTCGCCGATTTCGTCGGCAAGACCAACCGGATCGCGGCAACTGTCGAAGCCGGCGGGGCGACCTTGCGGCTGCCGAACGGAACAGCGCTCGCGACAGGGAGCACGATCGGCCTCAGGCCCGGTGCCGCGACAGTGGCGCTACGGCCGGAAGCGATCGAGCTTGTCCGGCAGACAAACGGCAGCGGCAGCCAGCTCATCGGTACCGTCACCCACCGCATCTTCCTCGGCTCGACAGCCGAATACCAGATCAACGTCGATGGCCTTGGCGATTTCCTCGTCACCGCCGACCGGCGCAGCGTGCAGGAAAGCGATCTCGTCGAACCGGGCGAACGGGTCGTGCTCACTTTCGACCCCGGCAAAGTGCATGTTTTTCCGGCCTGAGGAATGGCCGTACACGTCAAGACAAAAAAGGGAACAAAGTCATGACAAAGTGGTACAGAGAAAATGCCCCGATATCAGCCGAAAACCTCACCGACGAATGGATGCGCCTGAAGCGCGGCTCGGTCACCCGCCGCCACTTCCTTGGCGTCACCGGCCTTGGCCTTGCAGCCGCAGTGCTCGCCCGCCAGCCGGGCCTGTTCAATTCCACCGCCTATGCGGAAGACCTCGGCAAGACCATGTCGCTCGCCACCTGGCCGAACTACCATGATCCGGCAAGCTTCGAGGCTTTCACGGCCGCGACCGGCGTTGCCGTCGAAGTCAACGTCTTCGGCTCGAACGAGGAAATGCTGGCCAAGCTCCAGGCCGGCGGCACCGGCTGGGACCTGTTCGTTCCGACCAACTATACGATCTCCACCTATGTAAAGCTCGGTCTGATCGACCCGCTCGACATGAGCAAGCTGCCGGCCTTCTCGCAAGCCACGGAATCGGCTCGATTCACTTCGGAAGGCGCCATCGACGGCACGACCTATGCCCTGCCGAAGAACTGGGGCACGACCGGCATGGCCGTCAACACCTCCAAGATCAAGACGAAGATCGCCTCCTGGAAGGACTTCTTCGAGGTTGCCATGACGGAAGCAGACGGCCGCGCCATGGTCCACGACTACCAGCTGACGACCATCGGCAGCGCGCTGGTGTCGCTCGGCTATTCCTTCAATTCGGTCAAGCCGGAAGAACTCGCCAAGGCGGAGGAACTGCTGATCAAGGTCAAGCCGCATCTCTACGGCATCAACAGCGACTACCAGCCCGGCATGCGCGCCACCGATGCCTGGATGACCATGTGCTGGACCAATGACGGCGCCCAGCTCAACCGCGACATGCCGGAAATCGCCTATATCCTCGGCACGGACGGCGGCGAGATCTGGACCGACTTCTACGCCATCCCGAAGAGCGCCGCCAACAAGCCGGCAGGCTATGCCCTGCTCAACTACCTGATGACGCCCGAAAACGCCGTCAAGGAACACATCACCAACGGCGCCCCGACCACCGACAGCCGCGTGCTCGCGTTGCTGCCGGCAGACGTCACATCCAACAAGATCGTCTATCCGGACGAGGCCGCGCTCACCAAGCTGGAGTTTGGTGCGGCGGTCACGCTGACGGATCCCGCCCGTGCGGAATTGATGGCCCGGTTCAAGTCGGCTTAACGATAAGGCCCCTCATCCGGCCTGTCGGCCACCTTCTCCCCGTAAACGGGGAGAAGGGACAAGAGGAACCTTCTCGCAACCCATTGTTTTCGGGTGAAGTATAACGCGATCACGATCGTCCCCTCTCCCCGCCCGCGGGGAGAGGGCTAGGGTGAGGGGCAAAGCCTCACTTTCACATCGAAGCACGCAGACAGGACCAGCCCGCATGCCCATGCCCCCGGACAGAAAACGACAGCTCATCACCGCGGCCCTAGTGGCCCCGGCCGGCCTCTGGCTGTTCGTCTTCCTCGTCCTGCCGTTCATGGCCATGGTCGTCTTTTCCTTCGGCGAGCGCGCACCGGAAGGCGGCTATCAGGCCGCCTTCACCTTCGCGCAATTCGCCAACCTTCCCTCGCGTGCGGCCGCCTTCTGGAACACGCTGATGATCGCGCCCGTCGGTGCTTTCCTCTGCCTGATCGTCGCCTACCCTGTGGCCTACTACCTCGCCGTCAAATCCAATCCGAAATACCGACTGGTGCTCGTCTCGCTGGTCGTGGTGCCCTTCTGGACGAGCCTTCTGGTCCGCACCTATGCCTGGATGTACATCCTGGGCTCCCGCGGCATCCCCAATCTATTGGGCATGATCGGCATCGAGGATGTGCGGCTCTTGAACACGCCGGGCGCGGTGCTGCTCGGTATCGTCTATGGCTATCTGCCACTGATGATCATGCCGATCTATGTCAGCCTCGAAAAGCTCGACCGCCGGCTGCTCGAGGCCTCCGCCGATCTCGGCGCCAAGCCGGTCTCGACCTTCTTCGGCATCACCCTGCCGCTCTCCCTTCCCGGCGTCATGACCGGCGTGGCATTGGTCACGATTCTGCTTCTTGGTGAATACCTGATCCCGCAGCTTCTCGGTGGTGGCAAGGTGTTCTTCATCGGCAATGCGCTGGTCGATCTCTTCCTACAGTCGCGCAATTGGCCCTTCGGCTCGGCGATCGCCGTGACGCTCGTTGTCGTGGTGGTCATCGTGCTCAGCGTCGCCATGCGTATCGCCTGGAAAGTCTCCGGCTCCAGACAGGTGGATCTCGTCTGATGCGCGCGCTCGTTACCTTCGTTTACCTGTTCCTCTACGCGCCGATTGCGCTGGTCGTGCTGTTCTCGTTCAATGCGGGACGCAATGCCAGCGAGTTCACCGGCTTCTCGACCCTGTGGTATGGCAAGGCGCTCGGAAACACGTTCCTGATCACCGCCCTGCAGAACAGCCTGATCATTGCGCTCACCAGCGCCGCGCTTGCCGCCGTCTTCGGCACGATGGCAGCGCTTGGCCTGCAGCGCCTGAGCAGCCGAGGTCGTGCCATCTTTGACGGGTTGTTTGCCGCGGCAATCGTCGTGCCCGGCGTCGTCATCGGTATCGCCACGCTGGTAGCGCTGGTCGAGGTCTTTTCCTTTCTCAACCCGGCGCTCGCCTCAATCTGGCCCGGCGACAAGCCGCCGCAACTCGGCCTCGGCTATGGCTCGATCATCGCGGCCCATGGCCTGTTTTCGCTGGCGCTGGTGACGATGATCGTCAAGGCCCGCATCGCCAGCCTCGGGCGCGATATCGTCGAAGCATCAAGCGATCTCTATGCGACGCCGTTCACCACCTTCCGCCAGATCGTGCTGCCACAGATCCTGCCGTCGGTTCTCGCCGGTTTCCTGCTCGCCTTCACCTTCTCGTTCGACGATTTCATCGTCGCCTTCTTCGTCGCGGGTTCGAAGACGACGTTGCCGATCTATGTCTTCGCCTCGATCCGCCGCGGCGTCACGCCGGAAATCAATGCGATCGCCACCATGGTTCTCGTGGCCTCGCTGCTGCTCATCCTGATCGCCCGCGTGCTGATGCGGGACAAGACAACAAAAGCCGGGGAGTAGACCATGATCCTGAAAGACCGGGTGGCCATCGTCACCGGCGCCGGCTCCGGCATCGGCCAGGCGGGTGCTGCGATCATGGCGCGCGAAGGCGCCCATGTTGCCGTCGCCGATCGCAGTGCCGAAGGCGCCGCTGAGACCGTCGCGCTGATCCGGAATGCTGGTGGCAACGCTGAAAGCCTCATCCTCGACGTCACCGACGACATATCGCTGGAGGCCGGCATCGCTTCCGTGCTCAAGCGCCACGGCCGCATCGACATCCTGCACAACCACGCCGGCGCTCAAGTTGCCGGCGATCTCGAACAGGTGGAAATCGAAGGTTTCGATCGTTCCTGGAGCCTCAACGTCCGCGCCCATTTCATGGCCGCCCGCTTCGTCATGCCGGCAATGAAGGCACACGGCTCCGGCGTCATCCTCAACACCTCATCCTCTTCCGGCGTGCTCTATGACCGAGAGATGATCGCCTATACCACCACCAAACACGCCGTCATCGCCATGACGAAGCAGATGGCCGGCGACTACGCCCGCTTCGGCATTCGCGTCAACGCGCTCTGCCCCGGCTGGGTCGATACCCCCTTCAACGCTCCCTTCATCATGCAGATGGGCGGTCGCGAGGCGATCGAAGCCTATGTGCGGGAAAAGGTGCCGATGGGGCGATGGGCAAGCGTCGAAGAAATCGCCGAGTCGATCCTGTTTCTCGTATCCGACCGGTCGAGTTACATGACGGGACAGATTCTGGTGGTGGACGGGGGAGAAGCAGTGGTTTGACCGGCCTTGTCAGACACGCCCGCCGGCCGCGGGCGGATTCCACCGGATGGTTCGGCCTGCGCCTGCTGGATTAGTCTTCCAGCCAGTACCGGCGGGCACATCCGAACCGCGCCGATGTCCGTGTTATGTCGGCCATGGTCAAGATCGCCGGGCGCTTGCTTTCCCCGTCGGCTGCACCGGTTGAGACGATGGTATAGCCGTCGTTGGAAAGCTGCAGTTTGAACTCCTCGAAATGACGCTTGAAACCATTTCTCACGTGCTTCAAGGGGTAACGCCATCCATTCTGGCAAGCCCTGATGAGAATGGCCGAATACAGGCGAGCGCTCAGAATCCGGGCGTCTTCCTGCAAGATCACCTTGCCGGGACGCTCCTCTTCCCCCGACAGACAAGGTGGCGTGCCCGAGAAAACCAGAGCAAGCGTGATGCACCCCGTGAATGCCGCTTTCACCGTAGCCTCCTCCGTTGAGCCGGAGGCGACCGACCCCCGCCCCCTGCTTTCGATTGAGATGATAGGATGGCAGGCGGTCAGGCGGGATCGTACAGATGCAGTATTTTAGAGACTGCACATGTAGTATTGTGCGACGGATTGCTGCTGATCCCCCAGAGGTCCTGATTTTGCCAGTGGATGCGAAAAACAAGAGCGCCCGGGTCGATCTTTCCGATCGGCAGCACATGATCGCGCTCAGGTTTGCACAGGGATTGACCTACCGCGAGATAGCCGAGGAGTTGTTCATCGCTCCGACGACCGTTCGAACGCATCTGTCCGCAATCTATCGGAGACTGGGCGTCCGCACCAAGGCAGCTTTGGCAATGCGCCTCGCCCACCAGGCAGGCGATCCGCTGGCTGCGAATGAACAGGCTTTGCCGCAGCGATCAGGCCCTCCCATCATCGCCGTCATTCCATTCGAAAACCTGTGCACGGACGAACGCTGGAGCAGGGCCGCGGACGCTCTGTCAGCCGATATCATGACCGATCTTGCGCGCTATCGCGACCTTTCGGTTATCGCGCATCAAACGATACTCTCCTGGGTCCAACGCCACCACGACGTTAAATCCATTGGAAGGGAACTCAACGCCGACTATGTGATCGGCGGAACGCTGCAGGCAGAGGACGGCGACGTCCGGGTATCTGTGCAGCTTATAGACGCGACCACCGGCGTTGCTCTCTGGGCCGCGCGCTATGAACGCACGGCGGACGAATTGTTTGAAATGCAGGACGGCGTTGTCGAGAGCGTCATCAACGTTCTGGCCGCCTGCCACGGCGAACTTTTCAATCTCCGCCGCAACGACGTTCGGCGCAAACAGCCCGACAACCTGCAGGCATACGACTATTATCTGCTTGGCGTCGAGGCGCAGGACACCTTCACCCGCGACAGCAACGTCGAAGCGATCCGTCTGCATAACCGCGCCGTCGATCTTGATCCCGGATTTGCCCGTGCTTGGGCCGCCCTGGGCTTGGCGTATGCAGTCAATGCCTGCAATGGTTTCTCCGAGGCTCCTGCCATTGCGTTCGATCAGGCAAAGACGTGCCTGAAGCGCAGCCTCATGCTCGATCCGAGCGATAGCGTAGCGCGGATCTGCCTCGCCGACCTGAATGCACCGCAAATCGGATTGAAAAGATCGGCCGAAGAACATTCAGCGGCCTTGGCCATCGCCCCCCACGATGCAGATACGATCGCCATGTTCGCCGGGAGCCAGACGCTGATATCAGGCGATCCCCAACTCGGCTACGAGTTCGCCCTGCGTGCAGTCCGGCTCAACCCGTTGATCGGCTGGTATCACGGCATGCTTGGCCGCAGCGCTTTCGTTCTGGGCCTGTATGACGAGTGCCTGTCCGCGTTCCAAAGAACCACGGCCGACGCTCCGACGACGTTGTTCTTTCTGGCCATGGCGCATGCGATGCTGGACGAGGAAGCCGAGGCGAGAGAGATTGCACGCCGTTTGCAGACGCACTTCAAGGGATTTACGGCAAGCGGGTTCATCGATTTCTATCCCGTCACAAATCCACCCGCCATCGCAGCAATCAGGCAGGGGGCAAGTCGCGCGGGGTTGATTTAGATTGGGTGTCCGTACCTTTCACCCACTCAATCGAGGCTGATATACCCAATCCCCTTCTTCCCAATCTCTTCCATCGACTCCTCATACCCGGCATCCGCATAGCGAATGACGCCCAGCGACGTATCGTTGGTCAGCGCATGGCTCAGCCTTTCGGCCCCGCCCTCCGTGCCATCCGCTACCACGGTCACGCCACAGCTGGTCATGTAGCCGGCATAGCCACCCCCGCCTGAATGGACGACGACGAGGTCGGCCATGGAGGAGCAGAGCAGCATTGCATCGAGCAGCGGCCAGTCGGCAATGGCGTCGGAGCCGTCCTTCATGCGCTCGGTCATGATGTTGGGATGCGCCATGGCGCCGGCATCGAGGTGATCGCGCGAAAACGCGACCGGGCCTTTGAGTTCGCCGGATGCGACCAGCGCGTTGACGGCGAGCGCCAGTTCGGTGCGTTCGCCATGGCCGAGCCAGGCGATGCGGGCGGGCAGCCCCTCGAAGGGCACGTTTTCCCGTGCCAGCCGGATCCAGTTGGTGACGATCTTGTTGTCCGGGAACATTTCCAGCAGCAGGTCATCGATGCGGGCGATGTCGCTCTCCTCGCCCGACAGCGCCATCCAGCGGAAGGGGCCGATGGCGCGGGCGAACAGCGGCCTGAGATAGGCCTCGGTAAAGATGCGGATGTCAAAGGCATTGGCAACGCCGCCTTCGCGCGCCTGCGTTCGGATCAGGTTGCCGTTGTCGAAGACTTCCGAGCCTTTGGCCTGGAACTCCAGCATGGCCTTCACATGATCGACGATCGAGGCGCGGCTGGCGGCCATCAGCTGGCCTTGCCCGTCGACACGCAGGCGCTTGACCTCTTCAATGCTCATGCCCTTCGGCACATAGCCGTAGACGAGATCATGGGCCGACGTCTGGTCGGTAACGATATCGGGCACGATGCCGCGCCTGGCGATTTCGGGATAGAGGGCGGCGGCATTGCCGACGAGACCGATGGAGGTGGCGCGCTTTTCCTTTACCGCCTGATCGATCATGGCGAGCGCCGTGTCGAGGTCCGGCGCGACATGTTCGAGATAGCCGATTGCCTTGCGCTTTTCGGCCCGCACGGGATCGATATCGATGCACAGGATCGCAGCACCCGCCATGCGGCCGGCAAGCGGCTGCGCCCCACCCATGCCGCCGAGACCAGCGGTCAGGATGAAGCGGCCAGCAAGATCGCCGCCGAACCGGTTTTCGGCGATGCGCATGAATATTTCATAGGTACCCTGGATAACGCCCTGGCTGCCGATATATTGCCAGGCGCCGGCCGTCAGCCCGCCCCAGCAGATCAATCCCTGCCTTTCCAGCTCATAGAACACCTCGGCCTTCGCCCATTGGCCGACAATGTTGCAATTGGCCATGATCACCAGCGGCGCCTTCGCATGGGTCTTCAGGAGCCCCACCGGCTTGCCGGACTGGATGACCAGCGTCTGGTCCTCGTCCATTTCCAGAAGCGTCTTGACGATGGCCTTGTGAGAGGCCCAGTTACGCGCCGCCTTGCCGAGGGCGGCATAGACGATCAGATTGTCGGGGTCCTCGCCAACAGACAGGACGTTTTCCAATAGCCGCAGCAACGCCTCCTGCCGCCAGCCCTTGGCGCGCAGTTCGGGGCCGCCGGGGATGGGGAAGTTCGGGTGACGTGGATTGGGTTTGGGCATGATGTCTCTCACAAGTCTGAGGTCAATTCGCCTGCAAGGCAATGTCCCGCTCTCGTCTGAACGCAACGAGCCAAGTTTCCAGGATTGAATAAAATTCGTCGGCAGGAATGATTTGAGTTACCAAATCAGCCACGCGTGCATTGTCGTCATTTCTGAAGGCCAGGATCTGCACCTCGTCTTTTTTGTCGAGATGCAAAATGTGACTTCCGTCATCAAATGCTTCGTCGCCATCGGGGCACCAAGTGACATCAGCTTCCAAGAAATCCTGTTTAGTCAACGTTGTGGAATTGCCGTCCCATCCGCCATAGAAAATCGACAAGTAGGCAGCGGCAAGCGCATCGCCAGGCACGCCGGACAAGTGTTCATTGACATAAGTTCCGCGCATCGCCAGCCGCGACTCCACCTGTTCGACGGAGCATCCCAGGCACGTCGCGTCGGGCTCCCGGACACCAAACTCGACACCGGCGACATGGACGACGAAAAAGCCCACCGCCAATTGAGAAACGCTGGGAACGGCAAACAGAATTTCGCTCTCAATCGCCAGACGATTTACATCACCAATAATCACGCAAACCCTCCCAGCTACCCAACGCATACTGATGTTCACACCATCGCGGACGGCCGTGCTTGGTTTCACTTCCCAGGTAGGCGCTCGACAAAATCAATCGCCGCGCTGATCAGTCTTCGGCGCAGGGCATCCTCGCCATAGGCCTTCTCGCATGCGCGCACCCAACCATTCATCTGACGGTCGCCCATCACCATGAGCTCGATGCCGGCAAGCGCCAGCGCCCAGCCGTCATTGCCCTTGCCGAGGCGCACCAGCATGCCGTCGTGGCGCGCGCCGCAAAGAAGATTGCCGTCGAGGAGAAAGGCAAGGCCACCGAACATCGGCTTTTCGGAAAGCCCCGGTCTTTCGCCGAGCTCCTGCCTGATCAATTCTTCAAGACCGGCATCGCGCGACATGGCACATTCTCCTCATGTCCGGCCGGACAAAGCATACTTCGCCAGTTCAATCCCCATGGCCTTCTCGACCGACGGATAGACCGAAGGATCGAGCACGCTGGACGCCAGCGGAATGACCGTCTTCGGCACATGCAGCACGAAAATCGTCATGCCGACCTGCAACTGCCCGACGCTCAACGGTTCGCCTTCGGGCGACAGCGTGGTGATGACGTCGGGGAAGGTCGCAAGCCGCGTGCCGCCAGCATTCTCGACGGCCATGTATTCGTTCATGACGTGGAGTACCGTAGAGTCATCGCCCTTCCCCAGAGTCACCGTGCCGATGTCGAAGGCTTCCTTGGTGTAGACGACGGATTTGTCGGTGATGACGCCTTCCGCAAGGATCGTGCCATTGGTGGTTTTGGCGATGGTGTCGATGATGGCGCTGCCGCCCTTTCCTTCCGCAGCGATGATCGCCTCACCCAGAGTCAAGGCGAGCGAGATGCCGCCGAGTGCGGCGTTCCTGCGCACGTAGGACGCCCGCAGCGGGTTGCGGCACGACGCGATGAAGCCGCCGGACATGTCGGAGGCAGTGCGCAGGATCGGCGAAACCTTGGCAGTCGCGCCGCGCACGACCAATTCGATATAGCGGTTCTCGTCGCGATTGCCGCCGACTGCCGTCTGGATCATCTGTTCCGGCGAGCCGGCCATGCCGATCGACCCCATGTCACCGGTCGGATGCGCCCGCATGTCGCCGACGGCATCCAGAACCTTCGTGCCGAGGATCGCCGATGGCAGCCAGCCGTTCAGCGTCGACGACTTGCCGTTCTGCCCGACCATCAGCGCCGAGACCTTTTCGCCGAGCGCCTCCTGCAGCAATTCCACCGCCTTGACGTAGTCGACGCCGCGCATTTCCCAAGGCGTGGTCGAGGCAGGGGCGCCGATCGCCGCCGCCGTAGCCACCCAGTCATTCGCCTCCAATTCGTCGATGGACACCAGTTCCGGCTTGCCGATCGAAACCGCCGCGTAGCCGAGCATGCGACCGTGATCTGCCCATCCGCCACCGCCGGCCGCATAGACCGAGCCACCCTTGACCGCAGCCTCGACGTCTTTTTCTGTCAGTATCCGGCCCATCAGCGCGCTCCCTGTAAATCCGCATCGAGTTTTTTGACGGCCTCGAACAGAACCGCCGTGCCGAGCGCGATGTCGTCATTGTCGGCCCATTCGTCCGGCGTATGAGACCGGCCCTCGCGGCAGGCGATGAAAATCATCGCCGCCTTCGAAATCCGCGCCATCCAGGCGGTATCGTGACCGGCACCGGAGGCCATACGGCGGCGCTTTGCGCCGACACGATCGCAGGCCGCTTCCAGATTGCGCAACACAAGCGGATCGGCGGGCGTCGGGAAGTTGTCGGAGATCAGCTTCGGCGAGGCGATCGAGACACCGGTATCGCGATGAATATCGACGGCAAGCTGGTCGATCTCGGCGATGAAGCGCTCCATATCGGGCCGCAATTCCGCCCGCGCGTCGATCAGCAAACGGGCGCGCGACGGCACGACATTTGCGGCGTTCGGCTCGATCGAGAATTCACCGACGGTCGCGGTGAAATGCCCTTCACCCTTGGAAAACTCGGTACCAAGCCGCTCGACCTCGCCGACCATCCGGGCAGCAGCCGTCAACGCGTCGCGGCGCCGGCCCATCGGCGTCGTGCCGGCATGATCCGCCTGGCCTTCGAACAGGATTTCGATCCGGGTGATCCCGGCGATCGCAGTCACGATACCCACATCGCAGCGTTCCGCTTCGAGCACCGGTCCCTGCTCGATATGAAGTTCCAGAAAGGCCCTGATGTCCGACCGCTTCTGCCGGGCCAGCCGCGACGGGTCGCCGCCTGCTTCGATCATGCCCTGGCGTAGAGTGAGTTCGCCTTGTGTCCGGCTCAGCCACCCGTCAGGAATGAGCCCCGCCAAACCACGGCTGCCGATGCAGGAAACGCCGAAGATCGAGACTTCCTCAGCGAGGAAATCGACGACTTCGAGATCGTGATCGAGCCGGATGCCGGCATCGTTCAGGGCTTGAGCGACCTCGAGTGCAGCCGCCACACCCGCGATCCCATCGAACCGGCCGCCCTCGGGCACGGTATCGGAATGTGACCCGAGCATGATCGTGCCGAGGCCCGATTTGCGGCCCTTGCGGCGGCCGATCAGATTTCCCGACGCGTCGATCCGGGTTTCGAGACCGGCGGCCTTGAAGCGCTGCTCCAGAAAAGCGCGGCCTTCCAGAAACAGCGGCGTGAAAGCGCGCCGCGTATAGGGACGATCCGGCTCGGTGATCCGCGCCAGTCCCTTGATGATATCGGCGATGCGGCCGGCATCGACCGGCAGATTGGTTGCAAGCGCCGGCATCACAAGGCCTCGCGCAGCGGCAGGCTCGGCAATGGCCGGATAAATTCACCGGCGCCAGGCTCGGCCAGCACGGCCTTGCCATCGAAAGCCATCTTGCCGCGATTATAGGTGGCGGCCAAACGCCATGGCAGCCGGATGCCGTTATAGGGCGACCAGCCGACGACATTGTTGCCGCTTGCCGCCGCGTCATAGGTGTATGGCTCCGGCGTCAGAACAGCGATATCCGCATCCTTGCCGATCTCCAGCGCACCCTTGCGATGGTCCAGTCGGAAATGGCGCGCCGGGTTGAGCGCCATCAGTTCGGCAGCGCGGGTCAGCGGGATGCCACGCTCCAGCGCGCCCTTGACGAACAGCGGGATCATAACTTCGAGCCCCGGCACGCCGGACGAGTTGGCCAGCATGTCCGGATTGGTCTTGCGGTTTTCCGACCAGCTGACGTGATCAGTCGAAACCAACGTCACCTTGCCGTCCGCCACATGCCGCCAGAGCTTTTCCACCTCGGCGCGCGGCCGGATCGGCGGATTGATCTTCGCCTTGCCGCCGAGCCGCTTCACGTCGTTCTCCTCGTCCAACACGAGATAGTGGATGCAGCATTCGATGGTGGCGCGATACCCTTGCGCCCGGTAAGCCGCGGCGATCTCGTAGCCGCGGCCGACCGAGCAATGCACCACATGGGCCGGGCAGCCAGTAGCGGCACCCGTCTCATAGATCTGGTTGGTGGCAAGCAATTCCGTCAACGGCGGGCGCGACAACCCGTGCGCCCGATAGTCGGTGATCCCTGCCGCCTTGACCTTGTCGATCGCGGCGCGCACCGCCTCGTCGTCCTCGTTGTGGACGCCAGCCGTCAGGCCGGTCGGGGCGATGGCAGCAAAACAATCCTCCAGCAATCCAGCCGGAATGCGCGGAAAACGCTTTGGATCTGTCCCGAAGGTCGAGAACTTGAAGGCGGCGACGCCCGCCTCGACCATTTCGGCAATCCTTGCCGGCCCCTCCTCCGGATCGATCGTGCCGTAGAGCGCGAAATCGACGCGCGCCTGCGGCCCCGCATGGTCGATCTTGCGTTGCACCGCCTCAGCCGAGCAGACAAGGTTTCCCTCGTCATAGGGCATGTCGACGATCGTCGTGACGCCACCGGCGGCGGCCGAGCGCGTCGACCAGATGAAATCCTCCTGGTCCTTCTGGCTCAGCGAGTGCACCTGCGCATCGATGGCGCCGGGAAGGATGAGCGCTTGCCCGAGATCATGGCGCTCTCGCGCTGCCGGCATTGCGCCCTGCCCGACAAAGGCGATCTTGCCGTCGCGCACCGCCACATGTCCGCCTTCGACGACGCGATCGGGCAGAACCACGGTACCTTTGAGAACCAGATCGAAATCAGACATCTGCGCTTCCCTTCCTCATTTGCCGAGCGCGAAGAAATCGTCGAATTCAGGCATCGGCGCCGCAGCGACCAGCGCGCACAGCAAGTCCTCGGACGTAAATTCCCGATGCAGCGCCTCGATTTCCTTCGAAAGCGGCCGGTCCTTCAGATAGGTCGGGCTCAGCGCCCGCACGCGTTCATAGGCGATCTGCGTCACGCCCGTCGGCTTGTCGCCCAGGAGATCGATCGCCTGCGCGGACAAGAGCGCCTCGATCGCCGCCATCTGGCGCAGATCCCGCACCTGCGTCTCCATGCGCTCGACGATCAGCGGCAGGAACGTCGCCTCCTCCTCGAGACCGCCGGCAACGACGATCGACTGCGCCGACAGTGGCACCGCCAGCGACTGGACGCGCATATAGAGTTCGACGACCAGTTTCATCAGCGGACCGAGGCCGCTTGCCACTTCACCCGGCGCGACCAGATTGATCGGCAGGTTCCGCCTGACGCCGTTGGAAAGCAGGATGCAGCGGTTGAGCACGTTGCGGGCCACATGCGAAAACGCGATCTGCGCCGTCTCGATATAGAGCGTCGTCGTCAACGGCAGCGAAGCGCCGGAGGCATGGACCTGCCCGCCGAGCACAACAGGATTGTCATCCGACAGATAGGTCGCGTCGACCAGCCGCTCGGCTGCGACAAGGAGCGTGTCGACGGCAGCGCCGAACACCTGCGCGGTCATGCGCAGGCTCAAGGGATCATGGATCGCGGTCGGCAGCGGCCAATCGACGACATTGGACTGGCCGTAGAGCCAGGAGCCGACCAACGCCTCGCCGCGCGTTGCCAGCGCCGCCGCAACCCGCCATGGGTCGGCGGAAGCACCCAGCGACAGGGAAGACATCAAGCCGGTCGCCATCGAGACCCGCACGGCGGAGGCGGCCTCGCGCAAAACGTCGGCCGCGGCAGCGAAAGCGGTCGCATTAACGCTGAGCGCTGCCAGCGCATCGCGCGGCTGCATGACGAAGGGTTCGAGCCCTGCGCGGCGGAGAGCTTCTGCGGCAGGCAACAACTCGCCGTGGAGAAATGCCTCGCCGGTCCCAGTCAAAACGGAAGCCACCTGTCCCATCAGACCGATATCGGCGCAACCGATCGAACCATGGCGATGCACGGCCGGCACGACGCCACACTCCAGAAGCCCGAGAAATGCCTTGATGAGATCGACGCTGCAGCCGGTGTGGCCGCCGAGCGCCGTATTGATGCGAATGGCGATGGCCTTGCGCACGATGGCTTGGGAGAACAGTTCACCGGTGCCGAAATGGTGGGCCTTGACGAGAGCCGCGTTGAATTCGGTGAGGTCATCGACCGTCCACAGGCGGTCCTTCATCGAGCCGACGCCGGTGTTTGCCCCATAGACCGGCAAGCCCATTGCGATACGGTCGGCAATGACTGAATGCGCCGATATCACCCGCGCGAAAGACTGCTCGGCGACCGTTGGCACATAAAGACCCGAACCGATCTTCTCCAGGGCCGAGAAGTCGAGCGGGTTGCCAGTCAGGGCAATGGATTTCACCGATGCATGCATGCTTTGACTCACCTTGTTGCCCCGCATGCTATGCCCAATCTCCCCGTTTGTGATATATCCCAAAAACCGAACAAGGGATGCCGATATTCGAACGACTGCACCCCTGCCAAGGATAGTTTCGCAAGGATCGTACAGCTCATGGATATCGCCACGCTTTCCCTTGTCCACGCGATCCTCGACGAGCGGGGAATCCGCAGGGCTGCAAAGGCGGGCAATCGGCCAGCAGCAAGCGTCAGCGCCGCGCTGAAGCGTTTCGAAGCGGCGATCGCCGTTCCCCTGGTCAGACGCGAAGGCGGCAGTCTGGTGCCGACCCTGGAGGCGCAAAGCAGAATGGCTGACCTTGCGGCGGCGCAAAGCGGCATACAGTTGTTGCTGTCGCTCGGTGCTGCAGGGACAGACGCAGTTCCGTCAATCGCCCTCACGGCACTCGATCGCTTCGTCACCGTTGCGCGCAGCGGCAGCATTCGCAGCGCCGCCAAGATAACGGGCGCCGGCCAGCCACAACTGACACGACAGATGGCCGACCTCGAACGGGACCTCGGCTGCGATCTGCTGATCCGTTCCCCCTCCGGCATCGCCTGTACGCCGGAGGGTCTTGCAGCAATCCCCATCGTCGAAAACCTGCTTGAGATCTGGCGGCGGCTGTCGCGTGCCTCCGGCGATCGCTTTCGCCGGACGGCCGCGACATGGCGCTTCGGCTCGGTCATGCCGCTTGGCCCGGAAAGCGAGATCGCCCGCATGCTGGCGGCGCTGACGGCCGAATGGCATCGCGCTCGCCCGCGCCAACCGCTCTTCATTTCCAGCACCACGGCCGACGAACTGATCGCCGGGTTGAAAAACCGCCGCTTCGACGTGGTGCTGCTCGATCTCGAAGCATTCCCGACAGAGTTCGAAGGCCGGCTGATTTCCCGCACGCCGTTGGCACTGGCGGGTCACGGTTCGCTGTTTGCCGCGCATGACAAGGATCTCCGCAGCCTGCTGCAGTCCAACCCGATCGCGGTACCCAGCCTGAAGAGCGGCCTGCGCCAGCAGGCAGAGCGCTTCATCAGCGAGACGCTTGGCGAACAGGAACGCAACCGACTGACAGTGACCGAAGTGGATTCCATTCCCGTCATCCTCAATCTGGTGACGAACCACGGTTATCTCTCTGTGCTGCCGGAAAGCTCCGCCGCACGAGTGAGAAACGCACCGGCAATGCTCAGACTGGGGCCTGGCTATATGCAGAGCCTTTCGCTCGCGTGGCAGAAAAACGCCCTTTCGCGTCAGGCCGGCGAGGCGATGCTGGCGATGATGTCCGCGCCCTCGCCTGATTCAGACCCCTCAAACCCGGCGCCAATCCCCTGATTCGAATCAGGAATCCGCCGCAACTTGAATCACGACATGAGGAAGCTAAATCAGTTCTTGAGCTTGAGGCGCCTGCGCGTTTCGCTCGGGCTCTCACGATAATGGGCGCGATAACTGCGCGAAAAGGCCGAGGATGAGTTGAAGCCGGTGGCGGCAGCGATATCGGCGAAATCAGCCCGCGTCTCGATGACCTTGCGGCGAGCAGCGTTGAGCCTGAGTGCCAGGTAATGGGCGTGCGGCGCAACCCCCATCGTCTCCTGAAACAGGTCCTGAAGGTGGCGGGCGCTGACTCCTGTCCGGCGGGCGAGACGGGTGAGCGTCAATGGCGCATCGACCGTTTCCTCCATCAGCTTGACGGCCGCGCCGACGCGGGCATCAAGGATGCGCATGTTGCCGATGGCGGGTACCTGCAAGAGGTCGCCGCGCGTGCGTTCCTGCTCGTAGATGAACAGGCGCGAAACTTCGAGCGCCAGTGAGTAGCTGTGCTGGCGGCGGATCAGCTCCAGCATCAGGTCGAGCGTCGGCAGCGAGCCGCCGGTGGTGATCCGCTTGCCGTCGATGACGAAGCGCTCGCGCACCATGGTGATCTGCGGATAGGCAGCGGTGAAATCCTCGAAATCCTCCCAATGGGTGGTGGCCGAACAATTATCGAGCAGGCTGGTCTCGGCCAGCATCCACGACCCCGATTCGATGCCGGCCATCACCTCGCGATGTCGCGCGGTCTGGGAAAGCTGCATGCGCAGGTGAGAAGTCGTATAGGCCTGCCAGTTGTAGCTCGACAGGACGAAGAGCGGAGATGTCTCCTTCTGCGGCCGGAAATGCCCGGCGACCGGGATCGGAATGCCGCTCTTGGTTTCGATCGCATTGCCGTCCGGACTGAAGATGTCCCAGTCGTAGAGCGCTTTGCCTGCAATGCGGTTTGCGGCGCGCAAGGGTTCGACCACCGATGCGACAAGGATCAGATTGGTCTCCGGCAACACCAGCAGGTCGATATGCTGGGTCTCATCCTTCGGCGCAAGCATTCGACTTTCCTCACACATGAGTTCTGGAAATGTATAGTATACATCTGAAAAGGGAAAGCAGAGCGGAAATTCTTGGCTCGTAATGGAGGACAAGAACAAGGGGAGGCTTTTTATGCCACTGAGCATGAACCGCGACGTTTTCATCACCTGTGCCGTGACCGGCTCCGGCGACACCGTTTCCAAATCATCGCATGTACCGATCACGCCGAAGCAAATCGCCGACGCGGCCATCGAAGCGGCCAAAGCTGGTGCTGCCGTGGCACACTGCCATGTGCGCGACCCGGAAACCGGCGCTGCCGCACGCCGGCTCGATCTCTACAAGGAAGTGACCGACCGCATCCGCTCGGCCGATGTCGACGTGGTGCTCAACCTCACCGCCGGCATGGGCGGCGACCTGATTTTCGGCAATGTCGAAAGCCCGCTGCCGCTCAATCCGCAGGGCACCGACATGGCCGGCGCCACCGAGCGTGTCGCCCACGTTGCCGAATGCCGGCCGGAAATCTGCACGCTCGACTGCGGCACCATGAACTTCTCGCTCGGCGATTATGTCATGACCAACACGCCGTCGATGCTGCGCGAAATGGCGCGCCAGATGACGGCGCTCGGCGTCCGCCCGGAAATCGAAGCCTTCGACACCGGCCATCTCTGGTTCGCCAAGCAACTCGTCGAGGAAGGCCTGATCGAGGACCCGGTCCTCATCCAGCTCTGCATGGGCATTCCGTGGGGCGCACCCGACGACCTCAACACGTTCATGGCGATGGTCAACAACGTGCCGAACAACTGGACCTTCTCCGCTTTCTCGATCGGCCGCAACGCGCTCGCCTATCCGGCAGCAGCCGTCCTCGCCGGCGGCAACGTCCGCGTCGGTCTCGAAGACAATCTCTATGTCGGCAAGGGCCAGCTCGCCACCAACGGCCAATTGGTCGAAAAGGCCGTGACGGTCATCGAGGGCATGGGCGCGAGGGTGATCGGACCTGCCGAGGTTCGTGAGAAGCTGAAGCTGGTGAAGCGGTAGCGGTGTTTCCTTCTCCCCGTTCACGGGGGAGAAGGTGCCCAAAGGGCGGATGAGGGGCTGGTTACACTGACAGTGGCAACGACCTCTCACCCCAACCCTCTCTCCGCAAGCAGGGAGAGGGAACAACAAACAAGGGAACGCAGTCAAAATGACCAAAATCACCAAGGCAGCCTGCATCGGCGGCGGCGTTATCGGCGGGGCCTGGGCCGCGCGCTTCCTCCTGGCGGGCATCGATGTCGCAATGTTCGACCCGCATCCGGAAGCTGAACGTATCGTCGGCGAAGTGTTCGCCAATGCCGAGCGCGCTTATGCCATGCTGACCATGGCGCCCCTGCCGAAGAAGGGCAAGCTCACCTTCGTCAAGAGCATCGAAGAGGCCGTGCAAGGCGCTGACTGGATTCAGGAAAGCGTTCCCGAGCGGATCGATCTCAAGCGCAACGTCATCACCCAGATCGACGCGGCCGCCTCCCCGACTGCGCTGATCGGCTCCTCCACATCCGGCATCATGCCGACGGAGTTGCAGCGCGACATGAAACATCCCGAGCGCATGTTCGTCGCCCACCCCTACAATCCGGTCTACCTGTTGCCGCTCGCCGAACTCGTCGGCGGCGAGAAGACGAGCAAGGCCACGCTGCAGGACGCCAAGGCGAAACTGGCACCGATCGGCATGAAGGGCGTGATCATCAACAAGGAGATCGAGGCCTTCGTCGGCGACCGCCTTCTCGAAGCCGTCTGGCGCGAGGGCCTTTGGCTGATCAAGGACGACATCTGCGATACCGAGACGCTCGACGACGTCATCCGCTATTCGTTCGGCATGCGCTGGGCGCAGATGGGCATGTTCGAGACCTACCGCATCGCCGGCGGCGAAGCCGGCATGCGCCACTTCCTCGCCCAGTTCGGCCCCTGCCTGTCCTGGCCCTGGACCAAGCTGATGGACGTCGTCGATCTCGACGACGAACTGGTCGACAAGATTGCCGGTCAGTCCGACGCGCAGTCCGGCGCCCGCGGTATCCGCGAGCTGGAACGCATCCGCGACGAAAACCTCGTCGGTATCATGCATGCCCTGAAAAGCGGCGACGGCGGCAAGGGCTGGGGTGCCGGCAAGCTGCTGGCGGACTTCGAGCAGAGCCTCTGGGCCAACGCTGAAAAACCATCGACGGATCTGGGCGACGCACAGCCGATCCGCATTCTCGACACCAAGGTCAATGCCGCCTGGGTCGACTACAACGGCCACATGACCGAACACCGCTACCTGCAGGTCTTCGGCGACACGTCGGACGGCCTCTTGCGCCTGATCGGCGTCGATCTCGAATACGTCAAGAACGGCCACAGCTACTACACGGTCGAGACGCACATCCGTAATCTCGGCGAAGCCAAGCTCGGCGACGCGCTCTACTCGACCTGCCAGATCCTTTCGCACGACGAAAAGCGCCTGCACATCTTCTCGACGATCTACAACGCGGCAAACAATGAGCCGGTCGCGACGGCCGAGCAGATGTTGCTGCATGTGGATTCGAAGGCGAGCAGGGCCGTTCCGGCGCTGCCCGAAGTCATCGCCAAGGTCACGGCGATTGCGGAAGCGCATGCAGGATTGCCGAAGCCGGAAGGTGTAGGTCGGAGTGTGGGGCAGAAACGCTAAGGCGCGAAGCCGCCCCTCATCCGCCCTGCCGGGCACCTTCTCCCCGCAGCGGGGCGAAGGGCGAGGTGGCAGCCTCCGTCGTCCCCTCTCCCCGCCTGCGGGGAAAGGACCAGGGTGAAGGGCGGGCGGCCTGGGAGAGGCCTAACCCGAAATAAAAATACGAGGGAACAGACTATGGATTTCGCACTGACCGAAGAACAGCAGATGATCGTCGATACCGTTCGCGGCTTCGTCGAGACCGAAATCTATCCGCATGAGAACGAGGTCGAACGCACCGGCATCGTACCGAAGGAACTCGGCCAGGAGATCGCCCGCAAGTGCAAGGATCTTGGCTTCTTCGCCTGCAACATGCCGGAGGAAGTCGGCGGCGCGGGGCTCGATCACCAGACCTTCACGCTGGTCGAGCGCGAACTCGGCCGTGGCTCGATGGGCCTCACGGTCTTCTTCGGCCGTCCCTCCGGCATCCTGATGGCCTGCAATGACGAGCAGCGCGAAAAATACCTGATCCCGGCGGTCAAGGGCGAGAAGTTCGACGCGCTGGCAATGACCGAGCCGGATGCTGGCTCCGATGTGCGCGGCATGAAATGTTTTGCCAGGCCCGACGGCGACGACTGGATCGTCAACGGCACCAAGCATTTCATTTCGCATGCCAACATTGCCGATTTCGTCATCGTGTTCATCGCCACCGGCGAAGAAGAGACATCGCGCGGACCGAAGAAGAAGATCACCTGTTTCCTCGTCGATCGCGGCACGCCGGGCTTCGAAATCCGCAACGGTTATGACAGCGTGTCACATCGTGGCTACAAGAATTGCATCCTCTCCTTCGACGATTGCCGCCTGCCCTCCTCCGCCATTCTCGGCGACGTGCACAAGGGTTTCGACATCGCCAACGACTGGCTCTATGCCACCCGCATTACTGTTGCCGCCACCTGCGTCGGCCGCGCCCGCCGGGTGTTCGATCATGCCCTTCCCTACGCAGCCGAGCGCAAGCAGTTCGGCAAGCCGATCGGCGCCAACCAGGGCGTTTCCTTCAAGCTCGCCGACATGATCACCGAGATCGACGCCGCCGACTACCTGACACTGGCCGCCGCATGGAGGCTCGACCAGAAGCTCCCCGCCAACCGTGAGATTGCGTCCGCCAAGCTCTATGCGTCCGAAATGCTCGCCCGTGTCACTGACGAAGCGATCCAGATCTATGGCGGCATGGGCCTGATGGACGACCTGCCGCTTGCGCGCTTCTGGCGCGATGCCCGCGTCGAGCGCATCTGGGACGGCACGTCGGAAATCCAGCGGCACATCATCAGCCGCGACCTCCTGCGGCCATTGGGGGCATGAGGATGGCTGAAACTCCATACGCCTACTCCGGCGGGTTCGGCGGTCTCCCTCTTCTCCCCACCGGGGAGAAGGTGGCCCGGCAGGGCCGGATGAGAGGGGCGCAAAGCGCAGAACTTGTAAGCGCAAAGATGATAGAACGGTTTCGGAAAAATCAGTTGGCTACGCCTCGGCAATCGACGCAAGCGCGGGGCGTATGTCAAACCACGAAAAACGCTTCAACACGCTCGCATTCAATGGCTTCGCCCCCCTCATCCGGCGCTACGCGCCACCTTCTCCCCGCTGGGGAGAAGAGGAACGTCGCGTTGGGAGCAACATCATGACGCGATCCCTCGACCGCTTGATCCGGCCCAGATCCATCGCCGTCTTCGGCGGCAAGGAAGCGCGCCGGGTCATCGAGCAATGCGACAAGATGGGATTCACGGGTGAAATCTGGCCCGTCCACCCGAAGCAGGACGAAATCCTCGGCCGCCGATGCTATCGCTCGGTGGCCGAGCTTCCGAGAGCGCCCGACGCCTCCTTCGTCGGCGTCAACCGCCAGCTCACCATCGAGATCATCCGCGAACTTTCGGCGCGCGGCGCTGGCGGGGCGATCTGCTACGCCTCCGGGTTCCGCGAGGCCGTCAGCGAGCTTGCCGATGGCAACGACCTGCAGGAGGCGCTGGTCGCAGCCGCCGGCGACATGCCGATCGTCGGTCCCAATTGCTACGGCTTCATCAACGCGCTCGACGGCGCCCTGCTCTGGCCCGACCAGCACGGCATGCAGCGCGTGGATAAGGGCGTCGCCGTTCTCACCCAATCCTCCAACATCGCCTGCAACATCTCCATGCAGATGCGCGGCCTGCCCCTCGCCTACATCATGACGGCCGGAAACCAGGCGCAGACGGGGCTTTCGGAACTCGCCATCGCAGCGCTCGAAGACCCCCGCGTCACCGCCGTCGGCCTACATATCGAAGGCTTCGACAGCATCGAAGCCCTGCAGCGGCTGGCGGCGCGAGCGCGCGAACTGAAAAAGCCAGTCGTCACGCTGAAGGTCGGGAAATCGGAACAGGCACAGCTTGCCACCGTCTCGCATACCGCCTCTCTGGCCGGCAACGATACCGTCTCCGGCGCCCTGCTTGAACGCCTCGGGATCGGCCGGGTCGATACGCTGCCGGAACTGCTGGAAACGCTGAAGCTCCTGCACCTGCATCCGCCGCTGAAAAGCCTCGACATCTCCTCGATGAGCTGCTCCGGCGGCGAAGCGTCGCTGATGGCCGACGCTGGCGTGAAGAGGAAGACGGTGTTTCGCGCCTTGAAGGACGAACAGCGCCAGCCGCTGCGCGAAAGCCTCGGCGAAATGGTCACCATCGCTAATCCGCTCGACTACCACACCTTCGTCTGGGGCAATCTGGAAAAGCAGACGACGGCCTTTACCGCGATGATGAAGGGCGACTACGCGCTGAACCTCATCGTGCTTGATTTCCCCCGCCAGGACAGGTGCGACGCGGCGGACTGGAACACCACCTGCGAAGCCGTCATCGCCTCTGCAAAGACGACCGGCGCCGTGGCGGGCATCGTTGCAAGCCTTGGCGAAAACATGCCGGAAGACACGGCCTTGTCGTTGATGGCCGCCGGCGTCGTTGCCTTCTCCGGCATCGACGAGGCACTGGCCGCAGCCGAAATCTCCGCCGGCATCGGCGCTGCCTGGGCAAAGCCGGCTCCTGAACCACTGCTTTCGGCGGCGGCGTCTGAGGGTGAAATCATCACGATCAGCGAAAGCGATGCGAAAGCGGAACTGGCAAAGTTCGGCCTTGTTGTGCCGATGGGCAAGGTTGCACTCACCACGACCGAAGCCGCCAACGCGGCGGAGACGCTTGGTTTTCCGGTCGTCCTCAAGGGCCTCGGCGTCGCCCACAAGACCGAAGCCGGGGCCGTCAAACTCAATCTTGCCGACCGCCAGTCGGTTCTCGACGCGGCAGACGCCATGAAAGGCGTCGCCTCCGGCTATCTCGTCGAAAAAATGATCGAAAAACCGGTTGCCGAGATCATCGTCGGCGCGTTGCGCGATCCGGTCGCCGGTCTGGTGCTGACCATCGGCGCAGGCGGGATTCTGGTGGAATTGCTGGAGGATTCGGCGATTTTGACCTTGCCTACTACGCCGGAAGCCATAACCGAGGCCATTTCCGGCCTGAAAATCAGAAAACTGCTCGATGGCTATCGCGGCGGCCCGAAAGGCGACATTCAGGCGCTTCAGACCGCTGTCGCTGCCGTGGCATCCTATGTCGCAGCAAACGCCGCAAAGCTCGAAGAACTGGATATCAATCCTATCATGGTGTTGCCGCAAGGGTCTGGAACCGTTGCCGCCGATGCCTTGATCCGTCGAAGGAAATGACCCTATGACCGGACCAATCAGAACCCGTCGCGAAGGCGGCATTCTCGAAGTCACCATCGACCGGCCGAAAGCCAATGCGATCGACCTGGTGACCAGCCGGATCATGGGCGAAATCTTTGCTGACTTTCGCGATGACGAGACCTTGCGCGTCGCGATCATCACCGGCGCGGGTGAAAAATTCTTCTGTCCGGGATGGGACCTGAAGGCCGCCGCTGACGGCGACGCCGTCGACGGCGACTATGGGATCGGCGGCTTCGGCGGCATGCAGGAACTGCGCGATCTCAACAAGCCGATCATCGCCGCCATCAACGGCATCTGCTGCGGCGGCGGGCTGGAGATTGCCCTGTCGACCGACATGATCCTCGCTGCCGAGCACGCGACCTTCGCCCTGCCGGAAATCCGATCGGGCACGGTAGCAGACGCCGCCTCGATCAAGCTGCCGAAGCGCATTCCCTATCACATCGCCATGGACATGCTGTTCACCGGCCGCTGGCTGGATGCTGCCGAAGCGCACCGCTGGGGCTTCGTCAACGAGATCCTGCCTGCGGCCAACCTGATGGAGCGCGCCTGGGAACTTGCGCGCCTGCTCGAAAGCGGCCCGCCGCTGGTCTATGCCGCCATCAAGGAAGTGGTGCGCGCAGCCGAAGGCGAGGACTTCCAGACGACGATGAACAAGATCACCAAGCGCCAGTTCAAGACGGTCGATATCCTCTATTCGAGCGATGACCAGTTGGAGGGCGCGCGGGCATTTTCTGAGAAACGCGATCCGGTCTGGAAGGGAAAATAGCCGGCAGGGAACGCAGCGACGGAGACAAGCACGAGCAAGGCTTCTTCGTGACAAAGTGCCATAAACACGACTTATGAAAACTGCGGAATTTTTGTGTGAATACAGGTCGTCATTTGGACGATACCATGAATTTTAACAGGGCTTTCCGGCGTCGGAGGCCAACTTCAGGAAAGGTGCTAGGCGGCAGATAAAACCCGCAAAAGTGACTGGCCTACATGCCCCCGGGCATGCATTCTACGCACACCCGATCATCAGATCGAAAACAATAATCAAAACGGCGAAAAGCCATCAAACAAAGGGAACAGGGGAATGAGCGACTACAAGAATTACCTCGCCAATCAGGTCAAGATGGGCAAAATGAACCGGCGCGAATTCATGGGCCGGGCACTCGCAGCCGGCGTCGCGCTATCGAGCGCAAGCGCATTGTTTGCATCCAGCGCGGCCGCGCAGGAACCAAAGCGCGGCGGCCATCTGAAACTCGGTCTCGAAGGCGGCTCGGCCACCGACAGCAAGGACCCGGCAAAGTTCCTGTCGCAGGTGATGTTCTGCATCGGCCGCTGCTGGGGCGACATGCTGGTCGAATCCGAGCCTTTGACCGGTGCTCCGGTGCCGGCGCTTGCCGAATCCTGGGAACCCTCGGCTGACGCTGCCACCTGGACCTTCAAGATCCGCCAGGGCGTCAAGTTCCATGACGGCAAGGAACTGACCATCGAGGACGTCGTCAAGACCCTGCAGCGCCATACCGACGAGAAGTCGGAATCCGGTGCTCTCGGCGTCATGAAGTCGATCAAGGAAATCAAGGCCGATGGCGGCAACCTCGTCCTCGTCCTGACGGAAGGCAATGCCGACCTGCCGCTGCTTCTCTCCGACTACCACCTCGTCATCCAGCCGAACGGCGGTTACGACGATCCGCTCGCCTCGATCGGCACCGGCCCCTACAAGATGACCAGCTTCGAAGCCGGCGTCCGCGCCACCTTCGAAAAGAATGCCGACGATTGGCGCACCGACCGCGGCTATGTCGATTCGATCGAAATCATCAACATGAACGACGCGACGGCGCGTATCGCCGCCCTCTCCTCCGGTCAGGTCCACTACATCAACCGCGTCGATCCGAAGACCGTTTCGCTTCTGAAGCGCGCCCCGAATGTCGAGATCCTCTCGACCGCAGGTCGCGGCCACTATGTCTTCATCATGCATTGCAACACCGCGCCGTTCGACAATAACGACCTGCGCATGGCGCTGAAATATGCGATGGACCGCGAAAAGATGGTCGAGACCATCCTCGGCGGTTACGGCAAGGTCGGCAACGACTTCCCGATCAACTCGACCTACGCCCTCTTTCCGGAAGGCATCGAGCAGCGCGTCTACGATCCGGACAAGGCGTCCTTCCACTACAAGAAATCCGGCCACAGCGGCCCGGTCCTCCTGCGCACGTCGGATGTCGCCTTCCCGGGCGGCGTCGATGCGGCCGTGCTCTATCAGGAAAGCGCCAAGAAGGCGGGCATCGAGATCGAAGTGAAGCGCGAACCCGGCGACGGCTACTGGTCGAACGTCTGGAACGTCCAGCCCTTCTCCACCTCCTACTGGGGCGGCCGCCCGACCCAGGACCAGATGTATTCGACGGCCTATCTGTCGACTGCCGACTGGAACGACACGCGCTTCCTGCGTCCCGATTTCGACAAGATCCTGCTCGAAGCCCGCTCGGAACTTGACGAAGCCAAGCGCAAGGAAATGTACCGCACCATGGCGATGACGGTGCGCGATGAAGGCGGTCTGATCCTGCCGATGTTCAATGACTTCGTGAACGCCTCCACCAAGGCCGTGAAGGGCTATGTCCACGATATCGGCAACGACATGTCGAACGGCTACGTCGCAACCCGCGTCTGGCTTGACGCCTGATGGCGGGCGGCGGACCGATCAAGGGTCCGGCGCTGACGACAGGTCCGGTTGCGGGGGGCGAAGGCCTCTCGCAATCCGCACCCGTTTCTGGAACGCTTGTCACGCCCCCGACTGGGGCCGTAACCGGCACGTTCTGGCGCCGTTTTGCCCTGCGCCGTCCCCTGGCGGCCCTCATCGTCCAGCGGCTCGGCTTGAGCGTTGGTCTTCTCTTTGCCGTGTCGCTGATGATTTTCGGCGGCGTGGAAGCCCTACCCGGCGATTTCGCCACCACCTATCTAGGCCAATCGGCAACGCCGCAGGCGGTGGAAAACATCCGCAAGGATCTCGGCCTCGACAAGCCGCTGACCGAACGCTACCTCAGTTGGCTCGGCGGCGCCGTCAAGGGCGATTTCGGCACCTCCTGGGCCAGCAAGAACTCCGTCAGCGAACAGATCGGCAAGCGGCTCGGAAACTCTCTGTTCCTTGCTTTCTTCGCCGCTATCGTCTCTGTTCCGCTCGCGGTCGCGCTCGGCATGATCTCCGTGCAATACCGCAACCGGCTGCCGGACAAGATCATCAACGTGATATCGCTTGCGGCGATCTCGCTCCCCGAGTTCTTCGTCGGATACCTGCTGATCCTGTTCTTCGCCGTTCAGATGGGCGTCGCCACCTTCCCGGCCACAGTCTATGACAGCATGGGCTTCGGAGAACGCCTGTCCGCCATCGCGCTCCCTGTCGCAACGCTCGTGCTCGTGGTCCTTGCCCACATGATGCGTATGACCCGGGCAGCAATCCTCAACGTCATGTCGTCGGCCTATGTCGAGACGGCGGAACTGAAGGGCCTTAGCGCCTTCCGTATCATCGCCCGGCACGCCGCTCCCAACGCCGTGGCTCCGGTCATCAACGTCATCGCGCTCAACCTCGCCTATCTCGTGGTCGGCGTCGTCGTCGTGGAAGTGGTGTTCGTCTATCCGGGCATGGGCCAGTACATGGTCGATGCCGTCACGGTGCGCGACATGCCGGTGGTGCAGGCTTGTGGCCTGATCTTCGCCGCCTTCTACATTTTCCTCAACATGGCCGCGGATATTCTCGCCATCCTCGCCAATCCAAGATTGAGGCACCCACGATGAGATTGAGCTCCATTCCTCTCAGCGCCTGGGTCGGCATCGCCGGTATAGTCGTTGCCCTCTTCTGCGCCATCTTTGCGCCGTGGATCGCCCCGTTCGGCGAACGCGACGTCGTCGGCGATATCTGGCTGCCGATGGGCGGTGACTTCCTGCTCGGCACCGACAATCTCGGCCGCGACCTGCTTTCCCGCCTCGTCTATGGGGCGAGAACAACCATCTTTGTCGCTCTTGCCGCAACGGTCATCTCCTTCTCGCTCGGCATGCTGCTGTCCTTTACCGCAGCCGTTACCGGTGGTTTCATCGACCAGTTGTTCTCCCGCTTCAACGACCTGATGATGGCGATCCCGACACTGATCTTCGCCCTCGTCGTCCTTGCCGTCCTGCCGCAGCAGCTCTGGATCCTGATCCTCGTCATGGCGGTCCTCGACAGTACCCGCGTCTTCCGCATCGGACGGGCCGTGGCGCTCGATGTCGCGGTGATGGAGTTCGTCGAGGCAGCCCGACTGCGCGGCGAAGGCACGCGCTGGATCATCTTCCGGGAAATCCTGCCGAACACGCTGTCGCCGCTTCTGGCCGAATTCGGCCTGCGCTTTGCCTTCTCGATCCTGTTCCTCTCCACCCTCTCCTTCCTCGGCCTCGGCATCCAGCCGCCGGCTGCCGACTGGGGCGGCATGGTCAAGGACAACAAGGACGGCATCATCTTCGGCATCTCGGCGGCCCTCGTTCCGGGCGGCGCGATCGCTGGCCTTGCCATCTGCGTCAACCTCGTCGTCGACTGGCTGATGAAGCGAACCTCGAGCCTCAAGGGAGGGCGCGGCGATGCCTGATCTGCTGTCTGTCAAAAATCTGAAGATCGAAGCCACCAGCTACCCGCCGGGCGAACCGCCTAAAACGGTGACGCTCGTTGAAAACGTCTCCTTCGATGTTCAAAAGGGCAAGGTGCTCGGCCTGATCGGTGAATCTGGCGCCGGCAAGTCGACCATCGGCCTCTCCGCCCTTGCCTATGGCCGGGGCGGCGCCGCGATCACCGGCGGGCAGGTTCTGCTCAACGGCAAGGATATCCTGACGCTTGGCCGCGACGGCGTCCGCACCATCCGCGGCTGCAAGGTCTGTTACGTCGCCCAGTCTGCGGCAGCCGCCTTCAACCCGGCACACAAGCTCGGCGAGCAGGTAATCGAAGCGTCATTGCGACACAAGATCATGAGCCGTGAAGACGCGCAGAAGCGAGCGCTCTATCTCTTCAAGGTGCTCGGCCTCCCCAATCCGGAAACCTTCGGCGACCGCTATCCGCATCAGGTCTCCGGCGGTCAGTTGCAGCGCGCCATGACCGCCATGGCGCTCTGCCCCAATCCCGAGCTGATCGTCTTCGACGAACCGACGACGGCGCTGGACGTCACCACGCAGATCGACGTGCTGGCGGCGATCAAGCATGCGATCGAGGAGACGCACACGGCGGCGCTTTACATCACCCATGACCTTGCCGTCGTCGCCCAGATCTCCGACGACATCATGGTGTTGCGCCATGGCAAGACCATCGAATACGGAACCACCAAGCAGATCATCGAAGCGCCGAACGAGGACTACACAAGAGCCCTCGTCAGCGTTCGCCAGACCAAGCGCGAAGAGGCCCGCGACCAGAGCAATACGCTTCTGAAGATCGAGCATGTCAGCGCCGGCTACCCGAACGGCTTCAAGGTGCTGCATGACGTTTCCATGCATCTGCCGAAGGGCCAGACGCTGGCGATCGTGGGCGAAAGCGGTTCCGGCAAATCGACGCTGGCACGTGTCATCACCGGTCTTCTGCCTCCTCTGGAAGGCAAGATCACCTTCGACGGCAAGGAACTTCCAAAGGCGCTCAGCGGCCGCACGAAGGACGAGCTTCGCCGGGTGCAGATGATCTATCAGATGGCCGACACGGCGATGAACCCGCGCCAGACGGTGCGCGACATCATCGGCCGGCCGATTTCCTTCTACTACGGCCTGCATGGGGCGAAGAAGACGGAACGGGTCAAGCAACTGCTCGACCAGATCGAAATGGGCGACCGTTTCCTCGATCGCTATCCCGCCGAATTGTCGGGTGGCCAGAAGCAGCGCGTGGCGATCGCAAGGGCACTGGCGGCAAAACCGGAACTGATCCTCTGCGACGAACCGACCTCGGCGCTCGATCCGCTGGTGGCCGAAGGCATCCTGAATCTGCTTCTGAAGCTTCAGGAGGAAACCGCTGTTTCCTATGTCTTTATCACCCATGACATCGCCATCGTCCGGGCGATCGCCGACAGTGTGGCCGTCATGCACCGGGGCAAGCTGGTGCGCTTCGGGCCAAAGTCCAAGGTGCTTTCGCCGCCCTTCGATGACTATACCGATCTGCTCTTGAAGTCGGTGCCGGAAATGGAAATCGGCTGGCTGGAGAAGGTGCTGACGACGCGCAGGATGGCGAGCGCCGGCAACTGACCGATCGAAAGCGCCTTCCCTTCTCGCATCCGTCGCGAAGGGAAGGAACGGCCGTGATCGGTAGCCAGTTCAGTTGGCCGTGCAGGTTACGTCGCCCAGCCGCTGGGTGGGCTGGTTGTTTGCCGTGACCGTGTTTTCGCCCTTGGTGGCACAATCGGCTTTTTCCGATGCGCCGGAGCGCACCCGAACCAGCGGCTGCCCCTCGATGGTTATGCCAGGAACGATCTCATAGAGATTGGCCGGGCAATTGACGACATCCGACAGTCTCAGGGCCGGCGCGCCGCCGATGAAGACGCTTGAGGCACCGGACATCGCGCAACCGGCAAGCGGCGAAGGCGCTGCATCTTCCGCCGCAACCGGCAAAGCGGAAAAGCCGAGCAATGCCAATCCAACGATAGCAACCTTCGACATCATGGTTTCCTCCCCATCTGCAGTGGCCGCAGTTTATGATGGAACGAGCCGGAGCGCGACGGGCAATCGGTTACGGATCACTCAGAAATTTTCCGGAACCGACAGAATGTTGAAGGGCGGCGCTTCGAGATAACTACGCACGGTTGACGGCAGTTGCCGCGAATTCACCGGCAGCACGCCGCAGCGCGAAAGGACCTGCCGCTTGTCCGGATTGGTGCCGAGATGGCGCCAGATGACCCGCGAGGCATAGGGCAGGTTTTCCTTGCGCCAGGAGACGCCCATCGTCACGCCGCGCAGATAGACTCGCTGGTGGACTTCGAACGGCATAAGGATCGTCTGCGCCATCATCGGCTGCCGGCTGATACTGCGCTCGGTGACGAAGATCCGGTTTCGCCAGAAGGCCGCGAGCCCGACATATTTCGAGAACTGCCGGATTTCATGGGACGCGTCGCGGATACGTTCGATCGACTTTACATGCACCGAACCATTTTCCTCGAGAAGCCTGGCACAGGAACACACGACAAGCCCCGGCCACGACGGCGAAAGATGATAGGTCTGGAAATATCCAAGATGCCGGCGAAGCGACGGCAGATCGCCGGGCAGCCCCTCCAGCAACTGCCCGCCATCCACCATGCGCCGATCCGGCTGCGTCAGGCGAGTACGGAAGGCCGGAACTGCCAGGGAAAAGTCCTGGGAACCCAGCCCAAAGAAGGAAGCGATGCGGCCAAGATTGTGCGCGGACGGCCGGGCTTCGCCGGAAATATAGCGATTGAACTGCTGGCGATTGATGCCGATCTCCCGGCAGATCTGTGAAATCGACGGGCGCGTGGCGCAGGCAAACCGCAGGTTTTCGGCAAAGGTATCGATGGTGGTTCCCTCTCAAGTTTCCGATAGCGTAAAGTCGCGTCAATCAGCGTCAAGTCGCGAAATTGTGCGGCATGGTTTTGCCGCTACGGTTCGCCCAGAAACAAGCCATAAAGGGAACATCTGGATGCGTGACTTCACCAAGGGACAAGACAGCCTGAATTGGACCGGCGACGTCAATCGCCGCAGGTTCCTCGGCGGTACGGTGGCGCTCGGCCTCACCGCCGGATTGTCAGGCACGCTAATCGCGCCCAAGGCCCGCGCGGACGAGCCAAAGCGCGGCGGTCACCTTAAGCTCGGCCTCAAGGGCGGCGCCACGACCGATTCCCTCGATCCCGCAACCTATAGCGGTTCGGTTTCCTTCATCATCGGCCATTTGTGGGGCGATACACTGGTTGAATCCGACCCGGCCACCGGCGCGGCTCGCCCCTCCATCGCCGAATCCTGGGAGCCCTCCCCCGACGCCTCCGTCTGGACGTTCAAGATCCGCAACGACGTCACCTTCCACGATGGCGGCAAACTGACCATTGCCGATGTGGTCGCAACCTTGAAACGTCATGCCGACGAAGGCTCCAAATCCGGCGCGCTCGGCCTCATGCGTTCCGTCAAGACGATCGAGGAAAAAGCCGGCGCCCTCGTCCTGACGCTCACCGAAGGCAATGCCGATCTGCCGCTGATCCTCACCGATTACCATCTGGTGATCCAGCCCGGCGGCGGTCTGGGCAACCCGGCCTCGCCGATCGGCACCGGGCCCTACAGGCTCGCAAGCTACGAAGCGGGCGTGCACGCCACCTTCGAAAAGAACACGGCCGACTGGCGCTCGGATCGCGGCTTTGTCGACAGCGTCGAAATCATCGTGATGAACGACGCCACCGCACGCGTTGCAGCGCTTGCCTCCGGCCAGGTGCATTTCATCAACAATGTCGATCCGAAGACGGTTCCCCTTCTCACGCGTGCGCCGCGTGTTGAAATTCTGAAAACCGCGGGCAAGGGCTTCTACAGTTTCCTCATGCACTGCAACACCGCACCGTTCGACAACAACGACCTGCGGCTGGCGCTGAAATACGCCATCGACCGTCAAGCCATTCTCGACCGGGTCATCGGCGGCTTCGGCAAGATCGGCAATGACTATCCGGTCAACGAGAACTATGCGCTGGCGCCGGAGGGCATCGAGCAACGCGCCTACGACCCTGACAAGGCCGCGTTCCACTACAAGAAGTCAGGCCATGACCGGCCAATCCTGCTGCGCACGTCGGACGCAGCCTTCGCCGGCGCCGTCGATGCCGCTGTCCTCTTCCAGGAGAGCGCCCGTCAAGCCGGGATCGAGATCGACGTCAGGCGCGAGCCGGAAGATGGATACTGGACGAACGTCTGGAACGTTCAGCCCTTCTCGGCCACCTACTGGGGCGGCCGCCCGACGCAGGATTCGCGCTATTCGACATCCTACCTGTCGACCGCCGAATGGAACGACACCCGCTTCAAACGCGATGATTTCGACAAGCTGCTGCTAGAGGCGCGTTCCGAGCTTGACGAAGCCAAGCGCAAGGAACTCTATCGCACGATGGCGTTGACGGTTCGGGACGAAGGCGGGCTGATCCTGCCGGTCTTCAACGACTATGTGAACGCCGCCTCGACATCGCTGAAAGGCTTTGTCCACGATATCGGCAATGATCTTTCGAACGGATATGTGGCAAGCCGCGTCTGGTTCGACAATTGAAAGCGGAATGACTGTGATGGACAACATGACAAAGCGCAATTTCACCCTGATCGAGAACGAGTGGATCGTTCTTTCCGACGGCACACGGCTTTCCGCTCGCATCTGGATGCCTGAAGGCGCCGACAATAATCCGGTGCCGGCGGTCCTCGAATATCTGCCCTACCGCAAGCGTGGCGGAACGAATGCCCGTGACGAGTCCACCTATCCGGTCTTTGCCGAGGCGGGCATCGCCGGTGTCCGCGTCGATATCCGTGGTTCGGGCGAATCCGACGGCGTCATCGACGGCGAGTATACGCCGCGCGAACTCGCCGACGGCTGCGAACTGGTCGCCTGGATCGCTGCACAGCCCTGGTCGAACGGCAAGATCGGCATGATGGGCATTTCATGGGGCGGCTTCAACTGCCTGCAGGTGGCAGCGCTGAAACCACCGGCCCTGAAGGCAGTCATCTCGATCGCCTCGACGGTTGATCGCTACAACGACGACATCCACTACAAGAACGGTACGCATCTCTCTGCCCACCTCTCCTGGGCCGCAACCATGCTCGCCTACCAGTCCCGCTCCCCGGATCCCGCGCTCGTCGGCGACGCGTGGAAGGACATGTGGCTGGAGCGGCTGGAAAACGAGCCCTTCTTCATGGAGGAATGGCTGGAGCACCAACGCCGCGACGCGTACTGGGAACACGGATCGATCTGCGAAGATTTCGACGGTTTCCCGGTGCCAGCCATGGTCATCGCCGGCTGGGCGGACGGCTATCGCAACACGCCGATGAAGGCCGTCGAAGGTCTCGGCGAAAAGGCGAAGGCCCTGATCGGCCCGTGGGTGCACAAATACCCGCATTTCGCCTGGCCGAAACCGCGGGCCGATTTCCATGGCGAAGCAATCGCTTGGTGGAACCGCTGGCTGCGCGACGAGGAGACCGGCGTCGAAAACCTGCCGCAGATGCGCGCCTTCATCCTCGATGGCCCGAAGCCTGCGTTGCGCCGCAATGTCGAGCCCGGCTTCTGGGTGGCGAAAGACCGGTGGCAGTCGCCGGAGATGCAGTGCTTCTATGTCGATCAGTTCGGCAGCCTGCTCGAAGGTCCGCCGATTGCCGGCGCCCATGACCATAACGTCTATCTGAAATCGCCGCTCGACACCGGCACGGCTTCCGGTGAATGGTTCACCCTCAAGCCAGACGCCGAAATGGCCGGCGACCAGCGCATCGACGATGCCGGCTCGCTGACGTTCGAAACCGCGCCGTTGGCACATGCGGTCGATTATCTCGGTCAGCCGGAGCTGATGGTCGAGCTTGCCTGCGACGCCGATTGGGCCAACCTCGTCGCCCGCCTCGTCGATGTCCACCCGGACGGCAGCGCCACCCGCGTCACCTTCGGCGTGCTGAACCTCGCCCATCGCGATGGCAATGCCGAACCCAAGCCGATGGAAAAGGGAAAGAAGACTCAAGTTCGGCTGGTGCTCGACGCCTGCGGCTACCGCTTCGGTGCCGGTCACCGTATCCGGCTGTCGCTCTCGACATCCTATTGGCCGACGATCCTGCCCGCCCCGACCGATCCCGGCCTGACGCTTGATCTTGCCTCGATCGGGCTCGCCTTGCCAAAACTCGGCGCTCACCAGTCGATCACTATGCCGGAACCGGTAAATCCCGATCCGCTGCCGAAATATACCGAGCTTGCGCCGGGCAGCACCAGCCGCCGCGTCGAGCGTGACATGACGACGGGCAAGACGCACTATCATATCCATGAGGACACCGGTCTCTTCAAACATCCGGATACCGGTCTTGCGACCCAGGATATTCGTGACGAGGTCTGGACCATCGCCACCGACGATCCGCTGTCGATGACCGGTGTTTCGACCTGGACCTGCATTGCCGAACGGGAAGGCTGGTCCGTCAAGACCGTGTCAGTCTCGCGGATCGGCTGCACAGCAACGGAGTGGCTGACCTCCGCCTCGGTGACGGCCTTCGAAGGAGAGAAGCAGATCTTCGAAAAGACCTTCGAGAAGCGCGTGCCCCGCGACTTCATGTGAGGACGGGCGTGGCCTCTGCCAGGGCCGCAAGCGCCCGTTCCGCATCCTTCGCAGGCACGAAGATGTGGTCGTGGTGATAGGCCGCGACCACATTGGCGCTGATGCCACGGCGCGTCAGCGCCACGGCCACCGCCGCCGTCAACCCGACTGCCTCAAGCGCCGAATGAACCGTGAGCGTGATGCAGCGCATCACCGGACCATAGGTAAGGCGGGCCTTGTCGGCAGTTTCGCGCTCGAGGATCAGCGTCAGGCCCTCGTCCTCGCGGAAGAAGCCAAGAGGCGATAGCGAAAGCCATGCAACGTCTCCTGTCGGCACACTGCAGTAAACATATTCGTCCGGACGCAAATCCGGGCGCATCTCGCGCAAAAGCACGTCCAGATCGACAATGCCAGTCATTTCCCGTCTTTCTCCTTCAAACGGCGGCCATCACGCGGGTGTGTGCCCCCCTCGCCGGTCTCTCACTTTGGCGTTACGCACGCATTTGCGATTTGACCCGTGAAGCAGCGTTAGGCCAGAGTTTGCTCATAAAGCAAGGGCCACCGCAATCAGGCGACAGGCCGTATCTGCCGGAAAGCAATCTCAGGAGGAATGCCATGCCGTACTTCGGAAAGACCAGCGTCGCGCAAAAGACAAGGCGCTCCTTTGTCCTCGGGCTCGCTGGCGCAACGGCAATCGCCGCCGCCATGTTCACCATGTCCTCGACATTCGGCAATGCCGCGGAAGAAGCGGTCGTCATCCCTCCCCCGGCCGTCGATGAAACGGCCAGCGCGACCACCGAAAAGGCCGTCTTTGCCGGCGGTTGCTTCTGGGGCGTCCAGGGCGTCTTCCAGCACGTCAAAGGCGTCAAGAATGCGGTCTCCGGCTATTCCGGCGGCACGAAGGAGACAGCCGCCTACGACGCCGTCAGCGGCGGCAACACGGGTCACGCCGAGGCTGTCGAAATCACCTATAACCCCAAGGAAGTCACCTACGGCCAGCTGCTGCAGATTTATTTCTCGGTGGCGCACAATCCGACGCAATTGAACTACCAGGGCCCCGACCACGGCACGCAATATCGGTCAGAGATTTTCACGACCAATGGCGAGCAGAAGAAGATCGCACAGAGCTACATCACCCAGCTCGACAAGGCGCAGGTTTTCGGTGAACCGGTCGTCACCAAGGTCTCCGACATGTCAGCCTTTTACCCGGCCGAGGAATATCATCAGGACTTCCTGACGCTGAACCCGACCTACCCCTATATCGTCTACAACGACATGCCGAAGATCGAGAACCTCAAGGCGCTCTTCCCGACAAAATTCAGTCCAGAGCCGGTTCTGGTCCTCAAAGCCAAAGGCTGATCAAAGCGTTCCAAGAAGATCGCTGACGCCACGGCACAAATGCGCAAATCCTTGCCGCGCGCCCTCGCTCATGTGACGGGCGCGCAGCCATGCATGGATCATCTGCGGCTCATCGCGGTAGGTGACGTTGACACCCGCCGCGATCAGCCGCTGGGCATAGTGTGCCGCATCGTCGCGCATGGGGTCAAAATGCGCCGATGTGATATAGGCCGGCGGCAGGCCGGAAAGGTCTGCTGCTTTCAGGGGATGTGCGAAAGCGTTCTCCGCCGGTGCTTTCAGGACATCCCGGTAGTAAGCGACATCGGCCGTCGACAGCCCCGGAGCCTCGGCCATTTCGGCGTAGGAGCCCGACACCAGATCACCGCCCAGCCCGGGATAGATCAGCACCTGCCCGACAATACCCCCGATTGCCTCGGCCCGGGCCTTCAGCATCGCCCCCGCCGCCAGATTGCCGCCGGCGCTGTCGCCCGCAATCACCAGCGGCCGGCCATCGACAAGCAACCATTTCAGCACCTCGAAACAGTCATCGAACGCTGCCGGCCAGACATGCTCCGGCGCCAGCCGGTAATCGACCGAAACGAGTTCCGCCTTCGCCGCATGGGCGATCTCGGCGCAGATGGCGTCATGGCTTTGCAGCGACCCGACCACGAAGCCGCCGCCGTGGATGTAGAAGATGCGCGTTTGCGTCACGATAGCGGCCGGGCGGTAACAGCGCACGGGAATCCGGCCGCCGACGATCTCGTCCTGCCGCGCCAACCCTTCCGGCGATGGCGCATCGAACTCGGCGCATAGCGCGTCATACCAGGCGCGCTGCTGCTGGATCGGAGCATTCACGGCATCGGCCGGATAGAAATCCTCGCAGCGCTCGTGGAAGGCAAGGATGCCGGGTTCGGTGGGGATTGCGCGATCTGTTGTCACAAGTAATCCGTCCTGATTGACACCCGACAATAATCGGATTTCCTGCGCATTCTGTCCTCATTCCGACATCCCGGAACTTTCTGAGGTTTTCGAGTATGACAATGTCATGCAGCCATGGTAATCTCACTCCATGCGAACAAGCAAACCCATCACTGTCACCCTCGGCAAGCAGCAAGCTTTGCTGGATGCCCGTTTGCAGTCGGGCACGTATGAATCGGCGAGCGAAGTGGTACGCGCGGGCTTGCGGGCACTGGACCGCGAGGAGACCGCTTTGAACGAGATAATGCGCGCCAAAATTCGCGAAGCGATAGAGGATACTCGGCCTGATAGACCTGCGGCAGACGTCTTCGCGCGACTTCGCTCCCGCCGTTCCGAAGGCCCGTGAGCGTGCTGTATAAAATCGCTTTCCGCCCCCTGGCGGAAAATGATCTTGTCTCACTCCATCAGTACATAGCCGAAAACAGCAGCCTCGATCGAGCTGGCGCATATATCGACCGTATAGAACACGCATGTATGGCTCTCGCCGATTTTCCTTTTCGCGGCACACAACGCGATGACCTTTATCCGGGCCTGCGCATCATAGGTTTCGAACGCCGCGCATCGATCGCGTTTGTCGTGGAAAACGACACCGTTCGTATCCTGCGCATTTTCTATGGAGGCCGGGATTTCCCCGATGATTGGAGCGACAGCTGATCATTGGCGTCGAGTGGAACGTATGCGTCTTGCCACTCCCCCCTCCACCCATGCTAGCTAAGTGATGGCCTTCACCCTCCGCCAGCTCCAGTATTTCGTCGCCGTCGCCGAACAGGGCTCCATTACCCGCGCGGCGCAGAACCTTTCGATCTCGCAATCCTCGATCACCGAAGCAATCAAGGAACTGGAGACGGACCTGGGCGTCGAACTGTTCGAACGCCATCCGCGCGGCCTCCATATCACCCATAACGGCCACCAGTTCCTGCGCCATGCCACCAAGATCCTTGCCGGCGTATCGGATGCACGCCGCTCGTTCTCGCAGGAGCGGGAGGAGCGCACCGGTGGCAAGCTCAATCTCGGCGTCACCTCGCTCGTTGCCGGTTATGTGCTTTCCGACCTGCTGGCGCGCTACCGCCGCGCCTGCCCCGGCGTCGAAGTCAGCGCCATCGAGGACAATGGCTCCTATCTCGAACATCTGCTGGTCGGCGGCGAACTCGATGTCGCGGTCATGGTCATTTCCAACCTGCGCGACCGCATGGCGCTGCAGGCCGAAATCATCGAGACCTCGCCTTATCGCCTCTGGTTGCCGCTCGGCCATCCGCTGGTCTCGGCCGATATCATCTCTGTCTCGGATATCGCCAAAGAGCCGCTGATCATGCTGACGGTCGACGAAATCGAGGAGAATACCGGTAAGCTGCTGACCGCACTCGGCGCCCGCCCGCATGTGGCCTTTCGCACGCGATCTGTTGAAGCGGTGCGCAGCCTTGTCGCTACCGGCGCCGGCATCGCGCTGCTGCCCGATCTGGTCTATCGGCCCTGGTCGCTGGAAGGCGACCGGATCGAAAGCCGCGACGTCTCCGGCGCCCTTCCCGTGGTCCAGGTCGGCATGGTCTGGCGCAAGGGCTCAGGGTTGCCGCAATCGGCCAAGGACTTCATCGGGGTTGCAGAGGCGCTCCGCAGCGGCAGGTCCCGGTAAATTCGATCGATATCGGAAAAATCGATATCACCATTCTGATTAATGAATTTGCGAAAGCGGCAAAATAGAGGCACCTTTTATTCCGGGAACAAAGACCGTGAAACACGGACACCAAACCGGGAGACTGAAGATGAAGCAGATTCTAAAATCCTGCACCGCGCTCACCCTTTCGCTCGCTTTCGCCACCCATGCTTTTGCCCAGGAACCCCTGAAGGAACTCGGCAAGGGTGAAGGCGAGTTGTCGATCGTCGCCTGGGCCGGCTATATCGAGCGCGGCGAGACCGACAAGGCCTATGACTGGGTCACCAGCTTCGAAAAGGACACCGGCTGCAAGGTCAGCGTCAAGACGGCAGCGACATCCGACGAAATGGTCGCGCTGATGAACGAAGGCGGCTTCGACCTCGTCACTGCCTCGGGCGACGCCTCCCTGCGCCTCGTTGCCGGTAAGCGCGTCCAGCCGATCAACACCGCCCTCATCCCGAGCTGGTCGACCATCGATGAGCGCCTGCAGAACGCGCCGTGGCACACGGTCAACGGCACCCATTTCGGCACGCCCTATGTCTGGGGTCCGAACGTGCTGATGTACAACACGGAAGCCTTCAAGGGCGAAGCACCGAAGAGCTGGAAGGTGGTCTTCGAGGAGATGACCCTGCCGGACGGCAAGTCCAACAAGGGCCGAATCCAGGCCTATGACGGCCCGATCCATGTAGCGGACGCTGCCAACTACCTGATGTTCCACAAGAAAGAACTCGGCATCAAGGATCCCTACGAGCTGAACGAAGACCAGTACAAGGCAGCCCTTGACGTGCTGCGCGTCCAGCGCACGCTGGCCGGCCGCTACTGGCACGATGCGATGATCCAGATCGACGACTTCAAGAACGAAGGCGTCGTCGCCTCCGGATCATGGCCGTTCCAGGTCAACCTGCTGAAAGCAGAAAAGCTGCCGATCGCCTCGGTTTTCCCGGAGGAAGGTGCGACCGGATGGGCCGACACCACCATGCTGCACGCCGATAGCGAACACCCCAACTGCGCCTATATGTGGATGGAACACTCGCTGTCGCCCAAGGTCCAGGGCGACGTCTCAGCCTGGTTCGGCACGGTTCCTTCGGTTCCGGCCGCCTGCAAGGGCAACGAACTCCTGACCGACGAGGGTTGCGCCGGTAACGGCTACAACGACTTCGAGAAGATCAAGTTCTGGAAGACGCCGGTGTCCAAATGCGAAAGCCAGGGCGAGTGCGTGCCCTATCACCGCTGGGTCTCCGACTATATCGGCGTCATCGGCGGGCGTTGATTTTACCTCCCCCTTGAGGGGGGAGGTCGCGCGAATGCGCGGGTGGGGGTGACCCACCGCATCAACAAGAGATCACCCCACCCCGGAGCTACGCTCCGACCCTCCCCCTCAAGGGGAGGGTATTGAACCGCCATGCCCGGTTCGCAACACACCAATTTCCGGAGTTCCCCATGACCGCCGCCGTCCTGTTCGAAAACGTCTCCCGCCACTTCGGCACCGTCAAAGCCGTCGATGCGGTCGATCTGGAAATCGCGGCCGGCGAATTCTTCGCGATGCTCGGCCCTTCCGGCTCCGGCAAGACAACGTGTCTCAGGCTGATGGCCGGCTTCGAGCAGCCGACCCACGGCCATATCGAGATTTTCGGCGAGACCGCAGAAGGCGTGCCGCCCTATCGCCGCAGCGTCAACACGGTGTTTCAGGACTACGCCCTCTTCCCGCATTTGAGCATTCTCGACAACGTCGCCTACGGCCTGATGGTCAAGGGCGTTGGCAAGGAGGAGCGGCGCAGGGCGGCAGAAGACGCGCTCGCTATGGTCAAGCTGCCGGGTTACGGCACTCGCAAACCGGGCCAGCTGTCCGGCGGCCAGCGCCAGCGCGTGGCACTCGCCCGTGCTCTCGTCAACAAACCGAAGGTGCTGCTGCTCGACGAGCCTCTCGGTGCGCTCGACCTCAAGCTGCGCGAGCAGATGCAGGAAGAGTTGAAGAGCCTGCAGAAATCGCTCGGAATCACCTTCGTCTTCGTCACCCACGACCAGGGCGAGGCCCTCTCGATGGCCGACCGCATCGCCGTCTTCAACGATGGCAGGATCCAGCAGCTCGGCACGCCGGAAGATATCTACAACCGCCCGCAGACCCGCTTCGTCGCCGATTTCGTCGGTTCGTCCAACGTGCTTTCGCGCGCCACCTGCTCAAGGCTTGGCGTCTCTGCTTCGGCTGCCAGCCTGCGCCCGGAAGCAATCGCCATCGGCACCTCCTGGGCTGAGCAACTCACCCTGCCCGGCATCGTCACCGCCCGCAGCTTCCTAGGTGCCACCAATCGCATCAGCGTCGATTGCAGGGGCGAAAAAGTCATCGTCGCCAGCCCCGCCGCCATGCCGGTGCCGGATATCGGCGCCGACGTCCAGCTCGCCTTTTCGCGCAACGATCTTCACCTGATGGAGGAAGCATGAGCGCGCTGGCAACCGAGGCAACGATCCTGCCGAACAGGCCGGGGTTGACGGGACGGATTTCGGACTTCCTGTGGAAGCACCCGCATGTCCTGCTCGCCGTTCTGCTCGGCCCGCCGGTGCTCTGGCTCGGCATCATCTATCTCGGCTCGCTGTTTGCCCTGCTGCTGCAGAGCTTCTTCTCGATCGATGATTTCTCCGGGTTGATCAATTACGAGTTCACGCTTGCGACCTACAGGCAACTACTGTCGGACGCCAATTTCGACATCATCGTCCGCACGGTCCTGATGGCCGCCACGGTGACGCTGTTTTCGGCATTGATCGCCTTTCCGATCGCCTATTACGCCGCGCGCTATGCCAAGGGGAAATGGAAGGCCGTCTTCTATCTCGGCGTCATGCTGCCGCTCTGGTCGAGCTACCTGGTGAAAATCTACGCCTGGAAGCTGATCCTTGCCAAGGAAGGTATCCTTACCTGGGCCTTCACCAAGCTCAACCTGCTCTGGCTGCTCGACGGTTGGCTGGCGCTCCCCCTGATCGGCGGCAACTCGCTGTCGGTCAGCTATACCGGCACCTTCCTCGTCTTCGTCTATGTCTGGATGCCCTTCATGATCCTGCCGATCCAGGCAGCCTTGGAACGTGTTCCTGCCAACCTGATCGAAGCCTCGTCTGACCTCGGCGGCACGCCGCAACAGACGTTCCGGCACGTCCTGTTTCCGCTGGCGCTGCCCGGCATCGTCGCCGGCTCGATCTTCACCTTCTCGCTGACGCTTGGCGACTACATCATCCCGCAGATCGTCGGCTCGTCGCGGCTGTTCATCGGCCAGGCCGTCTATGCGCAACAGGGAACAGCCGGCAACATCCCGCTCGCGGCAGCCTTCACTGTCGTCCCGATCGTCATCATGGGCCTCTATCTCTGGATGGCCAAACGCATGGGGGCCTTCGATGCGCTCTGACCGCTCATCTGCACCGCTCGGCCTGAAGATCGCCGCCATCGGCGGGCTTGCCTTCCTGCACATTCCGATCCTCTTGATCTTCCTCTATGCCTTCACAACAGAGGAAAAGAGCTACCAGTTCCCGCCGCCCGGCCTGACGCTGCAATGGTTTGCCGTCACCTGGAACCGGCCGGACGTCTGGGCGGCGCTGACGCTATCGGTCAAGGTCGCGACCATCGCCACGGCCATCGCGCTCGTCCTCGGCACGCTCTGCGCCGCCGCCGTCAGCCAGACGCGCTTCTTCGGCCGCGAAACCATCTCGCTGCTCGTCATCCTGCCGATTGCCCTTCCCGGCATCATCACCGGCATCGCCTTGCGCTCGGCCTTCTCGATGGCCGACATTCCTTTCTCGTTCTGGACCATCGTGCTCGGCCACGCCACCTTTTGCATCGTCGTCGTCTACAACAACGCCGTTGCCCGTTTCCGCCGCGTCTCCGGGTCACTAATCGAAGCGTCGATGGATCTTGGCGCCGACGGCTTTCAGACCTTCCGCCACGTCATCCTGCCGAATATCAGCACGGCGCTTCTCGCCGGCGGCATGCTCGCCTTCGCGCTGTCCTTTGACGAGGTCATCGTCACCACCTTCACCGGCGGCCAGCAATCGACGCTGCCGATCTGGATGCTCGAAGAACTCATTCGCCCGCGCCAGCGGCCGGTCACCAATGTCGTCGCCATGGTCGTGATGCTGGTGACATTCCTGCCGATCCTGGCGGCCTATTACCTCACCCGCGATGGCGACCAGATCGCCGGCGCCGGCAAATAATCACGCGTCTGCTTCGGAAAAGTGGTCACCGGTTTTTCGACAAAAGCAGACGCCAGAAAAAGGGAGAACGGACATGGACACGCAATTGCTGATCGGATCGACATTCGAAGCCGGCACCGAAGCCGAGGAACTGATCCTCAATCCGCGCACAGGCGCCAAGATCATCGACCTGCCGGAAGCCTCGCAATCGCAGATCGAGCGCGCCGTCGATGCCGCCGAAAAGGCTTTCGTCACGTGGTCGATGACCACGCCGGGCGAACGCTCCGGCTATCTCCTGAAGATCGCGGATGCGATCGAAAAGGATGCCGACGCCTTTGCCGCTCTCGAGGCGCTCAACTGCGGCAAGCCGATCAATGCCGTGCGCAACGATGAGCTTCCCGCCATTGTCGACTGCTGGCGCTTCTTTGCGGGCGCCATCCGCTCGCTGCATGCGACGGTGGCGGGCGAATACCTGCCCGGCCATACCTCGATGATCCGCCGCGATCCCGTCGGCATCATCGGCTCGATCGCGCCGTGGAATTATCCGCTGATGATGATGGCCTGGAAACTGGCGCCTGCCATTGCCGGCGGCAACACCGTCGTCTTCAAGCCGTCGGAACAGACCCCGCTGACAGCACTGAAGATGGCCCGGTTGCTCGCCGATATCCTGCCGGAGGGTGTCGTCAACGTCATCCTCGGCCGCGGCGAAACCGTCGGCAATACGCTGATCAACCATCCGAAAATCGGCATGGTGTCGATCACCGGCGATATCGCCACCGGCAAGAAAGTGCTGCAGGCGGCCGCGAAAACCGTGAAGCGCACCCATCTCGAACTCGGCGGCAAGGCCCCCGTCATCGTCTATGACGACGCGGACCTCGAAGCAGTCGTCAGAGGCATCCGCACCTTCGGCTACTACAACGCCGGTCAGGATTGCACGGCGGCGTGCCGTATCTACGCGCAGGACGGCATCTACGAGAAACTGGTCGCGGACCTCACCTCCGCCGTCTCGACGATCAAGTACAACCTCGCCGACGACACCGAAAACGAGATCGGCCCACTCATTTCCAAGCGCCAGCGCGACCGGGTGGCAAGTTTCGTCGAGCGCGCCATCGAACAGAAGCATATCCAGATCACAACCGGCGGTGACCTCGGCAGCAAGGACGGCTTCTTCTTCCAGCCGACGGTGGTTGCCGGGGCAACGCAGGAAGACGAGATCGTCCGCCGCGAAGTCTTCGGCCCGGTCGTGTCCGTCACGCGCTTTACCGACAACGACCAAGCCGTGACCTGGGCGAACGACAGCGACTACGGCCTTGCCTCCTCCGTCTGGACCAAGGATATCTCCAAGGCGATGAAGGCCGCGTCGCGCCTGCAATACGGCTGCACCTGGATCAACACCCACTTCATGCTGACCAACGAAATGCCGCATGGCGGCGTCAAGCAGTCGGGTTACGGCAAGGATATGTCGATCTACGCGCTGGAAGACTACACGGCGGTTCGCCATGTGATGATCAATCACGGGTAAGGATCAGTCCGACGACTCACCCGCTTCCACTACCGGCCTTCACAGACCGCGCCCTCAAAAGCGCGGTCTTTCCATGTGTCGTGCCGGCCACCGGATGATCTGCGAACTCACTGAAATGTTGCGCAAATCCCACAGGCGACAAAACATGAGTGTTGGAGTCATGCATTTTCACTTTTCCGTGAAAATAATCTTGATAAAAGAAGTCATCTTTATGACCTTCTCCTGCCAAGAAAGTGCATGACATGCCCCATCTTCGCCGCGCCACCCGGTCCACCGTCCGTTTCGCTCTTGCCGGCACTTCCCTGCTTGCTTTGTCGCTGACGGCTTTTGCACAGGACGCGGCGCAGTCCACGACGACCACCGACGGGGCGACGGTGCTCGAGGCCCTGACCGTTACCGGCGGCAGCGGCGGCGTCATCACTGCCGATGGCTACGTCGGCACGAGCAGTGCCACCGGCGCAAAGGTCGATACGCCTTTCCTGCAAACGCCGCAGTCAATTTCGTCGGTGACGGAACAGCAGTTGAAGGACCGCAATCCGCAGACGCTTCTCGATACAATCGCCTACACCCCCGGCTCGCGCGTCGGCGCCTACGGCTTCGATCCACGTTTTGATTCGTTCACGGTGCGTGGCTTCGACGTGACTTACAATATGTTCCGCGACAACCTGCGCCAGCCGGGTGCCAGTTCCTCGCTGTTCAAGACCGAGCCCTATGGGCTCGAAGGTGTCTCCATCCTGCGCGGCCCCGCGTCTGCGCTCTACGGCGCGTCCGTAGCCGGCGGTCTCTTCAACTTGATCACCAAGCGACCAACCGAAGAGCCGTTGCATGAATTGCAATTGCAGTACGGTACCGACAACCGTTACCAGGGACAGTTCGATTTCTCCGGTCCGATCAACGACACCGATCCGCTCTACTATCGCATGACCGGCCTGCTGCGCAGCGCCGACACCGAGCAGGTAAGCGTGCCGGACGATCGCGCCTACATCGCACCTGCTTTCACCTGGAAGCCTGACGAAGACACCAAGCTGACGATCCTCGGCGAATATTCCCGCACCAAGACAGGCGGCTCGGCGGCCTATTACAACGATCCGCTGACCGGCGAAGTCACCGACATCTTCGCGGGCAACCCCGACTTCAATGACTCGGTGCAGACGCAAGCCCGTGTTGGCTACGAATTCGAGCACCGGCTCAACGACGTCTTCACCTTCCGCCAGAACATGCGCGTTTCGACGCTGAACATCGACACCGACTGGGCCTTTGCCTATGCTCCCAATGCCGTTGACCCTACGCTGCTCGACAGCAGTGCCGGCACGTTCGACGAACGCCTGACCGCCTTCACCGTCGACAATCAGATGGAGGCGAAGTTCGACACGGGCGCCCTCGATCATACGCTTCTGGCCGGCATCGATTATAGCAAGCTGCGGTTCCGCTCCCTCGCCGGCACCGGCCTGACACCCCCGCTCGACACCAACAATCCGACGCAAGGACGCCCGACCGATCCGATCGACTTCTCGGAGCGGGTCGTACAGGACCAGTGGCAGCTCGGCACATATCTTCAGGACCAGATCCGCTATGACGCCTGGACGCTTACGGCGGGCGCACGCTATGACTGGGTTTCGACCGATACCGATACGACCGATCTGGCCACCGATGCCGTGACCTCGGTTTCCCAGAAAGACAAGGAATTTTCGGGCCGTATCGGCCTGACCTACGAAACCGATTTCGGCCTTGCGCCCTATATCAGCTACTCCACCGCTTTCTCGCCCAATGCCGGGATCAACAGGGAAACGGACCAGCCGTTCAAGCCGACGGAGAGCCAGCAGGAGGAAGTCGGCGTCAAGTACCTGCTGCCGAACAGCAATACGATGATCACCGCTGCCCTGTTCAACATCGACCAGAAAAACAGCCTCTATTACGAGGTCATGGATTTGGGGGGTGGCCCTGAGAACGTTCAGGTACAGCGCGGCAAGGTGCGCTCCCGCGGCTTCGAGATCGAGGCAAACACCAGCCTCGACAACGGCCTGTCCTTGGTAGCGTCCTACACCTATACCGATATCAAGATCACCGAAGGCCCGGCGGATACGGTCGGCAATTACGTCTCCTCGGTGCCACGCCACATGGCCTCCATCTGGGCTGACTACACCCTGCCGGAGGACGGTCCGGTCGCTGGCCTCGGCTTTGGCGCTGGCGCTCGCTTCCTTGGATCAAGCTATGGCAACGACCAGAACACGACGCGCAATTCATCGCGCGTCCTGTTCGATGCCGCAGCCCATTACGACTTCGCCGCGATCGACAAGAAGTATGAAGGCCTGCGACTACAAGTGAACGCCACCAACGTCTTCGACCGGCGCGATGCCGTCTGCTCGGCCGGCTTCTGCTATCGCGATCAGGGCCGCGCCGTCATCGGCTCGCTGAAATACAGCTGGTGAGACCATGACGGCAACCGCCAATCACGGGGACACGACCGCGTTCGGGCCATCCAGCCTGAAGGCGGTCTTTGCCGGCGAGCATGCCTGGTGCGGCGAGAAGATGATGCTCTCGTCGGAGCTGGAAGGCGCGGTCCCTTTGTCGGAGTTCTTCGGTTCCGGCGGCTTTTCCGCAGCCCTCGATACCTATGCCGCCGCCCATGGCGGCACCGACCGGCGCGCGGTCGCCTCCATGTGGTCGCTCTACTATTTCTCGATTCTGACGATCCCCTACATCGTCGCCCGCCGGGCCGATCATGCGCTGCCGGTCGCTGCTGAAAACATGACGATCGCGCTTGCCGAAGACGGGCTGCCGCGCGCGATGGGTCTCGCCCATGAAGGCGACTGGAGCGAGGGCAAGGGCGCTGACCTCCTGTCCTTCGTGATGCCCTTGGTCAGCCAGCATCTCGCCGGAACCGTCGCGCAGTTGAAGGCGCAGGGTGGCATCGCCCCCAAACTCGCCTGGAACAATGCGGCCGTCTATATCGACTACGCCTTCAACGCGACCGAGCGGGAGCGCGCGGCGGATGGCGACGCCTGGGCCTCGCGTCCGTTATTTTCTGAACCGCGCCTGCCCGATGGTTCCGCCAACCCATTCCTTGGCTGCCTGCGTCACGAGATCGAAGGGGAACAAACTGTCTGCCGCCGCAAGGTCTGCTGCCTGCGCTACCTTTTGCCCGGCATTCCGAGCTGCGGCGAACTCTGCGCCTTGCCGACCCAAAGAAAGCAATGACCGTGAAGCGTATTCTTCTCATGACCCTCGGCCTGTTTCTGGCCTTTGCCACCGTGGCGATGGCTGAGGAGCGCTGGCCGATGACGCTCACCGACGCGATCGGCAGGCAGGTGACGATCAAGGCGAAGCCGAAGGCGATCCTGCTGGGCAGCGGCTTCAATCTCGTGGCACTGTCGCTGATCCACCCGAATCCGGTCAGCCTGCTCGCCGGCTGGTCCGGCGACATGAAGGGCGACAATCCGGAAATCTACAAGGACTTCGTCGAAAAGTTCCCAGCACTCGCCGATGTGCCCGTCATCGGCGACGGCACCGGCGATGGCCTGTCCTTCGAGACCATCCTGTCGCTGAAGGCCGATCTTGCGATCATGGCCAACTGGCAGGCGGATACCGAACTCGGCAAGCGGGCGATCGACTATCTGGAAACGACCGGGGTGCCCGTTTTCGTCGTCGACTTCAACAGCGATCCCATGAAGAACACGCCCGGAAACATGCGGCTGCTCGGCAAAATCCTCGAACGCGAGGAACAGGCCAACGCATTCGCCGATTTCTACGAAGAACACCTGAAGCGCATCACCGACCGCGTGGCAGCCAATCCCGAGCCCGGCCCGACCGTGCTGATGGACGCCTTCCCCAATCCGGATCGGTGTTGCTACGCCTATGGCACCGGCGGCCTCGGCGAGTTCATCGGCATTACCGGCAGCCGCAACATTGCGGACAAGAACCTGCCGCGGCAGGGCGGCATCGTCAGCGGCGAGTATCTGATCGAGGCTGATCCGGAGGTCTATATCGCCACCGCCTCGCCGGGCGGCACGTATAGTGTGTTTTCGGTCGGCCCGGGCGTTCCTGCAGATGAGGCTCGCCAGACGCTTGGCGAGGCGGTCAAGAGCCCTGTTCTTGCCAACCTGTCCGGCGTTCAGGAAGGCCGTGTGCATGGATTGTGGAATTTCTTCAATGCCGTGCCGCTCAACATCCTTGCGGCGGAAGCCTTTGCGCACTGGCTGCGGCCGGAGATGTTTGCGGATGTCGATCCGGACCAGAGTCTGAAGGAGATCAACGAGCGTTTTGCCGCCGTTCCGTTCAACGGCTCCTACTGGATCAGCCTGAAATAGCAAAATGGCCGGATACGATATCCGGCCATTTTGAGAGGGGCTTTTCTACGCGGCCTTCTTGAGGGCCATCGCATTGACGGATGCTTCGGCGAGTGCCGACAACTCGTGGTCGGTCTTGCCTTCCTGCTGCAGCGTCTCATCCAGGAGCTTGACGGCATTCTTGAGGCCAAGCGTCGTTGCCCAGGTCTTCAAGGTGCCGTAGCGTGCCATCTCATAGTGCTCGACGGCCTGCGCCGCGGCCAGAAGACCCGCATCCAGCGCCGGCGAACCCTTGAATTCATCGAGGATTTCCTCGCCTTCCTCGATGATCCCGTCGATCGCCGGGCATGTCTTGCCGACGGCGCGCTTGCCGAAGATTTCAAACACCTGCTGCAGGCGCTCGATCTGCCCTTCGGTCTCGTCGCGATGCTTTTCGAAAGCCGCCTTCAGCTTAGGGTTCTGAGCGCCCTTGGCCATTTTCGGCAAGGCCTTCAGAATCTTGCGTTCGGCGTAGTAGACATCCTTGAGCATATCGTGAAACAGGTCTTCCAGGGCTTTTCCTGCCATTGGTTTCTTCCTTTTCTTTGATTTTAGCGTGTCGGGGACGACCTGCGGGAAACGACCCACCGCGTGCTTTGTTCCGCCTTGTTCCACAATCGCCAGACTGCAGCGGCCACCGCTTCCCTCGCGCCCATGCCCCGCCTATATAGAGAGTGGGGAGGACTTTGATGATTTGGATATTTCCGGCAGTTGCAGGCCTGCTGATTGTCTATTTCGCCATGCGCTCGTCGCGCTTCCAGCGCTTTGCCGAACCAACTCTGAGTATTCTCGTGGCATTCGGCCTGCTGTCGGCGTTTTTCGTCTGGATACGCGAGGACAACTCAGCGAACACACGGAACGATCCTCCGCCGTTTAGCCGGGCCCAGCCCGTCATTCCGCCTGAAGACATCGTGTTGGAGGGCCTGACATTCGCCCGAAACAGGCCGGACACGAGTTACCGGGTGACCGGAACGGTGGTCAACTCAAGCGACTTCAACATCAACTATTTCAGGCTCGCAGTGACACTCGAGGACTGCCCCGCCAACACCTGCAAATCCGTGGGCGATGACACAGCTCTCATTCTGGCACGCCTCGCCCCTGGCCAGAGCCAAAACTTCGAGACCTTCTTCACCTTCCCCAGCCCGTTCGGCGTTGAACCATCGACGCCCAAATGGTCCTACCGGATCACCGAGGTCAACGGACGTGCACCTTAATTGCCAATGGCCGGACTATAGCCCTCCGATACCGACATCGTTCGGGGACTGAGCATGCAGAAACCATCGTTTGGTACCCGCAACGATGCTGTCGTGGGACACTGGATCGCCTCCATCCTGTTTATCGCAATGGCCGCATTTGCTTTCTTTTTCGACGGTGGAATGGATCGGGAAAATGCTTCCCTTGAATTGCTCGCGGTTGCAGCTTTTTGGATCTTTGGCGTGCTCTGGGGTACGCACTTGCTGAAGCCGAGCGTCGATGTCGTCATCTTCGAGGGCAAGGCGACAGTTCGTGAATACTGGCTATGGTCCGTTCGGCTCGAGCAGTTTCCCGCTACCGCCATCCGCGGAGTGGCGATGCTGGACGAAACGGACGGTGATGGTTCCGATTATTTTAAATGCGTTTTGTTCACGCCAGCGGGACGGCGCATTGTCCTGCGCGAGGGCCATAGTCTTGTGAAGGTCGAAGCTGCCCGCAACGACCTTCTGACTGCGATCCAGCATGCAAAGTCCGGCCACGCAGAGACAGCACAAGAATAAGCGAAGTCAGTTCGCCCGGCTGATCTCGTCCAGATACCAGTTGATGTAGCGCAGCTCGTTCTGCTCCATCGGTGCGATCGGGCCGGGTACGAAATAGTGCGAGCGGACGCCGCGCGAGGTGTGTTCGATGATCGACTTGTCTTCGTCGGTCGTCACGGTCCAGAGCCATTTCAGCTTCTCAAGGTCGTAATCGACGCCCTCTTGCGCCTCGCCGTTGACCAGCCAGATCAGCTCCATCTCGCAGGCTTCCGGTCCCTTCGGGATGAAGCGGTAGATCATGCCGTGATCGGGATAGCAGACGAGGAAGGACGTACCGCCGAGATGGACGGAGGTGACGCCGCCGTCGAACTCGGTAAAACGGCCCATCAACGGCGCCAAAGGCGAGCCATCCTGGCTGCCGGTCTTGACGCCGTCATAGAGCGCATAGCGGAAGGCATGGATGGTTTCCTTGCCGTTTTCAGACGTCTGCCAGTGATCGCCGGAGCCGACCTGGATGCCGAGCGCGCAGGTGCGCTCTTCCATGGCCGCGTTCAGCGCCTCGATCATGTGCAGCGGCTGTTCCAGCGCATGCGTCTGCGAATATTCCGGATGCGCCGGGCCGCAATGGTAACACTCGACATAGTTCTCCACCGCCAGCTTCCAGTTGGCATCGACCGGATAACTCTGCCGGTGCGCGACCTTGGCCTGCGCCCAGCCATATTGCCCGCAGGTGGCATGCAGCAGGTTCTCGACCTCTGCAAAATCCAACGGATTTTCCGCGAAGGAAATGAAAATCAGGCCTTCGACCACACGCACATGCAGCTTCTTCAGCCCATGATCCTCGCGCTTGAAATCCTTCGGCATCAGCCGCGCCGCCTTCAGGCTGCCGTCATTGCCATAGGTCCAGGCATGATAGGGACAGACGAAAACCCGGGCATTGCCCTTGTCCTTGGTGCAGACCTCAGCACCGCGATGGCGGCAGACATTGAGGATCGCGTGGATGGTCCCGTCCGCGTGGCGCGTCACGATCACCTGCTCGGAGGCCATCCGGAACACTTCGAAATCGTTGGGCTTGGGGATGACGCTTTCATGCGCGACGCAGTGCCAGTGGCGACGGAAAATACGCTCCAGATCGCGCTCGTAGATTTCCGAGTCCATATAGAACGGACGTGTGAGGCCATGGCCGGGCTTGTGGGCGGCGACAAGCTGGTCGATGCGGTCCATCGATTTTTCGGTCGTCTTTATTTCTGGCGCGAGCATGGCTTTCATCTCCTTGAAAACATCCGGAAAAATCGCGCTCCGGTGCGCGCACTCAATGCAGGGGGGGTCTTTCACCCACCCTCCCCTAGAGAGTTGGCAAAAGCCCCTCACCCCGCAAGCAGGGAGAGGGGACGACGGAGGTTGCCGCGTTTCCCTTCTCCCCGTTCACGGGGAGAAGGTGCCCGACAGGGCGGATGAGGGGCGGCTCTTGACCCAGACCGAAATGCCTAGACCCGCACCCGCTCCGCCTTCGGATCATACATCGGCGCCAACGACGCCTCTGCCTTCACCCGCGTCCCGGCAATCTCGATCTCGTAGGATGAGCCGAGCACATCCGCTTCCGTCTCGTTCTTGCACGGCACATAGCCAAGCCCGATAGCGCCGCCGAGATGGTGGCCGTAATTGCCAGACGTGATCGTCCCGACGATCCGTCCGTCGCGCACCACGGCCTCGTTGTGGAACAGAAGCGGCTCCGGATCGGTCAGCCGGAATTGCACCAGCCGGCGCGACAGCCCCTTGTCCTGTTTTTTCAACACGGCATCCCGGCCGATGAAATCGCCCTTGCTGGTCTTGACCGCAAAACCGAGTCCGGCTTCCAGCACGTGGTCCTCGTCGGTGATGTCATGGCCGAAATGGCGGAAGGCCTTTTCGATGCGGCAGCTGTCGAGGGTGTGGATGCCGCAGAGTTTCAGGCCGATATCCGCCCCCGCCTCTTCCAGCGTCTCGAACACATGCGCGGTCTGGTCGGTCGAGACATAAAGCTCCCAGCCGAGTTCGCCGACATAGGTGACGCGGTGAGCGCGGGCGAGGCCCATGCCGATCTCGATCTCGCGGGCAGTCCCGAACGGGTGAGCCGCATTCGAGAAGTCGTTGGGGCTGACCTTTAGCATCAGGTCGCGCGCTTTCGGCCCCATGACGCAGAGCACCGATTCCGACGCGGTCATATCGGTGATGACGACGAACTCGTCGGCGACATGCCTGCGCAGCCAGGCCAGATCACGCTGCAGCGTGGCACCGGGAACGACCAGCAGGAAGGCTGTCTCCGAGAGGCGGGTGACCGTCAGGTCGCTCTCGATGCCGCCGCGGGCGTTGAGCATCTGGGTATAAACGATGCGGTTCGTGGCGACATCCAGCTGATTGGCGCAGAGCTTCTGCAGAAAGGAAAGCGCATCGCGTCCCTCGACACGGATCTTGCCGAAGGACGTCATGTCGATCAGGCCAACGCCGCTTCGGATCGCCAGATGTTCGTCGCGCTGGTTTTCGAACCAGTTCTGCCGTTTCCAGCTGTATTTGTATTCCTGTTCCTGCCCGGGTTTCGCAAACCAGTTGGTCCGCTCCCAGCCCGCGACTTCGCCGAACACCGCGCCGCGCGCCTTCAGATGTTCGTGCAGAGGCGTGCGACGCACGCCGCGTGCCGTCGCCATCTGGCGATAGGGGAAATGGTCGGCATAGAGCAGGCCGAGCGTCTCGGTGACGCGCTCTTTGAGATAGGTCCGGTTCTTCTGGAACGGCTGCGCCCGACGGATATCGACTTCCCAGAGGTCGAAGGGCGGCTCGCCATCGTTCATCCATTGCGCCAGCGCCATGCCGGCACCGCCAGATGAAACGATGCCAATCGAATTGTAGCCGGCAGCAACCCAATAGCCCTTGAGTTCCGGCGCCTCACCGAGATAGTAGCGATCGTCGGGCGTGAAACTTTCCGGGCCATTGAAGAACGTATGGATGCCCGCCGTCTCCAGCATCGGCATGCGGTTGACCGCCTTTTCCAGGATCGGCGCGAAGTGATCGAAATCCTCCGGCAGCTGGTCGAAGCAAAAGTCCTCGCTGATGCCGTTCATGCCCCAGGGCTTGGCCTTAAGCTCGAAGGCGCCAACCAGCATCTTGCCGGCATCCTCCTTGTAATAGGTGCACTCGTCGGGCACGCGCAGCACCGGCAGGCGCTGCAGCCCGGCGACCGGTTCGGTGACGATGTAGAAATGCTCGCAGGCATGCAGCGGTACCGTCACACCCGACATGTTGGCAAGCTCCCTGCCCCACATGCCGGCAGCGTTGACGACATTCTCGGTCTCGATGGTGAATGTCTCGCCGTTCTGCTCGCAGGTGACACCGGACACCCGGCCGTCCTTCTTGTGAACCGCCGTCACCTTGACGCCTTCGAGGATGGTCGCGCCGTTCTGCCGTGCGCCCTTGGCAAGCGCCATGGCAATGTTCGCCGGATCGCACTGGCCGTCGAGCGGCAGGTGCACGGCAGCCACCACATCCGAAACATTCAGATGCGGATACATCGCCTTGACTTCATCCGGCGAAATCTCGCGGACATCGACATCGAAGGCACGGGCAAGCGAAGCCTGCCGGTAGATCTCCTGCTTGCGCTCCTCGGTCAGCGCCACGGTGATCGAACCGCACTGCCGCATGCCCGTGCCGATGCCGGTCTCGGCCTCGAGCTTGGTGTAGAGATCGGCCGAATATTTGGCGAGCCGCGTCATGTTCTGCGAGGCGCGCAACTGGCCGATCAGCCCCGCCGCATGCCAGGTGGTGCCGGAGGTCAGTTGCTTGCGCTCCAGCAGCACGATATCCGTCCAGCCGAGTTTCGCCAGATGATAGGCGACGGAACAGCCGGAAACGCCGCCGCCGATGATGACCGCGCGTGCTTTTTTGGGGATAGCCTTGCTCATGCGCGAAGTCTTTCATTCTTGGGATCAAACAGCGGCTCGTCGGCCTGCACAATTGCCTTGAAGCGGTCGCCGTAGATCTCGACTTCGACCTCGCTTCCGGGCTCCGTCAAGTCGGCGCGCAGCATGCCGAGTGCCACGGATTTACCGATCCGATAGCCCCAGTTGCCGGAGGTCGTTTCGCCGACCACTTGGCCAGCATGCCAGAGCGTCGACATGTAGGGTGCGTCGCATTCGCCGGCGTCCACCACCAGCGTGACGAAGCGCTTGGTCACGCCCTGCTGCTTCTCGCGCTCCAGCGCCGCCTTGCCCTTGAAGTCGGGCTTTCCCCAATCGACGAAGCGCTCAAGCCCGCCCTGCAGGATGGTATAGTCGGTGGAAAGATCGCCCTTCCAGGCGCGATAGCCCTTCTCGATGCGCAACGAGTCCAGCGCCTCCATGCCGAAGGGCTTTAGCCCGTGTGTCTGCCCGGCAGCCCAGACCGCGTCGAAGATCGCGGCGGTATCATCGATCTTTGTGTGGATTTCCCAGCCAAGTTCACCGGCAAAGGACACGCGTACCAGCTGGCACCAACGCCCGGCGATCTGCACCGACTGATGCGTCAGCCAGCCCTTGGCGAGATCGGCGTCGGAGACCTCTGCGAGAATATCGCGTGACTTTGGCCCAGAGAGGATCTGACAGGTGAAATTGTGCGTCACCTCGTCCAGCGTGAACGCGGCATCCTTTGGCAGGTGCTTCTGCAGCCATTCGAAATCGTGCCACTGCGCCGTCGCTGCCGTGATCAGGAAGAAGAAATCCTCCTCCAGCGCCATGACCGACATTTCGGTGACGATGCGCCCCTTGTCGTCGGAGAAATAGGCAAGGCCGATCCGGCCGGGCTTCGGCACCTTGCCGGTGATGAGGCCAAGCAGCCAATCGCGAGCGCCCTCGCCCTTCAGCCGGTAACGGGAGAAACCGGGAAGATCGAGAATGCCGGCAGCGTTGGTAACAGCCAAGCACTCCTCTTCGATACGCTTCTGCCACGGCCCCGCCCGGTTCCAGGTCTGCGTCGCCTCTTCGGAAAGATCGTCGCCCGGCTTGGCATACCAGTTGGCGCGCTCCCAACCATTGTAGGGTTTGAACTGCGCGCCGAGTGCGGCGATCCGGTCGTGGATCGGCGAGAGCTTCTTGTTGCGGCCGACGGGCCAGGCATGTTTCGGAAAATGCATCGCATATTCATGGCCATAGATTTCCATGCCCTTGGCGATGCAATAATCCTGATCGGTAAAGCTGGTGAACCGGCGCGGATCGCAGGACCACATGTCCCACTCCGTCTGCCCCTCTGTCACCCATTCGGCCAGAACCTTGCCGGCGCCGCCCGCCTGGCAGATACCGAAGGTGAAAACGCAGGCCTCGAACGCGTTCGGCACACCCGGCATCGGGCCGATCAGCGGATTGCCATCCGGCGCATAGGGGATCGGCCCGTTGATCATGCGCGACAGGCCCGCCGTGCCAAGGATCGGCACGCGCTCGACGGCATCGTTCAGATACCATTCCAGCCGCTCGAGATCGTCGGGGAAAAGCTGGAAGGAAAAGTCCTCCGGCATCGGATCATCCGGTGTGATCCAGTGCGCCTTGCAGTTCTTCTCGTAGGGGCCGAGATTCATCCCGGTCTTTTCCTGCCGGAGATAATAGGAGCTGTCGACGTCGCGCAGCAGCGGCAGCTTGTGGCCGACTTCCTTCGACCATGCGGCCAATTCCGGAATTTCCTCGAACAGCATATACTGATGGCTCATCACCATCATCGGCACGTCGCGGCCGAACCATTTGCCGACCTCGCGGGCGTAATACCCGGCAGCATTGACCACGTATTCGCAGCGGATGTCGCCCTGCGGCGTGGAAATGATCCACTCGTCGTTTTCCCGGCGGGCGCCGGTGGCGGGACAGAAGCGAAAAATCTTCGCACCCATGTCGCGCGCGCCTTTTGCCAAGGCTTGTGTCAACTGCGCCGGATCGATGTCGCCGTCGTAGGGATCGTAGAGCGCACCGGAGAGGTCATGGGTTTCGAGGAATGGATATCTCGATCTGATCTGGTCGGGCGACAGGATATCGAGGTCCATGCCCTGATAGCGGCCCATGCCGACGACGCGCTTGAACTCCTGCAGACGCTCCTTCGAATGGCCGAGCCGGATCGAGCCGGTGACGTGGTAGTTCATCGGATAATCGACCAGCGCTCCGAGCTCGCGATAGAGCGATGCCGAATAGCGCTGCATGTTCATGATCGACCAGGACGACGAAAACGTCGGCACGTTGCCCGCAGCATGCCATGTCGAACCGGCCGTCAGCTCGTTCTTTTCCAGAAGCACGCAGTCAGTCCATCCAGCCTTGGCCAGATGGTAGAGTGCGGACGCGCCGACCGCACCTCCCCCGATGATCACGACGCGTGCATGAGACGGCAAATTCGACATGTCTGTTCCCTTGTTTGGGACGAGTTTTGGCAATGAAGCGCGCCTGCATCAAGCGGCCAGAATTCGCTTTATTGATCGAAGAATTCGATTAGATTGGGATGAAAGCCCCTCCCCAGCCCTCCCCACAAGGGGGAGGGAGTTTATCGTGTCTGCCGATCTTCTTTTTCCTCAAGGTATCGGAGGCACGGCATGCACAGTCGACTCCCTCCCCCTTGTGGGGAGGGTTGGGGAGGGGTTTTCGCTAAAGGCACACTGGACATCCCCCATGCAGATCGACCTCATCGAAACCTTCCTCGACCTAATGGAAACCCGCAGCTTCAATCGCACGGCGGAGCGGCTGAACATCACGCAATCCACTGTCTCCCACCGCGTCAAGGCGCTGGAGGCGCAGTTCAACCGCAAGCTCTTCACCCGCAACAAGGGCGGCACCGCGCCGACGGCATCCGGCCTGCGCTTCCTCGATCATGCGAAAGCGCTGCAGCACCAGTGGCATGAGGCGACCCGGGCGGTGGAGAATGCCGGCGCCTACGAACGCTCCATGCGGCTTGGCATCCAGCACGATCTCGCCGAAGCCTTTGCCGGTCGCTGGCTTTCCGCTATCCGCGCCGATTTGCCGGCAACCTCGATCTACATGGAGGCGGATTATTCCAACCAGATGAACCGCGATCTGGCCGCCGGCGATCTCGACCTCGCCATTCTCTACACGCCGCACTACCTGCCCGACCTGCACTATGAACGGATCGGCGAGCTGACCTATACGCTGGTCAGCACCGCTGCGCGGACGGTCGTGGACGTCGTTCCCGAAAGCTATATTCAGGCCGTCTACTCGCCAGCGTTCGATAGAGCCCATCGCCTGGCGCTGCCGCATCTGTCGTCCGCGTCGCTTGCGTCAGGGCAGAACATTGCCATAACGGACCTGCTCAAGACGCTGGGGGGAGCGGCCTATGTCACGAACTCCACGGCACTGGAGCTTGAACAACAGGGACGAGCATTTCCGGTCACAGACGCCCCGCCCATTCCGCAGGCGGTCTATGCCGCCACCAGCATCCGCACGCGCCATGCGCACCAGCACCGCCGCATCATCGGCGTCATGCAGGACCTGCTGGCCTCTTAGATTGCTGTTTGCGGAGCGCCGTCAAAGGCGGGGGAATAAATTCCTGTTCCTGCGTTTCAATCAGCCGCGCCAGCATATCGGAGCCCGATACCGGATAGGCGATCGCATAGCCCTGCAGAATGTCGCAGCCAAGGCGCGTCAAGAGCTTGGCGTGTTCCAGCGTCTCGACACCTTCCGCCACCACCTTGATGTTGAATGCCTTGGCTATGTCGACGATCGAACGCAACAACCGCCGCTGTTCGCGCGAATCGGTGGCCGGCATGACCAGCCGCCGGTCAATCTTCAGCCGCCGCGGCTTGACCTTCATCAACCCGATGATGGACGCATGGCCCGAGCCGAAGTCGTCGATCTCGATGTCGATGCCCATCCCCTTCAGGGCGACGACGTTGGAAAGCACACCCTCTTCGCCGTCATCAAGAAAGATCGTCTCCAGCAATTCGAACGACAGCATATCCGGCTCGACACGCAGCCGCTGAAGCTCGTCGATCAACAGCGGATCGGACAGCCGCGCCGCCGAGACATTCACCGCGATGCGCGGAACATGAACACCCTGCCGCATCCAGGCGCGCCGGTCTTTCAGTGCCGCCTTGAGGATCGTGGCATCGAGATCGTCCAGCCCCCCGATGCTTCCGGCAACCTCGATGAATTCGCCCGGCAACAGCAATCCGCGCTTGGGATGATGCCAGCGCGCCAAAGCCTCCATGCCGACGATACGGCGTGTGCGCGCATCGACCTGCGCCTGGTAAAAGGGGACGAACTCGCCCTTCTCCAGCCCCCGTGCGAACTGCTTGGCAACGCGGCGTTCATTGTGGAGCTGTGCCTTGAGCTGTGCCGAAAACACCTCCACCCTGCCCCGGCCAAGTTTCTTGGCGCGATGCAGGGCAACATCGGACTCCGCAAGCAGATTGGCGACATTCCGGCCGCTGGCAGAGGCCAGACCGATTGACGCGCCGGTGCGCAGGACCTCGTCATTGTGCCAGACGGACTGCTTCAGGTGTTGCACCAGCCGCTCGGCGCGCGCCTTCAGGTCCTCCAGCGAGGCAAAATTTGCGATCAAGACGGCGAATTCGTCACCGCTGACGCGGGCAACGAAAGAATTCGGCGGGACCGCCGCGACAATTCGGCTGGCGGAGGATTTCAGCACGTCATCGCCCACGCCATGGCCGGCGGCATCATTGATCTGCTTGAAACGGTCGAGGCCGATATGGAGGATTGCCAGCTTTTCGAGGCCGGCATGTTCGGCAAGTTCCGCCAATCGCCGATCGAAAAGGCGGCGGTTCGGCAGCCCGGTCAGATAGTCGTGTTCGGCGGCATATTCGATCCGCCGCGTGCTCGCTTCAAGAGCAATCGCCCGGGCCTCTGCTATGGCTTTCTGCCGCTGCAGTTCGCGGTTCAGCAGCACGTCCGCCGTGACGTCCCATTCGACGCCGATGAAGGTGATATTTTCGTCTTCCTCGAAGCAATGCGCCCTGGAACGGAGATAGCGCGTTTCCCCGTTCGGCAGAACGATACGATATTCCGAAGAATAGGTCCGCTTGTGCTTGATGGCCTCGTCGAAATCCGCCTCGGCCCTTTCGCGGTCGTCCGGATGGATCGCGTTCATCCATAACTCGGCCTTGACGCGCTTCTTCGTGCTGCCGGTCCCATAGAGCCGGTGCATCTGCACGTCCCAGACGACTTCATCCTTCTGCGTGTCGTGTTCCCATACGCCGATCTGCGAGGCATCGAGAGCAAGCTCCAGCCGTCGAAGAATATTCTGGAATTCCTGTTCGGACCTCGCCGCTTTCATTGTTTTCTCTGTGAATGATTCTCAGCGTACAGGCGTGCGCGGCATTCTGCTCCAAGGTTCCTTAAGAAATATTGTCTCGGGACACCTCAAATCCAATCGGCGATACAAGCAACCATTCTGTGTTATTTTATGACAGATAGATGCCTTCGGCGCAATTTGCGCCTTGGTCGGGAGTATACCAACTTCGATCGATCATGGCGGCAAAGCGGCATGGCACGTCGTAGCCCCGAATTGACATGAGCGGGACGACGACATAATCATCGTCGTATCAATTGGTTCCTTGGGAGCGAGGCGCTTTCGGGGAGTAAATGGGAACGTGACGGGTGGACCCATCCTGGGCATCTCAATCACGGCCGACCCCGCGACTGTAGAGCGGTTAGAGATTGCCATGCCGGTCGATCCGGCAAAAGCCACTGCGGCAGCGGGCCCTGGCCCGTCCTCGGGAAGGCGAGGCAAACTTCTTGGTGCAAATGCACCTGACGCCGCGAGCCAGGAAACCTGCCGGTTGATGAGGGGCATGGTGCCCAATTGGTGGGAAATTTCCCACGCGCCATCACGGAGGTTGTCATGGCTACGACTACAGTTTCGAGCGTTCCGCTCTCCCTCAACGACCGCATCACGGCCGGTATCCTCGCCCTTCTGATCGGTGGCTTCCTGGTTTTCGGTGCCGGCCTTGCGAATTCCGCAGTCCTGCACGATACCGCGCATGACGTCCGCCACTCCTACGGTTTCCCCTGCCATTGATCGAATACGGTGAGAGGCCTCGCGCTTTTCACGTTTGATCGGATAGACAGATCGCAAGGCTTCCCCCAGGGAAGCGCACAGCGGTGATGTGCGCCCATGCTTACGCATCGGGCGGCATTTGTCGTGGGGAATTGAAACATGGCAAGCCGGATGCGTCGAAGAACATCCGCTCCGCTTGAATTGGGGATACTGAAATGATTGTCAAAACACTTTTGGCCGCGCTGGTGGCCGGATTGATTGCCGGCGTCTTCACGACGGTGGCGCAGACGGCGCGTGTCGTTCCGATCATCCTTCATGCCGAAGAGTATGAAGGCAAGGAGCCCGCTGCGGAACAGCCCCCCGCCACCGGCGATCAGCAGCAGCATTCATCGCTGAACCAATCGGTCACTGTCGCAGAGTTCGTGGCGGCTTTCTCGCCGATTACGCCGGCCTATGCCCACGAGGGTGAGCATGAGGAAGAGGGCGGCATCATGTTCGGCATGAGCCGGTTTTCCGGAAGCCTGCTGGCCAATCTCGTGACCAGCACGGGGTTCAGCCTGTTGCTGACCGGAGTGAGCCTGCTGATCGGTTATCCGATCACGCTGCGCAACGGCGCGCTCTGGGGCGCGTGCGGCTGGCTCGCAGTCCATATGTTACCTGCGATCGGCCTTCCGCCGGAATTGCCTGGCTTCCCGGCCGCTGATCTGCACGATCGGCAGATATGGTGGATGGCGACGGTCCTGCTCTCCGGGGCGGGGCTCTACCTTCTTGTGCTGCGAAGCGAAATCGTTGCCAAAATAGCCGGCCTGATCCTGATCGCCGCACCGCATCTCTACGGCGCGCCGCAGCCTGCAGATATTACGAGCCCGGTTCCGGCGGTTCTCGGCGCGGAATTCGCAGTTGCGGCATTGGCAACCGCACTTGCCTCGTGGATCGTGCTCGGCCTGATCTCCGGTTATTTCAATGACCGCTTCCTGAAATCGGCATAGCGATCTCAGCCGCCTGCATGCTCGACATGAGCGCGCAGGCGGCTTTTTTTAGTCTCGTCATCGAGAAGTACGCACACATCGCAAAAATCGCCGCCCGGCGTCCGATAGTACAGACAGCAGCCACTTCTCAGGCGAAAAACCCGCTCGTCTTCGACGCCATCGACGACCACGCCGATCCGCTCATAACGCAACTCGCCCGACGAAAGCAGCGAGCCGTCCCTCATCACAATGGCAAGTGCGGCGGCCATCGCCCGCTCCTCCTCACCAATTGCGGTACCGATATCGAGAAAAGCGCCTGCGAGACCGTCAGCCGTCAGCCGCCATTGCGCGACAGGCGACAGGCCGGTGCGCAACTTCAGGGTTTCGACAACCGGCGTGAGGCTTGCAACGAAGCTGTCGTGGAACGCAGAAGCCATATCGGCACCGCGACACAGGCCAATGAAACTGAAATGAAACCGGCGCACGTCATGCGGAGGGTTCTCTGTGGCTTGGCCGGCATCTTCGCGGCCATAAGGCTCGAACCGCAGGCGAAGCCGGTCGGGCCTCATATCAGGCACAACGCCGGTTCGCAGATAGATGGCGCCGGCAGCAATGCTGAGGTGATGGCTGTAGAAGGCGATCAGGTGCGCGCCTCTGGTGCGGTCATCCATTCCGGCGGCAAACCGGTTCTGATAGTTCAGAAAACCGTCAATCGCCGTGCCGCCATGACCCCAGGCCTCGGTCACGGCAAGGAACGCAGCGCCGTCGGACGCAAAGGATGCGGCCACCTGTGGAAATCGCTCCGCCTGCCACCGCATGGCTATCACGGCCGCTGATTTTTCCTCGGCGTCAATCGACTTGCCGGAGTCTGGGTTTTCGTCCAAGCGCGCCGCCTTTTCCTGTGCCGACCGCCGATTTATCTCAAAGCCAACCGCCGGAAAAGCCCGCTTTCTTCAACCCGCGCCGAATGACTGGCGATTGCCGCAGCATGTCCCAGAAGAGGCCGCTGCGATAGTTTTCGATCATCATCACCAGAATGCCCTGGTCAAGGCCGACACTGCGGTTGTTGAGCCAGCCTTCTTTGGTCTTGCCGGGAACGCTCGGGTTGAAACTGCCGAGAAAGCGGCCCTCCTCGATCACACCGGGATAATTAGAAACGATATTGCGGGTTGCCGATATCGCGGCCTTCGGATCGAACGGCAGGCAGGCAAGCGGCGCCCATGGCGCAATCGTGCCGTCATCCGGACCGAACGGTGCACCGCGGGCGGCATAACCGGAAAACTCCTGTTGCCGGCCATCCTGCAACCGTCGCGGCCGCAGCGGCCCGTCGCAGGAGGTCAGTCCCCACAGATCGGCGCCATAGCCACTGAAGCTGCCGGGATTGGTGATCGCGTAATCCCGTTGCACTGCGATCGCACGGCAGGTGTTTTCGAAATAGTCCGTATCCTTCGCCGCAACGGCCTTGTCGCGAATGCCGCGAAAATCGATCCAGGCATGCGAGAAAAGATGAATGAAGAGAGGCCCGGCATAGAGGAAGGGCTGGTCCCTCACCGTCATCCACTCGAACTTGCGTGCGAAGGCATCATAGCTCTCCCTGCCGATTGGATAGGATGGCGAGGCGAGCGCCAGCACGTAGAGAATGATCGCTTCGCTATAGGATTCCCAGCGATAGGGCAGAAAACCACTCCGCGGTTTCCAGCCGAGCCACAATGCCTCCTTGCCGTCGAGCGCCCAGGCCCAATTGGCACGGGCATAGAGCATGTCGGCCAAGGATCGTATCTCGGCTTCGACCTTGTCGTCCCGGTTGAAATAGGCCGCTGCGGTCAGGACGCCGGCAATCAGGAGCGCACTGTCGATCAGTGACAATTCGCTACGCCACGTCCGCCGCCCGGTCTTCATGTCGAGAAAATGGTAGTAGAGCCCCTTGTAGCCCGTCGCATCCTTGTCGCGACTTTGCTGGCTTTCCGCGAAAAAACGCAGCGTCGTCAAGGTTCTAGCCGCCGCATCCTGCCGCGTCATCCAGCCTCTCTCGACACCAGCGGGATAGGCGGAAAGACCGAACCCGGTCGCAGCAATGCTCGACGGGGCGCCTTCCAATGACGTATCGGCGATCAGGCCGTTTTCGGGATTGGCATAATCGACGAAATAAGCAAAAGCGGATTGCTGCAGCCGGTCGAGAAGAATTGTATCAATATCGTTTTTAAAAAGCATTTCGTTATGCACTCCCAGTACCGAAACTCAACACAGAACAACGCCTTAGGCAAATCACCGATTGTTGAAGTCACCGCGGCTTGAAACTGTCGCCACGGCACCTGCCTGTGCTACACTTTCTCAATATGACTGTCGGCAGTGATTGGATGACACCATGTTCACAACACTTGCGATGCTTCTTGGTCTTTCAGCCACGGCCGCCGTTACGCCAGCACAGACAAATGTGCAGGTGGATGTCGCACTCGTGCTTGCCGTCGATATGTCAGGTTCGATGGATCTCGAGGAAGCGCGGGTGCAGCGCATGGGCTATGTGGAGGCCCTGCGCCATTCCGAGTTCATCAATGCGGTAACCGCCGGCCTCAACGGCCGCATTGCGATCAGCTATTTCGAATGGGCAGGCAGCGTCAACGAAACCTCTCTGGTCAGCTGGCAGCTGATTGACGACGCACAGGATGCCGCCGCCTTCGCCGAACATCTCGCCGCGCGGCCCGTCTTCACGCGCCGGGGCACATCGATTTCCAATGCCATCGCCTTTGCATCGAAGCTGATCGCCACCAGCCCCTACGATGGCATGCGGCGGGTGATCGACGTGTCGGGCGACGGCCCCAACAATCTCGGTCCGCCGGTCGCGCCGATCCGCGACGCGGCCATCGATGACGGCATCATCATCAACGGCCTTGCCATCCTCATCCGCCCTTCCGCGAGTGCCGGCTCGCTCGATCGCTATTATGCCGACTGTGTCATCGGCGGCCCCGGATCCTTCGTCCTGCCGGTGCGTCGGTCGGAAGACTTCGCCGTCGCCATCCGGCAGAAACTGGTCATGGAAGTCAGTCGCGCGCGAACCGCCGAACAACCCGTTCCGGTTCAGGCCGCACCCGGCTCCGACTGCATGATCGGCGAGAAACTGCGCCCAGGCTTCATGGATCGGGTCTATCCGGAACTGGATCGCTGAAGCGATCTATGAAGCATTGCAGAATCAATCTCTGAAACACATTCGCTTCGACGTTGATATGAAAGGGAAATACGCGATCGCCTATGGCCGGTTGCGGCGAGGTGCTTACGTCGTCACTGGGGCAAACACGCCCATCGCGCCCATATAGACCTTTGCCAGCGGCGTGGCATAGGAGCCGCGCTTGCTGGTCGTCAACCGCTGCGCAATCAGCGCCTCGGCCTGCTTCACCGCCGCCGAAACACCATCGATCACCGGAACGCCGTATTCCTCCTGCAGCGCATGGGCGAGATCGGCCATGCCGGCACAGCCGAGCACGATGGCCTCGGCGCCATCTTCCTCAAGCGCCAGCTCGATCTGAAAGCGCAACTTGCCGAGCGCGCCGGATGCCGGGTCTTCGAGTTCCAACACCGGAATATCGGCTGCACGTACCTTTGCCCGGCCACCAAAGCCGTAGTGGCGAGAGAGGTTTTCGAGCAGCACGCGCGAGCGCTCCAGCGTCGTGACGACGGTAAAACGCTGCGCAAGAAAACCAGCGGTCACCAGAGCGGATTCGCAAAGACCGAGAACGGGAAAGCCGGCTATGGAACGGGCGGCATCCAGTCCTGTGTCATCGAAGCAGGCGATCACCGCCGCCTGCACGCCCATCGCCTCCGCTCTCCTGATTTCGGCAAGCAGACCGGGCAAGGCGAGTGCGCCGTCATAATGCCCCTCGATCGAAACCGGCCCCATCTGCGAGGTTGCCGCGATGATTTCGGTGCCGCGGCCGGCGACGATGCGCGCCGCGTCGGCCGCCTTTTCTGTCATGGAACGGGTGGTGTTGGGATTGACGACGAGAATGCGCATGCGGGATCAGACCAGTTTCGCCTGCCGGCGGCGCATCACGAGAATGATGGCGAGCGAAAGCAGGATGATGGAGAAGGAAAACAGCGTGGTGACCGTGCCGAGCGCATAGAGCACCGGCGTGGTTACATTGGTGGTCATGCCGTAGATTTCGAGCGGCAGAGTATTGTAGGTGCCGGATGTCATCAGCGTGCGGGCAAACTCATCGTAGGAAAGCGTGAAGCCGAAAAGGCCGACACCGATCAGGCTCGGCGCGATCATCGGCAGCAGGACGTGTCGGAAGGTCTGCCACGAGGTCGCTCCAAGATCGCGGGCGGCTTCCTCATAGGCCGGCGAGAAGCGATTGAAGACCGCAAACATGATTAGAACGCCGAACGGCAAAGTCCAGGTCAGGTGCGCCCCGAAGCCCGAGGAGTACCAAGCCGGCTTCAGGCCAAACTGCTGGAAGACGACGCCGATACCGAGCGAAATGATGATCGACGGCACGACGAGGCTGGCGACGGTCAGGTAGAACAGCACCGTCGAGCCCCTGAACTTGCGGCGGAAGGCAAGGCCGGCCAGCAGCGAAACGAGCACGTTCACCACCATGACCATCAGGCCAAGCGAGAAGGAGCGCTTGAAGGATGCCCCGAAATCGCCGACGGCCTGCTGTTCAAAAAGATTGTAGAACCAATGCACCGAGACGCCATTGAGCGGAAAGGTCAAACCGCCATTCGGCCCCTGGAAGGACAGGATCAGCACTGCCGACAGGGGACCGTAGAGGAAGAGGACGAACAGGGCGAAGAAGATCGCCAGGATGTAGAATTCGAGCGTGCGCTTTTCATGGCTCATCTCAAAGCTCCTTGCGGATATCGACGACGCGCAGGATGGCGGCGACCATCAGAAGCACGACAATCAGCAGAACCACCGCGTTGGCCGCGGCGGCCGGATATTGCAGCAGCGACATCTGGTTCTTCATCATCAGCGCGACCGACGCGCTCTGTCCGCCGGACATCACCTGCACCGTCGAGAAATCCGCCATGACCAGAGTGACCACGAAGATCGAACCGATGGCGATGCCCGGCTTGGCGAGCGGCAAGATGACGTTCCAGAGGATCTGCCAGCCGTTGGCACCCGCATCCCGCGCCGCCTCGATCAGCGACTTGTCGATGCGCATCAGCGTGTTGAAGATCGGCGTCACCATGAACAGCGTGTTCAAGTGCACCATGGCGAGCACGACTGCGAAATCGGAATAGAGCAGCCATTCGATCGGGGCTGGGATGATGCCCATCTCGATCAGTGTCGTATTGACGAGGCCGTTGCGGCCGAGCACCGGGATCCAGGAGATCATCCGGATGATATTGGAGGTCAGGAACGGCACGGTGCAGACGAGGAACAGCACCATCTGCATGGTGGTCGTGCGCACGTGGAAGGCAAGGAAATAGGCAACCCAGAAGCCGATCAGGAGCGTCAGCCCCCAGACCAGCGCCGTGTACTTCAGGGTGTTGAAATATGTCTTCCACGTCACCCAGGAACCGAGCGTATCGGTATAGTTCATCGTCAGGAAATCGGGGTAGAGACCGGCAAAGTCATAATCCCAGAAACTGACGACCGCGATCATCAGGATCGGCAGCAGGAAGAAGAAGCCGAGGATCAGCGCCAGCGGTGCGGCCTGCAGGTAGGATGCAACAGCTGCCGCGATCTTGCCGACGCTAGCCGCGAAGGCCGGCTTGGCGGGCACTTCGCCCTGCGTTTCTTCGTCCGTGATGACTGCTGTCACGTGTTGGGTCTCCGGTTTGTCTTCTGTACCTCCCCCTTGAGGGGGGAGGTCGCAGCGTAGCTGCGGGTGGGGGTGACCCGTTGGATGTCGCGGCAAGTCACCCCACCCCGGACCTTCGGTCCGACCCTCCCCCTCAAGGGGAGGGTGAAGATCTTTACGCCGCGATGAACTCGTTCCAGCGCCGGACCATGTAGCGGTCCTCGTCCATGACCGAGTTCCAGCAGGCGACCTTGCCCATGCGCTCTTCGAACGAACCGCCGTCGCGCACTGCGCCCGCCTTCTCCATGATCTTGCCTTCCGGAGACATGATGTCGCCCTGTGCCGGCTTGCCTTCGACCCAGTAGCCCCACTCGTCGGCGGTCATGAACTCCTTGGCCGTATCCATGGCAGCCGAGTAGTAGCCTTGGCGGTTGAGGTAGCCGCCGACCCAGCCCGACGTGTACCAGTTGATGTATTCATAGGCCGCATCAAGCTGCGCGCCGGTAAGATGTGCGGCGAGCCCCAGACCGCCGCCCCACGCGCGATAACCTTCCTTCAGCGGCTGATACTTGCAGGCGATGCCCTTGGAGCGGACGGCGGCGACGGCCGGCGACCACATGGACTGGATGACGACTTCACCGGAGGCCATCAGGTTCACCGACTCGTCGAACGACTTCCAGAAAGCGCGGAACTGGCCGTCCTGCTTGGCCTTGATCAGGAATTCGATCGTCGCGTCGATCTCTTCCTTGGTCATGTTGCCCTTGTCGGCATATTTGATGTTGCCCATGGCTTCCATGATCATCGCGGCATCCATGATGCCGATCGACGGGATGTTGAGGATCGAGGCCTTGCCCTTGAAGGCCGGGTCCATGATGTCGGCCCAGGTGGTGATGTCGCGGCCGACGAGATCGGGACGAATGCCGAGCGTGTCGGCGTTGTAGATGGTCGGAACCATCGTCATCCACTGGGTCGGCTCCTTGGCGAAGGCCTTGCTATCCATCGCTTCGACGAAGCCGACGGTGTGCGGCGCCGTGCCCTGTGCGATGACGCTATCCGGCTTCAGCTTGCCATTGATGAACAGCGGCACGATCTTGTCGTAATATTTCAGCTTCTTGACGTCCATCGGCTGCATCACGCCGGCCGGATAGACCTTCTTGGCAATCCAGTATTCGATGTCGGCGATGTCATAGCTGTCCGGCTGCGTCACGGCGCGCTGGGCAGCAGCGTCGGAATCCGTTGCCGTCATTTCCAGCGTAATGCCGAGGTCTGCCTTGCACTTCTCGGCAATGGCATTGATGTTCGAAACGCCGGTGCCGAACTGGCGCAGCGTGATCGGGTTCTGCGCCCAGATGGTCGGGAAGCCGGTAATCAGGCCCGAGCCGATAACGGCGCCGGTTGCCGCGGCGCCGGTCTTCAGCAGGCCGCGCCTTGAAATTCCCTTGGGAGTCTTGCTTTCAGTCGTCATGTCAGTTCCCTCTTTTTTGATGGTGATTGAAAGGATCAGGCGGCCATGCGGCCCAGAAGGACGGCATCCTCAAGACCCCAGCTCAGTGGCACCGCATCGCCGACCGATACGGGCTTTTTGAAATAATCGGCGTCTGTGGCGATGACGGTAAAATCGTCGCTGCCGGCACCATTGACGGTGATTTTCACGGACGCCCCGCGATATTCGACATTGGAAACGACGCCGTTGAAGCCGAGCGTCTTTTCCGCCGGCGAAGCAAGCCGGACGCGATCGGTACGAACACCGATGTCGATCGGCGAGCCCGGCTCCCGGGCCGAACCGGCGACTGTGAATGTCTGCCCCTCCACCTCAAGCGTCACCCTGCCCCCGCCGCTCTCAAGGACGCGGCCGGTGAGGACGTTGTGATCGCCCATGAACCGCGCTACGAAGGCCGTTGCCGGTCGCTCGAACACGTCGCGCGGATGCGCCGCCTGCTCGATACGCCCGTCATTCATGATGACGATGATGTCGGCCAGCGCCATTGCCTCTTCCTGGCTATGGGTGACATGCACGAAGGTAATGCCAAGGCTCTTCTGCAGCTTCTTCAGCTCCGCCCGCATGCGGATCTTCAGGAACGGATCGAGCGCCGACAGCGGCTCGTCGAGAAGCAGGGCTTCCGGATCGGTGATGAGCGCACGCGCCAACGCCACGCGCTGCTGCTGGCCGCCTGAGAGTTGGGCCGGACGCCGGTTGGCATAGGGCTCCATCTGCATCAGCCTGAGCATTGCGAGCGCCTTGGCTCGGCGTTCCTCTTTGTCGACACCCTTCATCTTCAGGCTGAAGGCGACATTGTCGACGAGGTCGAGATGCGGAAACAGCGCATAGGATTGGAACATCATCGCGGTGCCGCGCTTGGCCGGCGGAAAATCGGTGACGACGGTGTTGCCGAGACGGATATCGCCTGACGAGATGCTTTCGTGCCCGGCGATCATCCTGAGCGTCGAGGTCTTGCCGCAGCCGGAGGGGCCGAGAAAACAGCAATAGCTGCCGGAGGGTATTTTCAGGCTGATGGAATGCACCGCGGTGGTGCTGCCATAGACCTTGGAAACGGAAACGATATCGATTTCAGCCGCTTTGGACATCATGTCTCCCCTGTGACGGGAACTACAATGCATCAAGCGTGCCAAACCCGATCGGCTCTCGCAAATATCTGAATAGGCTATGCTATTTTGAAATCCACGAGATTGCCGCGTTTTTGCGCAACATAAGTCTTGCTTAAAATATGGGCTTATGTCTGCAATGCAATCAGGAGATCGTATACAATTTGACCATAGGCATGCCGACAAATTCCGGATTAACTTCGCGTAAAAAGCGAGATACGATAAAACACAAGAACCGGAATGAGCCTTGATGAAAACTGCAGCAGTTCCCGCCGAAGACCAGATCGACGTCAGCACACACTATATCCGCGATTCCATCCGGGATGCGATCGTCGATCGCCGGCTTGCGCCCGGTACAAAATTGTCAGAGGCGGATGTCGGGGCGCTGTTCAAGGTCAGCCGCACCCTGGTCCGTGGCGCCCTGCAGGCGCTGTCTTATGAAGGCCTCGTCAGCGTCGAGAAAAACCGGGGCGCCTTCGTCGCCTATCCCTCACCCGAAGAAGCCCGCCAGATTTTTGCAACGCGCCGCATGATCGAACCGGGCATCCTGCGCGAAGCCGCAAAGCACATGGGCCCCTCGCATTTCCAGCATTTGCGGCAATTGCTGATGGAAGAAGGCCGACTGATGGGCGAACGCGGCCAGACGGCGCGGCGCGCAGAAATCAAGGCGTCGGGCGATTTTCACCTGATGCTCGCCTCCATGACCGGCAACGCCGTCATGCAGCGCTTCATGGACGAACTGGTGGCGCGTTCCTCGCTCGTCATCGCTCTTTACGGCCAGTCGGCCATATCGAGTTGCGGACACACCGAGCACCAGGACATCGTCACCGCGATCGAGCGCGGCGATCTCGATCATGCCTGCCACCTGATGATCCATCACATCGACCATATCGAAGCCGACCTCGACATGCGCGAAAACAAGGGCAGCGACCTGCGGGAAGCCTTCGGACTCTGATTTTCAGCCTTGACCAGAATATCGCTCCATAAACATATGCCGAAATAAACATCCGGTCGGAACCTTCTCCGAACCCGCGCGTTTCCATGCCGTCAATTCGCAAGCAGCATGAGGAAGACCGTGAGCGACAAACGCTTCCCCACCCCCGTCAGAGTGATCGTCAGACATCATCAGGAAAACATCATCGCCACCGCCTGGGACGCAGTCGAGTTCCTGCGCCGCTGGCCGGCCAGACGCGGCCTTGCCTATCGCCGCGCCCTGCAGCACTGCCTCGATGCGCTCGATGGCATCCGCAGTGCGAAGAAAGCCTGGGCCTCATTCACCGCCGCTGTGCGGGAAGAAGGCTTGCTCGCCTGATTCCAGAAATTGTTTCGACCGACCATGCTCGGACCGTCGTTCCGGGCATTTTTATTTCGAGGCCGTGCGTTGCGATTACGACTTGAAAACAGGGCGGATACGGCATTGAATGCCCTTGGTACTGCGCGCTGCGCATGAAAAGTGTCATTGTTTTCGCCCATTCGCGACATGGCATTTTCCCTTGAGAAATCCGTTTGCCGGGCTTGCCGTTCGGAAAAACGCGAATATACTCAGGAATAATTATTTCCACAGAGTGAAATAAATAAGGGAACAAATCATGGCACTTAGCTGGCGTTTTTCCGCCTTGGGCGACCGACACCGGGCATTGGGATCCAACCTTGAGGACTGGAGCGGCATGGGAACCGCCTGGACCTACGACAAGGATATCTACGAAGAACACATCGCCGTGCGCACCAAGGCCGGCATCATGGATGTGTCTGGCTTGAAGAAGGTACACCTAGTCGGCCCGCACGCGATCGCGGTTCTGGAATACATCACCACGCGCGACATGACCAAGATCTATCCCGGCAAGTCGGTCTATGCCTGCATGCTGAACGATCGCGGCCATTTCACCGACGACTGCATCGTCTATCGCACCGGCCCGAACTCCTGGATGCTGGTACACGGCTCGGGTTCCGGCTTCGAGGAAATCGTCAAGCAGGCCCAGGGGCGCAACTGCGCCGTCCTCTTCGACGACGACCTGCACGACCTCTCGCTGCAGGGGCCGCTCGCCGTCGATTATCTCGAAAAATACGTGCCCGGCATTCGCGATCTCAAATATTTCCATCACATGCAGACGACGCTGTTCGGCGCCCCGGTGATGATCTCGCGCACCGGCTATACCGGCGAGCGCGGTTACGAAATCTTCGTGCGCGGCCAGGATGCGGGCATGGTCTGGGACCGTATCATCGATGAAGGCAAGGCGATGGGCATCATCCCCGTCTGCTTCAGCGTTCTCGACATGCTGCGCGTCGAAAGCTACCTCCTGTTCTACCCCTACGACAATTCGCAGATGTACCCGTTTGCCAACGAGCAGCCCGGCGACAGCCTGTGGGAGCTCGGCCTCGATTTCACCGTCAGCCCCGGTAAGACCGGCTTCCGCGGCGCCGAGGAACATGCTCGCCTTAAGGGCAAGGAGCGCTTCAAGATCTTCGGCCTCCTGGTCGAGGCAGACGGTCCTACCGATCTCGGCGACGAAGTCTGGGCCGGCGACAAGAAAGTCGGCGTCATCACCTGCCCGTCCTATTCCAAGCTCACCAATCGCTCGATGGCGATCATGCGCGTCGATGTTCCCTACGCAGTCCAGGGCACGAAGCTCGAGGTGAAGGGCAAGACCATCAACGCGCCGGCAATCGCCCACACGATCACCTTCGACGATCCGAAGAAGACGAAGCGGACGGCGCAAGGCTGACGGCATGCTCGTTCAAGGGATCAAAAGCAGGCCGGAATATAAGGGGCTCGACATCGATCCCCACGCCAAACGCCACCTCTTCGTCCTCGAGGGCGAAGGGGCCCAGGCCCTGATTGATCAGGTCGGGGCCAAGGGCCGCGAATTTCTCGCAAAATCGGAAATACTCTATCTGGCGGCGGGTGCGGCGCCGAAAGCTTATGACAGCGTGATTTCCGCGCTGTCGCCGGACGTCTTCTGGCAGGCGCCGACGCTCCAGCCGCTTCTCTTTCGCCTGCGCGCCTGTCTCGATCTCGCACGGATGGGAACGCGGCTCTACATCGCCGGCACCGAAGGCTTCATTGGCCAGATCATGCAGGTGGCGATGGAATACGGCATCGACTACCACTCGATCCACACCGAACATCGCGGCTCGACGGCCAGGCGCGTACAATGCGTGCACTGCAAGGGCATCACCGACAATGTGACGACGAGCCCCTTTGCCTGCACCCATTGCGGCCTGCCGCTTCTGGTGCGCGATCATTATTCCAGACGCCTCGGCGCCTTCCAGGGCGTCAACATCGATGCGGAAGAACCGGGTACTGCGCCTGCCCCTGAGGAGATGTTCCCGTGAGCCTCAATACCGATATGCCCGTCAGGGTCGCGGCGGTAACGCAGGTGACCGACCTCGTCAAACGCTTCCGCTTCGAACGGCTCGACGGCCATCCCATGCCGTTCTTCTCCGGCGGCGCCCATGTCGTCGTCTCGATGAACGACAACGGTCTTCTGCGCCGTAACCCCTATTCGCTGATGTCCAATCCCGACGACAACAGCGCCTATGAAATCAGCGTACTCAGGGTTCCCAATTCGCGCGGCGGCTCGATCTTCATGCACGAACAGGTGAGGCCCGGCGATCAGCTGACCGTCAGCCAACCGGTCAATCTTTTCGCGCCTGACCATCGCGGCCGCAAGCACATCCTGTTTGCCGGCGGCATTGGCATCACCCCTTTCATAGCCATGATGGAGCAATTCAGCCGCGACAACGTCGCCTTCGAGCTGCACTACGCCATCCGCTCACGCTCCCACGGCGCCTACTGGCAGCAATTGCTCGACCGCTACGGCCCGCGCCGGATCAAGATCTATGTCGACGAGGAAAAGACCTACATTCCCGTTGCAGAGATCGCCGACAACCAGCCGCTCGGCACACATCTCTATGTCTGCGGCCCCGCCGGCATGATCGACGGCGTGCTGATGACGGCGCTCAAAGCCGGGTGGCCGAAGGAAAACCTGCACTCGGAACGCTTCCTTGCGCCGCCTGCCGGCCTGCCGTTCCAGGTCTTCCTCGAGAAATCCAACATCCACATGACGGTCGGCGAACACCAGAGCATTCTGGAAGCCGCCGAAGCCCATGGCTGCGACGCCCCCTACATGTGTCGCGGCGGCGCCTGCGGCCAGTGCGAGACGGAAGTGCTCTCCTGTGATGGCACATTGCAGCACAACGACATCTACCTGTCGGACGAGGAAAAGGCGTCCGGCAAGAAGGTCATGATCTGCGTCTCGCGGTTCAAGGGCCAGCAACTCGTTCTTCAACTCTAGCTTAAGGGGACCGGACAGATGACCATCACGTTCAGGAACGAAACGTTCCGCGACGACTTCACCTTCCGCAACAGCCTCTACAATATCAGGCGCTTTCCCTTCCCCTTCGATCGCGACGAATACATGTACTCGGTCAACATGGAACCGCATGTCCGGGGCAAGGCCGACAGCGTTTTCGAAAATCTGATCGACGTCGACGAGCACTATGTTGCCGAGATGCACGACCGGGCGCTGGTGCTGAAGGAGGATCCGCTTCGCTGCCAGGCCCTGCCGCACATGATGGCGGCGCAATGGGATACGCTGGAACTCCTGATGGAACATCAGGCGCAGGACTATCCCGAGCACTTCACCTTGGAAAAGACCGGTGACCGCTGGCGCTGGATCAACCGGCCGATGGGGATCGACGACACCTTCACCTTCGGCGATCCCTCCACCCTGCCCTATCCGCCGATGGAGTACATCACCAGGCAAGCGCAGGGCGATTTCTGCATCGTCGACCAGCGCGACAACAATCTCTGGATGGATGCCGGCATGGTCACCACCCAGGCCGACTGGTCGCTCGATTTCGACATCGGCATGAACTTCATGGAATGGCACGGCCCCGTACCGCTCGCCCACCAGATCGGCGTCTTCGACCGGGCACTGAAATTCCTGCTCAACCTCCAGCAGGGCAAGCCGACGCGCCGCCTGAACTGGACGATGACCGTCAATCCGCGGCTCGATACCTCACCGGAAAACTACCACAAATGGGGTCCTGACCGCGCGACGGTGACGCCGGAGAATGTCGGCGAGAAGATGCACCTGCGCGTCGAACTGCAGAGCCTGTGGCGCCTGCCGCGCTCCAACGCCATCCTGTTCGTCATCCGTTGCTATCTCATCAGCTTCGACGAACTGGTGACCGTCCCCAAATGGGGCCGCCGCCTGCCGCGCGTGCTGAAAAGCCTACCGCCCGAGATCGTCGACTACAAGGGGCTCTCCCGCAACCGGCCGATCATGCTCGACTGGCTGGCGAAATATGATGACGGGGCGCCGACGAGTGCTGGGATTTTTCCGGATTGAACAACAGAATTTTGAGGGGTGAAGACGACCTCCTCCCTCCGTCATTCCTGTGCTTGTCACAGGAATCCAGTCACGCGACGTCTGTCGCGTGAAAGAGTCCTCTAGCGGCGCGGACGCGCCGCTGCTGGATCCCCGCCACAAGGGCGAGGATGACGGAGAGCAAGGCAGACTAACGACCAAGACAAGGGCGACAAAATCACGCCCGGAAACAAAGGGAACTGAAAAACATGACCAGAGTAGCCGTGATCGGCGCAGGGCCATCGGGCCTTGCTCAATTGAGAGCCTTCCAGTCCGCTGCCCAGAAAGGCGCGGAAATCCCCGAAGTGGTCTGCTTCGAAAAACAGGCCGACTGGGGCGGGTTGTGGAACTACACCTGGCGCACCGGCCTCGACGAATACGGCGAACCCGTCCACGGCAGCATGTACCGCTATCTCTGGTCGAACGGTCCAAAGGAATGCCTGGAATTCGCCGACTATTCCTTCGAGGAGCATTTCGGCAAGCCCATCGGCTCCTACCCGCCCCGCGCCGTGCTCTGGGACTACATCAAGGGCCGCGTCGAAAAGGCCGACGTGCGCAAATGGGTGCGCTTCTCCACCCCGGTGCGCATGGTCCGCTTCGATGAGGCCACGAAGAAATTCACGGTCACCGCGCACAATCGCGTCGAGGACCGGATGTATGACGAGGAATTCGACTACGTCATCGTCGCCTCCGGCCACTTCTCGACGCCGAACGTTCCCTATTTCGAAGGCGTGAAAACCTTCAACGGCCGCGTCATGCACGCTCACGATTTCCGCGACGCCCTGGAATTCAAGGACAAGGACGTACTGATCGTCGGCCGCAGCTATTCGGCCGAGGATATCGGCTCGCAATGCTGGAAGTACGGCGCCAAATCGGTGACGACGAGCTACCGCTCCAAGCCGATGGGTTTCAAATGGCCGGAGCGCTTCGAGGAGCGGCCGCTCTTGCAGAAACTCGTCAACAAGACAGCCCATTTCGCCGATGGATCGACCAAGGAAGTCGATGCCCTGATCCTGTGCACCGGCTATCTCCACCACTTCCCGTTCCTGCCGGATGACCTGCGCCTGAAGACAGCCAACCGCCTGTGGTCCGACAGCCTCTACAAGGGCGTCGTCTACGAGGACAATCCACAGCTGATGTATATCGGCATGCAGGACCAGTTCTACACCTTCAACATGTTCGACGCCCAGGCCTGGTTCGCCCGCGATGTCATCATGGACCGCATCAAGCTGCCCTCGAAGGAAAAGATGAAGGCGCATTTCGACAAGTGGCGCGCCCGCGAGGAAACGCTTGAAGATGCTGAGCAGATGATCTGGTTCCAGGGCGATTACGTTATCGAACTGCTGGAGGACACCGACTATCCGAAATTCGACGTCGAGGGCACCAACAAGACCTTCATGGAATGGGAGCATCACAAGGCCGAAAGCATCATGGGATTCCGCGACAATGCCTACAAGTCGCTGATGACCGGAACGATGGCGCCAAAGCATCACACGCCCTGGCTGGAGGCCATGGACGATACGCTCGAAGTCTATCTGAAGAACTGATCCCGAGTTCAACATCAACACTGCCGAAGGCCGTTTCACCAGCCTTCGGCCCATAATTTAAAAATAACGGAATATTATTCAAGTCTATCAATACTCTTCCAATTCGCCCTCCAGCCATCACCAGGTCAGCCATGGACTTTCAGAGCAGTGTTCTCGGTCGCATGAATGGTTTTCTTTATCGATGCCGGGCGGACGAGCATTATACGATGCTGGACATGACCGACGGCATCCAGCGGATCTTCGGCTATCCCACCGATGAGATCGTCGGCAACCGTGTGCGCACCTTCACCTCCATCATGTGCGAGGAGGATGTCCCGGCGATGGACGAGGTTGTCGGCAAGGCGCTGGAAAGCCGCACCGACTGGACGCTGGAATACCGCATCCGCCACAACAAGGGCCACTATCTTTGGGTCACGGAAACCGGCGGTGGCGTCTGGGGCGCTGACGGCGAGTTGCTCTATCTCGAAGGCAGCATCGTCAACATCGAATCTCTCTACCAGCGCATCGACGAACAGACCGCCGACATGCGTGCGACCGCCTCGCGCACCGCCGAAATCCTGCATTCGCTACGCTACCTGAAACTGCTCGCCGTCAACGCCGGCATCGAGGCCGCCCGCGCCGGTACAGCCGGCGCCGGCTTTGCGGTGCTCGCCTCGGAAATGCGCTCCCTTGCCAATGATTCCGAAGCGGTGGCAAGGCAGATCGCCACGGCGCAACGAAAGTAGAGCTGCCGGCTTTCAGTTCAAGGAACGGGGCGCCGGTCGCCCTGAGGTGGCTCATAAGCATTTTTGTGATTTATTCTTATCCATGCTAAGATGTCCGAAAGGAGTTCCAGCATGGCAACCATGACGATATCCCTGCCCGACCCGATGAAGGAATGGATCGAAGCCCAGATCAGCAAGGGCGAATACGCAAGCACGAGCGACTATGTTCGCGATCTCGTGCGCCGCGATCGATCCCGTCGAGATCAGGAACTGACGATCGAAGAATTGCGCCAAATCGTTGCCGAATCCCGGTCGAGTGGCCCCGGCAAGCAAAGCGTCGACGAGATTTTCCAGAATGCCGAGCGCCTTGCCAGGGCAAGGGGCGTCGTGCGTGAGTAGCTACGCGCTGACTGAGCGCGCCGAAGATGACTTGCTCGCTTTGTTCCTCGACGGCATCGAGATGTTCGGTCTAGCCCAGGCCCGTCGCTACAAGGATGAACTGGAACATTGTTTTCAGCTGATAGCATCCCGTCCACAGATGGGACGGCTTGCCCCATCCATTGGCAAAGGCGTGCGACGGCACGAGCATCAGAGCCATATCATTCTCTATGAAGAGGCCGAAGGCACCATCGTCATCCTCGCAGTCGTACCTGCGAGGAGCATCCGCCTCCTGAAACTTTAAAGGCCTTTCGGCCGCGGTTCGTAAGCGATCGGCCTGTCAATCTCACGACCGCGGCTTCAGCTTCTCCGGATCGTAATGGGCAAACGGCACGATCTTCGCCGGCAGCCGTTTCTGCTGGCCATCGAGCTTGCCGATCTCGACCTCTGTGCCGACAGCGGCATGCAGCACATCCATCCGCGCCAGCGCGATTGTCTTCTTGAGGAGCGGCGAGCGGGTCGAACTCGTGACGACACCAACCTGCGCCCGGCCGATATGCACCGTATCACCATGACCGACCGCCTCATTAGCATCGATATCGAGCCCGACCAGCTTGTAGCGCGGGTTTTCCTTGCGCTTGATCAGCGCCTCGCGGCCGATGAAATCCTCGGTCTTCGATTTCAGCGGCACGGTGAAACCGATGCCGGCTTCGAACGGGTCGGTCTGATCCGAAAAATCGTAGTGGGCAAAGACGAGGCCGGCCTCGATGCGCACCATGTCGAGCGCCTCCAGTCCCATCGGCTTCAGCCCATGCTTCTGGCCGGCCTCCCAGACGGCATCGAACACGGCGAGTGCATCCTTCGGATGACAGAAGATTTCGTAGCCGAGTTCGCCGGTGTACCCCGTGCGCGAGACGACGACCGGCGCGCCTTCGAAATGGCCGATGCGGCCGACGGCAAAACGGAACCATTCGAGTTCGCCGATCGAGGGCTGCGCTGGCGATGTCCAGATGATCTCCGTGATGATCTCCCGGCTCTTCGGCCCCTGGACCGCCAGATTGTGCATCTGGTCGGTGGAGGACCGCACCCAGGCCTTGTAGCCCTTCTTCTCCGCCTGCTCGCGCAGCCAGAGGCCGCTCACGTCGTCACCGCCGATCCAGCGGAAATTGTTCTCACCCAGCCGGAAGACCGTGCCGTCGTCGATCATGCCGCCGTTCTCGTAGCACATCGCGGTATAGACCACCTGCCCCGGTGACAGCTTGCGGATGTCCCGGGTGACGCAATATTGCAGCAGCGCTTCGGCATCCGGCCCGGTCACCTCGAACTTGCGCAGCGGCGACAGGTCCATCACCACCGCGTTCTCGCGGCAGGCCCAGTATTCCTCGATCGGCCCCTCGTTGTTGAAGCGATTCGGCAGCCAGTAGCCCCGATATTCCGCCTGGTTGCGGGTCAGCGCCGAAAAGCGCGGATGGAAGGCTGTTTCCTGGGTCATTTCGGGCTCTGCATCAGGGGTCATTCGGATGGCGACGGCGCGCGAGAATTTCTCTTTGTCTGAATAGGTGCGGACATGGATATCCGTCGGATCCCAGCCATTGGCAGCGTCGATATCGTCCGGACAGGACGATGAAACGCAGACGAGGTCGGTCAGCGCCCGCATCAGGACGTAGTCGCCCGGTCGCGACCACGGCTCGTCGAGATAAAGCTGGTTCTGGTGGTCGATATTGGTGTTGTAGAAATAATTGAGCGCTTCCCAGCCCTTGCGCGGCGCGATGCCGTAGGGCTTGAGCGCATGGTTGAAATTGTCGGTGCAATTGACATGGCCGGGATAGCCCATGTCGTCGTAATAGCGCGAGTTGCAGGCAGTGGCGAAAGCATCATGCCGCCCGACCGTATCCTGCACGATTTCCACCAGCGGCTCGAAATCCCGGTCGAATGCCTTGGATGGCAAGCCGGGCGTCGGATAGCTGCGTCCGAGCAGCGTCCGCGTCACAGTCGCATCGAGCGCCAGATCCAGCCCCTTGTCGACTTTACGCGCGGAGAATGCCTGGAAATCCGTGCACTGCCGCCCGGCGACGTCGATGATCTGGATGAACTCGCCGGCACGGACGAAATAGGCCGAGGCGGTTGCGGCACGAATGCGCAGATCCTGCACCGGATCGGCCATCGGCTCGGGCAACAGGTCTTCATAGGTGCGCTCGATCGCGCTGCGCGCAACCCGCAGCTCGATCGCTGTCGCCGTGTTCTGCAGTTCCGCATCCATGGCCGGCCCGGGAGCCGCAACAATCAACAAACCGTCGAGCGAGATCGTCAACTCCGCCGCGCTCCCGGACGGTGAGCTTTCACCAAACAGGACAAGGGCTTGGGCATCGGCAAGATCCACGTTCCGGCGTTTCAACGCACCAAGTGTCCGCCACGCGCTATCGTCCCCTCGGGCAAGGATATCCTGGAGGCCATGGGCTGGCTGAGAGAAGGCAGCTCCCAGGCCAGCGGCGTTGAACCGGCCTTTGCCGTCAACGAAGCTGACCTCGCAAAGCTGCCCACCCTCGACGTCCTTGATCGTCACCCGGTCACCAGCGGCCACCTTGACCACGGTCGTTCCGCGTCCCTTGACGCGGTAGCGCTCGACACCGACGGGCAGAGCGGGCATGCCGGGCCTTAGAATCATGCTTGGCCGCGGCGGCACCAGCACGCCTGCAAATCTTCCGGAATCGGTCATCTCAGCTCCCACCCGTAGGCACACTCGGCTCGCCAGTCCATAGGCGCCGCTTTATGCACCGGCAATGTGGCCAAACTATCCTATGGCAGGCCTGTGGAAGTAAAGAGAGACTTGACCGAGAAGAAAAAAAATTCACTATGAGGATAAGCTGCGATCGCGAAATTCGAGACGGGAACGGGTGGTGACACTGCAAAAAGCAGGCTCCGCCCAGCAAGAAGAACCGCAGCGAAAACCATTCATAAGGGGACGCGCGACACGCGCGCTTAGACAAAACTGGTCGAGGAGACTGTTCATGGCATCTATCGTTGAGACCGAGGGGTCGGCCGCGGCGCCCGGCAGCGGGCTGATCCGCGCGCTGGATTGGAAGGGAGCATTCTGGGTCGCAGCCGGCGTACCGCCGCTGGTGCTCTTCTCCATCGGCGGCATCGCAGGCACGACAGGCAAGCTCGCCTTCGTGGTCTGGATCATTTCCATGGTGATGGGTTTCCTGCAATCCTTCACCTATGCCGAAATCGCCGGCATGTTCGGCAACAAGTCCGGCGGCGCGTCGATCTACGGCGCCACTGCCTGGCTGCGTTATTCGAAATTCATTGCGCCGCTTTCAGTGTGGTGCAATTGGTTTGCCTGGTCGCCGGTTCTGTCGCTCGGCTGCGCCATCGCTGCTGGCTATATCCTGAACGCCCTGTTCCCAATCCCCGGCGCCGATTCCCCGGCCGTCATGGAGTGGATCAATGCCAATATCGCGACGCTGACGGCCGATAGCCCGCGCGTTGCCGAATGGCTGGCTGCCAATGCCGGCAAGACGCCGCAGGACGCCATCTCGGCGCTGCTGTCGACCGACGCGGTTGCCGCGCTCACTCCGGCGATCCGCAGCTGGTCGCTCACCAGCTTCGACATTCCGTTCCTTGCAAACGCCAACCTCAACGCGACCTTCTTCATCGGCGCCCTCCTGATGCTGATCATCTTCGCGATCCAGCATCGCGGCATCCAGGGAACGGCAAGCGTCCAGAAATGGCTCGCCATCATCGTTCTCCTGCCGCTCCTGATCATCGGCCTCTACCCGCTCTTCTCCGGCCAGATCGACAGCGCCAACGTCACCAACCTCGTGCCACCGACGGCCGGCTATTCCGGCATCGACGGTGTCTGGAGCAATGGCGGCTGGACGCTGTTCCTCGGCGGCCTCTATATCGCCGCCTGGTCGACCTACGGGTTCGAGACGGCCGTCTGCTACACCCGCGAACTGAAGAACCCGAAGACCGACACCTTCAAGGCGATCTTCTATTCCGGTCTTCTCTGCTGCCTGTTCTTCTTCCTCATTCCCTTCACCTTCCAGGGCGTTCTCGGCCATGCGGGCATGCTCGCACCGGGTATCGTCGATGGCACCGGCGTTGCGGAAGCGCTGGCAAGCCTCGTCCACGGCGGCCGGATCGTTACCCAGCTTCTGGTCATCCTGATGATCATGGCTCTGTTCCTTGCCATCATGACCGCAATGGCTGGTTCGTCGCGCACCCTCTATCAGGGCGCAAAGGACGGCTGGCTGCCGAAATATCTCGACCACGTCAACGAACATGGCGCCCCTACCCGCGCCATGTGGACGGACTTTGCCTTCAACCTCATCCTGCTTGCCATCGCCTCCGACGTGGCCGGCTACTTCTTCGTGCTCGCCGTCTCCAATGTCGGCTACATCATCTTCAACTTCCTCAACCTCAACGCCGGCTGGATCCATCGCATGGATTCAGGGCATATCCCGCGCCCCTGGAAGGCACCGACCTGGCTGATCGGCCTCAACACCGTTCTCGCCTTCGTCAACGCGCTCTTCCTCGGTGCCGGCGCCAAGGTCTGGGGCTATTCCAACGCGCTGTGGGTCGGCTTCATCTTCGCCGCCCTCATCCTGCCGGTCTTTGCCTATCGCCACTATGTGCGTGACGGCGGCAAGTTCCCGGCAGGCGCCATGGAAGACCTCGGCCTCGTCGGCCAGGACCTGGGCGTCAAGAAAGCCGGCCTCCTGCCTTATGCGGCCCTTGCAGCCGGTCTGGCCGTGGTTCTGGCGGCAAACTACTACTTCCAGCTTCCGGCCTGATCGGAACCAAAACGACACGTCTCGGGGCCGCGCATCGACTGGTGCGCGGCCCTTCCATGATGCATTAGGACCTTGGCCGCGCGGCAGCGCGCCAGCCTCTGCTCTGATCACGAGAGAGCCGCTTGACATCCTCAGTGATTCAACCTGTAATTTAGTAGCATTCCCGCAACATGGCGTAAGCAGCGAGTTGCCAATCATGACCGACGAGACCCCGGAAACGAAACTGACCGTGTCCAAGCGGCGCTGGGCCGAACAGGGCAAGTTCCTGACGGGCAGGATTGCACGCCCGGAAACGGACCGCCTGCCGCCCGGCCAGCACCTCGTCAAGAACTGGCCAGTTCTTGATCTCGGTCAGCAACCACGCATCCAGACGGCAGCATGGGCGCTCGAGATCGTCGGCGCCGTTGAAAATCCGGTCAAGCTCGACTGGGATGCCTTCCACCGCCTGCCGCAGACCGACAAACTGTCCGATATCCACTGCGTCACGAGCTGGTCGCGCTACGACAATCGCTGGCAAGGCGTCTCCACTCACGACCTGCTCGACCTGGTCATGCCGAGACCGGAAGCTGGCTTCGTGATGCTGACAAGTTATGACGGCTACACCACCAACCTGCCGCTCGAGGATTTTGCCTCCGGGGAAGGCATCCTCGCGACGGCCTGGGAGGGCACGCCGCTGACGCGCGACCACGGCGGCCCGATGCGCCTCGTCATCCCGCATCTCTATTTCTGGAAAAGCGCCAAATGGCTGCGCCGCATCGAGTTCCTGGTCGGCGATCAGGCCGGATTCTGGGAAAGAAACGGCTATCACATGCTCGGCGATCCCTGGCGCGAACAGCGCTATTCCGGAGACTGATCGCTAGTTTTGCGCTACCACCTGCGCTTGCGGCAGGTCGGTGTACTCCTTTTCTCCCACGACCTCGAATAGCTGCAGCGCCGTCGCCCTGCCCTTGACTTGCGCCTCGCCCAACGGGCGAAACGCAATCGCGTCGCTGCACAACGCGACCACGGCACTGCTGGCGAGGATCGCCGTGCCATAGACCTTGTTCATTCCTTCCAGCCGCGAGGCGACATTTACCGTATCTCCCATGCCGGTATATTGCAGCCGTTCCTTGGCGCCGACGCTGCCGACCACCGCTGCGCCGGTATGAATACCGAAACGGGTGCGCAATTCCGGCAAGCCTTGCGCTTTCAGACTGGCGTTGAACACCTTGAGTTTTCTCTCCATCGCCAGGGCGCAGCGGCAGGCATTTTCCGCGTGATGCTCGTTGGCGACCGGCGCATTCCACATGGCAAAGACGGAGTCGCCGAGAAACTGGATGATCTCGCCACCATGGGCGCTGACGGTCTCGTTGAAGATGTCGAAATAGTCCGAGAGCAACGCGACGACTTCCTCCGGCGTCCGCTGCTCGCTCAGTGTCGTAAAGTCGTAGATATCGGTAAACCAAGCAGTCACTTCCTGCCGCCGGGCGCCACGGCCGGCGAACTGGCCGGATTCGATGCCCTTGCGCACCAGTTCCTTCGGCACGTAGAGCGCGAAGGTGAAGATGGCGTCGCGCGCCCGGCTCATCGCCCGGTCGAGCGTCGAGATTTCGGTGACATGCGAGACGACGTCACTCGGCGCGGAGAAGTTGAGATCCTGCAACCGGTTTGCGCTGGCAGTCAGTTGACCAAGCGACTGGGTAATCAGCCGGGCCATGAACAGTGCGGTGAGTAACCCCAGGATGACGATGGCGCCTGCAATGGCAAGCCCCTGATAAAGGTTGCGATTGGCGGTCGCTGTCAGTTCGTCCAGCGGTGCGGCCACCACGGTCCGGTGTCCGGCAAGCAGCACAATCGATTTCACGGAGGTCGCCATGACGATATAGGTGCGCCCATCGATATCGGCGAAGCTCACACCATTATCAGAAGGCAGGTTGGCCTTGATGCCGACAAGCAGCGGGTCGACGGGTCGTGAAACATCCAACTCCCCCTTTTCCGCCAGCGCTGTCAGGCGCGCCATCAGCCCGCGGTCGGAATGCATGATCGGCTTGCCGGCGGCATCCATCACGAAGGCGACGGTTCCTGCGGTCAACCTTTCGCGCGCCATGAATTCGGTGATCGTGCCGACATCGATATCCGCCCCGATGACGATGCCGCCATTTCCCCGATGCGCCTGCGAAATACTCATGCCGAGAGCGCCGGTGGTCACCATCGTATAGGGGCCGATCGCCGCCGGCATTCTGCCGTTGACCGCAGCTTGGTACCAGGGACGCTTCCGGGGGTCGAAGCCGGTCGAGAGGAGACGGCGCTCCAGTATCTGGGTGCCGTCCTTGTCGAGGAAGATCAGCCGATTGCTTCGCTCGCCCGTCTGCTCCGTTTGCATCGAGCGCACCGCGACCGTCGCCGCTTGAGGTGCATCGAGAGCCTTGCGCCATGCCTGCGCTCTGAGGTCGACGGCCTGGATAAAGGCACCATCCGGATAGCCGGCATAGATGCCATCAAGATTGGGCGACTGGGCAATGATCTCCCTGAGCAGCGCGATCTTGTCGCCCATGCGCTCCGGCGGCGAGACGAGGAAGGAATTGGCGATCGACGCGGTGAACCCCACAAGCGCGGTGGTCCGCCCGGAAAGAATCCCCAGGCGATCGACCAGGCGATCGGAAAAGGCGCGCATGTCGGCCTCCGCATTGATGAGGGCCGCGTCGCGGGCGCGCACGTAGCCGAAGCCGATCAACGTACCCGAAACGGCGATCAGCAAGGCTGCCATTGCGAGGCCCAAAAGCGACCTCAGCGGCCTGGTCCAGACTGAGGGCTGGCCTTTTGCGGCAGGCGTAACCGTTATTTCCGACATGCTTTGCCTCTGACCCAGAATACGTCAATGAAATCCAAAACTTGGAGCTGAATGCAGATTATCAGCAGGTGATAATTTCGTACAGCAAAACCACCCGATGCCAACAGAGCAGCGGCCGTCGCGCTACCGCCGTTCCACGGCATCGCTTGATGCCGGCGAAACCTCCATCGCCGCCTCGCGGATGGTCTGCATGAGGATGGCGAGCGGCATCGAGGGAATGGCATTTGCCCGCATCGTCAGCCCGACCGGCCCCTTGGTCTCGCTGGTATCGATCGGCAGCGTCGCCAGCGTGCCGTCCTCGATATCGCCGGCCACGACGCCGGTCGAGATGATCCAGATGGCATCGCTCGCGCGCACGAAGGCACGGCCGAAGGAATCGGAGACGGTCTCGATCTGGTTCGGCAGGCTGGCGATGCCATTGGCAATCAGAAATCGTTCCACAAACGGGCGGATGATCGAGGCGCGCGTCGGCATCAGCACGGGATAGACGCCAAGGTTCTCGAACACCGACCGCTTTGCCGAAAGCAGCGGGTGACCCCTGCGCACGACGAAAACGACCTGCTCGGAATAGAGATGCTCGAAGGAAAAGCCGGTCATCTGCTCGGGTGCTGCAAGCCGCCCCACCACCAGGTCGAGATCGCCGACCCGCAACTGTTCCAGCAGAACCGCGTTCTCGCCGGTGACGATCTTGATGCGGCTGCCGGTTTCCTCCTTCAGGAACTGCGCCATGGCCCGCGGCATGATCCGCGTCGACACGGTCGGAAGCGCGCCAACCCTGACCGGCGGGCCATCGCCGGAGCGCTCCTGCGAAACGGAATCGAGCCCCTGCCGGATGGCCGTCAACGCTGCCCCTGCATGCCGCAGGAAGGCCTCGCCGTAGCGGGTGATCTTGATGCCGCGGCCGTCGCGCTCGAAGACTGCAACGCCGAGAACCTCTTCCAGCTCACGGATCGTCTTGGTGACGGCCGGCTGGCTGACATGCAGGAGGTCGGCCGCCTTCATGACGCTCTTCTGGCGCGCGACCTCGACAAAGGTCTGCAAATGGCGGAATTTTACACGAGCGTCGATCATGAGAATTCATAACTCATGAGTTAATGATAGGCAATAAAATGTCATTTTACCTAACCAGATTTAAGTTCCAATCTGGCCATGGAGGAGAATTCCAGTGCAGTTTGCCCGCATCAACGACATCACGCTTCACTATCAGATCATCGGCGCTGCCAACGACAAGCCGGTGCTTGTCTTTGCCAATTCGCTCGGCACCGACTTCCGCATCTGGCGGGATGTGATCGTGCGGTTCGCGGGCGATTTCGCCATCGTTCTCTATGACAAGCGCGGCCACGGCCTCTCCGACGTCGGCGACATTCCCTATTCGATGGACCTGCACGTCGCCGATCTCGCCGGCCTGCTCGATCTGTTGTCGGTGAAGCAGGCGATCATCTGCGGCCTCTCCGTCGGCGGCCTGATCGCCCAGGGGCTCTATACCGCCCGGCCCGACCTCGTGCGCGCACTCATCCTCTGCGACACCGCCCACAAGATCGGCACCGTGGATTCGTGGGACGCGCGCATTGCCACCGTCGAGCAAAACGGCATTGACAGCATCGCCGATGGGGTGCTGGAAAAGTGGTTCACGCCCGCCTTCCGGCGGCCGGAAAACAATGCCTATCACGGCTATCGCAACATGCTGGTCAGACAACCCGTCCCCGGTTACGCCGGCACCTGTGCTGCGATCCGCGATGCCGATTTCACCGAGGCGGCAAAGCGCATCGCCGTCCCCACCCTCTGCATCGTCGGCGACCAGGACGGCTCGACGCCGCCCGATGTCGTGCTCTCGACCGCAAAGCTCATTCCCGGCGCCCGCTACGAAGTCATCCGCGATGCAGGGCATATCCCTTGCGTCGAACAGCCGGCGGCGCTGACCGCCGTGCTGCGCGCCTTCATCGATATCGTCCTGTCCGGAGAAAGCCCATGAGCGACGCACCCGCGCCAACCGAACGTTACGCCCAAGGCTTGATCACCCGCCGCGCCGTACTCGGCGACCGTCATGTCGACCGCGCCCAGTCATCGACGACCGATTTCGACCAGCCGTTTCAGGAGTTGATCACCGAAGCTGCCTGGGGCAACCTCTGGTCGCGTCCGACTTGGACGAAGCGCGAGCGATCGATGGTGACGATCGCCCTGCTTGCAGCCCTTGGCCATGACGAGGAAGTGGCGATGCATGTGCGTGCCACTGCCAATACCGGCGCCAGCCGCGACGATATCGGCGAGGCGCTGTTGCATGTGGCGATCTACGCCGGCGTGCCCGCCGCCAATCGTGCCATCAAGATCGCCAAGCAGGTTTTCGAACAAATGGACGCCGAGCAGGCGGCCTGAGGCAGGGAAAAATGTCAGACCTATCCAACAAGAAACCCGAGACCGGCGCCTTCTTCCCGCGCGACCGCGCCTGGCATGCACCGGCGCTGACGCCGGGCTACAAGACCTCGGTGCTGCGCTCGCCACAAAGAGCGCTGCTGTCGCTGGACGGCACGATCTCGGAGATCACCGGCCCGGTCTTCGGTCATTCCCTCCTCGGCGAACTCGACAACGACCTGATCCATAATTTCGCGAAAGACGGCGAGAGCGCCATCGGCGAGCGGATCATCGTGCATGGCCGGGTGCTCGACGAGCGCGGCAAGCCGGTTCCCGGCGCGCTGCTCGAATTCTGGCAGGCCAATGCCGGCGGCCGCTACCGTCACAAAAAGGAAACATACCTCGCTCCGCTCGACCCGAATTTCGGTGGTTGCGGCCGCACCATCACCGACGAGGACGGCGCCTATCGCTTCCGCACCGTCAAGCCCGGCCCCTACCCCTGGCCGAACGGCGTTAACGACTGGCGTCCGGCCCATATCCATTTTTCGATCTTCGGCCACGGCTTTGCCCAGCGGCTGATCACACAGATGTATTTCGAAGGCGATCCCATGATCTGGAAGTGTCCGATCGCAACGACCATCCCGGATCGCAACGCCATCGAGCAGCTGATTGCGCCGCTCGACTGGGCCAACACGATCCCGATGGACGCCCGCGCCTACAAATTTGACATCGTGCTGCGCGGCCGCCGCTCGACGCTGTTCGAAAACCGGCTGGAGGGCAACTGATGACCCAGGAACTCGGATACCTTAAGGAATCGCCGTCGCAGACCGCGGGGCCTTACGTCCATATCGGCTGCACCCCCAATTTCGCCGGCATCACCGGCATCTTTGAAACGGACCTCGGCACGTCGATGGTCAACGACAAGACGCTGGGCGAGCGCATCACCGTGCGCGGCCGGGTGATCGACGGCGCGGGCATGGCCCTCAAAGACGCGATCGTCGAGATCTGGCAGGCGGACGCCGCCGGTCTCTATAACAGCCCGTCCGAACTGCGCGGCACCGCCGACCCGAACTTCACCGGCTGGGGCCGCTGCCCGACCAGCGCAGACGAGGGTATCTTCACCTTCGAAACCATCAAGCCCGGCCGCGCGCCTTACAAGGACGGGCGAAAGATGGCGCCGCACATCACCGTCTGGATCGTCGCCCGCGGCATCAATATCGGCCTGCATACCCGCATCTATTTCGCCGATGAGGCGGAGGCGAATGCCGAAGACCCACTGCTTGCCCGCATCGAACAGCGCAACCGCGTCGCAACACTGGTCGCACCGCGCGAGGGCTCTATCTATACGTTCGACATTCACCTGCAGGGTGAGAAGGAAACCGTCTTCCTCGACATATAGGCCTCCAACATGACCGCCTCCGTCTTCGATCATCCGTTCCTCTCGGGCCTGTTGGGTGACGAGGAAATTGCTGCCTTCTTTTCGGTCGAAGCGGATATCCGCGCCATGATCTCCTTCGAGGCAGCATTGGCGAAGGCGGAGGCTGAGCATGGTATCGTTTCCGACGAAGCGGCAGCGCGCATCGCCGAGGTCTGCGCCAACTTCCTGCCCGATGTGCTGGCCCTGCGGCGTGCGACGGCAACAGATGGCGTTGTCGTCCCCGAACTCGTTCGGCAGTTGCGCAAGGCGGTTGGCGGGGATGCTGGCGAAAAAGTGCACTTCGGCGCAACAAGCCAGGATGTCATCGACACCAGCCTGATGCTGCGCCTGACCTCGGTTTGCAGGCTGCTCTATGGCCGCCTGGGTGACCTTCTCGCCGCATTCGAGGAGATCAATCGGAAATGGGGTTCAAACCCGCTGATGGCACAGACACGCATGCAGGCAGCCATCGCCATCAGGGTTTCGGATCGCGTCAGCGCCTGGAGCGCGCCGCTTGCCAGCTACCAGGACCGTCTGGAACGCATGGATGTCGTGTCTTTCCCGGTGCAGTTCGGCGGCGCTGCAGGCACGCTCGAAAAGCTGGGCGACAAGGCCGGCGCTGTCCGCGCTGCCCTTGCCGAGCATATCGGTCTCGCGGATCACCCGCAGTGGCAAAGCCAGCGCACGACGATCGCCGATCTCGCCCACATCTTGTCGCTGATATCGGGCAGCCTTGGAAAGTTCGGCCAGGACATTGCGCTGCTCGCGCAGCCCGGCGACGAAATCGAACTTTCCGGCGGCGGCGCCTCCTCAGCCATGCCGCACAAACAGAACCCGGTCGCCGCCGAAGCGCTTGTCTCGCTCGCCCGCTTCAATGCCGTCCAGCTTTCCGGCATCCACCAGTCGATGGTCCACGAGCAGGAACGCTCCGGTGCCGCATGGACGCTCGAATGGATGCTCCTGCCGCAAATGGTCATCGCCTGCGGCGCCAGCCTCCGGCTGGCCGTGGCGCTCGCCGGGCAGATCAAACGGTTGGGCGGTTAAGCCGCCTCACCCGATCCAGGAGAGGCACCCCCATGAAACCGATTGCAATATGAAATCGGTGAGGCTATCCTAAAACCAATTGCATGAAGCAACTGGAACTGTCATGGCTAAGCTCGTCTTCGGAATGATGCTGTCCCTGGACGGCTACGTCGACCATATGGAATTCGCACCAGGTCCCGCACTTTTCCGTCACTTCATCGAGGAAGCGCGCGGCCAGACCGGCAGTCTGTATGGTCGCCGCATATATGAGATTATGCGGTATTGGGACGACGAGCATCCCGAATGGGACGATGCGGAACGCGAATTCGCGGAAGCCTGGCGAAACCAGCCGAAATGGGTCGCCTCGCGCACGTTGAAATCCGTCGGTCCCAACGCCACGATCCTTGGAGAAGACCTTGAATCCGAGGTGCACGGTCTGAAAACCCGGCTTGAGGGGGAGATCGAAGTCGCGGGTCCGGATCTGGCGAAAAGCCTGACGGATCTTGGCCTGATCGACGAGTACCGGCTCTACCTCTGCCCCGTCGTGTTGGGTCGCGGCAAGCCATTCTTTGCCGGCCCCCGCCCGCCGCTCCGGCTTGTAGCCAATGATCCGATTGCCGAGGACGTGATCCGGTTGACCTACGTTCCGGCTTGATCCTGCAACTTGCCTGCGGATTACATCGACGCGACAAACCTACTTTGGGCCGAAAGCCGCCGCAGGACCTCGGCCGCATGACGCCACCAGTGGTGATTTGGGCGGGTGGAATCGCCGTTCACGCCGCGCTTACAGCCATATTTTCCGGATTGAAAAGCTTGAACCCGTTCCGGCCGTGCGCCTTGACCGCGTACAAGGCACTGTCGGCGAGCGCAAAAATGTCTTTTGCCGCGACGTCGCCGGCAATCACCGCGCCACCGACGGACGCGCTGATCTTCAGTTTGTTGGGGAACCAGCCGACCCAACATTCCATCGCTTCAACGATACGATCGCCGGTTTCCTGCAGGTGCAGGAGGGAATCGCACGCATGAATGACGGCGAACTCGTCGCCGCCGAGACGGGCAACGAGCGTTGCGCCCGGAATGGCGGCAGCAAGACGCCTTGCGGCGTCTTTCAGGCATTCGTCACCGGCCTGATGGCCCAGCGTGTCGTTGACCGCCTTGAAGCCATCCAGGTCGATCAGCAGCAGGGCGTGAATTTGACCGGACGTGTTGGCACAGACCTGATTGTAGACAACCTCGAATTTGGCGCGACTGGCAAGCCCTGTCAGGGCGTCGGTTTCCATCAGTCGGCTGATATGGTCGAACATCGCTTTTTCAGCGGTAATATCCTGTTTCATCCCGAAGATGCGCACGGGATCACCGTTCACCCGTTCAACGATCGCGGTAATCCTGATCCAACGGGAAGCGCCTTTTGCCGTAACGATCTCGGCGTCGAGCGTGAAGCCTTCTCCGTCCCGGATTGCAGCACTGCGAACCTCGGACAGTTTTTTGCGAGACTCTGGCGTGTAGAGCGCAACGATATCGTCGCGATTGAGAGGGCATTGCGGTGCAAGGTCAAAAAGCTCGTAGACGGTGTCCGTCCATGTCAGCGTCTGGTCCGGCAGACTGCATTCCCATATGCCGACCCGCGCCGCCTTGAAAGATTTGTCGAACACCTCCTGCAAGTGCTCGAAACGGGCCGTGGCCCGCCTTTTGTTGGCCGCGGCATGGCGTGCGCTTGATTTTTCAGACTGAGGCCGTTCTGCGAGTGAAGGTGACACCATGCCCGATAATCCGATGCTCGCCCACCGAAATGATATCGGTGCTGAATGGCGTGAATATGCGCTGCAAAAGTTGCTTTTGGGTTTCTTTCAATTTGGCGATGCAGGCTTAAGACGCTCGACGAAGCCGGGCATCATCCAGGTCATTCGAGTACCCGGACAGGCATTCAAGAAGGACCAGGCAGGTCAACCCTCATCCAAACATCAATCGCTCCTCCACTTTGGGCAGGAGGATAGGTAACGCCTGGGCAGATCGGAGCCGTCAACCGACCCGATCTGCCCAGGCTTAAAACCTCAGTTCGACTTGTTCTTAAACAGCTTGCGCTTGGCGCCCTCGGCGCCCGGCTTGTCGAATTTCGGCTTATCGAACTTGGGCTTGTCGAAACCGGGCTTGCCGGACTTCTTCGACCACGGCTTGGCATCCGCCTTTTCCGGTGCGCGGTTGTCCGCGCCGGCAAAATCCGGCTTCGCGTCGAACTTGCGCTTCGGCTTGCCCTCCCCCTTCCAGTCGGGCTTGCCTTCGCCCTTCCAGTCCGGCTTGCCGGTCTTCTTGCCGGCATAGGGCGCACCGCGCGACCCGCCGGAGAGATCCGGCATGCCGTCGAGCTGCTTGACCTGAATGCCCTTTTCGAGCGCCCGCTTCGGTCCGACAGCTTCGACGAAGCGATCCACCCAGTCGCGGGCGATCTCGACATAGGTCTCTTCGGCCTGCATCTTGATGGCGCCGATTTCCTGCTTGGTGATGCGGCCGATGCGGCAGAGCATCGGGATCAGCCAGCGCGGCTCGACATTCTGCTTGCGGCCTGCCGAAAGCGAGAACCAGACGCTGTCGCCGAAATCGCCACGCGGCGCACGGGGCTCGCCGCGCTCGGGACGATCACCACGGTCGCCGCGATCCGGGGACGGCGTGAACGACGGCGTGTCCATCAGATCTTCCGGTGCCGAACGCCCTGCCCGCGACAGCCGCACGAACGCAGCGGCAATCTGCTCCGCGCCATGCTTTTCCAGCAACTCGCGAACGAAATCCTGCTCCTCTTCGCGGATCGCCTCCTCGAAAGCCGGATCGGCCAGGATCCGTTCGTCGTCGCGACGGGTGACATCGTCAGCCGACGGCGGCTTTGCCCAGGTCGGCGTGATATTGGCATCGCGCAGCAGCCGCTCGGCCTTGCGGCGGGCACTGTTCGGCACGATCAGCGCGCTGACGCCCTTGCGACCGGCGCGACCGGTGCGGCCGCTGCGATGCAGCAGTGTCTCGGGATTGGTCGGCAGGTCGGCATGGATGACCAGTTCGAGGTTCGGCAGGTCGATGCCGCGCGCTGCGACGTCGGTCGCGATGCAGACGCGGGCACGGCCGTCGCGCATCGCCTGCAGCGCATGCGTGCGTTCGCTCTGGCTGAGTTCACCGGACATGGCGACGACCGAAAAGCCGCGATTGTTGAAACGCGACGTCAAATGGTTGACGGCAGCACGGGTCGAACAGAACACCAGCGCGTTCTTCGCCTCATAAAAGCGCAGAACGTTGATGATCGCATTTTCCCGGTCGGACGGCGCAACCGTCAGCGCCCGATATTCGATGTCGAGATGCTGCTTCTGCTCGGCCTGGGTCGAGATGCGCACGGCATCGCGCTGGTAGCTCTTGGCCAGATTGGCGATCGAACGTGGCACGGTCGCCGAAAACATCAGCGTGCGCCGCTCGGACGGTGCTTCTTCCAGAATGAATTCGAGGTCTTCACGGAAACCGAGATCAAGCATCTCGTCGGCCTCATCGAGTACGACGGCCTTCAGCGCCGACATGTCGAGACCGCTGCGGCGGATGTGGTCACAAAGGCGACCCGGCGTGCCGACGACGATATGGGCGCCGCGATCGAGCGCGCGTCGTTCGGTGCGCATGTCCATGCCGCCGACGCAGGAAGCGACCGTCGCTCCGGTCAGTTCATAGAGCCATTCCAGCTCGCGCTTGACCTGCAGCGCCAGTTCGCGGGTCGGAGCGACGGCGAGCGCCAGCGGCGCGCCGGCCTGAGCGAAGCGCTCCTTGCCGTCGAGCAGCGTCGAGGCAAGCGCCAGCCCGAAGGCAACCGTCTTTCCCGATCCGGTCTGCGCCGAGACCAGCGCGTCGCGGCCTTCCAGTTCGGCGCCGAGAACCGCCTTCTGAACCGGGGTCAACGTGGAATAGCCACGCTTGGTCAACGCCTGAGCGATCGCTGGAGCGATGCCTTCGAACTCTGTCATATGCTTATCTTTCGGAATTCGGATATCGTGCGCGCCTCGGTGGATGAGATCAAGCGCAGTCCCCGCGGCCGGCACGTCGCCAGCCAATACATGCGCGCCCTCTTACTGCGCCTGAGCGGAATTGTACAGAGCACAACGCTTCGGCCGTTAAAAACGCGGTGAAACCAGCTACGTCGGAACACCAAACAGCCACGCATCGCTTGATGCATGGCTGGCTGGCAGATTGGACGGAACCGTTCAGCCCGTCAGGCGCGGCGTATGGATCACCCTGTGGAACAATTCCTGCATGGCAGCCGCAATACCCTCCGTCGGGCTCACTTCGAAATAGAACCCCGGGGACGCACATTCCTGCATGCGCGTTCCGATTTCCGACTGGAACGGCTTGATCCAGTTTTTGTACCAGTCATTGTTCGGCAACGGCAGATAGGTGGTGTAGAGAACGGCGATCTTGATACCGCGCGTCTTCAGCTTCGTGCAGTAGGTTGTATCGATGGGCTCCTGACAGCGCGATCCCGTCAGTCTCTTCGTGCATCCCTGCGGCTTGTAGCTATCGCCCACCCCGTCGGCGACGAAGAACACCACCTTCAGCGGGCTGGCGGAACTCGTGCCGTCACCCGGCGTGCTGATTTCGGCATCGATCTTGGTCAGCGCATTGTCGAAGCTCGTCTGCTGGTCGTTATTGTATCCCTGCTTGGGAATGCTCATCAGCTTGATCTTGTCCGTGCGCTCTTCCACTTGGGTCAGATCAGCGGTCAACTCCGCGACTTTCAGAAGTTTCACGTCCACAGCCGTTTCGCCGAAGGTATAGGCGGCCATCCGGTACTGGTTGGGGTAGCTCTGCTCTTCTCTGGCTTTCTTCGTCAGTGCCTTGACGGCCTGCGCCACCACGTCGATGCGAATTGCGATACCGTTGTTCTTGGCAACGAAATAATTGCTGGCCGTGTTGATGACGCCCTTTTCGGAGACGATGTGACAGGCGAACGCGCAATTTCTTGAACCGGCATCAGCCACATTCGCCGTCGCCTTGATCATCTTGTCGACATCGGCCGGGGTCGCAGCGACCCCCATGGACGGCGTATTGTCGAGCAGCATGTAGAAATCCGTGAAGGACTGCGACTGGTAGGTGGCGGTGGCGGTGCCGGAAACCGTGATGCTGTCCTTGCCGATTACACGCAGGAAGGACGTCGGCATTTTCACCTGAAAGGTCAACGCGGCATTGATGTCCTTGCCGCTCTTCCTGACCGACGCCTTGACAACTTCAAGCTTGAGATCCTCATCCTTGCTCTGCGCGTCCTGCATGGTCGACGGATCCCACTGCGCCTTGAAGAAGGCCTCGGCCTCCTCCTCGCTCAGCGGAACGGGGCCGTCCTGTCCCATGTTGATCGCCTGCGCCACGCCTGCAGACCGCTCCGCGATCGAACCGATGACGGCAGCGTCGGCCGCATCCTGCAGCCGTCCTTTGAGCTCCATGGCACGGCCGAAATCGATGGCCATGCCGGCGCAGCCAAGAATCGGTACAATGGCAAAGGCACTCAATATGGCAAAATTGCCGGACCGGTCAGCCAGGAGCTTCCTCAATATGCGCACCGTCATCACCTTTATATCTTCGCGCCGCCCCAATGCTTTGCGCATATGTATTCATTCGGTCGGGACAATAACGGTGAGACTCTAAACGCCGGTAAAACACAATAGTTAACTGAAAGGAAATTCAACGATAACGACAACTTAGCGAATACAGAGCGAAAAGCACGCTAGAGTTGAATGAACATTACTTAAATTCTACTGAATAAAATCGAGACAAACCACGAAATTTCAAAGAAAAATACAATGTATATCCAGTACACATTGAAGAAAACCACGAAACACTCTGTTTACAATTTGTTTTCATTGATATTTTTCAGCACAATCCACTCCGCGAAAACGGTGGGATTTCGGTATCGCTACTGCTGAAAAACAGTGCGCCTGCACCCATCAGCTGTATACACCCGGGCGCCGGGGCGCCGGTTCCCGCTCAGACAACGCTCTGTTTCCGGGTTGCCAGCACAACACCGGCACCGTCAGACATCAGACGGGACAGCGCATCGACAAGCCGGCTCCGGAAAAGCTGGTCTCCAGAGAGATCGCCACCAAAAACCTCAGTGAGGCCTAGGAACGCATCGACGATCCCTTCCGCACCATCGAGCCCTTGCGTCAGTGCCGCAATGCGTCCGGCCAGCGGATCGCGAACGTCGATAACATTTCCGGCTTCGTCGATCCCGCGGGCGTATCGCATCCAGGCCGCCACGCCGAGCGTCAGCCGCTCACAGGACGCATCGTCCGCGATACGATCGCGGATCGTCCCGAGCAGCCGCTGCGGCAGCTTCTGCGATCCGTCCATGGCGATCTGCCACGTGCGGTGGCGAAGCGCCGGGTTGTCGAAACGCTCGATCAGTGCTCGGCGATAGGCAGGCAGATCAAAGCCGGCCAGCGAGGGCAGCGTCGGGGAAACCTCCTCGACCATCAGCCCCTCGATCAACTCCCGCATGCCCGGCAATGCCATCGCATCCGCCACCGTCTCGGCACCGGCGAGATAACCGAGATAAGCGAGCGTCGAATGACTGCCGTTGAGCAGCCGCAGCTTCATCGTCTCGAACGCCGAAACGTCTTCGACGAACACCGCTCCAGCCTCCTCCCATGCTGGACGACCAAGCGGAAAATCATCTTCCACCACCCATTGCCGGAACGGTTCGGTCACCACCGGCCAGGCATCTTCCAGCTCGAGCGAGTCGGCGATCGCGACGCGATCGGCATCGGTCGTCGCCGGAACGATCCTGTCGACCATCGTCGACGGTGAGGCAACGGTCGCGGCAAAAGTACCGAGTTGCGGATCGCGCATCTCCGCAAAACGCGTGACGACGCGCTTCAGCACATGGCCGTTCGACGGAAGGTTGTCGCAGGAGAGCAGCGTGAACGCAGGCACGCCCGACGCCCGTCTGCGCGACAACGCCTCGACGATGAAGCCGACGGCTGATCTGGGTTTCTCCGGATGCTCGAGATCGTGCAGGATGTCCGGATGGTTTTCGTCCAGCGTGCCGGTTGCCGGATTGTGGCAATAACCCTTTTCGGTGACCGTCAGCGACACGATGCGGGTTGCCGGATCTAACATGCGTGCAAGCACCGCCTCTGGATTTTCCGGCGCCACCAGTGTCTCGACCACGCTGCCGATCACACGCAACGCGACGCCCTGCCCGTCCTGTACCTTCAGCGTATAGAGCCCATCCTGCGGCGCCAGCGCGTCGCGGGTCTCGGCGCTGCGCAGCGAGACACCGCAGATACCCCATGACGGATCTCGCGGCAGAACGATGTCGGTAAATTCAGCCTGGTGTGCGCGGTGAAAAGCGCCGATGCCGAGATGGACGATGCCGATCGTCACCCCGGCCGGATCATAGGCCGGCCGCTCGATCGTCTCCGGCAGTTGCTGCAATGTCTGTCTAGACAATCTCATCACGGGGCTCATCAGGTTGCTGTTTCCGCACGCCGGAGGCAAAGACCGCGTGGTCCGCCAGATTGCGTCACAATCGGTAGGCCTTCTTCGCAAGTCCGTAGGCGAGTTCGCCGGCGAGGCCGAATGCCTCCTCCTCATCGAGGCGATGATCTGCCACGAGCCGCGCCAGATAGGCGCAATCAACCCGCCGCGCCATGTCATGACGGGCCGGGATCGACAGATAGGCACGGGTATCGTCGTTGAAGCCGACCGTGTTGTAGAAACCAGCGGTCTCCGTTGTCGTCTCGCGGAACCGGCGCATTCCCTCCGGACTGTCGAAGAACCACCAGGCGGGGCCTAGCCGGAGCGCCGGATAGTGCCCGGCAAGCGGCGCCAGTTCGCGCGAATAGGCAGTCTCATCGAGCGTGAAGAGGATCACGGTCAGCCGGGTATCGTTGCCGACGGCATCAAGCAGCGGCTTCAGCGCCTGCACATAATCGGTCGCCTTCGGAATATCCGCGCCCTTGTCCGGACCGAAATCGGCAAACAGCGACGGATTGTGGTTGCGGTAGGAACCGGGATGAATCTGCATCACCAGTCCATCCTCCTGGCCCATCCGCGCCATCTCCGTCAGCATCTGCCCGCGGAAGGCATCCGCCTCCTCTGCGTCCGCCCTGCCGGCAAGCACCTTGTCGAACAGTGCTGCGGCATCGCTGGAAGACAGGTTTTCGGTCCGCGCGGTGGCATGGCCGTGATCCGTTGCGGTCGCGCCGTGCTGCTTGAAGAAAGCCCGCCGCGCCCGGTGCGCGTTCAGATAACCGGTCCAGGTCGCCGCCTCACCCGTCATCGCCAGGAGGCGCTCGAGATTGCCCGCAAATCCGAGAACCTGCGGATCGACCACCGCATCCGGGCGATAGGTCGGCACCACACGGCCGTGCCATCCGGATTTGCGAACGGCGTCATGATGCGCAAGATCATCGAGCGCGCTGTCGGTGGTGGCAATCACCTCGATCCCGAAACGGTCGAACAGAGCTCGCGGCCGCATCTCCGGCGTCCGGATGGCGGCTTCGATCCGGTCGAACAGCGCGTCGGCGGTCTTCGGTGACAGCCGCTCGGTAATACCGAACACCGTTTCCAGCGAATGCTCGAACCAGAGCCGCGTCGGCGTACCGGCAAAAAGATGGAAATGCTCGGCGAACAGCCGCCAGATCTTGCGCGGATCCGCCTCGCCCGGTTCTCCGTCACGCCGGGCCACACCGAGATCCCGCAGCCGAACACCCTGCGAATAGAGCATGCGCGTCGCATAATGATCCGGCGTGATAAACAATGCGGCCGGATCCGCAAACGGCTTGTCTTGTGCATACCAGGCAGGTTCCGTATGGCCATGCGGCGACACGATCGGAAGCCCCGCAACAGTCTCGTAAAGCCTGCGCGCGATCGCCCGGGTTGCGGGATCTGCAGGAAACAGCCTGTCAGGATGCAATGCCATTCCGTTTCGCTCCTCCGCGTTATGTCTTGGCAACGTGGATCAACTGATATACTAGTATTCACAACAGTGTCAACGTCCCGGGACCCTCCATGTCGCCATCGCCACGTCCGAACGTCGTCTCGCTCGCCGCCGAGCCCGCAAAGCTGAAGCGGGTCACTGCGGGATCGGCGATCTTCGAGCGGCTGCATTCGGCCATCATCTCGCTGCAGATGCCGCCCGGCATGCCTTTGCAGGAAAAGCGCATTGCCGAGGAATTCGGCGTCAGCCGGACGCCGGTGCGCGAGGCTCTGCTGCGGCTGGCGGAAGCCGGGCTCGTCGACATCTTCCCGCAGTCGGGCACCTTCGTTTCGCTGGTTCCGGTCGCTGCGATCCCGGAGGCGGTCGTCATCCGCAAGGCGCTGGAGGGCACCACGATCGAGACTGCGGCCGCCATCGCGACCGCGGCCGATATCGCCAGGCTCGACGCCATCATCGCCCGCCAGCGCGTTCACGCCGCCCACGATGAAACTTCGCTGTTCCACGAGCAGGACGAGGCCTTTCATGAGGCCATTGCCGCAATCGCCGGCTACCCCGGCATCTGGACAATCCTGAAAACGGTAAAAACTCAGATCGACCGTGCCCGGCGCCTGACCCTGCCGGCACTTGGCCGGATGGATACCGTGATCGAGGAGCATCAGACGATCCGCAATGCGATCGCTGCCCACGACATCGAAGCCGCACGCGCCGCCATGATGCATCATCTGAGCGCCGTCATTCCCGACATCGCCGAATTGCGCCTGCGGCATCCGGATTATTTTTGCTGAACGGCCACGCGAACAAGAACAACGGGAGGAAGGCATGCGCCAAGGGTGGAGATGGTTCGGACCGGATGCGCCGGTCACACTGGATGATGTGCGCCAGACCGGGGCAACCAATATCGTTTCGTCATTGCACCAGGTCCCGATCGGCCGCGCCTGGACGGAAAGCGAGGTCCGCGAACGCCAGTCGCTGATCGAGACCACGCCCGTCGGTCGCACGCCACTGACATGGTCCGTCGTCGAGAGCATCCCCATACCGGATGCCGTCAAACGCATGGGCGGGAAAGCCAAGACGGAAATCGAAGCCTGGATCGCCAGTCTCGAAGCGGTCGCCGCCTGCGGCATCAGGATCATCTGCTACAACTTCATGCCGGTCGTCGACTGGACGCGCACCGAACTCGATTTCGTCACGCCGACGGGCGCCACCGCCATGCGCTTCGACCACGAGCGTTTCGCCGCCTTCGATCTCTTCGTGCTCCGGCGGCCCGGTGCAGAAAACGACTATTCATCCGAGGACCGGGCACGGGCAAAAACCGTCTTTGACGGTATGCCCGAAGCAGAGATAGCCGAGATCACCCATATCATCACCTCGGCGCTGCCCGGCTCCACCACCGAACCGATGACCGTTCCCGGTTTTCGCGAAAAGCTCGCAGCCTATCAGGGCATAGACGCAACCCGCCTTCGCCAGCACCTGGTCGAATTTCTGGAAGCCGTAAGCCCGGCAGCCGAAGCGCGCGGCGTCAAGCTGACCCTGCATCCCGACGACCCGCCGCGGCCGCTCTTCGGCCTGCCGCGCATCGCCTCGACCGCCAGCGACTATGCCGCGCTCTTTAACGCCGTGCCGTCGGACGCGAACGGCATGTGCTACTGCACCGGCAGCCTCGGCGTCCGCGCCGACAACGATCTGGCCGGCATTGCCCGCCGCTTCGCATCCCGCATCCACTTCGCCCATCTGCGCGCCACGACACGCGAGGGCGACAGCCGCAGCTTCCATGAGAGCGCCCATCTCGACGGCGACGTGGACATGGTGGCTGTCTTGAAGGAACTGGTTGCCGAAGACCGTCGCCGCTCACAGGAAAACACCATCGTGTTCCGCTCCGACCACGGTCACCGCATGCTCGACGATCTGCAAAAAACCGTTACCCCCGGCTATCCCTCGATCGGCCGCCTGCGCGGCCTCGCCGAGTTGCGCGGCATCCTCTACGCACTGGATGCCGCGCCCGATTGAAGACACAGAGAGGGATTATCGGCTGATCCAGCGCCGCCTGGCATGCTGGCGGTGGCGGCACGCTCAACGCGATTGTGCAGCGCATGAATATCGACTAAAGACACCGAAACAGAGCATCATCGGAAGCCGGTTTGTACCATCTCACTCAACACATCCGCGTCGTCGCAGCCCTGGTGATCCGCGAAATGCAGGCCAGGTTCGGCAGCAAGCCGGGTGGTTACGTCTGGGCCGTCCTCGATCCGCTGGCTCATGTCGCGATCATGACGGTGGTTTTTTCGACACTCGCCCGCGTGCCGGCGCTCGGAAATGATTTCGCCCTGTTTTTCGCCTCCGGCTATCTGCCTTTCACGTTCTATCAGGGCATGTCCAGTTTCGTCGCCGGCGCCGTAAAGTCCAACAGAAACCTGTTTTCCTATCCGATCGTCTCGCCCTTCGATGCGGCCGTCGCCCGCTACATCCTGCAGTTCATGACATCGGTGCTGGTGACGATCGCCGTCATGTTGCTATGCACCAGCGAAGGATCTCATCTTCATCAACTCGACTTGGCGCCCTGCGTCGAGGCTGTGGCTGTCGCCTCGCTGATGGGCTTTGGCATGGGCATGGCCAATATTTCCCTATTCGCGGCCTTCCCGGTCTATGAGAAAGTGTTCAGCCTGATCAATCGGCCGCTCTATCTTCTCTCGGGCGTCATTCTCATCCCCGACCATATGCCGGCACCGGTCCATGACGCGTTGATGTGGAACCCACTGGTTCACATGATCATGTGGTTTCGTCAGGGGATCTATCCGGAATATGCCGCGACCGGGCTCGACAAGCTGTATGTTCTAGAGTGTGCGTCCGTGCTGCTGATGATCGGAATCTGCCTGTTCACCGCCTCCAGAACGCTCCGCGAAGACCGCATCTAACGTTCGTTCAGTCCAGCCAGATGATGCGGCGTTTTGCGACACCTGCGTGCCATCAATCGGGCGCGTCGACCCCGTTATCGTCATCTTCAAGATCGTCCGGCTCTTCCATCTGGCCCAGAGCCGCGATGCAGATCGCAATCGCCGAATTGGCCGCCGTCACATAAGGCCCGTTGTCGATGCGCGCAGCGCCGCCCTTCTCATCCCAACTGGCGCCGCCGATGCTAAGGGGAAGGATGGTCTGCACAAGCAGATGGGCATCGTGGATCAACTGCGTGAAATGCGGCATTCTGACTTCATCGCCATTTGGAGATTCCCAGACGGCCACGTGAAGCTCCTGGCCCGTCTCGGGGTCGAGATCATTCTTCATGCGCCGGGTATAGCCGATCATCATGCCGATCTCGGCGTCGAGAGCACGATCCGGCCTGGACAGAGCCGTCAGCCGCCTGACCAGCTCCTGCGGCGACATCTGCTTATTTTCGCTCATCGGTCATCGCCAGCACTGACTGTCCCCTCTTGATTGCCGGTCAACGCATAACCGAGATTACTCCTATCCTCAACCGGCCCAGGGAAAGCACCGGCTGATCGGTGATGAGCGGGTCGATCGATCTCGTCGCAAAAGAGAAACTTTTTCGCCGGTGTGCAACAAAGTCACCAGCTGCGTCAGAAGGGAATTGCCGGAGCGTCCAAGGTTGTCCATATAGTGGTGCGACCGCCTCCCCCGAGGCGCAAGCCGGCCGGAGCCCGAATGACCGTATCCGTAGAAAACGCGAACGCCGACCAGTCCGGTACTCGCAAATTCCTCGTCCTTCTGCTCGGCTCCGTCGGTGTCGTCTACGGCGACATCGGCACTAGCCCCCTCTATGCCTTCCGCGAGGCGCTGAGGCCCTTCTCGCACGACGGGATCCACCAGGAGGAAGTGGTCGGCCTCATCTCCCTGATGGTCTGGACGCTAACGATCATCGTGACCTTCAAGTACGTGCTGTTCCTGCTGCGCGCCGACAATGACGGCGAAGGTGGAACGCTTTCGCTGCTGGCGCTGCTGATGCAAAAGACAGGGCGCTACATGCCCGTCCTGTTCTTTGCAGGCATCATTGGCGCGGCGCTGTTCATCGGCGATGCCATGATCACCCCTGCCTTGTCGGTGATGTCGGCGCTCGAGGGTTTGAAGCTGGTGACGCCCGCGCTCTCCGACTACGTGCTGCCGATGTCGGCGGCGGTCATGGTGTGCCTTTTTCTCGTCCAGTCGAAGGGAACGGCGGCCGTGTCCAACTTCTTCGGACCCGTCACCGTCATCTGGTTTCTCGTCATGGCCTGGGGCGGCCTGATCCACATCGGCGACGACTATACCATCCTCAATGCCCTCAATCCGATGAAGGCGCTGTGGTTCATTACTCATGCGGGATTCGTCGGCCTCATCGTGCTCGGTGCCGTATTCCTCACGGTAACGGGTGCCGAAGCGCTCTATGCCGACCTCGGACATTTCGGCCGCAAGCCCATCCAGACAGCCTGGTTCGTCCTCGTCTTTCCAGCACTCGCACTCAACTATCTCGGCCAGGGCGCCTTCGTCCTTGCCCATCCCGAGGCGGCCGACAATCCCTTCTATCTGATGTATCCGGAATGGGCCCTGCTTCCCGTGGTTATCCTTGCCACGATGGCGACCATCATCGCGAGCCAGGCGGTGATCACCGGCGCGTTCTCGCTTGCCCGCCAGGCCGTTCACCTCGGTTTCCTGCCGCGCCTGCAGATCACCTTCACCTCGGAGACCAATACCGGCCAGATCTATGTGCCGGCGGTCAACACGTTGCTGTTCATGGGCGTCATCATCCTGATTTTCACCTTCGGTGATTCGGAATCGCTGGCGACCGCCTACGGCATCTCCGTCACCGGTGCGATGGTCGTGACGACGCTGATGTCCTTTCAGTTCCTGCGCTCGGTCTGGGGCTGGTCGGCAATGGCGGCGGGAGCGGTTCTCCTTCCTCTCCTCGTTCTCGAAGCCGTATTCCTCGGGGCAAACCTGCTCAAGATCCACGATGGCGGTTGGGTCCCCATCATGCTGGCGCTCGCCATAATGTTCATCATGTGGACGTGGACACGCGGTTCGCGCCTGCTTCGCGAGAAGACCGCGCGCCATGATATCCCGCTCGAAACCTTCATCCGCTCCATCGAGAAATCCAAACATCCGCCGGCAACGGTTCCCGGGACCGCCGTCTTCCTCACCAGCGTCGGCGACAAGACGCCAGCCGTCCTTCTCCACAACATCAAGCACAATCACGTGCTCCACGAGAAGAACGTCATCCTGACCGTGAAAACGTCGGAAAAGCCTTACGTGCCGGAGGAGAACCGCGTGGCGATCACGATGCTTTCCGACCGGTTCACGCGGATCGAACTCAGCTTCGGCTTCATGGACGAGCCGAACGTGTCCAAGGCGCTCGGGCTTTGCAAGAAGGCCGGCTTCAAGTTCGAGATCATGCAGACATCCTTCTATCTCGGCCGGCGCACCCTCATCGCCAACCCGAACTCCGGCCTGCCCAGCTGGCAGGACGATCTCTACATCGCCCTCTCGGGCCTCGGGATCGACCCCTCGGGATACTTCAAGCTTCCCGCCAACCGCGTCGTCGAGATCGGCGAGCAGATGTCAATCTGATCGCCCGCGGATCTTGACACCGTTGGCGAGTCGACTGGTTCTCGCGTCAGTTTCCCAAGAAATAATATTGTCATACGGAACAAATTAGCGGTTTGCGATGTTCTCCACAAAACGGAGGGCATCATGACAATCGAGCCCGCAAAATTCAGAGTAAGCCATCCCGATCCCAGCCTCTCCTCCCAGGAGGCGATTGAACGCGCATTGCGGGAAATTCTCGCCGATGTCCACGCTCGTGGCTGGAGTATCAATACGATCAACGCAATGGAAAAAGTGCTTAGAAACCTGCGGCTCACCTACGCGGATTCTGACCCGTCGAACGATCCGGACGACATGGCACCCGGCACTTACGGCGACCCCGATCCAACCAACGATTGGCCTGCGGCAATGTCGCGCTGAACCCCAATAGGACTCCACAACGGCGAACCGTGATGCGTGGGAGGTGCTGGCATCAGCTCAATACCCTCCCCGATGAATCCATGATGGCTGGCGTGACAACCATCCTTCTCCGCGGAACCTTTGCAGCGACAAACAGTTATGCCTCTGAGGAGGTGTACCATGAACTACGCAGTCACAATGCTCGCCTTGATGGCTGGAGCTGTAATTCTCAGTTCCGCCGTTGCGTATGGGATTTTCAGCAACCGACGCTGTAACGCCGAAATGAAGTTGACCAAACAGGACAAGTCGGACGAGAAGTCCTGGCGGAAAGAACTTCTCCATGACTAGATGATTGCACGATCTGGCATGGATTTTTGCGCCGGGCTTTTCAGTGACGGTGCAAGTGACGGCATTTTCGCGGAGACGTGATCCTGTGGGCTGAGCGTCTACCCCCGCGCCGAGCGCGCGGCACTTCCAAGAAGATCGCGTAAGCCGCAAGCACTTCAGACAATTGTTGTCTATTGTCTATGATGACCTGGTTCTTTCATTACAAAAATTTAAGCCTTTATAACGGCTTAGTGATCGGCCGGCATGAAGTTTGTCCTTTTTGCGCCGCAATATCGGAAGCTCAATAGAGCTTCGAATGCAGCTCGAAAACCCGGTCGCCCCATGAACAGGTTCTTGCCAACAGTATGCGTTGTTGCAATCGCCGGCATCGGTGTCGGCGCGTGGGGGAGCGATCGCATTCCCTATCTCTCGCAATTTGCCAAACAACCCGTTCTCCTAACCGACAATAGCAGCAGTCAGCCGGCCGGCAGTGACCAGGCGCAGTCTCTGGACCAGCCAGGTGGTGGCCAGCATCATCGCGGCAATGGCGGATCGATCCTTGTCAAGACGGTGGCGGCAACCAAAACGGCGCTGCCGATGGACGTCGTCGCAACAGGCTGGGCCCAGGCCGATGACACGACAGCGATCGCCGCGCAGGAACAGGGCATCGTCACCGCGATCGACGCGACAGATGGCGCAGTGGTCAAACAAGGCGACTTGATCGCCGAACTCGACGATCGCACGGCGCAGGCTGCCGTTGACCGGGACCATGCTACGATCGTTCGCGACAACGCCACCCTGACGGAAGCCGAGGCCGCGCTGAAGCGGGCGAATGATCTTCTCGTCCAGAATGCCGGCACACAGCAGGCCGACGAGCAGGCGCAAGCGGCGCGCGATACGGCTGCCGCGACGTTGGAGATCGACAAGGCCAATCTTGCCGCCGATCAGGTCCTTTTGGAAAATACCCGGATTCGTGCGCCCTTCGATGGCCGCCTGGGTGATATCGGCGTCAGCCGCGGCGCCTTCCTCAACACAGGAACGGCGCTCGTGACGATCACCAGATATGATCCGATCTATGTGACGTTTCATCTGGAGGAGCGTAATCTGCGCCGGCTGAAACTGGCGCTTGCCGCCGGGCCTGTCGAGGTCACGACGGTTCCGCAATCGGACAAGGGCAAGGCCCGTCAGGGACGGATAAGCTTCTACGACAATACGGTGGACACCGCCTCAGGCACGATCCTTGCCAAGGCAAAGTTCGAAAATGCCTCGGGAGCCATTTGGCCCGGGCAGTCCGTCGATCTCGTGGTCCATTTCAACGATCCCGAGCAGCAGATCGTCGTGCCGACCGTCGCGGTCAGCCCAGGCGCGGACGGCTTCTATTCCTACGTCGTCAAGGATGGCAAGGCTAGGCTGATGCCGGTAACCGTCGCCCGTACCGAAGGCGATTTGACCGTCCTTGCCAACGGTCTTTCAGACGGCGACCACGTGGTGATCGAAGGCCAGGCGCAGCTGACCGACGAACAGCATGTCAGCGAACAGTTCAGCGGCCAGACGGAGAATCTGGCTTCCGCCGATCAGCCGGGACCGATCACGGCAGGTGCACAACCATGATCCCGGACTTTTGCATCCAGCGCCCCGTCGCGACCACACTTCTTGCGATCGGTGTCGTGCTCGCCGGGATCGCGGGCTACCGTCAAGTGCCCGTGGCGGCGCTGCCGCAGGTCGATTTCCCGACGATCAGCGTTTCAGCGTCACTGACCGGCGCATCACCACAAACCATGGCGACCTCCGTTTCGACACCCCTCATCAAGCAGTTCGAGACAATCCCCGGTATCGACGAAATCAGCGCGACGAGTTCTCTGGGCAATACCAGCATCGTGCTGCAATTCGATCTGAACCGGAATATCGATGCCGCCGCAGCCGACGTCCAGGCGGCGATCTCGCATGCAACCGTGCAATTGCCCGATAACATGACCACGCCTCCCAGCTATCGCAAGTCCAACCCCGCCGATGCGCCAGTGATGCTGCTTGCCGTGCAAAGCGACGCTATGCCCTACAGCAAGCTGGATGAGATCGCCGAAGACGTCATCTCGCCGTCGCTTTCGACACTTCCGGGTGTTGCCGAGGTCAATGTGTTCGGCGCGCAGACCTACGCGGTACGTGTCGAAGTCGATCCGGACAAGCTGCTGACCCGCAACATCGGCATCGATGCGGTCAACAATGCGATCGCCGCTGCCAACAATCAGGTGCCTGTCGGCTCCCTGCAGAACGACATGCAGAGCATGACGATCAATGCCGATACGCAACGCACGAATGCACGAGAATTCCGCTCGCTGGTCATCGCCAACCCCAACGGCGCGCCGATCCATCTGGAAGACGTCGCCGATGTTCGCGACGGTGTCGAAAACCAGAATACGGGTAGCTGGTATGACGGAAAGCGCGGCATCATCCTCGCCGTCCAGCGCCAGCCGGATGCCAATACGGTCGATGTCGTCGACGCCATCAACGCAAAGCTGCCGGGCCTGCATGCGGAAATGCCGGCATCCGTCTCCGTGAAACCCATGAACGACGCGGCAAAACCGATTCGCGGCGCCATCTCGGACGTCAAATTCACATTGCTGCTGACCATTGGCCTGGTGGTGCTGGTCATCTATCTCTTCACTGCTCATCTGACGGCGACGATCATTCCGGGCCTCGCTGTGCCGCTTTCGCTGATTTCGACCTTCGGCATGATGTATGTGCTCGGCTATAGCATCGACAACATCTCGCTGCTTGGCCTGACACTGGCGGTCGGCCTCGTCGTCGACGATGCGATCGTCATGCTGGAAAACATCCTCCGCCACATCGAGGCCGGAATGCCGGCGCGGGAAGCCGCGATCAAGGGTGCTGCCGAAGTCAGCACCACCATCATCTCGATGTCGGTGTCGCTGGTCGCGGTCTTCATCCCGATCCTGCTGATGGGCGGCGCCGTGGGGCGCATCTTCAACGAATTCGGCATGGTCGTTGCCATCGCGATCCTGTCTTCGGCGATCGTTTCCCTGACGGTCACACCGATGCTCGGCTCGCGTCTTTCCGGCGGACATGGCAGACCGCCTTTCATCCTGCGTCTCTTCGATGCCGGTTTCGAGCGCACACTTCGCGGATATGACCGGTCGGTGACCTGGTGTCTCAGCCATCGCCCGGCCATTCTGCTGCTGTTCCTCGCCTCCATCGGGCTCACGGCCTACCTGTTCATGACGATGCCCACGAGTTTCTTCCCGACGGAAGACACCGGGCGACTGACCATCTCCACCCGCGCGCGGCAAGACATTTCTTACGCCGCAATGCAGGATCTGCAGAACCAGGCAGCGGCACTGGTGAAGCAGAACCCGGCGGTTGGCCACGTCATGTCGATCATCGGCGGCAACGTCCGCAGCCCTCTCAACAACGGCACGATGTATGTCGAGCTGAAAGACAAGGCGCAGCGTCCGGCGCTCGACCAGACACTGCGCGAGCTACGGGCCAGCGTTGGCAAGATCGCCGGCCTGCAGGCGTTCATTACGCCGCAGCAGAGCCTGCGCTTTGGCGGACGCCAGACGGCGAGCCAATATCAGCTCGTCGTCCAGGCGCTGAGTGCCGACCAGACGACCTTGTGGGCCGGCCGCCTTCAGGCCGCGATGCTTGCCGACCGGCGATTCACCGATGTTACCTCGGACGCGCAAAACGACGCGCTTCAGGCCAATATCGTCATCGACAAGGAGAGGGCCGCGGCTTACGGCATTACCGACGGCCAGTTGCGAACGACGCTGCAGGAGGCCTTCGCCAGCTATGCCGCAGCCCAGATACAATCGACCGGCGACAGTTACGACGTGATCGTAGAATACGATACGAAGAAGCCATGGGATGACCAGAAACTGGAGGAAATCCGCGTCGCATCCGGTACCGGAAGCCTTGTACCCTTGTCCAGCTTTGCAAAGGTCAGCAGATCGACCGGGCCGGTCACGATCAACCAGACCGGACAGCTCGTCTCGACCACAATATCCTTCAATCTTCCGGCACGCGAAGCGCTCAGCGATGCCACCGCCGCGATCGACCAGATCAAGAAGGACATAGGCCTGCCACCGGACATCTTCACGTCCTATGGAGGAACGGCCCAAATCTTCCAGCAGTCGCAGGGCAATACGCCGATACTCATCCTTGCCGCCATACTGACGATCTATGTCGTTCTCGGCGTCCTCTACGAGAGTTTTATCCACCCGCTGACCATTCTCTCCGGTCTGCCGTCCGCCGCCCTCGGCGCTCTGCTGGCACTGCGAGTGATGGGCTTCGACCTGTCGATCATCGCCCTCATCGGACTGCTGATGCTGATCGGCATCGTCAAGAAAAATGCGATCATGATGATCGACGTGGCGCTGGAGAATTTGCGGTCTCCGGGCATGACTGCGCCGGAAGCAATTCACGAGGCCTGCGTGCGGCGTTTCCGGCCCATCATGATGACGACATTCTGCGCCCTGCTCGGCGCCTTGCCGATTGCGCTAGGCACCGGCGCCAGCTCGGAACTGCGCCAGCCGCTCGGCATCGCCGTCGTCGGCGGCTTGATCGTCTCGCAGGCGCTGACGCTGTTCATCACGCCGATCATCTTCATCGAAATGGACAGGTTCAACAGCTGGATCACACGCCTTGGCAGCAGAAAAAAGCACGCCGGGGAAACGCATCAACCAGCGCCGCTCGCTGCAGAGTGAACATGTGCCTCTGCGTTCATATGAGAGAGCAATTTCACGTCTTTGAGCAGATACACCAGCAACGAAAGTTGCCACGATTACGATCGATTATGACAGCAAGATTAACTCAAATATTATTTTTATTTAACATGCCTCAATTCTGGATGAGAACTATACTTCATATTGAAGCTAGGTATTGCCGGCGGTAACGCAGCCGTGACTCGACACTATAAGATAGCTTCACGCCAAGAGACGCTTCCTGAGCGTCTTTCAAATAGAGGTAACGCAAATGTTCTCTTTCGCAAAGACTGCAGCGATTTCCGCAATTTTCATCTCAGCTTCCGTAGGCGTTGCTCTCGCCGGGTTGCACGGCGGCGGTGACGACCACCATCATGATGGCCAACATGACGGCCGTCACAACCACGATTCTTTCATGCGCGGGGACGACGACATCACAACGGATGATTCGCCAGCCCCTGTCTTCGTGGTTCCTGCCTATACTCCCGCTCATGTCTCCGGATCGCGACTTGAAACAATTCTCTCAGAGCTTCGGACCGACGACCAGCGCATGAACGCGGATCGGGCGCGCGGCCTCCTGACGGCCGGTCAGTATCAACACCTGAGGGCGGAAGACGTGCAGATACGCCGTGAAGCGATGTCAGTGGCCGACCGGAACCATGGCATGATCCCGATGCCTCGATACGTCACCCTGCAGAACCAGGCACAGCATCTTCAAACCGAAATTCGCCGAATGGCGTAAATTCTGCCTTACTGGCAAAGCGTAAAGCGCTGAAGCTCGCATAAGGACAGTGACTGCCGGGCCATGGTCTCTGCTGTGGTCCGGCAGTACGGAGGGCCTGCGGCGGGGACGACCTGAAGCTCCCTTCGTTCCGATCAGATCACCAGGAAATCCGCAGCGCTGAGATTGAGACCGGCCGACAGCGACGCAAACTTGACCGCTCTGAACGCCGAACCGCCGCCATCGGCGTCGTAGAACAGCGAGCCTGTGTTCGAGTTGTAGATGATGAAATCGTCAGCATCGCGTGGCGCGGTGGCATTGTCCTTGAATGCCGATGCATCCAGCACCCCAAGGTCGAGTGTTGAAAAGATCGCGCTGTCAAGCTGGATTTGGTCATCAGCGACGTTGAAGTCGCCGACGCGGGCGACACCGCCTGAGCCCAGCGCGCTCGAGAACAGGAACGTGTCCGCTCCACCCATGCCCCACAGCACGTCGTTGCCACCGCCGCCGCCGATCATGTTGGCGCCGTCATTGCCACGCACCAACTGCGTCAACTCGTTGCCGGTCAGGTTGGTTGCGCGGGTGCCCTGCAGGGAAGTGGTGTTCAGATATTCGACGCTGACGCCGCTGGCGAGCACGTAGTCCACTCCGGCGCTGACGCGGTCACTGCCCTCGCCGCCGATTTCGACGATCGCCGTTCCGGCATTGTAGACCGAATAGCTGTCGTTGCCGGCGTCTCCGGTCAAAATGTCGGCAGTGCCGAACCCGCCGTCGTTGAGGATGTTGTCGTTGGTGTCACCGGTGAGGATGTCAGCGAAGATGGAGCCTTTGATGTTCTCTATGCCGGTCAGCGTGTCACCGCTGGCGTCACCGGACGACACTTGCTGCCCCGACAGCCGAAGATCGACCGTCACGCCCGCAGAAGACGCGGCATAGCTTGCCGCGTCGTTGTCGGCGCCACCATTCAGCGTTTCGGCGGCGGCGCCGCCGAGCAAAGTATCGCTTCCGGCTCCGCCGTTCATGATCGCTCCACCGCGCAAGACGTCGTCGCCGTCATTACCGTCGAGGACGCCGGTGCCGATGCCGGTCAGCTGGTCGTTGAAGGCGGAGCCTATGGCATTCGTAAAATCCGCCAGCGTGTCACCCTGGGCGTCGCCGCCCAGGCCGACGCCGCTGCTAAGGTCGACGTTCACCGCCGTCGATGAACCTGAATAGTCGACGGTGTTGACGCCGCCGTTGCCCACGAGAATATCGGCTCCCGCGCCGCCGATGATGGTGTCGTTGCCGGCCGAACCGGAGAGTGTGTCGTCGCCAGCCGACCCGATCAGGCGTTCTATGCCGGTCAGCGTGTCGCCCTGGGCGTCGCCGCCGCTACCGGTGCCGGACGTTAGGTTGACGGTTACCGCGCCGACGGAGGTGGAATAGTCCGCCGTATCGAAGAGGCCCGCTCCTCCTTGCAGAGAATCGGCGCCTGCGCCGCCAATCAGCCAATCGTCTCCAGCGCCGCCAAGCAATATGTCATTGCCGCCCATGCCATTGAGCACGTCGTTGCCACCTTGGCCGCTGAAGGTATTGGCACCCGCAGAGCCAGTGAGATTATCGCCGCCGGTGTTGGAGCCGATAAGATTGGTTATACCTTGCAGGTAATCGCCCTGGGCGTCGCCGCCGAAGCCCTGCGATGCGTTGACGAGCTGCAGGTTGAGGCCAAGCATCGGCCGCGTAAGGTTGACCGTCACCGACAGATCGATGGTCACACCGTCTACAGAGGTCGTGTAGTCGGCGGCGTCAATGCCCGATGGTGTTATTACGCCGGCAGCGTTGAGCAAGCCGCCGATGATGACGTCTGCGCCAGCACCGCCGCGGATGACATCATCGCCGGACCAGCCGATCGCGATGTCGTCGCCGCCCAAAGCGTCAACGAAATCGTTGCCAATGCCTTGGACAGGGCCGATTATGAGATCAGGTAATACTTCGCTGCCGTTCGAGCCGGTAAACGTGGCCATGATTTTTCCTATTCAAATATGGATGGCGTGATGCGCCCTGAATAGTGCGGAATGCTTCGCAGAATTAGATTGCCGACTGTAGCACTCAATCTGAAAGTGTTAAATGCACGGGGCGATGGTTGTGCCGGTTGTATCCACTCCAATAAGGAACTTGGCTAACAAAAGGTGAATGGGCTGCCGGCGGCGAAGCCCGACACGCACTTGGGTCTATGCGGAGAAGTACACGTTTTGGTGGGCCCGGAGGGACTGCCACGCAGTTTAAATTTCAATAGTTTAGTAATTTGAGTCACGAGTGACTCTAGCCCGATTTTCGCCACAAGCGACAGAATCACGAATCATCTACCGCTTCTGAGAGCGAGCAGGTGCCAGTGTAATTATAGGCCCCCCTCCAAGCCCGCTAGTAGTTCGTTCACCTGCCTGATGATGCCCCACCTCGTACCCCGCATCTCACTCAGTCTACCAGCGTGTTTGATGACATTCCTGAGCGCCCATAGCGACCGCCTCGGCGGCGACGACACCCGCGCATTTCGGACGGGCACCGTTGCGTTACGACCCAGATTTTCTATCTCGATGCCGAAAAGGGATTGGCCCGCTCGGCAAACCGGTGGTACCGCCTCGGACGGCCTCACGTGATTGAAGGGAACTGATAGGGGCTCCCGGACATGGGAAACGAACTAAGATGTGGGGCCCGTCCAAAGCTCGTATGAATTCCGCGATAGTGGAGTGTCGATATCGGAGACTGGCATGTCACTCAGTGGAAAGAACGATGCGACCAAAGCAGGCGACGTTGCTCCACTCGGAGAGCCGGTGGACCACAACGAAACGTTTGGCGAAGCGCTGTCGAAGGCGGGATTCGAGCCGGCCAAGGTCGGGCGCAAGATCGTGTCCGAAGGGAAACGCCGAGAGACACTGAAGAAGCGAGCTTCCGAGAACCCGGACAAGTAGATTTGAAACTCAATGCCCGGTGTCCCTGTTGACCAGTATAGACCCGCGCAAAGATTCAAGTCTTTCGCCATCAGGACGAGCGCCGCGGAAACGCCGCACCACAGTCAGGCAATTCGAATGGTGGCCAGCATCTGGTCCTCATTGAGTACTTTAGTGCGCGCGGGTCGGCTCCGTCGATTCACCTCGCAACGCTCGGCCCCATGACGGGCATTGCATTATAGATGCACTGACCGGCATCTTCGTGGTTGCGGAACAGAAAGACCGGGATCAAGTACTCGTGCTTTCCGATGAACTCGTAGTTTTCGGATAGCATGCCCGACATAACTTCACCGAAGAGCCTTTTGCGGGCCGTCCAGTGGCAGTGAGCGGGGGAACGGGCGTCACTGGATGAATGCTTATCCGGGCGAGCTTATGGAAGCAGCCCGGGCGTGCAGATGAGCGGACTCGAAATAGGGTATGAGGTTCTTTGCGATATCGGCGCTGGTTGCAGAGGCTGCGCGACGCAAGGACTGAATCCTTCCGGAGAAAGACCTATTTGCGTCATAACCCGCCAAGAGCGGTCTGTACCTTGGCGCGGGAGAGATCGCTAACTACCGATGCCGGCTCATCGTTTAACGGCATATTCCGCAGATCGTGAAAGGCATCGAGCGCTCCTGCCGCGTCGTTGTCCGTCGCGGCAAACAGCTCGTCCAAATCTTCGGGATCCGGCCCCGTCTCGGCGACGAGTTCGAAAGTCCTAAGTTCCGCGGTCTTTGAAACCAGGCCGGCCACCAGTACTCTTGCGATGAGCCGACGGGAGACTACGCCATCGCGCGGTGTCCCGGTTTGGCGGCGATCACCCTGCAACAGGACCGGTCGCTGCTGTTGCGGTTCGTTATAGTCGAACCAGCCCGGGCGAACGATCGTGTACGGCGAACCGCTGGCCCTAACCAGCCGCTCCGCCCGCCGCTTCCAGTCGTGCGCGCCCTTGCGGTCCGTGACGCCGATCGCGGTCATGAGCGCCATGCGTACGCGACGACCTTTCAGCGCCAGCAAGGTGTCCCGCACACCGCTGTAGTCGACCCGCCGTGCCGCCTCGACGCTTCCGTAGGTGCCATGGGTAAAGACTATGGCGTCGACACCGTCCACCGCACACTCGAGCGTCTCGGGTCTAGTGAGGTCGCCCCGCAGTTCTTCGACGCCGTCAGCCCAGGCCGTCCGGCCCGATGGGCGGACCAGCGCCCGAACTCGGTGGCCTGCCCTCAGTGCCTCATCAACGACAAGCCTGCCAACACTGCCTGTCGCGCCGATCACCAGCACCAGGAGCCTGCTCATGGAGCAACCTTTCCGTCCGGTCTTGGCATAGATTTCTTCCAGAATTCGCACGCGGCCGCTATCCAGCCCTGCGCCGACGTGCCCGCACCGGTACCGAAGCCATGGCCGACGCGCGGATACTCGAGATATTCCACGGGTGTCCCCGTCCTGCGCAGCGCGTCGATCCGACAGCGCATGGTCGCGGGCGACGCGATGCCATCGTCTTCTCCGACGACTGCGAAGGTGGGCGGCTCCACGGGGGCGCGGTCCGAGTGGGCTGTATACGCCATGACGACCGCAGTGGGCCCGTCGATCCTGTCGCCGCCAAACGCGGCCACCCCGCGCGACCCGATAGATGCGGCCATTCTTGCACCCGCCGAACTGCCCCACAGCGAGTAGCCTTCCGTGGATATGCCAAGCTTTCGGGCGTTGTGGAACACGAAGGAGAGTGCCGCGGCCATGTCTTCGGTGGCTACCAGGCCGCCAGCACCGGCCCGGTATCGGACGACGAAGGCGTTGTATCCGCAGGCGTTGATCTCGTTGGCGTAGGGAAATCCTTCGTGAACCGAACCGACATAGGCAAACCCGCCTCCCGGAGCGATCATCGCGAAAGGTGCGCCGGGTGGGCCTCGGAAGAAGAACAGCCCAGCCCTCGCCTTGCTGGCGTCGCTACGCTTCTCCTCCTCGGAGTAGATGTCGAAGAACACCTGATGTCCGGCCGCGACGTCCTCAATCATGCGATTCAATCCGGCCACCACAACGTCAGGCTTGACCTCGCTGTGGTAGGGCAGCAGCGAAGCAATCTGGTCGAGACGCATCTTCTGATCGTAGCCCCGACCATCCCACGGGAGAATGAGCGGTGCGAACCCTTTGAAGGCGGGATGTGAGAGTAGATTGCCTATTCGCTCGCCAGTTGCGAGATGGCGCGCGGACGAACTATCAGCGAGCTTGTCAGCTTGACCCGGCTGGACTGACGATTTGTCCGCCTCCGCTGCGGCTGCCGACATTGGGGCAATCGTAAGCGACAGGGCGAGACTTGCAGCCCGGAGGGGGCCGGGATTCGCTCGTGAGGGTCGTCCGGCGGATTTGGATTCGAATGCAGACATTGTTGCGTCGGCCGCCTGTCGATCGAGCGGCCCATCCTTCTGTTCAGTGACCAGTCATTTTGAGGACGGCTTCCGGGAGGCGCTCGCCCTGCACGTCTATCTTCAATGCCTCCTGATCGATCTCCGACAGATCCTCAGGTTTCAGCATCAGATCTGCGCCGCCTATATTCTCTTCGAGGCGGTGAAGTTTGGTGGTGCCGGGGATCGGCACGATCCATGGCTTCTGAGCCAGAAGCCATGCAAGCGCCACCTGTGCCGCGGTGGCCTGCTTGCGTGCCGCAACCGCCTTGATCACTTCGACCAGCGCGAGGTTGGCCTTTCTAGCCTCGGGAGAGAAGCGCGGCACCGCATTCCGGAAGTCTCCTTCCTCGAACTTGGTGTTCTCGTCGATCTTCCCCGTGAGGAAGCCCGCGCCGAGAGGCGTGAAAGGAACAAAGCCGATGCCGAGTTCTTCGAGAACCGGAAGCAACTCCTTCTCAGGACCGCGCCAGAATAGCGAATACTCGCTTTGCAGCGCCGTGACCGGCTCGACCGCGTGGGCGCGTCGGATCGTCTGGACGCCCGCCTCCGAAAGGCCGTAGTGCTTCACCTTGCCCTCGGCCATCAACTCCTTGATGGTGCCTGCGACATCCTCGATCGGCACGTTCTGGTCGACGCGATGCTGGTAGAAGAGGTCGATGCGATCGGTCCTCAACCGCCTCAATGCAGCATCGGCGACGTCCCTGATGTGCTCCGGCCGGCTGTTTGTTCCGCCCGAGCCGCGCTGTCCGGTTTCGAGGTCGATGTCGAAACCGAACTTCGTGGCGATGACAACCTGGTCGCGGATGGGCTGAAGCGCCTCGCCGAGAAGCTCTTCGTTTGCAAACGGCCCGTAGGCTTCCGCCGTATCGAACATGGTGACACCCCGGTCATGGGCGGCGCGGATGAGATTGATCATCTCGGCCTTGTCGCCGCCCTTCCCGTACACTCCCGTCATGCCCATGCATCCCAACCCGAGGGCCGAGACTTCAAGTCCGGTATTTCCAAGCTTGCGCTTCTGCATTGTCTTTTCCTTCTTGATATGGGCGACCCGAGTGATCAGCTTGGCTGCGGCGCTTCCACGCCAGAGTAGACAAGCACCTGATCTGGAAGCCTTGCGCCGCGAATCTCGATGGCGGCGACCGCCTCGTTCAGCTCCTTGAGCTCGTCGGGTTCGAAATGAACCGACGCTGCGCCGATGTTCTCAAGCATGTGCGGCATCTGAGTTGATCCCGGAATGGGCACGATCCACGGCTTCTGCGCCATCAGCCACGCCAGGGCGATCTGGCCCGGCGCTGCCTGCTTGCGCTCGGCCCATCCTTTCAACAACGTGACGAGTGCGAGGTTCCCCGGCAGGTTCTCGGGCGAGAAGCGGCTCTCCACTCCGCGGATGTCGCCTTCCGCGAACCGCGTACGCTCGTCGATCGCGCCCGTCAGGAAGCCGACTCCAAGCGGGCTCCAGGGAACGAACCCAATCCCCAGTTCTTCGCACAGAGGGACGACCGCCTCCTCAGGACCGCGCCACAGCATCGAATACTCGTTCTGCACGGCGGCGACCGGAAGCACGGCATGAGCCCGGCGGAGCGTGTTCAACCCCATCTCCGAAAGGCCCCAGTGCAGCACCTTCCCCTGCTTCATCAGGTCATTTACGGCGCCTGCCACATCCTCGATCGGAACCTGAGGATCTACGCGGTGCTGGTACAGTAGGTCGATGCGGTCCGTCTGAAGCCGCTTCAGCATTCCTTCGACGGCGAGCTTTATGTGTTCCGGACGGCTGTTGAGGCCGGGCAACCGCTTCCCCGTCTCGAGATCGATGTTCCAGCCGAACTTGGAGGCGATGGCGACCTTGTCCCTGATGGGCTTCACGCCGTCCCCAAGGATTCGCTCGACCTCGTGCGGGCCATAGGCTTCTGCCGCGTCGAAAAACGTTACGCCGTTTTCGAAAGCCGTGCGGATGATCCTGATCATTTCCTGACGGTTCGGGATCGTCGTCTGATACGTGCGGCTCATGTTCTGGACGCCGATGCCGATGCTGGAAACCTCCAGCGAGCCGAGCCGGCGAAGGCCAAGCCCCGCAGACGCGGCGGCAGAAGCGCCCCCCTCCTGCGCCAGCGTGGATCCGGCTTCCAGGATCGGAACCGCTGCTAGAGCGCCTGCGGCACCGAGGAAGAGACGGCGGCTGAGCGCGGCGCCCTCGGCGACGGGATGTGGCGTATCGCTGTTCTCATTGGACATGTCGTTCTCCATCAGCTTCGTGATCGAATGTAGTGTGTGCATTCGGTGGGATTAGACGCCGCGGACGGCATGTTCCTATTAGAAGAGCTTATGAATGGTCAGGCATCGGCAGCGCAGGCAGTACTGGCTTCATCGCGCTTGGCCGAGTTGGCGTTACTGACCGACGGGACAATGGTTGTCAGTGTGATCAGAAACCCAAGGATCAGCATAACCGTTCCAGCGTCGAAGGCGTGCGAGACGCGGTAGGCGGTCAGATCCGCACCGCTGAGGCCGGCCGACCCAATGGCTGCAATCGCTATAAGGGCACTGAGACCGACGGAGCTTCCAATCTGGTGGGCGACGTTGACCGCGCCAGAGGCAGCTCCGGCATCTGAATGATCCACACGGGCCACACCGGAGGATGTCAGGGGGCTGAGCGTCAGACCCTGGCTGATCCCGATCAGGATCATCGGCAACGCTACGGCGCTCCAGTAATCGGATCCCACGCCCGCACGGCTCAACCAGCCCATGGCGATGATGCCGATGAGCATTCCGGCGACCAGAACCGTATTGCGACCGAAGCGGTGGATGAGACGCGGCACGATCATCGCGATCGGGACGTGCAGGATCGTCGCAGGGACGAAAGCTAGGCCCGTGAGAGCGGGGCGGAAGCCGGCGACTTCCTGAAGATAGAGCGTCGTGAAAAAGAAGAACCCGACCATCGCGGCGAGATAGAGGACGCGCGCACCGTAGGCGCCCGATCGTTCCACGTCAGAGAACAGGCGGAGCGGAAGAATGGGCTGCCGCGCACGACGTTCGATCAGAACGAACAGGCCAATGAGGACGATGGAGGAAAGGAGAATTGCGACGGTGGTGGCATCCCAGCCTGCCTGTGCCGAGCGAATGAACCCGTAGACGAGCGCGCTCATTCCGATTGTCGATGTGAGCGCACCCGGGACATCGAAGGCACCTGGTCGCTTGCCTGTTTCAGGGATGTAGGCGCGCGCCGCGAGGATCATCGCTATCCCGATCGGCAGGTTGATCAGGAAGCCGACACGCCACGACAGCCAGTCGGCGAGAAGGCCGCCGGCGATCAGCCCAACGGTGGCGGAAACACCCGCCGCGGCGCTGTAGAACGACACCGCCCGGATACGCTCTTCGCCCTCGTCAAAATTTGTCTGCAACAGAGCCAACGTCGAAGGTGCGAGAATGGCCGAACCCAGCCCCTGGATGGCTCGCCAGGCAAGCATCCAAGCGGATGATTGCGAGGCACCGATCGCGACTGAAGCCAAGGTGAAGATCGCCATGCCGACCATGAACATCCGACGGCGGCCGAGGATGTCACCCGCTCTTGCTCCGAGCAGAAGAAATCCCCCGAAAGTCAGCGTGTAGGCGCTCTGCACCCAGGCAAGCCCAGCATCTGTGAAACCAAGTTCGTGATGGATCTTGGGCAAACCTGTGAGCACGACCGAGATATCGAGGACGATCATGACATAGCTGATGAGGATGATGGCGAGGATCGCGGTCTTGTTTGAATGGGAGGTGGTCGATTGTCCGGTAGGCATCGCTCGTCCGTTCTGCGCTTTGCAAGGCCGTCCTCCACGACGAAGCTGCGGTTTCGATGCTGGCAAGATATTCCTTGCCGACCATTTCGATTAGAGGCACTAATCGGGATGAAGCTATAAGGATGCCTAATGAATGCCGCAGGAGAATTTCAACGACCTGGTCGCGTTCGTCACGGTGGCGCGCGAGGAGAGCTTTACCCGGGCGGCCGTAAAACTCGGCGTCTCCCAATCGGCGCTCAGTCAGACTGTGCGCGGTCTCGAGGAGCGGCTTGGTCTTCGGCTGCTGACAAGGACGACCAGGCGCGTCTCGCCGACGCCTGCGGGAGAGCGCCTCCTTCAGACGGCGGGGCCTCGGTTCGATGAAATCCAGTCAGAACTGTCGGCGCTCAGCGAGATGCGGGACAAACCTGCCGGAACCGTCCGGATCACGGCGGGTGAGCACGCCGCGATCTCCGTTCTCGCTCCCGCACTTGAAAAAATCCTGCCAAATTACCCCGACATCAACGTCGAGATCACCGTGGACTACGGGCTGACGGACATCGTCGCGGAGCGATACGACGCGGGTGTTCGGCTTGGGGAGCAGGTCGCCAAGGACATGATCGCCATTAAGATCGGTCCGGAGATGCGCATGGCCGTCGTGGGAGCGAAGTCGTATTTCCAACGCAATCCGTGGCCCGAAACGCCCCAAGACCTCACGAACCACAACTGCATTCAGATTCGCATGCCCACCTACGGGAATATATTTCCCTGGGAGTTTGAAAAGGACGGGCATGAGGTCAAGGTCAGGGTCGAAGGCCAACTCGTCTTCAACAACATGGGAATGCGTCGCGATGCCGCGCTGCGGGGATTGGGTCTGGCGTATATGCCCGAGGACCAAGTGATGGAAGAGGTCCGCAAGGGTGATTTGATCCGGGTTCTGGACGATTGGTGCGAGCCGTTTGCGGGGTATCATCTGTACTACCCCAATCGAAGGCATACCTCTCCGGCATTCGCGGCTGTCGTGGATGCGCTTCGCTTCCGAGGGTAGCGTTCCTTTCACAAGTATCAACCGCCGCTCTTGCCGTTCATGCTCGGCCTGCCTTGGGCCCAGAGCAGTCAAAATGCCTCTGTCGGCTTTGCGCCAGAGGCAGCCGTCGGCTCCCGCTCGAAGGGTGACCGATTTGGGGCCGTCAGCGGACTGTCAGCTTTTGGTCTCGGTTCTTATCAAGCGGACGTGCAAGGCTCGCCGCGAGTCGCGGGCTGCAGCCGCATCCGATCTCCAATACGGGCATGCCCTGTCTAAGCGGAAGCGCATTGATACAGGCGGCCAGGCGCAGCGACAGGTCTTGTCCCATCAATGCCTCGCCCCAGATGCCCGCCGGCGAGAGGTCCTCATTTTCGGTGTCGTACCGGCGGCTGCAAGGCTTGGATCGAGCGTGAACAATTCCTTGGCTTTTCCAACTCCTTTCAACGCAAATCGCCCGACGGAAACGAGCTTGTCTCGTTCCTCCCCCAGCAGGAGGTCGGCGAACTCTGAGGAGCAGAGCATGTTTCGCCCTGTGGATTGGCACATGTCGCTGATGCGGCTTACTTCATTGACTGCCTGGCCAACCACAGTGAAATCGAGCCGGTCGGGTGTGCCGATGTTGCCATAGAACACATCGCCCGCATGCAGACCGAGATGGATGTCGGCGACAGGCAGGCCCTCTGTTTTGCGGCGGCGTGCAAGCTGGCCGAGCCGCAGCCGTAGATCGTGCTCCGCGTCAACGGCCGCTCGGCACGCATATTCCGGCCGGGAACTCGTAAACATCGCCAGCACACCGTCTCCGATCAGCTTCAGGACATCACCGCCGGCCGACCTGACCGCCCCAATCACCGCCTCTGCATAGTCGTTGATCAGCGGGATCAACTGATCGACCTGCACGGACTCGGAGAGATGGGTGTAGCCGGTGATGTCCGAATACCAGAGCACGGCCCGGATACGCCTTACAGCATCATGTCGAATCGCGCCGCTGAGCACGCGCCGGCCGGCATCGCGACCGAGATATGCTTCGGCGAGCGTCTTCGTCAGCCGGGTTTGTGCAGCGGACCTGATGGCGAGGCCGAGGTGAGGCGTAAGTTGCGCCAGGCAGGCCACATCAACGTCGCTGAATCCGCTCGGCCGAGCCGTGGTGAAACGCGCATAGAATGCATCGACATCTTCGAGGCGTACTGCCTGCCGCGTGCGGTAGACGAAAGCGAGATAGTCAGTCTGACCAGCGTCACATAATTCCTGGATCGCTGGATAGCCGTGGGTTTCGCCGTGCGCCAACCGGCAGCGCAGCGACGTCTCGCGTCGACGCAGCATTTGCAGGAAGGGGCTACGCGACCACTGAGCCGTACCTTCCGGATCACGACTGCCAACATGTTCTTCTTCGCGGAAAGGGTTTTCGGGATCCTCGTCCCAGAAAAACGCGCGCGCCTCATACATCGGATGAAGCGTGTCGATCATCACGAAGACTTTGCCTAGCGGCAGTCCGGCCTCGACGCATCGTTCGCAGAATGCCTGCGTCAGCGAGGCCTCGTCTCGAATCCCCAGCAGGCCGGCCTCGGCCAACCACGCGGCGATCTCGTTGCAGTCACGGGTATCCATGACCGGATCATAGCGGCATCGTCTGCAGGTAAGAAGCCGAATTGCGCTGCTGGGCTAGTTAATGTTGCCAGGGTCAATGCAGGATGAGAAGTTTTGGTTGCCCAGACGCCGACGACGGTCATCGCTTGCCTGCCTTGCGGGTTATCTCATCGAGCGTGGACTGTGCGGCAGTTGACGCAGACATCGATGGAGGCAGGCAGTGTGATCCATACCAAACCTGCCCTCCTATCGCGGTGGATTTGGTACCGTCGCCTATACGTCGATCTGGTTGTTGCGAACTGAAGGAGGCAGAAAAGAGTCTTATCGCGACCTTCGCTGTGGCTGGCGGGAAAGTCAGAATTGGCGCGGCCGAGACCTTCAGCACAGTCACCTCCATATCCGCTTCTGGGTCGAGGCGAACTTTAGATCTATGGCCGAGATGCGGGCGCCAAGCAGACGCCGTTCGTATTCCGCGGTACGCGCAGAGGATTGGACGGCCAATGCGATCTCCAGGTCAGGCACAGGTCTAACAGCAATGGCGGCGGGAAGATTGTCTCGTCGCCATTCAACGCCTTTGTTGCGGCCGTCTATACAACAGAGAGAACAGTGGGATCGCCGGAGCGCCAGACATTGTCGACCGTGTTGCGCGTAATGACCCAGACGTCGCCGTTTCTCGCCAATTCGACGTCGTAGCGGTTTTTCATCAGATAGTGACGTGATGGATCGCTACGGGGAACGTGCTGGGCTTCGACGAGGACATCCATGCGCGCCGTGTCTCCCTCAATCGTCACACGAGGATTGCAGACGGAGTGGGTCGTATCCAACGTACTGAGCGACGTCGTGAGCGCCGAGACGATGACCTCCCTGCCCTTCATGACCGGATAATCGAATCCCGCCTTCGCAGCGGCCGGTCGGAAGTCCGATACTGCGTTCTCTGCTAGCGAAGACGACAGTAGCTCGTTATCGCGAAGATCGATCCCGGCCGTGAACCGATAGAGGGCTTCGACGACGGCCAGTCTGTCGGCGGCGTCCTGTGCTGAGGTTGGTGAGTTTGTCATGATAGGATTCCTTGCCATACCGGAGGCATGCGGACTGCGAGCCTTTCCCGGCATCAGTGCCCGCTGGGCGGCTGTGTTCGGTGGTTTTCTATTCGAGGTCGGCGTCGATCCGTTCGATCAGGCCGTCCGCGTTCACCGCGATCTTGAGGACGCCGATCTCGTGACCGAAATCGCCTGTGAAATCGAGACGGACGGTGGCGTTGAGGTTGTCGGGGCCTTCGAGCGACAAAAGCCTGCTCTTTGTGTGGTAACCAACGAAGAACCGCTCGAGGTAGTTGCGAACGCCATCCTGGCCGACGAACGCGTCGCCGACCGAGACATCGTCGATGACGGCATCCGACGCAAATAGGGACAGCGCCCCATCGACATCGAAGGCGTTGGCGGTGCGAATGAAGAATTCGACGATCTTCTGCATGTCGCGTTCCTCAGAGATCGATAATCGTGGTGTCGGCGATAGTTTGCGCGAAACCGTTTCCAAACAGGCCAGCCGGGGTCTGGAAACCGGGCGTTGTCTCTCCCGCCAGGACTCGGCGCCCGGCTTCGGCCGCAGCCAGCGCGGTGAAGGTGTAGCCGTTGACCGTGTCGAGCAGCGAGCGGGCGACCTGCCCTTGCGCGTCGGTGACCTCGACCACCGCCTGATAGCGGTTCGCCAGGCGCTCCTCTTCGCTCGGACCGTCCGGGAGCAGCGAGAGATCACCCTGCGGGAATCCGTCGCCGGTGACATGCACAAAGGTCTCGATGTCGCGAATACCCGTCGCCCGCCAGATCGTGATGAGATCGGGCAGCGTCACCGGGAAGCAATCGACGGCGCCCTTGCCGAAATCGAACTTCTGGATTCCATCAACGGGAAGGGCGACAAGCGCACCGTCCACTCGAGCCAGGGTCTCGACCGTGACGTTCTCCATGGCGCTGACCGCCGAGCCGCGTGAGAGGCCGCCGGCGACATGCAGTACGATCCTGATCTTGCGAGGATTCGAGATGCGCTTGACAGCATGTCCGGCGAGGCTGCCGAGCATAGCGACGCTGCCTCCACCGCCCGGCATCAGCATGACGCCTGCGGCCTTCGCGGCATCATCGAGTGCTTCGCCCAGACGGTAGCTGTCGAGTTCCGCCGCGGTGTCGAGGTAGTGCACGCCATTGCGGATCGACGCCTTCATCAGGGCGTCGGCGGTCCGCATGAACGGACCCGCACAGTTCAGGAGAACGGAGATGCCGCCGAGCTCGTGGTCGATCGCCGCGTTGTCGCCGAGACCGAACACCCGATATTCCACGCCGAGTTCGGCGGCAAGCTTTGCGAGGCTCGCTTCGCTGCGGCCTGCGAGGACGATCGGCATGCCTGCCGCCTTAGCGTGTTCTGCCGCCATGCGGCCGGTATAGCCAGTCGCGCCGTAAATCATCAGTTTTGTCATGTCAGTGCTGCCATTCCTTGTGGACGAATTCGAGGCTGTAGCCGTCGGGGTCGCGCACCTGCGCGGCGTAGTAGCGAGGATCGTAGTGAAGCTGCGCTCCGGGCGGATGGATTTGCGAGGCGCCCGCGCTGATCGCCGCTGCAAAGGCGGCGTCGACCTGGTCAATACCGTCGGCGACAAAGCCAATATGGGCGGCACGACCTTCGACGACCCCTTCGCGAAGCCAGAAGAACACCCGGCCGTTTGCGCCAAACCCCTTCAGGTCAGGATGACCGGGAGGGCCATCCTTTCCGTCGTAGTCGTGCGCGTGGATGATTCCGAGCGGTGCCAGTGCCTTCTCATAGAAGGCGACAGATCGGACGGTATCGCTGACGGATATGAAGACGTGATCGAGCATGTCGCTCCCCTTGTTCAGATGATGTAGCCGCCCGCGACTTCGATGTTCTGGGCATTGACCCAGCGGTTCTCGTTGGACAGCAGGCTGGCGACAACGCCACCGATCTCCTCCGGTTCGCCGACGCGGCCGAGCGCCGTCTGGCCGGCAAGCAAAGCTTCGAATTCGTCGTTCAGCCCGCCGCCCAGTTCGGTGCGGATCGCACCGGGGGCGATCGAGTTCGCCCGGATGCCGCGACCACCGAACTCCTTGGCCATGTAGCGGGTCAGCACCTCAAGGCCACCCTTGAACGAGGCATAGGGCGCGACGCCCGCCGTCGCCACGCGCGTGGTGGCGCTGGTGATGTTGATGATCTGGCCTCCGTCCGCCATCAGCGGCAACAAGATCTGGGTCAGAAAGAACGGGCCCTTTAGGTGAACATTGGACAGCCCGTCGAACTGCTCTTCTGTCACGGTGGCGATCGGATTGAAGAGGCCATATCCGGCGTTGTTGACGAGATAGTCGAAGTCGCGGCGACCCCAAAGGGTTTCCAGCTCTGTCGCAACGGCGTGTCGAAATGCCGGGAACGAACTGGTGTTGCCGACGTCAAGCTTCAGCGCCACGGCCTTTCCGCCGCTTTGAGCGATCGTCTTCACGACCTCTTCGGCCTTGTCGGGATTATTGTTGTAGGTGACGACAACGCCCATGCCGTTGCGGGCGCATTCGATAGCGGCGCTGGCTCCAAGCCCCCGGCTGCCTCCGGTGACGATAACGATCTTCATACCTATTTCCTTGCCTGTTCGGTGTGACCTGAAGCTAGGCCGGCACTGCGCGTGGCGCTCACCCATTCCTCTCTGAAACTTGCCTATTTCTACTTCCCTCTTGCAGAGCCTGCTCCTGACTGTCAGGGTCGCCCAATGGAAAATCAACTTCAGGAACTGCGCACCCTGGCCTCGTCGGCGGAAAACCGTCGGACCGACACGGGCATTCCCCGCGTCGCCATGGTGCAGGGCGAAATCCCGGAACACAGGCTTTCCGCCGTCTACGAGCCGATGATCAACCTCATCCTGACTGGATCGAAGACGATGACGGTCGGCGAGCGGACTTTCGCCTACGACCCCGCCACCTACTTCGTCATGTCGGTCGATCTGCCGGTCGTCGGCGCGGTGCATCCGTCGCCCACGGGAGAGCCATATCTTGCGGTCAGCCTGACCCTCCACCCGCCGACGGTCGCGGCACTCATCAGCGACCTACCCGTGCAGGTCTGCAGCAAGCTCTTCGGCACCGGCTTCTCGATCGCGCCGGTCAGCGAGGAGTTTCTTGACGCTTGGGTGCGCATGCTTCGGCTGATGGAGCGGCCGGACGAGATCGCCGTGCTCGCCCCCGCCTACGAGCGGGAAATCCTGTTCCGGGTGCTGCAGGGGCCATTGGGCTGGATGCTTCGGGACATCGCATCTCCCGACGCGGCCCTCTCACGGATCAGCATCGCCATTCAGTGGATACGGAAGAACTTCGCAAAGCCCCTGAGGGTCGAGGCGCTTGCCGAAATGGCGGCCCTAAGCGTTTCGGCGTTCCACCGCCACTTCAAGGCAGTCACTGCGCTAAGCCCCATTCAATACCAGAAGCAGGTCCGGCTTCTGCATGCCCGCACCTTGCTGCTGGCCGGAGAAGGCAACGCAACAACGGTAGCATTCGAGGTTGGGTACGAAAGCCCAAACCAGTTCAGCCGGGAATACGCGCGGCAGTTTGGGTTGCCGCCATCCAAGGATGTGGTGCGGCTGCGCGGTCAGGCAGCATAATGAGGGCCGGGACGAGAGCGCGTTCTTCATCAAACTACTGGGTCGTAACCAAGATCGCGGCGTTAAGCGCAATGCGCGCCCCCTCCCGCAAAGTGAGGCTTCCGACAGCGATGAAGATGCTGAAGCAATCCTCTGGTTCATCCGAACGCCACGACGCTAACAACGCTCGCAAACGTGGGGCGAACGTGCTCGTACGGGACGCAATTTGGCACGTTGCCGCAGCAGGCGCGGGTTTCTAAATTCATGTCAGCTTTTCGGGATGGGCCACAAGAAGCGACATGGCTGATTTGACGGCGCAATCCGGCCATCGTCGCGGTCACTTTACGGCCCGACGCCGATCTCAGCGCGCGTCTGGAAGTCGACCATCCCGCGCTTCTGGCCATGTTAGCACACGTGCCAATTTCATCGCATAATGCGCCGAGCATGCATAAAGCACCATGATCGAAGCGGTCTGGAGAAAAAACCAAAGGGAGGGTTGGCTGAAAATCCAGACGTTCATCGTTATCTCGGCCATAAGCCTCGATCTGATACCGATCACGAACGAACTATGGATACCATAGACCGAAATGGCGGCGGCCATTATACGAAGGACAGCGGTCCTTACATTGCTCCGGTCGTTTATCCGGAACCATCCTCTCATAACGCCCATGATCATTGACCATCGCAATCCAACGTGGGCCGAAACGATGATGAGTGCCCAATACGCGGCGAGCCCATGAATTAGGCGAGCGGCATAGCCTCCGTTCAACGGCAGGAAACTGAATATGCTGCGCGATATCATCAGGCTTGTCCCCAGGAGCGCCAGCATCGTCGAGAGTAGCGAAACGATAACGACGATGTTGACCCATCCTTGCAGATTGCGGCCGCCCTTCGAAGCCCTTGCATACCAACGTCGATTGAAGGTGTTGTGGGCGAGCAGCAATGCAAACATGATCGTTCCGACGATCTCGTGCGCCACGTTACCGAGCCAATCATAGGCTAGGGCGACTATCAGTAGGCCGCCCGCGAGGAAATTCATCCCCAACCGAACCGGAAGCGAGGGCGTCACGGGAGATATTCCCGCATCCGATCGATCGTGAACATGTAGTCGTTGCTCGCCTGGGACTGATGACAGGACTCGCAGCGTTCAGCGAAGGCGCTACGGTTCACTTGTTTATCAAGCCCGAATTCCTGGAAACGCCAATCGCCCGTGCGCTTGTCCTCGGAAACGTCGAGACCCCAATCAATCCCTTTATGCATAACGAAATAGGAAGTCAGTTTGTCGCTCTTCCAGATTCCGAGGACCAGGCGGGTGCCTGGCGGCAATGGCTTTCCGGATTTCGAGAACTCGATCGTTTCGGGGAGCGCGAACGCTTCTTCCCTTGACGACCCCCAGTCGTATGTCGCGTAGCGGACGAATTTGTCGAAGTCCTCCGGAAACGTGGCGCGATTGGTGTCCGCTCGCGCTCCGAGCCCGAACGGAAGAATGATCGTGAGAGAGATTGTGATGATGAAAATTATGCGCGTAGAGAGCATGAGGAGCCTTTCTCGGTGCATTGGTTTTCGGTCAAGTCTCGGCTAGGGCCAGCAAGTCATGCCGGGCACCGCATGGGTGCCCGGCATGACAAACGTCCTGCGGCTAGGCAGAGACGTCGACCAGTTCCATCTGCATCTCGTTCATGCGACCGCCATGTACCGTGATCTTGGAAAGGGCCGCGTCGATCTCGATAAGGTCTGCAGGCGTGAGTTCCACGCGCAGCGCCGCGAGGTTCTCGTTGAGGTGATCGACGTTTCGCGTGCCAGGGATCGGAACGATGAACGGCTTCCGGGCCAGCAGCCATGCAAGTGCGATCTGCGAAGGTGTCGCGCCCTTTGTCCCGGCGTACTTCTTCAGGAAAGCGATGATCGGTATGTTCCCCGCAAGGTTTTCGCGGCTGAACCGCTCGAAGGTCGTGCGGAGGTCGGTCTTCGGATCCAGCTTCGTGCTGCCATCCATCTTCCCGGTGAGGTAACCCATTCCCACGGGACCCCACGGAACGAAGCCGATGCCGAGTTCCTCGCAGGCGGCCAGCACGCCGTTGGTTTCCGGGCTTCTTTCCATCATGGAATACTCGGTCTGCACAGCGGTGACGGCCTGGACGGCATGCGCTAGCCGGATCGTCTTCGCGCTCGGTTCGGAGAGACCGAAATGCAGGACCTTACCTTCCTGGATCAGGTCCTTCACGGCACCTGCGACGTCTTCGATTGGCACATTCGGATCGACGCGATGCTGGTAGAACAGATCGATACGATCCGTCTTGAGGCGCTGCAACGAGGCCTCTGCGACCCGCTTGATGTGTTCCGGCCGGCTGTTCAGTCCGATTGTGCCGTCGATGGCAAAACCGAACTTGGTGGCGATCGTCACCTGGTCGCGGATGGGCGCTAACGCTTCGCCGACAAGTTCTTCACTGGTGTAGGGACCGTAGACTTCGGCGGTGTCGAAAAAGGTTACGCCGCTGTCATGCGCCGTGCGCAGCGTCTTGATGCCTTGGGCGATGTCCGCCGGAGGGCCATAGTTGGCGCTGATGCTCATGGCTCCCGCGCCGAGTTCCGAGACTTCAAGCGTACCGAGCTTTCTTGTCTTCATATTGGTTTCCTTGGCCTGCTCGGATGCTGCGGCCCATGCCATCGACCCAAGAGGCAATGCTGCGCCGACGAGCGCGGCAGTCGTCAGGAAGTCTCGGCGGTTCAGCGCTGAACGGCTTTCTGCGTTCGATCCGGTCGGTTCGTTTGTTTTGTGCATGATCTTCTCCTGTTCAAACGGTCTGGCGAAGGGGCGATCAGTTGCCTGGGGCGGCAACTTCGTCGAAACCCAGAGAGGTCGAGAGTTGCCGATGGGCATCGATCTGCTTCCGGAGGCTGATGATCTTTTGTTCCGCGGTGCCGATGGCATCTGCACCTGCGATGAAGCGGGCTGGCAGTTCGTCCAAATTGGTGAGTGTCAGCAAAGCCTGGGCAAGCTTGGCGGGGTCGCCGGATTGCTTGCCATTGTAGGACTTCCAGAACTCCAACTGTTGTGCCCGCCGCTCCGCATAGTCCTCGATGGAGGGGAGCGCGTAATTGGTCGACTCCTCTGTCAGAAGCTCGGTGCGGAAGAAACCCGGATTGACGATCATGGTCTGAATGCCGAACGGCGCGACCTCGACCTGTACCGACTCCATCCATCCTTCAAGTGCGAACTTGGAAGCAGCATAGGCGCTCCCGAACTCGAAGCCGCCGAAACCCGCGCTCGACGATATCGAGATGATTTTTCCGGCGCGCTGTTTGCGCATGACAGGAAGGACGGCGCGCGTGACGTTCATCGGGCCGACGAGGCTCGTCATCAGTTGCATGTCCATCTGGGCGGAGGTCAGCTCTTCGAAATATCCAGCGAAGAAGCTCGCGGCGTTGTTGATCAGCACGTCGATGTGGCCAAAGCGTTCGACCGCCGACTGCACCGCCTGCGCGGCGTCCTCGGACTTGTTCACATCGAGTTTGACGACAAGCAAGTTTGCGGACTTTCCAATGGCCTTGGCCACCTTCTCGGGATCACGACCAGTCGCAACCACCTTGTGACCCGCCACTAGCGCGGCCTTTGCGAAATCCAACCCCATGCCGCGCCCGGCACCTGTGATCATCCATACGTTGCTCATATCCACATTCCTTCGTTGTCTGAAGGCAAGATAGGTCACGCGGAGAGTGCCGATTAGGTGGTATTATCTGCATGTACTTAGAAAGGGCATTTCTAAATAGGCGCTTTTGACGACAACGCCCGGCAGCGATTTCTCGGTTGCCGGGCGTTGTTCTGATGTATCTCTTTTGGAGCCGAAGAACCGTCAGACGGCGTTGATGTGCGTGCCAAACCAATCCAGAACGAGTTGCGGGTTCTGGCCGAAGTAATTGTATCCCTGGAAGCGCTGATCCGTTCCCTCGATCCAGAACAGCTTCTTGTCCTTCGACGAGATGGTGTCGTAGATTTCCTGGACATTAGATGGCTTGGTCAGGAAATCATCACGAACCTGGGCGACGAGGGTCGGCACGGTGACCGCCTTGGCATATTCCATCGGCCAGACGTCGGCGAGATGAAATCCGGTCCGCTTGTGGAACGCGTCGTCGAAGCGTTCGAGACCGTTTTCGATCTTCTGGTTTTCCACCGCTGTCTGGACGAACACACTCGGCGAGACGGGCTGCAGCGCGATCAACGCCTTGATATGCTCGAACTCTTGCGGGTGCTTTTCCATGCCGACGATGGTTGCATTGGCTCCGAGGCAGCGGCTGTAGAGAACCGTTTTCATGTCCTTGGTGTCGGGTCTGGATTTCGCGTAGCGCATCGAGCCGACGACGTCGCGGTACTCCAGGACGCCATGGCCGTTGACGCCGCCGCTGCCCGTGCCGCTGCGGCCGTGGTTGCGCATGTCATAGGCAATGATGTTGTACCCCGCATCATGCAGGACCTTATATTCCGGCAGGAAATTCACCTCAAAGCCGCCGAAATTGGTCCACGGCTCCAGGTGGCCCGGATATCCATAGCGATTGCAGGGCATTGGATGGTTGCAGATGATCAGGCGATCTGAATCGGCGGGAATGAACCAGCCTTCGATCGTCACGCCGTCCATCGCGGGAAAGAAGATTTCCTCAAACTCCATGCCGTATTCATGCGGCCAGCGCAGAATGGGCGTGCGGGTCGAGTGCGCCATCAGATCGGCCATGCCGTTGATGAATTCTTCGGATTTCGTGTCGGTCATGGTCGTTTTCGCTTTTACGTCTGCAGCCTGCGCACTGGCGGTGGTGGCGGCCATGATGGGAAGGGTGGCGAGTGCCGCGCCGGCTTTCAGAAGCTGCCGACGGCTGCTCGACGCTGCACCGTCCTGTTCAAGTGTAGTGTCACTCCGGTTGCCCATTTCAGGCTCCTTCTTGATAAGAGGTCGATGTTTGACGAAGCTGGAGGCGGCGCACGGGTCGTGATCAGCCTCGTTGCCCGTCACTGCTTGGGAGGAACGAAGCCTTCGGTGATCACCACCGAACCTTCGGTCGAGGCGACGCGAAACTTCCGGGCAGCCGTGTATTCCGGGGAGTCGTAGAACCGTTGGGCGTCCGCAACGCTCGGAAATTCGGCGATGGCCATGACGGACTGTGGTTTGCCTTCGACTGCTGTCGCATTCAGGTTGAAGACGATGATTTTTCCGCCGAACTTTGGAGCAAGCGGGCCTGCTTCTTCCATATATTTCTGGAAGCCTGCCTGATCCTTGATCGTGTAGTTGGCGATCATGTAGCCGGGTGCCCGCGCATCCTGTGCATGACCAGCAGAGCCGAAAGCTAAGGCGAGGGCGATCGCTGTGCCGGAGACTAGTTTTTTCATGTGAGATGTCCTTTTCTATTGATCGGCCAAGTTTCTCCGTCGGCACGATCATGCGGATCGTGCCACCTTCGGGAAACAAATGGTGTGATGAGAAACCCGGCGGCGTTTCCGTCCGGCTTTCATGAAGAGGACTGTAACCGGGATCGGTTCGTGCGATTAGACGGCATAATCTGCATGAAGTCAGAAACCCCAGAGATAAATCCGTCTCGCCGTTCGAGGTGCTCCGCAGGAGAACGAATGGCGCTGCGACGGGCAGCGATCGTTGTGACGATTCTACCCCTTGTAGCGGAGCGCTTCGAGCAGAAGGGCGAAGGCCGGGGTGTGCTGGCGTCTGCTCGGATAGTAGAGGTGATAACCGGAGAAGGGCTGACACCAGTCCTCCAGCACGCGCACCAGCCGTCCTGCTGCGATGTGGTGGGCAACCTGACTTTCGAACGTGTAGGCCAACGCCAGCCCGTCGAGGGCGGCTGCTTCCAACATTTCTCCGTCGTTGAGAATGAGCGGTCCGTTGACCCGGACTTCGAGCTCGACACCGTCACGCTCGAACTCCCATGCAAACAGACCGCCGCCCGTGGTCTGGCGATAGCTGGCGCAACGATGGTCGCCAAGGTCGCGCGGCGTTTCCGGTGCCTTATGTTTGGCGAAGTAGGTCGGGGAGCCGACGACAGCCATGCGCAAGTCCGGGCTGACCTTGACTGCCACCATGTCTTTCTGGACTTGCTCACCCAGGCGGATGCCCGCATCGAAGCGCCCCGCGACGATATCGGTCAGTCCTTCCTCCAGACTGATTTCGACGGAGATGTCGGGATAGTCCGGGAGAAGCTTCGACAGCACGGGCCAGAGCACGGTTTTCGCCGCATGCCGGAATGTGGTGATGCGGATCGATCCAGCGGGCTTGTCGTGAAGCGCCGTGAGCGCAGCGAGTTCACTGTCGATGTGGTCAAAGGCAGGCCTGAGGCCATTGAGCAACTTTTCTCCGGCATCGGTCAGCGACAGGCTTCGGGTCGTTCGTGACAGCAGCCGGACTTTGAGGCGTTCCTCCAGCATGCGGACGGCATAGCTCAATGCGGACTGGGATAGCCCCAGCTTAGCGGCGGCTCGGGTAAAACTGCCTTCTTCGGCGACTGCTATGAATACGGCCAGGTCGCTGAAGTCGCCCTTTCTCATTTATCAATCCCATTTCTAACTCCATGCGGATTATAGGGGTTGCTGAGTAAAGTAGCAAATGCTGCAAGGGCAAATCGTGTCCCCGAGAACACGATTTGGGGGTCTCCTTTTTGGCCCTAAGCGGACCACTTCAAAACCGAGTGCGGTATCGCTCAGCCGCGTGAGGTCATCCATACGCCAACCAACGTCACCGCCAGTCCAGCGAACATCGCGACAGTCAGGGGCTCTGAAAACAACATCCATGCCCACACCATCGTCACGGGCGGGCTGAGATAGATCGCGGCGCTCACCTTGGCAACGGGGAAAAGCCGCAGACTGGTGTAGTAGACGGCGTAGGCGAGGAACGTCGCGATCAGAACGAGCCAGACCATGCCGACCGCGAAATCACGGGTCATCGGTGGAGCAAGGCTGCCCTGCGTCAACGCGCACAGGCCGAAGAGACCCGAACCCATCAGTGTCTGGATGCAAAGACTCTGATGGACAGGCATATGCTGCGTTTTGCGTCTCCTGTGGAGGACCGAGGCGACAGCGAATATCAGCATGGAACCCACCGTCAGTCCGTATGCCCAAACCGGGGCCGTACCGAAACTGAGGCTGTCGAAAGACACGATCAAAACACCGATGACGGCAATCACAGTGCCCAGCCATTGCCGTGCGGTCAGCCGTTCGCCGAGGACGGGTTGTGAAAGAGCGGCGATCGCCAGCGGAAGAAGGTCGGCGATGAGCGCGACCAGCCCCGTGGGCACTTTTTGCTCGATAGCCAGCGCGAAGCCTCCCAGATACAGGAACACGGCCATGACGCCGAAGAGGGCCTGATCTCTGACGGCACGCATGGACACGCTCGGCCCGATCGCCAACGCGAAGGGCAGAAGGATCAGTCCCGAAAGCAATGTCCGCCAGAACAGCAGAAGCATGACGCTCGCCTCCTGGTTGGCATACCGGATGCCGACGAAGCCCGAACTCCATCCAATGATCAGGAGAGTGGCGAGCAATGGCCACAGCAATGGGTGGCGGCTCGCGGTGGCGGAAGGAAGAGAGATGTCAGTCATTAAGCGCTCTGTTGTCAGGAATACGATCTACCGATAGGCGGATCGCACGATACGCGCACATGACAAATTTCGATGGCTTCATGACATGTCGCAAATAAGTGTCATGACTGGTGTGGTCGTGATAAGATTCTCGCTGGAGAGAACGAAACGGATACGGCCATGAATGAACTCAACAGTCGCCGCCTCGAGATCGACGCTTTGCGGGCGCTTTCCGCAATCCGCCAACATGGCGGCATTACCAGAGCAGCGGTCGCTCTGGGCCTCTCACAGTCCGCCGTGAGCCATAAGATCAAGCGACTGGAAGTCAGCCTCGACTGCGAGCTGCTCGGCCGGAAGTCGGGCGGTCCGATGTTTACCGCTGCGGGAGAAGACTTGCTCGACTACGCCGGGCGTATCCTCGGTCTGCATGACGAGGCTCTGCTCAGCCTTTCGAAGACCCCGCTCGCGGGTAGGCTTGCCCTCGGCCTCACCGAAGACACGGCGTGTACCGACCTCGCCCGTATTCTGGGGCGGTTTCGGCGTCTGCATCCGAATGTCTCGGTCCGTACCAAGGTCCGTATGAGCCTCGTCCTGCGCGCCATGCTCGAACGAGGCGAGCTCGATGCCGCAATCGTTCAGGTCTTCAGCCATGAGGTGCGACCGACCGACGTCGTCCTCTTTCGTGAAGACCTTCACTGGGTGAAGCATCCGGATTTGGCGCTCCCGCAGGACGGCCCGATTCCGTTTCTGTCGTTTGACGACGAGTGCTTCTACCGTCAGTGGGCGCTGGACATCGGCCAGGCCGATGCGGTTCTCGAAACCGTCTTCGAGTGCTCGAGCGCCGCTGGTATTGTGTCCGCCGTTAACGCGACGATGGGTGTAGCGCTGCTGAGTGACCGCCATTTCCGAGGCGAGATGCAGATAATGACCGACCGCCTGCCGCCGCCACCATCCTTGGCCTATGTTGTGAGACGTGCACGTAAGTCGAGAAATCCGGCTCTCGACAGCTTAGTTCGAGAAATTGAGACGGACATTGGTCGCCAGGGAGGGTTGGCCCTCGCTGGCTGATAATGGTTATGTCCGCTTATGGCGCAGACTTGCCATGGCACTCCACGTTTGTTGACATTTGTAGTCGAGTACAGACGTATCCCGCCCGGTGCAATCGCGCACCGGCAACCTTGGCCTTTCCGTTTCGGGCCGCGCGCTCGCTGGCATCAATCGGTCAATACGTACAGATCGACTTGCCTTTGCCTGTTCCGAACGCTCGTGGAGCCCAGGTATTTGAGGCCGCAAGCGCTGCCTGCCGCAATCGCCGTTTCTCCGCTGAAGAGACAGCTCGTGCCATATTCCTTGTTGAGGGATTCCAGCCGTTGGGCGAGATTTACGGTGTCCCCGTAGAGAGTGTACGACAGTCTGTCGTCGCTTCCGACCGTCCCGGCGGCAACCGGTCCACTGGCCACGCCTATGCGAAGTCTCAGTCTGTGTCCTCCGAACTCGCTTTCATCTGCGAGCCGTAGAATTTCGCGCGCGGCGGCGACCGCCCGTTGAGCATGTTCCTCGACTGGCAGCGGTGCGTTAAACGATGCGACGAAGGCGTCCCCCATATAGCTGACCACCAAGCCGCCGTTGCCGGCGACCACAGCAGCCGTGGCCGAAAACAGTTCGTTCAGGACGTTAATGAGGACTTCGGGCGGCAGCCTCTCCGCGATGGCGGTGAACTCCTCCACGTCGGCGAACAACAACGTGGCATTTCGCATCTGCGGACGCAGGTATCCCTCGTTGCGGGCCAGTTCCCGGACAACGTGCGTAGGGACATATTTGCCGAAGATCCGCTGCATGCGACGGCGCCCTGTCTCTGCAACTGCCCTGGCCTGTACCACGTGACGTGCGCGGTGAACTGCAAGCGCCGCGATCCCGGTGACCGCACTGATGATGAGGATTTCCTGTAGTCGTGAAGCCATGCCCAAAAAACTCGGGCTGAGGACCACCGAATAGAAGGCGTCCCTGTTCGGGGCGAGCGGAAGGTCGTCGTAGCTCAGAAAATCGTTCATGTTGAAGACAATCCAGGCGATCGACGCCATGAGTCCCGCTACTGACCAAGCTCCTGTCCAGATCACGAGCCGCGGCGAGAGAGTCAGTACCGAGGCGGCAATGACGATGTAGTAGAAATCAACCCTGCTTGTCAGAAAGACCAGATTTTGAGGGACATCGTCACCACTGCTGAGGGGCGCGAAGGATATGACAGCGGAGATCAACAGCGCGTCCATTGCGAAGAACGCGAACCGTGCCGCTATTTCGTAGCGTGTGTCGACTGCTGCCAACGGCAGGAGGCCGATTGCTGCGAACACTAAGAACAGACCAGCGATCCAGAGATTGTTCGGATAGTAGTAGCCCCATAGTGCCGCCCCCGCCATCAGCGACGCTGCGACGGTCCGGCCATACACCGCGAGCTTGAATCCCCTCCGCTCAGCGAATGCAAGTGCTCGACTCGTTGGCTCGGCCAGCGTCGGCGTATCGGTTTCCAAGGCATATCTCCAGACACTTGATGTGGTCGCCGGGGGTGCGTGAAAGTCCTATGGCGGTACAAGAGCGCAAACTTTGTAATTTGGACAATCCTGTGGCAGCGGAACTTCGCCGAACGCAAAGCAATCAGCTCCTTTAGCGCTATTTCCAGGACTTCGAGGTCGATGCGCCCTCCGAACATCATCGAAAAAATAATCAACAATTCGTGATTGATTAGGACAGCTAATAACCTCATCCTGTTCGCGGCGGCTAATCCTGTCAGACTACTCGGGATATCGTTTCTCATCGCAATCCTCGAGAGAGTATGATGAGACCCGAATTCAAAACGCTGGCGACCGTACTGACACTTCTGTGTGGGCTGGGAGCATCGATGCCGGCTTCGGCTTCTGACGTCACCAAGCCTGAACCCCTGGTTATACAGGAGCAGGGCAGCTTCGCGGTCGGCGGCACAGTGTCGACCACACCCGGGACTTACAACAACAACGCGCCGACGGCCGAAGGCCAGACCCTGCACGGCGACCACGCCTACGTATTCTATCAGGCCCCGCAGAATCCGAAGCCGCTCCCGATTGTCATGCTCCACGGAGCCTATCAGTCCGGACGTAGCTGGGAGACGACACCGGACGGCCGCGAAGGATTCCAGAACATCTTCCTCCGGCGCGGCTACTCGACCTATGTCGTGGACCAGCCGCGCCGAGGCCGCGCTGGCAACAGCACGGTCGGCACGACGATCGAGCCGACGCCCTACGACCAGCTCTTCTTCGACCAGTTCCGCATCGGCAAGTGGCCGAACTACTTCAGCAACGTACAATTCTCCCGTGATCCGGCGGCGCTCGACCAGTTCTTCCGCTCCGTCACCCCGAACACCGGACCTTTCGATGCCAACGTGATCTCGGATGCCCTGTCGGCGCTGTTCGACAAGACTGGACCTGGAATCCTGTTCACGCATTCTCAGGCAGGCGGCCCGGGGTGGCTGACGGCGATCAAGAACCCGAACGTCAAGGGCATCGTGGCGCTTGAGCCGGGTAGCGGCTTTATCTTCCCCGAAGGCGAGGTCCCGGCCGACATGCCGAGTGCCGCCGGTACGCTCAAGGGCGAGGCCGTTCCTGCGGCCGACTTCGAGAAGCTGACCCGCCTGCCGATCGTCATCTACTACGGCGACAACTTCCCGACCGAGCCCACCGCCGAGCGCGGACAGGACAACTGGCGTGTCCGGTTGGCGATGGCGAAGCTCTGGGTGGCCGCCGTCAACAAGCATGGCGGCGACGCGACGCTCGTCCACCTGCCGGACATCGGCATCAAGGGTGGCACGCATTTCCTGATGTCGGACCTGAACAATGTCGAGATCGCCGATCAGGTCTCGAAGTTCCTCGCCGACAAGAAGCTGGACTGACCCGGCAGCACGCCCCCGCACGTCCGACAAACTGAGGATACCTACGATGACAGACGAAATCATCAACACGAAGAGACGTGAGTTCCTCGGAGCATCCGCCCTCTTCATCTCAGGGGCAATGTTAGGAGTTTCAACCATGGCAACCACCAAGGCTGTCGCAGCCGACTACAAGCAAAATCCTTTCACCCTCGTCTACGATGGTGCGATCACCAGGAACGAACCGGGCAAGGTCAACATCCATCCGGTGAAGTACAGGCTCAATGGCCTGGAAATCGTCGCCAACGTCTACACCCCGGCCGGCTACGATCCCAACAAGAAGTACCCTGCAATCGTCCTCGCGCATCCCAACGGCGGCGTGAAGGAGCAGACAACGGGCCTGTATGCCCAGCGTCTGGCGGAACGGGGCTTCATCACGATCACGGCCGACGCCGCCTATCAAGGGGGAAGCGGCGGCGCACCACGGAGCGTCGACAAGCCTCAGTACCGCATAGAGGACATCCATGGGATGGCCGACTTCATCAGTGGCTTCCCCGGCGTCGACACCGCACGGCTTGGACTGTTCGGCATATGCGGCGGTGGCGGCTACTCGCTGGCTGCTACCAAGACCGACAAGCGATTCAAGGCCGTAGCGACGCTCAGCATGTTCAATTCGGGACGCGTCCGCCGCAATGGCTTCCAGGACTCGCAGATGGATTCGATCCAGAAGCGGTTGCAGCAGGCATCCGCGGCCCGTGCCCAGGAGGCCGCCGGCGGTGAGGTTCTCTATGCGGGCGACGCCAATCTGACGGACGCGCAGATCGATGCCCTCCCATTCGATCTCTATCGTCAGGGCTATCACTACTACTGGCGCACCAACGCCCATCCTGGCTCGACCTTTAAGTATACGATGAGCAGCCTGATGGACCTGATGCGCTGGGATGCCACCGACGAGATCGAACTGATTGACGTCCCGCTGCTGATGATTGCAGGCAGCGACGCTGACACCCTCTACATGACCGAAGACGCCTTCCCCAAGGCCACTGGCACCAAGGACAAGGAACTCTTCAAGATCAAGGGTGCGAAGCACATCGAGACCTACTGGGTTCCCGAGTATGTCCAGTCGGCGCTGGACAAGCTGACACCATTTTTCAACCGAACGCTGGTCTGAGGTGGAACCCGATGAAGCATCTCCTCCTGAACACTTTCCTCACCGTCGGCATCGTCGTGGCGGCGCTGCCGGGCGCTGTCTGTGCCCAGTCAAATAGCGAAGTAAAGGACAGCCCCGTGACCTCTCGAGCTCAGCAGTTGATGGGTGGCACCGCGCCGAAACTGGCGGAACTAACCGATGACGTCCTCTACAAAGACATATGGGAACGCCCCGAGCTATCCAAACGCGACAGGAGCCTTGTGACGATCTCGGCCCTGATCGCGCTCAATCGCCCCGATCAGCTTCGCTCTCATATCCGTCTGGGGCTGCAGAATGGCCTGACCAAGGAGGAGATCGTCGAAACTATCACCCACATGGCGTTCTATTCAGGATGGCCGAGTGGCGTCTCCGCCGTCGCAATCGCCAAAGATGTGTTTGCGGAGAAGTAGTCCATGAACACCCGATCGATGCTCACCGCCGCCGTGGCCTTTAGCGCCTCGGCAGCTCTCGCCGAACCTGATCGTGCCGTCGTCGTCACCCACTCCGGCTCTCAGGTCGCCACCACAGGGTCTCCGCAGAACTTCACCGGCTCCGTCAAGGTGCAGTCTCGCTTCCAGGCCTCGCCGCCCGCCCGAGTCGGCGGCGGCCTCGTATCCTTTGAACCCGCCGCACGCACCGCATGGCACACGCACCCGCTCGGCCAGACGCTGATCGTTACCGAAGGAACGGGACGCGTCCAGCACTGGGATGGCGACATCCAGGAGATCGGGCCTGGCGACGTCGTGTGGATTCCTCCCGGTGTGAAGCACTGGCACGGCGCTTCGCCGGAACAAGCGATGTCGCACATCGCCATCGCGGAAGCCTTGGATGGAAAGACGGTCGATTGGATGGAACACGTGACCGACGATCAGTATGGCCCGAACAACGGAAATGCGGATGAATAGGATCATCCACACGATCGGGGCAGTCGCCTTCGTGGCAAGCGCCGTGATCCTCGTTGGCGTACAGGTCCACGCCGAACCAACCCGGGCAACCATGCCGGACATTGGCAAGCTCATCCACTACACCACCGTCGAGCGTGGCGAAGTGACGGAGCATATCATGACCACGCGCGAGGCGATCGAGGCCGTCAAGCGCGGCGAGCCGATCCCGAATGGCACCCATGTCGCACTGGTTGACTACCGCGAGGGCAAGGTCTTCCGCTACTTCATCATGGAGAAGGGCGAAGGCTGGGGACAGGACTACGACGAGAGCCGCCGCACCGAAGACTGGCAGTTTCAATGGTTCAAGCCGGACGGCACCATCAACATGGACGAGAACACGGCCCGTTGCCAGCGGTGCCATACGTCGCGGTCCGACAGGGACTTCCTGTACACATTCAACGATATGCGGCGGTTCGAACTCGAATGAACGGCATCTTCCGCGTCCGCCTGATCCTTGATTTCATCGAAGTCGGATTGATTGTCGCCTGCCTTGCCTACTGGTGGCTCGACAACCTTTCGCACGAGCTTTTCGGGACCGCCTTGTTTGTATAGGTCATCGCGCACAACGTTTTCAATCGGCGCTGGTTTGGCGGCGTCGCGAGGCGGAAGATGGATGCCGTTCGCGTCATCAACCTGGTGACGATCGCCTGCCTTGCGATCGCGATGATGATCATGCTCGTGACCAGCCTTCTGGTATCTCGCGATCTCTTCCCGTACGCGGCGCTGGGCGGTGCGTTTGCCGTCCGGGAAATCCACATGTTCGCGGGATACTGGGTGCTGCTGATCGTCGCCCTCCATCTCGGGACACGTTGGCAGATTGTGATGAATGTCTGCCGTGGACTCGTCGGGATCTCCACTCAGAATGTCTGTCGCACTGTAATCCTGCGGCTAGCGGTAGTCGTCATCGTGGCATGGGGCGCGAGGAGTTCCGCCGAGATGGCATTCGGGTCCAAGCTGATGTTGAGCTACTCGCTCGACATGTGGGACTTCAATGAATCGACGCTGGGATTCTTCGTCAACTACGGCGCTATCGTTGGGATGCTTGCAGCCGCAACTCACTACGGCCTCACGGTCTCGCAGAAACTTCGCTTCCGCGCCTGCTTACGCTCCAGGTATGCAGACACGAATACAGTTCGAGATCGAGTACCAAAACGCCACTCAGATCAAGGCTATGGCTGAACGTGCCGCGACACAGGTGAAGATCCAGCGGGCAGTAGAGGGCTTTTCCATCATCGCAATCAGCTACTATCTTCTTGGAATATTGAAGGTAGCGTTAGAGTCATCCGAACATGCGGGCCTGCACCTCAGCCCGCTGGTGATGGATAGCTAGCCAAACCAGGGGAGCTGGTTTGAGCAGGCCGACCCGTTGTAAAGGCAAGGCTTGTGGGGTTGGCCCGAGACCTGACGGGATCCTACTGGATCCGCTATCCCGCCTTCGAAAGAGCAACACCAGGCCCACGCTCGGCCGTCGATGGGATGAAGACCACCGACTTGCGCTCAAGCGCTGCCCGCACCTTCTCGACAGCGTCGACGGTAACGGTTTCGTCCGCGGCCTCAACCCTGATGACGATTTGTCGGCTGACGCCTGCTTCTTGGGCCAGTTCATCCTGGCTTGCTCCCGCAAGCGCTCGAGCGGCCTTAATCAACTTCATCAGGGAGGGAATTGTGTCCGTAGCAAGAGCAAGACCGAATCCTTTGCTCGTTGTCAACAATGGGACGAGAAAATAGGACTCGTTTCGAAACTACGCTCTACCATAAGATGCATATAGACCGTAAATGATCACATAGATGGCATTTTGCTTACCGTATGATCTTTCTGCATTGATTATCTACTTAGGGTAGATTTTGACTGCGCGGAGATACCGCACTAGCTGCGACAATCACGCCAATTCACCCGATCACGGAAGTGTGAACACGTATAATAGGTGCGCGACACCAAAATAAGCAAAGTATTCAGTTGGAGTTTATAAATGTTGTCAATACATTCTTCAAGTCATGAGTTGCAGCACTGCTGCACAATCAGAAACCGCCATCGAGCACCAGACAAAGCTGTGCCAAGCCTACGCCGAGGCTAAGGGATGGTCCGTAACGCGCTGCTCCGTCGATGACGGGTGCTCCGGGCTATCAGCCTCCCGGCCGGGACTAGACCCCATGCTGGCGGTGGCCAAGCGGACTTCTCCCCCTTTCAGAGAATAATTGTCGTCGACCAAACCAGGCTCTACCGGGACCTGGAGAGGTTGCTCTTCCGGTGGCTAACGGAACGCGGCATCGAGCTTTGGACCGTTAACGATCTTTAAGATTGCTCTAGCAACACGGCATTGTTGATCGCCTCGCAATTCTTGCTGCCAGCATGGCAGGCCTACGTGATACCGAGCGATGGAGACCGAAGCGTCAGTTCCTCGTAACAGCAAGAAAAGTGAACGCGTTATCGGCCGATATCGACCCCAAAGGTAGTGGCACTGCGCTGCTCGCTGAACGGCGAGATCCCAGTTTGAGAACCCTATACCAGCCTTTGATTGATATCGGTAGTTCAACAGCATGGGGGACGAGTAAAGATGGGAAGCAATGACCCTTATGGCTATCCGCCGCGCGGCCTGACCGCGATCGACGCCGCCCGATATCTCGGAATTGGCCTGCATTTGTTCAGCGAGATGGTGAAGGATGGGCGCTTACCCCGACCAAAGTGCCTCAACAGTCGCGTCGTCTATGACCGCGTCGCTCTCGACGTCGCGTTCTCGGCACTGCCCGAGCAAGAACGGGATGCGCGTTCGTCGTTTCAAAAATTGCTCGATTCTAAGCCGATGCAGAATTGATCTTAGTCTGATGCGAGGATCGCAAAATGGGACGAAAGCCGAAGTTCAAAGACTACCCCAACGTCCGCGAGCTAAAGCGAGGCAAGCTCGTATTTCGACATCCACTACTGGGGCAACGAAGTCTACCGGGCGAGATCGGTTCCGAGGAATTCGCCGCAGCCTACGAAGAGTTGCGGCTGCTCGTCGCCAATCCCGCCGCCACTAAGATAGTTGTGAAAAAGCCAACGTTTGCCGACGCTTTTATCGAAGTGCAGAAATCCGAAGATTGGGCGATGTACACTACAGATACGAAGGCAGGTCATCAGCGTCACGCGAAAGTCTTCCTTGAAGCTCGGGTCTCTCCCGACACAATGGCAACATTCGGCGAAGTGGAAATTGACACGGCTGCGGAGGAAATCTTGCCGTTGTTGCGCAGTCAGGTGGCTAGCCACTCCTCACCCTATAAGGCGAAACGCGTCGCGATCGTCATTCGCAAGCTCTATGCCGCCGCAGTAGAAAGAAAATGGTGTCTGCGGAACCTGGCGAATGACATAAGCCAACGCCAACTTCCACAGCCCAAAGGCCACACGCCATGGCCACCTGAGTACGTCGAACGGTTTGAGAACTTCCATATGTTGGGGAGTGCCGCTCGGACCGCCTTCGCGCTCGCTCGTTTCGTGGGCAGCCGGCGTGGTGACGTCGCTCTCATTTCATGGAACCAGCTTCGCCCGTATCGCTTAATCGATGACGGCACCGACGAGGTCCGCGTTGTGACGGTAATTGAATTCTGGACAAGCAAAGACGAAAATAACGGCGGAAACGAGTTTGTGACGGTGGTCGTTCGTCCCGAACTTCAGGAAGTGCTGGACGCTCTTGATCGGACCAAGGGGGGACCATCCTTAAGACGCGCTACGGCAAGCCGTTCTCCCAGAAGAGCCTGACGAGCCATATGGCCGTTTGGTGCGAGCAAGCCGGTATCCCACCCGGTTACACCCTGCATGGACTGAGGACGACCTTCGCCAATGAAATTGCCGAGGGCGGCGCCGATCCCTTCGCCGTCCAGAAAGCGTTGGGTCACAGGAATTTTCGGACAACTCAGATCTATCTCAAGAAGCTAGACGCGACGCCCATGGCTATACGAGCTGCGGACGCGGCGGCACGTAGAGCGGCGCAAATCCGAAGGATTCGAAATAGTGAAAAGTAGTCCGATCCGAGAGTCACTTATCGATTTGTGACTCGTTTGTGATTCTTTGGTTAACCCATTGAAATGGGGTAAAGATGGTGGGCCCGGAGGGACTCGAACCCCCAACCAAGCGGTTATGAGCCGCCGGCTCTAACCATTGAGCTACAGGCCCTGCCCCGGAACGGTCCGGTTCCGCGGACCAATGGCAGACCGCGGGTGGGACTGGCTCTAGCGGAAAACTGGTTTTCCCACAAGACGTTGCCGCAATCCCTACACAATCAATGATCAATAAGAGTGGCAGGGACGAGACACAACCGGAGAGAACCCATCCATGACCTCAGCCTATTTCCCCCGCCGCTTGAAAACTGTCGTTCTGGCAGCCGCCTTTGCGGGGATCGCCAGCACGGCTTTCGCGCAGGATAACACGCCGCGCGAGGCCGTAATTACCGTTTTCGGCGAAGGCCGCTCGGCTGTCGCGCCCGACATGGCAATCCTCTCGTTCAGCGTCGTCAAGGATGCCAAGACCGCCCGTGAAGCACTCGACGCCAACAACAAGGCGATAGCGGATGTGCTGAATGCGCTGAAGACCGGCGGCATTGCGGAGAAGGACCTGCAGACATCCGGTTTTGCGGTCAATCCGCAATACCAGTATCCGGACAACAGCGACGGCGGCAATCGCCCGCCGGTTCTGATCGGCTACCAGGTGGCCAATTCGCTGACCATCAAGGTGCGCGACCTTGCCAAGCTCGGCGAGATCATCGACCAGTCGGTGACGCTCGGCGTCAACCAGGGCGGCTCGATCCAGTTCACCAACGACAAGCCGGAAGCAACGATCACCGAAGCCCGCAAGGCGGCGGTGGCCGATGCCATAGCGAAGGCAAAGGTGCTTTCGGAAGCCGCCGGCGTCGCGCTTGGCCGCATCGTCGATATTTCGGAGAACTCATCGCGGCCCGAACCGATGCCGATGATGCGTACCATGGCAAAGGAATATGCCGCCGATGCCGTGCCGATCGCGACGGGAGAAAACAGCTACAACGTCACCGTCAACGTCACCTTCGCGATCAAGCAATAATAGCAGATTGCAAGACCCCGTGGAAAAACGGACCCCGCTTCGGCGGGGTTTTGTTTTGGGGCGGCAACAGATGCAGCGGGTTGAGGCAGATATCAGCGTGCGAAAGGCAAGGCCTTTCTCCCCGGCACAAGGCTGTCCCACCGGTGCGTTCAGGTGCACGTTGTCCATGCGGGCCTATGCCGGGACGTCAAACGAAGACACCCCCGCGGTGAACCGCGGGGGTGGCCATGACTTTCCGCCGGCCGGGGGAGACAAGACGGAAAGAATCTGGATTGGCCGGACGCGGCCGATCGCTTAACGACCGATGACTTATCGACCGATGACCGGGCAACCGCGGACGTTGGCGAAGACGACCCGGCGATACTCACCGTGGCGGCGACCTTCGACCACGACGCGGCGCGGCGAGACATCGGCAACATAGGCGCGGCGCAGGCCGAAATAGCGGGCCTTGTCGGTTGCAAGCCACGGCGCGCAGCGGCCACGGCGCTCATGGCCCCAGCCCGGACGATGGCGGCGGTCACGATCCCAGTCACGCTCGTCGCCATAGCGGTCGCGATCGCGGTACTGGACGTCGACGACGCCGCCAGAGTGGATGCCGAAGGTCAGCGTCTCGGCAGCGGCAGGAGCGACGGTCGCGCCAAAGCCGGTCAGGCCGATGAACCCGACAAGCGCCAGTTTTGCAAGAATCTGTCTCATGAATGTTTCTCCGTGTTGGGTCCGAACTTCAAACGTCCGCCGCTCTTTCTGTTGCGGGGCATTGAGCTCAAGGTAAGGCAGCGTGGCTGAACCGAACCAGAATCCACCGTTCATCGGCGGTTCAGGCGGGCGGTTTTCCGGAAGAATCGCGAGAGGGGTTAAAGCGCCTGAAGGGCCGCGGGAAAAACGAATGCCAGGGCGAGCACCTCTCAGCGGGCCAGCATCTTTTCGAAGACCCGGATATTGCGGTAGTGGCTGAGCCGGGTGACGGCACCGTTTTCGATTTCGAAGACGAAGACGCTGGGGATCGAATAGGACTGGCCGGTGGCGGCCGGGAAGCCGGGCATGGTTTCGCGATAGACGCCGCGCGCAGTGGCATCGACGGCGACCCGCTGGCCGAAGGCGTCGTGCATCAGCACCATGTCGCTGAAACTCTCATCGAAATGGCGGAAATAGCTCATCACGCCCATGCGCAGCGGCCCGGCACCGATGGTACGCAGGCCGGTCAGCGAATCGAGCGCCACGTCTTCATCCAAAAAAGTCCCGATCGTCTCGAAATCCCGCTCGTTCAGGGCCTCCATGAAGCGGCTGGCAATGGTTTGCGCGTCGGTCAATGAACTTCCCCCTGACAATCGGGCCGGCTCCTTTGGGGACGCCGGCGGAGTACAATAATGTCCCGTTTGATTGGTCCGGCCCTCCATTCCACCGTCATTCCTGTGCTTGTCACATGAATCCAGTCACGCGACGTCCGTCGCGTGAAAGAGTCCTTAGCGGCGCGGACGCGCCGCTGCTGGATCCCCGCCACGAGGGCGAGGAAGACGGAAGTAGTTGCAACCGTTCAATCCCAATCAAGCCAGTAGAAACCATACAACGAACAAATCTCTGATTTTGTTCCGGTAATTTCAATCGAGACGTTGCCATACATGCAGCGCCCAGACTGCACCGGGCAACACCGTCCTGTCCAGCGGAAAGCCGTGCTCATCCTCCCAGATGCAGGACGATCTCGCGCCGATGCGGCCGGTCGCGGTGCTCGAACAGATAGAGCCCCTGCCAGATGCCGAGCAGCAGCCGGGCGCCCGCAACGGGAATGCCGATCGACGCTTGCGTCAGCGCCGCCTTGATATGGGCGGGCATGTCGTCCGGCCCTTCCGCCGTGTGGACGATCCAGCGCATCGACGGATCGTCGGAGGGCGGCACCAGCCGCTTGAAGAACTGGTCAAGATCACGCCTGACGTCGGGATCGGCGTTCTCCTGGATGAGCAGAGAACACGATGTGTGGCGGACGAAGACGGTCAAAAGCCCCTCCGCCACCCCGGCCTTGCGGACGAAGGCTTGAGCCTCGTCGGTGAACTCGTAAAGACCGGCGCCGCGGGTGGAGAGGCTGATGGTGGTGGTGGGCATGGCGTCCTTTTCGCGGCCCGCCTGCTCTCAAGGTAGGGCCTGATGCTGTTGCTCAGGCGGCGGTCATAGCTCGATAAAGCTCTTGAAACCACCGTAGATCATGCGCTTGCCGTCAAAGGGCATGGTGAATTTGTCGAGCCGTGGATCGGCCATAACCTTGGCGTTGATCTCATCCCGCTCCTCGCGCGAGGGATAGGTGATCCAGGCAAAGATCACCACTTCGTCGTCCTTGGCCTGGACGGCACGGGGAAAGGAGGTGAGCTCGCCATAGGGCACATCGTCGCCGATGCACTCGACATAGGAGAGCGCGCCATATTCCTTCCAGACGTCACCGGCAGCGCGGGCCATGTCCTTGTAGGCCTCGATATTGTCCTTCGGCACGGCGACGATAAATCCATCGACATAGGGCATGTCAGTCTCCCTTCTAAGATGCGCCTCTTTCATCGCTCCGTGCAGGCCTGCCCGCGAGGGAGGCCTTTAGCGTATCGAGCAAATCCTGCGTCGGGTCGCCGGAGCATGCGAGCGTCGGCGCTTCGCCTTGCTCGTCCACATAGATGGAGACCGGCCACTGCTCGTCAAGGGCAAGGAGGCTGCGAACCGCTTCGGGCGGACGGACGCGGCCGAAATAATCTTCCCGGCAGAGAATCCAGTGAATGACGAATTCGCCGAACCAGGTGTTGTCGGCATGGGCGATGCAGGTCGGCAGGAGCGCATCGACATCCGTCAGGCCGCGAAAGAAGGGCGGGATTTCGCGCGGCTTGAGCTTGCCGACGCAATGCTCTTCCCGGCCGCAGCGTCGGACTCGGCAGAAGGACGGAATATCCATCCTGCTTGCGGCCGCGCGGCAAAGCGCCTCGAACAGATCGGGATGGAGCGGCAGTTTTTCCGGTCCGCAGATCGGCGGCATGTTTTTCTCCTTTTCAAAAATGAGGGTTCAAGGATCGGGACGATGGACACGGATCGTCCGTCACGCGACGGCTTTTCGCCCGTGGTTTGAACGTCGTCTCTGTGCGCCGGTTTAAAAAACGCGGCGGATCGGCCGGGGCACATCGGGTGCCTCAGGTAAACTAAAGTAGGTGACACGCGATGTGCCCCGCTTCGGTGTCTTTTGCCGCGCTTCTCAGGTTCTTCTGCGCTTTGTGCCTTTTCAGGCAGAAGCCTCCAATGCCCCGGCCCGGCCGCTTATCCGCCAGGCCTTTCAATGCGGCGGGGCACAATCCTGGACCGTCAAAAGACGGCGTGATGGCCCGGCACGCCCGGTCCGCTTTCACGAACCGGAGGAGAACCGCCTTTCACGCAGCCCCGGGGATTTCGCGCGCGTTTCGCCAAACCGTCCGGGCACCGGCCCCGCCTCGCCGGCAACGCAAACCGGTGTATCCGTGGTGGGACGAGGTGATTGTGGCACGGGTGAAGCGGGCGGGGATTTGCGGGGATGAGATTTTCGGGGCGTAATGGTCCGCAATCGGCCCCTTTGCTGCCGTTCGAGGTCGATCCGAGGAACGTGCGGTATGTGCTAGAATGCGGCCCGAAGGCGGAATGCGACAGACGCACTGCGAGGGGCGGTGTGATCGTACCGGAATTCGCGCGACCGAGAGCCAACGTTGTGCTCTTGAAAGGGGAGACGAGGACGATGCCGACACCACAGCAACCCAGTCTAATAGTTCGACAGAAATCCCCACAGAACATCGAGTTTCCGTTTGCGTCGCTCTCCGATTGGCTGATCCCAACCGAGCTGTTCTTCGTGCGAAACCATTTCCCGTCGCCGGACCTCGATGCGCGAGACTGGAGATTGCGCGTTGGCGGGGCGGTGGAGCGGCCGATCGAACTTGACCTCGACAGCATCAAGGCGATGCGGAGCACGACTTTCACCGCCGTCGTCGAGTGTGCAGGGAACGGGCGCGTCTACTATGAGCCGCCGAAGGAGGGGTTGCAGTGGCAGAACGGGGCCGTCGGCAACGCCGCGTGGACAGGTGTTCTTCTGCGCGAGATTTTGGAAATGGCGGGCGTTAAGCGAACCGCATGTGAGGTTCTGCTCGCAGGCGCCGACAGCGGCGTCGTCGACGCGAACAAGAAAACGGCTTCCCCCGGCCCCATCGCTTTTGCGCGCAGTTTACCGCTTGAGAAGGCCATCGCTGACAGCACGATCCTTGCCTATTCGATGAACGAGGAGCCGTTGACGCGCGATCACGGCTACCCGCTACGCGCGGTCGTGGGTGGCTGGTTCGGCATGGCTTGGGTCAAGTGGATCACGCATATCACGGTTGTGGAGCAACCGTTCCTTGGCTACTGGCAGGCGCGCGACTATTTCCGTTGGGAGCGCAGCCTCGGGGAACCCAGGCTGGTCCCCCTTGCGGAGATGGAGGTCAAAGCGCAGATCGCGCGTCCCGTACAGGGGGCGCGTCTCATCGCCGGCCAACCGTACCGGATTTTCGGAGCCGCCTGGAGCGGAGAGGCTGTTATCCGGCAGGTGCAGGTCTGCACCGGAGATGGCAGGGGCTGGCGCGAGGGAAGGCTCCTCGAAACAGAACGTCCCTTTGCATGGCGCTTGTGGGAGTACATGTGGACCCCTGAAGAAGTGGGGCGATATACACTGCGATGTCGCGCGATCGATGGGGCGGGGTGCGTGCAGCCCGACCTCCAGCGTTCCGACTGCGAGAGCTACGCGGCCAATTGGATCGTTCCGGTGGAGGTTACGGTCGTTCCCGAGCCACAGACGCACGAGGAGGAATTCGTGATATAATCACCCGCATGGGGCGGAATGGCGGCTTTTGGCGCAAAGCCGACGTTAGCCCTTGCCGCATAATTTTTAAGGGGAGCTTGGCGCCGACTTGCCTTGCCATGTCCTGTTGGTTCGCTCCCCGCCCCCTCACCCCTCGTTGTGGTTCTCATGAAACCCCGCGCTGCCCTTGCGCCAATAGCCTGCCGCCTTGATCCATGAGCGGTTGTGGCCGCGCTCCTCGACGAGGTGCTTGCGCAGGAGCTTGACCGTATCGTTTTCGCCGGCGATCCAGATGTAGCCGTCGCCTTCCGGCAAGGTGAAGGCTGCGACGGCGGCGAGCAAGGGAGCGGGGTCGCTGGCGTTTGACAACGGCCGGTGGATCCAGCGAGTTTCGAGGGTGGTTTTGGTTTCGAAGACCTGCTCCTCCTGTGGGCCGTCGACCGCGGCAATGACGATCGCCGGGACGTTCGCGCGCAACTCCTCGAGCCTGCGGCCGATGGCGGGAAGTGCGGTTTCGTCGCCGATCAGCAGATACCAGTCGAAATCATCGGTGACGACGAAGGAGCCGCGCGGGCCGCCGATGCCGAGTTTCGTGCCGGGTCTGGCGGCGGATGCCCATTCGGTGGCGGGGCCGGCCTCGTGGAGGGCGAAGTCGATGATCAGCTCGCCGCGGGCGGCATCGTGGCGGCGGGGGGTGAAATCGCGCATCGGCGAGGCGACGGTGCCTTCCGGCAGAGCGGGTGCATCGGGGCCTGCCGGCCAGACGGGAACGTCCTGCCCGGCCAGGGGCAGGCACAGCTTGACGTGATCGTCGTATCCGGCGCTGACGAAGCCGGTGAGATCCTCGCCAGTCAAGGTCACGCGGACCATCTGCGGCGTCAGCCTCTCGGTCGTCTTCACAGTCAGGAGACGGCGGCGCAGTTCGTGGCGGACGCGCGCGACGGCGTGTCTTTCGGTCATGGGAAGTCCTTTGATTGTGGGCGGGGCTAGCCGCGATTAATTTCGTCGACGGCGCGGCGGAGGATGTCCGCGAGCCGTGCCGCCTCTTGCGGCGAACAGCCGCGCTTGTGGAAGAGGGACGCCTTGATGGCCTGGCGGGCGATCTCAAGCGCGTGGTGGCCGTGGGCTTCCGGGTCTTCGCCCGATGCCGGTCCCCGCCCCTCGATGACATCGCGCACGGCATCCATCTTGGAGCCGATGCGACCGAGCCCTTCGATGATGCGATCGGCCCCTGCCCGGTCGGCTTCAAGTGCAGCGCGGCCGGCATCGGTGATGCTGAAGAGCTTCTTGTTGCCGTCGGCTTGCGCCATGGCATGGCCGATTTCATCCAGGTAGGTGAGCGCCGGATAGATCATGCCGGGGCTCGGCACATAGAAGCCGCCGGAGAGTTCCTCGATGGTGCGGATGAGTTCGTAGCCATGGGCCGGCTGGCGGGCGAGCAGCGCCAGGATCAGCAATTGCAGATCAGCCGACGACAGCTTGCGGCCGGCGCGAAAAGCGCCCGGCGAGGCAAATCCGCCTTCGAAGCGGCCGGCGCCGTGGCGCCCGTGGGCATGGCGCTCCCGGCAGGAGTCGTCGTGATTGTGGCGTTCATGATGTCCGCCGTGACGTCCGCGCATGATCATTTCCTTCCATAAGATATAACGTTGAATATATCTTACGATATGTTTTTCGATGCAGCAAGACGGAGGCTTCGATTTTTTCGGCTGGCATCTTTCCGGGAATGGGCGTTGACTAGGGAAAGGACAATGGCGGTGCGGGCAAAAATTCTGCTGCGCCCTGTCGAAATGCCGCCGGCTCGCTCGTCACACAAACGCAATATTCACAAGGAGGAGAAGAGCATGCAGAAGATCACGCCGTTTCTCTGGTTCGACGACCGCCTCGACGAGGCGCTGGAATTCTACACATCGATTTTCAAGCAAGCCAAGGTGACCCATCACCAGCGCGGACCGGACGGCAAAACCTTTACCGCCGCCTTCGAACTGGAAGGCCAGGAATTCATGGGGCTGAACGGCGGGCCACATTTCCACTTCACGCCCGCCATCTCCTTCTTCGTCAAATGTGCCGACCAGGCGGAAGTGGACTATTACTGGGAACGTCTGCTGGAAGGCGGGCATCCGCAGCAATGCGGCTGGCTGACCGATCGCTTCGGCGTCTCCTGGCAGATCATCCCGGATGCGCTGATGCGGCTGATGAGCGATCCGGACGCGGCGAAAGCCGGGCGGGTGCGCGACGCAATGATGAAGATGGCAAAGCTCGACGTCGCCGGGTTGGAAAAGGCGGCAGGCTAGAAGCGCCCTACCCCTCCAGATCCTCCTTGAGCCGCCCGATGAGATTGACCGCCTGGGCAGCGTAGGCGCCGATCCAGCGATCGTGGATCTCCTTGATCGGCAGCGGATTGAGATAGTTCCAGCGCTCGCGACCCTCGCGGCGGACGATGACGAGGTCGGCCGCCTCCAGAACCTTCAGATGCTGCATCACCGTGCAGCGGTCGAGGGCCGGAAAATGCGTGCACAACTCCCCCGTCGTCTGCGGATGATCCTTCAGCAAATCAAGCATGGCGCGCCGGCTGGAAGCAGCCAAGGCCTTGAAGATCTTGTCGTTTTTTTCATCGGTTGACATGTTATATTTTTATAACATAATGATGCCCATAACAAGCGCAAAACAGGAGGAAAGATCATGGAACTGAAATTCAGGGTCGCTGGGCGGATCGCCAAGCCGGTCTCGGAGGTTTTCGAGGCGGTGGTCAATCCGGAGCAGTTGTCGCGCTACTTCACCACCGGCGGCGCCAAGGGCAGGCTCGAGACCGGCGCCACCGTCACCTGGGATTTCCACGATTTTCCCGGCGCCTTTCCGGTCAAGGTGGTGGATGTGGTGAAGGACAAGAAGATCGTCTTCAAATGGGCCGCAAACGAAGGGAGCCCGGAGCCGGTCGACTACGACACCACCGTGACCATGACGTTCGAACCGGTTGACGGCGGGCGGACGCTGGTGGCGATCACCGAGGAAGGCTGGCCCGAAACGCCGGGAGGCCTGAAAGGCTCCTACGGCAATTGCGAGGGATGGACCGGCGCGCTCTGCGCCATGAAGGTCTGGCTGGAGCACGGCCTCAACCTGCGTCAGGGGTTTTATAAGTAGCCGATCGGCCGGCAGCTCAATTCGCGGGGAGCCGGCGCGCCTTCCACTGCCCCTTGGGAACAGCGCCGCCGATCGAAAAGCTGAAGGCGGTGATGGCGTCGGCCTTCTCGTTCACCGTGCAGTGGAAGTCGACATCATACCAGGCCCGGCCGCTGCGATAGGCGCTACCCTCCCCGTTCAGGACCGGACCCGAAAGCGGCGTTCCCTTCGGTGGATCGAAGAAGAGCCCTTCCGGTAACGTGTCCGGCCGCGCACGGCGAATCTGCTCCAGCGTTTCGACCATGCATATCTGCACAACCCGCCGCTCTTTTGGCAGCTTGCCGAGTGCCTGGCGGACGCGCGGGTCGGAGAGCGCGTTGGCCGAGTAGAGTTCACTCGCCGCCTTCATTTCGGATGGCGGTCGCTGTGGCTTCGCATCGGCTGATTTGCTATCGGCGGACGCGGATAGTTGCGGATTGGCAGGCTTGGCGTCGACCGGCTTTTGCTGTGGTTTCGCTATCGGCTTCGGCACCGTCTCGATGGCCGCCTCGCCTTCGTTCAGGCTCTGGCTGGCCCTTTCGCTTTCGGGAAGCTCGAGCTCGGGCAGTTTGGCAGCCTTTGGCGTTTCGTCAGGCACGAGGTCCGGCTTGCTGATCTGCAGCTTGGCCTCCTCCGTCACCTTGTTCTCGGCCGCTGGCACGGCGCGATCCGCACGCGGCTCGGTCTCGGGCCGTTTCTCCGGTTCCGACGGACGTTCGCCACCGGCCTCCGTGCCTCCCTCTTTCGAGGCGGATTCGAATCCCTGCGGCAGGGCCTTCGGCGTTTCGGCCTGCTCCTCCGCCGGGCGCTGCTCGGCCTTGGCCGCAGTCGCAGGTTTTTCCTCGGCCTTTTGCGCCGCCGGCTTCACCTCGGCCTGCGGTTTTGCTTCGGCTTTGGGCTTGGCCTCGGGTGCCGGCTTCTGCTCCGGCTTCTTCTCCGGCTGCGGTTTCTGCTTGGGTTCGGGCTTCTTTTCCGGCTCCGGTTTCTTCTCAGGCTCCGGTTTCTTCTCGGGCTCGGGCACCATCTCGACCTTGACGGTCTCTTCCTTCTCCGGTTCGGGCGGAGATGGCGGCAGGCGGAACAGGACGAGCGCGGCGACAGCGACGTGCAGCGCGACGGAGGCAAAAAGCCCCGCCCCAAAACTTGCCCGCCGTTTTTCCAGAGTCTGCTGCATGAAGTGTGGATACGGCCGGATACTGACCGGAGCATGGCCGGCGGGCGACGAAGGTGATTGTCAGCCGGTCCGACGGATCGGCTTGCCCCTCCCTAGCATGCGACGCCTGCCGTTCCTAGCGGCCTGCTCAATCCCGGCGTTCGACGATATCGACGCGATCGGCATAGAAAGCCAGGTGATCCTTGATAGCGTTCACGGCATCGTAGGGCGCCTCATAGGACCAGACAGCATTGACCAATCCGCCGGACGGCGCGCTGAAATAGGACGCGTCGCCCTTGTAGGGGCAATAGGTGGCGTGATCCGTCGGGACAAGCAGCGACATGTCGACATCGGCGCGGGGGATATATTGCACCGGCGGATAGCTGGCCTCGCGCAAAGTCAGCGCATTGCGGCTGTCGGCGATGGTTCTGCCAGCAAGCGTCACGACGACGCGGGCGGGATTGGACGTGATGGTGATCGGATGATCGGCACCCGGGATTTTCATCGGTTTTACGGACAAGATGATCTCCTCGCTCGGCGAAGGCTTCGTAATCGTTGTTTGGCCGGAGCCTTCGCCGGAAGCGCCGCGATGTCGCTTAACCCAGCGAACTGATAAGCTCACGATAGGCTGCCTCGGGGAATGCTTTCAAGGTGCGGGTGCGCACATTGCCGCCCATTCCGAGAGAAAGAGCGAAACGCGCAGCAACCGCATCGTCGGGCGCCTCGCACACCGCCACCATGTCATGTTCACCCATGGTCAGATAGAAGTCTTTGAACGAGCCGCCCATGTCCGCGAGCAGTTTCTTCGCCGCATCGAGACGTTTCGGTGACTCGCGTACATTCTTGACACCCTGCTCCGTCCAATTGATCAGCACTATATACATGGTCATAGCACACCTCCCATGCGGCACGACCTTAAAGGTGGCACCGCGATTGATGCCTCCGCCTCCCGCCTCACCGGACAAACCATCCGACAAAGCGGACGGCCGATTTCAATCAACAGAACGCGCACGATCAAAGCTTCGAGGTTTTAGCAGGCGCAAAGTATAGTCCTGTCGGCTTAAGCGAACAAGCTAAGGTCGTGGCGGACAGGAGACGTGGCAATTGTAGGGGCTGTATCGGGCACTTGCCGCTTGCGCTTCAGGTAGGCTGGTATTCTTCTGGTCTGCCGAGTTGCACCCAGGTTTTCATTTCATCAACACGCTCCTGGGTCGGCAAATTGACGGCCTCACGCTCGGAATGTCCTTCATGTATCTTCTTCTCGATCATCCACCCTTGGAACGTGGCATAATCAGAGACGAGTTTGGATGGCCCGGGCGCATCGACACCCGCTTCGACCCGAAAGAAATCCCTGACCTTTTTGATCACGGCTTCGTAGTTGTCTCTATGATGATCAACATCCTGACCGGCAATATCGGAGAGTGTCCTCTTCAGGTCGTATGGCTCCCGCTCGAAGATCAAAAACTTCTTTTGGTCCGCATCCGCCGCACCGCTGCGGCGATAGCCGAGATCAACGCCAAGCTCGAATGGCATATTCATCCGCAAAAACTCACCTGCCTGAGTTGCGCGGCAACGCGATAAATCGTGAATTGAATATCGTGATCGCATTATAAGATCGACAATCTTGTCGAGGCGATTTTCACCCGCCTCCAACCGTTCGCTTGCCAAACGCGGATTGAAACCAAAGTAAACTACACAGAAGACTGCCGCCTCCAATAGAGGCGCGAATTCCGAGTCGAACGGACAATTGATAAAGACGTTTTGATTGAAATCAGGGTCTACCAAGCACTATCCCTTGGAACGTACCGGATCGTTCCCATAGGATCGGCGATCGCGAATTCGGCCGTTTGTTCCGTGGATATAAAGCTCTGTACCTTCACTCTTGGCAATTTTTCGCGCCGCCTCAATTGCTTCATCCTGCGTCGAAAACGTTCGCGAGGCTCGTGAGGACCCAGCTTCACGAACACTCCACCTTCCACCGCTTGGGACAACATGCTGACCTTTGGCAGCCATCTGAAATCTCCGATGATAATGCAAACGATAGTAGCAATTAATTTGCCCATTCCAAGAAGAGAGTGGGGCCGGGCTAGAAGAAAAGCAACGGGCATCCAACCCAAAAACCCGGCCAGCTTCCACTGACCGGGTTTGATATTTCAAGCGACTGAAACGACCGCCTAGCTGTCGAGGAACGAGCGCAGCTTGCGGCTCCGGCTCGGATGCTTAAGCTTGCGCAGGGCCTTGGCTTCGATCTGGCGGATACGTTCGCGGGTGACCGAGAACTGCTGGCCGACTTCCTCGAGCGTGTGGTCGGTGTTCATGCCGATGCCGAAGCGCATGCGCAGGACACGTTCTTCACGCGGCGTCAGCGAGGCGAGAACGCGGGTGGTCGTCTCGCGCAGGTTCGCCTGGATGGCGGCGTCGATCGGCAGGAGTGCGTTCTTGTCCTCGATGAAATCGCCGAGGTGTGAATCTTCTTCGTCGCCCACAGGGGTTTCGAGCGAGATCGGCTCCTTGGCGATCTTCAGGACCTTGCGGACCTTTTCGAGCGGCATGGCAAGCTTTTCGGCCAGCTCCTCCGGGGTCGGCTCGCGGCCGATCTCGTGCAGCATCTGGCGCGAGGTGCGCACGATCTTGTTGATCGTCTCGATCATGTGCACCGGAATGCGGATCGTGCGGGCCTGGTCGGCGATCGAGCGGGTGATCGCCTGGCGAATCCACCAGGTCGCATAGGTCGAGAACTTGTAGCCACGACGGTACTCGAACTTGTCGACCGCCTTCATCAGGCCGATATTGCCTTCCTGGATCAGGTCGAGGAACTGCAAGCCGCGGTTGGTGTACTTCTTGGCGATCGAGATGACGAGGCGCAGGTTGGCTTCGACCATTTCCTTCTTGGCGATGCGCGCTTCGCGCTCGCCCTTCTGGACCATGTGGACGATGCGCCGGAATTCGAAGATCGAGATGCCGGTTTCCGTGGCGAGATTCTGGATCTCGGCGCGGATGTTGCGGATCATCGTATTTTCGTTCTTGGCGAACTCCTTCCAGCCCTTGGCTGCAAGGTTCGCGATCGACTTCATCCAGTTCGGATCGAGTTCGGCGCCGGAATACTGCTCGAGGAACGAGTCGCGCTTGACGCCGTAGGATTCAGCCAGACGCAACAGGCGGCCTTCGTTTTGCACGAGGCGCTTGTTGATGTCGTAGAGCTGCTCGACGAGGCTGTCGACACGGTTCTGGTTGAGCGACAGCGACTTGACTGCCGTGATCAGTTCGTCCTTCAGTTCCTTGTAGCGGCGCTCCTGGGCGGGCGACAGCGTGCCGGTGGCAGCAAGACGGGCTTCCACCTGCTGGTCCTGCAGCTTGCGCAGCTTCTTGTAGGTCTCGGCGATGGTGTCGAGCGTTTCCATCACCTGCGGACGCAGTTCCGCTTCCATGGCGGCGAGCGACAGGTTCGACTCGTCGTCGTCCTCTTCCTCCTCCTCCGGCGGCAGGCCCTCACCGCCGACATTGGTGATGTCGTCGTCGCCACCGCGCGGCCGGCGGCTCTTTTCCTTCTCCTCGGCGGCCTTGCGGTCTGCCTCGATCTTTTCAGGAGACTGGAACTGCGGAGCAGCCTTGGCTTCCGGACCGGAATAGGTCGTTTCGAGATCGATGATCTCGCGCAAAAGCGTGTTGCCTTCGTTGAGCTCGTCGCGCCAGATGATGATGGCCTGGAACGTCAACGGGCTCTCACAGAGGCCCGCGATCATGGTTTCGCGGCCGGCCTCGATGCGCTTGGCAATGGCGATTTCGCCCTCGCGCGACAGAAGCTCCACCGAGCCCATTTCACGCAGGTACATGCGGACCGGATCGTCGGTGCGATCGGTCGGCTCTTTCTTCTTGGTGGTCGCGACGGCAGTGCCGCCGGAAGGCGCGAGTTCGCCGCCTTCGCTGTCGCCGTCGGAATCGCCGTCTTCTTCCTCAGCGGCCGCGGCGCCCTCTTCGGTTTCCTCGTCCTCGACGACGTTGATGCCCATTTCGTTGAGCATCGCCATGATGTCTTCGATCCGGTCCGGATCGACCTGATCGGAGGGCAGAACTTCGTTGAGTTCGTCCATGGTGACGTAGCCGCGCTTCTTGGCGGCCTTGATCATTTTCTTGACCGCGTCATCCGAGAGATCGAGAAGCGGGCCGTCGGGTGCGCCTTCGCGTTCGGCTTCTGCTTCTTCGTTCTCTTTGACTTTGGTTGCCATTTATTCGTCGCTTTCCTTGGACAGCATTCAACGCTTGCGCGATGCAAACTTTTTCGAGGCTCGGGCGCGTCAGTCGCTCCCACCGCGAATCATTACCCCTGACGTAACGGGATGATCTTTAATTCCTGATTAACCACGATAGTCACACCGCGGTTAGACCGGCGAACTGCGACAGCACCGCCGCTTTGACATCACTTGCATGACGATCGTATCCGCCGTACCCATTTCACCCACTGTATTAGAGATGGTGATTCCCACAATTTTCGGTCCCGTCAAGCATTTCCGGCGAAAAACCGTTCAAATCGGCAAAAAAGGCTGAATCAAGCTGTTCGCTTCAAAGATTCACTTCCCTGCCGGAAATGTAGGAGCTGTTCCTAAAAAGACAAGGGCCCGTAGAACCTCCACGGATAGATAACCGGTCGGATTGAACCAAAGACGGCCACTCTACGTAACGTTGACTTCAGGAATGCTTGCCGTCGAATTTGGTGATCGTCAGGGTTTCGAGATCGACATCCGGAAGGCAACGAACGTTGACTGCGGCCATCGGGCTGTCCTTTCCCTCCGCTTCAGAGTAGGGCGCGATCCCACAATTGGCGCAGAAATGGTGCTGGATGATGTTCCTGTTGAACGTATAGGTCGATGCAGCTGCTTCCGGCGTTCGCAGCATCAGCTTCTCGCGCGGCAGGAAGGCGAGCAGACTGCCGCGCCGCCGGCACATCGAACAATTGCACTCCATTGCCTCGGTGATTTCGCCATCGACCTCGAATGCGATGGCGCCGCAATGGCAGCTTCCGGAATAGATCATCAAACGCTCCCGACTTCATTTCCGGCAGCAAATGATGCAGCCGGACGCAATGTCAAGGAGCGTTGCCGATGGCAGACGAAGGTTAGGCCATGGCCGCGCCGACAACCGAGATGGCGGTGCGGTTCGGCACCCGGTTGTAGAGATCGATGACATCCTGGTTGACCATCCGCACGCAGCCGGATGACACCGACTTGCCGATCGTCCACCATTCGGGCGAGCCGTGGATGCGGTAGATCGTGTCCACCCCGTCCTTGAAGATATAGAGCGCGCGGGCACCGAGCGGATTGTTCAAGCCCGGGTCCATACCGCCATTGGCGATGCTGTAGGGTTGAAGATCGGGCCGGCGCGCCACCATCTCATCCGGCGGCATCCAGCGCGGCCACTGGCGCTTGTACTGGATGACGCCACGTCCCGACCATTCGAAGCCAGCCCGGCCAAGACCGACGCCGTAGCGCATCGCCTTGCCGCCCTCATGGGTCAGGTAGAGGAAATGATTGGCGGTATCGACAACCAGCGTACCGGGACGCTCGCCGGTCGGATTATCGACCCACTGGCGGCGGAACCGCGCCGGGATCTTCTGGTAAGGCACGGCCGGAAGCGGGAAAAGTTCCTCGGGCCTTGCCGTATACATTTCGCTGGTGGCGCTGGAAAACTCGACGGGCTCGGCTTCGACGGCCCGCCGGACACCCGTTCCCGTGCTGCTGCAGCCCGCCAATCCGAGCGCGGCAAGGGCACCGCCAGCCTGGAGAAAGTGGCGGCGGGACAAAATAGAATCAGTCAATCTGGAAACCTCGTATATTGTCGAAGGACCGCCCTGCCTTGGCATGCAGCGACAGGCATGGGAAGCGACCTAACGGGATCGTGATCGACTTGCCGTGCCGGATCCGGACGAGGCGGTGCAGCCCGGCCACACTGCCTCCTCCGCCCTTTCAGGAGCGATGCGGTGGCCGCCCTTCCAGCAGTGCAGCGGCCCAGGTGCCGCCTCGGGATCGAGCGGCATTCGCTTGGCTGCCATGTCACGCAAACGAGGCTTTGGGCGGCTATCCGGCGAGATGGTCAAATAGCCTGCAGGCCGGTGCGGGTGCATCATGCGCACCCGCAACCGGCAGACGCCTACCAATCCATCACCACCTTGCCGGAATTGCCGGAGCGCATGGCCTCGAAGCCATCGCGGAAATCGTCGATGCCGATGCGGTGGGTAATGATGGGGGAAAGGTCGAGCCCGCCTTGCACGAAAGCGATCATCTTGTACCAGGTCTCGAACATCTCTCGGCCGTAGATGCCCTTCAAATTGAGCATCTTAAAGATGACCTTGTTCCAGTCGATCTCGAAGCCGGTCGGCGCGATGCCGAGGATAGCGATCTTGCCGCCATTGTTCATCTTGTCGATCATGTCGCGGAAGGCGGGTGCAGCACCGGACATTTCCAGTCCGACATCAAAGCCCTCGGTCATGCCGATGCGCTTCATCACGTCGGCCAGGTTTTCCTTCGACGCATCGACGACATAATCGATGCCGACCTTTTCGGCGAGCGCCAGACGGACGGGGTTGATGTCGGTGATGACGACCTTGCGCGCGCCGGAGCGTTTCGCAACCATGGCGCCCATGATGCCGATCGGGCCGGCACCGGTGACCAGCACGTCCTCACCGACCAAGTCAAACGACAACGCGGTGTGGACGGCATTGCCGAACGGATCAAAGATGGCGGCGACTTCATCCGGCACTTCCTCGGGGATCGCCACGACATTGTATTCGGGGATGCAGACGTACTCGCCGAAGGAGCCGGGGCGGTGGACGCCGACGCCGAGCGTGTTGCGGCAGAGGTGACCCCTGCCCGCGCGGCAATTGCGGCACTTGCCGCAGACGATGTGGCCCTCGCCGGAGACGCGTTCGCCGACATGGTACTTGGTGACTGCCGATCCGATCTCGGCGATCTCGCCGACGAACTCATGGCCGACGACCATCGGCACTGGAATGGTCTTTTGTGCCCACTGGTCCCAGTTCCAGATATGGACGTCGGTGCCGCAGATGGCCGATTTCTTCACCTTGATCAGCACGTCATTCGGGCCGGGCTCCGGCACCGGCACATGCTCCATCCAGAGGCCGACCTCAGGTTTTGCTTTAACGAGCGCCTTCATCATGTTTGTCATGGAGAAATTCCTGCAACCGATTCAGATGATTCTGGAAACACGTATCTCTTAGATCACGCCCAGCTGTTTGCCGACCTCTTCGAACACGGCGATCGCCCGGCGGACATCCGCCTCGCTGTGGGCGGCCGACATCTGGGTGCGGATGCGGGCCTGGCCCTTGGGCACGACCGGGAAAGAGAAGCCGACGACGTAGACGCCCTTTTCCAGCATCCTGGCCGCCATCTCCTGCGCCAGCGAAGCATCGCCCAGCATGACCGGGATGATCGGATGGCCTTCGCCGGCGAGCTTGAAGCCGAGCTTGCCCATTTCGGTGCGGAACAGCATCGCATTGGCTTCGAGCCGCGCGCGCAGGGCGTCGCCACTGTCGATCAGGTCGAACACTTTCAGCGAGGCAGCCGCGATGACCGGGGCGAGCGTGTTGGAGAAGAGATAGGGGCGCGAGCGCTGGCGCAGCCACTCCACCACTTCTCGTCTCGCCGACGTGTAGCCGCCCGACGCGCCGCCGAGCGCCTTGCCGAGCGTGCCCGTGATGATATCCACCCTGCCCTCGACGCCGCAATATTCGGCCGAGCCGCGGCCATGCTTGCCGACGAAGCCGACCGCATGGCTGTCGTCGACCATGACCATGGCACCGTATTTTTCGGCGAGGTCGCAGACGCCTTGCAGATTGGCGATGATCCCGTCCATGGAGAAGACGCCGTCGGTGGCGATCAGCTTGAAGCGCGAGCCTTCGGCCTTCTTCAGCTCCTCTTCGAGAGCGGCCATGTCGTTGTTGGCGTAGCGGAAGCGCTTGGCCTTGGAGAGGCGCACGCCGTCGATGATCGAGGCATGGTTCAGCGCATCGGAAATGATTGCGTCTTCTTCGGTGAGCAGCGTTTCGAACAGGCCGCCATTGGCATCGAAGCAGGAGGAATAGAGGATCGTGTCTTCCATACGCAGGAACGACGAGATGCGCGCCTCGAGTTGCTTGTGCTCCTCCTGCGTCCCGCAGATGAAGCGGACGGAGGCCATGCCATAGCCATAACGATCAAGCGCCTGTTTGCCGGCCTCGGCTAGTTCCTCGTTGTTGGCGAGGCCGAGATAGTTGTTGGCGCAGAAATTCAGCACCTTTGCACCGGAGGCGACTTCGATCTCGCCGGCCTGCTTGGAGACGATCACCCGCTCGGACTTATAGAGCCCGGCGGACTTCAGGCCATCGAGTTCGGATGAGAGATGATTGATGAAGGCTGACGTCATGAATGCCGCTTTCCAGGCTTGAGATCGGGTTGCGATGGAGACCTATCATATTCCTGTGCGGAAGACAGCGAAAGTCAGCGGCAAAGCGCGGCGTTGACACGACACGACGAACAGGCTGCCTTGTCCGAACGCGACACGGATTGTTTCAAGGAAACGCTATCGTCCAACCGCAGAGAGATCCCGGCAACTTGTTGTTGCCGATACATCCGCTGATTGCCTAAACTGTTTTCTTGCAAGGACGCTCAATGTAGAGCCAAGGGAGGACGTCATGAAACGCATGATTCTGTGTGCCGTGCTGGCATTGCTCGCAACCGGAACCACGCAGGCTGCCGACGATTGCGCCAACGCTTCGGATCAGGCGACGATGAATATTTGCGCCGGCGACTCATTCAAGAAATCCGACAAGCAGCTAAACGAACTCTACAAGCAGATCGAAGCGCGCCTGAAGGATGATGCCGACACGACCAAGCTTCTGGTCAGCGCGCAAAAAGCCTGGATATCCTTTCGCGATGCGGAATGCACCTTTTCGGCCTCGGGCGTCGCGCAGGGGACCGCCTATCCGATGATCTACGCCATGTGCCTGGACGGACTCACGCAATCGAGAGTGAAGGACCTGCAGACATACCTCAGTTGCGAGGAAGGAGACCTGAGCTGCCCTGTTCCGGTGGCCCAATGATGGCATTCCCCTTCCTGTCTTGACCCGGAATGGCCCCGCCGGAAAAACTAGTTGACTGAGTCCACTATTTTGGTGTCCATGAGGAATGTAATTCATGCGACGAGGGAACCATGAGCATCTTCGACAGATTTTCCCTGAAAGGCCGGGTGGCGCTGGTGACCGGCGGCGGACGCGGGCTTGGGCTGGAGATCGCCCGGGCGCTTGCCGAGGCCGGAGCCCATGTTGTCATCAACGGCCGCACGGCCGCAACGCTTGAGGATGCCGTTGGAGAGATCGCGGCCGCCGGCGGCAGTGCGGAAGCCGCGGCCTTCGATATCGCCGACCGCGAGGCGCAGCGCGCCACGCTCGAGGGCATCGAGCGCAATCACGGGCGGCTCGACATCCTCGTCAACAATGTCGGCGCCCGCGACCGGCGGCCGCTGGCAGAGTTCGACGACGCGGCGATTTTCGAGCTGATCCGCACCGACCTGATCGCGGCGGCGACACTGTCGCGGGATGCGGCCGCGATCATGAAGCGCCGCGAGCACGGACGGCTGATTTCGATCACCTCGATCAACGGCCAGGTCGCGATGCAGGGCGACGGCATCTACCCGATCGCCAAACAGGGACTGACCGGGCTGATGCGCTCGATGGCCGTCGAATTCGGCCCATTCGGCATCACCAGCAACGCCATCGCGCCCGGCTGGTTTGCGACCGAAACCAATGCCGCGATGGCGGCCAACGAGGACCTGATGCCCTTCGTGCGCCAGCGCATCCCGGTGCAGCGCTGGGCCCGGCCGGACGAGATCGCCGGGGCTGCTCTGTTCCTGGCAAGCGACACCGCCTCCTTCGTCAACGGCCATGTGCTGACGGTGGATGGGGGGATGACGGTGAGGATGTAGGGCGGGCACTCGAGACTGGATTTCGCGGCACGAAACAGGCCACTCATTTGAGGCGGGTTACGCCCTCTGTCACTCTCGTGACATCTCTCCCCAAAGGCTGCCGACAAGCCTTGAAATGGGCTGTTTGACGAAAGAAGGCATCTCATTCTCCGTCATGCTCGCCCTTGTGGCGGGCATCCAGTGACCCGACGTCTGTCGGGTCAAAAGACTCTTTCGGCCCAATGACTTGGGTCGACTGGATCCCTGTGACAGTCACAGGGATGACGGAGTATGAAGGATGCCATTCAGAAGCATAGCAACCTTTGTACTATGTTGGACGAATAGGTTTGTCAGTGGTCAGATCTCCCCCCTCAAGAGCAAGGGAACAGCGGTTGGATTGTGGGCATTGGCTGCAGCCTACCTCTTCTCCCCAGCGGGGAGAAGTGCCGAGCGGATGCGAGGCGATGAGGGGGGCGACGGCGAAGCCGGAGCCATATGGACCTTGTCTTGAAATTGGCCTTCGGCCCCCTCATCCGCCCTTCGGGCACCTTCTCCCCGCTGGGGAGAAGAGGGAACACGCCGCTTGCTTGGCGGGTCTACTCGAACGCCCGCACGACCTTTAGAAACGCATCGCCGTACCGCTCCAGCTTCGACTGGCCGACACCGGAGATACCGAGCAGGGCGTCGCGGGTCTGCGGCCGTTCCTTGGACAGGGCAATCAGTGTCGTATCGGGGAAGATGACATAGGGCGGCACGCTCATTTCCTTGGCGAGGCCGGCGCGCAGGGCGCGCAATTGCTGGAAAAGCTCCTGATCGCCACCAGACAATTCGGCCTTTGCTGCCGGTGAGCCGCCTTTCGAATGACGCGACGCCTTGCCGGTCGTCGGCCGATCCTTCCGGAAACGCACTTCGCGTTCGCGCTTGAACACGGCGCGGGCTTCCGGCTGCAGTTTCAGCGCGCCAAAAGCCTGGTGATCGACGCTGACGAGGCCGGCGGCCAGAAGCTGGCGATAAACGGATTGCCAGGTTTTTGACGGGATATCCTTGCCGACTCCGAAGACCGGCAGGTCGGCATGGCCGAAGCGCGTGGTTTTCTCGTTGACGTTGCCGAGGAGCACGTCGATCAGATGGCCGGTGCCGAAACGTTCGCCGGTGCGGTAGATGGCGGCGAGCGCCTTGATGGCGGCGTCGGTGCCGTCCCAGGTCTCGACGGGCTTGATGCAGGTGTCGCAATTTTCGCAACTGCCGCCGTGGGCCTCGCCGAAATGGGCGAGGATGGCCTGTCGCCGGCAGGTCGGCGTTTCGCAGATGGCCAGCAGCGCATTGAGCTTGGCGCGCTCGACCCGCTTGATATCGTCGGCCGAGCCGCCCTCGTCGATCATCCGGCCGCGCTGGATGACATCGGCCATGCCATAGGCCATCCAGACATCCGACGGCAGGCCATCGCGCCCGGCGCGGCCGGTTTCCTGATAATAGGCTTCGACGGAGCCCGGCAGATCGAGATGGGCGACATAGCGCACATTCGGCTTGTCGATGCCCATGCCGAAGGCGACGGTGGCGACGAGGCAGAGGTCCTCCTCCTTCAGGAACGCATCCTGATTGGCGTCGCGAACCGTGCGGTCCATGCCCGCATGATAGGCGAGCGCCCGCACACCCTGCCCGTTCAGCCACTCGGCCGTGTCCTCGACCTTGGCGCGCGACAGGCAATAGACGATGCCGCTCGAGCCCTTGTGGCGCGACAGGAAGCGCAGAAGCTGCTGGCGCGGCTGGTCGCGCTCGACGATCTCATAGGCGATGTTGGGGCGGTCGAACGATGTGGTGAAGACTTCAGCCGAATGCAGTCCGAGCTTGTCGATGATATCCTCGCGGGTATGCGGATCGGCCGTCGCCGTCAGCGCCATGCGCGGCACACCCGGATAAAGCGCGGCGAGGTGGCCCAGTTCCCGATATTCCGGTCGGAAGTCATGGCCCCATTGGGAAACGCAATGCGCTTCGTCGATGGCAAACAGCGCGATCCTCGCGTTGCCGATCGTCTCCTTGAAGGCTGGCGTGACGATGCGCTCGGGCGTCACGTAGAGTAGATCGAGTTCGCCGTTGGCGATCGCGCGGCGGACATCGAGGAACTCCTCCCGCGTCAACGACGAGTTGAGCGCGGCGGCCCTGACGCCGAGCTGTTTCAGCGCCTCGACCTGATCGCGCATGAGCGCAATCAGCGGCGAGACGACAATGCCGACGCCATCGCGGCAAAGGGCGGGAATCTGGAAGCAGAGCGATTTTCCGGCACCGGTCGGAAACAGCACCACGGCGTCGCCGCCCGACACCACCCGCTCGACCACGGCAGCCTGCTTGCCCCGGAAGGCCGGATAGCCGTAGACCCTTTTGAGCACGGACAGCGGATTTTTCGCGCCTTCGGTTTCAAACAGGGGATCGATACGGTCTTGGATCTGCGGCATGGAATCGCTTTCGTGGGGAGAGCGGACTATGGCACAGGTGTGGTGGTGGGTGCGAGGACGTGTCGCCATTTATCACAGTGTACGCTGCTGCTGTCCCCCCTTTGTTCACTCAGACGATTGGACTTAACGGACACCGACCCCGGATAAACCGATGACAATCACCTATAGTGCGGGTGCGGATGTTTTCTGCCAATTTCCGACGAGCCCAGGTCATGCAACTTAGGGTGTTCGGAATGTCGATTAGCGTTCCAAAGCGCCTTTTCCGGCAATTATATGCGGTCTAAACTTGGCAATCCGTGACGTTCGCGTCTCGGGCTTCTTGGTAGAGCCAAGATTAATCGCGTAGCTTTTCTGCCGCCCTGGCGTCAAGTTCCGAAAGGCTTCTGCAAGTTCAGGATCAGAGTCCAAGGCGTCAACCAGCTCATCAGGCAGCTCTATTTCAATCTCCTCTCTCGGCGGCTTGATCCCAGCTTCCGCATACTCCACCGCCTCCTTCAAGTAGGATGATATGACCGCCTTCATCTTTACCACTTGAGCGTTGTCCACGAAGCGGATCATGTCGGGATGGCGTGTGTTCGCGCCCTGCTTTTCGAGGACGCCGTCGGGATCCTTCATCAGTGCTGCGTTGAAAAAAGTTAAACGGAAATCACCGCGAAAAGCACCGAATATGACGACATTGCGGTCGCGATGCAGGTAACATGGGTGACCCCATTTTACCTTTTCGGCCAGCCCCGCCTCGACGCAAATTTGGCGCAGTTCGTTCAGGCCTTGCGCCCATTGCCGCGTCGAACAGTCTGGCGTGGCAAAGCGCTCGCAGCGCCCGCATCCCTTGGTGAAATAGTCCTCAATTGCAGTGATCATTTTACGGCGAACTCCCTCGAATTACTTGTTTCCAAAGAAAAAACGTCAGTTGCGGCCGTGTAATTCGCCCGGACCCTGCACGACTACGCCTTTGATCCGCGCCACCTGGCCGCATAAGGGAGGGCAAACATATACAGACCACTGAACAAAAGAAGAAAGAGTGGCGGTAGCGGCGCGTATACCACCCATGGGGGCGGCTCCCCGAGCCCCATGGCCACAAAGTTGGCGATGACGGCCGCCGTGAAGACAATCGAAAGCCATCGGTGAGCCTGGCGAATCCACAAGTTCGAACTCAATTGCAACTCCTGTTGTTATCCGTGTCGAGGGCTTTGGAGACCTTCAATCTGTTCCGGCTAAAACCTGCTCCAGCTTTGAAAGAAGCTCCGGCCAGCCTGCTTTGGCTCCACCATAGGCCTGCTTTTGATCCGGCCGGAATCCGGACTGCTCCATGCGCAGATGGGTGCCTGTCGCCGTGGGCGAGAGTGAAAACGTCACAACACTGTTCAGATCGAAGGCCGGATCATCGTGTTTGAAATTCCAGGCATAGGACAGCGTTCTGTGCGGCTCGACAACGAGCACCTGGCAATCCAGAACGCCACCCCACTCGCCGCGAAGATTGAACCGGTGGCCCACGACAGGACTGAAGTCATTCTTCATCAGCCACTCCGAGATCAGATGGGGTTGGGTAAGCGCACGCCAAAGCTTTTCCGGCGGATGTGCGATCTCGCGTTCTACGACGACGGTGCGTGTTAAAGTCGATATTTCGCTCATTGGTCCATCCTGTTCAGCAAATCTTCCAGTTCGTCGAACCGGCTCTGCCAGAAACCGGTCATCTGGCTTGTCCACGCGGTCAATGGAGCAAGGGCACCGAGTTGCGCGCTGTAGTGGGTCTGGCGGCCTTCGTGGCGGTCGCTCACCAACCCGGCCCCTTTTAGGATGGCCAGATGCTTCGACACTCCTGGCTGCGAAATGCCAGCCCGGGCCGTGAGTGCTGCGACAGTCTGATCGCCGTCGCGGCACAACCCCTCGAAAATGGCGCGCCGCGTCGGGTCCGCAAGCGTCTTAAAAAGCATGTTTTGATCTGACATGGAGATAAATCCATAACTCATTGGCTATTGATCAGATCAATAACTCATTGGCTATGAATTCGTCAAGCGCCTCCTTGAAGAAAAAGGGGCGACCGCTATCACCGGATGACCCCGTCACGGACCTTCGCCAGCGTGATGCGCGCCGCTTCAAAGTCCAAAAAAGTCGAGTATGCGTGTGCATCAGCGCGTCACCTCACATCACGACATTTCGTTTTTACTCAGATCTTTACCCGTCCTAATCTTCCCCCGGTCTGAATTCGGACTAGGGAGAGAACCGATGAAACGCAGGCTTGCATTTGCCGTGACCGCCTTGGCCTTATCGTTCGCAGGGGCCTACGCGCAGGACACCAGCATGGGCTTCTTCGTCACCAGCGCCAATCCCGGAAAGGGGGGCGACCTTGGTGGGCTTGCCGGCGCCGATGCCTATTGCAACACGCTCGCAACCGCCAGCGGCTCGACCGGCAAGAACTGGAAGGCTTATCTTTCCACCGATGCCGAAAACGCCAAGGACCGCATCTTTACAGGCCCCTGGTATAACGCGAAGGGCGAAAAAATCGCCGACGATGTTGCAGCGCTGCATGGCGACGCAAGCAATCTGACCAAGCAGACGGCGCTCAACGAAAAAGGCGAAGTCATCAACGGGCGCGGCGATACGCCGAATCGCCACGACATCCTGACCGGATCGCTGCCAGATGGCACCGCGGCGCCGGAGACCTGCGGCAACTGGACGATGGGTGGCTCTGAAGGAGCGGCAATCGTCGGCCACAGCGACCGCACGGGCCTTGACGACTCCGCTGCAGCCAAATCGTGGAATTCTTCCCACTCGACGCGTGGCGGCTGCACCCAGGAGGCATTCAAGACCACAGGCGGCGATGGTCTTTTCTACTGCTTCGCCGCGAACTGAGTGGTGACAGCCATTGTGAGTCTGAAGTCGTGGAAACCACGCCCCTCACTCAGCCGCCGCCTGAATGATCTCCGGCGCCGCGCCATACTTCTCCTTCGTGCGCCGGTGATAGGCAACGAATTCGGCCGCGGGCAGGGCCTTGGAGAAAAGCCAGCCCTGGCCGAAATCGACGCCGTGGGTTTTCAGGTAGTCGGCCTGGTCCTCGGTCTCGACGCCCTCGGCCACCGAAAAGAGGCCGAGCGACTTCGTCATGTCGATGATGTGGGAGGTGACCGAACTGGTCGCCGTGTCCCGGCCGATCGTGTCGATGAAGGATTTGTCGATCTTCAGCGCGTCGAGCGGCAACCCTTGCAGATATTGCAGGCTCGAATAGCCGGTGCCGAAATCGTCGATGGCAACGGAATGGCCACGTTCACGGGCCTTCGCCAACGTTACCCGCGCCGCATCTATATCCATGAAGCCGCGTTCGGTGGCCTCCAGCCATATCTGCTGGGTTCGAATGCCGGTGTTGGCAAGCCTGTCCTCGAGCGCGTCGAGGATGCGGCCGGACTTGATATCAGCGGCGCAGAGGTTGATGGCGATATGCAGGGTGCGGTCCTGAACGAGGGTGCCGTTCAGATCAAGGATCACCGCCTCGATGACCTGGTCGGTGATCGGCATGATCAGGCCGCTTTCCTCTGCGAGCGGGATGAACAGGTCTGGCCTGACGAGCGAGCCGTCCGGACGCCGCCAGCGCACCAGCGCTTCCGCGCCGATGCAGATGCCGGTTTTCAGCTCGACGATCGGCTGGTAGTGGACGACGAATTCGCGGTTGCGAACGGCGATCTCAAGCTCGGCCAGCGGCGACAGGCGTTTCCTTGACAGCCAGATCACCACGGCGACGATGAAGGCCGCGATGAACACGCCGACGGGCAGCAGCAGCATTTGCTCGGTTCTGAGGCTTGCCCCGATCTTCGACCTCGGCTCGATTGCGACCGCAAGCAGGCCATCCCCATGCGCAGCGGCAAACAGGTCGCTGTCCGTCATTCCCTTGCGAGGCTGAGAGACAAGGGAGCGGACAAGCGCCGCATCCGGCGCGTTCAGCGTGTTGATGATCGCGCCCTGGCCGGTCGCCAGGGCAACGGACATGCCGTCATCGATCAGGACATCGACAAAGCGTGACGGCGCGACGAGAACGTTATAGCTGCCGGAATGCAGGGCCATCATCGGCTTGCCGCCGCTGACGAGGGGCTGCATCCGTATCGTCATTTCGATGCCATCCGGCATAACATAATCGACAGGCGATTTGGCGACTTCGCCGTCGGTCCTGCCCCAGGAGGTGCATTTGAGCAGGCCATCTTCGAAATAGCCCATCTCTTCAATGGAGCGGGTGTTCACGCTCAGTGCGCGCATGCGGGCGATATGGGCCTCTGAACAGGGTATTTCGGACGTCGCCGCTATCGCATCGAGCGCGCCTTTGGCATCCGCGAGCGTGTTTGTCGCCCGCAGGAGCGTTACGCGGGAGAACAGTTCCAGACGGTCCTGTTCCCTCTCGACGGCGATGACCCACGAGATATAGGCCATCGCGGCGATCGGGATCGCCGCGCCGAGAAGCCCCAGACAAACAGCAACCGCGATGATGCGGGAACGCCGTCTATCCATTTTCCACAACCCCCGCGATGAACACAGGGACAGTCATGCCAAGGTTGCATTAAGAATTTCTGTCGGCGTTTTGCCGCATTGTACTTATCCGGCGGCAATCAGACTGTATGGCAGGGGTCAAACCGTTGCGCGCCGGTAAAAGGCCAGCGATCCGGCGAGCGCCAGAAGCGCGCCGCCGCAGATGCGGTCGAGCCAGAGCGCGCCGGATTTCTTCAGCACCCGAACCGCCTGCGAGCCGAGCGCGGCATAGCCGAACATGACGAGAAAATCGATTGCCGCAAAGATCAGGGCGAGCATCGATATTGCTGTATCTGCGGCTCAGCCGGCACGATGAACTGCGGCAGGAAGGCAGAGAAGAACAGGTAGCCCTTGGGGTTGGTGACGGCGACCAGGAAGCTCTTCAGGAAGATCGAGCGCGGCGAGCCTGAGCCGTTCTCGGCCGCACCGTGCAGCGTCTCGTTGAGCGATCCCTTTGAGCGCAGCAGCATGATGCCGAGGAAGGCGAGATAGCCGGCACCGATCCATTTGACGACGGAGAACCAGAATTCGGACGCCGCCAGCAGCGCGCCAAGCCCGAGCGCGACCGCGCCGATCAGCACGAAATCGGACAGGACGGCGCCAATCGTGCCGACCAACGCGCGGCGCACGCCGAAACGCGAACCGTTGGTCAGCGCCAGAAGCACGGTCGGACCGGGCGTGGCGATGCCGATGAACGAGACGAGTGCAAAAGCAAGCAGGGTGATTTCAGTCATGATTGCCTCCTCAGCGCCGGCATCGCCGGTTGTTGGGGGACTTTTGCAATTGTTGGGAATGGAGGCAAGAGGCTTGAGAATGCCCTCGCCGATCGGCTACTTCCCCGCCGGCCCCTTCACCCTACCCGACAAAACCCCGAACCCATCGATGATGGCTTCCTGGTTCTCCAGCCGCGTCACTTCCAGCTGCACCTCCTGCAGGTTGCGCAGGATTTGGCTGACGGCATCGTCGTCGCCTTCTTCGGTGGCGTAGGCGAGTTCGCTTTCCAGTTCGCGGCGCTGCCAGAGCAGCGCCTTGGTGCGCTGGTGGAGGGCAAGCGCCTGGAGATAACCTTCGCGCGCATCCTCGGGGGCCGCGGCCGTCGTTGCGGTCCAGAGGCGGGCGAAGCGGATCTGTTGGTCGAGGGCCTTCAGGAGCTCGGCGAAACCTTCAGCTTCCAGCTGCTCGACGAGATTTTCGCGTGACAGGCGTGGGCCTTTGGCAGCGGCGGCGTTGAGCACCGACGACCAGAAGCGCTGCAGATCGCGATTGTCGTATTCGATCGCGGAAATCTCGTCATATTCCTCAAACAGCAGCTTCGGATGATTGACGATGGTCAGCGCCAGCACGCTTTCGCGCAACGGCGGCAGGCCCTGATGGCCGCTGACCAGCGACGAACGGGCCAGCCGGTCGGAAATGCCAGAGCGCTCGGACATGCGCTGCGGCGCGCCACGTCCCTGCCCCTGGCCGCGCCCGCCGCCCTGGCGCTGGTTGCGGTCGAAATTCCTCTGGCCGCCCTCACGACGGGAAGCACCTTGAAAGAACTGGTTGAGCCGGTCGCGGATATCCTGGCCGTAATGGCGGCGCACATTTTCGTCGGCGATGACGGAGACGACCTGCTTCAGCGTTGCCTCGAGCTGGGCGCGACTCTCCGGCGTATCGAATCCTCCGGCCTGCGCCTCGCGCAGCCAGACCATTTCCGACAGCGACCGTGCCGAGGCCATGACCTTGTCGAACGGTGCGCGGCCCTCGTTGCGCACGAGGTCATCGGGGTCCTTGCCATCCGGCAACATGGCGAAGCGAACCGAGAAGCCGGGCTTCAGATGCGGCAGCGCCAGATCGACCGCACGGTTGGCGGCGCGAATGCCGGCGCCGTCGCCGTCGAAGCAGAGAACGGGCTGCTGCGTCAGCTTCCACAGCAGCGCCATCTGGTTTTCGGTGAGTGCGGTGCCGAGCGGTGCCACGGCATTCTCGATGCCGGCCTGATGCAGGGCGATGACATCCATGTAGCCTTCGACGGCGATAATGGTCCCCGCGCCGTCGGCACCGGACATGGCCCGCCTGGCGCGGGCGAAATTGTAGAGCACGTTGCCCTTGTGGAAGAGCTCGGTCTCGTTGGAATTGAGGTATTTTGCCGGCGCATCCGGTGACATGGCGCGGCCACCGAAGGCGATGACCTTCTCCCGCGACGACAGGATCGGGAACATGATGCGGTCGCGGAAGCGGTCGTAGGACACCGGGATGTCCGGACCGTGGACGACGAGGCCGCAGGCTTCTATCTGATCCTTCGGCACGCCTTTGCCGGCCAGATGCTCCTTCAGCGCGTTGCGGCTTTCCGGCGCATAGCCAAGACGGAAGGTCTCGATGGTGCGGCCGGTGAGGCCCCGGTCGCGCAGGTAGGCCCGCGCCTTGGCGCCGTTGGCGGTCTGCAACTGCGCCTCGAAGAACTGCGTCGCCATTTCCATGACGTCCTGCAAGCCGGTGCGCTGGCGGTCGCGCTTCTCGGCCTCGACATCGGGCTGCGGCATGGCGATGCCGGCAAGATCGGCGATCTGCTGCACGGCCTCGGGGAAGTTCATGCCGTCGAGATCGGTGAGGAAGCGGAAATGATCGCCCGACACGCCGCAGCCGAAGCAGTGGTAGCGACCCTTGCGGTCCTCGCAGTGGAAGCTCGGGGACTTTTCGCCATGGAAGGGGCAGCAGGCCCAGTAATCGCCGCGCGAGGCATTGGTCTTCTTGCGATCCCAGGTGACGCGCTTGCCGATCACGTCCGATATCGGGACGCGGTCGCGGATCTCGTCAAGGAAGGAGTTGGAAAATCGCATGAATACCTCTGGGCTGGCCCTCATATAGGCGGCAAACGCAGACCGCGCCAGCAAGGGCGCGCATCATACCCGCAATTCACAGGCTGGCGAGAGATCGAGACCTGCGAGACAACATACGCCTAGAATAAAAAGTTGCTAGAAAACGTAAGACAAGACATCAATTGCAATCTTCCTCCCGGAACCCGCCGATGACTTTCGCCGCCCGTGACCTTGCCAAAAGCAGCGCCTTCTTTATCGCCATCCGCCGGCTCGCTACCGAACTGACGGCGATGTTCGATGAAAATCCGCGGCTGATGTCGATCTTTGCTTCACACCAGCGCTGGCTGATGGCGCAGCTGGGTCTATCGCTCCATTACGGACGCGATCCGGGCGATCCCGCCAAGGGGCTTTATGCCGGGCGTTTCGTCGCGAACGCGGTGGAACACGGCATTGCCAGCCGCAACACTGCCGCCGCCTTCATCCAGGAAATGCTCGCCTATCGCTTCGCCCGCCATAGCGATAACCCGCCCGACAACCGCATGCGGCCGCTGGAGCCGACGGATGTGGCCGTGCAATCGGTGGTGAAGTGGCTCTATGCCCATCTCGCCATCCTCGACCATCTGGATGGCGGCGCCAGAGCGGCCAAACTGGCTGCGGACCCGGCGCTCTTTGCCCGGCTTCAGCCCGCCATAGCGCAGGGAATTCTGGAAAGCCCCGAGGTCCGCAACCCCGGCGAGACGTTCAACCTGTTCACCTGGGCCAATTCCGGCGGCGTGGTGATGGACGGCTTCATCGCCATGATCGAAGATTTCGATCCGGACGCGCCGCGAACCCTGATCGGGCCGATTTCCTCGACGGATATTTGCCAGCGTTACATGATTTCGAAGACGCATCTGAAGCGTTTGATGAACAAGGCCGCCGCCATGGGCAGCCTGGGCTTCGAGACCATTTCCGGCAGGAATACGCTCTGGCTGTCGCAGGGCTTCGTCGAGGAATACCTGATCTACCAGGCGGAAAAATTCGCCATCATCGATGCGGTCTTCCATCGGGAGACCGCATCGGCCGAGCCCGTCAAGCGGCTGACAGCAGTTCCTTGAGGACGGACGACGCCTTGGCGAAATCCATCTGGCCGGCATAACGCTCCTTCAGCACGGCCATGACCTTGCCCATGTCCTTGGGGCCGCTGGCACCGGCTTCAGCGATCGCCGCAGCGACATTGGCCCGCACTTCCGCTTCCGACAGCTGCTTGGGCATGAACCCCTGCACGACGCCGATTTCGGCGCGTTCCTTGGCGGCAAGCTCGGGACGCGCATTCTCCTCATAGATCTTTGCCGATTCCTCACGCTGCTTGACCATTTTTGCGAGGATCTGCAGGATTTCGTCATCGCTGGCATCGCCCTTGCCGGTGCCACGATTGGCAATGTCTCGGCTCTTGATCTCGGCCTGAACCAGCCGGATCGTGGAAAGCCGCGCCGAATCCTTCGATTTCATCGCATCCTTGAGGGCGGCAGCGAGTTGATCGCGCATCATGGTCGTTACTCCTGTTGATGACGTTCCATAAACCAGCCAGACAACCGGGAGCAAACGAATTGCGCAAATCTGCGGCAAAAGCCGAGGGAAAAGGCCGATCCACCCGTCTTCAAGATTGACCTTGCGCGAAGCTGCGGCTATTGACCGTCACCTGCACCAACATCGTGACCAGGCCTGACAGCGCGCGCCCATCGCCCGCATCTGCCCGCCTGCGAACCAAAACGGCCGGTCGGCGTTCCCTTAAACGTCCGCCCGCCTGAACGGGATGAAGACAATGACCGCGACCGCTCCCTGGACCACCGCAAAACCAACCGCCCTGCTCGTTCTGGCCGACGGCACCGTGATCGAGGGCAAGGGCATCGGCGCCACCGGCAAGGTGCAGGCCGAAGTGGTCTTCAACACCGCGCTCACCGGCTACGAAGAGATCATGACCGACCCGTCCTATCTCGGCCAGATCGTTACCTTCACCTTCCCGCATATCGGCAATATCGGCGCCAATGACGAGGACATCGAAGACCTGACGCCGGCGGCCCGCCACGGCGCGGTCGGCGTCATCTTCAAGGCCGATATCACCGACCCCTCGAGCTACCGCGCCGCCAAGCATCTCGACGCCTGGCTGAAGGCACGCGGCGTCATCGGCCTTTGCGGCATCGACACCCGCGCGCTGACCGCCTGGATCCGCGAGAACGGCGCGCCGAACGCGGTGATCGCCCATGACCCGAACGGCGTTTTCGACATCGAAGCGCTGAAGGCGGAAGCGAAGGCCTGGAGCGGGCTGGAAGGTCTCGATCTCGCCAAGGTCGCCTCCTCCGGCCAGTCGTCGCGCTGGAGCGAAAAGCCCTGGGTCTGGAACGAAGGCTATGGCGAACTGTCCGAGGCCGACACGACGCACCATGTCGTCGCGCTCGACTTCGGCGTCAAGCGCAACATCCTGCGCCTGTTCACGGGCCTCGGCTGCAAGGTCACCGTCATGCCGGCGACGACATCAGCCGAAGAGGTGCTTGCCCAGAAGCCGGACGGCATCTTCCTGTCGAACGGCCCGGGCGACCCGGCCGCCACCGGCGAGTATGCGGTTCCGGTCATCAAGGACCTGATCAAGACGGATATCCCGCTGTTCGGCATCTGCCTCGGCCACCAGATGCTCGGCCTGGCGCTCGGCGCCAAGACCGAGAAGATGCACCAGGGCCATCACGGCGCCAACCATCCGGTCAAGGATCACACGACCGGCAAGGTCGAGATCGTCTCGATGAACCACGGCTTCGCAGTCGACTCCAAGTCGCTGCCGGAAGGCGTTGAGGAGACTCACGTTTCCCTGTTCGACGGCACCAATTGCGGCCTGCGCCTCACCGGCAAGCCGGTGTTCTCGGTGCAGCATCACCCGGAGGCTTCGCCCGGCCCGCAGGACAGCCACTACCTCTTCCGCCGCTTCATCAATCTGGTGCGCGAGAAGAAGGGCGAAGCGGCGCTGGCCGAGCGGTAGGCGCTTAAAGACCTCCCGAAAATAACAAAAGCCCCGGCATTCCAAAGGAGTGCCGGGGCTTTTGCATTTATCCGTTGAAGACAACCGCGAGCTTGTTGCCTGCCGGATCGCGCATATAAGCGGAGTACCAGTTCGGGCCATATCGTGGACGCGCACCGGGAGCACCCTCATCCGTGCCGCCATTCGCCAGGGCGGTCGCGTGAAATGCCTCGACCTCGGCATGGGACTTCGCCATGAAGCCGACCATCGTGCCATTGCCGGGCGCCGCCGGCTCGCTGTTGAACGGCTCGCAGACCCAGAGGATAAAACCCTCCCCAGTGCCGCCTAAGGAGTAGGCGCGCCAGCCCGGAAAATTCGCATGCACACCCCAGCCTATCGTCGAAAGGGTCGTGTCATAGAAGCTCGCCGATTTGGCATGATCCAGTGTTCCGACAGTCGCATAGGCGCTCATTTTACCCTCCATTCGATCAGCAGAGTGATACGGCTGAAAAAAGAACATATCAAGAACAAATATCCCGCAGCGGCACTAATTTTCCAGCTCGCCGGCCGGCAAGGCCAGCGTCTTCCTCTCGTGCGACAGGAAGCGGAAGAAGCGCCAGGTGAGCGTAATGCTTGCGGCGGCGAGGCCGAGCACGAAGCCGTACCAGACGCCGACGCCGCCGAAACCGGCGTGGAAGGCGAGTACATAGGCCGCGACGAAGCCGATCGCCCAGTAGGAGACGAGCGCCAGGATCATCGGCACGGTCGTATCCTTCAGGCCGCGCAACATGCCGGCGGCAAGCGCCTGCACGCCGTCGACCAACTGAAATGCGCCGGCAATGACGATCAGCGGGCCGGCATAGGCGAGCACCTGCGCCGCATCCGGCCGGCGTGTGTCCAGATACATTGCCGCAAGCTCGTGCGAGAACAGCGCAAAGACCGCGCTGCCAATGAGAGCAAAACCGCAGCCGATGACGAGAACGGCAATCGCCGCCCGCTTGATGCCTTCCGCATCGCGGCGGCCATGCGCAAGCCCGATGCGCACGGTGGCGACCTGCGCCAGGCCGAGCGGCACCATGAAGGCGATCGAGGCGAACTGCAGCGCAATGCCATGGGCGGCCAGTTCGACGGTGCCGATCATCCCCATCAGCAGCGATGCGACGGTGAACAGGCTGACTTCGGCCAGAATGGTGACGGCAATCGGCAGGCCGAGCTTGAAGACCTCCTTCAGCACCGGCCAGTCGGGCCGCCAGAACCGCACGAAGATTTCGAAGGAGCGGGTCTCCGGCTTGATCTGGATATAGGCGTAGAGCAGCACGAAGCTCAGCGTATTGACGGCGAGCGCGGAAATGGCGGCACCGACGATGCCGAGTGCAGGCGCGCCGAAATGGCCGTAGATGAATACGTAGCAGAGCGCCGCATTGGCAAGCAGCACGGCAATCGTCACATAGAGGATGATGCCGGCGCGCTCGAGCGAACTCAGGAAACCGCGCAGCACCATGAACAGCAGCGCCGGGAACATGCCCCAGAGGGCAACGCGCAGATAGCTGCCGGCAAGGGCTGCCACCTCGGGCTGCTGGCCGAGCAATCTCAGGACATGCTCCGCCTGCCACAGGATAGGCATCGTCAGCGCGCCATAACCGAGCACGGCCCACATGCCCATGCGCACTGCACGGCGAACGGCAACACGATCCCCCCGCCCCTGCGCCTGCGCCACGATCGGCACGACGGCATTGGCAAAGCCGGATCCGAAGATGAAGACGGTGAAGAAGGCCTGCGCGGCAAGAACCATCGCGGCCAGTTCCGTCGTACCGAGACGGCCGACCATCAGGACGTCGGTGGCATGGATGGCGAACTGCGCCAGCTGCGCGCCGACGAAGGGCACGCCAAGCGCAATGCTTGCGCGATAATGCGCAGACCAGGAATTATCGGTGCGGACGCCCGTTGGGGTTTGGGTCGAAGTCAGCATGATGAGAAACTAGCCTTTGGCTTCGTCGCAGCCGGAATGGGCCGCACGACGGAAGAGACGGAAATAGAACAACCGGTGGTAAAGCACCAGCAACAAAGGCAAAAGTGCTTATTTTTTCATCTAAACATCACAAAATTTGATCGTTTTTCGCGCCCGTGACCGCAAAAACGGCTCAGACCGCTTGTGTCGTGCCTTGCGCATTGTCTACCCCCGCGGGTACCGGCCGAACCTTCAGGAGGTAGATCGCAACGGCTGCGGCAACGAAGACGGCGCCGAGAATATAGGGGGCGCCGGCGAACGTGACCGTGGCCTGCGGTGCAGTGAACAGGCTGAAGATCTGCGCAAACATCAGCGGCCCGAGGATCGTCGTGAAGCTGGAAATGCTCGACAGCGCGCCCTGCAATTCGCCTTGTGCCGATGGCGGCACCTTGGCCGAGGCTATGCTGCGCAGCGGCGGGTCGGCCAGCGCTTCGAGGCAGGTGAGCAGGATGACGGCATAGATCATCCAGCCCTGAACGGCGAAGGCATAGCCGACGAGGCCAAGCCCGGTGAAGATCAGCCCGACGGCACCGGCCTTCCATTCGCCGAGCATCGGGATCGCCTTTGGCAGCACGAAGGCCATGACGAGCGCGCCGCAGACACCGAAGATGCCGAGCGACAGGCCGATCTGCCCCTCGCTCCAGTTGTAGCGGAAGGACGCAACGAAGGACCAGACGGCCGGGTAGACGGCATGCGCCTGCCAGAACAGAAAGAAGACGAGAAGCACCCAGCCGATGCCGGGATAGTTGCGCATCTGCTTCAGTGCGCCGAGCGGATTGGCCCGCTTCCATTCGAAGCGGCGGCGGTTGTGGCTTTCGAGCGTTTCCGGCAGCAGGAACCAGGCGACGGCGAAATTGACGAAGGAGAGTGCTGCGGCGCCATAGAAGGGAATGCGCGGGCCGAACTCGCCCAAAAGGCCGCCGAGCACCGGGCCGAGCGCAAAACCCGTGCCGAAGGCGATGCCGATCAGGCCGAAATTCTTCGCCCGATTGCTGTCGTCGCTGACATCGGCGATATAGGCGGCGGCGGTCGAGAAACTGGCGCCACTGACGCCGGCCAGCACCCGGCCGACGAACAGCATCCAGTAGGTTGTCGCTAAGGCACAGATCAGGTTGTCGAGCGCAAACGTCAGGACGGAGGCAAGCAGGATCGGCCGGCGGCCAAAACGGTCGGACAGGTTTCCGATCAGCGGCGCGAAGACGAACTGCATGCCGGAATAGACGAGCATCAGCCAGCCGCCGTCGACCGCCGCCTCGCTGATCGTATCGCCCGTCAACTCCCTCAGATAGGCGGGCAGCACCGGCACGATGATGGCAATGCCCATGATATCGAGGAACAGGATAAGGAAAACCAGGGACAGGCCGCGCCGCGCTGACTTGGGGTCGATCATCGAACAAACCTCATGAGGCATCCGGCCCTAAGCGGATACAGAACGCGAACGGAGACAGGCAGATCGTCTTTATCGAAAAAATCTGACGGAAACAATACGTGAACATTTCAATGTTCGTGATGGGTGCTTCGGGAACATTGATATGGGCAGTCGGATTAACTTCGCGGCCGGCTCTTCAGAAAATCGACGAAAGCCCTGAGCGGCGCCGGCATGTGCTTGCGGCTGGCATAATAGAGATAGGGGCCGGGAAAGGGCGACATCCAGTCTTCCAAAAGGGGCACGAGTTGCCCTTTCGCAATCGATGGCGCCAGGAACTCCTCGAAGGTGGCGATGATGCCGAGGCCGGCGACCGCGGCGCGGATTTCCAGTTCGAGCGTATTGGCAATGACGCGGGCCGGCGGGGAGATGCGAACCACCTCCGCGCCGCGCTCGAACTCCCATGAGGGCATGGCGCCGCTGGCGAACCGGTGGCGAATGCAAGAGTGGTCGAGAATATCGCGCGGATGGCGCGGCTCCCCGTTCGCGACGAGATAGGCGGGGGACGCGGCGACCACGAAACGCTGGGTGCGCGGGCCGATCGGCACGGCAATCATGTCCTTCTCCAGCCGCTCGTCATAGCGAACGCCGGCATCGAAGCCGGCGGCGAGAACATCGATGAAACTGTCGTCGCCGCTGACCTCAAGGTTTATGCCGGGATAGGCTTTTAGAAAATCGGCGGCGATATCCGGCAGGACGGCGCGGGCGACGACGGTTGCCACATTGAGCCGCAGCGTGCCGGCGGCGCTGTCGCGAAAGCTGTTGACCTGCTCGAGCGCCGAAGCGACTTCACCGAGCGCCGGGGATAGCCGCTCTATCAGCCGCTCCCCGGCCTCCGTCAGCGTGACGCTGCGGGTGGTGCGGTTGAGCAGGCGCACGCCAAGCCGCTGTTCGAGCCGTCGCAATGCTTCGCTGAGGGATGAAGCCGAGACGCCGCGCTTGCGGGCCGCGGCGCGAAAATTGCGCTCGCGGGCAATTGCGGTGAAGGCATCGAGATCGGCGAGCGGCAGGTCATTCATTGTACGATTTTCCAAACAGCTTGTGCGTATGGAGACGGATTATCGCACAAAGAGTTTCGCAGTAAAACTCTCCCGGAACACGACGCCGCGATGCGGCAGACACCACAGGAGAAACGACATGAACTATGTTCAACTCGGCAAGACCGGCCCTTCGGTCTCGACACTCGGACTTGGCTGCATGGGCATGTCCGGCATGTACGGGCCTTCCGATCGGGCAGACGGCATCGCCACCATCCATGCGGCGCTCGATGCCGGCATCAACCTGCTCGACACCGGCGATTTCTATGGCATGGGCCATAACGAGATGCTGATCGGCGAAGCCCTGAAGGGCATCGACCGCGACAAGGTCATCATCAGCGTCAAAACGGGCGCTCTGCGCGATGTCTCCGGCGGCTTCAACGGCATGGACAATCGTCCGGCGGCGCTGAAAAACTTCGTTGCCTATTCGCTGCAGCGCCTCGGTGTCGATTATATCGATATCTATCGCCCTGCCCGTCTCGACCAGAACGTGCCGATCGAGGACACGATCGGCGTCATCGCCGACATGATCAAGGCCGGATATGTCCGCCATATCGGTCTCTCGGAGGTCGGCGCCGACACCATTCGCCGGGCCGCAGCCGTTCATCCGATCGTCGACCTGCAGATCGAATACTCGCTGATCTCGCGCGGCATCGAGGATGCGATCCTGCCCGCCTGCCGCGATCTCGGCATCTCCATCACCGCCTATGGCGTTCTGTCGCGCGGCCTGATCAGTGGCCACTGGCAGAAGGGTGATGGCCAGGGCAAGGGCGACTTCCGCAGCCACAGCCCGCGCTTTCAGGGCGAGAATGTCGACCGCAATCTCGCGCTCGTCGAGGCCCTGCGCAAGATCGCGCAAGACAAGGGCGTCTCGGTGGCGCAGATCGCCATTGCCTGGGTTGCGGCGCAGGGCGCCGACATCATCCCGCTGGTCGGCGCGCGAAAAGTCGAGCGGCTGGAAGAAGCGCTGGGATCGCAGGGCGTACAATTGTCGCCCGCCGATTTTGCAGCAATCGAAACGGCCGTGCCGAAGAATGCGGCGGCTGGCGGACGCTATCCGGAAGCGATGCTTGCTCATATGGACAGCGAGAAGTAGTCCTTCGTGCTGACCTTGCCAAAGATGAAAGGCTCCGGTCGGTCCGGAGCCTTTCACTACTGACAAAGTCATTTCTCATTGTAGACGGGTCATTGGGGAAACTAAGCGACAGCCAAAACCTCCGTCATTCCTGTGCTCGTCACAGGAATCCAGCCAGCCCAAGTCCTTGGGCTGAAAGGTCCTTGACCCGACGGACGTCGGGTCGCTGGATCCCCGCCACAAGGGCGAGGATGACGGAGATACCCGTTTCCGCAAACAGACGTTTTCAGGGTTTGTCAGCGGTCTGAAGGCTCCGGTCAGTCCGGAGCCTTTTGCGCGATCACCTTACGTAGACGATCTTGCCGCCGTTGTAGGCGGTCTGAATGCCGACGACATTGCGAAGTTGGACGCGCTTTTTCAGGAGATAACCCCGGAGATAGGCATCGGACCGGATCGCGTCCTGCGCCTCTGCGATCGTCTGTGGGGATGGGTAGAGATATCTTCGCGGCACCTGCTGCGTATAGTCATCACTATCCATCGGTTGCTTGATGATGATGACGGTGATGCTGACTTGGCCCGAACGGGAGTTTTGAGCGCTGGCCACGCCGCTGAGCGAACTGGCGGCCAGCGCGGCGACGAGAGTGAGCACGATGCTTTTACGCACTATCCTTCTCCTCATAGGTTCAAGAGCAATGACCGCCTGCGACCGGCAAGCCGTCTCGCTTCATCCTTGGCAACAACGACGAACAACGGGCGGATGCATGGGATAGTTTCGCCCCGCTTCGATGGGGAGCAATCATTTCACATAGACGATCTTGCCGCCGTTGAAGGCCGTCTGGACACCGTTGACGTTTCGCGCCGGAATGCGCCTCTTCTGCAAAGCGGCGCGAATGTTGGGGTTGGTCCGGATTTCCTCCTGCCCCCGCGCATAGGTCTGCGTCGAGGGAAACCGATAGGTTCTCGGCACCTGCTGGAAATCGTCCGGGCCGATATAGTCGCGGATGATGATGATGGTAACGCTGGTGCTTGTGTGGCGGGCCGCGCGCTGCGCGTAGACGGGGGCGACGAGCGGACCGGCGGCAACAAGAGTGCCCAGGGCAGTGGCGAGGGCAAGTATGACGGCTCTTCTCTTCACGGTCGTTCTCCTCAAATGCTCATCGCGCATAAACGATCTTGCTGCCATCGAGCGCAGTCTGAACGGCCAGGACATTGTGTGGCCGAATATTCCGGCGGTCCAAAGACGCCCGCAGCCCCGGATTAGAGGCGATTTCGCCCTGCGCACGCGCGAGCGTGTCAGGCGATGGGTGGCGGAAAATCGAAGGAGCGCGATCGTCACGATCGCTTGGGTGCAGGACGATAACGGTAATGCCGGGCTCCGAAGGATGACCGAAAAGAATGGTGCCGAGTGTCCCGGAAGCGCTCGCAAACGGCGCGGCAGACAGTGTGAGCGCGGCAGCGACGAGGGCTAGGGATTTCCGCATGTTTGTTCTCCTTTTCCGGCCATCCAAGATCATCGGTATCATTTGGGACCGGCATACGCCGTCATTATAAGGAGAAATATAGGTTGTCCTTTGCGTTTTGCGATTGGGAGGCAGAAGGATTTTTTTCGCGTCCCGCGGGAACATCGGCGTGCCAGGACAAGGCGCGCCGATAGTTATTATCGCTTAGATTTCGCTGTTGAACGTATCGCAGGCGGACAGCTTGCCGCTGTCGAAACCACGCTTGAACCATGTCGAGCGCTGGGCGGACGTACCATGGTTGAAGCTCTCGGGAACAACATAGCCCTGGGTGCGCTTCTGCAGCGTATCGTCGCCGATCTGGGTCGCGGCGTTGAGCGCCTCCTCCAGATCGCCCTGCTCCAGAAGTCCCTTCTGCTCGGTGTACTTGCCCCAGATGCCGGCGAAGCAATCCGCCTGCAACTCGACGCGGATCGACATCTGGTTGGAATCCGCCTCGCTCATGCGCTGGCGCTGGGCATTGACCTTGGGCAGGATGCCGAGCAGGTTCTGCACGTGATGACCGACTTCATGCGCGATGACATAAGCCTCGGCAAAGTCGCCCGACGCTCCGAAGCGCTGCGCCAGTTCGTCGAAGAAGGCCATGTCGAGATAGACCTTCTGGTCTCCCGGGCAATAGAACGGTCCGCTGGCCGACGAGGCCATGCCGCAGGCCGAATTGATGCCGTCGCGGAAGAGTACGAGCTTAGGCTCCTGATAGGTCTGGCCACCGGCCTGGAAGATACCGTTCCAGGTGTCTTCGGTTTCGGCAAGCACGGTTGAGACGAAGGCTTTGGTCTCTTCCTCCTGGGCCGACCCCTGCGGCGCCTGCGATTGCGTCTGTTCGGTGGCCGACGGGGTGATCTGTCCGCTTTCCATGACCTGAAGCAGGTCGATGCCGACCATCTTCAAGCCGAAATAGATGACGACGAGCAGGATAATCGTGCCGATGCTCATGCCGCCGCCGCGACCACCGCCACCGGTCGGAATGCGGAAACCGCCGCCACGCCCGAAGGGATTGCCGCCCATGCCGCCACGGGACGGGCTCGATCCGCGGACATCCTCGACATTGCCCGATTGGCGGCGGCCTCTCCATTCCATGATGCGATCTCCCGGTCCTTGCTTTTCGGCCGTCAAGCCTTTGTTCACAACCATATAACGCGCCAGATACGGTTTTGTACAAGACCAAAACGACAAAGTTTCACGGTGACGGAAAATCGCTCCGCGGTTGGCGGCCAACCGGCGACAGGGAATATCTCAGGAGACGTTTCGCTGCCCCGAAGGCATTGCCTCGTCTGGCTCCGGTCGCGTCCAGAGTACAGCCGCCGTGACGAACGTGTAGAAGATTGCGGCGGCGACGTAGAGGATGCGCGTGGAGAAGGATTCCGCTGCACTTCCCGGCAGCGGCGACACGCCAAGTCCGAACAGGATCAGGAACGTCGTCAGCGCACCGGCATATATCTTTGCGTCGCGCGACCGCGCGGCTGCGCGTCCGCCGAAGAAGAGTGCCACGACAAGCACGATGACGAACATGAACAACAGGTTGGGACGGACATTCAAAACAGCGTAGGCGAAGGACGCCACGACGCCGCCGAACAGGTTGACGATGACGAGGCCAAGTGCTGCGCGGCCGCTCGAGACGATATCCAGCTGCCCGAGAAGCGATGCCACGGTGATCGGGATAACCATGGCGGCACTCAACTCATTGTTGATCAGGCAGATCGCAACGGTCGAAAGCAGGATCGCCGCATTGGCGAGCGCACGCAGATAGGGGTGCGCCTGCGCACTCCCCTGTTGCGGTTGCGGTGTTTCAATCGCTGTTTCCGGCACGATCGCATGCGCAAACCAAGTCAGGCCTGCTCCGGTCAGGACGCCGGTGACGAGGATGGAAAGGATGGAACTCGCAAGTTCCATGTTGAGGACCCGAAGCAGTGGCACGACGATTGCCACCACCAGCACGAGGAAGCCGGCCGGCCCACCCTTGCCCTGCGCCTGCGCCAGGAAGCAGCAGAAATAGATCAGTCCGAGCAGCATGAGGAAGGTGAACTGCCGATCCTGGAACAGGCCCGTCAGGAGCATGAAGAACATGCCGGCCACGACGATCAGCACAGCCATTCCCACCGTCTTGGCAAGCGGCATGGGCCTCGAACTTGCCAGCAGGAACTGGGCGCCAAACAACGGCCCGAGAAACGGGATGATCGCCCCGAGCGCGACCGAAGCCGTGAAGCCGACCGAGACCGCAAGGGCGACCCGCAAGCCCTTGCGCCATTGTTCGGCAACTGCCTCGGCATGCGCCTTGCTGGGACCTTCGTCAGCCGGCATAGGTCAGGACCGACAGAACACGGATCCAGAAATAACCCCAAGCATTCGTCACGGGATTATCGCCGGTATAGATGACGACTGTCGCCTGCGAGCCGTAGCGAACGCCCCTGGGATGAGGATCATCGAGGATCAGCCGGACGGGGAAAAGCTGTGGCTCCCTCACCCAGCCGCTGTCCTCCCGGATCGTCGGCAGGCCGGTGTTCGGGTCCGTGTTGCTCTGCGATACGCCAAGACCGACGCTCTCGACCTTGGCTGAGAACAGCTTCCCCGGCAAGGCATCGAAAAGGACTTCTGCGGTATTGTTGACGGCCACATTCTCGAGACTGTTTTCCTTGAACGCCGCTGCAATCCAGACCGTCCCGATATCGATGAACGTCATCGCAGACTGTCCGACGTTGACGACCTTGCCGATCGACAGCTGGAGATTGGTCACGACACCCGCCGAGGGCGCGCGCACCGTTGTCCGCAAGAGGTCGAGTTGCGCCCGCTCCAGCGCGGCCAGGGCCTCCCTGAGCTGCGGATTGTCGTTGCCCGCCGGACCCAGCTCTTCCCGCGCCCTGACGAGTTCGGCCTCGGCCGCCGTGACCGATGCCTCGGCCTGATCGAACCCGGATTTCGCCTCGTCGTACTGCGCCTTTGCATAGACGCCGCGCTTCCACAGCGTCTCCGCGCGGGCCGCTATATCGCGCAGATTGTCGCGGTTGGCCTTCGCCTCGACAAGCTGTGCCTGAACGGAATCGACGGTCGCAGTCGAAGCGCCGATCGTCTGGCCCACCCGGGCAAGAGCAGCTTCCGCTTCGGCAACCGCGATCTGATACCGGCTCGGATCGATGCGGAACAGGACCTGATCCGGCTCGACGCGGGAATTGTCCGTCACATTGACCTCGACAACCCGTCCCGCCACTTCGGACGCGATACCGACGACATAGGCCTGAACGAGGGCCTGGGAAGACGACGGCGTCCGTCGTTCCATGAAAATCGAAAGGACGAACAGGAAGGCTGCCACCAGGACGATGATCAGCGCAACCTTGCGCAAGGGGTTGCCGGTTGGTTCAGCCGTTACGGGCTCGCTGATTTGCTCGTCGGTCGCCACGTCTTTTTCCTTCAAAGAAGAGCAGATAATCGGACTTGAGGGATGTCCCGAAGGGAAGGACGACGCCGGACGTCGGTATAAACTGGCATCTCACTCTCCCCAACCAGTGAACCTGGCCCGGCTTTCCGGAGTCCATCGGCAGAACGATATCATAAAGTAAAACATGAATTTATTATATGCGGCGGCGAAAAATGCACGCTGAATTTGTGCCACGAAAATCGCACCAGCGGCAGGACTTTCCGCAACGTCCGTCACAAGCCCTTGCGCGCTTCAAACTCATCGTGAACCACCGCCGGTGCGGCCATGGGCCAAGCCTTGCAGCTCCCGTAATAAAAGCTCTCCCATTTTCCTGTCCATTCACGCATTTTCGGGGTTCCGCTCCCCCGCACATTTCCCTATAAGCCGCTTCTAGCCTGAAAAGACCAAGCAATGCGCGCCCCGGCCGGTGATTTCCCACCCTGGCCGGTTTTTCGCGCAAGCTGAAAAGCGGATAGAGATCATGCCAAAGCGCCAAGACATCAAATCGATCCTCATCATCGGCGCGGGTCCGATTGTCATCGGCCAGGCTTGCGAATTCGACTATTCCGGCACGCAGGCGTGCAAGGCGCTGAAGGAAGAAGGCTACCGGGTCATTCTGGTCAACTCCAACCCGGCGACGATCATGACCGATCCGAACCTGGCGGACGCCACCTATGTCGAGCCGATCACGCCGGAAGTCGTTGCCAAGATCATCGCCAAGGAACGCCCTGACGCGCTTCTGCCGACCATGGGCGGCCAGACGGCGCTCAACACTGCTCTTTCCCTGAAGCGCATGGGCGTGCTCGACCGCTACAATGTCGAGATGATCGGCGCCAAGCCCGCCGCCATCGACATGGCCGAAGACCGGGCGCTGTTCCGCGAAGCGATGGAACGCATCGGACTCGAAACCCCGAAGTCGATGCTCGCCAATGCCACCGAGATCAAGGATCACGACCGCAAGACGCACGAAGCCGAGCGCGCCAAGGTTAAGGCGCAGCTTACCGGCGCCGAACTCGACAAGGCGCTGGACGAGCTGGAAAACCAGTGGAACCTCGGCGAGACCGACCGCAAGCAGCGCTATATGAGCCATGCGATGGCGGTGGCCGCACAGGCGCTCGACGTCATTGGCCTGCCGACGATCATCCGTCCGTCCTTCACCATGGGCGGCACCGGCGGCGGCATCGCCTATAATCGCTCGGAATTCTTCGAGATCGTCAATTCCGGCCTCGACGCCTCGCCGACCACCGAAGTACTGATCGAGGAATCGGTTCTCGGCTGGAAGGAATACGAGATGGAAGTGGTCCGTGACACCGCGGACAACTGCATCATCATCTGCTCGATTGAGAATATCGACCCGATGGGCGTGCACACCGGCGATTCGATCACGGTCGCACCTGCCCTGACGCTGACCGACAAAGAATACCAGATCATGCGCAACGCCTCGATCGCGGTGCTGCGCGAGATCGGCGTCGAGACCGGCGGTTCGAACGTGCAGTTCGCCGTCAATCCGGAAAATGGCCGCCTCGTCGTCATCGAGATGAACCCGCGCGTCTCGCGCTCGTCGGCATTGGCCTCGAAGGCGACCGGCTTCCCGATCGCCAAGGTCGCCGCCAAGCTCGCCGTCGGCTACACGCTCGACGAACTCGACAACGACATCACCGGCGGTGCGACACCGGCCTCGTTCGAACCGTCGATCGACTATGTCGTCACCAAGATCCCGCGTTTCGCCTTTGAAAAATTCCCCGGTGCCGGCACGACCCTGACGACGGCGATGAAGTCGGTCGGCGAAGTCATGGCGATCGGCCGGACCTTTGCCGAATCGCTGCAGAAGGCGCTGCGTGGCCTGGAAACCGGCCTCACCGGTCTCGACGAAATCGAGATCCCCGGCCTCGAAGACGGCAATGGCGACAACCACAACGCCATTCGCGCCGCCATCGGCACCCCGACGCCGGACCGCCTGCGCATGGTCGCCCAGGCACTGCGCATGGGCATGTCGGAAGCAGACGTGCACGACGGCTCGAAGATCGACCCGTGGTTCATCGCCCAGTTCAAGGCGATCGTCGACATGGAAGCCCGCGTGCGCGAGCACGGCCTGCCAACTGATGCTGAAAATCTGCGCATGCTGAAAGCCATGGGCTTTTCCGACGCGCGGCTGGCAACACTCTCAAAAAGCCGCCCGAAGGAAGTGGCCGAGCTGCGCAACCGGCTGAACGTGCGCCCGGTCTACAAGCGGATCGACACCTGCGCTGCCGAATTCGCCTCGCCGACGGCCTATATGTATTCGACCTACGAGACGCCGTTCAACGGCGCCGCCCGTTCCGAAGCGCAGATTTCCGACAGGAAGAAAGTTGTCATCCTCGGCGGCGGTCCGAACCGCATCGGCCAGGGCATCGAGTTCGACTATTGCTGCTGCCACGCCGCCTTCGCTCTGAGGGATGCCGGCTATGAGGCGATCATGGTCAACTGCAACCCGGAAACGGTCTCGACCGACTACGACACCTCCGACCGCCTCTATTTCGAGCCGCTGACGGCCGAAGATGTGATCGAGATCATGCGCGCCGAACAGGAAAACGGCACGCTGGTCGGCGTCATCGTCCAGTTCGGCGGCCAGACGCCGCTGAAGCTCGCCGAAGCGCTGGAAAAGAACGGCATCCCGATCCTCGGTACGGCACCCGACATGATCGATCTGGCCGAAGACCGCGACCGGTTCCAGAAGCTGCTGCAGAAGCTCGACCTCAACCAACCGAACAACGGCATCGCCTATTCGGTCGAACAGGCCCGCCTGGTCGCAAGCGAAATCGGCTTCCCGCTGGTCGTTCGCCCGTCCTACGTTCTCGGCGGCCGCGCCATGCAGATCATCCATTCGGAATCGATGCTGCAGACCTACCTGCTCGACACCGTGCCGGAACTGGTGCCGGAAGACATCAAGCAGCGCTACCCGAACGACAAGACCGGCCAGATCAATACGCTGCTCGGCAAGAACCCGCTGCTGTTCGACAGCTACCTGACCAATGCGGTCGAAGTCGACGTTGATGCGCTCTCAGACGGCGAGACGGTCTTCGTCTCGGGCATCATGGAGCATATCGAGGAAGCCGGCATCCATTCGGGTGACTCGGCCTGCTCGCTGCCGGTCTACTCGCTGTCCGACGAGATCGTCGACGAACTGGAGCGCCAGACCAAGGCGATGGCCAAGGCGCTGAACGTCGGCGGCCTGATGAACGTGCAGTACGCCATCAAGGACGGCACGATCTACGTGCTCGAGGTCAATCCGCGCGCCTCGCGCACAGTGCCATTCGTCGCCAAGACCATCGGTGCGCCGATCGCCAAGATCGCCGCCCGCATCATGGCCGGCGAGAAGCTCGATGACGCTATTGCCGCCTACGGCAAGAAGCCGAACCCGCGCAAGCTGAACCACATCGCCGTCAAGGAAGCTGTCTTCCCGTTTGCCCGCTTCCCCGGCGTCGACATCCTGCTCGGCCCGGAAATGCGCTCGACCGGCGAAGTCATCGGCCTCGACAGCGATTTTGCGCTGGCCTTCGCCAAGGCCCAGCTCGGCGCCGGCGTCGACCTGCCGCGCGAAGGCACGGTGTTCGTCTCGGTGCGCGACGAGGACAAGGAACGCGTCCTGCCCGCCATCCGTCACCTGACCGAGATCGGCTTCAAGGTGCTGGCAACCGGTGGCACGCAGCGCTTCCTGGCCGAGAAGGGCATCACCGCCACCAAGATCAACAAGGTGCAGGAAGGCCGTCCGCACATCGAGGACGCGATCCGCAACCGCCAGGTCCATCTCGTCATCAATACGACGGACTCGAACAAGGCGATCTCGGACAGTAAATCGCTGCGCCGCGCGACGCTGATGCAGAAGGTGCCTTATTACACGACCATGGCCGGCGCCGAAGCCGCTGCCAAGGCGATCAAGGCGCTGAAGGCCGGAAGCCTGGAAGTGCGAACGCTGCAGAGCTATTTTCAAGATTGATGAGCTATATGTATTACGGTTCCGGTCGATGAGTCCCACCGTATCCTAAATCGCGGCGGCTCGCCCCCTCTGTCGGCGACGCCGACATCTCCCCCACAAAGGGGGAGATCACCAGCGGCATCGAGATTCATTAGGGAAAAGATTGATCTCCCCCCTTGTGGGGGAGATGTCACGAAGTGACAGAGGGGGGTAACTCTCCTCAATCTCTGAGCCAGTCGACCAGAAATTATACGATGCCCGCTTTTCATTTAATGTTGCCAATGGCATCCGGAAAGGCGAGATTGCGCCGCGTTTCCGCGGGAGCCCAAGCGATGCAGCAGGAAGAGACCATCGGCGGCGAACGCCTCGCTGGACGGCGGGAGTGGGTCGGCCTTTTCGTGCTTTCGATCGCCTGCCTGATCTATTCCATGGACCTGTCCGTGCTGTTTCTCGCCATGCCGGCGATCGTAGCCGATCTCGATCCGAGCGCGAGCGAACTGTTGTGGATCAATGATGTCTACGGTTTCATGGTCGCGGGATTTCTGATGACAATGGGTACGCTTGGCGACCGGATCGGCCGCAGGCGCGTGCTTCTCGTCGGCGCCTTCTGCTTCGGACTAGCGTCCCTTCTGGCGGCATTTTCCACGACCGCCGAGCAACTGATCGCATCCCGGGCTCTGCTGGGCATTGCCGGCGCGACCGTGGCGCCATCGACGCTGTCGCTGATCTTCAATCTTTTCCACGACGAAGCGGAACGCACCCGCGCCATCGGTATCTGGGGGACCGCTTTTGCACTTGGCGGCTTAATTGGCCCACTGATCGGCGGCGTGCTGTTGCAATATTTTCACTGGGGGTCGGTGTTTCTCGTCAATATCCCGGTGATGCTGGCGCTTCTCATCGCCGGTCCCATCCTGCTTCCGGAACACAAGAATGCCGGGGCTTCCCGGCTTGACCTTGCCAGCGTTGGCCTGTCGCTGGCTGCCGTATTGCCGGTGATCTATGGCCTCAAGCACATGGCGGCCTACGGCTTTCAACTGGATCAGCCGGTCGCGATCATGGCAGGCCTCCTCTTCGGCTTCCTGTTCGTCCGCCGCCAGAAAAGGCTTGCAGACCCGCTGGTCGATCTTCGCCTCTTCCGCATCCCGGCATTTAACGCGTCGCTCGCCGTCAACATGGCCGGCATATTCTTCGTTTTTGCAGTGTTTCTCTACCAGAACCTCTTCTTGCAGCTGGTGACCGGGCTGTCGCCGCTTGAAGCCGCGATCTGGTCCATCCCGTCGGCCACGGTTTTCACCGTCATGTCTCTTCAGGCCTACCGCTTCACGAATCGGCTCGGCCCGGTCCGCACGGTTCTCTTCGGGCTTGTCGTCAATGCGGCGGGAACGGCTGCCATGGGAATTGCCGCTTATCAGCAGAGTGCCGTCGCGGTTCTTGCCGCCAGCATGGTGATCGCCCTCGGCTTCGTGCCGGTGATCCTGACGACGACCGGCCTCATCGTCGGCACGGCGCCGCCGGAGCGTTCAGGCTCAGCTTCGGCTATTTCCGAGACCAGCGCGGAGTTGGGCGGGGCGCTCGGTATTGCGCTTCTCGGCAGCCTTGGCGCCGTGATCTATCGTATCGCCATGTCCGGCATCGATCTTGCCGGGCTGACGCCGCCGCAAGCGGCGGCGGTTTCCGAGACACTTGCAGGTGCGGTCGAGACTGCCGCGAGCTTGAATGGCGGGGCGGTGCCGGCCTGGCTGGAGGTGGCTCGCTCCGCCTTCTCGCTCGGCTTTGCCCTGTCTTGCGTCATTGCGACGCTTACTCTTCTGGCACTTGCGGCAATCGCCCGTCGTATTTACGCAAGAGCCGATCTCGACGAAAGCGCGATCGGCGCGCACTGAGGACCCGGCGCTGGACCGCATTCCCGGGCATTGAAGAGATCGTGGCCGAGGGCACGCGCGGCGTCCAAATGCGGCGTCACATCCACCGCTGCCGAATCGAGCAGCAGATCGGACGTCGCGACGCAGGCGCCGCAATAGTCGAAGATCCCGTGGTCGATCTGCGTCTTCATGGCGCTGAAATAGCCGTGCCTTTCATAGGTTTGCGCGTCGGCGCCGCCGATGCCGACGAGATGGACGCGCAGATGGCGAAGTTTCTTCAACAGCCCGGTATCCGCGCCATCGTCATACGCCCAGCCGTTTGAAAAGACGCGATCAATCCACCCTTTGAGAAGCCCCGGCATCGACCACCAGTAGACGGGATAGACCAGTACCAGAGCGTCGGCGCGGTCGATCCTTGCCTGTTCGGCGGCCACATCGGCGGGAGCCGAACGTTCCCTGCGATGGGCAGCGATATCGGCTGCGCTGAACCTCGGATCGAAACCTTCAGCCGCAAGATCGGCGATTTCAGACGAATGGCCGGGATCGGACAAGGATACGCCCTCGGCCATATGAGCGGCGACGCTGTGGCTGAGCGACTTCGGATCGGGATGGGCGACAACGATGAGGGCGTGCATATCTAAAACTCCTGCTCTTGCTGACGAAGGTCGCAGCCTGTATACTTTTAGTAAGTTACTTTTGGTATATAAAAATGTCAAGCACCCCGAATACAGAACAGGCTTCCACCTCGCCGCGCCGCCGCTTGTCGCGGGAGGAGCGATATCGCCAGCTTCTTGACGTCGCATGGCGAGTGATCCGTGAGGAAGGAACGGAAGCCCTGACGCTCGGCCACCTTGCCGAACGGTCGGGTGTGACGAAACCCGTCGTCTACGACCATTTTGGCACACGAACCGGGTTGCTCGCGGAACTCTACCGGGAATTCGACGCGCGCCAGACGGCGCTGATGGATAAAGCCCTTGCGGCGAGCGAACCGACCTTGACCAGTAGAGCCACGGTCATTGCATCGTCCTATGTCGATTGCGTGCTTCTGCAGGGCGGCGAAATCCCCGGGGTAATCGCCGCGCTCGCCGGTTCGCCGGAGCTCGAGAAGATCAAGCGCGAATATGAGGCGGTCTTCATCGAGAAATGCAGGAGCGTCCTTGCTCCCTTTGCCGGTGCCATCGCCTCGGCCGGCCTCTGGGCGATGCTGGGCGCAGCCGAAGCCCTCTCCTATGCCGCAGCGAGCGGGGACATCACGGCGGTGCAGGCAAAGGACGAACTGTTCGAAACGATCGCCGCGATGGTTTCGAGAAACGCGCGCGGCGGCCCCCGCGGGGGCCTGGCCGTGCAGCCTTGATCTCCTTCGATGTCTCAGGAAACCTGTGTCGGCTTGATCGTGCTGACCGAAACGACACCATCGACCACGCCGCGCGGCCCGTCCGCAGCAACGCCCTGCTGGTCGAGCATCTCGACCACTGCGTAGAGGCGCTCGTTGCGAAAGGCGCTGGCATCGCGCGTCGAATTTCCCTCCGCAGGCGCCGCATCGATCTCGGTAAAGTCGAGTTCGGCCTGGGCCGCAGTGACGCGAGCGTCGGCAGCCGAGAAGGCGCGAACGATGACTTCGCCCTGGTTTTCGGCACTGTCCCAGTTGGGATCGGTGGCATGGGCCACCGGGATAAGCCGGTAGAGCTTCAGTTTCTCCTGTCTGCGAATATTCTCCTGCATGATCTATCCTCGCTTCATGGCTGAGTGTCCCTGCGCCGTTGCTTACCGCTTTCGACAGCCTGCGCACGCGACAGCGCCGCCTTGACGATGGATTGGATCTCGTCGTCGGCGATCTTCTGGGCAGCAAAGCCGCCGTCGGGCTCGATACCGGGGTCTTCCTCGTGATCCGAAACGCTTTCCGAATCCCGGCCGAGCTGGTCGAGAAAGGCCCTGCCCTCAGCGCTTTCGGCGATGAACGCCATCAGCGCGATGAAGAGTTTCCGGTGGGCGTTGAGCCTGCCTTCTAGATGTTCGGGTGATGGCTGATTCATGGTCTGGTCCTTGTCTCCCAAGCACCAACGAAACATCTCCCGGATTGTTCCCCGACTACCCGTTTCGGCATAGGATTCGCTTTTTGCGGCTTGCGCCTTCCTCCGAATAATCTGGCTTTTGCACTCCGCTTTCTGCTATAAGCGTTGTTCAAATGTTTCTGACGGTTCCGGAGTTAACGCTCCGGTGACCGTTTTCTTTTGCGCAGAGCCTGCCTTTTGCGGGCTTGGCGCGGACTATGAAGGACAGTGAAATGGTCGATAAAGTGCCGATGACTCAGAGCGGATTCGTCAAGCTGCAGGAAGAACTGCGCTGGCGTCAGCAGGAAGAGCGCCCGCGGATCATCGAAGCCATTTCCGAAGCGCGCGCCCATGGCGACCTTTCGGAAAATGCGGAATATCATGCGGCCAAGGAAGCCCAGAGCCACAATGAAGGCCGCATCGGTGAACTCGAGGATTACGTCGCCCGCGCCGAGGTGATCGACCTGTCGAAAATGTCCGGCTCGAAGATCAAGTTCGGCGCCACCGTCAAGCTCGTCGACGAAGACACCGAGGAAAACAAGACCTACCAGATCGTCGGCGACCAGGAAGCCGACGTGAAGCAGGGCCGCATCTCCATTTCCTCGCCGATCGCCCGCGCGCTGATCGGCAAGGAAGTCGGCGATTCGATCGAAGTTGTCGCTCCCGGCGGCTCGAAGGCCTACGAAATCCTCGCGATCAACTGGGGCTGATCCCCGGCATTTTTGCATTGAAAAGCCCGGACGCACGTTAAGCTGCCTCCGGGCTTTTTCTGTTAGAAGACGAACAAGGGCAATCACGCGTGGAAGACATCAGCGACGTCGAGATCATCGCGCCGAACTTCAAGCGCCGGCTCTCCGGCGTGACCACCAGCATCATCCAGTTGGTCCCGGTGCAACGCGCGCTAGGCCTGAAGATCGCGACGCTCGGCCCCGGCCTGCCCGACAGCCTCCCGCACATCGGCTATTCCGCCCTCCTGAACCTGTGGAGCCGTCCCAAAGGCCGGGGTTTGCGCGTCTGGCACGCACGCCGCAACGTCGAGATGCTGCCGGCCATCGTGCTGCGCGATATCCTGCGCATGAAGCTGAAGATCGTCTTCACCTCGGCCTCGCAGCGCAAGCATTCCGGCTGGAGCAAATTCCTGATCCGGCGCATGGATGCGGTGATCGCCACCAGCAGCAAGACGGCCGCCTATCTGCAAGTGCCGAGCACCACCATCATGCACGGGATCGACACGCAGCGCTTCTTTCCGGCGACGGACAAGGCCGCCGCCAAGGTAGCCCTCGGCCTGCCGGCTGATAGGAAGATCGCCGGCTGCTTCGGCCGCGTGCGCCACCAGAAGGGCACGGATCTCTTCGTCGACAGCATGATCAGCCTGCTGCCGGGCCGGCCGGACTGGATCGCGATTGTCGCAGGCCGTGCGACGGGCGCACATCAGTCGTTCGAGACGGGCCTCAAGGACCGGGTGAAGGCGGCGGGACTTGCCGATCGTATCCTGTTCGTCGGCGAACACACCAACATTCCGGACTGGTACCGGGCGCTCGACCTGTTCATCGCGCCGCAACGCTGGGAAGGTTTTGGGCTGACACCGCTGGAGGCAATGGCGACGAAGGTGCCGGTGGTAGCAACCGATGTCGGCGCCTTCTCCGAATTACTGATGACGGGCGAGAGCGAAACCGGCGTGCTGATTTCGGCCGACTCGCTGGCGGAAATGACAGACGCTGCGGCCTTGTTCATGGATGACCCCGAGCGCACAAGGGCGGCCGGTGAGCGTGGCCTTACCCGCGCGATCGACAGCTTCAGCATCCAGGGAGAAGCGTCGCGTATCGGTGCGGTCTATGAACGGCTGCTCGGCAGCATTTAGGCGCGTGAGACAAGAGATCACGCCAGGGACTTGCTAGCGGCACGGCGGCGGAGGCTTACAACTCTATCAGACTGACGTCTTTGACCTGGCGGATCGTCAGCATGGTTCGCACGGTATCGACGTTCTCTGTGGCCGTGAGTTCCTCGATGACGAAATCCTGAAAGCCTGCCAGGTTTTCGGCAACGCATTGCAAGAGAAAATCGGATTCCCCGGAAACCATCCAGGCTTCGCGAACCAAAGGCCAATTGGCGGTCTGCTTGGCGAATGCCTTGAGGTTGGCATCGGACTGATGCTTGAGACCGACCATGCAGAACGCCACCAGATCGTAGCCGAGGGCCGGCGCGTTGAGGAGAGCACGGTAGCCGCGGATGATGCCGGCCTCCTCCAGCTTCCGCACACGCCGCAGGCACGGCGGAGCCGAGATGCCGACCCGCTCTGCCAGCTCCACATTCGTCATCCGTCCGTCATTCTGGAGCTCGCGCAGAATCTTCATATCGATTGCATCAAGTTCGACGCGCATCACCATGGTTGAACTTCCGTTTCCTCAAACATCCGGATGCCGCCCCGCAGCGGCGTCTTCGTCCCGATCGGCCATTGTCATAAGTTTCGTCGGTACCACGTATTAGGATGGAAAAACGAGAGTATGTTTGTGGATCATGCACAAAAACCTCGCCAGAGCGGGGCAATCGGGCAACACATCTGTGTGTATCAGCAGCCCCGCCCTTGAAACAGGGTTATGGAAATCCCTAAACTAAAGGGTAATTTCTCACCAGATGACGAAGCCGGGCCGTGCGATAGCCTCCGGCGATCGAAGGACCCGGACCATGACTGCCCGACACACCAAAGTTCTCATCATCGGCTCCGGCCCGGCCGGCTACACCGCGGCCATCTATTCGGCGCGCGCCTTGCTCAACCCGGTGCTGATCGCCGGCCTTGAACAGGGCGGCCAGCTGATGATCACCACGGACGTCGAAAACTATCCGGGCTATGCCGATCCGGTCCAGGGTCCCTGGATGATGGAGCAGATGCTGAAGCAGGCGCAGCATGTCGGCGCCGAGATCGTCAACGACCTCGTCACCAGCGTCGATATTTCGGTACGACCCTTCCGGCTGACCACCGACAGCGGCACCGACTGGACGGCTGACGTGCTGATCATCGCCACCGGCGCCAAGGCCAAATGGCTCGGCATCGAGAGCGAACCGACCTTCCAGGGCTTCGGCGTTTCCGCCTGCGCCACCTGCGATGGCTTCTTCTATCGCAACAAGGACGTGATCGTGGTCGGCGGCGGCAATTCGGCCGTGGAGGAAGCGCTCTACCTGTCGAACCTCGCAAAGACCGTGACCGTCGTCCATCGCCGGGATAATTTCCGCTCGGAAAAAATCCTGCAGGAGCGGCTGTTCGCCAAGAAAAACATCAAGGTGATCTGGGATCATGAGGTCATCGAATATCTCGGCACGCCGGCCAAGCCGCCGATGCCGGCCTCGGTCAATGGCGTCAAGCTGCGCAACACCAAGACGGGTGCGACCAGCGACATGCCGATCGACGGTGTGTTCGTGGCGATCGGTCATGCGCCAGCGGTTGAATTGTTCAAGGATGCGTTGCGGCTGAAGCCGAACGGCTATCTCTGGACAGCCCCTGATTCGACTGCCACCGATGTGGCAGGTGTCTACGCGGCCGGCGATGTGACCGACGATATTTATCGTCAGGCGATCACCGCCGCCGGAATGGGCTGCATGGCAGCGCTCGAGGCCGAAAAATATCTGGCGGGCCATATGCCTGTCGCAATTGCGGCCGAATAGAAGCCGCGAATGATTGGAGCGGGAAGACCCGCTCCTGAGTGGGAACAGACAATCAGCTTTATGGCGGAAAACAACGAGGCCGTTTTCCGCCACGAGCACCTATGGGGGACCTCATGCCGCTAGACTGGGACAAACTGCGCATTTTCCATGCGGCGGCGGAAGCGGGTTCGTTCACCCATGCAGCCGACAAGCTGCACCTCTCGCAGTCGGCCATCAGCCGCCAGGTGAGTTCGCTCGAGCAGGATGTCGGCATCAAGCTGTTTCATCGCCATGCTCGCGGCCTGATCCTCACCGAACAGGGCGAAATCCTCTACCGGACCGCGCATGAAGTGCTGATGAAGCTCGAAAGCGTCAAGGTCCAGCTGACCGAGAACACCGACAAGCCGTCCGGCAAGCTGCGCATCACCACGACGGTCGGCCTCGGCCAGGGCTGGCTGACCGACAAGGTGCAGGAATTCCTGTCGCTCTATCCCGACATGCAGGTTCAGCTGATCCTCGACAACGAGGAACTGGACGTGAACATGCGCCACGCCGACTGCGCCATCCGGCTGCGCCAGCCGCAACAATCGGACCTGATCCAGCGCAAGCTGTTCACCGTGCACATGCATCTCTATGCAGCACCCTCCTACATCAACAAGCATGGCGAGCCGCAATCCGTCGAGGATCTCGATAATCACCGGATCATCACCTTCGGTGAGCCGGCGCCGAACTACCTGCTCGACGTCAACTGGCTGGAGATCGCAGGGAGGGATTCGGATAATCCCCGCCCCTCACATCTGCAGATCAACAGCCAGACCTCGATCAAGCGCGCCTGCCTGCTCGGCATCGGCATCGCCATGATGCCCGACTACATCGTCGGCCGCGATCCCGGCCTCATTCAGCTGCCGATCGGCGCCGACATTCCATCGTTCGACACCTATTTCTGCTATCCGGACGAGATGAAGAACGCCGCCAAGCTGAAGGTCTTCCGCGATTTCATCGTCGCCAAGGCCCGCAACTGGAACTTCTAATTCCGTCTTCGCAGTTGCACAAAAAACGTTCTCTATATTTCTCCTAGACAAACTGTTGTTTTAACAGAACCTTTTCTATAAACAGCAACCCCTAATAGATATAACGGATTGAAATCGCCTTAAAAATACGCAGGGCTGCGTCGGGCACATGGCTGTCATGCATATTAAATGATTGCGATCCGCCCAAAAAACCAGCATACCGACTGCAGCTGATGCATCTTGGTGGCTTTTTTCCTCCCAGTGCCACCGCAGCAGCTGTTCCCCTCTGGAGGTTTAATTACCTTCATAACTATAAAGGGCCCAAGTTTTTCTTGTGGCCCTCTTTTTTTGCCTTGATTTCAGGCACATCCCTAAAGTTGCAATTTTTCTTCGCCCCGAGCATTGAAATGTTTTCGGCACTTTCCCATATCGGTTAAAGCTGATGCAGATGGTGGTCTTTTTCCTCCCAGTGCCACCGCAGCAGCTGTTCCCCTCTGGAGGTTTTAACCTTCACATCTAAAAGGGCCCTGTCCTCCAGTGGCCCTCTTTTTTTGCCCAGAATTCCCTCCTCCAAAACGTCCTCGCCGCTCCCTCACGAAGTCGTGAGTTGAATATCGGAAAATTCCGATTTACGTATCGACATATCGGGATTTAACGATACAGAGACGGCCGATGGACAAGGACGAAATTCTGAAAGCCCTGGCGCACCCCAAGCGCGTTGAGATGCTGGGCTGGATGAAGGAACCGGAGGCGCACTTCTCCGACCAGTATCATCCGCTGGACATGGGCATTTGCGCCAGCCAGTTCGAACGCTCCGGCCTTTCGCAATCGACCGTCTCCGGCCATCTGTCGATCCTGCAGCGTGCAGATCTCGTGACCACCAAACGTGTCGGCCAATGGATTTTCTACAAACGGAACGAGGAAACCATTGAGGCGTTCCTGAAAGACATCGCTGCCACGCTCTGACGGGCGACCGGCCCGAAAGCTTATCCTCCCAAGCCCCCGCAAAGAACGAAAAGGATTTTCCATGACTTCCCTCTTCGACCCGATCAAGATCGGCGACATCGAACTTGCCAACCGCATCGTGATGGCGCCACTGACCCGCAACCGCTCGCCAGGCGCCGTTCCGAACACGCTGAACGTCACCTATTACGAGCAGCGCGCCTCGGCTGGCCTTCTGATCACCGAGGGAACCGCGATCACCCATCAGGGTCAGGGTTATGCCGACGTTCCCGGCCTCTACTCCAAGGAAGCCCTCGACGGCTGGAGGAAGGTGACCGACGCCGTGCACAAGGCCGGCGGCAAGATCGTCGTCCAGATGTGGCATGTCGGCCGGATCTCGCACACCACGCTGCAGCCGAACGGCGGCAAGCCGGTGTCCGCTTCCGCCATCCAGGCGAAGTCGAAGACCTATCTGGTCAACGAAGACGGTACCGGCACATTCGCCGAGACGTCCGAGCCCCGCGCGCTGGAACTCTCCGAAATTCCGGTCATCCTCGAAGACTATCGCAAGGCCGCCCGCGCAGCCATCGATGCCGGCTTCGACGGCATCGAGATCCACGCGGCCAACGGTTACCTGATCGACCAGTTCCTGCGCTCAGGCTCCAACACGCGCACCGACGAATATGGCGGCCCGATCGAGAACCGCGCCCGCTTCCTGCTCCAGGTCGTTGACGTCATCGCCAAGGAAATCGGCGAAGGCCGCACCGGCATCCGCATCTCGCCGGTGACACCCGCCAACGACTCGTCCGATCCGGATGCGCAGGCGCTGTTCACCTACGTTGTCGAAGGCCTGGCCAAGTACAAGCTTTCCTATATCCACATCATCGAAGGGGCCACCGGCGGCCCGCGCGACTTCCAGCAAGGCGACAAGCCGTTCGACTACGCGGCGTTGTGCGCGGCCTATGAAAAGGCTGGCGGCGAAGCGGCCTGGATGACCAACAACGGCTACGACCGCGAGCTCGCGATCCAGTCCGTCGAACAGGGCAAGACCGACCTCGTCGCCTTCGGCAAGCCGTTCATCGCCAATCCGGACCTCGTGCAGCGGCTGAAGGACGATGCGCCGCTCAACACGCCGGACCAGGCCACCTTCTACGGCGGCGGCGCCAAGGGTTATACCGACTATCCGCTGCTTGAGCAGCAGGTCGCGTAAGAAACATCCACCCTCCCCTTGAGGGGGAGGGTCGGCACGCAGTGCCGGGGTGGGGTGATCTTCCGCCCCAACTCGTGCACCGCATGGCTCGGCAAATTCAGAGCCAATGGCTTCGCCCCCCTCATCCGGCGCTTTGCGCCACCTTCTCCCCGCTGGGGAGAAGAGGAAGCGAACCAGCGCTTCTCCAACCGGGAAATCTTTGAGGAAAAGGCGCCTGCGATGTTTGACCGTTTCATTGAAAAGTGGGCGCTCGTTGCGGATGGCGAGCCGATCGTCACGCGGTCCAGCAGGCTCCTGCCTGTGCGCTGGCAGGGCTTGCCGGCCATGCTGAAGATCGCGGTCGAGGCTGAGGAGAGGCTCGGCGGCCTTTTGATGCAATGGTGGGACGGCAAAGGTGCCGCCAGGGTCTATGCCCATGACAGCGACGCGATCCTCATCGAGCGGGCTCAGGGCAAGCGGTCATTGCTGGCGATGGCGATGAACGGCGCGGATGACGAGGCGAGCAGGATCATCTGCAAAGCTGTCGGCAACCTGCACAGGCCGCAGGACAAACCTTATCCGGACCTCGTTCCGCTGGATCGTTGGTTTCAGGCGCTCGAGCCCGCCGCTCGATCGCATGGCGGTATTCTGCAGACCTCGGCGACGGTTGCCAAGGCCCTGCTCGCAGAACCTCGCGAGGTCGGCGTCCTGCACGGTGATATCCACCACAGCAACATCCTCGACTTCGAAGCCAGGTGCTGGCTGGCGATCGACCCGAAGGGGTTGTTCGGCGAACGCGGCTACGACTATGCCAACCTGTTCTGCAACCCGGATCTGCCGGCAACGCAGGACCCGGCAAGACTGCGCCGGCAATTGCCTGTTGTCGCTGAACATTCGGGCCTTTCGCCGCAGCAGTTGCTGCGCTGGATCGTTGCCTATGCCGGTTTATCCGCCGCCTGGTTCATCGAGGAGGATGGCGATGCGGCACCGGCGATGCATGTCGCCGAAATCGCCGCGGCGGAGCTTGCAAATTACGCCTGAAAGGCTCTAGAGCTTCGCCAAACTGCTGGAGACATCTCATGCACCTGCGCGACGCCGAAGACGCCGACCTGCCTGCAATCCGCGACATCTACAATGACGCCGTGCTGAACACGACCGCGATCTGGAACGACACGCAGGTGGACCTCGAAAACCGTGCCGCCTGGCTCGCCGAACGTCGGCGGCTGGGCTATCCGGTGCTGGTGGCGGTCGCCGATGACGGTATCATCGCCGGCTATGCCTCCTTCGGAGACTGGCGGGCGTTCGACGGCTATCGCCATACGGTCGAGCATTCGGTCTATGTCGAGAAGAACCAGCGCGGCGGCGGCATCGGCAAGATGCTGATGCTGGCCCTGATCGACCGGGCGATCACCTGCGGCAAGCATGTGATGGTGGCGGGCATCGAGGCGAACAACGAAGGCTCGATCCGGCTCCACGAAAAGCTCGGCTTCGAGATCACCGGCCAGATGAAGGAGGTCGGCACCAAGTTCGGCCGCTGGCTGGACCTCACCTTCATGCAGCTGACCTTGCCGGATCGCGGATAGAAGGTCTCCCCGGCGCAGCGCATCAGTGGTATCAAGAGCCTTCGAAATCCTGGCGACCGGACACATGAGGCACAAAAGACGGCATAGAGCTTGGTTTGCTGCGCTCTTCAGCCTTGCCTTTTCGACCGGCATGGTCTCGAACGGTGCGCCCGCTGCCGCCCAGCCCGAATGGCGTGCACCGCCTTGTGTCTACTCCGCAGAAACCGCAGACACGACGCTCTGCGTTCGCGCCCGCAGCTACAGCCGCGATATCTGCACAGCACTTGGCCATTTCGCGGAGACCAATGCCCTGCCACCGGATTTCTTCGCCCGGCTGATCTGGAAGGAAAGCCTGTTCCGGCCGGATGCGGTCAGCCCCAAGGGCGCGGAAGGCATTGCGCAGTTCATTCCATCGACAGCCAAACTGCGCGGCCTCTCCAACAGCTTCGATGCCCTGGAAGCCCTGGGCAAATCGGCCGAGTATCTCGATGCGCTGCGCGACCGGTTCGGCAATCTGGGACTTGCTGCCGCCGCCTACAACGCCGGAGAAGGCGGGCTGGGCACGTTTCTGGCGACCGGCAGCCTGCCTTACGAGACCCGCGCCTATGTGCTTGCCATCACCGCCCACCCGGTCGAGGAATGGAAGGACAATCCGCCTGAAACACTCGACCTCAGGCTCGACAAGGAGAAATCGTTCTACGATGCCTGCACGGCCCTTGCCGACAAACGCCGCCTGAAGGAGGTGGAGTTCGAGGAGGAAGGCACCTGGGCGCCCTGGGGCGCACAACTCTCGGCGCATTTCCAGAAATCGGTGGCGCAGCGGCTGTTTCTCGCCACCATCAAGCGCATGCCGTCGCCGCTTAGTGCGGAAAAGCCGCTGATCCAGCGCGAACGCAACAGGGCCTTCGGTAACCGGCTGCGCTATACCGCCCGCATCGGCCGCGAGACGCGGCGCGAGGCCGAGGCGGTCTGCACCGAAATCCGCAAGGGCGGCGGCGCCTGCATCGTCTTCAAGAACTGAGCCGCCCGACAGTCCGACGGGCAAGAAGCAGGCTGGTGGCCGTGAGCAGGAGGGCATTGGCTGCATGCAGCGCCCGGATGCCGCCGCTTTCCAGCGCCACGCCAAGCTCAAGCCAGACGAACTGGAAGCAATAGAGGGTGAAAAGCAGCGTTGCGGCCATGCGATAGGGCCGCAGAACCGGCTGCATCGATGCTGCTGCCAGAACAAGAAGGATGACGACGCCGATGCCGCCGCCCAATGCTCTGTGCCATTCCCAGCCATTGGCCCAAGCGATGCCATCGGAAAAGACGGCCAGGCCGACGAGGAACAACTGGCCGCCGATGAGGAGTGGCACGCTGACAGTCAGCGCCCTGAAATGAAGCGGCAGCGCCACAGGCCGGGGCGTGATCATGGTCATGCTGCCACCTCCGCGCTATCCGGCTTCTGCGGCGCCTGCAGGACGCGTCGCGCGGTTTCCGGCGGCAGGCAGCCGAAGCCGGCAAGCGTCGTGCGCACGGCCTCGTCGATCGGCGTCCAGGGCTCGGCGCCGATGGCGGCGATCAGCCGGTCGTTCGGCATGCGCAGCGGCTCCTGCCAGATATAGCGCATCTCCCGCAATTCCTTCAGCAGCGGCACGAAGGGCGCTACGAACGGCATCAGCCACCAGGGGAACGCCTTGACCTTGGCACGCGGATTGCCGCAGGCGCGGCGGATGGCGGCAACCATCTTCGTGCCGTCGTCGTCCCAGAAACCCTGCATGTGATAAACGGCGAAGACGGACAGCGTTGCGCGCCGATCGACCAGCCGTGCCATCGTCTCGGCGACATCCGGCAGATAGGCCCATTGATGACCGGTGCCCTTGCTGCCGGGATAGGTGATGCTTGCGACAGGTTTTCCGGGCGTGACAAGCCCTTGAGAGAACCAGTTGTTGGCAGCGCCCGGGCCGAAGAAATCCCCTGTCCTGAGGATGATGACGCGAACGCCTTTCTCTGACGCGGCCTCAAGACGGCGCTCCATCTCGGCGCGGATCCTCCCCTTTGCCGTTACTGGGTTTTGAGGCGACGTTTCCTGCAGCAGCGGGAAGGCGTCGGGGCCGAAATTGTAGATGGTGCCCGGCAAAAGCACCGTGGCGCCGGTCGCGTGGGCGGCCGCGATCGTGTTGTCGATCATCGGCAGCACGAGCGTGCCCCAGTTGCGATAACCGGCCGGGTTGACGGCATGGACGATCAGGCTTGCGCCCTTGGCCGCAGTGAGCACGTCGGCGGCATTCATCGCGTCGCCCTGCACCCATTCGAAGTCCGGAGTCTTGGCCGCTGTCTTGGCTGCATCGCGATTGAGGGCGCGTATCGTCCAGCCGCGAGCCTTGAGGGTTCGGGCAACCGCACCGCCGACGCCGCCGGTGGCGCCGAGGATGAGGGCAATCTGTCTTGCTTCGCTGGCCATGTCTCGTCTCCTGTTCGATGAGACCATCCTGACCGCAATCCGTGTTAAACGGAATTGCCGAAAATCCTTTATCTGATATACAAAAACGAATGAGCGAGACCGAGCCGAACTGGGACTTCTATCGAACCTTCCTGACCGTTCTGACGGAGGGATCGCTTTCGGCCGCCGCACGCGAACTGGGGCTGACGCAACCGACCATCGGCAGGCATGTCGACGCGCTGGAAAACGCCATCGGCTTCCAGCTGTTCATCCGCTCGCCGCAGGGGCTGATTCCGACGGAAGCAGCGCTCGACCTCAAGCCGCATGTCGAGCAACTGGCGGCCAATGCGGCTGCGCTGTTGCGGGCGGCGACCGGACAGGGAAACACCGTTCGCGGCACCGTGCGCATCAGCGCCAGCGAGGTGATCGGCATCGAAGTGTTGCCGCCAATGCTTGCTGCACTCAAGGACCGGCATCCGGACCTCGTCATCGAGCTTTCCGTGTCGGATGCGGTCGAGGATATTCTGCGCCAGGAGGCCGATATCGCGGTGCGCATGGCGCCGCCGGCGCAGGACGCGCTGATCACCCGCCGGATCGGCGGCATTCCTCTTGGGCTGCACGCACACCGGCATTATCTCGACAAGTACGGGACGCCGGATAAGCTGGAGGACCTGCGAACGCACCAGGTCATCGGTTTCGATCGCGAAAGCGCCTTCGTCCGCGCCATGCGCAAGCGCGTGCCGCTGCTAGACATCATGCGCCCGACGCTGAAATCGGACAGCAATCTCGCGCAGCTGGCGATGATCCGCGCCGGCTGCGGCATCGGCGTCTGCCAGGTGAAGCTCGCCAAGCGCGACCCCAATCTCATCCGGCTGTTCCGCACGGAATTCGAACTGCCACTGGAGACCTTCGTCGTCATGCACGAAACGATGAAGACGACGCCCCGTTGCCGCGTCACCTTCGATGCACTGGTCGAGGGACTTTTGGCCTACATGGGCAGGTGATCGATCCGCGCGCTGCCGGCCACGGCGAGTTCAGCACTTTCCGATCCCCGCCGCGGCGCCAGTGCCTTCACGGAAAACAGTGCGTAGACGACGAGCGGCAGGCAGATGAGATAGGAGGTGCGGATACCGGCATGTTCGGCAATGAAGCCGAGTAGCGGCGGCGCAAGGAAGAAGACGATGAAGGTCACCTGCCCGAGCGCTGCGACATTCACCTGTGCCGCGCGGTCGGTGCGCTGGGCAGCGGCTGAGACCGCCAGCGGATAGACGGCGCTGCAGCCGCCCCCCATTAATGCAAAACCGGCGAGCGCGACGTAGGGGTGCGGCGCAAGCCACACGGCGCTGATGCCGATGCCCGACAGGATCAACAGGCTCGCGGCAACAGCGCGGGCGCCAAAACGGTCGACAACGGGATCGACGAACAGGCGGGCCATCGCCATGAAGAAGGTGAACAGCGTCAGCCCGAGACCACCGATGAACGGTTCGACCGCAAAGACATCGCGCATGTAAATGGCCGACCAGTCGATGCCGGCGCCTTCCACCAGAAAAGCGGCGACCCCGATAATGCAGAGCGGCAGGAGCCCGATGGTCGGCAGCGCCAGAAGCGGCGGCTTGGCCTCATGCGAGGCGGCGCGAGCCGGCGCATTGCGGATGCCGGAAATGGCGATCATGCCGACGACCAGAACGACGGCAAGCGTCACGGCGAGATGGACCTGCATCGATATTTCGGCCTGCCGGACGACGGAGGCGATCAGCGCGGTGACGAAGAAGCCGAAGCTCCAGAATCCATGGGCCCGATTCATGATGCTGCGCCCAAGCTGCGCCTCGATGCGGTCTATCTCGACATTGAGGTTGATTTCCAGCGCCCCGGCCAGAAGGCCGGCCGCAAAGAAGATACAGAAGACGACCGGCGCCTGGTCGATCCAAGGGATGATGGCGAAGGCAGCGGCGGTTCCGAGAACCGTGACGAAGGCGGTGGTGCGCGCGCCGAAACGGGTGATCAGCGGCGAGGACAGCGTCAGAGAGATCAATGCCCCGATCGCCATGCCGATCAACGTCAGTCCGAGTTCGGACTTGTTGACGCCCAGGGCAACCTGGAGATCGGGCATGCGCGCCAGAAGCGCGCCGAGCGAGACGGCGAACAGGAAGAAACAGATATAAATCCTGTGATGCGGCGCGATGTTCATGACCTGGCTCCTCGACAGGCGACGCTTTAACGGGAAACAGGCGGGAGTGGAACCCGCATGGCGGGTCCGGGGCGGCGATTTGGCGCGGTTAGGCTAGATGTCGCTACTTGGAAGGTGGGCACCAGCCCCAACAAAAAACCCGCCGTTTCCGGCGGGCTTCTTTTCGATTGGTAGGATGCCTTACTTGCAAGCGGCGCAGAAGCGCTGGATGCGCTTGCAGGCTTCCTCGAGCTGCTCTTCCGAGGTCGCGTAGGAGATGCGGAAGTTGGGGCCGAGGCCGAAGGCGGAGCCGTGGACGACGGCGACGCCTTCGGATTCCAGGAGTTCGGAGACGAAGTCCTCGTCGGTCTCGATGACCTTGCCCGACGGTGCGGTCTTGCCGATCAGGCCCTTGCAGGACGGGTAGACGTAGAACGCACCTTCCGGCGACGGGCACTCGATGCCCTTGGCCTGGTTGAGCATCGAGACGACGAGATCACGGCGGCCCTCGAAGATCTTCTTGTTTTCCGGAATGAACGCCTGCGTACCGTTGAGCGCCTCGACAGCGGCCCACTGGGCAATCGAGCACGCGCCCGAGGTCTGCTGGCCCTGGATCATGTCCATCGCCTTGATCAGCGCCAGCGGACCGGCGGCATAGCCGATGCGCCAGCCGGTCATGGCATAGGCCTTGGAAACGCCATTCATGGTCAGCGTGCGGTCATAGAGCTTCGGCTCGACCTCGACCGGGGTCGCGAACTTGAAGTCGCCATAGGTCAGGTGCTCGTACATGTCGTCGGTCAGCACCCAGACATGCGGATGCTTCAACAGCACGTCGGTCAGGGCCTTGAGCTCGGCATGCGTATAGGCGGCACCCGACGGGTTGGACGGCGAGTTGAAGATGAACCACTTGGTCTTTTCCGTGATCGCCTTGTCGAGGTCCTCAGCCGTCAGCTTGAAATTGTTGGCCTGCGTCGCTTCGACGAACACCGGCGTGCCGCCGCAGATCGACACCATCTCCGGGTAGGACACCCAGTAAGGTGCCGGGATAACGACCTCATCACCTGCGTTCATCGTCGCCATGAAGGCGTTGAAAAGAATCTGCTTTCCACCGGTGCCGACGATCGTCTGGGCGGCAGTGTATTCGAGGTTGTTCTCGCGCTTGAACTTCCTGGCGATTGCCTCGCGCAGTTCCGGGATCCCCGAAACCGGCGTGTACTTCGTCTCGCCGCGGTTGATCGCGTCGATGGCGGCCTTCTTGATATTGTCAGGCGTATCGAAATCCGGCTCGCCTGCGCCCAGCCCGATCACATCGCGACCCTTGGCTTTCAGCTCCCGGGCTTTCTGGGAAACGGCGATGGTGGCGGATGGCTTTACACGGGAAAGGGCGTCGGCAAGAAAGGCCATGATATGTTTGTCCTGATCAGGTTGAAACAGCATGCAGCCAATGAAGCGGGCATCGCCAGGCTCCATAGCGGTTAGGTGTATGTCGAAAGACAGCCCCGGTTTCAAGCGCAAATGCCTTTAGAAACCGGCAAAAAGCGTGACCATGACAATGTTTCATCGGTGACATCACCGATTGGGATGAATCACTTTGTCGGCGGCGCGGCGCAGAGGCTTGAAACGACTCGTATTTTCCTGTGCCGGCTAAGGTCAAAAACCGGGTGCCACGACGCCTGTGGCCACGAAGAAGGATAACGACTCAAGTCGGATATTTATTCTTCAAAAACAGGAACTTTGCTGCATTTCTGCAACGCCTTGATTTGGTCACAACAAATGCTGCGGCCTGCCGCAATTCCGTCCTTCTGCAGCCGGTTTCCGGGCCTTTTCTGAGGACATCCGAAATCCATTTGCACCGTGGGGGTTTGCAATGTTTGTCGATACGGAAATCGGCGCAACGACGCCGCGCCGCCTGCATGCAAGACATGTCGAATACCTGCTGGTGGCGGCTCTCGTGGCCGTGACGGTCGTGCTGTTTTTCGTGATGGGCTTTTTCTCGCATGTTGCTGCCGAGACCGGCGAGGGCAAGCCGCAGCATTTTGCCGGCTACGTGCGCCCCAACGACATGGGCACCGGCGCCCTGCTCTTCCCCTCGAAAGAACCAGGCTCCTTCGTCGAGGCGCCGCGGCTGGCGACCGACGTTCAGATCGACGTCAACGGCCCGATCCTGCGCACCCGCGTCACCCAGCGCTTCCAGAATCCAAGCAAGGGCTGGGTCGAGGGAACCTATGTCTTCCCGCTGCCGGAAAACTCGGCCGTCGATACCCTGAAGATGCAGATCGGCGACCGCTTCATCGAAGGCGAGATCAAGGCTCGCGACGAGGCCCGCAAGGTCTATGAGCAGGCCAAGGCCGAGGGCAAGAAGACGGCGCTCCTCGAACAGCAGCGCCCCAACATCTTCACCAACCAGGTCGCCAATATCGGCCCCGGCGAAACCATCGTCGTGCAGATCGAATATCAGAGCAGCGTGCATCAGTCGGGCGGCGAATTCTCGCTGCGTTTCCCGATGGTCGTTGCCCCCCGCTACAATCCCGACCCGATCGTCCAGACGGTCGACCTCGATCCCAATTCCGGTTACGCCGTCAGCGATCCGGTGCCGGACCGCGACAAGATCACCGCACCGGTGCTTGATCCGGCCGAGAACGCCAGGATCAATCCGGTGACGCTGACGGTCAATCTCAAGGCCGGTTTCCCTCTCGGTACCGTCGCCTCGCCGTTCCATGAAATCGACATGCAGGCGGTCGACGACATGGCGCGAAAGATTACCCTGAAGACCGGCAGCGTGCCGGCCGACAAGGATTTCGAGTTGAGCTGGAACGCCGCCGCCGGCAAGGCGCCGCATGCGGGCCTCTTCCGCGAGACGGTGGATGGCAAGACCTACCTGCTCGGCTTCGTGACGCCGCCTGCCGACGATGCCGCGACCGAGACGAAGCCAAAGCGCGAGGTCGTCTTCATCATCGACAATTCCGGCTCGATGGCTGGAAAATCGATCGAGCAGGCGCGCGAAAGCCTTGCACTGGCCATCTCCAAGCTGCGGCCGGAAGACAGATTCAACGTTGTGCGTTTCGACGACACGATGGAGGTGCATTTCCCCGCGCTGGTCCCGGCGACGCCCGACAAGCGTGAAGACGCGATCGCCTTCGTTCGCGGCCTGACGGCCGATGGCGGCACGGAAATGCTGCCGGCGCTGGAAGCTGCACTGCGCACGCAGGGTCCGGTAGAGCCGGGCGCACTGCGGCAGGTCGTCTTCCTCACCGACGGTGCGATCGGCAACGAGGCGCAGCTGTTCGATGAGATTTCGAAGAACCGCGGCGACGCCCGCGTCTTCACCGTCGGCATCGGCTCGGCACCCAATACACATTTCATGACCAAGGCGGCCGAAATCGGCCGCGGCACCGTCACGCTGATCGGCTCCGAAGATCAGGTGGCGGCGCGGATGGGCGAACTGTTCGACAAGCTCGAAAATCCCGCCATGACGGATATCGCTGTCAACTTCGATGGCACGAATGCGCAGGACATCACGCCGAACCCGATGCCGGACCTTTATCGCGGTGAGCCGGTGGTGCTGACCGCCCTGCTGGAAGGCGCCTCGGCGGCGGGAAAATTGCAGATCATCGGCAAGACCGGCAACCAGCCCTGGCGTGTCGAGATGGACGTTGCCAAGGCATCCGAAGGCAAAGGCATCGCCAAGCTCTGGGCGCGCCGCAAGATCGACGATCTGGAGGCCAGTGCCGACAGGGCGGCGCTCGACAAGCAGATCGAGACGGTGGCGCTCGCCCATCACCTCGTCTCGCGCGTCACCAGCCTCGTTGCCGTCGACGTGACTCCGTCGCGCCCGGCCGGCGAGCCTGTCGCAAGTACCGACGTTCCCCTCAACCTGCCCGAGGGCTGGGACTTCGAGAAGGTGTTCGGCGAGAAGACGCCGAAAGTGCCGGAAGGCCAGCGCAAGGCATCGCTCGATGAGAGCGATGAACAGGCCACGCTGATCGCCGACCGGATGGCGGCAGCACCGACGGCGCGGGCCGCCAGCCTGATCGCCGAGGCCGGCAAGCAGGTCGACCTGCCGCAGACGGCAACGCTTGCCGACCGGTATATCCTGATCGGCCTGATGCTGCTTGCCTTCTCCGCGATGGCCATCACCACCTTCAGTCTGTGGCGCTGGCAGATGCGCGGCCTGATCCTGGAGGCGCGCGACCGTGTCCGATAAATTCCCCCACGAAGGGCGCGCCGGTTTTCTGGCGCGCCTCAATGCGCTTGAAACGGTCGTGCTTGCAGGGATCGCCCTCGTCGCCCTTGCCGGCATGATGCTGGTCGGCAAGGGCTTTTACATGAAGGCCAAGGCGGAGGTTTCACAGGTCCTGCTGAAGCGCAGCTTCGAAGCACAGTTGCACGGCGAAATGAACGTCAAGCCCTGGCCCTGGGCCGATTTTTCCACCGAAGCCGAAATAACCGCGCTGCGCATCGGCAAATCCGCGATCGTCCTGTCCGGCGCCAGCGGCGAGGCGCTGGCCTTCGGGCCGGCCCGGCTTGCCAACACGCCGGCGCCGGGCGAGCTCGGCACCTCCGTCATCGCCGCCCATCGCGATACGCATTTCCGCTGGCTGAAGGACGTCAAGCCCGGCGACCTTCTGGTGATCACCCGCAAGGATGGCGCCAGCCTCACCTTCCGCGCCGGCGACAGCCGTATCGCCCGCTGGGACGAAAGCGGCATCAACGCGGATGCACCCGGCCGCAACCTGGCGCTTGCCACCTGCTGGCCGTTCGACGCGACCGAGCAAGGTCCCTTGCGCTACATCGTCAATGCAGAGCTTGTGCCGAATACCGGCCACGCGACACTCTCCGCGCTCGACAGCGTCCAGCTGCCCGAAAAATCCTTCTGATCGCCCCCATTTTTCGCCTCAAACAAGGTTCTTGCCGAAATTTGATGCAACTGTTACCTGACGGCTAAACAGACTATCCGCGTCACTTGATCTGCCTATCGTTCCGATGCGAGGCGTTCTCCGTACCGCGCTCTCAGGAACCGTATCGTGACCCGCATCCAGGCCAATTTCTTCCTGCTGTTCTCCGGTGCCATCTGGGGTGCCGGCTTCGTTGCGCAGTCGACGGCGATGGATGCGATCGGGCCGCTCTGGTTCATCGGCCTGCGCTTCGCCATCGCAACTGCTGTCGCAGCCCCGCTGGCACTATGGGAAGCCCGCAAGGCCGAGGCGCCGATGCCGAAGTCGAGCTTCCGCAACTTCATCTGGATCGGGCTTGCCCTTTTTGCCGGCGCAGCGACCCAGCAAATCGGCCTTATGACCACCAGCGTCACCAATTCCGGTTTCCTCACCGGTCTCTATGTCGTGTTCGTGCCGCTGCTGACGATAATCTTCCTGCGCCGGAAACCGCACTGGATCATCTGGCCGGCAGCCTTCATGGCGACGTTCGGGATTTTCCTCCTGAGCGGCGGGGAACTCGCAAGCCTCACGGGCGGCGATTTCCTGACGATCGTCTGTGCAATGTTCTGGGCGATCCAGCTGATGCTGGTCGGCATCTTCGCCACGAGCACCGGCCGTCCGATGGCGCTGTCAATGACACAGTTTGCCGTCTGCGCCGTGCTTGGCTGCGCGGCAGGCGCCGTCTACGAGCCGATCGATCTTGCGGCCGTGACCAATGCCTTGCCGGAAATCCTCTATGCCGGCTTCTTCTCGAGCGGCATCGGCTTCATCTGCCAGGTGGTCGGCCAGCGCTATACGACAGCGCCCCAGGCGGCGATCTTCCTGTCGAGCGAAGCGCTGTTTGCCGCCCTGTTCGGCGTCCTTTTGCTTGGAGAAACGATCACCTCGGTCGGCTATGTCGGTTGCGCGATCATTTTTGCCGCCATGCTGGTCGTTGAGATCGTGCCGGAATTGACAAAGCCGAAGGCCGCCGTGGCCGGCGCCTGATTTCCGCAAACTACACCCGTCGAGTAAAGGCGGAATGAGGCATGTTTTATCAAACGGTTAATATTTACCGAAGCTTTGAGAGCCGCCTCCGCCCTCTTGCCAGCCTGCGACAGTCTGCGTCGCAAATAGCTCAAATAATGGGCATTTTTTGGTAAAACACAAATATTTTCAATAGCTTGCAATATAAATGTAGAAAAATCATATTTTTCGGCAGTTGATGGCTTTTTGAACAAATCAAAATGGCACACTTGTTTCAAAAAACTTTTGCTTGCCAATTTAAAATAAACACAGCAAGCTTATCGGGTTCGGGCGTTTTACGAACACGGGAAGACCTTTAAATCATGCGCACCGGGCACGCAAAATAGACCGGGCAGTCGGGCAAAGAGAGCGTTTTTTCGATGACCGCTGCGATTACAGGACCCTTTCCTCATAGTCGAGAACTGCCTGCCGCACGCCCCTGGGGCAAAATATTGTAATGCTGCCCGCCGCATCCGGGCAGAGGAAAAAGGACCTGACGCATGGCCGAGACTGGCATTGTTAAATTCTTCAACACCGACAAGGGCTTCGGCTTTATCAAGCCCGACAACGGTGGCGCCGACATCTTCGTGCATATCTCCGCAGTACAGGCCTCGGGCCTGAATGGACTGTCGGAAAATCAGAAGGTCAGCTTCGACACGGAACCGGATCGCCGCGGCAAAGGCCCGAAAGCGGTCAACCTGCAGGTTTCGGGCTAAACAGCGCGCCACCTCAAACAGATTCAAGTTGAAGCCCGGCCGCGTTGCCGGGTTTTTCCATTCACCCTGCGTTCAGTTTCGCCATAATAATCTGCTTTCATCATGAAGGACGGGAATCGTCTGGCCCTCAACAGGTCGAAACCCAACAACAGGATCGAAACAATGAACAAGGTAATCAAAGCTGCCGTTCTTGCCCTTGCGACAGCAGCGACCATCATCCCGACAGTAACGACAGCGCAGGCCGAAGACTGGGGCCGCCGCCATTACCGGCACCATGACAACAGCGATGCCGTAGCGCTCGGCGCGCTTGGTCTCGCCACCGGCGTGATCGTAGGCGGCGCCATTGCCAGCCAGCCGCGTTACCAGGAGCGGGTCTACATCGATCCTGAACCCGATTATTACGAGCCGCGTCCGGTCTATCGCCGCGCCCGCCCGGTCGTGGTCGAGAGCTACGGCGCGCTTGAGCCCTGGTCTCCCGGCTGGTACCGTTATTGCTCGCAGCGTTACCGCTCGTTCGACTCCCAGTCCGGCACCTTCGTCGGTTACGACGGCAGGGAGTATTTCTGCCGCGCCGGCTGAGACAGTATCCATCAATGAAAAAGGCACGCGCCAATCGGTGCGTGCCTTTTTTGTTGTGCCGATTTTGAGGACACTTTCGCGCCCGCCGACCTGCGGGATCTATAACCCGCGCAGATAGGGGTTGGTGCGGCGCTCCTCGCCGATCTGCCCCCCCGGCCCATGGCCGCAGATGAAACCGACGCTATCGCCGAGCGGCAGGATCTTGTCGCGGATGGAATCGAGAAGCTGCTGGTGGTTGCCGCCGGGAAGATCGGTACGGCCGATCGAACCATGAAACAAAACGTCGCCGACATGGGCGAAACCTTGGCTCCGGTTGAAATAGACGACGTGGCCGGGCGCGTGCCCCGGGCAATGCAGGACCTCGAAGACGTGATCGCCGAAGGACACGGTATCGCCGTCCTCCAGCCAACGGTCCGGCAGCACATTCTCGACCTTCATCGCCAGCCCGAATTTTTCAGCCTGCGCTTCAAGCCTTTCGAGGAGCGGCAGATCGTCCTTGTGCGGCCCGATGATCTCGAGATTCAACGCTTCCTTGAGTTCCTTGGCGCCGCCGGCGTGATCGATATGACCATGGGTCAGCCAGATCGCCTTCAGCGTGATGCCGTTTTCCTTGATCGTCTGCAGGATGACGTCGACGTCGCCACCCGGATCGACGATGACGCCTTCCTTGGTGTCGGTGTCGAACAGCACCGTGCAGTTCTGCTGGAAATGGGTAACCGGGATAATGCCCGCCTGTAACATGCCGTCTTTGCCTCGCTGTCTCAAATTGTTGAACAGCATATAGGACGGACGCACGGCAATGAAAACGGGAAAGACAAGCAATCGCGTTGGGCTAACACCGGGCGACTGGTTTAGCGGATTTCGGCGATTTCGACGGGCGCCGGCAAGGGGGCCTGGAAGTTGATCGTGGTCATCAGAAGAGCGAAAACCGCAAGCTTGGCGACGATGACGGTGATGACCACAGGGCGCAACTGGCGTGCGACCGAATAAGGGTCCTGGTCAATGTCCTGTTGCATCTTCATGATCCTCTCTCTTGGCGTGTAAACACCGGGATTGCGCAAAGGTTCCGGGAAAAGCGGAACAATTCCAGTATTTTACACTTTTCTGATATTCGCAGTTCCGTAGGGAACACCGGCATGGCGCGACCGCGAGACGAGCACCGCGGACAAACGGCACGGTCGTTCACCGTTAAATGACTGCTGGGAAGCCCGGATTTTGAGGGAGAAAGGCAAAACGAAGAGGGGTTTTGGCAAGTATCTTCCCATATCACCTCGGCATGACGGGACTATGAACATGCCCGGTTTTCTCTCCACCTGAAGGCGATATTGCCAAAAGAAATTCATTTCGCAGTTGCGAAATTGTCTCGTGCCGATTTTGACCTCACCCTGCGCAACATGCCACGTGAGTCCGGGGGGGCCGGATGCCGGTGGCCGAAACGGGAGTGAACCATGGAAGCATTATTGCCTATCATCACTCAATTGATCGCCGGTGCGGCCGGTGGCAACGCGGCTGGAGCGGTTCTCAAGCAACAGGCACTCAGCGTCGTCGTGCGCACGATCGTCGGTGCGATCGGCGGCATTGGCGGCGGATTTCTCGTTCAGATGCTCGGCGGCGAAGCCGCTGCAGCCGGGCTGATCACCCAGGCCATCGGCGGCCTCGTCGGTGGCGGCGTCCTGACCGGCCTTGCCGGCATGGTCATGGGCGGAAAACAGGCCTGAAACAACCCGATCGCGCGATCAGCCAGGCTCGACAGCAAATGACAAAGGCGGCCCCAAGCCGCCTTTTTTCAATTCGGACCGAATGCCGATTACTCAGCAGCCGCGGCCACCGGATAGACTTCCTTCATGTAGTCGTTCATCAGCGTCTCGGAAATCGTTGCCGGCTTGAATGTATAGGGTCCGATCTCGGAGACCGGCGTTACCTCGGCAGCCGATCCGGTCAGGAAGCATTCGGAGAAACCGGCAAGCTCTTCCGGCATGATCACCCGTTCGACCACCTGGTATCCGCGGCGCTTGGCAAGCTCGATGACCGTCTGGCGGGTGATGCCGTTGAGGAAGCAGTCCGGCACCGGCGTATGGATGACGCCGTCCTTGACGAAGAAGATATTGGCGCCCGTCGCCTCGGCGACCTGGCCACGATAATCGAGCATCATCGCATCCGCGTAACCCTTGGCTTCCGCCGCATGCTTGGAGATCGTGCAGATCATATAGAGGCCGGCGGCCTTCGACGCGCAGGGCGCCGTCTTCGGATCCGGGCGCCGATATTCGGCGATATCAAGGCGGATACCCTTGAGCTTTTCCGCCGGGTTGAAGTAGCTGCCCCACTGCCAGATGGCGATCGCGACGTTGATGCGGTTGTTCTGGGCCGAGACACCCATCGACTCAGAGCCGCGCCAGGCGATCGGCCGGACATAGGCTTCGGAAAAGCCCTGGCGCTTCAGCAATTCCACCGTGGCGGCATCCAGTTCCCCGACCGAATAGGGGATGGTGAAGCCGAGGATCTCGGCCGATTTGTGCAGGCGCTGATTGTGCTCGGTGAGCTTGAAAACACGGCCGCCATAGGCCCGTTCGCCCTCGAAGACGGCGCTGGCATAGTGCAGGCCATGGGTCAGCACATGAACCTTTGCGTCCTTCCAGTCGACAAACTCGCCGTTGAACCAGATTTGCCCATCCAACTGATCGAAAGGAACTGCTGCCATCGTCTCATCCCTTGGCGTCGATACGCCATTCTTTGTGTTGATCTCTTCCCTGTTTCCATTTTATCGGCAAACTGGAGCGAGGGAAATCCGTTATGGTGATTTTGGATTGGCGATCAGAGCGGCACGGCCTATCTTCACGGATAAAACCAGCGTCGGGTGTTCGCCCTTCTGAGGGGGAAAGGCTTACCAATGGCGCAAAAATATGTCAATATAACTGACGTATTTTTACGAATGTTTCGGGAAGCGCATTGCAATTGAAAGGAAAAGACTGCGTGGCAGGACAGCCCAACCAGAAAGCCGAAAAGGACACGTCCGCGACCGGGACAGACACTACGGAAGCGGTCGATTTCGAGATCATCGAGCTGTTCTTTTTTGCCTATCGGGATTTCACCTCCGATCCGGACGTGATTCTCGAAAAACGCGGTTTCGGCCGCGCCCATCACCGGGTGCTGCATTTCGTCGATCGCGAGCCGGGCATGACCGTCGCCGATCTGCTCGATACGCTGCGGATCACCAAGCAGAGCCTGGCCCGTGTCCTGAAACAGCTGATCGATTCAGGGTATATTCACCAAGTTGCCGGACCGGAGGATCGCAGGCAGCGCAAGCTCTATACGACGAAGGAAGGCAAGACCCTGGCACGTGCCTTGGCGGAGCCACAGTCGCGACGCATAGCCGATGCGATGGCCAAGACTGGTCCGGGAGCGCGGGAACTCGTCAAGCGCTTCCTTGCCGGCATGAAGAATGACGGCGACAACTGAAATCCCGGCCTCCGCCGCCGGCTAACGCATACCCCCGAAAATCGAGACCGGTTTTCGGAAAGGATTTACGATGTAACAGCATCCCTAGCGCGACCGGTTGGATGCGCAGCGCTGCATGCGATATGACAGGGCATACGATATATGACAAAGACGATGAGGATCGACGACGATGCTGCCCATCTACTGGTCGTGGATGACGACCGCCGAATCCGCGATCTTCTGAACCGCTACCTCATGGAAAAGGGCTTCCGGGTGACGACGGCCGCCGATGCCGACGAAGCGCGCCGGAAACTCGAGGGAATAGACTACGACCTGTTGATCGTCGATGTGATGATGCCCGGCGAAACCGGTATTTCGCTGACGCAGAGCCTGCGCAAGATCAAGACCGTGCCGGTGATCATGCTGACGGCGCTGGCGGAATCGAATGCCCGCATCGAGGGTCTGGAGGCCGGCGCCGACGACTACCTGCCAAAACCCTTCGATCCGCGCGAACTGGTGCTGCGCATCAACAACATCCTGCGGCGCAACGCGCCGGCCAAGGCGCCGAAGGTCGAACAGGTGATTTTTGGCCCCTTCACTTTCTCGGTGGTGCGCAAGGAACTCAGGCGCGGTGCCGACCATATTCGGCTGACCGATCGCGAGCAGGAGATCATGGTGCTGTTTTCGCAGCGCGCCGGCGAGACCATTCCGCGCCACGAACTGGTGAGCGACGACGCCGAGGTCGGCGAGCGAACCATTGACGTGCAGATCAACCGCCTGCGCCGCAAGATCGAGGACGATCCGTCGAACCCCGTCTGGCTGCAGACGGTGCGCGGCATCGGCTATCGGCTAAGCGTGGATTAGCGAATGACCCGGCTGGACGGCGTTCATGGCAAGCTTTGACATCCTGCGGCGCTACGGAGCGCAAACCGGCAACACCCTGTGGGGGCGCTTTGTACGCTGGCTGCGCCGGCGGCTGCCGATGGGCCTCTATGCCCGCTCGCTGCTGATCGTCATTATTCCCATGGTACTTCTGCAGTCCATCGTCGCCTTCGTCTTCATGGAGCGGCACTGGCAACTGGTCACCCAGCGGCTGTCGGCAGCCGTCACCGCCGATATCGCCGCCGTCATCGACCTGATCGACCAGATGCCCGCCAGCAACTACGCGGATGTCGTGCGCATTGCCCGGGAGCGACTGAACCTCAACATCTCCGTCGAGCCCGATGGCGAACTGCCTGCACCCCGACCAAAACCGTTCTTCGAAATTCTCGACCAGATCCTCAGCGAAGAAATATCCGACCAGATCCGCCGGCCCTTCTGGATCGACACGGTCGGCGATTCCGATCTCGTCGAGATCCGCATCAAGCTCGACGACCAGAGAATCCTGCGTGTCTATGCACGCCGCAACCGGGCTTATGCCTCCAACACCCACATCTTCATCGTCTGGATGGTCGGCGCATCGCTGGTGCTGTTGACCATCGCCATCCTGTTCCTGCGCGGGCAGATCAGGCCGATCCTGGCGCTCGCCAAGGCGGCGGAAAGTTTCGGCAAGGGCCAGAAGATCGATGATTTCTCGCCGCGCGGCGCCGATGAAATCCGCCGCGCCGGCCTTGCCTTCATCCAGATGCGCGAACGCATCGAACGCCAGATCGAACAGCGCACCGCGATGCTGACCGGCGTCAGCCACGACCTGCGCACTATCCTCACCCGCTTCAAGCTGCAACTGGCGCTCGCCGGCGACAACGCTGATCTCGACAATCTCAACCAGGATGTCGAGGACATGCAGAGCATGCTGGAGGGCTACCTCGACTTCGCACGTGGCGAGGCCGAGGAAGATGTCGGTGAACTGAAGCTGCACGACTTGATGAACCGGCTGACGCTGGAAGCCGAACTTCTGGGTAAGACTGTCACCACCTCCGTCGAAGGCGACGACAATGTCCGCGTCCGCCCCAACGCCTTCACCCGGCTGGTCGCCAACCTGGCGTCCAACGCCTACCGCTATGCCAACACCGTCCACATCGACGCCAAGCACAGCATCAAATGGCTGACGATCACCGTTGACGACGACGGACCCGGCATTCCGGAACGCTCGCGCGAGGACGTCTTCAAGCCATTTTTCCGGTTGGATGAAGCCCGCAATCTCGATAGTTCGGGGACAGGTCTCGGCCTCGCGATTGCCCGCGACATCGCCCGCAGCCATGGCGGCAATGTCACCCTGTCGGACAGTCCGATGGGGGGATTGAGGGCAGTGGTGAGGGTGCCGGCTTGATTAAAAAAGCCGTCTAGTTTCGTGGAAGGGTAACATCAGACCTAATCAAACCGTCAACCCAACTCTTGTGACAAGCTGTGGTCTGACCCGGCTTAAGACCTATAACGATTTCCAAACTTTTAGCCGAGTCACCTTCGATACTTTGTACTGTTCCGTATCCCGGCGCCGTGACACACCAAGTCCAGTAATATGCCCGCCAGCCATGGATGATCGTAGCCTCGGTTTGCCATTCACGAACTCGCGGAAATCGCACGCGACCATCCTTATTAGTTTGTTGGCTGACGCGGCTCTGTACGACGTGATGAGGATTGGAATTGGAGATATAGGTAACGGTGGCACCGGCGACCGGCATGCCCTTTTCATCGACAACCAGAAACGATTGCTCGCGCTGAACGGTCTTGTGTACCGGATAGATGAAGACACATCCCTGGAGGCACACGCCCATAGCCAGGCAAACACCGGCATTCAACGCGCCTCGACGGCATCGGGAAGTGCGGGGTTTTTTAGCGGAACATCTCACCGCGAATAACCGCCGACCATCCCGCGCCGTGCGTTGAAGCGGTGCCAGGCGTCGATACGCTTCGGATGCTTTTCCCGCATTGCATCAAGCGGGGCCAGAAGCCGCCCTTCCCTCTGCCAGTGCGCATCGAAAATCTCGATGATGCGGCGGTTTGGCCAGGGCTTGTTGACGATCGACAGGAGGGCTGCAAAAGCCTCGTCCTCGCGGCCGGCACCGAAACGGTGGGCGATGACGCCATAGGCGAAGGCGGTGGAGCGGCTGACGCCCGCATGGCAATGCACGAGGATGCGGCAGTCCTGCTGTTCGATCGCCGGCAGCACCACATCAAAGAATGCCGTTATCGTCTCAGGAAAATGGCTGGTCGCCAGCGCATTTTCCTGGTCGCGCAGCCTCACGACATGATGCTTTGCGCCGGATATGCGAGGGACATGCTCATCCGGCAATTCGGGATCCAGAAGCGAGACCACGTGAGTTGCCGCCCAATCGCTTGCAACCATGGCCGCGTCGCGCAGGCAGGTGACGCGGACGAATTCGCGGATGGCGTTCATGTCCATCGGCGCTATCCCTACAAGAGCCGCTTGCCGTTCGGCACCGGCTTGTCGACGGCGGCGAGAACGATCGCGCCGGCCTCGTCCTTGAAGCCGAGGGTCAGAACCTCGGAGCGGACCGGGCCGATCTGGCGCGGCGGAAAGTTGACGACGCCAAGCACCTGGCGGCCGATCAGGCTTTCCGGCGTATAATGCTCGGTGATCTGCGCCGAGGATTTCTTGAGGCCGATCTCAGGACCGAAATCGATGACGATCTTGATGGCCGGCTTGCGCGCCTCGGGAAAGGGCGAGGCCTCGACGATGGTGCCGGTACGAATATCGACACGCTCGAAATCGGCGTAGGCGATGGTCTCGGTCATGGAAAAAGTCCTGAATTAACCGGCCAGTTCTTCCGCCCGCTTGCGGGCTGCGGCAATCGCCTTGTCGAACAGAGACTGCATGCCGTCATCGGCCATGAGGATATTGAGCGCTGCCGCCGTCGTGCCGCCCGGAGACGTCACGTTCTGCCGGAGCTTGGAGGCGTCATCGGGGGACTGGTGCAAGAGTTCACCAGCCCCCGCGACAGTTTCCCGCGCGAGCCGCATGGCAAGGTCCGCCCGAAGACCGGCCTTGCGGCCAGCTTCCGCCATGCACTCGACGAGATAAAAGACATAGGCCGGGCCGCTGCCGGAGACGGCCGTAACGGCATCGATATCGGCTTCGGTTTCGACCCATTCGACCGGGCCGGAGACCTTGAGGAGATTGTGGACGAGATCGCGCTGGTCTTTCGAAACCGCGCCATTGGCAAAGGCGCCTGTGACGCCGCGGCCGATCATCGCCGGCGTGTTCGGCATGGCGCGCACCATGGCGGCGTCACCGAGATGGGACTGCATGAAGGAAAGCGTCGTACCGGCGGCGACCGAAACCACCACGGTCTCGGGGCCGACGAGGCCCTTCAAGGGAGGAAGCACCGTCCCCATCATCTGCGGTTTGACGGCAAGAAACAGGACAGCGGCTTTCAAGCTGGCGGGCGCTGCCGTTTCGTGACGCGCGCCGTTGTTGGCAATCAGCTTGGCCATGGCAGGCGGTGGGCCGGGATCGATGACCAGGAGATCGGCACCGGAGATACCGCTTTTCAGCCAGCCCGCGAGCATCGCGCCGCCCATATTGCCAGCACCGACAAGAACGATCGGACCAGCTGCACGCACAGTCATGATTACGCCTCTCCGACGGTTTCGAACATCACGGCCTCGACGGCGCTCTGCGCATCGACACCGGACCATACGACGAACTGGAAGGCCTGGAAATAGGATTCGCAGGCTTCGAGCGCGCTGGAGAGCAGCACCTCGACCTGCTGGTTGGTGGGCTCGGCGCCGCCGGCAAGCAGCAGCGACTGGCGGAAGATCACGACGTCTTCCTGACGCCAGAGATCGAAATGGCCCATCAGCACCTGGCCGTTGATATGGGAGAGCAGCCGGATCACTTCGTTGACGCGGCTTTCGGGAACCTTGATGTCAAAGGCGCAGGCAAGATGCAACGCCTCGAATTCCTCCATCCAGGAGAAGGAGACATGGTAGTCTGTCCATCTTCCCTCGACCGTCATGGCGATCTCGTCCTCGCCGGAGCGTTCGAAGCACCAATCATTGTTGGCTGCGACGAACTCGATCATGTCGACCGGGTTCGATTGGCGCTCAAGTTCCAGTTCCATCAGGCTCATGCATCACCCCAAAAGTCCCGGTGCAGACATGCGACTTCGCGTTCACACACGAAGGCTGCAAACTCAAACACCAGAAACGAACACTTATGATTACCGGAAACACGACCATCCTGGCTTATCTACCCTGCCTGGAGCTTGCGTGATCCGTTTCGAATCATCATTTAAAATCAGTGTATAATGCCGGAGTCCGCAAGAAAGCCCCCCGTTTGAAAAATAGCGCCGGCGGTTGTGGATAGGCTCTCTCAAATTGATTCAGCGCAGGTTCTTAAACGACTCTGCCGTAAGCATTTTTCGGCAGTGTCCACAGGGTAAAAATTTTATGAAAAATGCTGTTCAGGCAGCGCTAAACAACAGGCGCGCTGTGCCAGTCCGGGACGGATGCACAGAGCGTGGATAAAAAGCGGCGGCACGATCGGCGGCACCGCTTCGAGAATCGTCATTTGCCGGCTTCTGAAAGGCGCGCTTCAAGCGCTGCGATACGGGCCACCAGCGCGTCGTTTTCCTCGCGCGCTTTCAGCGCCATCTCCCTGACGGCCTCGAACTCCTCGCGCTTGACGATATCCATGGAATTCAAGAGCCGCTCGCCCTGCGCCCGAAACACGGTTTCCATTTCTTTTCGAACACCCTGGGCAGCGCCCGCAGCGTCCGTCATCAGCTTGGCGAAATCATCCAGAATGCGGTTTGCGCCTGTACTCATCGTCTCGGTCTCCGATCCTTAAGCGTCCATTGCCTGCCATGCAGGCTTGAGAAAGGAGGTAGGAGGACAGAGGGGCCGATGCAAGGAAAAATACGGTGATGACCAGCTTTCCTTTACCCGGCGCGCCTTGACCCTGCCTTGCCGCGAGCCCATGTTCCGCCAAACAACAGACCGGGATGAAGCAGAACCTTGGAAACGATACCAACACTCTTTTCGATCATGCCCTTCCCGGATATCGATCCGGTGTTGATTTCCATCGGCCCCTTGCAGATCCATTGGTACGGCCTTGCTTACGTGGCGGGCATCCTGATCGGCTGGCAGTATGCCCGCCGGTTGGCGCGCAATGCCTCCCTCTGGCAAAACGGCGTCTCGGCCGTGACCGAGGCACAACTCGACGACTTCCTGCTCTGGGTCGCAGCCGGCATCGTCGGCGGTGGCCGTATTGGCTACATCCTGTTTTACGATCTCCAGAGCGTGCTTGCGAACCCGATCAGGGCGCTGGAAATCTGGAACGGCGGCATGTCCTTCCACGGCGGCCTGATCGGCACCATGATCGCCATGATCCTGTTTGCCCAGCGCAACAAAATCGCCGTCTGGAGCCTGTTCGACGTCGTCTCGGCCGTCGTGCCGATCGGCCTGTTCTTCGGCCGCATCGCCAATTTCATCAATGGCGAACTCTGGGGCCGGCTGTCGTCGATGCCCTGGGCGGTGATCTTCCCGACCGGCGGCCCGTTTGCCCGCCATCCGAGCCAGCTCTACGAGGCAGCCCTTGAGGGCCTCGTCCTTTTGACGGTTCTTGCCGTGATGATCTATCGCCATCACGCGCTGAAAACGCCCGGCCTCGTCTGTGGCGTCTTCGTCGCCGGCTACGGGCTCGCCCGCATCTTCGTCGAATTCTTCCGCGAGCCGGATGCACAGCTCGGCTATCTCCTCGGCGGCTGGCTGACGATGGGCATGCTCCTGTCGCTGCCGATGGTCCTCATCGGCCTCTGGGCCATCGCCCGCGCCCGCCGGGCAAGCGCTGCCATCGTCTGAGAGGGGCGCGATGACCACTCCCCTTGCCGAAAAGATCAAGGCCATCATTCTCGCCAACGGCCCGATCAGCGTGACCGACTATTTCTCGCTGTGCCTGGCCGATCCGGATCATGGCTACTACAAGACGCGCGAACCCTTTGGCCAGTCCGGCGACTTCATCACCGCACCGGAGATCAGCCAGTTGTTCGGCGAGATGATGGGCATCTTCCTCGTCCAGGCCTGGCAGCGGCATGGCGAGCCGAGCCCGGTCAATATCGCCGAGATCGGTCCCGGCCGCGGCACGATGATGGGGGATATCCTGCGCGTCGTCGCCAAGCTGTCACCTGCCCTCTATCAGGCAGCGACCGTGCATCTGGTCGAGACCAGCGAGCGGCTGCAGAAGGTGCAGAGCCAGACGCTGGTGGCACACAAGTTCAAGATCTCCTGGCATGACAGCTTCGATACGCTGCCCGAAGGGTTCCTGCTTCTGGCCGCCAACGAGCTTTTCGACGCCATCCCCATCCGCCAGTTCGTCAAGACGGCGCAGGGTTTTCGGGAAAGGCTCGTCGGTCTCAACGCAGACGGCGGTTTGGCCTTTGCCGCAGGCGTTGCCAGCATCGATCCGGCACTCCTGCCGCCGGCTGCCGCAAATGCCCCACCGGGAACGATATTCGAGATTGCCCCTGCCCGCGATGCGGTGATGGCGGCACTCTGCGAGCGCATACTGACGGGCGGCGGCACCGCCGTGATCATCGACTACGGCCATATGGCCACAGGCCTGGGCGATACGCTTCAGGCAGTGCGCGACCACCAGTTCGATCCGCCACTCAAGCATCCGGGCGAGGCCGATATCACCAGCCATGTCGATTTCGAGCAGCTTGCCCGGCGGGCAGCAACTGAAGGGCTGCAGATCAACGGGCTGACCTATCAGGGCGACTTTCTGCTGGCGCTCGGCCTTGCCGAAAGAGCTGCAGCGCTCGGCCGCGACAAGGACACTGAAACGCAGGAAAACATCCGTGCGGACGCCGAAAGGCTGGCCGGAGCCGGCGAAGGAAAAATGGGTGATCTGTTCAAGGTGCTCGTCGTCAGCAGCCCGAATGTGGCGCTCGTACCTTTCCAGAAATAGACGTCCGGATACGCCGGGGACGACGCGGGCTGTCGTTTCGACGGATTGACAGAGACGGCCCCGGAGGCCAACATCCGGCCAAATCAGCCGGGCCGGCAAATCCGACATGCCTGGGAAACCCACCGTATTTCAGCGTTTCGAAAGGGCAAAACCACCGATGAAGGATGATGCCTTGCCCTTGCCTGTGCAAAGCCCGCTCCTGTCCGACGCGGCAGGAAAATCCGTCAATCACGGCTATTTCACCCGCAAGGGCGGCGTTTCGGAAGGTATTTACCGTGGCCTGAATGTCGGCCTCGGCTCCAACGACGAACGCTCCCGGGTCAACGAGAATCGCGCCCGGGTCAGCGCCTGGTTCGGCGCAGAACCGCAAAAGCTGGCAACGGTGCATCAGATCCATTCGCCTGATGCCGTCATCGTCGACGGCAGCTACAACGGCACGCGGGCTGACGCAGATGCGCTGGTGACGGCAACGCCGGGGCTGGTGATCGGCGTGCTTTCGGCCGATTGCGGTCCGGTTCTTTTCGCGGATGCGGAAGCCGGTGTCGTTGGCGCTGCGCATGCCGGCTGGAAGGGCGCGCTTGGCGGCGTTCTGGAAAGCACGATCGACGCGATGATCTCGCTCGGCGCACGCCGCGACCGCATCCTCGCCAGTCTCGGCCCCTCGATCAGCCGCCGGAACTACGAGGTGGGGGCCGAATTCGTCGAGCGGTTCTTGGAAAAGGATGCGGGCTACGCGACCTTCTTCTCTCCTTCGCGGCGCGAGCAGCATGCGATGTTCGATCTGCCGGGGCTGACGATCAAGCGGCTGACGGACGCCGGCGTCACGGCGGAAAATCTCGACCTTTGCACCTATGCGGACGAGGAGCGTTTCTTCTCCTATCGTCGCACGACCCATCGCAGCGAGCCGGATTATGGCCGGCAAATCTCTGCAATATCCATTCGGGAGGCATGACATGGCACTGCATTTTACGCAGGACGAATTCGCGAGCCGGCTGGAACGGCTGACGGCGAAGATGAAGGAAGAAAAGCTGGACGTCATGCTGCTGTTTGCGCAGGAAAGCATGTACTGGCTGACCGGCTACGACACCTTCGGCTATTGCTTCTTCCAGACGCTGGTGGTGAAGGCCGATGGCTCGATGGTGCTGCTCACCCGCTCGGCCGACCTGCGCCAGGCGAAGCACACCTCGAACATCGAGCGTGTCGAGGTCTGGGTGGACCGCGTCAATGCCGATCCGACAATGGACCTGAAGAACCTCCTGAGCGATCTCGACCTGCTCGGCACGCGCATCGGCATCGAATACGACACACATGGCATGACCGGCCGCATCGCCCGCCTGCTCGACCATCAATTGACCAGCTTCGGCCAGCTTGTCGACGCCTCGATGCTGGTCGGCCGCCTGCGCCTGATCAAGAGCCCGGCCGAAATCGTCCATGTCGAAAAGGCGGCAAGCCTTGCGGATGACGCGCTCGATGCCGCCCTTCCCCTGACCCATGCCGGCGGCAGCGAAGCCGATATCCTGGCGGCCATGCAGGGAGCGGTCTTTGCCGGCGGCGGCGACTACCCGGCCAACGAGTTCATCATCGGCTCCGGCGCCGACGCGCTTCTGTGCCGTTACAAGGCCGGGCGCCGCGCGCTCGATGCGCAGGACCAGCTAACCCTGGAATGGGCAGGCGTCAGCGCCCACTACCACGCGGCAATGATGCGGACCATCGTCATCGGCGAGCCGACCAACCGGCACCGCGAACTCTACAGCGCCTGCCGCGAGACGATCCAGGCAATCGAAATGGTCTTGCGGCCCGGCAACACGTTCGGCACCGTCTTCGACATCCACTCCAAGATCATGGACGAGCGCGGCCTTGCCCGTCACCGGCTGAACGCCTGCGGCTATTCGCTCGGCGCCCGCTTCTCGCCATCCTGGATGGAGCAGCAGATGTTCCACATGGGCAACCCGCAGGAAATCCTGCCGGACATGTCGCTCTTCGTCCACATGATCATCATGGACAGTGACAGCGGCACGGCCATGACTCTCGGCCAAACATACCTGACGACGGAAGGCGCGCCGAAGCCTCTGTCCCGCTACGGACTGGACTTCATAACTGCTTAGGAAAATTGATCTACCGTTTGCGGGATAGGCGGAGACAGGTGGGGGCCTTGTATCACTCCGTCGCCGAGAAACCGGACGGTAGAACGATGCGCAAGCCGATCACGCTTCTTGCAAGCGTTGGAATTGCAGCAGTCCTTGCAGGCTGCAACAGCATGGACGACCTGACGCCCCAGGTCGACGTCGGTGGCGGCACGTTCCGCTCGCCGCCGGTCAACCAGTCGGACCTCGACGCCATGTCGCAGCAGACGGTCACCCCGCAGGCGACGACACCCGTGCAAAGCACGCAGCTCGCCTCGCCGGTCGAGGAAGGCTTTGCCGACGGGCCGCGCGGCACGCTGATGGCACAAGGCGACGGCGAATATACCGATCCTGCCGGATCGCTCGACGCGCAGGCAGGCCGCCTGCAGCAGGGACAGGTGCCGGCGCAGCAGCGGATCACCCGGCGCGCGGTCATTGCGGAATCCACCGACACCGCCTCGGTGGACGAGCCTGCTCCTGCCGAACAGCAGCAATCCGCAGAACCTCGTCGTGCAGAAGAAGAAACCCCACCGATCGAGAAACCACAGAAAGCCGCGGCAATCGCTCCTGCAGCCACGGCCGGGACGATCCGGTTCCTGCCGATCATCGGCGCGCCGGTCGAGGCAGTGACCCCGCTTTCGAAACAGCTCGGCGCTGAAGCCCGCTCGCATGGCCTCACCATCAAGAGCGCATCGGACACCAGCAGCCAGCATATCCTGAAGGGCTATTTCTCGGCGCTGAAGGATGGCGGCAAGATAACGGTGGTCTATGTCTGGGATATTCTCGACGGCTCCGGCAACCGCCTGCACCGTATCCAGGGGCAGGACACGGTCGACGCCACCGCCACCGATCTGTGGTCGGCCGTGCCGGCGCAGACGATGCAGACGATAGCCACGAAGACGATCGCCGGATATCTGGATTGGCGCGCAGAAAACGCCGGCTAGCGTTGCCAACAGCCCTGAACACGCCGCTGCGAGTGTTGAATCTCGCCCGCGAAACCACGCCGATGGAAAACTTTTTAGGATAAACCGCGCTGCAACGCGGCAATCCTCTTGCATTCAAAGTCAAGGACGTTATGAAGCGCCCATAAGCTTGGGACGATCGAGACCCCGGCTGGCTTACGGAATTTGCGCGGATGAAGATCCGCGCCAGCACAGGCGGACCATCTATGAAGGTTTTCGCAGGCAACTCGAACCGGCACCTTGCCGAAGCGATCTGCAATTATCTCAACCTGCCCCTGGGCAAAGCGACCGTCAGACGGTTTGCGGACCAGGAAATCTTCGTGGAAATACAGGAGAACGTGCGCGGCGAGGACGTTTTCGTCGTCCAGTCCACATCCTTTCCGACCAATGACCACCTTATGGAACTGCTGATCATGATCGACGCCATGCGCCGCTCGTCAGCCCGCCGCATCACCGCCGTCATTCCCTATTTCGGCTATGCCCGCCAAGACCGCAAACCCGGCCCGCGCACACCGATCTCGGCCAAGCTGGTCGCCAACCTGATCACCGAAGCCGGCGCCGACCGCGTTCTGACGCTCGACCTGCATGCCGGCCAGATCCAGGGCTTCTTCGACATTCCGACAGACAACCTCTATGCCGTGCCGATCCTGTCGCGCGACGTGAAGGAAAACTACAATCTCGAAAACGTCATGGTCGTATCGCCCGACGTCGGCGGCGTGGTGCGTGCGCGCGCCCTTGCCAAGCGTCTCGACTGCCAGCTGGCGATCGTCGACAAGCGCCGCGAACGCGCCGGCGAGTCCGAGGTCATGAACGTCATCGGTGATGTCACCGGCAAGGACTGTCTGCTGATCGACGATATCGTCGACAGTGGCGGCACGCTCTGCAACGCCGCCGAAGCACTCCTGAAGAACGGCGCGACCAGCGTCACCGCCTATATCACCCACGGCGTCCTCTCCGGCGGCGCAGTCGCCCGCGTCACCTCGTCGAAGCTGAAGGAACTGGTGATCACCGACAGTATCCAGCCGACCACGGCGGTTCAGTCTGCCCACAACATCCGCGTCATCTCGACGGCCAGCCTGATCGGCGAAGCGATCAACCGCACCAGCCAGGAAGAATCGGTTTCCAGCCTGTTCGATTGAAGTCACGCAATCGGCACTGATACGCCGATGACGGCGTAGGCAGGCGTTTCAGAAGGCGCATTCACCGCCCTGCGCCAGCTTAACCGCGCAGGGGAATAGCGCAGGCCTCGCCGCCCGAAAACAAGCGGGAGCGCGTGAGAAACCGCCGTTCGCGGCCGTTGTCGAGCGAGAACATGCCGCCCCTGCCCGGAACCACGTCGATGATCAGCTGGGTGTGTTTCCAGACATCGAACTGGCTGGCGCTGATATAGACCGGCACGCCGCCGATCTCACCGAGTTTCACGTCATTGTCGCCGACGATGTAGTCGTCGGCCGGATAGCACATCGGCGACGAGCCGTCGCAACAGCCGCCGGACTGATGGAACAGGATATCCGGGTGATCCTTCTGGATTTCCCGGATAAAGGCGAGTGCTGCTTCAGTTGCGAGAACGCGCGGGTCGCCGTTGATCGTGTCGGTCATGGGTTACCCTCCCCTTGAGGGGGAGGGTCGGAGCGGAGCGACGGGGTGGGGTGACCCAGCCGCGAATACAGTCATCCAGAGCAGCGCTTTCATCAGCAGATCGTCTACTTTCCTTGGAGAGATGATGAGTGGCGGCAACCTTCAGCGCAAGCCAACGGATCACCCCCACCCGCAGCTTCGCTGCGACCTCCCCCCTCAAGGGAGAGGTAAAACCTCAGAAGAAACCCAGCGCCTTCGGGCTGTAGCTCACCAGCATGTTCTTGGTCTGCTGGTAGTGATCGAGCATCATCTTGTGGGTCTCGCGACCGATGCCGGACTGCTTGTAGCCGCCGAAGGCCGCGTGGGCCGGATAGGCGTGGTAGCAATTGGTCCAGACGCGTCCCGCCTGGATGTTGCGGCCGAAATTGTAGCAGCGGTTGGCATCGCGGCTCCACACACCCGAACCAAGGCCATAGAGCGTGTCATTGGCGATTTCGAGCGCTTCGGCATCATCCTTGAAGGTGGTGACCGATACGACCGGCCCGAAAATTTCCTCCTGGAAGATGCGCATCTTGTTGTGGCCCTTGAAGACCGTCGGCTTGACGTAGAAGCCACCGGCCAACTCCCCTTCCAGCGTGTTGCGCTCGCCGCCGATCAGCACTTCGGCGCCTTCCTGACGGCCGATGTCCATGTAGGACATGATCTTTTCAAGCTGCTCGCTGGAGGCCTGAGCGCCGATCATCGTCGACAGGTCGAGCGGATTACTCTGCTTGATGGCAGCCACCCGTTTGATCGCCTTCTCCATGAAGCGATCGTAGATCTTTTCATGCACAAGCGCGCGGCTCGGGCATGTGCAAACCTCGCCCTGGTTAAGTGCGAACATGGCAAAGCCTTCGAGTGCCTTGTCGAGGTAGTCGTCGTCCTCGCGCATGACATCCTCGAAGAAGATGTTCGGCGATTTGCCGCCGAGCTCCAGCGTCACCGGAATGAGGTTCTGGCTGGCATATTGCATGATCAGCCGACCGGTCGAGGTCTCACCGGTGAACGCCACCTTGTTGATACGCGGGTTGGTGGCGAGCGGCTTGCCGGCTTCGAGGCCGAAACCATTGACGATGTTCAGCACGCCCGGCGGCAGGAGATCGCCGACCAGTTCGATCCAGACGAGGATCGAGGCCGGCGTCTGCTCGGCGGGCTTGAGGATGACGCAGTTGCCGGCGGCCAGCGCCGGTGCCAGCTTCCAGGCTGCCATCAGGATCGGGAAATTCCACGGGATGATCTGGCCGACGACGCCGAGCGGCTCATGGAAGTGGTAGGCGATCGTGTCATGGTCGATCTCCCCGATCGAGCCTTCCTGGGCGCGGACGCAGGAGGCAAAATAGCGGAAATGATCGATGGCAAGCGGCATGTCGGCCGCCATCGTTTCGCGCAGCGGCTTGCCGTTGTCCCAGGTTTCGGCCTTCGCCAGAAGCTCGATATTGTCTTCCATGCGCTGGGCGATCTTCATCAGGATGTTGGCACGCTCGGTGGTCGAGGTGCGGCCCCACTTGTCCTTGGCGGCATGGGCAGCGTTGAGCGCCAACTCGATATCAGCGGCTTCAGAGCGGGCGATCTCACACAGCACGCCGCCGGTGACCGGGGTCGTGTTGTCGAAATAGCGGCCGCTCAAGGGCTCGCGCCACTCGCCGCCGATGAAGTTGCCGTATTTCTGCTTGAACGGGTTTTCGACGATTTTCTGATGCAGCATGTGATTTCTCCTCCGAAAACAGACTCCAACAATCTGTGGGGAGAAGGTGCGCCAGAACGGTTCAGGCGGATAGCGAGCGGGTGTGCGCCGAGGCTGGCAAGTGTATCAGATGTGCGACATCCGCATGGCCCGAACTATGCTGCAGCGCAGCAGCAGGCCTCGTCGGCGCCCAGGCGGTCAGTTGATCGAGAGTTTCTTCATTTTCCGGTAAAGCGTCGCGCGGCTGATGCCGAGCGTGTCGGCGGCCAGGGAGACGTTGCCGTTGGCGCGCGACAGGACGCGGCGAAGTGCTGCGCGTTCGGCATCCACGAGATCCTCGCCTTGCTCCGCCGGCGGCTCGTTCAGTAGGTCGGCCGCGGGGACGCCGGCAGCAATGCGCCGGTCGTCGAGGTTGAGCCGAAGCCGCGCCGCCCTGGTCGCCCCGAGCACGAGGTCGTCCCGGTCGATGGCGATGAGCGCCGGGCTACTCTTGCCGTCGGCCGATACCAGCAGGATGCGGGCGCCGCTGAAGGCGCGCCGAAACAGGTTGGCTTCGATCCGCGCCGCGGCATCGCGCACCGCCTGCGACAGGAGCAGCATCGCCATCTCGCCGGCATCCTCCCGGCAGGTGGAGATGTCGATGGCAGCGGCAATGCGGCCGCAATGGTCGCGGATTGGCGCGGTGGCGCAGGTGAGACCCGTATTGCAGCTGAGGAAATGCTGGTCGCGCTGGATGACGACAGCGCGCTCATCGGCGATCGCCGTGCCGATACCGTTGGTGCCGACGCTCGCCTCGCTCCAGACCGTTCCGGACCAGAGGCCGAGCCCGCGAAAATCCTTGTCGTCGCCGACAGCACCCCTTCGTTCGAGCGCAACACCCTTGTCGTCCGTGAGCAGCAGGCAGCACCCTGCCTTGCCGACCGTCGAAAACAACCGGTCGAGCTCGCCTTGTGCCTCCTCGATCAGATAGCCGGATTTTTCCCGCGCCGCGCGGAACTCCTGCTCCGACAACCGCAGCGGCGAGCGAACCTCCTCGGGGGAAAGGCCATGCACGGTCAGGCAACGGCGCCAGGAAGCGGCCACAGGCGAGCTGGCGGCGGCCGACGTGTGCCGTGCGACGGCGTGAACATGATCGGAATGATTCACCGGCTCTCCTCCCCGAGGGCTGACGCTGTTACCACAATAGGTATTGACAATGAAACGTCCACCTCGACAAAGGTCAAAGGCAAAAGACGCGAAATCGGATTTGCCGACAGCTTTTGGGTGCACTGTCTTGCGCTGACACGACGATGTGATAGGGCAGTTTTGTCGCATTCACTCCCAGGCTTTCAGGGTTTCCCGCGCAATGTTTCGTGAATTCTCGCTCCAGAGCCTTTTCATGGGCCTGCTTACCGCTTTCGTCGGTTTCGCCAGTTCCTTTGCCGTCGTCCTGCACGGGCTGACCGGCGTCGGCGCAACGGAGGCGCAAGCGGCATCCGGCGTGATGGCCCTGTCGGTGTCGATGGGGGTGTGCGCGATCGTGCTGAGCATCGCAACCCGCCTGCCGGTCAGCATCGCCTGGTCAACGCCGGGTGCAGCGCTGCTTGCGAGTTCCGGCGCGGTGGCGGGCGGTTTCAACACGGCCGTCGGCGGCTTCCTCGTCTGCGGCGTATTGATCATTCTTGCCGGATTGTGGAAGCCGCTCGGCCGTGCCGTTGCAGCCATACCCGCACCACTTGCGAACGCCATGCTGGCGGGCGTGCTGATCGGTCTCTGCTTCGCACCGGTAAAAGCGGTCGCCTTCAATCCGTTGTTCGGCCTGCCGATCGTGCTTGCCTGGGTGATCGTCGGCAGTATCAACCGGCTGCTGGCGGTGCCTGCAGCCCTCCTCGCCTTCGGTCTCGTGCTTGCGTTCGGCGTCGACATGCCGGCCGATGCCATGGCCCGGGTTTCGGCAACGCTCGTCCCGCATGTCGAATGGGTGAGCCCGAGCTTCACGGTCGCAGGCCTAGTCAGCATCGCCCTGCCCCTGTTCATCGTCACCATGGCCTCGCAGAACATTCCAGGCATCGCCGTGCTGAAGGTCAACGGCTACGAGCCGCAGCCCGGCCCGCTGTTTGCCGCGACCGGTGTGTTCTCCATCCTGAGCGCCCCCTTCGGCGGCCATGCCGTCAATCTGGCGGCAATCACCGCGGCGATGTGCGCGGGTGAAGATGCACATCGCGACCCGTCCCGGCGCTACTGGTCGGCGATCATCGCAGGTGCCGGTTACGTCGTCTTCGGCCTGCTCGCAGCAGCCGTTACCGCCTTCGTCAATCTCGCGCCGCCGATCCTGATCCAGGCCGTGGCCGGCCTTGCGCTGATCGGTGCCTTTGCCGGATCGGCCATGGCCGCCTTCAAGGAGCAGGACAGCCGCGAGGCAGCCGCCGTCACGTTCCTGGTCACAGCCTCCGGCGTCAGCTTCGCCGGTATCTCCGGCGCCTTCTGGGGATTGCTGGCGGGCGGGCTCATGCTGGCGCTGGCGCGGTTCACCCGGTCGCGCGGGCGCTGAAGTCCGGTTCACGCAACAGCGATGCAATTGCGGACGGTGTAAGCACGTATGCCTCCCGCGAAGCGTCAGGACTTCCTGCCGACCGGGCATTCACCACATGGCTGATTTCGCTGAGCGGCATCGGCCGGCCGAACAGAAAACCCTGCACCTGCGGACAGCCTTCGCTCAGCAGGAAGTCCATGTGCTCTTCGCGTTCCACGCCTTCGGCCAGGACCGGAATGCCGAGGCTCTCGGCAAGGATGATCGTCGACCGGACGATCGCTGCCGACTGGCGGTCGCTGGTCACGCTGTCGATGAAGGCACGGTCGATCTTGATCTTGTCGAAGGGGAATTTTTGCAGCGTGGTCAGGGAGGAGTAACCGGTACCGTAGTCGTCCATAGCGATCTTGACGCCCAGCTGCTTCAGCTGACGGATGACATGCAGGGCGTTCTGCTCATCGGCGATAATGCCGGATTCGGTGATTTCCAGCTCCAGCCGGGACGGTTCAAGGCCCGTTTCCACAAGGATTTCGAGCACCCGCGCCGCAAGATTGACATTGGCAAGCTGCCCCGGCGCGATATTGACCGCAATCCTGAGCGGGTTCTTCCAGGACGCCGCCTGCCGGCAGGCCGTCCGGAGGACCCAGTCTCCCAGTTCATGAATGAAACCGTTGCGGTCGGCGATCGGAATGAATTCTGCAGGCGGTACCATGCCCCGAACGGGATGATGCCAGCGCAGCAGGACCTCCAGCCCGATGACGTCACGGGTCAGTGAATTGTTCTGGTACTGGTAGTAAAGCTCGAATTCGTTGCGCTCGATGCCCTGGCGCATGTCCATGGCAAGCGCGCTGCGGTCACGGACCGCGTCGTCCATCGCCGGCTCGTAGTAGCGGATTGCGTTCGATCCGGCAGCCTTGGCACGATACATGGCAAGATCCGCCTGCGCCAGAAGCTCCTGCGGCGCAGGCGCGGCCGAAGGATAGAGCGAAATGCCGATGCTGGCGCCGACGAACAGATTTTTTCCTTCCCATTCGATTGGCTGGACTATCGCGCCGATCAGCCTCGCGGCAAAAGTCGAGGCATCATCCCCGCTTGAGAGATTGCTGCTCAGCGCCACGAATTCGTCGCCGCCCATGCGCGCGATGAACTCTCCCTGCCCCAACACTTTCGACATGCGCTCCGCGACGCCGCGCAGAACGGCGTCACCCGCAGCATGGCCATGCACGTCGTTGACGTCCTTGAACCGGTCAAGATCGATGGACAGGATCGCAACTTCTCCCGCCTCCTGACTGTGACGGTGGATGATTTCCCTGAGTTGATCGCCAAGCGCGACGCGGTTCGGCATTCCGGTCAGCGGATCGTGAAGGGACAGGTGACGGAACCGCTCCGCGGCGCCGCGCGTGGATTGCAGGTCTATGGCATAGGTCGACGCGCCGAGCGCCAGCATGACGCCGATAATGGCGACCATGACGGTCAGCAGGCTATCGGGGATCACGTCTGCCGAAGTGACGATGAGCGGATCCGGGATGATCGTGATCGCGCTCATCCCGGTAAAGTGCATCGTGGTGATCGCTAGGACCAGCGCGAGAATACCACCATACTGGCGGAACCGCGTGACCGACCGTGCGATCCGGTTCATAGCGAGGGCGCCAAAGCCGATGCCCAGAAAGACGGAAGCCGCATAGTAGCCGGAATCCCATTCAAGCCGGCCGGCAATCTGGTAACCGGCCATGCCCGTGTAGTGCATGACGGCAATACCTGCCCCGACGATGCCGCCGCCGAGTTCGATCTGAAAGCCGGGCTTGCCTGTCGCGGTAACGAGAAATCCCAAAATGGTGACGCCGATCCCGGCAGCCAGTGACGCCATCGTCAGCGTGGGCTCGTAAGCATGCGATAGCGGCGGGTTGAAACTCAACATGGCGATGAAATGCGTCATCCAGACCGTTGATCCGCCGACAACCCCGCTGGTGAACAGCCAGTTCAGCTTCTGCATGCCAATGCTGCGCTGGACGCGGGCGTAAAGCCGCACGGTCAGGATCGAACCCAATATGCAAACAAGAGTCGCGAGCGCGAGAAGACCGTAGCTATGGTCCATGGCGATACAGGAAAGAACCTTGAGCATTGATACCACCGGCTTTGATACGGGAGGCATCGTTTCACACAACCACTAATAATAGCTAAATGAGATTTTACTAATTCTCTCTGGTCGTCACGCTTTAGGAATTCTGATATTCCTTGGAGGTAATGCCAGGAAGACATGGCGTTTTCCGGTGCTGCGGCTCTTTGAAGAGCAACACGGTCTGCCTGTCAAATCAAGAGAAAACACAACCATAACGAGCTTACGCGGCGAGATTTTACCTGGACCGGCGAAGGGACCCTGCAATTGGCACGGCCCGGCACGCCGGCCGCCTCATGTTCGGCCGCGCCCGGCTCAACAGACGCGGGGGATGTCGAACGGCAGTCATGCCGCAACAGCACTTGCCTCGCCTGCATCCGACGCCACCGCGTTCCCGGACTGGCCAGCACCCCAGGTCGTGGCATTGACCACATGTTCTATCTCGCTTCTCGGCATCGGCTTGCCGAAGAGATAACCCTGCACCTGAAGGCAGCCCTCCTTGCGCAGGAAATCCATGTGTTCCTCGTTTTCGACACCCTCCGCGAGGACGGGGATATCGAGGCTCTGGGCGAGGATGATGGTCGAGCGGACGATCGCTGCCGAATGCCGGTTGCTGGTCACGCCGTCGATGAAGGCGCGATCGATCTTGATCTTGTCGAACGGGAAGTTCTGCAGGGTCGACAGCGACGAATAGCCGGTGCCGTAATCGTCCATGGCGATATTGACCCCAAGTTCCTTCAACTGCCTGATGATGTTCAGCGCATGCTGCTGGTCGGCAATGATGCCCGACTCGGTAATCTCGAGCTCAAGGCGGGAGGCGTCCAGTCCCGTATCAAGAAGGATTTCGCGAACGCGTGCCGGGAAATTCACGTCGGCAAGCTGGGCCGGAGCGACGTTGACCGCGATCTTGATCGGGTTTTCCCAGGACGCCGCCTGACGGCAGGCAGTCAGAAGAACCCAGTCGCCCAACTCGTGAATGAACCCGTTCTTCTCGGCAATCGGAATGAACTCGGCGGGCGGCACCATGCCGCGCACCGGATGATGCCAGCGCAGAAGGACCTCGAAGCCGATGACATCGCGTGTCAGCGAATTGTTCTGGTACTGGTAGTAGAGTTCGAATTCGTTGCGCTCGATACCCTCCCGCATGTCCATGGCGAGGACGCTGCGGTTGCGGGCCGCATCATCCATCGACGGCTCGTAGAACCGGATGGAGTTCGAACCGGCCGCCTTGGCGCGGTACATCGCAAGATCCGCCTGGGCCAGAAGCTCCTCCGGCGTGCGGGCATCGACGGGAAAGAGCGAAATGCCGACGCTGGTGCCCACCAACAGGGTCTTGCCCTGCCACTCGACAGGTTTGCCGATCTCCGCAATCAGTCGCGACGCGAAAGTCTTTGCTTCGCTTTTCAGAAAGAAATCGGTGATCAGCGCAATGAACTCGTCGCCGCCGATACGGGCAACGAATTCCCCCTTTCCGAGAACCTTGGACATGCGCTGGGCGATGGTCCGCAGCACCGCATCTCCGGCGGCATGCCCGTGCACGTCGTTGACATCCTTGAATCGGTCAAGATCGAAGGAGAGGACCGCGACGCGGGCGGTGTCGTCCTTCTGGCGCCGAATGATATCGTCGAGATGCTCGCTGAAAGCCACGCGGTTCGGCAGTGCCGTCAGCGGATCATGCAAGGAAAGATGGCGGAAGCGCTCCGCAGCCTGGTGGCTGGAATGGAGATCGATCACATAGGTCGATGCGCCGAGACCGAGCATCAGGCAAATCATGGCAAGAACGATGACGAGCAGCAGGTTGTCGGGGATCAGGGCAGCCGACGGCGTGATCATCGGGTCGGGGATGATGGTGACGGCCGTCATGCCGGTGAAGTGCATGCTGACGATCGCAAGGATCAGGGCAACCACGCCGCCATATTTGCAGAAGCGCGTGACCGGACGGGCGATCCGGCTCGTGGCAATGGCGCCGAAGCTGATGCCGACGATGATCGAGGCCAGATAGTAGCCGAAGTCCCACTCCAAGCGCCCGGAGACCTGATAGGCCATCATGCCCATGTAATGCATGAGCGCGATGCCCGCTCCGACGATGGCGCCGCCCAGTTCGATGGTCGGACCGGACTTGCGGATGGCAGTCACGAAGAAGCCGAGCGTGGTGACGCCGATTGCGGCACCGAGAGACGACAGGGTCAGGATCGGCTCGTAGGCATGCTGCAGGAAGGACTTGTAGCTCAACATGGCAATGAAATGGGTCGTCCAGATGGTCGAGCCGCCGATCACCCCGCTCATGAACAGCCAGTTCACCTTCTGCACGCCGACCGTGCGGCGGACGCGGGCATAGAGCCGCATCGTGAGGACAGAGCCGAGAACGCAGACCAGCGTGGCAAGCGCGAGCAAACCGTAGTTATGATCGATTGCGATACAGGAAAGAATCTTGAGCATTGGGCACCTGTTTTAAACTGGGCCGCAAAATGCCATGCAAGGACTAAAAGAGATTAACGCGGTTCGGATTTGATCGATTGACGGTTATCAACCCCTGAAAAATATCGCGCACAGCGTGTACATGGTGGTATGAGGCCACCTGCAGGCGGATTTTCCGGCAAAAGCCGCTCTTGCTTGCAATTCCAAGCGTTCTCGGTTAAGGACGCGCGTCCGCGCAGACACCCTTGGAGGCAAACGCGGATGAGACGGTCAAACGTCTCGGTTCATCCTGTCCTTATAGATAAGCGGATGAGCTCTCCAAAAACACCAGAAAGGTACGACCATGAGCCACGCATCCTACGAGCTCAAGGCCGAAACGCGCGAACGGGTTGGTAAGGGGTCCTCCCGTGAACTTCGCCGCAACGGTCTTATTCCTGCAGTCATTTATGGTGACAAGCAGACACCGATTTCCATCGCCCTCTCCACGAAGGAAGTCACCCAGAGAATTCACGCCGGTGGTTTCATGACCACGATCGCCACGATCGACGTTGGCGGCGAGAAGATCCGCGTCCTGCCGAAGGACTACCAGCTGGATCCGGTCCGTGACTTCACCATGCATGTCGACTTCCTGCGCGTGTCCAAAGACTCGACGGTCACCGTCGAAGTTCCGGTTCACTTCGTCAACGAAGAAAAGTCCCCGGGCCTCAAGATCGGCGGCGTGCTGAACATCGTTCGCCACGAAGTCGAAGTCGTCGTTTCTGCCGAAGAGATTCCGGAGTTCCTGACGGCCGATCTGTCCGGCCTGAAGATCGGCGACGGCATCCATATCTCGGACATCAAGCTGCCGAAGGGCGCGACCCCGGTCATCACCGACCGCGATTTCACGATCGCCACCATTGCCACCCCGGCCGGCGGCGTATCGGAAGCAGCAGAAGAAGAAACAGCGTCCGAGTAATCGAAGCCAGGCGCATGATGCTGAAAACTGCGAAGCGGTTTTCGGGCAACATGCTCCGGCACGAGCCACTATTGAAAGCCCGTCCCGCCTTGCGGGGCGGGTTTTTCGTTGCTTCTGACGGGGCTGCCCGATTCAATCCCTGCCATCGCCACTCCCATTTTTCAGCCCTGGATTTCAGCAACATTTAAGACTTTCATGATGTGTTGCTACCGGGGGATTACTGCGGCTTCAGTGTACGAGAATCCTAATGGGACGTGAGACTATCAAGACGACCGGGTGTGTCCGATGATGCACTCTGTCGAAAACCGTTTTATTGCTATCGTCTGTGGTGCGATGCTGATCTTCATCGCCCCTCTCATCGTGTTGTTTTTGACCCTGTCGTCGCAGCGTGTCGCCCGCGAAAGCCTGCAGAACACGCAGGTTCTGATGGAGGCCGGCGCCCAGGCACTCAGCAAGCCGCTGTGGGACTTCGACACCGACGGTATCCGCCAGATCGCCAAGTCGCTGATCGCCGATGCCCATGTCCTGTCCGTTCGTGTTGAGGACAGTTCCAACTCGATCTCCGTGCAACTGCCCGACAGCCCCATGGATACCAGCCAGCCGCACATCACAATTTCCAGGGAGATTATCTACAATTCCCAGGACGGTGAAAAATCCGTCGGCACGGTCGAGCTAAGGGTATCGTCGCCAGGCCTTCTCTCTCGTTTCAGCACGGATGAACTGGCCGTCCTGATCATCCTGGTGGTGGCGGTCGGAATCGTCTTCGCCTCCGCGATCATCGGCAATCGCATTACGGTCATCCGGCCGCTGATGCGCCTGACGGCCGCGATCGAAGCGACGCGCAGGCTCGGTTCGCGTCACCATGTGGACTGGACGTCGGACGACGAGATGGGCACGCTTGCCCATAATTTCAACGAGATGCAGAGCAAGCTGGAGCGCGAGGAAAGCGAGCTGAAGCTGGCCCACGGACGCGCGACCGACATCTACAATCTCACCCCCTCGATGCTGTTTTCCCTTGATCCCGCCAATTGCATAACGGCTGTCAGCGATTATTGGCTGATGGCGACCGGATATGCCCGCCACCAGGTGATCGGCCGCACCTTCACCGATTTCGTCGATGAATATTGGCACGAGACCTACCGGGCGCGTCGCAGCAACGGCAACGGCACCCATGCCAACATCTGTGAAGTGACGGTGCCGTTCATCAAGGCGAACGGCGAAACTATGACGGTGCTGATCCTCGAAATGAAGAGCGCCACCAGCGACGGACATGGCGGCCTTTCCCTGTCCGTCATGACCGACGTCACGGAGCTCAAGCAGGCCGAAAGCCGCAACCATGCCCAGGCGATCACCGATCATCTGACCGGCCTTCTCAACCGGCAGGGCTTTGAAGCCGCGCTCGACAACGCCATCAGCAAGGCCGATGAGAAGGCGACCCAACTGGCCTGCATCTTCATCGACCTCGACCGGTTCAAATGGATCAACGACAATTTCGGCCATGCCGCCGGCGACGAGGTCCTGCGCCAGGTCGTGGCCCGTATCCGCACCACATTGCGCCCGGACGACACCATGTCCCGTCTCGGCGGCGACGAATTTGCCATTCTGGTCAATGCCGAGGAAGTCGAGGCGCTGGCAAGCGAGATCGGCCACCGCATCTGCGCCAGCCTGCGCGACCCGATCCTCGCCGAAGGGGCTGAACTTTCGGTCAGCGCCAGCATCGGTATCGCGCTCTATCCCGATCACGCGACGAATGCGGCAGAACTGCTGCTGAAATCCGACATGGCGATGTATGCCCGCAAGCGCGACGGCAAGAACGGCATGCTCCTCTTCGATACCAGCATGCTCGACACCGCCCGCGAGCGCCACGAGATGGAACAGAACATCGAGGCGGCCTTGAAGGAGGACTGGTTCGAGGCATATCTGCAGCCGATCGTCAGCCTCAGCGACGGCCGTATTGCCGGCTTCGAAGCACTGATGCGCCTGAACCATCCGGAAAAGGGTATCCTGCCGCCCGCCAAGATCATCGGCATCGCCGAGGAAACCGGCTCGATCGCCCGCATCGGCGAACGTGTGCTGGAAAAGGCGATCGGTCATCTTTCCCGCCTGACGCAGCTCGAAGGCACCGAGGCGACCTACCTCGCCATCAACTTCTCGCCGCTGCAGTTCGAGGAAACCCTGCCGCACAAGCTCGCGGCACTGCTTCTGAAACACCATATCTCCCCTGCCCGCATCGTCATCGAAATCACCGAAGCCGTGCTGATGCTCGACAATCCGGACGTTCATGCCGTGTTGAAGCAGCTCAGCGAGTTCGGTTGCCGCATCGCACTCGACGATTTTGGAACGGGATATTCCTCGCTCAGCTACCTCAATCGCTTCCCTGTCGATATCGTCAAGGTCGACCAGTCCTTCACCCGCTCGTTGACCACGGGCACCGCCGACATCCGCCGCAAGAGCCGGATGCTGATCAAGGGCATCCGCACCATCTCCCACCAGATGGGCTGCACCGTCGTCGCCGAAGGCATCGAGACCAAGGAACAGTGGGAACTTCTTCGCAAGCTGGGGCTCGATTTCGGCCAGGGCTATCTTTTCAGTCGGCCAATGCCGATCGAAAACATGCTACTGATGCTGGAGATGGAGTCTGAAGCGAAGGCGACAAACCTCGCATGACGAAACCGGGAGGAGAACACGTTTGAGGCTGGTTACTTTCGCACTCGTACTTCTCCTGTCCGGCACGGTACACGCGCAGACGCTCAAACTGCTGACGGAAGAGTATCCGCCCTATAATTTCAGCGAGAACGGCGTCATCAAGGGCGCGGCCGTCGAGCAGGCGGAGATGATCATGAAGGCGCTCGGCACGGAATATTCCCTCGAAATTCTTCCCTGGGCGCGCGCCTTCTCTCTGGCGGAAAGCCAGCCATGGACCTGCCTGTTCACGACCGGCCATGACGACGAGCGCGACAAGCGTTTCAAATGGGTGGAGCCGTTGCTCGTCGATCGCATGGTGATGGTGCGCAAGGCGGGATCCGGCGTCAATCCAGCCACGGTCGAGGAGGCCCGGCGCTTCACCGTCGGAACACAGCGCGAGGATTTCTCCGCCAACTATCTGAGGAAAAACAATTTTCCCAAGGTCGATCTCGCAGCCGACATGGAAACGACGGTGAAGAAATTGTTGAGCGATCGCATCGATCTGATGATGACCTCCGAAAAGACCTTCGAAACCATGCGCGACCAGGGCCAGCCGCTCGAATCCGCGCTCGTTCTCGACGGAAAGCTCTACGGCTTCGCCTGCAATCTCGACATGCCGGACGAACTGATTGCGCGTATGCAGGCGCAGCTCGACGCAATGATTGCCGACGGCCGGCAGGACCATATATTTGCCAAATACGGGTTGCGTCCGAACCACTGAGGCACATCGCCAACCGGGAAAAATAACGACTTGTTTTGTGCAAACGGTTGACTTCCTCGCCTCGACGCGGTGCAAGACGGCACTGTCCGACTGATAGAGATATATCCATGCTGATTTTCGCAGGCCTCGGTAATCCCGGCTCCCAGTACGCCGACAACCGCCACAATATCGGTTTCATGGCCGTCGATGCGATCCAGTGGCGCCACAATTTTTCGCCCTGGTCAAAGAAGTTCAAGGCCCTGGTCTCCGAAGGCGAGATCGCCGGCGAACGTGTTCTCCTGATGAAGCCGCAGACCTTCATGAACCTGTCGGGCGAAGCAGTGGGCGAAGCCATGCGCTTCTACAAGCTGGAGCCCAAGGACATTCTGGCGATCTATGACGAGCTCGACCTCATCCAGGGCAAGGCCCGGATCAAGACGGCGGGCGGCCATGGCGGCCATAACGGCATCAAGTCGCTCGACGCCCATTGCGGCAAGGACTACCGCCGCCTGCGGCTCGGCATCGGCCATCCCGGCTCAAAGGAACAGGTGCACAACCACGTGCTCGGCGATTTCTCCAAGGCCGATCGTATCTGGCTGGAGCCAATGCTCGAGGCTCTCGCCGACAATGCCGCGATGCTGGTCAAGGGCGAGGATTCGCAGCTCCTGAACAAACTGGCGCTCGCAACCGGAGCCAAACCGGAACCCGAGCCGGCACCAGTGAAACCGGCAGGAAAATCCCATATCCGCCAGGCCCGCAACAGCGCGCAGCCAAAAGTGCTGCCAACGACCGGACCGATGGCGGACATGCTGAAGAAGCTGTTCGGCAACAAGGGCGAATAGCTGTTGGCACACGACGATTTCACCATACGGCCAGCGACCGGGAGCGACTTGCCGGCGCTGCTCTCGCTCTACCGGCATCTCAATCCCGGTGATCCCGCGATGGAGCCGGACCTAGCGGCCGGACGGTTCGCGGAGATGCTGGTCCATCCCGGCATGACCGTCTTCGTCTCTGCCGTGGGCGAGACGATCGGTTCCAGTGTGACCCTTGTCATCATTCCGAACCTCACCCGTGGCGGCATGCCCTATGCGCTGATCGAGAACGTCGTCACCGATGCGCGGTTTCGCAAGCGCGGCCATGCCGGCGCGCTGATCAGGCGTGCCTTCGACCATGCCTGGCAGAATGGTTGCTACAAGGTGATGCTGCTGACCGGCTCGGACAATCCGGCAACGCTGAAGTTCTACAAGGGATGCGGCTTCGTTCAGAACAAGACCGGGTTCCAGGTGAGACGGCCCGCCGGCATCTGAGCCGGATCATTCCTCCGGTTCCGTCGTGAACATCAGTGGAAAGCCGGCCTGCTTGCCGAGGTCGGTCGCCTCCTTGGCCTTGGTTTCGGCGATGTCGCGGGCGCAGACGACGATGACGCAGACGCCGAGCTTGTGTGCAGTCATCATCATCCGGTAGCCGGTCTCCTCGCTCATCCGGAACACCGCCTTCAGCACCATGATGACGAATTCGCGCGGCGTGTAGTCGTCGTTGATGAGGATGACCTTGTAGAGCTTCGGCCTTTCGAGCTTCGGCTTGGTCTTTGTCTTCGGTTTGAGGGTGGTGTCGTTTTCACTCATCTGGATATCCTCTTAGGGAACAAAGAGGCCGGCGGCGGATGAATTCAATCCGGTGATATTTGCACTGCCGGGAACGCCGTTCAAGTGTGGGCCGCTGTGGCAACGATGACACGGCCAGCGGCTAACACCCACCGGCGCCTTCGCAACGGGTTGTAACCCGCACGGTTTCGCGTATACCGCAGCTCAGATTTTATCGAGACAGGGAGCCGACAATGATTGCAGTCATTTCAGCACGCCCCTCAGGGGCACAGGCCTAGTCAGCGTATTCGCTGCCGAGGGCCAAGGCGCCGGCCACGTGGCCGGACGATTTACCCTGTCTTCGGAAGATCTCCATGGGCAATTCCATAAGGGACTCTGGTCCCGACAACGCAGTGCGCGGCGCGACTGTGTCTCACTACTTCACGGCCAAATCCTGGATCGAGGGTTCGGCACTTCAGCAACTGGCTGACCTGGCGGAACTGCCGGGCATGCTGTCCATTGCCGGCTTTCCGGATCTCCACCCCGGCAAATACGGCCCTGTCGGCATGGCGGCGCTTTCGACCCGGCTCTACCCGCAATTGATCGGCAACGACATCGGCTGCGGCATGGGCTTTTTCGAGCTCGACCTGCCGCTCCGCAAATTCAAGATCGACAAGGCGGCAGACGCCATGCGGCAACTCGAAACACCGGCTCTCGACCAACCGGAAGGGGCTGCGGCGGGTGATGCACGCTCGCTGGTCGCCACCGCAAACCCGTTCGGCACGATCGGCGGCGGCAACCATTTTTGCGAGATACAGGCGGTCGAGGACCTGCTTTGCCCCGAGGCATCCGTGCATCTGGACCGGCAGAAAATCTACCTGCTCGTTCATTCCGGATCGCGCAATCTCGGAGCGAATGTCTTTGCCGAGACGCTCGCAGCCACCCCTTCCCTCGCCGACGGCCTCGATTCGATGTCGGATGCGGGCATCGGCTGGCTGCGGCTTCACGATCTCTGCGTCGAATGGGCCGCGATCAATCGGCAGGTCATCGCGGATCGGGTCGCAGCACTGCTTCGCGCCGATGTCCGGCTGATCGCCGATATCCCGCACAATCTCGTGCGCGCCACGGCGGAGGGCTTTGTCCACTACAAGGGCGCAGCCGCCGTGAAACAGGGCAGCATCGCGCCCATTGCCGGATCGCGGGCAAGCCTCAGCTACGTGGTCGAACCGCTCGCAGGGGCAGCAAGCTCCCATTGGGCGATCTCGCATGGTGCCGGCCGCAAATACGACCGGCGCAACATGCATGGGCGCACCGGCAACACCCGCAGCGAACGCGAGGGTCTGTTGCGCAATACCTGGGGCGGCATCGCCATCTGCGACGATCGCCGGCTCGCGGTCGAAGAGGCAGCCGGTGCCTACAAGAATGCCGCCCAGGTGGTGGAAGACCTGGCAGGCCACGGCCTCATCCGCGCGCTTGCGGCGATGAAGCCGCTCGTCACCTACAAGAAAGTTGAGGTCGATCACGACGAGGCCAAACGGGACAAGGGGCGCGAGCGCCGCCTGGAACGGAGGCAGAAACGTGGTTGACATTCACCTCCTGGCGACGACGGGAAACGGCCCGGTCGAATGCCGCATCGCCCTCGCCTCGCTTCTTTCTATACTTAGAGGGGAAGCGAAAGCGCGCGGCTGCACCTTCGAGGCAACGGCGGCACGGGCGCCGGATGCGCATGGCCCCGCGTCTGCCGTGCTCACCATCGGCGGAGATTGCGCGATGATGCTGGCCAACGAGTATTGCGGCACCATCCGGTTCGTCTTCAAGAGTCCGGTGCGGCCACATCACAAGCGGCAGAACTGGTTCGTCGGCGTTCGCACCATCGAGCTTGCGGGCGACACTGCGGATGCAGTGACGATCGATCCGCAGGATATCCGCTTCGAAACCCTGCGGGCGGGCGGACCGGGCGGGCAGCATCAGAACACGACCGACAGCGCGGTGCGGGCAACCCATGTACCCACCGGTATAACGGTCATCTGCCGTGACGAACGCTCGCAGCACCGCAACAAGGCGACGGCGATCCGGCGCCTGCAGGCTGCCTTGCAATTGCTCGCGGAGCGGGATGCGCGCAACGCCAAGACCGCACTTTTCCTTGCCAACAAGGATCTGGAGCGCGGCAACGAGGTCAAGGCATTCCGCCTGTGAAGATGGTGCGCCCGGTCCTGCCGGGCGCGCTTTTGCACCGCCTTTGGCTGCTAAGGTTGAAAATGCGACACCCGCAGGACGGCAAGGCTTGACCATATCGACCCCTTCCCCCATAGGCAGGGCAAAGTTTTTCAAGATATGGACAAGGTGCCATGGGTTTCAAATGCGGTATCGTCGGACTGCCGAATGTCGGCAAGTCCACTCTCTTCAACGCGCTGACCAAGACGGCGCAGGCTCAAGCCGCGAACTATCCGTTCTGCACCATCGAGCCGAACACCGGCGAAGTGGCTGTGCCCGATCCGCGCATGCGCAAGCTCGCCGACATCGCCAAGTCCAAGGAGCTGATCCCGACGCGTATATCCTTCGTCGACATCGCGGGCCTGGTGCGCGGCGCCTCGAAGGGTGAAGGCCTCGGCAACAAGTTCCTCGCCAATATCCGCGAAGTCGACGCCACCGTGCATGTGCTGCGCTGCTTCGAGGACGACGACATCACCCACGTGGAAGGCCGCATCAACCCGGTCGGCGACGCCGAGACGATCGAGACCGAGCTGATGCTCGCCGATCTCGAAAGCCTTGAGCGCCGCACCGAGCAGACCCGCAAGCGCGCTGCCTCCAAGGACAAGGAATCGCTGACCCTGCTGCCGGTCATGGATGCAGCCCTGAAGCTGCTTCAGGACGGAAAGCCGGTGCGCACGCTGCTGCCGACGCTGGCTGCGGAAGAAAAGCTGATCCTGCAGGGCCTCAATCTTTTGACTGCCCATCCGGTTCTCTACGTCTGCAACGTCGCCGAGGGCGATGCCGCATCCGGCAACGCCCACACCAAGGCGGTCGCGGAAATGGCAAAGGCTCAAGGGGCCGAAACCGTCATCATTTCGGCCGCAATCGAATCCGAGGTTGCCCAACTGCCGGAAGAGGAAGCCAGGGAATTCCTGGAGGCGCTCGGCCTCCACGAAGCCGGCCTCGACCAGCTGATCCGCGCCGGCTACAAGCTGCTCGACCTGATCACCTATTTCACCGTCGGCCCGAAGGAAACGCGCGCCTGGACGATCGAGCGCGGGACGAAGGCTCCTGCGGCTGCGGGCGTCATCCACACGGATTTCGAGCGCGGCTTCATCCGCGCCTTCACCATCGGCTATGACGACTATATCGCATTCGGCGGCGAGACCGGTGCCAAGGAAGCCGGCAAGGCGCGCGACGAAGGCAAGGAATATGTCGTCCAGGACGGCGACGTGATCCATTTCCGCTTCAATACCTGATCGGATAAGAAGGCTCTTTTCGGCCGCCGGGGCGCTTGCCGTCACGGCGGCAGGCTATATGTTTCGAGGCGCACCCTTTCCGGAGATTCCCGATGCGCCTTGCCCCAGCCCTTCTGACGTCCGTCGCCATTCTGACCCAACCAGCCATGGCGGCGGAGATAACCCACGCGGGCGCGCAGCAGCTTGAGCAGAAGTTCACCTCCTACCTGCCGGAAAGCCTGGCGAAATCCGGGCTGATCAAGGTCCGGCCCGGCACCACGGACTACGAACTGACCTTCGATCCGACCGTGCTTCTCAAGGATGTCGACCCGAAGACCTTCACCATTTCCGGTCTGAAGCCGTTCCTGTCGCTGATCCGGCCGATGGACGACGGTTTGTGGCACTTCTCGCAGACCGCAGATCTCGACATCAAAGGCCAGTTTGCCGCCCCGAACGGACAGACGGATTTCACTTACAAGATCGATGAAATGCACTCCGAGGGCACTGTCGATCCCGATCTCTACTATTTCAAATCCGCGGAGATGACCGCCAACGGCATTTTCGTCACGTCCAAAACGCCGCAGCAATCAGTCGAGGCGCGCTTCGGCTCGATGAAGTCGATCATGGACAGCAAACGCGTCGCAGACGGCGTGATCAATGTCCGCTCGAATGCGGCTATGGAGAGCTTTACCGAGACCATCGTCGACCCCAGCAACATGCGGATTAATATCTCGGCTGACAGTCTGGCGGCGGATGTTGCGCTGAACGGTCTTGCCTATCGGCCACTTCAGGACATCGCGTTCTTCATTCTCGACAAGGTGAAGAAGAAGACGCTTCTGCCGGAGGAACAGGCTCGCCTGAAGCAACTTTTCCGCTCCAATTTGCCTATGTTCGAAGCTCTGCTGGAATCGATCGAAGTCACCAACCCCAAAATTGCGACCCCGACCGGGACATTTTCGGCTGATACTCTGCGCTACACCATCAGCTCCAACGGCCTGAAGGACGGCGCAAGTGTCAGTGCCGGCATTGCTTTTGACAATCCGACGGCCCCGGCCGGCGTCATTCCCCCGGCGTTCCTCGCCGCCATGCCTCAGACAGTGAACATGAGCTTCTCCTTCGAGAACCTCAATCTCGCAAGCGGCATCGGCTACTTCCTCGACCATGCCGATTTCAACGCGGACAAACCCCTGACCGACCAGCAATCAACCGAAGCCGGCCGTATCTTCCTGCCCGGCGGGGCACTGACAATGAAGTATGACGACGTCTCGGCGCGCTCCGCCGTCTACGATTTCAGCCTCTCCGGTACGACCACGGTCTATCCCGAACAGCCGAACCGGCAGAACACCGACGTGACGCTTTACGCCAAGGATTTCGACAAGACGATTGCCTATCTGCAAGAGAACGCCGCGACCGTGCCTCAGTTCGGCCAGGCGGCCTTCATGCTGCTGATGATCAAGGGTTTTGCCAAACAGGCGCCCGATGGCCGCCAGATGTGGAACATCGTCGTCGATGAGAACAAAAAAGTGAAGATCAACGGCCAGGACCTTCCTTTCCAGCAATGACCTGCCCGTGACACCGCACTATCGCAGCCCGTTTCCATTTTCCAGCCCCGCCCCCTGATGCTAAGACGGCCCCGTTGGAGGACAATGCCTATGCTTCATTTCGAGGATTTTCCCGCCGGGACCCGGTTCGAATTCGCGCCGGTGCTTGTGAAGGCTGACGATATCGTCGCCTTTGCTGCCGAATTCGATCCGCAGCCCATGCATCTGTCCGAGGAGGCCGGCAAGGCGAGTATCCTCGGCGGCCTTGCGGCATCCGGATGGCACACCAGCGCGATCATGATGCGTATGCTGTGCGACAGCTATATCCGCAAGGCGGCATCCGAGGGATCGCCCGGTGTCAGCAGTATGGAATGGAAAAGACCGGTGCTTGCCGGTGACACGCTGTCAGGCAACTGCACGGTGACCGCGGCGCGCACCTCCCGCTCGAGGCCGGAAATCGGCATCGTGCAATTGCGAGGCGAGGTCGTCAACCAGCGCGGCGAGACCGTGGCTGTCTGCGATTACGCCAACATGATCCGATGCAAACCGGCAGGAAGCGACGCATGAGACTGTCAGATCTCCATCCCGAAGGCACGAAAGCGATGATCGGCAGCGTCCTCTTCAGTGCCGAGGACATCATCCGCTTTGCAGAGAAATTCGATCCTCAGCCGTTCCACATCGATCCGGAAGCGGCAACGCAATCGCTCTTCGGCGGCCTTTGCGCGTCCGGCTGGCACACCTGCGCCGGCTGGATGAAATGTTTCGTGCCCTATTGGCTGGGCGAAATAAAGCGGCTGGCGGCGGAAGGAATAGTCGCCCCCAAACTCGGCCCCTCGCCCGGCTTTCGCGACATGCGCTGGCTGCGCCCGGTCTTTGCCGGCGACACCATCACCTATTTCGTCACCTTCCTCTCGGGGAAGGACATGGGGTCGCGGCCGGGATGGCGGATCAACACCATCCTGTGCGAAGGCGTCAACCAGGACGGCGAGCCCGTGATCAACTTCGAGAGCAAGGTGATCGAATTTCCGTAGACGATACTGCGCTCAGCGGGCAGCGGCGCTTATCGGATGCAGGCGGGAAGTGACGGCGGCCGGCAGGGCCGAAACGATGGCCCGGCGCAGCGCCTGCCAGAAGACACCGATCAACAGGACGACGACACCGACGGCAAGGACCGTGACCGAAAAATAATCGGTAAAGGCGACGCCGCCGCGCTGGAGGATCGTCCAGATCGCAAGACCGAGCGACAGGAGCCCGGAGGTCACGAAGGCGCGCCGGTCGATGACCAGGCCGACAATCATGAAGACGATGACGATCGCAAGGACCGCCACCGCGTCTCCCGGCGAGGTGGCGTCGCCCCACCAGTCTCCGGACACGTTGCGCAGGAAGATGAAGGACAGCATCGCATAGAGCAGCGCCGGCGCTGCTGCGAGGTGAAGCCAGAAGGCAACGTCCGAAAGGCGCGTTTTTCGCCCCGGATCGGCAATATCGTAGGACATCGCAGCCGAGAAGACGCCGAGTGCTGCCAGCAGGAAGACGGTCGCGGAGAGCGCCGTATGCTCGACAAGGATATCTACCGAACCCGTCGCCTTCGTCAGAAGAACGAAAACGAGGTCCATGGCGAGCACAAAAAGCGAAAGAAGCGTAGCCGCGAGCGCCAGCGGCACGCGATATCGCCAGTAAAAGGCCGCGAGCACGAGGACGAATATCGGCAGCGTGAAGAGGCCCTCCACGTACCTATCGAGATCACCGGGAAAATTGTCGCCGACGAACACGGCAACGACGAAGGTCCACTGGATGAGAGCAACCGTCAGGGCCACCGCCGGAAGCGCCAGTCGCTGCCGCCGGATCAGGATCTCGGCAAGCACGACGATCGCGGGCAGAACCGCAAAGAGGCTGCCAAGACCCCAAAGGCCAAGCAGCGCCACGACGATGCCGATGGTGATGAGGATGTCGTGGAAGCCGCGAACGAAGCGCGGCTGCTCGCTTTCTTCAGCGAGAGCAGCGTCATTGAGGCTCGCGTCCACCACAGGCTCGCTGCCGCGAGCGATGGCGCCCTTCTCGATCAGAAATGGTACCAGGCGTTCCATCTGCGCGGCCGTGATGATCCCTTCATCGGCAGCCGAGCTGAGCGCATCCTGTATCGAAGCCATCCGTCGCTCCCGCTGCCTGTCAGTGTCCGGCGAACTCGATCAGCGTCAGCACCTCGACGCCGAGCGCTTCGAGTTTCTTGCGGCCGCCAAGTTCCGGCAGGTCGATGATGAAGCAGGCCGCGACGATGTCGGCGCCCATCTGCTGCAGCAGCTTGGTCGCACCTTCGGCCGTACCACCGGTGGCGATCAGATCGTCGACGAGAATGACCTTGTCGCCGGGCTTGATGGCATCGCGGTGCATTTCCATTTCGTCGATGCCGTATTCGAGACTGTAGGCGATACGAACCGTATCATGCGGCAGCTTGCCCTTCTTGCGGATCGGCACGAAGCCGGCCGACATCTGGTGCGCCATGGCACCGCCCAGAATGAACCCCCGCGCTTCGACGCCGGCAACCTTGTCGATCTTGGTACCGGCGAAGGGATGTACGAGTTCGTCGATGGCCCGGCGGAATGCGCGCGGATTGCCGAGCAAAGTGGTGATGTCGCGGAACATGACGCCAGGCTTCGGGTAATCCGCGATGTTGCGGATGGAGGCGATCAGTTCTTGGCTGAGAGAAGAGCTCATGGTCGAGGGCATGCCTTTGCGGACGTCTCAAGGGAGACGAAGGCATAGCATCAAAGCCGGACATTTCTATAGTTGTTTCTTGGCCGCGGCGGCGGCACGTCTTGCCGAGAGGTGGCCGGGCATGCGGGCCGACATGCGGATTGTGGAGCAGGACCCGATTGCCTGCCCTGCTCCAATAACGGCTTGACGTTACTGGGCGGGAGCCGTCGTCTTCAGTTTTTCCTGCACCTTCTTGGCAACATCCGGATTGGTCTGCGCCGCGGTGATGATGGTCTTGTATTCGTCCAGCGACATGTCGGGCGATTTTTCGACCGCATTGATCATCTGCTGGTTGGCTTCGTTCTGAAGCTTCTGCTTGTTCACCGCGTCCTTTTCGGCGCCGATCTTGGCGGCATAGTCCTGACGCACCTTGTCGACTTGCAGATAGGCGACGGCGAACGCTTCGATCTTCTGATCGCTGATGGTGGCGGGCGCTGTGCCCTGCATCGGTTGCGTGGCCTGCGGTTCGGCTGCCTGTTGAGCAAAAGCCGGCGAGTTGATGACGATCAGGCTCAGTGCAGCAGCGGTCAAGGCTGCCACGGGCATGTGGCGAATGGTCATATGCTTTCCTTCCTTAAGTCAGTCTCAAGGCGGCTTTCGCCGCCTTCCGTAGGGGCGAACCCCGCGTCCGAACGTAAGGATGGATCGGGCGACAATGTGACCCCGAGAAGGAACCTTCAAGGCCATGTCGCGATCAGGCCGCCTTGCGCCGCCCATTTTCGCCGCAGAAACGTGAAGACGTTTCCCACAACTGAGGGGAACCATCGGGCTCCGTTTTCGGTTATACTCAACGCATTCCGCCCTGAAGGGAACGACCGTTCAGGCGGAATGTGCAAACGCAAGGAGGAGCATCATGCGATTGTTTGAATGCGGGACCCTCGTTCCCGGTTGCGACTGGCACACCCGGGCCGACAGCGATGCCGAAGTCGTCCGCCGCGCCGTCGAGCATCTGCGGCAGGCACACGGCGAAACCCTGATCCGCGAAAACATGGTCGACAATATCAAGGCCCGCATCGTCGACGAAACGAAGGCGGCCTGACTTTCAGACCATCGATTGAAGCCGGGCGACAAGCGTTGCCCGGTCGGCATTGAAATTGCCGTCCACCCATTTTTCTTCAAGTTCGCCAAGAATTTCCCCGACGCGCGGCCCGGCGGGAATGCCTGCGGCCAGAACGTCCGCACCGGTCAGCGGGAAGACCGGTTTCTGCCATTTCTCCGCCCGCGACAGCAGCCGTTGAAGCCGCGCCGTCTCCGGCATCTGGGACGGATCGTTTTCAGATTTCTGCCGCGATGACGCGAGCGCAAGCTTCAAGCTGGCAGCAAAACCGTTTGCGCCGTGCCGATAGAGAAGCCGGTCGAAAGCCGTATCGGCAATCACCGCCGGCAGGCGCGGTGTCTTGGCCCATGTGGAGAAATAGGCAGCTTCCGACTTGGAAAGTCGCAACCGTTTTGACATCGCGTCCAGCCGCTCCGCATCCGGCGGAATGATCGCAGCAAGCCGCAGCAAGGGATCGGGCTCCCAGCCGAATGCCTGCTCGGCGACAACAAGCGCCGGGATGGCATCGATCCCCCATTTTTCGCTTTCCGGCAAAATTTCCGTCAACACGCCAGCCTGCCGCATCCACAGCAGCGCGCGACCCGGATCCTTGGCCGAAAGCAGCTTCTTCAGCTCCGACCAGACCCGCTCGGCTGACAGCCCCGACAGCTTGGAGCGCGCCTGTGCGCAAGCGCGAAGACCGTCTGCATCGGGCCGGCCGGAGCCGTAATGGGCGAAAAAGCGGAAGAAGCGCAGCACCCTCAGATAATCTTCCGCGACGCGCTCGGCGGCCTTGCCGATGAAGCGGATGTTGCGCTTCTCGATATCGGGGAGCCCGCCGACGAGGTCGATCACCTCGCCCTTGGCATCGGCATAGAGCGCATTGATGGTCAGGTCCCGCCGCTCGGCATCCACTTGCCAATCCGTGCCGAAAGCGACCTCGGCGCGGCGGCCGTCGGTTTCCACGTCACGGCGTAGCGTCGTCACTTCGTAAGGCACGCCATCAACGACCAAGGTCACGGTGCCATGCTCGATCCCCGTCGGCACCGACTTGATGCCGGCCCTCTTGGCACGCGCCACGACCTCTTCCGGCAGAAGCGTGGTTGCCATGTCGATATCGGCGACGGCAAGCCCCATCAGGCTATTGCGCACCGCACCACCCACCACGCGGACCTCGCCACCATCGGCGTTCAGAAGATCAAAGACGCGCGTCAGCGCAGGCGCCGAAAACCAGGTTTCAGCGGCAACCGAGGTCATGCATAGAGCCTTTCATACAACATGCGGACGATGCCCGCGGTAATGCCCCAGATGTTCCGGTCGCCATAGGGCATGCGATAGAAATGCCGCTCGGCGCCCTGCCAGGTGGCCCGGCCGCGTCCATGATTGCGCGGGTTCATCAGGAAGGACAGGGGCACGTCGAAGACGGCATCGACCTCGTCCGGATTGAGCACCAGATCATAACCCGGCTGGACGACGGCAAGGACCGGCGTGATGCGGAAACCGGACAATGCCATGTAATAGGGCAGCCGGCCGACCGTCTCGACGAAACGCCGGTCAAGGCCGATCTCCTCTTCCGTCTCCCGCAACGCCGCACGCTCGGGCGTATCGTCCTGCGCATCGATGGCGCCGCCCGGGAAGGCAACCTGGCCGGAATGCTTGCGCAGCGTGGCGGTGCGCTGGGTGAAGATGACGCGTGCCTCATCGCCGTCATCGACGACCGGCACAAGCACGGCGGCATCCTTGAGCTTCAGCGTTTCGAGATGCGGGATGACATCGGGATTGAGCAGAAAATCACCATGCTCGCGCCAGGCCTCCTCCACCGGGCTGCCAGATTGCTGCAGCGCACGGCGGCGAAAATCACCGGCTGAAAACAGGATATCCGTCATGCCGACAGTGCTTCCAGTTCTTGGGCGGGCATGACCGGAAACACCACCCCGCCGGAGCGGACGGCAAACATCTCGACACCGCCGATCGACGCCGTCTCGCCCAGTTCCACCAGATCGTACATCACAGGGCGCGAAACCAGCGCTTCCAGCCGCCCGCGCACATGCAGATAGGGTTTCAGCTCATTGTTCTCGCCATGGATGACGAAGCGCAGCGCATGGTTCGGCCCCGCTTCCACGACATCGCCGACATTGGTGCGGAAGGTCAGGACCTGCTCGCCATCGCGTTCCGTCATCGTCATCTCGACGGCGACGAATGGTGCATCGACGATGCGGATGCCTAGTTTTTCCACAGGAGTTACGAGATAGGTCTTGCCGTCCTCGTCCTTGCGCAGAACCGTGGAGAACAGCCGGACCAGCGGCTGCCGGCCGATCGGCGTGCCCATGTAGAACCATGTTCCATCGACGCGGATTTCCATGTCGATATCACCGCAAAACGGCGGATTCCACCGCTCGACAGGCGGCAAACCCCTGGTTTGACCGTTCGTCTGCCCGGCCGCGCGCGCGATCAACGCCGCCAGGCCCGCCGCATCGCCGCTCTGATGTATTTGGGCTTCCGCCATCGTTCCGTCCCGTTTGGCCCTATTCTTGCGTTTTATCGGGCTATAGCTTCACGAGATAGTGCTTTGCCCCTGTCTTGTCAGCCACCGAGCGGAGCATAGATTGAAAAAGAGAGACGGAAAGAGCGCTTTTCGCGATTCGGCACCGTTGCCGGCCACTGGAGACAGACGATGGGTGTGATGAAAACCACAGACGGCGCGGTCGATGAAAAGGCAATCATCGCCGCCGCTGAAAAGGCGCTCGGCGAAATCGCCCTGATCCGCAAGGAAGTCGGCAAGGTCATCTTCGGTCAGGAAAGCGTCGTCGAACAGACGCTGCTCGCCGTCCTGTCCGGCGGTCATGCGCTGCTGGTCGGTGTGCCAGGTCTTGCCAAGACCAAGCTGGTCTCGACGCTCGGTACGGTGCTGGGGCTCAATTCAAGCCGTATCCAGTTCACACCGGACCTGATGCCGTCGGATATTCTGGGTTCCGAAGTCATGGACCAGGACGAAAACGGACGGCGCTCCTTCCGCTTCGTGCCCGGCCCGATCTTCACGCAACTCCTGATGGCCGACGAAATCAACCGCGCCAGCCCGCGTACCCAGTCGGCGCTGCTGCAGGCCATGCAGGAATATCACGTCACCGTCGCCGGCCAGCGCAACGACCTGCCGCAGCCTTTCCATGTTCTCGCCACCCAGAACCCGCTGGAGCAGGAAGGTACCTATCCCCTGCCCGAGGCCCAGCTCGACCGCTTCCTGATGCAGGTGGATGTCGGCTATCCCGAGCTTGCCGCCGAACGGCAGATCCTGCTTGAGACGACCGGCGTTCACGAGGCGGAAGCCCGCGGCGTCATCGACGCCAGCCAGCTTCAGGACATCCAGCACCTGATCCGGCAGATGCCCGTCAGCGAAAAGGTGGTCGATGCCATTCTGTCGCTGGTGCGCTCGGCGCGCCCCGGCACCGGCAATGCGGCAACCGACAAGAATGTCGCCTGGGGTCCCGGCCCACGCGCCGGCCAGTCGCTGATGCTCTGCGCCCGTGCCCGCGCCCTCTACGACGGCAGGCTCGCGCCATCCATCGATGACATCATGGCCTTGGCCGAACCGGTTCTGCAGCACCGCATGGCGCTGACATTCGCGGCAAGGGCGGAAGGCATGTCGGTGCGTGACGTCATCACCGGCCTGGTCAAGCAAGCCAAGGGATAATGAATGGCCTCGATTGGGCACATCGTCGAGCCGACCCCGTCCGGAGACGTTCTGTCCCGCGCGCAGAGCCGCGCCCGGCTGATCCCGGATTGCATGGTGGAAGCCAAGCGCATCGCCAACACGGTGATTTCCGGCTGGCATGGACGGCGCAAGCGCGGCATCGGCGAGAATTTCTGGCAGTTCCGGCCCTATAGCGACGGCGAGAGCCTGTCGCGCATCGACTGGCGCCGCTCGGCCCGCGACGACCATACCTATGTGCGCGACCGCGAATGGGAGGCCGCCCACACCATCTGGCTCTGGGCCGATCTCTCGCCTTCGATGATGTACAAGTCGACCTTCGGCGCCGTCTCCAAGGAAAGCCGGGCGCTGGTGCTGATGCTGGCGTTGGCCGAAATCCTCGCGCGTTCCGGCGAGCGCATCGGTTGCCCCGGCGTGATGGAGCCCGTCTCGGCCCGCAACGCCGCCGAGCGGCTGGCAACGGCGCTGATGCACACGCCACTGTCCGGTGGCCTGCCGCAGACCGGCATGATCCGCAGCGTGAGCGACCTCGTCCTGATCGGCGACTTTCTCGACCCGGCGGACACGATCATGGCACGGCTTGGACCACTTGCACGCCGCGGCATGCGCGGCCATGTGGTCGAGATCGCCGACCCCGCCGAAGAGAGTTTCCCTTATGCCGGTCGCACCGAATTCACCGATCCGGAAACCGGCGAGAAACTGACCGCCGGCCGTGCCGAGATCGTCCGCGACGATTATCGCCGCGCCTATATCGCCCGGCGCGACAGCCTCGGCGAAAACCTGCGCCATCTCGGCTGGACGTTTACGCCGCATCGCACCGATCACCTGGCTTCCGAGGCGCTGGTGGCGGTGCATATGTATCTTTCCGGCATGCCCGGACGCGCGACGCATGGAGGCCAATTGTGAGCTTCCTGCCCTTCATCTTCGCCAATCCGATGATGCTCGCAGCGCTTGTCGCGCTACCGGCGATCTGGTGGCTGCTGCGCATGACGCCGCCAAGGCCGGTGGTCGAGGTTTTCCCGCCGTTGCGCATTCTTGCGAGCGTTTTGAAGCGCGAGGAAACGCCCTCGAAGAGCCCATGGTGGCTGACGCTGCTGCGTATGCTGATGGCTGCCGCCATCATTTTCGCGATCGCCGACCCGGTCTTCAATCCGCGCTCGAACACCCTGTCGTCCGACGGTCCTCTGGCGCTCGTCATCGACAACAGTTGGGCGACGGCGACCGACTGGGAGCGCCGCGTGGAAACGGCCGAGGCGCTGATCGGCGATGCGGAATCCAGGGATCTGCCGGTGTCGGTCGTCTTCACCGCCGACAGCGAGCACAATGCCGTGCCGGGATCGGCGGCCACTGCCCGCAACCGGCTCGCAGCCGCCGCCCCGCAGCCATTGCAGCCTGACCGGGCAGCAGCCGTCAACGCGCTGAAAACCGCGCTCAACGGCACGGCACCGGGTACTCTCGCGTTCCTCACCGACGGCATCGAGCCCGGCAACGACAAGGTCATGACCGAGCTTGCGGCCCTGACACCCGCCAACTTTCGGCTGATCGAAGGCGGCAGGGACAGGGCCGTGGCGATCACCAACTCCGCCAACGACGCCGAATCGATGGTGATTACGGCCAGCCGCCTCGACACGGCGGGGGCACGGACGCTGCCGATCACCGCCTATGACACACGCGGCCGCGCGATTGCCAATGGCACGATCGCCTTTGCGGCCGGCGAAGGCGTGGCCAGCGGAACGCTCGCAGCCCCGTTTGAACTGCGCAACGACTTTGCCCGCATCGCCATCGACGGTGCGGCGACCGCCGGCGGCACCTTCCTGCTCGATGACGGTTTCCGCCGCCGCCGCGTGGCGCTTCTGAGCGGCGAGGCCCGCGACCAGTCGCAGCCGCTTCTGTCGCCGCTCTACTATATCAACCGGGCCTTGGCGCCCTATGCCGATCTCGTCCAGCCGAACGAAGCCGACCTGGCGGTCTCGATCCCCGAGCTTCTGGCGCAGAAACCGTCCATGCTGATCATGGCCGATATCGGCCGCCTGCCGGATGAAACCTATGCGCCGGTGACCAAATGGATCGAGAACGGCGGCACGTTGATCCGCTTTGCCGGCCCACGCCTTGCCGCCGCCCCCGCTGATGATCCACTGGTGCCTGTGACCCTGCGCCAGGGCGAACGGGCTCTGGGCGGCGCGCTCTCCTGGTCGGAACCGCAGCCGCTGGCCGACTATCCGGCGCTTAGCCCCTTTGCCGGCATGCCGCGCCCCGAAGACATCCTCGTCAAGCGGCAGGTGCTTGCCGAACCGACCGCCGATCTTTCGTCGCGCACCTGGGCAAGCCTGGCCGACGGTACGCCGCTCGTGACGACGAAGACGCAAGGCGCCGGCCGTATCATCCTGTTTCATGTCAGCGCTGAAGCAACCTGGTCCAACCTGCCGATATCAGGCGATTTCGTCGAGATGCTGCGCCGGAGCGTGCAACTGTCACGGAGCGGCGGCGTGGCAAGCGAAGGCGCAACGCCGGGCCAGACGCTGGCACCCTATCGCCTGCTCAACGCCGACGGCGTGCTGATCAGCGAGACCGGTCGGGCGAGGCCGCTGGAAATTGCGGCAGGCAAGGCTCCCGTTTCCAACGCCGAAAACCCGCCGGGTCTCTATGGTTCGGAAGAAGGATTTACCGCCCTGAACCTCCTGTCACGTGACACGCAGTTGAAGCCGATCGACGCAACCGGCCTTCCCATGGCCTACATGTCCGAACCGCTGATCGGCGCCGAAGCCTGGTCGCTCAAACCGTCGCTGTTTGCCGCCGCCCTTATCCTGTTGCTCATCGACTCGGCCATCGTCCTCTTCATGGGCGGCGCCTTTGCGCGTCTCAGAATGCCCGCCACGGCCATGATCCTGCTGACGATTGCCGCAGGCGCGCTGGTTCTGACACCCGGCCAATCCCTTGCCGACGACAGCAAGCCCGGCGACGACATCATCCTGCGGCAATTGGACAAGACCCATCTTGCCTATGTCATCACAGGCGAGGCCGACGTCGACCGCCTGTCCGAGCGCGGCCTGGCCGGCCTCACCGAGTTCCTGACCTATCGCACGACGCTCGAACCCGCCCCGCCCATTGGCCTGAATATCGCCTCGGACGAGCTATCGTTCTACTCGCTGATCTACTGGCCGGTTTCTGCCAATGCCCCGATGCCGAGCCCGCAGGCCGTCAGCCGGATCGACGCCTATATGCGCGCCGGCGGCACCGTGCTGTTCGATACGCGCGACCAGTTCTCCTCGCTGTCGTCCGGGTCCGGAACGAGCCCGAACGCGGAGCGGCTGCAGGCAATCCTCGCCGACCTCGATATCCCGCCGTTGGAACCTGTGCCGACCGACAACGTGCTGACCAAGTCCTTCTACCTTCTGTCGAGCTTCCCCGGCCGATACAATGGCAGTCCGCTCTGGATCGAAGCGCAACCGGACAACGGCTCGCAGCCGACCGGCAGGCCCGCCCGCTCCGGCGACGGCGTCTCGCCGATCATGATCACGGGCAACGATTTCGCCGGGGCCTGGGCGATCGACAACAATGGCATGCCGCTTCTGCCGATGGTGCCCCCGGACGAGCAACAGCGCGAATATGCCTTCCGCTCCGGCGTCAACATCATGATGTATATGCTGACCGGCAACTACAAGGCCGATCAGGTGCATATTCCTGCCCTGCTCGAACGGCTTGGCCAGTGAGGGCGCGCCGATGACGATCGACTTCTCCCCGCTCCTTCCCTGGCCGTTCATCGCGGTGCTTGCGCTGATAGCCGTTCTTCTATCAGCGCTCGGCTTCTGGCGGGGCGTTCGCGGCGCGACCTTCCGTGCGGCGGCCCTTGCGGCGCTGTGCCTTGCGATCGCCAATCCGGTCTTTTTCCAGGAAGAGCGCGAACCGCTGTCCACCATCGTCGGCGTCGTGGTCGACCGCAGCCAGAGCCAGGACAATGCCGGCCGTCGCGAGATGACCGATGCCGCCCTGGAGACGCTGAAGCAGCGGCTCGCCAAATTCCCGCAGATCGAGGCCCGCATTGTCGAGGCGGCCGATGACGAAGACACGGAAACCCCCTCCACGAAGCTCTTCACGGCGCTCCAGACGGCACTTGCCGATGTGCCGCCCTCCCGGGTCGGCGGCGCGATCTTCATCACCGACGGGCAGATCCACGACGTTCCCGACGTCAACCAGCCGCTCGGCTTCGACGCCCCTGTTCACGGCCTGATCACCGGCAAGCCGGACGAGTTCGACCGTCGCATCGAGGTGGTCAGCGGCCCGCGCTTCGGCATCGTCGGCGAGGAACAGAAGGTCGCGTTCCGGATCGCCGATGACGGCACGGCACCGGGCGGCACGGCGGAAGTGACCATCAGCCTCAACGGCAACGAGATCGCCCGGGAAATGGCCGAGCCGGGCATGGACGTGCCGTTCACCTTCACCGTCCCGCGCGGCGGCAACAATATCCTTGAATTCGCAGTCGCTGCGGTTCCCGGCGAGGTGACGGACGCCAACAACCGCGCCGTCCACGTCATCGACGGCATCCGCGAGAACCTGCGCGTGCTTCTGGTTTCCGGCGAGCCGCATTCCGGCGAGCGCGCCTGGCGCAACCTTCTAAAATCCGACGCCGCCGTCGATCTCGTGCATTTCACCATTCTGCGTCCGCCGGAAAAGCAGGACGGGACACCGATCAACGAACTCTCGCTGATCGCCTTCCCAACCCGCGAATTGTTCGTCGAGAAGATCAAGGAATTCGACCTGATCATCTTCGACCGCTACCAGCATCGCGGCGTACTGCCGATCCTCTACTACGACAACATTGCCCAATATGTCGAAAACGGTGGTGCGCTGCTGATTGCCGCAGGGCCTGAACATGCCGGCGACGATTCCATAGCAACGACCCCACTGTCGGCCGTGCTTCCTGCAAGCCCGACCGGTTTCATGAGCGAGAAAGCCTTTTATCCACGCCTGTCGGATGAGGGAAAGAAACACCCCGTCACGCGTGGCCTCGAAGGCGCCGACAGCGAGCCGCCGCATTGGGGCCGCTGGTTCCGCACTGTGGATGTCGACCAGCCGCTCGGCCAGACGGTCATGCAGGCCGCCGACGGCAAGCCGCTCTTGGTCCTGAACCGCGTCGGCAAGGGCCGCGTCGCCATGCTGCTCTCCGATCAGGGCTGGCTCTGGGCGCGCGGCTTCGAGGGCGGCGGCCCGAGCGTTTCGCTCTATCGCCGCACCGCCCACTGGCTGATGCAGGAACCGGCGCTGGAGGAAGAAGCGCTGACGGCCCATGCCAGCGGCCGATCGCTCGAAATCGCCCGCCAGACGATCGAAGGCGATCCCGGTGCCGCTATCTTGACCTATCCGTCCGGCAAGACCGAGGAGATTGCCCTGACCGAAGGCGAGCCGGGCCTCTACAAGGCCAGCGTTCGCACGACGGAAACCGGCCTCTTCGAAGTCAACAATGGCGAACTGAATACGCTGGTGCATGTCGGCAGCGTCGATGCGCCGGAGTTCAAGGCCACCATCTCGACCACCGAAACGCTTGAACCCTGGGCTGAAAAAACCAAGGGACTGGTGCAGCGTCTCGCCAATGCCGATGGCCCGGTGGACCTGCCACCGATCCTGCCCGTGCGCGGCACGGTCCGCGTTGCCGACGACCAGCGCATGTCGTTGCGCATGACCGACGAGACGGTGCTGAAGGGCATCAACTCCCTGTCGCTGTTTGCCGGCTTCCTCGGCCTGGCGGCATTGCTGTTCGTGCTGTCGGCAACCTGGCATCGCGAAGGACGGTAAGAGCTGCCTTCGCAACGATTCTCTGTTTTGCAAGCGCCACCATGGTCTCCGTCATTCCTGTGCTTGTCACAGGAATCCAGTGCGCCGCGTCTGCGGCGCGTAAGACTCTGAGAGCCTGACGCGCGCAAGTCCTCTCACGGCGCAGACGCGCCGTGGCTGGATTCCTGTGACAAGCACAGGAATGACGGAGGTTTTGGTTGCGCGCGAGCAAAGACGCGCAATCCGATGGAAAACCTGTAGTTTACAACCGCTTCAAGATCGGATCGAACTCAGGGCCAGCCTTGCGCTTGACTGGATCGGGCTTTCCAGCGTCGATAGCGTCCCAGTAGGTCCAATGGACTTTCTTCGAGCCGAGTTCGTAATCCATGCCGTCCCAGCTGTCTTCGCGGAAGCTGTAGAACGCCCAGTGCAGCTTGCTGTCGTCGAGCGATGTCAGCACGTCCTCGAGATAGGTCTTGCAGCCTTCCCAGCGACGCATGCAGCCGAACTCGCCGGCGACCATGCGGTTGCGCGGCACGTTGTGGCTATCGGCCCAGTCGACCGGCTGTTTCAGATAGGCGGCCACGCGCTCACGGTTCCAGATTTCGTCAGCCTCGCCGAACGGCACCTTGCCCGGATAGGCATATGGCTTTTCACGCTTCATGTTCGGGGCGCTGGTCGCGGCATAGGGCTCGTACATGTGAAAGCTGTAGAGCACCTTGTCGTCGGCAAGCGGCTTCGGCCAGTAGCTGAAGGCGTCGGCAGCGGCATACCAGCCTGCATCGGCCATGATCGGCGTGGATGGATCAACTTCGCGGATGGCTTTGACGACTGTCTCGTAGAAGGCCGGCAGGTCGCGCGCCGTGCCGTTCTGCTTGGCATACCAGGCGTTCATTGCCTCCGCACCGCCATGTTCGGCAACACCGTTGTTCTTTTCCGGCGCCGGTTCGTTGATGATGTTGTAGGCAGCGACGCCGGGATGATCTTTCAGGGCCGTTGCCAGGTCTTTCCAGAAGGCCGCCGCCTGCGCCCACCAGACCTTGTCCTGCCAGATCCGGCCATCGAATTTGTTGCCGTTGTTCTGCGCCCAGCGCATGCCCGGCAGCGACAACGGCGTAATCACGATTTTGAGCCCAGCCTTGTCGGCGCGATCGAGCGCGGCCTTCAGCGTCGCCAGGTCCCGCGTGGGAATGCCCTCGTATTTGTCCGCGTCGCCGAGCAGGAAATCACGTTTCGCCGGCTGCCACTTGTCGTAGGACAACCGCACCCAGCTGGCGCCATAGGCTTTCAGGGCGTCGAAATAGGCCTGGTCCGGCGGCAGCCGGTTGAAGCTGTTGCCGCCATGCTGCGGCTTATCCCAGAAATGGATGAGATCGGCGGCAGGCGCCTGTGTGGCGAAGAGAAGCGAAGCAACAAGGGTCGGCAGGAGACGCATTCAAAAAATCCCGGTTTCGATGGCCGGGATATTCGCAGTCACTGTGGCGGAATTGGGAAGCGGACGGGGTTATCCGCTGCCAATCATCTCCATCACTGTGCAGCGATTTTGGCCGTTTGCCAGTCCGTGGTCTGGTTGAACACGTCACGGATCTGGTCGCGCAGCCACACACTGGCCGCGTCCTTGTCCGCGTGCGCCGGCCACGCGAGGGTCACGGGCGGAAAACGCAGGTCGATCGGGATTGGGCTGATGACCAGCCCCATCAGCGCGGCATAGCGACAGGCGATGCGGGCCGCGATGGTGGCGATCACCGGACTGACCTTGGCGGTCGATAGCACCGACATGAAATCTGGGCCGGCGGCAACGATATTGAGGTCCGCTCCCGCGAATTCGAGCGCGTCTTCGACGCAGCCATGAAGGCTCTCACTCTGGGAAATCACCGCGTGATCGGCGGCGAGGTAGTCGTCCAGGCCGACGGGGACGCCGAGAGAAAGCAAAGCGGGATTGTAACAGCACAGCACTTCCGCCTGGTACAGCACCTCCGAAACCTGGCGCGTGGCCCGTGAATAGGTGCAGCCGATCGCCATGTCGAGCGCACCGCTGTCAATCATGGTATCGACCTCGTCCGGCTGGCAGCCACGTGCGAGGATACGGATGCCGGGTGCAAGTTTGCGCAGCCGCGCCGTCAGGTCCGGCAAAAGCAGAAGCTGCACCTCGGCCGACATGCCGAGCCTAAATACACGATTTTCCGTTGCCGGATCAAAGACATCGGCAGAAAGAAGCGCCGCCTGCGCCTGCCTCAGAGCATTGCGTATGGGTCCAGCCAAAGTGCGGGCACGTGCCGTCGGCTGCATGATCTGGCCGACGCGAATGAAAAGCTCGTCCTCGAACAGCATGCGCAGGGTCGAGATGTTGTGGCTCATCGCCGGCTGGCCGATCTTCAGTCGCCGAGCCGCCCGCGTGACGTTCCCCTCCTCCATCATCACATCGAAGGCAATGAGAAGGTTGAGATCGAAGGCTCGCAAATTGAAATGATCGATAGGCTGCATGACTGGCATCGATTTGATTGCTGATGCCAGCATCATTACGTCTTCGGCAGGTGCTTGCAAGGCCCCCCACACCATCTTGCTCAAGGAGTTCACCATGCCGTCTCGCCGCTCTATGCTCAAGGCAACCGCCGCCACCCTTCTCGCCGCCGCCTCCACCGCGGCGCTGCCCAATCTCGCCTTTTCCAAAGCGCCGCTGAAAGGCGGCCAGGCCCCGGGTTATTACCGGCTGAAAGTCGGGGCCTATGAGGTCACTGCCCTCTCGGACGGAACGGTCGCCATTCCGCTGGCAAAACTCTATGCCAACACCACCGCCGACCATGCCGAAGCGGTGCTGGCTGCCGCCTTCCAGGGACCGTCCTCCGAGACTTCGGTCAACGCCTATCTCGTCAACACCGGCGAACGGCTGGTGCTGATCGATGCCGGCACCGGAACTTACCTCGGCCCGACGCTCGGCCGGTTGCTCGCCAATATCGAAGCATCGGGCTACAAGGCCGACGAGATCGACGACGTCATCCTGACCCATATCCATACGGATCATTCCGGCGGCCTCTCGAATAAGGGCAGCCGCGTCTTTCCGAATGCCACCCTGCACGTGAGCCGCCGCGACGCCGATTTCTGGTTCGATCAGAACGAGGAAAACAAGGCGACGGCTGCGGTCAAAGAACAGTTCGCCCAGGCGCATGCCAGCCTCAACCCCTATATCGAGGCGAAGAAATTCGAGACCTTCGGTGATGATGCCGAAGTACTGCCTGGTTTCGGATCCGTCCTGAGGGCCGGCCACACGCCAGGCCACAGCTCGATCGTGATCGAAAGCCAGGGTCAGAAGATGATGTTCTGGGGCGACGTCACCCATGGCGACGTTCTGCAGTTCGATGAGCCGGACGTGGCCATCGCATTCGACATCAATCAGCAGATGGCCGTTGCTGCCCGCAAGAAAGCCTTTGAAGACGCGGCTGACGGCGCCTACCTGGTCGCCGGCGCTCATATCGCGTTTCCCGGTATCGGCCATCTGCGCCGGGACGACACCAACTATGACTGGGTTCCGCTGAACTACAGCCTGTAGCGGCAGCAAAGGGGGCTTCGCGCCCCCTTCGTAGTCTGCGTGATTATCCGTGCCAGCGGATCTCGCCCTTCAGCCGGGCATGCACATCAACGCCCATCGGCACGACGAGAACGCGGTTCGGATCGACCGGCCCGGGAAAAGTCAGCGCCGCATAGGCGACTTTCTCGAAACCGAGGGGCTGATAATAGGGCGGGTCGCCGACGAGGATGACGCCTTCGGAGCCCTTGCGCCGCGCCGCTTCGACGGCGATGCGCACCAGCTCCCGGCCGATGCCGCGGTTCTTGTGCGACGGCCGCACGGCAAGCGGGCCGAGCAGATGGCCCTTGACCGAGCCGGCAAGGACCGGGGTCATGCGCACCGAAGCAACGGTTTCGCCATCGTCCGCGCAGACGAAGGACAGTGACAGGTCGTGCGGGCCCTGTTCGCGGATACGCGCCGCAGCCCGGGCGAACCGGCCGGGACCGAAGGCCTCTTCGTTGATGATTTCGATGGCTGCGTCATGGGACGCGTCTTCGGTCAGATAGACGAGGTCGTGCTTTTTCATAAACATCAGAAAACCGTTCATGCGAGACGTATAGGAGTGATGGCAACGCCCATGGGCGTTTTCAGCATCAGCGTCGTCGCGGGTTTCCTGGCAAGAACATCGAATGAGAATCCGGTTAGATGAAAAAGTCTGGGAGGCCGGATAGCAGAAAAACGGCCTCTGTCAAAGCCCAAAACGCACTGTTCAGCATTTGCTGGCTAATAAGCGTCACCGATGCGCGCTATCTGAAGATCAGCGAATTCATCAACAGGCATTGCTGCCGCAGGAGATCGACAATGGGAATGCTGGTTCAAGGCATCTGGCACGATGTCTGGTACGATACCAAGGAAACGCATGGGCACTTCAAGCGGGCCGCATCGCAGTTCCGCAACTGGATCACCGCCGACGGTTCGGCAGGCCCCTCCGGCGAGGGCGGCTTCAAGGCCGAGGCCGGGCGTTACCACCTCTATGTGTCGCTCGCCTGCCCCTGGGCGCACCGCACGCTGATCTTCCGCAAGCTGAAGAAGCTGGAAAGCCTGATCTCGGTCTCGATCGTCGATCCGCTGATGCTGTCGAAGGGCTGGGAGTTCAAGAACGAGATCGGCGGCACGGTCGATCATCTGTTCGGTTCCGAGGCGCTCTGGCAGGTCTATGTGAAGGCGGACCCGCATTATTCCGGCCGCGTCACCGTACCGGTGCTGTGGGACAAGAAGCAGAACAAGATGGTTTCCAACGAATCCTCGGAAATCATCCGGATGTTCAATTCGGCTTTCGACGGTCTGACCGGTTCGAACGAGGATTTCTATCCGCAGGCGTTGCGCGGTGAAATCGACGGCCTTAACGAGCGCATCTACGATGCGGTAAACAACGGCGTCTACAAGGCCGGGTTTGCGACGACGCAAGACGCCTACGGGGAAAACGTCAAGGTGCTGTTCGAGGCGCTGGACGAACTCGAACAACGCCTGTCCACCCGCCGCTACCTGACCGGCGAGCAGATCACCGAGGCCGACTGGCGGCTGTTCACGACGCTGGTGCGCTTCGACCCGGTCTATGTCGGACATTTCAAGTGCAACATCCGCCGTATCGCCGACTACCCGAATCTGCAGGGCTATCTGCAGGATCTCTATCAGGTTCCCGGCATCGCGGAGACAGTCAACCTGCGCCACATCAAGGAACACTATTACCGCAGCCACACGACGATCAACCCGACCGGCGTGGTTCCCGTGGGCCCGGAGCTTTACCTCACGGCGCCGCATCTGCGCGAAAAACTCGCGGCGTAACTACCAGAAATCGGCTGGCGGTATCTCGCCAGCCAGTTCCGCCAGCCGCCGGTGGGTGGCGGCCGTTGTATCCTTCGGAAGATCGTCGAGCGCGAAAAAGCCGGTCTCGACGATCTCCAGGTCGGGCTTGCGCGACGCGGTCTGCCGCACGTTGCGGCAGCGATAGAACAGCACATGGTCGCGTTTGCTCGTTACCCGGTTGAAGTAAACGTGGAAGAGTTCGGGCGGATCCACGAGTTCGAGATTGCCTTCCTCGCGCAACTCCTTGACCAGCGCCTCGAAGGCCGTTTCGCGCCGTTCGAGCCCGCCGCCCGGCATGTGCCAACCGGCGACATAGGAGTGCCGGACCAGGAAAATCCGGCCCTTGTCGTCGAAACAGGCGGCGCGCACGCCGATCGTCATGCCGCGTGCAAACGCGAAATAGCTGTGCACTACGCGCGTAATCAGCCAGGTTTTCCAGCTGCGCATTTCCGGCGGCGTGTCCGTCATGCCGATCCGGTTCCTTTCATCAATATCCAAAGTCTCAGGTCCCACCGAGGATAAAGCGGCTCGGATGATTCCCCTTTGCGGGAATATGCGCTAGGTACGAACCATGTTCAAACTCGCCCATATTTCAGACATTCATCTTGGCCCCCTGCCCGATCTTTCGTTCCGTGAACTCGCGTCGAAACGCATCACCGGCTTCGTCAACTGGCACCGCCACCGCCGCAATCATCTGGTCGGCGATACACTCAATCTGCTGATGGACGAAATCGAGCGGGTCGATCCGGATCATCTGGCGATCACCGGCGATCTCGTCAACCTTGCCTCGTCGCGCGAAATCGAAATCATGACCGCGTGGCTGAAGGAAGCCGGCGAACCGGAAAACATCTCGATCGTGCCCGGCAACCATGACGCCTATGTGCCGGGCGCCTATGAGAAGACCACCAAGGCCTGGTATCCCTATATGCGCGGCGAGCGCGGCCCGGCGGAGTGGAACGAGGATTTCCACTGCTATCCCTATCTGCGCGTCCGCGGGCCGGTGGCGCTGGTCGGTTGCTCGACCGCCGTCGCAACCCCGCCTTTTGCCGCCAGCGGCTACTTCGGCAGCCGCCAGGCGCGCGAGACCGTCAATCTCCTGCGCGCAGCCGGCGAAGCCGGGTTGTTCCGGGTGGTCATGATCCATCATCCGCCGATCCGCGGCGCGACCTCGATGTACAAGCGCATGCTCGGCATCCGGCGGTTTGCCGCGACGATTTCGGCCGGCGGCGCCGAACTCGTGCTGCATGGGCACACGCATCTGAACACGGTCTATTCCCTGAAGGGCCAGATCAAGCCGGTACCGGTCGTCGGCATCGCGTCCGCCTCGCAAGGCCGGGGCGGCAAGAAGCCACCGGCCGGCTTCAACCTGTTTTTCATCTCGGGAAGCCCGGGGCAATGGAACCTGGTGCGCGAGCGCTTCGAACTGACCATGGATGGCCGTTCGGTGACTTTGGTCGAAACGACGCGCTTCTGATCGCCCGATCGTTACTCGCCAAGACACGAAAAAGCGCTATGCTTCAGGAAATAATCAGCGCTCGTCATCCGTCATATGAACCTGACCGGTAAGATGGCAGTGCTGGCATCGCGAGATGCCATGCGAAATCCGGCTTGCCGGTTTCAGTTTTCAGCCAGGGAGATGACCATGATTCACAGCAAGACCGCAGTAATAGCCTTGTTTTCAGCCGCTTCCTTCTTCGCCCTTGGCCAGACGGCCTGGGCCGCAGGCGAGGATACGACCAACCCGCCGGAAAAGACCAAGACCTCCATCGAATGCAAGGATGGCAAAGTCTGGGACGACCAGAAGAAAGAATGTGTCGAAGCCAAGAAGAGCGGGCTTGACGACGATATCCTGTTCAAGGCGGCACGCGAACTTGCCTATGCCGGCCAGTATGAAAATTCGCTGAAGGTTCTCGACGCGGTCAAGGACCAAGACAGCGCCCGTATCCTCAACTATCGCGGCTATTCCAACCGCAAGGCGGGCCGCATGGAACTCGGCATGAGCTACTACAAGCGAGCATTGCAGGCTGATGAAAACTACATCCTCGCCCGCTCCTACATGGGCCAGGCCCTGATCGAGCAGGGAGAGATCGAAGAAGCCAAGGCGCAGTTGATCGAGATTCGCGACCGCGGCGGCGAAAACACCTGGGCTTATCGCGCGCTCCTGGAATCGCTCGGCGGCGTCCGTCACTACTGATCAAGCGCGGCCGGGCGGCCTTGCGCTACCCGGCCTCTTGTCCAACATCAGGAAAATCTCCTGATGTGGCAAAATATGTGCTTCCAACCGGCTGCTGACTTGCAGACCATGGGTCAAATGTTTCATATCAACCGGCGTGTATTTTGACCCCGGACGAATAAGATCCAGATCCGGAACGTTACCTTGGAAGAGCAATGCGTCCAGCGGCAGAACCGAACGAATTCAGACGTGACCTGGTCAGTGTGCTGCCCAAGTTGCGCCGTTTCGCCATGACACTGACGCGCAATGCCGCCGATGCCGATGACCTGGTCCAGGAGGTCTGTGAGCGGGCGATCACCCGCAACCACCTTTGGAACGGCGAAGGGCGGCTTGAAAGCTGGATATACGCAATGACACGCAATCTCTGGATCGACGAAATCAGGAAGCGCAAGGTCCGCACCGGCAGCGGCACGGTCGATGCTACCGAACAGGACGAATTGTCGATCGAAGCATCCGGCGAAAAGGCCGTTTATGCCAACCAACTGCACAAGATGATCCTTTCCATGCCGGAAGGGCTGGCGAGCGTTTTCCTGTTGGTGAATGTCGAAGGACATAGCTATCGCGAAGCCGCCGATATTTTGAAGATCCCGATCGGGACCGTGATGAGCAGGCTTTCGACAGCACGCATGCGTCTGGCCGCAATGATTACAGAGACGACGGAAAGGAGGGCCTGACGTTGCAAAGCACGAAAGGGCTCGCGCTCGAAGTTCGTCTGTCGGCCTATCTCGACGGCGAAGTGGATGAAGCGGAACGCAAGGAACTGGAGCAGTTGGTGGCGCGCGACGACGAGGCCCGGCTGCTGCTTGAAATGTTGAAAGCCGGAAATGCCTTTGGCAACAAGGCTTTCGAGGAATTTTTGCACGATCCGGTTCCGCTGTCTCTGGTCCGTCGGATCAAGCAGGGTCCGGGCGTCAATCCCAAGGCCGAGCGGGTCGTCAATGCGGCACCGCGCAAGGCAAAGACAAAACTCTGGCCGCGGGCGCTTGCCGCTTCGGTCGTCCTGTTGCTCGTTGGCGGCTCGACCGGCTATATCATCGGCAAGACCAGCGACGACGCCACGCGGCCCATGAGTGTTGCCGCCGCCCGCACCTGGCTCGACGACATCGCCGATTATCACCGCATCTATTCGCGGCAATCGGCGGAGCATCTGGTCGAAGTGCCGGCTTCCGGCGACGCGCGGATCGAAACATGGCTGACCGCAAGCGTCGGCGTAAATTTCGCTCGGCCGGACCTCACCGCACGCGGCCTTACCTTCGAAGGTGCCCGATTGCTGGTCGCATCCGGCAAGCCGGTGGCGCAATTGATGTACAAGAACGAGGACGGCGACGTTTTCGCAATCTGTTTCCTGAAAAGCAAACCCGGCACCACCGACGGAAAGATGACGGAAAGCATGCGCGACGACATCGCGATGATTTCCTGGCAGAAGGGAGCCGCCTCCTATGTGGTCGTCGGCCCGTCGTCCGATGCCAATCTGCAGCAGCTTGCCGATGCCGTCTCGACGGCGATTTGAAGTCTGACGTTCTCAAAAAAGGCCCGCATCCTCATCAGGATACGGGCCTTTTTGTTGGGCTCTATATGTCAGAACTCCTGCCAGTCGCCGGAGGCCTGAGCGGTCGGTGCCGGGGCACGACCGCCGCCAAAGGCCGAGGCAACCTTGCGGATCATTGCGCCTGCCGGTGAAGAACGCGGCGTCGAAGACGGTCCCGCCGCCTGGACATGCCGACCGCCGCCTTCGAAGCGGAATTTCGCGAGCTGGTCGGATAGCGACGCCGCTTCCATGGCGAGCTTCTGGCTGGCGGCCGAGGTTTCCTCGACCATCGCGGCGTTCTGCTGCGTCGAGTGATCCATCGTGTTGACCGCGGCGTTGATTTCCTTCAGCGCCACCGACTGTTCCTTGGCAGATTCGACAATCGAATTGACGTGGCGGTTGATCTCCTGCACCTCGGAGACGATCTCTGTCAGTGCCTTGCCGGTTTCGCCGACAAGGGTAACACCGGAGCGCACCTGCTCGCCGGAATTGTTGATCAGCTGCTTGATCTCCTTGGCCGCGTTGGCGGAACGCTGAGCAAGCTCGCGCACTTCCTGCGCAACGACCGCAAAGCCCTTGCCGGCTTCCCCTGCCCGGGCGGCCTCGACGCCGGCGTTCAGAGCCAGAAGGTTGGTCTGGAAGGCGATGTCATCGATGACGCTAATGATGTTGTTGATCTCGTTCGACGAGCCTTCGATCTGGCCCATTGCCGCAACCGCCCGTTTGACGACTTCACCGGAGCGCTCGGCGTTTTCGCGCGTCTTGGCGACCAGCGTCCCCGCCTCTTCGGCCCGCTTGGTCGAATCGTTGACGGTGGTGGAGATTTCGTCCAGCGCCGCGGCAGTCTGTTCGATCGAGGCCGCCTGCTGTTCGGTGCGGCGTGCCAGGTCGTTGGCAGCGCCGCTGATTTCCCTGGCGCCGGCGTCGATCGAGAAGGCATTGCCACCGATCGCCTTCAGGGCCGAATGCAGCTTGTCGACGGAATTGTTGAAGTTGATACGCAGCTCATCGAGTGCCGAGCCGAAGGATTCCGACAGGCGGTATTCGAGATTGCCGTTTGCCATTTCCTCCAGAGCCTGACCGAGTTGGGCGACCGCGTGATTTGTCTGCGCCACTTCAGCATCGCGCTGACGGGCCGTATCTTCCATCTGCTCGCGCTCTGCCGCAGCACGCTGCGCGTCGCTTTCCGCCTGGCGCGCGGCCCGCGAACCGACGGCATCGCGAACGGCGCCGACGGCACGGGCGAGGTCTCCGATCTGGTCACGGCGGGCGTCGAGTGCCTGATCGCCATCCAGCTTTCCCTCGGCCATCTGGCGCAGCGCAGCCTGCAGCTTTGCCATCGGGACGGTAATCGATCGGCTGGCGATGAAGGCGGCGATCAATGCAAGCACGCTCGCCCCGGCCAGAGAACCAAGAGCCATGGTCTGGAAGCCGCTCGCCGCCACATGAACCTCAGCGCCAACAGACTTGTTGAGCGCTTCCTGGTAGTCGATGAATTTATTGATGGCGCCGAGCCAGGAAACGAACAGCGGACGCGCCTGCTCCAACAGGATCGTCTTCGCGGCGGCCTTGTCGCCCTTGTCTTCGAGCGAGATGATCTCGGCAACCAACGGGTTGGTCTTGGACTGGATATCGGCGATTTCGGCAAGAACAGTCTTTTCCTGGTCGGACGCGCCGGTGGCGATCATTTCCTTCATCTTCACTTCGTTCGCCGCGTAGGTCTCGGCGAGCTTGGCGATCAGTGCAATGGCTTCCTGGCGCTCTTCCGGTGTTTCGACGATCGTTACGTCGCGGATGGCGATGGCCCGGTCGTGAACGCTGCCGCGAAAGTTGATCGCGAACCGCTGCTTGACGCTGTTCACATCGTTGATCTCGCCAAGGTTGCTGTTGATCTCGTTGACCTTTGACACCGATTGCTGGGTCAGAAGGAGCATGAGCAGAACGAGAAAGCCGAAGCCGATGCCAAGGCGCATTCCGATACCAAAACGCAGTGCAGGTTTCATCTTGAATCCTCTTGCTGGCCGGAGCGCAGAACCGAGCACCAGCGACGCTTTTTGAATGAATGAGAATGTTCAAGACATCCCGGGGGCTTAACCGGGACGGGCGTGCCTTCATGGCAGCAGGCCGAAATGCGGCGCTGTGTGTCCAGCTGTCTTGCTGAACGGCATATTAGAGATTTGTGGTTAATAAATTGCTTAACGAATTATTAAACCATAGCGCGAATATAACAAAAGAAAAATACACGCATAAATACTGAAGCAACCCGCCAAGGTCGCAGCTTTCCAACCGCGACCCTGCTGTTTACCTGTCAAACCCTCACGCCGACTAGCGAGCCTTCTGCTCCAGAACCCGGTTGGCGGCCGAAACAATGGCTTCGAGAGAGGCCGCGACGATATTGGTGTTGATGCCGACACCAAACAGCTTGCCGCCCGGATATTCGACCTCGACATAGGCGATCGCCGCTGCGTTCGAGCCATGCTGCAGCGAATGCTCGGAATAATCGGCAACGGACATTTCAACGCCGAGGTAGATCGACAGGGCATTGATGAAGCCGTCGATCGGGCCGGTGCCCTTGCCCTCGATGCGCTTCGTCTCGCCGTTGTCGGTGATTTCGGCCGCTACCACGCGCACGCCCTTGTGCTCGCCGACCGGATAGGTGTGGTGGTCGACGAAGCGGATGCGGGCATTCGGCTGATCGACGTAACGCTCGATGAAGCGGGCGTGAATCGCCTTCGACGGCAATTCCTTGCCCTGTTCGTCGGTAATGCGCTGGATGTCCTCGCGGAATTCCACCTGCAGGTTGCGCGGCAGGTTGATGCCGTAGTCCTCCTGCAGGATATAGGCGATGCCGCCCTTTCCTGACTGCGAGTTGATGCGGATGATCGCCTCATAGGAGCGGCCGACATCCTGCGGATCGATCGGCAGGTAGGGCACTTCCCAGAGCGGCTTGTTGGCGACCTTGATCGCTTTCATGCCCTTGTTGATCGCATCCTGGTGGGAGCCGGAGAAGGCCGTGTAGACCAATTCGCCGACATAGGGATGGCGTTCCGGAATGACCATCTGGTTGGAATATTCGTAGACGTCCTTGATCCGCTCGATGTCGGAGCAATCCAGGCCGGGGTCGATCCCTTGCGTGAACATATTCAAGGCCAAGGTCACCACATCGACATTGCCGGTGCGCTCGCCATTGCCGAACAGCGTGCCTTCGACGCGGTCGGCGCCGGCCATCAGGCCGAGTTCGGTCGCGGCGATGCCGGTGCCTCGGTCATTGTGCGGATGCAGCGAGATGACCAGGTTTTCGCGGTTGTCGAGGTTGCGGCACATCCATTCGATCTGGTCGGCATAGATGTTCGGCGTCGCCATTTCGACCGTGGAGGGCAGGTTGAGGATCAGCTTGTTGTCGGCCGTCGGCCGCACGATCTCGGTGACCGCGTTGCAGATTTCCAGTGCGACCTCCAACTCGGTGCCGGTAAAACTTTCCGGCGAATATTCAAAGCGGAAACCGCCGCCGGCCTTGGCGGCCATGTCGGTGATCATCTTGGCGGCGTCAGTGGCGATCTGCTTGATGCCACGCACGTCCTTGGCGAACACGACGCGGCGCTGCAATTCGCTGGTCGAGTTATAGAAATGCACGATCGGCTTGTTGGCCCCTTGCAGCGATTCGAAGGTGCGCGTGATCAGTTCGGGACGGCACTGGACCAGAACTTGCAGCGACACATCGGCGGGCACATTACCCTCCTCGATGCACCAGCGGGCAAAATCGAAATCCGTCTGCGACGCGGACGGAAACCCGATCTCGATTTCCTTGAAACCCATGTCGAGCAACAGCTGGAACATCCGGGCCTTGCGGTCGTGGCCCATGGGGTCGACCAGCGACTGGTTGCCGTCGCGCAAGTCGACCGAACACCAGATCGGTGCCTTGGTGATGGTGTTGCCCGGCCAGGTGCGGTCCGGAATATTGATTTGCGGATAGGGCTGATACTTGACCGCTGCCTCGGGCATGCCCTGCTTGACGGTGTGCGATTTCATGATCATTGCGGCTTCTCTTCATCTGTGAGGCGCATTTCCCGCATGCAATAACCGATCGACGGTCGCATTGCGACGGCAAAATGCTGGCTCTCGGGTTCTTTTCGTATCTGCTATTCAGGGAAGGCAAGGAGCTTGGGCCGGTGGGCTTTCGGCCACCGGGCGCTCCTTCAAAGAACCCGGCAACCGCGTGTAAGGCCGAGAAGAAGAAGCGAGGCGCGCGAACGATCCGCAAAGGCAATCCGCCCGCGGGAAAACTGTTCGATGATCTGAGCACCTGTGTTCGACATGAAACGGTGTATAGCGGCAGACAGAAGGAAGGGCAAGCGCAGATCGCCAACATTGAAAATGTAGCCACTTGCAGCTACATTACCTCCATGACCAACATATCGATCCGCGAAGCCAAGAACAAGCTGACCGAACTCGCCCGCCGTGTCGAGGCCGGCGAGACGATCACGGTGACCCGCAACGGAAAGCCGGTGATGGAGTTTGTGCCCGCGAAGAAGAAAGGTGGGATCGACTGGGAGGGAGGCAAGGCCTACAAGAAAGAACGTGGGATCACCAATTTCTTCGGAGAGATCCCATCCGATTTCGATGAACCCCTGCCTGAAGATTTCCTGATCACGCCTTTGCCGCCTTTTCGCGGGGAGTAGGAAGTGGGCCGGCTGTTGGACACGCATATTTTTCTGGCCGTTATAGAAGACCGCATGGAGGCACTACCATTGCGTGTGCGCCAGGAGGTCGACGCGTCGGATGATCGATTTTATCTGAGTGTCGCAAGTCTCTGGGAAATTGCGATTAAGCATCGCCTCGGCAAACTTCCGCTGAAAACAGCGTTGGAAGAGCTACCGGAAACGGCACGAAACTATGCTATCGAGCTAATTCCAATCAATGAGAACCATGCATTGCAAAGCGTCAAGCCCGAGCCACTGACGCGCGATCCGTTCGACCGCCTGCTGCTCGCCCAGTGCGCGGTCGAAGGCTTGAAGCTCGTCACGATCGATACCGCCCTCCAGCATCATCCCCTCTCTGCAACCGCAGCCTGACAAACAAAAACCCCGCCGGAAAACCGGCGGGGTCGGAATGCTTCGAATATCTGAAGGGTTCAGATATCGGCCTGCGACGTGATGATCCGCGAGACCAGACCGTAAGCCTTGGCTTCCTCGGCGGAGAGCCAGTAATCGCGGTCGGTATCCTTGGCGATCTTTTCGACCGGCTGGCCGGTCGCTTCGGAGAAGATCTTGTTCAGGCGGTCGTTCATCTTGAGGATCTCGCGAGCCTGGATCTCGATGTCAGATGCCATGCCACGCGTGCCGCCAGACGGTTGATGAAGCAGGAAGCGCGTGTTCGGCAGGCAAATGCGCCGTTCCTTCGGTGCCGCAACATAGATCAGCGCGCCGGCGGAGGCGACCCAGCCCGTACCGATCATCCAGACCTTCGGCTTGATGAACTTGATCATGTCGTGGATCGAATCGCCGGACTCGACGTGCCCACCCGGGGAGCTGACATAAATGCGGATGTCGTCGTCGCTGGCGGCGGCAAGCGCCACGAGCTGCGAGCAGACCTTCTGCGCCAGTTCCTGGTTGATCGGGCCGTAGATAAAGATCGAGCGCGACTTGAAAAGGTTCGCCTCTGTTTCCTTGCCCAAAGGCAGTTCCGTCTTCTTGTCGTCTTCGTCTTCGTTCATGCGAACTCTCCCGCGAAATAAAATCAGATGTCCTGTCGCTGTCAGATAAGGCGACTCGACTGCGAAAACAATGCAACAAAAGCGGATGCGGATGAAAGGGCAATCAGCGACACCGTACAGCTATAGTAAAGACAAGGGGTCTAAGGCATTTGCCGTATGGACAGGTTCCCAATCGACAATAAGATAGCGGTGTCACGAATTCGCATCCGGCGGGCCGCCTCCCACAGTCCCGCCCTTCAGTGGGGACCTCAATGAAAAGACGCCTTCTTCTTGCCGCCGTGGCACTCGCCGCTTCGACCGCGCCCGCCTTTGCCCATCTTGATCCGGCCGAACACGGCTCGCTGATGGCAGGATTTACCCATCCACTATCAGGCCTCGACCATATCCTCGTCATGATCGCCGTCGGTCTCTGGGCGGCACAGATCGGCGGACGTGCCCTATGGGCCGTGCCTTCGGCCTTCATCGGCACCATGGCCTTCGGCTTTGCGCTGGCGATGACCGGCGTTCACCTGCCCTTCGTCGAGCCCGCAATCCTCGCTTCCGTCGTAACGCTCGGCCTCTTGGTCGCCATGGCAGTGCGCTTGCAGACAGCTGCCTGCGTCGCTGTCGTCGGCGTCTTCGCGCTATTCCACGGCTATGCCCATGGCGGCGAACTCGGAGCCGCCGGCGCCCTGCCCTTCAGCGCCGGCTTCGTGATCGCCACCGCGCTCCTGCATGTCGCCGGCATCGGGCTTGGCCTCGGCATCGGCCGCCTGTCTTCCGGCCAGATGATCTCGCGCATTCTCGGCGGCCTGACGGCTTTTGCCGGAGTGGCGCTGATCTTCAACTGACCGGCATCCTTTAAAAAAGCGACGGCGGGCCAAAAGCCCGCCGTTTTCGTTTGTCAGCCGCGGCCGCGATAGGGCTGGACGCCCTGATCCGGCAGCCAGATTCCCTCCGGCGGCTTGCCCGTCTGCCAGAAGACGTCGATCGGAATACCGCCGCGCGGATACCAGTAGGCGCCGATTCTCAGCCATTTCGGGGCAAGCAGATCGACGAGACGCTTGGCGATGTCGATCGTGCAGTCCTCGTGGAATGCGCCGTGATTGCGGAACGAGTGCAGATAGAGCTTCAACGACTTGGATTCGACCAGCCAGCCATCGGGAATATAGTCGATGACGATATGAGCGAAATCCGGCTGACCGGTCATCGGGCAGAGGGAGGTGAATTCGGGCGCCGTAAAGCGCACGACGAAGTCCGTGCCCGCATGGCTCGTCGGCACACGCTCGAGCACGGCCTCTTCGGGGGTTTGGGGTGCCTTCACGTTCTGGCCGAGCTGCGACAGGCCTGATACATCGGTTTTCGTCATTTCATTGCTCCCTGGCAACCTTAACTCTTATGCCGTGGGCCTTTTCGCCCTCCGGCTCGATATGGATGGCGATCTTCGCCTCCTCGTTGACCACGCGGATGGCATCTTCCAGCCGGTCGCATATGTCATGCGCGGCGCGCACCGTCATATCCGCCGGCACGACCATGTGAAAATCGACGAAGATCGCCGAGGCCGCCTGCCGGGTCTTCAGGTCATGCACGCCAAGCGAACCCGCCCCATGCGCCGCAATCGCCTGCTTGATCGCAACCTCTTCCTCCTCCGTCACCGCCCTGTCCATCAGGCCGTCGATCGACCGCGCGATCACCTTCCAGCCCTGGTAGAGGATGTTGCAAGCAACGATCACGGCAAGCAGCGGATCGAGCACCGCATAGCCGCTGACGATCGCCAGGACAAGACCAACCAGCACACCCGCCGAGGTTACCACGTCGGAGAGGATATGATGACCATCCGCCGACAAGGCGGGAGAACGATAGGCGCGTCCGGCACGGATCAGCGTATAGGCCCAGACGGCATTGATAATGCCCGCCGACAGATTGATCGCCAGACCGAGTGCCGGCGCGTCCGGCAGCTTCGGCGACCAAATAGCCGGCAGGGCCTCGGAGACGATCAGAAGCGCTGCAACGACAATCAGCACTCCCTCGATGACAGCCGAAAAATACTCCGCCTTGTGGTGACCGAAAGGATGGCTGGCATCGGCTGGCTTGGCCGCATAGCCAATCACCGCGAAGGCAACGATGGCCGCGACGACGTTGACGATCGATTCCAATCCGTCGGAAAGCAGCGCCACCGACCCGGTGAACCACCAGGCGAGCATCTTCAGCCCCAGCACGCCGATCGAAATCGGGATGCTCCAGAAGGCGAGGCGCTGCACCGGTGTCGTCTTTTGCCCAACCATCGTCTTCTCCTTGCATATGCGAATGAATTGCAGAAATCAGGGGCCTAGAACGCCGAAACCGCTGGAGCGGCGAGGAGCGCTCCAGCGGTTTCGGATAGCCTGCATATGGATCAAGGCTGCGGTCTTGTCAAAGCAACCGGACGAAATTCCCTCAAGCAGCCTTGATTTTTGCCCGCTTGACTAGATGCGCCACGACGTTCTCGATCATCCGCATGCCGGCATCTCCGCCGAGCGTCATGATCGATTCCGGGTGGAACTGAACGGCCACAATCGGCTCCTTCATGTGTTCGATGCCCATGATCGTGCCGTCGTCGCTTTCGGCGGTGATCATGAATTCGCGCGGCAGCGTCGAGGGATCGGCAAAGATCGAGTGATAGCGGCCGACCGTCACTTCCTTGCCAAGGCCGGAGAAAACGATACCGGGCTCGAGCACGCGGATGCGCGACGGCTTGCCGTGCATCGGCACCGCGAGCTGGCGAAGATCGCCGCCATAGGCTTCGGCCAGCGCCTGCAGGCCGAGGCAGACGCCGAAGATCGGCAGTTCACGCGCACGCGCCTTCTTGATCGTCGCCTTGCAGTCGAAATCCTTCGGCATGCCGGGACCGGGCGACAGCACGACGAGATCCGGCTTTACCCGGTCGAAGATTTCATCGACGACGGGCGAGCGCACGGTGGTGACCGTCGCGCCGGTCTGGCGGAAATAGTTCGCCAGCGTATGGACGAACGAGTCCTCGTGATCGACGAGCAGGATGTTGACGCCGGTACCGACGGAGGCGACGTCGCGGCCTGCCCCGCGGCTGTTGGCGGATTTTGCGTCGCGGATCGCTGCGATCATGGCGGAGGCCTTCAATTCGGTTTCGGCTTCTTCTTCTTCCGGATTGCTGTCGTTGAGCAACGTGGCACCGGCGCGCACCTCGGCAATGCCGTCCTTGATCCGGATGGTGCGCAGGGTCAGCCCGGTATTCATGTCGCCATTGAAGCCGACCATGCCGATCGCGCCACCATACCATGCGCGCGGGCTCTTCTCATGGCTCTCGATGAAGCGCATGGCCCACAGCTTCGGCGCACCGGTGACGGTAACGGCCCAGGCATGCGACAGGAATCCGTCAAACGCATCCATGTCGTCACGCAGCCGGCCTTCGATGTGATCGACCGTGTGGATCAGGCGCGAATACATCTCGATCTGGCGGCGGCCGATGACCTTCACCGAGCCTGGCACGCAGACGCGGCTCTTGTCGTTGCGATCGACGTCAGAGCACATGGTCAGCTCGGACTCGTCCTTCTTGGAGTTCAAGAGCTTGAGAATCTGTTCCGAGTCGGCGATCGGATCGTCACCGCGCTTGATCGTGCCGGAAATCGGGCATGTCTCGATGCGGCGACCGGAGACGCGCACGAACATTTCGGGCGACGCACCAACGAGATACTCCTGGTTTCCGAGATTGATAAAGAAGGAATAGGGCGACGGGTTGATCGCCTTGAGACGATTGGAGATTTCCGAAGGCTTGCTTTCGCAGCGCTCGAAGAACTTCTGGCCGGGCACGACTTCGAACAGGTCGCCGCAGCGGAAGCTCTCCTTCGCCTTGACGACGAGTTCGGCATATTCGCCCGGACGATGATCGCCGTGCGGAGGAATGCTGTCGATGGTCTGGAACGGCTCCGGAACAATATCGCCCGCCTTGCCTTCCGTCGTCAGGCCGTCCTTGGCGAAATCATAGCGGTCGATCCACGCCTTCGCGGCATAGTGATCGACGACGAGGATTTCATCGGGCAGGAACAGCACCATGTCGCGCTGATCGTCGGGGCGCTTCAGCTTCAACTCGATCGCATCGAACTGGAAGGCAAGATCGTAGCCGAAGGCGCCGTAGAGGCCAAGGCTCGCATCTTCCTGCGAATAGAACAGATTGGTGACGGCACGAAGCACCGTGAACACCGTCGGGATCTTCGAGCGCTCTTCTTCTGTGAAGACCCGGTCCGGCGTGTTGATCGTCAGATCGAGGCGGCGGATCGTGGAGGCTCCGAGCGTGATGTCGGCGATCCCGGCGAGATGCTCGAAAATCATCGACAGGAGCGCTTCGCCGCGTTCGTTATAGGCTTCGATCCAGAGCGACCGGCCGAAGGAGGAGATGGCGAGCGGCGGGTCGATGACCGCCGTATCCCAGCGCGTATAGCGGCCCGGATATTCGTAGTTGGAGGAGAAGACTGCGCCCCGGCGCTCGTCGAGCCTGTCGACATAGCTCGCGATCGCTTCGCCATAAGGGGCCTCGCGCCGCCGGCGGGTGACGGAAATGCCGCCCTTGGTGGTATAGGCTTCCGCACCGTCTGCAAGAATTGTCGTCGCCATTTTTTCACTCCGTTCAGGCCCGTCATTCCTGCGGCCCGAATACAAAAAAGCCGCCTCGAAACTTCCGGGCGGCTTATCGTCTCAATCACGCATGACTGGTCAAGGCCGCTTCAGCGAACCCACCACCAGATTGCAATGTTGCGTGCTTGTGTCATGGCCGAATTGTTAGCGTGAGACGCGAACTTGCGCAAGCGGGCAGCGGCGGAAAAATCGGAACGCATTTTCCTGGATCCTTTACGCTGGCAGCCGTGTCGACATATGCGCCTGTACACCCTTCGGGTCGGCGGCAAAGGCGGACGCGGCGTTGCGGGTGAGTTCGCCGGGGAATACCTCCTCGATGCCGGCCTCGACCGCATCAAGCGTTTCACTGACGACATCGAGCGGCTGCAGGCGCGGTTCCGGCAGGCTGCGGCCCATATCGGTGTCCACCTGGACCGGCATCGTCGCGACGACCTGCGTACCCTGCCCCTTGAGTTCGGCGCGGATCGAGCGGCTTGCGGCAAGACCGGCCGCCTTCGAGGCAGAATAGGTGCCGGCCAAAGGCAGCGTCACGAGAGAGAGGAACGAGAGAACATTGACGATGCTGCTCCGCTCTGCCTTGGCAAGGATCGGCGCAAAAGCCTTGCTCAATGCCAGCACGCCGAAATAGTTCACTTCCATTTCCTGCCGGGCGATCGAAATGTCCGGAGCGGAAATAGCCCCCTGCCCGCCGGCAAAACCGGCATTGTTGATCAGGAGCGTGACGTCGGTTGCCGTCTTTGCAGCCTTTTCGATATCCGCTGGATTGGTGACGTCCAATTTAAGGGCGACGAGACGCGCCGGGTCGAGCGAGACGAGATCGGCAAGTGCTGCCGGATCGCGGGCGCCGAGGTAGACCTTCTTCGCACCTCGGCGCAGGAGTTCGGAGACGAACTCGCGGCCGATGCCGCGATTGGCGCCCGTCACGAGAGCGACGGCATTTTCGATTTTCTGGGACATGTGTCTCTTTCCTTTAAATGTGCATATGCACTATTGTGACGGTAAAAAGAGCCGGAAAATTCCGGCTGTTCGTTAGGCGGCGGCGCCTGCTGGAATGGCAAGAAGCATCTGGCGCAGGTCATCCGCCCGTTCTGCTCCAACCAGCGCCGCATATTCCGCCTGGGCGGCACGCCAGCATTCGACGCCTTCCAAAAATTTCGTCTCGCCCTTCGCCGACAGCCTCAGCAGCAGCTTGCGCGATCCCTTGCCTTCCGGTTCGCTTATGACGTAACCGTCACGCTCCAGCGGTTTCAGGGCCCGCACCAGTGTCGTGCGATCCATCACCATTGCTTCCGATATCTCCGACATGCCGGTCTTTCCCGCTTCGGCGATAAAGGCCAGCAATGAAAACTGCGCCGCCGTGACCCCCGCTTTGGCATAGTGCCGCTCATAAAGCTGCGACACGAAGCGCGCGGCCTGACGGATTGCGAAGCAATTGCAGGTGGTGACGGACGAGTGTTTCTTCATAGGCAAAAGATATGTGTGCATATGCACTTTGTCAATGGCAAATCTCGCAAAGCATGGTGTCCCGAAAACGCCGAAGGGAGTGGCCTTTGCAGGCCACTCCCCGGATTGTCGATATCGGCGAACGTTTTAGAACCGCTGGGTGAGCGAGACCTTGAAGGTGCGGCCCGGTTCGGAATACCACTGCCGCGGCTGCGAACTCGGCGCGGTGAGGTTCACGTCGCGGACCGCAAGCGCGCTGTAATATTCCTTGTCGAAGACGTTGTAGACACCGGCCTGGATGCGAAGACCCTCGGCTTGTGTGGGCGTCCACCACGTCGTGAAATCGACGATGCCGTAGCCCGGAGCATCAAAAGTCGTGGCAGCGCCGTCATCCGGCATATGGGCCGAGAGCGTGGATGAGAGGTCGAAGCCAAAGACTTCGTTGCTCCAGCCGCCACCGATGATCGCCTTGAACGGCGCGACGGAACGAAGGCGCTGATTGGTATCCCCGTTTTTGCCATAGGCATAGGCGAGCGACGCATGCAGGTTGACACCGTTGTCGAAGGTCTTCGTCGCCGCCAGCTCAACACCCGAAATCGTTGCTTCGCTGACGTTGGTGTAGTTGAACTCCATGATGCCGGTCGTCGGATTGATGGTCGTGACCGTTTCGATGAAGTTCTTGTAGCGGTTGTGGAACGCGGAAACCCGGCCCGTCAGGCCGCCGACATCGAAAGTCGAGCCGACCTCGAAGCCGTTACCCGTTTCAGGCTTCAGATCAGGATTACCAAGCTGGGCATAGTTGCCCATCGGATTGTAGAAGCGGCTGTAGAGTTCGTCGATCGTCGGCGCACGGAAGGCCATTGCCCACTGCGCATAGACCTGAACGTCCGGCGTGATGTCGTAGGTTGCCAGCAGCTTCGGCGAAAGCTGGGACTCCTGACGATCCTTTACCGCTCCGAAGATCGGCAGGCCCGGATTGTCTGCAAAGCCGCCACCAGTCGAAGGCTTGTAGTCGAACCAGTCGAAACGCAGGCCCGGCGTCAGCGCAAAATTGTTGCCGAAGTCGATCTCGTCTTCGATGGTGAAACCAAACGTTTTGCTGTCAACGTCTGGAACTTCCGCCTGGTTGTTCAGCATGGGGCATGTCGTCGGTGTCGGGCAAAGCCCAAAGCTGTACTGGCTCCAGTCGGACTTGGCGGCTTCAAGGCTCGCCCGAACCGAATGGGAAAGATTGCCGGCATCGAAATCCTTGGTGACCGATCCGTTGAAGCCCCAGGTATCGTTTTCGATCTCGTTGTTGCGCCCGTAGGGCACGCCGAGGGACGTGCTACCGTCCGTACCGGATTCCTTCTTCAGGCGCTGCCAGTAGAGGGTCGCCCGAGCCGCCGTAAAGAATGCGTCGGACGAAACCGCTTCGTAGTCATAGTCGAGCGAAAGGCGATCGCGCTGCCGCAACTCGCGGCCATCATAGTCACCGATCTGATAGGTGCGCCCCGGCCCCTGAAGTTCGCGAAGGTCGGTATCGAGATCGCGGCGGAACCGCTCGGCCGTCAGGCCGATCTTGTGGCCGCCTTCAAGCTCCTGGCGAACCTTGAAGAGCAGATTGTACTGGTCGAAATCGGCGGGATTGGACTCGCTGCGGGTTGCGCCGTAGCTGTCATCGTCGCCGTTATTCTTGCGCTCATGGCCCCTGCGGTAACCGCCCTGGAACAGGACAGAGGTATTCTCGATCCTCTTTGCGATGGCAGCCGAACCCGAAATGCTCTGATCTTCCGTGTCATAGGTCGACTTGAAGATTGCACCCCAGTCGCGCCCGTCGGTGATCAGGTCTTCAGGTTCCAGCGTGTTGATGACGATCGCTCCGCCGAGCATGCCGGAACCCGCCCGGCTGGAATCAGCACCGCGCACAATGTCGAGCGACGACAGCGAGTCGAAATCGAAGGTATCGGCACCACCATTCGCGTTGCTCGGAGCGAAAGCGCCCTGGCGTGCGCTGTTCGAGAGGTAGGGGATCGGAATGCCGTCGACCAGCGTGACGATGCGGGGGCCAGATAGGCCACGCAGGTTGAAGCCGGCATCAGCGCGCGAATAGTTCACGCCGGCATCGACGCTGCGCCCGATATCGTCAAAGCTCGTCACCTGCTTTTCGGTGAGTTCTTCCTGGCTGACCTCTGTCGCAAGCGGTGTATCGGCGACGCTACCCGGCTGGATCCGATTGCCCTTGACCGTCAACTTCTTGAGGATGGTGGCGCCCTCTTCAGCGCCGGCAGCCGGCGTGCTTGCATCCTGCGCGTGGGAAATATGGAGCGGAAGGGCAGTGGAGAAAAATGCTGCGCATGCCAAAAGAGCCGCGCAGTGATGCCGGGTAGTCATGGACCAATCCTTTGATTGTATTCACCGGGCTGGCTGCTGAGGCGCGCTCCTCGCGGGGCTGGCTAGGTATGGGTGGCCAACGTCGAAATAGTCGTTGTTGAATGTTCGGTAAAAAATATGACTATAATTGTCAACATATAATCGTCATGGTTTTGCCAAACTCTTGCCTCCGTCTGCGCAAGCGTGACGAACCCGCAACGGTCGGCCTCCTGTAGCTGCGATGCAACCGATCACCGCTCGAATGCGTTGTGACCGCGACCGCTGCCAACCCCGGCAGAACCGGAGTTCCTTCATGCACGTTCGAATCATCGCTTCCTTCCTGTCGATCGTCCTTCTTTCCAGTGCCGGTCTCCCGGAAACAGGCCCCCTCCCCGCGAAGAAGCCGACAACCACGGAAAAGGAAAACCAGCCAGACAAGAGCGAAACGAAGGAGAAGGAAGAGCCCGTGCCTCCGAAGGACGCAAAGGAGGTCCCGGAAAACAAGGACACCAAGCCTTTAACAGCCAAGCCGGAGATCAAGCCGGAACCCGAGCCGGTCCTGACGATCGAGCCGGAAGACGGCAAGGAATACGCCGCTTGCCTGGCAGAGCTAAAACGAATTGGCGCAACCTTCCGGGAAGAAAAAAGGATCGATGACGGCAAGGGCTGCGGCATCGACAAACCGCTAACACTTGAGATGGTTCTCCCCGGCATCGCCCTCAAACCACAAGGCCAGATGCGCTGCGAGACAGCGCTGGAACTTGCCCGCTGGACCAAAGACGCGGTTCTCCCGGCCGCCAAGGCTGCACTGGAGAGCGAAGGCCCGCTGACGGCGATCAACCAGGCGTCAAGCTATGTCTGCAGGCTGCGCAACAACGCAACAACAGGGAAAATCTCCGAACACGCCCGCGGCAATGCCATCGATATTGCGTCCTTTACCTTCAAGAGCGGAAAATCGATCGAGATCCAGCCGCGCGACGAGGATTCGACGCTCGCCGGTGCCTTCCAGCGGGCAGTGACGGCCACCGGCTGCCTCTATTTCGAAACCGTGCTTGATCCCGGCAGCGACGAAGCACACGAAAATCATCTGCATTTCGACGTGCTGGAGCGCAGGAACGGCTATCGCTATTGCCGGTGAAAAGCGGCATGTTGCGCTTGCGAGAATAATTGCAGAACGACACCTCTCCGTCTTGCCCGAAGGCAGGTTGCGCCCCATCTGCTGAGAGCGCCGGCCTGAGCCGGCCTTCCATTTCGAAGGATTATCCAGATGTCCGTTTCCATGTTCAAAATTTCGGTTCCGGTCTTCATCCGCGGGCTAAACGTTCTTGCCGGGCTGCTCGACAAGGCCGAGGCCCATGCCGCCGAAAAGAAAATCCCTCTGGAGGACCTTTTCAACGCCCGCCTCGCTCCGGACATGCTGCCGCTATCCGGCCAGATCCAGCGGGTCAGCGATACCGCGAAGAATGCCATCGGGCGTCTGACCGGGGTTCCGGCACCAAGTTTCCCGGATGAGGAGAAGACTTTTGCAGAGCTTCGCGAACGCATCGGCAAGACGATCGCCTTCCTCGAAACCGTCAAGCCTTCCGATCTGGACAAAAGCGACAGGCGCGAGGTGACGATCAATTTCACCAAGGTGAAGTTCACCTTCACCGGCGACGACTATTTGCTGAAATTTGCCCTGCCGAATTTCTTCTTCCATGTCACCACGACCCACGACATCCTGCGCAACCAGGGCGTCGCCATCGGCAAGGTCGATTATCTCGGAGCTTACAGCTAGAGTTTCAACAAGCCGCGGGTATCAACCATCTGAAAAGACCCTGCATTCCCTGCAGGGTCTTTTGTCGTCACGCCTAGAACAGCCCCTCGATAAAGCCTTCCTCATTGAGGAAAATCTTCTCGGACGACGGGACGCGCGGCAACCCCGGCATGGTCATGATCTCGCCGGTGATGACGACGATGAAGCCGGCGCCGGCGGAAAGGCGCACTTCGCGAACGGGAACCGTGTGGCCGGTCGGAGCACCACGCAGGTTCGGGTCTGTCGAAAATGAGTACTGGGTCTTGGCCATACAGATCGGCAGGTGGCCGTAACCCTGCTTTTCCCATGCGTGCAGCTGATCGCGCACGGTCTTGTCGGCGATGACCTCGCCGGCATGATAAATGTCCTTGGCAATGGTCTCGATCTTGTGGAACAGCGACATGTCGTCGGGATAGAGCGGCGAGAACTGCGAGCGGCCGTTTTCAGCCAGGGCAACGACCTTGCGGGCGAGGTCCTCGATGCCGGCCGATCCCTCCGCCCAATGCTTGCACAGGATCGCCTCAGCGCCGAGCGTGGCGACGAAATCCTTGATCGCCTGAATCTCTGCGGGGGTATCCAGCGTGAAATGGTTGATGGCGACGACCACGGGCACGCCAAATTTCTTGACGTTCTGGATATGGCGCCCGAGATTGGCGCAGCCTTTCTTCACCGCATCGACATTCTCGTGGCCGAGATCTTCCTTCTTCACACCGCCGTTCATCTTCATCGCCCGAGCAGTCGCGACGATCACCGCGGCATCCGGTTTCAGGCCCGCCTTGCGGCATTTGATATCGAAGAACTTTTCGGCGCCGAGGTCAGCACCGAACCCGGCTTCGGTAACGACATAGTCGGCAAGCTTCAGCGCCGTCGTCGTCGCGATGACGGAGTTGCAGCCATGGGCGATATTGGCGAACGGGCCGCCATGGACAAAGGCCGGGTTGTTTTCCAGGGTTTGCACCAGGTTCGGCTGCATCGCATCCTTCAACAGAACGGCCATCGCGCCGTCGGCTTTGATGTCGCGGGCAAAAACCGGCGTCTTGTCGCGCCGGTAGGCGATGATGATATTGCCGAGACGCTTTTCGAGGTCCTGGAGATCGTTTGACAGGCACAGGATCGCCATCACCTCCGAAGCGACGGTGATGTCGAAACCCGTCTCGCGCGGATAACCGTTGGCGACGCCGCCGAGCGAGCCGACGATGTGGCGCAGCGCCCGGTCGTTCATGTCCATCACGCGACGCCAGGCGATGCGGCGGACATCGATGTTCTGCTCGTTGCCCCAGTAGATGTGGTTGTCGATCAACGCCGACAGCAGATTATGGGCGGAGGTGATGGCATGGAAATCACCGGTGAAATGGAGGTTGATGTCCTCCATCGGCACGACCTGAGCATAGCCGCCGCCGGCAGCGCCGCCCTTGACGCCGAAACAGGGGCCGAGCGAAGCCTCGCGAATACAGACGATTGCCTTCTTGCCGATGCGATTGAGCCCATCGCCAAGACCGACCGTCGTCGTCGTCTTGCCTTCGCCCGCAGGCGTCGGATTGATCGCGGTGACGAGGATCAGCCGGCCGTTCGTCCTGCCTTTCTGTTGGGATATGAAGTCGGCGCTGATCTTTGCCTTGTCGTGGCCGTAGGGAAGCAGATGTTCCGGTGGAATTCCGAGTTTGGCGCCGATCTCCAGGATCGGCTTCTTATCGGCTGCACGGGCTATTTCGATATCGGACTTGACCTCTGCCATATGGTGTCTCTCCCCTTCCACCGTTTTTTTGGTCTAAGGGCATATGAGCGTGAAGCGAGCGCGTTGGCCACATCCTAATTTGCCGCCGGATAGGCCAAAAACGACAATTCACCTATTCTCAGCGACAAATCGCTTCGGCAACCAGCGACCGGCTAAGGTTTCGGTGCCTTCACCGGACCCGGGATCGCCTGCGCGGTCATCGTTGCCCTGCAATTGGCGGCGGGCACGGCTTGTCTGCAGATTGCCGAGGCCACCAGCATGTCGGCCGTCCCGAACCGCGTGATGAGTTTCAGCTCCAGCATCTCGTTTTCGGGGAGTTGGCGCATCTCATTCGGTGGTGTGCTCAACATGACGTCGAGCGTGGCAGTGCGGATGCCCATCTCGCTGAAATAACCAATCAATTTCTTTCGAATGGGCTTGCTCAGTTTCGTCGTCGTGCGGGTCCTCGTCGGTCCGCGGCTTGCCACCGTCCGGTCCACGATCTCTTTCTTGCCATCCACGATCCGGTAGCGCGTCTTGTAGGTGACTTTGGCCTCGCGGTAGACCGTCGTCACCTGATGGACGCCGACATAGGACCACGGGCTGGCGAGGCGCTCAATGCCACCGGCCAGCATCAGTGGACAGGCCGACATGCAGAACGCACCGCCCGAATAGGCGTTGCCGGAATAGGCACCCTGGCTCTGTGGCGGGAGCCTGCAGTCCGGATCGCGTGGCGTGCATCCCTTGAAGCGGGTTGTAGCAACTCCCGTATCGAGACCGCGTGCCCGTATCATCCGGCCCATGGCGATGGCCGCATCGATGTCGCCCCCGGGTGAATTGATCAGGACGGGAAGCCGCCGCTTGCCCGCCTGCTTCAGGATACGCTTCAACCCTGACGGTGAATTGCCGACGATCTTGCCCTCGGCGAAGATCCATTCCGGACAATTGGGTTCGCATCCGGGAGCTGCGTTGCGCACGATCGAAAAGACCATTGCCTGGCCGTCCTGTTGGGCTGTCCCGGCGAGTGCCGGAACAGAAAAGACAGACAGAGCGAGCAGCGCAAACAGCCATTTGCGCATTTGCGACAATAACTTCAGCGAAACCTTCGGTCGCCGGTCCAACTGCTACCTCGCCAGAATATCGCGCATTTCGACGAGATTGGAGCGCACTCGCAGGACATAGAAACCGAGTGTTGCGAGATGGGTCGGCATGATCCAGCCGTCCTCGCGGCCGTTGGAAATGATCAGCGGCTGGATGCGCAGTGCCGCGCGCAGCTGCTTGATGCTCTCCTGCCAGATCGGTGCGAGACCGCGTTGGGTGATAACGCCGTCGAAATCGGCGCCGGCTGCGGCCATGACGCCATAATAGCCGTAGAGCTGACCATAGGCGAACCAGAAGCGGTCGTCCGCTCGCGTATCGAACCAGCCGCCATTGTGGTTTTCGGAGCGCTCGCGAATCATCGCCGAGGTGCTGCCGATATCATTGGTGATACGGTCGAGAAACTCGATCAGGTTGTCGGAGCGCGCATCGAAGATCGATTCGCATTTTGCAAGCGAGTCGTTGAACGCCTGCAGATCACGCATGGCGCTGCGGTAGAAGCTCGGGGTCGGTGTTTTCGGGCCGAACGGATCAAGGCCGAAATACCAGGCGGTCTCGTCGAACTGGAGGTTACTGCGCGCCCTCTGCAGGTTGTTGTTGATGCCGGAGGTGCCGCGGACGCGGCCGAGCGAATCCACCAGCTCGACTGTCGTGCGGCGAATTGCCTGGTTCACGCCGCGCTGGAAGGAGGCCTTGTTGTCGAGCCAGGGCGTATTGTCCCAGTCCATGCCGAAGAAGCCGACCTTGTAGAGCAGCATGGAGGAAATCCAGGCATTCTGGTTGACGTTGAAGTCCACCAGATCCGCGGTAACGTTCACGATCGCCGAACGTTCGCAGGTATTGGCTGGCGCCGTCTGGCCGGCGGAAGCCTTTACCGGCAGGCCCGCATCGTTCTTGCGCTCGGCAAGATTGTATTTGTTGACGTAGTCGGGATCGAAATTGGTCCAGGCCTGCGTCTGCCAGAAGAAATAGCCGTAAAGGCCGACAAGCAGCAGAAGGCCGATGCCGATCGGCCCCTTGATGATCCAGCTGCGCCCCCGATACCAGTTGGCGACGGTCACGAACGGAAAAAGAACCCAGGCAATCACAAGGCCAATGCCGCGGCCGATCGCGGAAAATATACGCTGGAAAAACCCGACGATCGGATCAAGCATTGCTGTTATCCTCCTTGAGGCCATAAAGGCGTTTGCGGAACGCCACCTTGTCCTTGAGATATGTGCCGGTCAGCGTCGCCACAACATATTCCCTGAACTTTTCACTGTAATGTTCATAGGCTGCATAAAACCCCTGCTTGTCAAAGACGAAACGGGAGACAAAATCGCGCGGCACGAGCTGTGAAATCAATCGGTTGGTCAGCCACTGATCGGGATGCTCGGGGGCGGCGCGAACAAGCAGGAAGCGATTTTCCGGCGCCACGTCCTGCATCTTTATCGTGCCGGACGCCAGGACCGTGCGCAGCATGGTCTGCAGGAACGGATAGGCACCATCCGAAGCGACCAGCGCGGAATTGCGGTGCATCCAGGTCTGCAGCCAGATCGAATCGATCGCGCTCAGATCCGTGGTCGGGTCCGCCTGGTTGACCAGTCCACGCAGGACCATGTCCGCCCGGTGCTGGTAGAGCCCGGAACTCTCCACCCAGGATGCCTGCGGCAATTGCAGCCGGTTGGTCGACGCCAGGAACTCGTAGATGCGCTGATGGTCCGAGAGGCTGATATAGCCCACCTGCCACGGCCGCGAGCGGCGGAACCCGGGAACGGACGGATCGCAGATCACCGTCGTCGTCTTCTCGTCGAGAAACACATAGACGCCGCCGAAATGATTGGCCCAGAAGGCGTCATGGCGGAAGACGAGCTGATCCGGAACCAGCGCGTTCTCCCGGATATCGCCGGTGATCTTGGCCAACTCGACCATCCGGTTCAGCAGCGCATCGTCGGCCCAGGCGGTCGGCACCGTCTTCAGACGATCTACCAGAGCCCTGAGTTCAGCTGCCTTGCCAAGCATGTCCTCGGCCGACAGCACGCGAAAACGCACCTCGTTGATCGACAGGAGATCGTCGATGTCGTTGACGGTCGAAACCGAATCCTCGATCTCGCCGTAGAGCGCATCCTTGATCGTCACGGCGTTGATCGCGCGCGCATTGGCATGGAAAAACTCATGCATCAGCGCCGCTGTGTTGGAAAAGCTGGTGTGAACGACCGGCAGTTCCTCCTGCGCCGGCGTCATGATGATGAAACGGCGGTTGACCCGGTTCGGATCGAGATAATCGCGGTCGCCGAGCTCATCGGCAATCTCGGGCGAAAAACCGGTCATGTCGATCTGGAACGACGGCAGCGCCGTCGGGCGCAGGCCAAACCCCTGCAGCGCCTTGTTGTAGCGCGCAATCAGGTGCGGCTCGGAGATTTCGAGCAGGCGACCATAGATCAGTTCGGCTTCGAGGAGGCGTTTCATGCGGTGTGGTCGGCCTTTGGCTGATATTATCGATAAATTTCGCGACGATGCCCAATTTCCACGACGAGAATAACCAGACGTTTGTCGTGGATTTTGCAGAGGACCCGAAAATCTCCGACACGATAACGCCAGAGTTCCCCAAGCCTGGACCCTTGCAGCGCCTGACCAAGTTGCCGGGGATGGTCCAGCGCCAACACTCTACGATAGAGGAAATCGACAATCCGCCTGGAATCGGCGGGCGCGATCTTGCGCAGGCTCCTCTCGGCATCGTCGGTGATTTCAATCGTCCAGGCCAAGCTCGTCCATGACCTCCTTCAGCGGCCGAGTCCCTATTTCGCCTCTTTCAAGACGTTCCAGGACGCTCTCCGCCAGATAAATATCTTCGAGGTCTTCAAGATGCTCCTCGATCGCTTGCCGGATATAGAACGTTGCGGTCCGCCCGGTGCGGGCCGCAAGTGCCTGCAGCCTTTCATAAGTCTCATCAGGAAGGCGGACTGCCGTTTGCTTGGCCATGATAATCCTCCGCATGGGATACGTGTATCCCATATAGCATCATCATTGCTCGATTTCCATGATGAACAGAGTGCGGTGGCATCTCCTTTTACCACCGCCCGTCCGTCTTCATCGCCTCGATCTCCGCGATCGCCTTCTCCCGCTGGCGCTCCCGGCGGATGATATCGGTGACGGCAGCGTCGTCGGATTTGTCTGTGTAACGGAATTCGCTGTCGGCGTAGCGGTTGATTTCCTGCATGACCATCTCAAGCGTGATCGGCCCGCGCAGTTTCTCGATCATCGCCTTCTTCTCGTCGTAGCCCTTGTGCATGAAGACATCCGGCGTGGCGAACCAGTCGTCGGGCAGATCCACATCCATCGCCCGCATCTTGATCGCATCGGTGATGTTCTTGATCGCCCGGCCGGTAAAGCGCGGTTCGGCCAGCTTGATCATGTGCAGATAGGAGCCGACGTCGGCGATCGTTTCGATCTTGCCTTCCTCTTTTTCAAATCGCTCCCAAACGGCAAGCAGTCCCTCCTCTTTCGGTCGGGAATGGGCTTCGTAGGATTGCGAAACGGCCTGTCTGATTTCCTGGCCGGCAAACAGCTGGTGTTCGCCAAGCGGGATCTTGTGATTCTTGCCGACGAGCAGGGCAAAGATGTCGATATAGTCGCCTTCCGACTGCGGCCCATCGACCAGCCAGCGGGCGCCGGCGCGCTGGCGCAGGGCGTCATCGACGTTTTCCGGATAGTTGGAGAACATGCCGAAGGTGCAATTGCCGCGGATCACCGTCGAGGCGCCGGCAAAGCTCTCCATCAGCACGGCCGTCACCTCGTGCTGGCCAGCCGACGCCCGATCGTCAGAACGCTTGGCAGCAACCTGGTCCACGTCGTCGATGGTGCCGAAACCAATGGCGCGGGGATTGATGACGTTGTTGACGAATTCCTTGCAGTTCTGCCCGGATTTGCCCTGATAGGACGAAATCTGGTCGACACCGAAATTCTCGTAGTGGAAGGCGTAGCCGGCGATCTCGCAGTAGTCGTTGAGCATTCCGGCGAGCATCTGGATCAGGATCGTCTTGCCGGTGCCGGGCATGCCGTCGCCGATGAAGGTGAAGAGAAAGCCGCCGAGTTCGACGAATGGGTTCATCTGCCGGTCGAAATCATAGGCCATCAGCATCTTGGCGAGCTTCAGCGCCTGGTATTTGGCGATGTGGTTGCCGATGATCTCTTCCGGCTTCTTGAAGGTCATTACCAGCGGCTTGCGCTTCGCACCGGGCGCGACGTCAAAACCGTTCAGGGTGAAATCGTCCTGATCGAGGCGGATATGAACGTTTTCGAAGCTCGCAAGGCCGGTGAACCGCGCCTTGCGGCCAATCAGCCCTTCGATGGCAAGCCGGGCGAAGGCCCGCGCCCGGCTGGTCAGCGCCGCGTCGTCGGGCGCTCCGGCGATCGTTTTGTCGAGAGCCGAGATCATGCCTTTCAGCGCGTCCTGCGGCGTATCGAACAGGAAGTCCGGCTCGGTGCCATCCTCGACCGGCTCTCCCTCGCCTGAAAGCGTCGCGCCGAGATAGGCGGCGAATGTGAAGGCGGCGATATAAGCCGATGCCGAGAGCAGCGCCTTGAATTGCGTCGCGTCCTCGCCCGAGAGCGGCGCCGTGGCATTGCGCGATTGCAGGCCTTCGAGATTGGTCTGGCGAGCAAAGACATCGGCGACGGCAAGCGCCACCTGCAGGCCGCGCCGCGACCGATAGAGCAGCGCGTGCTGGGCCGGAGACATGAGCGGATCCGCACCACGCACCGATTGGATGGTCTTTGCCAGTTCCACCTCACGCGTGCGGCGTTGGCCGCCGGTCGAAACAGTGGAAACGAAACGGCGACCGGTTCCGGCAAGCGCTGTACCGGCGGACGGATCGTCGGCTTCGAGGATGATCAGCCGTGTGACCAGCCCCTGCGCCACTGCCTGGTGCTTGGCGATGTCGTCCTCATGCAGTGTCGTCAAGCCCGCGTTCAGTGACATTGCCTTAAACCTCGCTGATGACCTGGTTTCCGGAAATCACATGCACCTTGTAGTCGCCGAAGATCGCTGCGGCTTCGCCGGCCGCATAGAGCGCCTGATAGGCGTCGTGCGGCACCAGCGCGTGCTTCTCGTAGGAGCTGACCCCCATGCGGGTCGCTTCCAGATTGTCGGTATCGATATGGAACTCTTCACTGGCCGGCGTCGACGACCAGAAGCCGCGCTGGGCCGGCCGCTCGGCCTTGGAGAACACCTCCTGCACGGTCCAGGTGAGAAGCCAGGCGTTTTCCGACTTGCGGACCTTGGAAAGGATATCGTTGATCCTGGCGTTGTTCTCGGTGATCCCTGCCGAATAAAACGGCCCGAGCACGATCCGTCGCAACTGCTTGGGATGAAGCTCCGGAAAATCCTTGTCGAGATTGGTTGCGATCGTCACGGGGGTCAGCGAATAGGCGCTGTTCTTCAGCGCGAAATCATCAAAACGGCTGGCCAGTTCCGGATTGAGCAGCCCGCCGACCGGCAGCGGGATATCCACCTCCGGATTGAGCTTGCCGTCATCCGTCACCAGCATCTTGACGATCTTTTCCGAGGAATCCTCGATGGTCGCCATATAGACCATCGGCAAGGTGCTCGAGCCGTCGAAGGCGCCCCAGCAGACGACATAATAGGGCCGCATGGTCTTCGGATTGACCGCGACGCGGATCGTCTCGGGCATGATGAAGGGCGAGAAGATATCGCCCTTGCCGATCTGTTCGAGATAAAGCCGCTCGGCCATGCGCGACTGCAATTCCGCCGGAAACGCCTTCTGCCGCAAAATAAAATCGGCCATCTCCTGGCGCAAGGCATCGGCGACAGGGATGCCCGACAGCCGCTTTTCCGCCGATTGCCGGTCGTTTTCCAGCTCCAGCACATTCTGGAACACCGGAAAGCCGCTTTCAGCGCGAGAAATACGGAACTGCTCGATAAACCCGATGCGGTTTTCCCAGCACGAGAACGACGCCTTCAGCCGGGCGAGATAAGGCACGACCACTTCGCCGACCACCGAATTGCGGTAAAGCGGCGAATTGCGGTCGCCCAGAAAGATTTCCAGCCCACCGAGCGCTGCCCGGATGGAGGCGAAATACTGGCCGACGGGACCTTCGGATGCTGCGTTCATGATGGTTTGCCCGGGGGACGAGGAAGCTCACCCCCCTCTGTCACTGCGTGACATCTCCCCCACAAGAGGGGAGATCGATCTTTTCCATTATAAACCTCGAAGCCCGCGGCAATCTCCCCCCTTGCGGGGGAGATGTCGACGTCGCCGACAGAGGGGGGTAAGCCTCCGGGCGCGCGAAAGGCCTTGGTTCCTGGGATAAGTGAACTCATCACTGCTTCACGTAATTCGCCGAATTGTGCTTGTCCATCACCGCCTGGAAGCGCCGGGCAAAGGCATCGTCGGCGAGCTTCTTGCGGCGCTGGATATCCTGCGTCGACAGCATGTTCTTCTCGTGCATTTCGAGGAGATCGCCGATGTGACGCTGCGCTGCCGAGCCGATGCCGGCCATGGTTTCCTCGGCTGCCGTATCGACCTGGCTGCCGAGCGTGTTGATCTTGTGGGCGACGTCCTGCTGGGCTGCCGTCTTCAACGAATCTTCCAGCGCCTTGTAGAGCACGATGCGCTGCTCGGTATCGATCGTCAGCTTGTTGATCAGCGTATTCTGCGCGGCGATCTGGTTGTTGAGCGAATCGACGAAAGTCTGGAACATCGAGGTGTAGCGCTCGAGCGTCTGGCTCTCGGCGAGCAGTTCCTGTTCCTTCGCCTGCTTCTCGTTATATTCGGTCGCCAGCACCGAGCGCTCGCCTTCGAGCTGGGTGCGGGACATTTGGTCGGTCGAGGCGGCGATCTTGTTTTCGATGTCCATCAGCAGCGGGTTCAGTTCCTCGATCCGCTTCTGGGTTTCGTGAAGGTTCGCCATCGTGCCCTTGCGACGCTCGATCACCTGAAGCAGGCTGGCTTCCGAGGTCTTGTAGCGCTGGTCGAGGACGTTCTTCTGTTCTTTCAGGATGCCGACGATCGAATCGGACTTGGCAAGCAGTTCCTGCAGATTGCCGGCAAGCGACATGTTGCGGACGCGGTCGGTGCGCATGCGCTGCGCGCTCTGCTTCGAGAATATGCCGATGAATTTTTCGTAGCCGGTATAGCTCTTCATGCTCTCGAATTCGGCGCCGAAGACGTTGGTTGCGTCTTCCAGGCCAATGATCAGGTCGGCGATATTGCCTTCCATCACCTTCTGCTGGTTGATGACGTCCTGGATGCGGGCATTCTCGATGTCGAAATTCGCGTCGCCCAGTTTGGTATCGGACTTGGCGAACTGGTCGAGCACGACGGCCGACTGGTTCATCTTGCCGCGCATCTGCTCGACGATACCGCGGGTTTTCTCGATTTCGCTCTCAAAATTCTGAAGTGTCGCCATCGTTTTTCCCCCTGTTGCTCCGGTGCAGACGTACCGCGCAGCTTAATTATTCAGTTGTGACATCAGCTTATATAATGGGAGCGGTGATCTGAAGCACAAGGCCCCAACCGCCGATTTTCAGTTGTACGCCCGCTCGCCGGCAACCTGCCTCTCGGGGAACATCCTATTTCGTAGCCGTCGACTTTAAATAGGCAATGACGTTTTCGATATCCTGAGGCTTTTTCAGGCCGGCAAACGACATCTTCGTACCCGCGACCATGGCCTTCGGGCTGAGAAGATAGTCGGCAAGCAGAGCTTCGTCCCACACTTTGCCATCCGCGCCGAAGGTCTTCATGGCGTCGGAATAACTATAGTTGGCAAAGCTCGCGACCGGCCGGCCGATGACGCCCATCAAGCTCGGGCCGACCCGGTTTGCCGGCTCCGACGCGGTATGGCAGGCGCCGCATTTCTTGAACACCTGCGCTCCCTGTTCCGCGTCGCCACCAGCATGGGCAAGCCCGCTCCAAAGACAGAGACAGGCACTCGCAAGCACTAGGCGCAGCAGCATTGGCGTTTTCTCCGGAGAACCAGCGGAATGGCCGCCACCATGGCACGGAGCGATCGCCAAGCGATAGCCCGCCTCAGCCTTCGCTCATGATGTCTTCCCAGTGCCGGCGGCAATAGACCACGTATTTCTCGTTGCCGCCGACATCGACCTGGGCACCCTCGCGCACGACGTTGCCCGCTTCATCCATCCGCGCGACCATGGTCGCCTTGCGGCCGCAATGGCAGATCGTGCGGACTTCCCGCATCTCGTCGGCAATGGCAAGCAGTGCCATCGAGCCGGGAAAGAGCTTGCCCTGGAAATCCGTGCGCAAGCCATAGGCCATCACCGGGATGCCGATGCGGTCGGCGACGCGCGCCAGCTGCCAGACCTGGTCTTCGCCGAGAAACTGTGCCTCGTCGACGAAAACACAGGCGATCGTCTCCTCGGCGTGCAAGCGCGCGACCAAGGCATAGAGATCGTCGGCATGGGTAAAGGCGATGCCGTCGTCGCTGAGCCCGATGCGTGAGGAGACACGCCCCTTCCCCGCCCGGTCGTCGAAGGCCGCGATCAGGATGACCGTCCGCATGCCACGTTCGCGGTAGTTATACGACGCCTGCAGGAGCATGGTCGACTTGCCGGCGTTCATCGTGGCGTAGCTGAAATACAGTTTTGCCATGGCGTCCTCTTCTGTATGCTGTTGATTGTTCATGAACAGACCGGGCGAGGAAGGCCAGAGCGCGAGCGCAAAAATCACAGAAAATCGACGGCAAACACGAGAACATGAGCAATGCGACATCTCGCGTCGTTTTACGCGGGCGTGTCCGGCGAATGTCTCAATACACTCTAGGCCAACACCAGGGCGCTTGAATTGGCGGACATTTGGTGATTGGCTAAAATCAAAAAGGCAGGGGAATGATAACGATGAGCAGACTGACATTGAAATTCATGCTGACCGCAGCCGTATCGCTGGCCGCTCTTACCGCAACCGCCCATGCAGCCGAGCCGGAAAGCTGTGGCACCGTCCGATTTGCGGATGTGGGCTGGACCGATATTACCGCAACAACGGCTACGGTTGCATCGATCTTGAAAGGTCTCGGATACGAGACCGATATCAAGGTTCTTTCCGTTCCGGTTACCTACCAGTCACTGAAGAACAAGGACATCGACGTTTTCCTCGGCAACTGGATGCCGACCCAGGAAAACGACGTTCGCCCTTTCCTCGACGACAAATCGGTCGAATCCTTCGGTCCCAATCTTGAGGGTGCCAAGTACACGCTGGCGACCAATGCCAAGGGCGCCGAACTCGGCATCAAGGACTTCAAGGACATCGCCGCCCACAAGGACGCACTCGAAGGCAAGATCTACGGCATCGAGCCCGGCAATGACGGCAACCGCCTGATCATCGAAATGGCAGACAAGGACACTTTCGGGCTCAAGGGCTTCGAGGTGGTCGAATCCTCCGAACAGGGCATGCTCGCCCAGGTCGCCCGTGCTGAAAAGGACGGCCAGCCCGTGGTCTTCCTCGGCTGGGAGCCGCACCCGATGAACGCCAATTTCAAGCTGACCTACCTTTCCGGTGGCGACGACATCTTCGGTGCCAATTTCGGCGGCGCGACTGTCTTCACCAACGTGCGTGCAGGCTACACCACCGAATGCCCGAATGTCGGCAAGCTGATCACCAACCTGAAATTCTCGCTTCCGATGGAAAACGAGATCATGGGCAAGATCCTCAACGACGGCAAGGATCCGGAAGCGTCTGCGAACGAATGGCTGAAGGCCAACCCGACGGCGATCGATCCCTGGCTCGCAGGCGTCACCACCAAGGATGGCAGTGACGGTCTGGCTGCAGTGAAGACCGCGCTCGGTCTCTGACCGGCATATGAAGGCGGGGCCTGGTCCCCGCCTTTTTTAAGCGCGTGCTACGCGCTTCCGCTTCTATCATCGGCACCAAAAACCAGGCGATTTTCCGTGGAATGGCTAACCAATCCTGATCGACGCATACCCATCGGCGGCTGGGCGAAGAATTTCTTCACCTGGCTGACCACGAATTTCACAGGCTTTTTCGACCAAGTTTCGGCGGTCCTTGCGGGCGTCGTCAATGTGATCCTTTGGATCCTGCAGACGCCGCACCCGCTGATCGTGGTCGCGGTCGTGGCAGGGCTTTCCTACTGGTTCCGCCGCTCGATCGGGATAACGCTGTTCACGCTGCTGGGCCTGCTGCTGATCATCAATCTCGGCTACTGGAAAGCCACAACCGAGACACTGGCATTGGTTCTGGCCGCAAGTTTCGTCTCGATGGCCGTCGGCATTCCGCTCGGCATCGCGGCCGCCCGGCGCGCCTGGGTCTACGCGGTGATGCGGCCGATCCTCGACCTGATGCAGACGATCCCGACATTCGTCTACCTTATCCCTGCCCTCGTGCTGTTCGGTCTCGGGATGGTTCCCGGCCTGATCGCCACCGTGATCTTCGCCATTCCGGCACCGATCCGGCTCACCCGTCTCGGCATCATCTCGACGCCACCATCACTGGTGGAAGCCGCCGTCTCCTTCGGCGCGACGCCCTCGCAGGTATTGCGCAAGATCGAACTGCCGTTTGCGATGCCGCAGATCATGGCCGGCCTCACCCAGACGATCATGCTGTCGCTGTCGATGGTGGTCATCTCCGCGCTTGTCGGTGCGGCCGGCCTCGGCGTTCCCGTCGTGCGCGCGCTGAACACGGTGAACATCGCCATGGGCTTTGAATCCGGCCTCTGTATCGTCATTCTCGCGATCATCCTCGACCGCCTGTTCCGCTCGTCCGATGAAGGAGAAGGCGCATGACCGATGCCGTCGTTTTCAAGAATGTCGACATCATCTTCGGCAACAAGCCGGAGGCGGCCATCGCCATGGTCGATCAGGGCAAGACCCGCGACGAGATCGGTGCTGCAACCGGCCTGGTGCTTGGCGTTGCCGATGCGTCGCTGACCATCACCGAGGGCGAAATCCTCGTTTTGATGGGATTGTCGGGGTCGGGCAAGTCGACCCTCCTGCGCGCCGTCAACGGCCTCGCTCCGGTGGTGCGCGGTGAAGTCCAGGTGAAGACCCGCCACGGCGACATCAACCCGTACAAGACTAGCGCCAAGTCGCTGCGCGACTTCCGCATGCACGATGTCTCGATGGTGTTCCAACAGTTCGCATTGCTGCCCTGGCGCACGGTGGAGGACAATGTCGGCTTCGGCCTGGAACTCGCCGGAGTGCCTGATGGCGAGCGCAAGAAACGCGTTGCCGAACAGCTGGAGCTGGTCAACCTCACCAAATGGGCCAGCCGGCAAGTCAAGGAACTGTCCGGCGGCATGCAGCAGCGCGTTGGCCTTGCCCGCGCCTTTGCCACCGGCGCCCCGGTCCTACTGATGGATGAGCCCTTCTCGGCACTCGACCCGCTGATCCGCACGCGCCTGCAGGACGAACTACTGGAGTTCCAGCGGAGGCTGAAAAAGACCATCCTCTTCGTCAGCCACGATCTCGACGAAGCTTTCCGCATCGGCAACCGCATTGCCATCATGGAAGGCGGCCGTATCATCCAGTGCGGCACGCCGCAGGACATCGTCAAGAACCCGGCCAACCAATATGTCGCCGACTTCGTCCAGCACATGAACCCGATCACCATGCTGACCGCGATGGATGTGATGAGCCAGGGCGTCAACCGCACAGACAGCGCCGCCGGCGTGACGGCGACCGCCAAGCCGACAACGCCGCTGATCGACATCCTCGATGCCATGTCGCGCCAGCCGGGCAGCATCGGCGTCGTCGACAACGGCGCGATCGTCGGCACCATCAACGCGCAGAACGTCGTGGAAGGCCTGACGCGGCACCGCAACAAAAGTTGACCGGATCGGCCGGAATAGCAGTATAAAGAATGCAAATATAAAGAACGCCCGGACGATGCCGTTCCGGGCGTTTGGCATTCATGAGATGAGGCGACCCGATGGCCGAAAACCCTTCCGTCCTGCGCGAAACCGACGACGAAGCGCGCAAGCTGGCCCGCATATTGCTGCGCTCCGCCCGCAGCGCCGCCATCGCCGTCATCGAGCCCGACAGTGGCGGTTTCCCCTTCGTCAGCCGGGTACTCCTTGGTATCGATACCGATGGCACGCCGGTCATCCTGGTCTCTGCTTTGTCGACCCACACCCAGGCGCTTTCGGCCGACAGCCGCTGCTCGCTGCTCACGGGCGAGATCGGCAAGGGCGATCCGCTTGCCCATCCCCGCCTGACCGTCCAGTGCGAGGCAGAAAAGGTCGAGCGTGACAGCGAGGTTCACAACCGGATCCGCGAACGTTTCGTCCGCCGCCATCCCAAATCGGAACTCTACATCGACTTCCCGGACTTTGCCTTTTTCCGGCTGACGCCGCTCAAGGCCAGCCTCAATGGCGGCTTCGGCCGCGCCTATGCGCTTGATGGCGAGGATCTGCGCATCCGCTCACCGGCAATCGACGATCTCGCAGCGATGGAAGCGCGGGCGATCGAGCACATGACAAGCGACCATGCCGATGCGGCAAGCCGCTATGCAAAGGCCTATTGCAAGGCCGAGGGTACGGACTGGCGAATCTGCGGGCTCGATGCCGCGGGTGTCGACCTCATTTCCGGCGATCAGCTGAAGCGGCTGGAATATGAAGAACCCCTAAAATCTGCGGGGGAGTTGCGGATGATGCTTATAAAACTTTACGGTTAACTCGTCCCCACCTACCCCGATTTCTTGTAGTGGGTGGTTGTCCTTTTATTCATCACGTCTAATTATCTCATATTCACATTCATAACCAAGCGTGATGTGAAATTCGCATGGAGTACGGAATGCAAACGATCTCTCCTCAGAAACACGGCAAGGCTGAAACAGCTGCGGAGTTTCTGTCGGCCATGGCCAACCCGAAGCGTCTGCTGATTCTCAGTTCACTGGTGAACGAGGAAATGGCTGTCGGCGCCTTGGCAAACCAGGTCGGCCTCAGCCAATCTGCCCTGTCGCAACATCTCTCGAAACTGCGTGCCCAGAACCTCGTAACCACCCGTAGGGATGCGCAGACGATCTACTATTCCAGCTCTTCGGATGCTGTCCTGAAAGTGTTGAAGACACTGAAGGAAATCTACGGCGAAGAAACCAGCACGACCGAAAAGGTCGCACAGCGCCGTACCGCCTGATACGGATAGGGGCCGCTTGCGGCCCCGTCCTGTCAGCCTCTCCTTTGCATTTTCCACCGTGATTTTCCGACAGCTTTGTTGCGTCGCCGCATCCATCTGCAGGTTCCGGTCAGTCCAGCGTTTACGTGCCTTTGAGACTTGATGTGCAGTATCCGCATCATGAGCACGACAGCCAGCAGCCATTCACCGCGCATCAAATGGGCTGTCCTCGGGACAGGCGCAATCGCCTCGACCTTTGCCGAAGATATCCGTTTGGCTGAAAATGCCGAACTTGTCGCCGTGTGCTCGCGCACGCCGCAAGCCGCGACGGCATTTTCGCAGCGCTTAGGCGGGCTTCGCGTCGTCCCCGACATTGACGCCCTCGCTGGCGATCCGCTGATTGACGCCGTCTACCTAGCGACACCGAACACTGCCCATTACGATCAGGCCCAAGCGCTGTTAAGCGCCGGAAAACCGGTTCTCATCGAAAAGCCGCTTGTAACGACAGCAGCACGGGCGCGATCGCTCGCCGGGCTGTCGGCGCAAACGCACACCTTCGCCATGGAAGCGCTTTGGACGGTCTTCCTGCCGGCAATCGAGCGGGTGCAAAGCCTCCTCGCCCGCAATGCGATCGGCGCGGTCACTGGCATCCGGGCCGAACTCGCCTATGCCAAGACCTTCGACAGCGAGAGCCGCTTTTTCGCAAAGGCGCTCGGCGGTGGTTCCCTTCTTGATCTCGGCATCTATCCTATCGCGTTGACGCTGGCGCTGTTTCGGTCTCCGGAGGTGGTGACAGGACGGTGGCGCGAAGCACCCACCGGGGTCGATATGTCCGCCGAAATCAGGCTGGAATATCCCGGCTTCGGCGCGTCGATCTCCTGCGGATTCGATCGCAACGGCACCAATCGTTTCATCATCGAAGGCGAAACCGGCAGCCTGGTGATCGACGTGCCATTCTTGCGGGCAAGCCGCGTCATCGTTGCAAAAAATCCCGTTGCCCGCAGTCTGGCAACGCCCCCAGGCGCCGGCCGTTTATCGCGACTGGTTGGAAAAATAGGGCGCAGGCTGCCGCTACCCGGCCTGACGGTCCACGAACACGGCTTTGCCGGCAATGGTTTGCAATTCGAGATCGAAGCCGCCAGCAGCGCCATTCTCAAGGGAAACCACGAGCATCCGCTGATGCCGCTCAGTGCCAGCGTCGCTGCGCTCGACATCATCGAAACCGTTCTGGCGCAGCCGGCATCATAGGCCCGCGGGCGTATGGTCGCGTTTGCCTGAATTGAGCGCGAGCACGATATCCGTCAGATGCAGCGCGGTCCTGCCGGAAAAGAACGGCTCGGCTCCCGCCTTTATCGCATCTGCCTGCGCAGCAACTCCGCGAACGAAATCGATCTGTGAAGGATAGGCCGGCAGGACATTCTTTTCCGCAGTGTGCGGATAGGGCACGGATTTTCCGGCCGTGAGGCGGAAGGGGAATTTCCGCTGAAACTGCCATTCGAGACGCTCGATCAGGCGATGAAGCAGCGGCCGCCTGGCGCCTGCCAGTTCGACATGGATCGGCGAGCGATTGTCCCAGAGATCGCGCACGACGATCGCGCCCTTGTCGCCGATGACGGTCAGCGACCGGTCTCTCGGGGCAGCGAGACCGCTGGTCAGTCGTGCGACCAAACCCGAACGGAAAGTCAGGCAACCCACCGAAAAATCCGGGCCGAGTGCCAGGTTTTCGGTCCCCGGTCCCTTGTCCGGAAAAGTGAGTGCCGAGAAGGCGGCGACATTGCCGACCGGCCCGAACAGCGATACCAGCCAACTCGTCGCATAACCCGCGTGCTCCAGCGTGCAGCCGATTTCGAACTCGTGGACGGCCGGCCATTTCGCACCGGAGCGGCTGCGCCACTCCTGCCACTTGTCGAGGAAAACCGGGCCATCCTCCATTTCGGCATAGGCGAGGCGAGGCGTGCCGATAACGCCGGAGGAAAGAATGTCGGCGCAGTGGGCACGGGCATCGCTGAGCGCATTGGCAGGCGCGCCCGCAAGCACGAGCCCTCTCTCCTGTGCAAGCGCGACCAATTCTGAGGCCTCATCCGCCGTCATCGCCAGCGGCTTCTCGCAATAGACATGCTTGCCGGAAAGCAGCGCTGCCCTGTTGACGGCATTATGGCTTTCCGGCGGCGTCAGGTTGACGACAATGGCGACGGTCGGGTCCGCAAGCATCTCCTGCTCGGAAGCATAGGCGCGAATCTTCCAGTAGCTGCAGAACTGTTGCAGCCGCACGGGGTCGATGTCCCAGACGCCATCCAGCCGCAATTGGGGATGGTTCGCCAGCGTCGTCATATAGTAGTCGGCGACAAAGCCCGTGCCGATGAAGGCGATGCCCGTCCGTCCGCTCATCGTGCATCAGCCAGGAAAGATGCGACATAGACCAGCGGCGCATTCCAGTTGATCGTCAGCTCGTTCGTTCCCCACGACATGATATCGTCGACATAGCAGGTCTGCGGCCGGCATCCCTTGAGGCGTGCCTTGGCGACATCATCGACCAGGGTGGAATTCGGCCCGCCCGCCAGGGTTCCAATCGGAGGATTGGGCAGCGTCTCGTCGAGCTGATGGGCATACCAGCGACTATGCTGGTTCTTGGCAAAGGCGCTGCCATAACCGGTGACATAGGACAAGTTCATCGCATTGCGCCCGAAAATATAGTCCATGCTCTCCCGCACGCTATTGAGAAACGGCTGCTCGCCCGTCAGGTCATAACCCGCTGAGACGACGATCATGTTCTGCAGGATGAGCTGGTTGGATCCCCAGTCGTAGCGGTTCTTCGCCGGCCGGTAGATATGACCGAACGGCTCGTTCTTCTGCAGGTCCGTGAAAGCGCCGGCCGCGGACACCACGGATTCGCGGATCATCACCCTGTCCTCTTCAGGAAGGCCGTCACCATAGAGCGCCAGGTCGAGACGACCGAGACCCGCAACGCTGCGCCAATCAAAGGCGCCGACGGCAGGAAAGACAGGCCCCGTCCAATGCGGCGAGGATTTCAGCGCGGCCAGATATCTGGCCTCTCCGGTGCTGATATAAAGCTCCGCCGCCGCCCAGTAGAACTCGTCGGTCACGTCGGTGTCGCCGTAGTCGCCGCCGCCCTGCAGGCCGTCCGAATTGGGCGCATAGAGAGCCGGGTGAAGGGTGGCAGCCCGCCAGGCCTTTTCTGCCGCAGCCAGTAGCTTCTTTGAAAACGCCTCGTCATAAGGCGCAAAAAGCCGCGCGCCCTGCGCAGCGGCAGCAACGAGATTGAGGGTCGCGGCCGTTGATGGACGATGCAACGCCCGCAGTTCAGGATCGAGATGCGGAAGCATAGGCACGCCGGTCCATTTCGTATCATGAACCTTGTGGTGCACCATGCCGGCCAGCGGTTGGCCATCCGGCACCATCATTTTCATCAGGAATTCAAGCTCCCAGCGCGCCTCGTCGAGAATGTCGGGAACGCCGTTGCCGTTCTCGGGTATGCGCGACAGGCTGTCGCTCACTACCGGCGACGCCCCCTTGCCGAACACCAGGCCGCGCTCGAACGTGCCGAGAAGCTGCGCCACGGCAATGCCGCCATTGACCACATACTTGCCCTGGTCGCCGGCATCGTACCAGCCGCCGGAGACATCGAGCGTGTAGTCGCAGGTCCAGTCCTTGCCGTAGAGTTTTACGGCCACCGTGCCGGTCAGGCAGGTGACCTCGGCATCGCCCCTGTTGGGGCTTTTCTGGACATGCCCGGCGGGGCGGGCATAGGCATCGCCGGCAATATCGCCGTCGATCTCGATGCCGCTGCGCTGCGGATAGAACCAGGACAGCGCATCGATGCGCAACTTGCCGTAAATGTCATGCCCGACGGCAAACGGGTAGCTCCGCTTGCCGTCAACGATCAGCCGATACCCCTCGCCTGCGGTTCTGAAGGGCGAGAAATCGGCGATTTGCGTGGCTGAGCCAACGGTCTCGTCGAAGCCTGCAGGCGTCGCCAGTCCCTCGCCGACCACCATGCCGGCCGCGTCTTCAAGCCTGAAAGTCAACGGCTTGTCTGCCCCTGACAAGATCGTCGCCCGCTTCGGCCCATCGAGGAAATAGCCGGCCTGGTTGACCAACGCCGGCAGCGCACGTGTCGCGCGCGGCACTTCCGCCGCTATCTCTTCAGGCGTCGCTTCCTGTATCGCCACGTTGTCGAGGCAAAACCGCCAGGATTTTCCAACCCCACCCAGATGCAGGATGATTTGCGCGGGCTCCGGTTCGGTCGCCTTGAAGACCGTTGAAAACGCCTCGATCCCGGCTTTCGTCTCGGCATTGAGGGTCGCTTGTGCCGTCCACGGCTCGGCATTGCGCTGAACAAGGATCGGAAACACATGCCGGCCGGTGGCCTCAAGCGTCATCGTCAGCCGGTAGGACGTTCCAGGGGAAAACTCCAGGTCGTTGACACCGATCAACCGGCCCCAGGGTTCGCCGCCGGCTTCGACGTCGGCACACAATTTCCCGCCGTGGCGGGACAGGACAACACCACCGCTGGCCCAGAAACCGTCCTCGCCATTTTCAAAGGTGCCGTCAGCAATCATGTCCGCCGCGCCCGCCGGGAAAGGCAGGCAAACGAGAAGCGCAAGCGCCAGACTGGCAGGAAGTTTCGGCAAGATCTCTATCCTGGACCCACGTTTCGGGAAGGCGACGGCACTCTGCGGCAAACAGGTTAAACTTCGGAAAAGACAGGCCGCAAGCCTTGCGTTCGAACACTATCAAAGCACTATTGGCCGGATCGGGCCACGGCTTGACGCTGAAAGGCGCCCTGATAGTTTGACCATCAGGTAAAGATTCACCTCATTCATCTGGATTTGGCCACCAGACATAAAAAACGCCACGGAGAACACGATGTCGAACCGCCTCAATGCCACGCCCAACGATCTCAGCGCCTTCTGGATGCCGTTCACGGCCAACCGGCAGTACAAGAAGGAACCGCGCATGTTCGTCAAGGCGAAGGACATGCACTACACCACCCATGACGGGCGCCAGGTGCTCGACGGCACCGCAGGCCTGTGGTGCGTGAATGCCGGCCACTGCCGCCCGCAGATCACCGAGGCGATCCAGCATCAGGCAGGCGAACTCGACTACGCGCCGGCCTTTCAGCTTGGTCACCCCAAGGCCTTCGAACTGGCGAACCGCCTGATCGACATCGCGCCCGAGGGCATGGAGCATGTGCTCTACACCAATTCCGGCTCGGAATCGGTCGAAACAGCGCTGAAAGTGGCGCTCGCCTATCACAAGGTGAAGGGCCAGGGCTCGCGCACCCGCCTGATCGGCCGCGAACGCGGCTATCACGGCGTCAACTTCGGTGGCATCTCTGTCGGCGGCATCGTTTCCAACCGCAAGATGTTCGGCACGCTGCTGACCGGCGTCGACCACATGCCGCATACGCACCAGCCGGAAAAGAACGCCTTCACCAAGGGCGAGCCGGAACATGGCGCAGACCTCGCAACCGAACTCGAACGCATCGTCACGCTGCACGACGCCTCGACCATCGCCGCCGTCATCGTCGAGCCTGTCGCAGGCTCCACCGGCGTTCTCATTCCGCCGAAGGGCTACCTGCAGAAGCTGCGCGACATCTGCACCAAGCACGGCATCCTGCTGATCTTCGACGAAGTCATCACCGGTTACGGCCGCCTCGGCACGCCGTTCGCCGCCCAGTATTTCGACGTCAAGCCGGACATGATCGTCACCGCCAAGGGCCTGACCAATGGCGTCATCCCGATGGGCGCGGTCTTCGTCACCGCTGAAATCCATGACGCTTTCATGAGCGGCCCCGAGCACATGATCGAGTTCTTCCACGGCTATACCTATTCCGGCAACCCGATCGCCTGCGCGGCCGCCCTTGGCACGCTCGACACCTATCGCGACGAAGGCCTGCTCACCCGTGGCGCAGAGCTTGCGTCCTACTGGGGCGATGCGCTGCATTCGCTGCGGGACTGCCCGCACGTCATCGACATCCGCAACATCGGCCTGATCGGCGCGATCGAACTGGCGCCGATTTCAGGCGAACCGACCAAGCGCGCCTTCTCGGCCTTCCTGAAGGCCTATGAAAGCGGTTACCTGATCCGCACCACCGGCGACATCATCGCCCTGTCGCCGCCGCTGATTATCAGCAAGGCGCAGATCGACGAGCTGATCGACGGTATCCGCAAGGTGCTGATCGCAAACGTGTGATGGAAAATGCTGGCGAGCGCCCATCACTAATCGATGAGAGGGCGCTCACCGGGGATTGCCGGCAGGAGCCACGACGTCCTCGAAGACGACGTGCAAAAATCATCGTCGCGGTCTTGCTCGGAGCACTCGTGCCACCCCTCGCATTTTATGGCGGTTTCGAATTCGCAGCGAACCGCATCACGGAAGAGTATAAGCTACCCCGTAATACCCGCAACAGCGTCAAACATGCGCTGACCGCCGCCTCGATCTACAGCGCCTTGCGCGCATCGAGCATCGACAAGACTAGCGCGGAAGGCATCGTCCTGGCACTTGGATTTTTCAACGAAAAGCTCGAGACCTACATCAAGGTCGGCCACCGCGACAGCCTTGGCGAACAGTGCAAAGACCTCCATAACAACTGGGCAGGCATCGTTGCAGCCGAGTGGCGGCTTACGCAGGCCGAAAGAAAGAGCCTGCCGTCCATCATCGCCGGACTGGCAGAGACCGGGACGCTGATGCTCCGGGCGAGTGAGGTACCTCTGCAGGTGGCCCCACAGAACGCCGATGCACGGACCTGGTTTGACGGGCGAAAGCCCGCAATTTCGAAACAGGTCGTGGGCGCGCTCGACAACACACCTTCTCCATAGCGAAAGAAACGATCGGCACGTCTCAATCAGCTACCGTTTTGGTGCGTCGCCATACGGTAAATTGAACAATTATTTCGCACTTGCCTAGAAAATCACCTTGCGGAATCTGCGGGGGCTTCATAGACGGTGAGACATGGGAGGTGCCTGTTCGAAGAAAGCGGGACCCCATCAGTTCGGGTTGCTTTCGATCGGGAGATCCGTTCGGTTGGCGATCACGACGCTGGCACTGCGGGGAATAACCCATCCAAGGAGATGCAAGATGAATTTCAAGACACTGACGGGCGCCACCCTCGCCGCTACGCTCGCCTTTGCGCCGCTGGCGCATGCAGAGATTGTCATCGGCCTGATTGCGCCGCTGACCGGCCCGGTCGCTGCTTACGGCGATCAGGTCAAGAACGGCGCACAGGTCGCTGTCGACCAGATCAACAAGAATGGCGGCATTCTGGGCGAGCAGGTTGTGCTGAAACTCGCCGATGATGCCGGCGAACCCAAGCAGGGTGTCTCGGCCGCAAACCAGATCGTCGCCGAAGGCATCCGCTTCGTCGTCGGCCCGGTGACCTCCGGCGTCGCCATGCCGGCCTCCGACGTTCTCGCCGAAAATGGCATCCTGATGGTCACGCCGACGGCGACCACGCCGGACCTGACGAAACGCGGGCTGACGACCATCCTGCGCACCTGCGGCCGCGACGATCAGCAGGCGGAAGTGGCGGCAGCCTATGTGCTGAAGCAGTTCAAGGACAAGCGCATCGGCATTCTCAACGACAAGGGCGCCTATGGCAAAGGCCTCGCCGACGCCTTCAAGGCAACGCTGAACGCCGGCGGCGTCACGGAAGTCTTCAACGACGCCCTGACACCCGGCGAAAAGGATCTGAGTGCGCTCACCACCCGTCTCAAGGCGGAAAAGGTAGATGTTCTCTACTTCGGCGGCTACCATCCGGAAGCCGGCCTTCTGGTGCGCCAGCTCCATGATATCTCCGCTCCGATCCAGATCATCGGCGGTGACGGCCTGTCCAACACGGAATTCTGGAGCATCGGCACCGACGCCGCTGCCGGCACCGTGTTCACGAACGCCTCGGACGCATTGAAGAACGACAACTCGAAGGCAGCCGTCGCAGCCCTCGAGGCCGCGAAAATCCCTGCCGAAGCCTTTACCCTCAACGCCTACGCCGCCGTCGAAGTGATCAAGGCAGGCATCGAGAAGGCCGGGAGCGCTGAAGATGCATCAGCCGTCGCTGCCGCGCTGAAGACCGGCGAACCGATCACCACCGCGATCGGCAACGTCACCTATGGCGAGACCGGCGACCTGACCTCGCAGAGCTTTTCGCTCTACAAGTGGGATGGCGGCAAGATCGTCGCAGCCGAATAAGCAGATTTGCCAATGACAGATCGGGCGCTTCGGCGCCCGATTTCGTTTTAGCCGGCGATATCTGCGGCGGTGGGTTCCATCCACAGCGTCAAACCCGGATTTGCTGCAATCCGCTAGGCAATAACGACAGCCAGCGTCTATGCTGAAGCGAACCGTCACCAAGCACGACATCAAAGAGGCAGGAACCGCCGTGAGCGAAAAACTTGAAAAGCTGATCGACCAGGGCACGGGCCGCGTGCCTGCCGATATCGTGCTCAAGGGCGGCCGCTTCTTCGACCTAGTCACCGGCGAGCTTGTTGCATCCGATATCGCCATTTGCGGCGACCGGATCGTCGGCACTTGCGGTACCTATCAGGGCGGCACGGAAATCGACATCACCGGCAAGATCGTCGTGCCGGGCTTCATCGACACGCATCTGCACATCGAATCCTCTCTGGTGACGCCGCACGAATTCGACCGCTGCGTCCTTCCCTATGGCGTGACGACGGTGATCTGCGACCCGCACGAGATCGCCAATGTGCTCGGCACGGAAGGCATCCAGTTCTTCCTGGACTCGGCGCTTGAAACCATCATGGATATCCGCGTGCAACTGTCGAGCTGCGTGCCGGCGACGCATCTGGAAACGTCCGGCGCCAACCTGCCGATCGAAAAACTGCTGCCGTTCCGCCACCACGAAAAGGTCATCGGCCTTGCGGAATTCATGAATTTTCCGGGTGTCATCCACAAGGACCCGATCTGCCTTGCCAAGCTGGAAGCCTTTCAGGGCGGCCATATCGACGGCCACGCGCCGCTTTTGCGCGGGCTCGACCTCAACGGCTACCTTTCGACCGGCATCCGCACCGACCACGAATGCACGACGGCGGAGGAAGCGCTCGAAAAGATCCGCAAGGGCATGCACATCCTCGTGCGCGAAGGCTCCGTCTCCAAGGACCTGCACGCGTTGATGCCGATCCTGACCGAGCGCCTGTCGCCATTCCTGGCGCTGTGCACCGACGACCGCAATCCGCTGGATATCGCCGAACAGGGCCATCTCGACTACATGATCCGCGAGGCGATCGCGCAAGGGGTCGAGCCGCTGGCGGTCTACCGCGCCGCCTCGATCTCCGCCGCCCGCGCTTTCGGCCTGCGAGACCGTGGGCTTGTCGCGCCGGGCTGGCGCGCCGATCTCGTGGTCATCGACAGCCTCGAAAACTGCACGGCCGAAAAAGTCTTTGCAGGAGGCCGGCTCGTCACCGACGAACTGTTTGCAACCCGCCGCCCGGTTGCCCCCGTTGGGCTCGACAGCGTCAAGGCGGGCCACGTCAACGCCGCCGATTTCGGCGTGCCCTATGCCGAGGGCGAGACGTCCATCATTGGCGTTCTCCCCGGAAAGATCATCACCGAACATCGCCGCTTCAAGCTGCCGGCATCGGGCAACCAGGCCGGTGTCGATCTCGGCCGCGACATCATCAAGGTCGCCGTCATCGAGCGCCACGGCGTCAACGGCAATCACGCCAACGGCTTCGTCCAGGGCTTTGGCCTGAAGAAGGGCGCCATTGCCTCGACCGTCGGCCACGACAGCCACAACATCTGCGTCGTTGGCGTCAACGAGGACGACATGGCGCTGGCAGCCAATCGGCTCGGCCAGATCAAGGGTGGCTTTGTCGTGGTGGAGGACGGCAAGGTCACCGGCGAAATCTCGCTGCCCGTCGCCGGCCTGATGAGCCTTGAGCCCTATGAAAGCGTGCGCGATACGCTACACCATCTGCGCGAGGCAGCTTTTGCGTTGGGTGCAACGCTGCAGGAACCGTTTCTGCAACTGGCGTTTCTGCCGCTGCCGGTCATCCCACATCTGAAGATTTCGGATATGGGGCTGGTGGATGTCGACAAGTTTGCGCTGATCGGGTGAGAATATTTATCTGGAATGACCACGTGATCCTCCTAAATTGTCGAGACAGGAGTTTGGTATGACCAAGTTGGAACAGATCGAAAAATCGGTTTCTGAGCTCGATGCAGACGAGTTGCAGGCTTTTGCGGCGTGGTTCCATGAGCTTCAGGCCGAGCGCTGGGACATCCGGTTTGAGCAGGACGCCAAGAGCGGCGCCCTGGATGCGCTAGCGGACAGTGCGCTGGCGGAATTCAAAGCTGGCCGGTCCCGCAGCCTTTGAAGCACCACGCGACCGCATCGTTCTGGCAGGCATACGATATGCTGCCGCCCATGTTCGGGAACTGGCGGATCGCAATTTCGAGAAACTTAAAACAGACCCGAAACATCCTTCCCTGCATTTCAAGCAGGCCGGACGTTTCTGGTCCGTTAGAGTTGGATCATCGTGGCGCGCTTTGGCGGTGCGGGAAAACGCTGACATGATATGGTTCTGGATCGGTTCCCATGCAGAATACGACAAACTGCTAAAATGAAATCCGCCCACAAAACACGTCCATCGCCTCAAGCACAATCTCCCCGCCATCTGCCTTCGCAGCAAAACCTGGCATAGGCAGCACCTCTGATACGATCACCGCATTCGGTAGCTGCACCGTCTGCGGTCCGCGGCGCAGGTTGAAAATGAACAGCAGCTTCTCCCCACCCTTTTCCCGCGTGAACGCCAGGATGTCCTGGTTCGTTTCGAGGAAGGACATGCCGCCATCCAGCAGCGGTGCGTGTGCCTTGCGGAAAGCAAGCGTCTGCCGATAGTGGTCGAGCACGGACCCGGCTTCTTCCTGCTGATCGACAGCCAGCGAGCGGTGTTCGGCAGGCACAGGCAGCCACGGCTTGACGCTTGAGAAGCCGGCATACTCGGCGTCCTTTTCCCAGACCATCGGCGTGCGGCATCCGTCTCGCCCCTTGAAGGCAGGCCAGAAGCGGATGCCGTAGGGGTCGCGCAGGTCTGCCAGTTCCAGTTCGGCTTCCGGCAGAGCCAGTTCCTCGCCCTGGTAGAGGCAGATGGAACCACGCAGGGCGGCCAGTACCGAGATCGCCAGCTTGGCCACCCGTTCGCGCTCTTCCTCGGTCTGCGCGAAACGGCTGACGTGGCGGGTGACGTCGTGATTGGAGAAGGCCCAGCAGACCCAGCCGTCGGTGACCGCATCCTGGAAGGCCTGAACGCAGCGGCGGATATGGGTGGCAGTGAAATCCGGTCCCAGAAGGTCGAAGGTGTAGCACATCTGCAGCTTGTCACCGCCGCCAGTATAGGCGGCCACGGTCTTCAGCGACCGTGCACCGTCCCCGACCTCGCCCACCGATGCACGATCGCCTAATTCGTCGAGCAAGGCACGAAAGCGCTGCAGGAAGCCGATGTTTTCCGGCTGGGTCTTGTCATGGAGGTGGTTCTGCATGCCATAGGGATTGACGTCGGGCGCATCCAGCCCGATCGCATCCTCGTCATAGACCAGTGGCGGGTTGTCCCGCAGTTCCTTGTCGTGGAAATAGAAATTGACGGTGTCGAGCCGGAAACCGTCGACGCCACGCGTCAGCCAGAAGCGCACGGTTTCCAGCAAGGCCTCCTGCACATCCGGGTTGTGGAAATTCAGATCGGGCTGTGAGCCCAGAAAATTGTGCATGTAATACTGCTTGCGCACGCCATCCCATTCCCAGGCCGGGCCTCCGAAGATTGACAGCCAGTTGTTCGGCGCGGTGCCGTCCGGCTTCGGATCGGCCCAGACATACCAGTCGGCTTTCGGGTTGGTGCGGTCAGACCGGCTTTCCTTGAACCAGGGGTGCTGATCGGACGTGTGCGAGATCACCTGGTCAATGATGACCTTGATGCCGAGTTCATGCGCCTTTTTCAGCATCGCGTCGAAATCGGCAAGCGTGCCGAACATCGGATCGACATCGCAATAGTCCGAAACGTCATAGCCCATGTCGGCCATCGGCGAGGTGAAGAACGGCGACAGCCAGATGGCGTCGACCCCGAGGCTGGCAATATAGGGCAGCCGCTGCATCACCCCTTTCAGATCGCCGAGACCGTCCCCTGTCGTATCCTGGAAGGAGCGCGGATAGACCTGATAGATCACCGCGCCGCGCCACCAATCGGGATTGGACTTCAAGGGAGATATCATCAAAAAATTCCGCGATCACAGGGGATATGCCGAAAGATGTATCGTCGCAGCAAGAGCGAGTAAACCGGCTTCTCTGACGTTTCCGGAGATTGACGACCATCGACGCGGCTTTCGACCGGCTACGCCATCCATATCCCCGGAGGCTCGAAATTTGCTTCCTTCATCACTGCCCGCAGCGACGGCATCCGCTTGCCTTCCGCGCTGGTAAGCCGTATCTCCGCTTTCGCAAAAGGGCGTGAATAGCGGGGAGACTTTCATGACAGGCAGGCTGCTTTCGATCGGCGAGTGCATGGTGGAACTGATGCAGGCCGAGGGCGATCTCCTTCGCAAGGGCTATGCCGGCGATACCTTCAATACCGCCTATTACGCCCGGCTCTTCCTGCCGCAGGACTGGTCGGTCGATTACCTGACCGCCGTCGGCACGGACACGGTATCCGGCGAGATGCTGGCATTCATCGAAAAGACCGGTGTCGGCACGAGCCATATCCGCCGCGTCGAGGGCCGCACGCCCGGCCTCTACATGATCCACCTGAAGGACGGCGAACGCAGCTTTTCCTATTGGCGCTCGGTCTCGGCAGCCAAGACGCTTGCCGACGACGCCGACCACCTGCGCGCAGCCATCGAGGCCTCGGACATTCTGGTCTTTTCCGGCATCACCCTGGCGATCCTTGCTCCGACAGCCGTCGAAACGCTTCTTTCCGAACTACGCCGGGCGAAAGCAGAAGGGAAACTCGTGGTCTTCGATCCGAACATCCGGCCCCGCCTCTGGGACGACAAGCAATATATGCTGGAGACGATCTCGGCCGGCGCGCGTGCGTCCAGCCTCGTCATGCCGAGCTTCGACGACGAAGCGGCGCATTTCGGAGATACCGATATCGCCGCGACGATCGCACGCTATCGCGGTCTCGGGGTCGATAACATCGTCGTCAAGGACGGACCGAATGGCGTCACCCTGAGTTTCGGCAGCAACGAGCCACAATTCGTCCCCGCGGCCAAGGTCACAAAGATCGTCGATACCACCAGCGCCGGCGACAGCTTCAACGGCGCGTTCCTTGCCCGCTACGGCGTCGATGGCAACCCGGTCGCGGCCGCGCAATTTGCCGCAAGGATCGCTGCGGGCGTCATCGGTCATCACGGTGCGCTTGTCTCGAAGGATAAGCTGCAAGCCGCCTTCTAAATCACCGCTTCTTCTTGCGGTTCTCGAACGGGTTTTCCGACGCTCTCAAATGGATGCGGATCGGCACGCCGGGCATCTGGAAATCGTTGCGTAGGCCGTTGGTCAGGTAGCGGATATAGCTTTCCGGCACCGATTCCGGCCGCGTGCAGGAAATCATGAAGCCCGGCGGGCGGGCTTTCACCTGCGTCATGTATTTCAGCTTCAGGCGGCGGCCGGACACGGCCGGCGGCGGATGCTGGATCTGCTGCGATTCCAGCCATTTGTTCAGCTTGGCGGTGGAGATGCGGCGGTTCCAGACCTTGTCGGTATCGATGATCGACTGCATCAGCTTGTCGAGGCCATAGCCCGTCTGGCCGGAAATCGGCACCGCGCGGATGCCGCGGGCCTGCGGCAGCAGGCGCTCGGTCTTTTCACGCAGATCGGCCAGCAGCGCCTGCGTGTCTTCCACCAGATCCCATTTGTTGAAGGCAAGGATCGCGGCGCGGCCTTCGCGGACGACGAGATCGACGAGTTGCAGGTCTTGCTTTTCGAAGGGAATGGTCGCGTCGAAGACGATAACGACGGCTTCGGCGAAACGGATGGAACGCAGGCTGTCGGCGACGGAGAGCTTTTCCAGCTTCTCCTGAACCCGCGCCTTCTTCCGCATGCCGGCGGTATCGAACATCTTGATGGTGCGGCCGCGCCAGTCCCATTCGACGGAAATGCTGTCGCGGGTGATGCCGGCTTCCGGGCCGGTCAGCAGGCGATCTTCGCCAAGGAAACGGTTGATCAGCGTCGACTTGCCGGCGTTCGGGCGGCCGATGATCGCCACGCGCAGCGGCTTGGTCTCGTCATATTCCGGCTCGTAGTCGTCGTCTTCTTCCTCGCCCGGCTCATGGCGAAGGTCGATATCGGTTTCCGCTTCGTCGATCTCGGGCGGAAAGGCGCGGTCTTCGCCGAGCGCTTCGACAATCGCATCGCGCAGGTCGATCATGCCCTGGCCATGTTCGGCCGAGATGGCGACGGGTTCGCCGAGGCCCAGCGTGAAGGCATCGTAATAGCCGCCGTCCGAGCCCTTGGCTTCCGACTTGTTGGCAACCAGCACCACCGGCTTGCCGCGGCGACGCAGCATTTCGCCCAGCGTCTCGTCGGCCGGCGTCAGGCCGTGCTTGGCATCGACGACGAACAGCGTCAGATCGGCGTCGTCGATGGCGGCTTCCGTCTGCGCCCACATGCGGCCCTGCAGGGTCTCCGGCCCGGATTGTTCAAGGCCGGCTGTGTCGATGATGGTAAAGCGCAGGTCCACGAGCTTGGCGTCGCCCGGCCGCCGGTCGCGGGTAACGCCTGGCGTATCGTCGACAAGCGCCAGCTTCTTGCCAACCAGACGGTTGAAAAGCGTGGATTTGCCGACATTGGGGCGCCCGACGATGGCGACGGTGAAGTTCATCAAGTCATCCTGTCTTCTTCAGGGCATGATGCCCCGACTTTGTTTTCGAAACGTCCGGTCAGGACGCCTTGCCGCTGGCGGCGATCAGATCAAGCAGCATCTGCGCACGGTTCGCGAGGTTGCGCGGGGTTTCCGCATCATCGACGATCTGCTGGAACCAGGTCTTGGCCTTTGCCATGTCGCCTGCCTTGTAGGCTGCAAGACCGAGCGCCTCGCGGGCAGAATGACGCATGCCGTTGGCAGGGACCGCAAGCTGCTCGGCTTCCGCCGAAACCTGCTCATAGGTGCCGGTATCGACCAGCAGGTAGGCCGCGCGCATCCGGGCCGCATCGCGCATGGCCTGCGGCAGGCTGCCGTCCTTCGCGATATCGGAGAAGACCTGAACGGCCGCGGCGACGTCACCCTTCTGCGCCGTAAGCGTTGCTGCCCGCATCTTTGCGAGAACCGGATAGGCGCCGTAGCCGTCCTTCTCGAGCGTGGTCAGCGCGGCCAGCGCCTCGTCGGTCTTGTTTTCCTTCGACAGTGTCAGAGCGGCCAGAAACTGGTCGCCCGACTGCGAGGCCGAGGTCTCATGCCAGTATTCGTAGCCGACTTTGCCGATGGTGCCGACAACGATGAGGATGGCGATCCCGATGATGACGCCGCGGAAGCGCGTCCAGACGGCCTTGACCTGCTCGGAGCGCAGTTCTTCGTTGACCTCGCGGATAAAGCTGTCGTCCTGGTTCGCCATTCCTAAGTTCCGGTTGCCCGGCCTTCCCTGCAAAGATGAATGTAAAGATTCCGCGCTTCTACCGTATTTTGCGCCCGTTGTAAGGGGGCACACGCATTTAGCCCGCTTTCGCCCTCATTACCCCATGACAATCGGGGCAACGCCGATCAGCCACTCGTGCAGTTTCCAGACGAACAGGCCAAAGGCGGCAAGCCCGATAACGACTGCGAGGATATCGTTGGAAGCCGACTTGAAGACCGGAAGCACAGTTTCGCCCGCCCGCTCGCGCCGCTTCAGCGAGATGCGCAGGATCACCGCCCAGGCCAGGAACGAGCCGAACAGCAGCACTGAGGACGTTTCGCCGTTGGCCAGCAGATGGGCAAGCGCCCAGATCTTGATCGACAGGATCTGGGGGTGCTTGACCGCGACTGCGATGCGGCCTGCCGGCAAAAAGCCGGCGGCGAGACAGATGAAGGCGATGAGCATCAGGAGCAGCGAAAGGTGCTTCAGGAAGACCGGCGGATTGTAGAGCATGCCGGTGACGGCCCTTGCCTCGCCGAAGCCGTAGATGACCAGGCCGAGCCCGACGAGGCTTACCAGCGTATAGAGTCCCATCCAGGCGTTTTTGCCCTGGCGCTCGATGACCGAGGCGCGCAGGCTCGGTGCCACGACGCGCACCAGGTGCATCCCGAGAAAAATCACGATGCCCAGAATAAGAAGTGTCATGAAGCCCACCCGTCCCGTTTGAAAATATCCGTCCCTTCGCATAGCCGGATCGCCGCCAAGATTCCAGCATGATCAAAGGATTGCCTTATTCTTGGGTCAGGGGTCTCAATTCCGCATCAGCCGCCCAAGGTTTTCGCATGCCCCGATTTTCCGCCGCGCCCGGCCTTCCCCTTCTTTTGGCACTGGCCCCTGCTCTCGCCCATGCCGTCGAGCCGCCCGCTCCGGCAGCCCGCAAGCAGCTGGTCATCATTTCCTTCGACGGCGCCCACGACAACAAGCTCTGGGAAAAGAGCCTGGAAATGGGCAGACGGACAGGCGCGCATTTCACCTACTTCCTTTCCTGCACCTTCCTGATGACGAGGGCGGAAGGCGGAAAGACCTATCAGGCGGCGGGCCATAAGCCCGGGCGCTCCAATGTCGGCTTTGCCCAGAGCCGCGAGGAAATCCAGGCGCGGACCCGCCATATCTGGCAGGCGCATCTTGCCGGACACGACATCGGCAGCCATGCCTGCGGCCATTTCGACGGGAAAAGCTGGAGCCAGGCCGACTGGCAGCGCGAGTTTACGTTCTTCAATGCCGCCCTTCTCAGCGCCTGGAAAGCTGGTGGCATCGAGGGAGAAGAGCCTGAGGGTTGGGCGAATTTCGCAGCGAAAGACATCAAAGGGTTTCGCGCGCCCTATCTCTCCCTGAGCGACGGCCTTCTGCCGGCGCTGAAAAAGGCTGGCTTCACCTATGACGCAAGCCTTGTGACCAAAGGCCCCGGCTGGCCATCAGCTGCGGACGGCATGCCGCGCTTCGGGCTGCCGCTGATCCCCGAAGGCCCGCAGCAGCGCCGGGTGATCGGCATGGACTACAATCTCTTCATCCGCCACTCGATGGGCGTCGAAAACCGCAAGGACAGCGCTCTTTTTGAGGCGCGCACGCTCGACGCCTACCGCAAGGCCTTTCAGGCACAGTACCAAGGCGACCGCATCCCACTGCAGCTCGGCTTCCACTTCGTCGAAATGAACGGCGGCGCCTATTGGCGGGCGCTCGACCGGTTCCTGACCGAAACCTGTGGTAAACCGGACGTCGCCTGCGTCAGCTATGCCGAGGCGCTGCCGCTGATCCAGAACGAAAAGAAGGCGGATCGCTCCGCCTTCTGATCTATTCTCTTCTGTAGCCAGTCCGTTCAAGGCCTGTCAGCCGCGAGCTCGCCGTCCGTTTCTTCTTGCTGAAGGTAGCGCTGGTCGATCTCCGGCAAGGGCTCGTCATAGATCGCAGCCTCGAAGGCTTTCAAACGTTTGTAGATTGAAAGCAACTCGACGATCGTGGTCCAAGAATTGACCAGATACTGGAAGGATTCGCGCACCTGTCCGAAGACGTTCTGGATCTGGCTCATGACGCCTAGCGTCAGCTTGCCTGCGACGATAGAGGGAACCAGAACGAAGGTGCCGAAGAGATTATCAGCCTGCAGATAGAAAATTCGCGCCACGTTGAAGTACATGTAGTGAAAATAGAGACGGAAGTAGTTCTTTCTCACATTAGCAAAAAGCTGCGCGACGGTCGGCGGCTGTGCACGATCGGCGTGATCCTCCCCATAAACCAGTTCTTTACGATAAGCCGCCTCGACCCGCTGGTTGCGGAATTCCAACCCCGGCAGCTTTATTCCGACAGCAGCTAGAAACACGGTACCAAAGAGCGACCAGCAGATCGCAGCCCAAACCAGCGCATGGGGAATTTCACCAATAAATGGCAACTCGGTCACTGTGGTCGAGAACTTGAACAGCACGGGAAGAAAGGCAACGAGGGTCATGATCGAACTGACGAAGCTGACGCCGAGACCTTCCATGGTCCGCGAGAAGCGCATCGTGTCGTCCTGTACGCGCTGTGAGGCGCCCTCGATGTGACGCAGCTTATCCCAATGGGACATATAGAAATCGTTCATCGCGGTGCGCCAGCGGAAGACGAAATGGCTGACGAAAAAGAGGTTTAGTGTGCCTATGGTGATGGCGACGAACGCGATCCCCGCGAAGCCGATCATGCCGAGATAGAGTTCCATCTCCGTCGGGATCGGTTCGGTACGGGCGAGCCCCCGCTGGATCATATCGTAGAACGGTCCGTACCACGCATTGATGGCGACGCTCACCTGCACCGAGAAATAGGTATTAAAGACGATGAGCGCAGATCCGAGCACGGACCACATTTGCCAAGGGTGCGGTCTGACGGTGAACCAGAATGCGGCGAACAGTCCAACCATCAGCACATAGTAGATATAGAACCAGAGAAAGGGCGGCGACCAGAAGACGGAGACCCCGATGACCGCTTCCTGTCCTGGCTGCAGCGGCGGAAGCCCGATCAGCGCGCCGAACTGTTGGCCGCCGGCATACCAGACGACCATGCCAAACAACGCCCATATGGCGACAGACGGAAAGAAGAAGCGCGGATGAGGGAAGAAGGAAATGAACAAATCGGACGCTTTCGTTTGACGAAGGAGCAGATAACAATTTCGCCGGAACCTAGGGCAAAAGCCCTCCCCTGCCAATCACGTCAAGCTAATGTTACCGTTATTTAATCGCGAGCCGGTCATTCGCCCGCGGCAGCAACGATGCGGCGCATCTCCACGCCGGTGAGCGCTGCACAGAAAAGCAGCACGCCCGCCGCAAGCAGCGTCGGCGCGGTAAAGCTGCCGCTGCCTTGCGCCAGCCAGCCGGCAACCAGCGGTCCGATGATCTGGCCAACGCCGAAGGCTGCGGTCATGAAGGCGAGCGCCTTGCGCGGGCTTTGCGGGGCAAGCGCCCGGCCGATCTGCAGCCCGTAGGCGGTGACCATGATGAAGGTGGCGCCAAGCATCAGGCCGCCGACCAGCGGCGCGTATGGCGAGGGCAGAGCAACGGCCAGCACAAGCCCTATCGCCTCGACAAGCAGGCCGGCCAGATAGACGCCCGTGAGACCAAGCCGCGGCACCGCGCGGCGCCAGGCATACACCGAGACCGCAGCACTCAGGCCCGTAATCAGCCAGGCGAGGAATTCGACGGTGTGATCGGTCGCGCCCTGGCGCGCCATGGCGACGAGGAACGTGGCCGTGATGACATAACCGAAGCCAAACAGGCCGTAGGTCAACGTTACGACGACGAGCGGCCGGGTCCAGACGAGCGGCTTTTCCTTCTCGCCGTTCTTTCCTCCCGCCGGCCCTTCCGGCAAAAACACCGCGACGATGACGGTGCCGAGGCAGGCGATCACCGCGCCACCGAACCAGGCGGCCTGCCAGCTTGCGAAAGCGCCGAAACCACCGGCAGGCAAGAGGAAGACCATCAGCGACGACACCGCGATACCCATGCCGACACCGCCGAAATGCACCGACTGGACATGCGGATTGCCGGCAACCAGCCCCCGGCTCAAGACGATCGCCGAGGTGAAGATCATCGTGAAGGCGCTGGCGACGCCCGCCAGGAAACGGATGAGGGAGAACAGGAAAAGCGACGACGTCAGCCCCATGGCGAGCAACAGCACCGCCGTTGCGACCAGCGCCGAAAGCGCGACCACCCTCTCCCGTCCGGCCGCCCAGCCATAGCCGGCGGCAACCGCGCCGAACAGATAACCGATGAAATTGGCCGACGCGATGAAACCGGCATCGGCCGGAGACAGGCCGAGATCCGTCATCATGCCGGGCAGGATCGGCGTGTAGGAAAAGCGGCCGAAGCCCATCGCGACCGCCATGGCGATGGCGCCGGCAAGGGCGGTTGGAGCGAGGCTCCGGCGCAAGGGGCGATCGAGCGTCGTCATGCTCTATCTATTGCAATGCAGCATGACGACGACAAGCGACAAAATTTGATGCTGTCATTCAGCGGCGTGAATGCAAGCAGGTTCCGATCAGCCCGGCAGGGTGACCACCAGAGGTCCGTTGCGGGTGACGACCACCGTATGCTCGTACTGGACGGTCGGCGCCCGCGGCTCGCTAAGCAGCGTCCATTCGTCGTCGCCGCCCTCGGCCCATTGCGCCCCGAGCGACAGAAAGGGCTCGACGGTGAAAACCATGCCGTCCGTCATCCGGCGCTTCTCGTGCTTGTCCGGCCAAGTGGCGATTTCCGTCGGTTCCTCATGCAAGGAGCGGCCGACACCGTGGCTCGCCAGATTGGTGACGAGCGTATAGCGGTTTTTCTTGGCAAAACTGCCGATGGCATTGCCGATCGCAGCCAGCGGTTTGCCGGCCTTCACCTCATTCAGCCCGACCCACATGGCGCGCTTGCCGTCGCGGCAGAGCCGCTCGATCTGCGGCTTTACCGGCGGAACCGCGAAGGAGGCGCCGGTATCGGCAAACAGACCGTTCTTCTCGGCCGAAACGTCGATATTGACGAGATCGCCGGCCATGATGATGCGTGCACCCGGAATGCCGTGGGCGATTTCCTCGTTGACGCTGATGCAGGTGGCGCCTGGAAAATTATAGGTGAGTTCCGGTGCGGAACGGGCGCCAGCGTCCTCCAGAACCTTGCGGCCGATTGCGTCGAGTTCCGCCGTGGTCATGCCGGGCTCGAGGGCCGCACCCATCACCTGCACGGCATTGGCGCAGATGCGGCCGATTTCCTTCAGCCGCTCCAGATCTTCGTCATTGTTGAGGGTCATGATATCTCGCTTTCGGCTGATTATGTAACCCGCCGAAAGCGGTCGATCCAGACGTCAATTGCAGGAAACTTGGCGAAATCAGGCCGTCAGAGCCTGTTTTGCATCTTCGGCCAGTGCCGCCCGCACCAGCGGCGCTACCTTCGTGCCGTAGAGTTCGATGCCGCGCATGATCTGGTCATGCGGCATCAGGCCGATCGCCATCTGCAAGAGGAAGCGATCATTCTTGAAGATCTTCTGGTGCCGGACGATCTTTTCAGCAACCGTTTCGGGGTCGCCAAGGAACAGATTGCCGTTCGGCCCGATCGACTGGTTGAAATGCACCCGGTTGGTCGGTCCCCAGCCGCGCTCGCGGCCGATGCGGTTCGTCACCTCGGCCTGCGGACCGTAGAACTGGTCGGCGGCTTTCTCCGTCGTATCGGCAATGAAACCGTGGACGTTGATGCTGGTCTTCAATTTCGAGGCATCCTGCCCGGCCCGGCGGGCGGCTTCGCGGTAGAGATCGAAGAGCGGCGCATAACGCGCCGGCTCACCGCCGATGATAGCGAGCGCCACCGGCAGGCCGAGCGCACCGGCCCGCGCCACCGATTGCGGCGTGCCGCCGACGGCAATCCAGACCGGCAGCGGATCGTTCACCGGGCGCGGGTAGACGCCGCGACCGTGGATCGGCGCGCGCTTCTCGCCGGACCAGGTCGCCTTTTCGCCATCGCGAATGGCAAGCAACAGGTCCAGCTTCTCGGAAAACAGCTGGTCGTAATCTTCGAGATCGTAGCCGAACAGCGGAAAGGATTCGATGAACGACCCCCGACCCGCCATGATCTCGGCACGGCCGTTGGAGATGAGGTCAAGTGTCGCGAACTGCTGGAACACCCGCACCGGATCATCCGAACTCAGCACGGTCACCGCGCTGGTCAGCTTGATGTTTTTCGTGCGCGATGCGGCAGCCGCCAGGATCATCGCCGGCGCTGAGGCGACATAATCCGGCCGGTGATGTTCGCCGAGCCCGAAGACGTCGAGACCGACCTGATCGGCGAGCTCGATTTCCTCGATGAGATGACGGACACGCTCCTCGCCTTCCCTGCCGCGCCCTTGTGGCGCCTCGGGATGAACGTCTCCGAAGGTGTAGAGACCAAGTTCCATGACTTCCTGCCTGTTCGATCAGCCCCGATCCGGGGTGAAGCTATTGTTCGGCATCACAAATAGTCACGCATCCAGGCATATCACAGGCTCTACCCTGAAACGGTGTGTTTCCTGCAGCAGGATAGTTACCGACGTCCCGGTGAACAGGATTATTCGCTCAAGGTCCGCCGCACGGCATCCTTCCAACCCTTGATCTTGGCCTTGCGGGTTGCCTCGTCCATCTTCGGCTCGAATCGGTGATCCCTTGCCCAGGACTTGGCGAACTCCTTCTGGTTCGGCCAGACCCCTGCCCGGCTGCCGGCAAGCCAGGCGACACCGAGCGCCGTGGTTTCAAGAATGGTCGGGCGGTCGACCGGCGCGTCGAGCAGATCGGACAGGCGCTGCATGGTCCAGTCTGAGACGACCATGCCTCCATCGACGCGCAGCATCGTTTCCTTGCCGTCGCTCTTCCAGTCCTTGTGCATGGCGTCGAGCAGGTCGCGCGTCTGGTAGCAGACCGCTTCCAGCGCTGCGCGGGCGAATTCGGCCGGGCCGGTGTTGCGCGTCATGCCGAAGATCGCGCCGCGTGCGTCCGGATCCCAATGGGGAGCGCCAAGTCCGGTGAAGGCCGGAACGAGATAGACTTCCTGCGACGGATCGGCGCTTTCGGCCAGCGTGCCCGTATCGGATGCGGCTTTGATAATCTTCAGCCCATCGCGCAGCCATTGAACGGCAGCACCGGCAACGAAGATCGAACCCTCCAGCGCATAGGTGGTTTCACCGTCGAGGCGATAGGCGATCGTCGTCAAAAGGCGGTTTTTCGAGCGGACGATATCCTGCCCGGTATTGAGGAGCGCGAAGCAACCGGTGCCGTAGGTGGATTTCATCATGCCCGGCTGGAAGCACGCCTGGCCGATGGTGGCGGCCTGCTGGTCGCCGGCAACGCCGAGGATCGGGATTTCGGCGCCGAAGATCGAAGCATCGGTCACGCCGAAATCAGCAGCGCAATCGAGAACCTGCGGCAGCATTGCGTCGGGTACGCGCAGGATTTCGAGAAGATCGCGGTCCCAGTCGTTGGTGACGATGTTGTACATCAGCGTGCGCGAGGCGTTGGTGGCGTCGGTCACGAATGATTTTCCGCCGGTCAATCGCCAGATCAGGAAGGTATCGATGGTGCCGAAGCAGAGTTCGCCCTTCGCTCCGCGGGTGCGCGCGCCCTTCACATTGGCGAGCATCCAGGAAAGTTTGGTCCCGGAAAAATAGGGGTCGAGCAGCAGCCCGGTCTTTTTGGTGAAGGTCTTTTCCAGACCCTGACGTTTCAGCTTGTCGCAATAGGAGGCGGTACGACGGTCCTGCCAGACAATGGCATTGTGGATGGGCTTGCCGCTCTCGCGCTCCCACACGACAACCGTCTCGCGCTGGTTGGTGATGCCGATCGCAGAAAGGTCGCCTACCTTGATTCCAGCCTTGCTGATGGCTTCCCTGATCGTCTCGACGACGCTATCCCAGATTTCCTCGGGATCATGCTCCACCCAGCCGGAGTTTGGAAAATGTTGCCTGAATTCCTTCTGGCCGGAACCCACGATCTTCTGGCTCGCATCGAAGACAATCGCGCGGCTCGACGTCGTGCCCTGATCGATTGCGAGAACATATCCGCTCATTCTGCCCCTCCCAGTGTTTTCGGCCCGTCGGTCTCTCCTCCGCTGGCCATTTTAAAAACTTCAATACGATACAAAAACGAATGTCAAACGAAAACAAAACGCAAGCACTCGCGCCCACAGACTCCCATAAAACCGAGGCCAGCAACGGCAAAAACACAATTGTCACCGTGCCGGTTTTGGGCATAGTTTCAAGAGTCGAAATTGCAAGAAGAGATAGCATGACCCAGTCTGCCGGCAGCATCCGCTTCATCCTGAACGACCGGGACGTCACGCTGACATCGGTGTCGCCGACCGGCACGCTGCTCGATTTCCTGCGCCTCGAACGTCGGTTGACCGGGACCAAGGAAGGCTGTGCGGAGGGCGATTGTGGCGCCTGCACGGTGCTTGTCGGACGGCTTGCGGGTGACGACCTCGTCTATGAAAGCGTCAACGCCTGCATTCGGTTTACCGGCTCACTCAACGCCACGCATGTCGTCACCGTCGAACATCTTGCGGCCAAGGACGGAACATTACACCCGGTTCAGCAGGCCATGGTCGATTACCACGGCTCACAATGCGGCTTCTGCACGCCCGGCTTCGTCATGTCGCTCTATGGCCTCTGGCTGTCGAAGGACAATCCCGGCCGCGCCGATATCGAAAAGACCCTGCAAGGCAATCTCTGTCGATGCACGGGCTATGAGCCGATCGTCAAGGCGGCGGAAGCGGTTGCGCATGCAAGACCAGACGCGGTGTTCGATCCGATCGTGAAGGCACGGGCAGATATTGCCGCCCGCCTCAAGGCGATGCGCAGCGACAAAACCATTTCGTTGGGCGATGAAAGCGGCAAACTGATCGTTCCCGGCTCCGTCCTTGCGCTTGCAGAGGTTCTCGACACTTATCCCCAAGCCACCATCGTCGCCGGCTGCACCGATGTCGGCCTCTGGGTCACCAAACAGATGCGCGAGATCAATCCCGTTATTTTCGTCAACGGTATCGAGGAATTGCAGTCGATTCAGGAGACGAAAGACGGCATCACCATTGGCGCGGGCGTCAGCTATTCCGCCGCCTTTGATCTGATCTCCGCGCGCTATCCCGCCTTCGGCCGCCTGCTCGACCGGCTCGGCGGCGAGCAGGTGCGCAATATGGGCACGATCGGCGGCAATGTTGCGAATGGCTCGCCGATCGGCGATACGCCTCCGCCGCTGATCGCGCTTGGCGCAAGCGTCACCCTGCGATCGAAGAGCGGACAGCGAACCGTTCCGCTGGAAGACTATTTCATCGAATACGGACGGCAGGACCGGAAACCCGGCGAATTCGTCGAGAGCATTTTCGTGCCGAACCTGCCGGATGGCGACCTGTTTTCGGTCTACAAGATCTCGAAGCGCCGCGACGAGGACATTTCCGCACTCTGCGGCGCCTTCCGTATTGCGCTCGACAGCGACAACCGGGTGACGATGGCGCGGATCGCGTTTGGCGGCATGGCCGGAACGCCGAAACGGGCAACCAATGTCGAAGCCGTGCTGATCGGGACGCTCTGGAACGAAGAGACGGTAGAAGCGGCGCAGGCTGCCTTTGAAGCCGATTATCAGCCACTGACCGACTGGCGGGCTACGGCTGCCTACCGCATGCTGGCGGCAAAGAACCTGCTCTTGCGGTTTTTCTTGGAGACGTCGGGAGAAAGGGCCGAACTTGTTCGGTTTGAGGTGACGGCATGACTGCTGGCGGTCTGACGCTGGAACAGCCCCTCACCCTAGCCCTCTCCCCGCAAGCAGGGAGAGGGGACGACGGAGTTCGCCGCTTGTCCCTTCTCCCCGTCAAAACGGGGAGAAGGTGGCCGACAGGCCGGATGAGGGGCCTTGCAGTACGGAGAACCAGATAATGGACAAATCCACCTTCGAGGAGCGCAAGACCATCACCGGCCCGATGCATTCGGCGCTACGCCACGACAGTGCCCACAAGCATGTCTCCGGCACCGCTGACTATATCGATGATATTCCGGAACCCGCCGGAACGCTGCATGGTGCGCTCGGAATGACCGACCGCGCCCATGCCGAGATCGTTGCCATGGACCTGGCAGAAGTCGAAGCCACGCCCGGCGTCGTCTGCGTTCTGACTGCAAAAGACATGCCGCATTCCAACGATATCAGCCCCAGCCATCTGAACGACGAACCGGTGCTCGCCGACGGCCTCGTGCAATTCCATGGCCAGCCGGCCTTTGCCGTCATCGCCGAAACCCGCGACATCGCCCGGCGCGCCGCCCGCAAGGCAAAGATTACCTATCGCGACCTGCCGCATTTCACCGATATCACTGAGGCGCTTGAGAATGGCGCGGAACTCGTCACCAAGCCGCTGACGCTTGCGCGCGGCGATGCGGAGGCGGAACTGGAACTCAGCCCCCGCCGGCTTGCCGGCCGCATGCGCATCGGCGGACAGGAACATTTCTACCTCGAAAGCCACATCGCCATGGCAATTCCCGGCGAGGACGACGAAGTCACCGTCTGGTCCTCCACCCAGCACCCGAGCGAAATCCAGCACATGGTCAGCCACGTGCTCGGCGTACCCTCCAATGCCGTGACCGTGCAGGTCCGGCGCATGGGCGGTGGTTTCGGCGGCAAGGAAACGCAGGGCAACCAGTTCGCAGCGCTTGCCGCTGTTGCGGCAAAGAAACTCAACCGTGCCGTCAAATTCCGCCCCGACCGCGACGAGGACATGACGGCCACCGGCAAGCGGCACGACTTCCTTGTCGACTACGACGTCGGCTTCGATGACGACGGCCGCATCCATGCGGTGAAGGCGAATTACGCGGCGCGTTGCGGCTATTCCTCCGACCTTTCCGGCCCGGTCACCGATCGCGCGCTGTTCCATGCCGACAGCTCCTATTTCTATCCGCATGTGAAGCTCACCTCGCAACCGTTGAAGACGCATACAGTCTCCAACACCGCCTATCGTGGCTTCGGCGGCCCGCAGGGCATGGTCGGCGGCGAGCGGATCATCGAAGAAATCGCCTATGCGCTCGGCAAGGACCCGCTCGATATCCGCAAGCTGAACTTCTACGGCGAAAAAGGCTCGGGCCGTGACGTTACGCCCTATCATCAGCAGGTGGAAGACAACATCATCCAGCGCATCGTCTCGGAACTGGAGGAGAGTTCGGATTATCAGGCACGCCGCAAGGCGGTCATCGACTTCAACCAGACGAGCCGCATCATCCGCAAGGGCATCGCGCTGACGCCGGTGAAGTTCGGTATTTCCTTCACCATGACCGCCTTCAACCAGGCGGGAGCGCTGGTGCACGTCTATCAGGACGGCTCGATCCACTTGAACCATGGCGGCACGGAAATGGGCCAGGGCCTCCACACCAAGGTGGCGCAGGTTCTGGCCGACAGTTTCCAAGTCGATATCACCAACGTCAAGATCACCGCGACGACCACCGGCAAGGTGCCGAACACTTCGGCGACCGCCGCCTCTTCCGGCTCCGACCTCAACGGCATGGCGGCTTATGACGCCGCGCGGCAAATCAAGGAACGGCTGGTCGATTTCGCCGCTGAGCGCTGGCAGACGGAACGGGAAAACATCACCTTCGTGCCGAACCACGTGAAGATCGGCGAAGAGCTGGTCCCCTTCCCCGATTTCATCAAGCAGGCCTATTTCGCCCGCATCCAGCTGTCGGCCGCCGGCTTCTACAAGACGCCGAAAATCCACTGGGATCGCAACACCGGCCGCGGCACGCCGTTCTATTACTTCGCCTATGGAGCCGCCGTCTCGGAGGTTTCCGTCGACACGCTAACCGGCGAATACATGGTCGATCGGGTCGACGTGCTCCACGATGTCGGCAAGTCGCTCAATCCGGCTATCGATATCGGCCAGGTCGAAGGAGCCTTCGTCCAAGGCATGGGCTGGCTGACGACCGAGGAGCTCTGGTGGGACGACAAGGGCCGGCTCAGGACCCATGCGCCCTCGACCTACAAGATTCCCCTTGCCTCCGACCGGCCGAAGATCTTCAACGTCAAGCTCGCGGAATGGGCTGAAAACGCCGAGATGACCATCGGCCGCTCCAAGGCTGTCGGCGAGCCGCCGTTCATGCTGCCGATCTCGGTGCTGGAGGCGATCTCCATGGCCGTCGCCAGCGTGGCAGGCTATCGTGAATGCCCGCGTCTCGACGCACCGGCGACGCCGGAACGGGTGCTGATGGCCGTTGAACGGCTGCGTGCGGCAAAGGCCTGAAAGAGCAATTGAAATGAATTTTTCAGTCGATAGCCTCGAAGCCTTTCTCGCGCGCGAATACAAGCTGGTGATCGTCGAAATCAGAGAGGCCTTCGGTTCGACGCCGCGGGAATCCGGCGCCTTCATGCTGGTATCGCCGACCGACGCACATGGCACGATCGGCGGCGGACAGATGGAACATCTGGCGATCGACAATGCCCGCGCGCTTCTGGCGGGTGTCAGTGACCAGCTCGAAATGGATATTCCGCTTGGGCCCGATATCGGCCAATGCTGCGGCGGCCGCGTGGTCTTGTCTTTCCGCATCGGCAACGATGCTGCACGCGCAGCGCTCGACGCCAAGCTCAAGCAGCGGTTGGAGGCATTGCCGGAAGTCTGGCTGTTCGGCGCCGGCCATGTCGGTCGCGCCCTTGCCGATGCCCTGCTGCTCCTGCCGCTGAAGACCCATGCGGTGGAAACCCGCAAGAGCGAACTGGACCTGATGTCAGCAGGCGCAAGCCACCGGCTTGTCGCCATGCCCGAGACGGTCATTGGGGATATCGCACCCGGCTCGGCCGTCGTGATCCTGACCCATGATCATGCTCTGGATTTCCTGATCGCCAGGCACGCCCTTGCGCGCAACGATCTCGCCTATGTCGGCATGATTGGTTCGAAGACCAAGCGTGCGACATTCGCAAGCTGGGCGCGGCAGGAAGGTTTGGGCGAGCAAGCGATCGGCAGGCTGGTGCTGCCTATTGGCGGCAAGACCGTCACGGACAAACGCCCGGCCGTGATCGCGGCCATGACATCTGCGGAGATCCTGGCTGCCCTGACCGGATACCAGCACCGCTGACGCGGGACGCTTCAAGCGTCTTTCTTCCATCCCAAGACGGCTCACTGTTTCAAGCGAGAGGCAGTTGCGGTCCTACTGCAACGCTGTTGCGGATCAGCGAATGCGCCGCCTCCCCCGCCGTTTCCATATAGGACGGATCGCGGTGAAGAAGAACGACGGCGAAGGAGCCATCCAGCAGCAGGATCGTCTGGCGGGCGAGCAATCGGGCCTGTGGCTCAAGCACCGCCGTTTCGAACACACTGCCGAGCCAGTCTTCGACGCGTTTCTTGTGCGCTGCTGCGATCTTCATTGCCGGATGGCCCGGCATATTGGCGAGTTCGCCGGAGGTCCGCAGAAAGCCGCATCCCCTCCACCGCGGATGACGCGCCGATTTTGCGAGAGCGTAGAAAACGCCGCGCACCTTGTCGGCCACGTCTCCTTCCGTCTCCGAAAACCAGCGCTTGAACAAGACCAGATTGGGCTGGTCGCGCCCATCGAGATAGGCGGCGATCAGATCGTCCTTGCTGGCAAAATGATAGTAGAGCGTGCGCTTGGTGACGCCTGCCTTTTCAGCTACAGCATCGACGCTGACGGCGCGGATGCCCTCGCTATAAAACAGCTTGGCAGCAGCCGAAACAATGCGATCACGCGTCGGAAGAGTGGAGGGTTTCATGCCTCTATGTATACCGACCAGTGAATATACACAAGCGCTGCTCTCGCCTACGGTGCCCTCATCGAAATCGTCGAGGAACGATCATGCCGGAAGAGGGTGGAAGGGCCGTCGATATCGTCTGCGAGGACGGCGTGCGGCTTGGCGGCCATCTGTGGTCAAATGGCCATCGGACCGATTGCGGAAGAATAATCATCAATCCCGCGACGGGCGTGCTCGCCCGCTACTATCAACCCTATGCGCGGTTCCTGGCGGATCACGGCTTCACCGTGCTGACCTATGATTATCGTGGCATCGGGCAGTCGCGGCCGGGGCAACTGCGCGGCTGCGGTTATCGCTGGGCGGATTGGGGCGAACAGGATTTCGCCGCGGCACTTGGTTTTCTCGATGCACACACACGGCACGGCCCTATGCTGGTGGTCGGACACAGCATCGGCGGCTTTCTTCCCGGCTTTGCCCGCAACGCACCGCTGATAGACCGCATGTTGACTGTCGGCTCCCAGTACGCCTACTGGCGCGACTATGCTGGCCACAAACGCCTGCGCCTTCTGCTGAAATGGCATGTGGTTATGCCGGCCCTGACGGCGCTATGCGGATATTTTCCCGGTAAAAAGCTCGGCTGGCTGGAAGATCTTCCGGCGGGCGTGGCCAGGGACTGGAGTTTTCGACGGGCGCGAGTAGAACTCAACCATCCGCAAGATACCCGACAGGAGCTTTTGCGGCGTTTCGCCGCCGTGACAGCCGAGGTTCTCGCCATCGCGATCACAGATGATGAAATCGGCACCCCGTCAGCCATTCGCCGCGCGCTGCAATACTATGAAAACGTGGCGGCGATCGAGGTGAACCTGTCACCCTCCGACCTCGGATTGGACCGGATCGGTCACTTCAGCCTCTTTCACAAACGGCACGCCGCCGATTTCTGGCTGGATACGCTGCTCTGGCTTCGCGACGGCATAAACCCCTGGCCGGACAAGCGTCTTGAGCGGAAAGCGGAGAAGGTCGAGCACGAGATATTCAGCAGCCGCTGCCATCTCCGATACAAGGGCCTGATGTGATGAGATCATCACGTCAGGAAAGTGCAGCGCCATGACATTTGCCGATATCTTGGCGCGATCAAGGCCTATCGGGTTAAATCCGATTCCTGACGCGGGTCGCGCCAGTCCATGAAACCCAGGTCTCTTTTCATGTGGTCGGACATTACTTCGAGGTCGAGCTCCCGGTAGCTGGGCCGAAGGCTGTACAGCGCCTTTGCCAACAGTGAACGCCATCCGTTCACGCGGGCTATCGATTTTTCTTCATATCTCTCAATCGCTTGGCAATCCATGACGACACCTGTTGTTTTCGTGAATGTGATTGCAGCATGCGCGCAAACATGCTCAAATTCCAATCGAACAACCGTCTGCATGCATCAAGAGAACTTATCCATGAAGATGTCGAAACAGTTTCCGTTGAATGCGCTTCGTGTCTTCGAAGCGACGGCCCGGCTGGGCAGTTTCACAAAGGCCGGCGACGAGCTCGGCATGACCCAGACGGCGGTCAGCTACCAGATCAAGCTGCTCGAGCAGAATGTCGGCGAGCCCCTGTTCCTGCGCCGACCGCGACAGGTGCAATTGACGAAGACCGGCGAACTGCTGGCGCCGAAAGTCGCTGAAGCCTTCGAGATATTGCGTGACGCGATGGCGGGCGTCAGGGACGAGGCAGAAACTTCCCTTCTCATCCACTCGACACCGACCTTCGCGTCGCAATGGCTGGCCCGCCATCTCGGCTCGTTCCAGCTCAGGCATCCAAACATCGCCGTCCGCCTGACGACCAGCGAGACCATCATCGATTTCAACCGGGAAACTGTGGATGTTGCCATCCGTTCGGGAACGGGAGATTGGCCAGGCCTGACCAGTCACCCCTTGATGAGCGTCGACTTCACCCCGATGATGAGCCCTAAACTCGCCGAAAGTGTCGGCGGCATCCACACGCCGCGCGATCTCTTGAAACTTCGGATCATCGATCCCGGCGATCCCTGGTGGATGCAGTGGTTTACGGAAGCGGGCGTTCCCGATGCCGATCTTGCCAGCCGGCCGGCAAGCCGGCTCGGCGCGCAATCCTTCGAGGCGCGTGCGGCGATCGCCGGACAGGGTGTGGCGATCCTGACCCCGGAGTTCTATCCCGACGACATTGCCCTTGGGCGGCTTTATCAGCCTTTCGAACTGCGCGGCAATGACGGCCACCAATATTGGCTCGTCTATCAGACGGCGCGGCGAAACTCCCCCAAGATCAGAGGTTTCCGCGACTGGATACTCAATGAATTCGCGCCCTCGGCAAGTGCCGCCAATCCCGATACCGCTCACCAGGCGGCAAATTAATCATGTCCGAAGGATTCCGCTGGAAATGCGAGAAACACGCATAGGGCGTACTTTCTTTTTCCCCACGCTTCGATCAAAGGTGCACGCGTTCAAGGGGATCATTCATGCCGAAAATTTTTATCGTCTGCCTTTTCACGATGCTTACGCTTTCCTCATGCACCGGAGCAACCGTCGTCCACTTTGAAACCGACGCCTATGGAAGACTGGCGGATGTGAAGCTTGGCACATCCTCCGGCGACCACGCCCGCGACCGCGCCATAGCCAACGAAGCGCGGCGCCGGTTCAGCACCCTCGTTCCCGATCCGGAGCCTTACCGCGACTATTTCCTGACGGTCACCCCGCCTCAGAAATCGAAAGAGTCGGACGCCAAAGATTACAAGGCATTTCAGAAAGAATTGAAAAAGGATGCCAATCTGCGGGAAAAAGTCCTGGAACGTTGCCGCAAGAACCTTGGGAAACCTAGCGATGTCGCGGAGCTGGCGGTCTATACGCACACCGAGCGTTCAAAGGCGCTTGAAGTCGGTTGTCAGCGCCTGACCGCCGCCCTAGCGAACGGGCGCTTGTCGCATTCCACCTTTGAGAAGACCCGCCAGGGCGTGAAGACGAAAGAGTTGATCGCAATTCTCGCAGGGCGCTAAAGAGATCGCGTTTGCCTCTTTCCCATGCCGCCGTTTTTTCGCACAGTAGCGAAGCGGGAGGCAAGAATGGGGACCTCGAATGTATGAATATGCCATCGCCTGGGAATGGCTGGCCTTTGCCGTCCGCTGGCTGCATGTGATCACCGCGATCGCCTGGATCGGCTCGTCCTTCTATTTCATCGCGCTTGATCTCGGTCTCGTGAAACGCGATCACCTGCCCGTCGGCGCCTATGGCGAGGAATGGCAGGTGCATGGCGGCGGCTTCTATCATATCCAGAAATACCTCGTCGCCCCCGCGACAATGCCGGAGCACTTGACCTGGTTCAAATGGGAGAGCTACGCCACCTGGCTGTCCGGTTTTGCCATGCTCTGTCTGGTCTACTACGGCGGCGCCGACCTCTTCCTGATCGACCGCCACGTGCTCGACATCTCCGCGACCACGGCGATTGCGATCTCTGTCGGCTCCCTCGCCATCGGCTGGATCTTCTACGACCTTCTCTGCAAATCACCACTCGGCAAGAACACCTGGACGCTGATGGGCGTCCTCTATGTCGCGCTGGTGGTCATGGCCTGGGGCTACACGCAGGTCTTCACCGGCCGTGCCGCCTTCCTGCATCTCGGCGCCTTTACCGCGACGATCATGTCGGCCAACGTGTTCTTCATCATCATGCCGAACCAGCGCGTCGTGGTCGCCGACCTCATCGCCGGACGCACGCCTGATCCGAAATATGGGGTGATCGCCAAGCAGCGTTCGCTTCACAACAACTACCTGACGCTCCCCGTCATCTTCTTCATGCTGTCGAACCATTATCCGCTCGCCTTCGCCACCGCCTACAACTGGGTGATCGCGGCACTCGTCTTCCTGATGGGCGTCACCATCCGCCACTGGTTCAACACGACCCATGCCCGCAAGGGGCGGCCAACTTGGACATGGCTGGTGACGCTGCTGATCTTCATCCTGATCATGTGGCTTTCCACGGTGCCGAAGGTGCTGACCGGCGAGGACACGGCGGAAGTCGCGCCCGCCTTTCAGCAATTCGCTTCCAACGCGCATTTTCCGGCCGTGAAGGATGCGATCTCGACCCGTTGCTCGATGTGCCATTCCGCCGAACCGGTCTATGAAGGCATCAATCGCCCGCCCAACGGCGTCATGCTGGAAAGCGACGCGGAGATTGCCGCTCACGCCCGCGAAATCTATATTCAGGCCGGCCGCAGCCACGCCATGCCGCCCGGCAATATCACCGACATGACCCATGACGAGCGCAAGCTGCTGACCGCATGGTTCGAAAGCTCGGTTTCGGAAGGCAGGACAGAATGACCGCCACCCTCATTCGCGGACGTACATTGAGTTTCCTGCGCCTGCCCGCAGGCCTGGACGACCATGCCGCCTATACGTATGAGGTCGACGGCGCGCTGCTGGTCGAGAACGGACTTATCCTCGCGAGTGGCGCCTATGACGCCGTCAAGTCACAGGCAGCCGATGACGTCGCCGAAATCGACCATCGCCCGCATCTCATCCTGCCCGGTTTCATCGACACGCACCTGCATTTCCCACAGATGCAGGTGATCGGCTCCTATGCCGCCAATCTGCTCGAATGGCTGAACACCTATACGTTTCCTGAGGAATGCCGTTTCGTCGAGACGGCGCATGCTGAACGTATTGCTGGAAAGTTCTTCGACGAGATGGTCCGCCACGGCACGACGACGGCGGTTGCCTATTGCTCGGTGCACAAAACGTCTGCCGATGCCTTTTTCGCCGAATCCACGCGACGCAACATGCGCATGATCGCCGGCAAGGTGATGATGGATCGCAACGCGCCGCAGGGCCTGCTGGATACGCCGGAGATGGGCTACGACGAGACCCGCGCCGTCATTGAACAATGGCACGGCAAGGGCCGCAACCATGTTGCCATCACGCCGCGCTTCGCCATCACTTCGACGCCCGAACAGATGTCGGCCGCTGAAGCCTTGGTGCGCGAATTCCCGGACCTGCACGTCCAGACGCATCTTTCGGAAAACCGCGACGAGATCGACTTCACCTGCTCGCTCTACCCTGAAGCCGTAGACTACACGGATGTCTATGCCCGTTACGGCCTGCTCGGGCCGAAGACCCTTTTCGGTCATTGCATCCATCTGTCCGAGCGCGAAATGGACGCCATGAGCGAAACCGGCTCGATCGCCGTCCATTGCCCAACCTCCAACCTCTTCCTCGGTTCCGGCCTGTTTCCGTTAAGGCGGCTGATGAACCGTGAAAAGCCCGTGCGCGTCTCCGTCGCCACAGATATTGGCGGCGGCTCGAGCTATTCCATGCTACGCACCATGGACGAGGCCTACAAGATCCAGCAATTGCAGGGCGAGCGGTTGAACCCGTTCGAGAGCTTCTACTTCACGACGCTCGGCAACGCGCAGGCGCTGTCACTCGAAGACAGGATTGGAACGCTGGAACCGGGAACAGACGCCGATTTCATCGTGCTCAACATGGCGGCAACGCCGGCCATGGCTTTGAAGGCGGAGGTGGTCACATCACTCGTCGATGAGCTTTTCCTGTTGCAGACCATGGGCGACGACAGGGCGATCATCGAGACCTATGTGGCGGGCGTGGCGGCGAAGGTGGGGCTGGGAACACCCTCCCCTTAAGGGTGAGTGTTGATCAGCATTCTGGCGGGATGGGTCGCACCTCTTCCAAGTAGCGCGCAATCGGCGCGAGACCGTCAATGACCGGCATATCTCTCACGGCCTCTTCCGGCCCACACCAGGGATACGGCAAGTTGTTGATCCAGTTCATAATCCTGTCGATTTCCTCGGTCGGAAGGATTTGCATCACATCGATCGTGATCGTCAGTTTTTCGACCAAGCATCGGTCATCCGAGGTGAAGTACCAATCGTAGCGACCGCTTCCGACCCGGACTACTCCGTTATTCTTCGCCGACATGGCGACCAGCCAATGGCAGGGAAAGTGGTGCCGATTGGCTTCTGTTGGACGCGCCAGACAGAACGTATAGACATTTTCGAAATCATTGGCGAAGCGGCGGCCAAGTATCTCTTCGATTGCAGCCAATCCGCTGGCCGAACTCGGAAACGAAATGGCATCGGTTTTTACGACCATTTCCAGTCGGACGTCTTTGGCAAAGGCGCGGCGCATCAGGAACGGCCGGTTTCCGTCCTTGGCATAGAAGTACGTACTGACGGCTTCCAAGGGGCTGGTCACGGAAATCTCCCTCGCTGGTCCAAAAGATAGTCCAATTACCTTCTTCACACCAGTGATAGGCAGTTTGCACCCAAGCCGCTGGCGGAAAATGCCCCCTCGGTCGGCTATCACATGGCACTGCCGACGCTGCGAAATGCTGCAGAATTATCAGCCTTTCCAGGCTGCAACCGTCTGCGGCCTCACCTCGGCTTCGCCGAAAATGACTTTGTCATTGGCCGGACTCGACCTTGCTCGCGCACACGCGATGATACATTGTCCGGCCTGGTCGCACATCAGGACGACCGAGTGCGCTGGGGAGGTTCTCGTGACGAATTCTAAATCGGTATCTACTTCGTTGCGCATCCCGACCTTCGACGATGTCCAGACCGCCCGGGCTCGCATTTCTGGCGTCGCGCACCGCACGCCCGTTTTGACATCGCGAACCGCGGACTCACGAACCGGAGCGACTATTTTCTTCAAGGCGGAAAATCTGCAGCGGGCCGGCGCATTCAAGTTTCGCGGCGCTTACAACGCCATCGCTGCACTGGACGCACTCTCCCGGAAAAATGGTGTCGTCGCCTTTTCTTCTGGCAACCACGCCCAGGCCCTCGCCTATGCCGCTGGGCTCCAGGGCGTTTCAGTAACGATCGTCATGCCGCGCGACGCTCCGGAGATAAAGGTGGAGGCAACCAAGGGCTACGGCGCTGAAGTCGTCTTCTATGATCGGTACACGGAAGATCGCGAGACGATAAGCCGGCGCATTGCCGAGGAACGGGGCGCGACCCTGATTCCGCCCTATGACCATCCGGATGTCATTGCGGGCCAGGGCACAGCCGCGCTGGAACTGATCGAGGACGTCGGACAGATCGATTTGCTCGTCGTGCCGCTGGGCGGCGGCGGTTTGCTTGCAGGCAGCGCACTCAGCACCAGAGCGCTGTCGTCCGCCTGCACCGTCGTCGGCGTCGAGCCTGAAGCCGGCAATGATGGCCAGCAGTCATTGCGAAAGGGAGAGATCGTCCACATCCCGGTGCCAAAGTCCATCGCTGACGGTGCGCTGTCCACTTATGTCGGTGCGCACAACTTTGCCATCCTGAAAGACAAGGTCGATGACATCGTCACGGTGACCGATGGGCAACTGATCGAGACGATGCGGTTCTTCGCCGAACGCATGAAGATCATCGTGGAACCAACCGGTTGCCTGGCCGCGGCCGCGGTCATGCATGGCGCAATTGCCTGTACCGGCAAGCGGATCGGTGTTCTGTTGAGCGGTGGCAACATCGATCTGAAGGCTTTTGGTGCGCTCCTCGGTGAACGCTGAGTAGCGTGACGTCTTATCTTTTAGTTGCATCAATCTAACATAGCAGCCATCGGTGATTGGGATCGCTGCTATGGTCGAGGGGCAATCATTCTACTACGTTCTGCTTTGGGTAGCGGTCTTTGCCGTCTGGCTTTTGTTTCTCCGATGAATGAGAGGCTTGTGGAACGAGCACAGTTCGTGCGACCTGAACGTGCAGCGGCTCGTGATCCCTCGGACTGCAGACCTCCCCTTCAAGTTCTTCACGACCGACGCTGTTCACGGGCATTCCCCTTGGGAGGCATGGGGAATCGCTCGCCGCAAGGGCCATGACGTTATTGGACTCCGGAAGTCCTGATCCAGGCTTCCCCAATACTCCTACGTTCTGCCTCAGCACCGGGAGGGAGATCTGCGATCCGTTGCAATGTCGAGTCGGCATCAATCAGAATTCCGACACTCACATGGTATGGCTCCAGCGGGTCGCCATGGTCCACATCCCCGCATAAAAACTGCCAATCGCCATCTGAGTGCACGACGAGCAAGGTCGGCCGTTCGCGCCGAAGTAGATGCCCGCAGCAATAGACACCCATACGCCGGTCTTCAAATTCCTGTTTGCTCATGCCACATCCTTACGTCGTCAATTGCGCAATCTCACGGCTATTAGAGGACGGGCCACGAAAAAATCTCCTATTTTTTCCAGGCCGCCACAGTCTGCGGCTTCAACTCGACGTCGCCGAGAACCAAGCTGCCATCGCTCGGGCACGACCAAGCCTCCGTTCCGTAGTTGAACGCAAACGTCACCCCGCCACGCTTGCGCAGCCGGATATGATCAGGAAGTGCAACCGTCTCCAGTCCGGCCTTCGCCGCCAGATGAGTCAGCGCCTGCTGCAGCAGCGCCTGATCGGGCCAGCAGGCGAGATAATGGTGTGATCCCTTGGCCATCAGCGCCGGGTCGCCGTTGCCGAACCGTGCAATCACCTCCCCATCCGTCTCGACATACTCCCGCCAGCGGATGGCGCTGCCCGAGACAGTACCAGAGACGGCATCCTCCAACCCAGGACGCAGCGATGACACCTGCGTGACCCGAACGCCCGTAAGCGCAGCAAGCGGGCCGGGCGGCAGGTTTTCCGGAATGGCAAACTGGCGCGTGCGCGAGCCTGAGCGTGGGCCGTAGAGCACGATACCCTCGGCCGCATTGAAGGCCTGCAGGGCTGTGTCCGAGACCATCATCAACGACGGCACGAGCACCAGCTTGTAACCATCGAGCGGAGCGCCAGGGGGCACGAAGTCAACGTTGAGACCGAGCTTGCGCAACGCCTCGTACCAGCGGAAGGCCAGGTCATGATACTGGAAATCCCTGCCCTGTGGCTGGATGATGGTGGTCCAATAGGTCTCGTAGTCATAGACGATCGCGACCGGCGCCTGCTCGATTGCCGGCAGTTCGCCGGTCTCGATGATCTCGCGGCCGACGATCTCCGCCTCGCGGCCGCCGGCGGAAAGTTCGTCGGAGCCCGGCAGGTTAAGACCGGCGTGCATCTGCTCCTGCGCGAAAGGCGCCTGTCGCCAGCGGAAATAGCTGACGACTTCGGCGCCATGCGCCAGCGCCTCCCAGGTCCAGAGCCGCACCATGCCGGGTTTTGGCACAGGGTTCCACGGCGCCCAGTTTACGGGTCCCGGTTGCTGTTCCATGACCCAGAAGCGGCCGCGGCCGACGCCGCGATAGAGATCGTGGTGGAAGGGCGCGATATCCGGATGGGAGGTTTCCGCCCAGCGGTTCTTTTCCTCCTGGCTGAACGGGAATTTCTCGACGAAGCCGATCGGATAACTATCCCACGAGGCAAGATCGAGGTTTTCGCCGACCTTCCAATGGTCGAAATCGTTGATGAAGCCCATGAAGTTATGGGTGATCCAGCGGCCGGGCGAATGCCTGCGGATGATCTCGCACTGCATCTTGTCGTATGCGGCCACCTGCCCTGACTGAAAGCGCCAGAAGTCCAACCGTGCCGCCGGATTGGTCTCGGTGACGGTCAGGTTCGGCAGGACGACGTCCTCGAAACTGTTCACCTCCATCGACCAGAAGACATTGCCCCAGGCTTCGTTGAGCTGGTCGGTCGACTGGTAGCGCAGCCGAAGCCAGCGGCGGAATGCCTTCAGGTCTTCCGGCCCCCAGGATTGCGTCGTGTCGTGACAACCATATTCATTGTCCGTCTGCCAGCCATCGAGCGCCGGGTGTTCGCCGTAGCGCTTGGCGATGATCTCGACGATGCGCGCGCTTTCGCGCCACCAGACTTCGGAGGAGAAGGTATAGTGCCGACGCGAACCGAAGCCGCGCACATGCCCCTGCTGGTCGACCGGCGCAATCTCCGGATATTCGTCCATCAGCCATTTCGGTGGCGTCGCCGTCGGCGTGCCGAGCACGACCTTCAAGCCGGCGGCACCGAGTGTATCCATGGCGCGGTCGAGCCAGCCAAAATCGAACTCGCCCCGCCTCGGTTCCAACCGCGACCAGGCGAATTCGCCGATGCGCACGAAGGAAATTCCAAGCTCCCGCATGCGGCGGGCATCCTTTGTCCACCACGCTTCTGGCCAGTGTTCCGGATAATAACAAACGCCCAACATTATTTGGTCAGATCCCCATTGATGATGGCGACGCCCTGAGCGTCGAAAAGGTGGCAGGCTTTTGGCGGAATGCCGAGGCGGAAGTCCGCGCCCGGATGCGCCGTGGCAAGCCCATCGGCCTTGACGGCGATGTCGCTGCCATCGGCAAGGCTCACATAGAACATGGTCTCGGAGCCGAGATATTCGGCGAGCCTGAGCTTGGCCGGCAGGATCGCGCCGTCCTTGGCATAAGCATCGATATGCTCGGGCCGAATGCCGAGCGTCACGGCCTGCCCCTCGCTGACGCGGGTATTGCCGGCCGGCAGCAGGATATCGACGCCGCCAGGCAGCGTAACGCGGACCTCGTCGCCGGCGGGCGCTGCCGTGGCTTTCAGGAAATTCATCTTCGGCGAGCCGATGAAGCCTGCCACGAAGAGGTTCTGCGGCCGGTGATAGAGCTCCAGCGGCGAGCCGATCTGCTCTATCGATCCGGCGCTCAGCACCACGATCTTGTCGGCCATGGTCATGGCTTCCACCTGATCATGGGTGACATAGATCATCGTCGCCTTGAGGTCCTGATGCAGCGTGCTGATCTCGGTGCGCATCTGCACGCGCAGCGCCGCATCGAGGTTGGACAGCGGCTCGTCGAACAGGAAAACTTCCGGATTGCGCACGATGGCGCGGCCGATGGCGACACGCTGGCGCTGGCCGCCGGAGAGTTGCGACGGCTTGCGGGCGAGCAGCGGTTCGAGTTGCAGCATCTTTGCCGCGCGGTTTGTGCGTTTCTCGATCTCGGCCTTGTCGTGGCCGGTCATGCGCAGGCCAAAGCCGATATTGTCGGCAACGGTCATGTGCGGATAGAGCGCATAGGACTGGAACACCATGGCGACGCCGCGCTCGGACGGGCCGACATGGGTCATGTCGTTGCCGCCGATCTTGAGTTCGCCGGAAGAGATTTCTTCCAGGCCCGCGATCATCCGCAACAGCGTGGACTTGCCGCAGCCGGAGGGCCCGACGAAGACGCAGAATTCGCCGTCGGCAATCGAGAAATCGACGCCCTTGATGACGCTGACGGCGCCGAATTGCTTGGTGACATTGCGGAGCGTGACGTCAGCCATTGGCCCTGCCTTTCGATGAAAGTTGAAATGAGGAAAAGCGGACAGCAATCATCCCTTGGTCGCCCCCAGCGTCAGCCCGGCGATGAAATGCTTCTGCATCAGGAAGAACATCAAAACCGGTGGCATGGCGGCGACGATCGAGCCGGCCGAGACCAGATGCCATGCGGCGATCCATTGGCCGTTCAGCGAATAGAGCCCGGCCGTCACGGGCATCGCGTGCTGGCCCTGCACCAGGACTGTCGCCCAGAAATAGTCGTTCCAGATGAAGGTGAAGACCAGCACCGAGAGCGCCGCGATTGCCGGTCGCATCAGCGGCAGGACGATGTAGCGGAATATCCGCCACTCGCTGACACCCTCGACGCGGGCGGATTCGATCAGCGCGAACGGCAGCGACTTGATGAAGTTGCGCATAAACAGCGTGCAGAAACCGGTCTGGAAGGCGATGTGGAAGAGCACGAGGCCGGAGATACTGTCGTAGAGTCCCGCCTTCAGCGTCATGTCGCGCACCGGCACCATGAGGATCTGGAACGGAATGAAATTGCCGGCGACGAACAGGAAGAAGATTAGCAGATTGGCGCGGAACTTGTAGACCGCCAGCGCGAAGCCGGACAGGCAAGCCAGACCGACAGCACCGATCACCGTCGGGATCGTGACCTTGAAGGAATTGAGGATGTACCAGCCGATCGGCGAATCCCGGAAGACGGCCGTATAGTTCTCGATACCGGCAAAGCGCGAGGGCATGCCGAAATAGTTGCCGGCGGCGAGGTCGCCGGATGGACGGATCGAAGTGATGGCGACGCCGATCAGCGGCAGGAGCCAGACGATCAGGGCAATCGGCAGGATGATGGTGTAGGCGTGGCGCACCCAGGGGGCGGCCTTCTGGACAGGGGTTGGAAACATCAGGCGGTCCTTTCCTGGATCAGCATGCGCACGATGAAAAGCGTGATGAAGACCATCATGATCATGAACAGGACGACCGCGATCGCCGCGCCGTAACCCATGCGGTAGCCGTATTCCGACAGCGCCTGCTCATACATGTAGAAGGACAGCACGCGGCTCGATCCATAGGGGCCGCCATCCGTCATGATCGACACCAGGTCGAAGGAGCGCAGCGCGCCGATGACCGTCACGACGATGGCAATGAAGGTAGCAGGGCCGAGCTGCGGCAGGATGATGTTCCAGAGCAGCGACCAGCCCTTGGCGCCATCCATGCGTGCAGCTTCCACCTGTTCCGGATTGATGTTGTTGAGACCGGTCAGGTAGAGGATCATGCAATAGGCGATCTGCGGCCAGAGACCGGCGGCGATGATGCCCAGCGTCACATAGCGCTCGTCGGCAAGGATGGCGATGCTCTGGCCGGTCAGCGACTTGATCAACGCCGAGAGAAGGCCGAAGTCCGGAGCGTAAAACCAGGTGAAGATCAGGCCGACGACGACCTGGCTGATCACAAAGGGAAAGAAGAACAGCGACTTGTAGAGCCGTATGCCGGCGACCGTCTGGTTGAGAAACAGTGCGACGGCAAGGCCGGCCGGGACCGCGAGCAGATAGAGCACCAGCCACAGGATGTTGTTCTTCAGCGAGGTGTAGAACGCCTCGTCATCGAGAAGTTCGACATAGTTTGCCATGCCGATCCAGGTCTTCGGGCCAAGCCCGTCCCAGTCGTAGAAGCTGATCCAGATCGACTGGAAGATCGGGATGATCACGTAGATCGAAAACATGACCATGCCGGGCGCCAGGAACAACCAGGGCGCAAGGCGCTGCTGGTTGCGCTTCCAGTAGCCGGACGTCGCGGGAACGGTGCGGCTCATCGCTGCCCCTTTTCTGAAGTAGTTTGAAATCAATCGACTCAACCCGGGCAACTGCCCCTCACCCTAGCCCTCTCCCCGTAAACGGGGAGAGGGGACAATGGAGGTTGCCGCGCCCCTCTTTTTCCAAGAGAGGCGACCGGGGTTGCCGCTTGTCCCTTCTCCCCGCTTGCGGGGAGAAGGTGGCCGCCCCTCTTCTCGAACAAGGATGGCCGGATGAGGGGCAAAAGCCGGAAAGCGTTACTTGTAGATGCGCCCGCGTGCCTTTTCGAGGCGCTCGAGGATCGCATCGACATTGTCGGGCTTGACCATGAACTGCTGGAAGCCTTCCATGCCGACCTTTGCCATTTCGGCCGGTGCGTCGCGATCGTAGAACTGTGCAAGCGCATAGGCGTTTGCCAGCATCTCGAAGCCGGCCTTGAGGAACGGATCCTCCGACTTCGCCGACTGGTTATTGACCGGAAGCTGGCCGAGCACTTCGTTCATCTTGGTCTGCGCCTCCGGCGTTGCCAGATAGGCGAGGAACTTGCGGGCATCTTCCTTATTCTTCGCACCCGACGGGATGTGGAAGGATTCGGTCGGTGCGTCTTCGGCCATCGGGATGCCAGCGGTGATTTCCGGGAATTGCAGGAAGCCGATCTGGTCTGCCTTCAATCCGCCATCGACCATTGCGGCGACGGCGAAGTTGCCCATCAGATACATCGGCGCCTTGCCCTGGACGAACTGCGGAATGGCATCCTGCCAGTCGATAGCCGCGTGGTTTTCGAGGAAGTAACCCGGCTTGACCAGCTCTGCCCATTTCTCGAATACGGCCTTCACCTTCGGATCGGTGTAGGGCACCTTGCCGGCCGTGAGATCCATGTGGAACTCGTAGCCGTTGACGCGCAGGTTGAGATAGTCGAACCAGCCACCGGTCGGCCACAGCGCCTTGGTGCCGATCGCAAACGGCGTCATGCCGGCTGCCTTGATCTTTTCGCAGGCGGCCACGAGCTCGGCCCAGTTCTTCGGCGGGGTGATGCCCTGCTCGGCGAAGATATCCTTCCGGTAGTAGATGCCCCACTGATAGTAGGAATAGGGAATGCCCCATTTCTTGCCGTCGATCTCCATCGACTTGACGGCCGATTTCAGCTGGTCGTCCAGCTTGTTTTCCGTCCACAAGTCGGTGACATCCTCGAACAGGCCGGCCTTGACGAAGGGGGCCATTCGGTTGCCGGAGTACCACGCAACGACATCCGGCGCGTCCGCGGTCAGAAAGTTGCGGATTGCCGACTTGTAGCCTTCATGGTCGAAGTTGTTCCACTTGACGGTGACGTCCGGATGGGCGGCCTTGAAACCTTCGAGCAGCGTTTCCATCGCCTTTTTCGGCGCCGGATCGGACTGGTCGGAATTGATGACGAGTTCGCCTGCGAAGGCCGCGGACATGGTGAGCGCATAGCCGAGCGCGAGCCCGGTGACCGCCTTATAAGAAATCATTTTATCCTCCCAAGGATCAGCGTGTGGTGCCGGTGTCTCCTGCGGTTTATTGTTCCTCTTCACCGCATGAGCCACTTGACCTTGCTGCTCAAACCCGCAATCTTCTTCCGACATTTCCGCATAAACTTCCGGTTTTCTAACATCAGCAGGTTATGAAATGGCGCGACGCCCGAAACTCGTGAACAGGCTCGGCGCGACACCGGTCCATCCGGAGCGTGATCCGGCCCATCCGCTGGTGGTGTTTGGCGATCACCGTTTCTGCGCCGGCGACAACATCAATGTGCGGCGCATGGAAGGTCCGCATATGCACAGCCAGATCGAGCTTAATTTCGTGCTCGAAGGCGAGATGACCTACTGGTTCGATGGACGCGAACTCAGCGTCTCGGAAGGCCGGCTCTGCCTGTTCTGGGGCATGATCCCGCATCAGGTAACGGATATCAAAGAGCCGACCCGGTTCATCTGCCTCTATGTACCGATGTCCGTATTCCTCGCTCTTCCAAGTCTCAGCCGGTTTCGCGATGCGGTCTTTCGCGGTGCCATGATCGAAGCGCTCGACATTCGGCCTTATGACCGCGACATCTTCATGCGCTGGCGAGAAGAGCTGCTTTCAGGCGATGACGAACTCGAGCAGATCGTGCGCGAGGAACTCGGCGCCCGCGTCCGCCGTCTCGATCGCGAGGGTTGGCGGGACCTGCGCGAACAGGGATCGGCCATCGCCTCCTTCGAGCATCACGACGCCGACCGCGTGTTCCATGTCGAGCGGATGATGCGCTTCATCACCGAGCATGCGCTGGAAAACATATCGGCCGAGGATGTGGGGCGCGATGTCGGCCTGCATCCGAACTATGCGATGGGCATCTTCAAGCGCACGGTCGGCATGACTATCAACCAGTCGATCGTCCGCCACCGCCTCGATACCGCGCAATCCCTGCTGATTTCCACCGACCTGCCGATCACGTCGGTAGCATTCGAGGCCGGCTTCGGTTCTCTCTCGCGCTTCTACGAGGCCTTTCACGACCGGTTCGGAACCAAGCCGGGCACATTTCGCCGGCGCCTTGCCAAGCCACCCCGGGCCCGAGAAGTGCATGCGTTGTCCAATGGGCAAATTGCCGGCCCGGCTGAATAGGGCAAACGGATAGAGGTAAAAAAAATTTACCTCTATCCGTTTCTGGTCTTAACAACGCTTCCGGAACCGTGATATTGCGAGGATAGCCCATACCTCGAAAGCGCTCGCCATGTCCCTCACCCTTGAAATTGCCGATCTCAAAGCCGCCGCCAAGCGCCGCGTGCCGAAGATGTTCTTCGACTATGCGGACAGCGGCGCGTGGACCGAGGGTACATATCGCGCCAACGAAGAGGATTTCCGCAAGGTGAAGCTGCGCCAGCGCGTGCTGGTGGATATGACCAACCGATCGCTGGAAAGCACCATGATCGGCCAGAAGGTTTCGATGCCGGTCGCTCTGTCTCCGACCGGCCTCACCGGCATGCAGCATGCCGACGGCGAGATGCTGGCCGCGCAGGCAGCGGAGGAATTCGGCGTGCCCTTCACGCTTTCGACAATGAGCATCTGCTCGATCGAGGATGTCGCGTCCGCGACGACCAAGCCGTTCTGGTTCCAGCTCTACGTCATGCGCGATCGGGAGTTCGTGAAAAACCTGATCGACCGCGCCAAGGCGGCGAAGTGCTCGGCGCTGGTGCTGACACTCGATTTGCAAATCCTCGGCCAGCGCCACAAGGACCTGCGCAACGGCCTCTCCGCGCCGCCGAAATTCACGCCGAAGCACATCTGGCAGATGGCGACGCGGCCGCTCTGGTGCATGCAGATGCTGCAAACCAAGCGCCGCAGCTTCGGCAACATCGTCGGCCACGCCAAGAATGTCTCCGATCTCTCATCGCTCTCTTCCTGGACAGCGGAACAGTTCGATCCGCAGCTCTCCTGGGAAAATGTAGCCGAAATCAAGGAGATGTGGGGTGGTCCGCTGATCCTGAAGGGCATTCTCGACGTCGAGGATGCGAAGATGGCCGCGCGCACCGGCGCCGATGCGATCATCGTTTCCAATCACGGCGGCCGCCAGCTTGACGGCGCCCCGTCCTCCATCAGCATGCTGCCGAAGATCGTCGATGCGGTCGGCGACATGATCGAGGTGCATGTCGACGGCGGCATACGCTCCGGCCAGGACGTTCTGAAAGCGGTGGCGCTCGGCGCCAAGGGCACCTATATCGGCCGCCCGTTCCTCTACGGCCTCGGTGCCGGCGGCAAGGCCGGCGTGACGACCGCGCTCGAGATCATCCGCAAGGAACTCGACATCACCATGGCACTCTGCGGCAAACGGGATATCCGCGATATCACCCGGGATGTGATTGCGGAGTAACGCTCAACTCCCCCGATAGGTCGAATAGCTGAACGCCGAGAGCAGCAGCGGCACGTGATAGTGGCTGGCTGCATCGGCGATGCCGAAGCGCAACGGGATGAGATCGAGAAAGGCCGGATCCGGCAGGCTGGCGCCGGTTGCGCGCAGGTAGTCACCCGCATGAAACAGCAATTCATAGGTGCCGGCGGCAAACGCATCGCCTTCGAGCATCGGCCCATCGACCCGTCCATCGCTGTTGGTTGCAACCGTCTTGATCAGCCGCCGGCCGTCGCCTTCGATCAAAAAAAGGTCTATCTTCAAACCCTTGGCGGGCATGCCGAGGGCCGTGTCGAGCACATGGGTTGTCAGGCGGCCTGAATTGCTCATGGAGAATAACTCGCGTTCACACGGGGCTCGGGATGATGAAGGCCTCGTCGTAAAGGACCTCTTCCAGATTGTTGCCCGGCCCGTCGCGGTCGACAACCAGAAAATCACTGACCGCGCCGATTGCCATCAGCGGATGGTGCCAGACATTGCGGCCATAATTGACGCCCTGGCTCCCCGTCGCGAGGAAAACGCGCGGGATACCCGGTTTGCCGTCCTCATCCGGCGCGACAATCGCAAGCCATGGCCCGCCACGCATCGGCGAAAAGCTCTGTGAGCCCAAGGGATGGCGCTCCATCATCGTCAGCTCGTAGGGGAACGTGCGCGGCTGACCGCGAAATATGTTGATGATGACACGGGCGCCCTCGCCCGTGACATCAGGAAAAGCAAGCGCGTGATACCGCTCGGTCGAACCGCCGTTGATCAGGCGCATTGATGCCGGATCGGCTTCGATAACCGTGCCAAATGGCGTAAAGGCCGCCTGCGTCAGCGGCTCGATCGTCAAAATCCTTGGCATCAGTTTCTCAATCCCGCCGCAGAAAGATGTGGCGGAGTGGTCTTAGGCATTGTCTTCTCCCGGAAGCATCGAACGCAAACGTAACAGCGCGATCTTCTCGACCTGCGCTGACGCCGTTTCAAATTCCTGTTCCGGGCTGTTGTCAATGCGTCTTTCGAAAGCGGCGAGAATATCGTCCTTGGTGAGCCCCTTCACAGCGATGATGAAGGGGAAGCCGAATTTTTCGGTATAGGCGGTGTTCAGTTCGGAGAAGCGCGCATGTTCGGAGGCGCTGAGGCGGTCCAGTCCGGCGCCGGCCTGTTCGGCCTTGGAATCTTTCGTCAGGCCACCGGCGATCGCCAGTTTTCCTGCAAGATCGGGATGCGCCCTGAGAACTGCAAGGCGTTCAGCCTGTGAAGCGTCGCGAAACGGCGCGACGAGCGCAGCATGAACACTGTCGGCCGTCACCGCGATATGCGGATCGCGATCGAAGGCCCGTTCCGCCACCCACGGCGAATGCTCGAAGACGCCGCCGAAACGCGTGACGAAGCTCTCCTTGCTCGCCATCACAAACCACCTTCCGGCTTGTGATGCTCGTGCCAATGATTGGCAATATCAATGCGCCGGGGAATCCAGACCTTCTCGTGGCTAAGCACGTAGTCGACGAACCGAGCCAAAGCGGCAGCCCTTCCCGGGCGGCCGACGAGGCGGCAGTGCAGGCCGACATTCATCATCTTCGGACTGCCCTCCCTGCCCTCCGCATAGAGCACGTCGAACGTATCCTTGAGGTAGGCGAAGAACTGGTCGCCGGAGTTGAACCCCTGCGGTGTCGCAAACCGCATGTCGTTGGCGTCGAGCGTATAGGGGATGATCAGGTGCGGCTTGTCCTTGGTCAGGCCCGGCACCCAATAGGGCAGTTCGTCGGCATAGCTGTCGGATGAGTAGACGAAACCGCCCTCCTCCAGCACCAGTTTCAATGTGTTGGCCGACGGCTTGCCCTGATACATGCCGCGCGGGTGCGAGCCGGTCAGTTCCGTATGCAGACGCACGGCTTCGAGGATGTGCCTGCGCTCTTCCTCTTCCTCGAAATCCTTGTATTCCAACCAGCGATAGCCGTGGCTGGCGATCTCCCAGCCGGCTTCCTTCATCGCGGCAACCGCTTCCGGATTGCGCGCCATGGCAAGCGTCACGCCATAGACCGTCACATCGACATTGCGGCTGGTGAACAGCCGCCACAGCCGCCAGAAGCCGGCGCGTGCGCCATACTCGTAGATCGATTCCATATTGAGATTGCGCTGCTCCGGCCAAGGCTGGGCACCGACGATTTCCGACAGCAGCGATTCGGACGCCTTGTCGCTATCGAGAATGCAGCTTTCGCCGCCTTCCTCATAGTTGACCACGAACTGCACTGCGATGCGTGCGTCGCCCGGCCACCGGACCTCCGGAAGATTGCGGCCATAGCCGATGAGATCGCGCGGATAGGATTGCTCTATCATCAAATCACCCTTCGAATTTGCCGGAACGGTATCACCCGGGATCGGAAAATCGAAGTCCAAATGGAGCAAATCGCAGTCTATAGTGAGCGGTAACAATCAGGCCTTGTTCAGCAATTTGCCTGCAGGCGTCGCGCAGCCAGCGCGGCCTTGGTCCCCGAAACGGGTATTACCGCATCCGATATCGCCGTCGTGCTCACCTTCGCACTGACGGCGACCGGACGGTGTGCCGAAAGTTTGCCGAGCGGATGCTGCGAGTGAACGCGCAATGGCGCGCCAGGCTCCGGCTCGACAAACAGCGCAAGGCTGGAAATTTTCAGGGGCTCGCTCAGCAAAGGCCCGAAAAGCTCGCGCAGCGCCGTCTCGAACCGGGCGTTGAGATTGGGGTGAACCGGTCCGGTCAGCATCATGTGAAAGCGGAACTCGTCCATCACGTAGGGATAGCCCCAGCGGTGCAGATTGGAAAACTGCGGTGCCGTCAGACGGTCCGGGTCCCGCCGTTCGATTTCCGCATCGCTCAGCGGCGCACGGAACGTATCGAATGCCTGCACGACCGAGGCAGCCAGATGATTCATCTGTTCACAGGGTGTCGAAGGCGCGAGACCGAAAAACTCGCCGAGCCTTGCGATCTCCATGCGGGGTATTTCAAACGGCGTCACCGTTCCGGCAAAATGCAGAAGCGCCTTCAGGAGCGCTGCTTCGCTCGTGTCGGGGTGAAGATGGAAAGGCGCCTTGATCGTGCCGTGAAACCCGTAGCGGCGTGGAACGGCCGTATGGAACGCCAGTTCCTGCCGGCTGAAGCCCGAAACTGACGGCGCGTCCGGCGCCTCGCCGGAATAGACATTGCGGCCCAGCCAGCTTGCCGCGGCGACCGACAGGGGATCATACATCGACGGCGTATAGTAGATGGCGTACCGCATGGGCTCGCTCCGTTACAACTCAGTCTGCGCCCGGGTTAAGTGATTTGCGTGACAGAATGACGAAGAATCAGAGCTACAAGCCGGCCATCGCGTTGTTCAAATCACCGGCGCAAAAGGCGAAATCTCTTCGAGAACATCCACAATTTCGTCGGAACCATCCGACTTTTCCGCCGTTTTCTCCATAGTAACAGCAAAACGGAGAAAAATCGTGACCCATCAGGATACCAGTCTTCAGGACGCCAGCATCCAGGAAACCCACGACCTGATCGCCAGCGACAAAGTCGAGGGCACCCGCGTCTACGGCCGGGACAGCAAGCATATCGGCTCGATCGAACGCGTCATCCTCGAAAAGCGCAGCGGCCGGGTTTCCTATGCGGTTCTCGCTTTCGGCGGCTTCCTCGGCATCGGCGAGGATCACTATCCGATCCCTTGGGCGAAACTCCACTACGATGAAAACCTCGGCGGCTATCGCACCGACCTGACGCGCGAACTCGTCGAAAACGCGCCCAAATATCAGAGCGACGACGAATATGAGTGGAACCGGGAAAACGGCCGCCTCGTCTACGACTACTACGGCGTCCCGCCCTATTGGATGTAAACGCCTATTTTGCTGATGGCCCTGCACTTGCGGGGCCATTGTACGTCAGGATTTCATCTGGTCGAAATGGGCCTCGCAGCGGAATGAGACAGGCAAGGCATCATCCGCTTTGCCGCAGATTTCACCGACCACCGCCTCAGCCAGCCGGTGGGCGATGCCGAAACTGATCTTGAAGCCGCCCGCCAAAACGTGAATGCGGGGATGATCCGGATGACGCCCCGCCATCGGGTCGCGCCCGATGGCCTTCGGACGCAGACCTGCCCAGCGCTCGATGACCTGCGCACCCCGAACGAGCGGCACCAGCTCCGCCGCTTCGACCAAAAGCGCATCAAGCTGCTCATCCGTCGAAAAAGGTGTAGCGAAGGTATTTTCGCTGGTGCTGCCGACCGCAACCATCCCGTTTTCGTGCGGCACGACGTAGAGCCCGTCGGTGAAGACGACAGGCAGGCCGGGGTCGATATCGGCCTTCAGCAAGGCCGCCTGCCCCTTGACGGCCGCCCCGCTTGAACCGGAACCGCCCATCAATCCATCCAGCAAAGGAAAGGCATCGACGCCATTCGCGATAATGCAAGCGCCGAAAATCTCCGAGCGACCATCGGCAAAGTCGGCACGCCCTGCGACAGGATCGATATGGGTGAACTGCCGCCCTTCTTCGATTCGGACCCGCTGCGACTGGCGCAAGTACGTCGCAATCATCGCCAGGAACGGCCGGGGGGCGACCCGGGCAGCCAACGTATCGAACACCACGCCGCTTTCCGCAACGCCGTTGTCCAGCCAACCGTCGACCGGTGAGCGGTCCCGGACACGCCAGTAGAACTGCCGGTCGCCGGCGCGCCAGTTGACGAGGGCGTCCTGTTCGTGACGGAGGGCAATGGTCCGCAAATGGGGTTTTGCAAGCGGCATCAGCCGGCCCGACCGGCGATAGCCTGCCGAAAGGCCGGTCTCTGCCTCGAGCGCTGCGATTTCGGTTTCAAGAGAAATCAGTGCGTCGAACTGGAACTGCTTCTTGGCATTCCATCGGTCCGGCATATGCGGCATCAGCGCGCCGAGCACACCGCCGCTCGCTCCAGCGCCGATCACGTCACGCTCGACAATCAGTGTTTTCAACCCCGCCCGCTCGGCCATCACGCCCGCCCATAGGCCCATGATACCGCCGCCGATGATCAACAGATCCGTCATCGATTGACCTTCTTGAGAGTGGAGATTATCGGTTCGCCATGACCCGCGAGAACCTGGAACATACGGCCGTGCCGGACCGGCAAACTCTTGAATGGCACGAGGGCGATATGCCCTATTCGCAGGAGTTTGGCGACCATTTTTATTGCCGCGAAGATGGCCGGCTGGAATGCGGCCATGTGTTTCTCGGCGGCAACGGCCTGCCCGAGCGCTGGCAGCAACCAGGTCCGTTCCGCATCGGCGAGCTCGGCTTCGGCACCGGACTGAATTTCTGCGAAACCTGGCGGCAACGGACCGAAAGGCGCGTCGAAGGCGGAACGCTTCATTTCGTGTCGTTCGAGCGCTTTCCGATGCAGGCCGGCGATCTCGACCGCGCGTTGTCGCGCTGGCCGGAAATCGATCGGGAGCGGCAGGCTCTCGTCGCAGGATGGCCTGAGCAACCGCGCGGGCATGTCGATATCGACTTCGGCGGGGCCATGCGTCTTACCGTGGTCTGCGGCCTCGCCCTTGATGAGATCGCCCGCTTTCCGGAGGCTTTCGACGCCTGGTATCTCGACGGATTTGCACCCCGGCGCAATCCGGACATGTGGTCGGAAGACCTCATGCGGCTGGTCTACACCAAGACCGCCGAGGGCGGCACCTTCGCCACCTATGCCGCCGCCGGCTTCGTCCGTCGCAATTTGCAAGCCGCCGGGTTCATGGTCGAGCGACGGCCGGGCTTCGGAGCCAAGCGGGAAATGCTCTGCGGCGTGAAATCGACATCCGGCGTCGCTTAAAAACCAGCCCTTGAAACCATCCTTCTCTGCCAGGGAAGTTTGCTGTCGCAAATGGTGGCGCATGCAGGTCGCCTGATCTGCAACATGCCTTTCTGTCCAAACCGATGGAAAAGCCATGAGCGAGAACGAATTTCCGCACTCATCCCTCACCGATGCTGACGCCCCTGTGGAACGCCGCCGCCGAACCGGCGGACGCGGCGCCGACCGGTCGCGCAAGGGCGCTGGAAGCTCCAAATATCTCAATCTCGTCAACACGATGGCTAAATCCACCGTCCTGACGGAGGAGGCGCTCGAGGCCATTCATGATGCGTCGCTGACAATCCTTGAAGAAATCGGCATGGATGTGATCCTGCCGGAGGCGCGCGACCGGATGAAGGCCGCCGGCGCCGACGTTACGCCGGGCACCGACCGCGTCCGCTTCGATCGCGGCCTGATCATGGACATGATGACGTCCGTGCCATCCGGTTTCACCATGCATGCCCGCAATCCCATCCGAAATGTCGAGATCGGCGGCAACAATCTGGTCTTTGCACAGATCGCGTCTGCCCCGTTTGTTGCCGATCGCGAAGGCGGTCGCCGGGCCGGCAATCAGGAAGACTATCGCAAGCTGGTAAAGCTCGCTCAGTCTTACGACATCATCCATACGACCGGTGGCTATCCCGTCGAGCCGATCGATATCCACGCCTCGGTGCGCCATCTCGATTGCCTGTCCGACATGGTGAAGCTCACCGACAAGGTGTTTCACTGCTATTCGCTCGGCCAGCAGCGCAATATCGACGCCCTGGAAATCGCCCGGATCGGCCGCGGCATTTCCGCCGAGCAGATGGAACAGGAGCCGTCGCTCTTTACCATCATCAATACCTCCTCGCCGCTGCGCCTCGATGGACCGATGTTGCAGGGCATCATCGAAATGTCGTCGCGCAACCAGGTCGTCGTCGTCACGCCTTTCACGCTGGCCGGCGCCATGGCGCCGGTAACGATCGCAGGTGCCGTCGTGCAGCAGAATGCCGAGGCGCTGGCCGGCATCGCGTTCACTCAGATGGTCCGCCGCGGCGCACCGGTCATGTATGGCGGTTTTACCTCAAACGTCGACATGAAGACCGGCGCGCCCGCCTTTGGCACACCGGAATACATGAAGGCCGTGATCGCCGGCGGACAGCTCGCACGCCGCTACAAGATCCCCTACCGCACCTCCAATACCAACGCCTCGAACACGCTCGATGCACAGGCGGCCTATGAATCGGCGCTGTCGCTCTGGGCACTGACTCAAGGGGGCGGCAATTTCATCATGCATTCGGCGGGCTGGAGCGAAGGCGGACTGACGGCGTCCTTCGAGAAATTCATTCTCGATGTCGATATGCTGCAGATGGTGGCCGAGTTCCTGAAGCCGCTCGACGTCAGCGAAGACGCACTCGGCCTCGACGCGGTGCGCGACGTCGGCCCGGGCGGCCACTACTTCGGCACGGCGCATACACTGGCGCGTTACGAAACGGCCTTCTATTCACCGATCCTCTCCGACTGGCGCAATTTCGAGACCTGGACGGAAGCCGGCCGGCCGACAACCTATGATCACGCTAATCGCGTCTTCAAGGAAAAGCTGAACGAGTATGAGCGCCCGCCACTCGATCCGGCAATCGAGGAGGAACTCGACGCCTTTGTTGCCCGCCGGAAAGCCGAGGGCGGCGTTCCGACGGACTTTTGAAGAAATCGATCAACTGGACATCGCCGCCCGCACCGATGAGATCAGCTTGTCGGTCGGCAGGTTGCTATAGTCCTTGCAGATCTCCATCGTGGTTTTCGCACGCGTGGCGGTGGAGAGCATGGAGCGAAGATCGCCAAGCGTCTGTGGGGCTGCACAGACAATGAGACGATCAAAGGCCCCCTCCCGCGCGTAGGTGTCGAGCTTATCGGCGACATCAGATGTAAACCGCTGCTGTTGCCCGCGCACCGGATCGCTTGAGTATTCCATCGCCGAACGGCCGTGTCCCGTTGAGGAATGGGCTCGCCCCGGCTTGTCGGCCATGATGTCCTGGACACGCTTGGTATCCAGCTGAAAGATTTCCTGCTCGGGATTCTGGGGGCCATTTTTGAGAAAATTCACACCCTTCAAAAGGCGTGCCTGATTGCCGTCGGCGGCAAGTATCCATGTCGTCGTCATCTTTGTTCACTCCTCGAGCAGTGTCATTCCGACGCTCACCTGGCACAACGCCGGCGGCGCGGTGACGGAGCGTGGCCGTACCTCCGGAACGAGGCACGTGGAAGAATCAACGCTCTGGGAAAAAAGAATGTTCCCGGAAAACCCCGCAAGTGTACGCTAAATCGCGTCTACATACCAGAACAAGCAGGCGTTATGGTCGATGGAATCACTTGTTGGATATCCCATGGCCGAACCACTGAAGAACCTCCTGCACTCTGCGCTCGTTACAGCGATGGCGGAGCGGATTGCTGCCAACGCCGTCGCGTTCGACAAAGCGCATTTCATCGATCTTGCCACGCGTAACATGCAGCAGTTGGAACTGATGCAGCGGTCGATTCAAATTCGCGACGCGCTGGTTGAAACCCTTCCCTCCGCGTTTTCCGACGCAGCGGCCATTCTCTCTGCGGCCTTGCCGCAGGGCGGGCAGCAAGGCCTGACAGGCTGGGCCCTCCTGCCGGTCAGCCAGTTCGTCGCACTGAAGGGGCTCGATGATTTCGATCTGTCACTTGATCTGTTGAAGCGGCTGACGCCGCATTTCACCGCCGAATTCGGTATCCGCCCATTCATCGATCTCGATCAGGACCGGGCGCTGGCGGCGATCGGCCGATGGACCGCCGACGGGAACCATCATGTCCGCAGGCTTGCCAGCGAAGGTACCCGGCCGCGCCTGCCCTGGGCCATGCGCCTGCCGGCATTGATGCGCGTTCCGCAGCCGATCCTGCCGATCCTGGAAGCACTTCTGGACGATCAGGAGGAATATGTGCGCCGCTCCGTGGCAAACAGCCTGAACGACATCGCCAAGGACCATCCCGATCTGGTGGCCGGGTTCGTGGCAAAGCATATCGCCGGGGCATCGGCGGAACGGCGGCAGTTGCTGCGCCATGCCTCGCGAACGCTGTTGAAGAAGGGGCACGCCACGGCACTCGCGAATTTCGGATTTGCCCCGCTTTCAGGTGTTGCCGGCGCCGTGAAGATCGAGACGGAAAGCGTCGATTTCGGCGGTTCACTCGCCTTCACGCTCACCGTCACCAATGAAAGTGCTGCGTCGCAACAATTGATGATCGACTATGCGATCCACCATCGCAAGGCCAATGGCAGCCTTGCGCCGAAGGTCTTCAAATGGAAGAGCCTGACGCTTGACCCCGGCGAAACCGTCGTGATGCCGCGCCAGCATGCCATCCGGGCTATTACCACGCGACAATATTATCCGGGCGGCCACCGGCTCGAAGTCCTTGTAAACGGTGCGGTTCTGGCGGACGGTGAGTTTCAACTCGTCATGCCGTGATGGAGCGATCTCTTCGCACCTGCAAAAACTATCACTTGACTTTTCACGGCGAAACAACGACATGAGGCTCAGCGTCACCTTCCGGCCGCCGCGTGAGCGAGCCCTGCGGGATCTACCGATCCGTACCGAAGGATAGCGCACCAGAGAATGTCCTGCCAAACGTGGCCGGATGCAGCGCAGACAGCTTAATCAACCCACAAGTTCCCAAATCACGCGGGGTTCTTGACGCGAAGCGAAACCGGAACCGCATGGTGCAGTTCCGGCAAATTTCGTTTTGCGCCCCCGAAAAGGTAATACATTGACCACTTTTAAAGACCTTGGCCTCTCCGAGCATGTTCTTTCGACCCTCGCCTCCCTGGGGTTCGAAACGCCGACGCCAATCCAGGCCGAAGCGATCCCGCTCGTGATGGAAGGCCATGACCTGATCGGTCTCGCCCAGACCGGCACAGGCAAAACCGCCGCTTTCGGCCTGCCGATGATCGAAAAGATGATGGCGGACGGCAAGCGTCCCGATCCGCGCAACATCCGCGCCCTCGTTCTGGCCCCGACCCGCGAGCTGGTGAACCAGATCGCTGCGAACCTCAAGGACTTCGTCAAGAAGACCCCGATCAAGATCGGCCTCGTCGTCGGCGGCGCCTCGATCAACAAGCAGTCCGAGCAGCTCGCCCGCGGCGTCGATATTCTCGTCGCCACGCCCGGCCGCCTTCTCGATCTCGTCAACCGTCGCGCCGTGACCTTGACCCAGGCCCGTTACCTCGTCCTCGATGAAGCTGACCAGATGCTGGACCTCGGCTTCATCCACGACCTGCGCAAGATCTCCAAGCTGGTGCCGAAGAACCGCCAGACGCTGCTGTTTTCGGCTACCATGCCGAAGGCAATTGCGGAGCTTGCAGCCGAGTACCTGAGCAACCCGAAGCGAGTCGAAGTTTCACCTCCGGGCAAGGCTGCCGACAAGGTCGAGCAGTACGTGCACTTCGTCCAGGGTGCCAGCCAGAAGACTGAAATCCTCAAGAAGACCCTGACCGAAAACCCGGATGGCCGCGCCATGGTCTTTTCGCGCACCAAGCACGGCGCCGAGAAGCTGATGAAGCATCTCGAGCATGTCGGTTACTCCGTCGCCTCGATCCACGGCAACAAGAGCCAGGGTCAGCGCGAGCGGGCCTTGAAGGCCTTCCGTGACGGCGAGACCCGCGTTCTCGTCGCGACCGACGTGGCCGCCCGCGGCATCGACATCCCGGGCGTCACCCACGTCTACAACTACGACCTGCCGGAAGTGCCGGACGCCTACGTTCACCGTATCGGCCGTACTGCCCGTGCCGGCCGTGACGGCATCGCCATCGCGTTCTGCTCGCCGGACGAAATCCGCCTGCTGCGCGATATCGAGCGTCTGATGAAGATCGACATCGCTGTCGCCAGCGGTGAAGTTCCGGCCGACCGCGCCCGCCCGAAGGGTGCCCGTGGCGGCAACGGTGCCCGCAATGCTTCGCGCCCGGCCGGCAACGGCCACAACGAGCGTCGTCCGCGTCCGCAGGGCGGCAGCGACAACGTGCACCGCGCCGAGCGTTCGGCTCCGAGCCCGTTTGCCGGCGACGACCTGCTGGCCGGTGATAACCATTCGCAGAAGAAGCAGCATCGCAAGGGCCAGGGGCCGGCCGCACAGGCTGCCCACGAGCAGGCACTCGCCAAGCGTCCCGGCGGCAACCGCAACGGACGTCCCGGCCAGAAGCAGGGCGAATGGCGCAACCGCAACCACGGCGGTGGTGCCGCTGGCGGCCAGAATCGCGAAGGCGGCAACGGTGCTGGCGCCCAAGGCCAGCGCCGCCGCGCCAACGGCAACGGTAACGGGCCGCGCCGCGACGAGGCATAAGCCTTTCGCGATAGTGAATTGAGATGAAAAACGGCGGGCTCAACCCGCCGTTTTTTTTATATGAGAGAAACCCTCACGGAATTCAGCTTGACCAATTTCGCCGCTGGGAATTCCGCTCATCGTTCTAAGCGCAAGCTCCAAAGCAATGATGCTCACTTGGAGTTTGAGACCAAAATCTGCCGAACAAGACCAGCTTCATTGCTTGCATTCTCAAAAAGGAACGGGATCGCGCATGGTGCCTGCAGGACAGTCAAAGCATCAGTATCCGGGGTAGGCAGAATAGTAGCGCTTGGCCAGCGAAGCGGCGGCATTTGGGAGCTTGCACTACGAAGTGCGATCAGGAATGAGCCAGTTGGCATATGTTCGGGTTCGCGAAATGTAGAGTTGTCCCAAGTTACGCTTAGGGTTTTCGGCGCCGTACCTCGTAGAACCTCGTCAACCAAAACGTCGAAACGCGCATAGTCACTCATGAAGCCAGAGACGTTTCGAAGAGCTTCGGGCATATCGGGGAAGCGGGCGAGTATCTCTTTGTGTCGCTGTCTGGCGACCGGGTCGAGAACGACCTCGTAGTTGGCAATTCTTCCGACGACCACGACGTCCGCGTATTCAACATCATGGAGATCAATTTCCACGCGCATCGCGCAAGCACTCGCTGCTCCGTTCGCGAGCATGGCGCATAGATTGACAAGTAAAATAAACCAGAATTTTGACATTCCCGTCCTCCAAAAGCTTCCACTGCAACGGTCATTCCTCGCGAGACCGCATTTACGCCGGAACGGCGCCGTTCTTGCGATTGGTCAGATAAACCCCCGCCACCGCGATCACCGTCCCGACAATCATCGGCAATGTCAGCGCCTCATCGAAGAACAACCAGGCCTGCAGGGCTGCCAGCGGTGGCACCAGATAGATCAGCGATGCCGCCTTCGATACCTGCCCGCGCCGGATGAGATAGAGCAGCAGGGCGATCGCCCCCATCGATAGGCCGAACACCGCCCAGCCGAGGGCTGCGAACAGTTGAATGCTCCAGTCCACCCGCATTTCTTCCAGGAAAAAAGCCAATGGTGCCGTGACGATCAGCGCGCCGACATATTGCAACGTCGCGATCGAGCGGATGTCGCCATCCTGCAGGTGCCGCTTCTGATAGATCGTGCCGTAGGTGACGGCGGCCATGCCGAGCACGTTGATGACGACCGGGAAGATCTGAATCGGCGTGGCGCCGGTGTCGATCGCCAGCACCTTCGGCACGACGGCAAGCGCGATCCCGAGAAAGCCGAGCACCAGGCCGAGCTTCTGCTGGCCCGACAGGTTTTCGCCGATCAAGGCCGGCGCGACCGCTGCCGTCATCAGCGGTTGTAGCCCGGCGATGATGCCGGAGATTGCCGCCGGCACGCCCTGTCCGATCGCCCACCAGACGGCGCCAAGATAGAACCCATGCAGGAAGATGCCGGAAACGACCGCATGCCCGGCCGTCGTCCAGGTTTTCGGCCAGGCGGCGCCAGTCACAAGACAGAAGCCGATGAACAGCAGCGTCGCAAGCAGATAGCGCAACACCAGGAAGGTCAGCGGATCAGCATAAATGCCGGCATATTTCGCGATCACCCACCCCGTCGACCAGAGCAGAACGAAAATGGCCGGGGCCAGGCGGTCGAGGGTCATGCGGGCTTCCTGATGCGATCTCGTCGTCGCCGATTGCGATAGAGCCGCACTGGATGATGGTCAAAGCAAAATTCCTGATGCTTAGCTTCAACGGCCGGCATGAAGGCCGGTTTTTTGTGCGTAAAAAATGAGCAATTTCACGCGCTGCAAGGGACGGTTTTACCGGCGTTCGAAATCACGCCGGCGGTTGTCAGCCAAGAGTGCTCAAACACGCATCGCTTTCACTGGGAAATGCCGGTACCCGGCCCAAAAAAGCGGCAATCCCGCGCCGAAATTTCTTTTGCCTTCCAATGAGCATGCTTCTTGCATTGCCCCTGCTGTTGTACTCAAATGGCAAAAAAAGGGGATCACACCGTTGGCATTTGACGAAATGATGAATGCGGACAATAGCCCGCGCCAGCCTTACTCGACTTACAATGATTGGTACTCAGCTCAGGACAAGGCCCGCCTGATTGCAAAATCGAAAGAGGCCGAGAATATCTTCCGCAAGACGGGCATTACCTTTGCAGTCTATGGACACGCGGACAGCTCCGAAAAGCTCATCCCCTTCGACCTGATACCGCGCATCATCTCAGGCCGTGAATGGCGCAAGCTGGCCCAGGGTATCGAACAGCGCGTCATCGCCCTCAACGCATTCCTCGACGACATCTACCACAAGCAGGAAATCATCAAGGCCGGCCGTGTTCCGCGCGAACTTATCGAGCGCAACGTCGCCTTCCTGCCGCAAATGATCGGCTTCCGGCCGCCGGGCGGCGTCTATACCCATATTGTCGGCACCGATATTGTGCGCACCGGCGAAGACCAGTTCTACGTTCTGGAAGACAATGCCCGCACGCCGTCTGGCGTCAGCTACATGCTGGAAAACCGCGAAACGATGATGCAGATGTTCCCGGAACTCTTCCATCAGAACCGCGTCCGCCCGGTCGAGAATTATCCCTATCTGCTCCGCCACAGCCTTGCCTCCCTCGCCCCTCCCGGCTGTGACGGCAAGCCACGCGTCGCGGTACTGACCCCCGGCATCTACAATTCGGCCTATTACGAGCATGCCTTCCTCGCCGACATGATGGGCGTCGAACTGGTCGAAGGTTCGGACCTGCGCGTCATCGACGGCAAGGTAAAGATGCGAACCACGCGCGGTTACGAGGCAATCGACGTGCTCTACCGCCGGGTCGATGACGACTATCTCGATCCGCTGACCTTCAAGCCCGAATCGGCGCTCGGCATTCCCGGCATCATGGATGTCTACCGCGCCGGCAATATCACCATCGCCAATGCGCCGGGAACCGGCATCTGCGACGACAAGGCGATCTATTCCTACATGCCGGAGATCGTCGAGTTCTATACCGGCCGCAAGGCGCTGCTGGAGAACGTGCCAACGTGGCGCTGTTCGGAACCCGACAGCCTGAAATACGTGCTCGAAAACCTCGCCGACCTCGTCGTCAAGGAGGTGCACGGCTCCGGCGGCTACGGCATGCTGGTCGGCCCGACCGCGTCCAAGAAGGAACGCTCGGCCTTTGCCGAAAAACTCAAGTCACGGCCGGCGAACTATATTGCACAACCGACACTTTCTCTTTCGACAGTGCCAATCCTCGTCAACAAGGGCATCGCTCCGCGCCATGTGGATCTACGCCCTTATGTCCTCGTTTCCGACAAGGTGCAGATCATTCCCGGCGGGCTGACCCGCGTGGCTTTGAAGGCCGGCTCGCTGGTGGTGAATTCCAGCCAGGGCGGCGGCACCAAGGATACCTGGGTTCTGGAGGACTGATGCATATGCTTGGAAGAACTGCAAACGGCCTCTACTGGATGTTCCGCTATATCGAGCGGGCCGAAAACAGCGCCCGGTTGATCGATGCTGGCCTGCGCATGTCGCTGACCCGATCGGAAGCGACGGAAGACGATTGGGACGGTGTACTGCAAAGCTCCGGTGTCCGTGATATCTACGACGATCTCTACGAAAAACTGACAAGCGCCGACGCCATCGACTTTCTGCTGCGCGACCGGGCCAATCCCTCCAGCGTGATGTCCTGCATCGATTCGGGCCGCAACAATGCCCGCATGGTCAGAACCGCACTCACCCGGGAGACCTGGGAAGCCACCAACGAATGCTGGCTCGATCTCAAATCCACCCTCGCCCGTCGCATCAAGGCGGCGGACCTTCCCGAGGTCATCGACGGCATCAAGCGCATGACGGGCCTCATCCGCGGCGCGTTTCACGGGACGATGCTGCGCAACGAAATCTTCAACTTCTCGCGCATCGGCACCTTCATCGAGCGAGCCGACAACACGGCGCGCATTCTCGACGTGAAATACTACGTGCTGCTTCCGGCCGTGTCGCAGGTCGGCTCCTCGATCGACAACGTCCAGTGGGAATCGATCCTGCGCTCGGTTTCGGCGCATCGCTCCTATGGCTGGGTCTACGAGGCGGAATACAAGCCGTCGAACATCGCCGACTTCCTGATCCTCAACGGTCGCATGCCGCGATCACTCGCCTATTGCTACGACAAGATCGTCAGCAATCTCGGCTATCTGGCGCGGGAGTACGGCGAAGGCCACGCTGCACATGCAACGGCGGAGGAAACGCTGTCGTCTCTGCGCAATCATTCCATCAAGGATGTCATGGACCAGGGGCTGCACGAGTACATCGAGAACTTCATCAATCACAATAACCGTCTGGGACAGGAAATCTCCGACGGTTACCGGTTCTACTAGGTCAGGTTGGGAGGAAAGACACCATGCGTCTGAAGATCAGCCACACGACCGAATATACCTATGACGAGCCGGTGCAATATTCGCTGCAACGGCTGCGGCTGACACCGCTGACCCAGCCGGGACAGACCGTCATCAGCTGGGAAACCTCTGTCGAGGGCGCCAAGATGGAGTTCGGTTACGACGACCATTTCGGCAACCGGGTCAATCTGGTCAGCGTCAACGGCGACCAGACTTCCATCCGCATCACTGCCTCAGGCGAAGTCGAGACGGAGGACAAGGCAGGCGTCTACGGCGTCCACCAGGCCTACGCGCCGCTCTGGCTTTACCTGAGGGAGACACCGCTGACCAAGATGACGAAGCCCATCCGCAACCTCGCCAAGGCGATGAGCGGCGATACCGATCTTGCCAAGATGCATGCGCTGATGGGCAAGATCAGCGAGATTGTCGAATACCGGCAGGGCGAAACCGGAACGGAAACGACCGCCGAGCAGGCCCTCATGCAAAAGAGCGGTGTCTGCCAGGACCATGCGCACATCATGATCGCCGCCGCGCGCACGCTCGGCCTGCCGGCCCGCTACATCTCCGGCTACCTGATGATGGAAGACCATCCGGAACAGACTGCAAGCCATGCCTGGGCGGAAGTGCATCTGAACGGCCTCGGCTGGGTCGGCTTCGACCCTGCCAACAATCTCTGCCCCGATGATCGCTATGTCCGCATCGCCTGCGGCCTCGACTACCGCGACGCCGCGCCGATCTCCGGCCTGATCCATGGTTCGTCTAGCGAGGCGCTGAAGGTTTCGGTAACCGTCGAGCAGCAGGAACAGAGCCAGACGCAGAGTCAGTAGCAGTTCAACCCTTCAACACGAACATTTACTCAGCTCCAATTCTGGTTTAAACTTTAAACCAGAATTGGAGCATCTCTATGTCGACGATCGGTGCATTCGAAGCGAAAACCCATTTTTCATCGCTGCTAGACCGTGTGGCAAATGGCGAAGAAATCACAATCACCAAACACGGAAAGGCAATTGCCCGCCTGGTAAGCGCTGAATCCATTGAAGCGTCGGCGCCTGAAAGCGCGTTCCAGAAGCTGAAAGAACTGCGCCGGACCAATACGCTGGGCGGCATTTCATGGAAGGAATTGCGGGATGAAGGTCGGAAATGACAATTGTCATCGATGCTTCGATTGCGCTTGCATGGTGTTTTGAGGATGAGGCTTCGGATGAAACCGATGCCGTTGCGCAGGACCTGATCACAAGCGGCGGCCTCGTTCCCTCGCTTTTCCATCTGGAACTCGCGAACGTATTGCTACAGGCGGAACGACGCGGACGCATTTCACCCTCCGAGATTGCTCAAAGACTCGACCTGATTGCCCAAATGCCAATCGAGACCGATCCGCAAACCGCAGGTAGAGCCTGGAGTGAGACGTTATCTCTTGCGAGAGCGCATAAATTGACGAGCTATGATGCGGCTTATCTTGAACTTGCTGCGCGCCGAGGCGCTGCCCTCGCGACCAAGGATAAAGCGTTAGCCGTAGCAGCTAGCCAACTCGGGGTACCCCTGACGATGCCGAAATAGAGGGAAAAGGGCCGGAGAACCGGCCATTTTCTAAGCGAACTGTACAGATCAGTGGCTGTCCCTGCCGACCGCGTTTCCGCGACATCCCTTGAGGAAGTCGAGGTCGGCGCCGGTGTCGGCCCCTTGGACATGCTGCTGATGCAGCCAGGCATAGCCGGAAGCCGGCTGGTTGCCGTTCGGCTGCCATTCCGCGAGCCGCCGCGCCAGTTCCTCTTCGGAAATATCAAGATGCAGGCGGCGGTTCGGCACGTCCATCTCGATCATGTCACCGTTCTTCACGACGGCGAGCGGCCCGCCGACCGCCGCTTCCGGCGAAGTGTGCAGCACGACGGTGCCGTAGGCCGTGCCGGACATGCGGGCGTCGGAGATGCGCACCATGTCGGTGATGCCCTTCTTCAGCACTTTTGGAGGAAGACCCATGTTGCCGACCTCGGCCATGCCCGGATAGCCCTTCGGCCCACAGTTCTTCATGACCATGACGCAGGTTTCGTCAATGTCGAGGTTGTCGTCGTTGATCTTGGCCTTGTAGTCGTCGATGTCCTCGAACACGACCGCCCTGCCCCGGTGCACCAACAGATGCGGCGAGGCCGCAGACGGCTTCAGCACCGCGCCCTTCGGTGCGAGATTACCGCGCAGGACCACGATACCACCCGAAGACGTCAGCGCCTTTTCTGCGGGCAGGATGACGTCCTCGTTCCAGTTGACGACGTCCTTCACCTCGTCCCACATGGTTTCGCCCGACACGGTAAGCGCATCCTTATGCAGGAGGCCCGCCTCGCCGAGGCGCTTCAGCACCACCGGCAGCCCGCCGGCATAGAAGAACTCCTCCATCAGGTACTTGCCCGACGGCATCAGGTTGACGATGGTGGGCACGTCGCGGCCGCAGCGGTCCCAGTCATCAAGCGAAAGATCGACGCCGACGCGGCCGGCGATGGCGAGCAGGTGGATGACGGCGTTGGTCGATCCGCCGATCGCCGCATTGGTACGGATGGCATTCTCGAAGGCTTGTTTCGTCATGACGTCGGAGGGCTTCAGGTCGTCCTTGACCATCTGGACGATACGCCGGCCGGTGAGCTGCGCCATGACCTTGCGGCGGGAATCGACCGCCGGGATCGCGGCGTTGCCGGAAAGTGCCATGCCGAGGGCTTCGGCCATGGAGGCCATGGTGGAGGCGGTGCCCATGGTATTGCAGGTACCCGACGAGCGGCTCATCGAGGCTTCCGCCTCAAGGAACTCGGCCTGCGTCATCTCGCCGGCCTTCACCATCTCGGAAAACTTCCACAGATGCGTACCCGAGCCGACGCGTTCACCGCGGAAATAGCCGTTCAGCATCGGCCCGCCGGTGACGACGATCGAGGGCATGTCGCAGGAGGCGGCCCCCATGAGAAGCGACGGCGTGGTCTTGTCGCAGCCGACCAATAGCACGCAGCCATCCATCGGTTGGCCGCGGATCGCTTCTTCCACCGCGAGCGCGGCAAGGTTGCGGAACATCATCGCGGTCGGGCGAAACGTGCTTTCGGATGCCGAGAACACGGGCACCTCGACCGGGAAGCCGCCGGCCTCCCAAACGCCCGCCTTCACCTTCTCGGCAAGCTCGCGCAGATGGCCGTTGCACGGCGTCAGATCGGACCAGGTGTTGAGGATGCCGATCACCGGACGTCCGTCGAACAGATCGTGCGGATACCCCTGGTTCTTCAGCCAGCCGCGGTGATAGATCACGTCGCGACTCGTGCCGCCGTACCATTCCTGCGACCGCAGCCTGCGCGGCCATTCCGCTTTCTTTGTCATTGTCTTCGTGTCCTTTAAAGTACCGGACCAGCCAAGGCTGGCCCGGCGAAAAACATGCCTATGCCAGGGTGTAAGCCGTCTTGACGACGGTGAAGAACTCGGCCGCGTATTTGCCCTGTTCGCGCGGACCGAAGGAGGAAGCCTTGCGGCCGCCGAACGGCACGTGGAAGTCGACGCCGGCGGTCGGCAGGTTGACCATCACCATGCCGGCTTCCGAGTTGCGCTTGAAATGCGTCGCGTGCTTCAGGCTCGTCGTGGCGATGCCGGCCGACAGGCCGAACGGCGTATCGTTGGCGGTGTGGAGTGCTTCCTCATAATCCTTGACCCGGATGACCGACGCGACCGGACCGAAGATTTCCTCACGGGAAATCCGCATCTGGTTGGTCGCCTCGGTAAACAGGGTCGGCTGCAGATAGAAGCCGGGGTTTTCACGCGAAATCGTCTCGCCACCGAAGGCGAGCTTTGCGCCCTCCTTTTTGCCGATGTCGATGTAATCGGTGTCGGTCGCAAGCTGGCGCTCGTCCACGACCGGGCCGATATGGGTGCCAGCCTTCAGGGCATCGTCAACCACCAGCGTCTTCAGCTTTTCCGTCAGGGCCGCGACGAACTTGTCGTGGATGCCTTCGGTGACGATCAGGCGAGATGATGCCGTGCAGCGCTGGCCAGTCGAGAAGAAGCCAGAGTTTGCTGCGGCCTCAACGGCGACGGTGAGGTCCGCATCGTCAAGCACGACCATCGGGTTCTTGCCGCCCATTTCCAGCTGGAACTTGCGGTTATGCTCGATCGAGGCAGCAGCGACGCGCTTGCCGGTACCGGTCGAGCCGGTGAAGGTGATGGCGGCGAGATCCGGGCTGTCGAGCATCGCCTGGCCGACGACCGAGCCCTTGCCCATGACGAGGTTGAGCACGCCCTTCGGCAGGCCCGCGCGATGGAGGATGTCGGCGATGGCCCAGGAGCAGCCCGGAACAAGTTCGGCCGGCTTGAAGACAACGGTGTTGCCGTAGCAGAGGGCCGGAGCGATCTTCCAGGCGGGAATGGCGATCGGGAAGTTCCACGGCGTGATGATGCCGATGACGCCGATCGGCTCGCGGGTGATTTCGACACCGATATTGGGCCGCACCGACGGCAGGACTTCACCTGCCAGACGCAGGGCTTCCCCAGCGAAGAATTCGAAGATCTGCGCGGCGCGGATGGTCTCACCGATCGCTTCCGGCAAGGTCTTGCCTTCTTCGCGGGCGAGCAGGTTTCCAAGCTCGTCCTTGCGGGCGAGAATTTCGTCTGCGGTTTTCTTGAGGATCGCGTGGCGTTCGAGAATGCCCGAACGCGACCAGGCCGGAAAGGCCGCCTTGGCAGCCGCAATCGCGGTCTTGGCATCATCTGCGCTGGCGCTGGCATAGAGACCGACGATTTCGTTGGTGTTCGAAGGGTTGATGTTCTCGACCCCGTTGCTGCCGACCCATTCGCCGGCGATCAGGTTGTGATGGAGTGTCATGGGCTAAAAGCCTCCTTGGTTTGCGCGAGTGCCTTGGGACTGGCGCCCGCCATCAAATGCGTAAGGGATCAGAGCTGGCCGATCGTGATCTCGTCTTCACCGGCAATCACCAGCGTATTGCGCAGCGGCAGGCCGAACTCCGACGCTTCAATCTCGAAGATATCGCCGGCCTCGGTCTTGATGCCATCGCCGAAGGACAGCGTCGCCGTACCGAACATATGGACATGCACGTCGCCGGGGGCGCGGAAGATGCCGTATTTGAAATGGTGATATTCGAGGTTGGCAAACGTATGAGACATGTTGGCCTCGCCCGACAGGAACGGCTTTTCCCACAGGACCGCGCCGCCACGGACAATCCGCGACGTGCCGCGAATATCGGAAGGTGCCTCGCCGACCCGAATTTCCGGACCAAAGCTTGCCGGCCGCAGCTTGGAATGCGCGAGATAGAGATAGTTGACACGCTCGGTCACGTGATCGGAGAACTCGTTGGCGACGGCAAAACCGATACGGAACGGTGCGCCCCTGTCGGAGATCACATAGATACCGGCCATTTCCGGCTCTTCGCCGCCATCCTTCGCAAAGGATGGCGAGACGAGTTCGCCGCCCGGCGCCACCGTTTGGCTGCCGTTACCCTTGTAGAACCACTCGGGCTGCACGCCCTTTTCTCCCGGCTTCGGCTTGCCGCCTTCGAGGCCCATCTTGAACATTTTCATCGTATCGGTAGCGCCCTCTTCCACCTTGGAGACGGCCGCATGCATGGCATCGCGGGTCGCGGCGGAACCCAGATGGGTGAGCCCGGTACCGGTCAGGTGCAGGTGGGCATCGTCCGGGTGGGTGATCGGCGGCAGGAACTGCCCCTTGGCGTAAACGTCCTGCAGGTCGACGTCCTCACCAAGACCATGTGCCTCGACAACCACCTTCAGGCTTTTGCCGGAATTGGCCGCTTCCATTGCCAGCGCGTAAACGCTGGCAGCACCTTTCACCGCACGGGCGCCTTGACCCAACTCGCGGACGGCCACCGTGATCGAGCCATCATTGTTCTTCACCTGGGAAATCAGCACAGCTTTGTCCTTTTCTAGATCCGGGCTGTTTCCTTGGCGTCAAGCGGCGGGCTTTCGGCGACAACAACCCATTGGGAGACATGGCACACGCTCCCATTGATGGCGGCAATGCCGCCGGTCTCGTCATGATACGCGGGCCGGGGCGTCATCGACTGTAAGAGCGCGAGGGGCGCTCCGGCACCATTTCGTTTGGGCGCGGCCAGGAGGCCGCGCGGGACGGACCGGAACCGGTCAGCCCTTGTTCTTGTTGTAGACGTCGAAGAACACGGCCGCGAGAAGCACCAGACCCTTGACGAGCTGCTGGTAGTCGATGCCGAGGCCCATAATCGACATGCCGTTGTTCATGACGCCCATGATCAGGGCGCCGATGACAGCGCCGGTGATCTTGCCGACGCCGCCGGACGCCGAGGCACCACCGATGAAGCAAGCCGCGATCACGTCAAGCTCGAAGCCGACACCGGCCTTCGGCGTCGCCGAGTTCAGGCGCGCTGCGATGATCATGCCGGCAAGCGCGGCTAGCACGCCCATGTTGATGAAGGTGTAGAAGGTCAGTCGCTCGGTGTTGATACCGGAGAGTTTGGCTGCCTTCTCGTTGCCGCCCATGGCATAGATGCGACGGCCGATCGTCGAGCGTGTCGTGATGAAGGTGTAGAGCGCAATCAGCAGCCCCATCACGATAAGAACGTTCGGGAACCCCTTGTAGGTCGAAAGCTTGTAGCCAAGGAAAATCGCCACGGCGCCGATGATCGACATCTGGAGGATGAAAAAGGCGAAGGGTTCATTTTCCGTACCGTGCAGTTCGTTGGTCCTGCGATCCCGGAATCCGTAGTAAAACGCCAAGGCGACCAGAACCAGCACGACGACCAATGCGAAGAAATTGGTGATGGTGCCCGGAAGGGGATTAAGGAAGGAAAGGAAATCCGGAATAAACCCGGTCGACAGCAGCTGGAAATCCTTCGGGAAAGGGCCGATTGGCCGGTTCTGCAGCACCAGATAGGTGAGACCGCGGAAAACCAGCATGCCGGCAAGCGTCACGATGAAGGAGGGTATCTTCTGATACGCGACCCAGTAGCCCTGGGCCGCACCGACAAGGCCACCCAAAATCAGGCAGAGCGGCACGACGATGGAGAAATGTATACCCCATTTGACCAGCATGATCGCCGAAAGTCCGCCGGTAAAGGCGACGATCGATCCGACGGACAGGTCGATATGCCCGGCGACGATGATCAGCAGCATACCCAATGCCATGATGACGATGAAGGAGTTCTGCAGGATGAGATTGGTGAGGTTGACAGGCCTGAACAGAACGCCGTTTGTCAAAAACTGGAAGAACAGCATGATGACCACGAGCGCGACGAGCAGGCCGTATTCGCGGATATTGTTCCTGAGATATTCCCCGATGGAGGGTGCGGTTTTCGGAGCGCTGGTATCGGCGACCATTAGTGTTTCTCCCCGGAGCGCATGATGGCGCGCATGATGGATTCCTGGCTTGCTTCTTTCTTCGAAAGCTCGGCGACGATGCGACCTTCGTTCATCACGTAGATGCGGTCGCAGGTTCCGAGGAGTTCGGGCATTTCCGATGAGATCATCAGGATACCCTTCCCTTCTGCGGCAAGCTGATTGATGATGGTATAGATTTCATATTTCGCCCCGACGTCGATGCCGCGTGTGGGCTCGTCGAGGATCAGCACTTCGGGCGTGGTGAACAGCCATTTCGACAGCACGACCTTCTGCTGGTTGCCGCCCGACAGATTGACGGCTTCCTGATAGATCGAGTGGGAGCGGATGCGCAGTTTCGACCGGTAGTCGGTCGCGACCTTCCGCTCCTTGTGGTCATCGATCACGCCGCTGTTTGCCACGGCGTTCAGGTTGGCGAGCGTGGTGTTGTGCATGATGTTGTTGTTCAGCACCAGGCCGAGCTGCTTGCGGTCTTCCGTCACATAGGCAAGACCCGCATCGATCGCGCGCGGAATGGTGCTGACATCCACGAGCTTGCCGTGCATGTAGACTTCGCCGGTGATCTTGTGGCCCCAGGATTTGCCGAAGATGCTCATCGCCGTCTCGGTCCGACCGGCACCCATCAGGCCCGCAATCCCGACGACTTCGCCGGCACGAACGTTGAAATTGACGTTGTGCAGGAATTGCCGGTCGCGGTGCTGCTGATGGAAGACGTTCCAGTTCTTCACTTCGAGCAACGTCCCGCCGACCTTCGGTTCGCGCGGCGGGTAACGGTCTTCCATGTCGCGGCCGACCATGCCCTTGATGATCCGGTCCTCGCTGATATCTTCGTTGTGACAGTCGAGCGTCTCAACCGTACCGCCATCGCGCAGGATGGTAATCTTGTCGGCGACCTTCTTGATCTCGTTCAGCTTGTGCGAAATGATGATCGAGGTCATGCCCTGCTTGCGGAATTCCATCAACAGCTTCAGGAGCGCGTCGGAATCGGTCTCGTTAAGCGAAGCCGTCGGCTCGTCGAGAATGAGCAGCCTGACTTTCTTCGAGAGGGCCTTGGCGATTTCCACCAATTGCTGCTTGCCGACGCCGATATCCGTGATGCGGGCGCTTGGCGGCTCCTTGAGACCGACTTTGTTCAGCAGTTCCTGTGTGCGCGAAAAGGTCTGCTTCCAGTCAATGACGCCTTTGGTGGCGACTTCGTTGCCGAGAAAGATATTTTCGGCAATCGACAGAAGCGGCACAAGCGCCAGTTCCTGGTGAATGATGATGATTCCGAGATGTTCGCTGTCGGATATCGTCGAGAAGTTGCGCACTTCGCGATCGTAGTGGATTTCGCCGTCATAGGTTCCCGCGGGATAAACACCGCTCAAAACCTTCATCAGCGTTGACTTGCCGGCACCGTTTTCGCCGACCAGCGCGTGAATTTCACCCTCGCGGACTTTGAGGTTGACGTTATCCAGGGCCTTTACGCCAGGAAACGTCTTGGTGATGCCCCGCATTTCGAGAATGATGTTGTCCATGTTCAGGTATTCCTGCGGCAGTCCGTGGATGATGAGGCCAGACAAAGCGACAATACAAAGTCCCTCATCAAGATAAAAGGGCCCGCAAGTGATCGCGGGCCCCGGATGGAAGAGACGGGATCAGTTGTTGATCTGGTCTTCCGTGTAGTAACCGGCGCTGACCAGAACGTCCTTGACGTTGGTCTTGTCGACGGCAACCGGCTTCAGGAGGTAGGACGGAACAACCTTGACGCCGTTGTCGTAGGTCTTGGTGTCGTTGATTTCCGGCTCCTTGCCGCCGAGGATGGCGTCGGTCATCGAGACGGCGACCTTGGCAAGCTCGCGGGTATCCTTGAAGATCGAGGAATACTGTTCGCCAGCGAGGATCGACTTGACCGACGGAAGTTCAGCGTCCTGGCCGGTAACGATCGGCATCGGCAGGTCGCCGGAGCCGTAGCCAACGCCCTTCAGAGCCGAAAGGATGCCGATGGAGAGACCATCGTAGGGCGACAGAACGCCGTCAACCTTGGCATCGGTGTAGGTCGAGGAGAGCAGGTTTTCCATGCGGGCCTGTGCAACGGCACCGTCCCAACGCAGCGTACCGACCTGGTCCATGCCCGTCTGGCCGGACTTGACGACAATCTTCTTGGCGTCGATCAGCGGCTGCAGAACCGACATTGCACCGTCGTAGAAGAAGAAGGCGTTGTTATCGTCCGGCGAGCCGCCGAACAGTTCAACGTTCTTCGGCTCGGTCGCGCCGTCGAGCTTCAGGCCGTTGACGAGCGTCGTTGCCTGGAGAACGCCAACCTGGAAGTTGTCGAACGTTGCGTAGTAGTCGACGTTGCCGGAATCGCGGATCAGGCGGTCGTAAGCGATGACCTTGACGCCAGCTTCATGAGCCTTCGCCAGAATGTCGGAAAGCGTCGTGCCGTCGATGGCGCCGATAATCAGAACCTTGGCACCCTTGGTGACCATGTTTTCGATCTGGGCGAGCTGGTTCGGGATGTCGTCGTCAGCAAACTGCAGGTCCGGGGTATAGCCGGCTTCCTTGAACAGCTTTTCCATGGTTTCGCCGTCGGAGATCCAGCGGGTCGAGGTCTTGGTCGGCATCGAGATGCCGACGGTGCCCTTGTCCTGGGCGATCGCCGGAACGACGAACGACGCCACGCTAAGCGCTGCGGCGGCGAGAAGCGAAGTAATCAATTTCATATATCTCTCCCTGAGTGTTGATCCAGGCCAGCTGTCCGGCCGGCCTCGATATGTGCAGCGCTTCGCGTAGCCGAGAGATCAAAATCTCCCGGCGGAGGTTTAAGGGGTGAAAGAAAGCCCTCCCAGGCCTTACACGCTCCCGAGTACGCTGGCGCACATCGCTGCAAACTGGAATCAAACATCATAACTGTCAAATACAATATAGATGTATCTTCATAACAATTTCGGTATACTCCTGCATAACAGTGTGATTTTTTGCAAATGCGAAGGCATTTTTCTCGGAAGGCGTGTAAAATATGGGCGATCCGATACAGCTCTCATCCGTTCCTGTCGATTATTCCGAGCGCGGAATTTTTCGTTCCGGCCTGAAAATGAATCATCTGCAACTGATTCTGGCCATCGAGGACCATGGCCAGATCAGTGCGGCGGCGGACGCTTTGAGCGTGTCCCAGCCTGCCGCCTCGCGCATGCTCGGTGAAATCGAAGCTATTTTGAAAGCACCCCTATGCGCCCGTGTCGCGCGCGGCGTCGAACTGACGCAATACGGACGGGCGCTGGCGCGGCGGGCGCGGACGATCTTTCTGGAGCTGCGCGAAACGGCGCGGGAAATCACCGAACTGAAAACCGGCAGCGGCGGTTCGGTCTCGCTCGGCTCGGTCACCGGCCCCGCGCTCAATCTCGCTGTTCCCGCCGTCCGGCAGGTCTCGACCGCCTATCCCGGCATCGAGATCAGTATCCAGATCGAGAACAGCAACGTGCTGGTACGCGAACTCCTGTCGGCCCGGCACGACTTCGTCATCGGCCGCATTCCCGACGACATGGACCCGCGGCAGTTCAACCTGATCGAGATCGGCGAAGAGGATGTCTGCCTGATCGTGCGTGAGGGCCACCCGCTGCTCGACAAGGGCCTTGTCAGCCCCGCCGACCTTCCCGGCTACGATTGGGTATTCCAGCCACAGGGAACGCTGCTGCGGCGCGCCGTCGAGGACAGTTTCCTGTCGGCGGGCACCTCCCTGCCCGCAACCATCATCAACACATCCTCGATCATCCTGACCGTCTCGATCGTCCGGCACACCAATGCGATTGCACCCGTTGCCCGCGATGTTGCCGACCTTGTCGCCAGCAATGGTGGCCAGGCCGGCGAAATCCGCATCCTGCCCACGGATTTCAACATCAAGATCAGGCCTTACAGCCTGATCACCGCCCGCGGCCGCGCCCTGCCGCCGAGCGCCAAGCTGCTCTACGACCTGATCCTGAAGCAGAGCACGGCGTGATCAGGCCCGCAAAACCTTGATGTGCTTTGACTTCAGGGCAAGGTGGAGAAGTACATGTTCGGGATGTCGGTGTTCCAGTCAGTATTGGAACGGTTGAAGGCTGAGGAAGACGAGGGCCACACCGTCCGCGAGGAACAGGTGCCGTCCATGTCTATACGCGGATTCAACCAGGGCTTTGTCGGCAATCTTTCCTCCTCGGGCATGGCAGACAGCGGCTCGGTGCAGCGTGCCTATTTCGATACCGCAAGCGAGGATATGCTTGCGCCACCGAAACCGCTGCCCAAACCTGTAATGCCGGATCATCTTTGCCGGATTCGCCCCGACGAGATTGCCGCGGACCTCGGGCTGACGGACGACGAAACCCTAACGGGCCTGGCGGACAAGCGCCGGCGTTTTGCCGCGCAAAACCATCCCGACCGCCACTATCAGGATTTCAGAAGCAATGCGACCGTCCGCATGAAAATCGCCAACATGTTGATCGACGAGGCACTGAGGCGGCTACAAGTGATGCAGCGGACCTGAAGGTCAGGCGGGATCGTCCGTCTTTGTCTCCTCGACGGCATCGGTCTTCGGCTTGAAGAAGATGATCAGCACGCAGGCGGTGTAAGCGGACACCGCAAGGAAGATCATCCCCCAGGTGCTCGCTCCATTCCAAAATTCGACGGCGGTCCAGGCTGAACAGAAGACCACGATCAGCAGACGGACCCAGAGCGGCCGGTAGAACGGGTGATCCGGATCGATGAACTTCATCATGCTAGGCGTCCTTGAGGATTTGGCGAGCCGCAAGGCACGCAACGGTGTTAACAGCTTTATGTCCAAAAAGACGGTTGCCGCAAGGGGAACGATGCTTTAACCGCTTGACGGCGGCGCCATAAATAGAATAAATATTCCGAAAATAACAATCATTGCTTTTTCATTCCGATTTCCGCAGATGCCAGAGGAACAGCGGCATCGGGATTCGGAGAAAAGCAGCGGGAGAGAGACAACCGCGCCGGCCGGCCAGATGGCGGGGCGCCTGAACATCACACAACGCCAGATCAAAGCCCGCTTCCACAACGCCTGTCCGGAGTGAGCGTCATCACTTCGTCCCTTCGCGGCGTTCCGCCGCCCGTCAAAAAGAGATGTAACATGACTGTCAGATTTGGTCTTCTCGGCGCCGGCCGCATCGGCAAGGTTCACGCCAAGGCCGTCAGCGGCAATCCGGATGCGGTCCTTGTCGCCGTGGCAGACGCCTTCCCTGCCGCCGCCGAGGCAATCGCCAAGCAATATGGCTGCGAGGTCCGCACGATCGAGGAAATCGAAAAGGCTTCGGACATCGATGCCGTCGTCATCTGCACGCCGACCGACACCCATGCCGACCTGATCGAGCGCTTCGCCCGCGCCGGCAAGGCGATCTTCTGCGAAAAGCCCATCGATCTCGATGTCGGCCGCGTGCGCGAGTGCATGAAAGTGGTCGAAGAGACCAAGGGCAAGCTGATGGTCGGCTTCAATCGCCGCTTCGATCCGCATTTCATGGCCGTTCGCAAGGCAATCGACGACGGCAAGATCGGCGATGTCGAAATGGTGACGATCATTTCGCGCGATCCCGGCGCCCCTCCGGTCGATTACATCAAGCGCTCCGGCGGCATTTTCCGCGATATGACAATCCATGATTTCGACATGGCCCGCTTCCTGCTCGGCGAAGAACCTGTCGTGGTTACTGCCCATGCGGCCGTGCTCGTCGATCCGGAGATCGGCAAAGCCGGCGACTTCGACAGCGTCTCGGTCATCCTCGAAACGGCGTCCGGCAAGCAGGCGATCATCTCCAATTCCCGTCGCGCCACCTATGGCTACGACCAGCGCATCGAAGTGCACGGTTCGAAGGGTGTCGTCTCGGCGGAAAACCAGCGCGCCGTCTCGATCGAGATCGCCAATGGCGACGGCTATACCCGCCCGCCGCTGCACGACTTCTTCATGACGCGCTACACCGAGGCCTATGCCAACGAAATCGCCGGTTTCATCTCGGCAATCGAAAAGGGCACGAAGATCACGCCATCGGGTGCCGACGGACTTGCAGCGCTGGCGCTCGCCGACGCCGCGGTCAAGTCGGTCGCGGAAAAGCGTCAGATCCGCATCGACGCGTAAGCTGCACGGCATATCTACAGGGATGAAAGGCCGGGTTTTCGCCCGGCCTTTCAATTTAACTGCCTCCGGCCGGAAGCGGACGAAAGGCGGCAATGTCGTGATCCATGTCGGTCAAGGCCCGGTCGAGATGACCGTCGAACACCAGCCCTTGCTCGTCGACGAGAACGGAAATTTCCGGGCGTCCCTGCAGCCGCACCTCATGCGATTGCTCCAGCCCCTCGTCGATGCCCCGCTGCAGGAGATCGAAATAGCGCGTCCCCTGCCCGGTGATGAAGATCGGCATGCGATCGTAGAAGCTGAGCAGGCGTGAAAGACCGTTGCCGAGCGCGATACCCGCCTGCCGGAAAGCATAACCCGCCATCCGGTTTCCCTGCCGGGCGCTCATGGCAATCTTGTCCATTTCCGCAAGCGGCACGAATTTCGCTGGGATCGTATCCGGCGGCACCTCGAAGGCGGTGCGCAGTATTCCATAGAAACCGGCAGACGCCTCGATGCAGCCGAAGGAGCCGCAGCGGCACAGACAGCCATTGGCCGCATGCAGCATGTGGCCAAAATTGGGGGCCGTCACCTGGAGTTCGCCGAACCGGTCCTTGCGGGCGATGCCGAGCCCGATGCTGTGGCCGAGCGACAAGGCCGCAAGCCCCCGGAACGAGCCAGCCTGGGCGGAATCCGCCTTCATCCCCAGCGCCTGCGCTACCAGCAGCGTCTCGTTGTTCAGCGTCACCTTGGCGCGCCATTCCGGCTGCAGCAGGTCGGCAAAATCGATCTGTTCCCCGCCGAAGACCGGCGACCACAAAAGCCGCTTGCCCTCGGTATCCACCGTTCCCTTGCTGCTGATCGATATGGCAAGAACCTGCGATTTCTGCAAACGCGACCGGTCGATCAGCCGCGCAAGCGCATCGAGTAAGCCATCGCTGAAGTGTTTCGTTCCCGCGATCTTGGGATTGCGCGGCTCCTCGAAGCGGTCGATCAGCCGGCCGGAATAGTCGACCAGCGAATATTGGACGACATCCGACGAGATGCGCACAGTAATGAGAAATCCGCTGTTGCGGCGCTGTGCAAACAGCACGCGCGGACGGCCGCGGCCGGAATGGGCCTGCTGCTCGGCCTTCTCGATGACCTCTGCCCGCTCCAGTTCGGCGGTGATCGCAGAAACCGTCGCAGAGGCAAGCCCCGTATGTTCGGAAATATCGGTGTGGGACATCGGCCCCAGGCGCCTGAGCGCCGCCAGCACCAGCGCGCTGTTTTGCTGACGCACCAGTTCGGTGCTCGATTTGGTCAGCATTGCGCATCCCTGTTGTTGCTGGTGATTCTCACTAACACATGCTCCTCCCAAAGCATCTGTCCCGTGCAAGCTGCCGTGTCAAAGCCTTGTTGACAGCCTCTGAAAACTCTGACATCTATTTTCTCGACTGTCGAGAAAAAACTCTTTCGGGTTCACGACAGACAGTTTGGCTGGCCGGGGGCCGTGCGGGAGGTTCGCGCGGACGGTCAGCGGCCATTTGGGAGGACTTTCATGAAATCAGTTTTGAAACTGATGGCAGGCGTTGCCATCATCGCATCCTTGCATTCCGTCGCGCACGCCAAGGACCTGGTGGTCGGCGTGTCCTGGTCGAACTTCCAGGAAGAGCGCTGGAAAACCGACGAAGCCGCGATCAAGGCAGCTCTCGAGGCATCCGGCGACAAGTACATCTCTGCCGACGCCCAGGCATCCGCCGCAAAGCAGCTGACAGACATTGAGTCGCTGATCGCGCAGGGCGCCAATGCCATCATCGTTCTTGCCCAGGATTCCGAGGCCATCGGCCCGGCGATCGAAAAGGCAGCCGCTGAAGGCATTCCGGTCGTCGGTTACGACCGCCTGATCGAAAATCCGGCCGCCTACTACATCACCTTCGACAACAAGGAAGTCGGCCGCATGCAGGCCGCCGAAGTGTTCAAGGTGAAGCCTGAAGGCAACTACGTCTTCATCAAGGGCGCATCGACCGATCCGAACGCCGACTTCCTGTTCTCCGGACAGATGGAAGTGCTGAAGGAAGCCATGGACGCCGGCAAGATCAAGAATGTCGGCGAAGCCTATACGGACGGCTGGAAGCCTGAAGCAGCGCAGAAGAACATGGAGCAGTTCCTGACCGCCAACGACAACAAAGTCGATGGCGTCGTTTCCTCGAACGACGGCATGGCCGGCGGCGTTGTCGCAGCTCTCGAAGCCCAGGGTCTCGCAGGCGCGGTCCCGGTTTCGGGCCAGGACGGCGACAAGGCTGCCCTGAACCGCGTTGCTCTCGGCACCCAGACCGTATCGGTCTGGAAGGATAGCCGCGAACTCGGCAAGAAGGCCGGCGAAATCGCCGTAGCGCTTGCCGGCGGCACTGCCATGGACGCCATCGAAGGTACCGTGAAATTCTCCGGCGGTCCGAAGGGCGTTGAGATGCAGTCGTTCTTCATCGCACCGCAGCCGATCACCAAGGACAACCTGAACGTCGTCATCGACGCCGGCTGGATTTCCAAGGAAGAAACCTGCCAGGGCGTGAAGGCCGGAACCGTTGCTGTCTGCAACTGATCCGATCCTGACCATGGGTAAATAGGGTCCCGTCACGAGCGCCGCAGCGATCATCGTTGCGGCGCTTCTCCGATGTGCGGTACTTTAGAGACAAGAATAAAGGGGGAGTAATCCGGAAATGGCACACACCACCATTGCCACGCCTTCCAGCAGCGTCCGCCAGACGCAGGGAACCGCCTTGCAGCGTTTCCTGCAGGCGACCGAAATCGATACCCGGCTTCTCGGGATGATCGCAGCGCTGCTGTGTATCTGGCTCGGCTTTCAATATTTCACCGGCGGGCTTTTCCTGACACCACGCAATCTGTGGAACCTCACGGTTCAGGCGGCGTCGGTCTCGGTCATGGCGACGGGCATGGTGCTGGTCATCGTCACCCGCAACATCGACCTGTCCGTCGGCTCGATCCTCGGCTTCGTCGGCATGATCATGGCGATCACGCAGGCGAAAATCCTGCCGCCGCTGATCGGCTTCGATCATCCGGCCACCTGGATCATCGCGCTCACGGTCGGCATCGCACTTGGAACCGCCATCGGCGCGTTCCAGGGCATCATCATTGCCTTTCTCAATGTCCCCGCCTTCATCGTCACGCTCGGCGGCCTGCTGATCTGGCGCGCTGCGGCCTTCCTCGTCATTTCCGGTGCAACCGTTGCCCCGATGGACTCGACATTCCGCCTCATGGGCGGCGGCGCAGAAGGATCGATCGGGGCCACGGCAAGCTGGGTCGTCGGCGTCATCGCCTGCGTCATCATCGTCGCCTCGATCATCAACTCGCGCAAGCAGCGCAAGCGCTTCGGCTTCCCGCTGCGCCCGATGTGGGCGGAATACTTCCTCTCGTTCGTCGGCTGCGTGATGGTTCTGGCCGCCGTCTGGGTCCTCAACAGCTACTACATGCCGGTCAACCTCGCCAAGAAATACGCCGAAACCCACAACATCCCCTGGCCCGAAAGCGGGCTGCAGATCCCGCTCGGCATCGCCATCCCGGTGCTGATGGCCGTCGGCATCGCCATTGCGATGAGCTTCCTCACCACCCGCACCCGCTTCGGCCGTTATGTCTTCGCGATCGGCGGCAACCCCGAGGCAGCCGAACTTGCCGGCATCAAGACCCGCTGGGTGACGGTTCGCATCTTCGCCCTGATGGGAGCGCTCTGCGCCATCGCCGCGGCAATCTCGACGGCCCGCCTGAACGCTGCCACCAACGCACAAGGCACGCTCGACGAACTGTACACGATCGCAGCCGCCGTCATCGGAGGCACGTCGCTCGCGGGCGGCATGGGCACGATCTCCGGAGCGGTTCTCGGCGCAATCGTCATGCAGTCGCTACAGTCCGGCATGGTGCTTCTGCGCATCGACACGCCGCTGCAGAGCATCGTCATCGGCATCGTGCTGGTCATGGCCGTCTGGCTGGATACCGTTTATCGCGGCCGAGCCAAGTAAGAGGAGTACGACAATGACGGAACAACGCACTCCCTTGGTGGAAATGAAGAACATTTCCATCTCCTTCGGCGGCATCCACGCCGTCGACAACGCCTCGGTCGATCTATACCCAGGCGAAGTCGTGGCCCTGCTCGGCCACAACGGCGCCGGCAAATCGACGCTGATCAAGATCCTCTCGGGCGCCTACAAGCGCGACGCGGGCGAAATCCTGATCAACGGCGAAGAGGTTCACATCAGCAATCCGCGCGATGCGAAGAAATACGGCATCGAGACGATCTACCAGACGCTCGCCGTCGCCGACAATGTCGATGCGGCTGCCAACCTCTATCTCGGCCGCGAACTCCGAACGCCCTGGGGCACGCTCGACGACGTGGCGATGGAAGCCAAGGCACGCGAGGTCATGGGGCGGCTGAACCCGAACTTCCGCCGCTTCAAGGAACCGGTGAAGGCACTGTCGGGCGGTCAGCGCCAGTCGGTCGCCATTGCGCGCGCCATCCTGTTCGACGCGCGCATCCTGATCATGGACGAGCCGACGGCAGCACTCGGCCCCCAGGAGACGGCGCAGGTCGGCGAACTGATCAAGCAGCTGAAACGCGAAGGCATCGGCATCTTCCTGATCAGCCACGACATCCACGACGTCTTCGACCTCGCCGATCGCGTCTCGGTGATGAAGAACGGCCAGGTCGTCGGCCACGCCCGCACCGAGGACGTGACCAAGGACGAGGTGCTCGGCATGATCATCCTCGGCAAGGTTCCGCCCAAAGCCATCGCCGGCCCTGGCGCGATGCAGACGGCCTGAACTTTCTTACCCTCGAAAATCCGATGCCGCGCTCGCAAGGCGCGGCATTTTCATTGGGACCGTCAGTCTTGCTGAAGAGGCGGCAACCTGCCGCCCCTCCCCTGCACCAACTCCCCGCCCGGACGCATCCGCGCCGCCGGGCAAGAATAAAGCAAACGCCGGAATTTCCTTGGAAAGGATGCGCATTGACCATTGATGCGCAGCACTTCCTGGGCTATGAACCGGTCACAGCCTGCTTCGGCGTTTTTTAAACCGCCGCGGATGCACCCGTAGCTCAGCTGGATAGAGTGTTGGATTCCGATTCCAAAGGTCACAGGTTCGAATCCTGTCGGGTGCGCCATTTCTACGATCTAAGTAGCTGTTTTATAAACAAATATCGTTGAACTTCGATTTTCATTCCCCCGGTCTTTCCTCCAATATGGTACGGATGCCCTTGGATATTCTCGGACTACCGCCGAGAACAGCGGATTGACTCCCGCGTGCATCCTGTCACGTTGCGCCTATAGGCCGTGAGGGGCACATCATCATTCGCATGCCGCATGGGGTTGGAGGGACGATTGGGAAATCTGCGGACAGAATGAACCTTGACCTCGCAATCAAACTCGCCACGGAAGCCCACGCCGGTCAGGTTGATAAAGCCGGACAGCCGTACATCCTTCACCCTCTCCGGGTCATGCAGGCGATGAAAACCGACGACGAGAGAATCGTCGCCGTCCTGCATGACGTTATCGAGGACACGGCTTGGACCTGCGATGACCTATACTGGCAGCATGGCTTCAGTCCGGATGTTGTTGCAGCCATCGGCGCGCTGACCCGCCGGTCGGGAGAGGAGTATTTCGATTTCATCAGACGGGCCGCTGCAAACCCGCTCGCTCGAGCGGTGAAGATTGCCGACATCAGGGACAACCTCGATCCGACCCGCCGGCTGCCCGATGATCCAAACGCAATTGAGCGTGCCGAGAAATATCGGCAGGCGCTAGCCATGCTGCTGGAGGCGCCGGCATATCCCCGGAAAAGCGAATGACGCATGTCGGGTGCGCCATTTTCTTGATCCCCGATAAATCTGACGACCACCACCAGCCAGTGCAGAGCAATCAACTCTGCGTCTGTCAAAGCGGAAGGACGCACCCTCCGGGTCGCCCCATCTACGCCAGGTGGCTGAAGCGGGCCACCTGTGCATCCTTCATCAGGCTGCGGAAGTTGGATCCGCTGACATGCACCAAGGTCTTGTGATCACCGCCCTCGAAATAAACGTCATTGGCGTTGCCGAGGCTTTCGTCGAGGATCACCGGCACGTCGTATGCCGATCCGATGGGCGGCACCGCTCCGGTATCGCAATCGGCAAAGAGCTCGCTGACCTCCTCCTCCGAGGCGAGACCAAGACGCCTGTTCATCACCTCCTGCAAGGTGGACAGTTCGATCCGGTGGGTGCTCGGAACAACGGCCAGGACGTACCCCATTTCGTGATGCACGACCACGGATTTGGCCAAACTGTTGCCCGGGACATGAGCCGCTTGCGCCGTCTGGCTGGTTGTCGCCGTGCGATGATGAGGGACGGTGTCATAGGCGATACCCTCGCCGTCGATATAATCCTGAAGTTTTCTTGCAATCGTCATCGTAGTCACCTCCATGCTGCGTGGTGACGCATAAAAACCCATTTTCCTCTCATCACCTGCGAAGTCAACGATGAAGAGACCGCCGCCAATGTGGGCCGCGGCTCGGTGCTCAAGATGCAGCGATCCATCTCGCCAGTCAGCTGTGATCACTCACATCGCCCGCCTCTCCCCTGCCGGCCTGACATTCTGGTTCATGCGGAACAGGTTCTGCGGATCATACTGTCGCTTGATCTCCTCAAGCCGTTTGTAGTTGCCGCCATAGGCTGCCTCGACGCGGTCGACCTCGTCTTCAGGCATGAAGTTGATATAGACCGTTCCCGCGGAATGGGGTGCCGCCGCGTCGAAGAGTTGGCGCGCCCATCCAATGCATGCCGTGTCCATTGCCGGCTCGCGCCAACGGGCATGAACATTCATGACGAAATGCGAACTCCGCTGCGGGAAGGCTGTTGCACCGGCGGCAACGCGGCCGACGGCACCGCCGAGGTGAGCGATGAATATCTCGCATTCCGGCCCGGGCAATTTGCTGATCGCATCGATCAGTATCCCGATCGTCGGATCCGAAAGCGAAATGAAGTCATGACTCTTCCAGTAGTTGCGGGCGCCGGGCGTCAGCAGCGGATCGAAGGCCTGCTGCCAGCCGGCGAACGGGTGGGGAGCGACGACGTCGGCAATCGGGTTACCGATCGAGCGCAGTCGCTGCGTCGCCTTCTCACCTTCTGCTATGTCGCCACACCAGCATATGACGAGAATCAAAATCTCCTTGCCATGCCACTCCTGCGGAAGGAACGGCAGCAGTGGCGCCTGCCGCATGACAACCCAGCAGGTAAGCTCGTCCGGAGCCGTTTCGAGAGCCTGCCGGTATTGCTGAAGAACCGCCTGCGCATCGGCGAACGGATGGACCACGAGGCCCGAGAGAACCTGGGGCCTGAGCTCGTGAAGTCGAAACTCGAACGCCGTGACGATGCCGAAATTTCCGCCTCCGCCGCGTAGCGCCCAGAACAGGTCACTGTTTTCCTTGGCACTTGCGCGCACCAGTTCGCCATTGGCCGTCACGACATCCACTGACACGAGGTTGTCAATCGTCAGGCCGTATTTGCGCGTGATCCAGCCGAAGCCACCGCCAAGCGTAAGGCCTGCAATGCCGGTCGTCGAGTTGATGCCGGTCGGCACAACCAGGCTGAAAGCCTGGGTTTCTTTGTCGACATCGGCCAAGGTCGCGCCCGGTTCGACCCATGCCCGCTTTGCGGCGACATCGACACGCACCGACTTCATCGGCGACAGGTCGATCATCATGCCGCCATCACAGACCGCGTTGCCGGCAATGTTGTGCCCGCCACCCCGCACCGAAACGAGCAGCTTGTTGTCGCTTGCAAAGCGCACCGCATTGACCACGTCCGCCGCCCCGGCGCATTGCACGATCAGCGCCGGCCGGCGGTCGATCATCGCGTTCCAGATCGCCCGGGCCTCGTCATAGGAGGAATCGCTTGCTTCCAGCACCCTGCCGCGCAAACCGGCCGCAAGCGCCTCGATGGCAGCCGCGCCGACCCATGTCTTTTCTGCCTGAAGATTCATGAGGCTCATATCGTTCATGATCCGCTCCTCCCAAGGTGAGCTGTGCCCCAGCAAGAGAAATATTGCGCCTTTCTAATGTACGGTGCAAGGCGCGGCGCGGGACACGTCGGGAGACGACATGAGATGTGCTACAGGTGTTCGAACCATTGGGGTTTCCCGCCCGCTTACACCACGGCGTCCCGCACGAACCCCTTGCTCGCCACCATCAAATTCTTGGTGTAGTTCTCGCTGATCCGCCCTGCTACGAGATCGGCGGACGACAGCCGCTCAACCACCTCGCCCGATTTCATCACCGCCAGCCGCTCGCACATATGCGTGACGACGCCGAGGTCGTGGCTCACCATGATGTAGGTGAGCTTGCGGTCGCGGCGGACCTGTTCGAGCAGGTTGAGGACCTCCGCCTGCACCGAGGCGTCGAGCGCCGAGGTCGGTTCGTCGAGCAGCATGATCTGCGGCTCGATGATCAGCGCGCGGGCAATGGCGATGCGCTGGCGCTGGCCGCCGGACAATTGGTGCGAATAACGGAAGCGGAAGGAGGAACCGAGGCCGACTTCGTCGAGCGCGCGCAGAATGCGGCGCTCCGCATCCTCCACGCCGTGAATGGCAAGCGGCTCCTGCAGCAGCCGATCGACTGTCTGGCGCGGATGAAGCGAGCCATAGGGGTCCTGAAAGACCATCTGCACCCGCCGATAGAAGGCCTTGTCGCGGCGCCTGACATCCAACGCCTTGCCGTCGAGCACGATCCTGCCCCCCGAGACCGGTGCCAGACCGGCAATGGCGCGCAGCAGCGTCGATTTTCCGGACCCGGATTCTCCGACCAGACCGAAGGATTCACCCGGCGCCACGTCGATGCTAACGCCATCGAGCGCCAGGAAATCGTCATAGGCGACAGTGAGGTTTTCCGCCGAGATCGCCGCCGTCATGCCGCCCACTCCGGCTTGCGGTCAAGCACCGGCAGCGGATGCCGGTCGGTGCCGAGCGTCGGCATGCAGTTGAGCAGGCCTTGCGTATAGGGATGCCTGGCATTCGACAGCTCAGAGGCCGCTATCTCCTCGACGATCCGGCCCGCATACATGACGATGACACGATCACAGAAGGACGAGACGAGCCTGAGATCATGGGAGATGAAGATCAGCCCCATGCCGCGTTCCGAGACCAACTTGTCGAGAATGCGCACCACGTCCAGCTGCACCGTCACATCGAGTGCTGAGGTCGGCTCGTCGGCGATCAGCAGTTCGGGGCCGGCGATCAGCATCATGGCGATCATGGCGCGCTGCCCCATGCCGCCGGAAACCTCGTGCGGATGTAGGTCAAAAACGCGGGCCGGATCACGGATCTGCACCGCCTCCAGCATGGCGATGGCGCGGTCGCGGGCCTCGCGCTTGCTGACGTTCTCATGGGTGCGCAGCGTCTCGACGATCTGACGGCCGATGCTCATGACGGGATTGAGCGAATATTTCGGATCCTGCAGGATCATGGCGATGCGGCTGCCACGCAGGCTGCGCCGGACCTTGGCCGGCGCGGTCAACAGGTCGATGCCATCGAAATTGAGCTTGCCTGCCGTTACCTTCGCATGAGCCGGCGTCAGCCCCATGATCGCCCTGCCCGTCTGCGATTTTCCCGAGCCGCTTTCGCCGACGATGCCCAGCCGCTCGCGGCCGAGTGTGAAAGAGACGCCGCGCACCGCCTCGATCAGCCCGGTGCGGGTGGGAAACGAGACCTTGAGATCATCGACCGTCAGCATCGGGTTCATTGGCCGCTCTCCCGCGGATCGAGCGCATCGCGCAGGCCGTCGCCGAGCAGGTTGAACCCGAGGCTGACAATGAGGATGGCAATGCCGGGCATGGTCGCGACCCACCACTGGTCGAGGATGAAACGACGCCCCGATGCGATCATCGCACCCCATTCAGGCAGCGGCGGCTGTGCGCCGAGGCCGAGAAAGCCGAGGCCCGCGGCCGTCAGGATGATACCGGCCATGTCGAGCGTGACGCGCACGATCAGCGAGGAAACGCACATGGGCATGACATGCCGCAGCACGATGCGGAACGGCGAGGCGCCCATCAGCTGGACGGCGGCGATATAGTCGGAATTACGCACCGTCAGCGTTTCGGCGCGTGCGATGCGGGCATAGGGCGGCCAGGAGGTGATGGCGATCGCGATGATGGCGTTCTGAATGCCCGGCCCCATGGCGGCGACGAAGGCGAGCGCCAGCACCAGCTTCGGGAACGCAAGGAAGATATCGGTGATGCGCATCAGTACGGCATCGACCCAGCCGCCGGCGTAGCCGGAAACGGCTCCGACCAGGAGGCCGATGGGGGCGGCGATGATCGCAACGAGAACGATGACGAGCAGGGTAAGCCGCGACCCATGCAGCAGGCGCGAGAGAATGTCCCTGCCCTGGTCGTCGGTGCCGAGCAGATATCCCTCGCTTCCGGGCGGCAGCAAACGCGCGCCGCCGAGATTGCCGATGACGGGCGAATGCGGCGCCAAAACATCGGCGAAGATCGCGACCAGAATGAGTAAGAGGATGATACAGAGCCCGGTGACCGCGAGCTTGTTGGCCGAAAACCGTCGCCAGGTCATGTAGGCGCGGCCGAGACGGGCCTGCAGGCGCGATTGCGGCCGATCTGACATCAGCCATTCGCGGCGGCTGATCGGAGTGGCCTGGGCGTGCCTGATCTCGCTCATCGCGCGCGCGTCCTCGGGTCAAGTGTCCGGTAGAGAAGGTCGGACAGGATATTGATGGCGATGAACACCGAGCCGATGACGATCGTGCCGCCAAGCACGGCGTTCATGTCGGCGTTCTGCAGCGAATTGGTGATGTAGAGGCCAAGCCCCGGCCAGGCAAAGACCGTCTCCGTCAGCACCGAGCCTTCGAGCAGGCCGGCATAGGAGAGCGCAATGACGGTCACCAGCGGTACTGCGGCATTGCGTAGCGCGTGCGCCCAGATGATGCGGGTCTCGGAAAGCCCCTTGGCCCGGGCAGCAACGATGTATTCCTGCGCCAGCTCATTCAGCATGAAGCTGCGGGTCATGCGGCTGATATAGGCGAGCGAGAAATAGCCGAGCAGGCTTGCGGGCAGGATGATGTGGCGGAAGACGTCGCGGAACACGTCCCACTGCCCCTGCCAGAGGGAATCGATGAGATAGAGCCCGGTCACCGGTGTGAAGCTGTATTCGTAGACGATGTCGATGCGGCCGGGAAAGGCCACCCATTTCAGCCGGGCGTAGAACAACAAAAGCGACAGCAGCGCCAGCCAGAAGATCGGCACGGAATAACCGACGAGGCCGATGACACGGACGATCTGGTCGGCGATCGAGCCGCGCTTGACGGCGGCGAGCACGCCGAGCGGCACGCCGATGAGGCTGCCGATGACGGTGCCAAAGGTCGCCAGTTCCAGTGTCGCGGGGAAGACGCGGCGGATATCGGCCATGACCGGGTTGGTCGTCAGGACCGACGTGCCGAAATTGCCAGTCAGCGCGTCGCGGACATAGATATAGAACTGCTCGTAAAGCGGCCGGTTGAACCCGAGCGCTTCGCGGGTTCGCTCGACGACATGGGCGGGCGCCCGGTCGCCGAGAATGGCAAGCACCGGATCGATCGGAATGACCCGGCCGATGAAGAAGGTCACGGCCAACAGGCCGAGATAGGTCGTGACGATGATGACCAGGAAACGCAGCACGTTTCCTGCCCAGCCATTGGCGCGGGCGCGTTTGCGCCCGGCCGTTTGTGTCGTTTCAGGAAGGGTCACCAGCCGTCTCCGGCCTATTCCTTGGAGACGTTGAAGACGTAGTTGGTATCGAAGCTCGGACCGAGCTTGAAGCCCTTCAGATTGCCGCGATAGCCAGCGACTTCCGTCTGCTGGAAGATGATGACGAACGGGCTGTTCTCAAGCACCTTCTTCTGCAGGTCCTTGTACATCTCGGCGCGCTTTGTCGCGTCCTTCTCGAGAAGGGCAGCCTTGCTCTCGTCCGTCCATTCCTTCGGGACGTCCCAGGTGTTACGCCAGGCGAGCGTTTTGTTCTTGCCCTCGTCGGAATTGTCCGGATTGACGGTGAACGTCTCGGCATTGGAGTTCGGGTCGAAGTAATCCTGGCCCCACTGGCCGATATAGATGTCGTGCGTGCGGGCGCGGTACTTGGTCAGCGTTTGCTTACCATCACCGGGGATGATTTCCATCTTGATGTTGGCCTGGGCCAGCGTCTGCTGAATGGATTCGGCAACACCCGTGATCGGCTGCGTGTTGCGCACGTCCATGGTCACGGTGAAGCCATCAGCAAGACCGGCCTTGGCCAGCAGTTCCTTGGCCTTGGCAACGTCGAGCTTGTAGGGATTTTCATCGAGTTCGCCGAGAACACCCTTCGGCAGGAAGGTCTGGTGGATCTCGCCAATGCCCTTGATCAGGGTCGAGCCGATCGCGTCGTAGTCGACGAGATATTTGAAGGCTTCCGCCACTTCCGGCTTTGCCAGATTGGGGTTCTTCTGGTTGAGGCTGAAATAATAGACCGTACCCTTCGGCGCATTGGTGGTGGCGAGATCAGCATTCTTCGAGACGGCATCGAAGTCGCCCGGCTCGAGATTGCGCGCCACGTCGATGTCACCAGCCTCGAGCGCAAGGCGCTGACCGGAGCTTTCCTTCATGTGACGATAGATGACGCGGGCGAGCGGCGCCTTTTCGCCGTAATAGTTGTCGTTTCGCTCCATGACGACGACTTCGTTGGCGCGCCATTCGCGCATCTTGAAGGCGCCCGAGCCGGCATAGCCGGTCTTCAGCCATTCATTGCCGAAGTCATTGTCATATTTGTATTCGGCTGATGGTGTGACGGCCGCCACGTGCTCCAGCACCAGCTTCTTGTCGACGACGGCACCGACCGTCGCGGTCAGGCAATTGAGGACGAAGCTCGGAGCATAGGCTTTGTCGACCGTGAACGTGAAGGTGCTCGCGTCCGTCGCCTTGGCCTTTTCCGTGACATTGTCACCGGTCAGGCCAAACTGGGTGAGGATGAAGGCCGGGCTCTTGTCGAGCTTGACGACCCGCTCGAAGGAATAGGCGACGTCTTCCGCCGTGACCGGATTGCCGGAGGCGAACTTCAGGTCCGGCTTGAGCTTGAAGGTGTAGGTCAGGCCGTCATCGGAGACCGTCCAGCTTTCGGCGAGATCGCCGACGACCTTGGAGGTGTCGTTGAGGTCGAGGCGAACGAGATAGTTGTAGGTGTTGGCGGTGACCTCGGCCGTCGACAGTTCGAAGGCTTCGCCCGGGTCCATGGTGATGATGTCGTCGATCGCCCACCCCTCGACCAGCGTATCGGCCGGCGTCTCGGCGAAAGCGGGAGCGCCAGCCATCAGGATCAGCGACAGGGCGGCGCCCGCCGTCAACATTCGGACATGCTTGTTCAGAGAATGCATCATCGTTCCGTTCCCTTTTTTGAGCCCTTTATGGGCCTTTGTTTTCAGCTCAAGCGGCCTCGTGCCAGGCTTGGGCCAAAACGCGCAGCCAGTTTTCCCGGCATAGTTTTGTGAGTTCGGCGTCACCATATCCGGCACCTCGCAGGGCGGCAATCAGGTTCTGATTGCCTGCCGCATCCGCGATTTCCTCCGGAATGGTCGCACCATCGAAATCCGATCCGAGCGCCACGCAGTCGATGCCCATGCGCTCCACCATGTAGTCGACATGGCGAACCATGTCGGAAAGCGGCGTCTTCGCATTTTCCTGGCCATCGGACCGCAGCATGGTCGTAGCGTAGTTGAGCCCCGCCAGCCCCTTGCTGTCACGGATGGCGTCCAGCTGCCTGTCGGTCAGGTTCCGCGCGACGGTGGTCAGCGAATGGGCATTGGAATGGCTGGCGATCAGCGGCTGGTCGGTGGTTGCCGCCACGTCCCAGAAGCCTTTTTCCGTGATGTGGGCAAGGTCGATCAGAATGCCGAGGCGGTTGCACGCACGCACCAGCTCAAAGCCGGCATCGGTCAGGCCCGGCCCGGTGTCAGGCCCCATCGGAAAGGCGAAGGGCACGCCATGGCCGAAGATATTGTTGCGGCTCCAGACCGGGCCGAGAGAACGCAATCCGGCCGCATGGAATGTTTCGAGCGCAGCCAGGTCCGCGCCGATCGCCTCACAGCCTTCCATATGCAGCACGGCGGCAAAGACGCCCTTCTCCATTGCCGCCCTGATGTCGGCGGTCGAGCGGCAGAGCTTCCATGCACCGGCGCGATCAAGCCGGAGCGCGATGGCGGCAAATTCCAGAGCGATGTCAAGAGAGGGTTGCCGCTCCAGCGGCTCCGACAGCGGCGTTGCGTAATGGCCGTTCTCGTCGGGTGTTTTCAGGACCAGATGTGCCGATGGAATATAGATCGCCGAAAGGCCGCCCGCGAGCCCGCCCCGCTTGGCGCGGGGCCTGTCGATATGTCCCTCCGCCGTCCCGTTCACGAATTCCTGAACCGGATCGGCGCCGTTCCTGGCGTTGCTCCAGAGCCTCAGCAAGACGTCGTTATGGCCGTCGAAAACCACCTGCATGCAAAAAAATCCCATCCTGCCTGGTCGCTCTGATCAGAGCGCCCATTTTTGTCCAGTTGGTCAAGAACGTGATGCTAGTCAATCGACCGAGGAATAACAATGCGGTACGAATGAAAATTCACACCGAAAAAATGTGGCGGGAACAAAGGCTTGCGATGCGTCGCTTGCGTGTAGACACACAAAAGCGCAGGCCGGTATTGCAGATGGGAAGAACGGCGCCTTTTTAGAAAATAGTGTTGTCCTGCACCGAAATCTGCCAATGACTGATTGCTGGCCGCGGCAACGCGTTTCGGCGAGGTCGGCAGGTCTCGCCGCCTGCCGGAAACCGGCCGGCTGAGTGGCCGGCGACAATTCTACGGAGGCGAGAACAAAATGGAACAACCGCGGCACGCACGCTTCCACGTGTTCGGAACGATCGTGCGTTTGGTCTCCGTACTCGCCATTATCGGCTTTGCGGCCTGGGGCGGGATGGCGCTGTTCTACCAGGCGCCCGGCCCGTCGCCGGTCAGGATGCTCATCGCAGCGCTATGGGTTATCCTGTCACTCGTGGCGCTATATACGTATGTGCGTTGGCGCTCCCGCACCGCCGCCCTGGTCTATCCGGTGATGATTGCCGCATTGCTCTTCTGGTGGAACGCCATACCGGCGAGCAATAACCGCGACTGGGCGGACGAGGTCGCGCATATCGTCGCGGGCGTCGTCAATGGCCATGAGGTCACTCTTGCCAATGTCCGCAATTTCGACTGGAGGACATCGACGGACTATACGGTGCGCTGGGAAAATCGCACCTACGATCTCGACAAGCTCGCCTCGGTCGATCTGCTGCTGTCTTACTGGTCGAGCCCCGCGATTGCCCACACGCTTATCTCCTTCGGCTTCGACGACGGTCAGTTCGTCACGTTCTCGGTGGAAATCCGCAAGGAGCAGCACGAAAGCTTTTCGGAAGTCGGCGGCTTCTTCAAGGAATTCGAGACCAGCGTGATTGCCGCCGACGAGCGCGATATCGTCAGGGTACGGACGAACATCCGCAAGGAGGACGTCTATCTCTATCGCCTCAACATGCCAAAGCCGAGGATGCGCTCTCTGTTCCTGTCCTATCTCGACGAGGCGAATGGCCTTAACGAGACGCCGCAATATTACAATACGATAACCGCCAATTGCACGACGATCGTCTTCGCCATGGTCAACCGTATCGCATCGGGCAGCCTGCCCCTGGACTATCGGCTTATCTTTTCCGGTTATCTGCCCTCCTACATCATCGACGTCAAAGGCTTCACGCCCGGCTTTACGCTGGAACAACTCCGCGGCGGCGGAGCGATTACCACGCGGGCACAGGCAGCGGACGAAGCACAGGATTTCTCCCGGCGCATCCGCGAAGGCGTGCCGGGCATTGCCCCTTTGACGCAGCCGTAAACTTTCTTACACTGATACGGCAGACAACAGGAAATCCCTCATGAACCTCAAGGAGTTCGCCAGCCGGCTGGAGCTTTCTCAGACGACGGTCAGCCGTGCGCTGAGCGGATATCCGGAGGTCAAGCAGGCGACGCGCGAACGGGTCCTGAAGGCGGCGCTGGAATATGGCTACCGGCCGAACACCAGCGCGCTTGGCCTTGCCACCGGCCGTGTCGGCGCCATCGGCATAGTGCTCAAGGGCGGCGGCGAATTCGGGCCGCATACCAGCGAATTCATGGGCGGCCTCGGCGGACGGCTGCAGCAGGAAGAGATCGACATCCTGGTGTCCACAGTCGATTCACAGGAAGCCGAACTCGCAACCTACAGGCGGCTGGCAGCCAGCAAGCGCGTCGATGCGATCATCCTGCATTCGCCCTTTCTCGACGACCCGCGCATCGCCTTGCTCAATTCGCTGCGCCTGCCTTTCATCGTGCACGGGCGCACCAATTCGGACGGCAATTTCGGCTGGCTGGATATCGACAATTTCGGCGCTGTGCGTCAGGCGACCAGCCATCTGCTCGATCTCGGCCATCGCCGCATCGCGCTTCTCAACGGTTATCGTGGCCGGATTTTTGCCGAGCACCGGCAGGACGGCTACCAGACCGCGCTTGCCGATCGCGGCATTGCCATCGATCCGGCCCTGACAGGAAACAGCGAATTTACCGACGAGATGGGTTTCCGGCTGATGCAGGGCTTCCTGCAACTGGCCGACAAACCGACGGCCGTCGTTGCCGGCTCGATGATGTCGGCGCTCGGCGTCATGCGGGCGATCCGGATCGCTGGCATGAAGGCCGGCGAAGACATCTCGCTGATCGCCCATGATGACGTCTTTCCCTATATCAGCCCGGATCATCTGGTGCCGACGCTATCAACCACGCGATCATCGATCCGCGCAGCGGGTGCGCGGATCGGCGAAATGGCGTTGGAGCTTCTGCAGGGAACACCGGCCGAGAGCCTGCGCGAGGTCTGGCCGGTGGAACTGGTCATCCGCAACTCGACGGCCGCAGTGAAGCGGACCTAAAGCGCATCGCCTTGAAACGGATTCAGGCGATGCGCTTTAGGTCTTTGTTTTTATGCATGTCGTCGGCCCAAAACCGCTGCACACTTTTGGGCGACATGCATTAGACCGCGAGTTCGCGACGCTCCTTCTCCGTGAGCATGGCAAGATCAAGCACCTTCTGCAGGTCGGCGGCATGGCGGAAACCCGGCTCTGCCGTCTTTCCGGCCCGGATCGCATCGATGAAGCGCTGGTAGTTCGTCAGCACCGTTCCGGCGTCGATATCCGTCCAGATGCCCTTCTCGATGTCTTCACCAAGGCAGGCCCTGAGCGTCGAACCATCCGGCGTGTGGATCACCTCGATGGCGCCCTTGTCGCCATGCATTCGCAGACGCAGTTCGTTGAGATGTCCCGTCGCCCAGCGGCTGGCATGGATGACACCCATGGCACCGTTGGCGAATTCTGCAGTCATCGTGAAGCTGTCATTGGCATCGAGATCGTATTCGCCGATCCTGTTGCCGGGTGCCTTGTCGAAGGTTTTCAGCCGCGCGAAGACGTGGTCGATATCGGTTGCCGCTCCGTACCCGGCGAAATCGAGAATGTGGATGCCGACATCGCCAAGCACGCCGTTCGAGCCGTGCTTGGTCGAGAGCCGCCACAGCCATTGCGATTCCGTCGCCCAGTCGCCCCAGGCTTTCGACACCAGCCAACTCTGCAGATAGGAAGCCTCGATATGACGTATCGTGCCGATGTCGCCTGCGAGCACCATCTGGCGAGCTTTCTGGACCTCGGCGACATTGCGGTAGGTCAGGTTGACCATCGTCACGAGACCGGATTTTTCCGCGACCGTCGCCATTTCGTCGGCCTTGGCATAGTCCTCGGCCAGCGGCTTTTCGCAGAGCACGTGCTTGCCTGCCGCAAGCAGCTTGAGCGTCGTCGGATAGTGGATCTTGTCCGGCGTCACATTGGTGACGGCATCGAACTCGCCCCAGGCAATCGCCTCGTCGAGCGAGGTGAACGTCTTGGCGATCTGATGGCGCAAGGCAAAGGCTTCCACCCGGACGAGATCAACATCGACCGCCGCCACAAGCTGCACGCCCTTGATGGTCGCGAAACTCATCGCATGGGTATTGGCCATGCCGCCGGTGCCGAGGACAAGGAGACGAATGGGCTTCATCACTTGTATCCCTCCTCGCCGGCCTGATGCAGCCGCGGCCCGCGCTCGACGATCGGCTCCAGCGCCTTTTCGACCGGCACGTTCGGCGCATCATGGATGGCGCTGTAGGTGCCCTGAGGGTTGTAGGCCCACTTCACCGAATTGCGCAGAACCTTGTGCACATTGGCGTCGTGATAGGTCGGATAGGTCTCGTGGCCGGGGCGGAAATAGAAGATGTTGCCGGCGCCGCGCCGCCAGGTCAGGCCCGAGCGAAACACCTCGCCGCCGGCAAACCACGAGATGAACACGGTTTCGAGCGGCTCCGGCACGGAAAACTGCTCGCCGTACATTTCCTCGTTCTCCAGCACGAAATTCTCGTCCAGCCCTTCGGCGATCGGATGGCGTGGATTGATCACCCACAACCGCTCGCGCTCGCCCGCCTCGCGCCATTTCAGCGCGCAGGGCGTGCCCATCAGCCGCTTGAATGGCTTGGAGAAATGGCCGGAATGCAGGACGATCAGCCCCATGCCTTCCCAGACCCGTTTGGCGACCCGCTCGACGACCTCGTCGGACACCGCGCCATGATCCTTGTGGCCCCACCACAGGAGCACGTCCGTCCTGGCCAGCCGCTCGACGCTCAGACCATGCTCCGGCTCCTGCAGCGTCGCCGTCGTCGCCTCGATGCCGACGTCGGTGTTCAAGGCGGCAGCGATCGTGTTGTGCATGCCGTTCGGGTAAATCTCCCGCACGACCGCGTTTGTCTGTTCGTGGATGTTTTCTCCCCACACGACTGCCTTAATGGTCATGACCAAATCCTCTTTCTTGCTTTCATCCATCAGCATCAGGTTAAATTGAAACCGCTTTCAATTCGAAGCGATAGAACCGGCGAAACGCTTTTGCAAGCGGAAATCCGGTGACCTGAACGGTTGTCGATCTGTCTCGATCTGAAATTCCCTGCAAGCCGACGCCAAGGCAACACCCGATATGCGATGCAGCACCTCCTCGGCGGAAATATCGTCTCCCATGACAATGGAACGTTTCCGATCGGCACGCGTTGAGCCAATTCACCATCAGCACTGGCCGAGCGCCGCAACTCAAAGGGAGGTTGTCATGAGAGTTAGCAACTGCATGACCAAGGACGTTCAGATTGCCGATCCGGAGCAGACATTACGGGATGCTGCACTCGCTATGGGACGTCTCGATGCCGGCGCCCTGCCGGTGGGCGAAAATGACCGGCTCGTCGGCATGATCACCGATCGCGACATCGCCATCCGTGGTGTTGCCGAGGGCAAAGGACCTGACACGAAGATCCGCGATGTGATGAGCACCGACGTCAGATACTGCTTCGATGACGACGATGTCGACGATGTGCTTCACACCATGGGCGCCCTTCAACTACGGCGCCTGCCGGTGCTCAATCGTGACAAGCGGCTCATCGGCATTATCTCGCTCGGCGATATCGCCATGAATGGCGCACCGGCCGAAACGGGTGAGGCACTGAGCGGCATTTCGCAGCCCGGTGGCGAGCATTCGCAGACTGCTCACTGACCACTGCCGGCCGGCGCAAGACCCGTCGAATTCACAGGAAAACCGCCGGCCCTCCGCCCGCAAATCACACGGCTCGCGCCAAATCATCCTTGAGCGCGAGCTGCCTGCGAGCTTGAGCCATTGGGCGGCCAGACGACCGGCTAGTGGAAGGTAGATTTCGAGAAGACATTCAGCACGACAACCCCGGCAATGATAAGGCCGAGGCCGAGAACGGCTGCAAAATCGAGTTTCTGGCCAAAGACGAAATAGCCGACAAGCGAGATGAGCACGATGCCGAGCCCGCTCCAGATCGCATAGGCGATCCCCACCGGAATAACCTTCAGCGTATAGGAGAGGCAATAGAAGGCGATGGCATAGCAGACCACCATGATCAGCGTCGGCACCAGCCTGGTAAAATGCTGGGCGGCCTGCATGGCGGACGTGCCAAGCACTTCGGCAACGATGGCAATCACCAATACGGCATAGAGCATTGCGGGGTTCATCTGGCTCTCCGGTGACCGGTCATTGCTGGGAAAGGCTGATCAGGCGTGCCTGCATCGCCTGACGCGTCGGCAAGTCGATATCGTGGCTCTTGAGAAGGTCGGCGAGCCACAGGCCGTCGGCGGCAAGTCGTGCCAAGAGGCATCCGGCGGAGGAATCCGTGCCGACATGCTCATCGGCGCGATCCGACACCCATTGACGCCAGCGCGCCCGCAATTGCGGCTCCGACAGGAGCGCTATAGTGAGCACCTGCCAACCCTGCGCTTCCGCCTCGTTCTGCAAGGCAAAGACACCGGAGAGATAGGCCCGGGTAAAACGCCCATGGGCGACGGGATCGTTGCGCATCTCTTCGGCGATCGCCCGGTCGAACTTGTCGGTCAGATCGTCAAACAGGCCATCCAGCAGCGCCATCTTGTTGGGAAAATGATGCAGCAATCCCCCCTTGCTGACGCCCGCCGCCTGCGAAACGGCATCCAGCGTCACGCCGGCCGCCCCCTGTTCCAGCGACAGACGCGCAGCGACCTCCAGCAATTGCTGGCGAACGCGTTCAGGCTGCTTGCGACGATGATGAGCGATAGACATAAATGCATAAGATACCGTCTGGACGGTTTGTCAAGAGAATTGATTCAACGGACGCCTTGCCGCGGTCAAACGCCGCAACGGTGCCGTTCCTTGCGAAAACCATTGGAACGGAAAAGCCGGCCACGCTAGAAGTGGCAGCAATCAGGGACAGTGTGATGACGGACGCGCAAACGGAAACACTCTACAACGCCATTGGCGGCGACGGCACGGTCAGGGCCTTGACGCATCGTTTCTACGAACTGATGGACACGTTGCCGGAAGCAGCCCGTTGCCGCGCCGTTCACCCGGCCGATCTCTCCGGCAGCGAAGAGAAATTCTACGAATACCTGACCGGCTGGCTCGGCGGACCGCCGCTCTATACCGACAAGCGCGGCCATCCCCGATTGAGAAGCCGGCATTTCGGCGCGGCGATCGGGCCGCAGGAACGGGACGAGTGGCTGCTCTGCTTCACCCGGGCGCTTGAGGAAACGGTTCCCCATCCGCAATTGCGGTCGATCATTCTGGAGCCGGTGACGCGGCTTGCCCACCATATGCAGAACAAGGATGAATAAACCATGCAGAACAGCCAGTTGCGGCCGGTGATCCTGTTTGTCGCCGGGCTGATGGGACTGTTTGGCGTCATCAGCGCCGCCGCTGCCTCGCATGGCGCGGATCCGCGCCTGCTCGGCGGGGCGTCGGCCATGTGCCTGGCGCACGCCCCTGCCCTTGTGGCGCTCTATGCGGCATGGCCGGTGATCCGCACGGCAGCCCTTGCTGCGCTGCTGCTTGCGGCCGGCACAGCCCTGTTTGCCGCCGATCTCACTGCACGGCATTTCCTTGGTCACGGCCTCTTTCCGATGTCGGCACCGACCGGTGGCGTATTGATGATGCTCGGCTGGCTTTCGATCGCGGCAGGCGCATTCTTCAGGCGTGCAGAGGCTTGAACCGACGGCTTAGAGCGGGATACGGCCGAAACGCAGAAGATTTCCGTGCGGATCATGAACATAGAATTCCTCCATGTTCCAGGGTCGCACCGCCATTTCGCTTAGGCGCTCGACACCGCGTCCGGTAAATTCGCGATGAAGATCGCCGATGCCGCCGCCGCGCAGATAGACGGACGTCTTCTCGCAGAGGCTGCGGTCATCCGTCAGCCAGAAATGCAACTCCATGCCGTCGCGCCGCAGGATGAGGTATTCGTCGGCCTGATATACGACCGTGCCAAAGCCGAGCTGACCACGATAAAAGGCCAGCGTTTCCAGGATGTTGAGCGACGGCAGAACCGGCAGGACCTCAATGCGGTCGCCGTTTTCAAGCTCCGCCATCAGGCGCCCTCGACGACGGAAAAGCCCTCGAATTTCGGCGGTCCGAGATACATGGCGCGATTGTCCGCCGCACTTTTGTGTGCTGCCCGAAAATTCTCGGATTTCGTCCAGGCTGCAAAGGTCTCGCGGCTTTCCCAGATGGAGCTGGACACGAACAGCGTATAGCCTTCCTCGGCAACGGTGTCGCCGCGAAGCAACCGGAACTCCTTGAAACCCGGCACTTCGGCAAGGCTGGAATCGCGGCCCTTCCAGACGTTTTCGAAGGCCTCTTCGTGGCCGACCGCTATCCTGAACCTGTTCATCGCAAAATACATGATGCCCTCTTCAAGCCTTGTCCTTGTTCGATGCGGCAGGCGCCACACCCGACGGAAACGGCAGAATATTGTCCTTGGGCTCAGGCGCAAGCCCGAATGCGGCCCGCGCCGGCGGACGCGACTGCCAGGCTGGAAACTCGGTCACGTTAGGATTGTCGTCCAGCATCTGCGCGCGGCGCGACAACAGCTCGTAAAGTTCCGGAACCAGCCCGTCACCGAATTGCGACGCCAGCTTATGCAGACCGATCATCATGAATTGATCGGGACGCTCGTTTTTCATAGTCATCTCCATGCGATCCGGGCAGCAAGGCATGCCCGGAAAATCGATCTGCGCCGTTCAGCCGGCGTTGGTCCGGCTCGCTTTAAGATCCAGAAATGCCCGCTCCAGGCTGGACTTGCTGCCGTTGCGAAGCGGCACGAAGGCCTTGCCCCATTTCTTGCAGCCGGTCTTTACCCTGAGGCAAGCATCGTGGCTGATACAGTCGATCGGGCAGAACACGCAGTCGACGGAGGGCAGGATATTGTCGATGCGGGAAACTGCCTCGCGCAGCCCGCCATCGTGATGGATCAGCTCGGCGCCATGGGAACTGGCGATCTGGCGCAGATGCGCCACCTGGCAATCGCGCCCGCCGACATAGAGAAAACTGCGCCCTTCGAGCTGCGACGTCTGCGTTTCTGCAGATGCCGGCGTGTTGCGCGAGCCCCCATCTCGGCTTTGCTTCTGCTTCGCCTTAAGCTGTTGCCGTTTGTCACCCATGTGTCAGTCTCCGCGTGTTTCGGAATCGCCGTTCGGCTGATCGTGGGTCGACCCTATTTAACTTGAGTGAAAGAGTAAAGTATAAACATGAATGTTTTTATCATGTTTTTTTTGGAAGGCCGCAGGCGTCATTCGCCGGAATGTAACCTCGGGAAAACGCAGGCAAACTTTCAATTATCAGAAGGTATAATCGATCGGAATCACGAACAGCTTGGAATTTCCATCTGGCGTATCAGGAAAGGGTGCTGCGCGATGAACTGCCTCGATAGCTGCGCTGTCTAGTACGGAGGAGCCCGAACTTCCCACGACCGAAACACCGCTCGCGCTGCCATTGCCCGACACGACAAACCGCACAGTAACGATGCCCTGAATTCTTTCGCGGCGAGCCGAGGGCGGATAGCGTCTGGCGCGAGACAATTTTGCGCGAACCTTGCCGTTGTAGTTCGAAAAGTTTGCGTTGCCAGCCTGCCGGGAAACAGCCCCCTTTTTGCCCTGGGCGTTGGTAGCGGAGGCATTCTCTGTACCATCCGCCTGCCCCTTCTGGGCCGATTCTTGCTGCTTGCCGCTTTCCCCAGCCTGCTTCTTTACAACTTTCTTCTTCGGCTTTTCCTTTTGCGGCTTTTCCTTGGGCTCCGGCTTCTTTTCGGGCAGCGGCTCGACGATTTTTTCCGGCTCGGGCTTCTCTTCGGGGATCACCGTTTCCGCCGCGGCGACCGTCGCCGTAATCTCGGGCTGCTCTGCTGCAACAGGCGGCATCTCCTCGGCCGGGAGGATCACATCGGCTTCCGTGGGCACGATATCCGTTGGTGTCTCGGTCGGGACTTCGGACGGAACCGGGGCGACGTCCGCCACCTCCACAGGTGTCGGTTCGACCTCTTCCGGCGTGATTTCCGCCGGCTCGATTTCCTCATCCGGATCGCCGGCTTGAAGCGTGTCCGCGAAGGCATTGCCGAGAACAGCGACTTCCATCTCTTCTCCGCCCTGCACGAGATCCAGCTCGGGCGGCTTCTCGGCCGGCGAAAACAACTGGGCCGCCCCCGCATGTGCCAGCAGCGAAAGGACGATTGCCCCGGTCCATTTGATCGTATTGTTCATCACTGATACCGATGCGAAAGCCGCATCAGCCCTTCAACTCGACAGACGACTTCGATCCGGTCTTCAGTCCCTTCATGCAGGCGTCCTTGGCGATACCCTCGCCGTCGCAGACCGGGGCGTCGTTGATCAGCAGGCTTTTCACCGCCTCGCACTTCGTTCCCGAGAGATCGAACTGGCGGACTTTCGTCTTGCCGGCCGGCAGGTCGCGGAAATCGAGAACCGCCATCCGCTCGACCAGGCCCTTTTCATCGAACAGCACGAATTCGAAGGACACCTTGGCAAGCGACTGCGGCAGGCCGTTTCCGGCGACAAACGTCAGCTTGCAGCCTTTTTCGGAAGGTACGAGCTCATTGATCTCAACCGACAGATTGCCGGATGATCCGGCATCCTGCGCTAGCGCTGCCATGCCCGGATAGAACGAACCAAGGAGGGCCAGAGGCAGCAGTCGATCGAATTTCATCATGATCTGTCCATTCTCAGAGATTGGTGTCGCGGCTGCGAAAACCGGCCGCCTGGAACGTCGAACCGCCGGCCCGCCATTTCGGTTCGGCAATTAAACTTGACTACAAAAATCCTGTATTGCGTCCATAATAAAAGATGAGTAATGAAGTCAAGATACTAATCGCAATGACCCGGCTTGATCGGGGGAGCAATCCCCGGTTTTCGGCCGCCATGATCAGGACCAGACGCCTGTGACACCGAACGAACCCGATGCCGTCCAAGCATCCACTCTACCGAGCCAAACCCGGCGCATTCTTGAAAGCCGCGAGCTTTTTCGCGGCGAAAGCGAAATCCTGATCGCCCATGACGGCGCCATCTACCGCATGAAAATCACCCGCCAGGGCAAACTGATCCTGAACAAATAGGCCAAGACACATGACGCAAACGACCCGCCCCACCCCGTCCGAAATCCGTGCCTACCGGGCTGCCAACCCGAAATTGCGCGAGCGCGACATCGCCGCTCAGCTGGGCATTTCGGAAGCGGCACTGGTTGCCGCCGAATGCGGGCTGACCGCTATCCGGATCGACGGGGACGCAAATCGCTTCCTGGAGCGCGCTGCCGAGCTGGATGAGGTCATGGCACTGACGCGCAACGAAAGCGCAGTGCACGAGAAGATCGGCGTCTTCGAGAACATCAAGCCGGGCAAGCATGCCTCGATCGTGCTTGGAGAAAACATCGACCTGCGCGTCTTTCCGGGAGCCTGGGCGCATGGTTTTGCCGTGACGAAAACCGATGGCGACACCGTGCGCCGCAGCCTGCAGTTCTTCGACAGGCAGGGCGTGGCTGTCCACAAGGTGCACCTGCGCCCCGCCTCCAACCTCGAGGCCTATCAGAGCATCGTCGAAGCCTTCACGCTGGAAGACCAGTCACAGGAATTTGTCGCCGAGGCTGCTACCGAAAGCACGGAAGGCGACGCCGGCGAGGTGGATGTGACGCTGTTGCGCGACGAGTGGAGCCGGATGACCGACACGCATCAGTTCCATGGCCTCCTGCGCAAGCTCAATCTCGGCCGCCGCCAGGCGCTGCAGTCTGTCGGCGAAGATTTCGCCTGGAAGCTGCAGCCGGGAGCCGTCGAAGAAATGATGCGCCAATCGGCCCAGGTCGAACTGCCGATCATGTGCTTCGTCGGCAATCACGGCGTCATCCAGATTCATTCCGGACCGGTCGAGAACATCCAGACGATGGGCCCCTGGCTCAACGTCATGGATCCGACCTTCCACCTGCACCTGCGCACCGATCATCTCGCGGAAATCTGGGCCGTCCGCAAGCCGACCGCCGACGGCCACGTCACCTCGCTGGAGGCGCTCGACGCGAAGGGAGACATGGTCATCCAGTTCTTCGGCAAGCGCAAGGAAGGCTTTGCCGAGCGCGAGGAATGGCGCTCGATCATGGAAAATCTCGCCCGGCTCGACATCACCGTGGCGGCCTGAAGGATCCGGTCATGAAAAACTCCTACGATTTCCGCCGGCTGCGCTCTTGGGAGCTGGCCCTGGCGCTCTTTGCCGTTTCAGCCCCGCTTGTCCTGGCGGTCGCCTCGCCGAACGGCCCCTCTTTCGTGCGCGCAGCCGTTGCGCAGGAAATGCAGAAGGCCGACACCTCCCGCCTCGTCTCCGTCGGCGGCGCCATCACCGAGATCGTCTACGCACTCGGCGAAGAGGCCAAACTTGTCGGACGCGATTCGACCAGCATCTACCCCGAGGCCGCAACCAAGATTCCCGATGTCGGCTACATGCGGCAGCTGGCACCGGAGGGCGTGATGGCCATCAATCCGACGGCAATCATCGCTGTTGAAGGCAGCGGCCCGCCGGAAACACTCAACATTCTCAAGGAAGCCAAGATCCCGTTCCAGACCGTTCCGGAGACATTCGACCGCGACGGCATCCTGACCAAGATCAGGACCGTCGGCGATTTTCTCGGCGTGCCGGAAAAGGCGGCGGCACTCTCCGATCAGGTCAAGACCGACCTCGATGCGGCAGTGGCGGATGCCGCCAAGCGGCCTGAAAGCGAACGCAAGCGGGTACTCTTCATCCTCAGCACGCAGGGCGGAAAGATCATGGCGTCCGGCGTCGGCACCGCCGCAGACGGCATCATCGCGCTGTCCGGCGCGGTCAACGCCACAAGCAGCTTCCCGGGCTACAAGGCCCTGACCGACGAGGCCATCATCGAGGCCAAGCCCGATGTCGTGCTGATGATGACGCGCAGCGGCGGCCATGCCGCGACCGATGACGAGCTTTTTGCCCATCCCGCCCTTAGCCTGACGCCGGCGGCAAAGACCAAGGCGGTGATCCGCATGGATGGGCTGCATCTGCTGGGTTTCGGCCCACGCACGTCCGCTGCCGTGCGTGAGCTGAACGCAGCGATCTACGGAAAAAAAGCGAATGCCTCACAGTGAAATGGCGGCGGGTGACGGCAAGTCGCGGTCTCTTGCGGCACGCTTGAAATCCGACTGGCACATGGGCGACCGGTCACGGCTGGCGCAACTGCTGATCCTTGCCTTGCTTGTGCTGGCAGCGGTGATGTTTTCCGCCTCGATCATGACAGGTGCGGCCGACGCGTCGTTGGGTAACGTCGTTCGCTGGCTTGTCGGCGCGGACGGTGCCGAGCAGGCGCTGAGCATTCGCGATCGCATCATCATCCTCGATATTCGCCTGCCCCGTGCGGTCATGGGGCTATTGGTCGGCGCTTCGCTTGCCGTGTCCGGCGCGATCATGCAGGGCCTCTTCCGCAATCCGCTGGCCGACCCTGCCCTCGTGGGCGTCTCCTCCGGCGCAAGCCTGGGTGCGGTGCTGATCATCGTGCTCGGCAGTTCGCTTTTCGGCCCGATGTTTGCAGTCTTCGGCTTCTATGCGCTGCCGGTCGCCGCCTTCCTCGGCGGCTTGGCCACGACCCTCCTGCTCTACCGGATCGCCACCCGTAGCGGCCAGACCTCGGTCGCAACGATGCTGCTTGCCGGCATTGCGCTGAGCGCGCTTGCCAACGCCGTCACCGGCGTCCTCATCTTCGTGGCCGACGACAAGCAGCTGCGTGACCTGACCTTCTGGGGCCTTGGCTCGCTTGCCGGCGCCAACTGGACGAAGATCCTTTCCGCCGGACCGATCATCGTGGTTTCGCTCGCCGTCGTGCCGTTTCTGGCACGGGGCCTCAACGCCCTGACGCTCGGCGAGGCGGCGGCCTTCCACATGGGCATCCCCGTCCAGCGGCTGAAGAACATCGCCATCGTCAGCGTTGCGGCATCGACCGGCGCCTCGGTGGCCGTCAGCGGCGGCATCGGATTCGTCGGCATCGTCGTGCCGCATGTGCTGCGGCTGATCATCGGGCCGGATCATCGCTATCTCCTGCCTGCATCGGCCCTGCTCGGCGGCACGCTGCTGATCTTCGCCGACATGATCGCCCGCACCATCGTACCGCCGGCCGAATTGCCGATCGGCATCATCACCGCTTTTGCCGGCGCACCCTTCTTCCTGTGGATCCTGCTGCGCGGGCGTTCCCACATGGGGCTTTGAGGACAGACCATGATCAAGGCCAGCAATCTCTCCGTCCGGCTTTCCGGCAAACAGGTGCTGCACGGCGTCAACATCGAGGCTCCGGCAGGGCAATTGACCGCCATCGTCGGTCCCAACGGCTCGGGCAAGACCACCAGCCTCAAGGCAATCGCCGGCGAGCTGCCCTATGACGGCACCGTCAGCATCAATGGCCACGACATGGCGGCATTGAAGCCGTGGGAACTCGCCTTGAAGCGCGCTGTCCTGCCGCAGTCGACGGTGATCTCCTTCCCCTTCACGGTGAGAGAAATCGTCCGCATGGGGCTCTCGGTCGGTGCAAGGACCGGTGCGGATGAAACCGACCGCGTCGCGCGCGACGCACTGGAAGCCGTCGACCTGTCCGGCTTTGCCGGCCGTTTCTACCAGGAACTATCCGGCGGCGAGCAGCAGCGCGTCCAGCTTGCCCGTGCCCTGTGCCAGATCTGGGAACCCATGCAACATGGCGAACCCGCCTTCCTGTTGCTGGACGAGCCGGTATCGAGCCTCGACATTCGCCATCAACTGACGATCATGCGGCTCGCCCGGGATTTTTGTGCACGCGGTGGCGGCGTGATCGCCATCATGCACGATCTCAACCTGACCGCGATGTTCGCCGACCGGATGATCATGATGACGAACGGACGTATCAGAGCCGCCGGACATCCGAACGAAGTGATGACCGACAGCATCATGGAGGCGGTTTTCGGTTGCGCCATGCGGGTCAATGCCACACCGACTGGCAGCGTACCCTTCGTTCTGCCGCATACCGCAGCGGGCTGAACACCGCTGTTTGCGGTCTTGGCGGCGGAACCTAATACAACCTTGCGCGTTTATGTTTCGAACCGCTGACACGGTGATGATTTTGCGTGTCGGTACGACACCACGCCGGGTCAGCCTTGAAACAAGCAATCCCGCCGCACATAGGAGTTTTTCAACATGGCCACAGGTCTCTTTTCCGGTTCCAGCGCAAAGAAGCGCCTCGTCGATGCGCCGATCGAAGATCAGATCAGTGAACTCCGCGAGCAGATTTCATCGCTCGCAACCCTCCTATCGCAGCGCGGCTCGGAAGCCTCCAGGGACGTTCGCGCCAAGGCCCATGACGCACGCGACCACGCGGAAGCCGGCCTTCACGATCTCATTGCAAATGGCGAACAGCTGTTTGCCGAACTGCGCAGCCGTTATGCGGTCACCGAAAAGCAGGTTCGCCATACCGTGCGCGAACATCCGCTCGCCACAATCGGCGCCGCTGCGGCAGTCGGTCTTCTGATTGCAGCACTGATCCGCCGCTAAGCCGACAATTCCGGTTCGGCGGTTGCCATCATCGGCAGCCGTCCGTCGCCGCATCGACAGGCGGCTTCGCCTTCTTGATCTTCCATCTGGAGACAAAAATGGGTCCTTTGGCCGCAATGCTTTCGGCTCTCGTACTGACAGATGTCGGCGCTACGGTATCGCGCTACAAGCGAAACGGAGCCATGTGGCTGCTGGCATCCCTGTTTTTCCTGACCGCCTACGTCTTCGGGCTCGTCGCTGGCGCCATCTATCTCGGCTCCGTCTATACCCCCCTCAAAGCGGCCATCATTCTTGCAGTGATTTCCGTCGTCGTCGGTCTCACCATCATCGGCATCATGTATGCCCTCAATGCGCGAGACCAGCGTATTGCTGCTGACAAGCGCCGCCGCTCGCAGGCACAAACCACCCTGGCCATTGCCACCGCTCTGACGCTTTTCCGCAAGCAGCCGCTTCTCGCCGCCGGTATCGCGGTCGGGCTCGGAACCATTCTGGGATTGATGCGGAAATCGGGCGACCGCGATCACTCCTGATCGCGGCGGAATCAGAGCGGAAGCCTGACGATCGCGGTCACGCCGGCGGGCATGTATTCGACCTTCACCGAACTGCCCATCACCTTGTCGAGGCTGCGCTCGATCAGGATCGAGCCGAAGCCACGCCGCTCCGGTTCGCTGACAGGCGGACCGCCGACCTCCGTCCAGGTCATATGCAGAACCCGATGGCCGTCCTCGTCGACGCTGCGCGCGGTCAAGACCACCTTGCCGTTCGGAACCGAGAGAGAGCCGTATTTGGCGGCATTGGTGGCCAGTTCGTGCAACACCAGACCGAGCCCGACGGCTTGGTCCGGACCCAGCAAAATCTCGTCCTTGTGAATTTCGATCTGCCGGCCATAGTCGCGTACATGCGGCGCCAATTGTTTGGCCAGGAGAGCGGACAGGTGAATTTCACCCCATTCATGATCGGACAGCAGCCCATGGGCCTCCGATATGGACTGAAGGCGGCCCGCAAACGCCGTCATGAATTCGTGCGGATCGCTGGTTTTCCGCAATGTCTGGCGGGCCAGCGACTGCAGCATCGCCAGCGTGTTCTTGACGCGGTGGTTGAGTTCACGCAGCAGCAACCGCGTCCGCTGCGTCGTTTCCTGTTCCTCCGTCACATCGATGTTGATGCCGAGAAAAAGCACCGGTTTGCCCCTGGCATCGCGTTCATGTACGCGGCCGCGGCCAAGCAGCCAGCGCCCCGTGGACGCTACCCGGAACGTGCCGTCATATTCCTCGTCCTGAACCATGGCCGAGCGGAGCTTCGAAAGCGTCAGGATGCGGTCTTCAGGATGGATGGCAGCAAAAATATCCCTCGCCTGGACGACCGCGGCCGGCTGCATGCCGAACATGCGCAGCATCGCGGGGTTGCATGACACGTGACCGGAGCGGACATCCCAGAGCCAGCTTCCCACATTCGCCGCATCCAGCGCCATGGCATGCCGCTGCTCCTCGCGGGAAAGTGCAGCCTCCTTCAGCGCCCGCAGGCGCGCTTCATGTTTCAGCTTGAACAAGGCGGATGCGATAAGCGACAGCCTTTGTAGTTGTACCAGGAGCTGTCGCGCGATCTCACGGCGCGGCTTGACATCGAAAACACAAATCGTGCCGACCGGCTGCTCATCGATGATGAGAGGGACACCCGCATAAAACCGCAGAAACGGTGCACCGGCAACACGCGGCTGACTGGCAAAACGTGGGTCCGCGGCAGCATCCTCGACAACCAGCGCGCCATCATTTGGTCCGGCGATCGTATGCAGGCAGAACGAATCCGCCGACGGTGCCTGTGTTTCACCGGTGCCGGCTGCAGCCTTGAACCACTGGTCATGTGCGTCGACGAGCGTGACCAAAGCGACGGGAGCTTCAAACATGCCGGCAGCGATCTCGGCAATCTCATGAAAATCGGCGTCGGGGTGAGCCATGTCGGGAACGACGGAATGCAGCACATCGAGACGTTGGGCCGATGTCAGAACGGCCATCAACGCTGCCTGCGGGTCGTTGTTCTTCTTGATCATTGATTTCCACACCCAGCCCCAGGGCGCCGTCATTGTCTCGAACCCGCCACGCCCTTCGGCAGCGTGCTGTCTCAGTTTCTGCACGAATGTGATGCAGGGTGCAATGCCGGTCAAATACCGCCCCCCGCGAAGGAAAACACCCGCCCCGTTGGATCCACCGGCGGGCGCCCGAAAATTCAGTCGTCAGGACACGAATGCCCGCGAGGTGATCGGAGCCGACGTCGCATCCGGTCCGTAATCGCTCTCGCCGGTCACCTGCAAAATATCCTGCAGGCGCTGACGGGCGCGGTTGACACGGCTCTTGATCGTTCCAAGCGCGCAACCGCAGATCTCCGCGGCCTCCTCATAGGAAAATCCCGAAGCACCGACGAGAATGATTGCTTCACGTTGATCCGGCGGCAGCATTTCGAGGGCGCGCTTGAAATCCTGGAGATCGAGCGAACCATATTGCGCAGGGTGCTGGGCGAGCGACTCGGTAAAATACCCGTCACTGTCCTGAACTTCACGGCCGCGTTTGCGCATCTGGCTGTAGAGTTCGTTGCGCAGGATGGTAAACAGCCACGCCTTCATGTTCGTGCCCATCTCGAAATGGTCCTGCTTGGCCCACGCCTTCATGATGGTGTCCTGAACGAGATCGTCGGCCCGGTCGTGCCGGCCGATCAGGGACATGGCGAACGCCCGCAGGCTCGGAAGCGCCGCGAGCATCTCGCGCTTGAAACTGGATTCCTCAGAGGACATGCCACCACTCATTCTGCCACATCCGGCATTGACTGGCGTTCGACCGCATCGAGTTTCTCGAGCAGGTCGAGGAACCGGCCCGGAATGGCTTCTTCCTGTACAGAAAGATAGAGAGCGCGAAGCTTCGTTGCAATCTGCGCATTTGGATCATCGGCGCGCACCGCCCTAGTAGCCTCGCGCCCTGCCCCGGTTTTGTAGGTCATAAAGTCAAAATACCTTCAGAAGTTCATCTGGCTGCATAATGCGCCGCAAAAAAAATTGTTCCGCCCAAAGGAACCTTTTTTTTGGCGTGGCGTTTCCCCGCTGTCATGGCCATTGCTTCGGCCAGATAGAGGGAGTTCATACATGTCACTTTCCACCCGGATCGCTCCGTTCCTGCCCTATTTGCGCCGTTACTCTCGCGCATTGACCGGATCGCAGACGTCGGGCGACGCCTATGTCGCAGCTGTTCTGGAAGCACTGATTTCAGATGTCACCATTTTCCCGGAAGCCAGCAGCGACAGGGTTGCCCTGTTTCAATTGTATACCAAGCTGTTCGGCTCATCCTCGGTTCTGATCCCCGAGCCGGTTTCGCCGTTTGCCTGGGAAAAGCGGGCGTCGATCAACCTCGCCGCCGTCTCGCCGCTGGCCCGACAGGCCTTCCTGCTGGTATCGGTCGAGGGCTTCCGCACCAGCGAAGCGGCAGAAGTTCTTGGCACCACTGAAAGCGGCATGAACCAGCTGCTCGAGCGCGCCTCCGAGGAGATTTCGCGCCAGGTCGCAACCGACATCATGATCATCGAGGACGAGCCGCTGATTGCGATCGACATTGAACAGATGGTCGAAAGCCTTGGTCACCGGGTCACCGGCATTGCGCGTACCCGCGATGAGGCAGTCGCCCTGTTCAAGGCGACCCAACCCAGCATGGTGCTTGCAGATATCCAGCTCGCCGACGGCAGCTCGGGTATCGACGCGGTCAACGATATCCTGAAGAATACGGCCATTCCGGTGATTTTCATCACGGCTTTCCCCGAACGCCTGCTGACCGGCGAACGGCCAGAGCCGACCTTCCTGGTGACCAAACCGTTTAACCCGGACATGGTCAAAGCCCTGATCAGCCAGGCGCTGTTCTTCAACGAATCCACCAAGGCCGCAGCCTGAGATATGCAGCGCCCGGAACATCCGGGCGAACGATCTCGTTATCAAATAAGCGGGGCGCCGAGGCGCCCCGGTGAAACAAGTCGATTCTTTAAAAAACGGCCCGTTTCGCATCGCAGAACCGATCGGATTTGGACGCTTTTCGCTCATGCGAAGCTCAGGCGAACAACGATCAGAGCATGGAAGGCGTATCGCGTGGGCAATGCAGGCAATTCAGCCCCCTTCAACGGAGGTGCAAAGGCAGGCCCGGCCCTCATGGACCTGGTGCTGAAGAAATCAGGATTGGGTTATCTTTATCAATCCGATGATTTCGACGTTCTTCTCTCCGGAAACCTGCCAGAGGGATTGCAATCGCTGGCAACGGATTCGCATGCCGACGAGGAAGTGTTCGGCGCCGAGAACGGAGCCCGGCTGATTGCCTTGAAACGCGACGTTGCCCAAGGCAACAATCCCGCCTCGACGGAAATAGACCTGCCGTCCGGCGCAGGCATGTTGACCTATCGGATCGACATCGAACGTGTCGACAGCGATGGAATGACGGGAATCCTCTCCGTGATCACGGATATCTCGGAAACCCGCCACCGCGAGCGCATTCTCAAGACCCTGCTGCGCGAACTCAGCCATCGTTCGAAGAACCTCCTGGCGATCATCCAGGGCATCGCGACACAAACCGCGCGCCAGGCCCTGTCGCTGGATTATTTCCTCGTCAAGTTTCGCGGCCGCATCCAGTCGCTCTCCTATTCGCAGGACCTCGTCACCGATTCCAGCTGGCGCGGTGCCTATCTCTTTACCCTGACGGAGAGACAGGTCAGCGCCTACTGGCCGGCTTCCGAAACGCCGATCGCGATCAGGGGTATCAATGCGCATCTGTCGCCGAACGCTACCTTGCACATCGGCCTTGCCCTGCACGAACTGATCGTCAACTCGGCATCCTACGGTGCCATCGCCTCCGGCATAAACTCGCTGACCATCGATTGTTTCGAGACGATGTTCGACAACAGCGAGGCCATCGAACTGGCGTGGATCGAGCACTTGCCGCCAGCAAACCCGCTGAAGGAAACGGAAGAACACACATTTGCGCGAACCGTGCTGGAGCGCGTCGTACCGGTCGCGATCGGCGGCAGGGCGATGTACATGACCGCGCCGGATCGCATCGAATACCATTTGACCATCCCGTCGAGAGAATATGAAATCATCACGCGCGTCGAGGAATGATCGGCGACGACATCGTCGACCGTCCGACGGGCATCTTCTTCTCTCCTGATTGAAAAAGAACAGCCAGCGCCCGGGGAAGGCACTGGCTGATATTGTCAACTCACCGAGGGGGCGTGTGAGTTGGGTGCCGGATCATTATTTAAGGTGGTTGCATTGGGGGCGATGCGAACCACTGTCCGGACAGCCGTTAAACGAACCCACCGGAAAAAGGTTCCGCGGCGATTTGATTTTTTTAAAATTTATTTAAGCCGCTCTCAAAGAGCTTCCAGCTCGGCCCTGTGACGGTAGAGGCTGAGGAACTTGCGATAGTCGCGATCATATGTTTCCCGGCGCGCCGGATCGGGGTAGCGCTCGTGCCCGCCGGGTGACATTGCCGGACCGGCAGCACCAAGATCGGCATAGAGGCCGCCGGCAACCGCCGCAACCATCGCCGTTCCCAAGAGAACGGCATCGTTCGTTTCCGGCACGACAACCGTGCAACCGGTAACGTCGGAATAAAGCTCCATCAGCAGCGGATTGCGCACATGGCCACCCGTAATGTGCAGGGTGTCGAGATCGTAGCCCGCCTGTTTCATCATCTCCAGAATGTGGCGGATGCCAAGCGCAATGGCGACGCAGGTGCGCCAATAGAGCCGGCAAAGCGCGTCGAACGAACTGTCGAGCGTCAGGCCGCTGATGACGCCGAGCGCATGGGGATCTGCGAGCGGAGAACGATTACCGTGAAAATCCGGCAGCACGTGCAGCCGCGACGCAAAGTCCGCTCCGTGAACGGTCCGCAATTCCTGGATGCGCAACACGATCCGAGCGTGGATCTCCGCATCCGGCTCGCCGCCGGCGCTGTGGCTGCGCACGACATGATCAAGCAGCGCACCTGTTGCCGATTGTCCGCCCTCGATCAGCCAGCTGCCCGGAAACGCTGCCTCGAAATAAGGCCCCCACATGCCAAAGCCCGGCTTCATATCCTTGGAGAAGGCGACGATGCAGCTGGATGTTCCGGCGATCAGCGCAAGCTGCCGCTCCAGCCTGTCCGGCTCACCGGCAAACTCGCCGAGCACGCCGATAGCGCCCGCATAGGCGTCGATCAGCCCCGTCGCCACCTGGCATTTCTCATGCAGACCAAGTTCGGCCGCAGCTGCAGCCGTCAGGTGTCCGGTCGATTGCCCGACTGGCAGCGTCTTTTCCGGAAGGCCGCCCCGCTCGCGCAGGTCTTCAAGCCCGATCTTTGCGAGGAATTCATCCTGCCAGCCGGTCGTCCTGTGGGAAAGATAGTTCCATTTTGCCGTCAGCGTGCAGCGTGAACGCGCCGGATTGCCGGTCGCGCGCCAGGAGAGAAAATCGGCGAGGTCGAAGAAATATCCAGCCTTTTCCCATTGTTGCGGCAGGTTCTGCTTCAACCACATGAGCTTCGGCATTTCCATTTCCGGCGACATGACGCGGCCGGAGTGATCGAGAACCGGATGTTCGGTCGCCGTGCAGAAATCGGCCTGTTTCAGGGCGCGGTGATCAAGCCAGACGATCGTATCCCAGCGCGGATCGCCCTTTCGGTTGACCGACAGCGGAGCGCCGTTTCTGTCGCGCACCACCAGAGAGCAGGTCGCATCGAAACCGATCGCAGTGATGGCTTCCGCCGGTACCCCCGCCTTGGCGCGGGCCGTCTTGACCGCGATGCAGACGGCGGACCAGATGTTTTCGGAATCGTGCTCGGCGTGATTTTCTTCCGGCCGGTTCATCGCGATCGGATAGTCCGCGCGGGCCAGCTGTCTGCCATGCCTGTCAAAAATTCCAGCGCGGGCACTGCCGGTTCCAACGTCGACAGCAACGATCAGATCGCGCATCAGAGCACTGCGTCCCCGTCCCTTTGTTCCTTCCGGACAAAATGGATCAATTCCCGCATATCGTCAAACAGCACATCGGGCGAAAGACGCCGAAGTGTTTCCAGATGGCGCTCGGACTTGGCGTGCGAAGCGCCGGCAAAGGCGAAAACCCGCATACCCGCCGCCTTGGCCGCCTCGACGCCGGCCGGACTGTCCTCGACGACGATGCAGTTTTCCGGCGGCGTCGCCATCTGTGCGGCCGCATGCAGAAAAAGATCGGGCGCAGGCTTGCCGCGTTCGACCATGCTCGAACTGAAGAGATGCGGTTCGAGCTTGTCGATCAGGCCGGTGATGGTGAGCGACAGGCGGATGCGCTCCATCTGGCTCGATGACGCGACACAGCGAGGCAGATCAAGCTGATCGAGCGCCGTGGCGATACCGGCCACAGGCTGAAGTTCCTGCCGAAAGCGCTGGTAGAGATCGAGGCGCATCTGCTCTAGAAAATGATCGTCCACTGCAAGACCGTAGTCCTCGTGGAGGATGTCCGTCATGGTCTTCAGGCTTTTGCCAAGGAAGCGCTCGGTCGCCTCCTCGGCATCCATATCGACGCCGGCATTGCGCAGCACGCGAACCAGCACGTCGAGCGACAAGGGCTCGCTATCTACCAGAACACCGTCGCAATCGAAAATCACCAGTTTGGCCGGATGCGTGTTCATGTCCGTCAAGCCGCCGTGCCAGAGCGGTCGCACAATACGGCCGCGGCGTTGCGCGAGGGCTCAAGCGTCATGATGTCATTCTCCAAGTTTTCCGTCGAGATAGAGCTGGAGCGTTGCCCGCGTGCCCTTGTCCCAAAGGGTTTGCAGCGCATGTGCAAACCGCTTCTGAAACAGTTCTGATTGCGCAACATCGCCGAAGATATCCGAAAGCGCAAGGAACGCCTGTGGATCATCCTTGGCCTTCACCGCTGCCGCATGCAGCCGGTCCGCGCTGGCATCGTTGAAGGTGATCGCCTTGCCGCTGTCGGTCGTTCCCGCCAAGTAGCGGCACCAGAGCGCCGAGACCAGCGACAGGCCGATGACATCCTCGCCGCGCTTCAACCGGTCAGCCGTCGTCGGCAGGATGAACTTCGGCTGGCGGTTCGATCCGTCCTGTGCAAGCCGCGGAATGGTGTCGCCGATCTTCGGGTTCAGCAGGCGCTTCTCGACCTGGCTGAAATAGGTATGCAGATCGGTGTTCGGCACCGGCGGAATGACGGGGATGATCTCGTCGTGCTCCAGCTTCGCCAGAAAAGCACGGACCGTCGCATCCTCCATCGCCTCATGCACGAAATGAATGTCGAGCAACGCCGCCGGATAGGCGATTGCCGCATGGCCGCCGTTGAGAATGCGGATCTTCATGTGCTCGTAGGGCGCGACATCCGGTACGAACTGGACGCCGACGGTTTCGAGCGCCGGGCGGCCGGCCGGAAAATGATCCTCCAGAACCCACTGCTTGAACTCTTCGCAGAAGACCGGCCAATTGTCGTCGATACCGTAGTCGTCGGCAGCGATGCCCACCTCGCGCGGCCCGGTGGCCGGCGTGATGCGGTCGACCATGCCGCTCGGGAAGGCGACATTGGCTTCGATCCACTCGGCAAGCACAGGATCAGACAGCCGCGCAAGACCGCTGACGGCCGCGTGCGTGACCTCGCCGTTGCCCGGGATATTGTCGCAGGACATCACCGTGAACGGCGCGATACCCTTGTCCTTGCGCGCTTTCAGCCCGGCAATGATCAGGCCAAACACGGTCTTTGGATCGCTTGGGTTCTGACTGTCGGCGACGATTGCCGGGTGCTTCGGATTGAAGACGCCCGACGCCGGGTCGATGAAATAGCCGCCTTCGGTGATCGTCAGCGAAACGATGCGGATCGCCGGATCGGCGAGCCTGGCAACGGTGGCTGCCGCATTGCCGGGCCGCAGATAGTCGATCATCGGCGCGGTGACGCGCGCGGCACTCCTGTTGTTGTCCTGCTCGACCACCGTCGTCAGGAAATCCTGTTCCTCGAGCTTTGCCCGCATCGCCTCGTCCGACGGCAAGACGCCTGCGCCGACGATCGCCCAGTCGAGATCCTTGCCTGTGTTGAACAGGTCGTCGAGATAGATCGCCTGATGCGCCCGATGGAAGTTGCCGACGCCGAAATGGATGATGCCCGCCGTCAGTTTCGAGCGGTCATAGGCTGGAATCGCAGCCGTCGCCTTGACGGCGTCGAGATTGGCGAGCGAAAGTTTGGTCGTCATGTTCATTCCTTTCGACGAGCTTTGAGTTCAGCTCATCCAGTTGCCGCCGTCGACATTGTAGGTCTGCGAAACGACATAGTTGCTCTCGGCGGAGGCGAGGAAGATCGCCATGCCCGTCAGGTCTTCCGCCGTTCCCATGCGCCCGAACGGCACCTCGGCGCCGGCCAGCCGCTTCTTCTCGCCGAGCGGCCGGTTTTCGTATTTGGCGAACATCGCATCGACACCGTCCCAGTGCTCGCCATCGACGACGCCAGGGGCGATCGCGTTGACGTTGATGCCGTGCTTGATCAGGTTCAGCCCCGCCGACTGGGTCAGGCTGATCACCGCCGCCTTGGTGGCGCAATAGACGGCGACGAGAGCCTCGCCACGGCGTCCCGCCTGGCTCGCCATATTGATGATCTTGCCGCCACGCCCCTGCGCGATCATCTGCCGCGCGGCTGCCTGCATGGTGAAGAGCGTGCCGGAGACATTGATCGAAAACAGCCTGTCATAGCTTTCCCGCGTGATCTCGACGATCGGGGCGAGATCGAACAGCGCAGCATTGTTGACGAGAATATCGAGACCGCCAGCCTTCGCCACGATTGCGGCAACCGCCGCATCGATCGAAGCCTGGTTGGTCACATCCATTTCCACAGCATAGGCCGACGGGCCGATCTCGGCAGCGGTCACTTTTGCGCGGTCGAGATTGATATCGGCGATCGCAACGGTCGCTCCCTCGCGGACATAAGCCTCCGCGAAAGCGCGTCCGATACCGCGCGCCGATCCCGTGATCAGCGCGCTTTTTCCCTGCAAGCGTTTCATCTTACTGCCAGTCCCTTGTCGTTGAACCTGTGAACACGGCCTTCCTCGGGGGTGAGGAAGACCTGGTCGCCGTGGTTGACGTCGAAGTCGCCGCCGACGCGGGCCGTGACCAGGCCGATGCCGTCGACATGGATGTGCAGGAAGGTGTCGGAGCCGAGATGCTCGGCGACGCCGACGACGCCGCGCCAGGTGCCCGACTGCGTCGACAGCTGCAGATGCTCGGGGCGCACGCCGATCGTATGGGCGTTGTAGGGCCTGGCGAACTCGCCGGTGGCAAAGTTCATCCGCGGCGAGCCGATGAAGCCGGCGACGAACAGGTTGTCCGGCCGGTGATAGAGGTCGAGCGGCGAGCCGACCTGCTCGATATTGCCGGCGTTGAGGACGACGATCTTGTCGGCCATGGTCATGGCCTCGACCTGGTCGTGGGTGACGTAGATCATCGTCGTCTTCAATTGATGATGCAGCTCGCTGATCTCCAGCCGCATCGTGCCGCGCAGCGCCGCGTCGAGGTTGGACAAGGGTTCGTCGAACAGGAATGCCGAGGGTTCGCGCACGATGGCGCGGCCGATGGCGACGCGCTGGCGCTGGCCGCCGGACAGCTGGCCGGGACGGCGGTCGAGATAGTTGGTGAGGTTGAGGACGCGTGCCGCTTCCGTCACCTTCTTGTCGATCGCGCCCTGGTCGAGCTTGGCCATCTTCAGGGGAAAGGCGATGTTGTTGCGCACCGACATGTGCGGATAGAGCGCATAGGACTGGAACACCATGGCAAGACCGCGTTTGGCAGGCGCTGCACCCGTCACGTCGCGGCCGTCGATCTCGATCGTGCCGGATGTGGTGTCCTCCAGACCGGCGATCAGGCGCAGCAGCGTCGACTTTCCGCAGCCGGAGGGACCGACGAAGACGACGAACTCGCCGTCGTTGATGGTGAGGTCGATGGCCGGAATGACCTGTGTTGCGCCGAAGGACTTGTTGACCTTCTTCAGTGTGATATTGCCCATGCGTGTCTCTCCCCAGTCTTTCTTCAGTAAGAAAGTCTTTTCTTCAGTAAGAAGGTCTCTTCTTCAGTGAGAAGTCTTTTCGTCGTTTTTCGTTATTTGACGGCACCGAAGGTCAGGCCGCGGACGAGTTGTTTCTGGCTGAACCAGCCCATGATCAGGATCGGCGCGATCGCCAGCGTCGAGGCCGCCGACAGCTTTGCCCAGAACAGCCCCTGCGGTGAGGAGAAGGAGGCGATGAAGGCGGTGAGCGGTGCGGCATTGGTGGTCGTCAGCCGGATCGTCCAGAAGGCCTCGTTCCAGGCCAGGATGATGTTGAGCAGCATCGTCGAGGCGATGCCGGGCACCGCCATCGGCGTCAGCACGTAGACGATCTCGCCCCACAGCGATGCCCCGTCCATGCGTGCCGCTTCGAGGATCTCGCCGGGGATTTCGCGGAAATAGGTGTAGAGCATCCAGATGACGATCGGCAGGTTGATCATGGTCAGCATGAAGGTCAGGCCAAGCCGGCTGTCGAGCAGGCCGAAGTCGCGGAAGATCAGGTAGATCGGCACGAGAACGGCAACGGCCGGCATCATCTTGGTGGACAGCATCCACATCAAGACGTCCTTGGTCTTGTTGGTCGGCGAAAACGCCATCGACCAGGCCGCCGGCACCGAGATCAACAGCGCCAGCAGGGTCGAGCCGACCGACAGGATCACCGAGTTCATGAACGGCTTGAAGTAGTCCTTCTGCGTCTGCACCTCGACATAGCTTTCCACCGTACCCGAGGGAATGAGGCTGAACCCCTGGATCGCCTCGGTTTCCGACTTGAAGCTGGTGATGATCGTATAGAGGATCGGGAAGAAGATGATCAGCGCGATGATCCATGCGGCGATGGTGAAGGCGACGGTTCTTCTTGTCGAAACTGCGCGGGCCATGGTCTTGCCTCCCTTAAAAAGCTGTTCCAGGAAAAGTGTGAAGTGGTTTTCCTTGCCTGGAACTGCGGCAAACTATCTGTCGAGGTTCTTGCCAACGGCGCGCATCAGGAAGAAGGCGACGATATTGGCGAGGATGACTGCAATGATGCCGCCTGCCGAGGCACCGCCGACGTCGTAGCCGAGCAGCGCGGTGCGGTAGATCAGGAACGGCAGGTTGGTCGAGGCGTAGCCGGGGCCGCCATTGGTGGTGACGAGGATTTCCGCATAGACGCCGAGCAGGAAGATCGTCTGGATCAGGATGACGACGGTGATCGAGCGGGCGAGGTGCGGCAGCGTCAGGTAGATGAAGCGGTTGACGAAGCCCGCACCGTCCATCTCGGCGGCTTCCTTCTGCTCGCCGTCGAGCGACTGCAGCGCCGTCAGGAGGATGAGCGTCGCGAACGGCAGCCACTGCCAGGCGACGATGATGATGATCGACAACAGCGGATATTGCGCGAACCAGTCGACCGGCTGCAGGCCGAGCGCCCGGCTCATGTCGGCAAGCACGCCGTAGCCCGGATGCATGATCATGTTCTTCCAGACGAGCGCTGCCACCGGCGGCATGACGAAGAACGGCGAGATGATCATGATCCGCACGATCCCCTGCCCGAACATCGGCTGGTCCAGCAGAAGCGCGATGGCGATGCCGCCGATGACGGTGATAAAAAGCACGCCGACCACGATGACCAGCGTGTTCCAGATCGACTGGAAAAAGGCGGGATCCGTATAGAAATACTCGTAATTGAACAGGCCGGCGAAACTGACATTGCCGGGGTTGAGCAGGTTGTAGTTCTGGAACGAGAACCACAGCGTCATCGCCAAAGGCACGATCATCCAGATCAGAAGCAGCCCCACAGACGGAGCAACCATCAAGCGCGCAAGCGCCCGCGTATTCTGTGTCGCCATGATACAAACCCTCCCTCTGATGCCGTAAGGGAGTCCGTCACGCCGAGGCGGAGGACAGCAAGCCGGCCTTCTTTGTCTTTTTTCTCGAAAAAGGCCCTGACGTCAGCCGCGGTGAGGCTGGATATTCACCAACGAATGACGTCAGGTTCCAGTTTGGCGACCCGGTTGGTAGACCCGGGTCGCCCGTCCTTGGGAAGGAACCTACTTGATGTAGCCGCCGCGGGTCATTTCGCGGGTGGCTACCTGCTGTGCCTGTGCGAGCGCATCATCCACAGTCATCTGACCGGCCAAAGCCGCCGAGAAGAGCTGTCCGACCGTCGTGCCGAGACCCTGGAATTCCGGGATCGCGACGAACTGGACACCGACGTAAGGGACCGGTTTCACGGTTGGTTTGGTCGGGTCAGCCGCGTTGATCGAATCCAGCGTCATCTTGGCGAACGGAGCCGCCTTCTGATACTCGGGATTGGCATAGAGCGAGGAGCGCGTGCCCGGAGGAACGTTTGCCCAGCCTTCCTTCTCAGCGACGACGTCGAGATAATGCTTGCTGGTTGCCCAGGAAACAAACTTCTGGGCGGCTTCCGCCTTCTGCGTGCCGGCAGGAACGCCGAGCGACCAGGCCCACAGCCAGTTGCCGCGCTTGCCAAGACCAGTGTCTGGAGCAAGAGCGAAACCGACCTTGTCGGCAACCGTGCTATCCTTCGGGTTGGTCACGAAGGATCCAGCCACCGTGGCGTCGATCCACATGCCGCACTTGCCCTGCTGGAAGAGCGCCAGGTTTTCGTTGAAGCCGTTGGACGAAGCGCCCTGCGGGCCTGCATCGTTCATCAGCTTGACGTACATGTCGAGCGTGTTCTTCCACTCCGGCTGATCAAACTGGGGCTTCCAGTTCTCGTCGAACCAGCGGGCGCCGAAAGCGTTGGACGTGGCGGTCAGGAACGCCATGTTCTCGCCCCAGCCGGCCTTGCCGCGAAGGCAGATGCCGCTGATGTCCGCGGCACGGTCGGTCATCTTACGCGCCGCTTCACCGATGAACTCCCAGGTCGGGGCGTCAGGCATGGTGAGCCCAGCCTTCTCCATCAGGTCCTTGCGGTACATGATGAATGAGCTTTCGCCATAGAACGGGGCCGCATAGAGCTTGCCGTCCGCGGTGAGACCGGAGCGGATAGCCGGCAGCAGGTCATCGACGTCGTAGTCGGCGCCGAGATTGTCGAGCGGCAGGAGCCAGCCCTGCTTGGCCCAGATCGGAACTTCATAGGTCCCGATCGTCAACACGTCGTACTGGCCACCCTTGGTTGCAATGTCCGTCGTGACGCGTTCACGCAACACGTTTTCCTCGAGCGTGACCCACTCGAGCTGAATGTCAGGGTTTGCCTTGGTGAAGTCGTCCGTCAGCGTCTGCATGCGGACCATGTCGCCGTTGTTCACCGTGGCAATGGTGAGGGTTTCTGCCTGGGCAAAACCCGCAAGGACGACTGCCGAGCACGTGCCCAGCAAAAAAGTTTTCAAGTTCATATATCTTCCTCCCAGAAGAGTTTGTGAGCATTTGCCTCGCTCATGGGCAATTACTCACACGTTTGCAAAAAATGTCAATCGCATTCGTTGCTGCACTGCAGAACGGCACCCTATTGATTTGTTTTTGCTATTGAAAATTTCCGGGTGTTCGCTCAACTGCCGAGCAAAAACTCCGCGGTCGATTCGTCGGTGATCAGGCCGTTGATCACCCGGCCCTTGAGAGCAGCCCGCAGGGCAACGTATTTCCGCTGGCCCTTGGCGATGCCGATCACGGTCGCAGAATCACGCGACGGCAGGGGCACGCTGGCGACCCGCTTGTTGATACTGCCGGACATCATCTGCCCGTCGCGATCGAACATCCAGCCGCAGATTTCGCCTGCAGCCCCCTCGTCCATCAGCCGCAGCATTTCGTCCTGGGCAAGGAACCCGTCTTCGCACAGAGGCGCCCGATCGCCCAGTTCACCGACGCCGACGAAAGCGACGTTGGCCTCAGCGCCAAGTTGCAGCGCGGATTTGACCAGTGCCTGATTGTGAAGCACCGCGCGTTCGTCGGGCGAGGAGACGAGAACCGGCAGCGGCATCGGAAAATGCCGAGCCTTGACGGCATCGGCCATCGAGAAGATGACGTTATAATAGGCCGCCGAACCATCGGGGCCGATATTGCCGGTCAGGGAGACGATGCGGTGCTGCGGACATTCCATTGCCGGTAACTGGTCGATCGCCGCCTTCAATGTGCGCCCGGTACCAATGGCAAGGATGATCGGATCGGCCGACTTCAGCCAGCGCTCGATCTCCGCCGCCCCCGCCTCGGCAATGCCGACCGTCGTCGAGGAAGACCCCGGATCGCTTGGCACGATATCCACCTGCCGCAGATCGTATTTTTCCTTGAGCCGCAGGCCGAGCTCGAGACAGGCCGCGATCGGATGATCGAGTCGAACCTTGATCAGGCGCTCCGACATGGCAAGGGAAACCAGGCGCTGCGCCGACTGTCGCGAGATCCCCATGGCAGCAGCGATTTCGTCCTGCGTGCGCCCGGCGACATAATAGAGCCAGCCCGCACGCGCGGCATCGTCAAGCCTGTTGTTCGCTTCGGGTCTGCGCGCCATTATCTGTACTCCCTGAAAAATGTGCTGACATTTTTCCCAGCCTTCTGTCAAACACAGAGCGAAGCCAGCGCAACCGCGATAGCAACGAAACCCTTGCGCCGCCGAGATTCCGGCGATTTAATTTTTGAAATTTTACCGTTTGATAAAAAAATAAAGCGTGTTACCGTTTCATCATCCTGAGGCATGACATTTGGGAGCAAAAAATGGGAACGACTGAAACTGGAATAGTAAGCGGGCGCCTGTCTCCCGTCGAATACGAGAAGAATTTTTCCGATCTGCACCCGCCGCTGGACGAGCATGAAGCGCTGGTCGCGTCCGACCGCTGCTACTTCTGCTACGACGCGCCCTGCATGACGGCCTGTCCCACCACCATCGATATCCCGCTGTTCATCCGGCAGATATCGACTGGAAACCCGATCGGGTCGGCCAACACCATCTTCGACCAGAACATTCTCGGCGGCATGTGCGCCCGCGTCTGTCCCACCGAAACACTCTGCGAGCAGGCCTGCGTCCGCAACACGGCCGAGCACCGCCCAGTCGAAATTGGCCGGTTGCAGCGCTATGCCACCGATATCGCCATGCGCGAGAACCGGCAGTTTTATGAGCGCTCCCAGCCGACCGGCAAATCCATCGCCGTCATTGGTGCTGGCCCGGCAGGCCTTGCCTGCGCCCACCGCCTCGCCGTCAAAGGCCATGATGTGGTCATCTACGATGCCCGCGAAAAGGCCGGCGGCCTCAACGAATACGGTATCGCCACCTACAAGACGGTCGATGATTTCGCGCAGGCTGAAGTCGATTATGTCCTGTCCATCGGCGGCATAGAGATCCGCAACCGCCAGATGCTTGGCCGCGATTTCTCGCTGAGCGACATGCTGGCGAAGCACGACGCCGTCTTCCTCGGCCTCGGTCTTGCCGGCGTCAATGCTCTGCGCGCCGAAGGTGAAACCGCTGAGGGCGTCGAGGATGCGGTCGATTTCATCGCGGCTCTGCGGCAATCGGAAACCAAGTCGGACGTCCCGGTCGGTCGCCGGGTCGTCGTGCTCGGCGGCGGCATGACCGCAATCGACGCGGCCGTACAGGCAAAGCTGCTTGGTGCCGAAGAAGTCACGATCTGCTACCGCCGCGGCAAGGAAAGCATGAATGCCTCGGAATTCGAGCAGGATCTTGCTGCCTCGAAGGGCGTCGCCATCCGCCACTGGCTGCAGCCGAAACGGATCATTGCCCGCGACGGCAAGGTTGCCGGCATCGAACTCGACTACACGACGATCGAGAACGGACGCCTCACCACAACAGGCGAAACCGGCGCGATCACCGCAGACCATGTGCTGAAGGCGATCGGCCAGACCTTCGAGGCCGACGGCCTCGGCGTCATTGCGCTTCAATCCGGCCGCATCGTCGTCGATGACGAAGGCCGCACATCGCTGGAGCGCGTCTGGGCCGGCGGCGACTGTGTTCTGGGCGGCGAGGACCTGACGGTTTCCGCCGTTGCCATGGGTCGCGATGCGGCCGAATCGATCAACCGCGTGCTGGCCGCTGCCTCGCAGCCGGCCGTCGCCGTCGCTTGAAGGGGAGAATGAACAATGGCTGATCTCCGCAATAACTTCGTCGGCATCAAGTCCCCGAACCCGTTCTGGCTGGCGTCCGCGCCGCCGACCGACAAGGCCTACAACGTCGAGCGTGCCTTCAAGGCCGGCTGGGGCGGCGTGGTCTGGAAGACGCTGGGCGAGGAAGGCCCGCCGGTCGTCAACGTCAATGGCCCGCGTTACGGCGCGATCTGGGGTGCCGACCGCCGCCTGCTGGGTCTCAACAATATCGAGCTCATCACCGATCGCGACCTCTATACCAACCTGCGCGAAATGAAGCAGGTCAAGATGAACTGGCCGGATCGGGCCCTGATCGCCTCGATCATGGTGCCCTGCGAGGAAAATGCCTGGAAATCGATCCTGCCGCTGGTCGAAGAAACCGGCGCTGACGGCATCGAGCTCAACTTCGGCTGTCCGCACGGCATGTCGGAACGCGGCATGGGCGCTGCGGTCGGACAGGTGCCGGAATATATCGAAATGGTCGTGCGCTGGTGCAAGCAGTACACGCGCATGCCCGTCATTACCAAGCTGACGCCGAACATTACCGACGTCCGCAAGCCGGCACGCGCCGCCAAGAGCGGCGGCACGGACGCGGTCTCGCTGATCAATACGATCAACTCGATCACCTCGGTCAATCTCGACACGTTCTCGCCGGAACCGTCGATCGACGGCAAGGGCAGCCATGGCGGCTATTGCGGACCGGCGGTCAAGCCGATCGCGCTTAACATGGTGGCCGAGATCGCCCGCGATCCGGAAACCTACGGCCTGCCGATCTCCGGCATCGGCGGCATCACCACCTGGCGGGACGCTGCCGAATTCCTCGTCCTCGGCGCCGGCAACGTCCAGGTCTGCACGGCGGCCATGACCTACGGCTTCAAGATCGTCCAGGAAATGATCACCGGTCTTTCCAGCTGGATGGATGCCAAGGGCCACCGCACGCTCGACGACATCTGCGGCCGCGCGGTCCCGAACGTCTCCGACTGGCAGTATCTCAACCTCAACTATATCGCCAAGGCCCGCATCGACCAGGATGCCTGCATCAAGTGCGGCCGCTGTCACATCGCCTGCGAGGACACCTCGCACCAGGCGATCACCCAATATGTCGATGGCGTCAGACATTTCGAGGTGATGGAGGACGAGTGTGTCGGCTGCAATCTCTGCGTCAATGTCTGTCCCGTGCAGGATTGCATCACCATGGTCGGCCTTGAGCCCGGCACGCTGGACGAGCGCACCGGCAAGACGGTCGATCCGAACTACGCCAACTGGACCACGCACCCGAACAATCCGATGGCCCGGCAGGCCGCGGAATAATCGATCTCGGAAAACCAGCGGCCGTCTCGACAAACCACGAGACGGCCGTTTCTATTGATCCGCCAGCCTGCTATGAGGCGACCGCTGCCTAAACAGGAGGCACCCATGTCACGCAAAACCTCCCACGACGTGAGCTTTTGAGGTCAAGTGCAAGCGACGCTTGTCTTATCCCTCCGAAACCGAGACCGATGATTGCAGGCGCGCGGCATATGTCCGGGCGCCTGTGGCCCACCTTTGGAAATGTGTCGCCCGGATTGGACACGAAATTGCGACGATGCGTCCACAAAACGTGCGTTGCCCGTTACCGCGAACTCGTCAATAAGAGAAATATGACGATATGCGGCGAATGCCGCCAACTCCGGATCTTTGATTGAAGCTCGCCTCATCTCGAACGCGCAAAAGGCTGCATCTGCTGACGGGCGCCTGCCTGGGACTGTTTTTGCTGACTCATTTCTCCAATCATGCCCTCGGCCTCGTTTCGGTCGAGGCGATGGAGAACATGCGCCGGGTCTTCAACCTGGTCTGGCGAAGCTGGCCGGGGACGACATTGCTCTACGGCTCGCTGCTCGTCCATTTCCTGCTCGCCCTTGAAAGCCTGTACAGGCGACAGACCCTGCGCATGCCTGTCCGCGAGGCCTTGAAGATCATCTTCGGCCTGTCCTTCCCGTTCCTCATCGTCTCCCATGTCGTCAGTACCCGCGTCGAATGGATGCTGACGGGCCACGGTGACGGTTACTACGAGGTCTTGCCAATCCTCTGGTCGAGTTCTTTCAACGCGACGCGGCAATCCATCGCCCTCATTCTCGCATGGTCGCATGGCTGTCTCGGCGCATGGTTCTGGATGCGTGGCCGCAGCTGGTATCCGCGCTATTTCCTGGTCTTCTACTCCTTCGCTGTACTCGTTCCGCTGCTTGCTCTGCTCGGCTTTGCCGTCGCTGCCCGGTCGCTGGAAGGCGGACTGCCGTCCGACGCCTGGTTCATGGCGAACCGCTCTTCGGCCGAACTCCTCGCAGAAATCAGGATATCGATCATGGCCGGCCTGCTGGCGATGATCGGCGGCACATTGATCCTGCGCGCAATCCCGGTGCGGGGAAAAATCCGCATCACCTATCCGGACAAGGCCATCTCGGTTGCGAAAGGCTTCAGCGTGCTGGAGGCAAGCCGCGCCGCCGGTATCCCGCATCACTCGATCTGCGGTGGCCGCGGCCGCTGCTCGACCTGCCGGGTGCGGGTAACGGAAGGACTGGAGCGCCAGCCGCCCGCCAACGAGGCCGAACGCGCGACGCTGACCCGCATCCGCGCGCCGGACAATGTCCGCCTCGCCTGCCAATTGCGACCGACCCACAACCTGTCGATCGCGCCCATTCTCGGCACCGACAATATCGGTCTGAAGGCACAGCCGACCGCGCAGGAAGCGGCAGGCCGCGAGCGCCGCATCGCCGTCCTTTTCTGCGATCTGCGCGATTTCACCCTGCTTGCGCAGCAGCAATTGCCCTTCGATACGGTCTTCCTGCTGAACCGCTACTTCGAGACCATCGGCGAAGCCGTCGAAGGTGCAGGAGGCGTCATCGACAAGTTCATCGGCGACGGTGCGCTGGCGATCTTCGGGCTGAACAACACGATCGAGGAAGCCTGCACCCAGGCACTGGACGCGACCGTCCGCATCGCCAAAGGCGTCGATGTGCTCAATCGAAGCTTCATGAGCGAGCTGGACAAACCGCTACGCATCGCCATGGGCATGCATGCCGGGCCTGCAATCATCGGCCAGATCGGCTATGGCAAGGCCTCGTCGTTGACCGCCGTCGGCGACACCATCAACGCCGCAAGCCGGCTGGAAGGTTTTGCCAAGGAATACGACGCGCAGCTCGCAGTTTCCGCCGATCTCGTGCGCTACGCCGGTCTCACGGTCGATAACCGGGAAAGCTACAACATCTCCATCCGCGGCCGCACAGGGACGCTCGAAACCCTGATCGTTCAGAATGCCGCGGAAGTGGAGGCGCTGATCGACGCCAAAGGCAACCAAACGGAAGCCCCCGCCTGACCAGACTGCGACGGAGCACTACCTCACAGCAGGAGAGCGCTGGTCGCGCTACGCCCCCCCTTCCTTGATTTCCAGCCCGCTGACAAACAATTGCTCGAGAAACCGGGCAGCGTCTTCGAAACGTCCGTCGCCTGCGCGCTCCTCGCCAAGCACGCCGCGCACCTGCACGTCGAAATCGGCATAGTGCTGGGTAGTGGACCAGATGGCGAAGATCAGGTGATAGGGATCGCATTTGGCGATCTTGCCGGCCTTGGCCCAGGCCCGGATCACCTCCGCCTTCTCATCCACCAGCGATTTCAGCGGCCCCTTCAGCTCATCCTCAATGTGGGGAGCGCCTTGCAGGATTTCGTTGGCGAACAACCTGCTCTCGCGTGGAAAATCGCGGGCCATCTCCAGCTTGCGGCGGATATAGCTGCGGATCTCCGAAACCGGGTTTCCCTCCGCGTCGAATTCGCGCAGCGGATCGAGCCAACTGTCGAGCACGCGGTCGATCAGCGCCCGGTGCATGGCTTCCTTGGTGCGGAAATAATAAAGCAGGTTGGGCTTCGACATGCCCGCCACTTCGGCGATCTGGTCGATGGTACTACCGCGAAAGCCGTGGGTGGCGAACACTTCGAGCGCCGCCTCCAGAATCAGTTCTTCCTTCTCCTCCTGGATACGGGTTCGCCTCTGCGTTCGGGCTGCCCTCGGAAGTACCATATTCCCCCCTGTCTTCTCACCAATCGCCGCCTGCGCGCGGCCTGAAAACGTCCGAAAACCGCGTGATTTAAAAATTCGGACGGCACTTACGTTTTTTCTGTTTTTCGTCTTGAGTGCGCCAACGGAAGTTGTAATGTTTTACCAACCGGTCAAATTATCAGTCAGTTCAAAGTCAAACGCAACGGCTGATCGCAGGGCAATCGAAAAAACCAGATCGCCCCGATTTGACCGACGGGAACAACGGGATGCGTCGTTGAAGCGCCTCCCTAAAAAAATGAGGAGAAGCGTCATGGCTCATGCGCCGGGCGAGAACATGCGCGTCAATGCGGACCGTCTGTGGGACTCTCTGATGGAGATGGCCAAGATCGGTCCCGGCATCGCCGGCGGCAACAACCGCCAGACGCTGACCGACGAAGACGGTGTAGGCCGCAAGCTCTTTCAGACCTGGTGCGAAGATGCCGGCCTGACCATGGGCATCGACAAGATGGGCACGATGTTTGCGACCCGCCCCGGCACCGACCCGGATGCCCTGCCCGTCTACGTCGGATCGCATCTCGACACGCAGCCGACCGGCGGCAAATATGACGGCGTTCTCGGCGTGCTCGGAGCGCTTGAAGTCGTGCGCACCATGAACGATCTCGGCATCAGGACCAAGCACCCGATCGTCGTCACCAACTGGACGAACGAGGAAGGGGCGCGTTTTGCCCCGGCTATGCTGGCCTCCGGCGTCTTTGCCGGCGTTCATTCGCTCGAATATGCCTATGACCGCAAGGACCCGGACGGCAAGACCTTCGGCGACGAACTGAAGCGCATCGGCTGGCAAGGCGACGAAGAGGTCGGCGCCCGCAAGATGCACGCCTATTTCGAGTACCATATCGAGCAAGGCCCGATCCTCGAGGCAGAAGAAAAGACCATCGGCGTCGTCACCCACTGTCAGGGCCTCTGGTGGCTGGAATTCACGCTCACCGGCCGCGAAGCCCATACCGGCTCGACGCCGATGAATCTCCGCGTCAATGCCGGGCTTGCGATGTCGCGGATCATCGAGATGGTCCAGGGCGTCGCCATGGAAAACCAGCCGGGCGCCGTCGGCGGCGTCGGCCAGGTATTCTTCTCGCCGAATTCCCGCAACGTCCTGCCAGGCAAGGTCGTCTTCACCGTCGATATCCGCTCGCCGGACAAGGCCAAGCTCGACCGCATGCGCGCGAAGATCGAAGCGGAAGCGCCCAAGATCACCGAGCCACTCGGCGTCGGCTGTTCGATCGAGGCCATTGGCCATTTCGAGCCGGTGACCTTCGATCCGACGCTGGTGACGGCGGTGCGCACCGCCGCCGAAAAGCTCGGCTACAGCCACATGAACCTCATTTCCGGCGCCGGCCACGACGCCTGCTGGGCCGCCAAGGTGGCGCCCGCCACCATGGTCATGTGCCCTTGCGTCGGGGGCCTCAGCCACAACGAGGCGGAGGATATCTCCAAGGAATGGGCATCCGCCGGCTGCGACGTCCTGTTCCACGCGGTGGTCGAAACCGCCGGAATCGTGGAGTAACCCATGAACATCGCCGCAGACATCGTGACGGATCAACAGAACGACGAGCGGCAACTGAGGATCGACCTTGCCGCCGCCTTCCGTCTTGCCGTGCGTTTCGGCTGGCATGAGGCCGTGGCCAACCATTTCAGTGCCGCGGTTTCACCGGACGGCAAGCGCTTTCTCGTCAATCCGCGCTGGCGGCATTTCTCGACCATCAAGGCCAGCGAACTGCTGCTGCTCGATGCCGACGACACGGAAACGATGAACCGGCCGGACGCGCCCGACCCGTCCGCCTGGTCGATCCACTCCGCGATCCATCGCAATATTCCGCATGCCCGCGTGGCGCTGCACCTGCATCCGCCCTATTCGACGGCTCTTGCCGGGCTCAAGGACCCCTCGATCAAGCCGATCGACCAGAACACCGCGCGCTTCTACAATCGCATGGCAATCGACCTCTCCTTCGGCGGTATCGCGGCCGAAGGCTCCGAAGGCGAACGCATCGCCGCCACGATTGGCAATCATTCGACCGTCATGATGGGCAATCACGGCGTCACCGTCGTCGCCCCCACCGTCGCCGAAGCTTTCGACAACATGTACTATCTCGAGCGTGCCGCCCAGACGATGGTGCTTGCCTATTCCACCGGCCAACCGCTCTCCGTCATGTCCGACGACATCGCCGAACAGACCGCCGCCGAATGGGATGCGTACAAGGGCGCGAGCTTTGCCCATTTCGACGAGATGAAACGCATTCTGGACCGTGAGGACCCGGGCTATGCGGATTGATATGGAACACGCGCCACTGGCTTCGCCCCCCTCATCCGGCCCTTCGGGCCACCTTCTCCCCGCTGGGGAGAAGAGGGAGGTCGCCTCGACCTCCGCTGTAACATCATCAACTCCAACAGAAGCGATGGTCCGGTCCGAGGGGCGTGCCGCGAGTTCCCTCTTCTCCCCAGCGGGGAGAAGGTGGCCCGAAGGGCCGGATGAGGGGGGCGAAGCCACAGTTCAGAACCTCAAACCATTTACAAAACGTCAACCCGGAAAAACCAACCAGGCACGGGCGCTGAGACAAAACGAGCAGGAAGCCGAATATCGCCTATGGGGTCACCTCCGGAACCGGCTCCTCAACGGCCATAAATTCACCCGGCAAATCCCTCTTGGCCCCTACATCGCCGATTTTCTCTGTCGCGAGAAAATGCTGATCGTCGAACTGGACGGCAGCCAGCATGCAACATCGCAATCAGACCCTGTCCGAACGCGCTGGCTGAACGATCAGGGCTACAGCGTCATTCGCTTCTGGAATCACGAAGCCCTGCAGGAACGCCGCGCCGTACTGGACACGATCCTTGCCGTTTTGAACGGCCAAATCCGCGGCAGCAACGACACCATCAGGCTTTCATTAGCGGCGGAAAGCGGGAGGGCTACATTGTGACCACGGATCCCGATGCCGATCTCGACGCCATGGACCGGGAAGCGTTGCTAGCCGCTGCCCGCGCTATGCGGCGCGAAATCCGCGTTCATCGGGACGCCTCCGGCCACGAGCTCTGTTGGCATCACCCGGACCTCTGGGCGCTCCTGCCGGACCCGCCGGCGGGCAATCAGATTGTGCCGGACTGGCCGCAATTCATGCGCGGCTGCATCCGCTATCGTCAATCATTGGACAATCAGCTTGCCGGTGCGCCGCGCAGCGACAGGGAGTTCGAAAAATGAGCACAGTCATCAAGAACGGAACGATCGTCACCGCCGACCTCACGTACAAGGCGGACGTCAAGGTGGATGGCGGCAAGATCATCGAGATCGGGCCGAACCTCTCGGGCAAAGAGACGCTGGATGCGACCGGCTGCTATGTCATGCCGGGCGGCATCGACCCGCACACGCATCTCGAAATGCCCTTCATGGGCACCTATTCCTCCGACGATTTCGAGAGCGGTACGCGGGCAGCCCTTTCCGGCGGCACGACCATGGTCGTCGATTTCGCCCTCCCCTCGCCCGGCCAGTCGCTGCTCGAAGCCTTGACCATGTGGGACAACAAGACCTCGCGGGCCAATTGCGACTTCTCCTTCCACATGGCGATCACCTGGTGGAGCGAGCAGGTCTTCAACGAGATGCAGACCATCGTCCAGGACAAGGGCATCAACACCTTCAAGCATTTCATGGCCTACAAGGGCGCGCTGATGGTGGATGACGACGAGATGTTCCACTCCTTCCAGCGCTGCGCCGAGCTCGGCGCACTGCCTCTGGTGCATGCCGAAAACGGCGATATCGTCGCGCAGATGCAGGCAAAGCTGCTCGCCGAGGGCAACAACGGTCCGGAGGCGCACGCCTATTCCCGCCCCGCCGCCGTCGAGGGCGAAGCGACCAACCGTGCCATCATCATCGCCGACATGGCGGGCAGCCCGCTCTACGTGGTGCACACTTCCTGCGAACAGGCACACGAAGCAATCCGCCGCGCGCGTCAAAACGGCATGCGCGTCTACGGCGAGCCGCTGATCCAGCACCTGACGCTGGACGAGAGCGAATATGCCAACCCCGACTGGGACCATGCCGCCCGCCGCGTCATGTCGCCGCCCTTCCGCAACAAGCAGCATCAGGACTCGCTTTGGGCAGGCCTTGCCGCAGGCTCCCTACAGGTGGTCGCAACCGACCACTGCGCCTTCACAACAACACAAAAGCGCTTCGGCATCGGCGATTTCACCAAGATCCCCAACGGCACCGGCGGTCTTGAAGACCGCATGCCGATGCTCTGGACTCATGGCGTCGCGACTGGCCGCATCACCATGAACGAGTTCGTCGCCGTCACCTCGACCAACATCGCCAAGATCCTCAACATGTATCCGAAAAAGGGCGCGATCCTCGTCGGCGCCGATGCCGACATCGTCGTTTGGGACCCGAAGCGCTCGAAAACGATCTCGGCCGCCAGCCAGCAATCGTCGATCGACTACAATGTCTTCGAGGGCAAGCAGGTCACCGGCCTGCCGCGCTACACGCTGACGGGCGGCGTCGTCGCCATTGAGGAATCGACGATCAAGACCCGCGAAGGCCAGGGCAAGTTCGTCAGCCGTGAACCCTTTACCGCCGTCAACAAGGCGCTCTCGACCTGGAAGGAAATCACCGCCCCGCGCAAGGTCCAGCGCACCGGCATTCCGGCAAGCGGGGTGTGATGACGTCGCAATTCAGATCGGATCTCGGACTAGTCGCTACATGCGCACTCACCGGCGTTGCGGGAGCGGCAGTCCTGTGCGTCGTCGGCCTCGCGTGGACGGCGTGGAATCAAGTCGAGAAGCTGGCCTTCACGTCGACGCTGTCATCGATCAGCAACGCGCTGTTTTACGGTTTCATGATCCTGCCGTCGGGGGTCATCTATTTACTCCCCTATGCGTTTCTATTGAAGTGGGTGCGCCGGCGGTGGGGCGTAACCAACTGGATAACCCATGTGGCGCTTGGCACTGGATATTTCACGTTTTTGTTGCTGCTACTTGGCCTATTACTCGGCAAGGATTCAGCATCACCTGAATTGACTACGCAATATCTGAACCTCGCTGGTATCAGCGTTTCGGCCGGCGCCCTTTTCGGTACCCTGTTTTGGTTGACCGCATGCTGGTCCTCCCGAAGACCCACCGGAGAAGCGTGATGACAATCGTCAATGGGCAGCTCTCCGGTTTATCTGGGCACCAGGACCTCCAACTCCGGCAACAGGACGACACTCTCCTGCTCGTTCGGATCTGTCCGCGCAATCACCGCCGAACAGGGCTGATCCGACAGATTGGCCGGCAAATGTGGAACGCCGGCCGGGATATAGAACATCTCGCCCGCCCGCATGACGACATGGTGTTCCAGCCGGTCGCCGTACCAGGTATGCGCCTCTCCCGACAAAACATAGATCGCGGTCTCGTGGCTTTCATGCATGTGCGCCTTGGCGCGCCCTCCCGGCGGGATCGTCAGAAGATGCATGCAGATACCGGTCGACCCGACGGCTTCAGCCGAAATTCCCTCGAAATAGCTGAACCCCTGCTTGCCGTCATAGGTCTGGCCCGGGCGGACGATCCGGCAGGTCGGTTTCGATGATTGCAACATTTCCACATCTCCCTGGCAGCAACATCGCCGGCAGCATACCTCATTCGAAAAATATGAAGTACGACTATCCAGGACGGAAAGCCAAATGACGTCACAGCAATCTACCAGGCAATGGCATCCAGGGCGGAGCGCACCGGACACAATGACAATCACACCAGCATCCGTCGTCTCGGCGCGTGATCTCGGGCTGACCTTCGAGACCAATGACGGCCCGGTCAATGCGCTGACGGGCGTCAATCTCGACGTCAACAAGGGCGATTTCGTTTCCTTCATTGGTCCTTCCGGCTGCGGCAAGACCACCTTCCTGCGTGTCATCGCCGACCTGGAAAAACCGACCTCCGGCTCGATCACCGTCAACGGCACGACACCGCAAGACGCGCGCCAGAACCGCTCCTATGGCTATGTCTTTCAGGCAGCAGCCCTTTATCCCTGGCGCACCATCGAGAAGAACATCGCCCTGCCGCTCGAGATCATGGGCTACAGCGCAGCCGACCAGAAAGAGCGCATCGAGCGCACGCTGGAGTTGGTCAACCTGACCGGCTTCGGCAAGAAGTTCCCCTGGCAGCTTTCCGGCGGCATGCAGCAGCGCGCATCGATCGCCCGCGCGCTCGCCTTCGACGCCGATCTGCTCCTGATGGACGAACCCTTCGGCGCGCTGGACGAGATCGTCCGCGATCATTTGAACGAGCAGCTTCTGAAACTCTGGGACCGGACGAACAAGACCATCTGTTTCGTCACGCACTCGATCCCGGAAGCCGTCTACCTCTCGACTAAGATCGTCGTCATGAGCCCCCGCCCCGGCCGCGTGACGGACATCATCGAGTCGACGTTGCCCAAGGAACGGCCCTTGGATATCCGCGAAAGCCCGGAGTTCCTGGAAATCGCCAGCCGGGTGCGCGACGGCTTGAGAGCGGGGCATAGCTATGATGAGTAGATCGATTGTTCCGTGGGATACCCCCCTTTGTCACTGCGTGACATCTCCCCCACAGGGGGGGAGATCAGCCGCAGGCTTTGTGCTCGGCTTACTAGAGAGGCAGCGAGGGAAAAGAATGATCTCCCCCCCTGGGGGGGAGATGTCACGCAGTGACAGAGGGGGGTGCCCCGGCACGACGAGGTGCCTATCATGAACCCCAGCTTCATCCTCTGGCTCGCCGCCTCCATGGCAATCTTCCTCAGCGCCGCAACCGTGTCGCGCTACTATGTGTCCAGCAACAACATCCTTCTCCTGCTTTTCTCCCTCGCGCTCTACTGCGTCGGCAACCTGATGATGGTGCGTTTGATGCGCGAGGGGGGCTTGGGTCTCGCGATATCGGCCTCGGCGATTGCCCAGCTGCTTCTGGTCAATTTCATCGCGTTTGCCGTTTTCGGCGAGCGAATGACGCTGACACAGATGGCTGGCGTCGCCCTTGGCGTCGTGTCCATGGCGCTCATGCTGCTGCCATCGAGCGGGAAGGCCTGAGCATGGAAAAACCCTCGTTTTTCAAGGACAAGCTCGTGCCGGTAGGAGCCATCCTGCTTGCCGTGCTGATCCTCTGGTATGTCGCCACGATCTTCCTCAATGCCCCGTTTGAAAGGGACACGGCGGCCCGCGCCGGAACCACGATCAGCTTTTCGGAGATCCTGCCGAAGACGATGTTCCAGGAGCGACCGGTGCTGCCGGCCCCGCATCAGGTGATCGCCGAGATCTGGGACACGACGTTCAACAAGCCGATCACCTCGAAGCGCAGCCTCGTCTACCACGCCTGGATCACGCTGTCGGCGACGCTGCTCGGCTTCGGCATCGGTACCGTGCTCGGCATCCTGCTCGCCGTCGGCATCGTCCATAACCGCGCGATGGATCGCTCGCTGATGCCCTGGGTCATTGCCAGCCAGACCATCCCTATCCTTGCGATCGCCCCGATGATCATCGTCGTGCTGAATGCGGTCGGTATCTCCGGCCTGCTGCCGAAGGCGCTGATCTCCACCTATCTCAGCTTCTTCCCGATCGTCGTCGGCATGGTCAAGGGGCTTCGTAGCCCAGAGCAGATCCAGCTCGACCTGATGCACACCTACTACGCCAGCCCGTCACAGACCTTCTGGAAGCTGCGCTGGCCCTCGTCGATGCCCTATCTCTTCACGTCGCTGAAGGTTGCTATCGCCATTTCGCTGGTTGGCGCCATCGTCGGAGAGTTGCCCACCGGCGCCGTGTCCGGCCTCGGAGCGCGCCTGCTCGCCGGTTCCTATTACGGCCAGACTGTGCAGATCTGGTCGGCCCTGTTCATGGCGGCGACACTTGCCGCAACCCTGGTGATCATCGTCGGCTTTGCCCACACCGCCGTTCTCAAGCGCATGGGGATGAAGCCATGAATTCCGGTTTTGTCATCGGTGCCGTCACTTTCTGGCTTGCCGCCTGGGCAACCAATGAATGGCTGGTGCGCCAGAAATTCAATGGCCGGTTTGCAAACAGGGCTGCGCGCCTCGCGGTGCCCCTGCTGTTCGGCATCAGTATCCTCGTGCTGTGGGAAGGCCTCGTGCGCGGCTTCAACGTTCCCTCCGTTCTCCTGCCGCCGCCGTCGATGATCTGGACGCGGCTGATCAATTCGCTGCCGACACTCTGGGCCGATTTCCAGCAGACGTTCCTCAAGGCCGTGATCACCGGTTATGCGCTCGGCTGCGGCCTCGGTTTTCTTGTGGCCATCGCCATCGACCGCTCGCCCTTCCTGCAGAAGGGCCTTTTGCCGCTCGGCAATTTCGTCTCGGCGCTCCCCGTCATCGGCGTCGCGCCGATCATGGTCATGTGGTTCGGCTTCGACTGGCAATCGAAGGTCGCAGTCGTCGTCATCATGACCTTCTTCCCGATGCTGGTGAACACCGTTTCCGGCCTTGCCGCAACGAGCTCGATGGAAAAGGACCTTATGCGCACCTATGCGGCGACATGGTTCCAGACGCTCGTCAAATTGCGGCTTCCGGCGGCATGGCCTTTCATCTTCAATGCGCTCAAGATCAACTCCACGCTGGCGCTGATAGGTGCCATCGTCGCTGAATTCTTCGGTACCCCGATCGTCGGCATGGGGTTCCGGATTTCCACCGAAGTGGGGCGCATGAATGTCGACATGGTTTGGGCCGAAATCGCCGTTGCGGCGGTGGCTGGCTCCGCCTTTTACGGGGTGGTGGCGCTCATCGAGCGCGCCGTCACGTTCTGGCATCCGTCCGTGCGAAACGCCCGGACGGCCTGAGAAAAAGCCTGTCCGTGGTGGACAGGCGCAATAAAAAAGAGGGAACTGACATGAAGACAAGACTTGCATCGTTGCTGCTGGCAAGCGCCTTTTCGCTGTCCGCATTCCAGGCAATCGCTGCCGACAAGGTGGTCCTGCAGCTGAAATGGGTCACCCAGGCGCAGTTCGCAGGCTATTACGTCGCCAAGGACAAGGGCTTCTATGAGGAGGAAGGCCTCGACGTCGAGATCAAGCCAGGCGGCCCGGATATCGCGCCTCCGCAGGTCATCGCCGGTGGCGGAGCAGACGTCGTCGTCGACTGGATGCCCTCGGCGCTTGCAACCCGCGAAAAGGGCGTAGCGCTGGTCAACATCGCCCAGCCGTTCAAGACATCCGGCATGATGCTGACCTGCCTGAAGGAATCCGGTGTTGCGACGCCTGCCGATTTCAAGGGCAAGACGCTCGGTGTCTGGTTCTTCGGCAACGAATATCCGTTCCTCTCCTGGATGAGCCAGCTTGGTCTCAAGACCGACGGCGGCCCGGATGGCGTCACCGTGCTCAAGCAGGGCTTCAACGTCGATCCGCTGATCCAGAAGCAGGCAGCCTGCATCTCGACGATGACCTACAACGAATACTGGCAGGTCATCGATGCCGGCATCAAGGCGGAAGACCTCGTCGTCTTCAAGTATCAGGATCAGGGCGTCGCAACGCTGGAGGACGGTCTTTATGCGCTGGAAGACAAGCTCAAGGACCCGGCCTTCAAGGAAAAGATGGTCAAGTTCGTCCGTGCTTCGATGAAAGGCTGGAAATATGCCGAAACAAATCCGGATGAAGCGGCCGGCATCGTTCTTGAAAACGACGCCACCGGCGCCCAGACGGAGGAGCACCAGAAGCGCATGATGGGTGAAATCGCCAAGCTCACGGCCGGTTCGAACGGCGCGCTCGATGAAGCCGACTACAAGCGCACGGTCGATTCGCTGCTGAAGGGCGGTTCCGATCCTGTCATTTCCAAGGAACCGGTCGGTGCCTTTACCCATGAGATTACTGACGCCGCTCTGAAGTAAGCGCTTTTACAATACTTTTTAAAAACGAAACGCGCGGGCATGCTCCGCGCGTTTCTCATTTGCAACACTTGGAAACACTTCGGCGCACAAAACGACATAAAACAGAAGTTGCATTGATGGCATCCAACAAATAAAATAATGAGGCACCATTCTTTTTTGACGTCACCTTGCATAGCTGAAACGGCTTAACTAAATAGAGCCCCGAGGAGGAGGGTGCGGAGGAAAGTTTCGCTGAGCGATATCGAAGCGGTATTTCCTTCCCTTCCAGCAGTAGACGCCGACACATCTTTTGCTTGGACGTGTACGGCGTCAGTAAACTTAAATTATCCGGAATTTGAGGAAAGTGAGCCGATGGCCCGTAACAACACGTTTGCGTTTGGTGTTTCCACAACCCTGCTCTTGGCTTTTCTCTCCAGTACCGCGTTTGCGCAGGAAGCCGTCCCGCCGAAAACCGAACAGGCATTGCCGTCCATCGTCGTCACCCAGGTGGATACCAAGCCGATTGTCGATCGGGTCGTGGCAACCGGCGCGGTGAAGGCAGTCGAAGAAACCTATGTCTCCCCTTTGGTCGATGGACTTTCCATCCGCACGCTGAACGCTGATGTCGGCGATCGTGTCGAGGCGGAGAGCACGCTGGCGACGCTGAACCAGGACATGCTCGTGCTGCAGAAAAGCCAGTATGCCGCAAGCCTTGCCAAGACCAATGCCGCTCTTGCCCAGTATCAGGCGCAACTCGCCGAGGCTCACGCCAATGCTGACGAAGCCGTCCGGGTCAGCGAACGATCGAAAAAGCTTGCCGAAGCCGGATCGATGTCGACGGCCCAGCGGGACCAGGAAAGGGCTGCCGCAACGGCAGCACTTGCGCGGGTCAAGTCCGCTGAGCAACTGGTCTCCGTCGCCTATGCAGACATCAACGTGGCCGAGGCCCAGATTTCCGACGTCGATCTGCGGCTTGCCCGGACTGACGTGAAAACACCCGTGAGTGGTGTCGTCTCGGCGCGGACGGCCAAGGTCGGCGCAATCGCCAACGGTAGCGGCGAACCGCTGTTCACGATCATTCGCGATGGCGCAGTAGAGATGAAGGCCGAAATCATCGAAACCGATCTGCCAAAACTGGAGATCGGCCAGAAGGCGAAAGTAACGCTCGCGGATGGGAAAACTGTGATTGACGGTAAGATTCGGCTGATCTCTCCGGTGGTCGATACCCAGACTCGCCTCGGTAATGTCTATATCAGCCTGCTGGAACCGGAAAAAGCCCGCGTCGGCATGTATGCCCGGGCACAGATCATCGTAACGGAAAAGCAGGCGCTGGTACTGCCGCTCTCGGCAGTCACCAAGACCAAGGACGGCATGGTCGCCCGCAAGATCGAAGGCGACGTAGCGCATGTTGCCCAGGTTGAAACCGGCATACAGGACGATGGATATATCGAGATCCGCAGCGGGCTCAATCAGGGTGACCGGGTGATCACCAAGGCCGGCGCCTTCGTGCGGGACGGCGATCGCATCAAGCCCGTGCTCGCAGACGCCAAAACCGTATCGAACTGATCGAGGTCATAGCGATGAATTTTTCCGCCTGGTCAATCCGAAACCCGATCGCACCGATCCTCGGTTTTGCGCTTCTGCTTTTCCTCGGAATTCAATCCTTCTACGCATTGCCGATCACAAAGTTCCCGAACATCGACGTTCCGGTGGTCGCGATCACCGTGACCCAGAACGGCGCTTCGCCGTCGGAGCTGGAAATGCAGGTGACGAAGGAGGTCGAAGACGCCGTTGCATCGATCGCCGGCGTCGACGAAATCCAGTCGACGGTCACCGACGGGCAATCGGTCACGAGTGTCGTGTTCCGCATCGAAAAGCCGACTGAGGAAGCCGTTCAGGACACCAAGGACGCCATCGACCGAATCCGCAGCGATCTGCCGGCAGACGTCGAGGAACCGGTCGTCACGAAGATCGATGTTGAAGGCCAGGCGATCCAGACCTTCGCCGTCACCTCGCCGGACATGACGCTTGAGGAGCTGTCCTGGTTCGTCGACGACACCATTAAACGTGCATTGCAGGGCCAGATCGGCGTTGGCAAGGTTGACCGTTACGGCGGATCGGATCGGGAAATCAAGGTCGAACTCGATCCGAGCAAGCTCGATTCCTTCGGTATCACCGCGCCTGATGTCAACAATCAGCTGCGCAGCACGAACGTCGACCTTGGTTCGGGCCGCGGCCAGATCGGCGGCAACGAACAGGCCATCCGCACGCTCGGCGATGCTCGCAACGTGGCCGAGCTTGCCAATACGACGATCGCGTTGCCGAATGGCCGCTTCGTGAAACTGTCCGACCTCGGCACCGTTACCGATACCTATGAGGAGCAGAAGTCCTTCTCGCGCTTCAACGGTGATGCGTCTGTCACCTTCGCCGTCTTCCGGTCGAAGGGAGCGAGCGAGGTCTCCGTCGCCGAAACGGTCGCGAAAAGCCTCGACACGGTCCGCGCCGCCCATCCCGAAGTCAAGATCGCGATGGTGGACGACGCCGTCTACTTCACTTACGGCAACTATGAAGCCGCCCTGCACACGCTGCTGGAAGGCTCGATCCTCGCCGTCATCGTCGTGCTTCTGTTCCTGAGAAACTGGCGCGCCACGTTCATCGCCGCCGTTGCCCTTCCGCTGTCCGCGATCCCGACATTCTGGATCATGGACCTCATGGGCTTCTCGCTCAATCTCGTCAGCTTCCTCGCCTTGACCCTGGCAACCGGTATTCTGGTCGATGACGCCATCGTCGAGATCGAGAACATCGCGCGGCATATCAAGATGGGCAAGACACCCTACAAGGCGTCGCTCGACGCCGCCGACGAAATCGGGCTTGCCGTCATCGCCACGAGCTTCACGATCATCGCCGTCTTCGTACCGGTGTCGTTCATGCCGGGCATCGCCGGGCAGTATTTCATCCAGTTCGGCCTCACGGTGGCGTTCTCCGTCTTCTTCTCGCTGATGGTGGCACGCCTTATCACCCCGCTGATGGCGGCCTACCTGATGCGGCCGGAAGACGGCGTCGACGATCATCATGACAATGACGGGCGCATGATGAAGGCCTACACTTGGCTGGTCAGCGCCACGACGTCGCGCTGGTACATGCGCTATGCCACGATGCTTGCCGCAATCGCATTCCTCGTAGGCTCGCTCTATCTGATGGCGCAGGTGCCCGGCAGCTTCCTGCCGCCGGACGATGCCTCGCGTGTCGTCCTCTCCGTCGAACTGCCGCCGAACGCCACGCTTGAGGAAACGGATGCGACGACCACCCGCATCTACGATGCCGTGCGCGATGTCGATGGGGTCGAGAGCGTGTTCGTTCTCGGCGGTGCATCACCGAAGGGTGATCTCGAACTGCGCCGCGCCACTGTCCGCGTCATCCTTGGCACGATCGATCATTCCCTGCTGAAAACCCTGGTGAACAAGGGCCTCGGCGGTCTTCCGGTCATCGGGCAGTATATACCCAAGATGCAGATGGATGGCCGCACGCGTCCGCAGTGGGATGTCGAGAAGGACATCTTCGCCAAGCTGCGCGGCATTCCCGATGTCCGCATCACCAAGCTGAACGACCGCGGCGAGCGCGAGCTGACCTTCAACTTCCTGTCGTCGAACGAAGACGACCTGAATGAAGCCGTCGGCGTGCTGGAAGGCAAGCTGCGCGCCTCCCCGATCCTCGCCAACGTCAGCTCCGAAGGTGCGCTGCCCCGGCCGGAACTTCAGATCCGGCCGCGCAAGGATGAAATCGCGCGCCTCGGCATCACGCCGCAGCAGATCTCGCAGACCATCCGTGTCGCCACGACCGGCGATGTCGATGCGGCACTCACCAAGATCTCGCTCGATGACCGGCTCATTCCGATCCGGGTGCAGACATCGCTCGACGTTCGCCGCGACCTGCAGGCGATCGGCGCCCTGAAGGTCAGGACAGCATCGGGCGCGACCGTTCCGATCGATAGCGTCGCTGATATCAGCTACGCGGAGGGACCAAGCTCGATCCTGCGCAACGCCCGCAACCGGGTCGCTTCCATCGGCTCGGACGTGCCGCAAGGAACCGCGCTCGATACCTCGACGGCGGAATTCAAGCGGATCGTCGATGAAACCAAGCTGCCGCCGACAGTGCGGCTTGCCGAAAGCGGTGACGCCAAGATCCAGAGCGAGATGATGCAGAGCTTCGGTAACGCGATGTTGCTCGGCCTGCTGATGGTTCTGGTGGTTCTCATCCTGCTCTTCAAGGATGTGATCCAGCCGTTCACCATCCTCCTGTCGCTGCCGCTCGCCATCGGCGGCGTCGCGGTTGCGCTGATCCTGACGCGCAACGCGTTTTCGATGCCGGTCATGATCGGGGTGCTGATGCTGATGGGCATCGTCACCAAGAACGCGATCCTGCTGGTCGATTTCGCAGTCGAGATGAAGCGCCGCGGCATGGAGCGCGTTCATGCGATGATCGAGGCAGGCCGCAAGCGGGCCCAGCCGATCATCATGACCTCGATCGCCATGTCGGCGGGCATGATCCCGTCCGCACTCGGCGTCGGCGAAGGCGGCTCGTTCCGCGCGCCGATGGCGATCGCGGTCATCGGCGGCATCATCGTCTCGACCGTTCTTTCGCTTCTCGTGGTGCCATCGTTCTTCCTCATCATGGATGACGTGTCGCGGCTGCTCGGCTGGCTCTTCAGCCGCATGGTCGGCAAGAAGGATGAGGAACTCGACGTGCTGGAGAACGAGGCTCTGACGGAAATCGTCACCGATCAGGGCAAGACGATCAGCGACCTGCAGGAACGGCTGGACAAGCTGGAAGGCCCGAAGCGCAGCGGCAACGTCATCAACCATCCGGCGCTTGCGGCGGAATAATACCATACGAAACAGAAAGCCCGGCCGCGTCATCGATGCGGCCGGGCTTTTCGTTGTCGTGTCTGGCAGGCTTCAGAGGCCGCCTTCGACCCTCAGGAAGTCGACGATTTTTTCGACACCGTCGCCGCGCTTCATGTCGGAGAATACGAAAGGCCGCTCCGCGCGCATCCGGTTGGCGTCACGCTCCATCACGTCGAGATCGGCACCGACATAGGGCGCCAGATCCTTCTTGTTGATGACAAGCAGATCCGATCGCGTGATGCCCGGACCGCCCTTGCGCGGGATTTCCTCGCCCTGGCAAACCGAGATCACATAGATGGTGATATCGGCAAGGTCGGGCGAAAACGTCGCCGCCAGATTGTCGCCGCCGGATTCGATGAAAACCACGTCGAGATCGGGAATGCGGCGGTTCAGATCGGCAATCGCCTGCAGATTGATCGTCGCATCCTCGCGTATGGCGGTGTGCGGGCAGCCACCGGTCTCGACGCCGACGATCCTATCCGATGGCAGCGCCTGCATGCGCACCAGCGCCTCGGCGTCTTCCTTCGTGTAGATGTCGTTGGTGACGACGGCGACCGAATAAGTCTCGCGCATCGCCTTGCAGAGCTTGTCCGTCAGCGCCGTCTTGCCGGAGCCGACCGGACCGCCGATGCCGACGCGAAGCGGGCCGTTTGCAGATTTCATGAGGAAGGTCCAATCGTGATGATGATGAAACATATGCCGAGAAGGAGAAATATCGGAGACATGACATTTCGATCAAGAACATTGCTCAGCTTCTCCGGCGCATAGTATTGTGAGAATCCTTCCATCAATCCCAGAACAGCTCTCAACAGGAATGCAGCGGCGAAAATGATGCCAGTAAATTTCGGGGGCGCTGGCGCGTTAAACACACCTACAAGCTCGCAGGCCGTCCAAAATGCAAAGAAAAAGACGCCGAATACCAACGGCAAGGTTCGAAATTTCAAGCTAAAGCCGTCGGCTTGGTGATCGTTCCAAATGTTGACGCCGGTGATAAACCGCAGGATGTCGCGCTCGTTGCGCACAAAGTACAGCGAAAGGTACCCCAGCGGCACGAAAGCCGCGGCGAGCGCAAAAGTGACAGCAACCGCGAAATATCCGGCGACAGTCGTCATGAACGGAACAATCTGGAATGCAGGGTCTCGTGACGCAAGGCCGATATGTCCGCAATAATCGTCGCCGAGCCGAGGTCATCGAGCGTGCTCAACGAAGCCTTCGCCGCCGTCTCGGCGATCACCGGTTCCAGTTCAGCAAGGACGCCGACGCCGTGCTTCTGTCCCGTGACGCCGCAGCGGATCGCGACGGAGACAAGGTTCGATGCGGTCGCATGCAGATAGGCGGCCAAAGCCGGCTCCATACCGGTCCGATGCGCCCCGGCAACGGCACCGACGGCGACCGGATAGGCGACTGCACCCGTCAAGGTATCGAGCACCGGATGCGGCCAATGGGCGGCGGCGGTCAGAAAGGCCTCACCCTGCAGCGTCATCTCCATGTGACGCTCCCGCGAACCGGCCAGAGCTTCCGCGAGTTCACGCACGGCTTCAAGCCTGAGCGGGTCATCGCAGGCCCGGTAGCTTTCGGCCAGAAGCACCGCATCGTTCCAGCTCGAACCGTGGCGGATCAGCGCCTGCAGCCATTGGGCAAGACCCTGCGCGTCGGTCACCAGGCCATCATGCACCGCCTGCTCAAGCCCGCCGGAATAGGAAAACGCCCCGACCGGAAAAGCCGGCGACAGCCATGTCACGAGCCGCAGCAGCGCCTTCGTATCGGCATATTCAGTCATGGGCGCGATGATGGTCGCCATGCCCATGCGAATGCCCGCCGGAACCATGATAGGCGCCGCGCATCGGCTGGAACGGTTCCGTCACCTCGCCGACCGTGGCGCCGAGGCCCTCGAGCATCGCCTTGATCACCGGGTCGCGCTGGATCAGTATCCGGTCCGGCCGGATTTCAGCGGCCAAGTGACGGTTGCCGAGATGCCAGGCCAGTTCGATCAGGTGCAGCGGATCGCGCGGCCGGATGTCGTAGAGAGCCTCCTCGGTGGCGGCGATGCGGACGTAGCCGCCGGTATCCAGCACCAGCAGATCGCCATCGGCGAGCATTACCGGCTCTTTCAGGTCGAGCATCACCACATCGTCATTGTCGAGATGCAGCAGCTTGCGGCGCAAATGCCGCTGGTCATGGGCAAGCGCGATCGTATGCAGGGGCGTCTTGTCCGATGGACCGGGAGAAAGGATCTGCGTCGAGCGATAGGGCATCACAGCACCTCGACTTTCTCGGCATGCACGACCTCGATGCGGCCATCGGCCACCAAGGCTGCCGTCGCCTTCTGGAAAGCCACGATATGCGGCTCGGCAAAATGTGCCTCCAGCGCTTCGCGGCTCTGCCACTGCTCGACAAAGACCAGCGTGTCGGGTTCGCCCGGCTTCTGGTAGAGATCGTAGAAGACGCAGCCCGCCTCCTTGCGCGTCCCCTCGATCAGGGGCGCTGCATCCGAGACGACCTCCGCCCCCTTGCCGGGATGGGTCTTGAGATGGGCGACAACGTAGATCATGGGAACCTCTGGATGCTTTCATTCCACTGTAGCCATAAAAAAATCCGGCGCCAGACCTAAGAGACCGGGCGCCGGATTTCAGATCATCGACAGGCCGAGGCTCAGGCCGCGAGCTTTTCCGACTTCAGCGCAGAGAGGATGTTTTGCGGTGCGGAAACGCCATAGGGATCACTGTCGCAATTGTCCGAATAGCCTTCTTCCTCGAACCACTGTTCGACGGCGCCATCATTGATGATGGCCGCATAGCGCCACGAACGCATGCCGAAACCGAGATTGTCCTTGGCAACGAGCATGCCCATCTTGCGGGTGAATTCGCCCGAGCCGTCCGGGATCAGCTTGACGTTGTCGAGGTTCTGCGACTTGCCCCAGGCGTTCATGACGAAGGCGTCGTTGACCGAAATGCAGTAGATCGCATCAATGCCTTCGGCCTTGAATTCACCGGCGAGCTTTTCGAAATCGGGAAGCTGGAAGGTCGAGCAGGTCGGCGTAAACGCGCCCGGCAGCGAGAACAGGATGACGCGTTTGCCGGCGAAGTAATCGGCCGAGGAAACATCCTGCCAGCGATAGGGGTTTGGGCCACCAACGGCTTCGTCGCGGACGCGCGTGCGGAAGGTGACGGACGGAACTTTTCTGCCAACGATCATGGCTTTCTCCTTGAAAAAGACCTTCCCGCGCAACTGGCCTTGGGAGGAACCGGGCGGGAGTCGAAGGCCGCTTTTTACAGCAAGCCGTGCTGCGATGCAGCACAAAATCGGTCCAAAGGCCCCCTTGGCATATCTGCCTTGCACTGTGCGCATAGCCGAAAATGACAATTCGACACGTTGCTGTTCAGTTGTACAGATCAAGCGACGCGGACAAGGAAACCGGCAGCGGGTTCCACCACCCGGTTTGCAACCCGGCCTCGCGCAAGGCCGCTGCCGCCCAGGTGTTGCAGCCGACAGCGGCGCTGAACCAGCCGTTCGCCTCGAAGAAGCGGTCGTTCTGGCCATAGGCCGCACCCGGTATCGCGGCGATCCGGCCGTCCTGTGGTTTGAAACTGGCCTCGATGTAGGACAGAAGCCGCTGATATTCGCCATTGCCGATCTCGAAACTGCGGACGCGATCCGAAGGCTCGACTATCTCTCCGGCGACATCCGCATGGACGACCGACCGGTCGAGCGTCAGGCCCTTGATCAGCGGCATTGGCTTCAGGTCCGCCCATGTCGGCGTTTCGATGTAAAAGGCGCGGCCGCCCCAGCCGAAGACGAGCCAGCGCGCATTCGGATGCGCAACCGGCATACCGCTTTCCGCGAGAAACGGAAACCGGGCCAGCGTTTCAGGATCGACCGCTATGGCGATGTCGGTGTGGATGGGATTGGAGAGGACGAGGATACGATGTGTCTGCTCAAACGCTTCACCGGCCTTTGCAACAGGCCAGAGCGGACGCGGCAAAATCGTTCCCGCAATCGCCACCAAGGCCAATACGAGGGGAATGGCCAACAGCCATCGCATCGCCCGTTTGAAGGACATCATTCCGCTTCTCCCGCCTGCGGCATTCCCGTCAGAACAGGAAATAACGCTGCGCCATCGGCAACACCGTTGCCGGTTCGCAGGTCAGAAGTTCGCCGTCGGCGCGGACTTCGTAGGTTTCGGGGTCGACCTCGATATGCGGCATCAGGCTGTTGTGGATCATCGAATGCTTGCCGATGCCGTGGCGCGTATTCTGTACCGCCACCAGTTCCTTGGCGACGCCGAGCTTGGCCTTGAGGCCGGCATCGAGCGATGCCTGGCTGACGAAAGTGACGGAGGAGTTCGTCCGGTTCTTTCCGTAGGCGCCGAACATCAGGCGATAATGCACCGGCTGCGGCGTCGGGATCGAGGCATTCGGATCACCCATCGGTGCTGCCGCGATCGACCCGCCGAGCAGAACCATGTCCGGCTTGACGCCGAAGAAGGCCGGGTTCCAGAGCACCAGGTCGGCGCGCTTGCCGACTTCGATCGAGCCGACCTCGTGGCTGACGCCATGGGCGATCGCCGGGTTGATCGTGTACTTCGCGATGTAGCGCTTGACGCGGAAATTGTCGTTCTCGCCGGTTTCCTGCGCCATCCGGCCGCGCTGGCGCTTCATCTTGTCCGCCGTCTGCCAGGTGCGGATCGCCACCTCGCCGACGCGGCCCATGGCCTGACTGTCGGAGGAGATGATCGAGAAGGCGCCGATATCGTGCAGGATGTCTTCGGCCGCGATGGTCTCCTTGCGGATACGGCTTTCGGCAAAGGCAATGTCCTCCGGAATGGACGGCGACAGATGGTGGCAGACCATCAGCATGTCGAGGTGCTCGGCCAGCGTGTTTTTGGTATAGGGTCGCGTGGGATTGGTCGAGGACGGGATGACGTTCGGCTGGCCGCAGATCTTGATGATATCCGGTGCATGGCCCCCGCCCGCTCCTTCGGTGTGGAAGGCATGGATGGTGCGGCCCTTGATGGCGGCGATCGTATCTTCCACGAAACCGCTCTCGTTCAGCGTGTCGGTGTGGATCATCACCTGCACGTCGTATTCGTCGGCAACCGACAGGCAGCAGTCGATGGCCGCCGGCGTCGTCCCCCAGTCCTCGTGTAGTTTCAGCGAGCTTGCGCCGGCAAGAACCATCTCGACGATGCCGGCCGGCAGCGATGCGTTACCCTTGCCTGCGAGCGCAAGGTTCATCGGGAAGGCGTCGAAGCTCTCGATCATCCGCTCGATATGCCAAGCGCCGGTGCAGGTTGTGGCGAGCGTTCCGTGAGCAGGACCCGAGCCGCCACCGAGCATGGTGGTGATACCGCTCATCAGCGCCTCCTCGATCTGCTGGGGGCAGATGAAGTGGATATGGCTGTCCATGCCGCCGGCCGTGACGATCTTGCCCTCGCCCGCAATCGCCTCCGTCGAGGGACCGACGATGATGGTGACATCAGGCTGCGTATCCGGATTGCCGGCCTTGCCGATCCCCACGATGCGGCCGTTCTTCAGGCCGATATCCGCCTTGACGATGCCGGAGTGATCGACGATCAGCGCATTGGTGATGACGGTATCGACCGCACCTTCGGCTCGCGTCACCTGGCTCTGTCCCATGCCGTCGCGGATGACCTTGCCACCGCCGAACTTCACCTCGTCACCATAGGTGGTGAAGTCCTTCTCCACTTCGATGAAAAGCTCGGTATCGGCCAGCCGAACCTTGTCGCCGGTGGTGGGGCCGAACATGCTGGCATAAGCCGCGCGCGACATCTTGTAGGACATGGGTATCAGGCTCCCTGAGCAGATAGGTAATTTTGATCGAGCCGCATCATGCGCCCGGTGGAAATCAGTTCATCGACAAAAAGGCGTTCGGCTGGGAACGGGTGCCACTCCCAGCCGGCATGGCCAAAGCCCGCAAGAACGACGCGGTCGCCCGGCTGGCGCCAATGGGTAAGTACCTCGACGATGACGATCAGGCCGCTGCTCGGCACGACGTATTCGCCGGGATCGAAGCGCTTCAACCCTGCATCGACGCTCTCATGCGTGGAGGACGGGACGGCATGGAAAACACGGTCCGTTGCCTTGGCGAATGCGCGAAAACCATCCGTATAGTCGTCGCAGAGATCGTCGAGATCAGGGTGGCGTCTCTCGATTTCAGGCCGCAACGCTAGAAATTTTTCCGCTGAGCGGACGCACCAGATTTCGCGCGCCTGCCGCACGGCAGCATTCGTCTTCCACCCGCCGCCACCCAGCATCGCCAATGCCGGACGACCGGTATTGCAGACGGCAACGACATCGGTCTTATCGCCACCCGCACCACACGAGCGGCAATCGTTGAAGCGGATCACCAGATCGGCCGCGTCGATGATCGCAGCGACACCCTGCGCTACCGGCCCGTTACCGACGATCATGATGGTCCGGCTTGACGTCACGCGACACCCTCAGTTTTCCAAGCCGGACGCAGGCGGCTCACAGCTTGCCCATGACCTGCTGCCGGAAACCGTAGACCTCACGCTTGCCAGCAAAAGGGATGAGCGTGACACTGCGCGTCTGTCCGGGCTCGAAGCGGACGGCGGTTCCCGCCGGAATATCGAGACGCTTGCCATGCGCCTGTGCCCGGTCGAAGGACAGGCCGGCATTGGTTTCGGCGAAATGATAGTGGCTGCCGACCTGGATCGGTCGGTCGCCCGTGTTCGAGATCTCGAGCGTGACGGTTTCCAGACCGACATTCAGCTCGATCTCGCCGCTTGCGGTAATGATTTCACCGGGGATCATGATCTTGTCTCCTGTTCATGCCGCCTTGATCGGGGCGCAGCCATCCGGCTTCACGACACGTTCGGTGGATGCCGGGAACTTGCCTAGCTTGGCTGCGGGACGCACCGGGCGACGGACGAGCTCGCCCGCGCAGTTCGGGCATTGGCCGTCCAGAATGTCCGATGCACATTGCGTGCAGAACGTGCATTCGAAGCTGCAGATCATCGCTTCGCGGCTGCCGGGCGGCAGGTCCTTGTCGCAGCATTCGCAATTGGGTCTCAGTTGCAGCATGGCGTGCTCCTTCAGCGAATCGGTTCGTGGACAGTGACGAGCTTCGTGCCGTCCGGAAACGTGGCCTCGATCTGGATATCATGGATCATCTCGGGGATGCCTTCCATCACCTGGGCGCGGGTGATGACATGGGCACCCGCCTCCATCAACTCGGCAACGGAGCGGCCGTCGCGCGCGCCTTCGACGACATAATCGGTGATCAGCGCGATCGCTTCCGGGTGATTGAGCTTCACGCCACGCTCCAGCCGCCTTCGGGCAACCATCGCCGCCATCGAGATCAGCAGTTTGTCTTTTTCGCGGGGGGTGAGATTCATGCGCGGCCACCAGGATTTCGTGTCGATTACAGGTTCCAGACTTTCGGCACGGAGGCGCCCTTGCGCAAGTGCGAAATGACCGGGATGAGGATTTTTCTCAAGGAGAAACCGTCGGGTGCCACGAACCGGGCGACGAGCTTGTCCTCTCCGCCAACCTGATAATGGCTGATGCCGCCGCTGGCGCCGCCAATCAGCCGACGCAGTGTCTCAACATGCTGCTCGCAATCCGCACCGGCATAGAAAAGCGTCGCAAAAGCCACCCGCCCGCCGAGCGTGGCGCGCTCCTGCGTCAGTGCCGCTATGTCGTCCGAAAGCCGCAGGTTTTCCGCATGGAGCAGCGCGCCATTCCTGCGGATACGCCAGCAATCCTGAAACAACCCTGTCCGCATCGCCTCGCCCATGGCCTTGCGGCCGAGCAGGACCGCCTCGACGGCCAGAAACTCAGCCCCCTCTGCGATATCGACCTCGAGCCGGCGCGACAGCGAGGCGCGATCGAACAGGATCGTCTCCTGCGGCAGCCAATGCACCGCCGCCCCGGCCCCGACCGATATCTTGGAGGAAACTGCAGCCATTCCGGAGCTGGACTTGTAGATCTTTTCGCAGGCCTGCGTCGTCAGCGTCAAATGCGTGCCCTTACCGGCGGAAAACTCCCATTCCATATGGTCGCCGCCGGTCAGCCCGCCGGAACTGTTGATCAGCACGGCCTCCATCGTGGCGTCGAACGTGTCCGGCAGCCGGATCTTGGCGCAACCTTCCTGATAGAATTCGGCAAGCCGGGTGCGCCCGCCAAACGGCTTCGCCACCAGCCGTCCCCTGCCCCACGCCCTTTGCGGAGCGATTGCCGCTGCCTCAGCCATCAAAAATCCAACTTAAACGGTGAGGTGGCGGCGCGCTTCCGGCGTGTCCAGCGTTTCGGCCGGGCCTTCATGCACGATCTCGCCCCGATCCATGATGTAGACGTGATCTGCAAGCTCACGGCAGAAGTCAAGATATTGTTCCACAAGCAGAATTGCCATCCCGGTGGAATCGCGCAAGTACTGGATCGCCCGGCCGATGTCCTTGATGATCGACGGCTGGATACCCTCCGTCGGCTCATCGAGAACGAGGATTTTCGGCCGCGTCACCAATGCGCGCCCAATCGCCAACTGCTGCTGCTGCCCGCCGGAAAGGTCGCCGCCGCGGCGGCCGAGCATCGAACGCAGGATCGGGAACAGGTTGAAGATATCTTCCGGAATGAAACGGTCTTTGCGGGCAACCGGGGCATAACCGGATTCCAGATTTTCCTTGACCGTCAGCAACGGGAACACTTCCCGCCCCTGCGGCACGAAGCCGATGCCGTGCTTGGCACGGTTATAGGGCGCCATGCCGTTCAGCACCGTGTCGTTGAAGGTGATGGTGCCGGCGCTCGGCCCATGCTGGCCGGTGATCGCCCTGAGCAGGCTGGTCTTGCCGACGCCATTGCGGCCGAGCACGCAGGTGATCTTGCCCATGGGAGCGGTAATGGAGACGCCGCGCAAGGCTTGCGCTGCGCCGTAATGCAGATTGATGTTATCGACCGTGAGCATAGTTAGCGTCCCAAATAATTCTCGATCACTTTCGGATCGTTGCTGACGAAATCGATCGAGCCTTCGGCCAGTACGGAGCCTTCGGCCAGGCACGTCACCTTGACGCCGAGGTCACGGATGAAACCCATGTCGTGTTCAACAACGACGACCGAGCGGGTCTTGGCGATTTCCTTGAGCAGGATGGCGGTTTCGGCGGTTTCGGCGTCGGTCATGCCGGCCACCGGTTCGTCGACCAGAAGCAGCTTCGGCTCCTGCGCAAGCAGCATGCCGATCTCCAGCCACTGCTTCTGGCCATGCGAGAGGTTGGCGGCCAGATCGTCCTTGCGCGCCGTCATGCGCACCGTTTCGAGGATTTCCTCGATGCGTGCCTTGTCCGCAGGCGTCAGGCGGTAGAACAGCGTCGAGAACACACCGCGCTTCCGGTTGAGCGCCAGCTCGATATTGTCCCAGACGGTGTGGCTTTCAAAGACTGTCGGCTTCTGGAATTTGCGGCCGATGCCAAGCTGGGCGATGTCGGCCTCGTCCTTCTTTGTGAGGTCGATGTCACCGTTGAAGAAGACCTGACCACTGTCCGGCCGGGTCTTGCCCGTGATGATGTCCATCATCGTCGTCTTGCCGGCACCGTTCGGGCCGATGATGGCACGAAGCTCACCGGGCTCGACCACGAAGGACAGCGAGTTCAGCGCCTTGAAGCCGTCAAAGGAAACCGAGACGCCATCGAGATAGAGAAGGCTGCGCGAGGTCTTTGCGTCCATCGGTCTTACTCCGCAGCCTGGGGTTCAAGTGTTGCGAGCCGGCTCTCGGCCTTGGCCGCTGCCTTGTCCTGATAGGCCTTTTCAACAGCATCGGCCTTTGTCTGTTCCTTGCGCCGGGCAAGGAACTGCTGGATCGTGCCGACGACGCCCTTGGGCAGGAACAGCGTTGTTGCGACGAACAGGGCTCCGAGCGCGAACAGCCAGAATTCCGGGAAGGCGGCGGTGAAGATGCTCTTGCCGAAGTTGACGAGGACAGCGCCGATGATCGGCCCGATCAGCGTGCCGCGACCACCGACCGCCGTCCAGATGACGACTTCGATCGAGTTTGCCGGGGCGAATTCGCCGGGATTGATGATGCCGACCTGCGGCACATAGAGCGCACCGGCAACGCCCGCCATCATCGCCGAAACGGTGAAGATGAACAGTTTCATGTTCTCGACGCGGTAGCCCAGGAATCGGGTCCGGCTTTCCGCATCGCGAACGCCGACCAGCACCTTGCCGTATTTCGAGCGGACGATGGCCGAGCTCAGAACCAGGGCCAGCGCAAGCGCAATGGCGGTTGCCGCAAAGAGTGCCGCGCGGGTGCCGCCGGCCTGGACGTTGAAACCGAGGATCTCCTTGAAGTCCGTCAGGCCGTTATTGCCGCCAAAGCCCATCTCGTTGCGGAAGAAAGCAAGAAGCAGCGCGTAGGTCATCGCCTGCGTGATGATCGACAGATAGACGCCGGTAACGCGCGAGCGGAAGGCGAACCAGCCGAAGACGAAGGCGAGCAGGCCGGGCACCAGCAGAACCATCAGCGCCGCGAAGGCGAAATGGTTGAAGCCGTACCAGTACCAGGGAAGCTCCTGCCAGTTCAGGAAGACCATGAAATCCGGCAACAGCGGGTTGGCATAGACACCGCGATCGCCGATCTGGCGCATGAGGTACATGCCCATTGCATAGCCACCGAGCGCGAAGAACGCGCCATGGCCAAGCGAGAGAATGCCGCAATAGCCCCAGACGAGATCGAGCGCCAAGGCCAGCAGCGCGTAGCACAGGTACTTGCCGAGCAACGGCACCAGATAGCCGGGTACGTGGAACGGGCTGCCTTCGGGGATCAGCAGATTGGCGAGGGGGATGAGGGCGGCGGCGAGCAGGATCAGGAAGACGGCCCAGACCGTCTTCTTCTCGTGCCGGCTGAAAAGCATTTGCGTGATCATTGTTCGATCGCCCTTCCCTTGAGCGCGAACAGGCCGCGTGGCCGCCGCTGGATGAAGAGAATGATGAAGATGAGGATGAGGATCTTGCCCAGCACCGCGCCGGCGTAGGGCTCGAGGAACTTGTTGGCGATGCCCAGCGTAAGCGCGCCGACCAGCGTCCCCCAGAGATTGCCGACGCCGCCGAAGACCACGACCATGAAACTGTCGATGATGTAGTTCTGGCCGAGGTTGGGCGAGACGTTGTCGATCTGGCTGAGCGCCACGCCCGCCATGCCGGCAATACCGGAACCGAGACCGAAGGTCAGCGCGTCGACCCATGGCGTGCGGATGCCCATGGATGAGGCCATCCGGCGATTCTGCGTCACGGCGCGCATCTGCAGGCCGAACTTGGAGCGCTTGAGCAAGAGCAGCAGCGCGACGAAGACGCCGAGCGAGAAGACGATGATCCACATGCGGTTATAGGTGATGGCGAGCCCGCCGAACTCGAAGGCGCCCGACATCCAGCTCGGATTGTCGACCTGGCGGTTGGTCGGGCCGAAGATCGTGCGGATCGCCTGCTGCAGGATCAGAGAAATGCCCCAGGTGGCGAGCAGCGTTTCCAGCGGACGGCCATAGAGAAAGCGGATGACGCTGCGCTCGATGCCGACACCGACCAGGCCGGTAAAGAGGAAGGCGGCGGGGACTGCGAAGGCGAGTGTATAGTCGGCCATGCCGGGGGCAACGGACGCGACCGTCTGCTGCACGACGTAGGTCGTGTAGGCACCGAGCATGACCATCTCGCCATGCGCCATGTTGATGATGCCCATGACGCCGAAGGTGATGGCAAGGCCGATGGCCGCGAGAAGAAGGACGGAGCCGAGCGACAGGCCGTACCAGACGTTCTGCGCCACGTCCCATGCCGCAAGACTGGTCTTGATCGAGGCGATGTTCTGTTCGATCGTCGGTTTCAACTCGTTTGGCGCATTGTCCAGGGCTGCAGTCAGGATCGTCAGCGCATCGCGGTTTCCGCGCGCAGCGATCGTGTCGATGGCGGCCTTCTTGTCCTCGGCGCTGGCATCAGTCTTCAGCAGGATGACGGCGCGCGCGGCTTCCATGATCGCCTTGACTTCTGCATCCTTCTCCTGCGCCAGCGCGGAGTTCAAAAGTTCAAGATTGTCCGGATTGGCATCCTTGAGCAGGTCCCGCGATGCCGTCAGGCGGGCAGTTCGATCGGGGCTGAGCAGCGTCAGCTGGCTGAGCGCCGCGCCGATCGCGCCGCGCAGGCCATTGTTCAGCCTGATCTTGGCCAGGTTGCCGGGAACATCGGACGCTGAGGCGCCGGTCAGAACATCGACATAGGCGCCGTCCGTCGAGCCTTCGAGATAAACCGGGCCGCCGGTCTTCGGCGCGTAAAGTTTGCCGTCGCTGAGATTTTGCAGGATTTCGGCAACTTTGGGATCGCCCGACGCGGCAAGCGCCTTCACGGCTTCGATCTTCTGCGGAAAGCCGCCGGCTCCGAGCGCATCGACCAGCGGGCGGATGTCTTCCTGCGCGCGCAGGCCGGTTGCAAGGCAACTGACCAGCAGGCAGAGAGCGACAAGGAGGGTCTGGATGGCGCGATACATAAGCTCTTCTTGTTCCTCTGGCTGACGCCGCGAATTCCGCCGAAGCCGCTGGCGCCGCTGCTTAAAATTTCCGCAATGCGCTCGTCCGACGATCAGATCGAGCAGTTGCGGCATCAGGAACCCTGAACCATCCTTACCGATGCAGAAACCATGCCAGGCACAAAGACAAAGGATGCAAAGACAAAAGGGATGAAAGTCCCTCCGTCCAGGTGGGAGATCCGGACGGAGGGGTATTCTTCGACGATGCAGTGAATGACTTGGCGGAGACGGCCGTAAAAGCCGCTTCCGTAATATATTTACGTGCTGAAATCAGGAACCCTTGCCGCCGCACTTGCCCGTTGCGACGTTGAAGTTGCCGCAGGACATCGGCTTGCGCCAATCGGAGATCAGGTCTTTCGAATCGGGCAGATAGTCTGACCATTCGTCACCGACGACGGCCGGCGTCTGCTGCACGATTTCGAACTGGCCGTCTTCCTGGATTTCACCGATCAGCACCGGCTTGGTGATGTGGTGGTTCGGCATGACGGTGGAATAGCCGCCCGAAAGGTTCGGAACGCTGGTGCCGATGATGGTGTCAAGAACAGCATCCGTGTCGGTGGTGCCGGCAGCCTCGACAGCCTTTACCCAGGCGTTGAAGCCGATATAGGCGGCTTCCATCGGGTCGTTGGTGACGCGCTTGTCGTTCTTGGTAAACGCATGCCACTGCTCGATGAATTCGGCGTTGACCGGAGCGTCGACCGACTGGAAATAGTTCCAGGCGGCGAGATGGCCGACCAGCGGCTTGGTGTCGAGACCGGCAAGTTCTTCTTCACCGACCGAGAAGGCGACGACCGGGATATCGGTTGCCTTGATGCCCTTGTTGCCGAGTTCCTTGTAGAACGGAACGTTGGCGTCGCCGTTGATGGTCGAGACGACGGCCGTCTTCTTGCCGGCCGAACCGAATTCCTTGATCTTGGCCACTTCCGTCTGCCAGTCAGAGAAGCCGAACGGCGTGTAGTTGATCAGGATGTCTTCCTTCGGAATGCCCTTGGCGATCAGGTAGGCTTCGAGGATCTTGTTGGTCGTGCGCGGATAGACATAGTCGGTGCCTTCAAGCACGAAGCGCTCGACGCCTTCCGTGTTCATCAGGTAGTCGACCGCCGGAATAGCCTGCTGGTTCGGAGCGGCACCGGTGTAGAAGATGTTGCGCGAGGATTCTTCGCCCTCGTACTGGACCGGATAGAAAAGCAGCGAATTCAGCTCTTCGAAGACCGGCAGGACCGATTTGCGCGACGACGAGGTCCAGCAGCCGAAGACGGCAGCAACCTTGTTGACGGAAATCAGCTCGCGGGCTTTTTCGGCAAACAGCGGCCAGTCGGATGCCGGATCGACGACGACGGCCTCGAGCTTCTTGCCGAGAAGGCCACCTTTCTTGTTCTGCTCCTCGATGAGCATCAGCATGGCGTCCTTGAGCGTCGTCTCGGAGATGGCCATAGTGCCGGAAAGCGAATGCAGGACGCCGACCTTGATCGTATCATCGGCGGCGAAGGCGCCGGAGAATGCGGTCGTGGCCAATGCACCGGCCAGGAACGCGCTCATGACGTGAGATTTGATTTTCATTGTGAACCCCTCTCGTTCTTTGACGACGGCTCTTGGGAGACCTTTACCGTTCGTAAAGGAACTATCCGCCGGGGTTCTCGAATTCTGTATACGTCAATTGACGTAGACGACGGGGCGAAGTGTGCACTGCAGCACACGCATACGCGCATTTACCGGAACGCCCCGCCCTTGCCTCATTCCGCTTCTGGGAAACAAATCTCTCGGTCCCCAATCAATCGACATCTCGCACTTGCAAAAGTTCTCGGACCGGAGGACATTGCCTAATCATTGATCAATCCCCGCACAGGAACAGAAATTAGGCATGACAGCACGCCAGCGCATCATTCCGGTCCGGCGCGAGTACAACCGCTGGGTCGCCAACCAGACGCTGGAAGACTACGCGCTGCGTTTCACAGCCAAGAGCGCCCGGCAATTCTCGTCGCAGCGCATCTCGCAGACGGCGATCGGGGCGATTTCGTTCCTGGCACTGGAGGCGATCGGCGGCGCCATCACGCTGTCCTACGGCACCACCAATGCCATCATCGCCATTCTTGCGGCAAGCCTCGTTATGCTCGGTGTCGGGCTGCCGATCAGCCGCTACGCCATCCGCCACGGCGTCGATATCGACCTGCTCACCCGCGGCGCGAGCTTCGGCTATATCGGATCGACGATCACCTCGCTGATCTATGCCAGCTTCACCTTCATGCTGTTTGCCATCGAGGCTTCGATCATGTCGGCGGCGCTGGAGCTGGCGCTCGGCATCCCCCTCTGGATCGGTTACATCATCAGCGCCGTCATGGTCATTCCGCTGGTGACGCACGGCGTTCGGCTGATCAGCAAGTTCCAGCTTGTCACCCAGCCGTTCTGGATTGTCCTCAACATCGCGCCCTTCATCTTCATAGCCCTTGCCGATTGGAGCAAGTTCGACCTGTGGCTCGCCTTTTCCGGCACCGGCAAGCCGGCCGGTGCGCCCGGCTCCCTCGCACCATTTTCGCTTGCCGAATTCGGCGCGGCATCGGCCGTCATCCTCGCCTTGATGGCGCAAATCGGCGAACAGGTGGACTTTTTGCGCTTCCTCCCGCCGGAGGGTCAGCGCAAGCTGCATCACCGCATCGCAGTATTTCTTGCAGGCTCCGGCTGGGTGATCGTCGGCGCGCCAAAACTGCTCGCCGGTTCGTTTCTGGTCGTGCTCTGCCTCAGCGCCGGCGTTCCGGTCGAGGATGCGGCAGACCCCGCTCATATGTACCTGACCGCCTTCGGCTACATGATCCCCTGGCACAATGCAGCCCTGTTGCTGATGGCGGCCTTCGTGGTCGTTTCGCAGTTGAAGATCAACGTCATGAACGCCTATGCCGGGTCGCTCGCCTGGTCGAACTTCTTCTCCCGCCTCACCCACAGCCATCCCGGCCGCGTCGTCTGGCTGATGTTCAACGTGGCGATCGCGCTGCTGTTGATGGAGCTCGGCATTTACAGGCTGCTGGAGGAAACGCTCGGCATCTTCTCGATCATTGCCATGTCTTGGCTCTGCACGATCTCGGCCGATCTCTTCGTCAACAAGCCGCTCGGCCTTGCGCCCCCGAGCATCGAGTTCAAGCGTGCCCATCTCTACGACGTCAATCCGGTCGGCGTCGGCGCCATGGCGGCATCGGCCTTGACCGCGCTCACCGCGCATTTCGGCCTGTTCGGCGCGATGGCCGCGTCGCTGGCACCCTATATCGCACTCGTCACGGCCTTCATCGCCTCCCCCGCCATCGCCTGGGCAACGAAGGGCAAATATTACCTTGCCCGCAAGCCGCGCCAGAGCTGGAAGAAGCTGTCGACCGTCACCTGCTCGATCTGCGAACATCCGTTCGAGCCGGAAGACATGGCCTGGTGCCCGGCCTATTCCGCGCCGATCTGTTCGCTCTGCTGCTCGCTCGACAGCCGCTGTCACGACATGTGCAAGCCGCATGCGAGCTTCAACTATCAGACCGCCGTTGTCGCCAAGGCCTTGCTGCCGCAGAAGGTCACGGAAACGCTCTCCACCCGTCTTGGACGCTATGGCATTGCCGTCGTTCTGTCCGTTGCCGGCATCGGCATCATTCTCGCCATGATCGCCCACCAGACCGGCAGTGCCTCGCCGGAGACTGCCTCGGTGATCAACCGGACGATCGGCATCGTCTTCTTCGTCTTTGCCGTCGTTACCGGCATCGTTTGCTGGTTCTATGTGCTCGCCCATGACAGCCGGCTGGTGGCGGAGGAGGAATCCTCGCGCCAGAACACGCTGCTGCTCAAAGAAATCGCCGCCCACAAGAAGACCGATGCGGCCCTGCAATATGCCAAGGAAACGGCCGAAGCCGCCAACCGCGCCAAGAGCCGCTACGTCGTTGGCTTGAGCCACGAACTGCGCACGCCGCTCAACGCTGTTCTCGGTTACGCGCAGATACTCGAGCGCGATGAGACCATCCCCGCGCCGCGACAATCGGCGATCAAGGTCATCAAGCGCAGCGCCGATCACCTGTCCGGCCTGATCGACGGGCTGCTCGATATCTCCAAGATCGAGGCCGGCCGCCTGCAGGTCTATTCGAACGAAATCAACATCCAGGATTTCCTCGACCAGATCGCCGACATGTTCCGTCCGCAGGCGCAGGCAAAGGGCCTCGTCTTCGAACATCAACGCGCGGGTGCCCTGCCCCAATATGTCCGCACCGACGAGAAGCGCCTGCGCCAGATCCTCGTCAACCTGCTGTCCAACGCCATCAAGTTCACCGACACGGGCACGATCCGCTTCGACATCGCCTATCGCAGCCAGGTCGCAACCTTCACCGTCTCCGACACCGGCCGCGGCATTTCGCAGACCGACCTGCCGCGCATCTTCGAGCCATTCCAGCGCGGCGAAGCCGAGCATGTCCGGCCGATGCCCGGCCTTGGGCTGGGATTGACCATTACCCGGCTGCTGACCCAGACGCTGGGTGGCGAGATCGTCGTCGACAGCGAGCGCGACAAGGGCTCGGCCTTTCGCGTCCGCCTGATGCTGTCGGCGGTCAATCGGCCGACGGCCTCCCTGCCTTCGGTGCGCAAGATCATTGGTTATGCCGGAGCGCGCCGGACCATCGTCGTGGTCGATGACAACGAGGATCACCGCGACCTGATGCGCGAGGTGCTGATGCCGCTCGATTTCGTCGTGCTGACGGCGGCCGGCGGCCCCGAATGCCTGACGCTGATCGAGGGGATCAAACCTGACCTGTTCCTGATCGATATCTCCATGCCGGGCATGAACGGCTGGCAACTGGTGAGCCGGTTGCGCGACCGTGAACAGACCGCGCCGATCGTCATGCTGTCGGCCAATATCGGCGACGGCACGGAAGCCGGTACGCATACGGGCCACAATGACACGCTTACCAAACCATTCGATATCCGCCAGTTGCACGACAAGCTCGCCATCCATCTGGCGCTCGAATGGATCTACAGCGATACCGGTTCGCTTCCCTCGAAAACAAAGCCTGTAGCTGCCGTGAAGACGCCGGGCGTCGCCCATATCGAGGAACTCATCCGGCTCGGCGAGATCGGCTATGTCCGCGGCATCGAGGCGAAGCTGGCAGATCTTGCAAAATCTGAGGAAAACCAACCCTTTACGGACGTGGTAAAGACCTATGTTCAGGCTTTCGACCTTGCCGGCTATGCAGCCTTCCTGCAGAACATAAACAAACAAGAAGGGAGAGCCGCCGGTGAATGACGCAGTCCATCCACGCGATATCGTGCTCATCGTGGATGATTCGCCGGAGACGCTCGGTTTCCTCACCGATGCGCTCGAACAATCCGGCTTTTCGGTGCTGATTGCGACGTCCGGCAAGGCTGCGATCAATGTCGTGGACCGCATCACGCCGGATATCATCCTGATGGACGCGGTCATGCCCGGCATGGACGGTTTCGACACCTGCCGCAGCCTCAAAGCCAATCCCGGCATCGCCCAGGTTCCGGTGATCTTCATGACCGGGCTGACGGAAACCGAGCATATCGTCCACGCGCTGGAATCCGGCGGCGTCGATTATCTTTCCAAGCCGATCAACATCGATGAACTGCGCGCCCGTATCCGCGTGCATCTTGCCAATGCCCGCTCGGCGCAAAGCGCGCGCGTTGCACTGGACGCCGCCGGCCGCCACCTGCTGGCCGTGCGCGGCACCGGCAATATCCAGTGGTCGACGCCGCAGGCGACGAGGCTCGTCAATGCCGCGACCGGTCGCGATGACGGGCTGGATACGCTTGCCATCCATATCCGCAACTGGCTGGAGGAACGTGAAAAGCCCAGCGCCTCCAGGGACGGGCCACTGATGATCCACCAGAACGGCCAGCCGGTGCTTCAGCTTGCCTATCTCGGCGCCATCGGCGGCGATGAATTCCTGTTTCGCCTCACCGGTGTCAGCCAGACGAGCGACGACGACATTCTCAGGCAGAATTTCTCGCTGACGGTGCGCGAAGCACAGGTCCTGCTCTGGATCGCGAAAGGCAAATCGAACCGTGATATCGGCGAAATCCTGGGCCTGAGCGCCCGCACGGTCAACAAGCACCTGGAACAGATCTACGTGAAGCTCGGCGTCGAAAACCGCGCCTCCGCCGCCGTCAAGGCAGCGAACGCGCTACGCGAGGTGTAGAGTTTTCAAAAGGATCGCGGCGGCACGAACAGGCAGAGCGTCCGGCTCCTTGCCTCACCCGCGACCGAGCACCAGTGAAACTCACCGTCCGGCGAGGACCTGACGCGCGTATCCGCATAGGGCACGACCTCACCAGTGACATTGATGACATAGCCTTGCGGCTTCTCGCTGATCGCCCTGGTGGCGACCGGCCGGCAATCCTGATTGGAGCAACAGGAGAACGGATAGCTCCAGCCCGACGGCGCATCGTGTGCCCTGCCCGTCGCGGGCCACAGGCCAGCCGCGATCAGGGGCGGTATCAGCCACAGGAAATACGATTTTCCTCCCCACAGAACAGAGATCGCAGCCGCACTCGGCTGATCGGCGATTGGATGGCGAGCTACCTTTGAGAAGCGCATGAAGAACTCCTGGTTTGGGACCATTGCTGTTCCCGCCCTTGAAGCGCTTCTTCCCCGTATATCGGCTGACATCCGGCAAACTTCGCCGGTGTCGACATCGACAGGATCCTCTCTCGAGGCCCTGCGTCCGTTCCTTGGCATGGCGCCACCAGTACAGTCTTTAGGCGACGCGATAGCCTGCCTTATATTTAAGCAGTATCTGCCGATTCCCGCCCATCAGCAATCGCCGGCAGCCGACAAACATGCTGCGTTGCAATATCGCAACAAGCTAAAATTAAGCGCTTTGAAGTCAGATGCTTAAGCGACCCGATCCGGAGGCACCTTGCCATCAAAGAAGGCTGTGAGATTTTCGACAACTTTCATCCCCATCGCCGTGCGCGTCTCTTCGGTCGCACTGCCGAGATGCGGCAGGAGAACAACATTCTCGAGCACACGCAGTCGTTCGGGAACATGAGGCTCCGCCTCGAAGACGTCGAGACCGGCACCGCGGATGACACAGGTTTCCAGCGCATCGATCAGCGCCTTCTCATCGATGACATCGCCGCGTGCCGTGTTGATCAGATAGGCTTCCGGCTTCATGACAGCCAGCCGTTGCGCATTGATCAGATGCCGGTTTTCACCGCCACCCGGGCAATGCAGCGATACGAAATCGGCGGTGGCCAGCACCTCCTCGACGGTATCCACTTGCCTCGCGCCATAACGGGCGGCTTCCGAAAGGCCGATTTTCGATCTGTTGTAGAACACGACATCCATGTCGAAGCCGAAGTGACAGCGCTTCGCCATGGCCTTGCCGATGCGGCCGAAACCGATGATCCCGAGGGTCTTGCCGGTGACCTTGGTGCCGATCATATGCGTCGGGCGCCAACCGCTCCACGCTCCGGCACGAACCTCGCGCTCGCCCTCGCCCGCCCGTCGCGCAACCGACAAAAGCAGCGACATGGCAATATCGGCCGTGCAGTCGGTAAGCACGCCAGGCGTATTGGTGACCGCGACCCCATGTGCCTTGGCGGCCGCGATGTCGATGTGATTGTAGCCGACGCCGAAATTTCCGAGGATTTTCGTGCGGATGCCACTACCGTCGAAAAGGGAGGCCGGGAGGCGGTCGGACACGGTCGGCAGCACCGCATCGAAGGAACGAAGCGCCTCTGCAAGCGCTGCTTCATCCATGGCAACGTCCAAGAGATTGAAAGAAGCCTCGAACCGTTCGGCCAGGACACGCTCGACTGCATCAGGCCAGCGGCGGGTGACGAGAATGCGTTGTTTCTGGGCCATCCGCTGCTCCTGACTGCTATCTGAAGGAGAGACTTAGCACCAGGAACGGCCGCAAACCAGCAGCCAATCGGTTGAAACAGATATGCAATCGGGGCGCCGAAATGGCGCCCCGAGCGGTGACCATCAGCCCTTCAGGAAGGCCAGCATGTCGTCGTTGAGCTGCTGCTTGTGCGTATCGGTGATGCCATGCGGCGCACCGGCATAAACCTTCAGCGTGGCATGCGGGACCAGCTTCTTCGAAGCGCGAGCCGCCGCGTCGATCGGCACGATCTGGTCGTCGTCGCCATGAACGATCAGCGTCGGCACGTCGAACTTCTTCAAATCTTCGGTGAAGTCGGTTTCCGAGAATGCCTTGATCGAGTCGTAGGTGTTCTTGTGGCCACCCGTCATGCCCTGCAGCCAGAAACTGTCGATCATGCCCTGCGAAGCCTTGGCGCCGGGCCGGTTGAAGCCGAAGAACGGTCCGGACGCGATATCCTTGTAAAGCTGCGAGCGGTCGGCGATCGACGCGGCGCGGATACCATCGAAGACTTCGATCGGCAGGCCACCGGGATTGGCAGCCGTTTTCAGCATCAACGGCGGCACGGCAGAGATGAGACCCGCCTTGGCGACGCGGCTTGTGCCGTGGCGGCCGATGTAGCGGCTGATCTCGCCGCCGCCGGTGGAGAAGCCGAACAGCGAGACGTCCTTCAAGTCCAGAACGGTGATCAGGTCGGCCAGGTTATCGGCATAGTGGTCCATGTCGTTGCCGTCCCAGGGCTGCGACGACCGGCCATGGCCGCGACGGTCATGGGTGATGACGCGGAAACCATTGTTGGCAAGATGCAGCGCCTGCGCCTCCCAGCTGTCCGACGACAGCGGCCAGCCGTGGCTGAGGATAACCACCGGGCCATCCTTCGGACCCCAGTCCTTGTAGTAGATTTCGACACCATCGCGGGTGGTTATGGTGTTGACGCTACGCTTCGCCGGGGCCTGGGTCGCCGCGGCCGATGCGGCCTGGTCCTGGGCCACGGCAGTCGTGCCTGTCACGACGGCCGAAACCGTAGCGATCCCTGCGCCGGTGACGCCGGCGAGCAGGACATTGCGACGGGAAAAATTCTGTTCCTGAGTGCTGCTGGACATGACGTTCTCCTTCTCCATGATGATGCCGGCTCACGGCAATCCTGTTTATTTCTCTAGCGATTAAATCGTAAACGATATAATTAATCGAATTTTAACTGTCGGGGCCAAATTCGATCAGTTCACTTTATATCGTGAACGATTAAATCGTTAGCGATAATTAGCTCGGTGATTTTCCGATGTCAATACCTTGCGATTAGATCGCGAACGATTTATTTTATAGTCATAGATGAAGGATGGATGCAAATGGACCAGACATCGAACGATACAGCGGATACGGCCAGGCTCGACGACTTCATCTGCTTTGCGATCTATTCCGCCAATCACGCCCTCAATCGCGTTTACAAACCGCTTCTGGACGCCGTTGGCCTCACCTACACGCAATACATCGCCATGGTCACCCTCTGGGAACGGGATGACCAGACGGTCGGAAGCCTCGGCGAAAAGCTGTTTCTCGAATCGAGCACGCTGACCCCCGTTCTGAAGCGCCTGGAAGGGCTGGGCTTGATCGCGCGAACCCGCGACAAGACTGACGAGCGGCAGGTGCGGGTGCAACTGACGGCGAAGGGGCGTGCGCTTCAGGAACAGGCAAGGACCATTCCTCCGTGCATTCTCGAAGCGAGCGGGCTTGAGACGGACGAGTTGGCGCGGCTCAAGGCAGAGATCGCAACGCTGCGATCATCACTGCTGCGATAGCCGGACCGTCGCGGCTGCGCCCTGTTCATCCAAAGGACGAAAACGCAAAAAGGCCCGGCAATGCCGGGCCTTTCGCAGTCCAGGCGGACCGGAACGACTATTCGTTCTGGAAGTAGCTGTACTTGCCGTCGTCACCCTTCTTCCAGGTGTACATGACGTAGTCCGGACGGGTGATGTCGCCCTTGTCGTCATAGCCGAATTCGCCGATGACGGTGTGGAACGGACCCTTGCCCTTGATGTTTTCAGCAACAGCCTGCGGGTCGTTGCCGCCGGTCGTCTTGGCAGCTTCCGCGATGACCTGCAGAGCGGCATAGGAGTAGAGCGTGTAGGCTTCCGGCTCGAAACCAGCAGCACGGAACTTTTCAACCAGTTCCTTTGCAGCCGGGTTCTTGCGCGGATCCGGAGCGAACGTCATCAGCGTGCCGTCAACAGCGTCGCCAGCGATCGAAGCAAGTTCGTTCGAAACGATACCATCGCCCGACAGCAGGGTTGCCTTCAGGCCCTGGTCAGCCATCTGGCGCATGATGAGGCCGGCTTCCGTGTGCAGACCGCCGTAGTAAACCAGCGATACGCCGGCTTCCTTCATCTTGGCGATCAGCGCCGAGAAGTCCTTGTCGCCTGCCGTGATACCTTCGTAGACGACTTCGGTTACGCCGGCTTCGTTCATGGCAGCCTTGGTCAGGTCAGCGAGGCCCTGGCCGTAAGGTGTCTTGTCGTGAACGACGGCAACCTTGGCGTCCTTGAAGTTTGCAGCGATGTAAGCACCGGCAACGGCGCCCTGCTGGTCGTCACGGCCGCAGGTACGGAAGGTGTTCCACAGGCCCCGCTCGGTGAAGACCGGGTTGGTGGAAGCAGGGGTGATCTGCAAGATGCCGTTTTCAGCGTAGACTTCCGAAGCCGGGATCGAAACGCCGGAGTTGAAGTGGCCGATGACGAACTTGACGCCGTCAGCAACGAACTTGTTGGCGACCGAAACGCCCTGCTTCGGGTCGGACACGTCGTCGCCCAGGACAACCTTGATCTGCTCGCCATTGATGCCGCCGGCAGCATTGATGTCAGCCGCGGCCTGTTCAGCACCCTTCTGGAGCTGCGCGCCGAACGCTGCGTTCGGGCCGGTCAGCGGGCCAGCAACACCAACCAGCAGGTCAGCCCATGCATTGCCGCTGAAAGCGACCATGGCGGTCAGCGCAACAGCTGACAAAAGTGACTTTTTCATCTTGTTACTCCCAAAAAATTGAGCGGGTGCCGTTTAAAACCGGTCACGATACCCACCATAATCGCGCCGGTGTTCTTGTATCCGCCGGCGGCGCGCAGGACGCCGCAAACGGGGTTCCCTCTGTTATTTCGACTTCCAGGAGAAGAGCGAGGCCTTCTCGTAAAGCCAGTAGTAATTGTTTGTCATCTGCTTGGTGCGGTAGTAGCGATAACCAGCCGTAGCAAACAGCAAAAGGACGACGGTGTCCACGATATAGTATTGCAAAGTCAACATGCTGCCGTTGAAAAGCGCATGGTGGATGAAGCGGATGGCGACGCCCAGAAACAGGGTGTAAATGACCAGCGTCGAGTACTTGCTCCAGCCTTCGGCGGCGCTTTTTCCGGTGCGCCACGCTGTCCAGCCGCCCATCACCACGGTGATCAGCGCGAACTGCCAGATGGTCGGTTCTTCGTAGAGAATGCCTTGCATTCCATTTCTCCCCTTCAAAGCGCAGGCGGGCTTTCAAGCCGCGCGAAAACGCTCCAACGTACCGAAATCACACCCGCCGGTTGCCTCAAAAGGCGGCCGGCAGGCATGGCATCAATGATGGCCGCCCTCGAGATAAGCGGCGCGCACTTCCGGATTGGCCAGCAGTTCCTTGCCGCTGCCACTCATCGTCACCTTGCCGTTGACCATGACGTAGCCGCGATGAGACAGCTTCAGCGCCGCGAAGGCGTTCTGCTCGACGAGGAAGACTGTCAGGCCTTCCTCTTCATTGAGCTTCTTGATCGCGGCGAAGATGCCCTTGACGATCAGCGGCGCGAGGCCAAGCGACGGCTCGTCGAGAAGCAGCAGTTTCGGACGCGCCATCAGCGCACGGCCGATCGACAGCATCTGCTGCTCGCCGCCCGAAAGCGTTCCGCCGCGCTGCGCCTCACGTTCTTTCAGCCGCGGAAACAGCGTGAAGATCTTCTCCACGTCCTCGTCGAAATGCTTCAGATTGTCGAGGCTCGCGCCCATCTGAAGATTTTCAAAGACGGTCATGCGCGGGAAGATACGACGGCCTTCCGGCGACTGGGCAATGCGCAGCCGCGCGATTTCGTGCGTCGGCATCCGGGTGATGTCCTGACCATCGAAGATCACCGAACCGGTCTTCGCCTGCGGGCTGCCGCAGATGGTCATCATCAACGTCGACTTGCCGGCGCCGTTGGCCCCGATCATGCAGACGATTTCGCCGCGCTTGACCTCGACATCAACGCCGGCAAGCGCACGAATATTGCCGTAATAGGTCTCGACGGCTTTTACATTCAGGAGGGCATCACTCATCAGTGCGTGTCTCCCGGCGTGATTTCTGCGATCTGTTCGATCACCTCTTCGACCTCAACATCTTCAACACCGAGATAGGCCGCAATAACCTTCGGATCGTGCTTCACAAAGTCCGGATTCCCGTCGGAAATCTTCTGGCCATATTCCAGCACGACGACGTGGTCCGAAATTTCCATGACCACCGACATATCGTGCTCGATCAAAAGGATCGACGTTTCCGTGTCCTTGCGGATGCTGCGCAGCAGCTCGTTGAGGGCTAGGGATTCACGCGGATTGAGGCCGGCCGCCGGCTCGTCGAGGCAAAGGAATTCCGGTCCCGTGCACATGGCGCGGGCGATTTCCAGACGGCGCTGTGCGCCGTATGGCAGGTCGCCGGCCGGGTCGTCGGCGCGGTCCGTCAGGTTCGCCTTGTCGAGCCAGTATTTTGCACGCTCGATCGATTCGCCGACCGCCGCCTTGTAGGTCGGGAAGCCGAGCAGGCCGAGGATGGTATAGCCGGAAGCCAGCATCAGCTTGTTGTGCTGGGCGACGAGCAGGTTCTCCAGAACCGTCAGGCCCGAGAAGAGCCGGATGTTCTGGAAGGTGCGGGCCACCTTGGCATCGCGGTTGACCTCGAAATCCGACATGCGTTCGAGCAGATATTCCTTGCCCGCTTTCTGCCGCATCGTGATCATGCCCATCGTCGGCTTGTAAAAGCCGGTGATGCAGTTGAACACCGTCGTCTTGCCGGCGCCGTTCGGGCCGATGAGTGCTGTGATATCACCGCGATAGGCTTCGAACGACAGGTCGTTGATGGCCATCAGGCCGCCAAAGCGCATCGACAGATGGTCGACCTTAAGGATTGGATCTTTCGTCATCGTCTCTGTCTCAAGGGCCATCAGCCGTGCCCTTCCTTGGTAAAGCTGCCGGAAACACTCTTGCGTTCGCGCAGGAATGCCGTGGGTTCGCGCGAGCCGACAAAGCCGCGTGGCTTCCACACCATGACAACGATCATGGCCAGACCAAAGATCAGCATACGGTAGAGTTCCGGCGTGAAGTCGGGGCCGAAAATCTGTTTCAGGAAATCCATTTCACGCAGCAGTTCGGTACCGCCGATCATCAGGGTCGCGGCAACGGCGATGCCGACCAGCGACCCCATGCCACCGAGAACGACGATTGCAAGAATGATCGCGGATTCCAGGAAGACGAAGGATTCCGGCGAAACAAAGCCCTGGCGGACGGCAAAGAACGACCCTGCAATCCCCCCGAACATCGCGCCGGTGGCAAATGCCGTCAGCTTCGTCGTCACCGTATTGATGCCGAGCGAACGGCAGGCGATTTCGTCCTCACGCAGCGCTTCCCAGGCCCGGCCGATCGGCATGCGCCGCAGGCGGATCGTGACGAAGGCGGCGAGCATGCAGAGCGCCAGGGCCAGATAGAACAGGAAGATCTTGTAATAGGCCGAGGACATCGGCAGGCCGAACGCCTTGGCGAAATTGTTCGTGGCGCTGACATCGAAGGACCAGATGCCGAAGACGCTAGCCTTGGCGATACCCGAGATACCGAAGGTGCCCTTGGTGACCTCTGTCCAGTTGATCAGCACCAGCCGGATGATTTCCCCGAAGGCCAGCGTCACGATCGCCAGGTAGTCACCCTTGAGGCGCAGCACCGGGAAACCGAGGATCGTGCCCCACACCGCCGCGAGAATACCGGCGAGCGGCAGGAGCAGCCAGAAGGACAGGCCGAGATAGGAAGACAGGAGCGCGTAGGAATAGGCACCGACCGCGTAGAAGGCGACATAACCAAGATCGAGAAGACCGGCGAGGCCGACGACGATGTTCAGTCCCCAGGCCAGCATCACATAGATGAGAATCTGGATGCCGAAGTTATCGACCCATTTCAGCGAGCCCTGGAAGCCGAACAATGCGACCATGACCGGCGGATACGCGACCAGGGCAACGAGGGCGAGCAGGCTGAAATTGCGCGCGACGAAGCTCGCCTCCCGCTCGACTGCCGGAGCTGCGGCCTTTGCCGCCTTGCGCGCTTCGAGCCAGGGACGAACATAGGCGACCGCCAGGAAACGGCCGACCATGGCAATGGCGACGAAGGTCGCCAAAAGGCCCCAGCGCTGGACGAGGACAAGTTCATTCAGGATGTTCTGGTCGGTCTTCAGGCCGACGAAGAGCACGAACAGGCCGAGAGCGACGAGACCGGCATAAAAGGCCTCGCGCAGAGCCCGCGCCATCAGATTGTTGCTGACGGCCTCATTGGTGTGCGAAATGTTTGCCATGGAATTATACCTTCTCGACTTCGGGCCGACCCAGAATACCAGACGGCTTGAAAATCAGCACGATAGCGAGGATCGAGAATGTCGCGACATCTTTGTAGTCGATGGTGAAATAGGCGGACCAAAGCGATTCGATCAGGCCGATCATGAGGCCGCCCAGAACAGCGCCCGGCAATGAGCCGATGCCGCCGAGAACCGCAGCCGTGAAGGCCTTGACGCCCGGCGTGAACCCGTCGGTGAAGACGATCACACCATAGTACATCAGGTACATGGTGCCGGCGACGGCAGCCAGCGCCGCACCCATGACGAAGGTGATCGAAATCGTCTTGTCGACGTCGATGCCGAGCAGCGCCGCCATCTTGCGGTCCTGCTCGGTGGCGCGCTGCGCCCGTCCGAGCGGCGTATGATTGACGATGTACCAGAAGATCGTCAGCAGAACGGCCGTAACCACGACGATGATGATCTGCTTCAGCGAGACCGAAATGCCGAAGACATCATAAACCGCCGACACCAGCGGCGGCACCGGCTTGTTGCGCGGGCCTTGCGTCACCTGAATGAAATTCGACAGCGCGATCGACATGCCGATCGCGGTGATCAGCGGCGCCAGCCGGAACGAGCCGCGCAACGGCCGGTAGGCCATCTTTTCGATGACCCAGTTCCACAGGCCCGTCATCAGCATCGCAACGATGATCATGACGAACAGGGCAAGGGCGATCGGAATACCACCGAACAATCCCACCAGAATCAGGTAAACGATCAGCGCTGCGAAACCGCCAAGCATGAAGATATCGCCGTGGGCGAAGTTCACCATGCCGATAATGCCGTAAACCATTGTATAGCCAATGGCGATCAAACCGTAGATCGAGCCAAGCGTCAGCCCATTGACGAGCTGCTGGACAAAATACTCCATCAATATCCCCCGGGTCTGATCCTGATTAGGTCAGACCTCTTGTTTTAGAAGCTCTTTCCGAGCCTTTTCGATAGGGGATTCCATAATGCTTTCGAACCAAAAGTGAAGCGCAAAATGACGCTTTCCTTAAATTCTTTCCCATTTTAGTGACATTGACGCTTTAACAGCCAAAAAATCAAAAAAATGGCGGTTTGCAGCCTGATTTTAGGCATCAAACCGTGAATTCTACGGCCAGCCGCCATTGCAGGCCGGCTGGCGCATTCATCGCGAGCCGGCCTGCGTAACGAGCGCCCAAACTATCAGGAGCGCATACGCGATCCATTAGCGTCGAAAAGCGGCTGCGCCTGCAGACGTGCGGGAAGCATTTCACCGAGAAGCTCGACCTGCCATCCCCCCGTTTCGTCGGCAACTTCCTTCGGCACATAGCCGATGGCGACCGATACACCCGAAGCATGGGCATAGCCGCCCGATGTCACCCAACCGCAGACCTTGCCGTTGAGCGAGATCGGCTCATCCCCGATGACATCGGCATCCCTGGCATCAATAACGAATGTGCGCAGGCGCAAGGCGCCACCTTCCGCCTTCTCCTTGGCAGCGGCCTGCTTGCCGATGAAGTCCGCATCCTTCTTCAGCGCGACGAATCGGCCAAGCCCGGCTTCGAACGGACCGTAGAGCGGGCGATATTCACGCGACCAACTGCCGAAGGATTTTTCGACCCGCAAGGCATTGAGCGCCCGCAAACCGAACAGCTTGATGGCGAACTCGGCGCCTGCATCCATGATCAGGTCATAGAGATAGCGCTGGTATTCCGGCTTCATCCAGATTTCGTAGCCGAGATCGCCGGTATAGCTGACGCGGCCGACAATGGCAGGCGCCATGCCGAGATCCATGCGACGAATGTCCATGAACGCAAAGGCTTCGTCCGACATGTCGAGATGGGTGAGCTTGGAGATCAACGCGCGAGAATTCGGGCCGGCGATCGACAGGCCGACCAACTGCAGGTTCAAGGCCTTGAGCGTGACCGAGCCATCCTTCGGCAGATGCGCCTCGAACCAGCGCATGTGATAGTCCTCGGCGATGCCGGAACCGATCAGCAGGAAATCGCCCTCGCCGAGCTTGGCCAGCGTGAAGTCGCCGATCAGCTTGCCATCGTCCTTGAGCATCGGCGCCAGCGACATGCGCCCGGCGGCGGGAATGCGGCAGGTCAGCATGCGGTCGAGCCAGGCCTCGGCGCCCTTGCCGGTGATCGCATATTTGGCGAAACCGGAGGTCTCCATCAGGCCGACGCTGTCGCGCACGGCCTTCGCCTCGGCCCCGACGACGTCGAAATCGTTGGAGCGGCGCCAGGAGAACTTGTCTTCCTCACCCTTCGGCGCGAACCAGAGCGGAGATTCCAGACCATAGGACGCGCCGAAGACAGCACCTGCGTCCTTCAGCTTGTCGTAGATCGGCGTGGTCAGGAACGGGCGCGCGCCGGGCAGTTCCTCGTTCGGATAGCGGATCGAGAAGCGGCGGGAATAGTTTTCGCGCACCTTGGCATTGGTGAAACCGAGCGTGGCGAAATCGCCGTAGCGCGACACGTCCATGGCGAAGACGTCAAAACCCGGGTCGCCGTAGATGATCCAGTTGGCGAGCGCCAGACCGACGCCGCCGCCCTGGCTGAAGCCTGCCATGACGGCACAGGCGGACCAGTAATTCGTCAGGCCGCGCACCGGGCCGACCAGCGGGTTGCCGTCCGGCGAGAAGGTGAAGGGGCCGTTGATGATCTTCTTGATGCCGGCATTGTTGAAGGCCGGGAAATGGCGGAAGCCGACTTCGAGCTCGGGGGTGATGCGCTCGATGTCCTCAGCCAGCAGCTCATGACCGAAATCCCAGGACGTGGTGATCGGCGACCAGGGGCGGCAGGCCTTTTCATAGGTGCCCATCAACATGCCGTTGCGCTCCTGGCGCAGGTAGATCTCACCGTCGAAATCGACGCAGTGCATCAGTTCCTTGCCGCGCGTCTGGTTGAATTCGATGACCTCCGGCATGTCCTCGGTGATGAGATACATGTGCTCCATGGCCAGCACGGGGAGTTCGAGACCGGTCATGCGGCCGACTTCGCGCGCCCAGAGGCCTGCGGCATTGACGACATGCTCGGCGATGATCTCGCCCTTGTTGGTGAGGACACGCCAGGAGCCGTTTTCCAGCTGGACGAGGTCTTCCACCTTGGTGTGCAGATAGATATCGGCGCCGTTCTTCTTGGCGGACTTGGCATAGGCATGTGTGGTGCCATAGGGGTCGAGATGGCCTTCGACCGGATCGAACACTGCGCCGACGAATTGCGAGGGATCAAGGAGCGGCATCAGCTCATGCGCTTCCTTGGGCGTGAGCAGTTCGGCCTCCAGCCCCATATAGCGGCCCTTGGCGAGGATCGACTTCATCCAGTCGAATCGCTCCTTGGTGGCAGCCAGCATCATGCCCGAGGTCATGTGCAGGCCGATATCCTGGCCGGAATACTCCTGGATTTCCTTGTAGAGTTCGACCGTATACTTCTGCAACTTGGCGACGTTCGGATCGCCATTGATCGTGTGCATGCCGCCGGCCGCGTGCCAGGTCGAGCCGGAGGTGAGTTCCGAGCGCTCAAGAAGAACGACATCGGTCCAGCCGAATTTCGTCAGGTGATAGAGGATCGAGCACCCGACGACGCCGCCGCCGATAACGACGACTCTGGCATGGCTTTTCATGAATATTCTCCGGTTTCGGGCGTTCGCCGGGAGATATGTCCCAGCCGAACGGACACGCAGTTGAGCGAAATCTTGGCTATCGAAACCGTAATGTCAAAGTCGTGGCGGATAAAGACATCCGTGCGAACAGGTCTTGCCCATTCCCGCCATTCGCTGCCTCAGCCGCGCCGTAAAAACGTCATGCAATGGCGCATTCGCTCTTAGGAGCTATAGCCTTCAGGATTCCTGTGCAGGCCACGTGGAAAGCGCCTGCTCGGCAACAGCCTCCAGCATGTCACGGCTAAAGCCGGCTTTGGCCTGCACCGCCATGCCGTGAGAGACAGCCATCACGAATGCCGCAAGGGCATCAGGTTTGGCAGTTTCCGGCAACTCGCCTTCGGCCTTCGCCCGTTCGAAGCGTTCACGAACCTGCGCCTCACCAACCGCGCGAGCATCGATCAATGCTTGTCGCACGGGTTCCGCTTCATCCGATCCCGCCAGGACCCCGTTGATGCCGAGACACCCCGTATGGGTGGGATAACGTGTATTGAGGTCGGCTGCACTGTACAGGATATGCGCAGCAACCTCGCGCGCGGTGGGGAGTTGAAGCGCCTCCGGGATGAAGTCCAGGTATCGCTCGTAGTAGCGAGCCAGGGCTCGGCGGAAGAGTGCTTCCTTGTTGCCAAACGCAGAATAGAGGGCAGGCCTCTCTACGCCGGCAGCCTCGGTCAGGTCAGCGTAGGAGGCGCCCTCGTAGCCCTTGCGCCAGAAAACGCATAGTGCTGCGTCGAGCGCTTTTTCCACGTCAAATTCGCGATGGCGTCCCATCAATTCAATCCAGCTTTTTTCATAATGTTCGTTACTAAAACACTTGACCGCCGTCGTCAAATTTCATACCGATCGTTACAGTAACAATCGTTACGTTAATATAGCGCTGCGGGTCAGGCGACGTCCTGCTCGTGTACCGAAAGGATTTCTCATGTCGAACATATTGAAGGGCAAGGTCGCCCTCGTTACCGGCGGCTCGCGCGGGCTCGGCGCCGCTACGGCTGAGGCGCTTGCCGACCAGGGGGCAGACGTTGCGATCAGCTACGTCGCGTCGGCCGAAAAGGCCGAGGCTCTGGTCGAGAAGCTGAAGGCAAAGGGCGTCCGGGCTCTCGCGATCCAGAGCGACCAGGCCGACACGGCCGCGGCCAAGCCGCTGGTCGACAAGGTGTTGGCGCACTTCGGCAAGCTCGACATCCTCGTCAACAATGCGGCGATCGCCGTGCAGGGCAAGGCGGTCGACGATCCCGATCTCGACACAATCAACCTCGATCGTCAGTGGCAGATCAACGTCATGGGCGCGGTGGCGACCACGCGCGCGGCAGCGCCGGCGCTGTCGGATGGCGGCCGGATCATCTTCATCGGCTCGCTCCTCGGCGGCCACGTTCCGTTCCCCGGCGTCGCCGACTATGCGGGAACCAAGGCGGCTATCGCCGGATATGCGAAGGGCGTTGCCCGCGATCTTGGCGGACGCAACATCACTGTCAACGTCATCCAGCCCGGCATCATGCCCACCGACATGGCGGCAGCCGTGCTGGGCGATGGTGTCCCCGATGCACTCCTGGACCAGCACCCGATCCGCCGCATCGCGACGCTCGAGGAAGTGGCGGCCACGGTGTCTTTCCTGGCGGGACCGAACGGCGGCTACATCACCGGCAGCGCGATCGACGTGGCCGGCGGCCTGGCAATCTGACACCCTCCGGCAGGCGTTCCCGTGAGCGCCTGCCGAGACTTCTCCGCAACAGGTCTACGTCCCGTGGGTCGCCTATGGTCGATCGAAGATCGGCTCGAAAACCACCTCGCGGTCCTCTACCTCGCCGTCACCATGCTGCGGCTGCGGTAAGTGTCCACAAACTCCCAGCTAACCGGAGAAACCGGCCGAGAGATCGAACTCGCGGCCCATCAACGCTAGGTCGTCGAACAGCGATTCTGCAAGACTGCGCATGACGATCAGCTCGAATTCATTCTCTCCGGTGCGTGCCAGATTGACGCTGATATGCCCGCACAGAACATTCGATGACGTACCGACTGCGAACACCGAAACATGCAGATCGACGGCGATCCCCTTGGCGAGGATACGGCGAACATTGGGGCCGGAAAGCCGCAGCACGACCCTCCCCTCGCTCTGGTCGACAATATAGGCAGCCTCGGCGAGCAGCAGCGAGAGATTGCGCTGCAGGCTTTCGGGCGTTTCGGTTTGGGAGAGCGCCAGCCATTCGCCCGGGCCGGCAAAGCGCACTGAAACGTCTTGTATCGCTGCCAGTCCAGCGACCACCGCCGCCTCTTCGCCCTCGGCAGCCATCACCGTCGCGATCGCAAGGCGACGCGGAATCTCCAGATGATCGACAGCCCGGATGGCGGCCTCGGCAGGCACCCGGTCTTCCAGGGGATGGCGGGAATTATAGGTCTTGATCATATCCATCGCCTTACGGATTGAGCCGGGCATTGTCAGGATCGACGAAGACGGGATTGCAGACTTCCGCCACCGTCTCGGCACCGCCCAGCTTGTCCCAGACGACGATGCGCTCGCCATAGCGCTCGCGGCCGGATTTGAGGAAGGCGAGTGCAATGTCATGACCGAGCGTCGGCGAAAAACAGGCGGAACTGACATAACCCTGATCGTTGAGCGTCGAGGGCTTGGCGCCTTCCCGCAGCAGGTGGGCACCGGCGCGAATATGCTTGTCCGCCTCCACTGGTTTCAGTCCAACCATCTGCATGCGGTCGGCTGCGGTCAGCCCGTAGCGGGTAGAAAGCCGCTTGCCGATGAAATCCGGTTTCTGCGCCGATACCATGCGTCCGAAACCAGCATCGTCAGGCGTCACGCGACCGTCAAATTCGGCATGGGTGACATGCCCTTTCTCGATCCGCAGCACGTTTAGCGCCTCCAGTCCATAGGCGCAGATGCCATGGGCGTTGCCCTCCTGCATGATCGCGTCTGCCACGGCCTCGCCGGAGCCGGCGGGCACCGCCAGTTCATAGGCCAGTTCCCCGGAAAACGAGATCCGGAACAGCCGTGCATTCAGGCCGCCCTTCAACGTCACGGTACCGGCGCCGAGGAACGGGAACGCCGCATCGGAGACATCGTCATCGACCAGAGCCTGCACGACCAGCCGCGCCTTCGGCCCGGCGATCGCCATCTGCGCCCATTGATCCGTCGACGAACAGAAGCGAACCTTGAGATCCGGCCACAGCACCTGCGCGCAATATTCCATATGGGACATCACGCCGGCGGCCAGCGCCGTCGTCGTCGTCATGAAGAAATGCTCGCTCGACAGGCGGCTGGTGGTGCCGTCGTCATAGACCATGCCATCCTCACGCAGCATCAACCCATAACGCGCCTTGCCGACCGGCAGCTTCAGGAACGGGTTGCAGTAGAGCCGATTGAGGAATTCCGCCGCATCCGGGCCGAAAATCTCGATCTTGCCGAGCGTCGAGACGTCGCAAAGGCCGACATTCTGGCGGACGTTGAGGACTTCGCGGTCAGTGCTCTCGCGCCACGTCTTTTCACCGTCCCGCGGAAAATAGGCCGGGCGATACCAGAGGCCGGAATCGACGAAGACCGCGCCGCTTTTCTGCGCCCAGCCATGCAGCGGCGACTTGCGAACGGGAGCGGCATGCTCGTCGCGCGAAGTCCCGGCCAGCGCGCCGAAGGTCACGGGCGTGTAGAAGGGACGGAAGGTGGTGGTGCCGACGTCGGCCGGGCTGATGCCCTGCATGCCGGCCAGAAGGCCCGTTGCATTGATGCCGGAAAGTTTACCCTGATCCGTCGCCATGCCGTTCGTCGTATAGCGCTTGGCATGCTCGACATGGCCGAAGCCTTCGCGCAGTGCGAGCCCGATATCCTTGACGTGAACGTCGTTCTGGAAATCGACGAAGGCTTTCGCCTTGGCGCCCGGCGCATACCAGAGGGCGGTGAAGGACGGATCGATTTCCTCGCCCACGGACAGCAACGGCTGTGCCGCGACCGAGAATCCGAGGTCGGCAGCGATCGCCGTGGCTTTTTCCGCACCGTCCTTGAGGCCGTCAGCCAAACCGTAGCGCCCGGCCGCCGCGCCAGCGACGATAAGCCCCTTGCCGACATCAGGTGCGAGGAACGTCTGCAACTGCGGCGACCACACGGCCTTTGCGCCACGCTGGCAAGCGAGCTGGATGACCGGATTCCAGCCGCCGGACATGCCGATCGCGTCGCAGGCGATGGTTTCTTCAAAACCCGACCGCTCGACGATGAGACCGGAGAGGCGCTGGCGCCCGCGTGTATCGATGACCGAACCGGACCGGATGAGACGCACGCCGGAGGGCGCCTTGTCCGACGCATCGGCACGGCTGTCGATGATGGCGGCGATGTCCATGCCATGTGCGGCAAGATCGGCAGCGGCCTGATAGCCCGCGCTGCCATTGGTGAAGATCGCCACCGACTTGCCGGCCGCGACACCAAAACGGTTGGCATAGCTGCGCATCGCACCGGCCATCATGACGCCGGGCTTGTCATTGCCGCCGAACACCAGCGGTCGCTCCTCCGCACCGGTCGCCAGCAGCGCCCGTTTGGCGGCAATCCGCCAGAGCCGTTCGACGGGAAGTTTCGCCTGTGACGCAGCCACATGCTTCTGCACCCGCTCGACCGCGCCAAAGACGTTGTCGTCGTACCAGCCGAAAACGGTGGTGCGCGGCATGATCGTCACGTTCGGCAATGCCCGAAGCTCGGCCAGCGACGCCTCGACGAAATCCGGTGCGGCGCGGTCGTCGATGCGCGTCGTCTCCGCCAGCAGCGAACCGCCGAGCCTGAAGTCCTCATCGGCCAGGATGACCCGCAGGCCGCCGCGGCCGGCCACGAGCGCGGCCATCAGCCCCGTGGGTCCGGAGCCGACAACCAGCAGATCGCAATGCGCCCAGCATTTCTCGTAGGCGTCCGGGTCGCGCTCCAACACGGCCCGGCCGAGACCGGCGGCACGGCGGATGACGGGTTCGTAAACCTTTTCCCAGAAGACCGCCGGCCACATGAAGGTCTTGTAGTAGAAGCCCGCGCCAAGGAAAGGCGACAACAGGCCGTTTATCGCGCCGGCGTCGTATTTCAGCGACGGCCAGCGGTTCTGGCTGCGGGCTTCGAGCCCGGCGTGGAGTTCGGCAACGGTTGCCCTGGTGTTCGGGTCGCTGCCGGCACCGCGGCCGATCGTGACGAGTGCGTTGGGCTCGGAAGGCCCGGCGGTGACGATGCCGCGCGGGCGGTGATATTTGAAGCTGCGGCCGACCAGTAGCTGGTCATTGGCAAGGAGGGCGGACGCGAGCGTATCGCCTGCAAACCCTTCCATGACCCGGCCATCGAACTTGAAATCGAGCGAGGCGCCGCGATCGACGAGACCGCCGGAGGAAAGGCGGTAGGCAGTCATCGGCCTGTCCCCCGCGCTGCAGCCGCACCATCCGTCACCGAAAACACCTCATGGGTGAACGTATCACGCTCGACGACGAGCCAGCGGCGACAGCCGGCGACATGCTGCCAGTGTTCCAGATAGCGTCCGCGCGGATTGGACCGGATGTGGACGTATTCGTGCCAGGCGTCGTCCGAGGCCTCCGGATCAGGACGAACAAGCGATGCGTCGCCCCGGATCGAAAACTCTTCCTTCGGCCGGACGCCGCAATGCGGGCAGTGAATGAGGCTTGCCATTCAGGGTCTCAATGCAGGTTGGGCTGGGGGCCAGCGCCATGTTCGTCGATGGGGTAGCCGCGTTCGAAGCGATCGAGACGCAGGAAGCGTGCGACGGGATGGGTTTCGTCCTTGGCGATCAGATGCGCGAAACACCAACCGGACGCCGGCGTCGCCTTGAAGCCGCCATAGCACCAGCCGGCGTTCAGATAGAGATTGTCGATCGGCGTCCGGCTGATGATCGGAGAGCCGTCCATGCTCATGTCCATCACCCCGCCCCAGGAGCGCAGCACCCGGACGCGCGACAGGCCGGGGATCATCGTCACCCCCTCCTCCATCACATGCTCGACCGTCGCCAGATTGCCGCGCTGGGCATAGGAATTGTAGCCGTCGATCTCGGCGCCGAAGACGAGGCCGCCCTTGTCCGACTGGGAAATATAGAAATGCCCGGCGCCATAGGTGATGACGTGGTTGATCGCAGGCTTCAGCCCCTCGGTGACGAAGGCCTGCAGCACATGGCTTTCGATCGGCAGCTTGAGATCGGCCATCTGCCCGACGCGGGACGTGTTGCCGGCTGCTGCAAGGCCCAGCTTGCCACAGCCGATGAAACCTCTCGACGTCTCGACGCCGGTGACCACGCCATTCTCGCGGCGGATGCCGGTCACTTCGCAATTCTGGATGAGATCGACGCCAAGCCGATCGGCGGCGCGGGCATAGCCCCAGGCGACGGCATCGTGACGCGCCGTGCCGCCGCGCTTCTGCAGCAACCCGCCCATGATCGGGAAACGCGCATGATCGAAATTGAGGAAGGGCAGCATCTTCTTCAGCGCCGCGCGGTCAAGCAGTTCGGCCGGAACGCCCTCCATCCACATGGCGTTGCCGCGGCGGATATAGGCGTCGCGCTGGCCGTCATTGTGGTAGAGATTGATGATGCCGCGCTGCGACAGCATGGCGTTGTAGTTGAGGTCCTGTTCCAAGCCTTCCCAGAGCTTCATCGAAAATTCGTAGAAGGGCTCGTCGCCGGGCAGCATGTAGTTGGAGCGCACGATCGTCGTGTTGCGGCCGACATTACCGGAGCCGAGATAGCCCTTTTCCAGAACGGCGATGTTCCTGAGGCCGAATTCCCTGGCGAGATAGTAGGCTGTCGCCAGTCCATGGCCGCCGCCGCCGACGATGATCACGTCATAAAAGGCCTTCGGTTCCGGCTGGCGCCAGACCGGCTTCCAGTCGCGGTTACCCGTCAGCGCGTTCCTGACGATGGAGAATGCCGAATAACGCATGCCAGTCCCAGTCCGCCCCCTGTTGCAGTGCCACACCCGCATAAGCCGCAACCGGCGCAAAGCCAGCTCCGGCAAAGACGGGTCGAACGCGCCGCGTCCTGCTGCCGCACCTCTATCCGAACAGGAGGCCGGATACAGTGCCAAATGCGGCACAGTCGGAAAAATTTGACGCTTGAACCTTGAAAAGACCGGTAAGGAATGTGGATGTATATTCAATGTCCCGAACGACGGACTTCAAACGTCACCGGGAAAATTTGAACGTGATGGCCGAAGACGGCAGGAAGGCGAGGGAAGCAAGATGCTGGACGTTCTGGAAGCGGCGGCCGTGGCTGCGGGGAAAGCGATCCTCGACGTCTACCATGCCGGACCGGAGGTCAGCTACAAGGCCGACTGTTCCCCCGTGACCGATGCCGACGAGAGCGCCGAAAAGATCATCCTCGATCGACTGGCTGCTGCGTTTCCGGATATTCCAGTGGTCGCCGAAGAGGCCGTCGCCGCCGGGCAAATCCCCGATATCGAGGGCAAACCCTTCTTTCTCGTCGATCCGCTTGACGGCACCAAGGAATTCGTCGGCCGCAACGACGATTTTACCGTCAACATCGCGCTGATCGAAAAGGGCGAGCCCGTTGCCGGCGTCGTCTACGCGCCGGCGCTTGGCATTCTCTATGCGGCAACCCGCAACAAGGCGAAAAAAGCGGTCGTCTCCGCTGAGCACGACATCGGCCCGCCGACGATCATCGGCTGTCGCAGCCGCGGCGACACGCTGGTGGCACTCGCCAGCCGCTCGCACAACAGCCAGGAAACCATCGCCTATCTCGCCGAACACGGCGTCACCGATTACGAATCGATCGGCTCGTCGCTGAAATTCTGTCTTCTGGCCGAAGGGCTCGCCGACATCTATCCCCGCCTTAGCCGGACGATGGAGTGGGATACGGCCGCCGGTGACGCGGTCCTGCGCGCAGCAGGCGGAGAGACCGTCACCATGGACGGCAATCCCCTGTCCTACGGCAAGCGCAACCAGACCTCCGACGTCGATTTCGCCAACCCGTACTTCGTGTCGCGCGGCAAGAACTAGCCGGCAACACCGACCGCTACGCCGCCAGCCCCGCTCAGGTTTTGGCTGCTAGAAGACGCCGATGAACGTGGTCGACGGGGTCCCTATGAGCAGCGATATCGGTCAGGCGCGCGCAGCCTATGCGGGCGGCGATTACAATCTTGCGCTCGATCATCTCAATCACCTGCTGACAGCCGGAGGCGCCACCGACGAGGCCGTCGTCGGCCTTCTCGGAGAAACGCTGGTCAAGCTCGGCATGAAGGCCGAAGCCGCCGAATTCTTCCAGCATGCCGCTGGCCTCGGTGGCGCGAACGCCTTTTCCCATTTCTCCCGCGCGGCAAAGCTCTATTTCGATGCCGGGCGCGATGATCTCGCTCTTGTCTGCTCGATGCGCGCCAACCAATTCGAGCCGGAAGACACAGACACCATCTTCATGCTCACAAAACTGCTCCAGCGCTCGGGTGATGCAGCCCTGGTCGACCAGCTGAAGTACAAGCTGATCGCCAGCGAAAAGCCCGACCAACTGGCGCTGGCACTGGACCTCATCGGCGCCAATCGCTGGGATGTGCGCTCGCTGATCCTCTTGCGCAAACTGCGTAAGCTGCATCCGAAGAACATGGTCTATCGCAACGCCGTGATGAGCCTTGCGCGCGAATTTTGTGACTACGACGTGCTGGACGAGGAAGACAGCCTGATCCCGCCGGCGAAATGGCAAAGCCGGTCCGAATGGGTGGCGCAGGAGACCCCGCACGACAATATCCACTGGTGCGACAACGAGGCGGTGAACCGGCTGGCCCGCAATGCCGAGACGATCGGCGCGCTCAGCCCGTCCGCGACCGCTCAACGGCGCTCGCGGAAACACGTCTGGGGCGAAAAGATACGAATCGGCTATCTTTCGGCGGACTTCTTCGACGCGCATGCGACGATGCGGTTGCTTGGTGACGTGCTGCGCCAGCACGATCCCGAGCGTTTCGACATCACCCTGTTTTGCCACACGCCGCCGCGGTTGACAGCAGCACCGTCGGCCAAGGCGGCGCGGCAGCAATGGGGCAGGATCGTCGATCTGAACGGCCTCACGGACGCACAGGCCGCAGCCAGGATCCGCGAGCGCAATATCGACGTGCTTGTCGATCTCAAGGGGCACACGGCGCATTCGCGCGCGACAATTCTCAACCATGGTGCCGCACCGGTACAAGTGACATGGCTCGGCTTTCCCGGCAGCGTGGTCGATATCGATATCGACTACGTCATCGGTGACGCCGTCGTCACGCCGGACAGTTCCAAACCCTTCTATCGCGAGAAATTCTGCCGCCTGCCGGAAAGCTACCAGCCGAATGATCCGCAAACCCGTGCTCTTCCGCCCGCCTCGACAAGGAGCGATCTGGGGCTTCCGGCTGATCGCTTCGTCTTCGCCTCCTTCAACGGCGCGGCAAAGATAAGCCGCAGGACGATCACGCTCTGGTCGCGCATCCTCGCCGATGCCCCGAACGCCATTCTCTGGCTGATGTGCACCAGCCAGGCCATGGAAGCAAATATCCGCCGCCGCTTCGAGCGTCTGGGTGTAGGGCGGGAACGCGTCATCTTTGCCGCGGCAGCGCCCTATGCGGACCATATCGCCAGCTGCGGGCCGCGGACCTTGCCCTCGACACCTTTCCCTGCAACGGCCACACGACCACCTCGGACAAGCTCTGGGCGGGATTGCCGGTGCTGACGGTCAAGGGCAGGAATTTCGCCTCGCGGGTCTCCGAAAGCCTGCTTCGCGCTGCAGGACTGGAAGAACTGACGACCAGGGATGATGACGATTACGTGGCGCTCGCAGTCGCGCTTGCCGGCGATCTCACCCGTCTTGCAGGCATCAGGCAGACGCTCGACGAAAACCGCTTCCGAGCGCCGCTGTTCTAGTCCGAGCGGTTCTGCCGCCATCTCGAAACGGCCTACGAAATGATGGCCGAACGCGCGCGCCAGGGAAAACGTCCTGAGCATTTCGACGTCCCGGCCATGCCGCCCCGGACGCAGCCGTTCCGGTCCTGATATCTGTAGTCCGCTCCTGCCATCTCACAGGCACGGGCAAATACGAGCATGACCGGGCTGAATTTCCCTTAGAAGACAAGGCGGCGCTTGATGCTGCATCCTCCGGCGCTCCCGTGCGGCTACCCTTCTCCTGACCACGAATGGAGAAACGCCCGATGAGCGAGACCACTGCCAATCTCGAATTGCCCTATATCCTGCCCTCCCAGGCACAGAAGCATGTTACGCACAACGAAGCGCTGCAACGCCTCGACGCGCTGACGCAACTGACGATCACCGCCTCTCTTTCGACGCCGCCGTCCGATCCGCAGGAAGGAACGTGTTATCTCGTCGCCGCCTCGCCAACCGGCGCATGGACGGGAAAAGAGGGAAAACTCGCCTTCCGACAGGATGGCGACTGGATCTTCATCGCCGCTAAGAATGGCTGGCGCGGCTGGTTCCTCGCCGAGGACATGATGAAGATCCACGACGGCAGCGCCTGGACCGCATACGACGCGATCGGCACCCCCTCGTCCATCGGCATCAACACTGCCGCCGACAGTACCAACCGTCTCGCGGTCGCAGCCCCTGCCACGCTGCTGACGCATGATGGGAACGGCCATCAGGTCAAGGTCAACAAGGCGCTAGCCGGCGATACGGCGAGCCTGCTCTTCCAGACCGGCTGGTCCGGCCGCGCGGAAATGGGGCTGACCGGCTCGGATGATTTCGCCGTCAAGGTAAGCCCGGACGGCGCATCCTGGACCTCGGCGCTCAGCATCACCGGCCAGGGCCACGTGCGCATGCCGCAACGGCCTCTCGTGCGCGCGACACGCGGCGGCGGAGTGCTGACGCCGGCGTCCGGCTCGCAGACCGGCTTTTCCACCTTGAGCGTCAATCAGGGCGGCTTCACTCTCGGTGCTGCCGTTGCCGGTGGCGGCAACCGGCTGGTTGTCCCGGTCACGGCCGCTTACCTCGTCTGCTTGGGTGTCGAGGCCAATCCCGCCGGCGCCTTTTCCGTCGCCGTCAAGGTCAACGGCACCACCACCATCGCCAGCATCAACGACAACGATACGGCCTCCGCATCCTACGGCAACTGCGCGATCGGCATAGCGCTCCTGAACGCCGGCGACTGGCTGGTGCTGGAACACACCGGCACCACGCCGCTCGACTTCGGCTACGACAAGACGGAGTTGACGGTGGTGATGTTGTGAGGGTGAGACGAAAGTTCTTCGCTTCACTCACGAACAGCCGCGCGCAGCAACTCTCATTCGTCATCCTCGCCCTTGTGGCGAGGATCCAGCCACCGCGCGTCCGCGCGGTGAGAGAACTATTTGTTCAATCAGAAGAGAAGAGCCCTTAGCGCCGCGGACGCGGCGCTGCTGGATCCCCGCCACAAGGGCGAGGATGACGGAGGGTGGCATGTACGCCAACACGAAGCCGCCACTTGAGGACGCCGTCCTTAAACCGGAACGGCGTCGTCCGGGATCGGCGCTTCCTCGCCCTCGATCCTCACCTCATCCTGCTTTTCCGGCTGCTTGATGCGGAACCAGGCAAGATAGAGCGCCGGCAGGAAAAGCAGCGTCAGCACCGTGCCGACGATGATGCCACCCATCATGGCATAAGCCATCGGCCCCCAGAAGATTTCCCGCGCGATCGGGATCAGCGCCAGACTGGCGGCCGCGGCCGTCAGCATGATCGGCCGCATGCGATGCTCGGTCGCTTCCCTGACTGCATCCCAGGGATGGATGCCTTCCTTGCGCAGATCCTCGATCTGCACGACCAGAATGACCGAGTTTCGAATGAGAATACCGATCAGCGCCAGAATGCCGAGGATGGCGACGAAGCCCATCGGCGAATTGCTCGACAGAAGCGCTGCCACCACACCGATCAGCGCCAGCGGCGCCACGGCAAACACCAGGAACAGCCTTGAGAAGCTCTGAAGCTGGATCATCAGGATGGTTGCCATGACGAACAGCATCAGCGGCACGACGGCGGCGATCGGCGCCTGGCTCTTTGCGCTTTCCTCCACGCTGCCGCCAACGACGACCTTGTAGTCGACGGGCAGTTTGGCCGCAAAGGCGGACACGTCCTTTTCGAGCTGGGCAACGATGGTCGCAGGCTGGGTCGCATCGCGAATGCCTGCCTTCACGATCAGCGTCGGCATGCGCGACCGGCGCCAGACGACCGGCTGCTCCATCTCGTAACGGAAGTTCGCCACCGCCGCGAGCGGAACCGAACTGCCGTTGGCACCGGGAAGCTGCAGGTCGCGCAGCGTTTCGGTCGACTGCCGCTCGGATGCCTTGGCCCGGGCGAGCACATTGATCAGGTAGATATCGTCACGGACCTGGGTGACCGTCGTCCCGCCGACGATGCCGTTCAGCGCCGAGGCGATATCCTGCGAGGTGACGCCGAGCTGGCGTGCCTTGTCCTGCAACACATCCACCTTGATGACGCGGGCCGGCTCGTTCCAGTCATAGACCACATCCCCAAGCCGGGGATTGGTGCCGACGACGCTGCCGAGTTCGAGCGCATACTGCCGGACCTTGCCGATATCCGGTCCGCTGACGCGATATTGCACCGGACGTCCCACAGGCGGCCCGATATCGAGCAGCTTTACATAGGCATCCGTGCCGACGAAGGTCTTCTTCAGATAGGCCTGCAGATCAGCCTTCAGCGCATCGCGCACCTCCAGGCTCTTCGTCACGATCACCATCTGGCCAAAGGCCGTATTCGGCGGCTGCACGTCGAACGAGAGAACGAAGCGCTGTGCGCCCTGCCCCACATAGGTCGACCAGCGCTCGATATCGGGATTGCCAGCCAGCTTTTCCTTCTCGAACTTCGCCATCTGGGCGTTGGTTTCGGTGATCGACGCGTTTTGCGGCAGAGACCAATCGACAATCAGTTCGAGGCGATCGGACGATGGAAAGAATTGCTGCTGAACGAAGCGCATGCTGTAGACCGAGCTTGCGAACACCAGAACGGTCGCGATGATCGTCATCCATTTCCAGCGCATGCAGATACCGAGCAGGCTACTGAACATGCGGCCGATCCGCCCCTTTTCGCCGTGATGCTGCTTCATCGTCTTGGGCAGGATCGTCACGCCGAGCAATGGCGCGAAGATCACGGCCACGATCCAGGACACCAGGAGCGAGACGGCGATGACGACGAACAGCGTGAAGGTGAACTCGCCGGCGGCGCTGTTGTTGAGGCCGACGGGAATGAAGCTCGCCACCGTGACGAGCGTGCCCGTCAGCATCGGAAAGGCCGTGTGCGTGTAGACGTAGGTCGCTGCCTTTCGCAGTGAATCGCCCATTTCGAGCCGGGCGACCATCATTTCCACGGCGATCATGGCGTCGTCGACCAAAAGGCCGAGCGCAATGATCAGCGCGCCGAGCGAGATACGCTGCAACGATATGCCGTAGTAGGACATGAACAGGAAGGTGATGGCGAGCGTCAGCGGGATGGACAGGGCCACCACCAGGCCGGCGCGCATTCCAAGACTGATGAAGCTGACGACGAGAACGATCACCACCGCCTCGAACAGGGCCTGGGTGAATCCGGAAACCGCCTCTTCCACGATCAGCGGCTGATCGGAGACCAGATGGATGTCCACGCCGACCGGCAGCTCTGACTGTACGGTCTTGATTTCCTCTTCCAGCGCTTCGCCGAATTCGAGCAGGTTGGCACCCTGCTTCATGCCGATCGCAAGGCCGATCGCCGCTTCGCCATTGTAACGGAACAACGCCGTCGGCGGATCGGTGTAGCCACGGGTGATGGTGGCGACGTCGCTCAGCCGGAAAAATCGGTTGTTGACCTGCAGATTGACGGCGCGAAGGCTGTCTTCGGATGTGAACTGGCCATTGACCCGGATACTCACCCGCTCGCCTTCGGCCTGCACCACGCCGGACGGCGAGATGGCATTCTGCGCCTGCAATGTCGCCAGCACCTCGTTCTGGTTGATGCCGAGCGCTGCGAGCTGACGGGTGGAGAACTCCAGATAGATCACTTCATCCTGAGCACCGACGAGATCGACCTTGCCGACATTGGGAACAGTGAGAATGTCGCGCCGGGCATCTTCGACATAGTCGCGCAGCTGCCGCTGCGTCAGGCCATCGGCGGTAAAGGCGTAGATATTGCCGAATACATCTCCGAACCGGTCGTTAAACGCCGGATCCAGCACGCCGGACGGAAACTGCCCCCTGATATCGCCGATATAGTTGCGAACGGTAAGCCAGATCGACGGGACATCCCGGGCCTTGGTCGTATCTTTCAGGTAGACAAAAACAATCGTCTGCCCGGGTGTCGTGATACTGCGGGTATAATCGAGCGCTTCCAGTTCCTCGAGCTTGCGCTCGATGCGCTCCGTCACCTGGCGGGTGGTCTCCTCGACGGAGGCACCGGGCCACTGCGCGGAGATGGTCATCGTCTTGATGGTGAAGTTCGGATCTTCTTCCCGCCCGAGGCTGAGATAGGAGAAGAAGCCGAGAAGACCGAAGACTATCATGAAATACCAGACCATCGATGCGTGATCGAGCGCCCAGTCGGAAAGGTTGAACTTCTTCATGAACGCGCCTCGTCTTCGAATTTCACTGTCTGGCCTTCCGCAAGGCGGTGCACCCCGGCCGTGACGACGCGCAGTCCGGGTTCAAGTCCCGATACCACCACGACAAAACGTCCGAGTTCGGCGCCGGTCGTCACTTGCCGGGTGCTGACCGTTTTCTTCGCCTCGTCGATGATCCAGACGTAGGATTTGCCATCGCGCTGAAGGACCGCCGTCAGTGGTATGACCATCTGCTCGATTACCGCCTCCTTGAGCGTGGCGGTGATCGTCGTTCCCAGCCGGAACGATGCCGGCGGGTTTTCAAGCGCGATCTTGACGCGGCGCGTCCGTGTCGCTTCGTCCGCGGCCGGCGCTATTTCCCGCACCTTGCCGGTCACCGTCATGGCAGGATTGACCTGGAGAGAAATCGAAAACGGCGTTCCCACTGGCAAAAGTGCGCTGCCATCGGGTATGTCCACCACCGCGTCCCTGTCGTCCGGCCGGGCAACCGTCACCACGGAGGCACCGGCGGCAACGACCTGCCCGACCTCCGCCCCGGTTTGCGTCACCACACCATCGAACGCCGCCTTGACCTGCGTGTACGAGAGCTGCTCGGTGGCTTTGGACAATGTCGCGCGGGCCTGTACGACCGAAGCCTGTGCGGCGGCGGTTGATTGTTCGGCGCTTTCGACGTCCGCCTGCGTTTCCGTGCCGGCCTTGAACAGCGCCCTGGTGCGCTGTTCAACGGAACTGGCGTTGGCAAGCGTTGCCTCCGCATTGGCGAGATCGGCTTGCGCCGAACCGACGGCGAGTTCCAGCGCGGTGGGGTCGAGCGCCGCCAGCAATTGTCCCTGTGTGACAATATCGCCGGTATCGACATCGCGGGCGACGAGGAGACCCGCCACGCGCGGACCAAACACGGTCTGCACCTTCGGCTGCACCGTACCGGCGAAACTGGCGGCGGGTATCGGCTGAAGGACCGCAACCTGCGACAGCACGGGGCGAACAACCGGAGGAGCCTGCTCCTCCTTTTCCTGGCAGCCCGCGAGCGTCAAAAACGTCAACGGCACGAAGAGAAGCGTCAGCGATGTCCTGTTCATTTGGCCTGTTCCTTGGCGATATCGACCACCTGGCCGGGGCGCAACATCTTCCCCCCGTCGATCACCACAGTATCGCCCTTGGCGATACCGTCGGAAATCAGCACGCGGCCCGTCTCATACGATGCCACGGTCACCGGCTTCAGATTGACCGTGCTGTCCTTCTGATCGACCACCCAAACGGCGGGCTTGCCATCGAGTGCCGAAAGCGACGTCCATGGCAGGATCACCAGTTTTACCGGCTGGGAGCTGGCAAATCCGATGACCGGCGCGCCGAGCGTCATGCGCTCGGGGGTACTGTCCATGGCGATCTTGACGCGCACGGTTCCGGTGACCGTATCGACCGAGGGAGATATCTCGCGGACCGATCCCTCGGTTTTGACGGAAGGATCGCTGACGAGCGCCAAGCCTATTTTCGGCTCGGCGGGCCTCTGGAAGAGCAGCGATTCGTAGACGTCGAAAATCGCGTCCCGCGGACCGTCCCTCGCCACCGTGAACATGGTTTGCGCCGCCTGGACCACCTGGCCGGCTTCCGCATTGCGCACGGTGACGATGCCGTCCGCATCGGCGCGAAGCTCGGTATAGGACAGGGCATCGCGCGCCGTGCCGAGTTGCGCCTTCGCCGAATCGAGTGATCCTTGTGCCGTCCGCAGGGTCGTCTCGGCGAGATCGAAGGTCTCCTGCGTCGTTGAGTTCCTCGACAGCAACAGTCTCTGGCGCTCGAACGCGGATGAGGCCTGCTTGACCCGTGCCTCCGCCGCGCGAACGGCGGCCTCGGAAGCCTCTACATCGGCCTTTTGCTCGCTGGGGTCGATGCGGGCGAGGACCTCGCCGACCGTCACATGCGATCCGACGTCCACGTGCCACTCCGTAATCTGGCCGCTGACACGGAACGACAGATTGGTCTGGACATGCGCGACGACCTCGCCGGTCAGCGTCACCATCTGGCGATGATCTACAAAGTCGGCTTTCTCAACCCTGACAGTCGTTTTCGGCTTTTCCGGCAGCTTTGTCTCACCCTCGCAGGACGACAGAAACAACACGGCGACAGATGCTGCGCACCACGCGCCAACGCGATATTTTCGTTTTCCGTTCATCCGTGGCCGCTCGCTCCGATATTCACGCCAAACCATTTATTGTGGACCCTCAATATACATGGCCCACATCAATTACAAGCCGGGTTCGGACTGCGCGCCACAATGCCACACAGGCAAGGCAGCTCCTGCGATCCCAGGCCGGGATATCGCAAAAGCTATGCGGTTTTATTGCATAAGCATAGAAAAAACCGCAGGTTGAGCGCCCCACAAGCCAAGGGCAGCCGGGCGCGGTCAACGAGGGGAAAGCGGCTGCCGAGCCTACGGCAGACCTATGCCGCCGAAGCGAGGAGGCTGCCCATGGAGGTTTCATTGAAAGGCTTGGAGATCCGCGGGATATCACGCAAGGCCACCGGAAAGACCGAATCGTCGCCGTAGCCGCTGACGAAGCCGAAGGCCACGCCGCGCGCCAGAAGCAGGCCAGCGAAATCGAAACTCGTCTCGTTGCCCAGATTGACGTCGAGAAGAGCAAAATCGAAGGATTGCGCTTCGATCAGACGATTGGCCTCGGCTGTGTCGCTGGCAATCTCGACATGTTCGATGCCAAGCGACCGCAGAATATCTTCGGCCTCCAGTGCGATGATGTAGTTGTCTTCCATCACCAGCACGCGCTTGATCCAAGGCGGAATTTCCGTGAGCGCCACCGATTGCATCCTGTCTACGATTCGTCCGGCGACATCCGGGTCGCGGCCTCGACCCCACAAGTAGGACAAGAACAGGGCAGTGACATTTAAATAAGACACGTCAGATGAAGGGCCGGTTCTTTTCGTGATATCCGTCCCAGCCCGCAATCTTCATCAAGCCTTCGTCGTCGAGAATATCGCAGCCGCGATCGGCCCAGCGGATCAGCTTGCGCTCCCCCAATTTTTTCAAGGTCTTGTTGGTATGGACGATGGAAAGCCCGAGCGTATCGGCAACATGCTGCTGGGTAATCGGGATGGAAACACGCTCGCCCTTGAAAAGGTTGGTAGCCCTGGCGCGCTGATAGAGGAAAGCCAGCAGATAGGCCGCCCGCTCCAGCGCCGAACGACGCCCGATGCTCAAAAGGTTCTCGTCGAGGATGCGCTCTTCCTGCGCCGCGATCCAGGTCAGGTCATAGGCAAGGTCGGGGTAGTTGCGGAAAAGGGTGCCCAATTTGTCGCGCTCGAAAACACAGAGCGTTACCGGGGAAAGCGCCTCCACCGAATGCTGCATTTCGCCCATAAGAGAGCCCTGAAGACCGATCAGGTCGCCGGGCATCATGTAGTTGAGGATCTGGCGCCGGCCGTCGTCCAGCATCTTGTAGCGAAAACCCCAGCCGGAAAGCACGGTAAACAGATGCGCGCTGTGTGATCCCTCCACCAGGATCGTCGTTCCGGCATCGACCGCCAGTTCGCCACTCTTGAAATTCGAAACGAACACCAATTCATCGGGCTTGAATTCGCGGAAGTGCGGAAGTGCCCGCAAGGGACACTGTTCGCACGGCGTCTGTCTGTTGTTGCGGGTCTTGGGCGCGGCCATTCGGTTCCTCGACGGCATGAAAGATCGGGATGGAAAAGAAGAGCTTTGATTTGAAATGGAAATTAGGGTCCGCTGTTGTTCCGGCAAGGGTCTTTCTCAAGGCGCCGGTGGACTTCTCCAGGCGGCAGGCCTAGTTTTCTGTTCGAGCATACTCTTTGCAACGAGATGGAATAGCCATGAATCATCCAGCTTTTGCCAACAATCACGTCGCCGTCGTGACCGGAGCAGCATCCGGGATCGGCCTTGCCGCCGCAAAGCGCTTCGCCGGTCTCGGCATGAAGGTGGTTCTCGCCGATCTGCCCGGTGAACGACTGGACAAGGCGGCGCACGAGACGGCAGCAGCGTCTCCTCATGGGCCGGACAGCGCAATTGCCGTCCCTACCGACGTTTCGAGCATCGATTCGCTGAAAGCGCTGGAAAAGGCGGCCGCCGAGCGCTTCGGCAATATTCATGTCCTGATGAACAATGCCGGTATCTCCGGCAGTCCGATGTTCGGTGCGCAGGACGCCTGGGAAAAGGTGTTCGCCGTCAATCTTTGGGGCGTCATCAACGGATCGCGGGTCTTTGCACCCGCCATGATCGCCCACGGTCAGCCGGGCCTCATCATCAACACCGGCTCCAAGCAGGGCATTACCACGCCGCCCGGCGATCCGGCCTATAACGTGACCAAGGCGGGCGTCAAAGCCTTCACCGAAGCCCTGCAGCATGACCTGCGCAACACGCCCGGCTGCAATATCACGGCCCATCTGCTGATCCCCGGCTTCGTCTACACCGGCCTGACCGCCGGCGGTCGCGCAGAGAAGCCCGATGCCGCCTGGACGCCGCAGGAAACAGTCGACTTCATGATGCAGAGCCTCGAAAACGACAACTTCTACATCCTGTGCCCAGACAATGACGTCGAGCGCGCGACTGACGAGAAGCGCATTCTCTGGGCCGCCGGAGACATCATCGAAAACCGTCCACCGTTGTCCCGTTGGCATCCCGACCATGCCGACGCCTTCAAGGCGTTTCTGACCAAGGACCGTCCGAAAATCGGCTGAGCCCTGCGGCAACGGGTGCCGCTCGAGCGTTCACATCGTGGACGCTGTGTTCACGCGGCAGGGCTGGCGCGGTCCGGCGTTTGCTGCTTTCCTGCGACCAGATTCAACAGGTTTCATGACATGACGAGCGGCATCCACCACATCACCCTGATCACCCGCAAGGTGCAGGCCAATGTCGATTTCTATGCCGGCTTCCTCGGCCTGCGCCTCGTCAAGCGGACGGCAGGCTTCGAGGACGCAATGCAGCTTCACCTGCTCTATGGCGACGCAGCCGGATCGCCAGGTTCGCTGGTAACGTTTCTCGTCTGGGAAGACGGCGCGCCGGGCCGGGTCGGTCACGGCCAGCCGAGCGAAATCGCCTTCGCCATTGCGCCGGAAAGCATCGGCTTCTGGCTGACCCGGGCGCTGCGATACAATATCCCCGCAACCGGCCCCGCACAGGAATTCGGCGAACCGGTGATCCGGCTGAAGGATCCGGATGGCGTCATCGTCAAGCTGGTCGGCACCGACGCCCTTGTGGCCCCTGCCCCTCATGCGACTGCCGAAATTGCAGCAGCGGACGCCATCCGGCGCATGCGCGGCGCGACCATCCTCACGGCCAAACCGGAGGGGACGGCAGCCTTCATCGACCGCCATTTCGGCTACGCCGAAACGGCAAGGACCGAAACGATCCGTCGCCTTACCTCAGAGTCCGGCGACGTCATCGACGTCCGTGATGCCAGCGGTTTCTGGACCGCAGCCCCCGGAACAGGGACGATCGACCATATTGCCTTCCGGGCGATCGACAAAGATGCGGTCGATGATCTGCGGACGCACCTGGAGGCGGAGGACGCCGGCCAGATTTCGGTCCACGACCGCAAGTATTTCTTTTCGCTCTATGTGCGCGAACCCGGCGGCACGCTGTTTGAATTCGCGACCGACGCGCCGGGCATGACGGTGGACGAAGACGCCGCCTCGCTCGGAACCCGCCTGTTCGTTCCCGAGCATTTTGGTGGCGACCAGGAAGCCAATCTTGTCGTCCTGCCGCAATTCGCGCTTCCCGGCGAAGAGCGCTTCACCGAACGCGACCTGCCGTTCATCCACCGCCTGCACCAGCCGGAAAACCCGGACGGCCGGACGATCGTGCTGCTGCATGGCAGCGGCGCCAACGAGACCAGCCTTTTGCCGCTTGGCCGGCAGATCGCCCCCAATTCCCTTCTTTTCAGCTTGAGAGGCCGCAGCACCGAGGAAGGTTTCCCGCGCTTCTTCCGCAGGATCACCCCCTTTACCTTCGACCAGGCGGATATCGTCTCCGAAGTCGAAGCCTTCGTCGCGATGATCGAAGGAGCCATTCCGGCCTATGGCATCGACCGCGACAAGATGGTTTTCGTCGGCTATTCCAACGGCGCCAACATGCTGATTGCGACCATGCTGCTGCATCCGGGGCTGATCCGCAAAGCCGCGCTGCTGCGCATGATGAACCCCTTGGAAACGGTGCCGGACGCCGATCTTTCCGGCACGGATATCCTGACGGTAACGGGGCGGGCGGACGGCTATTCCCGTTATGCCGGGCCGCTCGAAGCCATCTTCCGCAAGGCAGGCGCGACGCTCGACACCGTCACGCTGAACGCCGGACACGAGATTGGCGAGATGGATGCGCAAGCCGTCCGGAAATGGCTGGAGACTATCGGAGCGTGATTGCAGACCTTAGTTCTCAGGCCGTTTTCCGGGCGACATAATCCGCAAAAGCCTCGACGAAGGCCTTCAGCCGCGCCTGCGCGTCCGCATCGACCAGTTGCCCATCCTTGTCGAACAGCGACCCCGCCTTCGGCAGCATCAACCGCTTGCCGGACCAGAGGTCGGCGCCGAGCGTGCGCAGCACGGAGAGCCAGGCATTCTGGCTGAGCAGCGTGCCGAACGGACCGGGCGACGTGCCGGCAATGGCGAAGGCCCGGCCGGCAAAGACATTCGGCGCGCCGGTCATCGAGGAACTGACCCAGTCGATGGCGTTCTTGAAAACACCCGGCATCGAGTTGTTGTATTCCGGCGTGAACAGGATGACACCATCGGCGGCAGCGATCTGGTCTTTCAACACCTGCACGGCATCCGGCACGCCTTCCTTCTCCACATCGGCGTTGTAAAGCGGAATGCCTTCGATGGTCCCCGTCGTGAACGTCACGCCTTCCGGCGCGAGCGGCAGCGCCGCATTCAAGAGGGACTTGTTGAAAGACGCCTTTCTCAGGCTTCCGGAAATGCCGATCAGTTTTGTCATCTGGGAGATTCCTTTTTGCTTTGCCGGAAGCATGCTGCGAAACTTAAAAAAGTACAGGCAAAAAAGCCGGGAGGCATGCTCCCGGCTTTTTGTTTTTGCAGTTAGACCAGCGGCTTCAGCCGGGCCTCGATCTGGACGCGCTTGTGTTCCAGGAACGGCGGCAGAGACAGGCCTTCGCCCAGCGTCTCCATCGGCTCGTCGACGGCAAAACCAGGGCCGTCCGTGGCGATTTCGAACAGGATGCCGTTCGGTTCGCGGAAATAGAGCGAGCGGAAATAGAAGCGCTCGACCTCGCCGCTCGACGGCAGGCGGAAGCTCTGAAGTCGCTCGGTCCATTCATGCAGCGCCGCCTCGTCTGGCGCGCGGAAGGCGACATGGTGGACGGCGCCCGCACCCTGCCGGGCAGTCGGCAGACCGGACTGGACGGCGACATGCAGTTCAGCGGCCGGGCCACCCTCGCCCATCGAGAAGACATGCACATCACCGTTTCCGTCCGGCGACGGGTACTGGCGCTGCTTGGTCATGTTCATCACATGCTCCAGAACCAGTTCCGTATTGGTGATATCCGGCACGCTCATGACGATCGGGCCGAGACCCTTGATCTGGTGTTCGGCCGGAACCGGGCTCCGGTCCCAGGGGTGGGACGGAGCAAGCCCGCCGTCGTCGATCAAACGAAAGCGCTGGCCTTCTCCATCCTCGAAATCGATCGAGGCGCGCCCGTCGATATCCGTGATCTCTCCTGCCTTGACCTTCAAGTCGTCGAAACGTGCCTTCCACCAGGCAAGGCTGTCGCGGCTGCCGACACGAAGGCTGGTGCGCGAAACGCTGTGCGTGCCGCGTCCTTCCGGCCCGACCGGCCAGTCGAAGAAGGTGAGATCGGTGCCCGGCGTCGCCTGACCGTCGGCGTAGAACAGATGATAGGCGGTGGTGTCATCCTGGTTGACCGTCTTCTTGACCAGCCGCATGCCGAGCGTCTGCGTGTAGAAGCGCAGGTTCTCCGGCGCGTTGGCGGTGATCGCCGTCAGATGATGAATGCCCGTCAGTTGCAAGCTCATGGCTGCCTCCATTCGTGAATATGAGGCGAATATCGGTCGGACGGCCCGTTTAATAAAGAGGCCCGACGCGGACAGAATGTTCACTATATGTGAACAACGATTCGAGCCTTGCCACTTGAAACCGGTTTTAGGAATGTGGCTGGTTTTCTGGCTCCGGATCGACCGGATCAGGCTCGGTGCGTCAGGTCGGTCAGATAGGTGTTCTCGGATTTCGAGACCTGGAAATCGGCGGGATTGAGCGGCACGACCATCAGCGTTTCGCCATGCGAGGGAGCGCTTGCCAAAAGGCTGCCATCGGGGGCGGCGATGCGCGATGAGCCGGCGAAGGTGAAGCGCTCATCGGCGCCGCAATGATTGATATAGGCGACAAAGACCTGGTTCTCGAAGGCGCGGGTCTGGATCATGTGATCGGCGATGAACGTACCGGAATAGCCGGCAGGCAGGGCCGTCGGTACCAGCACGGCATCGACATCAGCCAAAGCCAGCCGCCGGACGTTTTCCGGGAATTCGACATCGTAGCAGATCAGCATGCCGCATTTCACGCCGCGATGCGTAAACAGCATGGTGCTCGGTTCGGCGGTGGTGAACAACGCGCGTTCATAGTCGCCATAGAGATGCGATTTTCGGTAGACGACCGGCTCTGCCGTGCCATCGACGTAAACGGCGCTGTTGAAGGTATCCGCGCCCGCCTTCTCGGCAAAACCGGCGATGATCGCCACGCCGGTTTCCGCCGAAATCGCCTGCAGCCGCCGGACCAGCGGGCCATCTGCCGGCTCGGCCAGATCGCGAATGATATCGCCGGCCCCATAACCCGTCAGCCCGAGTTCGGGCGTGATCAGCAGGCTTGCCCCTTTGCCGGCCGCTTCCTTCGCCGCCTGCTCGATGCGCGCGAGATTGGCGGCGACATCGCCGCTTTCCGATTTCATCTGCAGGGCGGCGAGCGTGATCATGTGTCGTCCGATGACATGGCGCCGAGCAGTTTCGGCAGATCGCCGAACCGCGCGACAAGGGAGAAGATGACGGCGGCAGTCGCCACGAACAGGATCGTCACCGATGCCATGGTCGGGGTGTAACCGTAGCGCAGCGCATTGAAAATCTTGATCGGCAGCGTCTCCATGGTGAAGCCGACGGTCATGTAGGCGACGATATACTCGTTCAGCGACAACACGAAGGCAAAAGCATAACCCGAGACGATATAGGGCAGGATCAGCGGCAGGACGACGGTGCGGAAGATCGTCTTGTCATCGGCGCCCATGGTCGCTGCAGCCTCGACCAGCGAGCGGTCGATCGCGGTGAACCCGAGAGACAGCGTGACCAGCGGCAGCGTCACGAAGAAGATCGCGTGGCTGACGACGGCTGTCCAGGGTTGGCCGTAAAAACCGGTGGTCGCCCAGAAGGTGAGCAGGCCGAGCGCCGTAATGACCGGCGGCAGCGTGAACGGCGCGATGCCGAGAAGCTGGAATATATTGGCCCATGGCGCAATCCGCCGCCAGAGAAACCAGGCGAGCGGCAAGGCGATAGCAACGGCCAGTGCCGCCGAAATGATCGCCAGCGTCAGCGAAGCGAAAAGGGCATTGCGCCATTCCGGATTGAGGAAGATTTCGCCGTACCAGGACAGCGAAAAACCCTTCGGAGGGAAGGCCAGCGTCTGCTTCTCGTTCACCGACACACCGGCGACGACGATCATCGGCAGCGCCAGGAACAGGCCGATCAGGAAGAAATAGACTTTGCTGAGCGCGCCGGTCATGCCGTTTCTCCTTTGCGTCCGGCAATGACGGTCAGGGCAACGAGGCCAAGCGTCACCAGCACCAGGAACACCGCCATCGCTGCCGCAAACGGCATGTTGGACTGGTAGATCGCCTGATCGGTAATCAGCACCGATAGCGTCCAGTGCTGCGGCCGCCCGAGCAGTTGCGGCAGGAGGTAGGAGCCGAGCGCGAAGATGAAGACCATGATCAGCGTCGCGGTGATGGTGTTGCGCAAGGCGGGAATGACGACCGTGAAGAAGGCCTTGATCGGCGAGGCGCCAAGCGTGCGCGCCGCTTCCGTCAGCGTTGGGTCAAGCCGCACCAGCGCCGGGTAAAGCACCAATACCGTATAGGGGAAGGCCTGATAGACCATGCCTGTCAAGACCGCGCCGAAGCTCGGCAGCAGTGCCTTGGCTTCGCTCATGATCCCTGCCATCACCAGAAGATTGGTGATCCCCGCGGTGCGCGAAAACAGCGTCGACCAGGCAAAGCCGATGATGACTTCCGACAGCGACAGAACGGAGAGAAGCGCCACCAGCCAGACGATCTGCACCTTTCGCGTCATGCGCGTCAGCAAGTAGGTAAAGGGAACGGCCAGCACGACGCAGCAGATAGCAACGGTGATCGCCAGCATCAGCGAGAAGCCGAGCACATTGGCGAAGAACAGGCTAAGGAACCGCTGGTAGTTGGCCAGTTCGAAGGCCGGCACATAGAAGCCGCCCTGCTGGCGCTGGAAGAACGAGACGGCAATCATCGTCGCAAACGGCACGACGAAGAAGACGATGAGCATCATCGCCGGGAAGAACAGCGGTCCGTAATCGGCCAGGCGTTGCGGGGCTTCGCGTCTCATTTGGCAAGCACCACGCAAACGTCGGGCAGCAGCACCACGCCGACCGGTTGGCCAACGGATACTTCGGGCCGTGCCCGCGGCGTCGAGACCGCGACGATCTGCTGGCCGGCGATATCGACAAAGGTCTCGATCGTGCCGCCGAGATCGCGCACGAAGGTCACGGTGCCGGACAGTGCGCCATCGCCGGGCGCCGTCAGATGCACGTCTTCCGGTCGGATCGACAGCGTTGCCTTCCTGGTATTTGCGCCAAGAGACACGCCCGAAACCGGCTGACCGAGCACAGTGACACGACCGGTGCTGTCAGCTTCCGCCTCAAGCAGATTGGTCGACCCGATGAAATCGGCCACGAACGTGTCGGCCGGACGGCGATAGATTTCGATCGGCGATGCGGCCTGGCGGATTTCGCCGCCTTTCATGACGACGACGGTATCGGCCATGGTCATCGCCTCGCGCTGGTCGTGCGTCACGACGATAGTGGTAATGCCGAGCTGCTGCTGCAACTGGCGCAGTTCCACCTGCATCGCCTCGCGCAGCTTGGCATCGAGCGCCGAGAGCGGCTCGTCGAGCAGGAAGAGTTTGGGCGAGATCGAAAGCGCCCGGGCAATCGCCACGCGCTGGCGCTGGCCGCCGGACAGTTTCGAGACCGGCCTGTCGGCATAGCCACTCAGATGGATCATCGACAGGAGTTCATCGACACGCTTCCTCTGGTCTTCCTTTGGCACGCCGCGAATGCGCAAGGGATAGGCGATATTCTCGCCGACCGTCAGATGCGGAAACAGCGCCAGCGACTGGAACACCATACCGAGATTGCGCTTGTGCGTCGGGACGCGCGTAATGTCCTCGCCGTCGAGCCGGATCGCCCCGCCGGTCGGCAGGTCGAGGCCCGCGATCATCCTGAGCAGCGTGGTCTTGCCGCAGCCGGACGGCCCGAGCATGCAGACGAACGTACCATGCGGCACCGTCAGCTCGACATTATTGACCGCGGTAAAAGTCCCGAATTCCTTCGTGACGCTGTTGAGGGCGAGGCCTGACATTCACGTTCCTCTTAAAACCGCGCTCATCGCGGTATCTGCACTTGCTGCTTTTAAATTTGGCGCCTGGGCGAAGCAATGCCCCTCACCCTAGCCCTCTCCCCGCAGGCGGGGAGAGGGGATGACGGAGCGTGCCGCTTGTTCCTTCTCCCCGTTTTCGGGGAGAAGGTGCCCGACAGGGCGGATGAGGGGCTTAACCTCAACCGACGATCAGTTCGGTCCATTTCTGGTTCAACCAATCCGACTTCGTCTGGTACAAGTCGTAACGCGGAATGATCGGCTCGATGTCGGAGGAGACGGCGGCGAATTCTTCCGCCGTCAGGTCCGTCACTTCGCGCTTGACCGTCGGCGACGTGCCGACCTTGCGCGACAGCAGCGACTGAATGGACGGCTGGCTCATGTAGTCGATGAATACATGGGCTTCCTCGACCTTGGTGGACGCACGCGACAAGGCCCAGCAACCGCTGTCCTGAATGCCGCCTTCCTTCGGGAAGGTCGAGCGAACGGAGTTGCCGTCGGCAGCCGCAAGGCCGGTGACGTCATGATAGTACTGGCCCATCGGAATCTCGCCCGACTTCAGCGCCTGCTCGAACTGCGCTTCGTCGCGATACCACAGGCGAACGTTCGGCTTGACTTCGGCGAGCTTGTCGAACGCCTTCTGGATGCCCTCTTCCGTATCCAGCGCATTGGTGCCGCCGAAGAAGGTTTTCGCCGTCACTTCAAGCAGAAACGAGTTTGAGACGAGCGCCAAAAGGCCGAGCTTGTCGGCATTTGCCGGATCCCAGAAAGCCTGCCAGGAGGTCGGGGCTTCCTTGAAGACGTCGGTGTTGGTCACCAGCGTGATGTACCAGGAAACGGCACCGATACCGGCGACGCGTCCATCCGGATACTTGTTGACGAAACGCTCGATAAGGTTCGACGCATTCGGGATCTTCGCCATGTCGAGCGGCGCCCAGAGTTCGGTCGCCTGCCCCTTGAGCATCGCCACTTGCGACATCATCGAGACGTCGGCCGGCGCCTGGCCTGCCTTGGCGGCCTGATCGAGCTGGACGAGCCAGGCTTCGCCGGTCGGTTCGGCAACGGCTTCGACCGCGATGCCCGTCGCCTTGGTGAAGTCCGGGAAGATGTTCTTGTCGAACGAATCCTTGAAGTAGCCGCCATAGACGCCGACTTTCAGCGACTTGTCCTGCGCGCGCAGGATCGACGGCATGGCCAGCATGGAGACACCGGCTAGACCGGCGCCAAGCACGGCGCGCCGGCCGACATTTTGTTTCAGAAATTCAGTCATCATCATCTCCTGTTTTTTGCCGGTGCCGCTTTTTCAGCTCCCGGTCTGTTCCCAATTTTTGCTCCGGCGCGCAAGCCCGGACTGTGGTTTATCAGTGTTTTAGAGCGCGAAGCTCCAGCATCTTTGCGTACCGCGTCAGCGGAAAACATAGAGCGAAATAGATCAAGGCAACAAACCCGTAGACCGTGAACGGCTCGAAGGTTGCATTGTTGATCGCATTCGAGGTTCTGACCAGTTCCTCAAAGCCGATAATCGACGTCAGCGCCGTGCTTTTGATCAACTGCACCAGAAAGCCGACCGTCGGCGCCCTCGTCATCGCAAAGGCCTGCGGCAGGATGATCAGCCGCAATTGTTTCAGGTAGTGCAGTCCGAGGCTGCTGCCCGCGTCCCATTGCCCCAGCGGCACCGCCTGCACGCCGCCGCGCCAGATCTCCGCCAGAAAGGCACTGGCGCAGAGCGTAAGCCCGAGCACGGCCGCCGTCCACGGCTCGATGCGAAAGCCGAGCAGCGGCAGGCCGAAGAACAGCAGGAAGAGCTGCATGAGAAGCGGCGTGCCCTGGAACAGGCCAATGTAATACTCGGCGAACCGCTGCACCCATCGCCGCTTGGAAATCCGCATGAACAGGATCAGCAGCCCGACGATCGTGCCGCCGGCAAAGGCAACAACCGAGAGCAGGATCGTCCAGCGCGCGGCCAGGAGCAGATTGCGGACGATGTCCCAGAGGGTGAATTCGATCACGACACGCCTCCGGCCAGAAAGCGGTTGCCGCCGGCAACGAGCAGGCGGCGCAGGCCAATGCTCATGGCAAGATAAACCAGCGTGATGACGAAATAGGTCTCGAAAGCCCGGAACGTGCGGGCCTGCAGCATGTCCGCCTCGTAGGTTAGTTCACGCACGGCGATCTGCGAGACGACTGCGGATTCCAGCATCATGATGACGATCTGGCTGGTCAGCGCCGGGAAGATCACCTTCAGCGCCTGCGGCAGCACGATCTTGATGAAGACCAGGCGAGGCCGCAGACCGAGAGCAAGTGCTGCCTCGCGCTGGCCTTTCGGCACCGCGTCGAGGCCGGCACCGACGATCTCGGTCGTATAGGCCGTCATGTTCAGCGTCATCGCCAGAATTGCGGCGACAACCGGGTCAAGGCGGATGCCGATGCTCGGCAGCCCGAAGAAGATGAAGAACAGCTGCACCAGAAACGGCGTGTTACGGATAAGCTCGACATAGCCGGCAATCGCCTGCCTGAGCAGAGCGTGGCGGCTGCGCCGCGCTGCCGCGCCGAGAACGCTAAGCACGATGCCGGCGACAGCCGACACCGTGATCAGGAAGATCGTCATGGCTGCGCCGCTTGCGATCAGCGTGATCGCGTCGTCCAGCCAGCCGAAATCGAGCACATAGCCCAAAGGATCAATCCTTCAAGTTTTCAGGATTGAGCGGGACTTTCAGCCACGCTTCCGAGCTTGCGTTCAGCTTGCCGTCGGCAAGCATCTTGGCAACGGCATCGTTGATCGCCGCCTTCAGCCGGTCTTCACCCTTGTTCAGCGCCAGATGCGAGGGCGATGTCAGGAGCTGGAACTTCTGCTCCGGCTTCAGGGCTTCCTGGCGGGCCAGAACCTGGGCGCCAACATCGTTGCCGACGACCATCAGTTCGGTCTGGCCGGAAATGAACGCCTGGATGACCGAGTTATAGTTATCGAAGCGCTTGATGTCGGCATCCTTGGGGGCGGCTTCCGTCAGCGAGGTGTCTTCCAGCGTGCCGCGGTTAACCGCGATGCTCTTGCCGGCCAAGTCTTCCTTGCCCTTCACTTCCATGGCAGCCGGGCCGATCACGGCGATGTAGTAAGGTGCGTAAGCCGCAGCGAAATCGATGACCTCGGCACGTTCCTTGCTGTAGCCGACGCTGACCAGCACATCGACGCGCTTTTCGGTGAGATACGGAATACGGTTCTGGCCGGTCACCGGCACCGGAACCAGCTTCACCTTCAGGCTGTCGGCGATGTACTGCGCGACGTCGATGTCATAACCCTTGAGGCTCATGTCTGCACTGGCCGAGGAGAAGGGCGGGAAGTCAGCGAAGACGCCGACATTCAGGACACCAGCCTTGGTGATGTCGTCGATGGCGTCAGCGTTGGCAGCGGATGCGAAGCCGAGAACGGCCGCGCTCAGCATGAGGGCGGCGGCTAAGGATGATTTCAGGTTTGAAAGCTTGGTCATTTTATTCCCCTTTGTGATCTTGTTCATTGCAGACGGGTGCGGCATTTGCCCCTCACCCTAACCCTCTCCCCGTGAACGGGGAGAGGGGATAATTGAGATTGACGCTCCCTCTCGGGACTGCCGACAAGGAACGGGAGGTTGTCCTCTTGTCCCTTCTCCCCGCCTGCGGGGAGAAGGTGCCCGACAGGGCGGATGAGGGCGCAGCGCCGCCCTCAATCCCGCTTGCCGTTGACGAACGGGCTGAACACCATCAGGCTCAGAATTTCGAACAGGACCTGAGCCCCGACATGCGCCGTGTTGGTCGTCGCGTCATATTGCGGGGCCACCTCGACGACATCGCCGCCGACGAGATTGATGCCCTTGAGGCCGCGGATCAGTTCCAGCACTTCGCGGGTTGTGAGACCGCCGATTTCCGGCGTGCCTGTGCCTGGCGCAAAGCTCGGATCGACGCTGTCGATATCGAAGGAAAGATAGGTCGGGCCGTCGCCAACGATCTTTTTGGCCTTCTCGATGATCGCCGCCATGCCCATGCCGGTGACTTCCTCGGCGTGGATCACGGTCATGCCGGACTCGTAGGAGAACTCCCAGAGATATTCCGCCGAACCGCGAATGCCGATCTGGACCGTGCGGGTCGGATCGAGCACGCCGTCGAGAACCGCATTGCGGAACGGTCCGCCATGGTGGAATTTCGTCTGGTCGAAGGCACCGCCGGTATCGCAATGCGCGTCGATATGGATCATACCGACCGGGCGCTTCTTGCCGACAGCCTTCATGATGGGATGGGTGATCGAGTGGTCGCCGCCGACGGATAGCGGGACGACACCTGCATCGACGATCTGGTTGATGCGCTTCTCGATATCGTCATGGCTCAGTTCCAGCCGGTAACGGCTCTGGAACGGCACGTCACCGATATCGGCCACACGCAAATCGAAGACCGGCGCGCAATCGAGCACATGGTTGTAGGGGCCGATCCGCTCGATGGTGCGCACGGCGCGCGGCCCGAAGCGGGAGCCCGGACGATTGGTGACGCCGAGATCCATCGGTACGCCGACGATGGCCACTTGCAGATTGCCGAAATCGGGCTCGTTGGCATCGACCGGCATATAGGGCGCGGTCAGGAAGGTTGGGACGCCGGCGTAGGGCGCCAGGCGCGTGCCGCTCTTGGAGAAAATCTTGTCCGCCACCTTGCGAAATGCCGGATCGAACAGCTCGCCGCCATGGCTTTCGCCATATTTCGCCTTCAATTCGCTCAGCTTCTTATCATCCCACGCCATGTCCGCTTGACCTTGTGTTGGGCCTGGAAGACGTGCGATCTGGGCGGTTGTCGAGCATCAAATGAGGGTGCGCTCTGCCGCCAAAGCCAAGATGCTGCCCCTGTTTGCCAGAAGCGATCTCGGTTGCATGTTCCCCAGGCTTTTGCCTTTGTTGCTCACATTAGGAAACAATTTGATTGGAAAATCAATTGACATTGTTATAGCGTTTGGTGTGAGAAATTCTCACATGATTTTTCACCTCCCGGAGCCGCTTTCTTGTCCAGCCGCCTGCCCCCGCTCAACCCGTTGCGCGCCTTCGAGGCGACGGCCCGGCGCGGTTCCGTTTCGGCTGCAGCACGCGAGCTGAACGTCACGCATGGCGCGATCAGCCATCAGATCCGGGCACTGGAACTGTCCTTCAATGCGGCACTTTTCGAGCGTGGCGGCAAGCGGCTGAAGCTGACATCGCAAGGGGCATTGCTGTTGCCGGCCGTCACGCATGCCTTCGAAGGCATCGCCGCCGCAACCGCGGCCATGACAAGGCCGACGACCAGCGGCGAATTGCGCATCGTCTGCGTGCCTGCCCTGCTCTCCTTCTGGATGATCCCGCGCCTGCATCAGTTCACCGAGCAGTTCCCGGACGTACAGCTGACCCTGATCGCCTCCAATGACGCGGCCAACCTGTTTTCGGGCGATGTCGATGCCTGCCTGCTCTATGGCGACGGCAACTGGCCGGACTGCTGGGCGCGGCTGTGGAGCCGGCTGGAACTGTTTCCGGTCGTCAGCCCCACGCTTCTCAACATGCGGCCGTTGCGTTCGTTGCGTGATCTGCGCGATCACGTCATCCTGCACGGCGATGACGGGCGCGAATGGAACACATGGCTGGCCGCCGCCGACGGTATCGATATTCCGCGCGGCCGCCAGCATTTCATGAGCGACGCCCGGCTCTCGACGGAGGCCGCCCTGCACAACCAGGGCGTGGCGCTCGGCGATACCATCACCGCCGGCAGCCTGATCGCCAAGGGCGAACTGATAGCGCCCTTCGACCTAACGGTTCCCGCCAACGACGCCTTCTACGTCGCCTGCCGCAACGAGATCCGCGCTGCCCCGATCGTCAAGGTTTTCATCGACTGGCTGTTTTCAGCCCTTGAAAGCGACCCCATGCCGGAGCTACAGACCTCGGCACGCACGATCATCCGCGCCCGCGCGCCCAAGATCAGCGCGCCGGAGCGTCTACCCGCCAAGGACAGTTTCCAGCCCGTTTCCTCTCCCGCCCGCACCAGGCGGCCGGAACCGACGCCGAAGCGCCGGACCAAGTCATAAACCTACAGGACAACCGCAATGCCGCATTTCAATCCGCTGATCGCCAAGCTCTCGCCGCCGCCGGTGCCTTCCGTTCTCGCCTGGGCAAAGGCCTATGACGGCTCGCGCGGACCGCTGATCGATCTCAGCCAGGCGGTGCCCGGCTACCCGGCCCATCCCGATATGCTGAAATGGCTGGGCGAAGCGGCAGCATCCCCCGCTTTCACCGGCTATGGCGCAATCGAGGGCGAACAGGTTCTGCGGACTGCTTACGCCACGCATGTCTCCGGCCTCTACAATGCCTCCGTCAGCGCCGAAAACATCCACATCACCTCCGGCTGCAACCAGGCCTTCATCTGTACGGCCGTGGCAATTGCCGGTGCGGGCGATACGGTACTGATGACCAACCCCTTCTATTTCAACCAGGAAACGACGCTTGCCATGCTCGGCATCGGCATAGAATTAGTGCCCTGCGACGCAGCGCATGGGTTCCTCCCGGATGTCGACGCGATCGCCGCCGCACTCAAGCCCGGCGTTCGCGCCTTGGCGCTGGTTACCCCGAACAACCCGACCGGCTCCGTCTATCCGCCGGCGCTGCTGCGCCGTATCTATGACCTCTGCCGCGCCAACGGCACCTGGCTGATCCTCGACGAGACCTATCGCGATTTCCTGACCGAGGGCAGCGGCGCGCCGCATGATCTTCTGTCTGTCGAAGGCTGGCAGGATAGCCTCGTCTGTCTCTACAGCTTCTCGAAATCCTTCTGCATTCCCGGCCATCGGCTTGGCGCGATCACGGCGGGACCGGCCGTCGTCGAGCAGGTCGCCAAGATCATGGACAATCTGCAGATTTGCGCGCCCCGTTCCGCCCAGGCGGCCGTCGCCAAGGCCATTCCGGCACTGGACGACTGGAGAGCCGACAACCGTGCCGAAATCGCCACTCGCGCTGAAGCGCTGAAGCAAGTCATGAGCAAACTCACGGGATGGAAACTGCAGGCGATCGGCGCCTATTTCGCCTATATCCGCCATCCCTATCCGGATATCCGCTCGGAATTCGTCGCGGAAAAATTGGCAAAACTCGCCGGCATCGTCTGCCTACCCGGCGACTATTTCGGCGAGGGTCAGGAAGGCTATCTCCGCTTTGCCTTCGCCAACGCCGATGCGCCGACGATCCTGAAGCTCGAGGAGCGACTTTCAGGCTTCAACCTGCCGGGAATCTGATCTGCGAGATAATCAGCCCCGGCGGGCAATCAGGATGCCGGCAAGCACGACGGCACCACCGATTGCCTGCATCAGCCCAACGGGTTCGCTCAGCAGCAGCCAGGCGAGGATAGCCGCCACCACCGGCTGCAACAGCAGCGTCAGCGACGAGAACGCCGGCGGCAGGAAGGCGAGCGCATAGATGATCAGCGCCTGCCCGCCGGCATGGCTGATGAAGGCAAGCCCGAACAGCATTGCCCAGCCGAACAGCGCGGTGGGCATGAAGCTGTCTTCAAAGAAGAAGGCGAGCGGGAACATGCACACCGCCGCAGACGCCGTGCTCCAGATCATGATCCGGTTGGTGGAAAAACGGCTGCGCAGCCGGCCGATCGACAAGATGTATCCGGCATAAAAGACAGCCGCCACCGCCGCGGTCGCGTCGCCTGCGAGGCGCCCATCGCCGAGTGCCGCCGGTCCGCCCTTCAGGATCACCACACCCGCCAGCGCCGTCGCAAGTCCGGCGATGAACACCCCACTGACATGGGCACGAAACAATACCCAGGAGCCGAGCGTCACGAAGATTGGTGCCAGATTGGCAAGCAGCGTCGCATTGGCAACCGACGTCATATGCAGCGCCAGATGCCATGCAGCAAGATCGGCCGCGAGAAAGACGCCCGGTAGCACCAGCAGGCCGTAATCGGCAAGTCCGGCTGGCCGGGAATCCGTGACAGTCTTTTCCGTCGCCTTCGCCCAGATCAAGAGCGGCAGCAACGCCAGCGCCACCCGCCAGAAGGCCGTGGCCATCGGGCCGACTTCCGACAGCCGCACGAAGATCGGCGACCCGCCGATCGCAGCACCGCCGATCAACAGAGCGGCAAGCGCAACCCGGTTTGCGGAAGAAGACGAACGCGACGAGGACGATGGAAGGGCGGTGTCCGACACGGTGCTGTCCAATAGGTCTGCGCTGCACAATGCCGCCGCGCGATAACGCATCGCAGCTACCAGAAACCGTCAGCCGGAAACAACGACTTCTCCTGATGGAAGCATGAGAATTGGTGAACTCTGGCCGATTGACAAGGTTCGCGACATGCTGCTGATTTGCGGTTTTCGGAGAATGCCGTGACGATACTTAGAATCTACGGCCCACCATCCTCTGCGCTTCCTTTCGATCTGCGTGATTTTTTGAAGGTGTTGGCACCTCGCTCCCTTAAAGCCTCATGGACCGTATCGGCTGTCGATGCCGGTCATCATCAGTGGTTCGATGCGACAGGTCCAGGCGGCGAAATATTGGAGGCGATGGAAGAGGCGAAGGAGCGCGTGAGTGGATATACCTTGGCGAAGGCCGCACGCGATACACTACAGGTGATCTCGGGAGAATTTTCAGCTTCGCTGCCGCAGGACTTGGATCGAACCTGGGTCATTGTGCGGGCAATCGATAGTACATTCTATGAAATCACCACGTCCGACGAAGAAGTCATTCGACGGGTGCAATCAACATTCAAAGACGTCCGCCCATATGACAGCCCTTGGAAGCCGTCTTCCGGAGAGGCGTGACGACTGACGATTTCAGTCCCCCGCAAGCTGTTAGCCTGCGGAGGAAATTGATTAGCCCACGCTTGAAGATCTCAGGCAGCGTCCGGCCGGTGAACCGTCTTCACCTCCAGGAAGTCCTCGAGCCCGAACATGCCGCCTTCGCGGCCGTTGCCGGATTGCTTGTAGCCGCCGAACGGACTGCCGTAGCGGTGCGGGCCGCCGTTGATGTGGACCATGCCGGCGCGAAGCCGCGAGGCGACACGTTCGGCCCGCTTCGGATCGCCGGTCTGGACATAGGCGGCCAGGCCGTAATTGGTGTCGTTGGCGATCTCGATCGCTTCCTCCTCCGTCTCGAACGGCATGATGGCAAGCACCGGACCGAACACCTCTTCACGGGCAATGCGCATGGTATTGTTGACATCGGCGAAGATCGTCGGCTTGACGAAATAGCCGGTCTTGAAACCGTGCGGCTTGCCCGCGCCGCCGACCAGAAGGCGAGCGCCTTCGGCGATGCCGGCCTCGATCAGCGCCTGCACGCGGCCGAACTGAACGTCGCTGACCAGCGGCCCGATATGGCTGCCCTCTTCCGCCGGATTGCCGACCCTGGCTTCCTTGCCAACGCGCGTGGCGATCTCGACGGCCTTGTCGTAGACCGACTTCTGCACGAGAAGGCGTGTCGGCGCATCGCAGGACTGGCCGGAATTGTTGAAGCATTCCAGCACGCTGCCGGCGACGCGATCTTCCAGATCGGCATCTTCGAAAACGATGTTCGGCGACTTGCCGCCAAGCTCCAGCGTGACGCGCTTGACCGTTTCGGCCGCATCCTTGCTGACAGCGATGCCGGCGCGGGTCGAGCCGGTAAACGACATCATGTCGACGTCCTTGTGCTTGGACAGGGCAGCGCCGACGTTCAGTCCATCACCGTTGACGAGGTTGAACGTGCCTGCCGGGAAGCCAGCCTCATGTATCATTTCCGCATAGAGCATCGCATTCAGCGGCGTGAACTCGCTTGGTTTCAGAATGCAGGTCGAACCGGTCGCAAGAGCCGGCACCACCTTCAGCGCGATCTGGTTGATCGGCCAGTTCCACGGCGTGATGAGGCCGCAGACGCCGATCGGCTCGCGCAGCATGACGTCGCCGTTCGGCAGGACTTCGCGCGTGTGCAGCCGCTTCAGCGCATCGATGAAGCCCTGCAAATGGCCCACACCGACATCGGCCTGCTGTTCGCGGCTCATGGTCAGCGGTGCACCGAGTTCGAGCGTGATGGTCTGAGCCATCTCCTCATAGCGGCGCTTATAGATGGCGAGCAGTTTTTCCAGCAGCGCCAGGCGTTCTTTGGTGCTGGTGCGGCTATAGGTGATGAATGCCTTCTTGGCGGCGGCGACGGCGCGGTCGATATCGGCCGCCGTGCCCATGGAAATCACCGCGACCGGCTTTTCCGTCGCCGGGTTCAGCACTTCGAGGTCGTTGGCAGCGATCGGATCGACCCATTCGCCGTTGATGTAGAACTTGCGTTTGTCGAGCATGTTTCTGTCCTTCCCGTCAGATCGTCTTCTGTTTTTCATTGAGCCAATCGGTGATCAATTGGCGATAGCGCTGCCCGCTGAAGCTAGGAAAATGGCCGCCATGCACGATGCGGGCGGGAATTTTCAACAGGCGCTCCATCGAGGCGAGATAGTCGTCGGCGTTGGAATGGTAGGTATCCTCGATCAGGGGACCATCATAAAGGATATCGCCGGAGAAGAGAATTTCGGTCGCCTTCTCGTAAAGCGCAATACCCCCCGGGGAGTGGCCGGGCGTGTGGATGACCTCGAACACCCGATCGCCGAGATCGATCACATCGCCATCTTCGAGGATGCGCGTCGCCGGAGCCTTTTTTACGGCATAGCATGTCGAGCAGTAAGGCTCCGGCGGCAACGCGTCGAAGATGTCGTCGGTGACATAGGGATCGGCGAGCGTGTTTTGCCGCGTCGGATTGGCGAGCAGATCGGCCTCGGCCGAATGCACGGCCCGGCATTCGAATTCATGATGGCAGCCGATGTGATCGAAATGCGTGTGGCTGGCGACAGCAATCAGGTCGCGCTCGGTGACCAGCGGCACATATTCCCTGAGCGAAACGACGCCCATACCGCTATCGACCAGCATGTCGCGATCCCGGCCGCGCACATGCCAGACGTTGCAGCGGTAGAACTCCTGGATGAACGGCTCGGAAATGGCGGTGACGTCGTCATCGAGACGCCTTGTCTGATACCATTTGTCCGCGCTGATGCGTTGCATATTCAGCTCCTGCCGCTTTGCGCCGGCAAGGCTACGATGTCGGCGAGATTGACGGCAAGGGGAACGATCTGGCCGTCCGCCACATCAGCCGATTGCGGCATATACGCCACGAGAGACAAGTCCGGCGCAGCAGATGGTTTCAGATGGCAACGGTAGTGCGTGCCGAAAAAGGCGCTGCCGGTGATTTTGGCCTCGCCGAGCGACGCCACCGGCCCTTCAGCTTCCCCTGCCCGACGAAAATTCTCGGGGCGGATGCAGAGCGTGAGCGCCTGCCCCGCAACAGGTGCTGAAACAGTAAAGCTCTTGATCGGTAGAGCAATCGAACCGACCGCCGTCTCAACCACGGCCGAAATGGCGTCCGCCCCTTTCACAGTGCCCGGAATGAAATTCACCTCGCCCATAAAGCCGGCAGAGAACACCGATCGCGGCCGCATGTAGATGTCGGCTGGCGGGCCAAAGTCCTCGATCCGGCCCTGGTTCATTACCACGATGCGGTCGGCGATCGCCATTGCCTCTTCCTGATCGTGGGTCACGTGCACGAAGGTGGTGCCGACCCGCTTCTGGATCGCCTTCAGCTCGTCCTGCATCTGGCGGCGCAGTTTCAGGTCGAGCGCACCGAGCGGCTCGTCGAGCAACAACACATCCGGGTCGACAGCAAGCGCACGAGCAAGCGCAACGCGCTGGCGCTGGCCGCCGGAGAGCTCGTGTGGCTTCTTGTCGGCGGATGCCTTCAGTCCGACGAGATCAAGGAAACCGAGAGCCTTGCTGTCCCGCTCGGCCTTCGCCATGCCGCGCATCCTGAGGCCAAAACCGACATTGTCGCGAAGCTTCATGTGCGGAAACAGCGCGTAGTCCTGAAACATCGTCGTCGTCGGGCGTTTTGCCGGCGGCACGCTGGTCATGTCTTTGCCGGCAATCGTTACCCGCCCCTTGGTCGGCGACTGAAAGCCGCCGAGAATGGAGAGCAGCGTGGTCTTGCCGCAGCCGGACGGTCCGAGCAGGACGATGAACTCGCCCGCCTTGATATCGAGCGAAACGTCGTTGAGCGCAGTGAAGGCGCCGAAGGTTTTGGTGGCGTTGTGAACCGAAACCGGAGCGGTCATGATTTTTTTGTCCTTCCGAACAGGGTCAGTTCCAGCACCGCCAGCACCGCTACGGAAACGAGGAAGACAAGCGAGCCGATGGCATTGGTTTTCGGGTTGAGGCCGGAACGCAGGAGGCTCCAGATTTCGACCGGCAGCGTCACGTCGAAGCGCGACAACAGGAACGCGATGATGAATTCGTCCCAGCTGAAGGTCACTGACAGGAAGAAGGCGGCAAGGATCGACGGCAGCAGCATCGGTGCCGTGACCAGCGCCATCACCTTGAAATCATTGGCGCCGAGATCGCGGGCAGCACGCTCGATGTTGATATGGTGATCGCCCATCGAGGAATAGATGATGGCAAAGCAGAGCGGCAGGTTGATTACCACATGGCCGATGCCGACGGTCCAGAGCGACAGCTTGATGCCGAAAGTGTTGAGCACCGTCAGCAGCCCGAGTGCGATAATCAGGTAGCTCACCGTCATCGGCGCGATCAGAAGGCCGCGCTGCAACGCCGAGCCGGGTAGCTTGTAGCGCGCCAAGGCATAGGCGGCCAGAAAGCCGAGCAGGCAGGCAATCACGGACGAGACGATCGCAACCATGAAGGAATTGGCAAGCGCCGCCATCAGCTTACGATCGGCAAAGACAGCTTCGTACCATTGCAGCGAAAAGCCATTGAAAGGCGGCACCGGCAGGCGGCCGTCCTGAAAGGAGAACAGCACCAGTACCGCGACTGGCAGGAAGATGAAGCCATAGATCAGAGCGGCATAGGCGAAGGAAGCAATCTTGGTCAGCGTGTCGCGCATCTCACGCCCTCTCGATCTTCAGCCAGCGGGCGCACAGCACATAGGCCGCGGTGACTGCCAGCATCAGGATGATCGATAGCGCCGCCGCCATCGGGAAATCAGCCCGCCGGCCGAGCTGCAGCATGATGATTTGCGGCAGCACAAGCTCATTGTTGCCACCGAGGATCTGCGGCGTGACATAATCGCCGATGCAGAGAACGAAGGTGAGAAAAGCGCCGGTCATGATGCCGGGCAGCGTCAGCGGCAGGATGACATGCCAGAATGTCTGCAAGGCATTGGCGCCGAGATCGGCCGCCGCGCGGCGGTAATTCGGCGACAGCTGGATCAGGTTGGCGTAGATCGTCAGCGTCAGGAGCATGACGAAGAAATGCACGAAGCCGATGACGGTGGCAGTGCGATTGCTGGCGATCTCCAGCGGTTCGCTGACAAGCCCGATGGTCATCAGCGTCTGGTTGATCACGCCGTTCTTCGACAGAACCAGCAGCCAGGAGTAGGAGCGCACCACATAGGACGTCCAGAACGGCAGCACAGCCATGATGAGGGCAAGGCGCTGGAACCGCTTCGGCACGCGCTCGGCAATGATCCAGGCGAGCGGATAAGCAAGAAGAACCGACAGCACGGTGACGATCAGGGTGATTTCGAGCGAGTTCGTCAGCCCCTTGAACAGCGAATCCTTGGCGAAAAAGGCGATGTAGTTGTCGAGGTTCCAGGCCCGGACGATCTGCCCGCTCTGCCGCGACCACAGGCTCATCGCCGCCATGAACAGGAACGGCACGACGAAGAAAGCGATCGTCCACAGCAATGCCGGAGCAACGAAACCCCAGGCCTTGCGGCGTTCGGTGTCCTCGAGGGTGATGATGGACATCCATTACTCCAAAATTGCCCCTCACCCTAGCCCTCTCCCCGCGAGCAGGGAGAGGGAACGACGTGGGTTGCCGCGTGGTCCTTCTCCCCGTCAAAAACGGGGAGAAGGTGCCCGACAGGGCGGATGAGGGGTGCGTCTTGCTCGGTCAGGCTCCCTCCCCCTCGTGGGGAGGGTTGGGGAGGGGATTTCCTTTTAAAAAGAAGGACCCCCTCGCCTCCGCTTCGCTCCGACCCTCCCCACAAGGGGGAGGGTAAAAACCAGCGCTTACTGCTGCATCATGTCCGTCCAGGCGTCCTGCATCTTCTGGTCCAGCTCGGCGCTCGGGATCGGATAGAGCTGGGTTTTCTTCAGATATTCGGCCTGGTCGTTCCAGCGCAGTGCCGCTTTCTGGGCATCCGTCAGGTGCTCGCCAGCCTTCGCGTTGGCAGGCATCGCCCAGTAGCAGGAAGAGGTCGCGAGCCGCGCCTGGCCTTCGGGGCTGACGATGTACTGCACGAATTTCAGCGCCAGATCCTGCTTCTTCGAGCCCTTCATGACACCGATCGACTGCGCCCAGCGAACGGCACCCTGATCCGGCACGGTCCAGTCGAGGTTCGGTTTTTCGCCTGACAATGCCGCCGTGATCCATTCGCCGCCACCAACGAGAATATCGACCTCGCCGGTCGCCAGCGCGGTCTGCGAAGAAACGACGTCGCTCACCTGCTTCGACACCGCCTTCATTTCGGAGAGCTTCTCGGTGATCGCCGGCATGTCGGCGTCGGAAAGCTCGGCAGTCTTCTTGCCGAGGCCGAGCGCGACAAGACCGATCATCGGCAGGTAGTAATCATAGAGCGCGACGCGGCCCTTGTATTTGTCCGACCAGATGACCGAGAGGTCCTTCATGTCGGCCGGGTCGACCTTGGTCTTGTCGTAGGAAATCGTGTTGTAGCCGAACTTTTCGGTGACGGCGTAGGTCTTGCCGTCCTTCATGTTGTTGGCCTCCATCCGCACCTCCGGGAAGATATCGGCGGTCGGCAGCTTGTCGGCCGGGATTTCGGCCAGAAGATCAAGGCTAACGGCGCGCTGCACATCGACGCCGTCGATGACAAGTACGTCCCAATCACCCGGCTGCGACTGCTCGATGATCGACAGTGCCGCACCGGTCCCCTCGTAGTCCTTGAGGTTGACCTTGACGTCATTTGCCTTCTCGAACGGCTCGACCAGCGCCGGGTCGGTATGGTCGCACCAGACAAGCGCGTTCAGCTCTTCGGTCGCGAAAGCAGGCGCTGGCGCACTCACGGTCGATACCGCGGCGAGTGAAACCGCCGCGATGGAGGAGAAAAATCGGCGCACGGAGGCGCTATCCAAGAAACTGGTCATCACGTTGCCCTCTGGTCACAGCGCTCATTGCGGCGCCTTCGAGAAAAAGATTGAATGAGTTCATTTTTTTAGTCAATATCAATTTTGAGGACATTCAAAAAAAGGAAGAGCGGGATGACGGGGCTCCGCGCAAAACAGAAAGCCGACAGGAATCGCCGCATTCTGGAAGCGGCAACGAACCTTTTTCGGGAGGTCGGCTATGACAGCGCGCGCATCGAAGACATTGCCGAGCTGGCTGAGGTCTCGGTCGGCACCTTTTACAACTACTACCAGAACAAGGGCGACATCCTCGTTGCCGCCGTCTCCATGGAGGTGGAGGAAGTGCTGGCAGCCGGCAAGACAATTGTCGACAGTCCGCCGGAAACTGTCAGCGAAGCGCTGAAGGCACTGATCGGCCAATATTACGACCACTCCCTCGTCTATCTCAGCAAGGAAATGTGGCGCACTGCCATGGCGATCTCGATCCAGCAGCCGGAAAGCCCGTTCAGCAGGCGCTATACCGAACTCGACGGCCGCCTTTGCGACCAGGTCTCGACGCTGATTGCCAAACTGCAGTTGCGGGGTTCGGTGATGCCGGGAATTGACGCAGTTGCCGCAGGCCAGATGTTCTTCAACAATCTCAACATGATGTTCATCGAATTCGTCAAGGACGAGGCGATGACGCTCGACACGCTGAAAGACACCGTGACCCGGCAAAACCGACCATTGGCGACCCTTATCAGTAGCCCCAAAATACAATAAAAGCAGGAAAATCAGGGATGGAAAATACGCGTAACGCGGTCCTCGCGGCCGCCGACAGCCTCATCGACGCCTTTTCGCGCCATGACCGGGAAAAATATTTCGCTTCCTTCTCGAAGGACGCGACTTTCATCTTCCACAATCTCGATCGCCCCTTGAGGAATCGCGCGGCTTACGAGGCGGAATGGGCGCTCTGGGAAACGCGTGACGGCTTTCGGGTCAGGTCCTGCCGCTCCACCGACCGCAATCTGCAACTCCACGGCGCTATCGCGATCTTCAGCCACAGCGTCGAAACCGAGGCCGAATTCAGTGGCGAGCCGGTCGTCAGCCAGGAACGGGAAACGATCGTCTTCGAGAGGCAGCCGGATGGCGTATGGCTCGCCGTTCACGAGCATCTGTCGCGCGCATCCTAGACAAACGAAAGCTCCTGAATCGCGGTCGATTCAGGAGCTTCGGCAATGCTTTAACGGCGAGTGCTCGCCGCCGAGAAGATTTAGATCGCCCCGAAGACGAGTGCGGAAACGAAAAGGAAAGCCGCAGCCAATGCGACCGCTTGCGCTGCCCAGGAAATCCCGGTGGGCGCACCAAAGGCGGTTGGGCGATTCTGCATGACTGGTTTCGAACCTTGCATCCTGTCCTCCACTTAAGTTGTTGCAGATATCCTGCTGACCGTATCGCTACCCTGACTTTCTCCGATATTTTCCATCGAGTTTATAGATATTATTTTCTTTGTTTTGCACGCTGAGGGAAAAAACCGTCCTCGGCGCACGACCGGTCATCGAAAGAAACGCGGCAGCCGCATTAATGTTCCCGACTATGGTCTCTTTCTCGAATATGCCGAGACCATTGCTCGCTGAACCAGGGGCTAAGCAGCGAAACATCCGGCCGGCTATGCGGCTTCGCCATCGCGCCATCCGCTTCCGCATAGGTCCACACCTTGAAAGTGGTCAGTTCGTGTTTGCCGAAAGTCTGGATCAGCGGAATGTCGGCGGCGTCACGGCCGCGCGCGACGGCGATGCGGCCGATGCGCGGCATACTATGACGGGCATCAAACGTGTACCACCGGTCCTGAAGATAAACCTCGAACCACGCGTTGAAATCCATCGGCGCAGGGTCGCCGTCAACGCCGATATCGCCCATATAGCCGTTGACGTAGCGGGCCGGCATGTTCATGCAACGGCACAGTGTGACGGCGAGATGGGCATAGTCCCGGCAGACCCCTGCCCTTTCTTCATGTGCTTCCATGGCGGTCCGCAAAGTAGCAGAGTAACCGTAGCTATAGATCAGCCGGTCGTGCACATAGTCGCAGATGGCCCGGACACGCGCCCAGCCGGGCTCGACATCGCCGAAAAGCCGCCAGGCAAGCGCGCCGAAACGGTCGGTTTCACAATAGCGGCTAGCTGAAAGATAAGGTAGGCAGCTGGGAGGCAGTTTTTCGACCGGGGTCGCGCCGGCTTCAAGATTGACGAGATCGGGGCGCCCGCTGTCCTTGATGGCCGCATCGTAGCTCAGACGCAGCCCGCCTTGCGGAACGACCATGCGCATGCAGGTATTGCCGTGCGGATCCGTAACCTCTTCCATTTTAACGGCAGGCTCGGAAATCGGTCCGCGCTCGCTGACGATATCGGAACGCCTGGCGCGATCGACGGAAAGATAGGTCATCATCGGCGTTGGCAGGTCGCAGCTGACGCCGATCTCGTATCCGAAGCGTATGAACATGTGCTACCTCCACCACCAGGCAGGAACGGCTTCCTACATATTTTGTTCCGGTTTCAGGATTGGAAAAGAGGCCCCAAGCGAACCTCTGACGCAATGCATACTGTGGGGTCTGACGTGTGTACGATCGTGATTGTCTTGGCCATTGGTCGGCCGAACGTTCAGAAATGCTGACAAAAGCCAACGCCGTCGCTGTCTCGGCGACCGCCAGTTCCAGCGCCGGCCGGAATTTGCCGGCCAAGAGGCGTAGAACGTACCACCGATCCTAGGCCGAATTGCTGAAACTGGCAACGTCGCTTGGCTGATCGAAGCTACGAAGCCTCCGCCTTTTGAGTGTATTCAAACAGGAGTTGCACTCCTCAATTCCTGCTAATTCGCCACCGGATGCAAAAACAGCGCTCGCAACGCTGACGATCTGCGAAAGGCTTTCTTGTCGAGCCTGCCAGCCTCGAAGACAGCGGGCCATAAACGAAAGGGCCTGCCGCAAGTCATACGGCAGGCTCGTTACTCGCGGTTTCGACTATTACAGATTGGCCAGCAGCTCGTTGATACGGCTCTCCGCATCGGTCAAAGCGGCTTCGATTTCCTTCTGGCCGGTGATTGCGGCACCCAGTTCCTCGCCGACGATGTCCTGGATGGCGAACTGGCGCTGGACGGAGGATGGCAACGGCGTACCGAGGGTCGCCACGGCAGCGATCGTGTCGCGGTGCGGCAGGGCCTTGAACTCGGCGGATTCGAGAACCGCCTTCTGCGCCGGCAGGTGACCGGTGCGCGACCAGTCGAAATTATTGTCTGCGAAGAATTTCAGAAACTTGCCGATCGCAGCCGTCTGCTCCGGCGTCCTGTCTTCCTTGGTAGACACCGCCCAGGTGTGGCCATCGGCATACTGCGCCTTCTTGCCGCCAAAGAGCTGCGGATAGGGATAGACGGCATAACCGCCCTTGTTCAGCGCCGTGCCGGCCGTTTCCGAAGATGCCGTATAGTCGCCGATCACCCAGGTGCCGTTCAGGTGAACGCCGCCCTCGCCGGCGAGAAACGCCTGGATGCCCGCGCCGTAATCCATGTCCTTGGTCGTGTAGCCGCTGTCGAAGATCTTCTTGTACATCTCGACCACGGCCTTGGCTTCCGGCGTGTTGAGCTTCACCTGCGCCGGATCGGCGAAGAAGTCTGAATCCTGCTGGAAGAGATAGGTATAGAGGTTGCGGGTATAGAGCGCGACCTCGTTTGCAAGGTTCTGGACGAAATAGGGTTTTCCGGTCTTCTGCTTGAACTGCTCGGCCTGTGTCATCAGTTCATCGACGCTGGTCGGCAGCTTCGGCGTGCCGTCGGCATTCAGCAGATCCGCCTGCTTGAACAGATCGAGATTGATGTGGAAGAGCATCGACCAGGTGTCGATCGGCAGGCCGTAAACTTTTCCGTCCTTGGTAACGCCGTTGCGGCCGGCATCGGTGAAGCCGTCAGGCGAAACGCCGACAGACGCCAACAGCTCGTCAAGCGGCATGATAAGGCCCCTCGACTGGTAATCGGACAGAACCGATTCATGAATGGTGACGACATCCGGCGGATCGCCGGCCGCAAACTGCGCCGTCAGCTGGTCGTATCCCGGCCATTCGACCGTGGTCACCGTCGCCTTGACATCCGGATTGTCGGCGTTGAACTTGTTGATCAGCGAGGTGATGATGCCGCATTCGCCGACAGCCTTGCTGACGTCGGTATTATCACCGAAATCGGCATCGCAGGCGCCGAAGAAGCGCTGTACCGTGATTTCGGTGACATCCTGCGCGAAGACGGGCGACGCGCTCGCCAATGCCGCGATAGACGCCGCCGCCATGATCCATGATCTGAAATGCCGTGTCATGCTTGTCTCCTCCGTTGGTTTCGTTTTCGGTCAGACCCGTCTCCTTCGGGTCTGTTATTGCAAGACGGGCGGACCTGGAGGCCGCACCGGCAACTGGCAAGAGCGGATGGCGCTAGCGCACGGCAACGCCCGAGACGGCCGTGACGATGTATTTCTGGAAGAACAGGTAGAGGATGAGGATCGGCGCACCGGCAAAGACCGCCTGTGCCATCAGGAACCCCAATCCTTCCGATTGCGCGAAATTGGTCTGCGTCGAGGCCATGCCGACCGTCAGTGTGAACATTTCCTTCTTGGTGCCCGAAATCAGCGGCCAGAAATAATCGTTCCACGACCAGAGGAAGGTGAAAATGCCGAGCGTCGCCTGCGCCGGAACGGTCAGCGGCAAGAGCACCTTCCAGAAGATCGTGAACCGGCTGGCATTGTCGAGAAGGGCCGCCTCATCCAGTTCCTTCGGAATGGCGCGAAAATACTGCGTCATCAGGAAGACGCCGAAAGGTGCCGAAAGCCCAGGCAGGATCAGGCCATGATAGGTGTTGTGGAACTTCAGCATGCCGAAAATCTGGTGGCGGGCGATCAGCACCGCCTGATCGGGTACGGCGAGGCCCAGAAGGACGACAATGAACAGAATATCGCGGCCGGGGAAATTCAACCGGGCAAAGCCATAGCCGGCGAGAGATGCGAGCACCAGCGTGAAGATCGTCAGTCCGCCGGAAACGATCAGGCTGTTCAATATCCAGCGAAACACCGATGAGGTTCCCAGGATGTTCAAGTAGTTGGTGATCGTATAGGGCGGGTAGAAGACCGAGTTGGTATTGGCCATCAGCTCGGCATTGTTCTTCAGCGACAGGCCGATGACCCAGAGTACCGGCGCTACCATCGCCAGTGCCAGCGCGATCACCAGGAACAGCACCACCCGATCGCCAAACTCACGGCCCATGATGCTTGTCGAGCGGGCATTGCTCATCAGGCTTCTCCCCGGTTTCGGGTCAGGAAATACTGCGCCATGGCGGCGATCAGGATGAGGATGAACAGGATTTCCGAGGCAGCGGCACCAAGCCCGAGATCCCAACGCTTGAAAGCGACATCGTAGATGTAAAGCACCATCGGCTTGGAGGCGTTGTTCGGGCCGCCCTGCGTCATCAGCCGCGCCTGCCCGAAAAGCTGGAACTGCAGCACCACCTGGATCAACAGCACCAGAATGAAGGTGCGCTTGATCGAGGGCAGCGTGATCGACCGGAAGGTCTGCCAGCGGTTGGCATTGTCGAGCGCCGCCGCCTCGTAGATTTCGGCGGGAACCTGCTGCAGGGCTGAGAGGAACAGCATCATCGGCAGGCCGAGGCACCACCAGATAGTAGCGATGGCGATGCCGATCATCGCAAGGTTCGGATCGGACAGGAATGCCGGCGCCTTGGCATCGAACCAGCCATAGACCGTCGCGAGAAAGCCGAAATCCGGCACGAAGACGATGCGCCAGATCAGCGTGACGATGGTGACGGAAAGAACCGAGGACGAGAAAAAGGCGGCGCGGAAGAAGGCTGCCGTGCGCGTCTGCCGATTGAGCGCCAGCGCCAGGAACAGGCCCAGAATCGCCAGCGCCGGCACCGTCAGAAGCACGAAATAGAAGGTGTTGCCGATGGACTGCAGGAAGATCCTATCGCCGAAGAGCCGTGCATAATTGGCCAATCCGACGAACTTGCCGACACCGAACGTGTCGGCCTTGTGGAAGCTCAACCAAATGCCCCAGATGAGCGGAAAGACGAGCATGGTGACGAAGAAGAAGAGATAGGGGGCAACGAACAGGGCATTTCGCCACTGCGCGGCGTTGATATTGGCGGGCGGCGCCTTCTGCTTAGCCAACGAGGAGGAGAATTCTTGCCCGGAGGAAACGACCGCCTCAGCCATTGATCCCCTCCTCGCAATGCCAGGCGCGGTCGGAAGCGTCGAACAGATGCACCCGCGACCCGTCGATCGCCAGGGAAACCGTGTCGTTGACGGCGACCCGGCTATAGCCGATGTCTTCGGCGACGACGACACTGCCATCCTTCAGCCTGGCATAGACCAGCGTGCGGTCTCCGAGCCGTTCGAGGACGTCGACCTTGCCGGTCGTCACTCCCTGGCCGTCCGTTGCCACACGCACCGCTTCGGCGCGGATACCGAGCGTGTAATCGCCGGGCTCCAGCTTCATCGCCGGAACGGCCGTCTTCACCTGCGTGCCGTCGCCGAGCGTGACGGTCGCCCCGCCTGTCCCGCCGCCTGCGACGCTCACCGGCACAAAGTTCATGGTCGGCGAACCGACGAACGTCGCAACGAAACGCGTCGCTGGCCGGGAGTAGATCTCCATCGGCGTGCCGATCTGCTCGATCCTGCGGTTGTTCATGACGACGATGCGGTCGGCGAGCGTCATCGCCTCGATCTGGTCGTGGGTGACGAAGATCATCGTCGATTTCACCCGGTGGCGAAGCTGGGCAAGCTCGACGCGAGTGCGGACGCGAAGGGCTGCGTCGAGATTGGACAGCGGCTCGTCGAACAGGAAGGCCTTCGGCTCCTTGACGATGGCGCGGCCGATAGCGACACGCTGGCGCTGGCCGCCGGAAAGCTGCCCCGGCTTGCGTTCCAGCAGATGGCCGATCTCCAGCATGCGCCCGGCTTCGGCAACACGCGTGGAAATGACGTTGGCGGCGACGCCGATATTGCGCAGCCCGAAGGCCATGTTGTCGGCGACTGTCATATGCGGATAGAGCGCGTAGCTCTGGAACACCATGGCGATATCACGCTGCCCGGGCGGCAGATTGTCGATGCGCGCGCCGTTGATCGAAATCGTTCCCTCATCGACGCTTTCAAGGCCGGCGATCATGCGCAGCAGCGTCGATTTCCCGCAGCCGGACGGTCCAAGAAACACCATGAATTCATTGGGATCGATGGACAGCGACAGGTGATCGATCACCGTCGCTGCGCCAAAGCGCTTGACCACGTCCTTGATCTCGATATGGGCCGTCACGTCAACCTCCCTTGCCGTGATGGAATGGTCCGGACATCGGCGCGCAGGCTCCCCCGTTCCGCCAATATCCCTCCTTCCCTTGCACTCAACGCCGCCTCACCCGCCTCTTGTCCCGGATCGGCGCGCTCGCGCACGCCGCACTATCCGTCATTTTGAGGCGAAGTCAATATTTATTGGATATATATCAGTATTTATGATATATAAGCTACCGAACCTTCAGACGAAGGATTTGGTAGGACAGCGGCGGCAGGCTGACCGCGACGCGATCGCCGTCGACCGAAGCGCCGGAACCCTTTTTCGGCACGACGTTGTCAGGGTTCTTTTCCGTATTCACGGCGCGCAGATCCGGATGCGTCATCACCTGATGGTCGATGATCTCGGCCTTGCCGAACCCGACGAGACTGAGATCCGTTTCGACGCTTTCGGTCTCGTGGCGGTTGACGGCGAAGAACGTGACGATCCCCTCGTCTTCGTCGTGAACACCTGCGACATCCAGATAAGGCACCTTCTCCGCAGCCGGCGCGTCATAGGTCGGGCTGTCGACGATCAGGCTCAACGCCTTACCGCGGCCGAAGACCGAGGCGAAGTAGTAGGGATAGAAGGTCGACTGCCGCCAAGCAGCGCCATTCGGCGCGGTCATGATCGGCGCGATGACGTTAACCAGCTGCGCGATGCAGGCGATGCGCACCACGTCGGAACGGCGGATGAAGGTGTTGAGGATCAGGCCGACCTGCAGCACGTCCTCAAAATTGTAGACGTCCTCCAGCAGCGCCGGCGCATGCGGCCAGCCGTGATTGCCGGCGAGCAGCGCCTTGTCCTTTTCCTTCGAATGATACCAGACATTCCATTCGTCGAACGAGATATAGACCTGCTTCTTCGAGCGCTTCTTCGCCTTCACATAATCGATGACGCCGGCGACCGTGCCGATATAGTTATCGAGCTCGACGCTCTGGGCGAGATAGTTCGCCGTGTTGCCGGCGCGGTTCTCAAAATACATATGCAACGAGATGTAGTCGACCTCGTTGTAGGTGTGGTCGAGAACTGTCGCCTCCCATTCAGGATAGGTCGGCATATGGGCGTTGGACGAGCCGCAGACCACCAGCTCCAGAGAACTGTCGAAGGCGCGCATCGCCTTGGCGGTCTCATGGGCAAGACGACCATATTCATCGGCGGTCTTGTGGCCGATCTGCCAGGGGCCATCCATCTCGTTGCCAAGGCACCAGAGCTTGGTGTTGAAAGGCTCCGTGCGGCCGTTGGCGATACGCATGTCGCTCCACTTGCTGCCGCCGGGATGGTTGACATATTCGAGGAAATTGCGGGCTTCATCCAGACCGCGCGAGCCGAGGTTGACGGCGAGCATCATCTCCGTGCCGACGCTGTCGCACCAGTCGGCGAATTCGTGGATGCCGACCTGGTTGCTGTCGGACGTGTGCCATGCAAGATCGAGCCGCGTCGGGCGATCTTCTTTTGGGCCGATGCCGTCCTCCCAATTATAGGCCGAGACGAAATTGCCGCCGGGATAGCGCACGACCGGAACCTTGAGTTCCTTGACGAGTTCGATCACATCCTTGCGCATGCCGTTTTCGTCGGCGGTCGCATGATCCGGCTCATAGATGCCGGTATAGATGGCGCGACCCAGATGCTCGAGAAACGAACCATAAATGCGCGGGTCGATCTGCGAAATCACATAGTCCCGGTGTGCAACAACGGAAGCCTTCACGGCCTGCCCTCCCTAAATTACCGTCTTTTGTGATATCCATCACTTTTCACGATAATAAAACGGAAGAGATCGCCACGGTCAAGCGATATAATTCAAAAAATCGGATTCATATCCGTTATTTCGTTTTCAACCGCATGACGATGTCCTGGTCGTAATTGCCGAAGCCGCGGCCGAAGATATTGATTCCACCGGGATGTTTGGCATCGTCGCGAACCTCGATGCGCAGCCGGATCGAATGGTGTTCGGCGAGCCGAAGATCGCTCAGCGCCACATCGGAGATTTTCAGGCCGTCGATATAGGTGCCGTCGGCAGCGATCCGCCAGTTCTTCAGCTTGCCGTATTGCGAGCCTTTCAGCTTCCACCAGTCCGGCGTGAAGACGCCGCGCTTGTCGCCATAATCGCCCGGCGAGGTCCAGGTCGCCGTCTCGACGCCATTGACCGAAATGGTGATATCGGACGGCCAGTCGGCGCTCGTGCCCGGCACTTCCGAGCTCAATTCCATCGCGAATTCAATCTCTTCGATTTGCGTATTGGTAAGCCGTGCATTGTTCGGAAACTGATACTCGACATAGCCGCGGGTAAACCAGATCAACCCGGCCTTCATGCGGTCCGGATCGAGAAACGTGTCGGGAACATCGAGAAGTCCGATGATTCCATCCACCGAACAGAGACCACAGGGGCCGGTCACTTCGCAGCTCGTATAGAGCCCGAGCGGCATGGAGACCTCGATGCCGCTGGATTTCAGCGCCTTGATATCGTCCTTGAAGACGACCAGAACCTCGTCGAAATTCGAATAGCAGATCTTCTGGTTGCCCTTGCGGGCCTTCTGCGATTCCGTCCGGATCAGGCCGGCTTCTTCAAGAATGGCAACGTTCGTCGATACCGTAGACTGCGGAAGGCCAAGGATTTCAGAGATTTCGTTGACGTTTTGCGGGCCTTTGACATGCAGCAGCTTGAGCATTGCGATCCGGGACGTCGAAGCAAGCCCTTTGAGGACCGCCATGCCCTCTTCCGGATCGATCACTAGAAAATTTCGGCTCATCAGCTATTCCCGCGCTCCATCGTCGCTGCCAGCAAAGCCAATTAATATCAAAATAAATGATATGGTCAACGCCGCAAAGGCAGCCCCGATGAGACTGGCTAGCGGATCAGCAGCGCGCGGAAATCATTGACGTTGGTCCCGGTCGGGCCTGGTACGAAGAGATCGCCGCTGGCGTTGAACGCGCTCCAGGCATCGTGGCGGGCGAGATGGTCGCGCGGATCGACGCCGGCCAAGCGCATGCGCGCAACGGTCGCCGCATCGGCAAAGGCGCCGGCATTGTCCTCCGAACCATCGATGCCGTCGGTATCGGCCGCCAGCGCGTGGATGCCCTCGACACCGTCGATATCCAGGGCAAAGGACAGCAGAAACTCGCTGTTGCGGCCGCCCTTGCCATAGCCTTCGCCGGAAATGGTCACCGTCGTTTCACCGCCGGAAAGGATCACGACAGGTTTTTGGAAAGGACGTCCGCGCAATGCGGTTTCCCGGGCGATCGCGGCGTGCATGCGGCCGATGTCGGCCGCCTCGCCTTCGATGGCATCGGACAGGATCATCGCTTCGATGCCATGCGCCCGCGCCTTCGCAGCGGCCGCCTCCAGCGACACGCTGGCGGAGGCGATGATACGGCTCTCGTGATTGGCGAAGGCTGCATGGTCCGGTGAGGGTGCCGAAGCCTCGGAGGATTTCAGGTGCCGCATCACCGCCACCGGCAGTTCCATGCGATAGCGCTCGACGATACCAACAGCATCCGCGGGAGTGGACAGATCGGGAATGGTCGGGCCGGATGCAACGAAGGCTGGATTGTCGCCCGGCACATCCGAGACGATCAGGCTGACGACACGCGCAGGGGCTGCGGCAAAAGCCAACCGCCCGCCCTTGATCCGCGACACATGCTTGCGCACGACGTTCATCGCCGAAATCGGCGCGCCGGAGGCAAGCAGCGCACGGTTGACGGCAATCTCGTCGTCAAGTGTCAGACCTGCAGGTGGCGCCGGCAGCAGCGAGGAACCGCCACCGGAAATCAGCGCAACGACGAGATCGTCCGGCGTCAAGCCTTCGACCAGCCGCAGAAGTTCGGCCGATCCAGCAAGACCCGCCTCGTCCGGCACCGGATGCGCCGATTGCAGGATACGGATTCGTTCGCAGGCCGCGACCGGGCCATGCCGGGCAACGACAGCACCGTCCAGCGGACCGTCCCACAGGCTTTCGAACGCAGCCGCCATTTGGCTTGCCGCCTTGCCGGCTCCGACGACGACGGTGCGTCCTTTCGGCTTCGCGGGCAAATGGGCGCGGATCGCAGCAAGAGGATCGGCAGCTTCGACGGCGGCCTCGAACAGGTTGGCCAAAAAGGCGCGTGGTTCAGATATCATGCAAAATCAGCCCACAATCTCGAAATCATAGACGAACACACCATCGACCCCGCCTTCGGTGGCGGCAACGATCCGGCCGCCCGCCTTCTCGTGGTCGGGATGGACCAGATAGGCATCGCGCGCGGCAGCATCCTTGAAGTCGATGATGAAGCCGCCGTTATAGCCCTTGCCAAGCCCCTCGGGGCTGACATTGGGGCCGATCTCGATCGACAGATATCCGGGAACAAGCGGCTGCAGCGCTTCGATGTCCGAAAGGATCGATGCTTTCTCGGCATTCGAAATGCTCGCCTTGAAGCGGATGAAAACACAATGGCGGATCATGAAGTGGTCCTATCGGATGTCGGCACGCGCCCGCGGGCGCTGGTCGTTGCGTTCATGGGAGAAGATCGCCGCCGGCAGCGGCTGGCGGTTGCGGATGATGTCGGCCCCCTTTTCGCCCATCATGATCGTTGGCCCATTGGTATTGCAAGAGGGAACGCGCGGCATGACCGAACTATCGCAGACGCGCAGGCCCTCAAGGCCATGTACCTTGAGATCAAGGCCGACAACGGCATCAGTGCCGGTGCCCATCTTGCAGGTGCCGACCGGATGGTGGTCCGTCTTGGCATTGGCACAGCCGTAGTCGAACAATTCGTCGTCTGTCATCACCTTCGGCCCCGGCAGGCGCTCCGCCATGATGAAGGGCTTCAGCGCAGCCTGTTGAAAGATTTCGCGGGCGATCTTCAGCCCCTCCAGCGACATCTTGCGGTCGTGCGGATCGCTCCAGTAGTTCGGGTCGATCAAAGGAGCCGCCGCCGGATCAGCGGATGACAGCCGCACCGTGCCTTTGGAGCGCGGATGCAGATAGGCGGAATTCAGCGTCACGCCGGCATTCTTGAGCTTCTCGACACCCGCCTCGATGCCTGAGCCAAGCCCCAGATGGAACTGAATATCCGGCGAACGCGCATCGGGATCGGCATACCAGAAGCCGCCGGTCTCGAAAAGCGACGAGGCGACCGGCCCGGAGCGGAAGAGCACATATTGCAGGCCGGCCCACAGCGTCCGGTGCAGCTTGGCGACGCCGTCATAAGTGTGGTCGCCGGTGCATTCGGAAATGACGAAGAGGTCGAGATGATCCTGCAGGTTGGAGCCGACGCCGGGCAGGTCATGCTTCACTTCGACGCCGACCGAGCGCAGGTGATCGGCCGGGCCGATACCCGACTGCTGCAGCAGTTTCGGCGAGCCGATGGCGCCGGAGGAAACCAGCACCTCGCGCTCGGCCCGGATGACCTCGACACCGCGCGGCGTGGCGATCTCGACGCCGACCGCGCGCTTGCCTTCGAGCACGATGCGGCTCACCCTCGCGCCGAGCCTGATGGTCAGGTTCTTGCGGTCCTTGATCGGCGAGAGATAGGCAAGCGACGCCGAGGAGCGGCGGCGGTTGCGCTGAGTGAGCTGATAGAAGCCAACGCCGGCCTGCTGCTTGCCGTTGAAATCATGATTATAGGGAATACCGAGTTCCTGGCCGGCGCGGATATAGGCGTCGCAGATCGGGAGGCCGGAGACCGGCATGGAAACGCCGAGCGGCCCACCATAGGAATGGTAGTCGTCGGCAAAGCGTTGGTTGTCCTCGGCGCGCTTGTAGTAGGGCAGAACGCTTCGATAATCCCAGCCGGCGCAGCCGTCTTCGCTGGCCCAGAGATCGTAGTCCGCCGCATTGCCGCGCGTATAGAGCTGCGCATTGATCGAGGAGCCGCCGCCGATCACCTTGGCCTGCGTATAGCGCAGCACCCGCCCCTTCATGTGTTTCTGCGGTACGGTCTCCCAGCCCCAGCTCGCCACACCCTTGGTCATCTTGGCAAAACCGGCAGGCATATGGAACAGAGGGTTCCAGTCGCTGCCGCCGGCTTCCAGGAGTAGTACCTTGACGTCCGCGTCCTCCGTCAGCCGGTTGGCGAGCACGCAGCCGGCGGGGCCGCCTCCGGTGATGATGTAGTCGTAGGTCATGTCGTCTTCCTCAAATCGTTGTCACCCTCCCCTTGAGGGGGAGGGTCGGAGCGAAGCTCCGGGGTGGGGTGATCCTCCAAGATGCCGGTGGTCACCCCCACCCGCGCGTTCCGCGCGACCTCCCCCCTCAAGGGGGAGGTAAAGTTCACAATCTTCCGATCGACAGCCCGCCATCGGCATTGATCACCGACCCGGTGGCAAAGCCGAAGCTGCCGCTTGCCAAAGCGGCGACCATCCGGCCGATGTCTTCCGCCTCACCCCAGCGCTTCATCGGCACCAGACCGCCGTCGATCAACGCGTCGTATTTCGCAGAGACACCGGCCGTCATGTCGGAGCGGATAATGCCCGGCCGCACTTCGAAAACGGAGATACCGGTCTCCGCCAGCCGCAGCGCCAACCCTTGCGAAAACGCCGCGAGCCCCGCCTTGCTCATGCAATAGTCCAGCCGCTCCGGCGAGCTCATCATCGCCGAGACGGACGTGATGTTGATCACCGAACGATAGCGGCCAGAACCACTTGCCAGCATCGCCTTCACCACCGCTTGCGTGAAAAACACCGTGCCGCGCAGATTGGTGGCGACGATCGTGTCGAAATTCTCCGGGGCTAGATCGAGAAAATCGCCGCGCACCACCGATGCCATACCGGCATTGTTGACGAGGCAGGCGATGGGACCCAGTTGCTTCTGAACGGCATCGACCGTCGCCTGATGACCGGAGAGATCGGAGAGATCAGCCTTCAGAAAGATAGCCTTCGCGCCGAGGGCTGCGAGGTCATCCAGGACGGCACCCACCTGATCGGCCTCACCGATGCCGGTGATGGCAATATCGAATCCGTCTTTCGCCAGCGCCTTGGCAATGCCGAGACCGATACCGCGGCGGCCGCCGGTGACAATGGCAACGGGGCGTTTTTTGTCCGTCATGCCGCCAAATCCTTTGAGACGATGTGATCGGCAACACGCAGCGCCTGCGCCGCGACCGTCAGCGCCGGATTGACGGCAGCCGATGTCGGCAGGAAGCTCGCGTCGACGACGAACAGGTTCTGGTGATCGAAAGCGCGGCAATAGACATCGAGCGGCGCCGATGCCGGGTCACTGCCGATGCGTATGGTGCCGCATTGATGCGACGGCGTGCGCTTGTCGAACGGCCGCGACAGCACGATCGGGAAGCCGGCTGCCTTCAATGCCTGCTTCAGTTTCTTCACCAGCATCAGATGCGCGTCCCAATTGGTCCGCACCCATTGCAGAACGATGCGCTCGCCATCGACCATGATGCGGCTTTCCGGATGCGGGATATCCTCGCTCATGGCATAAAAATCGATCGCATGGGCCGAGATCTGGCTGAGCAGCCATTCCGGCACGGCCGGCATGTTCGCCTTCAGGATCGCGCCGGAAATCCGGCCGAGAAGCTGCACGTTGCCGAGCGGCGGCCCGCCCTCGCCGTCCGAGAGATAGAAATCGTTGAAACCGAAGGTCTTCTGGTAGATCGAGCTGTTGCGATAGAACGGCGAAATCGCCAGCACCGCGCTCGAATTGTGGTTCATGAAGTTGCGGCCGACCTGATCGGAACTGTTGGCGAGCCCCTTCGGATAGTTTGCATTGGCCGAGCGCAGCAGCAACGCCGAAGACTGGACCGCTCCGGCCGACAGGATGACCAGCTTCGGCGATACCGTCTGCTCTGCACCATCCTTGATATAGCGAACCGTTTCGATCCGCTTGCCGTCCGCCGCCGTCTCCAGCCGCGTCACGCGCGATCCGGTCTGCAGCGACACGTTTTGGTGCTGCAAGGCGACCGTCAGCGCCGCCGTCTCGGCGTCCATCTTGCCATCGAAGCTGTTCGGATGCGCGTCCCATGGTGTCTTCGCCTTGGCGAGCCATTTGTCGATATCGATGCCGAGCGGCAGCGAATAAGGATGCAGGCCGTTGCGCTTGAGCTTTTCGCGCACGGAAGCAATCGACGGCTCGTCCGGAACCGGCGTGAAGGCATAGTTCTGCGAATGCGCTGGTTCGGTGGGATCCTGTCCAAGCGCGCCGCGGACCTGATAAAGCTGCTCGGCCCGGCTGTACCAGGGTTCGAGTTCCTCATAGGCAAACGGCCAGGCGGGCGAGACGCCCTCCATATGCCGCATCTCCTCGAAATCCTCGCGGCGATAGCGCACCATCACCGCACCGAAGAATTTCGAATTGCCTCCAACATTGTAGTAGTTGCCGGGGTTGAAACCAGTTCCGTCGGTCTCGTACCACAGCTCCTTCGGCCGGAAATGGCCGCGCTGGAAGATCGCCCGCTGGTCGCGGTTTTCCGGCCGGTCCTCGATATGACCGCCGGCTTCCAGGATCAGGATGTCGGCACCGGAACCCGCAAGCGCGGAGGCGATCGTCGCCCCGCCGATGCCGGAGCCGATGATGACGATATCGGGCTGCTTCACCATGATGGAACTCAGCCGATACGCTGCTGGCTTTGCGGATCGAAATACACCGCCTTGTCCAGGTTGAAGGCAAGCCGGGTGTTCTGTCCGGGCGCGATGCGGGCATCGGCGCGCAGACGTGCGACCACTTCCTTGCCGCCGAGTTTCGTCACCGCAAACGTATCGGAACCGGCGGGCTCCACCACTTCGATCAGGCACTCGCCTTCGACCAGCGAGCGGGCATTGCGATCGGCGCCATCCGGATCGGTCAGCGCCTCCGGCCGGATGCCGAAGATGATCTGCTTGCCGGCATAGGCGGCAAGACCGTTGGCCTGTGTTACCGGCAGGTGCAGCGGCTCCGCACCCGGGCGCGCCAGCGACACCCGAAGATCGTTGCCGCCACCTTCGACGGTCGCGTTCAAAAGGTTCATGGCCGGCGAGCCCATGAAATCGGCAACAAACAGGTTGGCCGGATTGTTGTAGATTTCCGCCGGCGTTCCGAACTGCTGCAGCACGCCGTCCTTCAGCACGGCAATCTTGGTCGCGAGCGTCATTGCCTCGATCTGGTCGTGCGTGACGTAGACGATGGTCGTCTTCATGCGCTGGTGCAGGCGCTTGATCTCGGTGCGCATGTCGACACGCAGCTTGGCGTCGAGGTTGGACAGCGGTTCGTCAAACAGGAAGACCTGCGGATTGCGCACCAACGCCCGGCCCATCGCGACGCGCTGGCGCTGGCCGCCTGACAGCTGGCTCGGCTTGCGCTCCAAGAGATGGCCGATCTGCAGCATGTCCGCGACCTGCTTGATCGCCTTCTCGCGCTCCCCCTTCGGCACGCCGCGGATTTCCATGCCGAAGGCGATATTTCCGGCCACCGTCATGTTCGGATAGAGCGCATAGGACTGGAACACCATGGCAATATCACGCTTGGACGGGTGCAGCCCCGCCACCGACCTGCCTTTGATCGAGATATCGCCAGAGGTAATCGGTTCGAGGCCGGCGATGGTGTTGAGCAGCGTCGACTTTCCGCAGCCCGACGGGCCGACCAGCACGAGGAAGCCGCCTTCGTCGATCTCGAGGTTGATGTTCTTCAGGATTTCCAGCGAGCCGTAGGACTTGCGCAGATCGGTGATTTTGAGAAACGACATGGACTTAACCCTTCACGGCGCCGGACATCAGGCCACGGACGAAATAGCGGCCGGAGACGATGTAGACGACAAGCGTTGGCAGGGCGGCGAGGATCGCACCTGCGAAGTGGACATTGTATTCCTTGACCCCGGTGGAGGAGGAAACGAGGTTGTTGAGCGCAACCGTCATCGGCGTCGAATGGGCACCGGAGAAGGACGCGCCGAAGAGGAAGTCGTTCCAGATATTGGTGAACTGCCAGATGACCGAGACGACGATGATCGGACCGGACGACGGCAGGAGGATGCGCCGGAAAATCTGGAAGAAGCTGGCGCCGTCGATCTGCGCCGCCCGCACCAACTCGGTGGGGAAGGCTTCATAGTAGTTGCGGAAGTAGAGCGTCGTGAAGCCGAGACCGTAGATGACGTGCACGAACACCAGGCCTGGCACCGATCCGGCGAGCCCGAGAATGCCGAGAATGCGTGCCATCGGAATGAGGACGATCTGGAACGGGATGAAGCAGGACAAAAGCAGCATGCCGAAGAAGATGCCCGATCCCGGGAAGCGCCACTTGGTCAGCACATAGCCGTTCAGCGCGCCGACAATGGTGGAGATCGCCACCGCCGGAATGACCATCAAGATGGAATTGATGAAGAACGGGCGAAGGCCTGTCGGCTGAACGCCGATCTGCGCCGTCGACCAGGCCGACAGCCAGGGTTCGATCGTCCAGGTCTGCGGCAGGTTGAGCATGCCGCCCTGGCGGATTTCATCGAGCGGCTTGAAGGAATTGACGACCATCACGTAGAGCGGCAGCAGCGAATAGAGCGCAAACAGGATCAGCACCGAATAGATGATCGCGCGCGTCAGGCGGCCGCTGGAGATGGCGTTGTCAGGGCTCTGGACGCTCATTGGCGCTTCTCCCCTTTGATTTCGGAATAGAGGTAGGGAATGATGATCGAGAAGATCATCACCAGCATGATGATCGCCGAGGAAGCGCCGATGCCCATCTGGTTGCGGGTGAAGGTGTAGGAATACATGAAGGTCGCCGGAAGTTCGGTCGCCTGCCCCGGCCCGCCGCCTGTGAGCGCGATGATCAGGTCGTATGCCTTGATGGCGAGGTGGGCGAGCACGACGAAAGCCGAGAGAAACACCGGCCGCATCAGCGGAATGATGATCCGCCGGTAGATGGTCGTCGTCGATGCACCGTCGATCTGCGCTGCCTTGATGATCTCGTTGTCGACGCCGCGCAGGCCAGCGAGGAACATCGCCATGATGAAGCCGGACGATTGCCAGACGGCAGCGATCACCACGCAATAGATCGCGTAGTTGCGGTCCTTGATCCAGTTGAAGGTGAAGCTCTCCCAGCCCCAGAGATGCATGGTGTTCTCAAGCCCGATGCCGGGATCGAGGAACCATTTCCAGGCCGTGCCCGTGACGATGAAGGACAGCGCCATCGGATAGAGATAGATCGGCCGCAACAAGCCTTCGGCACGGATCTTCTGGTCAAGCAGGATCGCGAGGCCAAGCCCCAGCACCGAGCAGATGCCGATATAGAGCGTCGCGAAGATCGCGAGGTTCGAGATCGCCCGCCACCAGTGCGGCAGCGCCCAGAGCTTGGAGTAGTTGCTTAAGCCCACGAAATTGTAGGACGGCAGCATCTTGCTGTCCGTCATCGACAGGAAGCCGGTATAGGCGATGAAGCCATAGACAAAAATCAGGACGATGAGGAAGCTTGGAGCAAGTACCAGCTTTGGCACAATATCCTGCAACCGGCTGCGGCTATCCATGATAGTTCCACCATTTGAAGAGTTGGCTGTGGGGAGGCTTGAGGCTCCTCACCCTGGCCCTCTCCCCGCAAGCAGGGAGAGGGGACGAGAGATCCGCCGCTTGTTCCTTCTCCCCGCTGGCGGGGAGAAGGTGGCCGGCGGTCTGCACGAGGGCTATCCCTCGCGTGACCCGCTTACTTGGCGGCTTCGACGGCGGAAGCGAGTTCCTTCACGGCATCTTCCGAGGACAGTTCACCGTTGAACTGGCGCGTGACGACGTCGTAGATCGCATTCTTGACCGATGCCGGGTTGGCATGGCCATGCGCCATGGAACCGAACAGCTTGCCGCTGGTGTTGGCTTCGGCCAGGTCCTTGATCGCCTTCTTACCGCAGGCATCGAAAGCCTCGTCGGAAACGTCCGTGCGCGCCGGAGCAGAACCCTTGACGACGTTGAAGGCCGACTGGAAGACCGGGCTTTCGATCGCCGAGGCCATCTGCAACTGTGCCGGCACCTTGTCATCCGAAACCTTGAACATTGCGAACTGGTCGGAGTTGAAGGTCACGGACCCTTGAGTGCCCGGGAAACGCATGCAGACGAAGTCGGTGCCCGGCACCTTCTTGGCCTTCACGAATTCACCTTTTGCCCAGTCGCCCATGAACTGCAGGCCGGCCTTGTTCTCGATGACCATGGCGGAAGCAAGGTTCCAGTCACGGCCGGAGAAGTTGTCGTCCACATAGGAACGCAGCTTGGTCATGCGGTCGAAGGCTTCCTTCATCTTGTCGCCGCCGAGTGCCGCCGGATCGAGATCGATGAAAGCCTGCTTGTAGAAGTCGGTGCCGAGCGAAAGCACGACGGCGTCGAATATCGTCGCATCCTGCCAGGGCTGACCGCCATGCGCCACCGGGGTGATCCCCTGGGCCTTGAAGTTGTCGAGGAGAGCGATCAGTTCGTCCCAGTTCTGGGGCTCCTTGCCGCCTGCCTTGTCGAGGGCTGCCTTGTTGATCCACATCCAGTTGGTGGAGTGGACGTTGACCGGAGCCGCGATCCAGTGGCCGTCATACTTGGAGAACTGCTGCAGAGCGGTCGGGATGACCTTGTCCCAGCCTTCCTTGGCAGCGATGTCGTCAAGATTGCCGAGTGCGCCTTCCTTGGCCCAGTCGAGAATGTCGAAGCCGAGCATCTGAACGGCAGTCGGGGCGTTGCCCGAGGTGACGCGGGCACGAAGCACGGTCATGGCTTCAGTACCACCACCGCCGGCAACCGGCATGTCGGTCCAGGAAATGCTCTTGCCTTCCAGGTCCTTCTTCAGGACGTCGAGAGCAGCCGCTTCGCCGCCGGATGTCCACCAATGCAGAACTTCAACGCTCTCTGCCGCATGGACGGCGGAACCGCCCGCCAAGCTGCCCATCATGATCGCTGCCACTGCCGTCGTCGTCAAAAACTTGCGCATCGTAATCCTCCCGTTTGCAAGTCGTAAAAGCGGGAAGCTCTTCCCCGCCGTTGAATGCCGTCCCGCCTTAAAAACGGGAAGCAATTGGTCGCGGCTCCCACCGCTGGCACATTTAAAACGTTATAAGCCACATCAAGTCAAGCGCTGCACACCATCTCCTCATCAATAGCTTTAACATACTGAATTCGGATGATTATAAGCCATTCGAACGATTCCGCACTGCAGCAAATCGCAGCGATAAGTATGATTTAAAACGTTTGCACAAACGCATTGCGCATCGGTTCGCCCCACGTTACAAAAGCGGCCTGTCACCGCCTCACGGGAGTAATTCATTGGCTGACACTCCCAAGTCTCCGATTGCCGAACCCATGCTGAAAACCGGCAAGCCGACGCTGCGCACGATCGCCGACATCACCGGCTTTGCCGTGACTACCGTGTCGCGCGCGCTGAGCAACGCGCCACAGATTTCGGTCGAAACCCGCAAGCGTGTTCATGAAGTCGCCGCCGAGATCGGCTACCTGCCGGATCGCGCCGCCCAGCGCCTGAAGACTGGCCGAACCAACGTCATCAGCGTGCTGCTCGATCCGCACGAGGAAATCCTCGGTTACGGCACATCGCTGATGCTCGGGCTTGCCGAGGCGCTCAAGGACACACCCTACCACCTGATCGTCACGCCGAACTTCATCAACGACAGCAATGTCGATGCCATCAGGCACCTCGTCCGTAACGGCATGGCCGACGGGCTGATCTTTTCCCGCACAGAACCGTTCGATCCGCGCGTGCGTCTTCTGCTCGAAAACGGCTTTCCCTTCGTCACCCACGGGCGCACCGAGTTCTCGACGCCGCACCCTTACGTCGACTACGACAATTTCTCCTTCGCCTACGAGGCAACCAGAAGACTGATCGCCCGCGGTCGCCGCAAGCCGATGATCATCCTGCCGCCGAAGCGCATGACGTTTTCGCAGCACCTGCTGCACGGCTTCATGACGGCCGTGCGCGAGGCAGGCGTGGCCTACGAAATCCCCACCGAGATCGACCTCGACTGTCCCGTCGACCAGATCCGCGACTATGTGAGCCGGCGCGCCGGCGAGCCGGATGCCCCCGACGGCTTTGCCTGCGGCGGCGAGGTCTCCGCGCTTGCGACCATTACCGGCATGAGCGACCACGGCCTGACGCTCGGCATCGAATACGACATCGTTGCCAAGCAGACGTCGAAACTTCTGGTCAACATCCAGCCGAAGGTCGAAACCATCTACGAGGACCTGATCGACACCGGGGAACAGATGGGCCGCGTTCTCCTGGCCCGCATCGCCGGCGACGAGACGACCGATATGCAGGTGCTGCTCAAACCGAAATTCAGCTTTCCGACGCCGTGAGGCAGAAGCTGATTTGCCCAGCGCAAAAATTACCCCCCTCTGTCGGCGACGCCGACATCTCCCCCACAAGGGGGGAGATTGAACGCAAGCTCTGTGGCCACAAGGAAAAAGAACGATCTCCCCCCTTGTGGGGGAGATGTCACGCAGCGACAGAGGGGGGTAAGCCTTCCCGATTTCGAACACATTTGTTCGATCACTGACAGAGTTCGAGGCCACGCCTGACTTCCTTCGCAACTGCTCTATCATCATGACCTCCTTTCTCTTTCCCGATGGCCTTTACCGCGGCATCCACCAGCCGGTGCGGCCGCCGATATGCATGTTGAGCGTCTTGGTTTCGGTATAGTCCTCCACCGCATGGCGGCCGAGTTCGCGGCCAAGGCCCGACTGGCGATAGCCGCCGAACGGCAGTTCGGATGCGCCATCCATGAACGTGTTCATCCAGACCGTCCCGGCCCGCACCTTGCGGCCGATGGTGAGGCAAGTATCGAAATCCCGGCTCCAGACGCCGGCGGAGAGGCCGTAGTCGATGGAGTTGGCAATCCTGATCGCTTCCTCGGTCGTTTCGAAACTCAGAACCGAAAGCACCGGCCCGAAGACTTCTTCGCGGGCCACCGCCATATCGGGCGTCACGGCAGACAGGATGGTCGGCGACATGAACTGACCCGAGCCGAGATCGAGCGCCGAGCCCCCATGCGATACCGTCGCGCCATTGCCGGATGCCGACGAGACGTAACCGACGATCTTTTCCAGATGCTGTGGTGTGATGATGGCCCCGACTTGGGTTGTCGGGTCGAGTGGATCGCCGACCTTGACCTTGGCCGAAAGCTCGGCGACGCGGCGCACGACCTCATCCACGATCTCGCGATGAACGATCAGCCGCGAACCGGCATTGCAGCATTCTCCGGCATTGAAATAAGCGCCGAACACGGCCGCATCGATGAAATCGTCGAGATTGGCGTCAGGGAAAACGATCTGCGGGTTCTTGCCGCCGAGTTCCAGCGACACCTTCTTCAAGGTCTGCGCCGCATTGGTCATTGTCAACTTACCAACGCCGGTCGAGCCGGTGAAGGAGACCATATCGACATCGGGATGCGAGGTCATGATCGCGCCGACATCCGGGCCGGTGCCGGTAATGATATTGACGACGCCAGCCGGAACGCCGGCCGCCTCGAGGATTTCGCCGAGAACGAGCGTCGAACCCGACGTCAGTTCGGAAGGCTTGACAACCGTCGTGCAGCCGGCAGCAAGCGCGAAAGGCAGCTTCTGTGAGACGATCAGGAAAGGGAAATTCCACGGTGTGATGATCGAGACGACACCGATGGCTTCACGCAGCACCACGCCGAGCGTACCGTCGCCGAGCGTGTTATAGCTCTCGCCATGCAGGTCACGGGCCAAGGCTGCGGCATAGCGCCAGATGTCGGCGGCACCGCCAAGTTCGCCCTTGGCCTGGCTGATCGGCTTGCCGCTCTCGATGCAGTCGAGATAGGCAAGTTCATCAGCGCGCGCGGCAATCATGTCGGCGGCCCTGAGCAGGACAAGCGACCGCTCCGACGCCGTCATGCGCGGCCAGGGACCATCGTCGAAAGCCTTGCGTGCGGCAGCGATCGCCCGTTCGGCGTCGGCCTTCGTTGCGGCCTGGTAGCGGCTGACGGTGACGCCATGCCCCGGCGCTACGCGCTCCAGCGTCCTGCCCTCAGCCGCATTCCCCCATTTGCCGTCAATCAGCATCTGGAATTCGCGCACCTTCACATCGGCCAAAGCCTTAGGCTTCACCAGAACCGTCATTACCATTCTCCCTTGAATTCCGCGGGGCGCTTGTCCGTAAAGGCCGCAACGCCCTCTTTCATGTCGCCGGTCTTGGCGGCCAGGATCGATCCTAGCGCCTCGACGGCGGTTCCATTGTCTTCGCCGTTGGCCGAGGCGATCATCAGCTTGCAGATTTCCAGCGCCGCCGGACCGCGCTTGGCGATGCGATGGGCATAATCTCTGGCCATGCTCATCACCGTTCCGGTCCCGGCTACGGCATCGATCAGGCCCAGATGCCGTGCCTCGTCGGCAGAAAACATCTCGCCGCCCAGCACCATCCGGCGCACGACCTGCGCACCAAAACGCTTGACCAGACGCTGCGTGCCCGACCAGCCCGGCACCATGCCGAGGCTCGTTTCCGGCAGGCCGATCTTCACCTGTATTTCCGCTATACGGATATCAGCCGCCGCCGCCAGCTCCAGCCCGCCGCCGAGTGTGTGGCCGTTGATCGCGGCAATCACAGGCATGCGCAAAGTCGCTAGCCGCTCAAACACCCGATGGCCGAAGCGCACCCATTGATGACCGAATTCGTTGGGGCTCATCGCCCCCCAGGCCTTGATATCGCCACCGGCGGAAAAGGCCTTGCCCTCCCCCGTCAGGATGACAACGCGGATATTGGCATCCGCTTCGACCGTATCGCAGGCAGAGGACAGCGCCTTCAGCATGTCGATATCGAACGCGTTCAGCTTGTCCGGCCGCGCAACCGTCAGGGTGGCAATGGCGCCGTCTATTTCGATGCGGATTCGCTCGTCAGACATGCGGCGCTCCTTCCAGCGTGCGGATCGGCTTTTGCGGCAGCGTCAGCCCAATCGGCGCCTCATGGAACAGCGCTGCATCCATGACCTTCAGCTTATCAGACACGATCAGCGGGAATTCCGACTGGTCGAGAATATGTGTCTGCAGATCGACGCCCGGAGCGATTTCGGTGAGCATGATGCCCTGCGGCGTCAGCTTCATCACGCAGCGTTCGGTGACATAGGTGATGTCCTGCCCCTGTTCGACGGCGCGGCGGCCGGAGAACGTAACGTGCTCCACCTCGTTGACCAGCTTCTTCAGCTTGCCCTCTTTCTCGATCACCAGCTTACTATCGGCCATCGAGAGCTTGGCCCCGGCATTGAACATGCCGGAGAAGACGATCTTCTTTGCCCGCGCGGTGATATCGACGAAGCCGCCAGCCCCTGCGGTCACATGCGGCCGGAAGGAAAGCTTCGAGACGTTGACCGAGCCCGATTTATCGATCTCCAGAAAGGACAGCAGCGAGGCATCAAAGCCCGCACCCTGAAAATAGGTGAACTGATAGGGCGACGGCATGAAGGCGTCGGCATTCGAGGCGCAACCGAAGGCGAAATCGAGCAGCGGCACGCCACCGACAGCACCCTGTTCGATCACCCAGGTGACAGAGCCGTGCAGGCCTTCTTCGAGCAGTATACGCGGCACATTGGCCGAGATGCCGAAGCCGAGATTGACGCAAGAGCCGCCCTGAAGCTCCTGCGCGACGCGGCGTGCAATGACCTTCTGGATATTGAATTCGGGTACACGAAAGCTGTCGAGCGGCCGGAAGATTTCGCCGGATATGGCCGGATCGTAATCCGTCAGCGTCGTCTGCTTCTGGTCGGGATCGACGATCACATAGTCGACCAGCATGCCGGGAACGCGCACGTCGTGCGGCTTCAACGAGCCGGACTTGGTGATGCGCTTGACCTGCGCAATGACGATGCCGCCATTGTTGCGGGCAGCCAGCGCCTGATCCAAGCCACCGAGATAGGCGCCCTCATGTTCATAGGTCAGGTTGCCGCGCTCGTCGGCGGTGGTCGCGCGGATGATCGCCACCTGCGGCACGATCGCCTTGAAATAGAGCCAATCCTCACCCTCGAACTCAATCTTCTTGACCACCGGCTCCGCAGCGGCCGACGCATTCATGGCGCAGCCCTGGCGCGAGGGATCGACGAAGGTATCGAGACCGATCTTGGTCAGGACGCCTGGACGCTTGGCCGCCGCCTCCCGGTGCATGTCGAACAGTACGCCGGAGGGAACATTGTAGGCCGCAACCTCATCGTTGCCGATCATCTGCCAGATCAGCGGCGGTTCGGCTGTCGAGGGGCCGGAGGGATAGGAGCCGCCGATGATCGTCTTGAGCAGACCCTTTTTGGCGATGTAGTCGACACCCTTGATGCCGCTCATATCGCCGGCGGCGATCGGATGCAGTGTCGTCAGGTCACGCGGATGGCCGGTCGCATCGAAACGCTCGCCGATCGCCTTCAACATCAGGTCCGGGCAACCGAGCCCACTCGACGACGATACGGAAACGACGGCTCCATCGGGGATCAGGGACGCAGCTTCTGCTGGGGTGATATGCTTGCTCATCAGTCTCGTCTCAAAGTCCGGTTTCGATGCGAACGGCATTGCCGCTCGCCGCGGCCTGCATGACGGCAAGGCCGGTCGCCAGCGACCAGATACCGTCCTCTCCGCTACACAGCGGCTTGCCCCTGCCGGCGATCGCCTCCTCGAAGGCAATAAGCGTGTTCTGGTAGAGATTGCGCTGATCGAGCGACAGTTCGGTCTCGCCATCCACATTGCGCAGCGTCACCGTGCCAACCGGCTTCTGGGTCATGCAATTGCGGGCGATCAACGATCCCTCGGTGCCATGAACCTCGAAGCTCGTCACCGCGTATTTCGTGGTAAAGCCGTCATGAAACTGCGCGACGAGCCCGGATTTGAACCGCAGCACGCCCATTGCCGCATCCTCCAGCCCGGCCTTCGCCATGCCGCCATACTGGCCGAGAGCAACGGCTTCGACCGGATCATCGCCGAGCACGAAGCGTAGCGTATCGGTGTCATGCACGGTGATATCGAGAATGACGCCGCCGCCGGCCTCGGGCCTATCGAGACGCCAGCCCTGCAGATGCGGCGGCAGATAACCGGCATGGCACACGCGCGCCGCCAGAGGCTTGCCGATCGTTCCGGCTGCAATAGCGTCGCGCATAGCCCGGTGGGTCGCTGCCCCCCGCAGATGATGATTGGTCGCCATGACGACGCCGGCATCACGTGCCGCCTTTACCATCGCATGGGCATCTTCGAGCGACATCGCCAGCGGCTTTTCGCAGAGAATATGTTTGCCCGCCTTCGCCGCCGCGATCACCTGATCGCGATGCAATTCGTTGGTGGTGGAAATATAGACAGCCTGAATGTCGGGATCACCCACGAGATCGGCAACGCTGGTCACCGACCTGGCTATGGCGTGATCCCTGACATAGGTCGCGCCGCGCTCGGCGCTGGTGCTCATCACCGAAACGATCTCGCCACCAACGGCGCGGATCGCGTCGATCACCCATTCATGGGCAATCGTACTTGCTCCGATCAAACCCCAACTTGTCATAGCAACGATAGCCTTTCCCTCTTGTCGGTCGCAGCACCGCAGCTCTGGCGCACGACGAGCCGCACCGAACTGACGATGGCTTCGGCCTCTGCCCGTCCGGCATTGATCTGTTTCAAAAGCAGCTGCGCTGCACGGCGCCCCATGCCCTGCGGATCGACGGAAATCGTCGTCAGCGCCGGCACCGCCGTCTGCGCCTCGATCACATCGTCGAAGCCGATGACGGCAAAATCCTCACCCGGATCGAGACGGTGGGCACGCAATCCGTCACAGACTCCGAAGGCGACCGCGTCGTTGAAGCAGACCGCCGCCGTCGGTCGCTCGTGCAGCAGGAGTGCCCGCTCGATGGCCGCAACACCACCTGCCCGCGACGGCGCTGAACTGACGATCAGTTCGTCATGAACAGCCAGATCCATGTCCGAGAGCGCATCGCGGTAACCCTGCAGCCGTTCGCTGAAGACGGCCGTATCGGGAAAGCCGCCGAGAAAGGCGATGCGGTGATGACCGAGCCCGGCAAGATGCCGCACGGCGTCGCGCATGCCGGCGTGATTATCCGAAACAAGCGATGAAACCTTGGCGCCGGCGACCTGCCGGACAACGTTGACCACCGGAATGCCGCTCGCCACCAGCGGCTTCAGATCGGCCGCGTCCGTGCCGCGCGCCGGCGACAGGATGAGGCCGGAAATGCCATGTTCGCGCATCGAGGATATGACCTCGCGCTGGCGATCAACGCTTTCGGCGGTATTCGCCAGAAACTGCACATAGCCGGCCGACTGAACGACCACGTCTACGCCGACGGCGAGTTCGGCAAAGAAGCTGTTGGTCAGGTCGTTGACGACGATGCCGATGATCTTGGACTTGGCATTGGACTGACGCAGATTGGCCGCGCCGCGATTATAGACGTAGCCGAGATCGCGAATAACCGCATTGACCTTTGCGCGGGTCACCTCGTTGACGAGCGGGCTCGCCTGCAGAACGAGCGACACGGTCGACTTCGACACGCCGGCGGCGCGCGCAATATCGATGACCGTGACCCGTTCTTTACCCACATTTCCCTCCCAGCGAGGTCTTTTCGCCTCAACATCTGCCGCAAGATAATTGGAACGTTCCAAATTTGTCAAGCGGATTTTTGAAAAATGTGCCCGCAGGTCTGCGATGCCTCCCCAGGATAGCGTTAAGACAAATTGGAAACAGTATAATTAATTGATTTAACTCAATAATAATCAATTCTTAAAAAATTTCGCCAACTGAAAACGGCAAAATAAAGCGGCTGCTGTCACTCCCTGAGCACCGTAAAAGACAGCATTCGCATCAAATTATCGCTTGAAATTTGGAACGATCTAAATTATTCGGCTTGCAACACCCAAGGAGAGGAGCCCACATGTCCGCTACCCTGTCGCTGCCGCGCGCCGATGGCACGCTTGAAACTTACCGCCTGACGGGAACACCAATTACACGTCCTGCAACGGTCCCGACCTTCAATCGCATCGCCTATGCGGCGGCCCATGTCGTCTCCGATCCGCTGGCCGATCTGCAGCCGTGGGGCCGTCCTGCCATCGACTGGGACGCGACGATGGCGTTCCGGCATCATCTCTGGGCGCTCGGCTTCAAGATTGCCGAAGCGATGGATACGTCGCAGCGCGGCATGGGCCTTGACTGGGCCGGCGCGCAGGAACTGATCCGCCGCTCGCTGGCCGACGCGCGCACCGTTGCGGGCGCCGATCTCGCCTGCGGCGCCGGCACCGACCATCTCGCCCCCGCGGATACGCGTTCGCTCGACGACGTCATCCGCGCCTATGAAACGCAGGTTGGCTTCGTCGAACAGGAAGGCGGCCGGTCGATCATGATGGCCAGCCGGGCGCTCGCCCATATCGCCAGATCGCCGGATGACTATCGCAAGGTCTATGGCCATATTCTTCGCCAGACCAAGGACAAGGTCGTCCTTCACTGGCTCGGCGACATGTTCGATCCGCAGTTGAAAGGCTATTGGGGTTCGGAAAAGTTCGAGGATGCGCTCGATGCCGTGCTATCGATCATCGAGGAGAACAAGGCGAAGGTCGAAGGCATCAAGATCTCGCTGCTCGACAATGCCTATGAGGTAGCGCTCCGCAACCGCCTGCCGGAAGGCGTGCTCTGCTTCACCGGCGACGATTTCAACTATGCCGAACTGATCGAGGGCGACGGCCAGAAATACAGCCATGCCCTGCTCGGTATTTTCGATGCCGTCGCGCCTTCCGCGTCGAAGGCGCTGGCTTCACTGGCAGCGGACGATGTCGCGACCTTCCGCAGCGTGATCGAACCGACAGTGCCGCTCTCGCGAAAAATCTTCGAGGCGCCGACACAGTACTACAAGGCTGGCATCGTCTTCCTCGCCTGGCTGAACGGTCATCAGAAGAATTTCACCATGCCGGCCGGCATGCAATCGGCCCGCGGCGTGCTGCATTATGCCGACATCTTCCGCCTCGCCGACAAGGCCAATGTGCTCGACAAGCCGGAGCTGGCGACGGAGAGGATGAAGGCGTTTCTGGTGATGCAGGGGTTTTAAGAATTCGCAGACGAACCCTAAGAAGCTACGACTTGAGGAAGCGGACATCCCACCCTCCGTCATCCTCGCCCTTGTGGCGGGAATCCAGCGACCCGACGTCTGTCGGGTCAAAAGACCTCTCAGCCCAAGGACTTGGGCTGGCTGGATTCCTGTGACAGGCACAGGAATGACGGAAGTTTAGCTGTCGCGTTGCTGTAGCGCATCAGGCAGGTCATTTGCGTGCCGTTGACGTGCACGCCATGATCCTCTCCTACCAGACGAATTTCGGCAGGATGAAATCGGGCGTGGCACCGTGCTCGGCAAAGAGCGCCCGCCGCTTCTCGTCCGTCGCCGTTGCCAGAATGCCGGTCGTTACCAGGATTGAACTGAGCCCCGCTGCAGCGCCGCCGCCAATATCATGTTCGATACTATCACCGATGCAGCAGATACGGTCAGGATCGGTGGAGCCGAGAAAGTCGAGCGCCGTCGCATAGATGTCGGGAAAGGGCTTTCCGATCCAGCGCACGCCGCCGCCAAGCTCTTCGTAAAGCTCGGCGATGCGGCCCGCGCCGAAAGCCGTGCCCTGTCTGGTCAGCATGATCTTGTCCGGATTGGTGCACAGGCAGGGCACATTGCGCCTGGCCGCCGGGGCCAGCAGCGCCTCGTAGTAGGACAGCGGATGGACATCGCCCTCGCTGGCCGCGAGCATCACGAAATCCGCGTCCTCGCCGCTCGCGGTCCGCTGCAGATCGAGGCCATCGAGCGGCGAGGTATCGCCGTCACGGCTGATCAGCAGGCACTTGCGCCGGGCGCCCCGGCTTTCGGCGGAAAGAATGCGCCAGGCGACCTCGCCGGAAGTCAGGAACCAGTCCCAGCTTTGCGGATCGAAACCAAGTGCTGCAAGGCGATGGTCGTTCTCCGCGGAGCGTTTGCCGGAGTTCGACAGGATGATGATTTTTTTGCCGGCCTGCTTCAGCCTGACCAGCGTTTCCGCAGCACCCGGATAAGGCCCCCTGCCGTCGCGCAGCACGCCGAACTGGTCGACAAGGAAAGCGTCGAAACGCTCCGACACTTCGCGCATACCGGAAATTGCCTGCGGACCATCCGTCATAAAACACCCGCCGATTTTGCGCCGACCAAAGCGAGCCTCGCCGCGCCGGCCGCAGCCTCCTCGGAAATGACCGACAGGAAGGGAACCGGCATCTTTCGATTGCGGATCGCCGTCCAGACCGGGTTTCTAGCGCCGCCGCCAACCGTGCGGATCGAACGCAAGGCCGGGCTGCCAAGCGAGGCAAGCCGATCATAGGCCAGTTTCTCCACGCCGGCGATGCCCTCGAAGATCGCCTTCAGGAATGCCGCATCATTTTCCGGCCGTGGGCTCATGCGCGGTTTCATCCTGGGATCGTTGACCGGAAACCGCTCCCCATCCTGCACCAGCGGATAATAATCGAGGCCGCTATCCGTCGAGGGATCGATTTCAGCCGAAAGGGCCGCGATGCGCTCGTTGTCGAAATGCGCCGACAGGACGACGCCGCCGGTATTCGAGGCACCGCCGGCCAGCCACATATCGCCGATCCGATGGCTATAAAGGCCGTATTCCGGTGCAAAAAGCGGCCGGTCGGAGAGCATCTTGACCGTCAGCGTCGTACCGAGCGCCGATACCGCGTCCCCCGGCTGATCGGCACCGGTTGCCAGAAAGGAAGCGCAGCCATCCGTCGTGCCGGCGACGATGACGACATCGTCAGGCAGGCCAAAAGCGGTGGCAGCCGCGTCGGATATCCCGGCAATCGGCGCTCCCGCGGGCAGCACATCGGGCAGAAATTCGATCCGTGCGCCGGTCTCGCCGATCCATTCCGGCCATGTGCGGGAGACCGGATCATACCCGGTCTTCAACGCATTGTTTTCATCGGAAACATCGTAAAGCCCGGTGAAATGACCGGCGAGCCAATCCGCCTGATGGATCACCCGGAAGACATCCGGGATGGATTGAAATGTAAGGACCTTGGCAAGACCGGATGTTGCGCCGTGGGCTGCACTTTCCTGCGGCGCCTGCGCAGTGATCCGGCCAAGGATATCCGCGTCGACGACCGGATCGTTGTACATCATCGGCACCGAGAGAGGCGTGCCTGCGGCATCGACCGGCAGCATCGTTCCGGAAGTGCCGTCGATCGCAATCGCCTTCACCTGCGTCCCGTCGATCGCATCAAGGACCTGACCAAGCGCGGTACAAACAGCCTTCCACCAGACGACCGGGTCGCGATGGTCGGCGGAAAAATCCGAGAGCCTGGAAGAACCGCATGCAACGACGCCGAAACCTGCATCCATCGCCACAGCGCGGGCACCGGAGGTGCCGATATCGATGCCGATCACCAGCGACGAATGCCCGGTCATTGCAGCGCCTTCCCGGCCCGGTTCAACTCCTGCCGGTATTTTTCGGCGTCCCAGCCGAGAAGCTCGGCGTTCTCCGCATCCGTCAGATAGCGCAGCCGCGCGCCTTCACTCACCCGTCCGAGCACGTCGGAGAGGCAGCGCGCCATGGCCAGCGCCCCGCTCGTGATCTCTCTTGAAACGAGCACGCCCTTTCCGGGAAAGAGGATCGCCGGCGGCAGGGCTATGCCCTGCGCCCGATGCTGCTCTTCGATCGACAGGGCAGTGTCGCCGGGAGCAGCAACCAGCGAACCGCGGCCGAGGAAAATCACGTGGTCCGGATAGAGGCTGCCGCCGGCGGCAATGCGGCAGCTTACAAGATCAGTCGCTGCGTCATGGATGAGGCCGTCTTCCGGCAGCGTGAAGCCGCTGTCGACGGCAAGCCGTGACAGAATGGCTAGGTCCGCATCCGGCGCTTTGCGGCGCGGCAAGGCAAGGCGCTTCGAGACCTTTGCCAGCAACGCTTCGGCTTCCGCGACAGTCTCGCCGGCAACGGCAAGGCCGTGATTGCCGAGGATCAGCACGCTCGTATCCGGCTTGATCCGCGCGGCGATCGCCTTTGCCAAGGGCAGGCCGGGGCGCGCATAGGGGACGAAAACATGGGGGATGCCGGAAAGCCGCGACGCCGCGGCCGCCTCTCCATTGACCTCCACGGCAGTGGCGATCGTCTCGACGCAGTGGACATGGATCACCACCTTCTGTGGCATCAGCGCATGCACCGTCGTTTCGATCGAAGGCCGCAAGCCGGACGGGTTGCGCTCGGCTATGACGAAATCCTGCGCCTTTTCCGTGGAAGGATCGTCCCTTTCCAGCGCATCGAGCAATGCATCGAGCGCCACCGGTACCATCACGTCACGCTGCCGCGCCTGCATCAGCCAGAGGCCAGACGCCTTGATCCAGAGCGTGCCGCCTTCCTTGATCGACGTATTGCCGCCCGCCGCCTGCACCAGTGCCGGATCGGCACCGACCCGCGCCGAGACATCCAGAAGCGCTTCGAATTCCGAACTTCTCACCATTGTCTCGCCTCAAGCGGCTTGCGTTTGCCGCTATATGCAAAGCCCGCGCTCACGATCGTTTCTCCTGCAGTCCGTAACTCGCAAACCCTTGGAGAACGCCAGCGATCTCCTCTTCTGACAGGATCACCGGACCGCCGATCAAGAGCGAATGGTAATATTGCCTGGCGATCGTCTCGAGTTCGACGGCCGCCCACATCGCCTTGTCGAGGCTAGGCCCCGTGGCGATCATGCCGTGATTGGCGATCAGGCAAGCCGAGCGTTCCTCCAGCGCCTTAATGACGTTTTCGGACAGTTCTTTGGAACCGTATCGCGCATAGTCGCAGACGCGCACATCATGTCCGCCGAAGGCCGCGATCATGTAGTGGCAGGCGGGGATCGGCTTGCGGGCGATGGCGAGGATCGTCGCGAAGGTCGAATGGGTGTGAACGACGGCACCGATTTCCGGCCGAGCCCGCAAGATGTCTAGATGAAAGGGCCATTCGACGGATGGCTTCTTCGGTCCCTCCCATTTCGACGCGTCCCCTTCGATCGGCATGGAGACGATCATCTCGGGCGTCATCCCGGCATAGGGAATGGCCGATGGGGTGATCAGCATGCGGCCGCCATGCCGCACGCTGATATTGCCCGAGGTGCCCTGGTTGAGGCCGCTAGCATTCATGGCGCGGCACTGATCGATGATCGCCTGGCGCAGTTCAAGCTCACTCATCGCCCTGCCCTCAGCACGGATTGACCGGCGGCAGACCGGCGATATAGCGGCGCACCTCTTCGGCCGCCATTTCGGCCGCATAGGTGACGGTGCGCACCGAGGCACCAGCGATATGCGGCGTCAGCGTCACGTTCGGCAATTGCAGCAACGGCCAATCGACCGGCACCGGCTCGACGGCGAAGGTTTCCAGCATGGCCGAGCCCAGGGGACCGTCGACCAGTGCTTCGTAAAGCGCATCGTAGTCGACCAGCGGCCCGCGCGCGGTATTCACGAAGATCGCGCCGGGCTGCATTTTCGCAAAGGTCTCGGCGTTCATCATGTTGCGGGTTTCGTCCGTCACCCGCGGATGCAGGGTCACGACATCGGAGCGCGACAGCAGATCGTCAAGGCCGACATGCTCGACCCCGGCATTGCGGTCTTCCGCCGAAAGCTGAACATAGGGATCATGCACCAAAACCTTCGTCCCGAAGGCGCGCAGCAGGCGAACAACCTTGGTACCGATATTGCCATAGCCGACCACGCCGACCGTCATCTCCGAGAGCTCGCGGCCGGTCTTGTCGGCGCGGTAGAGTTCGCCGCGCCATTCCCCCTTGCGCAGGGATTCATGGCCGGTGCGGATCAGCCGGGTTTCGGCAAGGATCGCGCCGAGGGTGAATTCGGCGACGGCGCTGGCATTGCGGCCGGGCGTGTTGACCACCAGAACACCTGCGTCGCGCGCGGCCTTCATGTCGATGTTGACCGGACCGCCGCGCGACACGGCGACGAACTTCAGGTCCGGCAGGCGCGAAAACATGCCGCGGGAAAAAGGCGCGAGCTGGGTGATGACCATTTCCGCATCACCGACGAAGTCGATGATATCGTCGGCCTTGCCCATATATTCCTTCAGCCCGTCCATGCCCTCGACTGCATAGCCATGTTCCATCGGCTCATCCGGCCAGGGCTGTTCGAGGAGGCGGATATCGTGATCTGGCCCACAGGCTTCCACGACCTTGTCGCGAAAAACCGTCGGCAGCATGAACCGATCTCCTATGATGGCTATTTTCTTCATTATGGTCATTCCTGTTCAGATACCGGGGCAGCGCCGTGGGAAAGGGCGTGCCAGACCGGCCGAAGGGACAGGCGCGATTGCCTGTAGATTGGAAACGCGGCATCGAAGCGCGCCGCCATGATCTCATCGGCAGGTTCCGGCTGCCGCTGATAGGGGGTCACCCATTCCTTGACGCAATCGGCCATCGATCCGTAGACGCCGAGCGAGACGGCAGCGATCATCGCGGTTCCGGCAGCGCCGGCCTCCTCCCGCTCGCTGGTCTGCACGGCGCAGCCGAGCGCGCCGCCGAGAATGCGGCGAAGCGAGGCGCTACGTGCAGCCCCACCCGTCAGGCGAACACGCGACGGCAGCGGTCCCATCTCGGCGTAGCAATCGCGCGAGGCCATCGCCAGGCCGTTGAAGACGGCGCGCACCATGTCGGCAAAGCCGTGCCGCATGTCGAGCCCGACGAAGGAGGCCCGGGCCGAGGCATCCACGAACGGCCCGCGTTCGCCGGCTTCGGAAATATAGGGATGGAAGAGAAGCGACGTTTCCTTGGCTTCCGAAAGCCATTCCTCGACATGGGACAGAAGTTCGGCCTTGCTCTTCTCGATCCCCATACCCTTCAACACGCTTCCCGCCAGCGAGAGAATCCAGTCGATATTCAGCGTCGCGGCCATGTTCGACTGCATCTGCGCATAGTGGCCTGATATCGGTAGGCACATCGTGTAGCCGGTGAGATCCCTGTTGAGCTGGACATCGTCCGGGTTGGTCGCCAGCCGCATGTGCATGCCGGTCGATCCGATGATCGAGCAGCCCGTGTCGGTGCCCGGTTCGTAAAGGCCGGCGCCGAGCGACGTGCAGACGACATCGACATAACCGAGCACAACGGGCGTTCCGGCGAGCAGCCCGGTCAAAGCGGCAGCGCTGTCGCTCAGCGCATGCCGGGTCACTGCACCATCGACAATCTCAGGAAGGAGATAACGCTGTTTCCTAAGATCGAGGAAATCGATGACATCCTCGGAATATTGCCGGGTGCGGAAATTGCCGAAGGTGAAATTGGCCTCGGAGGGATCGGTCGCCCGCTGCCCTGTCAGCTTGAAATAGAGCCAGTCCTTGCAATGAAACCCGGTCGTCGCTCCCTCTAGCATTTCCGGCGCGTTGTCGAGCATCCAGCGCAACTGCGAGCCCATCTGGCAGGCGGCAAGCCCGGAGCCGGTGTGCGAAAACCGGGCCACATCACCGCTGTCGCCACGCAGCCGTTCGACCGTTGCACCGGCGCGGGCATCGAGCCAGAGCCAGCCCTTGCCGACGGGATCGCCGTTTTTGTCGATCAGCCAGGTGCCGTCGCCCTGCCCGGTCACGGAGATCGCCGCGACCCGGCTTGCGAGGTTCTCCACCTTGCCGGCGAGATCGGCAAGCGTCCTTGCCGCATCCGCCCAGGTCCGGTCGAGATCCTGCACGACGCCCTTGCCGCCCTCGCTTTCATAGCTGTTCGGGACGGCGCAGGACGCGATCTGCCGGCCGCCGAGATCGAAGGCGACCGACTTGACGACGGAGGTTCCCGCGTCGATCCCGATCAGGATATCGCGCATCAGGCAAGCTCCTGCCCGTGGCTGATCGCCCTGCCGCTGTCGCCGTCGAAGACATGCAGACTTGAGGGATCAAGGCGGATGCCGACATTTTCACCGACTGCCAGGTTGGTGCGGTCATGCTCCACCAGCACCATCGTGCCGCCGGCAAAATCGGCGGCGATATGCGTCTGGTCGCCCAGCCACTGGTTGACCGCCACCCGTGCGCCGACGCCGCCTTCGCTGCGACGAACGGCATAGGGCCGGATGCCGAGCACGACCTTGCTGCGTTTCATCAGTTCGCCGCGCACCGCATGCGAGAAATCCGAGGCCTTGTAGTCCAGCTTCACGCCTTCGTTGAGACCGAAGGAAACGGTATCGCCGGAGCCGAAGACACCGGCGGGAAACACGTTCATCGGCGGCTCGCCGACGAAGGTGCCTGTGAAGAGATTGGCCGGACGTTCCTTGATCATCTGCGGCGTATCGAACTGCTGCAGCACGCCGCCTTCCATGACGGCGATCCGGTCGGCAAGCGCGTTGGCTTCCGTCTGGTCGTGGGTGACGAGGATGGCGGTCAGTCCACGCTCCTTGATGAAATGCTTGATGCGGCCCCGCAGCAGCGCGCGCAGCTGCGGCTCCAGCTGCCCCATCGGCTCGTCGAGCAGATGGAGATCGGCATCGCGGATCAGGGCGCGGCCGAGCGAGGCGCGCTGCTGCTGGCCGCCGGAAATCGAACTCGGATAGCGGCCCATGATGTCCTCGATCTCGAGCAGCTTGGCGATGTTCGCCACCTTCTCGTCGACGACATTTTGGGACAACCTCGAAGCTTTCAAGGCAAAGGCGATATTCTCGCGCACCGTCAGCGGCGGATAGAGCGAATATCCTTCAAACGCCATGGCGACGTTGCGCTTGACCGGTGCAAAGGTCTGCACCTCCCGGCCTTTCAATGAAATCGTGCCGCGCGACACGGCCTCGAAACCTGCGATCATGCGCAGTGTCGAGGTCTTGCCACAGCCGGAGGAGCCGAGAAGCGCGATGATCTCGCCTCTCTTCACGTCCATGGTCAATTGTTTGACGGCGTGAACGCCATAGTCGATCGGACCATAGAACTTGTCGACGCCGTTGATAAAAAGCGCTGTCTCGCTCATGCCGCTTCTCCATTGCGCGTCATTGAAGTGGCCGCAGACCGGATCAGCCCGCCGCTTTCCTTGTCGAACAGGAACGCGGCCCGTCCATTGACGGCGATATGGGCTGGACCGGAGATCGGACCCGGAGTTCCGGCCGGGCGCGACACCAGGATTTCGCGGCCACGAGCCGTCAGCACCAGCGTCACCGTCTTTTCATTCAGCGGCGTTTCCGCCTCCACCGTGACGGGGATCGCCCCCGATGATCCGGCTTCCCGAAAGGTGATGGACTCGGGCCGAAGGCCGAGCACGCATTGTTGACCGACAACACCAGCCGGCATGCCGGGGAGCGTCACATGCACGTTCGACAGCTCGACATAGACTCCATCCGGACCGGACTTCGGCGTCACATCCAGAAGGTTGATCGTCGGATCACCGAAAAGACGGGCGATCTCGATATCTGCCGGCGCGTTGTAGATGTCCTCCGGCGTACCGATCTGGCGAATACGGCCCTGCGACATGACGGCGATCCGGTCGCCGAGCGCCATCGCTTCCTTGTAGTCCTGCGTCACGTAGACGACGGTAGCCCCCTGCGCAGCAAGGAGGCGCGGCAGTTCCAGCCGCATTTCGAAACGCAGCTTGGCATCGACGTTGCGCAGGGGGTCATCGAGCAGAAGCAACGGCGGCGAGCCAGCCAACGCACGAGCAAGCGCCGTCCGCTGCTTCTGGCCATTCGACAGGGCTTTGGGGTGATGCGTCAGAACGTGATCGATCTTCAGCAGCTTCGCCACCTTCTGCACGCCCGCGGTGATGGCATCCTTTGTCGAGCGGGTGGCCGTCAGCGGGCTCGCGATGTTGTCGAAAGCGCTCATATGTGGGAACAAGGCAAAATTCTGGAAGGCCATGCCGATGCCGCGATGTTCAGCATCGATATCGCTGACATCCTCGCCCCCGATCAGGATCTGCCCTTCGTCCGGATCGATGACGCCTGCGACTAGCCGGAGCAGCACCGTCTTGCCAGCGCCAGAAGGGCCGAAGAGCACCAGCGTTTCACCATCGGCCACATCCAGCGACAGGTTGTCGAGAACCGTGTTGGTCTTGTAGCGCTTGACGATATTTTTCAAGTGAAGCGTAGTCATGAATATCAGCCTTTCACCGCACCGAGCGAGAGACCCTCGACGAGGTAGCGCTGGGCGTAGAGAGCAAGGGCAAGCGTCGGCGTCACCGAGAGCACGATGGCTGCGGCGATCTGGCCGTACTGGATGCCGGACGATGTGACGAAGGCAAGCGCGCCGACCGTCACCGGCTGCTTGTCGGCCGATGCGAGCACCAGGGCGAAGACGAAATTGTTCCACGCGAAGATGAAGGCGAGCAGGCCTGCGGCGGCGATCCCCGGTCCCGCCAGCGGTAGGGCGATCTTGCGGAACGTGGCAAACCAGGAGTGGCCGGCAATGCGATAGGCATATTCGACGTCAGCCGAGATATCCTCGAAATAGCCGCGCACGATCCAGAGGATCAGCGGCAGGCAGATCAGCTGGTAGACCCAGATCAGGCCGAAATAGGTGTCTGCCAGCCCAAGCCACTGGAAATACTGCGTGAGCGGCAACAGTACCAGCAGTGGCGGGGCGAAACGGAAGGACAACAGCGTAAAAGCGATGTCTTCTGACCCCTTGAACTTGTGGCGGGCGAAGGCATAGGCGGCCGGCACGCCGAGAACCAGTGCGAGGGCGACCGATGTCACCGACAGGAAGATCGAGTTGCCGAGATTGCGCATGAAGGCGATGTCGAGCGTGCCGGCCGCCGTCGTCAGCTTGCCGGTGATCAGCGCCGCGTAATTCGACAGCGTCGGCGTGAAGATGACCGAGGGCGGGATCGCCAGGATCGTCTCGTTGGTCTGGAACGACATCAGAAAGATCCAGAAGATCGGGAACATGAAGAAGACGACGACGAGCGTCAGAGCGATCAGCCGCAGGGTCTTTTCGAGCGTGGATGTGGTTTCCATGGCTTGGCCCTCACGCTTCGCCGCGGGCGCGTTCGCGCAGCCGCAGCCAGTTCTTGATGAAGATGTTCGACAGGAAGTAGGTGATGGCCCAGAGGATGACCATCAGCGCCGCCGAGCGCCCGATATTGGTCGACTGGAAGAAATTGAGGTAGGCCTCCACCTGAAACACGGTCAGGGTATTGCCCGGCCCGCCCTGCGTCATGGCATAGATGATATCGAACTGCTGGATCGAGTCGAGCAGGCGGAACAGCGTCGCCGTCAGGATATAGGGCGTGAGCATCGGCAGGGTGATACGGAAGAACACGAAGGTCCGCGGCACGCCGTCGAGGGCCGCAGCTTCGAACGGCTGGGTCGGCAGCGAGCGCAGGCCGGCCAGAAGCAGGATCATGATGAAAGGCGTGTAGACCCAGATATCGACCAGCACGACAGTCAGAAGAGCGGTATCCGGCGAGGAGGCCCAGCGGAAATCCTGCAGACCGACGAGGCTTGCGAGATAGCTAAGGATGCCGAAGCTCGGATTGGTCATCAGCTTCCACATCAAGGCGGCCAGTGCCGGCGCGATCATCAGCGGCAGGAGCAGCATGATCGAGATGAAATTGTTGACGGTCGAGCGGCGCTGCAGGAGGAGCGCGATGCCGAGGCCGAGCAGCAGTTCCAGCGTCACGGTAATGCCGGCATAGAGCAGCGACACTTTCAGCGTGTTCCAGAAGGCCGGGTCGGTGAAGAAGTTGAGGTAGTTCTCACCCCAGTTGAATTGCCGCGCCCAGGGCTGGCTGAGACGATAGCGCTGGAAGGAATAGATCACCGCCGTGACGAAGGGGATCAGGATGCCGATGCAGACGAGCAGAGCCGGCAAGCTCAACACGTAAGGAAGCATCTTTCTGCTGATTCTGAAACCTGAAGCCGGTTTGCGGAGGGTTGCTGTTGAAGCCATGTAGAGCTCCGTTCTCTCAGTCTTTGAAGAAACCACGCGACACAGGTAAAGCCCGCGCCAGTCCATCGGCATCTCAGGTTGCTCAAGGCGGCTTTCAGCCGGCAAAGGGGTGCCCGGCGCTTTCGCGCCGGGCTCTGCTTGGGAGGCAGATTAGCCCAGACCAGCTTCCTTCAGCTGGCGATCGATGCTTTCCGCGAGCTGGTCGAGACCTTCATCGACCGGCACTTCCTTGGCCACCATCTTCTGCAGCGTCGCGGCCCATTCGGTGGTGACGTCGAAGAACAGCGGCTGCGCAGTAAACTTGATCGAGGCGCCGGCCGCCGAAGCATCGAACATGTCGACGTAACCCGGATATTTGTCGAGCTTGGTGCGGAAGGCTTCGTCCTTCCAGATCGTCTGGCGAACCGGGTCAACGAAGTCCATCTTGGTGGCGCCGAAGATCGCGTGCTCCGGACCCGAAGCCCACTGCATGAAGTACCAAGTCGCGTCCTTGTCCTTGGCGAAGTTGGACATGGCGAGCGACCAAATCCAGATGTTCGGCGTCGAGGCCGTGGCTTCCGGGTTGGCCGTGAAGGCGGCGTAGGACAGCTTGCCCGCCATCTTGTTGTCGCCGCCGTTCATGAAGTAACCGAGAATATCGGCATCATAGATCATTGCGGACGCGCCAGCGCCAAGATCGGTGCCGACCTGATACCAGGTATAGGTCGACCAATCCTTCGGGCCGCTTTCCTGGATCATCTGCACCCACTTGGCGTGGAAGGCCTTGGAGCCTGCCGTATTCATCGCAGCAGACAGTTTGCCGTCCGCCGAAATGTTCAAGTCCTTTTCGTTGAAGTTCGCATAACCGGACAGGAAGCCCGGATGGATCGTCGCCCAGGAGCGAGAGCCGCGAACGCCGATGCCGTAGATGCCACCGACATCCTTCTGCAGCTTTGCGGCGGCTGCAATCATCTCGTCGATGTTCTTCGGAACGGAAACACCGGCCTTCTCGAACATTTCCCGGTTATAGGTGATGTTGTTCTGCTCGAAGCCCCACGGAATGCACCACTGCTTGGCATCGTCCGAACCGAGCGCGCCACCCGGCTGGCCGTTCCAGGCGCAGGAGTTTTTCACACCCGGCAGGAAGTCGTCCCAGGCATAGTTGGGGTTGGTCTTTTCCGGGTCGTTGATCCACTCCTTGAGGTCGGTGATCCAGCCGGCAGGACCATAGGTCCAGGTCATATAGGCGCCGGTCATGAAGGCGTCGTATTCGGTCGAGCCCGAAGACAGGGCCGCCGTCACCTTGTCGAAATAGACGTCTTCCGGGAACACGTCATAGGTTACTTCGATGCCCGTCAGATCCTTGAAGTTCTGCAGGTTGGCAATCATCGCGTCGGCGTAGGGATGCTTGTTCAAGAGCAGCTTCAGCGACTTGCCGGAATGTTTCTTCCAATCAAAATCGGCAGCAAGCGCCCTGGTCGACATCATGTTGAGCAGCGTGCCGGCGGAACCGGCCGTGATCCCCATGGCGCCAAGGCCTTTCAACATTCCGCGGCGGTCCACCTCTCCCCGCAGGAATGCACTGATGAGGTCTTTTTCTTTCTCATGCATCGGTCTTCTCCTCCTTCACGGGCAAAACAGGCTCAGTCAGATGAGCGGTACCGGTTACCCGACCGGTATTTCCTCCAGATCGCAGTGTGCACGCCGCAGCCGATGGCCGGGCAAGATGCCGTGCGGAGGCAGGTCAAGAACCACTCCCAGGTTCCTCGCCCGCCCTATCTCCTATTCGCGGCCGGCCAGCCCGCATCCTCCATCAGCGTCCGTGCCGTCTTTTCATCGGTGATCAGACCGCTCAGGAAACGGCTTTCCAATACCGCGCGAATGGCACGCGCCTTGACCTTGCCGCCGGCGACGGCAACCGTCCGGCGGTTCTTCAGGTTCTCGCGGCTCAGCGTGAATGTGCGGTTTGACAGCGATGTCTCGATCGGCTGGCCTTTGTCGTCGAAGAAATGGCCGAGCAATTCGCCCGCACCGCCGCCGCTCTTGATTTCCTCAAGCTCGGCCTTCTCGATCATGCCGGTGGCAACGAGCGACGCCTCGCGCTCGACAGTGCCTATACCGACCAGAAGAAGGTCGGCGCTGTTTGCCAGATCGAATACATCGCGAACGCCGCGCTGGTTGAACAGCACGTCCCGGTCCTCGACCGTGTTGGCAAAAAACGGAACCGGCATGACGTAGGCTTCCGCACCGGTGCGCTCGGCAAGCCGGTGGATAACATCGTGCGGATTGGCTGAGAACTTGCGCGTCAGGCCGCCAAGCAGTGACACGAAGCGCACGTTGTTATTGGTGGTGCGCGGCAGATATTCGACGCAGGCGGCAAGCGTTCGGCCGTGACCCATGCCGATCAGCGCCGGGCCGTCCTTCTCGATCTCGCGCTTGAGGAACTGCGCCCCGGATATGCCGAGCGCCTTCAGCGGCAGGTCTTCGGGATCGAAGTCCGGCACGACTTCGCAGTAATCGAGGCCGTAGCGAGCCGAGAGTTTCTGTTCAAGCTCCACACATTCGGAGACTTCGCCGTCGATATAAACCTTCACCAGGCCGTCCTGGTTGGCCTTCATGATCAGTCGATGAGCTTTCAGGGACGAAAGGCCGAGGCGCTTGGCGACTTCGGACTGGGTAAGCCCTCCGGCATAATGCAGCCAGGCCGCGCGCGTCGCCATGCTCGCTTCCTCGTCTCGAAGAAGGCCTGCGTTCGCAACCGTGTTCCCGCTCTTATTCATGCTATTTTTTTCACTCGATGATATTTTTATCTCGTATTGAAAGAATTTTCATGATCTGAAAAATTTGTCAAGCAAAGTTCGATGCGGCGGCGCAGCAATTCGATATGCGCCTGCGCGGCTCTTGCCCGGCTGTGATGATTTGGCGACGTGATCGGTCCGGCTTGGCGTGACGCGTTGTTCAGGGACGTCGGCCCATGGCGCGCCTACCGCGCGTTTTTCGCAAAACCGCCTTCATTTCGCGGCCGAACTCGTGTTGAAGGGGAGAGACGATGCAAAGGGACGGCGAAGGCATGCTTGCGATGAAATCCTGGAGGCGCCGGCTGCGCAAATGGCGCAATCGCATTGCACGGCGTGTTCTCGGCACACGCTACGGGCGGGAGATCCTGATCAATTCCGTCAGCCCGAAAATCCTGTCGATGACGGCCGATTGCGGCGACCATCTGATGACCTTCTCGCCACACGACTACATCGGCCGGAAAATCTATCGCAAGGGCCATTTCGAACGCGAAAATGTGGATCGTCTTCTGGCGATCCTGCGCAAGCGCGACCTGTTGAAACAGGATGCAGTTCTGTTGGAACTCGGCGGCAACATCGGCACGCAGACCATCTACTTTGCGCTCAGCCATGCCTTCCGCCACATCCTGACCGTCGAGCCGGATCCGCGCAATTTCAAGCTGCTGTGCACCAACATCAACCAGAACGGCCTGTCCGAGCGGATCACCGCCGTCAACAGCGCCGCCGGCGAAAACGAGGGTACGCTCGATTTTTTCCTGCACCGCGACAATCACGGCAAGAGCAGCGCGCTGCGCCAGAGCGATCGGGATATCGAAATTATGGTTCCGGTAAAGCCCGTCCCGGCCATTCTCGCGGACGCAGGCGTTGCCCCGGAAGAGGTCGGACTGATCTGGATGGATATCGAAGGATATGAACCGGTCGCGGCCCGCTCGATGCAGCCGCTGCTTGAACGCCGCGTTCCGTTCTACATGGAATTTTCGCCGATCTTCTACGGGCCTGGCGGATCACGGGCCTTTGTCGATCATCTCGCGCAGTTCTACGAGAATTGCATCGTCTTCTTCGAAGACCGGCAAGTCGAAATGAAGGTAACGGCGATGCCCATCGACCAGGAGCAGTTCGACGTCCTGCTCCTGCCATGAGGCGAGCGCCTGCCCGATCAGCGCTTGCGGTAGAAATAGGTCCGCCCGGGCTCGGCACCGGCGGGCAGCGGCAGCGGCTCGAGTTCGGGATGGTCGAGCGGCAGGCCGCTTGCCGCGATGCCGCCGGAACGAAGGGCTGCGGCAACCGACTGCGGCAGCCAGGTCAGCGTCTTCGCGTCCTTTTCCGGATAGGCCGTGCCGATATCGGCATGTGCAAAAGCAATATTCTTGCCGTCGAACCGCCGGATCGTCTCCTTGATGTCACCGAGGATGAGATCCGCCTCCGGTGGCGTCGAATCCGGGTGGGAACCGACGGCGCGATCGAAGACGATGATCCGGTTGTCCGGAAACAGCTCGCGGATGTGATCGTAGGTCCTGCCGTTTCCAAGCCCGATTTCCAGGATCACACCATCCGGCCCGATCATCGACTGGTCCTTGATATGATTGAGAACAGCGCGCTGCGAGTGCATCCGGGAAATAAAGCTATCGAGGCGACTCATCTGATCCTATCCATCCATTCCAAATCATGCGGGTGGCTTCGCTTAACACGAGGCCGCGCGTCCGGTCGACCGCCGAACGGGAAGTTTGCCGTTAATTCAACCAGACGGCGGCCCGATTTACGGGCCATCAGGCTTGCACATTTTGGTCTCGCCGACCATCAAACCGTCGTCGCCTGCCCTCGATGAATATGTTAGCCTCACGGCATGAGCCAGCTTTCCAGTGAAACATTCTTCAGTGCACTTCCGGTCTTCGTCGAGTTCGAAGGCGTTGCCGACAGCCAGAACTATAGGGCATTGCCTGCAGACTGGGCCTTGGCGACGGCCGATATCGTCGATTCGACCGGTGCGATCGAGGCCGGCCGCTACAAGGCCGTCAACATGGCCGGCGCCAGTGTGATCTCGGCAATCCTGAACGCTTTGGGCAAGAACGATCTTCCCTTCGTCTTCGGCGGCGATGGCGCACTCGTCGCCGTGCCGCCATCGGGCGTGGAAAAAGCGCGGGATGCCCTCTCGGCGGTCCAGAATTGGGTCGGCGAGGAGTTGCAACTGACGCTGCGCGCCGCACTGGTTCCAGTCGCCGATGTCATCGCGGCCGGCCGCGAAGTGCGCGTCGCGCGCTTTCAGGTCAATCCGGACATCTCCTATGCGATGTTTGCCGGCGGCGGTTCCAGCTGGGCCGAGGCCCGCATGAAGGAAGGCCTGTTTGCCGTTCCCCCGGCACCACCTGGCGCGCGGCCTGACCTGACGGGCCTCTCCTGTCGATGGAACCCGATACAATCCCGCCATGGCGACATCGTCTCGATCATCGCAATGCCCGTGGGATCAGAGAACATAGCCGCGTTTCAGGCACTGGTCTCCACCATCGTGGCGCTCGCCGCCGGCGAGGAGCGAGATGGTCATCCGGTCGCAGCGGAGGGGCCACAGATGGGATTGTCTGTGGCAGGACTGTCGGCCGAGGCAAAGGTCGCGCCGAAGGGGCGGCGCCTCTGGCAGCGGCTGTTCATTCTGGGTCAATATCTTCTCATCGTTTGCCTCTATCGCCTCGGCCTGACGCTCGGTGATTTCGACCCGAGGCGATACCGCCGCGAAGTTGCCCGCAATTCGGATTTCCGCAAGTTCGACGACGGCCTGAAGATGACGATCGATGTCGACCCGGAAAGGCTGCGGCAGATCGAGGCGCGACTGGAGGAAGCGGCAAAGGCCGGCGTTTGCCGCTACGGCCTGCACCGGCAGGATTCGGCGCTGATGACCTGCATCGTGCCGACGCCGCTCAGCCACGATCACATACACTTTATCGATGGCGCGGCCGGTGGCTATGCGGTCGCAGCCAGCCGGCTGAAGATGGCCGCCACGCCAGCCGTCGCTGCTACGCCTTGAGGATGGTTCCCTCTTCGATGCCCCTGCGGGCAAAGGCGTTGCGCGTGTCGATGATCAGCGGCGACCAGCGGGCAAGTGCCGCATAGTCCACCGCATCGTGATCGGTGGCGACCAGCACCGCATCGAAGCCCTTCACCGATTGCTCATCCAGCGGCACCGACGTTCGCCCCTTCAGCGCCATGTATTCTCGGGTCTTCGGAATTTCGGCCACGTGCGGGTCGTGATAGGCAGCGCTGCCGCCGCGGTCCTCGATCAGTTCGATCAGTTTCAACGAGGGGCTTTCGCGGATATCCGGCACGTTCTTCTTGTAGGCAAGACCGATCAGCAAAACACGCGACCGGCTGAGCGCCTTGCCGAGATGGATATCGAGCGCTTCTGCAAGCCTGCTCACGACGTGGCGCGGCATCGCCGAATTGATCTCACCGGCAAGCTCGATGAAGCGGGTCGGCAGTTCGTACTCGCGTGATTTCCAGGTGAGATAGAAGGGGTCGATCGGAATGCAGTGGCCGCCGAGCCCCGGACCTGGATAGAACGGCATGTAGCCGAACGGCTTGGTCTTTGCCGCATCGACCACTTCCCATATATCGATGCCCATCGCCTCGTAGACGACCTTCAATTCGTTGACGAGCGCGATATTGACGGCGCGGAAAATGTTCTCCGTCAGCTTCACCGCCTCGGCCGTCGCGGTAGAAGAAACAGGCACCACGGTCTGGACGGCCGCGCCATAGAAGGCCTCCATCAGCCTTGCCGCCTCGGCACCATCGCCGGCAACGACTTTCGGAATGCTCGACGTATGGAAATCGCGGTTGCCGGGATCCTCGCGCTCCGGTGAAAAACCGAGGAAGAAATCGCTTCCGGATTTCAGCCCGGTCTTTTCCAGGATCGGCCGCACGACCTCGTCCGTCGTGCCGGGATAGGTGGTCGATTCAAGCACGACCAGCTGTCCGGGCCGCAATGTTTCGGCGATGCGATCGCACGTTTTCGTGATGAATGAAAGATCCGGATCGCGGTATTTGGTGAGCGGCGTCGGCACGCAGATGACGATGACGTCGCAGGCGGCAAGCTCCTTGAAATCGGTCGTTGCGCGGAACCGGCCCTCGGTTGTCTCCGTGACCAGTACCGCGTCCGGGACCGCCTCGATGTAGGAGCGGCCAGCATCGATGTCGACGATCTTCTGCGGGTCGATATCGAAACCCGTCACGGTGAAACCGCTGCGGGCGACGGTGATTGCCAGCGGCAGGCCGACATAGCCAAGCCCGATCACGGCCGCATGGGCACTGCGGTCCGCAATCTTCGAAAGGAGGGTTTCGCTAGAGGAGGATAGGACGGTCAAATGCATATTCCCGGCTGATCGTGGCACGCGAAAGCGGCTTTGCTGATGCGGGTCAGTTGAGGATAAAATCGCCGGGTGTCAAGGACGGCCACGATCATGCGTTGCGCTCGATGCGGAACGATCTGCCAAATTTGTTGCACCGGAATCTGGTTTTGCCGATATCGGCTCCTATATTGATCCTGGTGCTAGCAACCGGTCGGCCGAGAAACAGGCGGGATTGCCGGATCAGCGAACCGCCGGATTTTCGTTCAGAAAGCGGCAAGACACGCGATGAATATCCACGAGACATCTGTTTCCACCCACCTGCTGGACCGCGTATCGAACTGGCTGCAGCAGGCCGCCCTCAACGGTGAAAATCTCGAAACGGTCGTGACGGGCTTCTGCGAAAGGCTGGCAGCCTCCGGCCTGCCGCTCAACCGCGTGCACCTGAGCTTTTCGATGCTGCATCCGCTTTATGATGCGCTTGGGTTCACCTGGCTGCGCGGCAAGGGCGTTACCGTTGAAGGCTATCGCGCCGACCCCAGTGACGACAAACCCGATCGTTTTCTCCTCAGCCCCTATTATTATCTGCTGAGCAACAATCTCGACCACCTGCGCCGGCAGATCGATCACACTGCCCCCTCCGAATTTCCGGTCTTCGACGACCTGAAGGAAATGGGCGTCACGGACTATATCGCCTTCGTACAGTCCTTCGGCGAAACCTCCGGCCAGGGCATGATCGGCTCCTGGTCGACGGACGCGCCGGGCGGGTTCAACGACAATGTCATCGAGGCGCTGCTGCGCATCCAGAACAACCTGGCCGTGGCGGCCAAGATGGCGGTGCTCGGCAAACTCGCCGACAATATGCTGACCACCTATCTCGGGGAAAATGCCGGCAAGCGCGTTTTGTCCGGCCAGACCCGGCGCGGCGATGGCGAGACCATCCGCGCCGCACTCGTCATGGCCGACATGCGCCAGTCGACCGTCCTTGCCGAGAAGGAAGGCCGCCAGGTCTATATCGATACGCTCAACCAGTTCTTCGACGCGATCGCGACCCCGTTCAGCCGCAACGGCGGCGAAATCCTGAGCTTCGTCGGCGACGGTTTCCTGGCCGTCTACCCTTGCGGCCGCCACCGGGAGCCGTCGCAGGTCGCCGCACTGGCGGCAATGACGGCGGTTCGTCAAGCTACCGCGCACATGGCTGAACTCAATGCCGATCGCCAGCGGCGTGCCCTTCCCGACGTCAGGTACGGCATTGGATTGCATGTCGGCAATGTCATGTTCGGCAATGTCGGCCTCAACGACCGCCTGACCTTTTCGGCCTTCGGGGCCGCAGTCAACGAAGTGGAGCGGCTACAGGGGCTGACCAAGAAATACTCCCAGCCGATCGTCGCCAGCCAGTCCTTTGCCACCTATTGCGGCGGCGACTGGGTGACGCTTGGCCAGGAAAAACTGCGTGGCGTCGGCCAGAAGGTCACGGTGCTTCTGCCGGGGGCGGAAAACATGAAACTGAGCAATGGCGAGAGCATGCAGGGTCGGGCGCTCGAGACTCGTTCCGAGGCCGAACAGGTAATGCTGCTCTACCGCAACAGCAAGAAGAAGGGGCAACCGCGCGACCTGATCTGGAACAAGCTGTTGCAGTAAGGAACGGGGCAACCGGCACGCGTCTGGCGCTACTTGCTCTTACGGGATAGGGAAATTCACCATCCCGTTCGAAAGATTGTCGTTTCCCCCGTTCGCAGCACTTTGGCCGCGGCGCATATATCCGTGCAAACTTTACCAGCGGAAGGTCATGGACACGTCAATTTCCCTGCGATAGTCTCCTTTTGATGAAGCCGGGCCTCTACCCGGAGGCGAGCTCTGCCCTATGGCGAGCAGCCGTGAAACAAGGACACCTGCTGGCATGAAATCAGGCGCGGACCTGCTGCGGATCGAGGATTTGAGCATCTCGTTCGCGATGCTCGGCGGGCAGGTGGATGCCGTGCGCAAGGCAAGCCTGCGTGTCTTGCCCGGCAAGGTGACGGCGCTGGTCGGCGAGTCCGGCTCGGGAAAATCCGTCATCAGCCAGGCAGTGATGGGCATTCTGCCGAAGACGGCGAGTTGCAGCGGCCGCATCCTTTTCTGCGACCCTGCGACACACGAACGCCCCGCGGATCTCCTGCAGATGCCCCGCGACGGCCGGGAAATCCGCAACCTGCGAGGCAACCGCATCGGCAAGATCTTTCAGGAGCCGATGACATCGCTGTCGCCGCTCCATACGATCGGCAACCAGATCAGCGAATCCCTGAAAATCCATACCGATATGGCGCGCCGCGAAAGGCGCGAGCGCACCGAGGAAATGCTCGGCATGGTCGGCTTCTCGAAACCGTCGCGCGCCTACGACATGTATCCCTTCGAGTTGTCCGGCGGCATGCGCCAGCGCGCCATGATCGCCATGGCGCTGATCTGCAATCCCTCCCTGTTGATCGCCGACGAGCCGACCACCGCTCTCGACGTGACGATCCAGGCGCAGATCCTGCAATTGCTGCGCGGGCTGCAAACGAAGCTCAACATGGCAATGCTGTTGATCACCCACGATCTTGGCGTCGTCGCCAATGTGGCGGACGAGGTGGTGGTGATCTATCACGGCGAGATCATGGAAGCCGGGCCGGTCGAGAGCATCTTCCGCAAGCCCTCGCATCCTTATCTCAAGGGCCTGATGGCCGCCGTCCCGCATTTTGACATGAAACCCGGAGAGCGTCTGAAGGCGCTGCGCGAAGTTCCGGTCAATACGAGCAGTCTGCTCGGAAAAAAGATGGTCGTCGCGGCCGACGAAGCCCTGAAGCCTGACGTCCTGCTCTCCGTTCGCGACATCAGCAAGACCTTCACCACGCGCAAATCAAGCTGGCTGATCACGGAAACGGCACCCGGCACCAAGGCGGTCGATGGCGTCAGCTTCGACATCATGCGCGGCGAATGTCTCGGGCTCGTCGGCGAAAGCGGCTGCGGCAAGACCACGCTCAGCAAAATCCTCATGCGTGCGGTGACGCCCGATAGCGGAGCAGTTATGCTCAACAGCAGCGCCGGACCGATCGACGTCCTCGATGCCGAGGGCTCGGGCCTACAGGCATTGCGTACCAAAGTGCAGATGGTCTTCCAGGACCCGGTCTCCTCACTTTCGCCACGCATGACCGTGCAAAATATCCTGAGCGAGCCTCTCGAAATCCATGACCGCGGCAGCGGCAAGTCGCGTGTCGAGACGGTCAAGGCACTGCTCAAGGCGATCGGTCTCAACGAACGTCACCTGAACCGCTATCCGCACAGTTTTTCCGGCGGCCAGCGCCAGCGCATCGGCATTGCGAGAGCGCTTGCACTCGGACCGGATCTTCTGATTTGCGACGAACCCGTCTCCGCGCTTGATGTTTCGGTCCAGGCACAGATCCTCAACCTGCTAAAGGATCTGCAGAAGGAGCTTGGGCTCACCTACCTGTTCATCTCGCATAACCTCGCTGTCGTCGATTACATGGCGGACCGGATCGCTGTGATGTGCGGTGGCCGCATCGTCGAGATCGCCCCGCGCGAGACGCTGATGCAGTCGCCCGTCCACCCCTATACGAAATCGCTGCTCGCTGCCGTGCCCTTCCCCGATCTCGACCGGCCGCTCGATTTTTCCATGCTCAACCCGAGCGGCGCTGCCGACAAGCGCAGCTGGGGCAAACAGTTTTCCGATGAAGGTGATGGCACCGTTCTTGGAACGGCAGACCTTGGCAACGGCCATCTTGTTCTGGCGCGAAAAAGCGCCGATGTCAGGGAGCTCGTATCATGATCACCCGCCGCACGACACTTGGATTGCTCGCCTCGGTATTGCTGCCCGCCACCAGCCGCGCCTCGGAGCTGCAGCCTGAATACATGCGGCACTATTTCCGTACCCGGGCGCTGCCGGACCCGGCGGACCGGCTGCCGCTCAATCCGCGTCGCATCGACCTCAAGGCCATGGGCCGCGAACCGGGGACACATGGTGGCACCGTCCGCATGCTGATCGGCAGCCAGAAGGACATCCGGCTGATGACGCTGAACGGCTATGCCCGCCTCGTCGGCTATGATCAAAATCTGCAGCTGCAGCCGGATATCCTGGAAAGTTTCGACGTCCAGGAAGGCCGCATCTTCACCTTCAAGCTGCGCGAAAATCATCGCTGGTCCGATGGCAGCCACCTGACGTCCAAGGATTTCCAGTATTGCTGGGAAGACGTCATTCTCCACAAGAAACTGCGCAAGGGCGGCCTGCCAACCTATTTTCTCGCTGATGGGAAACCGCCGCGGTTCGAGGTTATCGACGAACTGACCGTCCGCTACACCTGGGACACGCCGAACCCGGATTTCCTGCCGAACCTGGCGGCACCGCTGGCCGCGACCATTGTCCTGCCCTTTGCCTATATGTGGCAGTTCCACGCCAAATATCAGGACGATATCCGCCTGTCGGCGCTGATGAAGCTCTATCGCGTCAAGAATTGGGTTGATCTGCACATCAAGATGTCGCGCAGCTACCGGCCGGAAAATCCGGAACTGCCGACGCTCGATCCATGGCGCAACACGACGGCACCGCCGGCCGAGCAGTTCGTTTTCGAACGCAATCCGTATTTCCACCGCGTCGACGAAAACGGCACCCAGCTCCCCTATATCGACCGCTTCGTGCTGAACGTCAGTTCGTCGGAGATCATCGCGGCCAAGACGGGGGCTGGCGAAAGCGACCTGCAATCGACCGGCATCGATTTCGTCGACTACAGCTTCTTGAAGGATTCCGAGAGCCGCTACCCGGTGAAGGTCAAACTGTGGAAGCGCACCCAGGGTTCGCGGGTCAATCTTTTGCCGAACCTCAACTGTGGCGACACGGTCTGGCGCACATTGTTCAGGGACGTCCGCTTCCGTCGCGCCCTGTCGCTTGCGATCGACCGGCACGAGATCAACATGGTCGCCTTCTACGGGCTGGCGACGGAAGCCGCCGATTCCGTCCTGCCCGAAAGCCCGCTCTACCGCGAGGAAAATGCCAAGGCCTGGGCGGCGCATGATCCGCAACAGGCCAATGCCCTGCTCGATGAAATCGGCCTGACGGAACGAAACAGCGACGGTATCCGCCTGTTGCCTGACGGGCGCGTAGCGAAAGTCGTCGTCGAGACCGCCGGCGAAAGCACACTGGAGACTGATGTTCTCGAACTGGTGACCGATCATTGGGCGAAGATCGGCATCTCGCTGTTCATCAAGACCTCGCAGCGTGACGTGTTCCGCAGCCGCGCTATCGGCGGCGACATCATGGTGTCGATGTATTCGGGCATGGAAAACGGCGTGCCGACCGCTGACATGAATCCCGGCCAGCTGGCGCCAACTTCGGACGACCAGTTGCAATGGGCCTCCTGGGGGATGTACTACCTGTCGGCGCAGACCAAGGGCGAAGCGCCGGATCTTCCGGAGGTCGTCCAGTTGGTGAAGCTGCTGGACGATTGGCATCACGCGGCGGATCTTGCCGAAAAGAGCCGCATCTGGAGCGATATGCTCGAAATCTATGCCCAGCAGGTGTTCTCCATCGGTATCGTCAATGCCGCGCTGCAGCCGGTGCTGCATTCGGCGCGGCTGCAGAACGTTCCCGAAAAGGGCCTCTATGGCTTCGATCCGACCTGTTATCTCGGGGTCTATATGCCGGATACCTTCTGGTACAGCGGCGAGGTTAGCTGATTATGCTGCGATACATTTTCTGGCGTGTCGCGGCGATGATCCCGACCTTGCTGATCATCTCGGCACTGGTGTTTACGATCATCGAATTGCCGCCGGGTGACTATTTCGAGAGCTACATCTCGGAGCTGCGTGCTCAGGGTGAAGACGTCGACATGGCCGAAATCCAGGAATTGAGGGCGCAATACGGTTTCGACCGTCCGCCCCTGATGCGCTATTTCCATTGGGTCGCAGGCCTTGTGCAGGGTGACTACGGCTATTCGTTCGAATATCAGCTACCTGTCAACGAGGTCGTGGGGGATCGCCTCTGGCTGACCGTGCTTGTGTCGTTCGTCACCATCATGTTCACCTGGCTGGTCGCCTTCCCCATCGGCATCTATTCCGCCACCCATCAATATAGCTGGGGCGACTACGGGCTAACGTTCCTCGGCCTGATCGGCATAGCGATTCCGAACTTCATGTTCGCGCTGATCCTCATGTATTTCGCCAATATCTGGTTCGGCACCTCCATCGGCCACCTGATGGACCAGAAATACCTGGCGGAACCGATGAGCTGGGACAAGGCGAAATCGATCCTCGAGCATCTGTGGATCCCGGTGCTGATCGTCGGCACGGCAGGCACTGCAGGCATGATCCGGCGGTTGCGCGCCAACCTGCTCGACGAACTTCAAAAACAATATGTCGTGACCGCACGCGCCAAGGGCTTGCATCCGTTCCGCGCGCTGGTCAAATATCCGCTACGCATGGCACTCAACTTCTTCATCTCGGATATCGGCTCGATCCTGCCGGCAATTATCTCCGGCGCTGAAATTACCGCTATCGTGCTCTCGCTCGAAACCACCGGACCCATGCTGATAAAAGCGTTGCAAAGTCAGGATATGTATCTCGCCGGTTCATTCTTGATGTTCCTGGCATTCCTTACGGTGATCGGCGTGCTCATATCCGATATCGCTCTTGCCCTCCTCGACCCGCGCATCAGGCTGCAAGGCGGTAGCACCAAGTGACGATATCTCTTCCCGAATCCGGCGCGCCGCTGGCGCATTACGTTTCGACGGCACCCTTCGATCCGCATTCGGTCGATGTGATAACCGAGGAGCAATCGAAGATCTATCAGGCGTCGCAACTGCGGCTGATGTGGTGGAAATTCAAGAAGCATCGGGTGGCGCTGTATTCGCTGTATTTCCTCGTCTTCTTCTACGCGATTATCGCCATCGTCGAGTTCCTCGCCCCTTATAATCTGCACACCCGAAACGTCGACTTCATCCATTCGCCGCCGCAGCGCGTCCATCTGTTCCACGACGGCAATTTCGTCGGTCCGTTCGTCTACGGCCGCACGATGACGCTGGACATGGATACGCTGCGCCGCATCTACACCGACGATACCAGCAAGGTCGAACCGATCCGCTTCTTCTGCCGGGGCGACGGCTACCGGTTCTGGGGCCTCGTGGAGACCAATGTTCATCTGGTCTGCCCGGCCAAGGACGGACAACTGTTCCTGCTCGGAAGCGACCGTCTCGGCCGCGACGTGCTGTCGCGCATCCTTTACGGCGCCCGCATATCGCTGACGATCGGCCTGCTCGGCATCACCATGAGCTTCGTTCTCGGGATAACCATCGGCGGCCTGGCCGGCTACAAAGGCGGCGTCTTCGACCTGATCGTCCAACGCATCATCGAGGTGCTGCAATCCATACCGAGCATTCCGCTCTGGATGGCGCTTGCAGCGATCATGCCCGTGACATGGAGCCCGATCTTCATCTATCTGGGCATCACCGCCATTCTGGGTTTGATCGACTGGACCGGGCTGGCGCGCGCCGTGCGCTCCAAGCTGCTGGCGTTGCGTGAAGAGGACTACGTGCTTGCGGCCCAGTTGACGGGGGCCAGCACGAGCCGCATCATCGGCCGCCATCTTGTTCCGGGCTTTATGTCGCATCTCATTGCAACGGCGACGATGTCGATCCCCGGCATGATCCTCGGCGAGACGGCGCTCAGCTTCCTCGGCCTCGGTCTTCGTCCGCCGATCACCAGTTGGGGCATCCTTCTGACGGAAGCCCGCAGCGTCAGCGTCATTGCTTTTTATCCCTGGCTGTTGTTTCCAACCATTCCGGTCATTCTCGTGATTCTGGCGTTCAATTTCCTGGGCGACGGTCTGCGCGACGCTGCCGATCCGTATAAGTGAAGTGGATACCGATATGCTAAGGAAACTCCGCAGGGAGATCGGCAGCGCCATGGGAGACAAGAGGCTCCGCTCATGACCCGCCGGATCGAAGACGCTCGTATCCTGATGTACAGCCACGACACGTTCGGGCTCGGTCACTTGAGGCGATGCCGGACCATCGCGCATTCGCTGGTGGAGGATTATCGCGGCGTCAACATCCTGATCATTTCGGGTGCGACCATCGCCGGTGCCTTCGACTACCGGGCTCGTGTCGATTTCGTGAAGATCCCCAGTGTCATCAAGCTGCGCAACGGCGAATACACCTCGATGGACAGGCATATCGACCTGCACGAGACGCTGAAGATGCGCAAGTCGATCATCCGCCACACGGCCGAAACCTTCCAGCCGGACATCTTCATCGTCGACAAGGAGCCGATGGGCCTGCATGGCGAAGTCGAAGACACGCTGGCCTACCTGAAGAAGCAGGGGACGACGCTTGTTCTCGGCCTGCGCGAGGTCATGGACGCGCCGCATCTGCTGGACGCCGAATGGAAGCGCAACGACGTGATGCGCAAGATCGGCCAATTCTACGACAGCATCTGGGTCTACGGACCGCCGGATTTCTACGACCCGCTGGTTGGTCTCGATGTGCCGCAGCCTGTCCGGTCGAAAATGGATTTCGTCGGCTTTCTGCAGCGAAGCGTTTCGCAGGACTTCGAATCGGAACACAAGCCGAAGGGTGACTACATCCTGATCACCACCGGCGGCGGCGGCGACGGCTCCGATCTGATCCACGACGTGATCGACGCCTATCAGGAAGATCCGAGCCTGACGCACAAGTCGCTCATCGTGCTTGGCCCCTATATGCCGGCAAAGCAGCGCCACAAGCTGATGATGAAGGGCGCCAAAATCCCCTATGTCGAGGTCATTGAATTCGACAACCGGATGGAAGAACTGATTGCCGGTGCCAAGGGCGTCGTCGCCATGGGTGGCTACAACACCTATTGCGAAATTCTCTCCTTCGACAAGCCGGCACTGATCGTGCCCAGGGTCATGCCGCGCGAAGAGCAGCTCATTCGCGCAAGCCGCGCCGCCGAACTCGGGTTGATCGACATGCTTTTGCCGGAGGAAGCCGCCGATCCCTTGCGCTTCGCTGCCGCCCTCAAGGCCCTGCCGGACCGCGACCCGCCATCAAAAAGCGCCGGGGGCATGACGCTCGAAGGGCTCTCGAACATCTCGCAGATCGTCGGGGAATGGCTCGGCCGCCGCGACCGCGAGCATCTGACGGTCGTGAAGGGATAAACAACGTTGACCCAACGCCGCAAGATCGTCGTGGTGCTGAAGGGGTATCCACGTCTTTCGGAAACCTTCATCGCCCAGGAATTGCTTGGATTGGAGCGGGCCGGTTTCGAGCTTGAGCTGGTTGCATTGCGCCGGCCGACGGACAAGAAGCGCCACCCCGTTCACGACGAAATCCGCGCTCCGGTTCATTACCTTCCCGAATATCTGCACAAGGAACCGCTGCGCGTCGCACGCGCGTTTCTCCTTAGTCTTCCGAAATTGGGTTTCTGGCGCGGCCTGCCCGCCTTTTTCTCCGATCTCTGGCGCGACCGGACGCGCAACCGCGTTCGGCGTTTCGGTCAGGCAATGGTCCTTGCTGCCGAGTGGCCAAAGGGCGGGGAATGGTTGCACGCGCATTTCATCCACACCCCGGCCTCCGTCGCCCGCTATACAGGCATGATCAAAGGTATCGCCTGGACCTGCTCAGCCCATGCCAAGGACATCTGGACGTCACCGGAATGGGAGCTTGCCGGCAAGCTCGCCAGCACGCGCTGGACCGTGACCTGTACGCAGACCGGGTTCGAGCATCTGCGGCATCTCGCCGGCGGCAGACCGCATGTGCATCTGAGCTATCACGGCCTCGATCTCACCCGCTTCGGCGAGTTCGACAACTTCCGGCCACCGTTCGACGGCTCGCGGCCGGAGGCGCCGGTAACGATCATCAGCGTTGGCCGCGCCGTCGAAAAGAAGGGTTTCGATATCCTGCTGCGAGCGCTCAGCCTGCTGCCCAAAGATCTTCATTGGCAATTCGAACATATCGGCGGCGGTGAACAGCTGAAGAAGCTCCAGGCACTGGCGGCTGAACTCGGGATCGCGGACAAGGTGGTCTGGCACGGGTCGTTGTCGCAGAACGAGGTGCTGCAGCACTACCGCAACGCCGACATTTTTGCCCTTGCCTGCCGGATCACCGCCGATGGCGACCGCGACGGCTTGCCGAACGTACTCGTCGAGGCATCGAGCCAGGCACTGATGTGCATTTCGACGAACATTTCAGGCGTGCCTGAACTGCTCGCCGACGGTGAAAACGGCTTTGTCGTCCCGCCGGAAAACCCCCAAGCCTTGGCCCATGCCCTCGAAAAAGCCATACGCGATCCGGCCCTGCGCCAGCGTTTGGGGAAAGCGGCCGAGAGGACCGTGCGCAATGAATTCGACCATCAGACCAGCATCCGCCAGCTGAAAAATCTGTTCGAAACCGAATGGCAGTCAGCATGACGCACGGCGGTGGGGCGGCCGCACCGCGCGTCTTCTTCTATGTTCAGCACCTGCTCGGCATCGGCCATCTGGCCCGCGCCAGTCGCATCGCGCGGGCGCTTGCCGAGGATGGTTTCGACGTGACGGTCGTGACCGGCGGCACGCCGGTCGCCGGCTTCCCCGGGCCGTTGGTGCATCACGTCGCCCTGCCTCCGATCACCGCAGGAGACGCCGGTTTCTCCGGGCTTGCCGATATGGACGGCAATCCGGTCGATGACGCGTTCAAGAACAATCGCCGCGACCGATTGCTGACAGCCTTTCGAGACTGCCGCCCCGACGTCGTGATCATCGAGGCGTTCCCCTTCGGTCGCCGCCAGGTTCGCTTCGAGCTGCTGCCGCTGCTCGATGAAATCGCTGCGATGGACGACAAGCCCCTCGTCGTCACCTCGCTGCGCGATATCCTGCAGGAGCGCTCCAAACCCGGCCGCGACGAGGAAACCGTGGCGCTGGTGAAGCGGTATTTCGACAGGGTTTTCGTCCACGGCGATCCGTCTTTCGCCCGGCTGGAAGACACTTTCCCGCTGGCCGCGGAGATAGCCGCCAAGGTTGTCTATACCGGGCTTGTCGCCGCCCCGCCGCCGGCAGATCCGAAGGAGCGTTTCGACATCATCGTTTCCGCTGGCGGCGGTGCAGTGGGCAATGCCCTGATCCGTGCCGCGCTCGAAGCGGCAAAGTCGATCGCCACACCCCTGTCTTTCGCCTTGATCACCGGCCCCAACCTGCCGCAATCTGATTTCGACGCTATCTCGGAGGATGCGCCTGATCATGTCAGCGTCTATCGCTTCCGCCCGGACTTCGCGAGCCTTCTTGCCGGCGCCAAACTCTCCGTGTCACAAGCTGGCTACAACACCGTCTGCGACATCCTGCGCGCCGGATGCCACCCCTTGCTCATCCCGTTTACCGCCGGCGGCGAAACCGAGCAGACGGTCAGGGCGGAACGCCTCGAAAAGCTGGGCCTCGCACACGTGCTGACCGAGGAGAACCTGTCGCCGGAGACCATGAGGCTGGCGATCGAGCAGGCACTCGCCTCCTCCGGCCGTCCGCCGCATGCGCTCGATCTCGACGGTGCGTGCCGCACCGCCGAAATCCTGCGTGGTCTTGTCTGATTACGGATCAGACGGTGCCGATCACCATGAAGCGGGTATATTTCTTCATGGCCAGCGAGCCGGCAAAAGCCACATGCCTGAGCGACGTCTGGTCTTGAAAGGCTTCGAGCGAAGGTACGCAGTTGATGTGGGTCGGCTCGCTGAAATAATCGTTCGACTGCAAAAGAACCTGCGTGCCGCGTGGCAGGAGAGACAACCATGCCGGAAGATCGGCGATATGCTCGCAACTGGTGTTGATCACCAGATCGGCTCCAGACGTTTTGTAGTCGAGGGCGTACATGTCCTGCGTGACCGCGCGAAAACGGTCCCCTGCCCTGACGTTCAGCGTTTCGGCGACCTGCCCGACCTCCGGGTCGATATCGATGCTTTCGATCAGTTCGATTTCGAAACGGCTGTCGTCGAAAAACATCGCCGGAAGCACACCGTACCAGCCGCCGAGCAGGACGATGTGTTTAAATTTTCCGCCGAGGCTTTCAAACAACCTGTCGCGTGCCCATATCTTGCTTCCAACCTGCTTGTGGTTGAAGGCCGTGCCGAGGTCCGCGTCCGGATATTTGGCGACAACTTTCGCAAGGCCTTCTATCAGGGAGCTTCCCGTATAGGCGGACAGACCGCGGATGATATCGAAGGCGCTCTCGTGCCAATCTGTTGTGTTTGCTTCATTTGTTCGGGTGGTTTTCATCATGCGCGTGTTGTAGTCTGGACTTTTCTGGAGTGCAAGGAATGCAAGTCAGCCTGAAGGATGCCGCCGCCGTTTCTGGAAGCCTGGAGGCGGGAAAGGACATACCGCATCTCGCAGGAATTGGCGCAACCATGCGGCAGGTCTTTGCCGCACACTTCATGCGTGACTGCCCGCATGTGCTGGAAATCGGTGGCCACATCCGGCCCGTCACCCCCTATCTTACCCACCATCCGCTGTCCGTCACCTCCGTCGATCCGAAAACCGAGGCTTACGAAGCCCATGAGCTCAACGGCCGGCAGTGCCATGTCCGGCATATTGCCGCCAAGTTCCAGCAGATCGACTACCACTACCAGCCCGGCAGCTACGGCCTTGTCTTACTCGGTTACTCGCTGAAGCCTTTCGGCCGCAAGGACCCGCTGGGGGATTTGCTCTTTTCGCTGATCGACCACGCCAAGACTGTCGTCATCGAGTATGCGCCGGAACTCGAGCGGGCCGCCTCCCAGGTACCGCATATCATCAGCCGCCCATCGGTTACGGTCAGGGGACGCTTCGACCTGCACTTGCACGACCCGGAGATCGCCGGCACGCCCTATGCCGCCCGGCACTTCTACGTCCTCGACACCCGCTATTCGGATAGTTGAATCCGCCCATGGAAAAAAGCATCGCCCGCTACATCTGGACGCATACAAGAGGCCAGCAGCTCTGGATACTCCTGGTCGTCGCTGTCTCGATGATCCCCTACTTCCTGTCGTTCGACCTGCCCAAGCAGATCGTCAACGGGCCTATTCAAGGTCAAGGCTTCGACCAGCCGGGCGCCACCCAGTTGTTCATGAACATCAGCTTCGACTTGCCGTGGCTCGGAACGGTCTCACTGTTCGACGGCGTCGAGCTGACCCGCATGCAGACGCTGTTTGCGCTCAGCATGGTCTTCCTGTTGCTGGTGATCATCAACGGCCTCTTCAAATTCTATATCAACACCTACAAGGGCCGGCTTGGCGAACGGCTCTTGCGCCGCATCCGCTTTGAGCTGGTCGACCGCATCCTGCGTTTCCCGCCCAACCAGTTCAAACGCATGAAAGGCGCCGAAGTCTCCAGCATGGTGAAGGACGAGGTCGAGCCGCTCGGCGGCTTCACCGGCGATGCCTTCGTTCAGCCTGCCCTGCTCGGCGGACAGGCGCTGACGGCGCTGTTCTTCATCTTCATGCAGAATGCCTGGCTCGGACTGATCGCGGCCGTCATGGTCGGCGTTCAGGCAGTGATCATTCCGCGCATGCGCCGCCGGCTGCTGGTGCTTGGCCGCGAACGCCAGATCACCGCCCGTGAACTCGCCGGTCGCGTCAGCGAAATCGTCGACGGCATCGGCACGATCCACGCCTACGACACCTCGAACTACGAGCGCGCCGACATCGCCTCGCGCCTCGGCCGCATCTTCAAGATCCGCTACGACCTCTACCAGTGGAAATTCCTGGTCAAGTTCATCAACAACTTCCTCGCCCAGCTGACGCCGTTCCTGTTCTACTGCATCGGCGGCTATCTGGCGCTGCAGGGCCGGCTCGATATCGGTCAGCTGATTGCCGTCATCAGCGCCTACAAGGACCTGCCCGGCCCGTTGAAGGACCTGATCGACTGGGATCAGACACGACAGGACGTTCAGGTGAAATACGTCCAGGTGGTCGAGCAGTTCAGCGTCGACCGGACCATCGACCCGGCCATCCAGGCCGTCGCCGTCAAGGATGCCGGGGCGATGAAACATCCGTTGGCCGCCGTCAACCTGTCGCTGGCCGACGATAGCGGCGCCAAGCTCCTTGAGCGCGTTTCCGTGCAGATCCATCCCGGCGAGACGGTTGCGATCGTCGGCGGCGCCGCCGGCGGCGGCGACATGCTGGCCGAAGCCTTTGCGCGCCTTACCTGGCCTGAGAGTGGCAAGATCACCGCCGGCGGCGATGATCTGCTCGAGCTGCCGGAATCCGTCACCGGCCGCGGCATTTCCTATGTCTCCTCCGATGCCTATTTCTTTTATGGCAGCCTGCGCGACAATCTTCTCTACGGCCTCAAGCACGCACCGTTGAAGGACGCCGCCTACGAGGGCAGCCGCGCCGCCCACCGCAAATGGGAAATCAACGAAGCCCGGATGGCGGGAAACCCCGACTACGACGTCAACAGCGACTGGATCGACTATCAGGCCGCCAATGCGACGGACCGGGCCGATCTTTTCACGCCGGTACTATCGGTTCTGGATACGGTGCAACTGTCGAAGGACATTCTCGATCTGGCACTTCGAAGCACGGTTTCGCCAGGCGACCACCCGGGCCTTGCGGAAGGCATCGTCGAGATGCGGCACGCCCTTCGCGACGAGCTTGAGGAAGCCGGCTTGAGCAGCCTCGTCGTCTCCTTCGAGCCCGGTGCCTACAACACCGAGGCAACGGTCGGCGAGAACCTGCTGTTCGGTACGGCGACCGGCCCGTCATTCATCGGCAAGGCCATCGGCAAGAACACCTATTTCCGCTCGGTGGTTGGGCGCACCGGTCTCGATCGCACCCTGTTCGACATGGGCTACAGCATCGCGGAAAACGCGGTCGAACTGTTCGCCGATCTGCCGCCGGACCATCCCTTCTTCCAGCAGCTCACCTTCATGACCGCAGACGACATCCCGGATTATCAGCTGCTGCTGCAGAAACTGAAGGGCAAGGGTTTTGAGGCGGCAACCGACGACGATCGGGGGGCGATCATCCGTCTCAGCTTCCGCTATATCGAACCACGGCATCGTTTCGGTCTCTTGACCGACGAACTGATGGCAAAGATCGTCGATGTCCGCCGCCAGTTCCATGACGGTCTGCCGGAGAGTATGCGTGGCGATATCGAGCGCTACGACCCGGAAAGCTATCTTGCGTCCGCAAGCCTTATGGACAACATCCTGTTTGGCCGTATCAGCCACAAGCATTCCGACGGCTCCAAGCGCATCCGCTCGATCGTCAGTTCGCTCCTGAACTCGCTCGGCCTTCTTGAGCGCGTGATCGACATCGGCCTCGACTTCAACCTCGGCGCTGGCGGCAAGCGCCTGACCGCGGTGCAGCGGCAGAAGCTCAATCTGGCGCGTGCACTGGTGCGCCGTTCGGATTATTATATATTTAACCGTCCGTTACCCGGTCTCGACCACCGCCTGCAGGATGAAATCGTCCGCGATGTGCTGAAGCTCGTGCGCCGTGACGGACGCAATCCAGCGGTCGTCTGGGTGCTGTCGAACACGGCCTTGTCGAGCCTTTTCGACCGTGTGCTGGTGTTCGACCGGGGCCTCTTGGTGGAGGACGGCACACATGCGGCACTTGTTGAGAATAACGGTATCTTTAAGGAACTGGTGTCATCATAATGTCAAAGGCAAAGTCCATGCGTGCGGCGGGGCGCAGGCATGGACATCCTTCCAAACGGTAGCGCGGTGACAGTCACCGCCACCTGATCCCGGAAGGAGGACAAGAGGGAATGGTACGGAAATGCTTCTGAAGGATGAAGTTCAAATGCTGCGGCGCGTGCCGCTGTTTTCGAATGTCGAGCCGGGAAAGCTGAAGCTTCTCGCCTTCACATCCGACCGGGTCAGTTATGATCCCGGCGAGGCCATCTTCCATCAAGGCGACAACGGCGATGCGGCCTATGTCGTCCTGGCCGGCAAGGCGGACATTCTGGTCGATACCGCGACAGGCCCGATCAAGATCGCCGAAGTCGAGACCAACTCCATCGTCGGCGAGATCGCCATCCTCTGCGATGTCTCGCGAACCGCCACGGTGCAGACGACGACACCGCTGGAAGCCCTTCGCATCCGCAAGGATCACTTCCTGAAACTCCTGACCGATTTTCCCGAGATCACCATCGAGATCATGCGCGTCCTGGCCGATCGCCTCAGCCACACGACAAGCGAGCTGTCCGAGGCCCGCAGCCGCGCGCGCAAGGCCGACGACAAAGAGCTGAACTGAGCACCTGCCTTCTAAGCAGGTTGCCGCAGGTTCGAGCGCTTCAGGGGTCGCCAAATCTTCTATCTGATGTGGGCAACTCGCGGCATTTGATTTGGGCATTTGCTGTTTTCTGGACCTCTCCGTAACGTGAAGAAAGCGAACCGAGCAGAGTTCGGACGGAGGGACCTAGTCTGTGAAAACGCTCGAGTTCATTGAGAGAGCGATCACCGAGCAAAACATTGTTGATGGCCGCTGCTTTGTTTGCGGTGGAGAGCAGAGTAGCGGCGCTGGCGAACATGTCATGCCGAAGTGGCTTCTGACTCGGCTGTCGCTGTGGAGCAGCATGATCACGCTCCTCAACGGCACCACGCTGCCATACAGCCAGTTGAAGGTTCCTTGCTGTGAACGCTGCAACAACGGCTTCCTGTCACGGATCGAAAGAGATGCACAGGCCATCTTCGCTGCTGGGGAGCTAAAGGACGCCAATGACGTTCTGGTTCTGGGGCGCTGGCTGGCGAAAATCCTTGTAGGTCTTTTGACAAAGGAAACGAAACTCTATTTCGACAGGCGTGACCGTTCCAAGGGCTTCATCGTTGATGCAAAGTTTCTGGATAATTTTCACCTCTGCCACATGATCCTTCAGACTGCCAGGAAGCCCACAACATTCAGCTGTTTGCATTCGGACTATCCGTTTTCCCTATACTGGTACGCAGTCGAGGACACGGAGGACGATGACTTCGACTTCATCACTGATGTTGTCGGCAATGCGGTTGCCATTCGCATTGGGAGATTGGGCGTTGTTTTCGTCGCAGACGGCGGACTACAGATGGAGGCAGGCGCTAAGGGGCCTCACGGACTGTCCGGGAGTAAGGTGTCGCTCAGAGCACTCCGCGAGCTGATTCTCCAGATTTTCTACAAATCCCAATTGAGAGATGCGACGCATTTCTACGTTAACAGTGAAACGCCCGAGGCTATCAACATTGAGCAGGTCAGGGTATCGCCCTTCACGGGGATGATACCAGGCACTGCGATGACCCAAATCTTTCGGCCCTGGGACAGCGAGGAAATGGCAGCTATTTTGTCGGGCATGCTCGACGAAGCAGGAAATTTCAGTCCGCCAAGCCGCACTTAGCGGCGCTTCTATTTCATTCGTTCACCCAGAAATGTTTGAGAACTGAAGTTACAGGCTCGAAGGGGATGCGGCGCTATTGCCGTCCATACTGGATTCCGCTCGCGTCCCTCTTGACATTCGGCCGTTTGTTCACTATTCGTTCTCGAGTCACTTGGTAAGTAAGTTTCGAGTATTACCACGCGAGGATTTTATGAGTATCGCGAGTCTCCGTCAGCGAACCATCCGTCGCGAAACGGGCGGGATGTGAAGTTCATTGAGCGGCAGTCCCTGGCAGAGTTTCAGGCGGCCTAGGTTTCCCTGACGGAGATCGCGAAGTCTCGCCAAGGCTACAGGGCAGCAATCAAGGTTGAATTGGAGAACGCCGGCCTTGCGCCGATCTTCGAACCCGAAGGATTCATCGCCCGCTTCTACAGAAGGTCAGACTTGGCCCGAGCCGGATACGAGTTCTGACGAAGCTATCAAGACGGTCTGGAATGCCCGCTCCGGCGAGCTTTTTTGTGCCTGCCTCGCGAAAGTGCCCAGATCAAATACCGCACGCTTCCAGCCTTTCGCTAGGAACATCAGCGGCTGCCTTCAGAGGCGTAATCGCGCCGGTCGTCCGGTCGATGCGGAAATTGGCTGACGGCAGACCGGATGCGTACTTCTCGAACATCCGGAAAATCCGGGCAAAACGCGGCTGCGCGGCATTGGCGTCGGTCCAACCGCCATCCGCATAAAGGCGACCCACAGCCCGATAGAGCGCCATCCGGTCCTTGCTGATCCAGTCGAGGGCCAGGTCGCTTCCCATGCGCAGCCGGTACCAGTCGGCCAGGAAGTCCATCGCGGAAATATCCCCCGGCAATCCAACTCTTGCGCCTGCCGCTTTCATGCGGGCGGCGAGTTGCCCTTGCAGGTCTCCATCGGCGCGAGCAGCAGTTGCGCCAATCGCATCTGCCGTCGCGACCGGCTGTTCCATCACCGCCAGCGCCGCCAGATCGGCGAGGCTCAGCGTTCGGACGAGAGCCGCAATATCCTTCGGCCACTCACGCTTAAGGTATCGCCGCCCGACCAGATGGCCGAGATGTTCGAACAGGAAGCCGCCATAGTCGGTAACGTCGAGCATTCCGCCGGCATCCAGCCGGGACGGCACGATTTCCCGATCATAGGTCTGCCTCAGTTCGGGGTGCAGCGACATGGCCTCGATCCCGACTGTCTCGATATCGAGATGACGGTCGCCGATACTGATGACCTTGTAGGCTCCCGGAAAGGCAACGAGCGACGGCATTCCCACATTGATCAGGAACCGGTCGCCGCTTTCGTATCGCGCCGTGTCGTTGACATGCAGATGACCGCTGAAATGCACGTCGATCCCCGCCTCTATCAACGCATCCGCGACGGCCGGCGACGGAATGCGTTCCGACATGCCCGTGCTGCCCAACAGCGAAACCTCGTCATCGAAAGTCCCATCGAGAGGATCGAGGACGGGATAGTGCGAGAAGGCAAGCAGGTATTTGCCCAAAAGACGCGCTCGCGTCGAAACATCCTTCATCCAGTCGACGACGAACCGCTTATGCGTCAGCATGGCGTTCCACCCGGCGCTGGTGCTATCGACAAAATCTCCCGCCACTCCGGGGACGGCACCATCGACCGGCACGAAAACATTGGCGTCGATCATCAGCAGCCAGACGCCGGGAAAAGGCTCGACGAGATAGGAGGCATCCATCAGCGTCCGCGTGGTTTTCCCGTCGGGTGACTGCACCTGATATTGCCGCGCTGCCGGATCGCCTTCCGTGCCGAACGGCGTTTCCCAATGAAGGTCGCCATGAAGATCACCGGGTCGTGGAAAGAACCCGAAATCCGCCATCGCATCGAGCCCGTCCGGATAGCCCTGACAATACATGCGCTCGCTGGCAACGACCGACCGCGCCCCCCGGTCGCGCACCTGAGGGTCGCTGCTGACAACGCTGTAGCTGCCGTCCTCGTTCATGAACCGCTTGGCGCGATCCCGCCCATCGGCGCCGAAGACATCGTGATTGCCGACGGTGGCGTAGAACCGCATGCCGAACCGCGCGGCATAGCCGTCGAGCACTCTTTTCACGCCCTTGACGGTTTCCACCTGGCCATCATCGGAATAGTCGCCGAGCAACACCACGTGGCGAATACCGCTTTCGGCGATCTTGTCCAACGCATGGTGGAGGGCAAAATAGCTTTCGTTGAAGACACGGGTCGATCGAGCGGTATCGGCCAGTAACCGGAAGGTCAAACGGCGATCATCGTGGCGGATACCGGGAAAACCGTAATCCGCATAAAGATCATGGAAATGCGCGTCAGCAACAACGGCAATGCGCGGATGGCGGGAAGGCGGCATTCTTTTGGTGTTCCCGTCTGCGCGTTCAAACCGGATTCGTTTCCTTTCGTCTCTGCCACATATGGAAAGAAAAAGCGAATTGGTGTCTCGCTTAACCCATGCAGTTTGGCTAACATGACGGAAATGAGGCTTGCTTAATCAAGCCAGCCATAAAAAGACTACTTTAAGAACTAAGTGGGACAGTTGCTGTACGGCCCAAAACCAGCCGTGACTGAGGCGAGAGAGTGAACGAAAACGTGTTTCGGGTGCGGTTATGGGGAGTGCGTGGCAGCCTCCCGGTCTCAGGGGCCGAATTTCAGCACTATGGTGGCAATACCATCTGCATCGAGATGCAATGCGGGCCGCACAGATTATTGTTCGACGCAGGCTCCGGGCTGATGCCCGCGGGTCAGGCGCTGAAAGCCGACGGCGTCTCCGATTTCAATCTGTTCTTCACGCACTGTCACTATGACCACATCGTCGGCCTGCCCTATCTGCCGGCATTGTTTGATCCGCATGCCTCGGTAACTCTCTGGTCGGGTCATCTCGCCGGGCGCATGTCGACCCGCCAGATGATCGGCGAATTCATGCGCCCGCCCTGGTTCCCGGTTGAACCGGACATCTGCCGTGCCTCGATCAATTGTCGCGATTTCCGCTCCGGCGATGTGCTGGCACCCTATGACGACGTGGCGATCCGGACCGGCAGCCTCAACCATCCCGGCGGCGCGATCGGATACCGCGTCGAATGGGGCGGCCGCGCGGTAGCACTGGTAACGGATACCGAACACCGTCCCGGCACGCTCGATCCCGCCGTGCTCGACCTGATCGACGGCGCCGATCTCTTCCTCTACGACTGCATGTATACCGATGAGGAAATGCATCGCCACGCCGGCTATGGCCACTCCTCCTGGCAACAGGCAATCCGGTTGGCGAAGACGGCGAAAGCCAAGCAGGTTGCCTTCATCCATCATTCGCCGCTGCGCACCGACCGCGAACTCGACGCCATCCAGAGCCTCGCCGCAAAGGAATTCAACGGCGCCTTCACCGCACGCGACGGCCAGGTCATCGATCTCTAGAATTTCTTCCCGGCGACAACCTATCCTCCGCTGCCATCCGTCAGGGATGCGCTTTCTCGCAGGATATCGGTGACCGTGCTCCACCGGCAGGCGGGATGACGCGTGGTGGTCTTAAAGAACGCGGTCATGAAATCCCAGACGGCTTGATCATGGACCAGATGATGCGTCAGGAGGCCCATCGATCCGCCATGATCGAACATATGCCGCAGGCGGGCTACGGTCTCTGTCACGAGCGCCATCCGGTCGCGACCGCCGCGGGTCCCTTGCCAGTCCATCACATCCACATGCGTATTCACCACTGTCAGGGCAGACGGTTTTTCGGGGCCGTAGACGGACAGCGCCTCGAAACCGAGGCCTGGCAGATGCGGCACGAGCGCCGCATCGATCCGGTTCCACGGCGGCACGAGCACCGGCACGAACCGGTCGCGATGCAGTTCTGCAAGATGCTCAAACCCCTGCCCCAACTCATTGAGCACTTGAAGAACGGGGCGATGCCCGCCGAGTTCCCGCTTCTTTTCGCCGTCTCCCGCATGATTGATATGAGCCCAGCCATGGACGGTCACGCTGCAGGACGGTTCCTGTTCAAGCCGCTTGGCAAGCGGCTCACCGGTGTAAGCGGGGATGACCGCAAGGGTCAGCGGCACGGAAAATGCGCTCGCGATCTCAAGCAATCTCTCCAGCGGCGCGGTCGGCTCGATCGCATCGTCGTCCCGCAGCCAGAAGCGCGCGACCTTGCCGGCCTGCTGCCATCGGTCGAGCTCCTCAGTGATGACCTTGTCAAAATCGTCCATCTGATCCCGCTTGCTTGAGATATTGGTTGAGGATCGCCCCCATCTGCTCTGCGGCATGATCGAGCGAACGCTCCTCGCCTGCAAAAATCCGGGCAGCACCTGCAAGGGCATTGCGTTCTTCATCCCCGGCCAACAGCCGCTCGATCGCCTGCGCATAGGCATCGACATCGCCCGGCGGCGTCAACAAGCCGGTGCGGCCATGCACGACCACCTCCGGCACGCCGGCAACCTCCTGAGCCACGACCGGCAATCCCGCCGCCTGCGCCTCTAGATAGGCGAGACCATAGGCCTCGCCGCTGCCGGGCCAGACGTAGAGCGCACTCTGCGCCAACAGAGCCGCGATCTCGCTCTCCGTCTTTTGCCCGTGCCAGATGATACGGCCCTCTTCGAAGCCGGCAAAAAGCGCCCTCACCTCGGCCGCTTTCGGGCCATCGCCGACGATCGACAGCTGCCAGGGCAGATGCACCAGCCGGGACAAAGCCTCGGCCAGCATGATGTAGCTCTGCATCTTGTCGCCGGAGCGCATCATCGCCACCGCGATCAGCCGTCCGGGCCGGGGTTCCGGTTGCTGCTTGAGGAGAAGCGACGGATCGATGAAAGGCGGTAGCAGGGCAAGTCGTGCAGCCGGTGCTGCCGCAGCAAGTCCCTTCAGGTCGCGGCCCGTCAGGCAGATATTCACCGAGGCCAGCGTCACCGCCTCCAGAACATGGCCTTGCATCTGCGCCCACAATCCGGTGTTGCGGCGCGCAGAATAGGAGGCTTCCGCCGTGACATAACCCAGGCCGAAATCGCGAGCGAGCGTCGGCCCGATGAGATCAGGCGCTTTGTAGTAGGGATGGTAGCAGAACCAGGCGTCCGGCGGAGCGGACCGCTGCCAAAACGCCGAAAGCCGCGCCCTCTCCGCTTCCGCTGCGGCCTCCAAAACCGCAACCGCCGGGGCCGATGCGTCGGGCAGGAAGGCCCGAAGCTCGGAGGCGAGTTCCACCCGATGCCCTGCCCTCTCCAGCGCCACCATCAGGAGACGCGCCATCAGCCTGTCTCCGGAGGGAACGGGATGGTTGGGGGACTTCAAGGGACAATAGAATGCGATTTTCATGGAGATGCGGTTCTAGAACATCGAGCCGGCGTTGGAAACGTCATCGTGAGCGGATTCGCAGGAGACTGCCTACCCGGCCCCCACGCAACGACGCAACCATCAGGCAGCCCGGAAAGCCATGACGAAACTTCCGAGCGCGCCGATCGAAGACAGCGTGCGCACATGGTTCCATCTGACCCAATCGACGAGATAGGTCGACGACCAGAGCCGCGCGGCCTCCTCGCTTTGCGGCTGCAGCCCCTCGAGCGCGTTGTTCATCGGGACATTGAAGACGACCGTCACCCCGATCGTACCGGCAAGGAAGAGCAGGCCGCCGGCAATCATGTAGAAACGGGCCGGGCTGCCGGTCATGAACCCGCCGGCGACGAGAACGAGCGATAGCAACGCCGTTCCGAAGAATGCCAGCGCGAACAGGGGATTGAGGATCACGACATTGATCGACTGCATGGCGGCAATGCCCTGTTCTGCAGGCAGGCGCCCGAGCGCTCCCATGATGCAGACGGAGAAGATGAAGAACAGGCCGGCATTGATGCCGGCGCCAATCACTGCCGAAAAGATCAGCAAGGGGAAAAGTCCGGCTATCACTTCTGTACCTCCCAGATACCGGTTGCAGCCGTTTCGCGAACATAGTCGGAAAACTCACGCGGCGGACGGCGGAGTGCTTGGAAAACACCATCCGTCAGACTTTCGTTGCGACCGTCAAGAACTGTGGTGAAGAGATACCTCAGAAGCCAGATGTATTCCCCGGGAATTTTGGCCTCCTCGAGCGTGGCGGCATAATCATCGATAGGTACGGTCTTGTAGCGGATGTCCCTCCCCGTCTCCCGCCCGATCTCCGCAATCGCCTCAGCGAATGTCATCAGCCGCGGGCCGGTGACTTCGTAGGTCTTGCCGCCATGGCCCGGCTCGATCAGGGCGGCAGCGGCGATATCGGCGATGTCGTCCGCATCCACGAAAGGTTCCAGGACGTCACCGACCGGCAGTACCAGTTCGCCGGCCTGAATGCCATCGAGCATGAAGCTCTCGCTGAAGTTTTGGAAGAACCAGCTGGCGCGGATAATCGTGTAACCAGCGCCGGACGTCCTCAACGCGTCCTCCGCAGCCAGAGCCTCATCCTCACCGCGCCCCGACAGGAGCACGAGATGCCTGACGCCTTTCTCGACCGCCAGCTTCGACAGGGTCCGGATGGCCTCGACCGCGCCCGGCACGGCAAGATCCGGCTGATAGCTGATATAGGCGGCATCGACGCCGTCGAACGCGGCTGCCCAGCCCGACGGATCGGTCCAGTCGAAAACCGGGGTGGTGGAGCGGGAGGCAAACCTGATGTGCTTGCCCTTGGCCATCAGGCGCTCGGCAACTCTGCGCCCGGTCTTGCCGCTGCCGCCGAAAATCATGATCGTATCGTTGCTCATCATCTCTCTCCCTTTGCTCCTCAAAAATATGAGTAATACTCACATTTGCTAAATGTGATAAACTCTCATATTTTATCCGTCAAGTGAAAATTGAAAGGACAGTCCTTGACGAACGCCACGCCGGAGCCGGTTGCGCCACCTGAAGAGCAGAGCGCCATGCGCCGGGAACCCGCCCAGAAGCGCAGCCGCGAGCGCGTCGAGCAGATCCTTTCCTGTGCCTGCAAGCTGATCGCCGAGCGCGGCAGCGACACGATGCGCATGAGCGAGGTGGCAGAACTGAGCGGCATATCGATCGGCTCGCTCTACCAGTATTTTCCCGACAAGGCGGCGATCATCCGTACCCTGGCCGAGCGCTACAACGCCGTCTGCCGTACCTGCATCGCCGACGGACTCGCCAACGTCAAAACGATCGGCGAATTGCGGCAGGCTTTTTCCGCGTTGATCGATGAATACTACGAGATTTTCCTTGCCGAGCCGGTCATGCGTGACATCTGGTCTGCAATGCAGGCAGACAAGGCGCTGCGAGAAATGGAGCTCGCCGAAAGCCGAAAGAACGCCGCTCTCCTCGCTGAAGCCTTGCAACGCGCCCTGCCCGGCGAAGCGATGGAAACACTGCAGACTTCGGCCTTGCTGGTGATGTGTTTCGGCGATTGCACAATGCGTCTGGCAGTGTCCACCGGCGAGACGGAAGGACGGGCACTGGTCGAAGCCTACAAGCGCATGGCATCCCGCAGTTTCGCGTCGGAAACAGGTTGAGCGATCAATCGCAGAAAAGGCCTCATGCCCTCGCCAAAATCATCTCCGCCGCTTTCTCGGCAATCATGATGACCGGCGAATTGGTGTTGCCCGAAACGATCGACGGCATGATCGACGCATCGACGACCCTGAGGCTGCCGATCCCGTGAACCCGCAGCTGTGGATCGACGACCGCCATCGTGTCATTGCCCATCTTGCAGGTCCCGACCGGGTGAAAGATCGTCGTGGCGATGTCGCCCACCCGGCGGATCAGATCGTCGTCGCTCTGGAATTCCGTCCCCGGCAGCATCTCCTGCGGCCGGTATTTCCGGATGGCCTCTGCCTCCATCAGGCGACGGGCATGACGGATGGATTTCGTCGCGACGATCCGGTCTCCCACTGTGGAAAGGTAATTCGGGCGGATCTCGGGCGCTGCCGAAACATCGGGACCGCCGACATGCACCGTCCCCCGGCTTTCCGGCCGCAGGTTGCAGACGGAGACGGTGACGGCGGGATATTTGTGCAGCGGCTCGCCGAGCCGGTCGGTGCTGAGCGGCTGCACATGATATTCGAGATCGGCCGTTGCCACCGCCGGATCGCTCTTGGCGAAGATGCCGAGCTGGCTCGGGGCCATCGACAAGGGACCGGAGCGGCGCAGCGCATATTCGAGCCCCATGCCGGCACGGGTGAAGAGATTGTGATAGAGCTGGTTCAGCGTCTTTGCACCCTCGATGCGAAAGACGGTGCGGATCTGCAGATGGTCCTGCAGGTTTTCGCCGACGCCGGGCAGTTCATGGGCTATATCGATCCCGGCATTGGACAACACCTCTGGCCGCCCGACGCCTGAGAGTTCCAGAACCTTCGGCGAGTTGATCGCCCCGGCGGAAAGGATCACCTCCCGCCTCGCATGGGCGATATGGGGCTGGCCATTTAGCACGAACCGGACACCTGTCACCTTCCTGCCGTCAAAGACCAGCCGCTCGGTTTCCGCCCCCGTCAGCACCCGCAGATTGGCCCGCTTCATCACCGGGCGAAGAAACGCCTTGGTGGTGTTCCAACGCAGGCCGCCGCGCTGGTTGACCTCGAAGTAACCCGAGCCCTCATTGTCGCCTTCGTTGAAATCGTCTGTCTTCGGGATGCCGAGTTCCTCGGCCGCATCGCGAAAGGCGTCGAGAATCGGCCAGGAAAGCCGCTGCCGTTCCACCCGCCACTCGCCGCCGGCGCCATGCATTTGAGACTTGTCGCGATAGTTATCCTCGGACTTGAGGAAATAGGGCAGCACGTCGTCCCAGCCCCAACCGGAATTGCCCGCCTGCCGCCAGCCGTCATAGTCGGCCGCCTGCCCGCGCATATAGATCATGCCGTTGATCGAGGAGCAGCCACCCAGCACCTTTCCGCGCGGATAGGGCAGCGAGCGGCCGTTGAGCCCCGGTTCGGCGGCCGTCTTCATCATCCAGTCGGTGCGCGGATTGCCCATGCAGTAGAGATAGCCGATCGGCACGTGCACCCAATGATAGCGATCGCTGCCGCCCGCCTCGAGCAAGAGGACACGGGTCTTCGGATCCGCCGACAGCCGGTTCGCCATCACGCATCCCGCCGAGCCTGCGCCGACGATGACGAAGTCGTAACTCCCGGCATCAATGGTCTGATCATTCGCATGCATGTTCACGCCGCCACTCCCGCTGCCGCCGGCTGGACCGCCGCCAGACGCCGCCACAGCGGTGCCATCGCTTCGGCAACATCCCGATAGAGAGCGTAACGCCGCGCATAATGCGCCTCAAGCGAGACGTTCGGACGATAGTGCCGCTCTGTACGAACCATCGCTGCCGCGCCGGCTCCGAAGTCAACGAAGACACCGACGCCGGTCCCGGCCGCGATCGCAGCCCCCAGCGCGCCGGTTTCGCGCGACCTCGCAACGGAGACCGGAACCCCGAGCACATCGGCAAAGATCTGCGGCCAGATCAGGCTGCGCGAGCCGCCGCCCGACAGCACCGCCTCGTTGAAGACGGCACCGGCCAAGCGCATCGTTTCGATATGCTGCCGATGGCCGAAAGCCACACCCTCCAGCACCGCACGAACGAGATGCCCCTTCGTATGCCAGCCCGCGACACCATAAAAACCTGCTCGCGCATTGCCGTCCTGCTGGGCGCCGTAGAGGAAGGGATGATAGATCGGATCGTCGGACGCAGGCTCGACGGCCGCTGCGAATTCGCAGCAGAAATCGAACGGCGAGCGTCCCTGCGGGCAGGCATCCGTGAAAAATTCGCGCACCAGCCATTCGAGGTTTGCCGCCGATGTGGCACTGGATTCGATTGCCATGTAGCGCTCGTGGTCGAAGGTCGACGACATGAACACCGGGCCATTCAGCTCCGGCCTGTCGATGATCACCTGGTTGATGCTCCAGGTGCCGGCGATGATGGAGGCGGCTCCCGTGCGCGTGACGCCGGAACCGATCGCCGATGCCACGACATCGAACAGGCCGCCGACAACCGGCGTACCCGCAGCCAGACCGGTCTGCGCCGCTGCTTCTGCGGTTACATGCCCGGCAATATCGGCGCTCTCGATCAACGGCGGCAAAAGCCCCATGCACTCGCCAAGCCCGTAGGCCTCCATCAGGTTGCTGTCGTAGCGGCGCTCGGCGACATTGAGCAGCCCGCAGCCGGTCATGTCCGAGACCTCGCTGACGCGCTTTCCGGTCAGCCGGTTGACGATGAAATCCTTGCAGAGGAAGACGGTGCCGATCCGGCCGAACGTTTCCGGCCGGTGGCGTTTCAGCCAGGCGAGCAGCGTCGGCGTCTGCGACGGCCAGGGCCGTTGCTGGCCGATCGGATAGGTCCGGTCGCCCACGCCCTGCTCCCGCCATTCGTCGACCAGCCCGGCTGCCCGCGTATCCAGTGACTGGATGCCGAGCAGCAGAGCGCCGTCGCGATCCAACGCATAGAGGCCGTTGCCATGCCCGGCGCAGCCGATCGCCGCGATTTCATCCGGCTGTATATGTGCCTGCTCGATGCAGGTGCGAATCACCTGTCGCGCGTTCGTCCAGAGTTCGTCCAGCCCGCGCTCGACATGCCCGGGACACGGCATGCGGCTGTGCCCCTCCTCAGAGGCGTAAGCGATTTCGTTGCCCGCCCGGTCGAAAATCACCGCCTTGATGACGGTGTTGCCGGCGTCGAGCCCCAATAGATAGTCTCCCATAGAGAACCCCTCCCAAGGTTCGAAGCCGCAACTCAGCCCTGCTGATAGAGTGCGAAGGCTTGCTCGCCGCTCGCGTCTTCATGCACGATTGCCATCAGCCCGCGCACGACCGCGCTCGGATTGGCGTGCTGGTAGATGTTGCGCCCGTAGACCATGCCCATTGCGCCCTGCCGCATCAAGGCCGCGGACTTGTCGAAAACGGTACGAAGGTCCTCCTTGCCGCCGCCGCGCACCAGAACCGGGCATCTGGCTGCTTCCACCACCCTGTGGAAATCTTCTGCATTGTCTGTCGGGTCGGCCTTGACGATATCGGCGCCCATCTCGCGGGCAAGCCGCGTCAGCGTGACGATCTTGTCGGCATCGCCATCGACCATGTAGCCGCCCTTTTCGGTAACCGGCTGCATCACCAGCGGCTCGATCATCAGCGGCATGCCATATTTTTCGCAATCAGCCCGCACGCGCGAAATGTTCTGGACGCACTGGCGGAACAGGTCCGGCTCGTCCGGCAGCATGAACAGGTTGACGACGACGCAGGCCGCATCCATCTCGATTGCGCCGATCAGCGGCTCGGCCTCGTTCTGCAGCACCGCCCACATGTCGCGGTGGCGGATGCGGTTATAGGGATTGCCCATGTCGATGCGCATGACCAGCGCCGGCTTGTCCTTGCCGGGCACATCCTGCAAAAGGTCGGCCTGGCCGTAGTTCATCTGGATCGCATCCGGCCCGGCAGAAACGAGCGCCTTCACGACCGCCTGAATGTCTTCCAATCCGTTCAGGAAAGACGGTTCGTTGCAAACGCCGTGGTCGATCGCCACGTCGAGGCAGCGGCCGCCGCCAAACAGCCGGTTCATCCGGACTTTGCTGTTGTGTCGCATTCTGTGCTCCTTGGTTCGTTCCTTGCGGAAAGCATGTCTTCATCGACGCCATGGCGTTCGTCGAGAAGGGTGAGAAAACGGGTGCGCTCATTGGCGCGCTGTGCTGATGTCCAGCGCTTTTCCTGTGCCAGCAGATCAAGAACGGCGTCCATCATGTCGAGTGAGAGTTCGCCCGAGACGGCTAGCGTCGTTCGCCGCAAAAGCAGGTCGTCGAGATGTTCGACCGCTTCGTCGCGGATCAGGAACTGGAATTCGCGCACCGAATAACCGGTATGCGGCAGGGGTACATTGGGGCCAGCGGCGATGAACCCGGCGACCGCCTCGGCATCCGTGCCATAGCGGGCGAAGAGTTCAGCCATGTGCGCACCAGAAAGGCCTTTGGCTGTCGCCACCTGCGCAAGCCAGACGGGCGTGTTCGTAGGAAATGCCCGCCCGCCGCCGATCGGGCGATCGGTTGTCGCAACACGGCGCTGCCTGCCGAGCCTTTCCAGCGTCATGTCGGCCGCAAGCTCCCCGAAAGACCGGAATGTCGTCCATTTGCCGCCGATCATGCAGAGCACCGGCAGGCCACCATCCTTCGGCTCCACGACCGTGCAGAAATGATCACGCGGAATGCGGCCGGTAAAGCTGTCGGTGCTGGCGGGCAGCGGCCGCACGCCGGCAAACTGGAAGACGATCTCCTCTGGCCTGATCTTGATGTCCGGCAGCACGAAGGCAAGCGATTGCAGGATATAGTTCCGCTCATCCGCCTCACAGCGCACCGTTTCCGGATCGTCGACGCGGATATCGGTGGAACCGACCAGAACCTTGCCGAGATACGGAAACAGGATGCAGATCCGCCCGTCCTCGTTCTCGTAATAGATCATGTGATCGGCAAGCGCGTCACGCAGATCCGCATTGTCGATGATCAGGTGCGAGCCCTTCGTGCCCCCCATCAGCGGTGCGGGCCGGTTCTCCGGTGCAAGCAGGGTTTCATTGGCGATATCGATCCAGCCGCCGGTGGCGTTGATGATCATAGCGGGCTCGACGACAACCGACGCCCCCCCAATATGGTCCTCGACATGATATCGGCCGTCCTCAGTCCGGCGCAGCTCCGCATAATTCAACGCCTTCGCTTCGGTATCGGCCAAAAACCCATCGTGCAGCAATTCGATGCCCAGCCGTTCCGGATGGCTGACCCAGGCATCGAAATAGGTGGCGGAACTCTTGAGATCAGGATTGAGCGCCGGCCATTTTTCAAGCGTCGTTCGTCGCCCGCGAAACTGGTGGCGCGGCATCAGGGCGCGCTTGCGAGTGAGAAAATCATAGATGCTCAAGCCGGCCTTGATAGCGACCGCGCCGCGGCGGCTCGGGCGGCGGCTAAGACCCAGGAACCGGACGATGCCATTGCCGAGACCGGAAAAAATATCGAACACCGGAACCGTCGTCGGCAGCGGCGCAACATAATGCGGCGCATTGCGCAACAGCCGGTCACGCTCAACCAGCGATTCCTGCACCAGCTTGAACTCGCCGTTTTCGAGATAGCGAAGCCCACCATGCACCATGCGCGACAGAGCCGAACTGGCGCCTGAGCAATAGTCGTGCTTTTCAATCAAAAGTACATTCAGCCCCTGCAGCGCCAGCTCCCGGAAGACGCTGATGCCGTTGATGCCGCCGCCGATGACACACACGTCCACCTTCGGGCTCTGGCGGAGCCCGTCCAATATCTCTTCACGTTTCATGATGGCGATCCGCTACCTGTCCATATCAGTCAGTTTCGCCGCTATGGCCGCATCGATGGCGGCAAGATCGGCCGCATCCAGCCGGATGGTCCCGGCCCGCGCATTGTCCCGAGCTTGTGCCGGATTGCGCGCTCCGCAGAGCGCAAAGGTCACGCCGGGCTGTGCCAATGTCCAGGCAATCACGGTCTGGGCGATGCTGGCCCCGTGTTTTTCGGCGACCGGCCGGATGGCGCCGGCAAGGGCCGTTGCCTTCTGCCGGTTGCCGACCGAGAAACGTGGATTGTCCTTGCGCTGATCGTCGCCGGAAAACACCCGGTCCGGACCGATGGTGCCGGACAACAGTCCCAGCGCCAGCGACGAATAGCTGAGCGTCGCAATGCCATTGGCCTTGGTCAACGGCAGGAGGTCCACCTCGATCTCGCGATCGATCATGCTGAACCGCTCCTGGATCGCGTCGAGACCACCAACCGCAATGTAGGCATCAAGGTCATCCTTGCTGACATTGCTGGCCCCGATCGCCCGGATCTTGCCGGACGTGCGCAGGTCTTCCAGCGCCCGCATCGTCTCCTCGATCGGCGTCGTCGGGTCCTGCCAATGGGTGATGTAGAGATCGATATGGTCGGTCCCGAGCCGCCGCAGGCTTTCCTCGACCTCGTGCATAATCGCATCGCGGCCGAGATAGCGGTGAACCGGCTTGCCGTCCTGATCGAAGAAATGCCGTCCCTTCTGCGTATGCCAGACAAGGCCGCATTTGGTGGCGATCACAGCCTTGTCGCGGCGCCCGGCCAGTGCCTTGCCGACGATCTCCTCGGAGCGTCCGAGCCCGTAGGCTGGCGCCGTGTCGATCAGCGTCACGCCGGCATCGAGCGAGGCCTGGATCGAAGCGATCGATTCCGCCTCATCGGTCCCGCCCCACATCCAGCCGCCGATCGCCCAGGTTCCGAGGCCGACCGCCGAGGCGGAAACGCCGGACCTGCCGATCTCACGTGTCAACTGCTGCCCGCTCATGACCATTTTCCTTCACCATTCGCCAATGCCAACACCCGCGCACCCGTCGCCTCGTCGGTCACCAGCGTATCCAGATGATTGCCTCTGAGAACGCTGAGGATCGGCCCCGCCTTGTTCGGCCCGCTCGCCACACCGATCTTGGTGGGGATCGAAGCAAACTCGGGCAGCGTCAGCGACACCAGCGAACGGTTGAGACTGTAATCGCAGACCTGACCCTGGCCATCGAGCAGATGCGCCAGCAATTCGCACGATGCGCCAGAGCGCTCGATTGCGGCGCGGTCGGTGCTTGAGGACGGGTGCAGGTCGTAATAGCTGCTGTCGTCCGACAGGATCGAGCCGATGCCAACCATCGCGATCTTCGCCTCGCGCGCCCGTTTGAAGACGTCGGCCACCGAGCGCATGTTAATCAGCATGTCCCGCTCCGCGGCACTGTCGGCAAAGAGCGGCGCGTGGATCTGGAACGAACGCCCACCCAGCCGGTCCGCCATCATCGTCGAGACGTGGTTGACGTCGGTATAGTGCTTGCCCTGGACGCAGCCGGTCGCCGGGATCACCTCGACATCGAAGCGGCGCTGCGCCTTGAGGCCGGCAACCACGGCGCTGACGCCCTTGCCGCCGGTGATGCAGATCGTGTCGCCGTCGACGATCTCTTCCAGCAAAAGCCGAGCTGCCGCCTCGCCGACGGCCTGAAGTGCTGTCTGCGGATTGTCCGACACTGTCGGCACCACCACGGCACGGCTGATGCCGCCGAGCGCCAGAAGCTGCTCTTCCATGTCAACCAGCGGCTCCATTGGCGACTTGATCTTGATTTCGACCAGACCGAGCTGGCGACCGCGCTTGATCAGGCGGTTGACGGTGGCGTGCGAGATGCCGAGCTGATCGGCGATCTGCGCCTGCGTCAATCCTTCGAGGAAATGCAGAACCAGGGCCTGGTGCATCTGCCGGGCGATGACGATTTCCTCGCGCGGCGCATTGGCAGGTTTGAGTTTGGCTATCGGCATATCAGGCAGCCTTCCGCTTGTGCAGGAAATGGTCGATCGAGACGGCGGCAAGCAGAATGCAGCCTTTGATCATGTCTTGCCAATAGACCGAGACATCGAGCAGGATCAGCGAGCTTGTCACGACCGAGAGCAGAGCGATACCCAGGATCGCACCGAGGATCGTGCCGGAGCCGCCATTGAGCGAAGCCCCACCGATCACCGCCGCGGCAATGATGTTGAGCTCCATGCCCACCCCGAATGTGGGGGTCGCGGCGCCGAAGCGGGACATATAGATGACGCCGGCGACGCCGGACAGCGTGGCGCAGAGAACCGTCACCCAGAACTTCACCTGGTTGGTCTTGATGCCGGAATAGAGCGCCGCCTTCTCGTTGCTGCCGGTGTAGAACACCTTGCGGAAGGCCGTCGCCCGGCGCAGCAGGAAATCGAACAGGACGACGACGGCAACGAAAATCAGGATCACATAGGGTATGCCGTGGAACGTCCCCTGTCCGACCGCCTTGAAGCCCGGCGGCAGGGTGAAGAGCGACAGCGGCGTGCCCTTGGTGATGATCAGGCAGACGCCACGCACGATCACCATGGCTGCAAGGGACGTGATGAAGTGGTTCAGGCCCACCACCGTTACGAAGAAGCCCATGACCGACCCGATCGCAGCACTTGCGAGGATGCCGATCAGCGACGCGCTCCAGGGATCGAGCCCCATCAGGAACAGCGATCCCGACAGCACCATCGAGAAGCAGACGACCGAACCGACGGACAGATCAATGCCGCCGACTATCAAAAGGATGGTCATGCCGACGACGACGATGCCTTCCACTGAGAATGACATCAGCATCGCCCGGAAATTGCCGAGCGTCAGGAAGTGTGGCGAGGCAAAGCTCATGACAATGCAGAGCGCCAGGATGATTGCGATCAAGCCCGCCTCGCGCATCGTCCCCAGCCTCTTCCAGCCGGGCGCGCGCGCCTCGTGTGCCGCTACCAGTGTGCCCTCTGCCATGACCTTGTCTCCCGTCCCCGTTTTTTCTTCAGGCGGCATGCTCTGATGCCTTCGAATTGTGTTGGCCGATGCCGGATGCGAGCCGCATGATCGCCTCCTCGCTCATCGCTTCCCCCTCGACCTCGCCCATCACCCGGCCCTCACGGATCACCAGCACCCGGTCGCAGAGACCGAGGAGTTCAGGCAGTTCCGACGAAATGACGACGATGCCGATGCCGGAGCGCGCGAGGTCGCGCAGCAGCCGGTGGATTTCCGATTTGGCTCCGACATCGATGCCGCGCGTCGGCTCGTCCATCAGGATCACCTTGGGATTGACCGCCAGTTGCTTGGCGATCGCCACCTTCTGCTGGTTGCCGCCCGACAACGAGGACACCGGCATGTCGATCCCGCCCATGCGCACGCCGAGCCGCTTGACGAGATCGCGCGCGAGATCAGCCTCGGCCCTTGCATTCAAAAGGCCCGCCCGCCCCGTCAGCGCCTTCAGATCGAGAACGGCAATGTTCTGCGCGATCGACAGGTCAAGAAAAACACCGGAGCCCTTCCGGTCCTCCGAAAGATAGACCACGCCGGCTTTCACGGCATCGGCATAGGATCGGGCATGCATGGCTTGCCCATGCAGACGGACCTCGCCTCCGGTTATCGAGCGCAGTCCGCAGATACCCTCGGCGATCTCCGTCCGGCCAGAGCCGATCAGCCCGCCGATCCCAAGGATTTCGCCTTTGCGCAGTTCAAAGCTCACACCGTTGAACCGGATGCCGTCGCCGAGATTGCGAACGCTGAGAATGGTTTCCCCTGAGCGCTCGTCTTCCGCCTGCTTTGCGGGGTAGAGCTGTGTAATCTCGCGTCCGACCATGCGGCGCACCACATCGTCCGGCGTCACATCGGCAACCTTTTCCGTCGATACATAGTGCCCGTCGCGGAAGACGGTGACGCGATCGCACAGGCTGAAAATCTCGGCCATGCGGTGGCTGATATAAATGATCGAGATGCCATGCGCCTTCAAGTCGCGGATGATGCCGAACAAAACCTGTGCCTCGGATTCCGTCAGCGCCGCAGTCGGCTCGTCGAAGATCAGAACGCGACAATCCAGCGTCAGCGCCTTGGCGATCTCGACCAGTTGCTGGCTGGAAATCGAGAGTTCGCCGACCTTTCGGCGCACGTCGATCGGCGCCAGCCGGTTCATCACGGCCTGCGCATCCCGCGCCAGCTTGCCATAATTCATGAAAGGTGAGCGGCGGCGGTTGGTCGCCGCCATGAACATATTTTCTGCCACTGTCGCATCCGGGCAGAGCGCGATTTCCTGATGCACGAGGCCAAGCCCGAGCGATTGCGCAACGGCGGGCGACGTCACCTTTACGGGCGCTCCATCAACCAGGATCTCTCCCTCGTTCGGCTGCAGCACGCCGGCGATGATGTTCATCAGCGTCGACTTGCCGGCGCCGTTTTCGCCGCAAAGCGCATGAACTTCGCCCTTCTCCAGGCTGAAGCTCACATCCGTCAACGCCTTCACCGCACCAAAGTGCTTGCTGACATTGCGGATTTCCAGAACCGGCGGTGACGCCATCACATTTTCTCCTCACGCTTGCTTTGGCTGTCCGGGATTCGACACCCCGGACAGCCGGCACAAAAAGGTTACTCCTCGATACCCTTGGTGCCCCGCCGCTTCAGATACTTGTCCCAGTAGAAGTCGTCGGCATTTTCAGCGGTTACGATCGACAGGCCGTTGTCGACGAAGGGAATGCTCATCGGATTGAAACCTGAGCGCTTGGCGTCGTTCATCGGGTCGATCAGTTCCGGATGCTTGGCAAGCCATAGCATCATGAAGCCCATGTAGCCCTGCATGCCCTGGTTCGGGTTGATCGAGCCGAACACCTGGCCGGCCTTGATCATGTCGAGGATGTTGGCGTTGACGTCGGCACACATGACGAGGATCTTGCCGCCGCTTTCCTTGTTGGCCTGGGCAGCACCGATCGCCGAGTTCGCCTCCGGCATGAAGACGGCACCGATGTTCGGATGCGCCTGAACCAGGCTCATCAGGCCCTGATAAGCCTTGTTCGGGTCCTGGTTGGAAGCCGCACGGCCGACCAGCTTCATATCCGGATATTTTTCCTCCATGCGGGCGATGAAGGCAGCGATGCGTTTGTCGTGGTTGTCCTGGCCGGGGTTCTCCAGCACCGCGTATTCGCCCTTGCCGCCGAGCTTTTCGGCAATCGCGTCAGCCGCATAGGTGCCTTCGCGGGTATTGTCCGAGGTGATGAACGAGATGCGCTTCGAAAGCGGGGAATCGGCTGCGAAGGTGACGACGGCCGTGCCCTGGTCGATCGCCCGGTTGATCGGTTCGATGAACGGGTCCGAGTTCATCGGATGAACGAGAATGCCGGCCGGGTTCTGGGCCAACGCCTGGTCGAAAGTGGCGATCTGCTTGTTGACGTCATATTCCGGCGTGCCGGTATAGGCCGTCTCGCAGCCGAGCTGCTGGCCCGCCTGCTTGAACATCTCATAGACCGGGAACCAGTATTCGACGCCCGAAACCATGACGTTCATGACGTATTTTTCGCCCGGCTTGCAGCGGAACGGGTTTTCCGTCTCCGCGCTGGCAGCACCGGCAAAAAGCGTTGATGCAAGGACCGCCAATGCGGTCGTGCTTAGAAATTTGCGCAAGATTCCTCCTCGAGGCCGAAGCCCCTCCCAATGTCCGGTGGCGCCCTCAACAGGCGACCGATGATCCGATGAAGTCCGAAATTCCTCCTCGAATTCCGGTATGGGCAGATAACCGCAACAGTGAAGCGCTGTCAATATAATTCACCACTAGAAATATATTTCATATATCACCACGGCAGCGGCACAGGCGCAGAAAAGCAAAGCCGGCTCATCGCACTGATCCGGTCCAAACTTTCTTGGCCCCGTCGCATCGCGTTCATGTTGCTGTCAGTAAAGTCACGCAGCTTGCCCCCGACGAAAACGGGGTTCAGTCCATGATATTCAGGGTTATGAAGTTAGCCGCGCTAACGGCTGGCGCGGTGGTGGTGGCGTTCGGGCTCTATTTCCTCGCCATCCAGGCCGCCGGCAATTTTTACGCAGTGGTGCCGGGAGAGCTCTACCGCTCCAACCAGCCGACGGCGTCCCAGGTCGCCGACTATGCGCAGCGCTACGGCATCAAGACCATCGTCAATCTGCGCGGCAGCAGTGAAGACGCGTCCTGGTATCTGGACGAGGTCGCGGCAGCGGCGGCAAACGGTATCACGCACATCGATTTCAGAATGTCCGCGAGACGCCAGTTGACGCTGGAGGAATCGGAGAAACTCGTCGCCCTCTTGCGGGATGCGCCCAAGCCCATCCTCATCCATTGCAAATCCGGCGCGGACCGAACCGGGCTTGCCTCAGCCATCTACCTCCACCAGATCGCCAAGGTGGACGAGGGTATAGCCGAATGGCAACTGTCCCTCCGGTTCGGCCATGTGGGCATTCCGTACTTGTCTCCCGCCTATGCCATGGATGAAACCTGGGAAAACGTCGAAGACGGATTCGGGACAGCGGGCTGACGGCCGATTACGGGCGGATAGTAAGAACGCGTCTACGCAAAGACATGCGCGCTTGCGGGATCGAAGCCCAGCGACACGGCATCGCCCCGGGTGAGGCTGGACACCGCTTCGTGCCCGAAGGGCAGGCGTACCGACAGCGCTTCCCCTGTCTCCGCGGCCGCGGTGACATGGATATTGCTGCCGAGGAAAGTGATGTCCGTCACGGTGGCTGCCAGACCCATCCTGCCCTCCGCAGCCGGTCCACGCGCCAATGAAAGGCGTTCGGGTCTCAGCATCAGCGCCGCCGCGCCGCCCGCCGCTGCCTGTCCATGCATCGGAACGCCGCGGATCGTCACGCCCGACCCGACGGCAAGATCAGCGCGCCCATTCTGTGCCGACAGAATGCGGCAATTGACGAAATCGCTGTCGCCGATGAACTCCGCAACGAAACGGGTGGCGGGATTGGCATAGAGTTCCGGCCCGGTGCCGATCTGGTCGATCACCCCCTTGGAAAATACCGCGATCCGATCCGACAGTCGCAGCGCTTCCTCCTGATCGTGCGTGACATAAAGAATGGTCACCTCGGTTTCCTGATGGATGCGGCGGATTTCATGCTGGATTTCCTCACGCAGCTTCTTGTCGAGCGCCGACAACGGCTCGTCCATCAAGAGAACCGGCGGATCATAGGCGAGCGCCCGTGCCAGCGCCACGCGCTGCTGCTGGCCTCCGGACATCTGCGCCGGCTTCCGGTCCTCGAACCCCTCAAGCCGCACGAGTTTCAGCATCTTCGCCACCTTGGCGTCAATTTCGGCCTTGGGAAGACGCCGGACCTTCAGCGGAAATGCGATGTTCTCGCCGACCGACAGATGCGGAAACAGCGTATAGCGCTGGAACACCATGCCGATATTGCGCTTGTGTGAGGGCGTCGCAATCAGGCTTTGGCCATTGAGCAGAATATCCCCTGCCGTCGGATTTTCGAAACCGGCGAGGATGTAGAGCGTCGTGCTCTTGCCCGATCCGGAGGGCCCGAGGAAGGTCATGAACTCGCCGCGCTCAACGGTGAGATTGACGTCGCGCACGGCAGTGACGATGCCGTAGTCTTTTCTCAGGGCACGGATTTGCAGGAAGGTCATGATTTCAGTCCTTTGCGCAACAGCGCCACCAGAAGCATCAGGGCAATGGTAACGACGATGAGAAGGGTGGAAGCGGCGGCGATCACCGGTGTCAGGTCCTGGCGCAGTGTTGCCCATATCTTGACGGGTAGCGTCTGCAGGGTCGGGCTCGCCATGAAGATCGCCAGCACGACTTCGTCCCAGGAGGTAAGGAACGAGAAGACGGCCGCCGAAAACAGACCGTGGCTGATCGACGGCAGGGTGATGCGCAGCTTCGCCTCAAGCGGGCTTGCGCCGCAGAGCACCGCCGCGTCCTCGATCGACTTGTCGAAGCCCTCCAGCGCATTGGTGATGGACAGGATCGAGAACGGCAATGCGACGACCAGATGGGCGATGACGAAGCCGGTGACGGTTCCATTCAATCCGATCCGCAGGAAGAAGGCATAGAGCGCCACGGCAAGCACCACCACCGGCAGAATCATCGGCGTCAGGAACAGTGCCCTGAGCCCCTCCTTGCCGATGAAGCGCCCGCGAACGAGGCCGAAGGAGGCGATGAGGCCGATCAGGACGGACAGGACGGTGACGATGGCCGCGATGTAAAAACTCGTTCCCGCAGCTTCAAGCCAGCGCGGATCGGCGAAAAAGGCCTCGTACCATTTCAGCGTCCAGCTGGGCGGCGGAAAGATCAGCCATTGCGACGAACCGAAGGACAGCGCGGCGATGAAGAGGATCGGTAGGATGAGAAAAGCTGCCGTCAGGCCGGTGATACCAAGCAGGATCCATTTCCATCCACCGAGGCGGTCGAAATTCAAGAGCATCTCAGCGTCCTTCCATGCGGGCAGTCCCGAACAGCCGGAGCTGGACGGCATAGAGCGTCAGCGTCACGACCAGCAGCACCAGTGCCGCGGCACCGCCCATGCCCCAGTTGACGAGGGATTGGACGAATTGTGCGATCAGTTCGGCAAGCATCATATTCGCCGTACCGCCAAGCAGAGCCGGCGTGACGAAATAACCGAGCGACATGACGAAGACCATCAGCGCGCCGGAAACCATGCCGGGTGCGGCAAGCGGAATGAGGACACGGGTGAGCGCCTGCCAGCGGGTGGCGCCGCACAGCGCGGCCGCCTGCAGGATGGCCGGATCGATCTTACGGATGACGCCGTAGAGCGGCAGGATGATGAAGGGCAGCATGATATAGGTCATGCCGATGGTGACGCCGACGAGGTTGTTGACCAGCGGCAGCGGCTCGCTGATCAGCCCCAGCCCCATTAACGTCTTGTTGATGACGCCGGTCCGCTGCAGCAGCACCATCCAGGCATAGGTACGCGTCAGGAGGTTCGTCCACATCGACAGAAGCAGGATGGCAAAGACGATCGACGACAGCCGCGAGGGCATGATGGCGAGCGCCCAGGCAACCGGGAAGCCGATCGCGAGGCTGACAACGGTCACCAGCGCCGAGACGACGAAGGTGTTGAGGAATATCTTCAGATAGGTCGTCGAGCCGAGCAACGCCGCATAATTGCCGAGCCCCGGCTCCGGTTCCATGACGCTGCGCAGCAAGAGCGACAGCACCGGCAGGATGAAGAACACCACAAGCAGCAGCAAGGCGGGAACGGTCAGCGCGAAATTCATCGGCCGGACGAACCGCACGCGTTCCGCCCTTGGCGGACTGTCTTGCTCGGTCAAAATGACCATGCCAAAATACCTTCCGAAGATGTCGATCGAAAAAGAAATGCGGGCGCAGACCATCTGCGCCCGCGACAAGTCTTACTTTGCCTGCCAGGCGTACCAGCGTTCGCCGATCGCATCGCGGTTTGCCGCCCAGTAATCCATGTCGGCGTTGATCTGGCTCGCCGACTGCATGTCCGGAAGGCTCATGCGCAGCTTCTCATCCATGATGGCGCTGGAATCGAGGTTGACGGGCGCGTAGCCGGTGCTGACCGCCATGTTCGCCTGAGCATCGGCGCTGGTTGCAGCAGCAATGAACTTCATGGCCGCCTCCTTGTTCTTCGAGCCCTTCGGCACGACAAGGGCGTCCGCCGCCGTGATGTTCTGCTCCCATGACGTTTCAACGGTGACGCCGGTTTCGGCAAGCGCCGTCAAACGGCCATTCCAGAACGATCCGAAAGGTGCTTCGGCTGAAGCCAGCAATTGCTGCGATTGCGCGCCGCCGGTCCACCAGATGATGTCAGCTTTGATGGTATCGAGCTTCTTGAAGGCGCGATCGAGATCGAGCGGATAGAGCTTCTCGGGCGCAACACCGTCTGCCAGCAAGGCAGCTTCGATCACGCCGGGTGCCGACCACTTGTAGAACGTCCGCTTTCCGGGAAACTTCGCGGTATCGAAGAGATCAGCCCATGTCTTCGGGCAGGCCGAAACCGCGTCCTTGTTGCAGCCGATCACGAAGGAATAATAGAAGCTGCCGACGGAGTAATCGGTCAGGAAGCGCGGATCGAGCTTCGATTTGTCGATGACGGAGAAATCCAGCTTTTCGAGCAGGCCGGCCTTGCCAGCCTGCACCGCATAGTCGCCCTCGACGTCGACCACATCCCAGGTCACACTGCCGGCCTCAACCATGGCCTTCAGCTTGCCATAGTCGGTCGGTCCGTCCTGCAGCACGTTTACACTGGTTGCCGATGTGAACGGATCCGCCCAAGCCGCCTTCTGTGCGTCCTGCGTTGTGCCGCCCCAGCTGGTAAAGACCAGATCGGCGGCCGCCGCCGCGGTAGAAAGGCCAAGCGTAGCGGCCACTGCCGCGATGATGAATGTCTTTTTCATGTTCCCTTGCTCCGTTGATTTTTGACTGTTTTTCTTACCTTCATGACAGCCTTCGGCCGTCCGTCCGGGCTTTCCCTGGAAGGTGATGGAATCCCGAAATGCTGTCTTCGATGAGCCGTCGGCTCTTGCCGGATCAGATCGGCCGCAATCCTCCCACTGCTGAAAAGGCTGCCGGCTTCATGATCTTGTTTTCAGCGACCTCGATCAGGTCGCGGATCTTCGGCAGAAACGCCTGCCACTCCGGATCGGCCGTCAACCGGCCACGCCGCGCCTCGCGGTCGTCAAGGCCTGAAAAGCCCCAGATATGAACGATCTCGTTAATCACGCCGATCTCCGAGAAGAAATAGCCGACCAGCTCGCCAAGATGCTTTTTCTGGATGGCAATGCCCTCCTCTTCCACGACCTTGAGATAGGCCGGGATGGCACCGTTCTTCAGCCGGTAGGTGCGGATCTCGTAAAACATCGCCGTCACCGCATCACGAAGGGATCAGGGATCGGATCGTCCGACGTGCGAAGCCACACGGTCTTGGTGCGGGTGTAGCCGAGCGCTGCCGCAAGCCCGCCTTCGCGGCCATCGCCCGAAAGCCCCGAGCCGCCGAAAGGCGCGATCGGCGACACTGCACGGTACGTATTGACCCAGACGATGCCTGCGCGGATGGACTTCATCAGCCGGTGCGCCCGCGTCAGGTTCTGCGTGAAGATGCCGGAAGCGAGCCCGTAGGGCGTGCTATTGGCAAGCTCGACGGCTTCCGCCTCCGTCTCGAAGGAGACGACAGAGAGAACCGGACCGAAGAATTCCTTCTCCAGCGACGGCGCGCTGGTGCCATCGCAATCGAGAATGGTCGGTCGATAGAAGTAGCCCTCCCCGGCCGGCGCGGAGCCGCCGGTGACGACCCTGGCCCCGGCATCGAGAGACGCGGCAACCAGCATTTCGATATGCCGTCGCTGCCGTTCCGTTGCCAGCGGCCCCACTTCGGTCTCCATAGAGAGCGGCGAGCCGATGCGGATCGCCTCGGCCTTGGCAGCAAGGATTTCGAGGAAACGGTCCTTGACGCTGCGCTCGACGATCAGCCGCGAGGCGGCGACGCAGCTCTGGCCCGTCGCGGCAAAAATCCCGGCGACTTGCGCATTCGCCGCACTTTCAAGATCGGCATCGGCGAAGACCAGCAGCGGCGACTTGCCACCGAGTTCGAGAGAGGTGGACGCCAGGTTTTCCGCCGAGCTGCGAACAATGTGGCGAGCGGTCTCCGCCCCGCCGGTAAAGGCGATATGGGCGACCTTCGGATGCGCCGTCAGCGCAGCCCCGCAGGTGGCACCAAAGCCGGTGATGACGTTGACGACGCCAGGAGGAAAGCCGGCCTCGTCGACGAGCCGAGCGAACTCAAGCAACGGCGCCGGGCCATCTTCGGACGCCTTGACGACGATGGTACATCCGGCCGCCAGCGCCGGGCCGATCTTGACGGCGGCGAGGAACAGCTGGCTATTCCAAGGCACGATAGCTGCGACGACACCGACCGGCTCGCGGCGCAGCCAGACGTCCATGTCTGGCTTGTCGATCGGCAGAAAGGCGCCTTCGATCTTGTCGGCAAGCCCGGCATAGTAGCGGTAGTAGTCGGCGACATAGGCGATCTGCGAGGATGTTTCGCGGATGATCTTGCCGGTATCGCGAGTTTCGAGTTCGGCCAGTCTCGGCACGCTCGCCGCGATGAGGTCGGCGAGCCGGTAGAGCAGCTTGCCGCGCTGCGTCGCCGTCATCCTCGCCCAGCGGCCACCGTCATAAAGCGCCCGGTGAGCGGCCTCGACCGCCCGATCGACCTCGGCCTCGCGGCTTTCGGGCATCTCCGCCCACGCAGCGCCCGTCGCCGGATCAACGCTTTGAAAGCGCTCCTCGCCATTGCTGAAACGTCCGTCGATGTAACATTGAAACTGATGCATCGCCCTACTCCCCGAATGCCGGCATGACTTCGGCGATGAAGCGCTCGAGCGAGGCCTTCTTGCGGGCAAAGCTCATGCCAGTGTCGATCCAGAAGGAATATTCGTCGTAGCCCATCGCCTCATAGGCCTTGAGGCGGCCGATAACCTCGCCGGCATCGCCGACAACATTGTTGCGGCGCATGATATCTGCCGAAAGCATAGCATTGGCAGCGATGTCCTCAGCCGCAATCCGCTCGATCAGGCCCTGATGGATCGGCTTCTCGTTCTTGAACCAGGCAAAGAAGTAGTTGTAGTAGACGCTCATCTCATGCGCCGCCTGCGCGATGTCGGTCTCGTCGGAACCGACATAGGTGTGCCGCAAGAGCATGATCTTCGGCCGGTCGAGAGCGGCGTTCTTGGCGCAGGCCTCGTTGAAGCGCCCCATCAGGGTCTCGACTTCGTCGTCGCCCTGCCACAGCGGCGTCACCTGGACATTGCAGCCATTGGCAACCGCGAATTCATGGGAATTCGGATCGCGCGCCGCGACCCAGATCGGCGGGTGCTGCTGGATCGGCTTCGGCGCCGATGTCGTGGAAGGGAATTTGTAGAATTCGCCATCATGCGCATAGTCGCCTTCCCACAATTTCTGGACCGCGGGAATGAGTTCGCGCATGCGCTGGCCGGCTCCCCAGGCATCGAGACCCGGCAACAGGCGTTCATATTCGAAGGAATAGGCGCCGCGCGCGATGCCGATATCCAGTCGCCCGTCGCAGATGAGGTCGGTCATCGCTGCTTCGCCGGCAAGCTTGATCGGATGCCAGAATGGCGCAATTACTGTGCCGGTGCCGAGCCGGACCTTGCTGGTTCGCCGTGCCAGATCGGCGATGGTCACAAACGGGTTGGGGGCGATGGTGAAGTCCATGCCGTGATGTTCGCCGGTCCAGATCGCATGCATGCCGCCCTTGTCGGCGATTTCGCACAGCGCCACGAACTCCTCGTAGAGGGTCTTGTGATCCTGGTCCGCGTCGAGCCGCTCCATATGGACGAAGAGAGAAAATTTCATCTCAGTCAGGCCTTCCTTGAAACCGGGTGGACTTTGCCGGCTGTCTCATTGCCGAAATAGACGCCGAAATTACCGATGGAGTTTTCCAGATCGAACCGCCGGACAATGTCTGAGGTCGCCGCGCTGTCGAGTTTTTGCTGAAGTGCGCCAGCGGGCGTAAGGAACCGGCCGGAGACCGGATCACCTGCCGTAGCAGTCGCGCGGTAGACGATGTGCTGTCTGTTGTCAGTGCGGTTTTCATAGACGGAATAGAGAAAGCCGATGGAGACGGACAATCCCGTCAATGCCTGTAGATAGTCGCGCAGCGCCTGGGCTGGTTCACCAGCTTCCATGGCGCAGGTCGGAAGGCTGAGAACGTCGTCTCCAAGAAAGAGAATATCACCGTCGCGCTCGACGACAGCGCTCAGTTGCGCCTCGCCTTCCGCCGCAGCAGAGACCGCCTTGCCCGCCAGCGCCGGGGTGAAATAGCTACCGCGCGCATAGCCAAGACCATTGCGGCCGCTATTGTCGAAAGCCTTGACCCGGCCCGTCATGATGACGTGATCGCCTGCGTCCAGCACCTGTTCGGTGGAGCAATCGAACCAGGCAGCGACATCGGCAAAGATCGGCGAACCTTCCGGTCCCTTTTGCCACTCGACGGCGGCGAAGCGATCCTCGACCGGACGGGCGAAGGTGTTGGAGACATCCTTCTGGGTTTCCGACAGGATATTCACCGCGAATTTTCCCGCCCTCGTCATTGTTTCGAAATTCCGCGACGTCTTTGCCAGGCACACGAGGAGCAGTGGCGGATCCAGCGAAACCGAGGTGAAGGAATTGGCGGTGAAGCCGACTGGCCGACCGGATGCGTCATGGGCCGTCACGACCGTCACGCCGGTCGGAAAGGCACCGAACGCATCACGCAGGGCGCGCGCATCGAAACCCGCTTCGCTCATCTCATCTCCTCCGATTTCACCAGCCAGTCCGAGAGGATCGCATTGACCTCATCGGGCGCTGTCAGATTGACCATATGCCGATGACCGTCGATCAGCACGGCGTAACCGCGAGGTGCGGCATCCGCCATTTCGCGCGCCATGGCAGGGGTCGAATTGGGGTCGTCGGCTCCGGTGAGAAACAGCGCCGGACATCCGACATTCGGCCAGCAATCGGCATAGGTGCTGTCACCGGCGGCAAAGGCCGCATAGGCCGTGGCATAGCCGGCACGATCGACGGAGGACAGCCAGCGGTGGGTCAGACGGTAGGCATCGCTGTCCTGATTGGCAGCCCCGAACCAGCGCAACAATGGGCCGTCGACATCGACTTGCCCGGCGCGAATTTCCTGCGCCCTGCCGATGACTGCAGCGCTCGCGGCGGCGTCGCGGCGATAGACCGCGTTCAAAAGAGCAACCCGAGACACCCTCTCGCCGAACGTGGCGGCCGCGCCGCCGGCGATCAGCGCGCCCATGGAATGTCCGCCCACATTGACGCGTTCGAGCTCCAGATCATCAAGAAAAAGACCCAGCCACGCAACAAAGGCTTCAAGCCCCGCTTCACTCGGCAACGACCGGCTTTCGCCATGCCCCGGCATATCGACAGCAATCACACGATGACTTTTGCCGAGAACCGCCATTTGCGGCGCCCAGGCTTCCAGCCGCATGCCGACCCCATGGATCAGCACCAGCGGCTCACCGGCTCCCTGCTCCGCATAGGCTATGCCGTTCTTCGTGTGAAACCGCCGGATCATTTCCATATCAGACTGCTGCCGGATTGGTGGCGTCGTTGCCCAGATCCTTGAGATCCTGGTAGCGATCGCCGATGCGATGATGCGGACGCCCGCCGACCGATGCGCCCAAAGCGACGAGTATCTCACCTGCCGCTGGCGCATCGCCGATCGACGTCTGGATGGTAAGATAGTGCGAGCGGCGCCCCTCGTCGTTCTTGTCCATCAGCGGGATCATCACCGGTGCATTGGCCGGACCGCGCGTGTTGCAGAAGGCGAGATAGGATTTGGCCCCGACCGCGGTGCGGTAGTGATTACCGAAACGCAGCGTATGGATCAGCGCGGATGCGTGCTCAAGCTCGCCATCGAGCCCGACGACCGCCGCCTTGCCATAGGCCTCGACCTGTTCGCCGGACCCGACGGCATCAATGATCATCCGCGTCAGCAATTCGCCGAGCACCGGCGCCGCGGCGTGAATTTCCGGCTTCAGGTCTTCAACGAAACCTTGCCCGGCCCAGGGGTTCTTCACCACGGCCATCGCCGCGTAGAGCCTCAGCGGGACCGGGGCTGTCTTACCTCCCTCGACGAGGATGGTTTCCACCTGAAGAAGCGTTTTGCGGATTTCGAGAGCCAAGGCACTTTTCCTTCTATGTCGATATTCCGTATGATGGTATACCATAAGACCACGTGTCAAGCCTTGTTTGGAATCATTTCTGCCGCTATGAGAGAACCATGAACCAGAACCTGTTTGCCCCGACCGCCGAAACCGCCCCGAATCTGGAGTCACTCCGGATCGACACTCCACCTTTGACCCTGCGGGAAATGGCGCTGGAGCGCCTGCGCAACGCGATCATTGCCGGCCTTTTCAGCCCGGGGCAGCGACTCGTCGAGCGCACCTTGTGCGATCAGCTTGGCGTATCGCGCTCCGTCATCCGCGAAGTACTGCGCCATCTGGAAACGGAAGGTCTTGTCGAGACGGCACCGAAACAGGGACCGATCGTCGCCCTCATCGACTGGCATCAGGCGCGCCAGATCTACGATGTCCGCATCGCGCTCGAAACGACGGCGGTCGCCGATTGCGCCCGTAACGCCGATGTGGCGACGAAGGAAAAGCTGAAAACGGTGCTGGAAGACCTTGACCGCAATTCCCGCAGGAACGATGCGCTGACGATCCTTGCCGCGACGACGGAATTCTACGAGACGATCTTCCTGTCGGGCGGCCACGAGATCGCCTGGGATATCGTCAAGCGGCTGAACAGCCGCATTTCCCGGCTCAGGGTGATGACCCTCTCCACGACTAACCGCACGGTATCAGGCCCGGCGCGCATGCGCGAGATCTTCAACGCCATCGAGCGCAACGATCCGGACGCGGCAACCGCTGCCTGCCGCGCCCATATCATGGAGGCGGCGCGCATTGCGCAAGACCTTCTGGCGCCGGCGGCCGAGCAGGTAACCCACAGTCTCGTTCGCCGCTAATCATTTCGTGGGTAGCGTTTCTCGCGATTCAGGCCTTTTGCGCCAATTGACTTATCAGGATCGAGGAATACTTTTTTGCTGATCGCAACTGCCCTTCGCCGGCAAAAACGGCGAGTGGCGCGAGCCGGAACAGGCCGCGGCGGCATGAGATGACGTGAGGGCCGGTGTTTCGGGCAACCTGGAGGAGGATTGCAATGCGAAACCGTGTTCTTTTGATCGGGCTGTCTCTGATCGTACTCTGTCCCATCGGCGCCCTCGCCCAGGAAGGCGATGCCGAGGCGGGCGCCACTGTCTTCAAGAAATGTGCCATCTGTCATGTGGTCGACAGCGACAAGAACAAGGTCGGCCCCTCCCTGAAAGGCCTGTTTGGCCGCAAGGCCGGAACGCATCCGGATTTCAACTTTTCGTCCGGCATGAAGGAGGCCGGCGAAGGCGGGTTGGTTTGGGATGAGGCATCGCTGCGTGACTACCTCCACAATCCAAAGGCGAAAGTGAAGGGCACGAAAATGGCCTTCGCCGGCGTCAAGAAGGACGACGAGATCTCAAATCTCATCGCCTATCTCAAACAATACCCCTGACAAGAAACATCTGTGCGCACTCAACAGGCTTGTGCAAGCTGCTAATTGCCTGAATTTATTGTTCGTGACATACTGACCCGGCAATTTTCTACAGATTACGCATTCATGTCCACAGCCGTCCGAGGCAGGGAGGGGACAGGAAATGGCTGTAGTGCTTATCCTCGTTATACTGGCAGTCGGATCCGTTGTGTTCCATCTGCTCAGCCCATGGTGGTGGACGCCAATCGCGTCCAACTGGTCCTACATCGACAATACCATCATCATCACCTTCTGGATCACCGGCTTTGTCTTCGTCGCGGTGGTGCTGTTCGTTGCCTATTGCGTGCTCCGCTTCCGCCACCGGCCCGGCAACCGGGCAGCCTATGAGCCCGAGAACAAAAAGCTGGAAGTCTGGCTCGCCTCGGTTACGACCATCGGCGTCGCCGCCATGCTGGCGCCCGGTCTTTTCGTGTGGAACCAGTTCGTCACCGTCCCCACCGATGCGACCGAGGTCGAGGTCGTCGGCCAGCAATGGCTGTGGAGTTTCCGCCTGCCGGGTGCCGATGCCAAGCTCGGCACATCCGAAACGCGCGCCATCGGCGACGGCAATGCGCTCGGCGTCAACCCCAACGATCCGAACGGCCTCGACGACATCATCATCGAAGGCGGCGAACTGCATTTACCGGTAGGCAAGCCGGTGAAGATGCTGTTGCGCTCGGTCGATGTGCTGCACGATTTCTACGTCCCGGAATTCCGGGCGAAGATGGACATGGTGCCGGGCATCGTCACCTATTTCTGGTTCACCCCGACACGAACCGGCACCTTCGAAGTCCTCTGCGCCGAACTCTGCGGCACCGGTCACCCGCAGATGCGCGGCACCGTGGTGGTCGATAGCGAGGCGGACTATCAGACATGGCTGCAGGAACAGCAGACCTTCACCCAACTCCTCGCAGCCAGCAAAGAACAGAAGACGGCAACTGCATCGACCGCCTCCTCCTTGAAGTAAGAGGCGGTCAAAAGACGAACCGGGAGGGAAATGATGGTCGATATCAGATCCGGTGCAAGCGAAGCCATCCCATTGGCCGAAGTGGAGGATGTCGAACTCTATCATCCGAAGAGCTGGTGGACGAAATATGTCTTCAGCCAGGATGCCAAGATCATCGCCATCCAGTATTCGATGACGGCAATCGCCATCGGCATGGTCGCACTGGTGCTGTCCTGGCTGATGCGCCTGCAGCTCGGCTTTCCCGGCTACTTCGACTTCATCGACGCCGACCATTATTACCAGTTCATCACCATGCACGGCATGATCATGGTGATCTATCTCCTGACCGCGCTGTTTCTCGGCGGCTTCGGCAACTACCTCATTCCCCTGATGGTCGGTGCGCGGGACATGGTGTTCCCCTATGCCAATATGCTCAGTTACTGGCTCTACCTGCTCGCCGTCCTCGTTCTGGCCGCCGGCTTCTTCGTGCCGGGGGGACCGACGGGTGCCGGCTGGACCCTCTATCCGCCGCAGGCCATCCTCTCGGGCACGCCGGGCGGTCAGGATTGGGGCATCCTGGTGATGCTGATATCGCTCATCCTGTTCATCATCGGCTTTACCATGGGCGGGCTGAACTATGTCGTCACCGTGCTGCAGGGCCGCGCCCGCGGCATGACGCTGATGCGCATGCCCTTGACGATCTGGGGCATCTTCACCGCGACCGTGATGGCGCTGCTTGCCTTCCCTGCCCTGTTCGTCGCCGCCGTCATGATGCTGTTCGACAGACTTCTCGGCACCAGCTTCTTCATGCCGGCGATCGTCGAGATGGGCACCCAACTGAAGCAAGGCGGCGGCAGCCCGATCCTGTTCCAGCACCTGTTCTGGTTCTTCGGCCATCCGGAGGTTTATATCGTCGCCCTTCCGGCCTTCGGCATCGTCTCCGACCTGATCAGCACGCATGCGAGAAAGAACATCTTCGGCTACCGCATGATGGTCTGGGCGATCGTCATCATCGGCGCGCTCTCTTTCGTCGTCTGGGCGCACCACATGTATGTCAGCGGCATGAACCCGAATTTCGGTTTTTTCTTCGCAACGACGACGCTGATCATCGCGGTCCCGACCGCGATCAAGGTCTATAACTGGGTGCTGACGCTGTGGCGCGGCGACATTCACCTGACGGTGCCGATGCTGTTTGCGCTCGGCTTCATCGTCACCTTCGTCAACGGCGGTCTGACGGGACTGTTCCTTGGCAATGTCGTCGTCGATGTGCCCTTGTCCGACACCATGTTCGTCGTCGCGCATTTCCACATGGTGATGGGCGTCGCACCGATCATGGTCATTTTCGGCGCCATCTATCACTGGTATCCGAAAGTCACCGGACGGATGCTGAACGAGGCGATGGGCCAGATCCACTTCTGGGTCACGTTCATCGGCGCATATCTGATCTTCTTTCCGATGCACTATCTGGGATTGCTCGGCATACCGCGCCGCTATCATGATCTCGGCGAAACGGCCTTCATTCCGGACTCCGCCCACACGTTGAATGCGTTCATTTCGGTCATGGCGCTCACGGTTGGTGCCGCCCAGATCCTCTTCTTGTTCAACCTTGCCTGGAGCCTGAAGCGAGGCAAGCCTTCCGGCGGCAATCCGTGGCGGGCGACCACGCTCGAGTGGCAGACACCGCAGACGCCGCCGGCCCATGGCAACTGGGGCAAGGAACTGCCGGTGGTCTACCGCTGGGCCTATGATTACAGCGTCCCGGGCGCCGCCGAGGACTTCCTGCCGCAGAACCAGCCTGGGCTCGGCACGCCGACGCGGGAGACGGCCACATGACCGTCACGCTGCTTTTCCTTGCCGGTATCGCCGCCATCATCATCTGGTGGATGGCCCAGCAGCGGCTGACGTCGCGGCCATGGCTGGAGGTGGGACACGTCGGACATCCGGGCGGCAACGAGCGATCGCCTGTCCCGACCGCAAAAATCGGCCTCTATGTCTTTCTTGGCGTCGTCGGCGCCCTCTTCAGCCTGTTCATCAGCGCCTATCTGATGCGCGTCGGCACGCCCGACTGGTGGTCGACGCCCATTCCCCGCCTGCTCTGGCTGAATACCGCCGTATTGATCGTCAGCAGCGCAGCGATCCACTGGGCAAAAACCGAGGCGCAGCGCGGCCGTGGCAAAACCATGCGGACTGCGCTGCTTGCGGCATTTGTGACCGCGCTGCTCTTTCTGACCGGACAGATCTTTGCCTGGCGGGAATTGACCGAGGCCGGCTACGTGCTCGCCGACAATCCGGCCAACAGCTTCTTCTACGTCATCACCGGAATGCACGGCCTTCATATTCTGGGTGGGCTGATTGCCCTTGGCCGCACGATGATGAAGACGGGCAGCGGCCCGGTAACCGCCAAAATACGGCTGGGCGTCGATCTCTGTGCCCTCTACTGGCATTTCATGCTCGCCGTCTGGCTGATCCTCTTTGCACTCTTTGCCGGCTGGGCCAACGATTTCGCCGATCTTTGCCGGCAATTGCTCACATAGGGAGTGGACGATGGCGCAAACTATAGAGACGCATACCGGCGAAACGCTTGAGCGCCCGCTCGGCCTGCGTGGCGTCGCGGCCGACCTGTCGTCCGACCAGCGGGCGTTCAAGAACGTCTCCTGGGGCAAGGCCATGATGTGGATCTTCCTCTTGAGCGACACCTTCGTCTTCGGCTGCTTCCTGCTCGCCTACATGACCGCGCGCATGTCGACCACCGTCCCTTGGCCCAACCCCAGCGAGGTCTTCGCGCTCACCATAGGCGGCCACGAAATCCCGCTGATCCTGATCGCCATCATGACCTTCGTGCTGATCTCGAGCAGCGGCACGATGGCGATGGCAGTCAATTTTGGTTACAGCCGCGATCGTCGCAAGACTGCGGTTCTGATGCTGCTGACGGCTGCCCTTGGCGCCATGTTCGTCGGCATGCAGGCGTTCGAATGGTCGAAGCTGATTTCGGAAGGCGTTCGCCCCTGGGAAAACCCATGGGGCGCGGCGCAGTTCGGCTCGTCCTTCTTCATGATCACCGGCTTTCACGGCACCCACGTCACAATCGGCGTCATCTTTCTCATCATCATCGCCCGCAAGGTCTGGCGAGGCGATTACGACACGGAAAGGCGCGGCTTTTTCACCAGCCGCAAGGGCAACTACGAGAGCGTCGAGATCATGGGGCTCTACTGGCACTTCGTCGATCTGGTCTGGGTCTTCATCTTCGCATTCTTCTATCTCTGGTGAGGTGACGTCATGGAGCAAACTGCAACGCATGCCCAAATGCAGGTAAAGGAGCAGCATCAGCAGCATCCGATACGGCTCTACCTCGTGGTCTGGGGTTTTCTCTTCATCCTCAGCGCCTGCTCCTATTTCGTCGACTATGTCGGCCTGCAGGGATATCTGCGATGGTTCCTCATTCTTTTTTTCATGATTTTGAAAGCCGGTTTGATTGTCGCGGTCTTCATGCACATGGCCTGGGAGCGCCTGGCGCTGGTCTATGCCATCCTGCTGCCGCCGGTTCTGGTGCTCGTCTTCGTGGCCATGATGGTCTCTGAATCGAACTATACCGTCCTCTCCCGCATGGTCTTCTTTAGTGGTGCCCAATAGGGTTCACAGAGATGAAATTAGAGGTATCCCCGCGCTTACGCAGGCATCATCTCGTCCTACAAATGTCCTATTCTAACGCCAGGCTCTCACTAATAGATGCTGGTATATCGGTGGATTAGATTGACATTTTCGGGACTTGAGCGATCCTAAGGTATACCTCTCGCGATTCTCCATTTAGGCACTTCGCGGGTCGTCGGTCATGCACGGCGAAGCGCGTCATACCGGCGGCGGATAACGCGTGATTTGCTGCTAATGCCGGATTCGTGAAGGAACTTTGCGGCCAGGAAATCCGTTCATATTTTGAGCGTGCCGATAGGCAGCGATCCCGTATTAACCAACCGGCCGCGGGAGAGCATGATGCAAAAGAACCAGTCCGACGTGTTTGATCTCTTTTCAGAGATTTATACCAGTGCAGCGCAGGAGGAGATCAGCCTCCAGGAATATCTTCTTGCCTGCCGTGATGATAAAAGCATGTATGCCACCGCGCAGGAACGCATGGTGGCCGCCATCGGCGAGCCAAATTTCGTCGAGACGAGCGCGGATGAGCGGCTAGGCAGGATATTCTCCAACCGCACCATCAAGATCTACCCTGCATTTTCTGACTTCTTCGGCATGGAAGACACGATCGAGCGGATCGTCGGCTACTTCCGCTACGCCGCCCAGGGCCTCGAAGAACGCAAGCAGATCCTCTATCTTCTCGGCCCGGTCGGCGGCGGCAAGTCGTCGCTGGCAGAGCGGTTGAAGAAGCTGATGGAACTGCGGCCGATCTACACGCTGATGGTCGGTGGCCAGATCAGCCCGGTCTTTGAATCGCCGCTCGGCCTGTTCCATCCCGAACGCATGGCCGACCTCCTGGAGGACAAATACGGCATAGCGAGGCGCCGCCTGACTGGTCTGATCTCGCCTTGGGCGACCAAGCGGCTCGACGAGGTGGGTGGCGATATCTCGAAATTCAGCGTCGTCAAACTTATGCCCTCCCGCCTGCGCCAGATCGGCATCGCCAAGACCGAACCCGGCGACGAAAACAACCAGGACGTCTCCTCCCTCGTCGGCAAGGTCGATATCCGCCAGCTCGAAAACTACAGCCAGGCCGATCCCGACGCCTATTCCTATAGCGGCGGGTTGAACCGCACGACGCAAGGACTGCTCGAATTCGTCGAAATGTTCAAGGCGCCGATCAAGGTCCTGCACCCCCTTCTGACCGCGACCCAGGAGGGTAACTACAACGGCACCGAGAATTTCGGCTCGTTCCCCTATCAGGGCATCGTCGTCGCCCATTCGAACGAATCCGAATGGCTGCAGTTCAAGAACAACAAGAACAATGAGGCATTCCTCGACCGCATCCTGGTGGTCAAGGTGCCCTATTGCCTGCGCGTCACCGAGGAACGGCAGATCTACGACAAGCTGCTGCGCGAAAGCGAACTCGCCAACAATCCCTGCGCGCCGGAAGTGCTGGAAAGCCTCAGCCGGTTCACCGTTTCGACCCGGCTTACCCCGCATGAGAATTCTCCACTCTTCACCAAGATGCGGGTCTATGACGGCGAGAACCTGAAGGACATCGACCCGAAGGCAAAGTCGGTGCAGGAATATCGCGACGCCGCAGGCGTCAATGAGGGCATGACGGGCGTCAGCACCCGTTTTGCATTCAAGGTGCTCTCTGAAACCTTCAACTACGATACGAAGGAAATTGCCGCCGATCCGGTGCACCTGATGTATGTCATGGAGCAGGCGATCAAGCGCGAACAATATTCCAAGGAAACCGAGGCTGCCTATCTCGACTTCATCAAGTCGGAACTGGCCTCGCGCTATGCCGAGTTCATCGGTCATGAAATCCAGAAGGCCTATCTGGAATCCTACAGCGAATATGGCCAGAACCTGTTCGACCGCTACATCGCCTATGCCGATGCCTGGCTGGAAGACCAGGACTTCAAGGATCCGGATACCGGGCAGATTCTCAACCGGAGCATCCTCGACAACGAACTGTCGCAGATCGAGAAACCGGCCGGCATCGCCAATCCCAAGGATTTCCGCAACGAGGTCGTGAAATTCACCTTGCGCGCCCGTGCCAAGAACAGTGGCCGCAATCCATCCTGGATGAGCTATGAAAAGCTGCGCGAAGTCATAGAAAAGCGTATGTTCGGCCAAGTGGAGGATTTGCTGCCGGTGATCAGCTTCGGCTCCAAGAAGGACAGTGCAAGCGAAAAGCAGCACGCCGAATTCGTCCAGCGCATGGTCCAGCGCGGCTACACCGAACGCCAGGTCCGCCGCCTCGTCGAGTGGTACATGCGCGTCAACAAGGCCGGGTGAGTACACTGCCGCGCAACGCGGCAGCAGATCAGGGCATAAGCAGCCTTGTGCGTCGAAAGACAGGCTGCAGAGCCGGATGATTTCAGGGCGAATCCACCTGAAACCGGAATCCGGCTCTCAAGTGAAGGGGTTAGAGCATGATGTCGCCGGGCACCGCTTCACCCGTCTCGGTATCATGTTCCAGGGGTAGCCAATGCCGAATTTCATCGACCGTCGCCTCAATCCGAAAGACAAAAGCCTCGGCAATCGGCGGCGTTTCTTGAAGCGGGCACGCGAGGAACTCAAGCGCACCATCAAGGAGCATGTGAAGACGGACCGGATCGCCGATGTGGATGCGGTCCACAAGGTTCCCATGCCCGCCCGCGGCGCCAATGAACCCACCTTCCAGCCATCGCGGGAAAGCGGCGACCGGCAATATGTCCTGCCCGGCAACCGTGAATACATGCCGGGAGACCGCATCGACAAGCAGGGGTCTGGTTCCGGCGGATCCGGCTCAGCGGCGGGCACCGGCCGGGGCGAGGATGATTTTCAATTCTTCCTGTCGCGCGAGGAAGTGCTCGATCTCTTCTTCGAGGACCTGGAGCTTCCCGACATGGTCAAGCTCAGCCTGAAGGAAGCGGTTGCCTTCAAGCCGCGCCGCGCCGGCTTCGCCACGAGTGGTTCACCGACGAATATCAATGTGGGCCGCACCATGCGCAACAGCTTCGGCCGGCGCATTGCCTTGCAGCGGCCGAGGCGCAAGACCGTCGAGGCGATTGCCGAGGAAATTGCACTGCTGCAGGCCGAAGCCGACCTCGACGCCAAACAGCGCCAGCATCTCGAAGCCCTAGTAAAGCAACTGGATGGGCTCGAACGCCGCCGCCGGCGAATCCCCTATGTTGATCCCGTCGATATCCGCTTCAACCGTTTCGAGCGCCAGCCGCTGCCGAATGCCAGCGCGGTGATGTTCTGCCTTATGGACGTGTCGAGTTCGATGGGCGAGCGGGAGAAGGATCTGGCAAAACGCTTCTTCGTCCTGCTGCACCTGTTTCTCAAACGCCGCTACGACCGGATCGACATCGTCTTCATCCGCCACACCGATGAGGCCGGCGAGGTCGACGAGGACACCTTCTTCTACAGCACGCAAAGCGGCGGCACGGTGGTGTCCACGGCGCTCGAGGAAATGCTCCGCGTCATTCAGGAGCGTTATCCTTCGAAGGAGTGGAACATTTATGCGGCCCAGGCCTCCGACGGGGACAACATCTCCCGCGATTCGGAGCGCTGCGCCTCGCTTCTCAACGGCGCGCTGATGCGGCTTTGCCAATATTATGCCTATGTCGAGATCATCGACGAGCGAGAGACCGAGATCTTCGGATCGACCGACAACGGCACCTCGCTCTGGCGGGCCTATCGCACCGTCGATGACGAGTGGGCGAATTTCCAGATGACGCGGATCGCAAGACCCTCCGACATCTATCCTGTCTTCCGAAAACTTTTCGCAAGGCAGCCAACCGTGCAATATCGCAGCTGAACGGAGCCCCGGATGGGAAAGAGCCCTGCCTCGAAGCTGCTGTTTCACAGTTCCGACTGGAACTTCAAAACGCTGTCCATTGCTTACGATGCCATCGAGAAGATCGCAATCGATGAGCTCGGTCTCGACGTCTATCCCAACCAGCTCGAAATCATCTCCTCCGAGCAGATGCTGGACGCCTATTCCTCCGTCGGCATGCCGCTGATGTACCAGCACTGGTCCTTCGGCAAGCGTTTCGTTTTCGAGGAGCATCACTACCGCAAGGGTCATCACGGCCTGGCCTATGAACTGGTCATCAATTCCAATCCCTGCATCACCTATCTGATGGAGGAAAACACCATGGCCATGCAGACCCTGGTGACCGCACACGCCTCTTTCGGCCACAATCACTTCTTCAAGAACAACTACCTGTTCCGGCAATGGACCGACGCGAGCGCCATCCTGAGCTATATGGAGTTCGCCAAGAAATATATCTCCAAATGCGAGGAGCGGCATGGAACGGCCGCCGTCGAAGTGATCCTCGATTCCGCCCATGCGCTGATGGATCAGGGAGTTTTCCGCTATCGCCGCCCGCCCCGCCTGTCGACCGCGAAGGAGCAGGAACGGACCAGGGAAAGACTGGAATACGAGGAGCAGACCTATAGCGACCTGTGGCGGACGCTTCCCCGCTCGACCGGGCAGCCCGATCCGAAAGAGGCCGAGCGCGAAGCCTCGGAGCGCAAGAAGGCGCTCAACCTGCCGGAAGAGAACCTTCTGTATTTCCTTGAGAAAAACAGCCTCATCCTGGAGCCGTGGCAGCGCGAGCTGCTTCGGATCGTGCGCGTCATCGCCCAGTATTTCTATCCGCAACGGCAAACCAAGGTGATGAACGAGGGGTGCGCCACCTTCGTGCACTACACCATCATCAACAGGCTGTTCGATCAGGGAAAAATCAGCGAAGGCAGCATGCTGGAAATGCTTCACAGCCACTCAAGCGTGGTCTTCCAGCCGGGTTTCGATGATCCCCGCTACTCCGGCATCAATCCCTATGCGCTGGGCTTTTCGCTGATGCAGGACATCGAGCGTATCTGCAACCATCCGACAGCGGAAGATCGCGACTGGTTTCCGCAAATCGCCGGCACGGGCCAATGGCGCGAGACGCTGCTCGATGCCTGGGCAAACCACCGTGACGAATCCTTCATCCTGCAATATCTGAGCCCGGCGCTGATCCGCAAATTCAAGCTGTTCCTGCTGACCGACCAATCGGACAACAAATATTGCGAGGTCGCCTCGATCCACAACGAGCGCGGCTATGAGGCCATTCGCAAGGCTCTTGCCAAGAGCTATGATGTCGGCGCCAACCAGCCCGACATCCAGGTGATGGATGTCGACCTGCTGGGCGATCGCCATCTTCGCCTGCAGCACAACATCAAGAACGGCGTCCTTCTGGAAGAGAACAATCGCGACGCCACCCTGCGCCACGTCCGCCATCTCTGGGGTTACGATGTCAGCCTCGCCGGCGTCGACTCCAAAACCGGCAAGGTCCGCTATGAATCCTCGACAGCCACGCTTGGCGAATAGACGCTCTCCGACCGGTTCAGCAAGGGCCGGCACTGCGCCGTGGACGAGCGTTCGACAAGATGACAGGCAAGCTCGACCCGGCGCGGCGGCATCGGCAGGCTGGAGAGGTTGTCGCGTAGCAGGTCGAGCGCCACCGAACCGATCTCGCGCATGGGGATATGCATGGTCGTCAGCGGCGGGTTGAGAAAGGCGGCCTGCGGAAGATCGTCCATACCCATCACCGAAACGTCGCCGGGCACGGTAAACCCGGATTGCTGGACACCCATCATCGCACCAACGGCCAGACTGTCGCCGGCGGCCAGTATGGCGGTGAAATCGAGCCCGCGGGCTGCGATACGCGCGGCAACCGCCTGGGCCGCAAGCTCCGGAAGCCAGTCTTCGACCGGAACCACAAAATCCTCCTCGAAAGGCAGTTCGCGATGCAGCAGTGCATCCTTCCAGCCTTCATAGCGCCGTTCGATGGTGCGCCGGCCGGGCCGCATCAGGAACAGGATGCGCTCGTGGCCAAGATCGATCAGGTGGTCGGCGGCAAGCCGCGCGCTTGAGCGGTTGCAGGGGGTAACGCTGGACAGCCGCATGAACGGATCGTCGCTGTTAAGGAGGACCACGGGTTTGTCAAAGCCGCGCGTGGCGGCAAGCATGCCCTCGTCATCGACGGTGAGAAAGAGCAGGCCGGCAACCTGCGGATCATCCAGCGCCTCTTTCAGAACGGCCAGTTCCTCTTCCCTGTCGGCGATCGGCCGCGTCACGATCTCAAGCCCGAGCGCCTGCGCACGATCCTTCAAGCCTTCCAGAACGTAGAGCGTGAACTGGTTGCGCACATAGTCGATCATGGCGGCACTCGATGCCGCCAGAATGACCTTCTGCCCCGCGACCGCGGTTGGAATGACATAATTGGCGATCTTCGCGGCTTCGAGCACCTGCTGGCGGATTTCCGGCCGAACGCCTTTTTCGCCCGCAAGGGCACGCGAGGCGGTGCTTAGCGAAACCCCGCAGGCCTCCGCAATGTCCTCCAGACGCACGCGCTTGCTCTTCTTTCCACGTTTGCCCGGCAAGGGTTTCACAGTCATCTCCAAGCTCCTCCGTCACCATAATGAGAAAAATTTTCATGTTGCGCAAGAGAAAATCCCGTGGCTTTATTTTATCAACGGAACCGCCGAAGAGCGGACAGGTTGGGAGGAATGCTATGGCCCCGAATGGCCGCGATATTCGCGATGGTCTCGATCGCCTTGTCGCCGGGACGACCGGTCTCAAGCACGACGGTCGCTTTCACGAACCGAATCTGGACGGAACCGCCGGCGACTACATCAGCTTCGAGAGCTGGGAGTGGCCGCAGGGCGTCGGTCTCTATGGGCTGATCAAGCTCTGGCTTTTCACCGGCCGCGACGACCTGCGCCAACTCATTGAAGGATGGTATCAGGCGCGCATCGACGCCGGCTTGCCGCAGCTCAACGTCAATACCACGGCGCCGATGCTCGGCCTGTCGGTGCTCTGGGCAAAGACCCGCGATCCTCGCTGGCAGCCGGTCCTCGACGACTGGGCCAACCGCGTCATGTCGGACATGGGCCGCACCTCGGAAGGTGGTTTCGAGCATCACGTCTCCGACAAGATCAACGACAACGAGCTTTGGGACGACACGCTCTACATGGTCGCCCTGTTCCTGGCCTCCTATGGCCAGGCGAGCGGCCGGCGCGAACTGGTCGATGAGGCATCGCGGCAGTTCCTGGTTCATACGCGCTACCTTGCAGACACGCATACCGGCCTGTGGTTCCACGGCTGGACCTTCGACGGACGGCACAATTTTGCTGAAGCGCGCTGGGCGCGCGGCAATGCCTGGATCACGGCGGGCCTGCTTGATTTCTTCGATCTCGCCGACATCACCAAGCCGGTGAAAGATTTTCTGCAGGGCGTCCTCGTGGCGCAGGTCGATGCGCTGCTTGCGCTTCAGGCCCCGTCCGGCGCCTGGCGCACCTTGCTCGACGATCCCACCTCCTATGAGGAGATTTCCGCCACGGCCGGCATCGGCTACGGCCTTCTGAAAGGCTACCGCCTCGGGCTCGGCACCCCGGCATGGCGCGCTGCCGGGCTGAAGGCCCTGCAGGTGGTGATGGACAATATCGACGAGACCGGCACCGTGCTCAACGTCTCCTATGGCACGCGCATGGGCCACGATCTCCAGTTCTACAAGGATATCCCCATTCAACCGACCGGCTATGGCCAGGCATTGGCGATCCTGTGCCTCTCCGAAGGCCTGCAGCACGTCGGCACGGAAGGACAAGCAGCATGACGATGAAGATTTTGTACGGAGCGGCACCGGAAGATGTCAAAGGCTACGACACGGAAAAACTCCGCAGCGCCTTCCTGATGACCGACCTGTTCGTGCCGGATGCCGTCAATTTCACCTATACGCATGTCGATCGCCTGCTGCTCGGCGGCGCGATGCCGGTTTCCAAAAGCGTGACCTTCGGCTCCGGCGCCGAAATCGGTACGTCTCATCTCCTGTCGGCACGCGAAATGGGTATTGCCAATCTTGGCGGCACAGGCACCGTGACCGTCGACGGGAAGTCTTTCACGCTGGAAAATCGCGACGTGCTCTATCTCGGCCGCGGCGCGCGCGAAATTACGATGGCAAGCCTCTCGGGAAAGACCCCTGCCCGGTTCTACATGAACTCCGTGCCAGCCGGCGCCGACATTCCCCACCGCCTGATCAAGAAGGAAGAATCGAAAGCCATCGATCTGGGCGACGGCCGCCGGTCGAACAAGCGACGGCTCGCCATGTACATCCACCCGGAGGTGACGCCGTCATGCCTGCTGTTGATGGGCATTACCGATCTTGCCGAAGGCAGCGTCTGGAACACCATGCCGCCGCATCTGCATGAGCGTCGCATGGAAGCCTATTGCTATTTCGACATGGCGGCGGAAGATCGCATCATCCACCTGATGGGTCGTCCCGAAGAAACGCGCCACCTCATCGTCGCCAATGGCGACGCCGTGTTGTCACCCGCCTGGTCTATCCATATGGGCGCCGGAACCGGTCCTTATGCCTTCGTCTGGGGCATGACCGGAGAAAACCAGGAATATAACGACGTGGCCCCGGTGGCCCTGGCGGAGCTGAAATGACCCCGATGAGATCTCTTATGGACCGTGACCTGAACCCCGGCGAAGCCATCCGCTACTGGCAGCTCGGCGCGATCGCCGAAGAGCGTTTCGACGTGCCCGACGCCCCGATGAAGGGCGAGATGGACCCGTTCTTCTTCCTGACGAAGCACAAGAACTTCATTCCGCACGAATATCCCTGCCGCACGATCTTTGCCGAAACCTATCGCGGCAAACGGCCGGACGTGCGCGGCGCGTTCGACGCTGCCCGCTGGTGGCTGCCCTTCGGCTCGCCGCGGCTCGATCTTTCCGGCTTCTGGTTCCGCCCGACGCGGCTTGCCACCTTTGCCCGCACTTTCATCGCCGCCGAGAAAGCCGGGACCGCCAAGGTCCGTCTCGGCACCTGCGGCGGCGCAGTTCTCTGGCTGAATGGCACGGAGGCCGGCTGGATGGCGCCCTACAGCCGTAACCTCGAGGCAAAGGCCGAATTCGACCTGCCGCTGGAAGAAGGGCTGAACGAGGTCACCATCTTCTTCGACGATCTCGCCGAACGTGACGCCCGCTATTTCTTCCAGTTTGATTACCTCGACGGACCGCCGGCAAGCGTCGCCGTGCCCGTACCGATCGAGGGCAAGATCGCCGAAACGATCGAGGCGGCTCTCGAAGGCATGCATTTCGACAAGACGGCCTATTTCGACGGCGACATCAAGCTGCTTCTCGCTGAACCCTTGCCGGTGGATGTCGATGTCAATGTGACGGTCGAGGGCGACTTCATGTCGACCGAGCGCTTCGACTACGACTTCGTCCTCAAGGCCGGCGAAGCACGACTGGTCATCGGCCCGTCGGAAAACGCACCCGCCGACTTCCGCCATTTCCGCATCACGCTGAAGGCCGGCGGCTTTGTCGCCTCGCGCTCGCTCGGCGTCGAGATCTGCCATGCCGGCCGTCAGGGCGAAGCCTCCGTGACACTTGCCGAACGGATCACCGAAACCCTGGACGAAATCTCGGAATTTTCCGAACGCGACACCGTCCGCGCCTTTGCACGGCTGGCAAGCGGCCGCGGCGGTGCCGACACCGATGCGATGATCGAGGAAATCCTGCCGTCGATCGAGGACTGCCACGACTGCGCCGATTTCTCGCTCGTTCCGCTGATCTGGTCGCGCACCGTCTGGGGCAAGGATATCGGCGAGGCGACGCGCAACCGCATCGACCAGGCGATCCTCGGTTTCCGCTACTGGATGGATGAGCCCGGCAACGACGTGCAGTGGTATTTCTCCGAAAACCACGCACTGCTGTTTCACACCTCGGCGTATCTCGCCGGGCATCTTCTGGCCGACAAGACCTTTGCCCGCTCCGGCCGCACGGGCGCCGAGCAGAGCGCTGTCGGTGCAGCTCGGGTCCGGGCATGGCTGGATCATTTCGAAGCATGGGAAATGGCGGAGTTCAACTCCGCCCCTTATTTCCCGATCGACCTCAAGGGCCTGACCGCACTCGCCGCCCTGTCGCCCGATGCCGATATCGCAGAGCGCGCCCAGAAGGGCATCGTTCGCCTGTGCGAAGTGATCGCCCGCTCGGCGCATCAGGGTATGGTGACGGCAGCGCAGGGGCGCTCCTACGAACACACGCTCTGCGCCGGCCGCTCTCTGGAGCTTTCGGGCGTGGCCCGCCTGCTCTGGGGCAAGGGCTGGTACGGCCGCCGCGTTCATGCGCTGCCGCAGCTTGCGGTCTGCCTGCGCGATCATGGCCTGACCGTTCCGGAAAGCCTTGCTGCCGTCGCCTGCCATCAGGCCGACGAGCATCAGGAATGGCGGTTTGCGCAAGGTGAAAACAGGTTCGCAGCGCTCTATCACTACAAGAGCCGCGACTTCGCCATGGGTTCCGCTGCCCACTATCGCTGGAACGAATGGGGTTACCAGGAAACCGTGCTGCATCTGCGGCTCGGCGAGCGGCCGGAAGCGGCCGTCTGGATCAACCATCCCGGCGAGACAATTCAGTTCGGGTACGGCCGGCCGTCCTTTTGGGGTGGTTGCGGCACCCTCCCTCGCGCCCACCAGTATCGAGGGCTGGCCGTACTCGACTTTTCCACCTTCGAAGAGCAACCGGATTTCACCCATGCCTGGTTCCCGGTTGGAGAGTTCGACGAGAGCAGCGTCAATGGAACCCTTGCGCTGGCACGCAGCGGCAACGGCGCGATGATGCTGCGCGGCAGCGCCGATCTGGTTGTGATCAAGGATGGTCCATCCGCCAATGCGGAACTGCGCCAATACGGCCGCAAGACCCGCTGGATCGTTCGGGTCTGCGAGGCCGCCAGCCTTGCGGCGGTGAAAACACGGTTCGGGGCGCTTGCGGTCGAGGAAAGAGCTGACGGCTCGCTCGTCATCGAGGATCCGAACTACGGCACGGTGACCTTTCGCGCCGACGGATCGGTCGAGGCCGAGGGCCGCACCGTTTCACCCAAGGACTTCACGGTTGCCGGCGAGGTCACGATGCTGGCTGCCAACTAACAGCGAAGCGCCGGGTAGGAGAAACCGGCGCGACGTTTTACCTGCGAGCGGGAGAAGGGCTCGTACACAAGAGGAGGAAGACAATGCGAAAGACCAGAACACTGCTGGCGGCACTTGCCGTCGGGCTTTTGACATCGACGGCGGCATTCGCCGGCGATGTCCGCATCATGTGGTATTCCGACGGCGTCGAGGGCGAGGTCCTGAAAGACCTGCTCGATCGCTTCATGAAGGAAAATCCCGGGATCAACGTCGTGCTCGACAACGTGTCCTACACGGTCGTGCGCGAACAACTGCCGGTGCAGCTTGAAGCCGGCGACGGCCCGGACATCGCCCGCGTCACCAACCTGAAGGCAATGAGCCAGCATTGGCTCGATCTTCGGCCGCTCGTCGCCGACGCCGCCTATTGGGACACGAATTTCGGTGGCCAGGCCGACTGGATGCGGCCGGATGGGTCCAACCAGATTTCCGGTTTCATGACCCAGATCACCCTTGCCGGCGGTTTTGCCAACAAGACCCTGTTCGACCAGGCGGGCGTTGCGCTGCCGGGCAAGGATGCAACCTGGGACGATTGGGCCAAGGCCTCCAAGCAGGTCGCCGAAAGCCAGCAGGTGCCCTTCGCCATGGCACTTGACCGGTCCGGCCACCGCCTGAGCGGACCGATCCTCGCCTTTGGCTCGAACTATATCGGCGCCGACGGAAAGCCCGCCACGCTCGATGACGGCGCCAAGGCGTTCATCGAGAAATTCGTCGGCTGGGTCAGTGACGGAACGATGAGCAAGGACGTCTGGGTGTCTGCGGCAGGCTCGACCTACCGCGCCGGTGCGGACGATTTCATCAACGGCCAGCTCGCTTACTACTATTCCGGCTCCTGGCAGGTCCCGAACTTCTCGGCCAAGATCGGCTCGAACTTCGACTGGGTCGCAACCGGCAGCCCATGCGGTCCGGCAAACTGCACCGGCATGACCGGCGGCGCTGGCCTGGTCGCGGTCAAGTACACCAAGAACCCGACCGAAGTGGCCAAGGTCATGGACTACCTGGCGCGCGAAGACATCGTGAAGGAATTTTCCGAACGCACGCTGTTTCTCCCCGCACACAAGGGCGTGATCGAAAAGGGTCTGGACTTCAAGACGGACGATGCGCAGGCAAAGGCAGCCCTGAACGTCTTCGTCGGGGCGACCGGCTCGCTCTCCGACATCGCCCGGAAGCTGCCCGGCTGGTTCTGGTCGGACACCTACTATGCGGCGCTGGTCACACGCGTGAGCCAGGCGGCGGCGGGCGAAATGCCGCTGGCCGAGGCCTACACCCGTATCGATGCTGATATCGCGGCCAAGGTCAAGGATTCGGGCCGCTAACAGTCCGGCGAGCGGCGGCAAACCGTGCCGCCGCTCACCTGACATCTGCAAGTCTTGAGAAGCAATTTGCAAACTGCGACAGCAGCCGGAACGGGAGTTTCCGCCTGCCGCGGGGAGGTCGGCAATGAAGACAGACGTTCGAGGAAAGACCGGATCAGGGATCGGCGCCGCCGTGCTGGTTCCCGTGCGCCTCGTCATGGGGCTGATCGACGCGCCGCTGCGGTGGCTGCAAAGGGTCTCCGGGATCAGCGGCATGGCGGCCTTTTTCCTGCTGCCCAACATGCTGATCTTTGGCATCTTCGTGCTTCTGCCGTTCTTCATCAACTTCGCCTATTCGATGACCGGCGGTACCGCCCTCTTCCTGCCGGATCGCAGCTTCGTCGGCGGCGATCAATATGCCCGCCTGTTCGACTGCGGCAACTACCTCAATGCCAACAGCTGCGCCGAAGACACGTTCTGGACGGCCGTCGGCAATACCGGCTGGTTCGTCGTCATCCAGGTCACCCTGATGATCGCCGTCTCCCTCGTGACCGCGCTGATCCTCAATCGCGAGCTGGCGGCGCGCAGCTTCTGGCGGGCGGTCTTCTTCTTTCCCGTGCTCCTGTCGCCGGTTGTCGTCGGCCTGATCTGGAAATGGATCCTGCAGCGCCAGGGCCTGATGAACTTCGGCCTCTACGGTTTCGGCTTCGATCCCTATGCCTGGCTGAACGACCGCAACTGGGCCTTTGCTGCGACGATTGGCGTGTCGATCTGGGCGCATATGGGCTTTTACACGCTGATCCTGCTCGCCGGCCTGCAGGCAATCCCGAAAGACCTTTACGAAGCCGCCGAAATGGACGGTACCCGGCCGACACGCGCTTTCCTGCGCATCACCATGCCGCTGCTTGCGCCCAATCTTCTCGTCGTCGTCGTCCTCGTCCTCATCAAGGCCGTGCAGATCTTTGACGAGGTCTACGTCCTGACGGGCGGCGGACCGGGTACCAGCACGCTCTACCTTACCCAGTATATCTACGAGACCGGCTTTGCCACGCAGTTGCGCAACCCGGGACTGGCCGCCGCAGCCTCGATCCTCATGGGTGTCGTCCTCGTCGTGCTGACGTTGATGCAGCTCGGCCTCAGCCGGTCCAGCGAAAAGAAGGGAGCCCGCAAATGAGCCGGGTCGCGGAATTCATCTTGCGCCGCAAGGGCGGCAAGGGCTGGCACTGGACGGATATCGTCACCTGGGTCTGGCTCGTCGGCGGCCTGTTCATCATGTTCGGCCCGGCCGTCTGGCTCGTCGGCTCTTCCTTCAAGTCGCCGGCGGCACTTGCGGAATTCCCGCCGAGCATCCTGCCCTACGTCACCCAGAAAGTGACGGTCGAGGGCTATGACAAGCCGCTCGATCTCTACAACGTCACCCTGCCGGATGGCAGCAAGGCGACGCTTGCCGAAGTCCGCCGCATCGGCATCGTCAGCCAGATGGTCGATCCGCAGAAACCGGGCGAGATCGTCAAGGTCAATATCGCGCAGCGCACCCCGGTCCGCGAAATGTCCTTCGCGACGGACAACTATACCGAACCCTTCACCCATTTCGATTTCGTCCGCTATCTCTGGAATTCCGTCTTCGTGACGGTGACCGCAACGTTGATTACGCTCGTGGTCAATTCCATGGCCGCCTTTGCGCTCAGCAAATACGAGTTTCGCGGCCGGACCTTCGCCATGCTCCTGATCCTTGCGACGCTGATGGTGCCGCTCTCGGTGATCATGGTGCCGCTCTATTCGATCGTCTCGGCGCTCGGCCTCTTCAACAATCTCTGGGGCGTCATCCTGCCGACGGTGGCGACGCCGACCGGGGTGTTCATCCTGCGCCAGTATATGCTGACCATTCCCGACGAACTGATCGACGCGGCCCGCATGGACAAGGCCTCGGAATGGCAGATCTACTGGCGCATCATCCTGCCCCTGACCGCACCAGCGCTCGCCGTTCTCGCCATCTTCTCCGTCGTCTGGCGCTGGAACGACTTCCTCTGGCCGCTGATCGTGCTGTCGCGCAAGGAACTCTACACCCTGCAGGTGGGTCTCAGCATCTATTCCGGCGAACTCAATGTGCAGTGGCACTTCATCCTGGCGATGACGGTGGTGACGATGATCCCGGTCGTGCTCGTCTTCATCTTCCTGCAGCGCTTCATCACCACCGGCATTGCCGGAACTGGACTGAAATAGAGGAGGCCGTCATGGGTCATATCAAGCTCACCAATGTGACGAAATCCTTCGGGGCCGTCGACGTGCTCCACGGTATCAATCTGGATATCAAGGACGGCGAACTGGTCGTCTTCGTCGGCCCTTCCGGTTGCGGCAAGTCGACACTGCTGCGCATGATCGCCGGACTGGACAAGCCGACCGGCGGTGAACTCGCCATCGATGGAAAAGTCGTCAATGCCATTCCGGCCGCCGACCGCGGCCTTGCCATGGTGTTCCAGTCCTATGCGCTTTATCCGCATATGAGCGTGCGCCAGAACCTCGCCTTCGGCCTGGAAAACACCAAGATGCCGAAGGCCGAGATCACCGAGCGCATCACTGAGGCCGCCCGCATGCTGGAGATCGATGCCTATCTCGACCGACGGCCCGGCCAGCTCTCGGGCGGCCAGCGCCAGCGTGTCGCGATCGGCCGCGCCATTGTCAGAAGGCCGGTCGCCTTCCTGCTCGACGAGCCTCTCTCCAACCTCGACGCCGAACTGCGCGGCTCCACCCGCGCCGAGCTTGCCGCCCTCCATGCCCGGCTTTCGGCAACGATGATCTATGTCACCCACGACCAGGTCGAAGCGATGACGTTGGCGGACCGGATCGTCGTGCTGCGCGCCGGTCGCATCGAGCAGGTCGGCACGCCGCTGGAGCTCTACAATTCACCCGCCAATCGCTTCGTCGCGGGCTTCATCGGCTCGCCGCACATGAACTTTCTGGAGGCGACCGTTGAATCCGCGCAATCCGGCAAGGCCGTTGCGGCCCTGCCCGGCGGACACCGGATCGAACTGCCGGTCAATGGCGCCAATCTTGGCCAAGGTGCTCGGATCACGGTGGGCGTCCGCCCGCACCATGTCACGGTCGGGACCGACCCACTCGGCATTCCGGCAAAGATCAAGCTCGTCGAGGCGCTCGGCTCCGAAACCGTGATCCACGCCGATGTTTCCGGCCAGAAGGTTTTAGTGGTCGCGCCCGGCCAGCATAATCTGACGCCGGGCAGTGAACTGAACCTGTCGCTTTCCGCCGCACCGCTTCATCTGTTCAACGAGAAGGGACTGCGCCTTGACCACGCTGTTTGATCTCACCGGAAAAACCGCCCTGGTCACCGGGGCAAGAACGGGCCTTGGTCAGGGGATGGCGCTGGCGCTTGCCGGTGCAGGCGCAGACATCGTGGCGCTCGGTTCCTCTCCCATGCCGGAGACGGCCGACCTCGTCCGCAAGACCGGCCGCCGCTTCCACGCGCTCGAGGTCGATCTCTCCAAGACTTTCGATGTGAAGGCGGTTGTTGCTGAAGCCGCTGCAGCATTCGGCGGCATCGATATTCTCGTCAACAATGCGGGCATCATCCGCCGCGCCGACCTGCTCGAATATTCCGAGAACGATTGGGACGACGTCATCGACGTCAACCTGAAAGCGGCCTTCCTCCTGTCGCAGGCCGCCGCCCGCCACATGGTCGAAACGAAGCGGGCTGGGCGGATCGTCAACATCGCCTCGATGCTCACCTTCCAGGGTGGCATCCGTGTCCCCGCCTATTCCGCGTCGAAGCACGGGATTGCCGGCTTGACAAAGGCGATGGCCAACGAACTTGCGCCGCACGGCATCACCGTCAACGCCATCGCCCCCGGCTACATGGCGACCGACAACACCGAGGCGCTGCGCAGCGACGCCGAACGCAACGCCCAGATTTCCGCCCGCATTCCGATCGGCCGCTGGGGCACGCCGGGCGATCTCGCCACGGCGATACTCTTCTTCGCCGCCCCCGCCTCCGGATATGTGACGGGAACGATTCTGCCCGTCGATGGCGGGTGGCTCGTCAGGTAAACAGGAAGAGCCCATGACCATTTCCATCAAGAGGCTGAGAGCACTCCTGCACGTCGCGGATACGTCCCTGGAACTCGTGACATCCGTCGCCGAGGACCATGGTGATCATATCGCGGAGCAGCTTCGCTTCCGCCTGTCCAGCGGGTCGGAAATCCGCGGCTTTCTGACGAGACCGCCCGCAGGCAGCGCGCCGGGACCGGCTATTCTCTACGCCCACGCCCATGGCGGCCGCTACGAGATCGGCGCAAGCGAACTGATGGAAGGACGCCCCGCGCTCCTTGATGCCCCCGGCCCCGTTCTGGCGCGGGAAGGTTATGTGACCCTGTGCATCGAGATGCCGACTTTCGGCGAGCGCGCTGATGTGACCGAGAGCGTTGCGTCAAAGGCGGCGCTATGGCACGGGCGGACGCTGTTCGGCCAGATGCTCGGCGAACAGGCCGCCGCGCTGACCTGGCTCGCCGCGCGCGGCGATGTCGACGCCCGTCGCGTCGGCATGACCGGCATTTCCATGGGCGCCACCCTCTCCTATTTTCTCGCCGCCATCGACGGACGCATCTCGGCCGTCGCCCATCTATGCAGCTACGCCGATTTCGCCACCCTCATCGAAACCGGCGCCCACGATCTGCACGGCCACTACCTGACCATCCCCGGCCTGCTGTCAGAAACCGCAACCGGCGAAATCGCCGGCCTCATTGCGCCGCGCCCCCAACTCATCTGCGTCGGCCTCGACGATCCGCTGACGCCGAAACGGGCAATCGAGCGCGCCTTCGCCGATACGCTCGCCGCCTACACAGCAAGAGACGCTGCCGGTGCAGTCACGCTGCTCGAAGAAGCCGGCATCGGTCACCGCGAAACGCCGTCCATGCGCCGCGCCGTCCTCGACTTCCTGAAACGACATTTGTAAGTTCTTCACAAAGCGATCGACCGCACCCACAAACGCCAAAAGCCCGCCGGATTTACCGGACGGGCTTTCTTTGCTTGGGAGACTTGGCCCTCGTCAGCCGGCCTTGATCGTGTTCTTCCCCTCGCTGACCAACCGTGCGGCAGCATCAGCAACGGAAATCTGTTCGAAGGCGAGCTCGTCGGTGATGGGTCGCAGGATGCTGATGTCGAACTCGGTCGATCCGATCGGCGCCGGCGGCGGATAGCTGCCGACCTGGTCCTTCAGTCCGTTGATGTAGTCGACCGTCGCCCGCTCGGTGGGATTGAGCGTCGGCAGGATGGCTTCACGCACGGCCGGCGACATCGGGACACCGCGTTCAACCCCGAGCAGCTTGCCAGCCTCCACGTCATTGACGAAGAAATTGATGAACTTCGCGGCGTCCTCGCCGTGCTTGGTCGTGGCGCCGACGCTCCAGATGAGAGCCGGGCGATAGTAGTGGCCGGACGGTCCGCCCTTCGTCTCGCGCGGCAGCATGTCGATGCCGAGCTTGCCTTTCATCAGCAGCTGGTAGCCGACCATCTGGTTCGAATAGGCCATGCCCATGGCGGAGTTGCCCAGCGCCAGGGAGTTCGTGTCTATCGTGTTCTGGTCGAGTGTCTGGATATCGGCGCTGACCGTGCCGCCGCGCTTGCGCAGCTCTTCCCAATAGGCGAACCATTCCTTGGCATCCTCGACACTGAAGCCGAGGCCGTTTTCGTTGTAGAGGCTGCTGCCGCGCTGTCTGAGCCAGGCATCGAACACATAGCTGTAGCGCGCGCCGTAAGGGCCGCCCCAATAGGTCTTCTTGCCAGCCGCCTTGGTCATCTCGACCGCGATGTCGGCATATTCCTTCCAGGTCGTATCGCGTCCGGGCGGCGTGATGCCGGCCTTGGCAAATGCGTCGCCATCATAGAACAACGAGAACGAGTTGAGGCCGAGGCCGACACCCCAAAGTTTGCCGTCCACCGTCGTCAGGTTGAGCATGTCCTTGCCGAAGGCGTCGACCTGCAGAGCCGATGGAATGAAGGGATCGAGCGCGAGGCAGGCGCCCCGCTTCGAATAGTCGGAAATCGTCCGCGGTTCGAGTTGAAAGATGTCGGCGATCGAGCGCCCGGCCATCTGGGTGGAGACCTTGGTCCAGTAGGCGTCGCCATTCAGGGATTCGCCGACGATCGTCGTTCCCGAATTCTTCTCCTGATAGAGCTTGGCGACCGCAAGCGTGCGCTTGGCGCGATCGTTCGAGCCCCACCACATGGCGCGTAGCTTCGTCTCGTCGGCCGCAAAGGCCGACCGCATGCCGCCGGCCCCGAGCGCGAGACCGGTGGCGGCACCCGCTGAGCCAAGCATGAATGAACGTCGGTTGATGAGCATGGACATTCCTCCCTGTCGTTACGACCCCGCTACGCTCCTCCTGCGCAGTCGAGGCGATCATCGATGGGCAGAATTATGCAAAAACAAAAATAATGCAAGAAATTATCTTTCTTGTTGCAAATTTGCATAATTTGCATAATGTTTGCGACATGATCGAAGAACCCTCCAGAAAACTTCGCCAGGCAGATATAGCCACCCGCGCCGGCGTTTCGGTGTCGACCGTCTCGCGCGTGCTCGCCAACGAACCCGGCATCAGCGACGACGTTCGGCGCCAGATTCTCAAGGTCGCATCGGATCTCGGCTATCCGCTCAAGACCGGAAGCCAGGCGGCACCGGGCGTTCTGGCGCTCATTGCCAGCGACGGCGTCACAGGAGGCCTTAGCGTCTTCTATGAAGGCATCGTCGAGGGGCTGCGCTCAAGCGCCGCAGAATTCGGCATCCCCTTCGACATCAGGCTGGTGCGCGAGGATCGGGTAACAACGGAAGCTGTCCGGGACCTGATGGTAACGGCCGGAGCAAAGGGACTGTTCCTGGTCGGCATCGACCCCGCAGACGCGCTGCGCGCCTGGCTGGAGGAAAGCCGCACGCCCGTCGTTCTCGTCAACGGCACCGATCCCCTGATGCGCTTTGACGGGGTCTCGCCGGCGAACTTCTTTGGTGCCTATGCCGCAACAAGCCGACTTCTCGCATCCGGCCATCGCCGCATCCTGCATCTGACCGGCTCCCATCGGCACACGCTGCGCGAACGGGCTCGCGGCTTCGAGGCGGCGATCGGTGCAACCAACGACGCCACCGGCCGCATCATACGGCTCTCCTTCCAAACGAGCGCGATTGCCGAAGCCCGCGCCGCGACAATCGCCGCGCTCGCGGAAGACCCGGACGTCAGCGCCGCCTTCTGCATGAACGATTTCATCGCGGTCGGGGTGCTCGAGGCCGTGACCGAGATTGGCCGTCGCGTGCCGGAGGATTTCGCGATCGTCGGGTTCGACGATCTTCCCTGCGCCAGGATGACCGATCCGCCGCTTGCGACCATGCGCGTCGACCGCGTGGCCATCGGCCGCGAGGCCGTCGGACTGATGTTGGCGCGCTTTCGCGAACGGGACGCGCCTGCCCGCCATGTCTGCCACGCCGTCGTTCCGGTACGGGGCGGATCACTTCCAGATGAGCCTGAGAAGATATTGCCATGATCTTTGATCCCGCCAGCAGAAACCCGCTCGCCGGTAACCCTCTCGCAAGCCGCAGCGACATGCAGCGCGCCCTGACCGATCTTTTTGATCCGCTTCTGCCGTACTTTTCCACCGGCAATGCCCGCGTCCGCCTCGACGCATCCGCCGGACATTTCGACCGGGCAGCAGCCGATCTGGAGGGGTTTGCACGGCCGCTCTGGGGGCTCGCCCCCTTTGCGACAGGCGGCGGCGACTTCGCATTCTGGCACCGCTATGCCGAGGGCATCGCCAACGGAACCGACCCGAAACATCCGGAATATTGGGGCGCGGTCAAAGGCCGCGACCAGCGCATGGTCGAACTCGCAGCCCTCGGTTTCGCGCTGGCCCTCGTCCCGGAAAAGCTCTGGGATCCGCTCCCCTTGAGTGCCAAGGACAATCTCGTCGCCTATCTGAAGCACGCCCGGCGCTTCGACTATGCCGACAACAACTGGAAGTTCTTCCGTGTTCTCGTCGACATAGCCCTTGACCGCCTTGGCGTCGACTATGATCGCAGCCTGACGGAAACCTACCTTGAGGAACTTGACGGGTTCTACATCGCCGATGGCTGGTACAGGGATGGCAACGTCCGGCGCATCGACCACTACGTGCCCTTCGCCATTCACTTCTACGGGCTGATTTATTCGCGGCTGGTCGAGGACGATCGGGCAAGGCGCTACCGCGAGCGGGCAGTACTCTTCGCCACCGATTTCCGCCACTGGTTCGCCGAAGATGGAGCGACCATCGCGTTTGGCCGCAGCCTCACCTATCGCTTCGCCTGCGCCGGCTTCTGGTCGGCCCTCGCCTTTGCCGACGTCGAAGCACTGCCCTGGGGCGAGATCAAAGGGCTTTGCCTCAGACACCTGCGCTGGTGGGCCGACAAGCCGATGGCCCATAGCGACGGGGTGCTGTCGATCGGCTACGGCTATCCCAACCTCCTTATGTCGGAAAGTTACAACTCCGCCGGCTCCCCCTATTGGGCCTTCAAGTCTTTCCTGGCGCTCGCCGTCAGCGAGACACATCCCTTCTGGGCGAGTGAAGAAAAGCCGCTTTCGTCCGCCCGCGAACCCGTCCCCCTTCGTCATCCCGGCATGGTCGTCATGCATGGCAAAGGCGATGTCGTGGCGCTTTCCTCGGGTCAGCAAAACCTCCAGCAACGCTTCGGCACCGAGAAATACGCAAAGTTCGCCTATTCGGCACGATATGGCTTCAGCGTCGAATGCGACGAGCGCGGCTTTCACAGCGGCGCCTTCGATTCCACCCTCGCCTTCAGCGACGACGGCCTGCATTATCGGGTCCGCGAGACGAACGCGGAAGCAACGCTGGCGGGCAACGTGCTGTTCTCGCGATGGTCACCCTGGCCGGACGTCACTGTCGAGACCTGGCTGATGCCGGCAGGTCCCTGGCATATCCGCGTCCACCGCATCGTGACACCACGGCCGCTAGAAACAGCCGAGGGCGGCTTTGCCATCGCGCGGCGTGATTTCGAGATGGATACGCTGTCTTCGGCAGTGGGTGCCGCCCACGCAATCGGCGAGGAGGATTTCACCGGCATTCTCGACCTCGGCTCGACCATTGCCCGCGACGGTATCGCCCACAAGGCGCCGCCGAATACCAACCTGGTCGTCGCAAAGACCCTCGTGCCGCAATTGCGCGGGACAATCCCCGCGGGCGAAACCATCCTTCGCACCGCCGTGCTGGCGGCCCGCGACACGACCACTATCGCCGGTGACTGGCTGAATCCGCCATCCGCGCCCGCCGTCCACGAACTCGTCGCGTTGAGCGCAAGCGCCGTTGTCGTCAGCGCCATGGATGCGCCGGGGCATATCCCATGAAGCGTCCTGCAATTGCCCTTGCCATGCGGCCGGACCGCACGCAGCACGTTCTTCCACCGGAACTCCTGGCGCGGCTTGAGCAACTCGGCCTTCTGCTTGATCCCACGCCGATGACGACATTCACCGACGACAGGGCAAGGCGCCTGCTCGCCGAAACGGAAATTCTCGTCACCGGCTGGGGCGCTCCGCTTTTCGATGCCGACGCCCTTGCCGCCACCCCCAATCTGCGCCTCGTCGCCCATGCGGCCGGCACGGTCAAAGGCATCGTCGGCCCATGGGTTTTCGATGCCGGTGTACTGGTCACGCACGCCGCGCAGGCGAATGCGCTCCCCGTTGCCGAGTTCACCCTCGCTGCCATCATCTTTTCCGGCAAGAATGTCTTCCGGTTCCGCGATCTCTATGTCGCCCACCGCGACCGGACGCTCACCCATCCGCTCCAGGCCGAGCCGATCGGCAATTATCGCCGCGTGGTCGGCATCGTCGGTGCCTCGCGCATCGGCCGCCGCGTCATCGAATTGTTGCGGCCCTTCGACTACGAGATCCTGCTCTACGACCCGATGGTCACGGAAAGCGAGGCAGCCGATCTCCGGGTCGAGAAGGTCGATCTCGATAGTCTTTTCGCACGAGCCGACATCGTTTCGCTGCACGCGCCCTCACTGCCGCAGACCCACCACATGGTCGATGCGCGACGCCTCTCGCTGATGAAAAACGGCGCGACGCTGATCAACACGGCACGCGGCGCGCTGATCGACGAAGAGGCATTGCTCGACACACTGAAGACCGGCGCGATCGACGCTGTCATCGACGTAACAGATCCCGAGATTCCCGAACGCGCCTCGGCTTTCTACGACCTGCCGAACGTCTTCCTGACGCCGCATATCGCCGGTGCCGTCGGATTGGAGCGCGCTCGGCTCGGAGAGACGGTGATCGACGAGATTGCCCGTTTCATCGACGGCAGGCCATTGCGCTACGAGGTCCGCGGGCAGGATCTGGAGCGCATGGCATGAGCGGATTCGAGCCGGCGCTCTGTACCGTAACCTTCCGTTCCCTTGCCCCGCCGCAGATCGTCCGGCTGGCAACCGAGGCAAACTTTGCCGCCATCGAATGGGCCGGTGACGTCCATGTCATGCCGGGTGACGATCAAGCCGCACGGACCGTCGGCGAACTATCCCGCACGGCGGAGCTTGCCACCTCCTTCGGCTCCTATGTGTCACCGCCAACGGACGACATAGATGCATTCGCAAAGGCGCTCGAAACGGCTGTCACGCTGGGTGCCTCGAACATGCGAATCTGGCCCGGCACCCGCCAGCGCGACTCCGCCGACTACAGCAAAGCAGAACGACGCGCAGTCGCGGAATCGATCCGCGAAATGGCAGCCGAAGCCGCACGCTTGGGCGTTACTATCTCGCTCGAATATCACCCTCAATCGCTGACCGACACCACTGATTCCGCCGAGCGTCTGATCGATGCGATCGGCCATGACAACGTCTATCTCTATTGGCAGCCCCGCCCCGGCCTCCCGATCGAGGAAGCGTTGGCCGAGATCGCACGGATCGGCCGGCATGTATCGCACGTCCACGTTTTTGCCTGGGACCGCGAGCGCAACCGCTTCCCGTTGAAGACCGCCAGCGACTACTGGTGCTCAGTGCTTGCAGCGCTACCCGCATCCCGGTGGAAGGGCCGACGCTTCGCCATGCTGGAGTTCGTGCGGGCGGACGAGCAGACCGCCTTTTTCGAGGACGCTGCGACGCTGCATCGAATTCTCGACGCCCAGGCAGGTTAAAGCCCCCCCTTTCGCATCAAACGATTACACAGCCTTCAGCACGCGCCCGCTCTGCTCGCCGAAAAGTTCCGGCATCAGGTCAGCAAGCCGGACGACCGAGCCACCGCTTGCGCTGGAGAGCGCGGCTATCCCGCAGAGCACCGACATGGCGCCGGCACGTGACCCCGCCCGCTGGCCGAGGGGATCGGTGGCGCTGGGCTTGAAGATCATGTTGCGCATCCGGTCGTCGCCGCCGTAATGGCCTCCGGAGGAGTGCGGAACGGTGATCCGCTCCACCGCGCGGTCGCCCTCCTCGAAACTGCGGACCAGCAGGATCTCGTCTGCGGCCGGCGTTTCCCACGGCTGTGCCTCGAACTGTCGCAGCTCGATGCGCCCCTTCGTGCCGTTGAAGGCGATGTGGTGACCTTCGATCGGCTGGAACGTGTTCAGCGAATAGGAGACGTGGACGCCGTTGCGATAGCGGATCGTCGCGACCATCGTGTCGGGAATGTCGATGTCTTCCCGGAAGACGCATCCGTCACGGAAATAGCCGTCGATCGCCGACGGTTCCTCGTAGAGCGCGTCGAGGAAGGGATTGTCGCCAAGGTCGAGATAGAAATCGCACTCGGCCTTGTGGGGACAGAGCTTGCAGCGCGGACCGCGGAATGGTCCTTTGCGGCCATACATCTGCAGGTCTCCGAAGGCGCTGACAGCCTCTGGATCGCTGCCAAGATACCAATTCAGCAGGTCGAAATGATGGGTTGCCTTATGCACGAAAAGGCTGCCGGAATGTTTCGCATAGGCATGCCAGCGACGGAAATAGTCGGCACCGTGGGCGGTGTCGAGATACCAGTGAAAGTCGACCGATGTCACCCGGCCGATCTCACCGGCATCGAGCAGCGCCTTGATGCGCGCAGCGGTCGGTGCAAAGCGATAATTGAAGGAAACATCGACCCGCCGGCCGGTCCGCTTCTCCGCCTCGGTGATGCGGCGGATCTTGTCCACGGTCGTTGTCATCGGTTTTTCGGTGATGACGTCGGCGCCGGACTCGAGCGCACGCACCACGATGTCGTCATGGGTATCGTCCGGCGTGCATACGATCACGAGGTCGGGCCTCGCATCCCGCAGCATCGCCTCGAGGTCGGTGTAGATTGGCGCCGCACTTCCGATGATAGCCCGCGCCCGTTCGGCGCGAAGCGGATTGCGGTCGACGATCGCCACCAGTTCGACATGATCCGACCAGCCGGCAAGAAGGTCCCGCCCCCACATCGTGGTACCACGATTGCCCGTTCCGACCAACGCAAAGCGACGTCTCTGTTCCATGATAGCCTCGTGATTGACATGCATTAGGAGATTGGTTGGCGCCGAGCATCGAGCGCCCAGCATGTAAATTTAAAATACATGCTAGTCGCCAAAATCAAGGAATGTCAAGGATAAAACCGGATTTCATGACAGTATCTTGTTATTTCTGTATCCGAGTTTCGCCTGATCAGCAGCACGACCGGAACCGCTCGACACAGGTCGCAACGACTTCATCCGCCGGACGTTTCCACCAGTTTCCGGCGGAAAATATCTCGACCTCCTGGCGGCCGTTGAAACCCGCATTCTCGATCAGCCGCCGGATGGCCGGCAGGTCGATGACCCCGTCACCCATCATGCCGCGATCGGTCAGCATGTCGGCGGTCGGCACCAGCCAGTCGCAGATATGGTGCGCGAGGATTGCCTTCATCCGTCCCGCACGGGCGATCTGGTTGGCGAGATCCGGATCCCACCAGACATGATAGACGTCGATCGCGACGCCGACGCCGTCGCCGAGCCTCTCGCAGATGTCGAGCGCGTGACCGAGCGTGTTCACGCAGGCGCGCTCGGCCGCATACATCGGATGCAGCGGTTCGATGGCGAGTGGCATGTTGGCCTGGCGCGCATGCGGCAACACCGCAGCGATGCCGTCTGCCACCATCCTGTGTGCCTCACCGAGATCGCGTGATCCCTTCGGCAAACCGCCGACGACCAGCACTAGGCAATCGGCGCCCAGTGCGGCGGCCTCGTCGATGGCCCGGCGATTGTCGTCGAGTGCCGCTTCCCGCTCCACCCCGGTCACTGCCGGAAAGAAACCGCCGCGGCAGAGGCCGGTCAGGTGGAGGTCGTTGGACTTGACGATCGAGACCGCCTCCTTCAGCCTCACCGCGGCCACCTGATCGCGCCACGGCGCGATCGACGTGATGCCGTGCTTCAAACAAACGTCCACGGCCTCGGCGAAGCCGCACTGCTCGCGGATGGTTGCAAGATTGATGGATAGACCCTCGACCGGCATGCTCGTTCTCCTCCCGGGATTTCCGTTATGATCGTGTCATTGCCGACCAGTCCGGTTCGACGGCCGAACCGAGACCCTTGGCAGCCAGCGCCGACGCGAACGCGACACGCCCGCCCCGGATGGCGAGGCGGGCGCGGCCGTTCGCCATGTGATAGAGGTCGCCGTGATCATGCAGATAGGCCGCCTGCTCCTCCTGAGGCGCACCCGCCATCCCGTCGACATAGTGATGGCCGTTGCGCTCGACATGCGTCGCACCGACGAGCGCCGCAAGGACGAGATCCTGCTGCAGCGCCAGCCCCGACTGGGTCGTCAGGTCCTCCGCCGACATGAAGTAGCGATCGGTTCTTTCCTCGTCGTTCCATTTGGCAGTGCGGGCACTGTTGAGGAGCGAGCGATAGAAGCCCTTGCAGGACTTGGTCGAAATGCCCGCGTAGCCGAGCGCCCTCGCGTCGACGAAGGAGCCGATATCGGCATCCGACTCGTCGATCTCCAGCGGGATGCGGCCGGAAATGCCCGCAACCGATCGCGACAGTGCCTCGGCGCGGGCGATCGGCTGTTCGAAGAACAGGATGGAACTGCGAAGCCGGGCGAGGCGCGGTTCGGCCGCGATCCGGTCAAGCAGGTCCGCGACGATTTCGCCGCTCTCGAATTGTTCGTTGCCATCGAGCGTTGCCACATAGCTCTCGGTCTCCAAGTCGAGCACTTCGGCAATCCGGATCAGCCGTTCGGTATCCTCCACTGGACGGCCGGAGACCTTGATCTTGAAATGGCGATGGCCATAGGCCGCGATGACCTCCTGGAGCGTCTGCGGCAGTCCGTCACCGACACGCGCCCCCTCGGTAATATCGGCTGCAGTCAGCGCATCGGCGAGACCGATCGTGTGACGCACGGCCATCATCGCGGCAGGCGTGAGACTTGCGAGATAGCCGTTCAGGTCGAAATCCCGCAGGTCGGGCGCAGTCGCCGCGTCGATGCCCAGACGGTTCGACCGGACCGCGTCGACGGCACTCATCCCCTCGAGGCGGCAGACCGCATCAATGATGGCGCGATCGATGAGCGCCAGCCCGTAGGATGCAACAAGCCCCGGCAGCCTCTGTCCAGCCGCTCGGCGATGGTGTTCCCCTTCGATGGCCGCATGCAGCGCGAAAGCCGTGCCGCCTCCGGCATCGCTGTAAGCGTTGATAGCGAGCCGAAGGCTCGTGCGCAGCTGTTCGACATTGTCGTCCGGCGACAGTGCCGGGCTCTTGTCGAACCATTTCGGCATCATCATTTCCGCCGCCCTGCCGATGGCGCCGCGCCCCGCCCCATCGCTGATACGCACGCGGACAAAGGCCTGCGGCGCCGCTTCGACGCGTGCGGCGCCGAAGCGGAAGGGAAAGCGGAAGCGGACGGAGCGTTCAAAGACCGCCGCCTCTTCGAGCCTGATTTCGATCGTACCGGTCACCGCTTGCCCCTCAAACGACGCCATGCACGGCGAGAACGCGGCGCATACGCTCGGCAGCCTGCTCCGGATCGGCAAGGACGCGTGCCCGGTCGGCGAGACGGAACAGTTCGGCGAGATGCGCCAGAGACCTCGCACTCTCCTGGCCGCCGATCATGGTGAAATGGTCCTGCAGGCCGTTGAGGTAGGCTAGGAAGACGACGCCGGTCTTGTAGAAGCGCGTCGGCGCCTTGAAGATGTGCCGGGAGAGCGGAACGGTCGGCTCAAGCAGATCGAAGAACTCGCGCTGACGGTCCGCGCCGAGCGCCGCCATGGCCGCGGAAGCGGCTGGCGCGATGGCGTCGAAAATGCCAAGCAGCGCATCGGAATGGCCCTCTTCATCGCCAGCGATCAGTTCGGCATAGTTGAAGTCATCGCCGGTATACATGCGCACTGACTTCGGCAGGCGCCGCCGCATCGCGATTTCCTTTTCCTTCGACAGCAACGACACCTTGATGCCGTCGACCTTGGCCGCATGCGCCACGATCACGTCGAGGCAGGTTTCCATCGCTGCCAGATGGTCGCGATTGCCCCAGTAGCCTTCAAGCGCCGGATCGAACATCTCGCCAAGCCAGTGGATGATCACCGGCTCGCGCACCTGCGACAGGATGCGGTCATAGACCTTGACGTAGTCGTCAGGACTACGCGCGGCAGCGGCAAGAGCCCGGCTCGCCATAAGGATGATCCGGCCCCCGGCAGCCTCGACCGTCTCGATCTGCTCCTCATAGGCCCTGATGATCGTATCGAGCGTCACGTCGGGTCCCGGCGCAAGGTGGTCTGTGCCGGCACCACAGGCAATCAGCGCGCCGCTGCGGCCGCGCGCTTCGGCAAGCGCACGCCGGATCAGCTCCTGCGCCTCCGGCCAGCCGAGCCCCATGCCGCGCTGGGCGGTGTCCATCGCTTCTGCAACACCCAGCCCGAGATCCCAGAGCCGGTGACGAAAGGCAAGCGTGCGCTCCCAGTCGATCGCCGGTGTCAGCCAGGGATCATTGTCGGCCAGCGGATCGGCGACCACATGGGCTGCGGCGAAGACCACACGCGGGAAGGATTTCGCCTCCCGCCGTGCGAGCGGGATCGGCGTTCCGGTGAGCGTATAAGGCGTAATGCGGCCATCGAGCGGCAGGTTGATCGTCACCATCGCCTAGAACTCCAATGCCGGCACGTCGAGCCAGCGGCGCTCGGCCCAGGATTTCAGTCCCAGTTCGGCAAGCTGCACGCCCTTGGCGCCCGCTTCGAGCCCATAAGGCCATGGCGCATCCTCGGCGACATGGCGCAGGAACATTTCCCACTGCACCTTGAAGCCGTTGTCGAAGGCCTGCGTGTCCGGAACCTCGTCCCAGGTCTTGTAGAAGTCGATCGTCTGCGGCTGGTCCGGGTTCCACACCGGCTTCGGCGTATTTACCCGGTGCTGGGTCCAGCACTTCGTCAGTCCGGCGACCGCCGAGCCATGGGTGCCATCGACCTGGAACGTCACCAGATCGTCGCGCCTGACCCGCACCGCCCAGGAGGAGTTGATCTGCGCAATCACGCCGCCATCGAGCTCGAACGTCGCATAGGCGGCGTCATCGGTGTCGCAATCGTAAGACTGTCCGCGCTCGTCGATGCGTGCCGGGATGTGGGTGGCGCCGAGGCACGAGACCGCGCGGACCTCGCCGAACAGGTTGTCGAGCACGTAGCGCCAGTGGCAGAGCATGTCGAGGATGATGCCGCCGCCGTCACCCTTGCGGTAGTTCCAGGACGGTCGCTGCGCCGGAACGCCCCAATCGCCCTCGAACACCCAGTAGCCGAATTCGCCGCGCACCGAGAGAATCTTGCCGAAAAATCCCGAGTCTCGCAGAAGCGCCAGCTTGCGCAGGCCGGGCAGGAACAACTTGTCCTGAACGACGCCGTGTTTCAGGCCGGAGCCGCGCGCCTTGCGGGCGAGCTTGATCGCGATTTCAAGATCGTCCGAAATCGGCTTTTCGCAATAGACATGCTTGCCGGCGTCGAGCGCCCGGCTCAAAAGCTGCGCCCGCATCAATGTCGTGCCGGCGTCGAAGAAGATCGTATCGTCTGGATTGGCAAGGGCCGCATCGATGTCGCTCGACCAGCGGGTGATGCCGTGCTTGCGGGCAAGCTCCTCCATCTTGGCGGCGTTGCGGCCGACGATGATCGGATCGATCTCGAGGCGCTCGCCGGACTTCAGTATCAGGCCACCCTGATCCCTGATGGCGAGAATGGAGCGTACTAGGTGCTGATTGTATCCCATGCGTCCGGTGACGCCGTGCAGAATGATCCCGAGACGTGCCATTGGTTCCTCCCCTGTCATCGTCGATGAGCTGAAGGGGCGACCAGGCGCTTGCTCTTCAGCCGGTAACTAAACAGTTACTTTGATGGCAGAGAGAATACATACCTGTCAACAAAAAAAATAACATGTTCGGAATTATCGGCGGATCGAGGCGAGTGTCACGTGGACGATATGCTGCTCCCAGTGGCCGACATTCTCAGGCTCGATCAGGTCGCGCCCGAAGATCGTCGACAGGGTGTACTGGTTGGAAAGATAGAAGTATCCGAGCGAGGCGATCGTCAGGTAGACGTGAAGAGGATCCGCATCCTCGATGAAGGTGCCTTCGGCCTTTCCGCGCTGCAGCAGGTCGGCGAGTTCGCCGATCAGATGCGAATGCAGTTCGCGCAGGCGCTTCGACTGGCGAAGCCAGCGCGCCCTGTGCAAGTTCTCCGTCCCCAGCAGGCTGAGGAACTCGGGATTGTTGAGAAAATACCGCCAGGTAAACAGCGAAAGCTCGCGAATCCCGTCTTCCGGGCTCCGGTTTGCGAGATCCAGCGCCCGCTCCGCCGAGCGGATATTGATGTAGGCCTGCTCGAGCACGGCTAGATAGAGCTGTTCCTTGTCCCCAAAATAATGGTAGAGCATGCGCTTGTTGGTGCCCGCCCGTTCGGCGATCGCATCGACACGGGCGCCACCCATGCCGTTTCCCGCGAACTCCACTGTCGCAGCATCCAGGATTGCCGCCCGCGTGCGCTCGGGATCGCGCTGGTTCGCACGCTCCGACACGCCACGCCGACCCCGACCAACTCGACCAGCCTCGCTGCTTCCATCCATTCGAGCACCCCTCCACCGATAGATTTCCAATAGCCATCCGCCATCATATTGTAAAATAAATTTACAAGATAATGATAGATCGCTAAACAGGTGCTTGACACCTTCAATGCTTTACAACATAACTTGTAACCAATTAGTTATTTGTTGCAAGGGAAATCGAGGGGACTGCTGGGAGGCAGCCCCAATGAGGAGGAGGAACAGATGACACTACGCGTAAGCAGACGGAATTTCGTTGCGGGAGGAGCAGCGCTTCTATCGCTCGGAACACTTGGTGCGGGCAACGTCCTCGCCCAGGACTCCCGCCTTCGGGTGCTCTGGTGGGGCTCGCAGGCCCGTGCCGACCGCACCAACAAGGTCTCGCAACTCTATCAGACCAAGAATGCCGGCACGTCGATCAACGGCGAGTTCCTCGGATGGGGCGACTACTGGCCGCGTCTTGCCACCCAGGTTGCCGGGCGCAATGCGCCTGACGTCATCCAGATGGACTATCGCTACATCGTCGAATATGCCCGCCGCGGCGCGCTGGCGCCGCTGGAAGCCTATGTCCCGGCGAAACTCAAGGTCGACGACTTCGACAAGTCGCAGATCGAGGGCGGCAGCGTCGACGGGCATCTCTACGGCATCAGTCTCGGCGCCAACGCGGCCGCGACCGTGCTCAACGCGTCGGCCTTCGAGGAATGCGGCGTCGCCTTGCCGACACAGGCAACGACGTGGGAAGAATTCGCCCGCATGGGTGCCGAAATCACCAAGGCGGGCAAACGCAAGGGCATGTTCGGCCTGGCCGACGGCAGCGTCAACGAACCGCTGTTCGAAAACTGGCTGCGCCAGCGTGGCAAGGCGCTCTACACCGCCGAAGGCAAGATCGCCTTCGACCTGGACGACGCCACCGCATGGTTCGACATGTGGGCGAAGTTCCGCAAGGACGGCGTCTGCGTTCCCCCGGATGTCCAGGCACTCGACAAGAACGATATCGAGACGAATACGGTATCGATCGGTCGCTCCGCCGCATCCTTCGCCCATTCCAACCAGTTCGTTGGCTATCAGGCGATCAACAAGGACAAGCTCAGTCTCACCAACCACATGCGCATCGAAGCGGCCTCGAAGGGCGGTCACTACCGCAAGCCGTCGATGTTCTTCTCCATCTCGGCCCAGTCGGAAGCCGTCGATCAGGCCGTTGCCTACATCGACTTTTTCGTGAAGAACCCGGAAGCCATTGAAATCCTCGGCGTCGAACGCGGCATCCCGGAATCGGCTGCAATGCGCGAGGTTGTGGCAACCAAACTTGATCCGCAGGGCAAGATAGCGCTCGATTACGTCGCCGGCCTTGGCGATCTCGTCGGCAAGCTGCCGCCGCCGCCGCCAGCAGGTGCAGGCGAGGCAGAACTGGCGCTCCGAAGCATCGGTGAGCAGGTCGGCTTCGAACAGCTTTCGCCCGCCGATGGCGGCAAGGCGCTGGTCGACGAAGTCGCGCGCATCGTCGGAAGAGGCTGACCGGCATGCACAGTGTGACGCGCACCGCCTCAACGGCCATTGCCGTGGACGGGCCGCGGCCGGTGGTGAAGGCACAGGGGCGCTTTGCGCGCCTCTGGGCCGCCAACGGGCCGGGCTACATGTTCCTACTGCCGTGGCTGATCGGCTTCTTCGGCTTGACGCTGGGGCCAGCCCTGGTCTCGCTGTACCTTTCCTTCACGAACTTCGACCTCATTCGGTCTCCGGAATGGACGGGCATGGCGAACTATGTCCGGATCGCCACCGCCGATCCGAAATTTGCCGCGGCCATGAGCGTCACGCTGACCTATGTGGTGCTTTCCGTTCCCTTCAAGCTGGCTTTTGCGCTGCTGGTCGCAATCGCGCTCAACCGCGGCATCAACGGACTGACTTTCTACCGGGCGATCTTCTACCTGCCGTCGCTGCTCGGCGGCAGCGTTGCGATTGCGGTTCTCTGGCGGCAACTGTTTGCCGGCGACGGGCTGGTCAATGCAGCACTCAGCCAGTTCGGCATCGAGGGCCCAAGCTGGATCTCGCATCCGAACTATTCGATCTACACGCTGGTTGCGTTGTCGGTCTGGCAGTTCGGTTCGCCGATGATCATCTTCCTCGCCGGTCTCCGGCAAATCCCGACCGACATGTATGAGGCCGCAAGTCTCGACGGGGCCTCGAAATTCCGCCAGTTCTACAAGATCACCCTGCCCCTTTTGACGCCGGTCATCTTCTTCAACGCCGTGGTCCAGACGATCGACGCGTTCAAGGCTTTCACGCCGGCCTTCATCATCTCGGGCGGCACCGGCGGACCGATCAATTCGACGCTGTTCTACACGCTCTACCTCTACCAGGAGGCGTTCGGAAACTTCCGGATGGGTTACGCCTCAGCACTCGCCTGGATTCTCGTGGTGATCATCGCGATCTTCACCGCCTTTTCCTTCCTGACATCGCGCTATTGGGTGCATTACGATGACTGACATTCCGATGACTGCCGTCACTGCTCCGCCCCCGCCTCCGTCAACCGGACGCAGCCCCGTTGCCAGCGCGCTGATCCATGTCGCCCTGATCGCCGCATCGATCGCCATGATCTATCCGCTCCTGTGGATGGTCTCGGCGTCCGTCCGGCCCGAGGACGAGATCTTTTCCTCGACCTCGCTCCTGCCGTCATCGATCGATCTCGGCTCCTATGTCCGCGGGTGGTTCGGCCTCGACATTTCCTTTGGGCGCTTCTTCTGGAACTCGCTCGTCGTCTCGGTGCTGACCGTGATCGGCAACGTCGTCGCCTGTTCGCTCGCGGCCTACGCCTTTGCGCGGCTGCGGTTCAAGGGCCGGAACTTCTGGTTCGCGATCATGCTCGGCACGCTGATGATCCCCTATCACGTGACGCTCATCCCGCAATATGTGCTGTTCCTGCACCTCGGCTGGGTCGATACCTACCTGCCGCTGATCGTCCCGAAGTTCCTGGCCTCGGACGCCTTCTTCATCTTCCTCATGGTCCAGTTCTTCCGCGGCATCCCGCGCGAGCTCGACGAGGCGGCGATGATGGACGGCTGCAGCCCCTGGCGCATCTACTGGAAGATCATGCTGCCCTTGTCGCTTCCGGTCTTGGCAACGGCCGCGATCTTCTCCTTCATCTGGACCTGGGACGATTTCTTCGGTCCGCTGATCTACCTCAACGACATGAACAACTACACGATCCAGCTTGGGCTCAGAACCTTCGTCGACTCGAGTAGCACATCCGACTGGGGCGGCCTGTTCGCCATGTCGACGCTGTCGCTGGTGCCGGTGTTCTTCTTCTTCCTGTTCTTCCAGCGGCTGCTCATCGAGGGTATCGCGACGACGGGCATGAAGCGGTGACACGGCCGATCTGAACGCTATCACCGATCCCGCCGGGATTGACCGAAGCCATGACCATGTAAGGTATCTGTATCGATGCGTGAATTGCGTTTTGCAGCTGTTGGATTGAACCACAGCCACATCTATGGCCAGGTCAACTGCATGCTGCGTGCCGGGGCAAAACTTGTCGGCGTCCATGAAGAGGACGATCAGCTCGCTGCCGAGTTTTCCGGTGTGTACCAGGACGTGCCGCGCAGGTCGCTCGAAGAGATCCTCGAGGACAGGACGATCGGCCTCGTCACATCGGCGGCGATCTCGGCGCGTCGTGCCGACCTTGCGATCTCGGTCATGCGCCATGGCAAGGACGTGCTGGTCGACAAGCCCGGCATGACCTCCCGGGAGCAACTGGATGCGGTGAAGCGCGTCCAGACCGAAACGGGGCGGATCTTCTCGATCCTCTATTCCGAGCATTTCGAGAATAGCGCGACCGTCAAGGCCGGCGAACTCGTCGCCGCCGGTGCAATCGGCGAGGTGGTCCATACTGTCGGTCTCGGGCCGCACCGGCTGCGGCGCGAGACACGGCCGGACTGGTTCTTCCGCCGCGCCGACTACGGCGGCATCCTGACCGACATCGCCTCACACCAATGCGAGCAGTTTCTGTTCTTCACCAATGCGACGGACGCCCGGGTGCTGTCGGCAAGCGTCTCCAACCACGCCAACGCCGACCGGCCGGAACTGCAGGATAGTGGCGACATCCACCTCTCAACCGGCAAGACCACCGGCACGATCCATGTCGACTGGTTCACCCCGGACGGCATGCCGACCTGGGGCGACGGCCGTCTCTTCATCATCGGCACCGCCGGCACGATCGAGATCCGCAAAACCGTGGACCTCGCCGGCCGTGAGGGCGGCAACCATCTCTTCCTGACGGACAAGACCGGTGTCCGGCACTTCGATTGCTCGACGCTGGACCTACCCTTCGGCCGGCAACTTGTCGCCGACATTCATGACCGGACGGAAACCGCAATGCCGCAGGCCCGCTGCTTCAAAGCCATGGAACTGGCGCTGACGGCGCAGGAGATGGCAGAGACCAACCAGGAAAGACATGCGAGATGAGTATCAGGACAGTCGCCGTCGTCGGTTGTGGCATCGGCAGATCGCACATCGTCGAAGGCTATCTCCCTCACCCCGACAAATTCCGCGTGGCAGCCATCTGCGACCTCGACGAAACGCGGCTGAAGCAGGTCGGTGACGAATTCGCCATCGCCCGCCGCACCACCTCTTTCGACGATCTGCTTGCCGACGATACGATCGACATCATCGACATCTGCACGCCGCCGAGCATCCATCTCGGCCAGGTGGTTGCAGCCCTCGGGGCCGGGAAGCACGTGATCTGCGAGAAGCCGCTCACCGGCTCGATCGCTGGCGTCGACAGGATCATCGAGGCGGAAAAGGGCGCCAAGGGCGTGCTTATGCCGATCTTTCAGTATCGCTACGGAGACGGCATCGAGCAGGCCAGATGCATTATCGACGCCGGCATCGCCGGCAAGCCCTATCTCGGCTCTGTCGAGACCTTCTGGCTGCGCATCCCGAAATACTACGCCGTTCCCTGGCGTGGCAAATGGGCGACCGAACTCGGCGGCGTCCTTGTCACCCATGCGCTGCACCAGCACGACATGCTGACCCACTTGATGGGGCCGGTCGACAAGGTCTTTGGCCGCGTTGCAACCCGCGTCAACGACATCGAGGTCGAGGATTGCGCAACGGCGAGCCTGCTCATGCAAAACGGCGCCCTCGTCTCGCTTTCCTGCACGCTCGGTTCGCAGGAACAGATCAGCCGGCTGCGCCTGCATTTCGAGAATGTGACATTCGAAAGCAGCCATGAACCCTATGCACCGGGCAGGGATCCGTGGAAGATTATCGCTGCGAACGAGACCGTGCAGGCAAGGATCGACGCGCTGCTTGCCGACTGGAAGCCCGTCGCGCCGCGCTTCACCACGCAAATGAAGCACTTCCACCGGTACTTGAGCGGCGAAGGTCCGCTGCCGGTGACCAGCCGCGACGCCCGTAAGGCGCTGGAACTGGTGACGGCGATCTACCAGTCGTCCGACAGTGGTTCGGAAGTTACGTTGCCGATTACGTCGGACAGTCCGAAATATGCAGACTGGCGCGCGAGAACACGCTAGCGGCGCCAAGCGATTGAACCAACTCCGCCCGAGAAATTCGGTGCGGCGTCAAAATACCGGGAACCGGTCCAAGGGAGGATGTGGGCGATGTCGACAAGTGTAGTCCTAGAGAAGGTTGAAAAGCGCTACGGAGCGTTCGACGTCATCCATGGCATCGACCTCAATATCGAGCCCGGAGAGTTCGTCGTCTTCGTCGGGCCATCCGGATGCGGAAAGTCGACGCTGCTGCGCATGATCGCCGGTCTCGAGGAGATCAGCGGTGGCGCTCTGCTGCTCGACCGCGAGCGCATGAACGAGGTAGCACCCGCCAAGCGCGGCATTGCCATGGTGTTCCAGTCCTACGCGCTCTATCCGCATATGTCGGTGTACAAGAACCTGGCCTTCGGCCTTGAGACCGCGGGCTACAAGCGTGCCGAAATCGAGCCCCGCGTGCGCCGTGCCGCCGGAATCCTGCAGATCGAGAAACTGCTTGAGCGCAAGCCGAAGCAGCTTTCGGGCGGTCAGCGCCAGCGCGTCGCCATCGGCCGCGCCATCGTGCGCGAGCCGCGCATCTTCCTGTTCGACGAGCCGCTGTCAAACCTCGACGCGGAACTGCGCGTGCAGATGCGGGTGGAAATTTCCCGCCTTCACCGCAAACTCGGCAACACCATGATCTACGTGACCCACGACCAGGTCGAAGCCATGACCATGGCCGACAAGATCGTCGTGCTCAACGCCGGTCGCATCGAACAGGTCGGCGCGCCGCTGGAACTCTATAACCACCCGGTCAACCGCTTCGTCGCCGGCTTCATCGGCAGCCCCAAGATGAACTTTCTCGACGCCCGGCTCGAGGCTTCCGATGGCGAAGGCACGGTGATGAGCGTTGGCGGCAACGCCGTCCGCCTGCCGCGCCGCCTCAAGGTCGGCGCCCCCGGCGACACGGTCACCTTCGGCATCCGGCCCGAGCACCTGGTTGCCGAACGGGAGGCAGGGATCGCGCTCGGCACCGTCAATGTCGATCTCGTGGAAAACCTCGGCGGCGCGACGATGCTCTATACGACGACATCGGACGGACAGGCGCTGACGGTCGCTCTCGACGGCCAGCAGGACGTGCAGCGAGGCGCCAATCTCAAGGTCTATTTCGACCCGGCTCGCTGCCACGTGTTCGCCGCTGACGGCACTGCAATCTAGTTTCAGGACTGTCGGGCCGTCCGACAACAGCCCTCAGACGAGTGCGCTGTCGTCGAAGCGATGAACGGCAGCGCCTGCGACAGGGCTTTGCGCAACGAAAATGCCGCCGGCGAGACTGTCAGCCGGCGCGCCGGCTGGCCGCAGCGACGTGACGATCATTGCCCTCAGCTCCGGGCCTGCGAAACACGGCATCGTCGGTGCGCTGACCGGAAATGGATGGCTCTCGACCATCTCTCCATCCGGCGAGAACCGGTTGAGCACTCCGGCCGAGACACCGGCGCTCCAGTAGAAACCCTCGCTGTCGACGGCGGCACCATCCGGCCGGCCGGTGGTCTCATCAAGGGAAGCGATGCGGCGCCGATCGAACAGGACGCCGGTTGCTGCGTCGAAACGCCACCGGTCGATCCATTGCGCGCGGGAGTCCGAATGGAAGAGAAGATTACCCTCTGTATTCCAGGCGATCCCGTTGGAACAGACGAGACCATCGACCTTGCGCTCCACGGCGCCCGACGGTGTGACACGATAGAGCGAGGCAACCGGCTGTCGATCGGCGACCTCATGCATGGTTCCGACCCAGAAAGCGCCGTCGGGGCCAACCTTGCCGTCGTTGAGCCGGGTATCGGTCCGCTCCACCTCGATGCCGGCGACGATCCTAAAGGTTTTTCCTGCGTCCGGGTCGAACAGGATCACCGCGTCGCGAAGCGCTGCGATCAGCAGGCCGGAGCGGGTAAGGCCGATGCTGCAGACCTCGCTGTCGAAGGTCCACCAGACATGACCGGCCCCGTCGAGACACACACGATGCAGAGCCCTTCCTGGAATGTCGACGAAGAAGAGACAGTCGCGCCGGTCGTCGTAGACCGGGCTCTCCGCCACGCCGAACCTACCGTCGAGGAGGCAGTTAAATGTCAATTTATCATACATGATAATCAAAGCTGTCCCATATATCATTTGCACCGCCCAATGCGGATTCCTCCGTTCAACATATGAAAATAAACAGTATTTGTCTCCAAGAAAAACGAAAATCGGCTACTTGCCACAAGCGCACTTGTAAACTAAAATTACAAATAACTTGCAAAGGAGATTTTCATGAAAACCACCCCCGTCACCCCGGAAGACCTCGCCGCCTCTGTCCTTTCCGTGCCTCCACTGTCGCGCGATCCAGCCGGGCAGCCGCTGGAAAGCGAAAACCGCAAGCTGGTCGACTGGCTTCATTCCGGCGGCGTCACGACCTACCTTTATGGCGGTAACGCCAACCTCTACAATTTCGGCGTCGCCGGCTTTGACGGCCTGCTCGACATGCTGGAGGCGATTGCGCCCGATGAGAGCTGGATGATCCCGTCGATCGGCGCGGATTTCGGCAAGGCGGCCGACCAGGCAGCCGTGCTTCGCGGGCGTGACTTCCCGACAGCCATGGTCCTGCCGCTTTCGTTTCCGGCAACGCCGCAGGGCCTGGCGGCAGGCATCGGCAAGCTCGCCGACATCGCAGGACAGCCGCTGATCCTCTACATCAAGAACGAAGGCTACATGTCGCGGGCTGATGTCGCCCGCCTGTTCAACGATGGCGCCATCTGCGCCTTGAAATATGCGGCGGTTCGTCCCAACCCGACAGATGATCCCTATCTGAAATCCATCCTCGATGCCGTCGGTTCCGGCGCGCGCATCATCAGCGGCATCGGCGAGCGTCCGGCAATCGACCATCTCGAGATGGGGCTCAACGGCTTCACGTCAGGCTCGGTCTGCATCGCGCCGCACCTCTCGATGGCAATCCTGCGCGCCTGCAAGACGGGCCAGACAGCCGAGGCGCAGCGCATCCGCGAAGCCTTCCTGCCGCTCGAAGATCTACGCGACGCCCATTCGCCGATCCGCGTGCTCCACGAAGCTGTTCGCCTCGCCGGCATCAGCGAGACCGGACACATCGGCGATTTCCTGTCGAATCTCGATGGCGACGAGCGCCTTGCCGCGATATCGTCCGCTGCCCGTTCCCTTAAGGCGGCCAGCGAGGCTTTCGCCGTGCCGGCATCGAAGGCCGCAGCGCGAGGTTGAGATGACCCGGTCAGAAGTCCCGGTGAGATCCGACGATACGGGCGCGCGATTCGGTGAGGTGGTAGCGCATGTAGAGGCGCGCGAGATCGCTGTCCTGGCTGGAGATCGCCTGGAGAATCTTGCGGTGTTCCTCGAGCACCCGCCGGCGCCGCTCGTCGGAACCTTGCCGTGTCAGGCTGAGCGCCATGCGCATGGAGCCGCTGAGGATGTCGCGCAGATCCTGCAGCAGGCGGGGAAAGAGTTCGTTGCCGGCCGCGTCGGCGACAGCAAGGTGGAAGGCGAAGTCCTCCTCCCAGCCGGTATCACCCTTGCTGAAGGCTGCTTCAAGAGCCGCAAGCGCATCGGCGATCTGGCCAAGCTGCCGCTTGTTGCGGCGCGCTGCGGCAAGCCCGGCGCATTCGGTCTCGAGCGCGAGCCGCGGCTCGAAAGCCCTGAGATAGGAGGCGATCTCGGCCGAGGCGGCAAAGTCCGTCAAATTCTCCGACGGTCGCGACTTGACGAAGGTGCCGATGCCCTGGCGCGAAACGACGAGGCCATCCGCTTGCAGCCGCATCAGTGCTTCGCGCACGACCGGCCGCGACACCTCGAAGTCGTGGCAAATCTGCGCTTCCGATGGGAGCTTGTCACCCTCGCCCAGCCGGCCGCTGGTAATCTGCTCGAGGATTTGCCCATAGAGCACATCGGCAAGGCGTTCGCGCCGCGCCGGCTTCAGCTTCAACAACGCTTCGTTCAATCGCCTGCACCCACCTGTCTATTTTATGGACAGGCAATTTAGACGAACCATTCGCATAATGCAAAGGAGGCATCCATGGCCGAACGCAAAAAACCGAAGGATTTACGCAGCTTTCGCTGGTTCGGCGCCGAGGATCTGCGCTCCTTCGGCCATCGGTCACGCGCCTATCAGATGGGGTACGAGCAGACGGAATTCGCCGGAAAACCTGTCATCGCGATTATCAACACCTGGAGCGACATCAACCCCTGCCACACGCATCTGCGTACCCGGGCAGACGAGGTCAAGCGCGGCGTATGGCAGGCCGGCGGCTTCCCGATCGAGCTGCCCGCCATGTCGCTTGCGGAAACCTACGTCAAGCCGACAACCATGCTCTACCGCAACTTCCTCGCCATGGAAGTCGAGGAGCTGATCCGGTCACATCCGGTCGACGGCGTCGTGCTGCTTGCCGGCTGCGACAAGACCACGCCGGCCACGATCATGGGTGCAATCCAGGTCGACCTGCCGACGATCCTCGTTCCGGCCGGGCCCATGCTCCGCGGCAACTACCGCGGCCAGACGCTTGGTTCGGGGTCCGACGTCTGGAAATACTGGGCGGAGAAGGAGGCGGGCCGCGTCAGCGAAGAGCAATGGGCCGAGATGGAACGCGGCATCGCCCGTTCTTTCGGCACCTGCATGACCATGGGCACGGCCTCGACCATGACCGCGCTCGCCGACACCCTAGGGCTTTGCCTGCCAGGCGCCTCCTCCATCCCGGCGCCTGACGCCGGACATTCGCGCATGGCCGCCCTCTCGGGCCTCAGGATCGTTGATATGGTCTGGGAGGACCTGAAGCCATCGGACCTGCTCACAAAAAATGCCTTCGAAAATGCCCTCGTCGTCCACATGGCCATGGCCGGCTCGACCAACGCCATGATCCATCTGATCGCGATGGCGCGTCGGTGCGGCATCAATCTGATGCTCGATGATTTCGATCGCATGTCGGAGCGCGTGCCGGTCCTCTGTAACATTCGCCCGACCGGCACCTTCCTGATGGAGGATTTCTATTATGCCGGCGGTCTGCCGGCCCTGTGGAAGCAGCTTGAGACAATGCTCCATACGGGCGAACGCACCGTGTCGGGTACGCTTGGCGAGGCGATTGCTCGCGCCGAAGTCCACCTTCCCGACGTTATACGGTCGCTCGAGGAGCCGGTTGCGGCACGTGGCGGAACGGCGATCCTCAAGGGCAACCTGTCACCATCGGGCTGCGTCATGAAACCTGCCGCCGCCGATCCCTCGCTCTTGAAACACCGGGGTCCTGCGCTTGTCTTCGACGACTATGATTCGATGATGAAGGCCGTCAACGACGAGCATCTCGATGTGACCCGCGATACCGTGCTGGTCCTGCGCAATGCCGGGCCGGCCGGCGGTCCCGGCATGCCCGAATGGGGCATGCTGCCGATCCCGCGGAAACTTTTGAAGCAGGGCGTGCGCGACATGGTGCGTATCTCCGATGCCCGCATGAGCGGCACGAGTTATGGCGCCTGCGTCCTGCACGTCGCACCTGAAGCCTATGTCGGCGGGCCTTTGGCGGCCGTCCGGAATGGCGATATCATCGCGGTCGACGTCGCATCCCGGAGCCTGACGCTGGAAGTGCCGGATGACGAGATCGCGCGCCGCCTTGCCGCCTGGACGCCGCCCGTGCGCGACTACAGCCGCGGCTACCTCAAGATGCACGCCGAGAACATCCAGCAGGCGCCCGACGGCTGCGACTTCGCCTTTCTCCAGTCTGCACATAAACTGCCGGAACCCGAGATCCACTGAGCAAAGGCGGCGACCGATGAAAACGAAACGCCTTTTGATAACGGGCGCGGCGGGTGGCCTCGGACGGGCCGTGCGTGAAGGACTTGCCGGCTACGCCGAAACGCTGCGTCTCTCGGATATCGCCGAACTGGGGCTCGCGGCGCCCGGCGAGGAAATCGTGCGCTGCGATCTTGCCGATCGCGAAGCCGCCGACGCGCTCGTCGCCGGCTGCGATGCCATCCTCCACCTGGGCGGCATCTCCGTCGAGGCGACTTTCGATTCGCTGCTTCAGGCCAACATCCTCGGCACCTACAATCTCTATGACGCCGCCCGCCGGCATGGCGTCCGCCGCATCCTTTTTGCAAGCTCGAACCACGCGACGGGGTTCCACCGATCGGACGAGCAACTGGACGAAACCTCGCCGCGCCGTCCCGACAGCCTTTACGGCGTCAGCAAATGCTTTGGCGAGGATCTGGCCCGGCTCTATTTCGACAAGTTCGGGATCGAGACCGTCCCCGTCAGGATCGGCAGCTGTTTTGCCGAGCCGACCGACCGCCGCATGCTGGCAACCTGGCTGAGCCCGCGCGATTTCGTCAGTCTCTGCCGGGCGGTCTTTGATGCCGCGGAAACGGGATACCTGATGCTCTATGCTGCCTCAGCCAATCGCGACCAGTGGTGGTCGAACGCGCATGCAGCACAGCTCGGCTGGAAACCGGTCGACAGTTCGGAGCCCTATCGGGCAGCGATCGAGGCCTCAGTGATGACTGAGGAAGAAGCCCATGCCCTGCACTTCCAGGGCGGTTACCACGCCGCCTCGCGGAGCGTCGGCTGATGATTACGGCGCCAGGGCTGAGGTTTTTGTGGGCTTACCCCCGGAAGCAGGAACGACGGGTGCTCGCTCTGCCGCTATGTGCGAATGCGTCTGATCATCGCCACATGCGAACAAAGGCAGGCAGAGAATACGAGTACCAGCAGTTCAGCCCCGAGCAGTGAATCTGTTATCTGGAGCATAGACCAATCACCGCGTAGCACCTGTGGCAGGGAAAGGCTGGAAAGGCCGGCCTGTGTATTGACGACCCGGACCATGGCAAACGCCGTCGCGACAAGCGCGACATGCGCATGGATGAAAGCTGACTTCGGATATCGTTCCGGGCGCATCGCAAGATAGACACCGAGAAGCGCCGCAAGCATTGATATCACAAACGCACCCCAGAACCCGATCCCGGCAATGGCCAAAAGCTGAAAGACAGGTTCGCGCATCACAGGAAGTATCGTCATATAGAGCCGCCAGGCCCACTCACTCGAGGGATAATGAGCGAGCAGAACCATGCTGATAAGAAAAAACGCCGCCAGAAGATAGGCCACGGACGGACCCAGCCGAATGAACGTTAGAACCGGGTTTCGCATATGCCAGGCTTCCTTTCGCCACAGGCGCCAACGGCACCCATCCAGGCAATATATAAGATGACACTTAATTGTGGCTTACCGTATGATCGTCCCGTCCGGATCACCGCCTCCGCTTGAGTTTCGATTTGCAGCGGGCGTGCAACCATCTTGGCAAAAACCACAACCTTTCATCAAGAGAGGATCATTACCTCGATGCGCCCTGTTGCAACAACAACACGTTATAGGAGTGATATGTGTCTCTTTAATGCGACGCGCAACATCAATTCTTTCTTTATTAGCTTTTCTTCCGCAGGATTTCCGTGAGCGCCTGAATATGCAACGTTAGGATGCCTGAAAAGTTTGGGGGGAATGAATGGTAGCGTTTCAGATCAGATGCCTTACGTTGTTGCTCGCCGGTGTCGTGACGTTGGCCGGATGCCAGTCTTCGAGTGTCGACGATTTGGCAGCCTTTGGCGATAGCGCGAAAACTCTTGAAGATGACTCCGCTGTGGCCTTCTACAAAAATGACGAACTGATCACCACGGGCAAGCTTCAGTTCCAGGAAAAGAACTACGGAAAGTCATACGCAGTTTACAAACGCGCAGTTACGGTCTTCCCCGAGGATCCGTCTGCCTGGCTGGGCTTTGCTGCTTCAGCCGATATGATCGGGCGATTCGACACGTCCGATCGTGCGTACAAGCGCCTCTCGCAGATGATCGGCAACACTCCCGTCTACTACAACAACATCGGATATTCTCATCTCCTGCGCGGAGATCTGCCCAAAGCCAGACGCTACTTTCTGCAAGCCTACGAACTCGATCCCGGAAACGAGACGACGGCCCGAAACCTCGAACTGATGAAGAACAGTGTGAATTTCGCGCAACGATAGAACTGCTTGCCTAGCCGGTGAGCGTTTGGCGAACACATCGAAAAAATGCAGTCGGTAGAACGCGCATGATAGGTTCTGCTGTCCTGTGACGTGATCTCCCTCGAAAATCGCGATGGATTTTCCCGGCGAAGTCGCCATCGCGCGCTTCCTTGGATCGAAATCGACTGGCGGAATCAGCAGCAATTCAGGGCGCTGCAGTAATACTGAGCATCCAAAAAGGCGCGTAGCCGCCCCGAAAATCCGGAAGCTATTGTACCTTCCGGAGAATCAACTTGCCTTCCGGCGAGACCGTTCGCTCATAACGCGGCAAGTCGGCAACAGAAACGCCCCCGGCGTCGATCGAGGCCATGCTGTCATTCGGGATATCCCCGCGAACGGACGCAGCGCCGAATGAAGACTGAAGATGCTGCATTTCCTTACCTGGCGCGCTCAAAATCTGCGCCCCGCCGGAAGTAAACAGGCCAGAACGCATTCGGCCATCCAAATTCGCTACGTCCTTTTGCAGGCTCTCCACTTGCTGTCGAATGATCGCCACTTCGTCGGCTTTGGCAACCTTGACGATATTGTGCCCCTGCTTGTCGATCTGCGTCTTCAGGCCATCGATCGACAGCTTGAGTGTGGCAAGCGTCTCGCGACTGTCGCGCACATCAGCGGCATTCTTGGCCGTATAGAGCAACATGCCGGCATTCAAAGGCAAGAGCATCAATGCCATTGCGATGAACGGCGCGCCTTTTGAACGGGCCGGCTCTTTAGCCGTCTGTTCGCAGCGCTGCCTTGGGCCGTCGGATTCGATATCGACATTTGCAATGCTGGTCATCGAGTTTCCCCTCCCCCGCGAGGCGGGCCGAGCCGCCTCGTACATGCCTCACCAGTATTTCAGCAATTTCCTAACAATAAGCCTATGCCGCTGCCCCGATCGCGTCCCAGCGGCACCTGCCTAGTCCAACGTGAACACCCCATCCCACGCCCGTTCCAGCATCTCCAGCGACGCTACCTTCGGCACCGTATTAAACTCGCAATAGGCCCCGATGAAATCGAGCAGGTACTTGGGATGATAGCAGGACGCCGGCAACTGGCAATTGTACTTGCGATCATAAAACAGGTCCAAGTCATCATAGTCCATTTGAATTGCAACAGTGCGTGCATAGGCCTCGAAAATCCGGATATACTCCTCCCGAGAGGGGTTATTCACATAAATCTTGTACTTGAGACGCCGCAGGCCCGCCTCGTCAGACAGCTCCCTTGGCGCGATATTGGTCGAGAAGACGACAAGTTCATCGAATGGGACCTTGAACTTCTTGCCGGTGTGCAGCGTGAGGAAATCATAGCCGCGCTCGAGCGGCACGATCCACCGGTTGATGAGCGCCTGTGGCGCGACTTGCTGGCGACCGAAATCGTCGATGATGAAAACGCCGCCTGATGCCTTGAGGTGCATGGGCGCTTCATAGACGGTAGAGCCCTGGCTAAAGGTCAGGTCGAGCAGATCGAGCGTCAGCTCCCCACCGGTCTTGATGACCGGGCGCCGGCATTCGATCCATCGTTGATCCACCTTCGGATAGAGCTTTTCCGTTGCCCCGGCAGCGGGCTGATGTACGGCTTCGTCATAAAAGCTGATCACGTGGCCGCCGACTTCGATGGCGTATGGCACCCAGATCGTCTGGTGAAACAGTTTCGACGTTCGTTCGGCAATGCTTGTCTTGCCGTTGCCGGGTGGCCCGTAAAGCAAAATGGAGAGCCCGGAATTCACCGCCGGGCCTAGCTTCTCGATCAAGGCTTGCGACAACACCAGTCCGTCTAGGCTCTCGATCAAGTGGGGATACGTTACACGCTCGTCATGGATGGACTGCAACTTGATCTGTCGGCAAAAGGCGTCGAGAGAAACCGGGGCCGGGCCGACATACTGGGACTGCCGTAACGCCGCATGGGCGTATTCCAGCCCCTTCATCGAAAGCGCGTACCGGATGTCGGATTTGACGTCCTCTCCCGCCAGCCCCCGCGCCTCGAGGAATGCAAGCTTCACCAGCTCCTTGATCAGGAGATTTATCAGCACCTTCGGCAATTTCATCCGGGTAGCCAGATGCGATGGCGTGACGGTATCCTGCTCGGTTGCGCATTTTGCCGCCAAACGCAGCATGAACGACAATTCAAGCCCGGTCTCCTCCAGGCTTGCCGGCACCAACGGCATGCGCGGATCGAGCGCCAGGGTGAAGTCTTCACGGTGTTGGTCCAGTGAGTACTGCATGTGAACCTCGCTGCTTTCATCCACCGGGCGTCAAACCGGTGAGAAGACTGACGACACGGACGACAATGGGCACAAGCACGATGACGAGGCTGACGGGAAACAGAAACGCCCCGAGCGGCAACAGCATTTTGATCGGCAGGGCGTTGGCCTTTTCCTCTGCCCGCACGATGCGGAGATCGCGCATTTCCTTGCTGTAGACGCGCAATGTCTGCGTAACGCTTGTTCCGAGTTCCTCCGATTGACGCAACAGCACGGAAAGCGCCCGGGCCTCATCTATCCGCAATCTTACCGCCAGGTTGGCCAGGGCATCGCGCAAGCGGCGCCCGCCGCGCACTTCCAGCATCATGATGGACAGGTGCAGCCCGAAATCCCGCCGCTTGGCGACGAACTCCCGTGCAACACGGTTCGCCGCGGCCTCCACGCTCATGCCGGCATCCAAGCAGACGATCAGCATATCCATGAAATCGGGGAAGAGACGTCGGTACTCCCGTTCCTTGGCCTCGCCGCGCCGGTCGATATGGATGTTGACCAGAATGAAAGTGATCCCGGCGGCAAACATCCCGACCACCAGGGTCGCCGACCGCCCCATTTCGGGAAAGAAGCGGTCGACGGCCCAGAAAGCCGCGGCCAGCACAGCGATACATATGAGGGCACGGATTATCTGAAATGTCGGTACAGCGCCTGCGCTGAAATATCCGGCGCGGATCAGGCGGTTCTGAGTGGAATTGGCATTCGTGTCGCGTCGGGTGATCTCGAAATACCGGCGGATCAGGCGATTCTCCGCGTCGCCAAGGTCGGCGAGGGACGCATCGCCAAAGGGGGTTTCCTCGCCCGCTGATTTCGCCGCCGTTTCCGACAATCGGACGCCGACTTCGCGTCGCCGGAAGACAAGCTCTGAAGCGGCGGCTGTAAAGATCAGCACCGAAAGAAACACAATGAGGTATATTCCATACTCACCAAACATTGCCGCCTCAGTACTCAAAGTTGACCATTTTATAGAGGATGAGATTTCCGATAGCCATTATGACCAGCAATACCGTCACGATCATCGTTCCGTGGCCGCTGTCCCAAACCGGGTCGAAGTAAGTCGGCGAAATCGTCTTGATCATTCCGTAGAGAAGGAACGGATACACCGACATGAATATCGCCGTGATCCGCCCTTCCGAGGAGATCGCCTTGACCTTCGCCTTCAACATGTACCGGTCACGCAACGTCTTCGAAAGATTTTGCAGGATTTCGACGAGATTGCCGCCGGTTCCGGCCTGCACGCTCAGCGATATTGCCAGGAGGTTGAGGTCTTCCACGCCCACGCGGTCAGCAAGATTGACGAGCGCATCGTCCAACGTCACGCCATAGGTCAGTTCGTCCGACAAAAGGCCGAATTCGGTGCCGATGGGATCGGGCATCTCCCGGGCGACGAGAGCAATCGCCGCTGGCAGCGGATGCCCGGCCGCAAGGCTTCGATTGGCAACGTCCAGCGCCTCGGGCAGCTTCACCGTGAATTTGCGCATTCGGCTCGCTCGCGCCCGCCAAATAACCAGGGCGGGAATGAGAAGGCAAACCATCACGAAGATCGGAATCCGGATGAGGTTGCTCGGCAGAAAATACTGAACGACCAGCCAGACCAGCAATGCGCTGGCTATCCCATAGAGTGCAAATCGCGGCGCATCGAATTTGATGCCTGACTGCGTGTAATATTGCCTGAGGCGCTGCATCAACGGGCGCGACCGCCAGTCTTCATCGAGACCGCGCTCTTTCAGCATGTCGCGGTAGGTTTTGCGATGATCGCCGCCCTCCTCAAGGAGGCGCAAACGATGATTCACCGCACTGTTGCGTGCAGATGTCCTGAAGTAGCTGCGCGATATGGCCTCGACGAGAACCAGCGCCCCAATGAATACAGCACCGTAGAGTAGGAGCAGGGTCAGTGTCATGATCTTGCAGGCCCCGTTTGCAATGGTGTTCCGGGATCGAAGATCGCTGCGGGAACAACGATGCCGATCTCCGCAAACTCTTCAATGAAACGCGGGCGAAGGCCGGTGGCGCGGAATTCCCCGTGGATACGGCCTTCCTCGTCTGTACGGATTTTCTTGAATTTCATGATCTCCTGCATCTGGACGACTTCGCCCTCCATGCCGGTGATTTCGGAAATCGAGACGACTTTGCGTGTGCCGTCGCTGAGGCGCTGAACTTGGACAATGAGCGTGATCGCAGACGCGATCTGTGAACGGACGCTGAGCTGCGACATCGGCATGCCTGCCATGCCGACCATCTGCTCGAGGCGGCTGATGGCGTCACGCGGGGTGTTAGCGTGAATGGTCGTCATCGATCCCTCGTGGCCGGTGTTCATCGCCTGCAGCATGTCGAACGCCTCTTCACCGCGCACTTCGCCGACGATGATGCGATCCGGGCGCATACGCAGCGCGTTCTTGAGGAGCTCGCGCTGGCGTATCTCGTTGCGACCGTCAAGCGTCGGCGGCCGGGTTTCCAGTCGCCCGACATGCGGCTGCTGCAGTTGGAGTTCGGCAGCGTCTTCGATCGTGATCAGGCGCTCCTTTACCGAGATCTGCGACGACAGGGCATTGAGCAATGTCGTCTTGCCCGAGCCGGTGCCGCCCGAGATGATCATCGACACTTTGCCCTTGACCGCGGCGCTGAGAAGAATGCGCATCGCGTTGGCCATGGCGCCGTACTCGACCAGACGCTCCAGCGTCAGCGGCGAGCGTGTGAATTTGCGGATCGAAACGAGCGGCCCGTCAACCGAGATCGGCCTGATCGCAACGTTGACGCGCGAACCGTCCTTGAGGCGTGCGTCGACCAAGGGGGTTGATTCATCGACACGACGCCCGACCGCGGAGACGATCTTGTTGACCACGCGCAACAGGTGGTCCTCGTCCTTGAAGCGGACGGCGGTACTCTCAAGCTTGCCGCGGCGCTCGACATAGACGCTGTTGTGGCCGTTGATCAGAATGTCGGCGATCGTATCATCCGTCAGCAGCGGCTCGATCGGGCCGAGCCCGAGCATCTCGTCGGTGATGTCATGAATAAGATCGTTGATTTCCTTGGCATTGAGCGGGAAATTGTTCTGCCGGATATAGTCCTTGACCAAAGGCCGGATCTCGGTGGCGATTTCTTCATTGTCGAGCGTGTCGAGAATGCCGAGATTGATGCGGTCCAGGAGGTAGCGGTGCAGGTTGACCCGCTCGGCCACCATGTCCCGGCCGAGCGACGTTTCCTCGCCGGCCGTCATCGACGCCCGGACAGGCTGAAGTTCAGGCAGTGGCGTTGCATTGGTGGCAAGAGCAGCAAGCTGGGCATCCCCCTCGCCCTCCGTATGCTGCCGCTTGTAAAACCGTCCGATGAACCCGTTCGTCATCAGTTTCCCCCCTTGTTCGGCTATTTCACAATCACCGTGGCCCCGACTTTCACCCGGCTATAGAGATCGATGACGTCGGCATTGCTCATGCGGAAGCATCCCGAAGATGCGAAACCGCCGACCGTCGATTGATCGTTCGTTCCATGAATGCGATAGAGCGTGTCGGCATTGCCCCGGTAGAGATAGATCCCGCGGGCGCCGAGCGGATTGAACGGTCCAGCCGGCACAAGCTCTGGAAGGTCCGGGGCACGCGCTCTCATCTCGGCCGGCGGCCGCCAGTCCGGCCATTCAGCCTTGTGACCGACCTTGACGACGCCGCTCCAGCGGAAGCCGTCGCGGCCGACGCCGATCCTGTAACGGATCGCGCGATTGCCAGAGACGACAAGATCGAGCGTCCGGTCCTTGCTATCGATGACGATCGTGCCGGCCGGATGGCTTTGCCCCACAGTCACCGTGGTAGCCGTCGCCGGCCCAAGGTTTCGCGGCACTTGCCCGCTCGCCAAAGCCGCCGTCGAAACGGTTGCAAGCCCCAGGGACAGCGCGACCAGAATGCCCCGCAACACGCGGGCGCCTGCCGCATCCTTGCGGTGCAGAGTCTCTCGCCTGTTGCTGCCGTGGCGAGACGTCATTTGACCAGCGCCCCCAGCTTGCCGACAGCGCCGCAGAAGCGTGAACGCGCATTGACCTCGACCGGCAATACGCCGCGGTTCACCGCCTCGCTCAGCGTGTCCCAGTCATAGGCGATGATATGCGCATGGGTATCCTTGAAAATCTTGTCGGCCTGCTGCCGGCGCACGCCAAGGCTGAAGAGCTTGGAGTGGTATTTGTTGATGACAATGAAAATCTGGTCCGAATTGCCGCGGAGCCGCACGAGGTTGAGGAACAGATCCTTGGCCTGGTGCAGGGCGGGGATCGTCATTTCGGTGACAATGTAGATGCTGTTGACCGATCCCAGGACATCATCTTTCCACGGCGTCTGGTAATAGGGGACATCGAGAACCGTGTGATCGCTCTCAAAAGCCGCGACATCCAGCATCCGCAAGACGAGTTCCGCGCCCCTGGGCGCCAGAAGGACTGACGGTTGCTTGAACGACAGCAGGGAAAAACCGCCCGAATGACGTTTGCGCACCAGATCGATGAATTCGAGGTCGACACGCGACGGATTGGCGATCACGGGCTTCAGGTCGTAGTCGTTGACTAGGTTGAGATAATAGCCGAGCGAACCGGAGGAGAAATCCAGATCGAACAGATCGACGCGCGGCGTCATGTTCTTCGTCGGCTGGGCGAGCACATGGGCGAGCGAGGACGCAATCACGCTGGCGCCCGCGCCGCCAACAGCAGACACGACCGCGTGGACCCGGCTGTCACTGGCGCCTGCGGTCGGCGCATGGGTCGAGATCATGTCGATCAGCGAGCGGCGTTCGAGCGGCTTCTTCAGCCAGTCATTGCCGTTCAGGCGAAACAGCAGTCGCAACATGTCATCGGGCAGGTCTTCGGAGATGACCACCAGCGGGATATTTCGATGGCGATTACGGAAAGCGAGAAGTTCCGGGCGGTTCAGCATCTCTCCGTCATCGACATCCAGCACGATCAGGTTGAACTGGGTCGGGTCGAGGCGCCCTGTTTCACTGAGCGCGGTGAGCGCCATGTGGCGCACGTCGTAGCGGGAAAGCGAACCGAACGTATCGAGCATCAGGCTCGCAGCCGCCGCGTCATCGGAAAGAACAAGAATCCTGGTAGATGCTGCAAAATTCATATGAGCTGTCATCTCGCTTTACCACGCAATATCAAATGATTAACAAGTAGAACAAGTTTTAAGGTCTTCTGTGGTGATGGTCACCGGATGGGCGGGAATGACGATGTCATCGAGCCCAAGCAAAACGCCGAGAACGGGAAGATCAAATGTAATATTCTGGACTTCCAGCCGCATGGTCAGCACCGGCCCATCCGGCCGTCCCCAATAGCCGAGCCCCGACCGCTGATAGGTAACCACCAGATTTGCCGGCTGGATGCGCTGGTTGACATCACAAATGCCCGGCCGCGGATCGCCCGGCCCGCACTCGCCATCGCTTCCCTGCACAATCCGGCTCAATGCCGTTTCATCGCAGGCGGTGCCGCTGTCACCGCCACAGGTCATCGATATCGTTGAATCATTGGGCGTTGAATCCCCATTGTTCAGTGGATCGTCGGCCTCGGTCGGAAAGGTGTCTGCGAAGTCGTCGCTATCCACCAGCGGATCGGATACGGCGGCAAGACGCGCCCCATATTGCAGAGCCTTCACCGTCTGGTTCCACTGCGACATGGCGTAACCGAACTCGATGAAAGCGGCGAATATCAGGAGCACCAGCGGGATCGTAATCAACCCTTCGGCCAGCGATACGCCGCGATCATCCCGCCAGAAGGAAAGGCGCGCTCGAAAGTCTACCATCCCATATACCTCTCTTCATGCGAGGAATTGAGAGTGATCGCATCGACGCCGAGCCAGGCGAACAGGGGAGAGGTCTCGTAGAGATGTGACGTCGCCACGGTGATCGTGCCGTCGGCATCGACCGGAATGACCGTGATATCGGCAAGATTGGGTCCCCAGCCTTGCACGCGCAGCGCAGCACCATCAGCCGGGCTCTGGGTTCCATAGAAAGCGATCAGTTTCGCGGTCGCCGTGGAGCAACTGGAGGTGTAGGTCGGCGTGGTTGGCCTGCAGCGCGACAGGTAGCGTCCGGCGTCCCTCAGACCGGCGTCGATCTGCATCCGCTGCCAGAAGATATTGCCGAACTCGAGGATACCCACGGCGAACAAGGTAACGAAGGGCACCGCAAGCAGCGCCTCGGCGAGCACGGCCCCCTCTTGGCTCGACCAGAAGCGAGGACAGAACCGACGGAGGATGAAGTTTCTAAGCGCCATCATCGGACCAGCTCCGCTTCTTCGCGCAGGAACTCATCGAGCGTGCCGCGGCCGCCCTTGCCGGTTATGTCGATTATCTCGAGCGAGAGATAGCGCTCATTGCCGGCCTTGACCGCCGGTTTGGTCATGAACATGCGCGCGAAGGCAACCGCCTGCGTCTGCTTGTGGCCGTTCAGATGGCCGACCGAGGCCTCGTAACCGCAATTGACGATCGCGGCGAAAATCTCGCGGCGATCGCCATACTCGTCCGCGGTGTAGTTGGAAAGGGCTGGCCCCGAATAGCACTGACCGCCACCCGTCGTGGGCGTGCCGATCTCGCCGTTCGCCGAGGCATGGTTGAGCAGCGCCGCGGTATTGAGTTCGTATTGATAGACGTCGTAGGCGGAGGGTCGGCTCGGTGTTCCGGTGGCCGTCGGCGGATAGCTCGAATAATTACTGAGGATCGTGCTGACCGATGGCGCCGAGCCGCCCTGCGCGACGCTCCAGTAGTTTGCGTAGTTCCAGTTGTTGCCGGTGCTGATCTTGCCGCCGCCGAGGGCCGTCATGTTTGCGCCGTAACCCAACGGCACCGCCTTGGTAACATCTCCGACGACGTCGCCGACCATCACGGGGTCGTAGCCTTTGCAGGCATTCTGTCCCGTTGCCTTTTGTGCGGAGCGCACGTTCTGGGCCGGGCGGTAGCTGCCATCATTGCGCGAGCTCTTGAACGACCCCTCGTAGATGCCGAAGCGCGTATTCACGCCGGCTTCAACAGGCCCGGCCATGGCACCCGTCTTGGTATCCAGGCTGTCCTGCGTATAGCAGGCCCCCGGCACGCCGGTGGCCAGAGCCTCCGCCATCACGCTCGCGCCATTGCCGAGTGGCGTCCTCAGGAACCCGAAATTGCCGGGGCCGGGATTGGACGACGACGTGCTGTGCATTTCGATCTGCCGCCCGTAGAGATTGCCGGCGGCGAAATTGGTGTGGAGATCCGCCGCGGCCTGTTCGTTGCCAGCCTCGGTCGTATTGCCCACCGGCTCATAGGGATTGCAGATGAAGATCGGCGTGATATCGCAGGCACTTGCGTGATAGACGGCAACGGCGTCGGCGGAAACATTGATCGTATCCCGGTTGAAGCCGACCGGCACCGGGAAAATCGTCTGCATCGCCTGCGGCTTGGCGGCGACCCAGGCATAGGATGCCTCATTCGGGTCCGTCGTTACCATCGACCCGGGGATGGCATCGTCATCGTCATCCGGGATGTCCTTGAGAAACGTAACGGTGACCGTGCTCGTGGCGTCGTTACCGGCGTCGAAGGACACTGTGAGGTTGGAGCCGAGTGCCATGCCTTCGCCGCCGCCACCAAACGCAGCGGTATTGGCAAGCTTCTCGATCGCCGCCTCGGCCCGGGTGATGGCGTCGTCGCGCCCGTCGAGTTCGCGGGCACCGGTAAGGGCCATCGCATCGACGGCGTTCTGGAGATCCGTATGGAGATTGCCGCTGCGCCCGACATCGATGACAAGCAGCGAGAAACCAAGTAGCAGCGGCATGGATATCAGCGTCAAAGCGATGACGTAGCCACGATGGTCGTTCCAGAACCGCTTGATAGCCCTGTTCAACATTGGCATGCCCCTCCCCGTCCCGGCGCCTCTTCGCCATGACGTCTTGTTTCTAGTGCATTCCTTTCCGCCGCCGCTTCCTAAAGTCCGCCCGTCATTCCCGTCGCAGGCTGCGCGCTACTGCGCGTAGCCCGATGTTCCGCTCGCCCCGTTTGTGCCCATCGTGGTCACCGGCAGCACCACCGCCGTTGGCGGTGTCCCTGTGCCCTGCCCGCCGCCCTGGTGGTTGCGGATGACCTTGTAGATCACCTTGCCGTCACTGGTGATGCGGGTGTACTGCGCCACCCGCGGGAAAGGATCCTGGATATGGATGCCCTTGTTGGCCTCCACCGCATTTCCAGCCCCGAACGTGATCGTGTCCCTGTGGTTTAGATAATCAGCGCAGCCCGAGGCGAGGCTCGCGACGGCAAGGATGAGGAGGACGCGCTTATTTCTTTGCAACAGCAAGGGTGCCTCCCACATCGAGATCCAGACGATGGCCATAGGGTCCTGTCACGCCTTCGCCGTTGCGAAAGCGGCGCAGCATATCCTTGTCGACCTCCATGACGCCGAGCGCGAAAAGCTCGACATCATTCGACGAACGCGTCTGGTCGAGCGGGCTGTAGAGATCCTCGCCCGGTGCTGCCGGCCGCACGATATGCGGCGTGACGACGATGACGAGATCGGATTCCTTTTTCGCAAAGCTCGTCGAGCGAAACAGCGCACCAAGGACCGGGAGCTTGCCCAGGCCCGGTAGTTGCTGGATGTCCTTGGCATTGATCGACTGCAGCAGACCGGCCATCGCAAAGCTCTGGCCGTCGCGCAGGGCGACCGTGGTCTTGGCAGCGCGCGAAATGAAGCCAGGATTGCCGTTGACGTTGATCGACGTATCGATCTCGGAGACTTCCGGTTCGATCTTGAGATTGATCAGCCCATCGTCGAGCACCACCGGCGTGAAGGTCAGCCGCACGCCGAACGGCCGGTAATCGGTCTGTGTTGCAACCGTCGCGCCGTTGGTCGTCGTCGTCAGGATCGGCACTTCGCCGCCGGCATGGAAGCTCGCGGTTTCGCCGCTCATGGCGATCAGGTTCGGCTGCGCCAGCCGGCGCACCAGTCCCTTCTGTTCGAGCGCGTTGATGACCACGTCAATGCGCGTGCCAGAAATCTCCAGCACCTTTGCGATCAATTGCCCAAAGGGCAGCATGCCCGTCGCAGCGCCCTTGCCGTCGGAAAGGCTGAACTGGAGGAGGCCATCCTTGTCGGTCGTCAGGCCCACCCGCGAGCTGGCGGTGCCCTTGCTGCCGTTCGGATTGCTCCCGGCCCAACCGATGCCGAGATCTCGGCCGGTCGTGCGCGAGGCTTCGATTACCCGGACCTCCAGCATGACCTGTTGTGAATCGCTGACGCGAAGCTGGTTGAGCACCGGTAGATCGGAATAGGACTGGGCGATCTCCATTACCCGCTGTAGTTCGACTGCATCGCGCACCATGCCTGTCAGCCGGATGCGGTCGTTGGAATTGATGACCCTGACTTGCGCTGAGGGTGCTGCGGAACGGATGGCCATAGCGACTTCGGTGAAATCGCTGGCGACGCGGATATCGATGACGCCGAGAAGCGACTTGTCATCGGCATAGACCGAGATGTTGGTGGCGCCGTTCTTCTTGCCGCGGATGAAAAGCGACTTGTCGGAGAGCGGCACCACATCGATCAGGTCTGCGCTGCCGATCACCAGGTCGCCAAAGGGTTTTCCGGTCGTGATCGTCATAGTGTCATTCGGTGGGATCGTCACCTGCTGCACGGATCCCGCGAGGCTGATGAATTTCTCCTGGGCGTCCGCCCGGCCGGTGAGGCCGGGCCCCAGACAGCAACAGGCAAAGAATACTGCGGTCATCGCCGCAAGGGTCTTCGCCCTTGCCGCCCCCCTGATGTTTCCCCTCAACATTTCCGCTTAAGCCCCCTCATCCTTCGGCCGCCGCGCCTGCGGCATGCCGCATTTCATCTTACTGGATCAGTCCGACTCGGTGCTCCTCACGCTTCGTCGTGTTCCAGACACCTACCGTCGCCCACTTTGGCTCGATCGGCAATACCGGTTCGACCGTGCGCTCGGCGATCTGTACCTGTTTTTCACGCAAGGGTTTGTTCATCTGGCTTTCCACCGAGTTCATCCTGCTGCTGAGGTCGTCCCCTACCTTTCGCACCAGGCGCTCGATGATATCGAATCGTCCGTCATCTTTTTTTGCGAGATCATTGCTGAGCTCGGTCGCCATCGGACCTCCGCCAAGATCCGCCACCGTAATCGGCCGGGTCTGCTCAGCGGAAGCAGAAGAGATATTGCGCAAGGCCAGCGACAGCGTGCCGATATTGGCGCCGAGCGTCAGGCGCTGTGCCTCCTCGGTCGTCACCTCGAAGGTCACGGTCTTGACGACCACCGGTTCATCCTTACGCTCATCCGCGGTCTGGTCGACCGCCAGCACCTTCACCCCTTGCAGAAGCACGTCGACATAGGTCTGTTCGCTGTTATTCTCCCGATTTTCGACAACGCGGGTCAAAAGCACATCGACGCGGTCCGAAGGACGCACGAAGCCGGCAACGCCGAGAACGTCATTGACACGGATGGAAACGGCCTTCATGCCCTGGTCGAGCGCCGCCGACAATGTCGCCCGCTCGCCGGCGCCGGTGATCTTCGAAGCGAGCAAAGGCTCGCCGGGATCGATGGCCTCCATGGCATAGCGCGGTTCGTCATCGTCGCCAATGACCGCCACGATTGCCTGGAACGAGCCTTCAGGTCTTTCCTCGGAAGGCCACGGAATGGCTTTGAGATTTTCAGCACGCACCCGGTCGCCAAAGCGCATCGCCTTGGCGGCGACGACGAGCATTTTCTCCTGTACCGCCGTACCACCATCGGCCGCAAGCCGCGCCTGCTGATCGGCGAGATAGGCGCGGGTGGCAAAAACAGCGGCGCCTGCAAATATAATAGAAACAACAAGACTGATGATCGTTGAGAAACGCATCGCCGGTACTCGCAACACTGGACGAAAATACGTCCGTTTCTTAAATATAATTTAGAGGAGAGGGGTTAATAAAAACCCCTCCCTGTTGCTCTTTCGTCTTCAGCCGGCTGGCGTTTCGTCATCCAGCACCAAGAACCAGCCGCCCCAGTTCGTCCATGCCGTTGCAAGATTGTCGCCAGCGGTCGTCACGGCGACAATAACCCCGCCAATCAGAAGCCCCAGCAGAATAAGATATTCAGACAGCGCAACGCCGTCTTCTTCCCGCGCGAAAGCGCGTACTTTAGACAAAAGTGCCTTCATCGAGAATTACCTCCAAAATATTTCAGCGCGCCCGCAATGTCCTCCGGCCCGCCCCGTCATTGAGACCACCTCTCCGACTGCTATGATTAATAAGCTCTTAATTATTATATCGTCAACTGCTAATGAGCTGTCATTTTGGCATCTATATTTTATGGTTAACATCAAAACAGGAAAAAATGTGCTTTACCATCGGGTATATTCTGTACAAACATGACGCTTGGCAGTATTTTTTGAAATTCATCTACCTCTAAAGACTTAGCCTAGACCATGCATCTTCTTGATCCCGCTGAAATCCGATTGCCTTAAACAGGGATACGGGAAATATGACAGAAATAATCAACATTATTACTGCGATTTCAATATTGATTTTCCTCTATGCGGCCTGGAGCGATTTTCGCAACTGGAAAATACCGAATGGCGCCATCCTCGCCCTTCTCGCTCTCTATTGCCTGCGTGCCCTGGTGGAATTGCTGACGAGCGGGGATGTCGGCACAGCCCTCTTTTCCTCAACAGGGGTCGGCGGCGATGCCGGGGCCGGGCTTCTGCTCTTTACGCTTGGCATCGTCCTCTGGGCCTTCGGCCTCTTCGGCGCCGGCGATGCCAAGCTCTTCCTGCCGATCGGTCTTTTCATCGGCTGGCACGGCATGCTGTCCTTCGCCGTCTTTCTCCTGATTGGCGGCGTCCTGACCCTCCTGGCTCTGCGATGGCCGGTGCCGATGCAACTGGCACACCTCTCCATCTTCATGCGCATCGAGGAAATCCGTGCAACACGCAAAATTCCATACGGTGTCATCATGGTCATAGCCGTCCTCGCGACGATGGCCTCGCGTTACGGCAAGCCCTAACCGGCCTGCTGCCGCCATCGACTGTGCAACCCCGTCCTTCGTTCCTTTACCGGAGATCTGGCATGCGTTTCCTGGCTCATCCGAAACGCCAAAAAGCCCCGCGGCATCTCTGTCGCAGGGCGATCTTCATTTTCGGTCCGTTCCGGGGCTGAGACCGCGGAGGCGCAACGATATCAAATGCTTGCCAAACTCACGCTCTGACCGGACTTGGCCGAACGCGTTGCGGCCTCCGCGACGGCAAGCGCGTTGACGCCATCGTCGAGCGTAACCGGCAAGGCTGATCCCGTGTTGACCGCGTCTACGAATGCGGCCCACTCCGCGGAGTAAGCGCGCATATACCGCTCCAGGAAAAAGAACTCCGGCTTTGCAGAGGCAACGCCGTCCTTCGTCGCCTTCAAGACCGTGTTCTCAAGGACGTTGCCCGCCGAAAGAAGCCCTTCCGAACCGAGCAATTCAACACGCTGATCGTAGCCATAGACGGCGCGACGGCTGTTCTTGATGACGGCAATCCGGCCGTCGGCGAAATGCAGCGTCACCACGGCCGTGTCGACATCGCCGGCCGCGCCGATTTCCGGATCGACGATCGAGCTTCCGACGGCGGTCACTGTCTCCGGCAGACCGCCCATAAGCCAGCACGCCATGTCGAAATCGTGGATCATCATGTCGCGGAACAGGCCGCCCGACACCTTGACGTAGGAAACCGGCGGCGGGGCCGGATCGAACGATGTGACGGACAGCAATTCGGCCTTGCCGATTTCGCCGCGATCGACAGCCGCCTTGAGCGCCGCGAAATTGGGATCGAAGCGACGGTTGAAACCGATCATGACCGGGCGCCCGTTTTTCGCTGCCGCCTTCTGGCAGGCGCGTGCCCGTTCGAGGCTGAGATCGACAGGCTTTTCGCAAAGGACGGCCTTGCCGGCAGCAGTCGCCGCTTCGATCAGGTCGGAATGCGTATCCGTAGAGGTCGCCACGAGCACGGCATCGATCGATGGATCATTGATGATCTCGTCCGTTGCTTTCGCCTCGGCCCCGTACTGGCCGGCAAGCCTTCGCGCCGCATCCATATTGATATCCGAGACGGCAACCAACGTGCTGCCGGGATGCGAGGAGATTGCCTTTGCGTGCACATTGCCGATGCGGCCGGCGCCGAGGAGGCCAACTTTGAGCATTTCAATTCCTTTCAGTGAGCGGGCAAAGGCCGCTAGTTCTTCAGTCATGTTGGTGGACGCAGGCGCCGATACCCGCCTCGAAACGCTCGAACTCGGCGTCCGTTATCGGCACCGCGTGCTGCGGAGCCGGATAGGCGCCTGTCTCTACGTCCGAGATGAACTCCTTGAAGGCGGCCACCCTCTCCTGTTGCAATCGCGCATATTCGGCCGCGAAATTGCGATAGGTCTTTGCGTGTCTTGGCTTATGACCGGTCGTATGGCCGAGCACATCCTCGGCGAAGAGGTATTGTGCATCGGCGCCTGCCCCCGCGCCCATGCCGAGCATGATCATCGGCGTACTCCTGGAAATCAGTTCACCGACACGATCCGGCACGACTTCCAGTTCCGCGCCGAAGCAGCCGATCGCCTCAAGCCGCTTGACGTGATCCCATACGGCCCTTGCGCTCTCGGCTGTCTTGCCAACCGCCTTGAAGCCACCGGTCCAGGTTGCCTGCGAAGGGATCAGGCCAGCGTGCGCGATCACCGGAACGGCGTTGTCGCAAAGCTGCTTCTGGATATCGAGCGAGGCGGCGCAATAGATGCAGTCCGCGCCGACCGCCATGAAGCGGAATGCCTCGCGCAGATAGTCCTCGGCGGTGGCGAGTTTGCCGAATGGTCCGAACGGCAATCCCGCCTGCACGAAGCAGTTTCCGGCAGCCTCACGCATTTCGGGACTGAAGAAACGCCCTTCGATCGACAACATGTCGATGCCCGCCGCGCTGGCGGCTGCCGCCTCTTCGAGCGTCGTGACATAGAGCATGGAGATTTTCTGGCCGCGCGCCTTCATGGCACGGATGTCAGCGACCGTCGGACGGGTATGATAGAGGCCCATTGGCTTACCTTTCAAACTGTGAATGCGTTGCGGAAGACTTCGAGTGCCGTGTCCGCGTCGCCTGAGGCGAAGGCTTCCATGCCGACCGGACCGGAATAGTCCATGGCCTTCAATGCCTTCGCAATGCCGTGCCAGTTCACTTCCCCCGTTCCGGGTTCGCATCGTCCGGGGACATCGGCGACCTGGATTTCGCCGATCCACGGCAGAGACTTACGGCAGAGCTCGATCAGATTCCCTTCGCCGATCTGTGCGTGATAGAGATCGAGATTGAGCCGAAGGCGCGGATGGTTCACGGCTGAAACGAGAGCCAGGGTATCCTCTGCACGGCCGAACGGCACGCCCGGATGATCGACCGGCAGGTTCAGGTTCTCGAGCGTGAATGTTACCCCCTCCTCTTCCGCAAGGTCGGCAATCCGGCAAAGCGTGTCGCGCGCTTTCAACCACATCGCACCGGTGACGACTTCAATCGGCTGGACGGGAAGACCGCCCTCCCCGAGGCCGGTTCCATGCAGATTGAGCCGCTGCACGCCAAGGCGCTTGCCGACGTGAGCCGTTTCACGCGCGGTCTTCAAGAGTTCTGCGGCGCCCACATCATCCGTCAGCCGGCCGCGCAGGTAACCATTCATGATGGTGAAGGTGGCACCCGTGGCTTCCAGCTTTGCCAGGTCGTGGTCCGGCCAGTTCCAAAGCCCAACGCCGAAGCCCAGGTCTTTCAGCCGGCTGGCCCGCCACTCTATCGGGCGATCACGCCACAGCATTTCGGCGCAGGCGGCAAGTGCGAAGTGTCCTGTTGTCATGGTTCAGATCTCGATGAATACGCGGTCGTCTTCGACCTTGGCTGCATATGTCTTCAGGTTGATGCAAACGGGCATCCGCATTGCCTCACCCGTGCGATAATCGAATACGCCGCTGTGCTTCGGGCATTCGATCGAATGGTCCATCACCAGGCCGTCGGCGAGATGAACCTTCTCGTGCGTGCACAGGCCATCCGTGCAGTAGAAGTCGTCTTCCGGGCTGCGGAAGATACAAAATGTTCGACCCTGATGGTCGAAGCGAATGGCTTCTTCCTGTTCCACGTCGCCAGTCCCACAGGCTTCCACCCATTGAGGCATGATACGGATACTCTCTCTTCTGTTGTCGTTTTGGGGTTCTACGGCCCGGACCTTGTGGGAGGTCCGGGCCGCGGGAGAAGTCCGCACGTGGAGGGGTGCGGACCGGGAGAACGCGTCAGTTTCGGATGGCCGTTGCCGCATCAATGCGCGTGCCTTGCCGGATCCGGATGGCCTTCGCGGACCACCATGTAGCCTTCTATCTCGGCTTCCAGCTCGGCCATCTGCTCGCCGCCGGCCATGAGATCGGTGATTTCTTCGCGGCTCTTTTCGCCCTTGCGGAAGTCCGCAGCCTTGGCACCGCGGATCAGCACTGCGAAGTGATCGCCGACCGTCAAAGCATGGATGACATTGTGGGTGATGAAGACCACCGCAATGCCCTTCTGGCGGGCCTGAAGGACGATGCGCAGGACATGCGCCGCCTCCTTGACGCCCAGCGCAGCCGTGGGCTCATCAAGGATCAGGAGCTTCGCCCCGAAGTGAACGGCACGGGCAATCGCCAGGGCCTGGCGCTCACCACCCGAAAGGCCACCAACGAGGCGATCTCCATCGTCGATACGGGTGATCCCGAGTTCGCGCATTTCTTTCACGGCGATCTCGTTTGCGCGGGCGCGGTCGTAGATTGTGAAAGGTCCCCACCGCCGGGTTGGTTCTGCGCCGACAAAGAAGGACCGCCCGATGCTCATCAGCGGGAACGTGCCGCCGAACTGATGGACCGTCGCTATCCCCTGTTCACTGGCCTGGCTCGGCCCTTCGAAGGTGACAGGCTTGTTGCCGAACTCCATCAAACCCGAGCTGGGTTTGTGAACACCGGACAGTATCTTGATGAGCGTCGACTTGCCCGCGCCATTGTCGCCCAGCAGGCAGAGCACTTCTCCTGCATGGACCTCGAGCGAAATGTCGTGAAGCACATCGATCGGGCCGAACGACTTGTTGATACCGGTCAATTTGAGCAAAGGCGTCTTCATTGACGTGCCCCCTTCTTGGAACGCGGCGAATACATCAGCGCCATAGTGCGGAAGGTGTTGTTCATCAGGACGGCGACGAGGAGAAGGATGCCGATGATGAGGCTTGCCCAGTTCGCGTCGAAGCCGGTGTAGAATATTCCCTGATTGACGATGGCGAAGGTGATCGTACCGAGCACGATGCCCACGACCGAGCCGTAGCCGCCGGTGAGCAGCACACCTCCGATGACGACGGCGATGATCGAATTGAAGATGAAGGATTGACCAGCCGCAACCTGGGCGCTGTTGTAGAGCAAGGCTTGCGACATACCGACGAATGCCGAGCACAGGCCGCTCCCGACGAACAGCGAGATCGTCAGGCGTTCCGTCGGAATGCCGGCATTGCGCGCACTGACGCTGTCTCCGCCCATGGCAAAGATCCAGTTGCCATAGCGCGAGAAGTTCAGGATGAGCCCGACGATCAGGACGGCCGCGATCCACCAGAATATCGTGACCTGGAACTTCCCGCCGACGAACTGGCCCAGCAGCGCCTTGGCGACGGGTCCGCCTTTCAGGGCGACGCTTGTGTTGCCGGCCAGGATCACGGACAGGCCGAGGGTGAGACCCGCGACGGCAAACAGCGTAGCGAGTGTCACGACGAAGGACGGCACCTTGGTCCGGATGACGACGAGACCGTTGATGAAGCCCACGGCCATGCCCAGACAGAGCGCGGCAACAATCCCGACCAGAATCGGAGCCTGATAATATCCGGAGACAATGGCAATCGTCATCGAACTCGCTGGAATGACAGAGCCCACGGAAAGATCGAGATGACCGGCAATCATCAGCAGGCCGACCGGAAGCGCGATGATGCCAAGGCCGGCGGCGACATTCAGCCAGCTTGCGACACCGCCCGCGGACAGGAAATTCGCGCCACCGAAAACAGCGAAAAAGGCGAAGACCACGATCAGACCGATCAGCGAGCCTATCTCGGGGCGTCTGACGAGACTACCGAGGGAAGGCCACGTGCGGACAGGCGCGACTGATGCCACCGCCGCGATGGGTTGAGTTAGGGTTTGAGATTTCATGGGTTTACCCCCTGGGCTTGTAAGTTCGTTGGGGCGTCGTCGTGCCTGTCGCGGACGACATCCGGGAAGATGTCCGGCCTTTGGAGATTCCCCATGGGCCGGACATCACATCCGAGGCGTCAGCGGGCGCCTGCCGCCACACCGTTCAGCGTTGCTTCGATATTCGAGGAATCCACGATGCCCGGCCCCGTCAGGATCGGTTTTGTCGGCAGATCGAGCCCGAAATTGACGTAGCTGTTGAGCAGCGACACGGCGAGATAACCCTGCAGATAGGGTTGCTGGTCGATTGCGAAGAGCTGCGTGCCGTCCTTGATGCGTTGCAAGGCTGTTTCGTCCATGTCGAACGTGCCGAGTTTGACCTTGTCGGCAACGCCGGCCTGCATGATGGCGTTAGCGGCACTGTTACCGTCGCCGGCGCTGATCGTGATCACGCCGTCTATGGTCGGGTCCTTCAGCAGGGCCGCCTTGATGGCTTCGGCCACTGCGGTCGGATTGCCGAAGCTGGTGGACGGCAGCGGCAATTGGGCCGACTTGCCTCCGTTCGCGCCGACGCCTTCTTCGATGCCGCCGCAACGTGCCTCGGTGTTGGCGGCGCCCGGCAGCGTGTTGACACAGAGGACGTTCTTGCCGCCATCCTGGCCGAAATACTGGCCACCCGCGACGCCGGCCACACGTTCATCGCTGCCGATATAGTTCATGGCGCCCAGATTGTTGGCCGCTTCCATGCCGCCCGCATTGTAGATCATCAGCGGAACCTTGGCGTCGACGACCGCCCGGAACGCCTCGTCCATGGCTTCCGGCACCCAGTCCGGGCCGACGATCGCGCTCGGGTTCTGGCTGAGGGCCGTGCGGATGAGATCGGCCGCATCAGGGCCCAGATTGTCGTAGTTCTGCGGACCGAGCCAAGTGACGGTGCCGCCAGTCAGTTCCACCACCTTGGCCGCTTCGTCGGCCCCCTTCTTGACCTTGGACCAGAAGGGGTCGTCGGCTTTGCCGCCAATGACGAAGATTTTCGCTCCGTCGGCCATCGCGACAGAAGCCGTTGTCGCCATCATGGCGGCCGTGATTGCCACCGTCATGAGATGCTTGATATGTTTCATTTCTTCCTCCTCCTGATGGCCATCCCTTGACGGCCTTTAAAATCATCCCGACGAGAACGATCGGCGCTTGCGGCCCACCCCTTGGAACCCGGCACTCCTCAACCGGATTCACTTCTCGTCACCTCTGAGAATTATCTTTGGCTTGCGGTTTCAGCGCTTTTGGCGTTGAGCCGGGCCTTCTTTTCCTGGAACCGCGCCTGCATCTGGGCGTCGCCTTCCTTGGTGCCGTCGTGCCAGGTGCCGAACCACTTATCGAGCGGGATCAGTCCGTCACCGCCGTAGTTCACCTCGAAGTACTTGTGGTGCAGGTAGTGCGCATAGGCGTGGCTATCGACGGCGGTTTCCTCGGTGACTTCGAGCTTTTCGAAGCCGATATGGCCGTTGACCGCGCCAAATCCCGCGATGTGCAACTGGAAGAGCGCTACGATCGGATTAGAGGGGATGACGAGGTGCCACAGCGCCACGGCGTGATAGAGAAAACCCTCGACCGGATGCATGGACAGCGATGACCACGGCGACGGATTGACCGAATTGTGGTGCACGGAATGGATCCACTTGTAGAGCAACGGCGTGTGGATCAGCCGGTGGATAAGGAAGAAGTGCACCTCGTGAATGACCGGCGCGATGAACACCAGCAGGGCCAGGTAATAGGGATGCTCGTTCCAATTGACCCAGGACGCGGAGCCGTTAGCGAAGCACCAGAGCATCAGCACTTCGACCACAGTCCAAAGCGGGATCGAGATGAAGAAGCTCCGCATGAAGTTGTCGATGTTCTGGCTCTTGAACCAGAAGACGTCAGAGGGCTGCTCGGAAGGGAATTTGGCGTTGTATTTGAAGCGATTTCCCTGAACGCGCTTCGCATAGTAGAAAAGCTCGATCGAGCCATACATGACGAAGATCGCAGCCGCATTGACCGCATAGAGATAGAGCGGCCAGCCCCAACTCAATGTCTTCATCGTTTCGACGTCGGGAACGACCAGATACCAATAGGCGAGCGCGGTCGCCATATGGAAGGCATTCCACGGAAAGAGATATTCCGGCAGCCAATGCAGCACCTTCAGGAACTTCGGGGGCCAAGCCCAGAATGGCGCGACCTCGATGCGTCCATTGGGTGACCAGTCGCCGCGTTTGTTTCGTGTGCCAAACTTAAGATCGTCCATGTTCAATCCTCAAGCGTGCAATGTGCATTGCCCGACAGCAGCTTTGATGTTTCAGGGAGTGTCGTGCAGCAGGCAGACGGAGGCGTTCGGCGCCCAGCCGGGCCCGCTTGGCCGTCTCCGTTGATGTTGCTGCTTCCTCCCTGAACGACCGGGCTTCCCGAAGCCGTTCGTCTGGACAAACTAAATGACTTGACGCTGATCAATGCAAGTGATTGTTGATACGGATAGATACAAATGTATCATCTATATCAATAGCACGCCGAATTGATATGAAATGATACGAGGAGCAGCGATGACACGCCCGACGATACGAGATCTAGCGAATGCTGCAGGCGTATCCATAGCCACGGCAAACCGGGTGATCGGCGGCAGCGGCAACGTCAAACAGTCGACCATGCAGCGTGTAAAGGATGCGGCACAGGAAATCGGCTTCTACGGTCTGGGCACGATCGACAGTCGGGTCGCCGCTGCACGGGCAAAGTATCGTTTCGGCTTCCTGCTGCATCAGCCATCCCGGCAATTTTACCTCAATCTCGCCCAGGCGCTGCGATTGGCATCCGAGCGAATGATCGACTGCTTGATCGACCTGCGTATCGAGTTTCTTGACGATCTGTCGCCGCAGAATACCGCCGAGAAGATGCTTGCGCTGGCCGAGACCTGCGACGCCGTCGGCGTTGTTGCGGCTGTCCATCCCATCGTGCTTGGGGCGGTCGAGACGCTGCAACGTCAAGGAAAGCCTGTCTTTGCGCTGATTTCGCAGATCGCGCCGACCAGCCATGTTCACTTCATCGGCCTCGACAACTGGAAAGTCGGTCGCACGGCCGCCTGGATGTTCGAGCACGTCTGCGACCAGCCGGGAAAACTCGGAATTCTGGTCGGCAATCCACGATATCAATGCCAGGAGATGAACGAGAGCGGGTTTCGATCCTATTTTCGGGAATATGCTTCCGATTTCACCATTCTCGAACCGCGCTCGACGTTCGAATCGAAGGCCGTCGCGGAAGAAATGACCGAGAACCTGCTGAAAGAGCATCCCGATCTCAAAGGCTTGTATGTGGCTGGCGGCGGCATTTCCGGGGCTCTCGCCGCATTGCGGGCAACCGGCAATGCCGGAAAAGTCATGTTGGTCGGCTACGAGCTGATGGATGTAACAAAACAGGCCCTTCTCGACGGGACGATGACCTTTGCCATCTCCCACCCCCTCAACCGCGTGGCCGAGGAAACCCTGACGGGCATGGTTCGCTCGGTGAAGGCGAAGGGAGGTGACGGCAACTTTACAAGCATCCTCCCCTTCGAAATCTACACGCGCGAGAACATATGAAGCACACGTGCCTCTGATATGTTTCAGATCATTTCCAATTATCTTTGATATCTTTTGATACTTTATATCATAAGGATATTGGCCCCTCGCAGGACATCGCATATGGTCCACGCACGCTTGGGAGGCAACATCCATGACACAACAGATCGTCATCATCGGCGCCGGCGAATGTGGCGGCCGTGCTGCACTGTCCTTACGTGACAGAGGGTTTGAAGGTTCGATAACGCTTATCGGCAGCGAACCGCTGGCTCCATACGAGCGGCCGCCATTGTCCAAAGACGCGATCCTTTTCGCTGCGGAGCCGAAGTTTGTTGCGGAAGTAGACGGTTTCGCTTCGCTTGCCATAGATCTACGGCTCGGAGTGTCGGCAGCCCACATCGACCGCAGCCGGCGGGTCGTTTCTCTCTCTGACGGAACGTTTGTGCCTTATGACAAGCTGCTTCTCGCCACCGGCGCTCGTCCGCGTGCCCTTCCCGCCATGACATCCCTGAACGGGCGTGTCCGGACGCTTCGCAGCCATGCCGACGCCATGGACATACGCTCCTGCCTCGGACCGGGGCAAAGGGTAGCGATCATTGGCGGCGGATTCATCGGTCTGGAACTGGCGGCGAGCGCACGAAAACTCGGCACATCGGTCACGCTGATCGAGGGACTGCCGCGCATCCTTTCGCGTGGCGTTCCGGCGGAGATCGCAGCGGCAGTCGCCTCTCGCCATCGGGCCGAAGGTGTAGAAATTCTCTGTGACGCTCGCATCGACAAGGTCGAGCAGACTGAGGACGGCGTGCAGGTTTTGCTGGAAGATGGTTCCCGGATCCGTGCAGATCTTGTCGTTGTCGGCATCGGTTCAACACCGAACACCGAACTTGCCGCCGAAGCAGGATTGGCAATCGACAATGGCATTGCCGTCGACAGCCACCTGCAGACAAGCGACCCGGACATCTATGCCGCCGGCGATTGCTGTTCCTTCCCGGCCGCGCACTATGGCGGGCGGCACATCCGGCTTGAGTCCTGGCGCAGCGCCCAGGAACAGGGGCTGCTCGCCGCCGCCAACATGATGGGCGCGCAGGAATCCGGCGCCGCCGTGCCGTGGTTCTGGTCCGATCAATACGACCTTACTTTGCAGGTCGCGGGGCTTGCCGAGGGAGCCACCGCCACCGTTCGACGAGACCTAGCTGCAGAGGCATTCATTCTCTTCCATCTGGCTGGGGATGGCCGTCTGCTTGCAGCGAGCGGCATCGGACCGGGTAACACGATCTCCCGCGATATCCGGCTCGCCGAGATGCTCATTGCGTCGGCGAAGACCATCGACGCTGCTGCGCTGGCAGCACCAGCCACCAAGTTGAAGGCGCTACTCGCAGCCTGAAATTCGCCTCCCAAGCGGCGTGATGGCGTCGTTCGAAAGGCCACACCTTCATTTTTGTCTCATCACCATAAAAGAGCGTTTCCATGAAGAGCTATGTGCTGACTGTTTCGTGCAAATCCACCCGCGGCATCGTCGCGGCGATCACCGGTTACCTGGCCGACGAGGGCTGTTACATCACCGACAGTTCGCAGTTCGACGATCTGGAGACCGGCCTGTTCTTCATGCGGCTGACCTTCATCAGCCAGGAGGGCGCCTCGCTCGACAAGCTGACGGCCGGTTTCGAGGCGGTGAAGACGCGTTTCGGCATGGTGGCGGATATCCTCGACAGCGAGCACCGGATGAAGGTGCTGCTGATGGTGTCGCGCTTCGGCCACTGCCTCAACGACCTGCTCTACCGCTGGAAGATCGGGGCGCTGCCGATCGATATCGTCGGCGTCATCTCCAACCACTTCGACTACCAGAAGGTCGTCGTCAACCACGACATCCCCTTCCACCATATCCCGGTCACCAAGGCCAACAAGCCACAGGCCGAGGCTCGGATCATGGACGTGGTGGAGCAGACCGGCACCGAACTGATCGTGCTCGCTCGCTACATGCAGATCCTGTCGGATTCCATGTGCCAGAAGATGTCGGGCAGGATCATCAACATCCACCACTCGTTCCTGCCATCGTTCAAGGGCGCCAACCCCTACAAGCAGGCCTATGAGCGCGGCGTCAAGCTGATCGGCGCGACGGCGCACTACGTCACCGCCGATCTCGACGAAGGCCCGATCATCGAGCAGGACATTGCCCGCATCACCCATGCGCAGTCGGCCGAGGACTATGTCTCGATCGGCCGCGACGTCGAAAGCCAGGTGCTGGCGCGGGCCGTGCATGCCCATATCCACAACCGCACCTTCATCAACGGCAACCGCACCGTCGTCTTCCCGGCAAGCCCGGGCAGCTATGCCTCGGAGAGAATGGGTTAGCTGCGAGATTGCCACGACGTGAAGTTTTTCAAGCTCAGTCTCAAGCACCCTCACACCGGGCTTCGAAGCTCGGGGCGGCAGTAGAATCATGCCCCTCAGCACAAATTCGACGCCCTCAAAGCAGATTTCGAACTGATCGCAGTTCGATTGCGACACTCACCTAAACATCAAATGGCTACCGGCTAACCATCACGCCACGGCCGACAGCTCCGCCAGCCGCAGCATCGCCTGCGCCGCCCCCTCGTCGGTGATCAATGTGTTACAGCCGACACGGCGGATCGTCGCGCGGATCGCCGGTGCCCGGTGCGCACCGCCCGAGACGAGCACGATATGGCGCGCCTTGCTCACCGTTTCGAGGTCGATCGACATCACCCGGTGGCGGATCGGATGATCGATCGTATGGCCCTCGGCATCGAGGAAATTGCACATCGTATCGCAAACACAGCCGGCCGCGATCAGCTCCTCCAGTTCATGCCGGGCGATGAAATCGCGCGACAGCGAACTGGACTGCGGGCCGATGTCACCGCAGCTCACCACCGCGATGTCCATGTTTTCCGCCAGCTCGAACAGGGTTTTCAAGCCACATTTCTCGATGAGGCTGCGCTTGGTTTCCCGCGAATCGACAAGCAGCGGCGCGAGGAACAGGTAGCATTCCGCGCCGAGCTGGCTCGCCAGCCGCCAAGTATATTCGATCGGGTTGATGTGGTGCGCCTCGACCACGCCGCCGAGCAGCGAGACGACCTTTACCCGCTCGCGCCGTGCCGGGCGAAAGCTTGCGAGCGAGGCCGTCAGCGTGCGCCCCCAGCCGACCCCAATGGTGCAGTCGTCCGGGATCGCCTCCGTCAGGAACTGGCCGAGCGCCAGCCCCACGCCCTTCGCCGTCGCCTCCGCACTTTCGGCCGCCGGCACCACCACGGCCTCGTCGAGGCCATAGGCCTTTTCCAGCCGCACGGCGAGCTCGACGCAATCGGCAACCCCCTCGTTGATCCAGATCTGCACTTCGGAGCGCTTCAGCGCCTCGTCGAGCATGCGGATGACGGTGGTGCGGCTGACGCCGATCTTTTCCGCGACGTCCTTCTGGGTGAGGCCCTGGTTGTAGTAGAGCCAGGCGGCTCTGAGCCTGAGCGCCGCCGATTCCGAATAGGCCGTATGTGTATCGCGCCGGAGCCTTGCCACGTCGCCTCCATCTCTCTGCAATCGTTTTGCCGCAACGCGGCTTGCGCACCTTAACACACCGCAGGGGAAATGCGACATATGTTCATTCAATTAAGCAAAAGTGCTTGACTTTCACCCGGCGAAACGATGATAGTCCGCCTCGTATCGGCTGGCGGCGTTCCGTCGGCGGATTGGTTGTGCCGGCACGCGCGACGACTGAAACAGGAAGCACAGTCGTCGAGCGCGCTTTCACGAGCAACATGGAGAAGGGCCTGGCATTCCCTTGAGGAAAGCGGCCCAGCAACAACCATCGGGATATCGAACATGACGTCCAAGCTTGAACAACTCCGCGCAATGACAACCGTCGTGGCAGATACCGGCGACATCGACGCCGTGCGCCGCCTGAAGCCGGTCGATTGCACCACCAACCCCACGATCGTCCTGAAGGCACTCGGCACGCCGATGTTTGCCGACACCGTCAACGAAGCCATCCGCTGGGGTCAGTCCCAGGGCGGCAGCCGCGAAGGCGTCGTCTCCGCCGTTGCAGATCGCCTCGCGATTTCCGTGGGTGCCGCGCTTTCCGAACTCGTACCGGGGCGCGTCTCGACCGAAGTCGACGCCGACCTGTCTTTCGATACGGAAGCCTCCATCGCCAAGGGCCGCGAGATCATCACGGCCTATGAGGCGCGCGGTATCACCCGCGACCGCATCCTCATCAAGCTCGCATCCACCTGGGAAGGCATCCGCGCCGCGGAAGTGCTCCAGAAGGACGGCATCGACTGCAACCTGACACTGCTCTTCAACAAGGCCCAGGCGATTGCCTGCGCCGATGCCGGCGCCTTCCTGATCTCGCCCTTCGTCGGCCGCATCCTCGACTGGCACGTCAAGGCATCGGGCAAGACCTTCACTGCCGAAGACGATCCGGGCGTGGTCTCGGTCGGCGCGATCTACGACTACTACAAGTCCAACGGCATCAACACGATCGTCATGGGCGCCTCCTTCCGCAACACCGGCGAAATCGAAGCCCTTGCCGGCTGCGACCGCCTGACGATCAGCCCGGCCCTGCTCGAAGAGCTCGACGCGGCAGAAGGCACGCTGGAGCGCAAGCTCTCGCCGGAAAAGGCCGCCAAGGTTTCGCCGATCAAGATCGACGAGAAGACCTTCCGCTGGATGCTGAACGAAGACGCCATGGCAACCGAAAAGCTCTCCGAAGGCATCCGCGCCTTCGCCAAGGACCTCGGCAGCCTGCGCGCCATGATCGACAAGGAACTGAAGGCCGCCGCCTGAGGTTCACCGGCAACAATACGATCAAGGCGGCCGTCCCTCGGGGCGGCCGCTTTTTTTGTCCAAGAGACCTTAACTTACGATGCAGGTCCCTTGGACAAACAATCGGTATCTCATGCGACTGCAAATATCATGTCGTCTGGGCGCTAGTCGGCCTGCGTTGCGACGTCCCAACAATCTATAGGGCCATTCGTCTTTTTGCACGCGATCCTTCCGGCACGTCGTGCCGCGTCCTTTCCTATATTCTCATCGCTTTCAACGGCACCCTATTGACAATGAGGTCGATTGGGGAATCTTCAAAATGAGATCGATCTCATTAGGAGGTTAGAATGAAAATTACTCACCATCTGTTCAAGGTCCTTTTGCTGGGCGCTACGGCCGCCATGTCCATCGCCCCGTCCTACGCGAAAGACGTCAAATCCGTCGGGATCTCGGTTGGATCCCTCGGCAATCCCGGTTTCGTCATCATAAGCAACACGGCGACGCGCCTCATCAAGAAGGCAAACCCGTCCGCGCAGGTCACCACGGTCGGCTACGACTATGACATCGGCAAGCAGGTCAACCAGATTGATAACTTCATTGCAGCCGGCGTGGACTTCATTCTGCTCAATCCGGGCGATCCGAAGGCTATTACCCCGGCCATCAAGAAGGCGCAGGCGGCGGGCATTCCCGTGGTCGCCTTCGATACCGCGGCGGATGGCGCCGATGCCGCCATCACGACCGACAACGTGATGGCGGGCCAGGATGTCCCCACGCTGTGATGTACCGGTAACCGTCAGGCGTACCAACGGCTCGTCGATGATTTTCAAAGCTTCTGCCGCGATCGAAACAAATGCCGAGGTTGAGATCCTACGCGCAAATGGCATCCTGCCACTCATCCTCAGGCGTTGTCTCGTTGAAGGGCCGCAGCCTAAGTGACCCAACGAGTTCTAGTATGGGCCTGGGATTTTCCGGATTTAGTGGTTTTTTGTTCGGCTTTGTCGGCTGTCGCCTTCTTGCGGGTCGGTGATGAGGCGTTAATCCCCGAGCTGTTACCGGATAAAGTGTGAACCCGCGTTAGCGCAGGAACCGGCCGATTCAAAGAAATTTCAGATTCTCGCGCTCAAATAGTCTTTATGGATCATCGCATGGTGACGAAATAGTAAAAACCCCATCAATATCAACTTGGAAAAACAAGACTGTACTTGCAAACGCGCGCCTGCTTGAAAACAACCTAGATGTGTGAGACTATTTTGTTGCTTAGCCATACATTTCTGATGACAGGGCGCGGATCACTGCGTTCATTGGCTTTTCGTAGTTGTCGGGGCGGCGAGGTCGCGTATGAGAGTCGGGATCTTGGCTCCAATTCGATTGCTCGGGGATGGTCTTTCGCGGTGCCTGCATGGACGGGCGGGCATCGAAATCGTGCGCGTGGTGGCCGACATCAGCGAGATGCGGTCCCTGATGACCACCGACACCATCGACGTCGTCCTGATCGACATGACCCAGCCCATCGACCTCGACGAAGTCCGCTCGCTCGCCACCATTGGCCCCGAGGTCGTTCTGATCGCCATGGGATTGCACGAGCAGAAAAAGGAAGTGATCCGCTGTGGGCGCGCAGGCTTTACCGGCTACGTCTCGCGCAATTCGACCGTCGAAGGCCTGATCAGCGCCATGCATGACGCACGCGCCGGGCGGCTTGCCTGCCCCGACGAGATTTCCGGCGGGCTGCTGCGCGCCTTGTTTCGCCAGGAGGCGGCAGGCGAGGACGACGGGCAGCCTTTGTCGAAGCGCGAGGGCGACGTGCTCCAACTCATCGGCCGCGGTATGACCAACAAGGAAATCGCCCGCGAACTCGGCCTCAGCGTCGCCACGGTGAAACATCACGTCCACAATGTACTGGAAAAGCTCAGCCTACCCCGCCGGGCGCACGCGATGCGGCGCGTAAGGGAGCGGCCCTGGCTGGCGAGTTAGGCGCGCCACGGGGGGGCGAGACGAAAGCAGCATATGCGCCATAACGTCAGCAGAAGCGGCGTCAGGTCCGCAAACGCTCCAGCCTTAGCATCAGGTCAGAATAATCCTCGTCCGGAAACGTCGCGGCAAGCAGTTCCAATCCCTGACGGATCGTCTCGATGCGCGGGGCACCGATGTCGGCACCCTGGCAGAACAGGAACTGCCAATAGGCGATGCCGCGCGTGAGACGGACCATCTCGACGTAGTCCAGGTAAGCGAGCCCCATGGCATAAACGTGCCGGCCGTCAAAGAGCAGAACGTTATCGATCAACCGGTCTTTTTGAACCCGCAACAACGCGTGGATGCCACGCCCACTATAGGCGGCATAGTCGATCGACCGGGTCTCCCTCAGATCGATCCCATCATAGGGTTCGTCGAAAAAGGCTTCGTCCAGCCGGCTCTCCATCATGAAGACCAGCGGCGAGCACAGAACGAACTCACCGGAGACTTTCGTCCCAGCCTTGCCTTGGTATATCCAATAAGCGCCAAGCTCGGTGTCGATCCGCAAGGCCGACAGGATGTCTTCCGGTACTGCGGCATCGCTGGTGGCTGCAACCGCGTAGCGGAGGTTCTTCTCATTGGCCGGAAAATCGGGAACGAGATAAGTCGTGGCGTTGCGCACATCAAAATCATCGCGTGCCTTCAGATCCGCAATCTCCGCGGCGATGGTCTCGAAGATGTTCATTTCTTGTCCTCCGGGAAGAAGATCTTATTCTTGGTGTGCGCACGCAAAAGCTTCCTGATGGCATCCTTGAACTTCGACTGGTCCGTCTTGTCGTTTTCGATCGAATAGGCGCTCAGGCGCGAGGATATGTTGGAGAACGATAGATAAATCCCGTCCTTTTGCCGCAGTTCGACAATGACCTTTGCGTAGTGTTCGGACACTTCGATGACCTTCTCGATGTAGACGCGACCGAGACTGTTGAAATCGACGGGCGCGCCTTCGAAATGGGGTGGAGCGATGTAGGCGTCGGCCGTCATTTCGGCACTCGCCTTTTCCCATTGCTTGGCCTTGTTCTTGAAATGCCGACCAAGTTCCAGCCTGACACCCTTGGCAAAAGTCGTTCCGTCGTAGGTCAGTTCCGGAGGCTGGCCAACGGATGCGTCGTGGAACCCTGTCGTGCCTACCTTAACCCATACAACGTTGTTGGCAGTATCTTGTTTTTTCACGAGGGCCTCAAGCCGCATTTCAAACCCGCGCACCGGACCGCCGGTGTTGACCGCGCCTGGAGCTGGGACGATGTTTTTCGCCGTCCCCGGCCCGCCCACGGCGGCAGTGATCATGTGCATCTGGACCCAATTCGCCCTCTTTCCCGTCAAAAGGGCGCTCTGGAGCACCTTCCAGCCTTTCACCTTGTCATCAGGGTCGCTTCCCTGCTTAACGGTCTTGTAGGAGAGAAGCTCAACGGTCGAGAACTTGTTCTGGTTCGAATATGTATTCCACACTGCCTCCTTGGGCACGTCGTCGCCACTGTCGAAGAGGTCGACGAGCAACTTGCTCATCTGGGTGAAGCGCGTATTGAACGCATCGATCTGGGCTTGTGTCTTGGATTTGACCTTCAGGGTCGGCACGAGATTTTGCTCATAGAAATCCAGTGCGACCTTGGCCGCCGTGCGGATGTTCTTCGACTTGGACTTGGTGAGCGTCTCGAGGAATGGCACAAGGTTGGTCGGGGTAGATTTCACCATGATGCGCGGCGCGTTTTCTCCGCCCTCGATATAGAGTTCATGCGGCTTGCCGTCGGTCGCATCGATCTTGCGGCGCTCCTGCCACCAGTTCTTGACGGCTGCGACCGCGCTCTTGCCCAGCCCGATCAGAAAGTCGATCCCGGCCTTGATCTTGTCGATCACCCACAGGATCGCGGCATCGACCTTGGCGCGCAGCTTGTCGATCGCCTTGCCCAGCTCCTTGCCGACGTCACCCAGGCCGACCTGGTCGGCGAGGAAGCCGATGACGACAGGCATGCCCTTCTTCATCAGCTCCGCAAACACCCCGCCAACCTTGGCAACCGCCCCGCCGACGAGATCCATGATGTTGTCGAGCGCCTTGTTGGCCATGTCGAGGATCTGGCGCATCCATTTCTTGGCGGTCAGAAGCGCGGCGTAGAGGCTTTGCGCGGCGGTCAGGATCGCGCCGAAACCTGCCGTCGCCGCCGCCTTGACGATCTCTTCCGTCACCTTGGCGGCGACCTTCTTGATGATCCATTCCGCTCCGGATTCCAGCAGCACCAGACCGAAATCCTTCGCCTGCTTGAGCATGCCGGAGGCATTTTCCTTCGGCGTCTTGGTGACGTCGATGGACTTGTTGACCCACTCCATCACGCCCTGAATCTTGCCCATCACCTGGCGGAACTTCTGTGCCTTGCCGGGGAATTTCTTCTCGAGCAGATCGTAGACGTGATCGACCGAAATGCCGAGCACGCTCAGCACGAATTCGAAGATCTGGCCGAGGTCGGTCCAGTTCGTCGGCATGATGATGTTCTTGTCCTTGATCTCGCCGAGCAGCCAGCCCTGCAGGCCGTTCTTGATGTTCTCCAGCTTGTCGTCCCAGATGATCTTGAACCCTTGGGCGATCGCCTTGATCGTCGTCTTGATGAACTCGAGCGGCTTCTTGGCGACGATATCCCAGGCCGCCATCGCCTTGGCGGCAACGGTTGCCAGCAGGTCCGGCGGCAGGTTGAAGACCCTGAGCACGAACAGAAAAGCCGCCTTGATCGCACCGATCAGGTTCTTGTCGTGGAACACCAGCTTGATCAGCCGTCCCACCTCTTCCTTCGTCTTCTTCCAAGCCTCGTCGTCCTTCACCAACTCGCTAAAGAGTTCTATCTGGCGCAGGATGATCGGTCCGAGGAAGTCGACGATCGGGTCGCGGATGCATTGCGGCACCGCATTCCACACCGTCTCTGCGAGCAGCACCGGCAGGCCGTAGATGTCGATGATGACGTCGCCGACGCGGCTGAGGAAGTTCATCACCCGGCGCAGGAACGCCGACAATTTGTCGAAGGCGCCGCCGAGCCAAATCTTGAGTTCGGCGAGCTTGCCGTTGACGAAGGTGGCGAGCGATTGCGCCTGTTCGGACAGCCACTGGGTGATCCGGATGATGATACTGATGGCCGTGCCGCCGACCATCGCGGCAGTCTTGGCAAGACTGCTCGCCAGCCCGGTCAGCGCCGCGCTGATCGAGTTGGCGATGTTGGTGACGGAGGCGGTGACCTTGTCGAGGGCGGCGGCAAGCGGCGGGATCAACGTCTTTTCGACGAAGGCGCGCGCCGTCGCCATGATATTGCCCTTGCCCCAGTTGGCGGCAACCCAGGCGATGCCCTTGCCGAGCTCGATCGCGGCGGCGCCCAGCGCCAGCATCGGGCCGACCGGTGACAGCGCAAGCACTACGGCCCCGACGGCGGCGCCGATCGTCTTCAACTGCTCGGTATAGGGCTGCAGGCGCAGCTTGATCGCATCCCAAGCCTGCGTCAGCTTCTGCTCGACCCATTGCAGGATGCCGTTGCGGCCGTCGGGCGAATCGCCGATGCCAAGCAGATCCTTCATCAGGTTCCACATCTGGATGTAAGGCTCGCGCACGCCGGCGGTCATGTCCCACAGCCAGACGGCGGCGGCCTGCACATAACCGGCCATTTCCTTGATCAGGCCCCATTGTTCGGCGGCATAATCCTTGATCCAGTCGAGGATCGGCGCGCCGATCTTTTTCCAGACGTCGTCGAGGAATTTCTTCAACGCCGTGATGACCGGCTGCACCAGTTCGATGACCGGCGTCAGCAGCCGCATGGCGACCTGCTCGATCTTTTCGGCGGCAACCCGTATCGGCGTGCAGTCGTTTTTGGCAATCTGCGTTCCGGCCGCCTGCAGCGTCTCGATCACCGGCCCCAGCGCCGCTGCCACCTGCTCGCCAACCCCCAGCATGCTGTCGAGCGGCTTGCGCACCGAATCGAACACGCCATCGACCGCCTTCAACGCCTGCTCGGAGAGCATCTCCTTGATGCCGCCCTGGTTGATGACGGTGTTCAGCTGCGGCGCGACGGTCTTGATCGCGAGCCGAACGGCGCCTTCCGGGCTTAGACTTTTGAACGTGTCGGCAAGGGCGCCAAGGACGCCGTCCCCCTCCTTGCGCTGGATACTGCGTTGCGCCGCTGCTCCCTGCTGGATCGTATGGGTGAGTTCGTGGGCAATCAGTTCCCGGCCTTCGCGCCTTCCAGGCTGGAACTGGTTGCGGCCGAAGAAGACATGTTCGCCGACGGTGAAGGCGCGGGCATTGAGTTCACGACTGAGCCCCGCCGCATTCTCGCCGGTGTGGATCCGTACCGCGCCGAAATTGGCGCCGAAACGGGGCTCCATGAAGGATCGCACCGATGTCGGCAACGCGGTGCCGCTGCTCATGCTGCGCGCGATTTTCGCCGATACGCCGGCTGGGGCCACCGAAGCGCTCTTGCTTAGCGGCGCCCCCCCAGCGCGCTGGATGCTCGAGGGTACGGAGGAAGCCACGGGCATGGCGTCGGCCGAACGCATGATGCTTGCCGCAACCGACGTTGCCTCGCGCTCGGCCGGATCGCTAGGCGAGGATATCCTGATGCCGCCCACCGACGACGCACTGTCGGAGCTTGCCGCACTTCGTGCGAGCGCCAGCGTACCGCGATTGCCGATCTTCCTCTGCAGGCTGCCGGAGGCAGAGACCGACTGGACCGGCGGCGCGATCTGCTGGATCGGTGCACGGGCAATCATCGCCGCGACCGGGCTGCGATCGAGCGACGGCTGCCTGCTCTCTGCTGTGCGTGCACTGGTCATCGCGCATCCGCCGATTTCAGGCCGGTCTGACTGTTGCGGCTTCGCCCGGATTGTGATCCGACTGTCTGGAGACCGACCTGTTGTGCCACTGGCCCATCAGGACTGGCCGGATCTGTCGCACCATCGACCGGTCGGAAAATTCAAGGGCTGTTTCCAAAGCCCCGTCCTGTTCCGCCGACAGGTCGATCTTGCCGATGACGATGCAGTTGCAGCCACGGCCGCACGAGCACACGCCATTCATATGATCGGCATAACAATCCCAGTCACCGTTTTCCGGATTGGCGGCAGAAGCGGCCCGGGCGCTTTCGCCAGCCGAAGAGCAGCAATCACCATGGTCATGGGTGGGCGGGGCCTCGGGCTTGGCACAGGAGCAGGCGCAATCGGGTCTCCTGCCGTAGAGTTTGATCTCGAAGCCGGCGCGATGACGGGTAAAGGCTCGCTCGTTGCCACCGTCGTAAGCGCAGGAGAGTTCACGCGGCGCGCAGTGCCTTTCGACGTAACATGCCGTCACCCAGATCTCCGGCGGGAAATCTTTGCATTTCGGGTCGTAGGTCACGGTCTGGTCAGATGGCACCTCGATCGGATTGCCGAAGCAATCGAGGCCGAGACCCTTGCTCACCACCACCTTGAGCAGGCTGCCGTTGCATTGCTTTTCGGCGGAAATTATCCGCAGCCCGCAGATCACGCCGCAGCCGAACAGCGAACTGAACATCAGCTGGGTCAGCCGGCGCGTATAGTCGACGGCACTTGTAAGGTCCTCATCTTCGAGGAGAAGCCCGGGACTGTAAAGCGGACGCTCCAGCGTCCCCAAGCCTGCCATTTTGGGAATCTCATTTTGCATATTCATTCTAGCGTCCTCCATCGTCGTCGCCCGTCTGAGCGGGCCGCGTCATGCGCATCACCTTGAATGTGGAGAAGTAGGTGCCGCCCGGCGTGCCGTTGCCTGTCGGGGCGGCCTGCAGGCCGATCGAGTTGGCGTCCACCGCCTGGCCGCTGCAATCGAGAATGAGGTCGCCGCGGATTTCGATCTCGACGACGAAATCCCGTTCATTGAGGTAGGACTCACCGTCCATCTCGATCTCATCGCGGACCCAGCGCTTGGCGACGGCCACCCGAATCTGGTCGGTCGTACCCGGGGGCAGATCCGAACGACTTGGTGCAAGATCGAGATCGCGCAGGGGAAGCCTGCGCGATCGGATCCAGCCGGTGCCGCCATCGGCCATCTGCACGCTCATGGTGATGACGTCCCGGTGGATGGTTTGCGCCAGGACCGGGCCGGAGAACCGAATGGTGAAATTTGTCAGCAGGCTGTCCTCGCCGGCCGGCTCGCTGGTGAAGAAGTCAGAAAACTCCTGCCAGGAAATCCGGCTCCGCTTTCGGTGCCAGGACGCCCAGCTGATGTCGGCAATATGCGTCAGGTCGCAGCCGTTTATCAGGTCGTAAAGCGTGTCGTTGGTTCTGACGACGCGCCGCGGGCTGCGTGCGTCGATGGACGTCACCATGAGCGGTTTGCATTTGACCGGCTGCCCGACGATCTCGACGCAGGCAAGCTCGACCGGGTCGTCGACGGCGACATCATGATCGGCCCACGGGAAAAGCGTCGATACCGCAGTCACCTCGCGGTTGGTCGCCCAGTCGACAAGGCGCGCATGCGGGCCGCGCCGCCGGTTTTCGCAGGCGTCGCACCGGCAGTCAGGTCCGTCCGGGCAATCGGTATCGCCGCAGGGGCATTGCTCACCCTCGAGCCGGCGCAACGAAAAGAAGACGCTTTCACAGACATGCGGCCGCTCGGTATCGCCGCAGCCGCACAGGGATGCGGCCACGGCTTCACCCACCCCGAACTCCGCATAGTGCACCGCGAGCACGTACTTGCCGGCCGCCAGCGCTTCGTCGATCGCGCGCGGGCACCATGTTCCGTTGACCCTGACCCGCAGAAATGCGTTGTCTGCGGTCACGTCAACGGCTTCCGAAAGCACCAGTTCGCGTCCGCTCCGGTCGAGTGCGAAGCCGGGCAGGACGTTCAGCGCAATCGGGCCGGTCTCCCCGGTTTGAGTAGATTGTTGGGTTGGCTGGGCGTCTTCGACTGGTCGAGACGGCTCGCCACAGACGCAGGGAAATCCCTTGTCCCCGGCGCCCTCCAGGGCATATCCATAGACCACGCCGGAGCCGAGAACGGCGCGATTGACCAGCCGGCGGCGGCTGATCAGGTGGCGCTGCTCGATCTTGAAATCCTCGGCCGCCATTCGCTTTCGCGAGAAGAAGCGGTTGCGCAGCCCATCCGGACCGTCCACATTTTTCGTCTTGCTGATAAAGATATTCATGACTTCCTCCTTCCGCGAAGCGCCTAGCGCAACGTGAACCCCATCTCGACCCCTGTTCCGATCTGCAATCGTGTGCGCCCGGCGAGCACCGTCCTGCCGAGCCGCGTATCCGTGCCGAGCGTGCCCGGCCCCTGCGCCTCGAGAATGAGGCCGTCCGCCTGCTCGTCGAGACCACGTTCGAGAACGGTTTCCCAACGGACGCGATGCCGGACGCCTGCCGGGACGTACTGCGCCAGAATGCTGTCGAGATAAGGCGCGTTGATCCGCCTGATCCTCGCCACGCTCGAAATCGCAATGAGCAGCGTCGGCACGAGGATGTCGACGGGCTGCCCCCGGGCGCAGCCGAGCTTTGCGCGGCCGAGGACAGCCTTCAGACCCAGGGTGGCGGTGCTCGGCCGGTAGCCGGCGAGAAGGCCGAGCGCCGTGCCCGGCAGACCGTTTCCGCCGAGGCGCATGGGCGCATGTTCCGCCGCCACGTCGATCACCTCGACCGATCCGCCCTGCCCGGCAATGCACTCGACCAACCTCTGCAAGCCGCGCTTGGTGCCGCGCCATTGCAACAGATACCCTGCCGATTTCAGCAGGGCGCGTTTCGTACCTTCGTCGAGCGCCGAGTGCCAGGGCAGGTCGAGCCAGCTGCCGAGATAGTCCAGCCACTCCCCGGGCGCCTTCTCGGCGTCGATCATGCGCCCGATCGAGGCAATCTTGGCGTCGATGCCCTGACTCGTCGTCTCGACTACGCCGACCAACCGGCGCAGCAGTTTTTCCGGGTCGTTTTTCGGATCGGAGAAGATCGCCGGCAAATATTGCATGAGGGATTTTTGGCCATAGGTAATCCGCATACCGCGCAGGGATGGCGAACCGACGAAAGGCGGCACGTCCGCCCGCAATTTCAACACAAGCCAGGCGTCACCGGTGCCGAACAGCGGAACGTCCACCTTGCCGCCGAAAGCGGACCCGCCTGATACCGAGAAGGTTCGTGATGTGTCGGGATCCGGTGCCAATAGTGTCCAGATCGCGTCCTGGCGAATACTCTTCGGCAGACTTTCGTTCGCCATGATCGTCTCGATGCGGCTTGCTGTCTCGGGATCATCGGTCGTCGCGAACGAGACCTCGGTCGCCGCCCCCTCTGGCAGGTCGATCTCGATTCCGGCTCGCATCCAGCCGCGGCCGGTTCCGTCCGGCGGCGAATAGAGCAGCGGGGTCAGAAGCACCGCATGCGCCTCCTTGCCGCCCGAGACGTCGCCGGCATCCAGCCGCCAGAGCCCGGAATTGGTCGCGAACCATACTCTGTCGCCAGCGACGGCAAAATCGGCGATTTCAACCTCAGGACGGCTCGTCGACGGAAGTGGGGCGAAGGGACTGTCGATCGGCCCGTCGATCACCTCGCCTTGCCGATCGAGCAGGTAGAACTGCCATCGTGGCGCACCGCTCCTTGTGGAAAACCCGGAAAGGCCCAGACGCGCCCTTGCGTCACTGGAGATCCGGCGCGCCTGGAAACAACGGTCAAACGCGCCCAGTGAAATCGCGCGGATCAGCACGCCGTCGCCGGCTCCGATCAGGAATAGCCGCTGATCGGCAGGCGAAAGCAGGGCGAGCGTCTTGCCACCATTGACAATCGCGACCTCCGCAGCCTTGATGACTTCGCAGGGCAGCATCCATTCGATGGCCTTGCAGCCTTGGCAGTCGATGAGCACCACCTTCTGGCGCTCGCCTTCGTCGACGAGGACCCAGGCCCCTTCGGTGCCATCGGAGGCGATGTCGAGCAGCCTGGCATCCTCGCCCCCGGACAACCGGTCGACCGGAACAACGGTATCCTTCTGCAACGTCATACGATCGTAGCGCACAACCCGGTCGGCGCCGAAGGCCCACAGCCAGTGCCGGTCGAGCTGTAGGCGTAACGTCGTTCGAATCGTCTCGTCGACGGGAAACGGCCCTTGCTTCCCGTCGAATTCATCGAGCCATGCAAGACCTTCCTCGCCGCCGGACGATTGCAGCGGTGCGCGCCACGTCGGGACGCCCAAGCGGTCGGAAGCAACTGCCGAGATCGACGTTGCCGGACCGACACGAACTGCACTGACGCCGAGACGCGAGGTGAAACGCAGGCCACCCTCGCCCGGCGCATCGAAACCGAATGCCAGGCATCTGTCCCAGTGTTTCGCCGAGGAGAACCGATAGGTTCTGTTATCGAGAGTGCTCATGTCGCCCCTCCCGCAGCAGCACGCACAACGGTGATGTCGCCGTTGCCCGTTGTGAAGAGCGGCAGTTCGGTCGCCGAAAGTTCGAGCATGTCGGGCTGGGCCGCGCCGTCGCGGTAGAGTGTCACCTTCGACACGCTGAGCACGTGATCCAGTTTCCTGAGCCAACCCGCAACCAGAAGCGGCGTGATCTCGCGGCCGAACTTCCAGATCGAGATGCCTGACGACGTATTGAAGAACTTTTCCGCCAGCATCATCTCGGCTTTCGAGATGATGGCAGCGGGATGGGCGGCCGCGTGCACCGCGAGTTCGGCAACGATGCGGATGGAAACATATCGTGGCGGGATGACGACCAGCCGCTGCCCCGCGGGAAGACCGGACGCCAACCGGGACCGAACGGCGCGCAGCCAGGGCGCTCGTTCCGGCGCGGCTGCAACACCGAGCGTGGGATCAAACCAGCCGGCAACAAGGAGGGTGCGAGTACCCACGGGATGGCAGGCCAGGGGCGCGAGTTCGAGGGCGCGGGTGACGTCGAGACCGATCAGCGAAAGTGCGGCCTGCTCCAGATCCGTAGGGATCACATAGGTTATCCGCATGTTGAGGCTGCGGCGCGCCTCGGCCTGCATGTCCGATGCCAGCATTCGATCGGTGCCGCCGTTGCAGGGCTGCGAATTGCGACCGAAAGTTCCGGTGACGCCGCGCAGAGACCAGCCGACCCCCGCCTGCGCATTGCCCAGCGTGCCGCCGCAGACATTGTAGACCACCGTCAGCGGGGCGTCCTGGGGTGGCATCAAACCGTTGATGCCATTGCCGAACAGGACCTGGCCGGTGGTTTCGTCGAACTGGTAGTGTCGGTCGCATGGCTGGCTTTCGGCGAGATCATCGGTAGGGGTCCACGGCTCGCCCCCGATCTCGATCTTCAACGCGGAATCCCTGAGCCCGCCCGCCCGCAGGAGCTTGTAAACCTGACCGGGCAGTTGGCGGCCGAAATAGGACTCTTCCTCGACGACCTCTTCGACCTGCTCGACATCAAGCGCATTGGCGGCGATGCGCCTGACCCGCGGCGCGCGAAGGAACCCGGCGGCACGGGGTTTCAGGATGAGCGTGAAGCCCGGATCACCGTGCGCCTGCTCGTTATCCGTGATGCCAAGCGCGACGACGCCGCTCTGCATCAGCCCCACTGTCGTGTCGCGCTCGATGGCAACAGGTCTCGTTCCGCTCGTGTCGCGCATCCAGACGTCGATCCCCGGCAAATCAGACATCCCATCCAGCCGCCCGGATCGCGCGGTCTCCGCCTCTACCCCGAGAACGAAGGCGCCGGAACCGCCCGGCAGGATGGCAGTACCCTCGAAGACCAGTTCCAGCCGATCGTTTGAAGTCGGCGAAACGCCGAACGGCAGGTAGGTTGCGCCGTTCCTGCGGTTGATGCCGGTGTAATCGGCGGCGCGACCATCAGCGAAATAAGCAACGACCCTGACGAGCCTGGCAGGGGTCAGATGCTGCGCGGCGACGAGCCGATAGGGCGGCGCATCGGGACGGTTCGACTTGACCGCCGCCCATTGAGGAATCGACTGGCCGACAATCGCGCCCTCCAGATATCCCGGCTCATTTGCCTCGAGCGGCCAGACAAGGCCGTGGGCGGCCCGCGGGCCTGCTTGTTCAACGCCGAGTAGGCGTGCGTAAGCGGCCTTCTCGGCGTTGCGCATGCGCGACAGCCCGTAGATTTGCGCTTCGGCGACCCACGCCATCAACTCGAGCAGCATGATCCCGGGATCATGAATATTGTGATCCGTCCATTCGGGGGCGAACGGCGGGATCATGGCCCGCGCGTTGGTCGCCAGCGTCTCGAAGTCCGTGTCGTCGAGCTTCAGCCGAAGGTCCATTAGGCGACCTCCCCTAGCGACTGCCGGCAGGTAATCGACAGGCTGCTCTCGGACAAGGTCGCCAACTGTCTCGGGCCGACAGGCCCCAACAGCCCGTCCTGGCGGTGGATCGCGATCGGGTCGATCTCGTCGACGCCGGGGATATCGGCAATGACGGCCGCGACGTCGGTTTGCGTGATCGTCGTGCCGAGCCGCCAGCCCTGCCCGTCCACGCCTCCGCTCGCCGTATCGAAAAGGGCGAGCACCCGCTTCTGCACCCTTTCGGCAATGGAGCCGGCCTTTGCCAGATCCGCGACGGCGATCACGACAGAGAGTTCCATCGCGATGAGATCAGGCCCCTCCACGGCGAGTGCCTTGGGCCGCCGGAAGACTGGTGCCGCCCGCGACCGAAGATAGCGCGCCAGCGCGCTGCGAATGGCGCTTGTCGGCAGGGGATTGCTGCCACTCTTGACGGCGACCAGCGAGATGCCGGCACCGGACAGAAATGCCCGTGCCTGAACGATGTCGGGCGACGACTGCACCGCCTGCCGCTCGAAATCCTGGAGTGTTACCGCGCGATCCCGCATGGCGATGTTGGCCGAGACGAAGCGTAGCGCCGTCGCCGCATCTTGCGGATCGCTACCGCCCGCCGCCCCCTCGGGTGCAACCGTCTCCTCGATGCCGCGCAGCGGGCTGATCAGGTTGGGACGGCTCCAGCGGCTGACGTCGTTGCCCGCTGCGGCGCCTCCGCTGCGATAGGTAACCGCCAGGATATTGTCGCTCCCGATCGGCGGGATGGCTCCTCGCCGGCCATTGCCGAAGGTGATGATGCCGACCGAGGCATCGAAATCGAAGACGCGGTCGTTCTGTGCCGCCGTCGCAAGATCGGCAGGATACCAGCGCACCCAGGGGCCGGGCCATTCGCCGATCGCGTCGCGCACGCTGTCGGGATTGGCTTTCAGCAGATCCGCCTTCTCCTCGTCGCCGATCGGCTCGCGAATACGCAGTTCTAACGTATCGTCGAGCACGGGCACATGGGCCAGGTTGAACATCTGATCGGGTGAGCCGTCCGATCTGCCGACGATTTCCTGAACCCTCGTCTCGCCGGCGCTCGCCCAGACGCTGTTCAAATAGATACCGCGGATCTTCGGGCTCCAAGCCTTGGCAGCACCTGCGGCGGGTTTCAGCCTCAGCCAGTGAAGGGATTCACCGAAAAAGCTCACGCGCTGCAGGGGTTCGGGCAGCGATAAGGTCAGGATACCGCTTTGGCTCAGCGCACGGGTTTCGTCCTTGACCCGGATCGGCTTGAATTCACTGTTGGCAAAGGCCTCCACCTCCAACGGAAGATCGCTATCCAGCGGGGTTTCGTCGACCAGGAACAGAATGGCGACGGCCTCCCCCTGCAGTGGCCCGGTAAAGCCGAGATAGATCGCTTTGTCGGGGGCCGCTACCTCGGGCGACGTGCCATCTGAGTCGCTGGCTTTGGTAGCGCTGCTGGAACAATCCGCACAGCATTCGGTCGGTGTGTCGGTCGTTCCAGCGGTGACGACCGCGCCTTTCAAACCGTCGACGAGTGGCGTGAAGATCTCGACGCGCGCGTTCGCCGCGCGGTTGATTTCGGTCTGGTCGCGGTAGGCTCCGCTATCCAGCGTGATCACGCGATCCGGCATCACGGGGCGGCACAGGTGGTAGGTTAGGTTGACCCCGTAGATATAGGGCGCGCGAATGGTTGACGGATCGCGAATGACGATCTGAGTGCTGGTCCTGCCCGAGCGTGTCGTCTCTACCTTGACCGTCTCCTGGCCGTAATCGCCGCCGACTAGCCGGGTACGGATCCAGTGACCCATGCGGCCCGCGACCTCAGAGGGCTGAAGGTCTTCGGGAACGCAGAATTTAACGACGCCGGACCTAACCAGATTGCGGGTGCCGTCGTCGATGTCGGGGATCTGCCACCAGCCGGAGCCGTTCCAGTACTCCCACGAAAGCTCCGGATTGCGCGGCGCCGGCGGCGAAACGGCGGCGCCGATCGACTGCTGGCGGATGAACCGCACGGTCGATCCGACTGCGGGCACGGCACCGGACCAGGTCTCGTCGAGAACAAGCCTGTCCATGCCGTCTTCCTGGATCGGGGCCATCTTAAGCCGGGTCGTCACCCTGGGGCTGACGAATTCGACAATGACGTCCTTCGGGTCGAAGGATTGCGTCAGATGCGTATCGATCAGGATGTTCGGCCTGATGTCGAACGTCAGATCCGTGTGGGATCCAACTTTGAAATAAGCACGCTTGCCGCTGGCGAAAGGAAGATCCTCCGTGACCGTGGCAACCCGTTTGTCCGGACCGCCGGATTGAGGTGTTTCCGTCACGTCGTCGATGGTGAACAGCATGTTGACCGGGTCGGAATGCGGATCATCTTTCGTGCAGATGCAAAGGACGGACCCCTTCACCGGATCGGCGTCGCCGGGTTCCAGCTCGATCTTCCGCCTCGCTTTCACCGTCCCGGTCCGCGCCCTGTTAACTTGGTGGACCGTGCCCGAAAGGCCGTCCCGCTTGCGCAAGTAAGGCGAGCGCAATGCAAAGCCGGTGTCGCCACTCCGGTCGGCCAGGAAGAATTTATTGTCGTCGGACGGGTCCGGAAGCCGGAGCAGCACGACGTCGCCGGCGTCATCCGGCATCTCCTTTGGCAGGGCGATCCCCGTCATCTGGCTCGCCGTTTTGGCGCTCTGGATGAACGGTAGCTGCGGCAGTCGCGAAGGCGCGACTGCGCCTTGGGCGAGCGGCAACAGATAGCCATCCGGCAGCCGCACCGGCGCCTGCGCGATCTCCGGCGAGACAAACGGCATTTTGACGAAATGCGGTGTCGCGTCAGCAAAGGGCTGCCATATGGCAACGCCCGGCTTGTTGTCGTCATTGCGGCTGGCGAATAGGACGATCGGCTCGCCATCCCGCTGCCGAAGGAATGAGAAACCCTCGCCGATCAGCGGTTCGGCCCAAGGCGTATGGACGGAAGGCGAACCGGGTTTAAAGGCTTTCAGCGCGCCCGCATCCGCCCCTCCGCCCCGTGCATAGAGAAAACGCTGTTTTCCCTGAAGGAGAGCGAGAGGATAGGACTCTCCGGTAGTGACGAAATCCTTGACCTCGGTCCAGTCAGCACCGGCATGTTCGCAGTAGACAAGTTTGCCGTCACGGGTGACGCCCGCCAGCCCGAGCTGATCCGAGGCCGCGCCCGGATCGCTCTCACAATCCTCGAAGGGCACCAGGCGCGTGAGCGCCGTCGTTGCTTTTTCGACCTTGACGGAGAGCAGCTCCCACTTTGCCGCATCGACCAGCACCAGGCGGCCATAAACCTCTCCGTTTTTCATGAGAACATAGACCTTCAGCATCCCCTCTGGATCGAACACGAGGCAGGTCTCGAGAATGGTGCCGCCCTCCGCCACCGCGGGGCCGACGCGGCTGAGCCAGTCGCCGAGATCGTCGGTCGGTGGCTCCGGCAATTGAGAAAGCGGGAATGTGGAACTCCACAGCCAGACGTCACGGCCGTCGGTCATGCTGAAGTAACCGATCTCGTCGCCCATCCTGTCGAATGCCGAGCCAACCTTCTGCTCCGTCAAGAACTTGATCGGTTGCGAGGGATCACTTTCCGGACGTGAGGGAGGCAGAAAGTGGATGAGGGTTTCACCCTGTTGCGCAGTCCGAGCCACATGGACGATCCGCAGACCGCCGCCATTGTGGATGCCGGCGACGAGGCTGTCGCCTTCGGCGTTGCTCAGCGAGTTCATCGGCCCGGCGATACTGTCGTCAAGCCGGATGTCGATCATGGCGCAGGCGTGCGGCTTGCCGAAAGCCTCCGGCCCGCTCAGATAGAAGGCATCGAATTGCCGCGGCTCGCGGCCGAAGGGGTAGAAACCCTGCTTCAGCACCACCGGCGTGGAGTTGGCCAGCGCCTCGAACGCGATCGAGGTTTTTGCTTCGTCATCGTCGCAGTTGATTGTGAACTTGATGTCGCCGACGAGGGCCTGCTTCACATCGTCAGGTTTTTCGGGCACCGCCCGCAGCCAGCGCAATTTTTTGCCGCCAATCTCGGTCAACTCGATCTCGCCCTCTCCCTTCGCGAGTACATCCGGCTTGGCAGGATCGACGTCGAAATTCTGCCAGTCGCTCTCCGTCTTGCCCCTCGCCTTGCCCCAGTAGCTCCAGATGCAGCCGGCCGGCAGGTCGCCTTCCAGCGCAATGATCGCGGCGGTCTTGATATCGAGCTGATCTGCTCCGCCAAGGTACAGCGCATGGTCCTGCCGGTCGCGCTCCTTACCGTCGAATGGCGAGAAGGAACTGGCGCGATGGAATTTGCCCTCGTAGACGTCGGCGGCTGAAGCTGCGGAAGGGGCTGGCTCGGCCGTGATGCCAATGCCGGGCGACAGCGTCACTAGGCCGTCCTTTGCTTCGGTCACCCGATATTTCTCGCCATTGTCGTCGCGAAGAATCATCTCCGCCACCAGGCCCTCCGGCGGGTCGAGCTGAACCTGGGTGGCGCCCTTGGCAGCCGGAGACAGAAGACGCCATTCGTCGGGCGCAGGAACGGGCGCGGCGAGATCGGAAAGACCGGGAAACGCCTTGTAGAATGTGTCCGCGCCCTTGCTGGCAAAGACTGCCTGGAGCGTCGAGGCGACCAGCCGGATCGTCTCCTCGGTTTCGAAGATGATCGGGGTTCCCGCCGCATCCGCCTGCAAGCGGACGGGTGCTGCGGCCAGAACAGGTTCGGCGCGGTCCGACATCTTGAAGACGACGGGCATGCGGGCCACCTGGCCGTTGCGCCCCCGTTTGCCGAGCCAGTGGAGCAATCCGCGAAAATTCTTTTCCGGCATGCGGTTGAGGCGCTGTGTCACCTCGGCGCCGAGTGTTGCGGCGATCTTCAGAAAGGCTGCCGCGACATCGGTCCTGTCCCCGCCCGGCTGCCAGTCCGGAAGCCAGAGATGGGCGCGAGCAAAAAACTCATCCTGCAACTGCCGACGCTTGCGTTCGTCGAAGCTGGGGGGAACGATGGACATCATCGGCGGCTCGACGCGGAGTTGGCGCCGCCTTCATGCAGATAGAAGTCGTAGACCAGATTGCCTTCCTGATTCGTCTGGCGGATGCGATATTCGACCTCGACCTCCAGCAGGCCTTCGGCCGCCCGCAAAGGATTGGCACGGACCCCGGTCAGCTCGACCCGCGCCTCGTAGCGCACGATCGATTCCCGCACCTCGGTCTCGACGCGGGTGAGCATCGCGACATCGATGACGTCGAAGACGAGATCATGAATGCCGCAGCCGAAAGCCGGGCGCATGACGCGCGAACCGCGCTTGGTCCCGAGGATGATCTGGATCGCCTCTTCGATATCCTGTTCATAGCGCGAGAGCATCGGCACGCCGGTCGCGATGTCCATCCGCACCGGAAACGACCAACCGACACCCTGCCATTGCTTCTGCTGGTCCATGACGCCTCACCCTATCAATACGGTTGTTGCACCCGCGGCGATCGCGTTCGGCCCGCCGGCCTCGGCGACGATATCTCCCACCCGCGCCGCCGGCATGCCGCCGATGGTCACGGTGACGCTACCAACAGCAACGGAACCGCCGACATGCGGCTGCAGACCGTTGACGAGCGGGCACAGATGCGTGTCGCCGGCCCGCCAAGCGGGCTTCTTCTCGATCAGCACGGTGACGCAGAAGCTCGGCCCGATCAGCGGCGTACCGTGTGATGTCATGTCTCCAAGGCGTGCGGCCGGCATTCCCATGTCAGGCTCCTTCAGTTGATCGCGACCAGGCCGCCCTTCAGTGTCAGAAGGCCGCCGGTCTCGACCGTTGCCTTGGCTTTCGCATTGATTTCGACGGTGGGCGCGGACAACGACAGCTTGGTCATGGCGCTGATGCTCATTGTCCCGCCGCGGCTCTCGATGACGAGGCTGTTGCCGCTGGCGTCATCCAGCTTGATGCCGTCGTCGTCGATTTCGAGCTTCTTGCCGTCGTTCAATTCCAAGCGCACGACACCTTTCGCCCCGTCGTCGAAGGTCAACGTGTGGCCCTTGCGGGTCTTGATGACGCGGATGTCGTTATGGCCGTCGCCATTGTTCTGCGGCGCAGGATCCTGGCCGCTCCACAGGCCGCCGATGACATAGGGAAAGCGGACATCGCCGCGCTCGAAGGCGACGAGAACCTCGTCATCGATCTCTGGAAGAAAATAGATGCCGCGGTCCTTGCCGGCCATCGGCGTGACGATCCGTGCCCAATAGCTTTGGTGTGGAATCGTGTGCCACGGATAGGTCACGCGAACCCGCCCCAATCCGCTGTCGTCCCGGTTCTGGCAGACGATCGCCACCGCGACCCCCTTCGCCGAGCCGCCCGCCTCGACATTGGTCTCGATCGACTGTGGAGAGATCATGTTCATAGCGAGGTCTCCTTGACCTTGAAACGCGTGCGATAGCCGCTGCTGTCGACCTTGTGATTGGTGGAGTGGACGTAGTAGTTCTTGGAGAACATGCCCCCGAGATTGCCGAGGAAGACATTGGTATCCGGCAAAAGCTCGGGCAGGCCGATGCTCTCGGCCTCGCCGGTGAGAAAGGTCTTGGCATGGTCGCTGAGCACCGCCTTGGCCCGCTCGCGGGCCTCGGCTTCGGTGAAGACCGGCTGGCGCAGCTCCAGCACGACGTCGCCGTTCTTGATCGCCCGCAGCCGGTCGCCGCCGCTTTTTCGCGAGGCCTCCGCGCCCGACTCTTCGCCGGCCGAGGCTTCGCCAATGATGGTCTTCTTGGTCTGGGGATCCCAGCCGATGATTTTGACCTTGCTGATCTGGGAGGCGAGATTGGCTTCCGGCTTGAAGTTCAGAAGGCCCCTGCCCCATTCCAGTGTGAGGAAACCGTTGCTGGTGTCGCGCGGCGGGCCGAAGCGCAGAATGTTGCGCTCGGTCATATAGAACTCGTAGTGATTGCGCTTGGCCAGTTTGCCGATGAAGTCTATGTCGCTTTCCTGGTTCTGCTCGGTCTGATCGTGCTTCTCCAGGGTCGGCACGATATCGGTCGACAGGTTGTAGCCCTTGGCGATGATGTTGACGACGTCGCTGTCCGAGACGTCCTTCCAGCTGTGGGAGCGTTTTCCCAGTGTCATGGGAAACATGTTGTCGTAGCCGGAGACGCTGAGCTCCGGCGTGCCACCCTCGGAAAAACCGGTGGAGAGGTTGGTGACGACGCCGGAGAGGATCGGCGTCAACCGCAGATGGTCACCGTAGCCGACGGCGATCTCGACCCGCGCGCCGAATTTCAGGATGTCGAAGACGGCACCCCCGGACGAAGTCTCGAACTCCCGCTTTTCCTGGTTGTAGGCGTTGACGATGTTGAAACTGAAATGGGCCGCCCCGCCCAGGGTCCTGTCGACCTCGACCTGCGTCACCACCATGGGGAGCTGGCGCGTCAGCAGCTGACCATCGACCCTGATGGTGAAAGCCGGCACATAAAAGGCGCCCGATTGGCTAGATGCGGCGACGAGATCCATCTTCCGGCTCCAGTGGAGGAATTCTCAGCCAGTCGCCCGGCGCGATGTCGCGCGGATCGTCCAGCTCGTTTTGGTCAGCAATGTCGCGCCAGCGCTTGACGTCGTCATATTCGCGAGCGGCAAGCATCCAGAGGCTGTCGTCGCCGACGACGACCCGGCGCTTGCTCTTGTCGGCCGATTGCAGCCGCGGATTGATCAGGAGTTCCGGCAGGGTGCGGTACTCCTTGAAGCTGATATTGAGGGTGGCGCGCGCCGGGATGCCGCCGGGCTGGAACAGCGTCAGCTTGCGGGTGAGCTTTTCGATGATCGCCTTGAAGCTGAGCTTGCCCCAAACGAAGCGGACGATGGGCGGCGCATGCAGATTGTTGTCGATTTCCAGCAGGCCCGCGATTTCGTCAACGCGTTCGCGCACACCCTGGCCACCGCCCGTCGGCGGGTCGGTGTAGTCGTCGAGGAAGAGCTCCATGGCAAGGGAATCCGCCTCGCCATTGATGAACTGAAAGAGTGCGCCGCCAAGGCCCGGGATCGACGTCCCCTTGTAGGTGTTGGCACGCTCGATCGTATATTCGGTGGGATTGAACAGGACGCGGATGCGCTTGCCGGCATTGGTACCGGAGACGACGTCGATGGTTGCTTTCTCGAGTGTCATGGCCCCTCACAAACCTCGCCGTTCGCGCTCGATGCGACCACGGCGGTCGATGCGCCTGATCACGTCATCCACCAGCCGTTCGACGACCGCCGGGTCGAACATCGTCGCGGCACCCGGCCTTGCCGGCTGGCTGCCGGGCATGCTGCCCGAGGAGGTCCTACCCGCCACCGGACGCGCGGCTTCCTCCGCGTCGCGCCCTGCGTCCGCCGTCATCCGTTCTGCGGCATTGGGCTGCTTGCGCCATTCGAGCGAGGCGGGCGGCAAAGTCGCGGCTGGCATCTCCGACCGGAGGTCCCGCGCACCCCTCGCCTCGGAAAGGCGTGTGGTCATCGGCAGCACACCGGCAACGGCGTATTGCGATTGACCCGGCACGGCGAAGACCGGACGCCGCAGCTTCCGCTGAGCGCTGGAGACCTCCGGCAAAGGTCCCGAAAGCGAGGGCTTTCCAGCAGACGAAGGCGACCAGGCCCCACCGTCGACAACCGGCGCGGGGCGATCACTAGCCCTCAAGGGCGTATGGATCGCGGCAGCGGCATTGCCGCCAGACCGGGCAATAGTTCGCGGCAAGCCTTGCACGGTCAACGTCCGTCCTGCGGCAACGCCAGACCAACGTGTCGGGACAGTCGAGGCCGGTGCCTGGCGATAACCGCCTGCCGCCATCGATTGCGGCCCATTGCGGCCACCGGCCACGCTGGCTGCAGGTTTTGACGACGCCCGTGGAACGACGTGCTCGCCCGGCAAAACGATGCGGGGGAAATGGAGCGCGCCCGGCTCCGTAGAGGCAGCTATCGGCACGCGCCGTAGTCTTAAGGACGACCGCACGACGGTGCCCCGATGTGCCGGTGCCGGCAAGCGAATCCAGGCGAAATGCATCTGCTCGCGAACAACCGTCGGGTGAATGTGCACGAGATTTGTTACCTGCGTCACTGCTGTGGTTGCCGGAGCCGAGGTATCCACAGTCAAACTCCGGCGCTGCCGCCAGATCAAGGCGAGCGGCAACCATCCCATTGCCACCCTTCGGCCAGGTCGAAACGGGGACCGGCGCTCGAACGGCTTCGGTCTGGCGCGGAAGCGATCGGAGGCTGGAACGATACGCATCTCTCAGCCCTTCCTGATGCCGCGATGGGCGAACTCGACGCTCTCGACCAGCACCTGCGCGCTGTTGCCGTCGAGATCGGATGCCGTCCACTTGACCGGAAACGCGCCGTCGATCAGCCAGCGCCAGACCTCGTTCATGCGGCCGTCGCGCAGGACGATGGTGATGTCCTTGCGCGTAACGCTGCCGTCGGACGCCTCCTGCTGCAGGCCCCACAGTCTGTCGCTGACCAACCCGCGTTCGAGTGTCAGGTTTCCGTAGGTCGCCTGGGAGGCGAACTTGTGCTCGAATTCGTTCTGCCCACCCTCGTGATAGGTCTCCACCTTGATCTCGCGCGAGATGCCCTTGACCTTGTTGAATCCACCCCAAAGGACGTGGTCGAACTCGACCACGAAGCGGAAGTTCATGTAGGGATCGGCGGTCTTGCGCATCACGATGATGTCCTAGATTGCTTCGAATGGGTTGGCGGGCGTGCCGTCGAGCTGGTGGTTGATGGCGGAGATCGATCGGCACCAGTGTCGCCGTTCTGCATGTTCGAGACTGAAGAGGTCGGCGGCACTCCAATGAAAATGGTAGGCGATGAAGGCCATCTCCTCGCGCAGCATCAGCGCGGGATAGGCCTTCAGGCTTCCCCCACGGTATGAAATCCCTTCTGCGGCTGCATGCCCGGCAGGCCCGACAGATCGGCCGGCTGGTCAACGTCCTCGCTGCCGTTGATGCGTTCGTAGAGCCGTTGGAGAAAATTCAGGTCGGAGGCGAAAAGCCCCTCGATCACGCGGGTGTCGACATTGGGCAGGTCGCCCAGCGACGTGATAACGCGGGCGAGAACGATGATGGCGAGATAGGCCTCGTTCTGCTGGACGCGCGGATCGCGTAGCGGCAGGATTTCGTCAGCCGCAGTCGCAAGCCGCATGACGCCACGGGTATGCAATATGCCGGTCTGGTCCAGATATCCCTTCGGCAGGGTGAACTCGATCTCGGTCGTAAAGGTCGAAGAAGCGCGTATGTTCATGCTCTCAACTCCTGTTTCCGCCGCTTGCGCTTACTGCTCGCGCTCGACGCCCTCGTTGACGAGTTCGATCGACTCGACCCAGACTTCGTTGCCTTTGCCGTTGAGGCCGGTGACCGTGTACTTCGACGGCCATGCCTCGCTGACGACGAAGCGCGCCTTGTCGGATCCAGCCTCATCCATGACGATGATCGCCACGTTCTTGCGGTTGGTCTGAACCTGGCCGGCAATGATGGAATCGTGCCATTCCTCAAGTTCCATGCTGTCGGTCACGCCCCACTTGAGCGTGACGTTGCCATACTTTGTCAGACCGCTCAGCTTGCGCAGCGGTCCCGGCTCATTGCCATCGCGGTAGTCGACGACGTCGGTAGCGGTCTCGCCGATGGTGACTTCGCTGAAATTCGCCTGAGTGATGCCGTCGATCTCCAGACGGAAGCGAAAATTGCGTAGCGGATCTTTGCGGGCCATGTGGGGTCCTCCTCAGCGCTGTGATTCAGCGGTGTGCTGAAAGATACGGAAGACGACAAACTCGGCCGGCCGGACCGGTGCAATCCCGATCTCGCAAATCAGGCGACCGTTGAGGATATCGTCCTGCGTCATCGTCGTGCGGTCGCAGGTGATGAAGAACGCCTCCTTCTCAGTGCGTCCAAACAGCGCGCCGTTGCGCCACTGGCTGCGCAGGAAAAGCCGGAGCGTATCGGTCACCCGCGCCCACAATCGGTCGTCGTTGGGTTCGAAAACGACCCATTGTGTGCCCTCGTAGATCGACCGTTCGAGGAAGATGAAAAGCCGTCTCACCGAGACGTATTTCCACAGGCCGTTGGCCGACAGGGTGCGGGCGCCCCAGACGCGGATGCCGCGACCGGGAAAGCTGCGAATGGCGTTGACGCCGCGCGGATTGAGGACTTCCTGCGCCTGATCGTTGATGTCAATCCTCAGCTTGACCGCACCGCGCACCGTTTCGTTGGCGGGTGCCTTGAACACGCCGCGTTCGACATCGGTGCGGGCATAGATGCCGAGCGCGTAGCCGCCCGGAGGCACATATTTCAGAGCGCCACTCTGCGGATCGGACACCTGAAGCCAGGGGTAATAAACGGCAGCATATTGCGATTCCACCACCGTCGTGCGCGGGTCGACGGTGGCGAAGTCCAAGGCGTTGACATCCGTGTCCAGCACGGCGAAGCGGAAGCGCATGCGCTCGCAATGCGACACAACGGCTTTCGAAACGAGGTCCTGTGCCGGCGGGAAGTAGGGCGCGTGAACCAGCGCGACCTCGCGGTAGGGATCGAGCGTCAGCGCGTAGAGCCCTTGAGCGTCGTCCCGCTGCCCGATCACCGGTTCGCCGACATAATCGTCCGAAAGAATCTCGGGCGCATCCGCGCCATTCTCGAGCAATGCGCCTGCATTCGCCGCCGGGAGGTCTGAATTGGTGTCGTCGATGCGATCAACCGTGACCAGGGCAGAGTTTCCTGTCAGGCGTTTCTCGAAATAGTCGGGGGAATTCGGCTCGACCGAGAGGTCGTCCCAGTCTTCGATTGCGCTCGGCCTCGGCAGCATAGGCCGGTTCACCTCGAGGAAGGGATCGTAGATCTGGAAACCATCGGGGAATTTCGCCCAGTAGGCGACGCGCAGGCGGAAGCCCACCGGCCGTTTGTCGGCCTCGCCGGGTGGCACGCTCTCAGTAGTACCGGCCTCGATCTTGGCGAAGATGCGCTTGCCCCACTCGCCCGCGCCGACCGCGCTAACGCGGAAATTGTCGAACTCGATGCTTGCGGTCGTCGCTTGCTCACCGACGATGCGGCAAACGAAGAGCCGCCGGCCGCCATTCTCGAAAAAGCCGCTGGCGGCATAGGGCATGTAGCGGTCACGGTTGCCAAAGACGTCGCCAAACCACCGCTTGTATTCGATATAGCTGGAGACTAGGCGCGGCGTGATCGGACCGCGCTCGGTCTCGCCGAGGAAAGCAGCCGTGCTTGTCGGAACACCTTCGATCGGCCTTGGGCCGCGTTCGATCTCCTCGATGAAGACTCCGGGTGCGAGATATTCGGGCATGGCTCATACCTCCTGAATGATTGTTTTCGGCGTGGCGGATGTGCCGCCATCCTGGCCGACATCGGCGGTCGACGCCGCCTCAACCGGCGCATCGGTCGTGGTTTCGTCGCCGCATCCGCACGGCATGGTCTCGTCGACCTTCTTCAGGCAGTCACGCACCCGGCCGTCGAACGCCTTGCGCCACTCCCCGAGCGTCTTCGTCATCGATGCGAGATCGTCGGGGGCCTTGTTGTAAGCCGCTTCGGCATCGCCCTGCGCCTTCTTGCTGACGCGGTAGACGGTCCAGGCACAATCGATTTCATCCGGATAGGATTGCGGGTGGACGAGCCAGGGAACGGGATGCAACACAGGTACGGGCGCACCACCCGCTGGGGTTTGCGGCTCGGACTCTTTCGGAGGGCAGAGATCGTCGGGTGCCTCGCCCTTGGCGAAATCCAGACAATGAACAAGGGCCTTCGGCGCCAGCTGCACATGCATCGGCAAGAGCTTGAACCAGAAGACATAGATCGCGACGGCGCTGTCTTCGCCCTGCAACAGCTGCTTGATTTCGGCGATCAGCTTGTCGTCGGCGGACAGGGCCGATTCCACCAGCGCCTGGTTTGCGATCAGCGTATCCAGATAAGCCTTGTCGGCTTCGGCGGCGGCTTTCGTCCTGTCGCGTTCATATTCCAGCGGTCCGAGAAAACACCGGCGGCGCTTTGCGATCAAGCTGTCCTGCTTAGCGATCTCGGCCAGCGGCGGGCAGACGCAATCGGCTATATGCTGCTTCCAGCTGCAGTCCTTGAACAGGCAGGTCAGGCTTCTGTGCAGCAGCTCGATCTGGCTGTTCTGCAGACGCCATTTTTCACGCAGCGCCGGATACTTCTGCGTGTAGCCGTCGGTCACCGCCTTCTTTTTCTTCTCGAAGGCCTCCAGCTCGGTCTTCAACTTGCCGAGTTGTTGGGCTTCGAAATCGATGATGTCTTTCTTTACCTTTTCGAGCATCTTGTCGAATTTTTCCGGCGGCAAGGGGCAGCCGTAGGCCTGCGCGGTGGTGGCATTTGGTTCCATAGTCTTCGCCTCGCTCGGTTCAGAGTTCGTTCCAATCCAATTGCAATTCACGGGGCAGCAGGCGGCCCTCCGGTATTCGACCCAACCTTGTACGGTCCTCGTCTGATATCTCCGGCAGAAACTTGAACTTGAATGGCGTGAAGCGCTGGTCGCCAGTATCGAAGCGGGTGAATTGCAACCTGGCGCGCACCCAGCCGCGCAGGACATCCAGCTCGACAGTTGGGTCGCCGAGCGCCTTTCCATCGGGCTGTTCATCGCCGACATATTCGGAAAAGCGGGTGCGGGGCGTTGGCAGCCGTACAAACACCAGGAACTGGCCATCGCCGTCCGTCAGTACCTCGCCACCGCGAAGATCCGCACCGGATTTCGGGAAGGGAGGAATCCAGCGGAGTGGCCGTATCGTTGCCCACGCGATCTGCACGCAAGCTCCGGCGATCGGTTTAGCCTCGACACCGCTCTTCTCGATCAAGCGACCGCGAATGGCAGTCACCCCCAGCGGAACGTTGTACGCGTGGCTCGGTGTCAGCCTCTCGCTCACCAACTTGCCGGCGGGCGGTCCGCCAGCCAGCGTGATCTCGCCTTTGGCAAACGGCAGGCGGCCCGGACGGTAGGCGATACTGGCGATGGCCGGACGGCGTGGCTGGTCCCTTTCGAGCCAAACGAACCTGCCCGACTTGTTGACGACGGGTTCGTCCCCGGTCGGGCGTCCATCCGCTGCCTTGGCCTCGACCTGCATACCTCGATAAACGATGCCACCAGTGAACGGGTCTACCAGTTCAAGGGCGAACTGCACCCTTCGCGTCAGCCAGTTCGGTTCAAGCGCCATAACGAACCTCCGGCGAGACGGGTTCGATCCCGTAGTCTTCCTGAACGACAGGATGCGCAGACGGCGTCTGCTGGGCGGGATCGACCCAGACCGGTGTCGCCAAAAGCACCACCGAGGTGCGATAGTTGACCGCGGGAAACAATGCCCAGATCCGCCCCATTTCCTCAGTCGACATCGCTTCGAAGGACAGATGCACGGCATCCGGCGCCAGCAACCCGCCGACGAGATCCGGCGTGTCATTCAGCGCCTGTATCGCCACGCCAAGGTCGCGCAACCCGTCGAGATCATTTTCGGCGGAGGAAGGGCTAGCGCTCACCAGATAGTGCAGGTCGAAAGGGAGTGCTCTTTCAAACACCACGATCGGATCGTTCGGGTTGGGTGACACGACGCGATGCCCGGCATTGCGCAAATCGGCATTGACCGACGCGCGATAGAGAAACAGTACAAGCCGCGCGTCCTTGGCTTTCTGGTCGTCCAGAGGTCCGATGTGGATGCTCGTTTCATCGACAGGCGGGTCCGGCAACGAATTCGCGATCCGTTCCCTCAAGGCTTCTGTCACGTTCCTGAAAGCGTCCGCGCTCATCGTGCCCTCACGCCGCCCTGTCGTTAGCATGGAAGGTTTCGACTTCGGCGAGCTCGCGCATGGCACCGTTCGCGCCCAGCTTCAGCAGTTCGGCCCGCGTTGCGGCGAAGATGTGCCGCATTTCGATAGCGCCGCCTTCGTTGGCCGCCGCAAAGGCGGCCCGCAATGTGATCTGTCTGATATTGCCGCCGGTCAGCTCGACCTGCCGTGCAAGGAAGGAGAAATCGACCCCCGGTCCGATCGGTGCCGCGCTCGGCAGGCATTGCCGCCAGATCGCCTCGCGCGCCCTGGCATCCGGTTTCGGAAAATCGATGACAAACCGCAGCCGCCTGAGAAAGGCACGGTCGATATTCTGCTTGAAATTGGTGGTCAGGATCGCAAGGCCCGAGAAGCTCTCCATCCGCTGCAGCAGATAAGCGATCTCGAGATTGGCATAACGGTCGTGTGCATCTTTCTGCTCGGCGCGCTGGCTGACCGTGCACTCCGCTTCGTTGATCAGCAGCAGCGCATTGGCACGCTCTGCCTCGGTGAACACCGCATCGAGGTTCTTCTCGGTCTCGCCGATATATTTGCTGACCACGCGCGACAGATCGACGGCAAAGACCTCGGTGCGCAGTTCCCGTGCGATCGCCTGGGCCGCCATGGTCTTTCCGGTGCCGCTTGGTCCGGAAAACAGCGCGACGACGCCGCTCCCATAGGGCAATTGCGCCTCAAATCCCCATTTCTTCAGGACAGTGGTCGCGTTGGTGACGTTGCTGACCACTTCCCGCAGTTGCATGTGCTGTTCGGCTGGAAGAATGAGCTGGTCGAGCGAGAATGCCGGCTCCATTCGCTGGGCCAGTTGCGTAAGTTTCGGACTGGCGATGCGCCGGCAGGCGCTTGCCACGCGCTCGTAGTTCTCGCCGGACGCACCAGGCCGCCGACCGTCGAGCGCCGCCAGCGTCATGGCCTCCTCGATCCCGTCGAGCGGCAATTTGAACGCCAGGGCAAGCCGGTCGCATTCTTTCGCCGTCAGCGACATCCCGGCGCGGTCCGCCGCGGCGGCATAGATCGCCGAAAGCTCCGCTTCTGTATCATCCGGCAGCCGAACCGACACGATCGTCGACGCTCCGAGCGCAGAGATGTAACTCGCAACATCGCTGGCTATCAGAACGGCGGGCCGCGGCTGGCCGCTGAAGGCTTCAACGAGGTTTTTGACCAGCATCGATCTTGCCTCGTCAGCCGGTTCATCCCCGAAATCGACCACCGCCACGCCGCCCATGAGGCGGGCCGCGCGGGCGATCGCGATCGACGCCTCGCGCTGCAGCTCGCGCGACAGCGTCAGCATGGACGTCGGCTGGCAACGCAGCAGCGAAACAGTGCTTTCAGCCGCAGCAAGCTCGCATCGTGCGCGCCAGCGGTCGAGGTGGACATTGGACGGAATGATCCATCCTTCATGTTCGCGGCCGAACCACCCGGCCAGATCCCGTGCGGCAGAACGCCCCTCGACGGCTTCCGTGAGCCCGATGCCTGGATAGACCGCGGATCGAATGAACTGACGCACGGCGGCGGCATCGAGCAACGCGGTGCGGTTGCCGAGCAGCCAGCTGTTGACGCAGGGCGAAAGCCGGATTGCGTCGTCGGCATGCGGCGAGGCAGAACCGTTTTCCAGCAAGCGCCAGCGAAACAGGCTGCCAGCCGTTTCGATTGCGTTGCGAACTTCGATGGGTCTGCCCAATACGGCGCAGGCAAGTCCGAATGTCGGCGTCTTTCGGCCCAGATCGTCGTTGAGCAGTCCGAAGGCGATCTGGATGTTGATATCGAGTTCCGGCGCGAGAGCGAGAAGAAGGAGCTTGAATTCGATCTCCTCAAGCCCAAGGCCATGCAGAAGACGGGCGAGTGGAGACTGCGCCCCGGCGCCTTCCTCCTTGAGCAAGGAGCAGAGCTTGGCGAAGGCGCTCTGGTCGGCCTCGGAGCGGGAAAGTGTCGACACTCGCCCGAGCAAGTCCTGGATTGCATCCGGGCTGCGCGCATGGCCCAAGACGTCGACCTCGGTCTTGGGCAGCCGGCGCCAATAGGACAACAGGGCCTGCCTCACCCAGTTGCCGGCGGCGTGGAGGACGCAGTCCTCTGTCCGCCTTAGATCGATGAACTGGTAGGCACCGCCGCCGGCGCGGTCGCCCTCGATGAACTCGTAGCCGACAAACTGGGGTGAAACGCGGTCGCGATCTCGGGAAAGCGCGGCGAGCGTCTCCATCAACTGCCGGACGCCAACCTTCTTCAATCGCACGCTGACGGTGTCGGAACCGATTAGGATACCGAACATGACGGTCCCGGCGTCCAGTTGGATGATATGCTCCATGAGCCGGGCGTCGAAGTCACCGATAGCGATGAGCACGTCCGTGAGGTCGGCCACGGCGCGAAGCCTGCATTCCACGTCCTCCGGCGCGATCAGCTCGGACGCGACCAGCAGGAAATCACTGGAGGCCCTGACCTCGCTCTCGATCAACTCGGCGAGCAAATCGTCCTGAGATCGGACTATCGCCACCCGGATGGTTGGTTTTCCATGCATCGCAGCATCACCGATCAGCTAGGGGATGCCCACTGTGTGACCGGATCCGGTCGGATGCTATTCTGCCCCATGGCCGTTAAATGGCTTGTATCCCACTGCCTGATCCGATCGATCGTTCGTGGATCGCGGTATCGGCCACTTTCACGCCAAAACTCCATCCGAGGATGGAGACGCCACTGATCCTTTTGCGCCGGGCTCGGGAGCGACTTTTAGGAAACACCCTGCTTTTGCTTTGCCGCTGAGGTTATGAGGTTGTGCTTCGTGGTGTCGATGGGGTGACGTGCCGCTGTGCGCTGTGAATATTCGAGTGGCAGGTCAGGTTGTGACGGGGCTTTCCGGTTGTTCTTCACTCCCTCCCGAACGACAAAAAGCCCACCGGATTTCTCCTGGCGGGGGGTGGGAGGGATAAGACGATTTATGGAACTTTTCTATCCATGCCCCAATGTTCGTATGCCGTAGAAAATCAAGCAAAGGAAAACGGTTCCGGGCCGCCCCGGCGGGCGCGCGTCCCAATGTGGACCTTACGGGTGTTGTTGGACGCTCAGGCCACCGTCGATCTTCAGGCAGGTGGCATTCATAAAGGGGCACTCGTCGGAGATCATGAAGACGGCGGCAAGTGCGATCTCCTCCGGCGTCGCAATGCGGCCGCCAGGGTGCAGCTTCATCGTCTCGGCCCTGGCTGCTTCCGGATCCGGAAAACTGTTCCAGTAGTCGATGACCTTTTGCGTCGAGACGTAGCCCGGTGCCAGTGCATTCACGCGCACGCCCTTGCCTGCATATTCAAGGCCGAGAGACCTGGTCATGCCGAGCAGTGCGTGCTTGGCAAGAGGATAAGGGAAGGTCTTCGGGATGATGGTGAAGGCGTGGGTGGAGGCGATATTGAGGATAGCGCCACCACCCTGCGCGATAATACCCGGCAGCACTGCCTTCGTGCAATTCCAGGCGCCCTTGAGATTGATGTCGAAGCAACGCTGCCATTCTTCGTCGCTGGTTTCCAGCGGCTCGTGGAAGACGTTGACGCCGGCATTGTTTATCATGGCATTGATCGGGCCAATCTCGGTCGCCGCGCGTTCGACGGCCGCGGAAATTGCCGTTATATCGGTGATGCTGGCAACAGTGTAACCAATGGCGGCACCGCCGGCCTGCAACGCCTTTGCTTCCGTCTCCAGCAAGCCGGCATCAAGGTCGATGAGAAACAGGCTTGCGCCTTCATTGGCGCAGGCTTGGGCGATCGCAAGGCCGATGCCTTGCGCCGCTCCGGTGATCATGATCCGCTTGCCGTTGAGCCGGTCCGTCATCGCGCTACTCCTCCTGCATCACCACTCTGCAAAGCTGCCATCTTCGTGGCGCCAGATCGGGTTGCGCCAGCGATGGCCCTCCTTGGCCCGTTCGATGACGTAGGCTTCATCGACCTCGATGCCAAGGCCGGGGCCTTGCGGAATGCTCACGAAACCGTCGGCATACTGGAAGACGTCCTTGTTGGAGATGTAGTCGAGGATATCGTTGCTCTTGTTGTAGTGGATACCGAGGCTCTGCTCCTGGATGAAGGCATTGTAGCTAACGGCATCGACCTGCAGGCAGGCGGCCAGCGCGATCGGCCCGAGCGGGCAATGCGGGGCGAGCGCCACGTCATAAGCCTCCGCCATCGCCGCGATTTTGCGGCACTCGGTGATGCCGCCGGCATGGGACAGATCCGGCTGGATGATGTCGACATAACCGTCGGACAGGACCTGCTTGAAATCCCAGCGCGAATACAGCCGTTCGCCAAGCGCGATCGGCGTCGAAGTGTGATTGACGATGTCGCGCAGCGCTTCCTTGTTTTCCGACAGCACCGGCTCCTCTATGAACATCAGCTTGTAGGGATCGAGTTCCTTGGCCAGCACCTTGGCCATCGGCTTGTGGACGCGGCCGTGGAAATCGACGCCGATACCGATATAGGGACCGACCGCTTCACGGATGGTGGCGATGGTCTGGACGGCTTTTTCGACCTTGTCGTAGCCGTCAACGATCTGCATCTCCTCGCAGCCGTTCAGCTTGATCGCCTTGAAGCCGCGGGCGACCACGTCCCTCGCATTGTTGGCAACATCGGCAGGACGATCGCCGCCGATCCAGGAATAGACCTTGATCCTGTCGCGGACCTGGCCGCCGAGTAGCGAATGGATGGGCTGGCCGAGCGCCTTGCCCTTGATGTCCCAAAGTGCCTGATCGATGCCAGAAATGGCGCTCATGTGGATGGCGCCGCCGCGATAGAACCCGCCCCGATACATGACGTTCCAGTGATCCTCGATCAGAAAGGGATCCTTGCCGATAAGATAATTTTCCAGTTCATGAACGGCAGCCTGCACCGTCAACGCCCGCCCCTCGACCACAGGCTCGCCCCAACCGACGATGCCTTCGTCCGTCTCGACCTTCAGAAACAGCCAGCGCGGCGGAACGATGTAGGTGGTGAGCTTGGTGATCTTCATCGGGTCATGCCTTCTTGCTGGACGCAAACTGGATTGGGTTGAAGCGGAGAACGAACATCGTCCGGTCTCAGGCGAGAATGAGGTCGGCGGCCTTCGCCGCAGCACCGAGAACGGCAGCATTGGTATTGCCACTGACGATAGTCGGCATGATCGAGGCGTCGATGACGCGCAGGCGCTTGACGCCGCGGACCTTCAGATCCGGCGCCAGGACTGCATCCGGATCCTGATCGTGGCCCATCCTGCAGGTGCCGACCGGATGATAGCCGGTCTTGACCGTGCGGCGGCAATGGTCGGCGATCGCTTCGTCGCTGGTGACGTTGATGCCGGGGAAGATTTCCTTGGCGATCAGGTCGCGCATCGGCGAAGCCGCAAGCACGGTACGGGCAAAACGAAAGCTGGCGATGGTCAGGCGCAGGTCATCAGGATGGTTGAATATCTGCGTGTCGACGACCGGGTTGGCAAAGGGGTCAGCGGAGGCGAGCTTGACTTTGCCACGCGCCTTTGGGCGCAGCAACAGCGAGTTGATGGTGACGCCATCGCCCGGATCGGTGCCCATGACATCGCGATCGAGATAAACCGTCGGTACGCAGAACATCTGGATCGTCGGCTCGGCATTGTTGCCGTCCGGATCGTAGAAGGCGCAGGTCTCGACGCCCGTCGTCGTCGCAGGACCCGATTTGAACAACAGATATTGCAGCCCCGCCTTGATCATTGGCCAGCCGCGATCGGCGCCATAATAGCCGAACGGGCCTTTCGTCGTCGCGACGATGGGGCATTCGTAGTGATCCTGCAGGTTTTTCCCAACGCCAGGCAGGGAAACAACGGCCTTGATGCCATGGCGGGAAAGCTCGCCCTCAGGCCCGATGCCGGAGAGCATCATCAGTTTCGGCGTCTGATAGGCCCCGGCGGCCAGAACGACTTCGATGCCGGTCGTCGCCGTCTTCTTCGCACCGTCCTGCATGTACTCCACGCCGACGGCTTTGCCATTTTCCAAGATGATGCGGGTTACCGTCGCACCAGTTTCAATCGTCAGCAGTGGGTCATCCATGACCGGCGCCAGAAAGGCATCGACGGCGCTGCAGCGGCGGCGGGTCTGCCAGTCGATCGTATGCTGCATGAAGCCGACGCCGAACTGTTCGGCGCCGTTGAAATCCGGATTGTACGGAATGCCCATGCCTTGCAGGGTCTTTATGTAGGTTCGCGTCATCGGGCTGGTGTGGCCGAGATCTGAGATTTTCAACGGCCCGCCGACCCCATGAAACTCCCCGCCGAGATGGTCATTGTCTTCCTGCGCCTTGAAATAAGGCAGGATATCCCGATAGGACCAGGCGCCGTCATTGTTGGTGCCGGGCGCCGTCACCGCTTCGTTCCAACGATCGTAATCGGCGGCCTGCCCGCGCATGTAGACCATGGCGTTGACGGTGCTGCCGCCACCGAGAACCTTGCCCTGCGGCACGATGGGGCCACGGCCGTTCAACTGCTCCTGCGGCTTGGTCTGGTGCATGGACAGATAGGTGTCCTTGGCGAGGAATTTCATGTAACCGGCCGGGAAATGCATGATCGGATTGGCCTTGCGGGGTCCGCGCTCCAGCATCAGGACGCGTGCCCCGCCGTCTCGGACGAGGCGCGCTGCCACGACGCAGGCGGAACTGCCGCCTCCAACAATGATATAGTCGTATGTCGTCCCTTGGGACATGTCTCATTCTCCAGCCGCGCTTCGGCGGCAACCGCTATTGGTCGGTCCAGATTGCCGGTTTCATGCAAATGCTGCCGGTGAGCGTTTCTCCCGGTTCAAGCACGGCCAGGTCGCCGAGACCCGGCAGGTTATGGCCGTTCGCCAGATGCGACATCGGCTCGAAGCAGAAGTAGTCACGCTTGAACGCCGGATCAAAGCTGGTATCCGAAACGAAGACGAAAGCGTGGCGAAACAGCGGATCGGCCGTCAGCGAAAGCCGTGCCCTGCGTTCCGGCCAGACGATCTGCGCCTCGCCACACCAGCCCTCAAAGCCGTTGTTCACCCAGTGATGCGGTAAGCCGCGGGGTTTGCTGAAATCAACGTCGGCGGGAATTTCGGTGGCCTCGCCGGGCAACCAATCCTCCACCTCCGTCCAGTATTTTCGTGCGGGCGCGAACAGCGTTGTCTTCGGCGTCATCGGGAAATAGGGGTGCCAACCGAGACCGAAGGGGAGCGGGTCCCCTCCCCGATTGGTGACCGAAAGGGTCAGCTCGAAAGCATCGTCCTGCAAGGCGAAACGCTGGATCGCCGCATAAGCGTAGGGCGACTTGCCGTCGGCGGCGTGATTGAAGGAGAGTTCAAGTGAACTCGACGTTTGCTGTTCGATGCTCCAGTTCGCCTGCCAGCCTTCGCCGTGCAAGTAATGTTTGTCCCAATCGGTATTTGGCTTAAAGGAACAATCCCGTCCATTGAAGCGGAACCGGTTGTCCTTCACACGATTTCCGAACGGCACCAGCGGATAACAGCCGGACGCCAGCGCATCGGCATCGTCACGGGGCGCCTCGCGCAAAAGTGGAATGCGGCCGTTGTCGCGCTCCCACCAGAGACCGAGGACGATCCCGCCGCCGGTGGAGATCCTGGCTGAAAGATTGCCGCTGGTCAGATCGACGACGGTCACAGGCTTACCCCTTGTTGCGCGCCGCGCCGCGCTTGATCGCCTGGATATTGGCGAGAACCGCGACGACGATGATGAGGCCGCGCACGACCTGCTGGAAGAACGGGTTGATGCCGAGCAGGATGAGGCCATTGCCGATCAGCGTGATGACCAGAACGCCGAGGAGGGTTCCAAGCATGGAGCCGCGCCCGCCCGAGAGCGCCGTGCCGCCAACAACGACGGCGGCGATCACGTCGAATTCGAGACCGCTGGCGGCCGTCGCATTGCCGGAACCGAGGCGCGAGAGCAGGAGGATACCGGAAACGGCGGCCATGGCGCCGGCAATGGCAAACAGCATGACGCGGATGCGGGCAACGTTGATACCGCTCAGGAACGCCGCATGCGGATTGCCGCCGATCGCAAAGACCGAACGGCCAAATGCAGTCTTGCGGCTGACGAAGGCAAAGACCGCGAACAGTGCGAGCATAATGATGGCGGCGGGCGGCACTCCGAGGATCGGCCGGTCCAGCATGTCGACAATATCGTTGCGGCCGATAGAGACCGGCAGCGCGTCGGTCACGAACAGGGCCGTCCCGCGCAGCGCGCTCCAGAGGCCGAGAGTGCCGACGAACGAGGGAACATCGAAATAGGCCCGCAAAATACCGGCGATGGAAGCAAGCGCTGCGCCGATGGCGATGGCAAGCACGAAGGCGATGGGCGTCGGAACGCCCCATTGCAGGAGATAGGCAAGCGCCACCGAGATGAAGGCCACCATCGGACCGACGCTGACGTCGATCTCGCCGGAGATAATGATCAGGGTGGCGGCCCAAGCGGCAATGCCGATCGTCGCCGCGTCGCGCAGGATGTTGATTTGGTTGTTGAACGTCATGAAGCCGCCGGCGGTGGCGGTGAAGACGACGTAGAGCACGGCGATGGCGACGAAGAGGCTGACTTCGTTCATATGCTGCGACAAACCACTGCGCCGGCGCTGTGCGGATGCAGGTGACTTTGCTGCCTGTTCGAGGGACATGCGTATTCTCCGTCAGTGACCGGCGATGCAGGCAGCCATGACGGCGTCCTGATCGATATCCGGGGATGTGAATTCTTCCTTCAGTGTGCCTTCGCGCAAGACCACGACACGGTCGCAGACAAGCGGCAGTTCCTCGATCTCGCTGGAGACGAAGATGATGCTGCGGCCTTCGGCGGCTAGCTGGCGGATAATGGCATAGATCTGCGCCTTCGCCTCGACATCCACACCACGCGTCGGCTCGTCGAGCAACAGAATGCGGCTGTCGGCATGGACCCAACGACCGATGACGACCTTCTGCTGGTTGCCGCCCGACAGCGTCCCGATCGGCGTGTCGGTCTCGGCGGTCTTGACGTGGAGCCGCTGGACGACCTTTCGAGTCGCCTCGGCCATGCGCCGGGCCGAGAGGACGCCATAGGAGCTGACGGCCGCGAAATCGGTGGATACCGTGTTCTCGTCCACACCCAGAAGCGGCACGATGCCCTCCTCCTTGCGGCTCTCGGGCGTATAGCCGAAACCGGCATCGAGCATGCGGCGATAGCGCGGGCGTCCCGCCGATTTGCCATCGACAACGACCGTGCCGGCATCGAAACTGCGCACGCCCATGATCGATTGCAGCAACTCGGTGCGGCCGGAGCCGAGAAGACCGGCAATGCCCAGCACCTCGCCCTGGCGCAATTTGAAGGAAATCGATGAAAGCTTGGGCTGAAGGGAAAGGTTGGCGACTTCCAGCACGATCTTCTCACGTGATTTCGTTTCGAGAACCGCAGCCTGTGCCGCCTCCGAGCCGAGCATCAGCCGGACAATCTCGCGCGTATCGGCACCGGCCACATCGACTGTATCGATGATCCGGCCGTCGCGCATTACGGTTGCCGATTGTGAGATCCGGCGGATTTCGTTCATGCGATGGCTGACATAGATGACCGCGATGCCTTCGCTGGCAATGCGCTTGACGGCGGTCATGACCTTTTCAGCCTCGGCGGCGGCAAGCGAACTCGTCGGTTCATCGAGAATGACCAGCTTGGGTTTTCCAAGCAGCACGCGGGCAATTTCCAGAAGTTGCCGTTCGGCGGGGCTGAGGCCGGCCACCAGCCGCGATGGCGGCAGGTCGAGGCCGAGCCGCGCCATTGCTTCCGTGGCCTGCGCTTCCATTTCGGCATAGCTCAAGACGCCCGCCTTGCGTGGCCAGCGACCGAGAAAGAGGTTTTCCGCCAGCGACATGCCCGGCACGAGACTGAGTTCCTGATAGACGACCCGCACGCCTTTGGCGAAGGATTCCTGGGCGCGGGCAGAGCCGGTATGGGCCAGTTCCTCGCCGTCAATCCGCACCGTTCCCGCGTCGGGAATCTCAGCGCCCGTCAGCATGCGGATGAGCGTGGATTTGCCGGCGCCATTCTTGCCGAGCAGCGCGCGAACCTCACCGGCAGCGACGTCGAACGTGGCGTTATCGAGCGCCAGAACACCGGGATAGCGTTTCGTGCAGCCTTCGATGGAGGCAATGACGGGGCGAGCGGGGCTCTGGCTGGCGGCGGAATTCATCATGACTAAGCCTGTTCAGGAGTAGATCCGCCATCGCAATCATGGCGTGGCCCGGCCGGAAAGACTGACATGTCCGCCCGGCCGGTCAGGTCAAGTGCGCCGCCCGAAAGGTAGCGCATCCTGGGAGATCACGGAATGCCGTCGGAATGGGCTTCGAGCCAGGCCTTGGCCGAATCCGCCGAGTTGTAGAGGTCGATGTCGTAAGGCACCTTGATATCGGCCGGAGCCTGACCATCGATCGACTTGATCGCTTGTGCCAGCGCCAGCTTGCCGAGGCCCTGGCCGGAGATGTCGACGACCGCCTTGATGACGGTGAAGTCGACCAGCTCCTGGGCGATTTCCGTCGTCATGTCGCCGCCGAAGACTACGGTCTTGCCGGTACGCCCCTGGCTTTTCACGGCGCGGGCAGCGCCCAGCGTCGCGCCGCCGGCTTCACCGAAGAAGGCATCGAGATCAGGATTGGAGGACAGCATCGTGCTGGCGACGGAGACGGCCTTGTCGAGCGTCGCGCCTTCCTGGTTGGCGACGATCTCGGCACCCGGCACCTTGGCCTTCAACGCATCCTCGAAGCCCTTGCGCCGGGTAACGCAGACTTCAACGAATTCGCAGTTAAGCACGGCGATCTTGGGTGCATCTTTTTTCTCGGCAAGAAAATAGTCGGCGGCGGCATCGCCCAGCTTGTGGCCGAAATCATAGGGATCGCCGATGGCATAGGCCGAGATGAACTCCTTCATGTCTTTTTCGCCAAGGCAGGTGTTGTAGCAGACGACCGGAATGCCGGCATCATGGGCGCGCTGGATGGCGCGGTAGGAACCGTCGGCCGAAACCGGCGAGACGATGATCGCCTGAACCCCGGCGGAAATCAGCGAGTCGATGAAGGACGATTCCTTGCTGACGTCGCCCTGCGCGTTGGTTTCAATGATTTCGAGCTTGCGACCGGCGTCGGTGGCGCCTGTCTGGATGCCCTTGCGGACGCCGGCGTAGAAGCCCTGCGCGTCCATGTAGATCGCGCCGACTTTCAGATCCTTATTCTGCGCAGAAACGGAACCGGCGGCCGCGCCGATGGCCAACAGTGTCATTGCCGTCAATGCGGCAGTCTTCATGAGTTTCATATCCTTTTCCTCCCTATCGATGGTTGGCAAAGACGTTGAAGTTCCTCTGTCTCCTTGCCATTCCCTATCTCATATCGTAATCATATTAATGTCAATATAAATAGGATTTATTTTTTGAGATAATCGGATAAAGTCTTACGGTCTGTGCTATGAATGGATCTTATCCGGACGAAAAAGGGCGCATCGCCGCCTTGCCCAAGGTGCCATTTACGAGGCATTTTACTGCCTCTGTTTGCGTAAGGAGACTTGACGGTTGACAAAGACAAGTACGAGCCGGGCCCTAACAGCCGACGGAGATCCAATCGCGTCACGCGGGAAAGGCGGCGTGAGGGAAGCCCTGCTACAAAACCTGATTGAGAAAATCGTTACGGGCAAAATTGCGGAGGGGTCCACCCTTCCAAACGAGGCAGAGCTGACGGAAACGTTTGGCGTGAGCCGCACGAGCCTGCGCGAAACGATGCAATATATGGCGGCACTCGGCATGGTCCGCTCCCGCACACGCGCGGGAACGATCGTGCTGCCGAAAGAAAACTGGAATTACCTGGACCCTCTGGTTCTAGATGTCATGCTCTCCTGTGGGGCCGACGACGGTTTCTATGCCTCGCTTATTGACGCACGACAGCTTCTAGAACCTGCCGCTGCCGCCCAAGCAGCAGCTAACGCCAACGCTCGCCAACTTTATCAGATCTCCAAAGCCTTTGAAGATATGGTGGACGCCAATTCACGCGATACCGAGGCTTGGAGTGCGGCGGATCTCGAATTCCACACGGCTATCATTAACGCCAGCGGCAACTGGGTTTACCGCCAGTTCGCCAGCGCGATTCGCGCTGCCCTATTGGCCAGCTTTAGGCTGACAAATCGGGCTAGCCAGTCACACGAGCAGGCGATTTCAAAACATCAGGACGTGCTTGAGGCAATTCGGATGCGCAGGCCAGACGCCGCCCGCTATGCAATGGAACAGCTGATCGGCGTGGCGCGCTCAGAGATAATGGAGGCATTGCGGAAGCCTCGCCGCGACTGACACGGCTGAATCGCAGCCCGGAACTGCCCCGATGAGCAAATGATGACGTTCGGGCCGCGGGCGCTTCGCAATTAACATATTTATATTATAAAAAATACTACACAAAATTTGACGAGGAATGCCTTTTTAAGGATTTGTGCCTGCAGTCGCACGTCCAGTGCCGAAACCGGTTCGTGGCGGACGACGACCTCCAGCCGCAGGACTAGGCGACACTTTTCAGCTCGGACGGGGCGCCGTGGCGCGCGGTGGGGATCTGCTTCAGCACTTCCAGCGCCAGCGCGCGGGCGTTCTCTTGCGCCTTGTCAAGGTTGCTCACGCGCTTCGCATCCATCGAATAGAGCGTTCCGCCGCAACCGAACATGTCACGGAAGGCGGCACGTTCAATGATCGGCGTTTCGAGCAGGTGTACGCGGCGGGCCGCGAGCAGATCCTTCACCGCATGCATGGCGCGGGTCGTCACCATAGAGTTGACGCGCGTCAGCACCACCGAGTGGCGAATGCGGATATTCGCCTTGTCTTCCAGATATTGCAGCAACTCGATGACGTTCGCACCGCCCTGCGCGTCCATGGCGGAGCCCTGCACAGGTATCAGTACGTAGTCGGAGTAGCCGACCGCCTTGGCGAGCAGGGAACTGCGTGAACCCGGCAGGTCGATCAGCACGAAATCGGCACGTGCCCGCTGTTCGCTGAGCTGACGATCGATCGAGCTCATGGTGACATAGGGCACCACGCTCAGGCGGTTGCCGAGCAGGCCCTCAGAGGTCTCATACCAGCGGGTGATCCAGTGTTGCGGATCGGCGTCGAGCACCGAGACGCGATAGCCGAGGCGGGCGAGTTCGGTTGCAAGCAGCAGCACGGCGGTGGTCTTGCCGGCGCCGCCCTTGGTGTTGGCGAAGGTGATGACAGACATGATGGTCCCCGGGTCGGTTCGTGAGCCGGTCATCGCTCCTGACAATGCACCCGCATGGTGCTTTGCTATCCTCGCCAACTATGGTTAACGGTGCGTGAAAATCTGGCACCTCGCGACGCGGTTTTGCACCCGGAGCTGCACAAAAACAAAAGGATAGGGCAGTGTTCGTTTTATCGCCGGCGATCGGCGGCGAGGATTTCGCGGGCAAGCTGCTCGAGCGGCAGGATCCGGTCGACGCCGCCATGGGCGATCGCCTCCTTCGGCATGCCGAAGACGACGGAGGTCGCCTCGTCCTGCGCGACGGTATAGGCGCCGGCCTGGTGCATCTCGGCCATTCCGCGCGCGCCGTCGTCGCCCATGCCGGTCATGATGACGCCCATGGCGTTTCCCCCGGCCGAGCGGGCGGCGGAACGGAAGAGCACGTCGACGGACGGTCGGTGACGGGAGACCAGGGGGCCTTCGCGCACTGCGACGTGATAGCGCGCGCCCTGCCGCTCCAGCATCATGTGTTTGTCGCCGGGCGCGATCAGCACATGGCCGCGCAGCACCGGATCGCCGTGCACGGCCTCCTTGACCTCGACTTCGCACAGGCTGTTCAGCCGCTTGGCGAAGGCGGCGGTGAATTTTTCGGGCATGTGCTGGACGATGACGATGCCGGGGGAGTTGGCCGGCAACTGTTCGAGAAGTACACGCAAGGCCTCGGTGCCGCCGGTCGAGGCGCCGATGCAGGCGACCATTTCCGTCGTCTTCGCCATGGCGCGGCCGGAAGGCGGCGGCAATACCGCATCGGCGGTGAGCTTTGCCGTCGGTCCGCTCGCCACAGCGGCGCGGCGGCCGTGACCGAGGCGGGCGACTGCCGCCCCTTTGACCGCCTCGCGGATGCGCGTACCGGATTCTGCGAGATGGTCGGCCGCGCCGATCTTCGGCTTCAGGATGATGTCGACGGCGCCTGCCTCCAACGCCTGCATCAGCGTCTCGGAACCTTCCTCCGTCAGCGACGAGCACATGACGACCGGTATCGGCCGCTGCGACATCAGCTTGCGCAGGAAGGTGATGCCGTCCATGCGGGGCATTTCCACGTCCAGCGTGATGACATCGGGTGTCTCTTCCTGGATTTTCTTCGCCGCCATGAACGGGTCGGAGGCCGCCCCCATTACTTCGATCTCGGGATCCTGCTCCAGCACGTGGGTCAGCGCCTGGCGCACGCTTGCGGAGTCGTCGATGATGAGAACACGGATTTTCTTGGTCGGAAGGGGCATCAGATCTTCTTGAAAACCGTGTTGGCGACCTGGCGCACCGGCAGGGTGATGCCGGTGACCGTCTCGGAATGACCCACATAGAGGAAGCCGCCCGGCAGCAGGCAATCGCACAGCCTGGACAACACCTTCGCCTGGGTCTGTTTGTCGAAATAGATCAGCACGTTGCGGCAGAAGATCATGTGCATCGGCTCGCCCACCTTGTAGGCGCCGTCCATGAGGTTCAGCCGCGCAAAGCCGACGGTCGCGCGCAGGCGAGGATGGATGCGCGCCTCGCCGCGCGCGGCATCACGGGATGTCATGACATAGCGGCGCTGCATGTCGGCGGGAACGGGCTGGATCAGCTCGCGCGGATAGACGCCGCGGCGTGCCGCCTGCAGCACTTCGGTCGAAAGATCGGTCGCGAGGATGCGGTAGTCGATGCCGGATGTGCTGTCTGCAAAATCCTGCATCACCATCGCCATCGTATAGGGCTCGGCGCCGATCGAACAGGCGGCGCTCCACAGCCGCAGCCGCTTGTGGCCGGCCGCCACCATTTCCGGAAGGCCGGTCTCGGCCATGTATTCGAAATGCTTCGGCTCGCGGAAGAAGTCGGTCTTGTTGGTCGTCACCGCATCGATGAGGAAGATCGCCTCCTTGTCGATGCCGCCGTGTTTGAAGAGATAGTCGCAATAATCGTTGAAGTTCGCGATGCCGGTGGCCCTGAGGCGGCGGCGCAAACGGCCCTCCAGCATCGTCAGTTTCGTCACCGGCATCTTGATGCCGCTATAGTCATAGATGTAACGCGACAGGGCATCGAAGTTCCGGCTGCTCAAGCCGTCGTCTGCCCTTTGCGCGTGCAATGCTGCTCCCACGCCCATTCTCCTGAAATTATGCTGTGGCGGCGAGGTGATTGGCGGTGCCCATCATCGCGACTTCGGCGCCGGAGAACAGGCGCGCGAGATCGACGATGACGACGAAGCCGCCGTTCCGGCGCACTACGCCGGCAATGTAATCGGATCGCCAGCGCACGCCGATATCCGGTGCGCCCTCGATCTCCTCGTCGCGGAAGGGGATGACCTCGAAGACCCGGTCGGCAACGAGGCCGAGGGTGAGGGTCTTGTCGCCCATCGGCACATCGAGCACGAGGGCTCGCGTGTGCGGCGTCTTCTCCGTCTTCGTCATACCGAGACGAAGACGGAGGTCGATCACCGGCACACCCTGGCCCCGTACATCCCGAAGCCCGAGCAGGTAGTCCGGCCCGTGCGGGATCTTGAAGGCATCCTCGTGGTCGAGGATTTCCCGCACCACCGAGACCGGCACGGCAAAGACCTCGTTGTCGAGACTGAAGGTGACGAACTGGGATTCGGAGGACGTGCCGGCCATGATCAAGCGCTTTCCCTGAAATCTGCGTCGTCGGCATCCGGGCCACCCATCGACATGTCGAGGGCAAAGCCGCGGGCGCGGGCCTGCTGGGCATTGACGCTGTTGTCGGACTTGCGAACCTGTGCGGTGGTGGGCTTGGCGGCCGGGCGTGTCGCCATGGGCGCCGGGCGGCGCTGTGCGACGGCGGGCGCCTTGGAGGCGCGGTCGACGCGGAAGAAGGCAATCGAGGTCTGCAGTTCTTCAGCCTGGGCCGCCAGCTCTTCCGAGGTGCCGGACATTTCTTCCGAGGCGCCGGCGTTCTGCTGGGTCACCTTGTCGAGCTGCTGGATCGCTTCGTTGATCTGCGAGGCGCCGATGTCCTGTTCGCGGCAGGCGGCGGAGATTTCCGAGACCAGTTCGGCGGTCTTGCGGATATCCGGTACCAGACGGTTCAGCATCTCGCCGGCTTCGGTGGCGACGGAAACCGTTTCGCCGGAGAGCGCGCTGATTTCGGCAGCGGCGGCCTGGCTGCGCTCGGCGAGCTTGCGCACTTCGGAGGCGACAACCGCAAAGCCCTTGCCGTGCTCGCCGGCACGTGCTGCCTCGACGGCAGCGTTGAGCGCGAGCAAGTCGGTCTGGCGGGCGATTTCCTGAACAATGGAGATCTTTTCTGCGATCGTGCGCATCGCCGTGACGGCGCGGCCGACGGCCTGGCCGGAGGCTTCCGCATCCTTGGAAGACTGGCGGGCGATCTTTTCCGTTTGCGCAGCGTTGTCGGCATTCTGCTTGATGTTGGACGCCATCTCTTCCATCGAGGCAGAGGCCTCCTCGGCGGACGATGCCTGCTCGGTCGCACCCTGCGAAAGCTGCTCCGAGCTTGCCGAAAGCTCCTGGCTGCCGGACGAGACGTTGTCCGAGGCCGACAGCGCATCGGCAACCACGCCGCGCAGGCGCTCGATCATCGTATTGACGTGGCCTAGCAGGTCGCCGATTTCGTCCTTCGAGGAAATCTCGGCAAAGCGGGTGAGGTCACCATCCGCGACGTTCTGCACGACGCCGACGGCCCGGCTGATGCCGCGGTTGATCGAGATGACGATCCAGATGGCGGCACCGGTGGCGACAAGGAACGCAATGACCGCGACGGCTACCATGATCGTGCGGGTGCTCTGATATTGCGCTTCAGCGCTTGCTTCCGCGTCGTTCAAACGGCCTGATTCAAGCGTGACCACCTCTTTGAGCAATTGGTCGATCTCGTTCGTTGCCGCGCGGGCATCCGTGGTGGAGACACGCGTTGCACCCGCCGTATCGCCGGCGAGTGCCAGCGCCCGGATGCGGTCGTCGTCACGACGAAAGTCGGTGGTGAAGCCCTCGAGCTTGTTCCACAACACCTTGCCCTGTTCCGTTGCCATTCCAAGCACGTCCTGGAATGTCGAATCGAATTCTTTTCGTGCTTCATCGCTGAGGGCGATGTAGCGGTTGGTTTCCGTAACACTCGCGGATGACAGCATGTTTTTCTGCTGGCGGATCTGCTGGAGCTGCAGGTTGTTCAGTGTCTGGGCGAGCTTGAGGCGTTCAGCCGGGCCGTTCAGCACATCGCCGAGCGTCGTATTGAGGCCACCGAGGCTCGTGATGCCATAGGCCGCCGTTCCGATGAGTACGGCGAGCATGAAGCCGAAGGTCAGGAACAGCTTGAGTTTGATGGTAAAGCGCATGGATCTCTCCTGAGTGCCTAGTTCAGCGTTTGGGCCGTGCCCGTGCGATCCCTCTGGGAGGAGAAGATCGCGCGCAGGTTCGGGACGATGATGAATTCGCCGCCCCGCTTGACGAGGCAGCTGATGTAATCGGGGCGCCAGCGCATGCCGACGCTCGGCGGCGGCTCGCTGGCGAGCTTGGGCAGGGTCGTGACTTCGTTGACCTTGTCCGTGCGGATGCCGATCAGCGTCGCTTCGTCGTCGAGGTCGAGTTCGATGACGACAATGCGACTGTCGATGGTGGTTTCCGTCGCGTCCATACCGAAGGCAAGGCGGATATCGGCAAGCGGGATCACCTTGCCGCGGAAATTGATGACGCTGGAAACGAAGGGCTTGCTGCCCGGGACATGCGTTTCCGGCAGGAGGTCCAGGATTTCCTGCACGACGGTCGCCTCAATGGCGAAGGTTTCGCCATTGAGGTTGAAGGTGAGGACGGAGAGGTCCTCCTCCCCGCCCCAGACGGTGTCGTAGTCGAGTTTTCGTGCCGCTTCGCTCATCCTGCCGCTCGCAATTGCGCCTCCTGCTGCTGTCCGGCTGCAACCAGGTGGGTGACGTCGAGGATCAGCGCGACGCTGCCATCCCCGAGGATGGTCGCGCCCGAGAAGGTGACGACGTCATGGTGCAGCTTGGACATGGATTTGATGACCGTCTGGTGGTCGCCGATGATCTGGTCGACGACGAGGCCGACGCGCTCCGAGCCCGTCGAGATGACGACGACCTTCTGGTGTGGATCGGGCTGGGTGCCGGTGCGGAAGAGTTCGCGCAGCCGGAGGAACGGCACCAGGCTGTCGCGCAGCGAGATGAAGCTGCGCCCGCGCGAGCGCAGATCGTCTTCGAGCGACAGTTCCAGGCATTCCTCGACCGCCGAAAGCGGGATGACATAGCAGCCCTGGCCGACCCGCACGAGCAGGCCTTCGATGATGGCGAGCGTCAGCGGGATGCGCAGCGACACGTTCGAACCTTCGCCCGGCTTGCTGGTGATATCGATCGTGCCGCGCAGTGCCTCCACCGTCTTCTTCACCACATCCATGCCGACGCCACGGCCGGAAAGGTTCGTCACCGCCTGGGCAGTGGAAAACCCCGGCTGGAAGATGAGCTGGAGCAGATCCTGGTCCGAGAGTGCCGCCCCCGGCTGGATGAGCCCGGAGGTCTCCGCCTTGGCGCGCACCCGGTCGCGGTTGATGCCGCGGCCGTCGTCCTTGATGGTGATGATGACCTCGCCGCCCGTCTGGTGTGCCGAGAGGATGACCTTACCCTTCGCCTCCTTGCCGGCGGCAATGCGTTCTTCCGGCTTTTCGAGGCCGTGGTCGATCGAGTTGCGCACGAGATGAACCAGCGGATCGGCCAAGCGGTCGATGACCGTCTTGTCGACTTCCGTGCTCTCGCCCTCGGTGATGAGTTCGATTTCCTTGCCGGTCTCGCGCGACAGGTCGTGCACGAGGCGGCGGAAGCGGCTGAAGAGGCTGGCGACCGGCATCATGCGTAGCACCATCATCGTGTCGCGCAACTCGCCGGAAAGCCGTTCGATTTCTTCGGAGACGGAGCGCAGGCCAAGATCGGCCGCCGTGCCCGCAAGCTGGGTGAGGCGGGACTGCGCGATGACGAGTTCGCCGACACGGTCCATCATCTCGTCAAGCCGTTCGGCCGGAACGCGGACGTTTTCGGCGGACTTCGCCTGCTTGGAATCGTTGGCGGCCTGGACTGCCGGTGCCTCCCGTTCGGCAACGACCACAGTCTTCGCAATTGGCATTTCGGCGGGTTTCGGCGCGGCGGCTGCCCGGTCCACGGCGATTTCTGTGATTTCCAGCTCCATGTCGTCCATGACGAAGATGAAGACGTCCTCGATGTCGGCGCGTGACCGATCGGTCCTGAGCGTCACATCCCAGCCGAGATGGATGTCGCGGGGCTCGAGGGTCTCAAGGTCCGGCACCTTCGAGGTATCGGCGACGATCCGGCATTCGCCAAGGTCGCGCATTTCGTCGAGCAGGCCGAGCGGGTTGGTGCCGTTCGCCATCGCATTGATCGGCAAGCGGAAGCGGATGCGCCATTCGTGCAACCCGCCGACGTCTTTGGCTGTGGCAGCCGTTGCGGGGGCGACGCTCGCGGTCTGCACAGGGGCGCCGCCGGCGCCGTTGACGGCGCGATGCAGGTTATCGAGCAGGCTGGCGCTCATCGCATCATGGTCGCCGTTCGGCGTTTCCAAGAGCGCGCGCATATGGTCCTGCGCGGAAAGCACCGCCGAGACCAGTTCGTGGGTCGCGGGCACGTCACCTTTGCGCACCCGGTCGAAAGCGGTCTCGCAATGGTGGGTGAAGGCGGCCAGCGCGTCGAAGCCGAACATCGCGCCGGAACCCTTCAATGTATGCAGGCCGCGAAACACCGCATCGATCTGGTCGCGGTCGTCGAGACTGCGTGTCAGGTCCAGGAGGCCGGACTCGATCTGTTCCAGCAATTCGGCCGCTTCTGTCCGGAAGACTGAGATCGGGTCCGGGTTGTTCATTTGCCGAGGACCTTCTTGGCGATCTTGACGAGGCTTTCCGGGTCGAACGGCTTGGTGAGCCAGCCGGTGGCGCCGGCGGCCTTCGCCTGCGCCTTGATCTCGCCGTCGGATTCGGTGGTGAGGAAGATGACCGGCACGCCCGTATGCGCGGGCAGCTTGCGTAACTCGCGGATCATGGTGAGGCCGTCCATGTTCGGCATGTTGAGGTCGGTGACGACGAGATCGTATTCGCCAGCCTTTAGCTTGTTCAGGCCGTCGAGGCCATCGACCGCTTCGGTCACTGCATAGCCGGCATTGCTGAGGGTGACCCGCGTCGTCAGCCGGATGCTGGCTGAATCGTCAACGGTCAAGATTTTCGCGGACATCAATTCGTCTCCTGATGCAACCAGAAATGTGTGGCTTCGGGCGTCATGCCGTCGAGAAAGCCGCCGCGCTTCAGCACGTCGTAGAAGTTCCCCGTCGCAGGCCGAGCAAGCAGAACGCGCCCCGCCTTGGCTTCGGCCTGTTTGCGTGCCGCCGTGACAAGCTGAATAAAGCTGAGGTCGATTTGCGCTGCCTCATCTATATCCAGTACCGCAGTCGTGTTTTTATTCAGGAAATCCAAGATCAATTCTTGAACTGCCGATATATTCTTGATGGTGAGTGTCGCCGGTAAGGTTAACGGCGCGTCACCGGGCAGGGCTGAAGACATGGCGGCCTCTATAAGCGTTTTTTGGAGAAAGTATTTCCCGCGCCAGAATCCCCAATCAGGCTTAACGAACAGTAAATCGTGGGTGAAAATTTCATCCATTGGTAGCTGTTTCGGAATATTTACACCATCTGTTCTTGCAAGCGCAAAATGAATTAACTTTTTGTTTTAAAATATGAAAAATAAAATTTTAGGAATAAGTAATATTATTTATAAATCCCTAGTTCTAGGGGCCCCGCATCTTCGGGTTGTGGGGCGAAAAACAGCCCGTCGTGGCCGGGGTCGATTACATAAGAGAACGCGAATTTACTGGGCGTTACATTGTTCGCCCTAGGGTGCGCACACGGATCTTGTGAGTGGAGTATGGCGTGTCAGGAATAACGAGCATAGTCCGCGTGGAGCGGCAGACGGCTGAGGCGGAGCTGGTATTACGGCTCGAAGGCGCCCGTTCCCGTATCGAGCAGCGGTTTCTCGATGGCGGCGTCGTCCTGCTCGCCGTGCTCGATGTCCTCAATCGCCTTGTAGCCTCGCTGGAAAACCTGTCCGGTTCGCTGGCGGACGAGGCCGCCGAGGCGACGATCGGCCGGCTGGTTGCCACCGTCGATCAGCTGACCGCGCTGCCGGGCCTTGAGGAAATGCGCCAGCAGCACCTCGCCAGCATCGCGGTGACGGAAAAGTCGCTGGGTGGCTATATTGCCGACATGCAGGAGACGCTGCGCTACCTGCGCACTTTCGCGACGACGGCAAAGATCACCGGCGCCGCCGTTCCGGACTTTTCCGGCTTTGCGGAAGAGATTCTCGAACGCATCCAGTTCGGCAGGCGGGAGGTCGATACGCTCGGCGCGAAGATCGGCACGCTGAGCAGTGTGATGAGCACGGCTTCGAGCGGGGGCGGGGAAGCGCTGGAACGCTTCCGTCGCAGCATTCCGGACATCGCATGCAATCTTTCACGCAACGCCGGAGATCTGACGGCCCAGCGGCGTCACCTGTCGCAGCTCGCCGCAAAGGTCGGTAGCTCGGCACGCCTGGTGCAGACCAAGGTTGCCACCACGCTGTCCGCCATGCAGATCGGTGACATTACGCGCCAGCGCATCGAGCATTGCCAGTCCGCCTTTGCCCTCCTTGAAGACTATCTTGCGGCCGAAACGCTTGTTACCGAGGCCGGCGGTCGCCTGACGGCACTCGTCCATCACCTCGTGCATGCGCAGCTCGACGAGATCGCCCACGATTTTGCGCGCGAATGTAAGACGGTCGTCGGCACGATCCGCAGTTTCGGGACCGACATAGACGGCCTGATGGCGCTTTACGGCGACATGGACGCATCTGGCGGACACGCGGCCGACCGCGCCATGCGCATCCTGGAGGCCGACATTGCCGCGGCCCGCGCCGTCGTGCGCGATATCGAGCAGGCGGCCGACAAGGCCAATGCGCTCGGCCTCAACACCGTCGAGACGGTGCGCGAGCTTCTGAAGGGCGTCGAGACGGTCAAGGTGGTGCGCACCGACATCCAGTACATGGCGCTCAACACCAACCTGCGCTGTAGCAAACTCGGTGAAGAGGGGCGCGCGATCAATGTCGTGACGGCGGAGCTTCGCACCTTCTCCACGCGGCTGGACGAGACGGCGGAGCACATCCTCGTCGCGCTGCAATCGCTGGAATACGATGCCAGCAAGCTCGGCGAAGCGGGGACAACCGCCGGCGGTTCGCTCGATGCGCATCTGGAAGAGGCGCTGGGGCATATCCGCCGGGCGGGCGACCGCATGGAAGAGGACATGGCGGCCCTGCGCGCCTGCGGCGAGGATGTCTCCGCCAAGGCCGGCAGGACGATTGCCGGCCTCGATTTCAACGCCGAACTCGGCGACGTGCTCGCCGATTGCTCCGCCAGTGTCGGCGATTTGATCGGACACGACCTGCCCGATCTGTCGGGCCTCGACGAGGCGCTTGCCGACCTCGGCAGCCGGATTGCGCGCACCTATACCATGGTCTCCGAGCGCGAGGTCCATGCACGTATCTTCGGCACCCCGATGGAGGTGCCAGCCGCACCGGCGTCAGCCAAGACCGACAACGAGCTCTTCGAAGACGCCCTGTTCTGAAATCCCGGCGGTACCGTACACGTAACGCTGCGAAGGCAATATTTTGGGGTGCGGCTTTGGTCCATGCGGCGTAAAGGCGGGCGATTTTGTGCCAGGCATCAAGGCTGCGGCGCGCAGTTCAGGTTGGTGGGTGGATGGAATGTCGTGGCGAGAATGTAAAAGAGGCTGCGATCGGGTCGTGGATGGAAACGAAGCGTTGAAGGTGCCTTGCTGACTTCAAGCGTTTCCTGATCCTCTCGCGCCTTGGGATAGGCTGACGGGAGTTTTCTGCCCGATTGTTCACGCCCCTTGTGCGAGCCATGTTCGACGCCGGGCATGATTTCCCGCTTTGTCGCACCGTAGGATCGCAGCTTGTCTGCGATCATCACACGTGGCGAACTGTCTCGTCCTTTCAGTCGCTTTCGCATCAAGGCCTGATATGAGGGACAACGCGCGTGTCGGCCAGCGCGGTTTCCACACCGACAGGATCGGCCTTCATCCGACCGTTCTTAATTCAAATTCCGTCTAATTTAAAATTGACAAAGCGACCAATATCAACTTTGCAATATCTGCAAACCGGACCGCCGCTAGTTTTGGCCTCTTAATACATAACTGTGTTGAGCGTGACGTTGACAGGCTCACCCGCCTTGAACTGTGTGCTGCCGCGCGCCACCAGCCAGCCATCTGCGCGCTCCAGGCGCGCAACGATCCGCAGCGTTGGCGACGCACTCGAGCTTGCGGGCGGGGTCAAGGAAAAGGCTATCATCTTTGACCCGCCGTCGCTTTGGACGCGCGTCTCCGTGGTGCGACGTCGCGCGCTATCCTGAACGGCAGGGTCCTCGAGATAAATATCAAGATGACCTTCCGGGATAACCGCACCGTTCTCGAACGTGACTGCGCCGCGAATATCTGTCGATTGCGCAGCGACTGACCCGGCGCCTGATCCGGCGACAGCGGCGACAGCCGCAACTCCGACGGTCATTAACACTGTGCGGCGGTCGGTCGGGCGCTTCATCACACACTCTCCCAGATTGTCCCGCAAGACTCGTGCGGTAGCGGCATTGCCACTCAGCTGTGTTCGAAAAGAGAACCCAAATGGGGCGCCTGAAAGCGCCCCACCCCAGGGCAAGTTAGATGATAATGAAGTCGGACGCCGAGAGATTCAGGTTTTTGCTCACCTGCGCAAACTCGATAGCTGCAACATCTCCGGCGCCGTCGGCGTCATAGGACAAGGCGCCGCTATCTGTGTCGTAGATGATGCGGTCGTCGGCATCATGAGCGGCACCCGCTGCACTCCCGAAAAATGCGCCCAAGGCGAGAGCACCGTCGCCACCCACGTTCTTGAAGATGAGATTGTCCAAGAGGATCGTGTCGTCGATGACCTTGAAGTCCTTGATCCAGTCGATATTGCCGTTCCCAAGCTCGGTCGAGAAGCGGAAGCTATCCTCCCCTGCGCCGCCCGTGAGCGTGTCGGCCGCCAGACCGCCGTCCAGCAGGTCGCTGCCGCCGCCGCCGGTGAGGGTATCGGATCCCGCGACACCCGGTTGAACTGGCTCGGGCGGAAACTCGACCGATACGTTCAGCTCATAGGTCGAGCCTTCCGGTACCGCTTCCGCCCAGCCATCGCCCGGCACGTCCGGTGACCAGGCACCTTCCAGTACGTAATAGGGTCCGCTCTCCTGAACGACGAACACCAGGCTTGAATCCCGATTATGTGTCGAGCCGGGGTCACCGCCGCCATCATCGTTCTCAGCGACGATATTGCCATCGCTGTCGAGCAGCCTGACCCAGGAGTCATGGACGTCGGGATCGGCAATGTGATCGATGTCGATGGTGATGACCGTACCGGCCGCCAGATTGACCTTGTAAAATCCGCCTTGTCCGTTTCCGGTGGCGTTGACGGTCGAATGAAGGACCGTCGTCGAATCGAAGATGTCAGGGTCGCTGGTCAGCGAGAAGTTATCGGAGATGTCGAACGCTGTTGCCATCGAGTTGTTCGTCGCGTCTGCTCCCAGCGTGGCGTAGCCGGTTCCTATGCCGGGGCGTGGCGGCGCATCGCCCTGGTAGGCGAAATCACCGAGCAGCGTGTCGTCGCCTCGGCCGCCATCGATCAGATCGTTCCCGCCTTGGCCGGTCAGCACATTGGCGGCGCCGTTACCGGTCAGATGATCGTTTAAACCCGAACCGGCGAGATTTTCGATCGAGATGTATCTGTCCCCGCCGGAGCCGCGCCCGGCGAGCGTAAGCCTGACGCCGCTCGTTGCGTCGGCATAGTCCGCCGTATCGCTGCCGGCGCCGCCGTTCAATCGGTCGGTCCCGCCGCCGCCAGTCAGCGTATCGTCGCCAGCGCCGCCGGAGAGCTCATTGGCCTGGGCATTGCCGATGAGATGATCGCCAAAGGATGAACCGACGGCATTTTCGAAGCCGACCAGCATATCGTGCCGGATAGCAGCGCCTCGGCCGACGATCTGCACCTGGCCATCACCGTCGCCGCCCAGGGCCGTGCCGTTGGCAAGATCGATCGTCACACCGGCAGTGCTGCCGGCATAGACGACCGTGTCGTTTCCGGAACCGCCATCCAGATAGTCCTGAGCGGCGCCGCCGATGATCGTGTCGTTGCCGGCCTCGCCATAGATGATGTCGCCATCGTTTCCGCCATCCAGGATGTCATTGCCGCCGCCGCCATTGAAATAATCCCCGCCGCCTTGGCCCCAGAAATGGTTTGCGGCGTCCGTGCCGACAAAGCGGTCGATGCGGTCATCGGAACCAATCAGGTTTTCGATGCTGTAGAAAGTGTCCCCCGAGGCGGTGCCGCCGCTGGCGACATTCGTGGCGAGGTTGACGAGCAGTTGGAAAGGGCTCTCCTTGCTGAAATCGACTGTGTCGACGCCTGCGCCGCCCCTGAATATATCCACGCCGTCCTGGCCGCTCAGCGTATCGTCGCCGTCGCCGCCGTCGAGAATATCGTTGCCCTGGCCGCCAAGAATGGTGTCATTGCCGCGGCCGCCGTAGAGCGTATCGTTGCCGTCATCGCTTTCGGTCTGGTCTTCGAGATCAGCGACATCGATGGTGTTGTTGATGTCGCGGCTGGCGAGCGAGTCGCGGCCGCCGATGATCAGGTCGTCACCGCCCTGACCGAAGATCGTGTCGTCCCCAGCGCCTCCGTCGAGCGTATTATTTCCGTTATCGCCGAAAATGATGCTGGTCAGCGTGTTGTCGCCGACGCTGGGCGGGGTCTCGTCGCCACCATCTCCGGGCTGGAGCGTCGACTCGTCGGCATAGATGATGTTTTCGACGTTGGCGATATTCCTGATTTTCAAGTCCCTGGATAGGAGGATGACCGTGTCGTTGCCGCCGTTGGCCTCCTCACGAACGATGTCCTCCAATGAATTGACGAAATAGATGTCGTCGCCGCCGTTGCCAGCCATGCGGTCGCCGCCGCCGCGGCCGTCCAGAACGTTGGCGCCGTCGTTCCCGATCAGGATGTCGTCGTACCTGCTGCCGATGCCGTTCTCGATGTAATAGTCGGTTCCATCCGCGTTGTGTCCGGCAAAGATCGACACATTATTGTTATGCCCGTTGACGCTGGAGAACTGCCCGGCGCGCAAGTCCAGAATCGTACCCGCTGTAGACCCGGAGAAGTCGATCGTGTCGGTCCCGCCGGTGTCATGGATTGCAAAGCCGATGTCATGCTGCATTCCGGACGACGTCAGCTGGTAGCCATATTGCGCGCTCCCGAAGCCGTAGACGTTGTCCCCTGTGTTGAGGTTGATGTGCTGGTAGGTGCGCACGCCGTCCTCGTCGACGGTTGAGAAAAAGCGGCGAATGACCGCCTCGATGTCGGCCATCATAGGCGTCGAGGCGGACCAGCGGCTGGCTTCGCCGACATCGATCCCATCGAAATAAGACATGACGCTGTATTGCTGGCGATCATAGGTCCAGGTTGCATTGTTCAGATAGTTGATCTGTATGCCGCCGGGACCACTGTAATTGTAGAGCCCGGGATGGTTCAGGCCGAACTCATGGCCGAATTCATGGATGAAGGAATCGAAGACATAACCGCCGATATCCGTCTTATTAGGCTCCGTGTCGTGGAAACGCTGACCGATGCTGACATAGCGATTTGCCGAATAGGCGCTGCCATCGTCCTCCTCACCGAGTTCGGGGCTGACAACCTCCATCCAGTCTGTTGCGGGGTTGAATGGCGCGTCGTCGACGATCTCGAATTTCAGCGGGGTGACAGACGCCCACATCTGCAAGGCGCCGATTGCGGCGGCCTTGTATTCGGGATGATCATTGAGTTCGGAAACATTGATCCTCAGCGTACCAGCAGCGATCTCTGGCGTCAGGCTACGGGGCAATGCCCCAAGATAGTCGAGAAAAGACTCATAGTCCTCACTCTTTCCATAAGGGTTGTCCGGGGTCTGATCGTTGATCCACCAGTCGTCGCGAATATGGCGTGGTTTCGGCATTACGAGGCTCCTCTGACTATTGTGTGCGGTTACGGCTATGCCGTTCTGCGACTGCCAATGTTTCACAGGCATCGCATGCGTTTGCCTGTGGCCCCCTCGCCCCGCCGAGCAATCTAGTTGGAATCGTTGACTTGTCACCCCTAAAATGACACGGGGCGGGGACGTCAAATTTAGCAATTGAAAGCACGGGCGACCGCCCTAAAGCGGCAAATGAGCCGCGAAAACGAAGCCCCGCGCGACCAGCGCTCAGCCCCCGCCGGCTACTTGCAGAGTTTTGCGATCAAGAAGGCTTCGACGCGACCAGCGCCCACCGGAAGAAGACTGTTAGCGTGTGGATGCACGTCTGTTCGTCTCTTGGCCAACATCGAATTGTCGTAGGTTTAGACAGATTGGGACCGGAGCCAAATTGGTGTCCGGTTTGGCTTTTCGTGCGCTAAGAAGCCTCCAGTCCGCAACGAACAAACTCAAGACGTTGGGCGCGTCATCCCCGAGCGTCCTACACTGGTGCTATCAGGCGTTCGGCGGAACTCCGCCCAATGGGCTATTCCAACCTATCTGAGGCGATCGATCACGTGCCGTTGCTGCCTCACCTTGAAGGGACAAACCAGCGACACACTTATCAACTTGCCCGGCGTAGGCATATTTGTGGAACTTGATGGTAGCTCTCAAATGTATTTGCTTACTGAGCGGTCATCAACGTGGGTCTGCCCCAGCTGCACCTGGGGGACACACCTCAATCATGTCACATCGCTCTTTTTGTCAGATCAACCCTGAGCGTCGTCCTGATGCCGGCGAGACCGCGACGAAGGAACGGGTCCGAGTGGATGTAGAAGAATTGGACGCCCTTACCCAACCAGTGCGGCAGCTCCTCTGCGGTCGCAAGCGTACCGGCCACCTTCCCGGCTGCGCGGATTTTTTCGACGGCGAAGGCGACCTTATCCACGACGTCCGCGGGCCGCGGCTCGCCGAACGGTGGCGCCGGAGGAAAGCCCATGTTCTGGGAGAGATCGCCGGGTCCGATGAAGAAGACGTCGATGCCGTCGACAGTGAGCATCTCGTCGAGATTGTCGATGGCTTCAAGCGTTTCGATCATGCTGATGACGAGCCGCTTCTCGTAGTCCGCCGGCAGCGCGTAGCGAACGGCATCGACGATTGCACGCGCCTGCTCGGCCGTGTCCACCATCGGCACCATCAGCCCGTCGGCGCCGGCGTTCAGATAACGGATGAGGACCGGCCGTTCATGCGAATGAGGCCGGACGATCGCTGCGCCACCGGCGGAGCGGACGATCTGCGACGTCATCCGCACATCCTCGAAGCTCCAGGTTCCGTGCTCGCAATCGACGAAGATGGAGTCGGCCCCGAGTTCCACCAGTCGCGCCGAAAGTCCCGACGACGCGTGGTGCGGTGTGAACATGGTTATGGGTTCGCCGGCTTGCAGCCGGGCGCGCAACTTGGCACCGTTCATGATGCTCCTCCTACTTTTCTTTCTTCGGCAGGTCGGGCGTATCCGCCGGCGCTCCAACCCAGCGCGCGGTCTCGATGTCGGCCGAGGTGTCGCGCATGAATGTCGGGCAGATGTGGAGCTCGGGTATGACGGCTCCTTTCTGGAGGCTGGCGCAGAGCGCGATTGCCCTTGCCACGTCATGCGGATCGAGCATCGCCGCACGCTCATTTTCAAGCGGAGGCCGTGCCCGGTTGTCCATGATCGGCGTGTTGGTCTCGCCCGGCAGGATGGTCGTCGCGCGGATGCCCTGGTTGCGATAGGTGTTGTGAAGGAAGGTCATGAAGTTCTTCACGCCTGCCTTGGCCGCGCCATAGGCTGCGCCGCCCAGAAGGTTCGGATTGAGCGCCGCGAGCGACGAGACGGTAATGACCGTCCCCTCCCCCTTGACAATCATGTCGGGCAGGACCGCCTGGGTGAGATTGAAGACCGCGGTCAGGTTGACGTTGACCGTCGAATTCCACTCGTCCTCACCGAGGAACCGGGCATTCAGGACCTTGCTGGCACTGCCGGCATTGTTGACCAGGATATCCACCGGGCCAACGCCATCGCGGATCCATTTCACGGTGGCGAAGATCTCGTCACGAGATTCGATGTCGAGCGCACGGGCAAACGCGCTGCCGCCTTTCTTTTCAATCTTGGAGGCAACTTCGCGCAGGGGCGCCAATCGACGGCCCGTGAGCACCACGCGTGCTCCCTCCTTGGCGAGAAGCAGCGCGGCCTCGCGGCCGATACCCGTCCCCGCTCCCGTGACCAATGCGACTTTTCCGTCAAGCAGACCCATCACGCCCTCCTATTCTGCGGCAACGGCCGGCGTACCCTTGTAGCCATAGACAGTCTTCGCTGCCTTCGGCGTGATCAAGCCCTCGGCAAGGTCCTGTTCGATGATTTCGACTGAACGTTCGTTTGCACGGCCCCAACCGCCGCCGCCCGGCGTCTCGACCTCGAGGCGCTCGCCTGTCTTCAGGGTAACCTTTCCTTTCGGGAACTGGGCCTTGCCTTCCTTTATGACCTTGCCTGCGGTACCATTCTGGCCTTCGACAACGCCGAAGCACGGATGACGGACACGCTCGGAGGCAAGATAAATACTCATTGGAGCCCGACCGAGATTGCGAAGGACGACGCGCTGGCCGAGACCACCGCGATGCTTTCCGGCACCGCCGGAGTCCGCAATCAGTTCCTTGCGCTCAGTCAGCACGGGAACGGCGATTTCGAACATCTCAATGGCGGTCACCTTGCAGTTGGACGGGAAGCTCAAGGTGTCGAGGCCATCGAATTCGGCGCGGGCGCCCTGCCCGCCATGAAAGTTCTGCACGGAACCATACTGCGTGCCGTCGTCACGCTGGCCGACGCAATTCGCAGCCCAGATCGGCGCGCCGCCGCTATCGCCCATGACCTTCTCTGGTACGACGCCTTCCAAGGCCTTGAAGATGAGTGACGGGATGACGTGACCGATGAGGTTTCGCGAATTGCCGGCCGTCCACGGCTGCGGGTTGAGGATGCTGCCGAGCGGGGCTTCGTCCGTGATCGGCACGATGCAACCTTCATTGTTCGGCGTTTCCGGGTCGAGCAGGCATTTCAATGCATAGACCGAGTGTGCATAGCGGTAGTTCGTGCGGCAGTTGATCGAATGCAGCACCTGATCGGACGTACCAGTGTAGTCGACATGGATGGAGTCGTCCTTGACGATGACGCTCGCTCTCAACTTCACGTCATCCTCATAACCGTCGAGAAGAACCTCGGCGCTGTAGGTGCCGTTCGGCCATTCCCGGATTGCCTTGCGGGTCTGGGCTTCCGAGCGCGAATGGATGGCGTCGGCCAGCCCGTCGACATCGTCAAGGCCATACTCGTCGAGGAATTTCAGCAACTCGCGGCCCATCACGTTGTTGGCGGCGATCATCGATTCCAGATCCCCCTGGACTTCGGTCGGCAAACGCACGGAGGCAGCGATGATGTCGAATACGTCCTGGTTGGGAATGCCGGCCTTCAGCAGCTTCACGATCGGAAACCGGATGCCTTCCTCGAAGATGTCGCTCGCCTCGGAGTGCAGCGGAGCGCCGCCGATGTCCGGAAGATGGGCGATGGAACCCGCATAGGCGACGACCTTGCCGTCCTTGAAGATCGGCGTGATCATCGTGACGTCAGGCAGATGGCCTGTTCCGATCTCGGGATCGTTGGTGGCAAGGACGTCACCTTCCTCAAGGGTTTCTGCCGGGAACTTCGGCAGGAAATACTTCTGGGCAGCGGCCGGGAGCGACGTGATAAAGACCGGGATCGACCAGGTGCACTGGGCAAGTGCGCGACCGCGGCTGTCCAGAAGGACGGTGACGTAGTCATGGTTTTCGCGGACGATCGGGGAGAATGCCGTCTTGCCGAGGACATTGTCTGCCTGGTCTGCGATGAAGATCAGGCGGTTCCACATCACCTGCAGATTGATCGGATCGTTGAAATCGGTGGCGGGCTTCGACATCGTATTCCCCTTACAGAATGTTGATCACGAGATTGCCGTTGGCATCCACATGGAAGACGCCGCTCGGGCCGACCACCCCGGTGGATTCACGCTGCTCAACGATCGCTGGGCCTTTGATCTCTTGGTTGACGGGGAGCTTGTAGTGGTCGTAGACCGTGGTCTCCGTGTAGCTTCCGAGCTCCTGGAAGTAGACTTGGCGGCTTCCCTTCCGGGCGTCGGAGACCTGGCTCTCGTGCGGCTTGGTGACCTGATCCTTCTCGCCGCTTGCGCGCAACCGCCAGGTGATCACCTCGACGGAGGCAGCGACCGTGCGGCCGAACAGCTCGCGGTAGAGCTTGTAGAAATTCTCGAGAAGCTGCCTCAGGAACGCCTCTTTCGGCAGGCTGCGATCTGGAAGCGCGACGGTGATTTCATGGCCCTGGCCGACGTGGCGCATGTCGACGGTGTAGCGGTTGGTGATGGTTTCCTTGGCAATACCGGCGGCGGACACCACTTCGGCTCCCTGTGCGGCGAGGTCGTCGAGGAGACGGTTCATGCCCTCGACATCCCAGGCGTCGATCGCCATCGGGTGGCTTGCAGACAGGTCAACGGCGACCGGAGCGATCAACAGGCCGATCGCCGACGTCACGCCTGCGCCGGTCGGGCAGATCACACGCTTGATGCCGAGCTTGCGGGCGATGCCATAGGCATGCACGGGACCTGCGCCGCCGAAGGCGACCATCGGCAGGGATCTCGGATCGACGCCAAGGTCCGTCGCGTGCATCGCCGCGGCCTTGCTCATGGATTCGTTGACGAGATCATGGATGCCCCAGGCGCAGCGATCGATGCTGACGTCCAGCGTGGCGGCAAGTTTGGCCATCGCTTCGCGGGCTGCATCTTTCGATACCTTGAAGGATCCGCCGACGAAGGATTCGGTGCCCATGTAGCCAAGCAGGATGTCGGCATCGGTGACGGTCGGCTCGGTGCCGCCGCGCTGATAAGCGGCAGGTCCCGGAAGCGCGCCGGCGGAGCGCGGGCCGACATCGAGCAAGCCGAGCGGGTTCCTGGCCGCGATGGATCCGCCGCCGGCGCCGATCTCGATCATCTGGATGGACTGGATCTTCAACGGAAAGCCGGATCCCTTGCGGAAACGCTGATAGTGAGCGACTTCGAGGTCGGCTCCAACCGTCGGCTCACCATCCGGGATCAGGCAAAGTTTCGCGGTCGTGCCGCCCATGTCGAACGAGAGCACACTGCCCTCGCCTGCAATGCGGCCGAACTCGGCGGCAGCGACCGCTCCTGCGGCCGGGCCCGACTCGATCAGACGAACCGGCAATTCGGCAGCACGGCGGCTGGGAACGAGACCGCCGGAGGACGTCATCCAGAGAACCTGGCGGTCGATGCCCTTCCTGGCGAACTCGCGCTGGAGATGGGCAACGTGTCCGGCCATCTGCGGCCGGGTATAGGCATTCACGACGGTCGTCGAGGCGCGGTCGAACTCGCGCATTTCGGGGCAGACTTCCGAGGAAAGCGATACGAAGATGTCCGGATATTCCTCCCGCAGAAGAGCAGCGACGCGCTGCTCGTGCTGCGGATATTTGTAAGCGTGGAGCAGGCAGACTGCAACCGAACGGATACCCTTCTCCTTGAGGCGCCCGGCGATCTCGCGGACGGTCTCTTCCTTCAGCTCCGTCATCACCGAGCCGTCGGCAGCGATGCGTTCGGCCGCACCGTAGCTGTTGGCGCGCGTCACGAGTGGATCGGGATACTTGATGTTGAGATCGTATAGGTCGTAGCGGCCTTCGTTGCGGATCCGCAGCATGTCCTGGAAGCCGTCGGTCGTCACGAAGCCTGTCTCGACACCCTTTCGTTCGAGGACGGCATTGGTGACCACGGTCGTGGCACCGAGGACCTGCAGGTCCTTGATAGTGATCGCGTTGGAAAACTGTTCCAGGAGCTCGGAGACACCCTGCACGACCGCCTCAGCCGGATTTTTCGGCGTGCTCAGGACCTTGTGGAGATGAAGCGCGCCGGTGTCATCCAGGAGAGCGAAGTCGGTAAAGGTACCGCCGGTGTCGAAAGCCAGTTTTGCCATGTTTCCCTCAAAACGACTGCACGGAGCGGAAGCGCCGCTGTGGTCGGATCCGTTCTGCCGAACCCGTTGTCTGAGTGGAGGTTAGGGGAACCGGCCATGCGTTGGCCAACACAACTACAGTCTGCCGCCATAGGCTTTGCTTATGGCAGGCATCAGGCTGAACGGATGCCCTGGTGATGGCTGCTCATAAGTTTGCCGACGATGTCCAAAAGCACGGAACGTGCGGCGAGTGCCGGCTCCGAAAGCGGAAGATGGTCCGAAACGCAGAGCGAAACGGTCGCGTCGATGATGGGCTTCGTCAGCGCCCTCACCTGCGCGCCCGTAAAGCTCGACGTCTCCGTAACCACGGATGCCGGAAGGATCGTCGAGCCAAGCCCGTCGAGGACTGCCGCTCCAAGCGCCGGAACGGATTCGATCTCCGAGACGACGTCCGGCACGGCCCTCGCCCTGGCGAGGGCTTCATCAATGAGGCGGCGTAAAAGGTGGCCTTTGCTGGGAAGCAGCAATGGTAGCTCGTTCAACTCCGAGATTGGAAGCGGCACCTCAGGGTCGCCCGGCAATTCCATGCCGGGCGGCGAGACGAGGAACATCTCCTCCCGAAACAGTGGCTGCAGCGTTACGCCTTTGATGGGGTCGGCCGCATAGATCAGCGCCATGTCCATTTTCCCCGTCATGATCAACTCGCTCAGGATGTGGCCAAAGCTGTCATTGATATGGACGACGATGTTGGGATGCTTCGCCTTCATCTCCTTCAGCAGCGGCAGCGAAAGCGCGCTGGATGTCGAATAGGTCGCCAGCCCGATGGAGACGCGGCCGGCGACTGACCTCGCCGACTGGTTGATGTCGATCTGCGCCTGATCGATCTGCTTGAGCATCAACTGAGCGTGGCGATAAAGGATGAGCCCCGCCTCGGTCGGCGTGATACCGACGTTGCTGCGGATCAGCAGCTTGTGCTTGAAGTGCGCCTCAAGGGCGGCGATCTGCTGCGACAGTGCCGGCTGGGCGGTGCGCAAGATCGCTGCGGCGCGCGAAACGCTGCCCGTATCGACGATCTTGACGAAGCTTCTCAGTTTTCTGAAATCGACGCTCATGGTTCCCGGCTTTTTGTTTCATGGAAACTAGAGCCGGGAGCAGGAGCGGCGCAAGCCCCTCCCGCGATACGCGCGACTTCAGCGAAGGGCCGTCACGGCGCTTTCAATGCGATCGCAGGCTGCCTTGATGGCTTCCATCGACGTGGCGATGGACAGCCGGAAATACGGCGAGAGGCCATAGGCAGCACCCTGGAGCGCGGCGACGCCGACGCCGTCCAGCAGGTAGAGAACAAAATCGAGATCCGTCTCGATCGTCTTTCCTTCGGGACTCTTTTTACCGATAACGCCGGCGCAGTTCGGAAACAGGTAGAAGGCTCCGTCGGGCACCAGGCACGACAGGCCGGGAACGGCGTTGAGCCGGGCGCAGGCATAGTCGCGACGCTCCTTGTAAACCTTGACGCTTTCGCTCACGAACGACTGGTCCGACGACAGTGCATGAGCGGCGGCAGCCTGGCTGATGGAGGACGGGCAGGACGACATCTGGGACTGCAGCTTGTTGATCGCGGCAACCAGCGGCGCTGGCCCGGCTGCATAACCGATACGCCATCCGGTCATCGCATAGGACTTCGAGACGCCGTTCGTGAGAAGCACGCGATCCTTCAATTCCGGCACCGCGGCAACGAGCGTCGTCATCGGCTCGTCCCGGAACCAGACCTGGTCGTAGATGTCGTCGGAGAGAACGAAGACGTGCGGATGGCGCAGAAGCACCTTTCCGAGAGCTTCGAGTTCACTCCGGCTGTATGCCGCACCCGTGGGATTGGAGGGGGCGTTCAGGATGAGCCAGAGGGTTTTCGGCGTGATGGCAGCCTCAAGCGCCTCCGGGGTGAGCTTGAAACCCTGTTCCTGCGGGCACTGGACGATCACCGGCCTGCCTTCGTTGGCGATCACCATGTCCGGATACGAGACCCAGTAGGGAGCCGGAATGATGACCTCCACGTCGTTCTCGACGCTCGCCATCAGCGCAAGGAAGAGGATCTGTTTTGCCCCGCCGCCGACGCAGATCTCGTTGTCGGCATAGCTGAGACCGAGACGGCGCTTGAAATCACCGATAATGGCGTTGCGAAGGGCCGGCGTGCCGTTCACCGGCGTATACTTGGTCTCGCCTCGGTCGATCGCAGCATGAGCGGCGGCCTTCACGTTATCAGGCGTGTCAAAGTCCGGCTCGCCCACCGTCATGTCGACGATGTCGCGGCCGGCCGCCTTCAGTTCGCGCGCGCGGGCCGCAGCCGCCGTGCTCGGCGATACCTTGATCCGGGATACGCGTGATGCAGGCACAAAAGTGCTCATGGAAATTTCCTCAGTTCTGGATTGTGATCTGGCGGAGGCGGCCGCTAGTGAACCGCCTCGACCTCATCGCGCATCTTCCCGGTCAGGAAAAGTTCGCCAAGCTCGTCATGGGTGATGTCCTTGGGCAGGCCGTCCCAGATAACCTTGCCGAGACGCAGGATGACAGCGCGCTGGGCGACCTCCATGGCCTTCTTGGTGTTCTGCTCCACAAGGAGAATGGTCTGGCCGGAGGCATGCAAGCGGAGAAGTTCGTCGAACACGATATGGATGGCCGCGGGTGACAGTCCGACAGATGGCTCGTCGACCAGCAGTACCTTCGGCCGCTGCAGGACCGCCATGGCCACTTCGAGGAGTTGCTGCTCGCCACCCGACATGTTTCCGGCAAGCGTCGAACGGCGCGTCTTCAGGATCGGGAAGAGATCGTAGACATAATCGCGGTCAGCCTTCACCTTGGCGTCGCGGATCGTATACGCCGCCATCTGCAGATTCTCGTCGACCGTCATTACCGGAAAGTTGCAGCGCCCCTGCGGCACGAAGGATATCCCCTCGCCCAGGATGGCGCGCGACTTGTAGCCCGCGATGTTCTTGCCCTGCCAGTGTATGCTGCCATCCTTGATGGTCGTCATACCGTAGAGCGTTTTCAAAAGAGTGGACTTGCCCGCTCCGTTCGGACCCATCAGCGCCACGAACTGGCCGGGTGGTACATCGAGCTCGACGCCGTTCAGGATGTCCAGGGAGCCGTAGCCTGCACGCAGGTTCTTGATCGATAGTTCCGAATTAGCCACCAAGATAGGCCTCCCTCACGCGCTGATCCTGAATGATGTCCTGCGGCAGTCCTTCAACAAGCTTCTGCCCTTGATCCAGAACGATCACGCGCTGGCAGATGCTGGTCACGACATCGATATTGTGCTCGATCACCAGGAAGCTGACGCCCAGCGACTTGTTCGCGTACAGGATCGTGTCAACGACCCGCTCGATGATCTTCGGATTGATGCCCGCCATCGGTTCGTCGAGCAGGATCAGCTTCGGTTCCGGCATCAGCATGGACGCGAACTGGATGAGTTTCTGTTGTCCGCCGGAGAGGTTGCCGGCTGGCTGATGACGGACATCCCAAAGGCCGGCCATCCTGATGAGCTCGCGCGCCCTTTCGCGCAGGCCGGTGACGCGCTGACGCGACAGGCGACCGAGGCCAAACGTTGACCAAAGTGACGGGAAGGCAAACATCTGCCCGGCAATGATCAGGTTCTCCTCGATGTCCAGCGACTTGAACACGACCGTCTTTTGAAACGACCGGAGCATCCGGCCTTCGCGGGCAATGCGGTTCAGCGACCAGCCGGTGATATCCTGCCCATCGAGCTTCACTGTTCCGGTGTCGGGTTTCGCCAGCCCGGTGCTGCAGTCGAAAAAGGTCGACTTGCCGGATCCGTTCGGCCCGATCATCCCGGCGATCTCGCCGCGATCGATATGAATGCTGACGTCGTTGACCGCCTTCACCGCACCGTAGGACTTGCGCAGGTTCTTGATCTCGAGGATTGGAAGACCGGTCATTTCGCACCTCCGATCGCATTCCAGAAGCGATTGATGAGGGGCGCGAAGCCTTGTCTGAACCAGAAAACCAGGGCGAGCAGGCACAGGCCGTAGGCAATCATGCGAAGCTCGGGCGTGATGCGCAGCGCTTCCGTCAGCCCTACGAACAGAAGGCTCCCGAAGACGACGCCGGAGATGGTCCCCGCGCCGCCGCCGAGCACGATGATCAGCATCGTCGTCGAGTAGTACATCTGGAAGGTCAGCGGGCTCACGACCGTCAGATAATGGGCGTAGACGCTGCCGCCGACACCGGCGAAGACGGCGCTGATCATGAAAACGATCAGCTTGTAGCGCCATGTCGGGATTCCGACGGACTCCGCAAGCGTCTCGTTCTCGCGGATGGCGATCATGTTGCGGCCGGCCGGTGAACGGACGATTGCCCAGACCGCGAGCGTCGCAAGCACGCCGATCGCCAGCGCCAGATAGTAGAAGCCCATGGTTCCGGACACTGTAAAGGACAGTGGCCCCAGTGCAAAGTGCGGTTTCGGGATGCTCGACAGGCCCATGTCGCCGCGGGTGACCGAGATCCAGTTCTTGGCGATCGCCTGGCCGATGATCACGAAGCCGAGCGTACACATCACGAAGGACGTCGAACGCAGCCGCAGCGCAGGAATGCCAAGCGGCAGCGCGAGGGCTCCGGCGACGAGGCCAGCGGCGACCACGTTCACATAGAAGGGCGTTCCGTAGTTCACGGCAAGGAGACCTGCCGTGTAGGCGCCGATGCCAAAGAACGCAGCCTGGGCCAGCGAAAGCAGTCCGGTATATCCGACCAGGAGGTTCAGGCCATGGGCGGGAAGCATGAAGATCAAAGCGATAATCAGCGAATGCGTGACATATCGGCTGCCGATAAAGGGCGCCGTCAGCGCGATGACCAGCAGGATGGCACCGAGTGGAATGCGAAGATCGCGCCGGCGGATCTGCTGTGCTGTTTCCGTGAGAGACATATCGAGTCCTCAAATTCGAGAAAGGGTCGGCGGAACGCGCTCAGAAGCGCGCCTGCATCGAGAACAGGCCGTGCGGACGCCACATCAGCATCAGGATAAGCGTGGCAAAGCCGACGGTATCGCGGAACTGGAGGCCGACATATGTCGCGACCAAGCTCTCCGCTATGCCGAGGATCATGGCTGCGAAGAAGGTCCCGCGCACGTTGCCGAGGCCGCCCATGATGATGATCGGCAGCGTCTTGAAGGTGATGAGTTCGCCCATCCCGCCGTAGACGCTGACGTTCACAGGGGCGGTCAGTACCCCGGAGAGAGCAGCCAGCGCGGCACCGAGGATGAATGCGCGCAGCACGACCTGCGGCACGTCTATGCCGACCACCTCGCAGCAATCGACGTTCTGCGATACCGCCCGCATCGACTTGCCCATGCGGCTGTAGGTGACCATCAGTTCGAGACCGACGAAGACCAGCAGACAGACGACCAGAATGAGGATCCGCTGCTGCGCCAGGCTGAAGCCGAGGATGGAGACGGGCTCGATGTAGCCGCCGGCGAAGAACTTGTAGCCGCCGCCAAAGACGAGGATCACGGTGTTTTGCAGGACAAGCGCGATCCCAAGCGTGGCGAGCACCCCGGACTCCGCCGGGGCACCGACCATGCGCTGCATGACCAGCCTGCCCACGACATAGGCGACGACGATGGTGGACAGCACGCCCACCACGATCGAGGCCTCATAGGAGAGCCCGAGATAGTCGATGGAAAACCATGCTCCAAACGTCCCGAGCATGTAGTATTCGCCGTGAGCGAAGTTGATGGCCCGCAGTACGCCGAATATCATGGTCATGCCGACCGCGACGATCGCGTAGACAGAGCCCGTCACGATACCGTTGACGATTTGCTCAAGGATGGTTGAGAACATGGTCGTATCCCTCGTGCATTCTTACTGAGCAGGATACTGGATGTCCGCCGTGTAGGCACCCTTGACGCTGGGCTTGCCGTTCTCGATCTGCAGCAGGATCATCGGCAGGCGTGCCTGATTGTGGTCGTCGAAGGTGACCTCGCCGACCGGGCTCTTGTATTTGATCTTGGAGAGCGCATCCCGTACCTTTTCCCGATCAGCGCTGCCGGCTTGTTGGATGGCCTTGGCAAGCAGGTTCACCGTGTCCCAGTGGACATAGGCGTGGTTGTTCGGCGCTTCCTTGTATTCGGTCGTGAACTTCTCGACGAATGCCTTGCTTTCCGGTGAATCAAATGCCGGGAGCCAGGCTGCGGCCTCAACTGCACCTTCAAGGGCTGACGGCGCCGATTTGATGGTCTTCTCCGTGTTGAACTCGCCGTTGCCGATGAGCGTCACCTTGCCGGCCAATCCGATCTCGACCATCTGTCGTGCAACGATTGGCGTCGTGTCGGCAAGGCCATACATGATGATGGCCTGAGCACCGTTGTCCCGGATCTTCGCAAGGACGCTGCGGAAGTCGACTTCGCCTTCCTTGTAATAGTCCTCGCTGAGGATCTCGCCCTTGAATTCCGGCAGGTATTTCTTGGTGAACTCGATCGCAGAGCGGCCATAGTCGCTGTCGACCGAAAGCACCGCGAACTTGCTGAAACCGCGTTGTTCGGCTGCGTATTTCGCGACGACGAAAGCGCGGTTCTCGTCCGTCGGGTAATTGCGGAAGGTCCATTTGTAGCCGCCGACACCGGCACCGTAAGTGATCTTCGGGTTGGACGATGCGGCATTGAGGAGAAGAACACCGGCGTCTTCAGCCACGGGCTGCATGGCCAGCGTGACCGAGCTGGAGACGTCGCCGATGATGTAGGCGACCTCGTCCTCGTCGATCAGGCGGCGGGTGGCCGAGACGCCCTCGACCGGGGTGCCCTGGCTGTCGGCGTTGAAAAGCTCGATCTGGCGTCCGTCGATGCCGCCGGCCGCATTGATGTCCTTCACGGCAAGTTCTGCGCCGTGCATGGAGAATGCGCCATAGCGGGCGTTGGGGCCGCTCATCGGCGCGACGATGCCGAGTTTGATGGTTTCGTCGGCCGCCTGTGCCAGACCGGACAATGCCGGAACGCTCGCGGCGAGCGAAAGGATAGCGGTGGAAATGCAAAATGCTCTGCGGCTTGACGTATGTTTCATGAGTTCCCACTCCGTGTTTTTTGACGCAGTCGCCGGCCCAATGCCGTCGTGCCTCTTGCCGCTTTTGCGGTTCTTTCAAGATCAGTCTTTGCTGACCTCGTCACAGTAGGTTCATAGAAGTGGTACTGGCCAACACAACTCCATTCTGCCGCCATAGCGTTTATTTATGGCGAGATCGCTTGACTATGATCTGAGACACGCCGGTTGGAAGCAATCGGGTGGTAAAAGGAACTTGTACAAATAGCCCTTGGTTAAATCCGCCGGGAACACTTTCGACCGGATGCCGGGATCAGGCTGCCGTTCCGGTAACGGCCTTCAGTGTGCAATTCCAACGTCGAAACAAAATCAGCGTCCCTTGGCAAGCCGCCGTCAGAGTTCCGCATCACGAACCAGCAGCTTTTAGGAATTGGTGAACGGAAGGTGGCGCGCATAGCGCGCCTTCCAACCTCACACGTCCCAGACGGGGCACCAGTCGCCGTTCACCAGCCGCATGCCCTTTTCGAGATCTTCGATCCGCTTGATCTCAGCCGGCGTCAGCGCAATCTTGCGTGCCTCGAAATTCGAGATGATGCGGTCCTTCTTGGCTGACGAGGGAATGACGATATGCCCCTTGGCCATCAGGAAGGCCAGTGCGATCTGCTCGCCCGTGACACCATGGGCTTTGCCAATCTCTCCGAGAACCGGGTCACCCACGACGGCACCGCGCGCCAGCGGCGAATAGGCGGTGACGGCAATGCCGAGCTTTTCGCAATAGTCGATGATCGGCCGGTTCTGCATGTAGACATGGCACTCCACCTGATTGGTGGCAATTGCGCGGTCGCCGAGCAGGCGGATGCTTTCGTCGATCATCGCCTTGGTAAAGTTCGAAACACCGATCCGCTTGGCGAGGCCGGCGTCGAAGACTTCTGCAAGCTGGCCGACATAATCGGCTAGCGGATATTTGTTGTGCGGTGACGGCCAGTGCAGAAGCAACAGGTCGACCTGGTCCGTCTGGAGCTTTTCCAGGCTCTCTTTGACCGACGGCATGACAGCGCCAGGTCCATAATTTTCAGGCTTCACCTTCGTCGTGATGAAGATTTCGCTACGCGGCACACCGGCGTCCTTGATGCCGCGGGCGACGTCCTGCTCGTTGCCGTAGCCCTGGGCGGTGTCGATGTGCCGGCAACCGGCTTCCAGCGCCCAGATGACGCCCTGATAGGCTTCGTTCGCAGGGCGATTCCATGTGCCGTAGCCCATCTGCGGGATGCCGGCGACCATTGGTTCTGTCGTCATGTCGTCTTCCTTCTACCTTGTTCAGAAACCGGCCACGTGCAGTGGCTTGTAGGGAGCTTCGAGTCTTTCGATTTCATCGGCGGCGAGTGCCACGTTGACCGCGGCGATCGCGTCTTCGAGATGGCTCATCTTGCTGACGCCGACGATCGGCGAGGTCACGACTGGCTTCTGCAGAACCCAGGCCATCGCGACCTGCGCCATGGAGGTGTTGCGCGCCTTGGAGACGGCTTCGACGGCGTTAACGATGTCCCGGTCGCCCGCCTTCTCGTACATCGTCTTGTTGTAACGATCGGTCGTGGCGCGCTTCGTCTCAGTACCCCAAGGACGGGTCAGCTTGCCGCCGCCGAGCGGGCTCCACGGCAAAACGGCAATGCCCTGAGCGGCGCAGAGCGGCAGCATTTCGCGTTCCTCCTCGCGATAGGTAAGGCTCACCTGGTCCTGCATCGAGACGAACTTTGTCCAGCTGTTGAGTTCGGCTGCATGCTGCAACTGGGAAAACTGCCATGCCCACATGGAGGATGCCCCGATATAGCGGGCCTTGCCGGCGCGCACGACGTCGTTCAGGGCCTCCATCGTCTCTTCGACCGGCGTGAACGGGTCAAAGCGGTGGATCTGGTAGAGATCGACATAGTCGGTGCCGAGACGGCGGAGGCTATTGTCGATCTCAGCCAGGATCGCGGCGCGGGAAAGACCCTGGCCGTTCGGACCCGGACGCATTCGGCCGAAGACCTTGGTCGCGAGCACGATCTCCTGGCGGGGTGCCAGTTCCTTGAGCAATGCGCCAGTTATCTCTTCGCTGGTGCCCTGCGCATAGACATTGGCCGTATCGAAGAAATTGATGCCGGCGTCCCAGGCGCGCTTGAACATCGGCCGTGCCTCGTCGAGCCCGAGAACCCAGGGGCGCTCGTCCGTCTGCTTGCCGAACGACATGCAGCCGAAACAGATGCGGCTGACTTCAAGCCCGGTCTTACCAAGTCTCACGGTTTTCATGACTTTTCCTCCGAGTTAACGATTGGCCGTGCCAGCGGCGTGCCGCACGACATCACAAGCCAGAAACGTATTTCCGCCAGTTGTGTTCTTCCTTGAAACCAAGCACTTCCCGAATCTTGCGGTTGGACAGGGGCGCTTCGAACTCGGCAAGCTCGCGAACGACGGGTGTGTTCGGAGCCCAGCGGCTCAAAAAGTCGCGCGTTGGCTCTGTCGCTGTGATGGTGTCGTTGACCGCGTTGAAAACCTGGAAGCCAAGGCCATCGACCCGGAGGCAAAGATCAACGATCTGCCCCAGATCCCGTGCATCGATGTAACTCCAGGCATTGCGTTTGCGTGATGGTGGATCGGCAAGGAACCCCGGGAAACGGTCGTACTCATGCGGTTCGATAACGTTGGCTATCCGCAGGGCATAGACGTCGGCCCCGCTGCGCATTGCAAACGCTCGTGCGGTCCTTTCATTGACGACCTTGGACAAGCCGTAGCTGTCCATCGGATCGGTGTCGTAGTCCTCTTCAAGCGGGAATGAATGAAAATCCTTGTCACCCTCGGTAAAGCATACGCCATAGGTCGTTTCGCTCGACGCGATAATCACCTTGCGGATGCCGAGCTTCACCGCGGCCTCGATGACGTTGTATGTCGAGATCGCATTAACCGCGAAGGTCTGGTTGTCCGGTCTGAGCAGCAGACTTGGAATTGCTGCGAAATGCACGACAGCATCAACCGGAGCCGGTCCGCCTCCCGTTTGCAGTTCCTCGCCGCTGAAATGCATCGACAAAGCATTGAAGGTCTGGCCACCGTCGGTCAGATCGGTGATCAGTGTCCGCACGCCGAGACAGTCTAGCGGCACAAGGTCAAGGTTCAACACCTTATGTCCCTTGCTCAAGAGGTATGGAATGGCATGGCGGCCGGCCTTGCCGCTTCCGCCGGTAAATACGACCCTTTTTCTCATTTGATTTCCGCTCCTCCTAGAACGAAGCCCGCGCTGAAGCCCGGGCATATGAAGGTTCTATGGAGTTGGTACACCGTGGGGAAGCGATGAATCAATGGATTGGAAATCACTGAACCGATGAGCGTGGTTCACCGATAACGCGTTGATCCTAGAGCCCGTTGAGGTTTCGAACGACCTTGATCAGAGCTTCGACGCCGAAGGGAAGCTGCCGTCTGCTGGAATAGTACATTGAAAGCGGCGGTCCCATTGAAGCCCACTTTGGAAGAACGACTTCCAGGCGCCCTGCCGACACATAAGGGTTCGCGAGCCTCTCCAGGCAAAAGGACACACCAGCACCGTCGATGGCTGCATTGATTGCGAGATCGGTTTCGCCAGAAATCAGCGATCCGGGAACGTCGATCTCGCGCCGATCGTCACCGCGTTCGAACTCCCACTTGTAGATCTGCCCACGGCCCGTCCGGATCCGGATGCAATGGTGGGAATGGAGGTCCTCCGGCATCGCCGGGCGACCGTGGTTCTTGAGATAGTCCGGGGCCGCGACCGCGACCCATTTCAGCGGAGGCGTGAGAGGAACGGCGATCATGTCTTCCGGAATGGTGCCACCGTACCTGATACCCGCGTCGAAACCTTCCGCTGTAACATCTACGAACTGGTCGTCCACGGCGACCTCGAGCTCGACATTTGGAAAACGCTGCTGGAAGACGGGAATGGCCGGCCTCAAAAGCAAAACGGCGGCATCTTTCAGAACATTGATGCGAATGCTGCCGGCAGCACCCTGATAGTGCCCGTTCAAGTCCTCCAATCCGGAGTTTATCAGCTCGAGGCCAGCAGAAATCTTCTCGGCAAGTGCAATACCGGCGGCCGTTGGTGCAACGCTGCGGCTGGTTCGATTAAGCAGGCGAACACCCAGCCTTTGTTCTAGCGCTTTCATGCTGTGGCTCAGCGCCGAGGCTGTCACGTCCAGATGATCCGCTGCTTTCCGGAAACTGCGGTACTGGACGATCACGAGAAAAATCGACAGCTCGTGAATTTCATTGCGCTTGAACTGCATACTGATCTCGGGAGGCTGGTTGGGCGAAACCGCGCAACAGGCTCTTAAAGCATTTGCTCGAAGGCGAACATCAACACTCCGCTTCGATGCCGATCATACGATTACCTCGTATCAAAGCGCCTTTCAATCTCGGGCCGATCGATCACCGGTCATCATGGCCAGTTTTCGTCCGGCTCTATCGGCGTCACGAAGCTCCAGAAGGTTTCGGAGGCAGGGCTCAATTTTTCGCGGGGCCGAAACAGCCGAATTTCCATCGGAATGCTCCATTGTGGTCCGCCGGCTTCGACGAGCGAGCGCCGGGCGAGTTCGGCACGCACCACGCTTGCCGGAACCCAGGCGATCCCGCGGCCCTCGAGTGCGAGGCCCAGGAGCAGAGCCAGATGCGAGGTGGCCACTGGCACGAGCTTCGGCTTCAGCTGTTCGATATCGAAAACAGTTCCGAAGATTCTGCCGAGCCCCGTCTGCTTTTCATAAGCCAATAGCGGAAGGACTTCTGCATCGTTCTCATCGAGATGATAGAGCGGCCGGCCATTGCTGTCGGTCGCAACCACCGGCATCAGTCGATCCGGCAAAATGGAAATCCAGGTGAATTCATCGGCCGGCAAGCGGAAGACCATGCCGTCGTAGTGGTGGCAGAGCAGGAACTGAGCCTTTCCCTGCAGCATGTCGTATTCGCAGGGTTCTAGCCCGCCGGAAATCAAGTGGACGCCATCGATCTTGAGCCTGCTGGCGATCGTTCGCAGCCATTTGGGAAAGAAACTCAAAGACAGAACCTGCGTGGTCGCGAAGCGAAGTGTCGCCCTGGAGCTCTGCTGCGCTTCCTGCGCTAGCTGACGCGCCTTGTCCATTCTCTCCAGAATCTCGGCGGCGTGGCCGAGGAACTGGCGTCCCGCATCGGTCAGCTCGACAGGATGCGAGCCGCGGTCGACGAGCGTCGCCCCGGCCCAATCTTCCAGCATCTTTATTCGCCGGCTGAACGCCGGTTGGGTAACGTTGCGGATTTCGGCGGCGCGCGAAAAGTTTCCGCTTTTGGCAAGCTCCACAAAGTCCCTAAGCCAGGCAGAATCCATAGCGGCCTTCACACGTAATAATTGTATCGGAAATCGGCATTGGTGGGGAAATCGGAGAGTTGATAATACCGGTTCACGGTTGATGTAGCAAGCATTGGAGGCGAGGAACGCCTGCAAACGACGGAAGGAAAATCGCGACTGGAAAATCTATCCGGTTGCGATTGCCACTGGAGATTTGCGCGTTTCCCGACAGTGCCGGCTCACTGCCCTTGATGACCTACGCAAATTCAAGAGGATATTATGACGATCAAGTCGGCACGCGTGACCGCATACTCGGCTCCCTATGAGGAACCGATCACCAACGGTCTATATACCTACACCCATACACAGATCGTGGTTGTCGAACTCGAAACCAAATCCGGCGTCGTCGGCGTCGGCTGGACGCATGGCGGCAAGATCGTCTACGAAGCGCTACGGGAAATAGCACAGGTTGTAGTAGGCCAGCCGCTGAGCACCGAGCGCATCTGGAGCCTTATCTACCGTCCGAAGCTGTTCGGCCGACGCGGCCTCGAAACCCGCGCGCAGAGCGCCGTCGATATCGCCGTCTGGGATGCCATCGGCAAGGAGTGCGGGCGTTCGGTTCACCAGATGCTCGGCGGCTATCGCGACACCGTTCCTGCCTATGTGGCCGGCGGCTATTACGGCAAGGGCAAGGGTCTCGACGGCCTGCAACGGGAAGTTTCTGAAAGGACGGCGAAGGGCGCCAAGGCAATCAAGATGAAGATCGGTGCCGTGCCGCTCGCTGAAGACTTCGCCCGCGTCGATGCCGTCATCGAGGCTGTCGGCCCCGGCGTTTCCGTTCTGACCGACGCCAACAATGCCTATAACCGCCTCGACGCGCTGAAGATGGCCCGCTATCTCGAAGAACGCGGCTGCTATTGGTTCGAGGAGCCGCTTTCCCCGGAAGACAATGCCGGTGCAGCCGACCTCGTGCGCCGCACGGATATCCCGATTGCGCTCGGCGAAAACGAATATACCATTACCGGTTTCCGCGAGTTGATCGTTGCCGGCGCTGCGAACATTCTGAACGCCGATGCGCAGATCCTCGGCGGCATCACCGAATGGCAGAAATGCGCCCACTACGCCGACGCCAACCACATCCCTGTCGCGCCTCATGGCGACCAGGAGGTTCACGTCCATTTGGTTGCGGCCGTGCCGAACGGTCTTATCGTTGAATATTACGACAACAGTCTCAACCGGCTGAAGGACGCGATGTTCCATCAGCAGCTCGAGGTCAATTCCGATGGCTCCATCAGCGCACCGACGCGCCCTGGCCTCGGTTTCGACCTCAATCATGTCGCGCTGGAAAAGTTCAAAGTCGGAGGTTGAGGTACTGGCGCCCCGGCTTTGCCCGGGGCCCCAACACGCATTAACGAGGAGGAGGAACGAATGACACACATGAAGAACTGGCTGGTAGCGGCGGGCATTGCTGCGCTGTCGGCTTTCGCGAGCGGAGCATCGGCCCAGGACGGCAAGCCTGGCGAGGAATTGGTCGTCTACACCGGTACCGGCATTCCGACAGATTTCGCCGATGCTCTTGTCGAGCCGTTTTCGAAGCAAATGCAGGAAAAGTACGGCGTTCCGGTCCATGTCCGCACGGTACCGGGCGCAATCCCGACAGTCTGGGCTCAGTTTCAGACCGAGTGGCCGAACCCGAGCGGCGATGTCTATTGGCTCTACAATCAGAATATTCGCGCCGGCATCGATCTCGGCTACTGGTTGCCGCTGCAGGACAAATTCACGCCTGAGGAATGGGCAAGCTTCGATCAGGGCGCGATGAAGACGCTCAACACCAAGGGCTTTTCTGCACCGATCGAAATTTCAGCCTGGGTCCTCGTGGTTCAAAACAGCCTAGCCGATGGCGCCGTCACCTCCGTGAACGACTTCGGCAAGGAAGAATTCGCGCACCGCATCACCTTCGATTCCGCCCTTTCGGTTGGCAGCGGCTACAATGCGATCGCAGCCGCTGCGGCCATTCGCGGCGACGACTGGCACACATGGTTCCAGAACGGCCAGTTCAACGAGGAAGCGGCGCGCCCGGCATTCGACCTGGTTGCCGAATGGGCCGCCAATGCCCTGACGCTCACCCAAGGTTCCGGCTCGATCCGTCCGCTGTTGCGCCGTGGTGAATCGCTGATTTCGGCCTGGTGGTGGCACAACGCCGTCGAGGAGGTGAAGGCGGGTACGGCCGTTCACATCGTCGAACCCAAGGAAGGCGTGGTCGCCCTCGTTCAGTCCGGCCCGGTCATTTCGTCGAAGACGAAAAATCCGATCGCCGCCGTCGAATGGGCGAAGTTCGTCCACTCCGCGGAAGCAAACGCCATAGCCCAGAAAGTCGGTTATCTCAACAAGCTCCCGCGCGCCGGGGAAGCCGCTTCGCCCCAGTGGCAGGATTTCAGCAGCAAGGCCAAGCTTCTTTGGGTGGACGATTTCCGCGATGCCATGCTCGATCCCGTCTACAATGAAAAAGTGCTCGATCTCTACAACCGGGTCGTCATCCAAGGTCAATAACCTCTTTTGCTGCGGGAATTAAATGACCGAATTTCATCCTCGCGTGGAAGAAGCTGTTCTGCCGGTGCTTCCTCTCACTGCGGAAGCACCGGCAGACGATGCCAGCTACAATATCCTGCGACGGCGAATCCGTCGCGAGAAATTGTTCTTCCGCCTCTGCACCCTGCCGGCGATTTTCGTGACCAGCCTCGTCGCCATCATCCCGCTCGGCCTGCTGCTCATCAACAGTCTCAGGAACCAGCGGAGCGGCGCGTTCTCCTTCGAGTATTATATCGCTTCGTTCGGCAGTGCCTTCTTCATGCGGACGCTCGCAACGACGATCCTGATGGCGTTTTGCGTGGCGGTCATTTCCATTCTGCTTGCGCTGCCGATGGCCTATCTGCTCGCACGGCGGACGCTGCTGCGCAACTTCATCATGCCGATCATCACTATTCCGCGGATGCTGCCCTTCGTCGTCATCGGCTATGCGATGATCCTGCTGCTTGCGCCGATGACGGGCGTCGTCAACAAGGTGCTGCTCGGACTCGGCATCCTCTCGCAGCCTGCCTTTATTCTCTTCGACTGGCCGGGACAGGCGATCGCATTCACCTATAGTGGAATCGTCGTCGCCACCGCCGTTCTGACCGGCGTCCTGATGTCCGTCGACCCGCAGCTCGAAGATGCCGCCGTCAGCATGGGTGCCACACGGCTTCGCACCTTCTTCGTCATCACCATTCCGCTCGCCATTCCCGGCATCATCGCGGCAAGCGCGCTGATCTTCACCTCGGTCGTGACGTCCTATGCCATTCCCGTCATGCTGAACGGACGTGTTCCGTACATGATTTCGCTGATCGTCTCGGCCAATCTGCTGACCCTTCAACAACCTCACCTTGCTTATGCGCAGGCGGTGATCGTGTCGATGCTGGCGATCGGCGTCACCGCGCTCTCCCAATACGTCCTCCTGCGTTACGGCCGGCAGGGAGGTGGGCGATGAGCGCCTCCGTTGAAACATCCATGCCGACCCGGCGCTGGACCTTCGGTGGCCTGTTCGGTAAGGGGCTTCTGGCAGTCTATGTCGGTCTCATGCTGATCTGGCTGCTCTTCCCGATCGGGCTGGTGCTGCTTGCTTCGTTCCAGGGCAAGCTGGAGGTGTCGCTTTCGCTGGGCGACGTCTCCCTCGACGCCTACAAGGCGATCCCGCCCGCCTATTGGGAAGCCTTCTGGTTCACGGTTCGCATCGCGTTGACCGCGACGATCATGGCGTTGCTGGTCGCCGTACCCGCCGCCTGGGCGATGAACCGCGGAAAGCTCACCGGCAGCCGGTTGATGAGCAACCTCGTACTCATTCCGGATGTCGTGCCGCAGCTGATCCTTGGCATCGCGCTGCTGACCGTCTTCATTCCGCTTCACCTTTCCAACAGCTTTGCCGGTGTGCTGCTCGCCCTCGTGGCCCTCAGCCTTTCGACGGGCCTCCGCTTCGCTGAAGCACTGCTTGCTGGGTTGCCCGAGGAATATGAGCATGCAGCCCAGACGCTCGGCGCCGATCGCCTGACGACGTTCCGCATCGTGACCCTGCCATTGATCGCACCCGGCATCGCGATTGCGGCGCTCTTCATCTTCATGCAGAATCTCGTGACATTCGAGCTCCTGTTCTTCATCGCCGGCCCCAACGCAACGCCGATATCGATCCGCCTTTTCAGCGACATCGTCGACCGCGGAGTGGTGCCCTATGCGATCGCCATGGCCGGCATTCTCGTCTACGTCGCGGTCGCCTTCTACACGATGGTCGCGGTCGTCCTGGGTCCCAAATACATGGCGGGTTCCGTCATGAGCCGTAAGGGGTGAGCTTCATGAATTCGCAAGACCACAGCCATTCGCAACCGGTGCACATCAACCGCATCCGCAAGTCGTTCGGTTCCTTCAATGCCATAAGCGACTTTACGCTCGACGTCGCAGCGGGTGAATTCGTTACCTTTCTCGGACCGAGCGGCTGCGGCAAGTCGACGACGCTGAAAATCCTGTCCGGGCTGATGCCGCAGGATTCGGGCGAGATCCGCTTCGGTGACAAACGTATAGACATGCTGCCAGCCAACAAGCGCAATATCGGTCTCGTTTTCCAGAACTATGCGCTCTTCCCGCATATGACCGTCGCGGAAAACATCGCCTTCGGCCTTCGCATGCGCGGCTGGAGCCATGGCGACAAGAAATCTCGCGTCGATGAACTCCTTGCTCTCGTGCGCCTTGAAGGTCTTGCCGACCGTCGTCCGGAGCAGTTGAGCGGAGGACAGCAGCAGCGCGTTGCCGTCGCCCGCGCGCTTGCCTTCAAGCCCGATCTTGTTCTGCTCGATGAGCCCCTTTCCAACCTCGATGCAAAGCTGCGCGAACAAGTTCGGATCGACCTGCGCGATATCCAGCGCAAGGCCGGGCAGACGACGGTCTTCGTGACGCATGACCAAGTGGAAGCGCTGGTGATGAGCGATCGGATCGTGTTGATGAATGCCGGCCAGATCGATCAGATCGGCACACCCGTGGAGCTCTATGCCACGCCGGCGACAGAATTCGGTGCGCGGTTCGTCGGCGCAAACAATCTGCTCAAGTCAAGGCTTGGTTGTGAAGGAGCACAGCGCCATGCCATAGTGGAAGGTGCCGCGGTGCCGGTCGGGTTGACGACGATTTCGCCGCTGGTGAGGGGAGCCGATATATGGTGCTGTGTGCGCCCGGAACATATCAGCATCAGACCCTCTGCAGATTTAAGGCCGGACGCGCGGATCGTCGCGAAAGTCACCGATAAAATCTATCAGGGAACGACCATTCTCATCGATCTCGATATCGCCGGTGTCGACAAAATGCGCGCCGAACGACCGACGTCAGAAGCGAGCCGCATCAACATCGGCGACGCCGTTCACGTCGATTTCGAACAAGCGCATGCCGTACCACGAAATTAGGCCCGTCCAGGACGATGCTACTCGAGCGCGGCATGTGGTTTCAATGACCTGACGATGGGCAGGGCGTCCAGCCTGCCGCCACCGCAAACGAACTGCGCCACAGCTTGGGTCATGCCTTTGTCGAGCATCCAGGGCGTTGCGGCCCCGGCCTCCGGTCGCCAGTTTCAGCTTTCCATAGGTGAAGTCCGATCCAGACCGACCACGACGATGTCTGCGTGCTCTTCGGTGATTTCAAATCCGGCAGCGGCGACCGCCGCGACAAGCGAGGACGCATCCGGTGAGCGCCGCGGACTATTTACCCACGGCAGTGGATTAGCACGCTTCGTCGGCTTCCGCCGCCGAGTTGGTTATCACCGTCGTCGCGGCCAGATCGGGTCCGACGCTGCCTTGCAAAACACGGCACACTCTTCGAGGAAGACATCGAAGCCATCCTGAGCAAGGCGGGAGCCGATGGCCCCGCCGATGCCGCGCAACCCACCGAAGACGATGGCGACACCGGCGGTCATGAGACCAGGACCAGCTTGCCAGTGGACTTGCGGCTTTCCATGTCGGCATGGGCCTTTGCCGCATCGGCAAGCCGATACTCGCCGCCGATCAGGACCTTGAGTTTCCGTTCGGTGATCCAGTCGAATAGCTGTGCCGAACGCGCGCGCAGCAGACCGGGCGTCTGGATATGGTCGAAAAATGTCGCATAGCCGATTTTGATGCTCTTAGGCAGGCTCATGATATCGAGCGGACCCGGACCTCCAAGCACCGGGCCATACCAGCAGAACGTTCCCGATCGGCGCAGTATGTCGAGCGACCCCTGAAAGGTCGTCGGCCCGGAGCCGTCATAAACGACATGCACGCCTTCACCTTTGGTCAGACGAAGCGCCTCCTCTGCGAACCGGCCGTCTGTATCGACGATGACATGGTCGGCGCCGGCCTCCCTGGCTGCCGCAACCTTTTCCTCCGACGAGACGCGTCCGATGACGTTGCCGCCCCGCAGTTTGATGATCTGGGTCAGCAGCAGCCCGAGGCCACCCGCCGCCGCGTGGACGAAGGCGACGTCGCCGGGCTGAACCGGATAGAAATCGGTCGCGAAATGGCTGGCGGTGAGACCCTGCATCATCACGGATGCGGCCACGCGATCGTCGACCGTGCCGGGAACAGGCACCAGCGATGTAGCAGGGATTGCAATCCGCTCCGCATAGCTTCCGGGCGCATAGACCCAGGCGACACGCTGGCCGGGTTCGATGCCCTCGACGCCGGCCCCCACCTTCAGGACCCATCCGACACCTTCGACGCCAAGAATCTTGGGGTCGGGAATATTGGTCCAGATCATGCCCTGTCGCACACCGATATCCATGAAGTTGACGCCCGCGACGGCGATCTCGACCAATGCCTCGCCCGGCCCTGCCACCGGTTCGGGACGCTCGGCATATTCCAGCATTTCCCGGCCACCTGTACCGTTCATAACAACCGCTCTCATTGATGGTGCTCCCATCTTGAATGATCGTTCCATAATTAGTAAAAAAAAGGGGCGCTACCGCAGCGCCCTCAGCGCCATGTCGGCCAGGCTGGCCAGCGCCGCGCGGTCGGCGCCGCCGCGTCCCGCGACCCGAATGCCGGCAATGTTGGCTATCAGAAATTCAGCGGTTGCTTCCGCGTCCAAGCTCGGAGTGATATCGCCTTCGCGTTGCGCATCGTGAACGCGGGCCGTGATGGCTCCACACAGGCTTTTACCCAAGAGCGCGCGGATCTCCCCAAGCTCAGGGCGGGACGCGCCGAACTCATAGGTCGAACTGATGCCAAGGCACGGCTGATCGGCGGTCTCGACGACGCGATGCAGCATCGCCTCGATCCCGTCGATCCCCCGCGCGCCGCGTCGCAGCGCATCGAAATGCGCAGCACACTCGCCCAACCCGTAGCGACGCACCGCCGCGCAATAGAGCTGCCACTTGTCGCCGAATGCAGCGTAAAGGCTTTGCCGTCCGATCCCCATCGCATCGACGAGCATCTGGGCCGAGCTACCCTCGAATCCATGCTCGCTGAAGACGTCGATCGCGTCATCAAGCGCAGCGTCCGTGTCGAATTCCCGCGGTCTTGCCATGAGTACGATATAGTCGTTCTGGAACGAATGTTCAATAATGAATTTGGGATTGGTCCGCCACGAGGCGATCTGCCCTAATCAGGTTTTGTGTTCGCCGTCGACTTCGAAGACGAGACGCGGAGGCTACCCGGATGAACCTTGGTGCCGACATAGTGCGCGACCAGGCGCACGATCCGTTCGCCGTCGGCGGCAGAGAGCCGCTCACCCGTATCGCAAAGCCCCTCGGAAAGTCGGTCGATCCAGAGCGTCCGTCGGGGTTGAGCATCACCTCGACGATCGCAGGATCTTCCAGGAACCGTGCGATGGCGGGGCCGAGGGCCGTGCGCAACATGCGCGCACCCCGCGATCGCTTAGGATTTCTGGTGTGGGGACCATGGATTGATCACTTTCAATCCAGCGGCCTCGAAGGGGCCGGTGTCGCGAGTTGCGACCGCCAGGCCATTCGCCGCTGCTGTGGCTGCAATATATCCATCAGCCTTGCCGATCGCCTTCCCGGATACCCGAGCGCGCGCCATAAGTTCCGAATAGAACTGGGAGGTAGCCAAATTGAAGGGTAAGACGCGTTCGGCGAAGTGAGGAAGCACTTCGCCCTCTAGACGATCGCGAAGGACCGTTTGCCGTTTGCCGGAGGGCATGGCAGCGATCCCGAAGCGAAGTTCGGCAATTGTTATCGCGGAAAGGAACAGCGTCTCGATGGCTTGGGCGTCCATCCATGCGATCACTGCCCCGCTAGGAACCGGTTTCCATGGCTCCGATATCACATTGGTGTCCAACAAGATCATTCGAAAGTCATCGGCTCGGCTGGCGCCTTATCGCGATTTTGCTGCAGGGCTTCTACATCGTTATTGGAAAGTTCTGCGTCCCGACCGATGGCCGCGAGTAAGGAGCCAAGTTTCACGCGTTCAGATGGACGAACGGCGGCCTCAATAATGTCACGGATTTCGGCCTCCGTGCTACGGCCGTGAAGAGCAGCGCGCACGCGCAGGGCGCGATGCGTTTCATCAGAAAGATTACGAATAGTGACTGCCGGCATTGATATCATCCTGTCAGAAACGATGACTTTGATATCAAAGTATATCCGATGACGGCGTTTTTCAAGAAAGTGATGCGTGCGTCCCGTTCAGATTCAATTGCGTTGAAATGAACTCGGATGATAAGCATCCGCATTAGTTGTACGTGTACGCTTTTCCGACATTGACGATATCTATAGTGGCCAAAGTCATTTCCCCCCCCGCACGCTTCGTCGGACGTTGCGGGTCCGTGTTTTCAGGGGCGCCCCGATCGGAGCGTCTCCAGAACCTGTTCGATCTCCGCAAGTGCGGGCATGGCGGGCGCGGTGCCGCGTCGTGTGACGGCAATGCCGGCCGCCGCGCATCCAAATCGGGCGGCGTCGATTGGATCAGCGCCTGTTGACAGCTTGGCGGCGAAGGCCCCGACAAAGGCGTCGCCGGCGCCGGTCGTGTCGATCGCCGGCCCGCTGGAGATCGCCGGAAGGTGCACCGACCGGTCGGCCGCGTGATAGAGGACACCGCGCGCACCCATTGTAATCAGGGCCGTGCCTGCGCCCTTCGCAAGCAGGACGTCCCCTGCCCGACGCGCATCCTCCACCGTATCGAGCGGGAAACCGACCAGCGCTGCAGCTTCCGTCTCGTTCGGGACGATGTAGTTACACAGCGGGAAGACCGTGTCGGGAAAGGCCTCGGCCGGGGCCGGATTGAAGACGGTCGTCACGCCGGCCCGCCGCGCGATCTCCAGGGCGCAATGCGCGGTGCTGACAGGCACCTCGAGTTGCGTCACGAAAACGTTTGATGCGCTGATGGTTGCGCGGGCAGCCTCGACATCGTCGACCGACAGGGTCCCCGCTGCACCCGGATAGACGATAATCGCGTTCTCGCCCGTCTGTTCGTTGACATAGATGAACGCCGCACCGGTCGCAACGTCATCCATCACGGTTAGCTCTGCGCTGACGCCGGCCTCTTGATAGGTCTTGAGCGCCATATCGCCGAATGTGTCGCGGCCGATCTTGGAGATAAACGAGACCTCCGCGCCGGCCCGCGCGGCCGCAACAGCCTGATTCGACCCCTTTCCTCCAGCCCCGATCGAGAAGCCGCTGCCGGCGATCGTTTCCCCGACGACCGGCATACGGCTGGCAAGATAAGCCGTGTCGGCAACGAAGATTCCAAGAATCGAAACAGCGGACATCGTCAGGCAACCTTTTCGATTATGCCGAAACGGGCGGTACAATGCCCTTGGTGAATAGGAAGCAGCCGTAGAAGCGCGTTTCACCCGTGGTGATCACGCAATACGCCTTCTTTGCGAGATCGTAAAAGGCGAAGCGCTCAATGCCATACATTGGCGAAGACTTTTCCTCTGCCGCGTCGATCTCGGCCTGAACCTCGGTCTGGACAGTCGGGATTTCGCCCGGATGGCCCATCACTTCCATCCGCCCGGCAGAATTCTGAAGTGGCGTGTCGAGCGGCATGACCGAAAGGATGGCCCGTACGGCACGCGCCGCCGGTACATTGTCGATGCTGAGGGGCTTGCCCAGTGAGGTACGTCGGGCAATTGATGCCGACGGGAAGTTGCTGTCAGAAATCACCACCGTGTCGCCGTGGCCCATCGAGCGTAAGGCATGCAACACATCGGCGTTCAAGACGGGATCGATATTCTTAAGCATGGCGGTTCCTTATGAAAGGTGGGAAACGGCCGCCTTCAGGATGCCGTGATCCGTTCGCGATACTTGTCGATAATGACTGCGACGATGATGACGACGCCGGTGATCATCTGGCGCATGAAGTCGCTCAATCCGAAGAGAATGAGACCGTTCGCCAGAACGCCGATGATGCAGGCACCAAGCAGGGTGCCGACCACGGTGCCACGTCCACCATTGAGGCTAGTGCCGCCAATGATAACGGCGGCAATCGCATTGAGCTCGAAACCTATGCCGATAATCGGGCTCGCGATGTTCAGCCGCGCCATGTAGACCATAGCCGCAATCCCGACCAGCGCGCCGGCGATGGTGAAGGCCGCCACTTTGTAGAACATCAGAGAATGACCCGCGAGGCGCACGGCCTCCTCATTGTTGCCGATCCCGTAGAGCAAGCGGCCGAAGACTGTTTTCGACAGCACGAACCACGCGACCGCGACCAGTGCCACCGCAATGAGAAACACCACCGGCACACCGAACACCATCTGCGAACCGAAGGCGTTGAAGCTTGGCGGGAACGAATAGATCGTGCGGGCATCGGTCACCTGCAAAGCGGCTCCACGTGCAATGTTGAGCATGCCGAGCGTGACGATGAAGGACGGCAGGCCCCAGAAGGCGCTGATCCAGCCATTGAGGAAGCCGCAGACGACGCCCGTGCCTATGGCTGCAAGCGTTGCAAGTCCGACCGCCTGCAACACGGAAAGGTCGGGAATGGTCAGCACCGTACCCGCCACGACCGCACAAAAGGCAAGCATGGATCCAACCGACAGGTCGATGCCGCCGATCAGGATGACGAACGTCATGCCAATGGCAAGGATGAGGTTAATCGTGATCTGGGTCAGGATGTTGGAGATATTGTTGGGCGTCAGAAAATGCTCGGTACTGAGCGAGAAGAACACGATCAGCAAAAGCAGTGCGATCCCTATGCCGGCATCGCGCAACAGCAATTTCATCGACATGCCCGACACAGGTACCTCCGTAGGCGCGTTCAACGTTGTTTTATCGAGTGCTTGCATCGTCAGTGCCCCGTCTGTCTTCGTTCGCCCTGATAGGCATAGGTCAAAATCTTTTCTTCGGAGAAATCCGCGCGCGGCAGCTCGCCGACGATGCGGTGCTGCGACATCACCATGATCCGGTCGCAAAGCGTCATCAGTTCCGGCAGCTCGGAAGAGACAACCAGCAAGGCCAGACCCTTTTCGGCAAGCCTGCGGATCAGCCCATAGATTTCCGCCTTGGCCCCGACATCGACACCGCGCGTAGGCTCGTCGAGCAGCAGGATCTGCGGATTGCGCGCCAGCCACTTGGCCAGAACCACCTTCTGCTGATTGCCGCCCGAAAGGGTGGCTGCCTGTTTCGACGGCCCGCCATATTTGAGCTTCAGATCAGCGCCGAGCTGTTCGGTTACGGCATTTTCCGCCTTACGGTCGAGCAGGCCGCCCCGCGAGATGTCCGACAGCGACGCCAGGGTCACGTTTGCTGCAATCGGCATCGTCAGGATCAGGCCCTCCTCCTTGCGGTCTTCGGTCACGAAGCCGATACCGGCCTGGATCGCCTCACGCGGGGACCGGAAGCTGACCGGCTGGCCGTCTTTCAGCAACGTCCCGGAGTGTGGCGGCTCAGCGGCGAAGATCGCGCGCAGCAATTCCGTCCGGCCCGAACCCACAAGGCCGGCAATTCCCAGAATTTCACCCTTGTGCAGATCAAGCGATATGCCGTCCGCATGGGGCGATTGAGCATGCCGGAAATTGACGAGCGAGAGCGCCGTTTCTTTCCCGGCGCTGGATGTGGCTTCGCTCGCCATTTCCTTTTGCAACTGCTGACCGACCATGCCGCGCACGAGTTCGTCATGGCTGGTTTCGCCGATCGGGCGGGAAAAGACTGTCTCGCCGTTGCGCAGAACCGTGACGCGATCGCAGATGCGGAAGATTTCGTCCAGATGATGAGAGACGAAGATCACCGAGACGCCGCGGCCGCGCAGATCGTTGATGATAGTGAAAAGCCGATCGGTTTCACGGGACGTCAGCGTCGCGGTCGGCTCGTCGAGAATGAGAACACGGCTGTCCGTCATCAGAGCACGGGCGACTTCGACCAACTGGCGGTGCGCGATGCCGAGGCGTTCGACCGGCCAGCGGACGTCAATATCCTTCAGGCCGATGGCATCGAGCGCGATGCGAGCACGCGTGTTCATGTCGTTGCGCTTGACCACCCCGAAGAGATTGCGTGGCAGGTGCTCGATAAAGATGTTTTCGGCGACGGAAAGAAAGGGAAGCAGGTTGAATTCCTGATGCACGACCTGAAGCCCGCGCGCCTTAGCATCGCGCGGCGTATGCGGCTCATAGGCTTCACCCGCTAGCCTGATTGCGCCGGAATCAAGCTTTACGATGCCACAGAGGATCTTGATCAGGGTGGACTTGCCAGCGCCGTTCTCGCCGATAAGCCCGTGCACTTCGCCGGGCGCAACGGACAATGTCACACCATTCAGCGCAACTGTACCGCCGAAGCGCTTGCGGACGTCATGCAGGTCGAGAATGGGTGCAAGCGCTGCGCACGCCTGGTGCGCTGCGCCGGAAACCGGATATGTCATGGGACCCCCTCGGAAAGGAGCCGCACCGGAGAGGTCCGGTGCGACGCGAGTTGTCGGGTTACTTCACGTTGTCTTTGGTGACGAGTTCGATGTTGGTCTTGACCCAGCCTTCGAGCTTCGGTCCACCGGCCACGACTTCGAGTGCCTTGTCGATGGCATCGGCGGCCATCTGCGAGCCGAACTGATCGACGGTCGCAAGTAGCTTGCCGTCCTTCACAAGCGGTGCGACAGCCGACACATTGTCGAAGCCGACGACTTTGATCTCGGAACGACCGGCAGCGTCCAACGCCTTGATTACGCCGATCGCCATCGAGTCGTTGGCGGCCATAACACCCTGGATGTCGGGGTGCGCAGTCAGCATGGTCGAAAAGACGGAATTGGCTTCTTCCGTTTCCCAATGCGCGGTCCTGGAATCGAGCAGATCAAGCTTGCCCTCAGCGATCGCATCCTCGAAGCCGAGCTTGCGCTGGGCGGCGTTGTCAGCGCCAGGATTGCCTTCAAGGATGACGACCTTGCCCCCCGCCCCAAGCGCCTTGGCAAGAGCTTCGCCGACCATCTTGGCACCGCCCCGGTTGTCCGGGCCAACGAAGGCAAGATCGATGCCCGCATCTTTCTTCGCTTGCTCGTCGAGCGAGACGTCAAAGTTTATGACGGTAATTCCAGCGTCCATCGCCTTCTTCAGCGGGGCGACCATAGCGCGGGAGTCGGCCGGCGCGATCACAATGGCATCGACGCCTTGGGTGATGAAATTCTCCACGCCGTTCAGCTGGCTTTCGAAATCCGTTTCGTTCTGCATGCCGATAGCCTTGAGCTCATAGTCACCGCGCTTCTTGGCATGGGCTTCGGCGCCTTCCAGCATGTTCTTGAAGAAGTCGTTTGCAAGCGACTTCATGACCAGTCCGACGACCGGCTTGTCCGCCGCGGACGCGAGTGTCGGCAGCGCGGTTGCGAGTGAGAGCGCAAGAATTGATGCGGCTGTAAAGAATTTCATGTCCATCCTCCTTTGATTCAACGGCCCTCCAGCCGCTGATGAAACGTTTCATATAGTCTATGAGAACGTCAGAATGAACTACGTGGAAAAATTCAACAGGTCAATATGAAACGTTTCATTGAGACAAAAAATGATCCTGCGGGGCCGAAACTATGCTAATGCGGGTAAAAGCGTTTGGAGATCATGTTGAACCCGACTGTCAAGGATGTGGCGAGGGATGCCGGAGTTTCTGTTGGAACAGTGTCCCGCGTGCTGGCCAAAAATGAAACTGTCAATCCGGCAATCCGGCAACGGGTGGAAGAGGTTATCGAGAGGCTGGGATATAGACCAAATAGTCTTGGCAGGAGCCTGAGACTGAACAAGTCGGATATTATCGGCCTTGTAATCCCCGACATTACGAACCCCTTTTTCGCGGAACTGGCGAAGCATTTGGAGACCCTTGCCTCGGCTGCGGGATACTCCGTTTTGTTGGCGAACACGCATGAAGATCCAAAGGCAGAGCGCAAACAGGTTCAGAGTTTGCTCGGGCGCGCGCCCGCCGGGATTGTCATCGCGCCGGTCAGCGGCAGTCTCGTTGGTGAAATTTTGCCCGATGGTGTGGTGAGCGTTGCGATAGACCGGGGTTTGACCGGGCATTCGCTGGTGGCGACAGATAATTTCGAGGGTGGCCGTCTAGCGGCAAGCCACCTTCTAGAACTGGGTCATCGCAGGATCGGTTACATCAGTGGTCCCTCTACAACAGATGTGTCGATACAGCGTTTGAACGGCTTTCGGGGTCGTATCGAGGAGACGTTCTCCAATCAGTCGCAACACGTGGTCGAACTGACGGTTCTCGAAGGTAACTTCGACTACAAGTCGGGAGAAGCGATTGGGCGCCAGCTTCTGCTCGGAGACATCAAGCAGCGACCGACGGCAATCGCCACCGCGAATGATCAGCAAGCAATCGGATTGTTGCGCGCTTCACGGGATCTGGGCATCCGCGTGCCGGAAGATCTCTCCATCGTCGGATTTGACGACATTCCGTTGGCATCTCTCGTCTTGCCCCGTCTGACGACGGTTCGCCAGCCGCTTGAGGAGATGGCGGAAATTGCCGTCCGGGCAGTTCTTCGAGGAGGGGCAATTATGGGACTAGTCACATTGAAGCCGGCTCTCGTCGAAAGAGACTCGACAGCAGCACCGCCGGCTCGTTGAAGCAGCGCGCAACCGCTCTCCTGCCTATCCGCTGCGGGCGCGTGAGGCCGGCTGACGGGCTCGGCGTTGCCGCTTGGGCTTGACGACGACGCTATTTTGGAGCGTCGTCTGTTCCATTGTCGCGACCGCCCGCCCCAGGACATGCACGCGCCCGACTGGGACAAGATCGTATTGATTTGGTTGCGGGGGCCTGATGGCGCGGAGACTTGTAAATTACGGTCGGACCGAATGTGCGGAAACGATCTCTGCTTCGCGCGCAAATATTAGACATTGGTCCCGCATCGAAAGTGCGGCCTAGCGCTCGATGACCAGATCGCTGAGCGGTTTCGAACAGCATGGCAGGAAAAATCCAGCGTCTATTTCGCGCTGCCGGATGCCCCCGTTATGTTTCATATCGACTGTTCCGCTGGCGAGCTTTGACTTGCAAGTTCCGCACAGGCCGTTTGAGCAGGACGAGGGAATTTTCACTCCAGCCTTCTTTGCGCAGGAGAGCACTGTCTGATCAGTCGTCACATTGATCGTGCGGCCCTGCTTTGCGAACTCGACTTTGAAGCACTTGTGTTCCGCTTGCTCGGCTAACGGAAGCGGCGCATCCCCGATCACCGCGGCATCGAAGCTCTCTTCAATATAGTTCTCCATTGGAACACCAAGTTCGGCGGAAATCATTCGCGCAGCCGCCATGAATGGGGCTGGGCCGCAGCACATGACGATCCTTTCCGACAGGTCCGGGACGATGAGCTGGAACAAGTCGTGCGATATCCTGCCGCTTAAACCGGACCATGACGTCTCACCCGTCAGGGTCTCCGGCAGAAAGTAAAGGCGGAATCCCTTCAGCCTCGTTGCCAGATTTGTCAGTTCGCTGCGGAAAACAAGGTCGCCCGGAGAGCGGCCGGCATGCAGGAAAATCACATCCACCGGCAGTGCTGCATCTGCAAGTTCCCGCGCCATCGCCATGACGGGCGTGATGCCGGATCCACCGCTGAGGAACAGATATTTCTGGTCAAGGCGGCCCGGCCGGATGAACTGACCCAGCGGCCCGTTTGCCTGAACCATGGCGCCCGGAGCCAGATTGTCATGAAGCCAGTTGGAAACCTTGCCGCCCGCAACACGCTTCACGGTGATCGAAATCGCGTTCGGCCGCAGCGGCGACGAAGAAATGCTGTAGCACCGCGTCTCCAGGTCACCGTGTGGTCCAGCGTCAAAGGCGAAATACTGACCGGCTGAAAACGCGATGTGCTTTCCATCCCTTGAGACAAAGGTGAAAGTTTTCACATCATGCGTTTCCTGGTGGACATCGATGCAGAGAAGCGCGTTATCGACATCCGGGTTCCAGTACGCGCGATCGACCGGCAAATCGGCAGAATGTGTGACTTTAGTATCCATGGGCGCGCATCCGCTCGACATACCAGGTTGCGAATTCGTCCAACTGCCCCTCGGTGAAGCGCGAGTATGGACCGGGCTCATATGCAGGATCTTCGACGCCCAGCTGGGAGCGGCTGACGAGCTCGGCGTCCTGGTCGGTCGTCGCAATCCAGACGTTGGTAAGCTTCTCAAGATCATAGTCGACGCCTTCGACCGCATCCTTGTGCACGAGCCACTTGGTTCGAACGAGCGTGCGGTTTGCAGAGAGCGGCATGACCATGGTGGTGACGGCGTGGTCGCCCATGAAATGGTTCCAGCAGTTATGGCCCCAGAGATGAGTGTCGCCGAGGTCCTTTCGCGTCATCGTACCAAGGAGTTTTTCCGATGCGGCGGTTGCGTCCGGCGTCTGTGATTCCCCTGCCCCCGAGATGATCAAGCGTTGCGTTCGGAAGTTTGTCTGATGGCCGGACAGCTGCTCCACGGGCGAGGAAGGAAAGCCCTCGGCTTCCCAGGCCGCCGTGCGCTCGGCATAGAGCCGCTGATGCTCCTCTGCTTCGGCACGATCCTCCTCGCTGAGCGTTGCGGGGTCAAAGCCGAAGTCGAGATCGATGAACGAGACACAAAGCTCCGGATGATTGGCCGCGCAGTGATAACACTCGCGATTGTTCTCCATCGTCAGCTTCCAGTTTCCGGCCTCGATAACATCCGTTTGATGGGCGATCCTGGTATTGCGGATGTCGTAGAGCGCGAGGCGCTCTTCCATCACGCGTTCCAGATTGGCGATATCTTCCGGCGGCGTGTCGGAGAGACAGACGTAGATCAGCCCGCCGATCGACTTGAAATTCACCGGCTTCAAATTGCGGCAGGACTTGTCGAAATCCGTGCCCATGTGGGGCGCATGGATGAGTTCGCCGGAAAGTTCGTAAGTCCACTGGTGATAGGGACAAACCAGTTTTGAGATAACAGTCGGACCGCCGTCGAGAAGCCGGGTGCCGCGATGCCGACAGACGTTGTGCACCACACGAATCCGTTCGTCATCGTCCCTCAAAAGGATCAGGCTTGTCGTGCCGATGTCTATGACGGTGGCGTCGCCGGGTTCCGGCACATCACATTCGAGGCCGACATAAATCCAGTGCTTGCGGAAGAAGACGTCGAGATCAGCCTGAAAGACGTCATCGCGCGTGTAAAGACCGGCGGGGAGCGAATGGCCCTCGGCCCGAGAATCGAGGATTGCGGAGATTGAAGACGGAAATTTGTTTAGCATGACATCCTCTTATGCGTCTGACATAGAGAATGAGGCAAAGTACCTTGTTTTCAACGGCATAAATTATTGGGTATGGCATAATTAAATATCATGCCAAAATACGCTTGGAGATCTCGGGACATGCAATTCCGCAAGAAACTGCCCTCGCTTACTGCGCTCGTGGCCCTCGAGGCCGCCATCAGACATCGCAGCTTTACGGCGGCAGCGAATGAGCTAGGCGTAACCCAGGCCGCGGTGAGCCGGATGATTGCCCTCCTCGAAGACGATTTCGGAAGGCCCCTGTTTAACCGCGGGCATCGATCGATTGAGCCGACGCCTGCCTGCCTTATTCTTGGCGCGACGCTGGCAGACAGTTTCTCCAATATTGCCGATAGCGTCGATGCTGTGCGCGCAAGCGTGACCGACGTGGTGACGATTGGTGCCACGATTGCGTTTTCATCATTTTGGCTGCTTCCCAAGATCGCCGAGTTTCGCCAGATCAATCCCGAAATTCAGATTCGGGTTGTTTCACAAGATGGCAAACTTGATCTGAGGCATGGCGGCATCGACATCGCAATCAGATATGGAGTGCCGCCTTTCAACGATGCGACAGTGCTGGGATCGTGCGGCGATAGCATCTACCCGGTCTGTTCTCCCAACTACGCCGCCTCTCATCGCATCCGGGACTTCCCCAATGGGGACTATGAGCTGATCGAAACCGATGTTCCGAACAGAAGCTGGTACAGATGGGAAGACTGGTTTTCCCGCCTCGGGCGCAAGCCGGACAATCTGCGATCAATGCTCCGCTTTAGCCACTACACGGAAACGATCTATGCCGCGAGGACTGGTCAGGGAGTTGCTCTGGGGTGGGATACGCTCATTAAAACGTTTCTTGCAGACGGTAGTCTCGTCAAGGTCGGAGATACCGAGTTTGAGGCGGAAGGCCGATATAACGTCCTAGTGCCTCTCGACGCCAAACGATCCGCAATTGCCGACTTTACGGCCGGCTGGTTGACGCAAGCGCTGCAACGATAAGCGCCGTACTCAAAAAACGAGCAGCGCCAGCGGTCGCTACCGCTTTTTACAGTGCGGGCTTCGATGAGTCTGCGTCGTGTGGGACGACGTTGTCCGGCGCGCCCATGCTTGTCGTTCGGATGGTCGCTAAACCCCAACAAGATCTCCATCCAACAAACACTTAGCCACCACGTCGCAAATTGAGCGCCATGTCAGCCAGTCAATTTTCACCCATTGCGGCCGCAGCGCATGAAGCGAGAAGCAGTGTGCGCTCAAAAATATTGTATTCCTGCCGTGTAATTATTGTGTACGCAAAAAATACAATTTCGTTGACTCTCAATGAAACCCGTGCAAATTTCTCATTCAACAGGACAAGCTAGGCCTGTGGGCAGGCCGAAAACTCAATTGCGGAGGTTCAGATGAAGAGCGGCAAGAGCGATCTATATGACGATCTCAAACGTCAAATTCTGACAATGGAGCTCGATCCGGACGAGGATTTGGACGAGGCAAGTCTGAGCGAAAAATACGGCCTGTCGCGTACCCCGGTCAGGGAAATCTTTCGCCGTCTGGAGGGGGAAGGCTACATCGACATCCGCGCCAACAGGGGCGCTCGTGTCATCCCGATGAACCATTCAACACTGAGGCACTTCTTCCTCGTCGCTCCAATGATCTACGCGGCTATCGGCAGGCTCGCGGTTCAGAACTTCAAACCCAAACAGCTCTCGGAACTCAAGGACACGCAGGAACGGTTCCGCAGCGCGAGTGTGTCGGGCGATGCTCTTTCCATGGTGCTCGAGAACAACAGGTTTCACGAGATCATCGGCGAAATGTCCGGAAATGCCTACCTTCAGCCGAGCCTCGGCAGGCTACTCATCGACCATGCTCGTATCGGCCACACCTTCTTCCGTCCTCGCAACGACGACATGCACAAGCGGCTCCAGACCGCGGTCGAACACCATGACGGCTTCATCTTAGCCATTGGCTCACACGACGAAGACACCGTTGTCGATCTCGTGTTCGAGCACTGGGAATTGTCGCGCGAAAACATGGAGATGTTCATCGCACCCCAAGGGATGAAGGCGGACGCACTGGTCGAGACGCCAACCCCATCGATGGAGAAATCGTCTTGAAGTTCGAAGGTATCTACACTCCGGCGGTGACGCCGTTTGGCCCCGATGGACAGATAGATCGCACCGGTTTTGCCGCCGTCCTGGAGTCTCTTATCGAGGCCAAGGTGCACGGCATCATCATCGGCGGATCGACGGGCGAATACTACGCCCAGAGCGCCCAGGAGCGCTTCGATCTGGCTGCCTTCGCCAAGGACGTGATCGGCACCAGGCTCGCCCTCATCGTTGGCACGGGAGCGACCCGGACGGAGGACTCGGTCGAATACGCCAAGGCGGCAAAGGAGATCGGCGCAGACGCGATCCTGGTATCGTCGCCGCCTTACGCACTGCCGACTGAAAAAGAGAACGCGGTTCACGCGCTCACGATCGACCGCGCGGCCAACCTGCCGATCATGCTCTACAACTATCCGGCCCGCATGGGCGTCGTCATGCGGGAGGACTATTTCGCCCGCGTCGGAAAATCCAGAAACGTGGTGGCGATCAAGGAAAGCTCCGGCGAAATGGGCAACGTCCACCTGCTCGCCCGAAAGTTTCCGCACATCGGGCTGTCCTGCGGATGGGATGACCAGGCTCTCGAATTCTTCGCCTGGGGCGCAAGGAGCTGGGTCTGCGCCGGCTCCAACTTCCTGCCGCGCGAGCATGTCGCGCTCTACGAAGCATGTGTCCTCGAGAAGAACTTCGACAAGGGGCGCGCGATCATGACCGCCATGCTGCCGCTGATGGACTTCCTCGAATGCGGAAAGTTCGTCCAGTCGATCAAGCATGGATGCGAATTGATCGGCCTGAAGACCGGCTCTGTCCGCGCGCCGCTTCGGCCCCTGAATTCAGAGGAAAAGCGAGGCCTCCAAACTGTCGTCACCACCTTGAAGCGCACGGTCGCCCAGATCACGTCGGGAGCAAACAATGCATGAACCTTTGACAGCGGCCGAATACACGGCAATCGCAAGGACCATTGAACTCCCGACCAACGCATTCATCGATGGCTCCTTCCGCCCCGCCAATTCCGGGAAAACATTCACGACAACAAATCCGGCGACGGGTGAATTGCTTGCAGAGATTGCGGCTTGTGATGCGTCGGACGTCGACTTCGCCGTGGCCAAGGCCAAGGCAGCCTTCGATGATGGTCGCTGGCATCTCCTGTCCCCCGGCGAGCGGAAAGGCGTCCTGCTCAAGTTTGCCAAGCTGCTCGAAGACAATCGGCACGAACTTGCCGTCATGGAGAGCCTCGACAGCGGGAAGCCTGTTCGCGAATGCCAGACGGTAGACGTTCCGGATACAATCCATACCATTCGTTGGCACGCCGAACTCATCGACAAGCTCTACGACAACACGGCGCCGGTCGGCTCGAAGGCGCTGACCATGGTCGTGCGTGAGCCAATCGGCGTGGTTGGCGCCGTTCTTCCCTGGAACTTCCCGCTGCTTATGCTGGCCTGGAAAATCGGCCCGGCACTGGCATCCGGTTGCTCGATCGTCGTGAAGCCCGCCCAGGAAACAACCCTGACCGCCCTGCGCGTAGCGGAACTCGCCCACGAGGCCGGGATCCCCGCGGGCGTTTTCAACGTCGTAACCGGAAGCGGCAAGGGCGTCGGCGAACCGATCGGCCTGCACATGGATGTCGATATGGTGACCTTCACAGGGTCGACGCCGACCGGCCGTCGCTTCCTGCGCTATGCGGCGGATTCAAACCTGAAGCGTGTCGTCCTCGAATGCGGCGGCAAGAATCCCGCGGTCGTCCTTGAAGATGCAGAAGACCTGGACCTGGTCGCCGAACATGTCGTGACCGGCGCCTTCTGGAACATGGGCGAGAACTGCTCGGCGACGTCCCGTCTCATCGTCCATTCCAGCATCAAGGACGAATTGCTTGAGCGCATCGGGGCATACATGCGGGACTGGAAGACGGGCGATCCTCTCGATCCCGAGAACCGTATCGGCGCCCTCGTCAGCAAGGCGCATTTCGACAAGGTCAAATCCTATCTCGACGACGTAAAAAAGGAGAATCTCGCGGTCGCCCATGGCGGCGAAACGCAGAAGGGCATCTACGTCGAACCTACCGTCGTCGACGGTGTCACACCTTCCAGCCGCCTTTTCCAGGAAGAGATTTTTGGTCCTATCCTTTCGGTGACCACCTTCAATTCCTTGGCCGAGGCAGTGGCCCTGGCTAACGACACGCCCTACGGCCTAACCGCGTCGGTCTACACAGGAAGCCTGCGCAAGGCGATCAAGCTGTCCCGCGAGATACGGGCAGGCGTCGTCACCGTCAACTGCTTCGGCGAAGGCGACGCGACCACACCGTTCGGCGGGTACAAGGAGTCTGGCTTCGGTGGTCGCGACAAATCGATCTTCGCTCACGACCAATACACCGAATTGAAGACGATCTGGATCGACGTGTCCGAACGCTCAGTGGACGAGACGGTTCGATGAACGAGCATGTCGTCAAGCGGCTCCCGGCGGTATCCGGGACCTCGGGCTGGGAGGCGATCAGCAATCGGAGCGTCCCCGCCCAGTCACTTGACGGCGACGTGTCTGCCGACTGGCTGATTATCGGTGCGGGCTTTGCAGGCCTCTCCGCTGCCCGCCGTCTCTCCCAGCTCCGGCCCGGCGATAAAATCGTCGTGCTGGAGGCAGGTGAAGTTGCGAAGGGAACCTCGGGTCGGAACTCCGGCTACATGATCGACGTCCCGCATAACCTGTCGTCGGGCGAGTATTCGGCCGCAAGCGAATCCGCGACCACCCTCGAGATCTCGCAAAATCGGTTCGCGATCGCGTTCGCAGCCGCCGCCGCCGCCGAGTACGGCATGTCGAAGCGAACCTTCGATCCTTCGGGCAAGATCAATGCCGCGGCCACTGCGCGCGGCATGAAACTCAACGCCAACTACGGCCAGTCGCTCAAGACAATCGGCGAAAAGCACCTATTTCTCGATGCGAGGGAAATGCAGGCTATCACCGGGTCGAGCTACTATCTCGGCGGGCTTTACACGCCTGGCGCAGTGATGATCCAGCCAGCGGACTACATCCGCGGCCTTGCTGCGGGACTGAGCCGGAAAATCCAAATCTTCGAGGGCTCGCCTGTTCTGAAACTTGGACGGGAAGACGGCAAGTGGACCGCCACATCGCGTCGCGGCAGCGTCACCGGTCCGAAGGTGATTGTTGGCGTCAACGGCCATATTGAGGACTTCGGGCATTTCCGCGGCCGCCTCATGCATATCTTCACCTACGCCTCCATGACCGCGCCCTTCGAGAAGACGGCCGGACACGAGACATGGGCGCTGCTCCCGGCCGATCCCATGGGCGCAACGGTGCGGAAGATCGCGACAGATCGGGGCTCACGGATCGTTATCCGGACGCGGTTCACCTACGACACAACCGTCCAGGTGAGCGACAGACGCCTGTCGAAAATCGCCTTGGAACAACGGCATTCCCTCGACGCGCGGTTCCCGCATCTCGCCGACGTGCCGTTTGAGTTCAGTTGGGCCGGGCGTCTGTGTCTCAGCCGGAACCACGTGCCGGCCTTCGGCGAAATCGAAGAAGGCCTTTACTCGGCCTGCTGCGAGAATGGGCTCGGGACAGTGAAGAGCACATTGGCTGGCGTGATGGCCGCCGATCTCGCCACTGGAACCCACTCTGAACAGCTCGAAAAATTCATGGATCAGCCGAAGCCGACGAGGCTTCCGCCTGAGCCCTTCGCGTGGCTTGGCGTCAACGCGGTGATCCGCTTGCAGGAATTGCGTGCTGGCCGCGAGGGATGAACCTTCGCCGCGCAATGTGAAGACTGAGCCACGCGCTGGGCTTCAACGATAATGGGAACGAAAACTAGGAGCAAAAAATGAAGACTCTATGGAAAGCGCTATGTGCCGCAGCAATGGTCGGAATGACCATGATGTCTGCGCACGCGGAAGAGAAGTCCATCACCATCGGCACGATGTCGTGGGAGGACCTGACGCCAATCACCGGCATCACAAAGAAGGTGCTCGAAGATTCCGGCTACACCGTCAAGGTGGTGCCGTTCTCTGAATGGGGCATCGCCTACGCGGCCCTCAGCAAGGGCGACATCCAGATCCTTGCCTCGCAAACGGACTACGTCGCGCAGGATTACTGGGACAAGAACAAGAAGCGTCTCGAGAAAATCTCGCCGGTTTCGCACGGCCTGTTCCAGGGCGTCGCCGTTCCAAAATACGTGACCATCGACTCGATGGACCAGTTGAACGACAACGCCGACAAGTTCGGCGGCAAGATCGTCGGTATCGAACCGGGCTCGGGCCTGATGCGCGACACAAGCAATTCCGTCAAGGAATATGACCTCAAGCTCCAGCTCGTCGAAGGCAGCACCGCGGCCATGACCGCCGCACTCAAGTCTGCAACCGACCGCAAGGAATGGATTGCCGTGACGATCTGGGAGCCGTCGTGGATGATGCAGAAATACGACGTGAAATTCCTGGCTGATCCGAAGGGCGTCTTCCCGCCGCCGCAGAGCTACTACTGGATCGGCCAGAAGGGCTTCTCGGCCGAAAATCCTCACGCCCGTGAGGTCATTGCCAGCGTGTACGTCCCGCTCGCCGACATCACCGCAATCAACAGCACGGTCAACGATGGCAAGACGATGGACGAGGCGGTCAAGGACTGGACCGACAGCCATGCCGATCTTCTGAAGCGTTGGGAAAACATCGCGACGGAGTAACGCCTGACGGCCGGGCAGCCGAGACATGCGGCGGCCCGGCCCGAACCTTCCACGAAAAGAACACCGGTAACAAACCGGTTCGCGGGGAACGCGCTATGAACACTGAAATCAGTAGTGCCAACGATGTCTTGATCGACTGCCAGTCCGTCTGGAAAATTTTCGGAGCCAGAGCGAGCGCGGCCGTCGAGGCGGTGAAGGCAAATGGCTTATCGAAGAAACAGGTACTGACGGATTTTGACTGCGTGGTGGGCGTATCCGACGCCAGCTTGCAGGTCCGCCGTGGCGAGATTTTCTGCATCATGGGACTGTCGGGCAGCGGCAAGTCGACCCTCATCCGCCTTCTCAATCGGTTGATCGAACCGAGCCTTGGCAAGATCTTCGTCAAAGGCAGGGATATCTCGTCCTTGAATGCCGCTCAACTGCGGGACATACGGGCCAGGAACATCGGAATGGTGTTCCAGAGCGTCGCACTTCTGCCGCATCGTACCGTGCTGGAAAACGCCGCCTTCGGCCTTGAAGTCCGAGGCGTTCCGAAAGACGAGCGATACAAGACCGCCCGTGCGGCGCTCGATAAGGTCGGTCTCTCCGACTGGACCGGACGATATCCGGCAGAACTGTCGGGCGGCATGCAGCAGCGCGTCGGTCTGGCACGCGCCATCGCCGCCGATCCCGAGATCATCCTGATGGACGAGCCGTTCAGCGCCCTTGATCCCTTGATCCGCCGCCAGCTTCAGGACGAATTCCGGCAGCTTACCAAGTCGCTTGGAAAATCCGCCGTGTTCATCACCCATGATCTCGAAGAAGCCATCCGGATCGGTGACCGCATCGCCATCATGAAGGACGGTGTCATCGTTCAGGTCGGCAATGCAGAAGAGATCGTGACGAAGCCCGCGGACGACTATGTGGCGGAATTCGTGGCCGGTATCTCCCGAATCCATCTCGTCAAGGCGCACTCCGTCATGATGACCGTCGCCGAATATGCGAGCGGCCAGCCTGATGTCGACGTGGGTTCGTTGCTGCGCACCACACCTGAGGCGGACATCGGTGAACTCATCGACCTAACGATGCAGTCCAGCCGGGATGCGGTTGCCGTCGTCGAGGACGGCAGGGTCGTCGGTGTCGTCACCACGCGCGGCCTGCTCCGCGGCGTCGCCGGAAATCCAGGCAACGTGCCGGCAGCGGCATAGATCGGGGAATGTCATGGACACGTCAGTCATAACGGACAGCTTCGATGAAAAGATCGACGATGCGCTCAACTGGATCAGCGACAATGCCTCATGGCTGTTCGACAGCATTAGGGCAGTATTGGAAGGCACCTACGAGGGTGTCCTCTGGCTGGTGCAACTCCCGCCGTTTTATGTGGTCGCGATTATCGCTGCGGCACTGGGATGGCGCCTGATCAACATCACGGCTGGACTGCTGATCGGATTGGCTCTGATCGGCTGCGCGGTAATGGGGCTATGGGCGGAGACCATGAGCACGCTGGCCTTGGTTATCACGGCTACTGTCCTGGCGCTTGTCATCGGCATCCCGCTCGGCGTCGTGGCCGGGTTCGTCAAGACGTTCGACAGGATTGTCGAACCGGTGCTCGACCTCATCCAGACCCTGCCGCCGTACATTTACCTTCTGCCGGCGATCGCGCTGATGGGATACGGACCTGCCACTGCCCTGATGGCGACTGTCATTGTCGCGATGCCTCCGGCGATCAGATTGACGTCTCTCGGCATTCGCAGGACCCCGCACGAGTTCATCGAACTCGGCCAGGCGAGTGGCCTGACGCCATGGCAGATGTTTGCCAAGATAAGACTGCCCTTCGCGATCCCCAGCGTGATGGCCGGGATCAACCAGAGCTTGATGATGGCCTTCGGCATGGTGGTGATTGCTGGCATCGTCGGTTCCGGCGGCCTGGGCGAAACGATCTATAGTGCGGTCAGGACACTCGACATCGCCACCTCGATCAACGCCGCCATTGCGATCGTGATCCTCACCATGGTGATCGATCGACTGACGCAAAGTGCAGCACACCGCAGCAATGGAGGCAAATGATGAACCTGGAATCCATTCGGTTTTCTCCGGGCGCATACCTCGCCCCTGTCGTCGACTGGCTGAACGCAAATTTCCATCCCTTCTTCGACATCGTGACAAGGGTGATCGAGGCAGTCCTGGGCGGCATTGAATCTGCGCTGCTTTATCTGCCCCACTACGCAGTCATCGTTGTCATCGTCACTTTCGCTGCAATCTTCGTGAATATCCGCGTAGCGGTCACCAGTGGGATTGCACTGGCGTTCTGCTTCCTGGCGGGACTTTGGGAAGCATCGATGCAGACGCTTGCGCTGGTGACGGTGTCCGTGTGCATTTCGGTGCTGATCGCATTTCCCCTCGGCATCTTGGCATCCCGGTACCGGAAGTTCGAGGCGACCATCCGTCCCGTGCTCGACATCATGCAGACGGTTCCTCCGTGGGTTTATCTCATCCCGGCCGTGATGATCTTCAGCCTCGGGAGGGTCCCGGCGATTATCGCCACGATCGTCTATGGCATACCGCCAATGCTGCGACTGACGACCCTGGCATTCAACCAGGTTCCGAAGGACCTGTTGGAACTCGGACAAGCAACCGGCGCTTCGCCGCGCTCGATCCTCTTCAAGATCGAAATTCCGGCGGCCACTCCGACACTGCTCGTGGGACTGAACCAATGCATCCTCCTCTCGTTGGCCATCGTCGTTCTCGCAGGGCTTGTTGGAGCCGGCGGACTGGGTGCCGAGGTCACACGCGGGCTGACACGAATGGAAATGGGGCTGGGCTTGCGCGCCGGGCTCGCCATCGTGGCGGTCGCAATACTCCTCGACAGGCTGTCGCGCGGCGCACTTCAAGGGCGTCAGGCACCAGCGCCTGGTCACTGAGAAGGCTCGAAAGGAACCACCATGCGGCGCAGCTTCTTCTGCATCGATTCCCATACGTGCGGCAATCCGGTCCGCCTGGTCGCGGGCGGCGGTCCCCTGTTGCCGCATCTCCCGATCGCCGAGCGCCGCGAGCGGTTCGTCCGCGACCATGACTGGGTGCGCCAGGCATTGATGTTCGAACCCCGCGGGCACGACATCATGTCGGGCGCGATCATCTATCCCGCCTACCGTGAGGACTGCGATTTCGCAGTCATCTTCATCGAGGTCAGCGGATGTCTGCCGATGTGTGGCGCGGGCACCATTGGTCTTGTAACCGCTGCGATCGAAGAGGGTCTCGTCACACCTAGGGTTGCGGGGCGGCTATCGATCGAGACCCCGGCTGGGAGAGTGGACATCGAGTACGAAAAGCCCGGTGAGTTCGTGGAGTCGGTACGTATGTTCAACGTGCCCAGCTACCTCCATGCCGCAGATGTGGCAGTAGACGTTCCGGGCCTCGGGCAACTGGTCGTCGACATCGCCTATGGCGGAAACTATTATGCCGTGGTCGAACCGCAGGAGGCCTGGGCGGGACTGGACGGCATGTCGGCAGGCGAAATCGTAGACCTCAGCGTCAGGCTGCGCGACGCCCTGGCCGATGTCTGCGACCCCGAGCATCCGGATGATAGTAGGATACGCAGCGTCCACCACGCTCTCTGGTGTGATAAGCCGGCCAACGACAACGCTGACGGCCGCGGAGCGGTCTTCTACGGCGACAAAGCGATAGATCGATCGCCGGGTGGAACAGGGACGTCGGCGCGGATGGCCCAGCTTCACGGCAAAGGCCGATTGAAGCTCGGCGCATCCTTCCGTCAGGAAAGCCTGATCGGGACGGTATTCGAAGGGCGCATCGAAGAGGAGATCGACGTTGGTCCATTCAGAGGCATAAAGCCGAGTGTCGCCGGGTGGGCACGGATCATCGGCCATAACACGATATTCGTGGACGACCGCGATCCATTGGCGCATGGATTCCAGATCAGATAGACCGAGACATGTGATGGAGTTGAAATGAAACTCTCGGATTCAAAAGACTCCGTTGAGCGACTGAAGATAGGCTTCGTTCTCGCGCGGTCCTTCACGCTTTCGGCGTTCGCGCTGTTTGTGGACACGCTGCGACTTGCCAGCGACGAGTTCGACAGATCGGGCCGGGTTCTCGCCGATTGGGAGGTTCTCGGCAGCACGCGGCATCTCATAACATCCAGTTGCGGAGTCCAGGTCGCACCGACGTCGGACTTCGTAGACCCCAGCCAGTTCCATTATATCGTGGTGGTTGGCGGTCTCCTCGACAATAAATCGTCCGTCGACCAGGAAACGGTAACCTTCCTGAAGAAGGCGGCTGCGAAAAACATACGGTTGATCGGAGTGTGCACCGGTTCATTCATACTTGCTGAAATCGGCCTGATGAGGGGACATCGTACATGTGTAAGCTGGCTTCATTACAATGCGTTTCGCGAACGTTTCCCCGACCACCAGGTTCGGTCTGACCGCATATTCAATCTCGACAGGACCAGAGGTTCGTGTGCGGGAGGAAGCAGCGCGGCGGACATGGCGGCTTCGATTGTGCGGCGTCACATCAGCAAGGAAGCCGAGCGAAATGCCCTTGAGGTTCTCCACATCGAGAAGGCTCGGACGGCCCTTGCCATCCAAACGCGCAAGCCCCTTTCCCTCGAGTGCAAAGACCCCAGGATAAGGGCCGTGCTGATCATGATGGAGCAGCATATCGAGGGTAAGTTACCAATCCGCGAGCTCGCGGCATCGGTTGGCCTCTCCAGAAGGCAACTTGAGCGTCTCTTCATGGGCGAAACGAAAAGCTCTCCCGCTCTCGTATATCGACGGGTGCGGATGGAGCGAGCAAAGCAACTCCTCGTCAAAACCAAAGCATCCTTGATTGAAATTGCTCTCGAAGTCGGCTTCGAAAATGCATCGCACTTCTCGCGAGCCTTTTCGCAGACTTTCGGACAATCCCCTACGAAACTTCGCACCGCCGCCTCGACGGTGCCGGCTCTTGGAATTCAAAGGCCGATGGATTATGTGCGGGCCGATGAATAAGAAGTGATCCCCCGCCAACGGCGTCGCTAGCGAGTTGCGATTGGAAAGTCGTCTTCTAGCAACCGGAACACAGAAGCGCGGACGAGAAACGGCAGATCAAGGAACGGGACCGGTTGTTTCGCGAGCCGCGACGATCCTGGAGAAGCGTTTCGAAGCGTTAGTCTGGAACAGCTGCGTGCCGGCGAGATCAACACGGAGCAGAAACACAAAAGCTCCTTGACGCTTACGCGGGGGAGCTTCTGAGCAAGTATCCCGAGTGGGAGATTTTGCAAATTTGTTTGGTTGCGGGGGCCTGATGACGCAGAGGCTTGTAATTTCACCCCTTATACGAACCCCAGCTAACATATGCGGTTTTCGCCGATTTTGTTGATTTAGTCGTGGATTGAACGTGTCTGCCAGCCCCGTAGTGCCCGTTTATCGAGCTTCTGTGCTCGTGGTAGGCGGCGTGGTCTGCATTTCTATGCCACGCTCGCCATCCACGTGACCACGCCCAGCCCTAACTTCCTTTCTACCCCATTCCGGGCCGGATCGAACCGTGTCTGGATCTTCTCGTTTCAAAACGGCCAAAGGGCAGCGAATGCGCCTTCTGGGCCAGATCGTGGCATAGCCGTTGGCCTACAATCCGAGGCTGTTCGATCGAATGTTCGTTCTCCTGGGCCAGCACCTGTCCGGTTAGAAAACCCCGCTTATGCGTTTGCGCCCGGCTTTGGGTCTCGGCGTCCTATAGCCAGCCTCCCGTGAAGCCAGCCCGGCGCAGCCCAGTCACGATCGGCTGGCACCGGCGCACAATGTTCCAGAGCAGGCCAGTCCGATAGTTTTCGATCATCAGCACGACCGGGCCTTGGTCTATGCCGAAATGATAGGGACTGACCCACCATCCCGTATCACTGTCTTCCATCGCGTATGTTTGGTTGAATGATGGCTTGAACCCGTAAAGATGCGTCATTCCCAAATTCATCTGCGCGAAGGTTCTGACGGTCGGAATGACGATCTCCGGAGCGAAAGGCAATGAAGCCACGACCACCCAGGGCGAGACGGTGCCATCATCCGGTCCGAAGGGTGCGCCGCGGGCGATATAGTCGAAGTACTCCATTTCCACGCCATCGATCGTCTTCTTGATCCAGCCCGGTCCGTCGCTTGCCGTGAACCCCCAGCAGTGCTCGCCATAGCCGACAAAGTTCATGGGATTGCGAATGGCGTACTCCTGCTGCACGTAGGTCGCATGGCGGCTGTTCTGGAAGTAGTCGCTGCCGTGGTCTCGCATGAATTCGTCGCGGATACCGCGGAAATCGATCCACATATGCGAGAGCTGGTGGGTGAAGAGCGGTCCCGAGTAGAGCAGTTCGCGCCCGTAGATGTTTCTCCATTCGTAGCTTGCGGTATAGGCGGAATACGCCTCGGGCGGAAGCGGATGGGTCGGCGACCCCAGCCCCAGAATGTAAAGCAGCAGGCCCTCGTCGTATCCGCGCCAGCGATAGGGAATGAACCCGCTTTCCGGTCGCCATCCGTGGGTCAGAGTTAGTCCGTGATCGCAAGCCCAGTTCCAGTCCGCCCGTTCGTAGAGCGCATTGGCAAGCTGGCGTATTTCGACCTCATCTGCAGTCTCGCCGTCAAAGTAGGTCGCTGCGGTCAATGCTCCGGCGAACAGGAATGCTGAATCGATGGTGGACAATTCACACTGCCAGACCCGGCGGCCCGTCTCAATATCGAGGAAATGATAGAAGAAGCCCTTGTACCCCGACGCGTCAGGTTCCGGCCCCTGCGGGCATCCCAGCAGAAATTCCAGTCGCTTCCGGGCGATCTTGGCCGCAAATGTCCGGATTATGATATCGCGCTCCACGACAACCGGAATCGTTGCCAGTGCCATCCCGATTGCGGCGATACTTGCCGGAGCATCGGGATGGGTCTTGTCGCGAACGAGCCCGTTGTCGGGATTGGTGCAATGAAGATAGTACAGCAGCGTCGTGAGCTGCAGCCGGCCGAGGTCCTGTTCGGTCGGCATCCGATGTAGTTCCGGGTCTGTCGAGGGCATTTGGGACATATGTCTAGCCAAGGATTACCCGCACGTCGTGGAAACGACCGTCATCGGTAAGTTTCGCCTCCGACAGGAAAATTCGGACCCCGCGATCCTTCCAACTCCTGGTCTGTTTCTCTTAGACGTTGTCCCCTTCCGTGGACGTTTTCCGGGCCACTTCTGCAGTGGCTCCCCACTTCCACCCGATTATCTCAGGCATGTCATCGCCGTACTTCTCGATGTACTTCCGATGTTCGATCAGCTTGGAATGAATTGCCTGCTTGAAGTAGGCGGCGCGGGCGCCGAGTTGCGGCAACCGGTCAATGACATCCTCGACGAGGTGGAACCGGTCAAGCTCGTTAAGGACCACCATGTCGAAAGGCGTGGTGGTCGTGCCTTCCTCCTTATAGCCGCGAACATGAAGGTTACCGTGGTTCGCCCGGCGATAGGTGAGCCGATGGATCAGCCATGGATAACCATGGAAGGCAAAGATGATCGGCTTGTCTTTGGTGAACAGAGCGTCGAAATCGAGGTCTGATAGTCCGTGGGGATGCTCCTCCGCCGGCTGGAGCTTCATCAGGTTCACGACGTTGATGACCCGCACCTTCAACTCAGGCAAGTGTTCGCGGATCAACTGAACCGCTGCCAGCGTCTCAACAGTCGGAACATCACCGCAACACGCCATGACGACATCGGGTTCGCTGCCCTTGTCATTGCTCGCCCACTCCCAGATACCGAGACCTTCGCTGCAGTGCTTGACGGCATCGTCCATCGTGAGCCATTGCGGCGCCGGCTGCTTGCCTGCGATGACCACGTTGACGTAATTGCGGCTGCGCAGGCAGTGGTCCGTCACGGACAGCAGGGTATTGGCATCCGGCGGCAAGTATACCCGGATCACGTCCGCCTTCTTGTTGACGACGTGATCGATGAAGCCGGGGTCCTGATGGCTGAAGCCGTTGTGATCCTGCCGCCAGACGTGTGAGCTGAGGAAGTAGTTCAGCGAGGCTACGGGTCTGCGCCACGGGATTTCGTTGCATATTTTCAACCATTTGGCATGCTGGTTGAACATCGAGTCGATGATGTGGATGAAGGCTTCGTAGCAGGAGAAGAAGCCATGGCGGCCCGTCAGGAGGTAACCTTCCAGCCATCCCTGACACTGATGCTCGCTGAGAACCTCCATGATGCGCCCGTCCGGGGAGAGATGGTCGTCATCCGGATAGATTTCCGCCATGTAGCAGCGATCGGTCACCTCCAGTACATCTTGCCAGCGGTTGGAGTTGTTTTCGTCCGGGCTGAACAGCCGGAAATTCTTGCTCTCCAGATTCGACTTCATCACATCGCGCAGGAATTGGCCCATCACCCGCGCAGACTCGGCCGTTGTCGCTCCGGGGCTGGGGACCGAAACAGCATATTGCTCGAAATCCGGCAGCCTCAGGTCACGCAACAGCAGCCCGCCGTTGGCGTGGGGATTGTCGCTCATTCGGCGACGGCCTGCCGGAGCGAGCGCCGCCAATTCGGGCCTGAACCGGCCTCCCTCGTCGAACAATTCCTCGGGCCGGTAGCTTTTCATCCATTGCTCGAGAATGCGGATGTGTTCCGGCTTGTCCATCTCGCCCATCGGCACCTGATGCGAGCGCCAGTAGTCTTCGCATTTCTTGCCGTCAATCACCTTTGGGCAGGTCCACCCCTTTGGCGTTCGAAAGACAATCATTGGCCATGCGGGGCGTTTCAGGTTGCCGCTCGTGCGTGCATCGGACCAGATTTTCCGGATCTCGCCTATGATAGTGTCGAGCGTACCGGCAAGTTTCTGATGGACATCCTCCGGATCATGTCCTTCTACGAAATAAGGCTTGTAGCCCATGCCCTCGAAAAATTTCTGCAACTCGTCCTCGGGAATGCGGGCGAGGAAGCATGGATTGGCGATTTTGTAGCCATTGAGGTGGAGGATCGGCAGCACGCAGCCGTCGCGCGCAGGGTTCAGGAATTTGTTGCCATGCCAGCCGGTCGCAAGCGGCCCGGTCTCAGCCTCTCCGTCGCCGACGACACAGGCGACGATAAGGTCCGGATTGTCGAAGGCCGCGCCATAGGCGTGGCTCAAGGCATATCCAAGCTCGCCGCCCTCATGGAGGCTGCCCGGCGTTTCCGGCGCAACATGGCTCGGGATACCGCCAGGAAAGCTGAATTGCTTGAAGAGCTTTTTCATGCCCTCCGTATCCTGACTGATATTCGGATAGAACTCGCTGTAGGTGCCCTCCAGATAAGCGTGAGCAACCAGCGAGGGTCCACCGTGGCCGGGACCTATCACGTAGACCATGTTGAGATCGTCCCGCTTGATAACCCGATTGAGATGAGCATAGAGCATGTTCAGGCCAGGCGACGTTCCCCAGTGCCCCAGGAGGCGTGGCTTTACATGCTCACGTTTCAGGGGCTCTGTCAGGAGGGGATTGTCGAGCAGGTATATCTGACCAAGCGAGAGATAGTTGGAAGCCCGCCAATAGGCATCGATCAGGCGAAATTCGTCCGCCGACAGGGGACCTGCTGACGGTGTCTCCTCTGCATTACGTTGTTGGAACTTTGCCGTTTCAAGCGAAGCCATCGCAGCCTCCTGGTGAAGTCGGTGTTACATCAACTGATCCAAGGCCAAAGATTAGTCCAAAGTGGCACTTCGGCCGTAAGTTATTGCAGTCTCATTACAATTCGACCGTCAATCTTCCCTTCCTCCATCCGGCGAAAGATATCGTTGACGTTTTCCAACTCGTCCCACGAGAAATGAGGAACAACCTTGCCTTCTGCCGCAAACTGCAGAGATTCGTCGAGGTCCTGACGCGTTCCCACGATCGAGCCGCGCACGGTGATGCGCTTCAACACGGTCTCAAAAACTGGCAGCGATATTTTTCCGGGCGGAAGGCCGACGAGCGCCATCGTTCCCTTCGAGCGCATGAACCCGAAGGCTTGCTCCATCGCAGTCGGGGAAACCGCCGTGACAAGTGCTCCATGTACCCCGCCCGTGGCCTTCTGGACCTGCTCGATCGCATCCTTGTCCCTGCCGTTGACGGTGATGTCGGCGCCAAGTTTCTTGGCTAACGCCAGCTTGTCGTCGAATATGTCTGCGGCGACAACGTGCATGCCCATCGCCTTGGCGTACTGAACTGCCATGTGACCTAGACCGCCCACCCCGGAAACAGCCACCCACTCGCCCGGGCGAACCTCGGTTTCTTTCAACCCTTTATAGACAGTGACTCCGGCGCATAGCACCGGAGCCGCCGGTCCGAAATCAAGGCTGTCTGGCAAGCGGGCTACGAAATCAGGATCGGCAAGACCGAACTGCGCGAAGGTTCCGTTTACGGAGTAGCCGGTGTTTGACTGTGAGGCGCACAGCGTTTCCCAACCGGTTCGGCAATGGGGGCAGTAGCCACAGGCGCTGTGTAGCCAGGCCACGCCGACGCGATCACCTTCCTTGACCCTCTTTACGCCTGCTCCCACTGCAGAGACGAACCCAACTCCCTCGTGCCCTGGTACGAAGGGCGGGGTGGGTTTTACTGGCCAGTCTCCGCTCGCCGCATGAAGATCCGTGTGACAGACACCGGTCGCTTCATACTTCACGACGATCTGTCCGTCCTTCGGACTTGGAACCGCCATGTCCTCTATGACGAGTGGTGCCCGGAAGGCTCGGACAACAGCCGCTTTCATTCTTTCTGCCATGAGTTTGCTCCCTCCCTTGACCACTTCGTGCAACGTAATGCCGCGCCCGCGAATACGTCTCGAGCAGGGAACTCAGATGCCTGTCGCGTCCTCCGGACAAGATTGAGGAAAGTGCTCGACAACGCCGCGAACGCCGCGAACATTTTCCGCGACGGTCCGCGCCGCTCTCCTGCACTCCGCCGTCACGACATTGCCCCACAGATTCACGACGCCGTCAGCAACTGTCACTTTTATGTCGAGCCCTTCCAGGCCGGTGTTTTCTCCAAGCCGGGTCGCGATGCTGCGCCGGATTGCGTCATCGCCGACCGCCGTTTCATCCTGCTTGGCCGTCAGAATTGCTTGAAGCAGGTCCGCCCGCCCGACGATCCCTACCAGTTCACCAACTCTCGTAACGGGAATGCGCTTTATGCCGCGTTCCTGCATTAGTTTTGAAATTCTTGTCAGTGGCGTTTCTTCATCAACCGTCACCGGATCACGCGTCATCGCGTCGCCGACTTTCCAAGAGCTGCGTTTCACATACGCGTCGGCTCTCGCTTCGGCAGGCATCTCCATCTCCGCGATTGACGCCACGGCTCCGCCGCCCAGTTCCGTTCTACGGATCAGATCGCCTTCGCTGATGATGCCGATGAGATGGCCGTCATCGTCAACGACCGGGAGGCCGCTCACATGACTATCAAGCATGACTTTGGCTGCCTGTCTGACGCTGTTGTGAGGTGATATTTTGACGATCGTCGTCGTCATCACATCTTTCGCAAGCATCTCGGTTCCAACTCTCTCAGGATTGCAGCACCGACCTCTCCCCAGCGACATTAAACCTGTTGCGACAATTCCACAACCAATTCGCGATCACGGCTGGCCTTTATTTGCCCGCCGCGAAGTCTAGCCGGGATAGTACTTTCCAGAAAATATTCCTACGAAGAAATATTCTTGACGGCTGTCGATGCCGGCGCCTTTACTATTGCAATACAACCATACTTGGAGCACTCTTGCCGGGCTTTGTTATCACTGCGGGAGAGATGCAATGCAAACCTCCATCACAAGAAGGTCCCTTATCCATTGCGCGGGTGCCGTGGCTCTCGCCTCTACGGCCGCCGGCCTTCTTCCCAAAGTTGCACATGCCGAAGCCGTCAGCAGTGACATGTATTGGGACCTTGTTCGTCATCAATTCATTTTTCCCGATACTGCCATTCCCATGAATAGCGCCAATTTGTGCCCTGCCTTTCAGGCGGTGGCTGACAAGGTAGCCGAGCTTTCTCGCCTGGTGGACTATGACGTGTCTCTCAACAACAGGGCACAATTCAACGACACTCTGGCAGACACGCGCTCCAAGGTAGCACAACAAATCGGTGCGGCACCCGAGGAGATCGCACTGGTACGCAACACATCGGAGGCCAATAGCGTCATCACGAATGGCCTCGATTTCAAGGAAGGGGACGAAATCGTCATCTGGGACCAGAACCATGTGACGAATAACGAGGCCTGGGACATCCGGGCTCGACGTTTCGGCCTGAAGGTCGTCCGGGTTTCTTTGCCTCGCCTCCCCGAAAACGACGAGCAGATCGTCGAACTTTTCGCCAAGGCCTGCAATGACCGCACCAAGATTCTGAGCTTTACGGAATGCTCGAATGTCAGCGGTCTCAAGTTGCCGGCAAAAAAGCTGGCTGCGATGGCCCGGGGCAAGGGCATCCATTGCCACGTCGACGGCGCTCAAAGCTGGGGAGCGTCGGTCCTCAATCTCCATGACATCGGGTGCGACTCGTTCTCCGCGAGTTCCCACAAGTGGTTCATGGGGCCGAAGGAGGTGGGTATTCTCTATGTACGCAACGGTCGTGCGCCCGAAATCTGGCCTAACACCATCGGTTATACCGGGGAAATAAAGGTCGAGCTTGATCTTCAAAACGCACTTAAATTCGAAACTCTCGGCCAACGCGACGACGCGGCGATTGCGGCGCTGGGGGATACTGCCGATATTCATACGCAAATTGGCCCGCAGCGGATTGAGGCTCGCATAAAGGAACATGCAAGCCGGTTGAAACAGGGGCTGAAGGAACTGGGAGCCACCTTGGTCACCCCGGAGGATCCGGCCATGAGCGGGGGGTCGTGGTCATCGACGTTCCCAAACAAAACCAGAAAACTGTCGTCGACACGATGTACACGAAGTTCGGCATTGCCGCGTCCTCCAGCGGCGGGTTGCGATTGTGTCCGCACATTTATAATACGCAGGCCCACATATCGCGGGCTTTGGAGGGCGTCGCTTCGATGCGGGACTTAATCAAGATTTGATTGCTGCATCTAAGGCGCTTGTAACTTGCGCTCCACCCGTTTTGGGCTCAAGCCATGATAGCGATCGACGGTAAATTCAGTGGAAAGTCGGCACCGTGCATCGCGTCGCACGCCATGGCCGGGGTGAGGAGTTTGCCCTAGCTTTCCGACCTGCAATAATCTTGAATCATAAAGCTGATAAAAGGGGATCCCGAAACACTTCCGCTTGGCTCTGACTCTAAAACGAGACGACGTAGGGGCGTGAGATTACTCTGGCACGGTTGCGGTTGGAAACCTGCGCAAGTAGGCCACTGCACACATGTGAGTTCCTCCGTTCTTCAGTGCATTGCCGCAGCATTCCGCCAATGCCCATTGACGGCATCGCTGGTTGATCCGGATCAGGTTGCAAAGGAGTGGACAGGATGTCCGATCTACCGAAAATGCAGACCATGCCAATACCTGCCGGCGCGTTCGCAAGCTATTCGGTTGATGCTTGGCAACGTTGGATTCTGTTTCTTGACGTGATGCGGCGGCGTGCCGAGCAGTACGAGGAACACGCGGCGCATCGAGCGCCACACGTGCTGGACTATGAAGCCGAACTCATCTCTGACGCCCGGACCTTCGCTGAGCCGGTCAACTACGGCCTCGTTCGCATTATTCCACCCGCCGGGATCGTGATCGATCCGCTCAAGCGCCCCTTCGTCGTTGTCGATCCGCGAGCCGGGCACGGCCCGGGTATTGGCGGTTTCAAGGCCGACAGCGAGATCGGCGTGGCAATGAAGGCGGGGCATGCCTGCTATTTCATTGGCTTCCTGCCTGACCCCATGCCCGGCCAGACGATCGAGAAGATCGCACGTGCCGAGGCTCAATTTCTGGAAATCGTGATCTCGCGCCACCCCGAGGCTGATGGCAAGCCGTGTGTCATTGGCAACTGCCAGGCGGGATGGGCGGTGATGATGCTCGCCGCGCTGAGGCCGGAGTTGTTCGGCCCGATCATCGTCGCGGGCTCGCCGCTGGCCTACTGGGCGGGCGTTCATGGACAAAATCCGATGCGCTACTCCGGCGGGCTTCTCGGCGGGAGCTGGCTGACGGCACTGTTCGGGGATCTTGGCGCTGGAAAATTCGACGGCGCCTGGCTAGTCCAAAACTTCGAGAACCAGAACCCGGCCAATACGCTGTGGACCAAGCAGTACAACCTCTACTCCAAGATCGACACGGAAGCCGAACGCTATCTTGGTTTCGAGCGCTGGTGGGGCGGGCATGTCACGCTCAATGCGGAAGAAATGCAGTTTATCGTCGATGAACTGTTTATCGGTAACAAGCTCGCTGCGGGAGAAATCCGCACCTCCGATGGAACGGCCGTCGACCTGCGCACGATCCGCTCGCCGATCGTCGTCTTTTGCTCCAAGGGAGACAACATAACGCCGCCGCAGCAGGCGCTCGACTGGATTCTCGATCTCTACGACAGTGTCGATGAAATTCGTTCGCTTGGTCAGACGATCGTCTACGTCGTGCACGAAAAGATCGGTCATTTGGGGATTTTCGTCTCCGGCGGAGTCGCCCGCAAGGAGCACGACGAGTTCGCATCCAACATTGATCTGATCGACGTGCTGCCCCCTGGCCTCTACGAAGCGGTCCTCGAGCCGAAGGGAGAGGCGATGGAGCATCCGGAGCTGGTGACCGGCGAGTGGGTCATGCGCTGCGAAAGACGCACCCTTGAGGATATCCGCTCCCTCGGGGGCAACGATATGCAGGATGATAATCGGTTTGCCGCGGCGGCGCGGCTCTCGGAGATCAACCTTGCACTGTACCGTGCCTTTGCCCAGCCTGCGGTGAAAGCGGCCGTGAACCCAACATGGGCTGAGACAATGCGGCGACTGCATCCGCTTCGCCTGAGCTACGAGTTGTTTGGCCCGTCCAACCCATTTCTTGCCTGGGTTCAGGGAGCGGCGGAGCTTGCTCGCGAGGACCGCCGTCCCGCAGAGGCGGACAATCCCTTCCTCGCCCTCCAGGAACAGGTTTCCGGGCAGATCGTCGAGGGACTGGAAAGCTGGCGCAAGATGTCCGAAAAGCTGGCGGAGGAAACCTTCGGCGCGGTCTATGGTTCGCCGGCGCTGCAGGCTGCGCTCGGTGTTGATCCACAGTCCAACCGCCCGCCGCGCAAAGCGCCGAAGAGCATGCTGACCGGCGCGCTGGTCGAGGCCCGAACTGCAGCGTTGAGAGAAAAGATACCCCAAGGCGGCCCCCTGGAGGCCCTGGTGCGATCGCTGTTGTACGTCAGCAAGGCGCGTGACGGGGCCGACGAACGCGAATTCGAGGCCATCCGCAGGATCCGGCGCGACCATCAAGGCGCCAGCCGGTTGAACCTGTCGGCGTTCAAGGCACTGGTGCGGGAACAGTATTACATCCTGCTCAACGATGAAACCGCAGCGCTTGCCGCTATTCCGGCGATGCTTCCAAAAGAGATCGACGAGCGCCGGGCCGCCTTGGAGGTTCTGCGTGGCGTGCTTGAGGCGTCCGGGGCGTTGAATGACGCGGCGGCCGAGCGTTTCCAGCGCGTGAGCGAGCTTTTTGATCTTGGAAAGGGAAAGGTGAGCAGCGAGCCGACGCCCATGCCGACCCGCACCGCACCTCGCAATCGCAGCGCATGATCAAGACAATAGGAGTTTTCCATTGGCTGACACGACCGCGACGACCCATCAGTCATCAAAATACGACCGCCTGATAGCGGCCGCGCAGGAAGTCCCGTCGGCGGTCACGATCGTCGCGCATCCCTGTGATGAAACCTCGCTGCGCGGCGCGCTGGAAGCCGCCGAGTATCGCCTGATCGTTCCGGTACTGATCGGACCCGAGGCGAGGATTCGTCAGGTGGCTGCCGACAACGGTCTTGATTTGGGGGCGCACGAGATCATCGACGTGCCGCATAGCCACGCGGCTGCGGCAAAGGCAGTGAGCCTGATCCGGGAGGGAAAGGGCGAACTCCTGATGAAGGGCAGTCTGCATACCGACGAACTGATGCGCGAGGTCACTGCTGCTGCTACCGGCCTCAGAACCGAACGCCGCATCAGCCACGTGTTTGTGATGGACGTTCCCGACCATGCCGACACGCTCTTCATCACCGATGCGGCGATCAATATCTTTCCCGATTTGGATGTCAAACGCGACATCGTCCAGAACGCGATCGACCTCTGGGTCACGATAGGTCTGGGCGAGCCGCGGGTGGCGATCGTGTCAGCTGTCGAGACCGTTACAACCAAGATTCCCTCGACCATCGAGGCTGCAGCCCTATGCAAGATGGCCGATCGCGGCCAGATCACCGGGGGCGTGCTCGACGGCCCGCTTGCGTTCGACAACGCGATAAGCCCGGAGGCCGCCCAGATCAAGGGGCTCACCTCACCGGTGGCGGGCCGGGCGCAGATCATCGTCGTACCTGACCTCGAAGCCGGTAACATGCTGGCCAAGAACCTGACTTTCCTCGCCCATGCCGATGCCGCCGGAATAGTGCTTGGTGCGCGCGTGCCGATCGTGCTGACGTCGCGGGCGGATTCCGTGCGCAGCCGCCTTGCTTCCTGCGCCGTCGCGACACTTTACGCGGCCGCCCGGCGGCGGCTGGCGCAAGTGGCGGCTTGACGCATGGACGCGATCCTTGTCGTCAACGCAGGCTCGTCAAGCCTCAAGTTCCAGATCTTCGAGGTTGCCGGCACGCGATTGGAGCGCCGCGTTCGTGGGCAGATGGATGGCATAGGAACCCGGCCACGCTTGCGCGCCACCGCCGCCGATGCAACAGTGCTGGTCGATCGCAGTTATGAGCCGGGATTGGTGAAGGACCTGCCAGCCGCCATCACTGAGACCCGCACCTGGCTGCAGTCGCTCGAAGGCTTTACGCTCAGAGCCATCGGCCATCGCGTGGTCCACGGCGGGCCGGATTATGCGCAACCGATCCTGATCGACCATGACATCCTCGACAAGCTCGCCACTTATCAGGAGCTTGCGCCGCTGCATCAGCCCAACAATCTGGCACCAATACGCCTTGCCATGGACATCGATCCGGATGTTCCCCAAATCGCCTGTTTCGACACGGCCTTCCATCGTGGCCACGCTGCCCACACGGACTGCTATGCCTTGCCGTGGGCCTTCTACGAGGACGGCGTTCGGCGCTACGGCTTCCATGGCCTTTCCTACGAATATATTTCCGAGCGGTTGGCCGAGGTGGCGCCCGCCGTCGCGCAGGGCCGCACCGTTGTTGCGCATCTTGGCAGCGGCGCTTCGATGTGCGCGCTGCGGGACGGTCTTAGCCTCGAGACGACCATGGGATTCACCGCTCTCGACGGCCTGCCTATGGGCACCAGGCCAGGCCAGATGGATCCCGGCGTCGTTCTCTACCTGATCGACCAGAAGGGCATGAGCACGAGGGAGGTCACGGACCTTCTCTACCGCACGTCTGGCCTCAAGGGACTGTCCGGCATTTCCGGCGATATGCGCGACCTGCTCGCCAGCGACGATCCGCGCGCGACCCTCGCGATCGATCATTTCGTCCACCGCTGCGCATTGAGCGCCGGGATGCTCGCCGGTGCGCTGGGAGGCCTGGATGCGTTCGTCTTCACGGCCGGCGTGGGAGAAAACGCGCCAGCTATTCGGGCTCGCATTGCAGCCCGCCTGACGTGGCTTGGCGCCGAGCTTGATCCCGCTGCCAATGAAGCAGGCGCGATGCTGATTTCCACCGAGACGAGCCGCATCGCGCTCTATGTCCTGCCGACGGATGAGGAGTTGATGATCGCGCGCCATACGCTTGCACTTATTACGGCGTCTTGAAGCCATACCTCACGGGAGAAGCAACCAATGTCCATTCCGGTCGTCAATGCGCAGCTTCTCAGGGGCAGAAAAGGGCTGATCGTTGGCATCGCCAATGACCGTTCGATCGCCTGGGGTTGCGCGCGAGCCTTTCGTGCCTTCGGCGCAGAGCTTGCGATTACCTATCTCAACGACAAGGCCAAACCGCACGTGGAACCTCTGGCACGCCAGGTCGAGAGTCCGATCTTCATGCCTATGGACATGGCCGTCGACGGCCAGCTCGAGGCCGTCTTCGACACGATTTCAGAGACCTGGGGCGAACTCGACTTCGTCGTTCACTCCATCGCCTTTTCGCCCAAGGATACGCTGGGCGGCCGCGTCGTCGACGTGCCGCGGGAAGGCTTTCTCAAGACGATGGATATCTCCTGCTGGTCCTTCATACGCATGGCCCATCTCGCTGAACCGCTGATGAAAAAAGGCGGTACGCTGTTTACGATGACCTATTACGGCTCACAAAAGGTCGTTGAGAACTACAACATCATGGGCGTCGCAAAGGCTGCCCTCGAGAGCGCCGTCCGTTACCTGGCCGCGGAACTCGGACCAAAGAACATTCGTGTCCACGCCATCTCGCCGGGCGCGCTGGCGACGCGCGCCGCTTCGGGCATTCCCGAATTCGATGAGCTGCTGGAAAAGACAAAGACGAAGGCGCCGGCCCGAGAGCTCGTCAGTATCGATGATGTAGGCGTCGCAACGGCCTTTCTCGCACATGACGCCGCACGCCTGATCACGGGGCAGGTCCTTTACGTGGACGGCGGCTACCATATCGTCGACTGACCGGCCGTCCATCGCTAAAATGCCATCAGATTTATTCACCTGATGTTTTCACCGAATCCCTCAAAGATAGCGCCCCCGCAAAAGCTCCGTTTACCGATGATTCTGCAATTTCGTTCTCGCCAAATCCTCCCGCATATCAAGATAGCAACGCTCGGCGCTCTTGCCTGTGCCGTTGGAGCGATCGCAGCCGTTTGCGTAATAAGCCTGCTTATTCCCGACCGCCCGTTTTGGGCAGAATTGACCGCCGTGGCGTCAATAACGGCAGCTGTTACGTTTCCGCTTCACTTTGCGCTTTGTCTACGCAACGAAGCGCTTCGTGAGACCCAAAAAGAACTTCAGCATGCGCTCCGTCACGATCCCGTCACGGGTACACTGCGCGCCAACGCATTCGCGACCTCGGTCGAGCATGCGATAGACCGCAGGCGCCTGAGCACTGCTGAAAGCCCGGATGGCGTCATGCTCGTTCTCAGGGTCGGCAATTTCGATGAGATCGGTCGTCGCTATGGCCCGCAATGGGCAGATACGCTGCTTCAATCGATTGTTCGGATCGTACATTCTTCGGTGCGCTATGGTGATCTCGTCGCCCGCCTTGCCTCCGACGAACTCGGGATCTATATGCCAGGCACAACAACGGAAAACGCCAGAGACATCTGCGAGCGCATCCGCGCGCGGATAGACGAGGCCACATTCACAGCCGGGCAAGAGCGCCATATATCGGTGGCGGTGCGGCTTGGCGGTACCAGGGTCGGGCACCAGGCCGACTTTCAGGCACTCCGCGAGGCAGCCAACCACGCCGCCCTTGCGGAGGAAGAGACTGGCCCCCTCCTATCCCGGGAGCTGTTTTCCTGACAGGGAGGCTTTCGGGCCTGCTCTGCGGGGCGTCGCCTTATCCTGTACGGGGGCGCAGAAATGCGAACAGTTGTGGCCGCCTGTGCAACGCTTCCCCTGTCGGGCAGTCGAACCTGAGGTGGACGCGGCAGCCACGGACGCCCTTGCTCATCATCTGAACGCGGCGCTAACCCGCGGCGTCCTGTAAAATCCGTCCCACCACTTCGTCGAGTGACCGTGACCACTGCGGCATGGTCCATCCGAATGCCGAGGCGAACTTGGCGGTGGACAGTTGCGTGTTCAAGGGGCGCGGTGCTTGCACGGGAAATTCGGCGGTTGTTATGTCACGAACCTCCGCCCACGGCCCCCCAAGAGCGCGGCTTGAGGAGAACACCTGACGCGCGAAATCGGCCCATGAAGTCGTGCCGCTTCCCGCAAGGTGATAGGTACCGTATGCCCCGCCCTCACCGATCGTAACGGCGGCGCTTAATATCGCGTCGGCGATGTCGAGCGCCGACGAGGGATTGCCGCGCTGGTCCGCGACAACAGCGATTTCCTGACGTGCGCTTGCCAGCCGCAGCATGGTTTTAACGAAGTTCGTCCCGAACGGGCTGTACACCCAACTCGTTCGCAAGATGAGATGGCGGGGGCTCGCCGCCGCCACGGCGATTTCGCCCGCGAGCTTGGAAGCGCCGTAGACGTTCAGGGGCGCCGGCGCATCCGTCTCGCGGTAGCCGCCCTGCTTCTTTCCGTCAAAGACGTAGTCGGTCGAGAGATGGATGATCGGCACTCCGAGACGGGCCGCCGCCTCGGCGACTGCCCCGGCGCCGGTCGCGTTGATCCCATAGGCCAGTGGCGGCTCACGCTCAGCCTGATCGACGGCCGTATAGGCTGCGGCTGAAACGACAAGTTGGGGGCGCAAGGACGAAAGCGCCGGCCAGATGGTCTCGGGCCTGGCCAGATCGAACTCGGGGCGCCCGAGGGTGAACACCTCGACGTGGGGCAGCGCGCGTGCCCGCTCGATCAAAGCCAGGGCGACTTGGCCCTTGGTCCCGGTTACAGCAATCTTCATGCCAGACGTCGCTGACGTTCGCCGAGACGCGTGCCCGAATAGCGCCGGTGCCGGATCGGCTCCCACCACCACCGGTTGGCCAGATACCAGTCCACCGTCATGCTCAACCCCTCGTCGAACCCCAAGCGCGGCTTCCATCCAAGCTCTCGCTCGATCTTGGAGGGATCGATCGCATAGCGGCGGTCATGTCCCGGCCGGTCGGGGACGAACGCGATGAGATCCCTATAACGTCTGCCCAGCTCGCGCGGTCGCCTGATGTCGAGGAGATCGCAGATACGCTCGACAACGGCAACATTGGAGCGCTCGGCGCGTGCGCCGATGTTGTAGCTTTCACCGGGCCTTCCTTGCCTCAGCACCAGTTCCAGTGCGCGCGCATGGTCCTCCACATGCAGCCAGTCCCGCACATTCATCCCAGTGCCGTAGACCGGCAGTGGCTTCTCTTCGATGGCGTTGATGATTGTGAGCGGGATCAGCTTCTCGGGAAAGTGATACGGTCCAAAGTTGTTGGAGCAGTTGGACGACACGACGGGTAGCCCGTAGGTGTGAGCCCATGCGCGCACGAGATGATCTGAGGCAGCCTTCGAGGCCGCGTAAGGCGAAGACGGGGCGTAAGCCGTCTCTTCGGTGAACACGCTCCCATCGAAGGGGAGGTCTCCAAACACTTCATCTGTGGAAACGTGATGGAACCGGAAGCTTTCGCGCGCGCCCATCGGGAGATCACTCCAATAAACAAGCGCGGCATTAAGCAGGCGAACGGTACCGACGATGTTCGTCTCGATGAATATATCCGGGCCGTCGATCGAGCGGTCAACATGGCTTTCGGCTGCGAGGTGCATTACCGCATCGATCTTCTCGCGGCGCATAATCTCGAGCATGCCCCGCTCGTCGCGGATGTCGGCGCGATAGTGCACGTAGTTCGCCTGACGCTCGATCGGACGCAGAGAGCCGAGATTGCCCGCATAGGTCAGCTTATCGACATTGACGACGCGCTCGACGCCGCTTTCTACCAGATGGCGGCAGACCGCCGAGCCGATGAAGCCCGCCCCGCCGGTCACGAGAATCCGTGTTGCCGCCGCCATCAGGCCGCCTCCCCGAAAACCGTCGCCTCGGCCAGAAGCGGCGCGCCGCGATCTTTCTCCGACAGCAGCAGGTCGCGGGCGGCCACCGGCCAGTCGATCCCCATCTCCGGATCATCGAAACGGATCGCCCGGTCGTGATCCGGAGAATAAAAATCACTCACCTTGTAGAGAACCTCCGTGTCCGGCTCCAGCGTGACGAAGCCGTGCGCAAAGCCCGCCGGCACCAGGATCTGATTGCCCTTCTCGGCAGAGAGTTCGATACCGGCCCATTTGGCAAAAGTCGGCGAGCCGCGGCGAAGATCGACGGCGACGTCGAAAACGCGCCCTCGGACCACCCGGACGAGCTTTGCCTGCGCGCGCGGCGGGAGCTGATAGTGGAGTCCCCGCAGGGTGCCGGCTTTGGCTGAATAGGAATGATTGTCCTGCACGAAGATTGTATCGATCCCCTTCGCAGCGAAAGTGGCCGCGTTGTAGGTTTCGGTGAAGAAGCCGCGCTCGTCTTCATATCTGCGCGGCGTCAGTTCCAGCACGCCGTCGAGGCCGAGGGAGCGAAGCTCAGGCATCGGCAAGCTCCCGGATCCGGCGCCGCAGATAGACGGCATAGTCGGTCTGCCCCAGCATTGCGGCTCGCGCCAGAACCTGGTCCGCCGAAAGATAGCCAAGCTCGAAGGCGATCTCTTCCGGGCACATGATCTTCACGCCCTGGCGGTATTCGATGGTGCGCACGAAGGATGCAGCATCGTGCAGGCTCTCATGGGTTCCCGTGTCAAGCCAGGCATAGCCCCGGCCAAGCCGGCGGACGTGGAGATTGCCGCGATCGAGATAGGCACGGTTGACGTCGGTGATCTCCAGTTCCCCCCGGCCCGAGGGGCGGACGGAGGCCGCGATGTCAAGCACGTCGTTGTCGTAGAAGTAGAGACCCGTGACCGCCCAGTTCGACTTGGGGCTCGCAGGCTTTTCCTCGATCGCGTCGGCCTTGCCGGTCGTTGTGTTGAAGCTGACCACGCCGTATCGGGCCGGATCGTCCACATGATAGGCGAAGATGGTGGCCCCGGCCTGCTTGGCGACCGCGTCCCGGCAGATTTCCGCAAGTCCCGCTCCGTAGAAGATGTTGTCTCCCAGAATGAGAGCGACCGGACTGTCGCCGACAAATTCCCGGCCGATGACGAAGGCCTCGGCGAGCCCGTTCGGCTGCGGCTGCTCCGCATATGAAATAGAGAGGCCGAGCGCGCTTCCGTCTCCGAGAAGCCCCTCGAAAAGCGGCCTGTCGCGCGGCATCGTGATCACCAGTATCTCGCGGATTCCCGCCAGCATCAGCAAGCCCAGCGGATAGTAGATCATCGGTTTGTCGTGCACGGGCAGCAGTTGCTTCGAAACCGATATGGTAACGGGGTAAAGCCGCGTTCCGCTGCCGCCTGCCAGAATGATCCCTTTCATGCGTCACCTCCTGTTGCCTTTTCCGCGCTCCCCGCATGGCGGCCGCGCACGGGCCACTGACATGGGAGGGGACAGGTCACATTGGTCATCTCGCCGACCCTTCGCCGGTATTCGCTTCGGTGGCCGCGACGCCGGCCGGGCTCAAGGCGCCACAGCGCCAGACGCTGTAGACCGGCTGCGCATCCCAGTCGTAATAGAAGGCCGCGTCCAGCCTGCCTTCCTCCATCAGCGCCGCGAAGCTCCGGCGCGTGGCGCGGATCGCCCCCTCCCGCTCACGATCGTCGACCGGGCAGGAAAGCGCGGTGTTGGCAATGCCCCATTCGGTCACCCAGCATGGTTTGCCGTGCCCTTCAGGCTGACAAAAATCGAGGAGCGCCGTCACATAGCGCGCAAGCGCCACGTCACCTTTGCGCCCCGGGTAGAGATGGATGCCATAACCATCGACCAGCGCATCGATCCCCCGCTCCCGCAGGAGCGAAAGGAACTCATCGGGATCAAGCCGCTCCATCCCGCGACGGTCGGCCTCGCCTGTGCCGACATCGGAAAGGCCGGCGGAAATCAGCAGCGCGCCGCGGCTGTGCACCGTCGCCCGCAGTTCCTCTCGGGTGATCCGGACGGCGTCGACATAGGCGTCGAGCCCGCGCTCGAAGGCCGGGCGATCTGCGACTTCCGAAACGCTGCGCGGTGTCTGCCGCCCAGGTTTTTCGTAGACGACGAGGTCGCCATTGTAGGCGCTGTAGTTTATTTCGTTTCCGGGCTCGACGGCGTCGATGCGGATGCCCATGCCATCAATGCGGCGAAGCGCCGAGCGCAACTGCGCGCGGTAAAGATCGAGGTCCAGATCGGAAAGCCGTTGGACGTCCCAGATGCGCCCGAAACCGGTGCGAGGGCGCGTCTCCGGCGGATAATAGTCCTTGTTGCCGAGCTGGATCTCGAGGAGGATCTTCAGCCCGAGCCGGTCCGCCATTTCCAGCGCTTCGATGCTCTTGTCCACCGGCCGGGACAGCGAAAGCCGGACATGGGTGATGCCACTTGCCGCGATCTCCCGCAGCACGCGCTCCTGATCGGCGCGGGAAAGCCAGGCGAGGTTGACCCGGTTGATACCGATGCGATCGGGGACCGCATCGTCTGCGTTCGCCGGCGGCGCCGGGGCAAAGGCCCAGAGCGCTGCCAGCGCGCAAGCGAGGCGCACGCGCGCCACCGCTTTCATCCTCTCAAAGTCCAATCTGCTTCAGAGCATTTCGGAAATTCGCCTCGCAAGCGGAATAGCGGTCGATCACGGCTTGCGTGTCTATCTTGGCGAGGAAATTCGACAGATATGCGCGCTTGTCCGCCTCCCGGTTCCAGGTTGCCGCCTCTATATAGGGGAAGCCGATGAACTCCAGCATTTCCCGCATGCGGTCGTCGACCGCGATCATAAGGGCGGGTGTGCCGGCCTGCATACCGATGATGCAGCCGTGGAAACGGCGGCCGAAGCAAAGATCGCGCGAGGACATGGCGCTCCGCCACTGGTTCGTGTCGAAATAGACCAGCAGCTCCGATTTCCGCTGCCATTTTTCCGAATGCTTATATTCGGTCGCGCCGGTGATGCGCCCGCTCGCCCGGTCATAGACGATGTCATTGTCGTCGCCGGTCAGGGAGAGGTTGTAGGCAACCAGCTCGTCCTGGACCACATAGCTTGCGACGCTGTCGGGCTTAAGCAACGCATGCGCGTCGACGATCGTATCGGCAACACTGCCGAGATAGCCGCCGAAGGCGATCTTCTGGGCTTCCGCCAGCGCCGGGTTGGCGAGCGCGGTCAGTGAGCGCTTCATGTCGTTCGGCGAGAAGTAGAGCGACGGGCAGCCCGTCGGCTTGACGAACTTCATCCCCTGCTCCCGCAGGAATTCGGCAGTGAAATAGCCGCGCGTGAGGAAGAAGCTTTCCTTGCCCCGCAAAACCTCGAGGAACTTGAGCGTGCCGGCCGGAAGCTGATCCTTGAGGCCTTCCTTGCGCTGGATGCCGATGCCCATCACCACGACCGGCATCGTCAGCTTCGCGAAGATTTCCGCTTCGAGATCTGCGGAATAGCCGGGGCGCAGCAGATTGGCGGAGGCGAAGACGCACAGATCGAACTCGCGGTTTACCCGCTCGTAAAGCTCGTTCGACTCCCGATTGTTGACCAGATGCCAGAACGGCAGATAGGTGACGTCATGGCCGCGCAGGCTCTCGGCCGCTCCCTCGCCGATCAGGTAGTTGCCGGTATTGGCGATCTTCCTGACCTGCGAGATCAGGTCCTTTCTGGTCCTGGTCTCGTCGAAATAGGGCCGATGGATGACGGTCGTCCCGGAGACGTCCGCAATCGTCCGCTGCAGATAGGAGGGAATGCCCGTGAGCAAGATACGCATGACTGTCCTCTGAACCGAAGGGTGATGGCCCGCGGGCCGTTAAATGGAGCCGCTAGTGACCGATACCGATTTCACGAAGCGTGGTGCGGAAGGCGCGCTCGCGATCGGAATACCGGTCTACGAGTTCGCTCGTGTTGAGCTGTGCCAGATGGTCGGCCACGAACTCGGCGCGGTTCTCCGCCTTGTCGACTTCCGTGATGTCGACAGCCGGCAGGCCGGTGAAGCCCAGCATCTCGCGCATGCGGTCGTCCACCGCCACCATCAGGCTCGGCACGGCCGCCTGCATGGCGATGATCGAGCCGTGGAAACGACGGCCGAAATTGAAATCCATCGACGAGGCCCAGCCGCGCCACTGGTTGTTGTCGAAGAAAGTGCGAACCTCGAACTGCTGCTTCTCCCGCTCCGTGCCGGGATAGGTCAGATCGCCGATCATCAGGCCCGATGCAGAATCATAGACGCGTCCCTCATTATTGGGCTCCACCTTCATATCGAAGTGAAGGAACTCGTCCTGCACCACATATGGCGGCACGGTGCCCTGCGGAGCCAGCGCATTCGCATCGAGAATTGCATCCTGATTGCCGCCGAGATAGCCGGAAAAGATGGTCTTCGCCTTGCCGATCTTGACGCTCGGCAGCTTCCTCATGGACCGCCGCATGTTGTCCGGCATGAAATAGACGGACGGGCAGCCGGTCGGGCGCACGAAGGAGAAGCCCTGGTCCTTCAGGAAGCCGGCCGACTCGTAGCCGCGTGTCAGGAAGTAGTGCTCACGCTCCTTCAGGACAGCCAGAAGCCGCTTCGTTCCTTCCGGAAGATTGTTCTCCAGGTCCTTGCGGTTCTGCAGGCCGATGCCCAGCATGACGATCGGCATGTTGAGCCGACTCAGGACATCCGCCTCGGCGTCCGCGGAGAGCCCCTTGCGCAAGAGGTTTGCGCAGGTGAAGACGCAGATGTCGAAGTTGGCGTTGAACTCATCGAACCCGCTGCCGCTTTTGCTCAAATTGTAGAGATGCCAGAAAGGAACCTGCTTCGCATGCGGCGCGAGCGCACGCAGCGCGCCCTCGCCAATGAGGTAGTTCCCGGTGTTGCTGATATTGCTCAGCTCCTGCAGAAACTCCTCTTTCGTTTCCGGCTGCTTCTGCCGCTCCGCATAGGAGACGGACAAGCCGTGGGCGCCATTGGCGAGGCGCGTGTAGTGACCAGGAATACCCGTCACGAGAATTCGTGGACGCATTCGACTAACCTTTCTGTTTCAAAGAAGCGGCGCGGCAATCAGCCTATTGCCGCGACCACGGGATTTGCCGCCGCCTGGTCGCGAAAGACCGTGGCGCGGGACAGTGACGAAGTCTTCACGGACCGATCGCTCCACGCGATGAAATCCGAGAAGGAGGAAGCCCATGACCGGCGTGCGGCGGTCCTGATGCAGCCCTCCATGAGTGGAGCGAGCCTCTCGCGATTGCGCGCGACCTCTTCGATGATCCGCGCCATCTCCCTTACCACCTGAGGATCGGAGGGTGCGTTGATGAGTATGCCGTCCTCGCCGTCGGAAATGAGCTCGTCCACCGCACCGACCGCTGTCGCGATGGGCACGCAGCCAAGTTGCTGCGCCTCGGCGATCATCAGCGGCGCGCCCTCCCACCGTGAGGGCATGACGAGAACGTCGGCCCAGCCCAGTGCCTTGATCAGATCCTTGCTCGCGAAGACGGGCGGGCGCACGTCGACACCCAGGTCCTTCAGCCGTTCGCTCCAGGAGACCCTGGAATCGGCAAGGATTTCTCCTCCGATGGCCCGGGCTTCGAAGGCGACCTTGGAGGCCCGCAGTTCCGCGAGCGTTGCCGCCAGCCGGTCGATGCCCTTCTGCTGATCGAACCGGCCCATGTAAAGAAGTCGCAAGCGGTCATCCCTGCGCTCGATCCGCCTGACGGTCAGAACCTCCGCCAGGGCCTTGGGCGGTACCGAGAAGCTCGCTCCGTTCGCAACGGCGAAGACCTTCTCGTGAGGGACGCCGTAGCTGTGCAGATAGATCTTCAGCTGTTCGGAGCAGGTTAGGAAGGCGTCGTAGCAATGCTCGTGGGCAATCGCTGCGAAGGGCTGGCCGGCAGGCCTCTTGAAGACCGTGTTGTCCACGACGTGAAGATAGCAGGCCGTGCGCGTGCCTTCCGAACGCAGGCGCGCGATGAGGGGATGGACGGCCATCACGTGGTTGTTGATGACCAGGTCGAAGCCGGAAAGCTGTCCCTTCAGCGCCTCCCAGTCGACCGAATGCCCCTCGTCGATGAAGTCCTGCCCCAGGAAGGAGCCCGAACCTCCCCAGGCCGGAATGCCCGCCTCCCAGAAGTGAATGTAGTCGAAGCTGGAATCGAATTCATCGATCACATCCATCCGGGACGTGCCAAGCACGAAGAGATGAGTTTCGTATCCTGCCGCCTTCAATTCCCGGGCCGCCGCATAGACAACCTTTTCGGCTCCGCCGAACGAGGCGTTCGGCACGAGCAGCGCCACGGTCCGCTTGCCCTCGCTATGCCCGAGCGGCAGGACCGGTGATCCTCCGACTTCCTTGCGCAGCGCCTTGTGGAGATCGGTGTAGGGTACGAGCCGTGCGGGACGCCAGGTCCACCGCCTGCCCGCCGTCTCGCGCAGGGGGCTCGAGGCAATTGCGTTGACGCAGTTGATCATCACCTGCTGGGGCGTGATGAGAGAGCGGCGCGGGAGGCTTCTTGGAAAGGGGAAGCGCACTTTCAGAACGGCCGATGTCGGCCATACCTGCTGGCTTGCGATCGAGGCGAACCAGTCCACGGCATTGTCCTGCACCACGTCCTGGACGAGCCGGGTCGAAAGGAAAACGAGATCGGCGGGGCCGATTTTTTGTGCGCCCGGCCCATGAACGATCGGCTCGATCTTACGCTGGGCGGCATCGTTGCCGAGTTGGACGAAGACGACGTTGCTGGTCTCGCTCAGGCGCTCAAGATGGGCAAGCACGTTCGGCAGCATGCGCGAACGCCGCAGAAGGTCGAGCGCCGCGCCGCTTCCGGCGACCAAGAAAGGCGGGAAATGTTCATTGTCGGGCTCGCCGATATTGCCCCAGAACGCCGGGATAATGTCATCGAGACGAAGCATTGTCGGTGGCTTGGTGGGATCGGTGAAGCAGGAGATCGCCGTATCTTCCGTTCGCGCAAACAGGTAGCGCGGGCATTCCTCATGCTCGAAATCCACCAGCATCGGGCGCTGGAACAGCGGCATGTGGCGCTTGCGCAGGAAGCTTACCGACGTGGCGCGATCGCGGTTGGCCTCCTTGAAGCGGCTCTCCGCCCTCAGCCTGTATTCAAAGACGGTGTCGTGGCAGGGCGTGCCGACGAAACCATGCTCGATGCAGGACAGCCAGAACTCCCAATCCTCGAAGCCGTTTTGCCTGTCGTCGTTGAAGCGGACGCCGTCCTGAAAAACATCGATCGAGATCATCGATCCCGTATCGCAGATGTTGTCGGTGATGCAGTGGACCAGTCGTGAGTAGCGGTTGCCGTAGTGGGCGCGCCAGCTTACCGAAAATGTGTCGATATTCGTGTAGACCCACCCGCAGCCACTGGAGAGGAGGTGCCGGTAAAGCGTCTCGATGGTGCCGGGAAGGACGCGATTGTCGGCGTCGAGGAAATAGACGGCCTTCGCCTCTGGAATGCGCTCGAGCACGAAGTCGATGGCGCGATTGCGCGCCCCGCCCGGACCGGCGTTCCGGCCGAATATGACATGGACGGAAGGATGAGCCGCGGCGTAGAGCAACAGTTGATCGAACGTCTCGTGCCGTGGATCGCCGTCGACCGAGACGACAATGACGATCCGGCAGCTGCTGACATTCGAGGCAAGTACCGACTCGATTGCCTCCAGGGCGAGTGCCGCGTGACCGTAAAGGGGCATGGCCACGGCGACCAGGTCCGTCGGCTCCCTGTTACCGGACATCGGCCGCCTCCGTAAATTGTTTGACCAGCCTGAAGCCGGACACCTTGAGCCAGGAGAAATCGACCGAATCCGTGACTGCGCGAGTAAGGATCATCAGGTCCATCGGGCCGCGTGCCGGCTCGTCCAGCTGGATGTTGATGTTGACGACCTCGGTGGAGCTGACTTCACGCCATCCGCTGAAGAATGCCGACGGTTTGGCCGCGCCCTTTCGCGCAAGCTCAGCCACTTCGGAACGCGCATTTGAATTCGCCGGTGCGAGCAGGAAGCTGACAGCCGCAGGCTGACCTTGCGGATGATCGATAAAGGCGCTCGCCGAGAACGATATCGTTCCGGGCTCGATGGCGCCACTGACCGCACCTGCCGATATGCCACTCGACAACGGGTGGCAGACAACAGCATGTTCATGCTCGAGGAAACGCACCGTCTGGAAATCCGGGACGATCGGCGTGACCGAAACATCCGCGATCTGGCTCAACGTAGCGACCGCCAGACGATAGTCGACGGTATACTGGCCTTCGAGCAGGCTGCTGGGCGCAATCATGTTGGGTGTTCTGGCGGGTTTTACTCCAGGCAGACCCGTAAACACCTTGAACGCCAGCGGGCGCAGATCGAGGTCCGGATGCGGAAGTTCCGACCGCGCCGAATAGCGCTCCCCGGCGATCGGATAGCCGAGCGAAAGACCGACGGCTTCCGGCCCGGTCGCCGAGATCCGCAGCCGAAGCGTACGTGCGGCCCCTCCGCAGGCCCGCGGCAGCGAGAAGAAATTCCAGTTCGGCACGAGTTGCGCATAAGGCACCGTCCACTCGGCCACCCCCTCACCACTCTCAAGATAGCTCAATGCAACGACAAGCTCTCCGCTGGTTCTGGGCACCGAGTGCAGGTGGAGAGCAAACCCGGCCACGCCAAGACTGGAGACCGGCAGCAGCTGCTCGACAAACGCGGCGGCAAGCAACTGCCCGATCCCCTCGTCCTTTGGATCGGCGTAGGGATCGTGGGAGAAGATCTCAGAAACCGGCTCCCAGTTTCGTGCCTGGAACGCATCTTCGAGTGCCCGGTAGTTTTCCAGCAGCGTCTCGCGCTCCCGGCGCAGGATCGCGAGCTCCGAGGTGATCGAGGCGCTGTAGCGGGCAATCCGGCCGACACTGCCCTCGGTAAGTGCCCGCAGAAGCGGAAAACTCTCCGACGTATTAACGGGATCAAGCCGCTGTATGGGAACCGCGGGGACCGTCCCCAGCGGTCCAAGCAGCGCCAGACGCTCCTGCAGATCCGCCTCACCCTCTTCGGAGAAGGCGACGGCCACCAATGGAAAAGCATTCTGCAATGTCGCCGGAGGGTGGCCATCGACATCGAGGCAAACGACCAGATGTTCGATATCGCTCCCTTCGAAGCATGACCGATCCCGGCTCGATGCCGCGATCAGCTTTCTCGTCGCCAGCCGTTTCCCAATGCCGGAAGACATCAACTCTTGCACACCCAACCTCTGAAGAATTATGTCAGAACAAAAACAAAGATGCCGAATAATCAGATATTTATTCGGGCGATCCGTTGCGCTTTATGCAGAAGCTAACAACTAACATTGCAGTGCACAATGGGAAAATTCAACATCCGAAAATAAAAATATTTCATATATACTTTGAAAATCAAATTAATACTTAGAGACATCATGCAGCCTTGTGCAAAAGCGGCTTTCCGATCAATTTCTCAAGAAGATTCCGTTGGCGATCGAGGCAGTCCGCTAGCCGGAAACGCCTCTCGACCGTTCGACGCGCCGCAGCGCGCATTGCGAAGTGGCCTTCCGGATTGGTCAGGGCGCCGAGGATGGCCTCGGCGAGTGCGTCCGTGTCGAAGAACGGCACCAACAGTCCGTTCCGGCCGGCGCGTATAACCTCCCGGACAGGCGCGGTATCTGATCCAATGACCAGGGCGCCGCACGCCATTGCCTCCAACACCGACCAAGACAAAACGAACGGATAGGTCAGGTAGAGGTGCGCGGACGAGATCTGGAAAAGCTGCCGCAAAACTGAATGCGGCACCACGCCGGGAAAGAGGATATTTTCCCGCGGTATGTCCAGCGATGCCAAAAGGTGGTCCTTCCACGCGCCGCCGCCGGGCGGCGGCACACCATAGCTGGTGCCATCTCCGCCGACAAAAACGAACAGCGCATCGGGGCGCTGGCGTACAACCTTGGCGGCAGCCGCCAAAGCCTGTGGAAATCCGCGATAAGGCTCAAGGTCGCGCGCGACAAAGGTAACAATGGGAGGACCATTGCCACTGAGCACGCGCCCATCCGAAAGCGTGACCGAGGTTGTCGGGTCCGGCCGAAACCGGACTGTATCGATCCCCTCATGGCACACCGAAATGCGTTCCCTGATATCGGCGGGATACAGACTTCTCTGCCATTCCGTGGGGCTGATGCCAGCCTCGATGGCCTCAAGCGACAGAAGCTGCGCGATGTTGCGCAGCCGCAGCCTCTTGCGCGTTTCCAGATCGGGCTGATCGTCGGGCACGAACCCAATATCCGCCCCCTCCGATCGATAGAAGAACTCGCAATACCCCAATGCAGGCACGTTCGGCAGGACGTCCTTCAGGAACATCATGCTCCCCCAGCCGATATGGCCGACGACAACATCGGGGACCAGCCCCTGCCGCACCATGGCGTCGAGCGTTTCAGCGACGCGATGGCCGATTCGCGCGTGATGATCGGGAGTACCCATGTGCCGGGCCATGTGTGGATTTGCGCGCGGGCCTGATTCCGCTCGATGTCGAACGACGCGAACGGATGGGATCTTCTGATCTATGGTTTCGGTGATGAGGCTCACCTCATTGCCCGCCTGCGCGAGCTGGGCGGCCAAGGCAGCGAACTGACCGAAACCCCGTCGATGAACAAACGCCACGTGCATCGCGCCTAGAGCCTTTCCAGCAAAAGTGCGAAGCGGTTTTGCGTCCGGAAATGCGCAGGAACAAAGAGATAGAGCATTTCAGGTGATCCCGCTTTCACCGGAAATGCTCTAGTCTCCATTGCCAGGCCCATGGCATCGCTCACCACTTAGACGCCGTACCGTGAAGCGGTGCCCCAGGCCAGTTCGAGCTGGTGCAGCGTCTGGAAAGCCGTCTCAAGCATCCGCTGGTCCTGGTCGCCACGATTCACCGCGCGCTCATAGGTCATGGCTGCGTCGCGGAGATTTGCCCTCAGTTGCCGCCCCTTCTCCGTCAACTTGATGCGTGCCGACCGCTTGTCGCGCTGGGAGGCAACGCGATCAATGTAGTCGCCGTCGGCAAGCTGCTTCAGATAGTAGGAAACATTGGAGCCAACATAATGCCCACGATCCAGAAGCTCGGCGACCGAGAGCTCCGAGTCGCCGATTGCCAGTAGAATCATCGCCTGTGCCGGCCCGACGTCATCGACACGAAGCTTGGTCAGCTCCGCCCGAATGAGGCCTGAAAACCGTCGGCTTGCCCGCTCCATGAGGCGAGCAAGCTCGAAATATGTAATCTGCCGGAGGTCACCAAACTCGGCGTCCTGAGGATACCCGGGGTCCATTTGTGCTGCCTGCCCCTTATTTCGAGTTCCCAGATCATCATTCAGCTCGGACAGATTGAGCACACTATCTTCTTTCACTTTACTCTCCGCTTTGGAAAATTACTTCAAAAATTGAAGTAATCTTCAAATATGCCCATCACCCCTGATTAACCTGAGCTTGCACAAGTCCTCCCTCCTGTGCCAGATTAGCAAAAGCAATGCTACACTTCCGCCCAGTTACAACCATTTCTGCCCTCCAGAAGATGGCTATAACGTTAACTCAAGGCAAATTGCCATGCGTGATACTGTTCAAAATGAGACAACAAGCAAGAGCCAAATTTTGGGAGGCAAAGATCAAAACAACCCCGGATTGCTGATATCGCAAGCAAAGCGTGTATTCTTGTCCGGGTTACTATATGCGGCGGCGCTTAGCGTGTGTCTGAATTTGCTACAACTCACGATGCCTCTGTTTATGCTGCAAGTTCATGACAGGGTGCTCAATAGTCAGAGCATGGACACGCTCGTCATGCTCACCATTTTGGCGATCGGCGCCCTTGTGGTGCTCGGTGTTCTGGAATTCATCCGCGCCCTCTCTTTCCAAGCCATCGGTGGCGCGCTCGTGCGCCGTTTAAACATGCCAGTCCTGGCCGCCGCCGTTCAGGCGTCGGTCGACCAGGGCCTGTCGCGCGCGACCCAGTCGCTTCGGGACATCGCAGAATTGCGAAGCTTCCTGACTTCGTCAGCGGTGACCGCGCCCCTCGACGCGGCCTGGTCACCGATCTTCCTCGGCGCCCTTTTCATTTTGCATCCGCTTTTCGGCCTCATTGGGTTGGTCTCCGCGGCGCTGCTCCTTTGCGGCGGCCTAATCACGGACATGTTGACACGCCAACTCACCAAGGAAGCGAACCAGACAAATATCGAGGCCGTGTCCAAGATTGGCGCATCACTGCGACATGCCGAGGCTATCGAGGCGATGGGTATGCTGCCGGCCCTGGCGGCCCGTTGGCGCGCCCTGCAAATGCAAGCCCTCAGCGGCTTTGAAACGAGTGGGACCAGGAGCAAGGCGATGTCGTCCATCACCCGCAGCCTGCGCTATTCCATCCAGATCGTCACCCTGGCAGCCGGAGCGTTTCTAGTGCTGGAGCAGGCAATCACGCCCGGCGCGATGATGGCATCGAGCATTCTTGTCGGACGCCTCCTGATACCCTTCGATTCGATCATCGACAATTGGCGGCAGTGGGTTCTGGCGATCGCCGGCTGGCGTCGCCTTGAGGCCACCCTCACGGCGGACCTTGCGATCCGCCAAACGATGCCCACGCCGCATTCGTCGGGCGACATCGTGGTCGACAAGCTGGTCTACGCAGCCCCGGGACTGGATGTGCCGATCATCAAGGGCATTTCCTTCTCCCTCTCTCCGGGCGAGGTTCTGGGCGTGGTCGGTCCCTCCGCCGCAGGCAAATCGACCCTCGCGCGCCTGCTGGTCGGAATCTTGCGACCCACGTCCGGCGGCGTCTTCCTCGACGGCAACAACACCTATCTCTGGGAGCGCAGCTCGTTCGGCCAAGTGGTCGGATATCTGCCGCAATCCGTATCGCTTTTGGAAGGCACTATTCGAGAAAACATCGGGCGGATGGCCGAAAGCGACCCATACAAAGTGCTGGAGGCGGCGCGACTGGCCGACATCCACGACATGATCGGCCGCCTGCAACTCGGCTACGACACGCCCGTCGGCGATGGACACCTGACCCTTTCGGGAGGGCAGCGGCAGCGCATAGCGCTGGCGCGCTGCCTCTACAACAGGCCTCGTCTCATCGTGCTTGACGAGCCGAACGCAAACCTGGATGCGATTGGCGAGCAGGCGCTCATCCGCGCGATCCACCACGCGCGCGGCGACGGCGCCATCGTCATCATAATCGCTCACAGGCCGGCCATCATGCAGGTCGCCGACAAGCTGCTCGTGCTCGAAAACGGCCGCGTCACACAGTTCGGGCCGCGAATGGACGTGATTCCGGCCACAATGCCGGGCGAAGCACGCCGTGAGGTGGCCGCGATATGACGGAGAAGAAGCCTCTTGTGATCCGCCCCGATCTTTCCGAGCGTCGCCTCCAACACCACCAACCGCCGCCGCTGAATGTCAGCGCGGACTTGGAATTCGAACAACGTGATACCCACTCGCCGCTCCGCCGTCTTGTCATCGCGGGGGTCGCCACGATCCTGGTGTCCTTCGGTGGATTTTTTGGCTGGGCGTTTTCGACCGAGCTCAGCAGCGCGACGGTCGCCAATGGCACGGTCATCGTCGATTCGAAGCGCAAGACCATCACCCATTTCGAAGGCGGCGTGATGAGCCGGCTGCTTGTTCAGGAGGGTGACAAGGTTTCCGCCGGGCAGCCCTTGATCGAGCTGGAGGATACGCGGGCCCGTTCCAGCCTGCAGTCGCTCCAGATCCGCCGCGTCGGCCTGATCGCAAAACTGGCTCGACTGAAGGCCGAGCAGGCCGAAATGCTGCAAATCGACTTTCCACGCGATTTCGGCGACGCTCAGGACTTTGCCGTCGATGACGCCGTGAAGGCCGAGACAGTCTTTTTCGAAAAGCGACGCGAAACCAAGGAGGGGCGCGTCGAGGTCCAGAAAAAGACCATCGAGGAGTATATCGAACAGGCGAAATCGCTCGACATCCAACTCCATGCGACCGACCAGCAGATCGGCCTGATCACCGAACAGCGCGCGGCAATGGCAACCGTGGTGCAAAAAGGCGCCGCACCGCGCACGCGGCTCATCGAGCTCGACTCCAGGCTGAGCGAGCTTGCGCGGGAACGTGGCGAACTCGTCGGTGACAAGGCCCAGGCCGAAAAAGCCGGAGCAGGCGCTCAACTTGCGCTGATTGGAATCGAAAGCGAGTTTCAATCGACCATTGCCGGCGAAATCACGACGGCGCGCGTCGAACTCGCGGATGTCGAAGAGCAGATCACCGCTTCGCAGGACGTACTGCGGCGCCTTGAGATCCGCTCTCCGCAGGACGGCATTGTCAGCGACATCCTGCTGCGCACCCCCGGCAGTGCAGTCACGCCCGGCCAACCCTTGATCGAGATCGTTCCGGAAAACGAGCCGCTGCTGGTCGAGATGCGCGTCAATCCTCGCGACATCGACAGCATTGCCGTCGGTTCGCGCACACAAGTCCGGTTGACCGCCTATAATCAGCGTTCTCGCTTGCCGATGGAAGGCACCATCACCTACGTCGCTGCGGACCAGTCGGTCGATGAAAAATCGAACAGCGCGTTTTTCGTCGCGCGCGCCAAACTCGACACGGCGTCGCTCAAGGCAAACCCCGATGTCCGCCTTTATCCTGGCATGCCCGCAGAGGTGCTGATCGTCCACGAGTCACGCCGTGCGATCGACTACCTCACCTCCCCCGTCCTCGAAAGCTTCAATCGCGCGTTCAGGGAGGATTGACGTTCAAGTCATGCCGCACCGCAACAAAATTGCTTCATATTTTGAAGTAATTTCAAAGTAAAGATTATCGATTTTACTTCATAAAACGCGAAATTCTCGAAATAAATCATCAATTCGACTCATTTTGAGAAATATATTTCTCAAAATCCAACACAAGAGCGCAAGTTACACTTGCGCTCTATTTTTTTGCAGTGCACATTTCAGGCGCGAAATCGTCGCAGCCAGCGCCGACAACGCGAACATATCAATCCAAAGAGGAGAGGCAGATGGCCACATTGGAAGGCGGAGCATACGATGACGCCCTGTTCGGCTCCCGCTTCAACGACTTCATTCGCGCCCATGGCGGTGATGATTTCGTGAGCGGCGGCAACGGGCATGACCTCGTGTTCGGTGAAGACGGTGACGACCTGCTGTTCGGCGGAAAGGGAAATGATTCCCTGTTCGGCGGCGAGGGCAGCGACTTGCTGAACGGTGAAAACGGGAATGACATCCTCAACGGCGGCTGGGGCGATGACCTCCTGTACGGCGACAAGGGCAACGACATCTTGCTCGGCGGACAGGGAAGCGACCTCCTGTCGGGCGGCAAGGGCAGTGACATACTGTACGGCGGCGACGGTGGGGACATCATCGACGGCGGTGCCGGCAACGACGTCCTGGTAGGCGGTGCCGGCCATGACATCTTCGTCTTCGATGGCGGCGGCGGGAATGACGTCATTCTCGACTTTACCGCAGGCGAGGATCTGCTGCAGATCTCCAAGGGCATCAACGGCCTCGACGTGTCTTCTCCGGAAGACCTGGCCTCGCGTATCACGCAGGTCGGCGGCAATGTCGTCGTGGATCTCGGCCATGGCGATACGCTCACATTGGTCGATGTCGATGCCGACGACATCCATGCCAATCCCGAGCACTACTTCACCGTTCACTGAACCTGAGCTTTGCGCGCCCTGCTTCCTCCCGTGGGGCGTGCTCTTCCGATCCAGAGGGGCAGCGTGTGACGTTCGACGAAAAAACAGGCGCCACTGGCGTTTTCAGGAACGCAGAGATTTTTCGGCTCGGCACGGAACTGGCCGTCCTCATCTGGGATTTCCCCGCAGCCCTTCCCTCCGGCACAAGATGCCTGTTGTCCATGGAGCAGTCACCGGTACCGCTCGTCAGCATGATGCTGCCGCTTGGCAACGGAGGGCAACGCATGTTCTGGGCGATGAGACCCGAAAAGCAGCCCGTGACCGTCGATATATGTACGGAACACGGCGGCACCGCCGAAACCATCGTCATGCAGCCGGCGCGCACGCTTGCCCCCCTCGATGTGGAGGCTCTTTTCACGGATCTTGCGCCGGATGCCCGCATCAAGTTCATCAACAACCTGCTGACCGTGTGGCGAAGCGCCTTCCGCATCGCAGGTGACCATCTTTTCAATATGGTGGTCGAAGACGCCCTTCACGCACTCGTGCCCGAACCGCAAGCCGCCAGCATCGTCTGCCAGATTGCGCAGGGAAGCCATCTCATCGAGACGGCGATCAATCCCGATCTGGGCGACATCACGGCGATCTATGCGATCGGTGCAGCTTCGATCACACGCATGGCCGTTAGACTTGTCCTCGGACGCAACGCAAAAAACGGCCTGCAAGCATGCCATTTCATCGCAGAAGCGCCTTCCCCACCGTTTCTCATCGTCCTCCTGAGCAAGAATGGCCTCGCCGTTCGCCAGCTTGTTGACGGAAAACCTCGCCATCACAGCCTCCAGAGTTGGTGGGGCAAAAATCGTGAGGCGGTGGAGCTGCGCGAATTGATCGTCCGTCGGCTCACCACTCTGCCGGAAGGCGGCGCCGCCTTGGCGATCGATCTTCAAACGCGCGTCCCGCTGACGGCGAGCCGGGTTGACAAGTCGTCGATGCATCCGTCCGGGGAGATCGACCTCGCTCTGGCGCTCAACGACGGTCTTCTAGCCGGCGGCTGGTTCCATGCGCCATCGTCGGCATTCGCCGGCATCGACTACGTCAAGGAAGACGGCACGGCCGTGCCGCTCGACGCAAATAGCTACAAATTCCCGGCATGGGCGCAAGGCAAGGACGAGAAGAGCAAGACCGACGTGACCGGTTTCGTTGCCTGGATTCCGCTCGCCGAATCCCCCGGACCGCTGCTGCAACCACGATTTCAAATGCGCCTTGCCTCGGGCGCGGTCAGGCCGCTGATCCCGAAGCCACAACCTTTCGAGCCCGCCACCCAGCGAAACCATGTCCTGCGCGCCGTGCCGCCACAACATGCGGTCGACGATGCCTTCCGCACCATCCTCGCCCCAGCGTTGCAGGACATAGAACGGCGCTTGGGCAAGACCATCGAGATCGACTCCACCAAGGACTACAGCCTGCCCGAAACCGCGCCGCTCGTTTCCATCGTCGTGCCCCTCTACAAGGTTCTCGATTTCCTGCGTTTCCAGTTGTCGGGTATGGCCACGGACCCGTGGCTCGCGGCCAATGCGGAGATCATCTACGTCCTCGATTCACCGGAAATCCAGGACGAGACCGAGCACCTGCTCGGCGGCCTGCACCTTCTGCACGGGCTGCCGATGAAGCTGGTGGTCATGAACCGCAACGGCGGCTACGCGCGTGCCTGCAATGCCGGCGCCCGTTTTGCACGCGGCTCGATCCTTGTCATGCTCAATTCGGATGTCGTGCCCAGCGCGCCCGGCTGGCTGCAAACCCTGTCGCGGCCGCTGTTGGAAAATAGGACGCTGGGCGCCATCGGCCCAAAACTGCTCTTCGAAGACGGATCGCTGCAGCATGCCGGGCTGTATTTCGGCCGCGACCAGCGCGGCATCTGGCTGAACCACCATTTCCACAAGGGCATGCCCGGCGACTACAGGCCCGCGCAGCAGACCCGCGACGTCCCCGGCGTCACCGGCGCCTGCCTCGTATCCCGCCGGGAGACCTACGAGCGCGTCGGCGGCTTCACCGAGGATTACGTGATCGGGGACTACGAGGATAGCGACCTCTGCCTCAAGATCCGTCGCCTCGGGCTGCAGATCGCCTATGAGCCGGCGGCGTGCCTCTATCATCTCGAACGTCGCTCGATCCGCCGCAGCCAGGACTACATGCGGGGCGTCGCCAGCCAGTACAATTCATGGCTGCACACGCAGCGCTGGGAGGACGACATCCGCGACCTGATGGCGAACCAATCCGGCAAAGACCCCGACCACACAACCATTCGGGAAAGGAGCGCAGCATGACGCAAGCGGCTCTCCTCCAGCCCCCCGCACCGGCCCGGTTGATCGACGAAGACCATCTTCGCTGGCTGATCGAATCCATCCGGGGCAATCGCTTCCTGCCGCAACCGGACTCCACCAACGTCTTTGTGGGCGACGGTGATTTCCGCGCGATCGGAGCGGAGTTCCTCGGTCACTTCATCCGCATCGGCGGCCTGCGCGAAGACAGCCGCGTGCTCGATATCGGCTGCGGCATCGGCCGCATGGCCGTTCCGCTCACCCAGTATCTCGATCCGCAGACGAGCCGTTACGATGGTATCGATCCGGTCGAGGACGGCATTGGCTGGTGCCAGCGAACGATCACACCTGCCTATCCCAATTTCGCCTTCCAGCGACTGGACATCGCGCACGAGCTATACAATCCGAACGGCAAGATCAGCGGGAAGGCGTTGGCGCTGCCCTTTCCGGACCAGCATTTCGACTTCGTCATCATGACGTCCGTGGTCACCCATCTGCCGCCCGCGGAAGTCCTTGTCTACCTCGCCGAGGTCCGCAGGGTCCTGTCCCCCGGCGGCCGCCTGTTCATGACCGCCTTCGTGGTCGACCGGATCGCGACGGCCAACGAACACGGACGACGCGACCCGCGCCTCGCCTTCCAACGCTATGGCGAAAGCCCATGTTGGTTCGTCCCCAACCAGCCACGGCTTGCCGCAATCGGCTTCGAAGACGGTTTTCTCGACAAGGCGCTCGAACGCGCTGGCCTCTCCGTCGCCCTGAAATCGCTCGGCCACTGGCGCGGCACCAAGGCCGCCCACCATCAGGACTTCATCGTGGCGAAGCGCCGGGGAAGCGGGCGATGAGCAAGCGCATTCTGGTGGCCGCCCACAACCATCCGTCCCTTCACCCCGGCGGGACCGAGATATTCGCGCACGACCTGTTTCGTGCCTACCAGCGCGAGGGGCACGAAGCCCTGTTTCTCGGCGCCACCAACCAGATCCATCGCGAGGCGAGGCCCGGCACCAGTTTTCAGAGCATCGGCCCGGCGGGAGACGAAATCCTCTTGTGGTCCGGCCACTTCGACCGCTTCTTCATGAGCCAGATCGACCTCTACGGCATCGTGCCTGACATAACCGAGCTGCTGCGCGATTTCCGGCCGGATGTGGTCCATCTCCACCACCTGCTGCTGCTCGGCGCCGAATTCCCGCACATCGTCCGCCGCACCCTGCCCGACTGCCAGATCGTCATGACCCTGCATGACTATTACCCCATCTGCCACCACGACGGCCTGATGGTGCGCACCGGCAGCAAGGAATTGTGTCACCAGTCCAGCCCGGACCGCTGCCATGGCTGCTTCAAGGATATTCCGCTCGATCGCTTCACCTTGCGCGAAATCCACCTGAAGGCGCTATTGAGCACCGTCGATCACTTCGTCTCGCCCAGCGCCTTTTTACGGGAGCGCTTCGTGCGGTGGGGACTGGACCCGGACAAGATCAGCGTCATTCCCAATGGCATCCCCACCCGCAATGCCGGTGTCCGCAGAAAGCTGCTCGCGGGCGGAAAACCGGTCTTCGGATATTTCGGAAATCTCAACCCCTGGAAGGGGATCACCGTTCTGCTCGAGGCCGCGCGCCAGCTTCTGGCCGATGGCCTCGATTTCGAACTCCGCGTCCATGGCGGCGCGCCCTTCCAGAGCGAGGCTTTCGTTGACGAAATCGATCGGCGCTTTGCCGAAACGTCGGCGTCGGTGCAATCCCGAGGCCCCTATCGCCGCGAGGATATCGCCGATCTGGTGGCCGCGGTCGATTGCACCATTGTGCCGTCCGTCTGGTGGGAGAATGCGCCGCTGGTCATTCAGGAAGCCCAGGCTCAGGGCCGCCCGGTCATCGCCAGCAACATCGGGGGAATGGCTGAAATGATCGAGCACGGCGTCAACGGCCTGACCGTTCCGCCCAACGATGCCCGAGCACTCGCCGCAGCGATGCGGAGCATATTGGAAGAGCCAAACCTGCTTCGCCGGTTCTCCGAAAATGCCCGCAAGCCCGACGACATCGACACGACCGCCCGCCGCTACCTCAAGCGGATCGAGACGACGCAGGTTCAGGCATAGGAGAACCCATGGCCAATCCCGCTGAACGACCGGATGTCGCATCCGAACAGGACAACGCCAAGCCGATGAACGGCCGGGTGGATGCCATCGACATGGGCAGGATCTTCGGCTGGGCATTCGACCCGATGGCGCCGGATCAACGGCTGGTCATCCGCGTCCTGCTCGATGGCAAGGTGATTGCGGAGGCCGTTGCCGATCGCAATCGTCCCGACCTGCGGCGCAACGGCATTGGCGACGGCAAACACGCATTTGAAATCGCACTGCCCGACCCCATCCAGTCGCGGACGAAGGATATCGTCGTCGTGGCGCGAAACGGCAGCGGTTCCGAACAGGCCTTGCGCGTTCCCCAGCCGGACGAGCAGGCGGCCGAAGCCCTTATCGCCGCGCCGCTGGCGAAAGTGCTCGACAAGCTCGATTTGCTGATGGCGGCACAGCGACAGCTGCAGGTCTCCCAGCGCTCCTTGCAGCGCCCATCGGAAATCGATCCCGATACGACCGAAACCCCCGGTCTAACCGATGTCAGCAACGCCGTCGAAAGCCTCAGAGTGGATATCGGCCAGCGGCTGAATGATCTCGATGTTCACCTTATGCGGATGGATGGGGTCGTGGCAGGCATGGAGACGAACCTGAATACGTTGCGCAAGCGTGCGAACGGCGAGTTGAAGCCCCTGTTGCTGCTGCTGTTCGTTCTTGTTGGATTTGTCGCGGGCGCCAGCCTTGCGCTGGTTGCCAGGGTCTGATCCAGGGAGGGTAAGGCGTGCTGGTTACAGAACAATCCACCGCGGTTTCGATCCCCACGGCAGGCAAGCATGCGGCGAGCAGAGCGCTGCGCTCCGGAAGGGTCATCGGCTGCCGCGTCGACGAGACAACCTTGCTGATCATCGGCCTCGGTCGTGTCCCAGTCGGCACCGTAGCTGTTGCGATCGGCGAAGATCCGACGGACAACCGAAGCGCGGTTGTCTCGGAATGGCGGTTGGCCGCATCCTCACCACGGGCCAGGCATGGCTTTGCAGCGCTTCTACCGACAGGGGACGCGGACCCCGCCATGACCACGATACAGTTCGGAGAAGAGGGCGCGCACTTCATCTTCGCGCCCCGGCTTGCCTCGGCGGAGGAAGCAGCCACGCTTGTGCTCGAATCCGCGGGATCTCAGTCAGCCGCCGTTATCGACCGGCTCGTGGACATTCTAATGGCCGACAATCTCAGTCATCAAAGACTTCTGACCGTCACCGCGCTTTTGCAGGCAACCCAAGCAAGCGATGGTTTCGTCGAGTTGATCGGTGAAAGCCATGATGGCGTGACGTTCGTGCAAGGCTGGAACCGTGGCATGTCGCCAGGCCCTTTCCGGATGTGCGCGGTCGGAAGCGCAACACCGGTGGTCGCAGAGTGCGTTATCGCAATGTTTCCCCGCCCCGACGCTCCCGATGGCGCCTCCGGTTTTGTCGGCCTTCTCGATGCCAATCCGGCGGACCGCGCTCTCGACATCGAAGGCCTGGTCTTTCGGGGACGTGCCGGTTGGCGACACATTGCGGTCCACCCCAAAAAACGCATCGCCGGCCCGCTGGAAACGCCCGAACATATCCGGTCGATCCTGCTGCGGACCCATGGCGCGCCGGAGGTGCTCCTGTCCCTGCGAGCCGCCGCCAATAGCTTCGAGGGCAAGGAAACCGTCTCCAGCCTGCCGTATCCCGTCAGGATGGGAATAGACAACATATTCGAGGCCGATGGAGGAAATCTCCTCGTCTCCGGCTGGCTTTACGACCCCGACGGCCACGTCGCAACGGTGAGACTGCGCCGACGCAATGCCGCAGTTCGCCTCGACGAATGCTGGACGCGCTTTGATCGCCCCGACGTCACGGACAGTTTCAACGAGCAGCAACCCTTCGCGCCGAGCCTTCGGGGCGAACAGCATACGCATGGCTTCATCACCCAGGCCCAATTGCCGAGTGAAGAATCCGGTGCGCCTCTCTACTTCGAACTGACGCTGCGCGATTCGCGCCGGGCGTTTTTGCCCGTGAAACCAACGCGGGTTTCAGCGCGCTTGGCGGCATTGCGCCAGATCGGCTCCATCGATCCCGCGAACTGTGCGCTGCCGGCGATCGTCGATACACAAATTGTGCCGTTCCTCAGACGATCCGGAAGGTCGGCGCCGATCATCGACACCGTCCTGGATGCTGGCCCCTTCGATGAAGAAAACAGCCCGCCGATCGTCATCGGCGCCGGAGAGAGCGAGGAGGACATTGCTCCGCTCATGGCCTTGCTCGCGCTCGATCCGGAAACCCGGCGCGCGCCCATCGTCATCGCAATGCCTGCCGAGCGCTTTCGCAGGCAGGCCACCCGCCTCGGGGAACTCGCGCGGTTCTATCGCCTTTCGGTTAGGCTGGTATCGGCGAAGGGAGCAGCCGACTTCTACGACTTGCTCGAAGCCGGCACGCAAGCACTCTCCTGTGAAACTGTCGTGCCGCTTTCCGCCTCACTGATCCCGCACGGGAAAGGCTGGTACGGCAAGCTCGTGGCCACGACCGCGACCCTGAAAGGAAGCATCGTCTCGCCTGTCCAGGCTTACGAGGACTATTCCGTCCGCTGGGCGGGAAGCTGGATCGATGACGACAACGGCGACCAACCAGTCGTGGGCCGCTATACTGGATATCCGCTCAAAGCAGTTACCGGGATGACGCTGACCCGTATCGCGGCAGCCTCGCTCGAGTGCTGCATCATGCCCCGCGACGCCCTGTTGCGCGCGGGCGGCTTTTCCGGCGGCTATCTGGGCGCGCAGGAAAAAGGCCTGGATCTCGGCCTCCGTCTCAGCCGCTCCGGCATCGACTCCTATTTGCTGCCATCGGTGCAGATGTGGGGCTGCGACAACGCACGCGACGGGGACGGTCCGGCGATGGCGGCTCTGGTGGAGGAGATCGATCGAAAGATCTTCAAGAGCCAATGGGCGCCTGTCCTCACCGTTGAAAAGCACCCAAAAAAGAGGCCCGCATGAACGAGCAGCTTCGCGTCCTTGTCGTCTCGCATGCGCACCCGACCGTCTCGCTCGGCGGAGCGGAAATCGCATCTCACAACCTGCATCACGGCCTGAAGGCATTGCCGAACGTGGAATCGGTTTACCTGGCCCGGGTCGGTCATCCGGTACCGCGGCACGCCGCGTCCGCGCTGATGAGCCTTCGCCTTGCCGAAGATGAGCTACTGTTCCACACGGACGACTACGACCACTTCTTTTTGTCCAACGGCGATACGCAGGCGATCAGCCGGGACCTGTTGCGTTTCGCGTGCGATCTCAGGCCCCATGTCGTGCATTTCCATCATGTTCTCGGTATCGGTCTCGAAGCGCTCTACGCACTTAGAGAAGCATTTCCGCACGCAGCCATACTCGTCACGTTCCACGAATATCTGTCGATTTGCCACAATCACGGGCAGATGGTGAAACGGTCTTCCGGCCAGCTCTGCGAAGCAGCCTCCCCCGTCGCCTGCCACGGCTGCTTTCCCGACATCCCCGTCTCACGCTTCCTGAAGCGGGAGTTGTTTACCCGCGGAATGCTGGGCCTTGCCGACGCCTTCGTCTCCCCCAGCCGGTTTCTGGCGGAGCGTTATTCTGCATGGGGCATCGAAAAGGACAAGCTCCGCGTCATCGAAAACGGCATCGCTGTGGAAGCGGCCGCCCTTCCCCGCGCGTTGCAAGGTCCCAACCCCCGCCGCAACCGCTTTGCCTATTTCGGCCAGATGACTCCATTCAAGGGGGTCGACGTCCTGATCGACGCTGTTTCACGCATCCCGAAGGACATATGGGGTGAAGACTCCTGCCTGATGATCTTCGGCGGCAACCTCGAGCGACAGCCGATCGACTTCCAGGAACGGATGAAGAAGCTGATCGCCGACGCCGGCGACCGCGTCCGATTCTACGGCGCCTACCAGAATGCGGACATGCCACGCCTGATGCGCTCGGTCGACTGGGTCGTTCTGCCGTCCGTCTGGTGGGAAAACTCGCCCGTCGTGATCCAGGAGGCCCTGCTCCATGGCAGGCCGATGATCTGCTCCGACATCGGCGGGATGGCCGAGAAGGTGCGTGACGGAAAGGACGGCCTGCACTTCCGCGCAGGCAGCAGCCAGGATCTCGCGGACCGTATCGTCGAGGTATTGGGTGATACCCAAACCTGGGATCGGCTGCGCGTCTCCATGCGAAAACCCGTCGACCACGTCGGCTGTGCGCGCGAACATCTCAAACTCTATCGCGCGCTACTGCGGCGGAAACTCGACGCTGCCATGGCCGAGAGCCCTGTGCTTCTTTCGCACTCGCTTTAACGACCAAAAGATGATCGATCCCCCAACCCCTTTAGAAACCGCGCGCAAAGCCGGTTGAACTGGAGACTCCCTACATGCACACGAAAGTCCGCATGGCCATCATCCCCGCCGCCGGCTTTGGAACAAGGATGCTGCCGGCAACCAAGAGCGTCCCCAAGGAATTGCTGCCCATCGTCGACCGGCCAATCCTCGACTACATCGTCGCGGAGGCCTTCGCGTCTGGGATAGAGCACGTCGTCATCGTCACCGGGCGCATGAAGGGTGCAATCGAAGACTATTTTGACCACGCCTTCGAAATCGACGCCAGCTTGCGCAACGCTGGCAAGCATGGCTTGGCAGACCGGATGGCCCAGTCCACGCCCGGCACTGGAAGCATTTCCTTCGTCCGCCAACAGCAGGCCCGCGGCCTGGGACACGCGGTATGGACGGCGCGGCAGGTTGTCGGCGACGAGCCCTTTGCCGTCTTGCTCCCCGACATGCTGATGGTCGACGACGAGCCGTGCCTCAAGTCGATGATGGACCTTTATGACCGTCACGGCGGCAACATTGTTGCCGTGGAAAGATGCGCGCCCGAGGAAGCCCACAAATTCGGCATCGTGTCCCTGAAGCCGACGGGTGACGGTCCGCTTGTGACGGGCCTCGTGGAAAAGCCGGCGCCGGGCACAGCACCGAGCAACCTGTTCATTTCTGGACGTTACATCCTTCAGCCCGAGATTTTCGAACTGTTGGAGAACCAGTCTCCCGGCGCCGGCGGCGAGATTCAGCTTACAGACGCCATGATCGCTCTGATGGGCGAGCAGATGATCAGGCCCTTCGAGTTCCGCGGCCGCACCTTCGATTGCGGCTCGCCTGCCGGCTTCGTGAGTGCGAACCTGCACATGGCACTTGCCCGCGCCGACCTTGGGGCTCACGTCCACATGGAAATCGAAGCCCTCACCGCTTCACGAAGCGCAGTCGCCTGAACGATGCATCCGAAGCAGATCGCGTGAGAATGATCACGGGATCTGCTTCAACATTCGCATCTGTTTTGCTTGGCTTTCCCTCAAAAGCGATACCCTTTTCGGAAGACCTGCATTGGCCAGGAACACAGCCCAGTGGTGGACCTGAGCGGGCTGTCACTCATCGGGAAGGCCGTTTTCCCGTAGGCTCGGCACTATTCAAATCACGAACGCGCAGCGCTATCCGCCTTGAGGCTCCACGCGATACGGCCGTCCAGTTCCGTAAGCCGGCGGGCGAAGCCGTGATTCTCCGGCTGACACGCCATAGCGTCCACAAGCAAGGTCCGCGCCGCCGCGAGCTCCCCGTCGCGAATGTGGCGGTTGGCCCGATGGTAGAGGAAGTTTGCTCGCTCGACCGGAGAGAAGGCCGAGCCAAAACGCGCATGAAATCGGTCGGCCCAGCCTCGGTGGCGAGCGATCGCCGTGACAGCGATCTGATAGGGTCGCATTGGCGCCATGACCCGGGCCGCGCGGGCCTGAGCGCGCAGAGCCGGAAGATCATCTTCACGGCAGGCCTCGATCAGCGATAGCGCGCGCGCCGTCCCCGTGAACGCCCGAACGGTGCCATGCCCGGTCATGTGGACCGGCACGAGATGCGTCCTCTCCTGCAGCGTCGCGATCCGAACCGCGTGCCGGTGATCGACGGCATGGAACGGATCGAAAAAGAGATAAGCCCTGCCAGCTGCATGATCAGGCGCAATCCCCATACCGGCGTGGAGGTCGGGGGAGAAATGGCGTGCAAACCTGCCGTCGAAAGGAACGACCTTCGGATCGATCGAGACTTGCGGGCAAAAAGCGATGGCAACGGTGGCGTTGAAACGCCTCCGGTAGCGCAACGCCGCGTAGCCGCCCTGCGAGTGCCCGTAAAGGATCCGCTCCGGTGCTGCGTGAAGGATGGGCGCGACCGCCTCGACAGCCTTGACGATGCTCGCCGCCGGAAACCAGTTCGGCCGCCGGCTGATAAAACCAAGCGTAGAAATGTCGGCTTTCTCGCAAAACCGCTGCCCCCAGAAACGACTGCCGTTCGCCCGCATTTCCATCTCGTTAAAGGTAACGAGAAGATAGGAGGATGATCCCGATCGATAGATCACCTCCAGGTTATCATCCGAAAATACGAGCATACGACCACCCACCAAGCAATTGCGGTATAAATATACTTCAAGTTTTGAAATATACATTCTGTAATGAAAATATGCGGAAAATCTGACGCAAAATCAACGCTGGATTTATACTCGACCTTAGCGCCTGCTGTGAATCTTTCGAGGCGGTTGTTGCGCGATAGATTTTTGCGATTTTGGCAATTTACGGCTTGGCGTGTACCGCGCCGTCCTGCTCTGGCGAAAATTCAATAAGATTTCGATCGCCATCTATTCTTGACTTTTAGATGGTGATTGCAATATATTTGCTCGAGTACATTTTGCCGGGTTAGGAGTCAGCCGTGAGAGTCAGTCGCGCTCAAGCGCAAGAGAACCGTCGAACGGTCATCGACGTCGCGAGTCGACTTTTCCGGGCGCGAGGTTTTGATGGGATCGGCCTGAATGACCTGATGAGAGGCGCAGGCCTCACCCAGGGCGGCTTCTATAAACAGTTCCAATCCAAGGAAGATCTCGTTGTCCAGGCGTCCGCCAATGCGCTGGAGAGCGGCGCAGCGAAATGGGCCGAGGTCGTTGCGAAAGCCCGCAAACCGCTCCGCGCTCTCGTGAGCTTTTATCTCTCCGAACGACATTGCCACGAAACGGCCGAAGGGTGCGCCTTGTCCGCCCTCGGATCGGACGCTGCGCGCCGCAGCCCTGCCCTACGCCAGACTTTTGAGGCCGGGATCAAGAGCCATCTCGATATCCTCGACGGAATAGTTGCGCCGGCTGCAGGCGAGGATGTTCGAGACAGGTCGATTGTCGCGCTCTCGACGATGGTCGGTGCGCTGGTCCTTTCGCGCGCCGTCAACGACAAACGACTGTCAGAAAGCTTCCTGCGAGCGGCTGCCAATGGCGTGCTTCTGGAACAGTCACTGCACGCCGATCACGATCGCTCGTAGCGAGCGGTGATGCTCAACTTCGGTTTTCAACCTCTCTGAAAGGGGGCTATGCATGTCCGTTTCATCGGATCCCATCGTCATCGTATCCGCCGTACGGTCGCCGCTTGGCCGCTTCCTGGGAGATCTCGCGCCGATCCAGGCGAGTGCACTCGGCGCCCATGTCATCCGCGCCGCAATCGAACGCGCGCAGTTAGCTCCTGGCCGGGTAAGCGAGGTCCTGATGGGCTGCGTCCTTCCTGCTGGCCAAGGACAGGCCCCAGCGCGGCAGGCAGCCCGCGGCGCCGGCCTTCCCGACGCGGTCGGTGCTACCACGATCAACAAGGTCTGCGGTTCGGGCATGAAAGCGACCATGCTCGCGCATGATCTCATTCGCGCCGGATCGGCCGATGTCGTCGTCGCCGGCGGCATGGAATCGATGTCGAATGCGCCTTACCTGCTTGCAAAGGCACGCGCCGGCTTTCGCGCCGGGCACGATCGGATCTTCGACCACATGATGCTCGACGGGCTGGAGGATGCGTATGAACCGGGTCGTCCAATGGGCGATTTCGGCGAGGCTGCGGCCGAGGCTTACGGATTCACGCGCGCCGACCAGGATGCCTATGCGATCGAGACGCTGACCCGCGCCCGCACGGCGATTGAAAGCGGTGTTTTTGCCGACGAGATCGTGCCGATTACCGTTGCGGCCAAAGGAGGGGACAAAATTGTCGATACCGACGAGCATCCGCTGAAGGTATCGCCGGAGAAGATCCCGAACCTCAAGCCGGCCTTTCGCGCCAATGGTACGATTACAGCGGCCAGCGCCTCTGCGAATGCCGATGGTGCGGCGGCGCTCGTCTTGACGCGTCGTTCGATTGCCGAACGCGAAGGGCTGCCGATCCTTGCCGAAATCAAGGCGCATGCAGCGCATAGCCAGGAGCCGGCATGGTACACAACCGCACCGATCCCGGCGATCCGGAAACTCTTGGACAAGACCGGCTGGAGCGTCAACGACGTCGATCTCTTCGAGATCAACGAGGCCTTTGCCGTGGTGGCGATGGCCGCCGCCAAGGACCTTGGCATCGCTCGCGACCGGCTGAACGTCAACGGCGGCGCCTGCGCGCTCGGTCACCCGATTGGCGCGACCGGAGCCAGGCTGATCGTGACCCTGCTGCATGCGTTGGCACGAAGAGGCCTGTCGAAGGGCGTCGCGGCACTTTGCATCGGCGGCGGTGAAGCCACCGCGATTGCCATTGAGCTTTCCCGTTAAGGCCAATTTCGGCCAGGGCCATCACAACAGGTCATCGGGCGCCGCGAAGGTCAGTGCCGCGGCCCCGAACGCCATTCAGGAGTACCCATGCGTCGCATCGTCATAACGGGAATGGGGGCCGTCAGCCCTCTGGCAGCAGGAGTGGAGGCGACCTGGTCGCGGCTTCTTGCGGGAAATTCAGGGATTCGACGCCTGCCCAAGGAAACGGTTGCCGATCTCGGCTGCAAGATCGGCGGAACGGTACCCGCGCTGGCGGATGATCCCGCAGCCGGCTTCGATCCCGATCGCATCGTCTCGCCGAAGGATCAACGCAAGATGGACCGCTTTATCCTCTTCGCCCTGGCTGCGGCGGAGGAGGCGATCGAGCAGTCGGGCTGGAAGCCCGTGACGGCCCTCGAACAGCACCGCACGGCCACGGTGATCGCGTCCGGTATTGGCGGATTCCCGGCCATCGCGGAGGCCGTGCGCACGACAGACCAGCGCGGAGTGCGGCGGCTGTCGCCCTTCACGGTCCCCTCGTTTCTCGTGAATCTGGCCGCCGGTCAGGTCTCGATCCGCTACGGGTTCAAGGGACCAATCGGTGCGCCGGTAACGGCATGCGCAGCCGGGGTTCAGGCAATCGGCGACGCCGCACGGCTCATCCGGGCGAACGAGGCCGACATAGCAATCTGTGGTGGGACGGAAGCCTGCATCAACACTGTCAGCCTGGGCGGCTTCGCGGCGGCACGATCCCTGTCCACCGCGTTCAATGAGACGCCCCACCGCGCCTCGCGGCCGTTCGATGCCGGGCGTGACGGCTTCGTTATGGGCGAAGGCGCCGGCGTCCTTGTGATAGAGGCGCTTGACCACGCCCGTGCGCGGGGGGCGACACCCATCGCAGAACTCGTCGGCTATGGCACGACGGCCGATGCTCACCACATCACGTCCGGTCCGGAGGATGGCGCCGGGGCTCGGCGCGCCATGGAACTCGCCATCGCGCAGGCCGGCATCCAGCCAGGCGACATCGGTCACCTTAACGCTCACGCGACCTCAACGCCAGTTGGCGACCGGGGTGAAATCGCGGCAATCAAGTCGGTCTTCGGCAGCGGCGGCGAAATCGCTGTCAGTGCAACGAAATCTGCGACCGGACACTTGCTTGGTGCAGCGGGCGGTCTGGAAGCGATCTTTACCCTGCTTGCCCTGCGCGACCAGATCGCCCCTCCGACCCTGAACCTTGAGACGCCCGATCCCGCTGCAGATGGAATCGACTTCGTCGTCGGCCGAGCACGCGAGATGTCGTTTGACTATGCCATTTCCAATGGTTTTGGCTTCGGTGGCGTAAATGCCTGCGTTCTGTTCCGCCGATGGATCGGTTGAGGACGGGTATATTATGCGAGGCTAGAAGCGCATAACATGAACATTTGCGGGAATTTGCCAGACGCTAGTGACAAAGAACGCATGTGGTCCGACGTTGGCGAGGAGCGCCAAGGGTAGCATGTCCAACAGCATCGAATATTTTGCCTGCCTAAACACACGATGCTAGCGATTGCCGTTATCCAAGTCTAACGAAGTTGAAAAAACATCACCCGGCGCGAACTTGCGGATGCACTGAAAGTCACGTCACCGCACTTATCGACGGCTTGGAGAAACCGGCTTCGTGAAGCGGCGCAGAGCCACCAGAATGACCGGCGCGCCATTCTGCTGGATCTGCCCCCTTCCGCAGAAGCGATTGCGGTAGACTGAAACGGGAACACGGGAGTTGGGGGAGCCCTTTTCGGGGACTAAGTCCGGCTGAGCTCGAGCAGTTCGTCGAAACTCTGGATATCGTCATATGCCGCCTTGACGGGAAACTAACCAGCGACTCGCTCATCGACCTGACGTGGATACCACCTCAATCATGTCACATCGCCTTTTTGTCAGATCAGCGCCTAGGCGTCGCCTTGACGCCGGCGAGGCCGCTACGTATCCATTCGCAAACATAGAAGTTGATGCGAAATGCAACCTGTAGGATAGTCAGGTCGGCGCCACCTACCCTCCTCACCCCCTTCTCATCTCCTGGACAAGAATGCCTTACAAACAAATGGAATACTCCACGGCCTGGTGGTTTCTTGCGACGGTCTGCCTTGCTGCAAACTTCGCGTTGCCCGCCTGTGCGGACACCCCGTCCGAGCCCTGGCCACAAACGCAAAGCGACCTCCAAGCCGAGTCCGATGTGCATTTCGGCACGCTCGCCAACGGCATGCGGTTTGCGATCATGCGCAATGCCACGCCGCCCGGACAGGCAGCTATCCGCTTTCGCATTGGCTCCGGCTCACTCGAGGAAAACGACAACCAGCAGGGTCTGGCGCATTTTCTCGAGCACATGGCCTTCAAGGGGTCGACGCATGTCGCCGAAGGGGAGATGATCCGTATCTTGCAGCGCAAGGGCCTGGCCTTTGGACCGGACACCAACGCCCATACCTCTTATGGCGAGACTGTCTATGCGCTCGATCTGCCCGAGGTCGATGCAGACACGGTTTCGACGGGCCTGATGCTGATGCGAGAAACGGCAAGCGAGCTAACCCTCGACGCCGGCGCCTTCGATCGCGAACGCGGCGTCATCCTGTCGGAAGAACGGCTGCGCGATACACCGCAGTCTCGCGCATCACTCGGAATCATGAATTCGCTGCTCGCCGGCCAGCGCGCGACCACGCGCGTGCCGATCGGTAAAGCCGACATCATCAGCAATGCGCCTGTGGACCTCGTCCGTGATTATTACCGGGCCAATTATCGACCCGATCGGGCAACGCTCATGGTGGTGGGCGATGTCGACCCCGCCGCCATGGAAACCGAGATCAGGCAGCGCTTCGGCGACTGGAAGGCCGTGGGTCCGACGCCGACAAAACTGGATCTTGGCACGCTGGTGACGAAAGGCGAAAGCGCCGAGGTCATCGTTGTTCCCGGCGGCATGACGAACATACAGATCGCCTGGACGCGTCCCTACGACGCCGCCCCGGATACGTTCGCCAAGCGCCGCGCTGAGCTTATTGAGGATCTCGGTTTCCTGGTGCTCAAGCGTCGGGTGAGCGCCATCGCCAGCAAGGCGAATGCCCCTTTTATCAGTGCGGACGTCGGTTCCCAGGATCTTCTCAAGTCCGCTCATGCCGTCCTAGTCGCGGCGAATTCCGAGCCGGATAAATGGCAGGCGGCGCTCACGGCCATTGACCAGGAGCAACGCCGGATCCAAGAGTTTGGCGTTGCACAGGTGGAGATCGATCGCGAAATCCGCGAATATCGCTCGGCCCTGCAGGCTGCTGTCGCCGGAGCCGCGACGCGCATGACCACCGACATCGCTTTTATGTTGGCCAGCAGCGTCGATGACAATCAGGTCTTCACCTCGCCTGCCGAAGACCTCTCGCTGTTCGAGACGATAACGAAAGGCGTCACCGTGGCCGAGGTCAACCAGGCCCTGCAGCGTGCTTTCTCCGGTAACGGTCCGCAAGTCGTGCTACAGACGGCCCAATCACCGCTGGGTGGAGCCGACACGGTTCGGCAAGTCTATGACGCTTCCAACGCCATTACCGTCTCGGCGCCATCCAGTGCAGCTGACATCGCCTGGCCCTATACCCATTTCGGTGAGCCGGGCGCTGTGGTCGAACGCCGCGCCGTCGAAGATCTCGGCTTGACCATGGTGCGCTTTTCCAACGGCGTGCGGCTTACCGTCAAGCCAAGCAAGCTGCGTGCCAACGAAGTGCTGGTGCGCGAAGATATAGGCCGAGGTCGGCTGGACCTGCCGCACGACCGTTCCGCCCCGATCTGGGCATCTCCGGCCGTCGTGCTGTCCGGCGTGAAGGCCATGGATTACGAGGACATACAGAAAGCGCTGACGGCCAACATCGTCAGCATCGACTTCTCGGTCGGCGATAGCTCCTTCAGGTTCGACGGTCGTACACGGACTGAAGATCTTGCGACGCAGCTGCAGCTCATGACCGCATACACATCCGATCCCGCATACCGCCCCGAGGCGTTCACGCGCGTGCAGCAAGCCTATTTGAGCAGCCTCGATCAGTATGAGGCGACGCCCGGAGGCATTGTCAGTCGCGATTTCGCAGGTCTCGTGCGTTCGGGCGACCCGCGCTGGACCTTCCCTGATCGCGCGCAGTTATCCGCCGCTAAGCCAGACGACTTCGAGGCGCTGTTCCGGCCTATCGCTTCCAACGGCCCGATCGATATCACCATCGTCGGCGATGTAACGGTGGACGACGCGGTCCGGCTGACAGGTGAAACCTTTGGCGCTTTGCCGCCGCGCCCGGAGACGGCGTCGAGAGACGATCGGGACGACGTGCGTTTTCCGGCGACGACCAAGAAGCCGGTTTTGCAGACCCACAACGGTAGGGCAGATAACGCCGCCGCCGCGGTAGGGGCCTCCATCGGAGATTTGCTTTCCGATCTGCCGCGCTCCTTCACCGCCAATGTCGCCGCGCAGATTTTCCAAAACAGGCTGATCGACCAGTTTCGCACTGCAGAAGGAGCAAGCTATGCCCTGGAGGGCGACGTTGACCTGTCAAAGGAAGTCCCTGGCTATGGCTACGCTTATTTCTACGTCGAGACCGACCCGGCAAAAGTCGTGCGCTTTTATGCACTTGTTGACGAGATCGCCAAGGACCTGCAGTCTCATGATGTCTCCCCGGACGAACTCGCGCGCGCCCGGGAACCCATCATCGAGACACTGAAGCATCAGCGGCAGGGCAACGAATATTGGATTGGATATCTGCACCGCGCTCAGACGGATTCGCGTCGTTTAGACCGGATACGCGACAGTCTCAGCGGCTATGACAAGGTCACCGCCAGCGATATCCGCGAGTTTACCACGACCTATTTCAGCCCGGAAAAATTCTGGAAATTCGAGGTGCTGCCAGCGGCGGGTAGGATAGGTGCTTCGAATTGAGGTCCCGCCCTTCCATTTCAATGGGGGTGTATGACAGGGACTCATAGGAACGTATGAGCACATCAACCCCGCCGGGCAGGCCAAGCGCTGATCGTCTACAGGGGGTGAAGATTGGACGTACTCCGAATATTTAGCTTACGGCTTCAATTGAAACCAGGAGCTAAATGCCGCACCTGCGTCCGCCGAAACGGCTGAACCGATCGGGACGCAATGGGCTAAGATCCATTGCCGGCTTCCCTTTCGAGACAAGATCGACCACCAGCCGCCCGGTAATGCCGGCGAGCGTCAGCCCCAGATGGCCATGCCCGAACGCATAGGTCACGTTCGGCGATATCGGCGAATTGCCTATGACCGGCAGTGAGTCCGGCATGGATGGCCTAAAGCCGAGCCATTCCCGGGTGCCCTCGCCAGCACCCGGCAAAAGCGTTTGCACGCCCTTGCGGATCATTGCTGTACGGTCAGGGTTGGGTGGCGCTGAGAGCCCTCCGAGTTCCACGGTACCTGCGGCACGCAGCCCATCGGCCATCGGTGTCATGTAGAAACCGTGTTCCGGATAGCAGACCGGCCTCGTCAGCAACGCGCCGGCCGATGGAAACAGGACGTGATAGCCACGCTCCGTATTGAGCAATGGCTGGTCACCGACCTCCTTGGCGAGCGCGCGCGACCAAGCCCCACCTGCAACAACAACATGATCAGCCGTGATCAGGCGGCCAGCAACCCAAACCCGGATCCCGGCTTCGACCGTTTCGAGCCCGGTTGCCTCGCCGGCGACAAACGTGCCACCATGCCGTTGAATAGCCTCGGTGAGTGCAATCGCCAAGAGTTTCGGGCTCGAAAACGTATAGGCGTCCTTGAACATGACGCCCTTGTGATAGAGCGGTGCAAGGCCCGGTTCCAGATCATGAATAGATCTGGCATCAAGGCGATCGAGCCTCACGCGATTGCGCTCGCGAAGGCTGATGTCGGCTTCCGCGGCCTGAAATTGCGCCTCTGTCTTGTAGAGATAGAGGCAGCCATTGTGTCGCTCGAGATGGCTCGCGCCTGCGTCGGCAATGAGCGGACGCCATCCGGCATCCGCCTGTCTCAGGAGCGATGCGAGGATGGCCGCAATTCGCTCGACCTCCTCCCGGCTGCTCGACTCCAGAAATGCCCGCATCCATGGCCCAAGATGCGGCAGGTAACGCCAGACGATCGCAAGCGGTCCGAGCGGATTGAGCAGCATGCGGGGAACACGCCACACAATGCCAGGTGTAGCGACCGGGACGACACTTTGCGGCGCAACCGTGCAGGCATTGCCGTAGGAACAGGCTTGTTCATAGGATGCACCGGGCAACGGCGGTTCACGATCGATGATCGTGACGCGATGTCCTGCCTTCTGCAGCCAAAGTGCTGAACAGAGACCAACAAGACCGGCGCCGATCACCAGCACATGCCGTCGTTCCGTTTCGGGCAAGGGCAGGATTTCCAAATTTATCGTGCCCGGTTCCTGCATCAGACGTGCCCGATCAGCGCGCGGGGGCGATCGGCGAGCGTCGAGGCGATGATGCGCAGCGCCGTCGCCAGCTCCTCCCGCGAGGAAGCGCAGCCGATATTGACGCGCACCGCATGCTCGACCGGCTGCCTGTCGCAGGCAAAGGCCGCGGCAGGCATGACGGCGACGCCGTGGGCGCGCAGGTTGGCTGTGAAATCCTCCGCCCGCCAGGGTGCCGGCAATCGCAGCCAGATGAACATGCAGCGCGGATCCGCCGCAAAGGACTGGCCCGACAGAATGGTCGTCACAAGCGCGTGGCGTGCTGAAAGTTCGGTTAGCTGGGCTTTGAGAATGGCGTTGGCGGTGCCATCCTCCAACCACCGGCTTGCAATCAGGAGCGGCAACGGCGCCGGCATCCAGGCGGTGGTTCGTACTGCCTCTGCCGTCACCTGCGCAAGGCCTGGTGGGCAGGTCAGGTAGCCGACGCGCAAGCCTGGCGCCAACGCCTTGGAGAGGGCCGAGATATGGTAGGTCCGCTCCGGCGCAAGCGTGGCGAGAGCCGGCGCGCGCGTGCCGAGCATCGGCCCATAGACATCGTCCTCGATGATGACCACGTCATGGCGCTGGGCGACGGCGACCAGTTCCCGACGCCGCTTCTCGCTCATCGTCACGACGCTCGGATTGTGCATCGAGGGAACAGTGAAAACCGCCCGGACCGTTTCCCGGCGGCAGACCTCGTCGAGTTCGATCGCCGACATGCCCTCTTCGTCGCTGCTGATACCGATGATCCGGAAGCGGAACATCTGTGCGAGCGCCTTCAAGCCATAATAGGTGAGCCGGTCCGAGACGATCACGTCGCCTGGCTCGATCAGGCTGCTGATTGCCGCCAAAAGCGCATGCTGGGCACCACTGGTGACGACGATATCATCGGCGGAGGGCTTGAAGCCGTTGAGCGCGATCCAGCGCCGGCCGGCGGCGCGCGCCCAGGCGGCGCCTTCCGGAGGCTGATACTCTTGCAGTTCCCTGAAGCGAGGATCGACGGAAAGCGACGGGAGTGTTTCGGCGAGCCGCTTCTGGAAATCATCAACCGCCGGGCGGTTGACGGTGAGGTCGATGATACCGGCAGGCGTCGTCGCACGATCGACGCGCGGCATCGCACCTTCCGTCATCACGATCGTGCCGCGACGCGTGCTGCCGACGACCAGATTGAGGTTCTGCAGCTCGCGATAGGCCTTGGTCACCGTCGAGACATTGACCGAACGCTCCCTGGCAAGGTCCCGCTGAGGCGGCAACTGGCTTCCGGGCGAAAGCTCCCCGGACCGGATTTTTGCCTCGATCTCGCCGGCAAGCTCCAGATAGGCGGGCCTGCGTGGTCGCCGCTTCGGATCGGCGCTCTTTGTATGGTTTTTATCCATTATCCGTGACATACAAACTTCCGCATCTGCATTTGAACGTCCATCCCGCCACACCAGAACAGATGCGTTCCTTCTCGCATTTCTCACTATTCCCTTGCTGCCTATCACTTTTCTCCACAAATTTCGAGGGGGTGCTTAGCCGCCAGACAAAATTATTTGTGTGGCTTGACAAAATTAACATGAGCGAGACAATATCAGACAAACACCGAGACAAAGGGCAACGAACCCGGCCGGTGACTGGAGGTTTTTCTCATGAACGAGCGCTTCATCGCCTTCGAAGGCGTGCGTAAATCCTATGACGGCAAGAGCTACGTCGTGCGTGGGCTAGACCTGAATGTCGCACGGGGCGAGTTTCTCACCCTTCTCGGCCCTTCCGGCTCGGGCAAGACCACGACCCTGATGATGCTTGCCGGCTTCGAGGCGCCGACCCACGGTACCATCACGCTCGACGGCAATCGCATCGACAGCGTGCCGCCGCACCGCCGCAACATCGGCGTCGTCTTCCAGAATTACGCGCTCTTCCCCCATATGACCGTTGGCGAGAACGTCGCCTTTCCCTTGAAGATGCGTCGGCTGGGCAAGGCGGAAACCACGGAACGCGCCCGGCGCGCGCTCGACATGGTGCGTATGGCGAGCTTCGAGACGCGCCGGCCCAACCAGCTTTCGGGCGGCCAGCAGCAGCGCATAGCACTGGCCCGCGCGCTCGTGTTCGAGCCGCAACTGGTGCTGATGGACGAACCGCTCGGCGCCCTCGACAAGCAGTTGCGCGAACACATGCAGCTCGAAATCAAGCATCTGCACGGGCGGCTCGGCATCAATGTCGTCTACGTGACGCATGACCAGAGCGAAGCGCTGACGATGTCGGACCGTGTCGGCGTTTTCAACGATGGTACGCTACAGCAGGTCGCCTCGCCGCACGCTCTCTATGAGGCCCCGGCGAACCCGTTTGTCGCCACCTTCATCGGCGAAAACAATGCGATTGCCGGCGAAGTGGTCGAGCTTGCCGGACAGAACTGCCGGATAAGGACCCCCGACGGTTCGGTTATCGCCGCACTTGCCGGCGACGGGCTGAAACAGGGCGCGCGCACGACACTGGTGCTGCGGCCCGAGCGCATCACGCTGTCGCCTCCAGCCGGGGGGCCAAACCGATTCACCGCCAAGATCGAGGAACTGATCTACCACGGCGACCACCTGCGGCTAAGGGTCAGGGCCTGCGGCTGCGACGATGTGCGGGTGAAGGTGCCCGCCGCTCAAGCACACACCTTCCAGGCATCCGGTGCCGAGATCGGCATCGGCTGGGCGCCGGAAGACTGCCGGGCATTGGCGCTCGCCTGAGGCGGGCGCGCATCAACTGATTGCATTCAACCAGAACAGGGGAACTGAAAATGAACCGCATATCGCTGTTGCTTCAAACATCCGTGCTTTCCCTCGCCATGATCGTACCGGCGCTCGCAGAAGAGACATTGACGGTCACGTCCTGGGGCGGTGCCTATACCAAAAGCCAGGAGCAGGCTTTCTTTGCGCCCTATTCCAAGGAAACCGGTGTAAAGATTCTCCAGGACGAATGGGATGGCTCGACCGCCAAATTGAAGGGCATGGTGGAAACCGGCCAGGTCACGTGGGATGTCATTGACGTCGAGCCGGGACATGCCCTGCAAGGATGTGATGAAGGCTGGCTCGACGAGATCGACTATTCCAAGCTCGGCGGCAAGGAAGCCTTCATTGACGGAGCGGCGATGGATTGCGCCGCAGCCACTATCGTCTTCGGCACGATCTATGCCTATGACGCATCGAAATTCCCGAATGGCGGCCCGACGACGATGGCCGACCTGTTCGACACGCAGAAATTTCCCGGACCGCGCGCGCTACGCAAGGCGCCGAAGACGACGCTGGAATTCGCGCTGATCGCCGATGGCGTCGCCCCTGCCGAGGTCTATGACGTGCTCGGCACGCCGGAAGGCGTCGATCGCGCCTTCAAGAAACTCGACACGATCAAGAAGGACGTGAAGGTCTGGTGGACGGCCGGCGCGCAGCCGCCGCAGCTTCTGGCCGATGGCGAAGTGTTGATGACGACCGCGTGGAACGGTCGTATCTACGATGCCGTCAAGAACAGCGGCAAGGATTTCAAGATCGTCTGGGACGGCCAGGGCATGGACTTCAACCTCTGGGCCCAGCCGAAGGGTTCGCCGCACAAGGAGACGGCCGACAAGTTCATCGCCTACACGATGAACCCGGATGTGATGGCCCGCCAGTCGCAGTATATTTCCTACGGTCCGACGCTGAAGGCCGCGATCGCCAAGGTTCCAGCCGATATCCTGCCGGACCTTCCAACAGCCCCGGAAAACACCAAGACCGCTTTTGTGGTTTCGGCCGAGTTCTGGGCCGATCATGACGAGGAGCTGACCGAGCGCTTCAACAAGTGGCTCGCGCAGTAATCCTCCTCCGCGGGCAGGCCTCTTCTCCCGGGCCTGCCCGCCCCCCAGTTTGCGAATGAAGGTGCTTGCCATGGCGATGACGCTCACCGATGAAGTCGTCCGGAATGCGGTCGACACGGCCGCTCTCACCCGCCGGCTGCGCGGCCTGCGGCGCAAGGGGCAGATGAGGGCACTGCTTCTGATCGCGCCGCTGATGCTGTTCTTGCTGGCGATCTTCGTCCTACCGATCGGCATGCTTCTTACCCGAAGCGTCGACAACAGCGAGGTGGCACGCACGCTGCCGAGCACCGTGGCCGCACTTGCCACATGGGACGGCGCCACCGTACCGGACGAGGCGATCTATGCCGCCTTCGCCGCCGACCTGAAGGCATCGCCGCGCGAGGACGTGGCTGAGGTTGCCAAACGGCTCAACTATTACGAAACCGGCATGCGCTCGATGCTCTTGAAGACCGCCCGCACGGTTCGCAATGCCGAAGCCCCCTACAAGGACGCCTTCGTTGCCATCGACGAACAATGGGGCACGCCGCGCTACTGGCGGATTCTGAAGCAGGCGATGCCGGAACTGACCGACTTTTACCTGCTCGCGGCCCTCGACATGAGCCGCAACGAGGCTGGCGCGATTGCCGGTGTCGCTCCCGAAAACGCCGTGCATGTCGACGTGCTGCTGCGCACCTTCGCCGTCAGCGCTTCGGTGACATTGCTCTGCCTGCTGCTCGGCTATCCGCTGGCAGCGCTGATCGCCCGCTCGAAGGGCGCCGCCGCCAACACCTTGTTGATCCTCGTGCTCCTGCCCTTCTGGACGTCGCTGCTGGTGCGCACCAGCGCCTGGGTCGTCCTGCTGCAGAGCCGCGGTGTGGTCAACTCAGCTCTTGCCTGGCTTGGCCTCATCGACCCATCGCAGCCGCTGGAACTGATCTACAACCGCATCGGCGTACTGGTCGCCATGACCCACATCCTTCTGCCGTTCATGGTGCTGCCGATCTACAGCGTCATGAAGAGCATTCCGCCGGTCTATCTGCGCGCGGCCTCGTCGCTCGGTGCACCGCCGCTATCGGCCTTCTGGCGGATCTATCTGCCGATGAGCATGCCTGGCGTCAGTGCCGGCGGCCTGCTCGTGTTCATTCTGGCACTCGGCTACTACATCACCCCGGCCCTCGTCGGCGGCCCCCGCGACCAGATGGTCAGTTACTACATCGCCTACTATTCGAACCAGGTGACCAACTGGGGCATGGCGGCAGCCCTCAGTGCCATCCTCCTGGTCGCGGTACTCATTCTCTACGCCGTCTATAATCGCATCGTCGGCATCGACCGTCTGAGGATAGGCTGATGAACCACTCACTCTCTTTCACCCGCCTCTTTCCCGTAGTGCTTTGGCTTGCCGGCGGCGCCGTCATTCTCTTCCTGATCGCGCCGATCATCGCCATCGTGCCGCTATCCTTCAATGCCGAACCCTTCTTCACCTATCCGATGCCGGGCCTGTCGCTGAGGTGGTATGAGGAGTTCTTTTCTTCGGAAGTCTGGCAACTGGCCCTGAAGAACAGCATCATTGTCGCCGTCTGCGCGACCCTACTGTCGACCGTGCTTGGAACGCTGGCCGCCATCGGCCTCAGCCGGCCGGACTGCCCGTCTCTGGCGACGCTGACCGCCATCCTGATTTCGCCGATGATCGTTCCGGTCATCGTCTCGGCGGTCGGCATCTACTATGCCTTCGCCGCCATCGGCCTGCTCAACACGTTGACCGGGCTGGTGCTTGCCCATACTGCAATCGGAGCGCCCTTTGTCGTCATCACCGTCACGGCGACGCTTGCCAGTTTCGATCACAATCTCATGCGCGCCGCATCAAGCCTTGGTGCAACGCCGGTCGAAGCGGTGCTGCGCATCATGCTGCCGATCATCGCGCCGGGCGTCGTGTCGGGGGCACTGTTTGCCTTCGTCACATCCTTCGACGAAGTGGTGATCGCGCTCTTCATCGCCGGTTCCGAGGAACGCACCCTGCCTCGCCAGATGTGGAGCGGCGTGCGCGAAACGCTCAGCCCCACCATAGCCGCAGTTGCCACGCTACTGATCCTGTTCTCGACGCTATTTCTCGCCACCATCCAGTGGCTGCAGCGCCGGGCGGAGCGGCAGAAGCTGATGCGCACCGATTAAGTTTTATGGCGTTGATCACCTACGGAGCGACCGGTTCGACCGCTCCGTAGGTGAGAAAACCTCAGCTCCAGGCATGCAGCGGCGGCTTCTCGCCATTGAGGAAATATTTTCCAAGAATCGCGTATTTCCAGCGCACCGGGTCATGAAGCGTATGGGTCCGGGCATTGCGCCAGTGCCGGTCGAGGCCGTGTTCGGCCAGCGTCGAACGCGTGCCTGCCAGTTCGAACGGCTTGTTGGTCGCGGCAATCGCGATCTCGGTCGAGAGGATCTTGGCTTTGGCTGTGACGATCTGCGTTTCGGCGACGGTCTCTCCGGTCGAAGCGCAAGAAGCTGGTTCTACGATCCTAATTCGCCTTTGGCCTCCAGACTCTCGCATGCCGTTATCGGTGACGGATGGCTCGATAGCCGGGCCTGCCTGCTTCCTGCGGACAGACCCGGAAGATCGCGTTCAGATGAGGTTGGTCGCAACGTTGATGTGGCCGTGCGTTGCCTTCGAATACGGGCAGATGCTGTGAGCGGCGTCGAGCAGCTCGCGCGCCATCACAGGATTGACGCCGGGCAGGCTGACATTGAGACGGGCACTCAGGAAGTAGTTGCCGTCATCAGCATTCAGATCGATCTCGGCATCAACCGATATTCCGGCTGGCAGCTTGACCTGCCGTTGCGATGCGGCGACCTCGATCGCACCCATGTAGCAGGCCGACCAAGCGGCACCGAACAGATTTTCGGCGGCCGGATGCGGCTGCTTCATCTTGATGTCCAGATGACCGTCGCTGCTGCGGGCTCCACCGTCGCGGCCATTGGTGTTGTGGGTCTTGCCAGTAAAGAGAACCTTGTGGGTCATAACGAATTTCCTGTCCTAGGTTTTGATGATGGATCGTCTGCACCGTTGTGCTGCTCCAAGAGGTACGCCGCCGAGACAGGAACCGCACGTTATGCGTTGTTAGACGTCAATAGCTGCGACTAACGACATCCACGACTGTGCGCGCAGGGAGCATCCAAAACGCTGTTCAAGCGGGGCTTTGGAGGTGAACGGAGACGCTGCTCCCGGTGAAATTCGGCCCACTATGATCATCTAACAACGCCTAACGTGTGCAGTCGACGACCTCGGCGTACCTCTTGGAGCAGCACAGACGTGCAGACGATCAATCCGCTGTTTCTGAGGAGAATGATCATGACCGCAATCAAGACTGACGTTATCGACGAAGACCGCCGTCGCCTGCTGGGTGCCGCAGGTCTCTCGGACCAAGAAAAGCGCTCATACGATCAGCTCGTCTTCTTCTACAAGCACGTCTCCCACGCATTTCTGATGGGAACGCGCCCGCAAACGCTCACCGGGTTGACGGACTCTCCGATCGCTCTTGCGACCTACATGCTTGACCACGACGCGGCGAGCCTGGAAATGATCGCCCGGTCGTTCGACGGCACTGTGCGCGCCGATTTTTCCAACGGGTGTTCACCGTAAGGAGATATGTCTGTGAACAAGACCATGCATCTGATCTACACCGCCGCCACCAAAACCACGGGCGGACGCGAGAACGGTGTCGCCCGCAGCACGGACGGTGTGCTCGATATCAGGCTCTCAGAGCCCGGTTCGACCCGCATCGGGACCAATCCCGAACAGCTTATGGCCGCCGGTTGGTCGGTGAGTTTTGCAAGCTCCGTGGCTCAGGTGGCCAGAGAGGCGGGAGTGAACCTGTCCGCCAACGTGAAGATCCACACCGAAGTGGATCTGTCTTCGGACGACGATGAGATTGTCATCGGCGTGCGACTTGCCGTTCAACTTCCCGGTCTGGAACGTGACGTCGCCGCCACCTTGATAGAAGAAGCGCGGCGGATCTGCCCATTTTCGAGGGCTACGCGGGGCAACGTCGAGGTTTCATTTGTCGTCGTGTGAACCGAAGGTCGCTTCGGGAAAGCCGATCAACCTCAATAGCGCCAGCGAGGTCATTGGACTATAAAGAAGACAATGAGCGGCTGGGGCAAAAGCCATGAACAATGTCGGCGACATCGCGGCAGATGAGCTTTCCTTCGGCCCGTTCCGCTTGAGCGTCGGACAGCGGCTCCTCGTAAAAGACGGTATTCCGATCGACCTGGGTGCGCGTGCGCTGGACTTGCTGGTCGCTCTCACCCTCGCTCCCAACGTGGTCGTCAGCAAGAAAGACCTGATTTCCCGCGTCTGGCCGGATGTCATCGTCGACGAAGGCAGCCTTCGATTTCACATGACAGGGCTGAGGAAGGCGCTGGGTGATGGCCAGGACGGCGCGCGCTATATCACAACTGTCGCCGGAAGGGGGTATTGTTTCGTAGCGCCAATCTCACGATCCGGTCGCCTGCAGCAAGGTTCCGCCAGCGCCGATTTCCGTCACGCCCTCCTGCCGGGCCGACTTGATCGCATGGTCGGACGAGAGCAGGACATCCTTCGTCTGACGGAAAAATTGATGACGTCGCGCATGGTCACCATCGTCGGCGCTGGTGGCGTCGGAAAGACCACCGTTGCCACCGCAGTCGCGCATCAGCTCGCACCCAACTTCAATGGAGCCGTCCTGTTTGCCGATTATGGCATGTTGAGCGATCCGGCTCTGGTCGCGGCCGGCATCGCCTCGATGCTCGGTCTACCGGTTGGATCCGACGATGTGCGTCCCAGCCTGCTCGCCTATCTGCGCGATAAGCAAATCATGCTGATACTTGATACCTGCGAGCATCTGATAGATGCCATTGCCGATCTCGTGACGGCCATTGTCGAGGCCGCACCGCAAGTGTTTCTCCTCGCAACAAGCCGGGAGGCTTTAAGGATCGAAGCCGAAAGCGTTTACAGGCTCGACACCCTCGCTTGCCCGCCGGATGATCCGGAACTTTCGACCGAGGCGGTTCTATCCTTTCCAGCAACGCGGCTGTTCATGGAACGCGCTACGGCGAGCGGAGCATCTCTCGATCTCAGCGACCACGATGCACGCATCGTTGCGAGCATCTGCCGAAAACTCGACGGCATGGCGCTTGCCTTGGAACTCGCCGCGCGCCGTGTCGAGAGTTATGGCCTCCTTCAGACTGCCAAACTGCTCGATCGGCATTTGACATTGGGATGGGCGGGATCGCGAACAGCACCGGCGCGACAAAAAACGCTGCAGGCAACGCTCGACTGGAGTTTCGGGCTTCTCACGGAAACAGAGCGCATCGTGCTTCGGCGGCTGGCGGTTTTCGTCGGGGACTTCACGCTCGATGCCGCACTGGAGGTGATTTCCACATCGGATATGGATCCCCCGGCCGTCATCGAAGCGATCGACAATCTGGTCGCCAAATCGTTGCTTGCAACACATCCCTTGGGCGCGATGATGCGCTACCGCCTGCTGGACACCACACGGGCGTATGCGCTCCAATGTCAGACCGACGAAGATCGCGCCGGACTAGCTGCGCGTCACGCGACCTATTATCGGCGTTGGCTCGAGCAATTTGGACCGGATTGGCCGACGTTGTCGACAGGTCCCGAGCGGCTGCCGTACTTCGTCAGCATCAACAACGTTCGAGCGGCATTGGAATGGTCTTTCGGGGAGCATGGCGATATCGACGTCGGAATCAAGCTTGCGGCTGCCGCGGCATCGGTTTTCCAGATGATGTCGCTATTTCCCGAATGCCAGCGCTGGTCGGAACGCGGGCTCCTCGCGCTGGATGACAATTCCAAGGGAAGCATCGCGGAAATGCACCTGCAGGCTGGTCTTGGAATTTCCCGAATGTATCTGCAAGGCGGACGCGAGGCGTCGCAGGTCGCTCTAAGTCGCGGCCTTCAAATCGCCGAAGAACGGGGCAATGCGCTCGATCAGTTGCGTATATTAGGCCCGTTGAGCATGTTCAGCCTTCGCATCGGCGATTTCAACGCTGCCCTTCGTTACGCGCGCCGTTGTTCCACGTTGGCCGCAACCGTGGAGGATCCTGCCACGGTTGAGCTGGGTCACTTCTTTCTCGGTAATTCGCTGCATTTCACCGGCAATCTGGTCAACGCGCGTATTGAGCTTGAGGCAGCAACGGGTAGCGAACCGCGGCCCCAGCGAACCCCTGCCAGCTACGTGGGCTTCGATGGAAAGCATCTCGCAGGCGGGATTCTTGCCCGGAACCTGTGGCTTCAGGGCTATCCCGCGCAAGCTGACATTCAGGCCCGCCAGGCGATCAGCGATGCAGCAAAGCTGGATCATTCGCTTACGCTGTGCATTGCCCTTCTGGGCGGCATTGCTGTTTTCTTGTGGCGGGACGATGTGCCGAGTGCCGAGGAGCATATCGAATGGCTAATCTCGCGCGCAGGCCTACACTTCCTATCACCATACGTGTCCGTAGCTCGAGGTTTCCAAGGGGGCGTGGCCATTCGCCGAGGCGATGTGAAGCTGGGGATCGAGACATTGCGACGATGCATCGAGAAACTTCATTCGGCGACTTATGAGGTGTTCACGACCATGCTCGAGATCTCTCTCGTCGAGGGGTTGGCGGCGATTGGCGAGTTCGATGAAGGCATGGCCAGGATCAACGCAACTATCGAACGCGTCGAGCAGAACGGAGACCTCTGCTATCTCCCGGAATTGCTGCGCGTTAAGGCAAGACTATTGCTGTCGACGCATTCATCCGGAGAAGACGGAGAAGCATGCCTGATGTCGGCTATCAAAAAAAGTGCGAACATGGGCGCACGGGCGTGGGAGCTACGAGCCGCAACAGACCTGGCCGCGCTCTGGGTTGGCGATGGACGGTTGCGTGATGCGCGGACGTTGTTGAAGCCGATTTTCGAGCGATTTGATGAAGGTTTGGACACTGCGGATGTCAGGGCCGCCCAGAGACTTTTGGCCACGCTGTCATAGTCGTTGAAGGGCCTCGGCTTCGTCAGCCGGCCGCCTCACGAAATAAGGCTAAGATGGTAGTGTCGGTGTTCCGTGCGTGCTCGAAATCCACGGCCTACGGGTTGACGTGCGAAGAGGGTGAAGGTCTCAGAATTACATGGGTGATAGACTTAGTTGGGATGATCTGCGGGTCGTAAAGGCTATCGGAGAATACGGCAGCCTCGCCGCCGCGGCAGCAAGCCTGGGCGTGAACAACTCCACGATGTTCCGACGCCTCTCGCAAATTGAGGATGCACTCAAGGTGGTGTTGTTTGACCGCCGACGAAGCGGCTACATCGCTACTCACGCGGGCACCGAAGTCATTGCACTTGCACGAAATATCGAGCTGGAGATAATTGGAGTTTCCACGCGGATTTCGGATCGCGAGGCCGGCCATGCTGGCGACCTTCGTATCACAACAAGCGATTCACTAGCGTACAATCTCATAGTTCCCATTGTGGCGGCCTTTAGGGCAGAAAACCCCGGCATACGCGTTGAGGTTCTCATTGCGAACAATCCCTTCAATCTGGCCCGCGGTGAATCCGACATCGCAATTCGCGCGACCTCCACGCCTCCCGAGAACCTTTTTGGTCGAAAGATGGCGACCATCGCCTGGGCAATGTACGGACGACGATATGACGGAGATGAGGAGCATCACGACGGGAGGGAAGCAATAAGCCGGTGGACGTCCTACTCGGGCTCACTCTCTCGTCTCAGGGCGGCCAAATGGATCGAGCAGACGGTTGCTTATGAGAACATTGCTTACAGAAGTGACTCAGTGGTGAGCGTTGCAGCGGCGATCGAGGCCGGGATTGGAATCGGCTACCTGCCGTGCATGCTTGGCGACATCAACAAGAATTTGAAACGCCTGGGCAATGTTGAGCCAGATCTTTCAGACGAGCTTTGGGTACTCACTCACCCCGACATTCGACGGTCGGGACGCGTTTATGCTTTCATGGTGTTTTGTAACGAAGCGATCACGAAGCAACGCCGCCTCATAGAAGGGGAAGCACCTCGATAGAAAGGTATGGGGCAGGCTTCCATCCGCGAACATCGAATAGCGTGTTCAGTTTCAACCGCGCCGATGGGACGCAGCAACACGCGATCAGCATGCAAGGACTCTCGGCCACGGGCGACCCAGATGTGTCGTCGACCTGACCAGTCCGTCGCCGCCGATCGCACCCACCGCGACCGGTGGACCGCAAATTTGCAAACTAAGTCTTGCCGGAATGAATCTTGAGTTATCCTTCGGTGTCGTGCCAGTATATTTCTGACTAGATCAGGAGGAAAAAATGAAAATAAAAGAAAATAACGCAATTGAACTGTCAATGAGAAGTATTGTCGGCGTTTCCGCTTTGGCTGCTGCCGCATTCACGGTGTCAGTTTTGCCCGCCACGTCGCAAACAAAAAACCAAAAGGTCGTAAAGAACTTCGGCGTTCCTTGGGAGGACGCCTACGGTTATGCGCAGGCGGTTAAAGTCGGAGCCACGATCCACATATCCGGCCAGCTTAGCCATAACAGTAAAGGCGAGATGGTAGCTCCAGCACCCGTCGATGAAGGTGGAAAGGTTACGGATTTCTCGAGTATGGGCGCACAGATGGAGCAAACATACGCCAACTGCGCCAAGGTTCTGGCGGCTTATGGGCTGACGCTCGATAACGTCGTACAGGAAACGATCTATGTTCTGGATATGGAAGCGGCTTTCAAAGTCGCGGGGCCTGTTCGCAAGGACACGTTTGGATCTCCAAGGCCGGCCGTTGCCAGCACAATACTCGTGACCCCGCGCCTCGCATTTCCCAGTCAACTGATCGAAATCAGCATGGTTGCCGTGACCGACTAGGCCAAAAGGCCCATCTGATCGGTCTTCTATTTCCGAGCATCTGGGCGGCGGAGGGGGAGCACCCAACGCCCTTCCAGCCCCCAACTCGAAAGAGTACTGGCTCGCTTTCCCACCGACGCAATAAAGGAGGAATGTCATCATGAGTGCATGGTCCACCATGGGCACAGCTTGCGTCGCCTTCGTCATCGCCACCGCAGTGCCTGCGGCGGCGCATGATCCCGGCGACATCGTCACGCCACACTTCGAGCAGGCGATCCCCAACATTCCGGGCAAGACGCTGACGGCCCTGATCGTCGACTATCCGCCAGGCGGGGCATCGACCCCGCACACGCACGCGAATTCTGCGGTTATTTTCGCCTACGTCCTGTCCGGAGAGATCGAGTCGAAGGTCAATGACGGTCCGACGCTGACCTATCGTGCTGGCGAGAGCTGGTACGAGCCGCCGGCTGCCCGCCATCTCGTCAGCCGCAACGCCAGCAAGACCGAGCACGCAAGGCTGCTCGCGGTGTTCGTGGCAGACATGGATGAAAAAGCCCTGACCACCCCCATCGAGTAACCCGAGGAGGAACATCGCCATGAACATCTTTATTGCCGGCGCCACGGGCGCAGTAGGGCTCCCACTCGTGCGCGCGCTCCGCGCGCAAGGGCACCGAGTAACCGGTATGACGCGACCAGGCCCAGGCGTCGACCGTCTGCGTGAGCTTGGAGCGGAAGCGTCCACGGCCGATGCCTTCAACGCAGCGGAGGTGCGTCGGGCGCTCGAAGCGGCAAAGCCGGAGATCGTCATAGATCAGCTCACCTGGCTTCCCCCAAGCCCGGCCGATATCATCAAAGCCATGCCCAACGACACCAGACTGCACAGAGAAGGCGGCGCCAATCTGCTCGCGGCGTCAGAGGCAATCGGTGTCCGCCGCTTCATTATGCAATCGCGAGGCTTCTACCTTGATGCCCCCACTGGGCGCCTCGCCGACGAAACTTCAAAGCTACGACGCGACGCTCCGGGCGAGATCGGCGACAGCGCCCGCGCCTTCGACGATTACGAACGCCGGGTCACCGGATCATCGGCACTGGCGGGCGTTGTTCTTCGCTATGGTTTTTTCTACGGTCCAGGCACCTGGTATCGCCCCGACGGCGCGGTTGCGGATCAGGCCCGGAACCAGGAAGCAGCGATCATTGGAGACGGAAGCGCGGTATGGTCGTTCGTCCACATCGACGATGCGGTCGCCGCGACGGTCGCGTCGCTTACCGCTGAGCCTGGCGTCTATAACATCGTGGACGATAACCCGCTTCCGGTTTCCGAATGGCTCCCGGCCTTCGCACGCTGGGTTGACGCGCCAGAACCGCCGCGAGTCACCGTCGATGACGCCATCAAGACGGCCGGTGCGGAGGCGGTATATTATCACCTCTCTCTAACCGGCGCCTCCAACCGCAAGGCAAAGGCAAATCTCGGCTTTTCTCCGCGACCATTGCTCTGGAAATCCTGAGCGCAAAGCCTGCAATCGGGCCAGTTGAGGATTGAGCGTCCCGTCCGAGCGGCCATGGATCACGATGCCCCACGTTCGGCTTAGGCGATTGTAATGAAATTAGTACAGCCACCCAAAGCAAAATTCGGCGATCAATGGATCACCAGGCAGATGCTACATCGCGTGCAAAGACAATACTGGCGTCGCTAACGGTGGCTACATGGGCGTAGGCCGCGCGGCTTGCATTCACTGCATCCGCCCGCAAAACGGCCATGACGATGGCGTCGTGCTCTTCATAGGACCGCAAAAGGCGACCGGGAAGCCGGAATTGAGCGCGGCGAAACGGGGCAAGGCGGGCGCGGGTTTGCGTTACCAGTTCGAATACGTGGTCGTTGTGAGCGCCTCGGTAAAGACGAGTATGGAACTCGGTATTGTGGGACTCATACTCGTCTTCCGCACCGCGATGAACAAGCCGCGCCGATGCCTTGTGCTCGGCCTCCAGCATTCTGCGTTCGTCCACCGTCATGCGTTCGGCCGACAGGCGCGCGCAGATTCCCTCAAGCTCCGCCATTGCCTCGAACATCGAGACGAGATGTTGCTGTGTCACGGTGGTGACGACGGCGCTCTTGTTGGGTTCACGCTCGACGAGACCGATGGCGCAGAGCTGGCTCAGTGCCTCCCGCACGGGCGTTCGCGATACCTCGAAACGATTGGCCAGCGAAATCTCGTCCAGCCGCTCGCCCGGCTGCATGGCGCCAGTGATGATCATGTCGGCGATCGCCCGAACCATCTGCTCGACGGTTGTTCCTGACCGGATGATTTCTTTTTTTCTGGCGAGTTTCACGGGTCGAATCTGGTTGAATTTGCACTGTATACAGATGCAATGCGTGACAACCGTTGTCAATACGCACATTAATTAATTGATTTTGCGTGATTATTTTTGAGTTTATCTACCTGCCTGCGAGAGGTCGTTCCACCGAACGACAATCAAGCCTCACATTTCTGGTCAAATTTTCTTCTTTGCTTAAAAAGCAATCAGCAATTCAGATTATTGCATACAGTTTACGCTATGCGAATTTCAATCAGCCAATGGAATCGTTTGAAAACAATATTTTATCGATTGGCACACTCATTGCATACAGTTTCCTGTGACCTTTTCGAACCCGGCAACCCACGCCGCAAGGAGCCCGCCATGACCAAACTCCTTCCCATGAACCGCCGCAGCTTCCTGCAAACGACCGTCTCCGGCGCTGCCGCCATCGGTTTTGCGCCTTCGCTCTTTTCAACGTCCGCCGCCGCACAGACTGCGCTGACCGTCGGTTTCATCTATGTCGGTCCGAAGGACGACTATGGCTACAATCAGGCGCATGCCGAAGGTGCTGCGGTGATCAAGGCGATGCCTGGCGTTACCGTGGTTGAAGAAGAGAATGTCCCTGAGACGGTCGACGTCCAGAAGACGATGGAATCGATGATCAACCTCGATGGGTCGACGCTCGTATTCCCGACATCCTTCGGCTACTTCGATCCCCACATGCTGGCCATGGCGGAAAAATATCCCGACGTACAGTTCCGCCATTGCGGCGGCCTCTGGCAGGAGGGCAAGAACCCGATGAATACCGGCTCCTATTTCGGTTATATCGGCCAGGGGCAATATCTGAACGGCATAGCTGCCGGCTACGCTTCCAAGAGCAAGAAGATCGGCTTCGTCGCCGCCAAGCCGATCCCGCAGGTTCTGCAGAACATCAACTCCTTCCTGCTCGGCGCCCGCTCGGTCGATCCGGCCATCACCTGCCAGGTGATCTTCACCGGCGAGTGGTCGCTGGCCGTCAAGGAAGCCGAAGCTACCAACGCGCTGATCGACCAGGGCGCCGACGTCATCACCTGCCATGTCGATAGCCCGAAGGTCGTCGTCGAGACGGCTGCCGGCCGCGGCGCCTTCGTCTGCGGCTATCACGCCAACCAGAGCCCATTGGCGCCTGAAAAATACCTGACCGGTGCCGAATGGGCCTGGGGCAATGTCTACACGAAATTCGTCACCGAAGCCCAAGCAGGCACCTCGCTCGGCAATTTCGTCCGCGGTGGCCTGAAGGACGGTTTCGTCAAGATGAGCCCGCTCGGACCGGGCGTCTCGGAGGAAGCCCGGGCGAAATTCGATGCGACGCTTGCCGAAATGATGGCCGGCAGCTTCTCCGTCTTCAAGGGACCGATCAAGGACAACAAGGGCGGCGATGCCGTCACAGCGAGCCAGGCCTTCGCCGAGGACGCGATCGAACTGGAAAGCATGGCCTATCTCGTCGAGGGCGTGGTCGGCTCGACATCCTGAGAAAATGGGAGAGCGTCATGACGATCGAGGTGAATACACCAACGCTTTCTCCTTTATCCACCGATGCGCGCAGCTTCAGGCCGATCCTTGAATGGCTGGCGCGGCGGGCGGAACCGGTGGCGATCTCGCTCGGCGCGATCCTTGCCGGCCTGGCGCTCTTTTCCATCTTCATAGCGGTCATCGGCAAATCGCCGGTCGACCTCTTCAGGCTGATGTATACCGGCGGCTTCGGAAGCTGGTTTTCCATCCAGAACAGCCTCAGCCGCGCAGCGCCGCTGCTCCTCACGGCGCTCTGCGTCGCCCTGCCCGCGCGGCTCGGCCTTGTCATCATCGGGGGCGAAGGGGCGGTGGTGCTCGGCGGTGTCGCCGCAGCTGCCATCGCCCTGCCGCTGACGGCATCGGCCTCGCCTATCATCGTGCTTCCCGCCATGGCGATCGCCGGCATGATCATGGGCGGCCTCTGGATCGGGCTCTCCGGCTTTCTGCGCCATTATCGTGGCGTCAACGAAACCATCGCCTCGCTGCTTCTCGCCTATATCGCCATCGCCCTGATGAACCATTTCATCGAGGGACCGTTGCGCGATCCCGCCAGCCTGAACAAACCATCGACCGCCCCCCTTCCCGCTGACCATATGCTCGGCAACATCCCGGGCATGGATGTCAACTGGGGGCTGGCAATCGGCGTCGTCGCCTGCATTGTCTCCTGGGTGCTGATCGAAGCGACAAGCTTCGGCTTCGCCGCCCGCATTGCCGGCGGAAACGTCCGTGCCGCCCAGATTCAGGGCCTGCCGGTCGGCCGGCTGATCGTCGGCTTCACGGCGCTTGCCGGAAGTTTTGCCGGGTTGGCGGGCATGGTCGAAGTGGCGGGCGTACAAGGGTCCGCCAATGCCTCGCTTGCCGCCGGGTACGGCTATACCGGCATCCTCGTTGCCTTCCTCGCCCGGCACAATCCGCTGGCGATCATCCCCGTCGCCATCCTGCTTGGCGGCATCGACGCCTCCGGCGGGCTGATCCAGCGGCGCATGGGCCTGCCGGATGCCACCGTGCTCGTGCTTCAGGGCACGCTCTTCGTCGTGATCCTGTTCTGCGAAACCTTCTACGGCCGCTTCAAGATATTCAATCCCGACCTTTGGAAAAGCCCCAGCCTCTCAGGGAGAACCACGTGATGGACGAAACCGGCATCGGCATCTGGGGCGTCCCGCTCGCCATCTTCGCAGGCGCCATCCGCGTCTCGACGCCCTTCATCTTCGTCAGCCTCGGGGAATCAATCACCGAGCGTTCCGGCCGTATCAATCTCGGTCTCGAAGGCACGCTGGTCTTCGGTGCCATGACGGCCTATGCCATCGCCGTCATGAGCAATTCGCCCTGGCTCGGCGTCCTCGCTGCCATGGCGACCGGCGCCATCTTCGGCCTCATCCATGGCTGGATCTGCAAGTTCCCGAAGGTCAACGACATCGCCATCGGCATCGCCATGATGCAGTTCGGCCTCGGCCTTGCCTTCTTCCTCGGCAAACCGTTCATCCAGCCCGTCGCGCCGCATCTGCCCTCCATTCCGCTCGGCGGCTGGTCGGACATGCCGCAGATCCAGTCGGCGCTGAATATCAACGTGCTCTTCATCATCGGCGCGCTTCTGTCGGTCGCGCTCTGGTGGGCGTTCAAGAACACGCGCGTCGGCCTGATCCTGCGCGTCGTCGGCGACAGTTCGGACGCCGCCCGCGCCATGGGTCTCAATCCGGATTCAGTACGGCTTCTGGCCACAGCGGTCGGCGGCTCGCTCGCAGCCGTCGGCGGCGCCTATCTCTCGCTGTTCTACCCCGGCTCGTGGAACGAGGGCATCTCCTCTGGCCAGGGCCTGATGGCCGTAGCACTCGTCATCTTCGCCCGCTGGAACCCGATCGGCTGCTTCCTCGCCGCCCTGCTCTTCGGCGGCGCCGGAGCGCTCGGTCCCGCCCTGCAATCGGTCGGCGTCACGCAAGGGTACTACCTCTTCTACGCCGCCCCTTATGTACTCACCCTCGTCATCCTCGTCGCCACTTCCTCGCCCACCCGCTCGCTCGCAGGCGCACCCGGCGCCCTGTCGATCACGAAATAGGATATCCGGCCATGACAGCTCTTGCCGCAACCGCAGTCCCTACCGGCGAAAACCTGAACTATATCGACGCCGATCCCTACCCCTGGCCCTATAACGGCGCGCTTCGCCCCGACAACACGGCGCTTATCATCATCGACATGCAGACGGATTTCTGCGGTCCCGGCGGCTATGTGGACCACATGGGATACAGCCTGTCGCTCGTGCGCGCGCCGATCGAACCGATCAAAAAGGTGCTCACCGCCATGCGCGCCAAGGGCTACCACATCATCCACACGCGCGAAGGCCATCGGCCCGACCTCGCGGACCTGCCCGCCAACAAGCGCTGGCGCTCGCGGCGGATCAACGCCGGCATCGGCGACTTCGGACCCTGCGGCCGCATCCTCGTGCGTGGCGAACCCGGCTGGGACATCATTGATGAGCTCTACCCGATCGAGGGCGAGACGATCATCGACAAGCCCGGCAAGGGCTCCTTCTGCGCCACCGATCTGGAACTGATCCTCAACCAGAAGCGCATCGAGAACATCATCCTCACCGGCATCACCACCGATGTCTGCGTCCACACCACCATGCGTGAGGCAAACGACCGCGGCTTCGAATGCCTGCTGCTCGAAGACTGCTGCGGCGCCACCGACTACGGCAATCATCTCGCCGCGATCAAGATGGTCAAGATGCAGGGCGGCGTCTTCGGTTCCGTCTCGAACTCCGAAAATCTCGTGAGGCAATTGCCATGATCCAGATCCGCGACACGCCTCTGCCCAGGGCCGGCAAGGCCGTCGGCATCCAGACGATCGGCATGACCATGCGCTTTGGCAGCTTTACGGCGCTCGACAATGTCTCGATCGACATACCCGCCGGCACTTTTCATGCGCTACTCGGCGAAAACGGCGCCGGCAAGTCGACACTGGTCAAATGCATCATGGGCTTCTACCACCAGACCTCCGGCTCGCTGTCGGTCGATGGCCGTGAGGTGTCTGTTCAGTCGCCAAAAGATGCCGCAACCTATGGGCTCGGCATGGTCTATCAGCAGTTCACGCTGGTACCGTCGCTGACCGGGGCTGAAAATCTCGTCATCAACCGTGCGCACGTGCCTGCAATCATCAACTGGGCGAAGGAGCGCAAGGACCTTGCCGGTTTCATGGAGCGCATGCCGTTCAAGATCCCGCTCGATCGTCCGGTGAGCGAACTTGCTGCGGGCGAAAAGCAGAAACTCGAAATCGTCAAGCAGCTCTATCTCGGCCGCAGCTTCCTCATCCTCGACGAACCGACCTCGGTGCTGACCCCGGCCGAAGCCGACGAAATGCTCGGCCTCGTGCGCGGCATGACGGAGCGCGGCGAACTGACCGTCCTGATGATCAGCCACAAGTTCCATGAAGTGACGAAATTCACCGACGCCGTCACCGTTCTCAGGCGCGGCAAGATGGCCGGCAGCGGACTGGTGAAGGATCTTTCCACCAAGGATATGGCGGCCATGATGATCGGCGATGTCAAGCTCGCCGAACTCGACACCCGCCTGCCGGTACCATCAGACGCCAGGCCGATCCTCGTTATCAGCGACATCAAGGCGCCGGATCGCACCGGACTGAAGATGATCGATATCGGCAACCTGGCGGTCCATGCGGGCGAGATCGTCGGCATCGCCGGCATTTCCGGAAACGGCCAGAAGGAACTTGCCGAAGTGCTGGCCGGCCAACGCCCGCCGGAAGCCGGCAGCATCACTGTGAAAGGCTCGATCTACGGCGCCACGCGGCAGGAAACGCGCATAAACAATGTCCGTTTCATCCCGGAAGAGCCACTGAACAACGCCTGTGCGCCCAAAATGACGGTCACGGAAAACCTCGCCTTTCGCACCTTCGACGTGAAGAAGCAGGGCGGGGATGCCCTCTGGCTCGACATGAAGTCGATGCGCAAGCGCGCGGCCTCGCTGATCTCGGATTTCAAGGTAAAGACCGCGTCGCATTCCTCGCCGATCGCCGCGCTCTCCGGCGGCAACGTCCAGCGCGCCGTGCTCGCGCGCGAACTGACCGGCGACGTCGATCTGCTCATCGTCTCAAACCCCTGCTTCGGCCTTGACTTCTCCGCCGTCGCCGAAATCCGCGCCCGCATCATGAAGGCGCGCAATTCCGGCACGGCCGTGCTGCTCCTGTCTGAGGACCTGGATGAACTGCTGGAAATGTCGGACCGGATCATGGTCATGTCCGACGGAAAGCTGGTCTACGAGACCCCTGCGCTGTCGGCCGATATTTCCGTCATCGGCGCCCATATGGCGGGACATCACTGATGGTGGAGATCAAGGCCGAACCGTTTGCCTTTCCGCTTAGGCGAGACAAGCTCGCGCTGATCGTCATCGACATGCAGCGCGATTTCGCTGAAGCCGGCGGCTTCGGCGCAAGCCTCGGCAACGACGTCAGCCGGATCACCAGGATCGTGCCGGACGTAAAGCGGCTGATTGCGGGATTTCGCGAGGCGGGCCTGCCGGTGATCCACACGATGGAATGCCACCGGCCCGATCTCTCCGACCTGCCGCCGGCCAAGCGCAATCGCGGCAGCCCGGCGCTCCGGATCGGCGACGAAGGGCCGATGGGCCGGGTGCTGATATCAGGCGAGCCCGGCACCGCCATCCTGCCCGACCTTGCACCGATAGACGGTGAGGTCGTCATCGAGAAGCCCGGCAAGGGCGCCTTCTATGCCACGCCGCTCGGCGACATCCTGAAGGACCTCGGCATCGAGCAGGTCGTCTTCGCCGGCGTGACGACGGAGGTCTGCGTCCAGACCACCATGCGCGAGGCCAATGATCGCGGCTATGAATGCCTGCTCGCCGAGGAGGCCACGGAAAGCTATTTTCCGGAGTTCAAACGTGCCGCCATCGCGATGATCACGGCCCAAGGCGCAATCGTCGGCTGGGTCGCTTCGGTCAATGCCATAGTGGAGGGAATAGCACATGCCTGAAACGACCCGCGAAAGCCTGACGTCCGGCGGCTGGAAGGCGCTGCCGTTCAAACCCTTCCGTGACGAGGTGACGATCCACTGGATCCAGCCCTTTGAAGGCGACCAGCCGGGCGTGGCGCTTTTGAAATACGAGGCTGGGGCATCCGTCCCGCGCCACCGGCATATGGGACTTGAAACGATCGTGGTGCTCGAAGGCACGCAGTCGGACGAAGCCGGCGACTACGGTCCGGGCAGCCTCATAGTCAACAAGCAAGGCACCGAGCATTCCGTCTGGAGCGACACGGGCTGCGTCGTGCTGATCCAGTGGGACCGGCCGGTTAAGATACTGCAAGCGGAACTGGCGTGACCGACAAACGTGCATTCGATAGCGGCTCCCTGCACGCGGCCTATGCCGCGGGAGGCCGGCTTCCGAGATGATCGAAACGGTGCTGGCACGCATCGTGGCCATCACGTCGCTCTCGGCTACCCCTTCGCCGTCAGGGACATATCGAGGTAGGCGACATGCAGACCATCGCCGCTTGCCGCGGCTACCAGCCGGAGGAGGATGCGACCACCGCCCACCTGCCCAAGGCAGCCAGTGCCATTATCGTCGACAAGAGCAATCTCAACCGGTTCGCTGTCGGCTTGGTCGCAATGCGACCGAGACGCGGACCGCCTACGCGCGCCGAAGCAGTCGGCCGGTTCGTGGCAGAGACCGGACCGACACACATCGTCGTTAACAATGCCGGCATCCAGTTCCGTAGGTGATGACTTAAAAGGCATGAAGGCGCCCAAAGAATGGGCAAGTGCATGCACTTTACAAAAAGGAGAATTCGACTCTCAAACATATGATAATAGAATCATAGAGTTAATGACTGGCATGGACCTTGCGTATTCCATTGTTGAGTTGGCAGCTAGGGTTCCGGCGTTTTGAAAACGTGCTGGTCCGAGAGCTGCCACCGGTTGGGGAGACATCCCGCCGGGTGCACGGCGGGAAAAAAGCCCGGGAGACCTCGTTAGCCAAGGGATTGGCGGCGCGATGGTCCATGCCGATCCCTTTTTGAAGAAAAGCAAAAGGGGAATTTCAATGCAGACTTTTTCGAAAATGCTCTCCATCACCGCGCTAGCGGCTTCGCTGGCCTTCGGGATGACGTCAAACGTCTTTGCGGCACCGAAGACCGACTTCAAGGTCGCCTGGTCGATCTATGTCGGCTGGATGCCGTGGGGTTACGCCGCCGACAAGGGCATCGTGAAGAAATGGGCCGACAAGTATGGTCTCAAGATCGAAGTCACCCAGTTCAACGACTACGTCGAATCGATGAACCAGTATACCGCCGGCGCCTTTGACGCCGTGACGCTCACCAATATGGACGGCCTCTCGATTCCGGCAGCCGGTGGTATCGATACGACGGCCGTCATCGTCGGTGACTTCTCCAACGGCAATGACGCCGTCATTCTCAAGGACAAAGCGAGCCTTGCCGATGTGAAGGGCCAGAACGTCAATCTCGTCGAGTTTTCCGTTTCGCACTATCTGCTCGCCCGGGCGCTTGAAAGCCTTAAGCTGACCGAACAGGATGTGAAGGTGGTCAACACCTCCGACGCCGACATGGTCGGTGCCTACAAGACAGCGGATGTCTCGGCAGTCGTCACCTGGAACCCGCTTGTTGCGACCATTCTCGAAGAGCCGACTGCAAAGAAAGTCTTCGACAGCTCGCAGATTCCCGGCGAAATCATCGACCTGATGGTCGCCAATTCCGACGTGCTGAAAGACAATCCGGACTTCGGCAAGGCGCTCGCCGGCATCTGGTATGAAACCGCGGCGCTGATGACGGCCGACAGCGCCGAAGGCAAGGCGGCGCGCGAAGCGATGGGCTCCGCGTCCGGCACCGATCTGAAGGGCTTCGAAGCCCAGATCGCCGCCACCAAGCTGTTCGACAAGCCCGCCGACGCGGTGGCCTTTACGGCGTCGCCGAGCCTGCCGAAGACGATGGACCTCGTGCGCAATTTCCTGTTCGAAAAAGGATTGCTCGGCAGCGGCGCGGCCTCGGCCGACGTTATCGGCATCGAAATGCCTGATGGCAAGGTTCTCGGCGACAGCGGGAACGTCAAGTTGCGCTTCACCGAGATCTACATGAAGGCCGCTGCCGACGGTTCGCTCTGAGCGCTGCGCCGATCGGCGGTGCGGGTTTTCCGCGCCGCCCTCTTCCCTTCATCAGCGGAGCCATGTCCATGCGCTGGATCAACACCAGGCCGAGCCGGGGTGCACAACTCACCCTCATGCTTCTGCCCTTCGTCCTGCTGGTCGCCGCTTATGCGGCGGGATCGGCGGCGCGGCTGGCGGAAAATGCCAATGACAAGCTGCTGCCCGGTCTCACGGGCTTTGCCGACGCCATCAACCGGCTGGCGTTCCTGCCGGATGCGCGCACAGGCGACTATCTGCTCTGGTCCGATACGGCCGCAAGCCTGATCCGGCTTTTCGCAGGTCTCGGCATTTCGACCGTGACGGCGCTGCTGATCGGCATGGCGATCGGCATGCTGCCCTATCTACGTTCGCTGCTCGCCCCCTTCGTCGCCGTCATTTCTATGGTGCCGCCGCTGGCGCTGCTGCCCATTCTGTTCATCGTCATGGGTCTTGGCGAAGCCTCGAAAATCGCGCTGATCGTCATTGGTGTTGCGCCGACGATGATCCGTGACCTTGCCCTCAAGGCGCTGGAACTGCCACGCGAGCAGATCGTCAAGGCGGAAACGCTCGGAGGCTCGTCCTGGCAGATCGCCCTTCGCGTCGTGCTGCCGCAGATCCTGCCCCGGCTGGTCACCTGCGTGCGGCTGCAACTCGGCCCGGCCTGGCTTTTTCTCATTGCGGCGGAAGCCATTTCGTCAGATTCCGGGCTCGGCTACCGCATCTTCCTCGTCCGCCGTTATCTCTCCATGGACGTGATCTTTCCCTATGTCGTCTGGATCACCCTGCTTGCCGTTCTGACCAACTTCGTCCTCGATCGGATCCGCGTCGCCGTCTTTCCCTGGTCCGATCTGGAGAAGCAGGGATGAGCGAACTGATCATCGACAACGTCTGGAAGGAATATGGCGATCAGATCGTGCTGGAGAACGTGTCGCTGACCGTCGCGTCGCGTGCCTTCGTCGCGCTCGTCGGCCCCTCCGGCTGCGGCAAGTCGACTTTCCTGCGCATGCTTCTTGGCCAGGAACGGCCGACCAGGGGCACGATCCTGCTGGATGGCGAACCGCTGCCGGCTGAACCGGGTCCGGATCGCGGCGTCGTGTTCCAGCGCTACTCGGTCTTCCCGCATCTGACGGTGCTCGGCAATGTCCTGCTCGGCAAGGAATTGATGGCCGCGAAATACACGGCAAAGCTTTTCGGCCCAGCGCGGCGGTCGGCTATCGAGGAAGCTCGGCAACTTATCACTGAGGTTGGCCTTTCCGGCGCAGAAACCAAATATCCGGCACAGCTTTCCGGCGGCATGCAGCAACGACTGGCCCTGGCACAGGCGCTGATCATGAAACCCAAGGTCCTGCTTCTCGACGAGCCGTTCGGCGCGCTCGATCCCGGCATCCGCGCCGAGATCCACACGCTGATGAAACGGCTATGGAATGAAACTCAGATGACCGTCGTCATGGTCACGCACGACATGCGGGAGGCCTTCACGCTGGCCACCCGTGTCGTCGCCTTCGAGCGGCCGCGCGACCGGCCGGAGGAGAAGGAGCGCTACGGCGCCACCATCACACGGGACATTTCCATCTGGCCGCCCCGCCGCGCGGGCGCTCTTTCACACTTCAGCCCTGACCGGGACGGCCCGGTCGTTTTGCAGGGCCCTCGCCGGGACGACCCGTCTTCCAGTCCGTCAGGAGATAGATAGCCATGCATGTCAGACGTTCCGCAGAGGAAATTGCCGCCAACCGGCAGCGTTACGAAGAACATCAGAAGAAGGGATTGGAGTTCGCTCCCAAGGCACTTCCGACACCGAGCCCCCTTCCCGCGCCAGCGATCGAGTCAACAGCGATCATCCATCGGGAAACGATCCCCGGCGGCTGGTACTGGTCGACCCTCTTGAAGCGCGGCGAGGCGCTGCGCGTCGAGCAGCAGGACGGCGCCTCGACCGTTGCACTGATCGCCTGGAACGCGAATGATACCAGCGAGAGGCTCAATCTGGTCGATACCGTCAAGGTTCAGTGGACGACCGCGCTCGGCAAGGGCCGGGTGATCTTCTCGGACATGGGCCGCGTGATGTTTTCGATGGTCGAGGATAGCTCCGGCGCGCATGACTGCCTGATGGGTGGATCGACGGCAGCTTCGAACGCCGCCAAATATCCGGGCGCAAAGACCCGCAACACGCGGGACAACTTCATCCTGGCGGCCGGCAAGCTCGGCCTGGATCGCCGCGATATTCCGGCCGTGCTCAATCTCTTTGCGCCAGTCCGCATCGACGATGCCGGTGGTTTCCGCTGGCAAGGCAAGATGTCCAACAGTGGCGACTATGCCGAGATGCGTGCCGAGATGGACATGCTCATCTGCCTTTCCACCTGCCCGCACCCGCTCGATCCCAATCCGGTCTACGCGCCCGCACCGGTGAGCGTAACTCGCTTCCGCGCCGCCGCGCCGGCCGCAGACGATCTTGCCCGCACGGCAACCGCAGAGGCCGCTCGCGGCTTCGAGAACAACGCCATGATGCAGGCTTGAGGAGGGCGAACCATGACCGATTTCATTCAGACCTCCCCGGCACGCACCCTAGAAAATGCCGCGCAGGATCATTTCATTCCGGCTGAAGCGCCGTGGTCCGGCATCGTGCGCAAGGGGCAGACGATCCGCATCGAGGACAGCTACGGCCAGCAGGCGATCGACACGCTGTTCTACAAGGCTGACGACTTTTCCGAGCGCTACTCCAACCAGGATACGATGCGGGAACAGGGCGCAGCCTATGTCGGCACCGGCACACGGATATTCTCCAACGAAGGCCGCGTGATGCTGACGATGACCGCCGATAGCTGCGGCCGCCACGATACCTCCGCTGGCGCCTGCTCCTGCGAGAGCAACACCGTACGTTTCGGCCACGGCACCAAATACCTGCACGCCTGCCGCGACAACTTCGTGATCGAGGTGATGAAACACGGGATGAGCAAGCGCGACATCGTGCCGAACATCAACTTCTTCATGAACGTGCCGATCAGCCCCGATGGCAAGATGACCATCGTCGACGGCATCTCCGCGCCCGGCGACTACGTCGAGCTGGTGGCCGAGATGGACGTGCTCTGCGTCATCTCCAATTGCCCGCAGATCAACAATCCCTGCAACGGCTTCGATCCGACACCGATTCGCGTCCTGATCTGGGACGCCGGACCGGGGGCCGAGGCATGAGCATGTTCAAGAAGGTCCTCATCGCCAACAGGGGCGAAATCGCCGTCCGGGTCATCCGGACATTGAAGACAATGGGTATCGCCTCGGTCGCCGTCTATTCCGATGCCGACCGGTTTGCCATGGCAACGCGTCTGGCTGACGAAGCTGTGCACCTTGGCCCCTCGCCCGCCACCGAAAGCTATCTCAACGTCGATGCAGTCATCGCCGCCTGCAAGGCGACGGGCGCAGAAGCCGTGCATCCCGGCTACGGGTTTCTGTCGGAAAACATCGGCTTTGCCGAACGGCTGGCTATCGAGGGCATTGCCTTTATCGGCCCGCGACCGGAACATCTTTCGGCCTTCGGGCTCAAACACACGGCTCGCGAGCTAGCCAAATCCAGCGGCGTGCCGCTTCTGCCGGGCAGCAGCCTGCTGGAAAGCGCAGAAGAAGCGCTCGCAGCTGCCGAAATTGTCGGCTATCCGGTCATGTTGAAATCGACGGCCGGCGGCGGCGGTATCGGCATGCAACTCTGCGCGGATGCCGATGCACTGCAGGCTGCCTTCGAAAGCGTGCAACGCACGGCGCGCGCCAGCTTCGGCGACGCCCGCGTCTATATCGAACGCTTCGTCGCCGATGCCCGCCACGTCGAGGTGCAGATTTTCGGCGACGGCAAGGGCAAGGTCGTGGCGCTGGGCGAACGGGACTGCTCTCTACAGCGCCGCAACCAGAAGGTCGTCGAGGAAACCCCGGCACCCGGTCTTACCTCTGCCACACGCACCCGCTTGCATCAGGCGGCTGTCGATCTGGGTAGCTCCGTTTCCTATGCTTCAGCCGGTACGGTCGAATTCATCTACGATCCTGTGCGCGAGGAATTCTACTTCCTCGAGGTCAACACGCGGCTCCAGGTTGAGCATCCCGTCACCGAAGCCATCTTCGGTATCGATCTCGTCGAATGGATGATCCGGCAGGCGGCGGGCGAAGATGTGCTTTCGGCCGCAGAACTCTTGAAACCGAAGGGTGCCGCAATCGAGGTACGTGTCTATGCCGAGATGCCGCATGCCGATTTCCGCCCGAGCGCCGGCCTGCTGACGGAAGTCGTATTTCCGCAGGACGTTCGCGTCGACAGCTGGATCGAGACGGGCACGGAGGTGACGCCGTTCTACGATCCGATGCTTGCGAAAATCATTGTTGTGGCCGACGACCGCCCGACAGCGATCGTGAAACTTCAGGCTGCCCTTGCCGCCACGTCGATCGCCGGGATCGAGACCAATCTCGACTATCTTCGCGCAATCGCCGCATCCGACCTCCTCGCAAGCGGCAAGGTGGCAACGACAGCGCTGCGCGATTTCATCTTCGTGCCGGATGTCATCGAGGTCCTGTCACCCGGCGCGCAATCCAGTCTCCAGGAGCTGCCCGGCCGTCTCGGCCTCTGGCATGTGGGCGTTCCGCCGAGCGGGCCAATGGACGAGCGCTCCTTCCGCCATGCCAATCGTCTTGTCGGTAACGATGATACGATAGCTGCCCTGGAGCTGACCGTGTCCGGCCCGACACTGCGGTTCTACACCGATGCTGTGATTGCGCTTGGGGGAGCGCAGATGTTGATGGCCTGCGACGGTAAACAATTGCCGCACAACACGGCTGTGACAATTCGTGCGGGGCAAGTGCTGTCGATTGGTGCGATCGACGGCCCCGGCCAGCGTGCCTATCTCGCAATCGCAGGCGGTTTCGCAGCACCGGTCGTGCTCGGCTCCCGCGCAACCTTCGGCCTTGGCCAGTTTGGCGGTAACGCCACCGGCGCGCTGAAGACAGGCCATGTGCTGCACCTTGCGAGGCAAACGTCCGCCAAGCCGGCGGCACCTGCAAACGAACCCGCCGATCTTACCCGCAATTGGCAGGTCGGTGTTCTCTACGGCCCCCATGGTGCGCCGGATTTCTTTCAACCAGGCGATATCGACACGCTGTTTTCAACCTCCTACGAAGTACATTTCAACAGCGCCCGTACCGGCGTCCGCCTCGTTGGCCCGGCGCCGAAATGGGCGCGCAGCGATGGCGGTGAAGCGGGGTTGCATCCTTCCAACCTGCATGACAACGCCTATGCCGTCGGCGCCATCGATTTCACCGGCGACATGCCAATCATTCTCGGCCCCGACGGACCGAGCCTCGGCGGCTTCGTCTGTCCGGCGGTGATCGCCCGCGACGAACAATGGAAGATGGGCCAGTTCAAGCCCGGCGACCAAATCCGCTTTCATGCCGTTGCGCGGAGCGAAGACCCTATCGCCGGTCCCGCCGTTCATCGGTCCGTGCCGGATATCGGTTCGGCCATTGTCGGGACGCGTGACGATGGCCCTGTTTCCGTCGTCTACCGCCGCCAGGGGGACGACAATCTGCTCGTCGAATATGGCCCGATGGCGCTCGATATCGCGCTCAGGCTGCGCGTACACCTGCTGATGCAGGCCGTCATGGAAGCCCGTCTGCCCGGTCTCATCGACCTCACGCCCGGCATCCGGTCACTGCAGATCCATTATGATGGAACAACGTTGACACGAAAGCGCCTGCTCGGACTTTTGGCGGATATAGAGACGGGTCTGCCGCCCGCACAGGCGGTGACAGTGCCGAGCCGCATCGTGCATCTGCCTCTGTCGTGGAGCGATCCGGATGCCGAGCTTGCCATGCGCAAGTATCAAGAGCTGGTCCGCCCGAACGCCCCCTGGTGCCCCTCGAACATCGAGTTCATTCGCCGCATCAACGGGCTTGCCGACGAGCAGGCGGTGAAGGACATCGTTTTTGATGCCAGCTATCTGGTTCTCGGTCTCGGCGACGTCTATCTCGGGGCGCCGGTTGCAACACCTGTCGATCCGCGTCACCGCCTCGTCACCACAAAGTACAATCCGGCCCGCACCTGGACCCCGGAAAATGCCGTCGGCATCGGCGGAGCCTATATGTGCATCTACGGCATGGAGGGGCCTGGCGGCTACCAGCTGTTCGGCCGCACCATCCAGGTCTGGAACACGTGGCGGCAGACACCAGAATTCGCCAAGGGCAAGCCGTGGCTGCTCAATTTCTTCGATCAGATCCGTTTCTTCCCCGTCAGCCATGACGAACTCACAGAGGCACGGGCTGCCTTCCCGCATGGCGGCTATCCCGTGAGGATAGAGGAGACGGAATTCTCCTATGCCGCGTATGAGAATGAACTGCAGGCGAACGCTGTGTCGATCAGCCGCTTCAAGGCCACGCAGCAAGCGGCTTTCGACGCCGAGCGGCAAAGCTGGAAGGATGCCGGTCTCGACAGTTTCGTCAGCGACGAAGGGACCGGAGAAAGCCTCGATGGCGACATTCCCGCGGGCTGCTTCGGTGTTGCCAGTAGCGTGCCGGGCAATATCTGGAAACTCATGGTGAAGCCGGGAGCCTCTGTTGCTGCCGGTGAGACGATTGCCATCATCGAATCTATGAAAATGGAAATCAACGTCACTGCCCACAACGCCGGACGTGTCCGCGATCTGCGTGCCGGGCCCGGTCGAAATATCAAAGCCGGCGACATCATCGCCGTTCTGGAGAACTGCTGACATGCTGCCGACGATTCTCGATCTCTCAAGCCTTCGCGCCGCCTATCAATCCGGCCTGACGCCGCTCGATCTCGTTGAGGAGGTGATTAAACGCCGCGCCGCCGCCAAGGATCCGGCAATCTTCATCACCGCAACGCCGGATGAGGACCTGCGCTCTGCTGCCCGTGACCTACTGGCACGTGCGCCCGAGCCAAACAGCTTGCCGCTCTGGGGGGTGCCCTTCGCCGTGAAGGACAATATCGACGCCGTGGGCCTGCCGACAACGGCTGCCTGCCCTGCCTATGCCTACGATCCGGCTGCGGATTCGACGGTTGTCGCCCGTCTCAGGGCCGCTGGCGCCATCGTCATCGGCAAGACCAACCTCGACCAGTTCGCAACCGGGCTTAACGGCACGCGGTCGCCCTATGGCGCTCCACGCTCCGTCTTCGACCTGGCCTATGTATCGGGCGGTTCGAGCTCGGGTTCGGCCGTTGCCGTCGCTTCAGGCCTTGCCGCATTCGCGCTCGGCACGGACACGGCTGGCTCCGGTCGCGTGCCGGCCGCCTTCAACAATCTTGTCGGCATCAAGCCGACGCCAGGGCTGGTGCCGAATGTCGGCGTCATCCCGGCCTGCCGCAGCATCGATGTGGTCACCGTCTTTGCTTCGACGGTTGGTGATGGCGTTGCGATCCGCAAGGTGATGGAAGGTTACGACGCTGCCGACCCCTTTTCCCGTCACGCCGTACCTGGAGGTCTTCCCGCCTCCGGTTTACGGATCGGCGTGCTGGAGAGCACCGAGCGTGAATTCTTCGGAAACAGGAATGTCGAGGCGCTTTACGATGCAGCGATCGAGCGGGCGAAATCGCTCGGCGCAACCATTGTGCCTTTCGACTATGCGCCGTTCCGGCAGGCGGCCGAACTTCTCTACAACGGCCCGTGGGTCGCCGAACGACTGGCGGCCGTCAAGGACTTCCTGGCCAGCAACGCGGATGATTTCGACCCGACGGTTCGTGCCATCATCGAAGGCGCGAAGGCCTACGATGCCGTCGCCGCCTTCGAGGGTAAATACAAGCTCGAAGCGCTGCGGCAGAAGACGAAGATTGAGTGGGCGAAGGTAGACATCCTGTTGCTGCCAACCTCGCCCACCACGTACACGGTCGAGGAGATGCTGGCCGATCCGATCGTGAAGAACGGCCATTTCGGGCGCTACACGAATTTCGTCAATCTCTACGACTATGCAGCAATCGCCATTCCGGCGGGCTTCGGCAGCAATGGTCTGCCCAGTGGCGTGACGCTGATCGGCCCGACGTTCACAGACGATGCGCTTGCCCCGTTTGCCGATGCCATGCACCGGGCGCTTGGGGTCGGCATGGGCAAGGACAGGACTGCATCGCTGCCCGAAGAAAGCCGGGTTGCGCCGCTTGACGACGGCTTTGTTCCGATCGTTGTCGTCGGGGCGCATCTGACCGGCATGCCACTTAATCACGAACTGACCGGACCGGGTGGATATCGCCTGAAAACCTGCCGGACATCCGATGACTACCGCCTCTTCGTCCTGCCGAACACCGTGCCGCCGAAACCTGGCCTCATCCGTGATCCCGAGTTCGCCGGCAACGGCCTGGAGGTCGAAGTCTGGGCGCTCCCACCCGCCGCCTTCGGTAATTTCGTCCAGAAGATCCCCGGCCCACTCGGCATTGGAAAAATAACCCTCGAAGACGGCAGCAGCATCTCCGGTTTCCTCTGCGAAGCCCATGCTGTCACGGGCGCCGAGGAAGTCACCACGCTCGGCGGCTGGCGGGCCTATATCCGCGCGAAAAATGCGAATTCAACCGTCTAACGAAGGAAGCAAAACCATGACAAGATTGCTCGGACATCTGTTTCGCCTGCTTCGCGAGGGACTGCTCGCCCGCACGATCGCCATCGGCACGCAGCGTCGCAATTCGGCACTCATCGGCAGAGATACTGACCTGCCTTGAAAACCGGGAACAATGATTTAGGCGTCTACCGGCGCTTCAGAATGGAGGCGGATCCTTGGACAAGCCCGCCGAGCTGACGGGCATCCGGCTATTCTGAACCCTACACGCCGGACCATGAAGGAAATGGAATGAGACCCGCAACTCTGCTGATATGTTCTCGCTGCAGGGCCCTCATCGCGCGATGACCGACTTTCCTCAAGAGCAATCCGTCAGAGCATCGGCAACCGATCAAGGCTTGCACGTTTTCGCCGACGGTTGTTTCGAGCCGAATTCCAGACAAGGCGGATGGGCATTCATCGCCTACCGCCACGATGTGGAGTTAGCCTCCGACTTCGGTGGCGTCCAAAATTCTGCGAACAATGCGACGGAATTGATCGCCGTGCTTAAGGCGGCAACATGGATCAACAGCCACGCGAGAGGTGAGCCTGCGATCATCTGGTCCGATTCCGTCTACGCAGTCAAAGGCTGCAATAGCTGGCGGCATATCTGGAAGAACAACGGCTGGAAGAAAATCGGCGCGAACACGAAAGCCAGAAGCAGATCGATCGCCAATCGCGAACTCTGGAAGTCAGTCGATCTGCAGCTTTCACAAAACCAACTGGTGTCCATCGCTTGGTGCAAGGGCCATTCCGGCATCGATGGCAACGAACGCGCTGATGAACTCGCGGAACATGGACGCCTCTCGATGCAGCATTTGTTCCATGAACGGTGCCCAACTGAAACATCCGCGGCCGCAATGGTTTCATGAACAATCGACAAAATCACGGAAGTTGGACGACGCGTGCTCTATGGGGCTTCCGCAGTCATTTGAGCGCTGGCATGCGAAATCGTCTCGGAAAGGTCTAGAGACGGAGACGCTCTGATTGTGTTCGACAAGATGTTGAAATTGCTCAGAAAGCCAGACCGTGCGCTCCGATACGACCTTGGCTAGTTGTGGAGAAAATCCAGCAGCGCCGCGTTGAATGCCTGCGAGGCCTCGATATTGACGATATGGCGGCCACCTAACGACAGGTGCCGGCCCTGCTGCACACGGGCGGCAATGTATTCCAGATCGGATGGCGGGCAGACCGGGTCGTCATCGCCGGAGATGGCAAGAAGCGGATTGGCGATCTGCTTGATGTCCTCCCGAAAGTCGGCGCTGGCCAACGCCGCGCAACACCCGGCGTAACCTTCGACCGACGTCGCGGCAAAGCTTTCGAGCACTGAGCTGACGACGCCGGGTTCGGCGGCTTTGAACGCCGGGGTGAACCAGCGTTCGGCAGTGGCGGCCGTGAGAGCAGAAAGCCCGTTCATCCGCACGTCAGCCACGCGCGCGGCCCAACCTTCGGCGGTGCCGATTTTTGCTGCCGTGGCGCAGAGGACGATCTTGTTCAGACGCTGGCCGGCGTTGATGGCCAGCCACTGCCCCGTCAGACCGCCGATCGACAGACCGCAGAAATGCACCCGCTCGATCCCCCCGGCGTCGAGCAAAGCGAGAACATCGCCACCGAGATCGGCCAGCGAATAGGGTGGCGGCGGAGCCGACGACTGGCCGTGACCGCGGCGATCATATCTCAGAATGCGAAAGTGCCGTGACAACACCGCTGCCTGCGCGTCCCACATGTGAAGATCGGTTCCCAGCGAGTTGCAGAATATGAGCCAGGGCGCGGCCGGGTCGTCCCCGTCAATACGGTAGTGGACGCGATGGCCGGGGAGATCGAGGTAAGGCATGAATTCAGTCACCCATTGGCGAAAGCCGCGCTCATCGCGGCTTCCTGTTGTCGCTCGGATGGAGACGGAGCGATGTGACGGTGCCCAAAGGCAGGGCCAGCGGTCCGGTAACCGGGCAGATGCTGCCCGCACGTTCCTAACCGCTGTCCGTCGCCTCATGCTGTCACCAAGCTTGTGGCGCTCACGCGACGCGCGTTGCTGACCGCGAACACCAGCATCGCGACAGCCGAGATGACGGCGGGAATGGCGAAGATCAGGAAGTTCTGCTGCAGCGGAAATTCCTTCGCCAGCAGGAGGCCGCCAAGCGTGGGGCCGACGATCGCGCCGATACGCCCGACGCCTGAGGCCCAGCCGAGCCCCGTCGAGCGTACTGACAGGTTATAGAGCTGCGCCACGCTGGCGTAGAGCAGGATCTGCGTGCCGATCGTAGTTGCGCCGGCGATGAACACCATCAGGAACAGCACTCCGGCAGGTGGATTGAAGCCGATCAGAGCGATCGATACCGCGGCAGCGGCGAAGAAGCCGACCACGACCTTCGGGAGCCCGAACCGGTCACCGAGCCAGCCGCCGGTGATTGCCCCGGCCATGCCGCCGAAATTGAGGGAGAAGAGGCTCAGAAGGCTGGCCCTTTCGGCATAGCCGGCTTCCTGCAGCACCTTTGGTAGCCACGAGGACAGAAGGTATACGAGCAACAGGCAGCAGAAGAAGGCCACCCAGAGCATTGCCGTGCGCAGTGCGCGCTGATGCCGGAAGAGTTCCGCGACCGAGGCAGCGGCCCCTTTCGTTTCGGTAAAGGTCAGCGTGTCGCCGGCAGCGAGGCGCGCGGACGGCGCGATCTTCGCATAGATCCGCTTCGCCTGCTCCTGCCGGCCCTGGCGGATGAGGAAACCGAGCGACTCAGGCAGTTTCCACAGAATGACCGGAAGCATGAGCAGCGGAACAGCGGCGATGAAGAACATCGGCTGCCAGCCGAACTGCGGGATCAAGCCGATGCCAAGCGCGGCGGCGACCATGCCGCCGACGGAGTAACCGGAGAACATCAATGCGACCATGGTGCCGCGAAGGCGCTTAGGAGCGTATTCGTTCATCAGCGCCACGGCGTTCGGCATCAAGCCGCCGCAGCCGAGCCCTGCTATGAAACGGAAAATCTTGAATTCCGTCGGCGTGCTGGCGAAACCGGTCAGTAGGGTTGCGACGGTGAACAGCAGGAAACTGATTGCAATGCCTTTCTTGCGACCGATCTTGTCCGCCAGCGGGCCAAAAATGAGCGCGCCGAACATCATCCCGAACAACGCCCAGGCCTGTAGCGCCCCGGCCTCCGGCTTGCTCAGTTGCCATTCCGCCATCAGCGTCGGCAGCACGGTTCCGGCAACGAAGACATCGTACCCGTCAACGATCAGAAGCAGGGCGCAGAGCCCGACCACCATCCATTGAAAGCGTCCGACCGGGCTGTTGTCTATGGCTTCATTCACATCGATAGCGCGCATGTTCGCTCCTCCTCGAGTCGTTACGCAGGTCATTCCAGAAATTTCAGCCGAGATCTCCTCCGGCGACCGGCAGTACGCTACCGGTGATGTAGGACGCCTCGTCGGAGGCGAGAAACAGGATCGGCGCGGCTTGCTCGTCGATCGTGGCGTAGCGCTTCATGAAGCTCGATTGCTTCACCTGCCCCACGACGGCGGCCATCCAGCCCTGCTCCGCCGCCGTGTCGCCCTCGGCATTGCGCGGGATGCGGCGCGGCGGCGCCTCCGTACCGCCGGGCGCCGTTGCGACCACGCGGATGTTGCGCTCGGCGAGTTCCATGGCCAGTGACTGGGTGATGGCATTCACGCCCCCCTTTGCCGCCGAGTAGGGCACACGATGGATGCCGCGCGTGGCATTCGAGGACACGTTGACGATCGTGCCGCCGCCGCGCTCGAACAGGTGCGGAAGAACCGCATGGCAGCAGTAGAGGGTCGGCATCAGGGAACGACGGATTTCGGCGTCGATCTGCTCTGGCTCGAATTCGAAATAGGGACGCATGCGGATGGCGCCGCCGACATTGTTGATCAGGATGTCGATGCCGCCGAATTTTTCCCTGGCAAAGAGCATCGCGGCCGCGGCGCCCTCATAGGTCTCAAGATCGGCGCTGAAGGCCACCGTATCCGCGCCTTTCACTTCAGCCGCCACGTCGGCGACGAAGGCAGCACGGTCAACGAAGACCACCTTGCCGCCCTCCTCGGCGGCGCGTTGCGCCACCGCGCGGCCGATGCCCTGCGCGGCACCCGTGACGACCAGCACCTTTCCCGCGAAACGGTTCGTGAAGCGCACGTTGCTCATGCGGCCTCCTTCGCCACGGCATTCGGCGTGAACTTTTCGTAGTGGAAGCTGTTGGGCTTGACCCCGCTGTCGTCGAAATGCTTGCGAACCGCATCGACCATCGGCGGCGGGCCGCAGAGATAGACGTCGACATCGCCGCCGTTGAGCGCCTCGGCCGGCATGTGCTGGGTCACCCAGCCCTTGCGGGGATGGCGGGAGGTCTCCTCGGCGACCACTGTGCTGTAGGTGAAGTTGGGCAGTCGGTCGGCATAGCCCTCGACCTCGTCTACGAGGACCAGGTCCAGATCGCGGGTCACGCCGTAGATCAGGTGGATCTGCTGCTGCGAGTTTTCGCGGGCGAGCACCTCCAACATGGACAGGAAGGGTGCCAGCCCCGTACCGCCGGCCAGGAACAGGAGCGGTCGTTCGTCCTTCCGCATGTAGAAGCTGCCAAGCGGGCCGGTCAGGTCGAGTTTCGCGCCGGGCTCGGCACGTTCCAGCCACTTGCTCATCACGCCGCCCGGGATCTTCTTGATCAGAAAGCCGATGCGCCTCTCGCCGGGCGCGGTGCTGAAGGAGTAGGAACGGTGCTGGCCGCTGCCCGGCACGTCGATATTGACGTATTGGCCGGGCAGAAAGGCGGGCGCATCGGCATCCACGTCCAATTCCAGCACGATCGCCGCATCTTTGTGCGGCGCCACCCTGGCGACCGTGGCGGCAAAGGTCTGCTGCCCGGTCTTGCAGGCAACGGAGGTCGTCGGTACGGCGATGACGCAATCCGACGTCGGCTTCATCTGGCAGGTAAGGATGAGGCCGCTCTCAGCCTCGTCCACGGTCAGCGCATCGTCGATGTAGTCGTCGCCGAGCTCGTAGGAACCGCTTTCTGCACGGCACTTGCAGGTGCCGCAGACGCCGTCGGAACAGTCCATCGGCAGGTTGATCTTGCTGCGATAGGCGGCATCGAGAACCTTCTCGCCGTCCTTGCAATCGATGAAACGGGTAATGCCGTCCTCGAAATTCAATGCGATGTTGTAGCTGCCCATGGAACCCTCCTCAAAAGTTTCCTGCCCTCCCGGCGACGCTCGTCAGATGTGATAGACGTCGATGACCTGGCGGATGTAGTCGTTCTTCAGCACGATCTTCTTGGATGAAATCAGCAGCTGGTCGCCGTTCCGGCGCAGCGTGACGAACATGGTCCCGAAGAAACTGTCGGTGACCTTGTAGCGATGGTTGAGCGTGTTGAAGTTGTAGCGGACGTCCACCTCCTCGCCACGCTCCGCCAGTACCTCGACATTGGTGACGTTGTGGCTGGTGCGCGGCTCAGGCGTCGATGCGCCGGACCGTTCCGTCTTGATCCGGAAGACCCGATCCTCCAGGCCCTCGCGGTTGGGATAGTAGATCAGCGAAATCTGCGCGTGCGGATCCTCGGTGATCTGGTCGTCGTCGTCCCAGGCCGGCATCCAGTAGGTCACGTCCTTGGCATAGCAGGTGAGCCACTCGTCCCAGGCGCGGTCGTCCAGCAGGCGCGCCTCCCTGTAGAGGAAGGCGCAGACGGTTTCGTAGGAGATGCTCATGCCGCCACCTCCTTGCGCTCGCCTGCGAGCGCTTCGCGCATCACGCTCGCCCAGTATTCGTGCTGGCGCACGAATAGGCCCTCATCCTCGCTGCGCTCGCCGGAAAGCAGCGGGTTCATTCCCATCTGCCTTGCATTATCGTCCGGACCTTCGATCCAGAGCGGCGCGCCGCGCGACATGTCGTTCCAGAGCGCGGCGATACCGGCATATCCGGCCTGGCATGCCCGGAATTCCTCCAGGTCATCGGCCGTGCCCATGCCCGAGACGTTGAAGAAATCCTCGTACTGACGGATGCGGAGCGCGCGGTTCTCGGCGCTTTCGCCCTTCGGCGCGAAGCAGAAGATGCTGATCTCGGTCTTGTCCACGCTGATCGGCCGGGTGACGCGGATCTGGGTGCTGAACTGGTCCATGAGGAAGACGTTCGGGTAAAGGCAGAGATTGCGGGTCTGGTTGACGATGAAGTCCGCCCTGTCCGCGCCGACGCGCGCCGTGATCTCCTCGCGCTCACTGTAGACGGGGCGCACCTCCGGGTTCATCGTCCGCGTCCAGAGCAGGATATGGCCGTTTTCGAAGCCGTAGACGCCGGCGGTCGATCTGCTCCAGCTGTTGGCATCCACCGCCTTGGTGCCTTCCTCGGCGCGGCGGCCCATGGTCGCAGCGTAGTTCCAGTGCACCGAGCTGACGTGGTAGCCGTCGCAACCGTTCTCCATCTGGAGCTTCCAGTTGCCGTCATAGATGTAGGAGGAATTGCCGCGCAGCACCTCCAGCCCGTCCGGCGCCTGGTCGACGATCTGGTCGATGATCACCCTGGTTTCGCCGAGATAGTCCTTTAGCGAGGCAACATTCGCGTTCAGGCTGCCAAACAGGAAGCCGCGATAGTTCTCGAAACGAGCAACGCGCTTCAGGTCGTGCGAGCCGTTCTGGTTGAACTGCGGCGGATACTGTGTGGTCTTCTCGTCCTTCACCTTGAGCAGCTTGCCGGTGTTGGAGAAGGTCCAGCCGTGGAAAGGACATGTGAAGCTGCCCTTGTTGCCGTGCTTGCGACGACACAGCATGGCACCGCGATGCGCGCAGGCATTGATCACGGCATTGAGTTCGCCGGTCTTGTCGCGCGTGATGACCACCGGCTGGCGGCCGATATAGGTGGTGTAATAGTCGTTGTTGTCGGGGATCTGGCTCTCGTGGGCCAGATAGACCCAGTTGCTCTCGAAGATGTGCTTCATCTCCAGCTCGAACAATTCGGCATTGGTGAAGATGTCACGCCGGCAGCGAAACACGCCGGCCTCCTTGTCATCCTGCACGGCCGTTGCGAGCAACTGGTCGAGATCATGGGCCTTTTCGATAGTCACAGACATGGTTCTTCTCCCGCTCGCGGCGCACCTCTTCTCGTGCGGCCGTTGCAACAATGTCGAATTCACGATGTTTGGGGTGCGGCGGCCTGTTTCAGCCGCCGCGGAGGTTTTACGCCGCGGCGCGCTGGCGCTGCTCGTTGACCTGATTGTCCACGCCGTTCACGAGCGCGGTAAGATGAATGTCGAATTCGATCTCGGCGAACGGACCGGTGAGGTTGTTGGCCTTTATGCTGGCCGCGTCGGTGCGCTCGGTGATGGCCGGCACGAGACCGTCCCGGGTTGCGTAGGCAAAATCGTCGTTGACCAGCGGGTCGCCGTCGATATTGATCTGGGTGGTCAGCTTGCGGTGGCCATCGGCACTGATGAAGAAGTGGATATGCGCCGGACGCTGGCCATGGCGGCCCAGTGCCGACAGCAGCTTTTCGGTCGGGCTGCCCGGAGGAACACCGTAGCCGTGCGGCACGATGCTCTGGAATTTATAACAGCCCTTCGCATCGGCGATGATCGTGCGGCGCATGTTGAACGGCGCCTGTAGCCCGGTCGGATCGAAATGCGAGTAGAACCCGCGCGTGTCACAGTGCCAGACTTCGACGGTCGCGCCCGGCAGCGGCTTGCCGCCGGCATCGTAAACGGTTCCGTGCATGATCAGCGTATGGCCGTTGGTGTCCCTGCCGTCGTCAAGACGGGCAAAGCCCTCCGAGGCCGGAGCGCCGGCCACATAGAGCGGGCCTTCGATGGTGCGCGGGGTGAGGTTCTGAATGCCGAGCGCCGCGTCGATGGCATCGAGGCGCTCGTCGAGGAAATGGTCGAGGCCGAGACCGGGCGAGATCAGGCCAGCCTGTCCCGAAGCACCGATTTCGTTGAGCCAGGCAATGCCGGTCCAATATTCGTCAGGGGTGATGTTGAGGTCGTCGATCGCCTTGAACAGGTCGGACATCACCCGATGAACGATCTGCTTCATGCGCAGATTGCCGCCGCCGTTGTTCAAGCCGCTCAGAACCTTCAGGAAGTCCTGCACCTCGGGCTTGTCGAAAATCTTTACGTCCATTGCCATTCTCCTCCTGCTTGGGTGTTGTGAAAGCCGATCACGCCGCTCCCGGGGCGTTGCTCAGCTATCGTCGTCGCGGATCGACGACGGATGCCGCACGAGCGGCGTGACGGTGATGGTCATGAACTTGAACAGGGGCAGACCCGACAGGATCTGGTGCAGTTCGTCGTTATCCCTCACGTCGAAGATGCTGTAGTTCGCGTACTCGCCGACGATCCGCCAAATGTGGCGCCATTTGCCATTGCGCTGCAGTTCCTGCGAATAGGCCCGCTCCTTAGCGACGATGTCCGCCGTCTCCTCCGGGGCGAGGTCTCGCGGGATGCTGACGTCCATCCGAACTTGAAACAGCATGATCTGGCTCCTCTACTTCGCGATGCTGACGGTCTTGCGCAGTCCATCGCGCTGGAAGAACCTGATGCGGTCCTCATCCAGCGTGATGCCCAAGCCGGCTCCATCGGGAACGGTCAGTTGGAAGTCGCTGTAATCCAGCGGCGTCGCGAGAATCTCCTCGGTCAACAGAAGGGGGCCGAACAGTTCCGTGCCCCATTGCAGGTTGGCGAAGGTGGAAAAGGCATGAGCCGAAGCGACCGTTCCGACGGCGCCTTCCAGCATGGTACCTCCGTAAAGCTCGATCCCGGCCGCATCGGCGATCGCAGCCACCCGCAGCGCGTTGAACAGGCCGCCGCTTTGTTCGACCTTGATCGCGAACACGTCAGCGCCGTGCACTCTGGCGATCTCGAAGGCCGATTCCGGACCATGCAGGGACTCGTCCGCCATCAGCGCCACGGGGAAGCGGCGCATCAGGCGCGCCAGCCCGACGGCCGACGCGACCGGCTGCTCGACCAGTTCGCAGCCGGCATCGGCCAGTGCCGCCATGCCATAGACGGCATCGGTCTCGCTCCAGGCCATGTTGACGTCGACGCGCACCGCACCGCGGTCGCCCAGCGCATGCTTGATCGCGGCGACATGGGCAACGTCCTCGCGGATCGACCTGGCGCCGATCTTCAGCTTGAAGATGTTGTGCCGGCGGATGGAGAGCATCTCCTCGGCTTCGGCGATATCCTTTGCGGTATCACCCGAGGCGAGTGTCCAGGCGACCGGAAGGCGATCGCGGCGGCGGCCTCCGAGCAGTTCGCTGATAGGAAGCCCGAGTCGCTTGCCGTGCGCGTCGAGCAGCGCGGTTTCGACGGCGCTCTTGGCGAAACGGTTCTCTTTGACCATCTTGCCGAGCCTCGCCATTAGCGCCTGCACCCGGGTGGCGTCCTGACCGACCATCACCGTCGCAAAATAACTGTCGATGGCCAGCTTCATGCTCTCCGGGCTCTCGCCGCCATAGGCCAGTCCGCCGATTGTGGTCCCTTCGCCGATCCCGACGATGCCGTCGCTGCAATGTACTTTGACCAGCATCAGTGTCTGGCCGGTCATGGTCGCCATCGACAGCTTGTGTGGTCGGATGGTCGGCAGATCGATAAGCAGAGTTTCGACTCGTTCTACGAGGGGTAACGCTGCTGTGGTCGGGACAACGGAAATTGAGGTCGTGTTCATGCTTCGACTTTGCGCCGGCCAGGGAGCCTCGTCCAACATCATTTGCATCTGCTATGATACCTATGTGGTATCAAGCAGGAAAAATGCTAAACTATCTGTAGTTACCGCACCGCAACATATCGAGTACGGTGGTGAAAAAATTCATAGAGGATTGGACCAAGGATGGATCTTCGCCAGCTGCGCTATTTCGTGGCCGTCGCGCGGGAGCGAAATTTCACGCGCGCCGCCCAGACGCTGCACATCGCTCAACCGCCGCTGAGCCGGCAGATCCAATTGCTGGAGGATGAACTGGGCGTCGCGCTCATCCTCCGCAAGACCCGGCCCGTCCGGCTGACGGAGGCGGGACGACTGTTTTATGAACAGTCTCTGCAGGTGCTCGGTCGGGTCGAGCAGATGCAGGCAGCAACGCGTCGGGTCGGTCTGAACCAAAACAGCGTACTCTCCATTGGTTTTGTGGCATCGACCCTGTACGGCGGACTGCCTTCACTGGTGCGAAAGCTGCGGCAGCACGCGCCGGAGCTGGACATTCAGTTGCTGGAAATGGTCTCCGTCCAGCAGATCCCAGCGCTCAAGGAAGGCCGCATCGACATTGGTTTCGGTCGCCTGCGGCACAGCGACCCGAACGTGATCGGAACGGTTCTGCGCGAGGAACGTTTGGTCGTGGCAATTCCGAAGGGCACGCCGCTCGCCCAGGATCCGTCGCCCCTCCAGGTCGCGGCCTTGGCCGGCCAGAAGGTCATCGTCTACCCCAAGGAGCCGCGACCGGGCTATGCCGACCATGTGTTGAATCTCTTGCAGGGCCACGACGCGCGGCCGGCCGAAGTGCAGGAAGTGCGAGAAATCCAGACCGCATTGGGCTTGGTCGCCGCCGAAGCCGGCCTGTGCATCATCCCCTCCTCCGCGCGCCAGATGCGCTCTGACGTGCACTATCGGCTGCTCGAGGGAAAGGGCGCCACCTCACCGGTGATCCTCAATCACAGGGTCGGCGACAACTCCAGCTATATCGACCTCGTCAAGCAGCTGATTGAAGAAATGTATGCGGAAGATCCGCCCTGGCTGGACCTGGAACACAATCTTCTTCACCGTCCGCTTCTTCGCCGCTAAGCGCGCTGAGCATTTTGAGAAGTGTTGGCATGGAACTGCTCGTTTAGGCCCCCCAGGCCTTTCGCTACTGCGCTACGGCCCGGCCACATCTGTGTTGTGAAGCCTTTCGCAGCCGGGTAGAAAGAAATACTGGTCTAACCCGTGGCGGCGGAAGAATGAATCGCTATCCCATGTTCAGCCCCCAGCTCCTGATCAGCTTCGTGGCCGTTTGCGAGACCAGCAGTTTTACACGCGCGGCCGACCGAGTGTCGTTGTCTCAATCGACCATTAGTCAGCAGGTGCGCCGGCTCGAGGAGCTTTTGGGCAAGGCGCTCTTCGAGCGAACCTCTCATGAGGTACGGCTGACTGAAGAGGGCATCAAGCTCCTGAGTTATGCGCGGCGCATCATTGCGCTCAACGAGGAGGCGCACGATGCGCTGACCGGACCGTGGCGGGACGGTGTACTGCGACTCGGCATGCCGGAGGATCTCACCGTGCCGACGATCGACCTCCTCGCCGCATTCAAGCGCGAGCATCCGCACCTCCGGCTCGACGTCACCAGCGGCCTCAGCCGCGACCTGCACCGGGCTTACCTTCAGGAGGAACTGGATCTGGTACTCGTCAAGCAGATTCGGGTTCACCTGCCACGCGCGGCACGTGCCGAACCGCTGCTGTGGCTGGACAGTCAGCAACATCCTGCGATCGAACAGTCCCCGGTGCCAATCGCCGTCTTCCCCGTGAATGGGCTGTACCGCGAGGAACTGTGCCAGACGCTGGACAGCCTCGGGCTTCGCTGGCGCGTCAGCTACAGCGGCGGAGGGCTTGCAGCACTTGCCGCAGCTTCAGCCGCCGGTCTCGGCGTCAGCCTCCTGCCGGCAAGCTGCCGGTTGCCGGCGCATCGCGTACTCGGCCTCGCCGAGCGCCTGCCACCGGTTGATAATTTCGAGCTCGCCCTGTTCTACCGCGATAATGCTTCACCCGTCACGCTCGACCTTGCCGAACGGCTCATTGCGTTCTGCCGGCTGACACGCTGAGGTCATTGGGAAATCGAATAGCCAGCATTTTCATATGTCGCTGCCATGCCACGGCGTGATTTCCTAGAATGGCGTCTTCCATCACATGCACGACGATGAGGAGACGATCATGCAAAATGCCGTATCGCAGAGCCGCCGAGCCTTCCTGAGCCGTACCGGTCAATTGACGACCGCCGTGGCGGTCGCAGGTCTCGGTGGCATGAGCCGCGAGGCCGCAGCCGAAACCCAGAACTGTGTGGAAGGCGCCACAATGACGGCGGTAACGGACAACCACTACCTGCTCGCCGACGTTCGACTTGAGGAGAGCTTCGAAAAGGAAGGCGATATCGTCGTTGCCACCCGCACAGCCCTCTACACGCTGGAAATCAAGGATGGCAGGATCGCCACCCTCCATGCCGCCGGAGCGACGCTGCCGGCGGGCCTGCCGAGATACCAAGCAAACGGCCAACTCGCCCTGCCCACAATGCGCGACATGCATATCCACCTCGACAAGACCTTCTATGGCGGCCCGTGGCAGGCGCCTCGGCCGCGCCAGGGCAAGACGATCATGGACATGATCGCGCTTGAGGAAAAGCTGCTGCCGAAACTGCTGCCGACCTCCGTGGAGCGCGCCGAGGGCCTGATCGCCCTCCTGCAAGCCAAGGGCAGCACGATTGCCCGCAGCCATTGCAACATCGATCCTGTCAGCGGCCTCAAAAGCCTCGAGCACCTGAAACTTGCGCTGGAGGAGCACAAGGACGATTTCGTTTGCGAAATCGTCGCCTTTCCACAGCACGGCCTGCTGCACTCCGAGGTCGACGGACTGATGCGGGAAGCCATGCAGATGGGTGTCGAATATGTCGGCGGCCTCGATCCAACCAATGTCGACAGCGCCATGGAAAAATCGCTCGACGCGATGTTCCAGATCGCGCTCGACACGGGCAAGGGCGTAGACATCCACCTACACGAGACGAGCCCGGCGGGTGTCGCGGCGATCAACTATATGATCGACACGGTGGAGAAGAACCAGGCACTGAAAGGCAAAGTGACGATCAGCCATGCCTTCGCGTTGACGACGCTCCGCCCCGAAGTCCTCGAAGAGACGGCCGCCCGGCTTGCGGCAAACGGCATGACGATCGCCTCCACCGTGCCGATCGGCGGCCTGATGATGCCGCTTCCGCAGCTCAGCAAGGCGGGCGTCTTCGTGATGACCGGCACCGACAGCGTCATCGACCACTGGTCGCCCTTCGGCAGCGGCGACATGCTGGAGAAGGCGTATCTCTACGCGCAGCTCTATCGCGGCTCGGACGAGTATCGCCTGTCGCGCTCACTCGCCATCTCGACCGGTGGTGTCCTGCCGCTCGCCGATGACGGCACGCGCGCCTGGCCGAAGGCCGGCGACGATGCGGGCTTTACGCTGACGAGCGCCAGTTGCTCGGCCGAAGCCGTCGCCCGCGTTCCGGCCCGCAGCGCAACCTTCCACAAGGGGCGTCTCGTCTCCGGCGAGGTCGGCAAGGCATCGTCATAATAACGGAAAAGGCTTATCCCGTTCGCACGGGTAGCAACGGGCTCAGCTTCACGACGTGCCGCGCTTTTACGAATTAGCATAATATCCGCAGGCTACGCGCGACATGACCGACGCAATGATCAACGAGAAGGTTCTGGCTTGGGCGTTGACCGCGTCGAGATCCCGCTCGATGTCGTCGCGAAAAAGGTCAACGTGAAGCCGGAGCGTATTGCGATCTCGACTGAATTGAGGGCGAAGAGCGCCTGGCCGACCTCCAGAGGCAGATCAACCCGGAAAACGTCCGGGCGATCTTCGAGACCCTGCTGTTTTATCTGCGCGACTAGGCCGACACGACCACCAAGCAGCCGCTCATCGATCTTGTCCGCCAGTTCATCCAGACGGTGTTGATCGGCCGGGCGCCCGGCCACCAGCCTGCGACGCTAGAAGTCCACGGTCGCATCGCCTCGATCCTGCCGGCATGGAAGGCCTCCACCATCCTCGAGGAGCGCTTCAGGATGCAGAACCGGCACGATGCCTTGGCGCAGCTCACGGGCGAAGAGCTTGACAAGGAGCAGAAACGCAAAAAGCTCCTCGACGCTTGTGCGGAGGAGCTTTCGTTGAAACGACTTGAATGGGCAAATATTCAAGTTTGTTTGGTTGCGGGGGCCTGAACGCACGGAGACTTGCAAATTCTCAACTGCAAGCCGGCCCAGAGTTAACAAATGACGCTTACACTAGAAGCGGCCAATATGCACGGTAATCTCGCCGTCCGAAATGGGGCCGACAGTGGACAGGCAGCTTTGGGATACGGATTATCGAGAGCGGACCTACACCGGCATAAGATGTGATTTTCCCAAAGCAGCCGTCCGCTCCAAACCGGGTTGATAGCTTCATCGGTTGGCAGGCGTCAATTGATGTCTACCGTAGCGAGAACCAATGGCCGAAGCGCGTCGATCAGCGAAGTGGCACCGTAACGAACGTCGCCGTTAGGCTCGACGTCAACGAGCCCACCCTTGTTGTGAGCGTCGTACAGATCGACGAGAAGCTTGGCGGCACTCTCGCTAAGGACGCGCTCGAAACTGTCCTGCCGTTGCGATTGAGGAACCGCCTGCGGGGTGACCGTGCGACCCAGTAACTGGCTGAGCGCCGCGGCCACGTCGTTAGCGCTGTACCGACGCGCCCCTTCGGCGTGAACAACTTGCAGGTCAGTCCCCGCGTTTGGGTGTAGCAGCAGATCGGCGGCAATCAGGCCGAGGTCCGACGCTGAGATCGTTGGGAACTCCATCTCGACCGGGTCGTGAAAGCTCGGCAGAACGCCGGCCGCAACCGCCACCGGAATGACGAGGCCCCAGCCCTGCATGTGTTCCGCCGATCGCAAAAACACCTTGGGCATTTCGAGTTGGCGAAGGCGCTCCTCGAAAATGCGGAACATGGTGGGCATTCCGATGTCTTGGCGGACATGTGCGCCGTAGTCGGAAATTGCCAGCACGCGGTTCGGGCGCGCCTGTTCCAGCGCCTCAGCCAGACTTTCGATCGACCGCCGCATTTCCTCGACACCTTCCGGCGGGAGGATGACTTGCACGGCGTCCGCATTCGCGACCGCCCAGCCGAGCGCGGCGGGGTCCTGTAGATCGGCCAGTGCGATATCGCACCCGATTTCGCTCAGCGGGCCTGCCTTTGACTCGTCGCGCAGGATCGCCCTCACAGCGACGCCTGCCTTACGCAGTGCCAATGATGTGGAATAGCCGACCTTTCCGGCAGCTCCGACGATTGCAAACATGGTTCATTTCCTTGTCCGTGACGCGCAACAGCGAAGCGCTTTGGTTTCGGGCTTGTTCGAAGTGATATGGGACCTAATTGGCCTGCTTCCCGATAGCGGCGGCAAAACCCGCCGTGTCAAAGTAGTCACGCCAACGCGCGATCTTTCCGCCCTCAATCTCCAGGACACCGAGCACGCGAACTGTCATGATGATCGTGCCATCGCTCTCGCAGAAATGATCGAGCCGCTCGGCATAGACTCGGTTGCCGACGCCGGACAGAACGAGGTCCTCGATCCGCATGTGATGAAACTGAATAGGAAAAGCGCGAGCGAAAGCCGAAGCCTCTTTCGACCCGACAGTTCTGGCTACGCCGACGTTTTCCCAGACCGTCGTTTCATCGAAATAAGCGTCGAAGGAACTCCAGAAACCTTCGGGAGTCGCGACAATGGCGTCAAAGAACTCTCGAACGAGCGCCGCCTCGTGTGTAGTTGCAAACATGGGCCATTTCCTTGCTGAAGACACGCAAGGAGTATGGAGCTGAGCAGAACTGGTCGCTCAGATTCAGGCGGTTCTTTGCAGTTTCGGTCGGAATTCGCTGGCCTGTCGAACGATCTCGCCGGGGGTCTGGCCGAGGAGCCGACGCATCGTGGAGGCCATATGGCTTTGATGAGCGAACCCGGCTGCGAACGCGATCTCACTCGCCGGCATCGTCGTCGTGGCCATCAGAGCGCGTGCATATTCAACGCGACGGCGGATCACATACTGATGCACCGAGCTGCCGGTGCTGTTGCGAAACAGCGCCTTCAGGCGAGTGACGCTGACACCTGCGACCATTGCAACGTCTGCAAGCTGGAGCTTTTGATTAAGATTGGTCTCGATAAATTCCGTCAGCATCCGAAGCTGTCGCTCCGACAATTTCGGTTCGCCACGATTTTCCGGCGCTGGGAAACCGCCGCTCGCAGTCTCGATGAGCCGGACGGCCAGGGCGTTGGCAAGAAGCTCGATGAAGAGCGGATCGGATGGGGTGTCGGCCTCAAGGTCTGCCTTTACGGCCCGGCCAATCCCCTCGATGCGGGCGTCACGAACTTGAAATCTGGGGAGCAGTTCGATCTTGCCGGCATCGCGGCCCATATCCTCGGCGACCTGATTGAGCAGCGAAGGGTGGAGACTCAATCGCAGGATATGGCAATCGGCATCGTCCTCCCACGAACCGGCCATGCCGGCCGGAACGATGTCGATATCGCCCGGCTTCTGCACACGGCGCATCCGCCTGCCGCCGATCGAGCAATCGGCCTTGACCGGAGGACCAAAGTGCATGCCCAGACTGTGCAAGTCTCCGCCCGGCACATGCGACAACCCGCGCGGGATATGCACGAAATCGGCATTGAGCCCGGTCCAATCCCTTCCGGCGCTGGTCAACAGGATTCTAGGTGAGGGCTGTTCCGTGTAAGTTGTCATTATCTGATTGGACTCGGCTTCCCCTTTTGCGGTGACATAGCTCTTCAAGCGTCGGCTTTCGGGATGCCGATTAAAAACAGACCAGAGAGAAAATGATACTTCGATTGCCGTCCGATGGCCAGCGCTCCCGTCAATGATCGTGAAAGCGCTAGCTGGCCGTGCGTTCGGAAATGTGACGACGAGTACCGCCTACGGAACATCAGCCGGTAGGCGGACAGCCTTGCCCGACTGAGAACATCCCGGCCTGGCGGAACTACGATGTCCAGGGTAGTCGCCGGCAACGTCTGCTACCAGGCAACTGAATAGCCCCGAGATTTGTAGAGACCTTCTTTCCTAAATTTGAGGCAAGAAGACTATCATGAGTAAATCCAATTTCAGTGACGAGTTTAAGCGAGATGCGGTGCGTCAGATCACGGAGCGGGGCTATCCCGTTTCGGAGGTCCCCGATCGTTGCGCACAGGTCATGGGTATCGCCAGCGACGCAGAGAGTGTCATCGGCGTCCATCCTGATTTGCACAAAAGATGCCTGCGACAACCAGTGTTGCACCCGTCGCTTGAACGAGCGTTATTGTTTCGCCCGCGAAGGCCCCTCCAACGACTAGAGCGACGACCGGCGGGATGTAGTAGACCGACGCAGCCTTCAATGCCCCCAAATTCTGGATGAGCTTGTAGTAGATGACAAAAGCGATCCCGGTCCCGGCCAAGCCGAGCCCGAAGATAAGCGCCAGCAGCACATCGCTGTGGATCGCCAGTTCATTCCAGTGCCCCGGAGCCGCGAAGGGGGCTAGTAGAATGACTGCAAAGAGCATCTGGTAGGTCGCCAGCTTGACCGGACCAAGGCCGAGCGACACCATGAATCGCCTCGCATAGACCAAGGCCAGTGCATAGCTCACCGATCCGGCTAACATCGCCGCCACCCCGATCAGCGGCGAGTCGCCGCTTGCCGATGCTGCTCCGTGGCCGAGCGGCGCGACCAACAGCACACCTGCAAAGCCGATACCCAGGCCAAACGCTCTGATCCTGGTTAGGCGTTCTGCGGGCAGCGCTATGGCAACAATTGCCGCGGTGACGAAGGGTATCGCACCGCTGATGACCCCGGCGACGCCGGACGGAAGGTGCGCCGTGCCGACAACAAAGAAGACATACGGGCCGACGTTGGCGAGGAGCGCCATGGCAACGAAATGGTGCCCAAAGCGCCAGTCGGTCATCGCCAGCGATCCTCGGACGAGGGCAAAGGCAGCGATCGGAAGTGCTCCGAATATCGTTCGCAGCCAAGCCACTTCGAGCGGTGGCACGACGGCGAGGGCCATCTTCATGAACAGGAAGTTGGTACCCCAGATGACCCCGAGAAGTCCCAGCAAGCACCACGAAGCCAACCAAGGCTTCGCTGATACATTGTCATTCTGACCAGGGCAGGTTGACCCGCTAGAAGACATGACAATCCTCCCTTACGTTGACTTCAGCTCGTCCGTCCAGAGCGCACACGCCCGCGAGACTTCGTCCTGACAAGAGCGGGCGACCACCACGGTCAAAAGGCAGCCTTCAACGACATGATATGGCGACCGCGTCGTGTCCATTGGGTTCGGCTTGAGCCGTTTCCAACTGTCGTCAGACCCACACCTTTTGGCGCCGTTGTTGCGCCACTGACGGCTCCGCGAAGTGCGATCAAAAGGAGGCTGCGGGTGAGACATGAAGGCTCCTGTGATTATGATCTGATCGCTGGCTAGCCAGTCAGCGTGAACACAACCTAAACCCTTTTGAAATCGCAGATGAGCCGTTAAAATTGGGAAGGGTCCTTTCACAGGTGGAAGGTAGGGTTGCCCCAGCCGCTGCCACGAAGTCCGAGCTACGCGGGGCGGCCTTGCAGCGCTTTCGATCAGTTTTTCTGCGATGAAAGCTTAAGTGCCTTAGATGGATTGGCGAAGTCGAGTGCCAAATGGGAGAAGGCCAATAGTCGAAGCTGGTTACGAACCAAACCGTTCTCTGAGACGCGGGATCGAAAATTCCAGGAAGGCGCGCAGTTTCAGCGGCACTTTGGGTTGGCCAGGGTAGATCAAACTAAGTGGAAGGACGGGAGGTTCATACGCTTCCAGCAATGTAAGGAGCAGGCCCGACTTTACGAAACCGTCGGCCAGGTACCACGGCATCCGGGCAACACCACTCCCTGCGATTGCGGCGCTAGCTGCCGCCTCGACCGAATTCACGACGAGCCGGGAGGAGATCGTGACTATCTCAAGGGTCTCCTTCGAACCAAATTCCCAATTTGTCCCGCCCGTCCCAGGTATTATTGCACGGTCGTACGCCACACAGTCATGCGAGCTCAGGTCAGAGGGTTTCTTCGGCACATTCCGGCTTTTCAGATAGGCAGGGCTGGCACAGAGAACCCGGCGGAACAACCCGACGCGCACTGCGATCATGCTGCTGTCGGGCAGTTCGCCGACGCGGAGCGCGAGATCCACATCCTCCTCGACCAGATCTACCCTCCGATCATTCAGCATCACGCGCATGCTAATGTCCGGATAGGCGCGCAGAAATTCCTCGACGACGGGCATGACATGGACGCGCCCCATGATTTGCGACACGCTGATGGTCAGTTCACCTCGGGGCGTCAGAAATTCGCCGGCGGCCACGCGCTCGGCTTCCGCGATCTCTTCCATGATCCGTCGGCATGAGGCGACGTAGCTGCGCCCGGCGTCGGTGAGCGCCAGTTTGCGGTTGCCACGCAGCAGCAGGCGGATTTTCAGGTGCTCCTCCAGCTCAGAGACCCGCCTGCTCACCGTCGTCAAGGGAAAGCGGAGCTCGCGGCTGGCAGCGGAGAGGCTCCCCGTGTCTACCGCAGCAAGCAGAATGGTCATGGCTTCGAGACGGTCCATAGCCTTTCACCAGTGAAAGGATGCCTGCCAAGTTTACCGTCTAATCGGCAAAAGTGGAACAGTCTATGTTCTTCTCGTCGGCTCCGGAAGTTTGGCAAATCCCAACGCTGCTCGAAAGGAGACAATGCAATGACCACGCTCATGCAGACGCTTGCCGCCGTCGGCACCGTACTCGCCACCAGCGCCTTCGCCCACGCCGCTGTACACAGCGCGAGAGAGTTTCGCGCCGCTCCAACCTGCGTCGCGATTGCAGGCGGGTCCGCACACATTCTGATCTGGGATTCTCCGTTCCCTCGATTCCCCAGACGCTGGCCGAGGCCTCCCTCCGAGGCCGGCACCGAGTGAAGATACGGGCCAATCGCAACCGCGCCAGGGGCGTCACCCTGCAGGCATCACCGGTATTGGCATCCGCCTAGAACTGTCGATGACCTGCCCTGGCAGTGGCCGCCACTAGCCCAGCAATGCTCGCAACAAATGACATGCAGCACCCGGTCTTCGAGGATCGAAGTCCGGGGTGAAGACCCCATGAGAAAAGGAACTAACTCGATGTACAAGAAAATCATTGCTGCCGCTTTTGCGGTTCTGTCGTCTAGTGCCGTTTTTGCTCATGCCGAACACCTGTCTGCCCGGTCGCCGGATAACGGGACCATCAACACCGTGCCGACCAGCAAAACCGCCGCAATTCGCCCCTTCCGCGTTCACGTGCCGGACGCGGATCTTGCCGACCTGAAGCGGCGGCTCGCAGCGACCCGCTGGCCCGACCAGGAGACGGTCACCGATGCGTCGCAGGGCGCGCAGCTCGCAAAGCTCCAGGAGCTCGTGCGCCATTGGGGCACCGATTACGATTGGCGAAAGGGCGAGGCCAAGCTCAATGCCCACCCGCAGTTCAAGACGGTGATCGACGGGATCGACATCCACTTCATCCACGTTCGCTCTCGCCACCCGAACGCGATGCCGCTGATCGTCACGCACGGCTGGCCGGGCTCCATCTTCGAGCAGATCAAGATCATCGGTCCGCTCATCGACCCAACCGCGTACGGTGGCCGGGCCGAGGACGCCTTCGACGTGGTGATTCCGTCCCTGCCGGGCTACGGCTTCTCGTCTCGCCCCACCGAGACCGGATGGGGCGTGGAGCGTATCGGCCGTGCGTGGGACGTGCTGATGAAGCGGCTGGGGTACACGCGTTACGTCGCCCAGGGCGGCGATTGGGGAGCGGGCGTCGTCGAGGCGATGGCCCGGCAGGCGCCGACGGGACTGCTCGGCATCCACACCAACCTGCCGGCGGTGTTTCCGCCCGATGCTGCCGAGGCGATCGCCACCGGCAGATCCGCGCCTGCGGGACTGACCGCGAAGGAGCACGCGGAATTCGATGCCATGCAAGGGTTCATCAAGAACGGCGGCTGGGGTTACCTGACGATGATGAGTGCGCGACCGCAGGCAGTCGGTTACGGCTTGACGGATTCCCCCGCCGGCCTGGCGGGGTGGATGCTCGTGCATGGCGGGTTCGGAAAGTGGACGTACGGCAAGGATCCCGAACAGCGGCCGACGCCGGACGAGGTGCTGGACAACTTCTCGCTGCACTGGCTGACCAACACCGTATCCTCCGGGGCGAGGCTCTACTGGGAGAATCGCGATCAGAACCTGATCAGCGCAGCCGCGCAAAAAACCGACAAGATTACCATCCCGGTGGCGATCACGACCTTCCCGGACGACGATCTCTTCCGGGCACCGGAGACATGGGCGCGCCGTGCCTTCCCCAGCTTGACCTATTTCCACGATGCCGAAAGAGGCGGCCACTTCCCCGCCTGGGAGGAGCCGATGATTTTCACCCGCGAACTCCGGGCGGCGTTCAAGCCGCTGCGTGAGGAACTTAATTGAGAGGGTGCGGGGCGGACGCTTGCCGCCCGCACTCTCCGAGAAGCAAACCGAAACATAATGGCCAGAGGAGAATGCAATGATCACCAACCTCTTCCTCCCGGCGGATCTCGAGGATATCAGCAAGACGCGGAAGCTCGCGGAACGCGATCTGAAAGCGCTTCACGTCGTCGCAGACTGGATCAAGACTTTCGTGGCCAGGCCTCACAAGGATCTCGGCCGCGCTGGGCCTGTCTGTCCTTTCGTACCTCGGGCCTGGGAACGTGAAACACTTTGGCTCGCTCCTGAGCGGATCGCCGACCGGAGCGTGCTCGACGTTGTCCAACTCATAAACGTTTATGGGAAACTGTTCCTGAACGCTCAGCCTATTGGCGGCGAGGACGCGATCGACAAATCAATCGTCGTTGTATTCACCGATTTGTCGGCGGATCGAGCAAGTGATCTCTTTGACGGCGTCCTACAGCATCTCGGAGTACCGTCCTATGCAGACGATGGACTGGTGCTCGGAGGGTTTTACGAAACCAATGAGGGGGCTGCGCTATACAACCCCAGCTTTCGACCGTTCACAGCGCCCGTGCCGTTTCTGCTGATCAGGCACACCGTCATCAGCGATTGGAAATTCTTTCTGGACAACGAGGAACTGCTCGATCTTTGGGCGCGTCGCCATGGAGAATCAGCGGTGCCGGCTCTCGCTGAGGAACTACGCGGCTTGCCGTGGCGCGCGAGGCGCGACTAGCCCGAAAGACGCATACGAGGGTCGGCCGGAAAATCGCTGCGGACCTCGCGGCGACCCGTTGGCTCAATAAGGTCCTGTACTCATCAAAGAAAGGCAATGCCATGACTCTTATCAAGACGCTTGCCGCAACCGCGGCCGCCACCGTGCTCGCCACTGGCGCCATCGCCCAGAGCGCGAAGGAGATCCGCGGCGCTTCACCCTACGTCGCCATTGAGAACGAGCCAGCGCCCAGACTGATCGTGGATCCCCCGCTTCCCGAGGGCCTGGCCCAGGGCGTCTTCTGGGCCCAGTACCGGGTCGAGAATTTGCATATCGCACCGGTGTTCGGGGCGGGCGCCCTCCAGGTATCTCCACGCGTCGGGCATCTGCACATCATCGTCGACGACCTGCCGTGGTGGTGGGCGGACGCAAGTGACAACAACACAGTCGACATAGCTGGGTTCCCGCCGGGCAAGCACAAGGTGAAGATCGCGTTGGTCGACGCCAACCACAACTTCGTCCCCGGACAGATGGTGACGGTGCCGTTCACCGTGCCCGACTCGGCGCCAACGCAACACATTCACACTGCGGAATGACACACCAGCGGACAGGAATCCCGAACGCTGAGGACCCTTAGATCACGCAATTCCTGACCCAGAATTGCGCCTGGACGCGGACGGCCTCCTCCCGCCGTCCGCGTCCTCCAGGTTAAGCAGCAACGCCGGCGGCTGATTGTCGCCACCACAGCCCCGGTGGAAAATGCTAGTTGACTAGATACCTACTAGTAGGTAGATAAGCGTGCGGCCTTCGAGGGCAGCTCCATGGCTGAAAACGCTACCAATGAGCCTGCGCAACGCGAGGAACGTCAATGCCACCAATAGCAACCCAAGAGAGAAAGGAAATTAAATTGCTCGACTGGAAGAAGAAGATTCATGATGTGAATGGGCGACTCAAGGAGCTAGCCTCGCGTACGCCCGATACCATACGGGGCGCGGCACTCCTTGGTGGTGCCGGAGCGAAAACCAATCATCTCAATGCCAAAACGCGCGAACTGATCGCATTGGCAGTCGCGGTGACGACGCGCTGCGACGGGTGCATCGCCTTTCATTCGGCCGAAGCCGTGAAACAAGGCGCAAGCGACGACGAGATTGCAGAAGCGCTCGGCGTAGCGATCAACCTCAATACTGGCGCAGCCATGGTCTACAGCAGCCATGTGCTGGATGCCGTCAGCAACTTCAGAGCCTAAACCCCAAGAAAGGAACATAGCATGATTAACGGCAAGACAGCACTCATCACCGGCGGAGCCTCGGGCATCGGTCTCGCGACCGCCAAGCTCCTGCACCAAAACGGCGCGCGCATTGCCATTACCGGCCGCGATCGGGCCGCGCTTGAGCAGGCGCGGGAGACCATCGGGCAGGATGTCCTGCTCCTGCAGACGGATGTGCTTTCCCGAGACGCCTTGCAAAAGATGGCCGCTGACGTTCGACAGGCCTTCGGGGCACTCGACATCTTCTTTGCAAACGCGGGTGTCGCTTATGTGACTCCTCTGTCCACAACCGACGAAGCTCAATACGACCGTCTCATGGATACGAACGTCAAGTCCGTGTTCTTTTCCATCCAGGCGGTGGAGCCCATCATGAAGGAGGGTGGCTCGATCATCCTGAACACAGCCTGGCTCAACCACGTCGGCGTGCCTGGTCGGGCGATGCTTTCAGCATCGAAGGCGGCTGTGCGATCCCTCGCTCGCACCCTGTCGGCGGAACTGCTCAGCCGGCGCATTCGCGTGAACGCTGTCAGTCCGGGCCTCATAGAGACGCCCATTCTTCGCGGCGTGGGCCAATCGGAGCACCCTGGGCAGACCAAAGAGGAATTTCGTCACTACCTCGCTGGCGCAAGTAAATTGATTCCGATCGGGCGGCTTGGACAGCCCGAAGAAATCGCCGCCGCCGTGCTTTTCCTTGCCAGCGACGCATCCAGCTACATGCTCGGATCCGAATTGGTCGTCGACGGTGGGTTCGGCGAACTTTGAGTGCAATTGTAGCCGGGGGCTTCGCCCCCGGTTTCTTCGTCTGTCAAATTCTTGCCAGCGACCTTGCTGATGGCCAATGTGACCAGCGCCTTCCAGAGTTCGTCGCACCCCAAATGGTGGCCAACGCAATGTAAGCCTCTGCTGCATCCCCCCTGCGGTCCTTCTAATCGCATTTCTCAAAACCAGGATCGGCAATTTGGGTTTATCTGCCCGCAGACTTTCGAGTGTTGACAAGACAATTGACGCATATACCAATTAGTTGGTAGGTTAATTGGTCTTGAGGTTCAACGCGCAAGGAGAAGCCAGATGACGGGAAGCACGCGCGGCGCGATTATGGACGCTGCTGAACGCTTGCTTCGTTCTAAGGGATATGCGGCGTTCAGTTACGCTGATCTCGCCGAATCGGTTGGGATCAGGAAGGCGAGCATTCATCACCATTTTCCAACCAAGGAAGATCTGGGGGTCGCGATCGTCGAGGACTATGTTCGTAACGTCAGAGAAAGATTCAGCCAGATCGAGGCAGCATCAGACAGATTGTGCGACAGGTTGGCAGGCTTCCGCGAGGGATTCCGCACAGGCGCAGAACTCGGAATGCTTCCGCTGTGCGGCGCACTCGCCGCCGAAATGGCGGCACTTCCATCGAAGTTGCAGTTCCTCACCAGGGAATTCTTTGACTTGCAGCTCAAATGGCTCACGAAAATTCTCGATGATGCAGCGGCCACCGGACAATTGCCACAGGGCAGCGACACTCCGCAAAAGGCCTATCTTCTATTGAGTTTAATGGAAGGTTCCAGCTTCATCGATTGGGCGATGCAGGACGGGCGTCACCTCGACACGCCCTTCCTTTTGCAACTTGCCCGGCTGCCTCTACCATCCCAATAGAATAACACGTCGAAGCCGATTCTAGATTCCGATGAATGATTGGCCGCTTTGGGGCCGAGAGCAGTAGGTCCGCTTGTGGCGCAGGGAAGAACGATAGCGGACTTAAATCTCCAGGATCCGATGTTCTGAGTTGACCCAGGACAGACCTTTGGCGGTCGCTCGGTGGTCGACTGCTTCGCGCACCTCTGCGGACATTCGAAACCATGATGTTTGATTAGCTTGAGATGCAATGCGTTCCAGGGTCGGCACTGCCAAGCGGCAAATCAAGCCAGGAGCCGCCACATTCGTACACGACCTGTACCGCGCAATTCCGTTTCCTCGAGTGGGTCGCAAGCAAATTTTGGTCCAAGCAGTTGGTGAGTTGCATCCGAAATACGGATCTCATCGGGCTCCGCGGACGTTTGAATGCGTGAGGCGAGATTAACGGTCTCGCCCCACAGGTCATAGGCGAACCGCCTTTTGCCTATGACGCCAGCGACGATTGGTCCCGAGTGAATTCCAATTCTGAGTCTCAGCGGTTCTCCTGCGAAGCGTTCGCGTTTAACCGCCTTCCGCAGTTCAAGTGCATAGTGCGCGAGGGCTTCTGCATGATCGGATCGCGCGGTGGGCAGGCCAGCGACCACCATCACACAATCGCCGATTGTCTTGATCTTTTCGCAGCCGTATCGTTCCGAGAGCCGATCCGCCGCCTTGAAGAAGTAATTTAAGATAGCGAGCGTCGTCATGGCTCCGACGCTCCGCGTTCTTTCCGTAAAACCGACGATGTCGGCAAAAAGCACACTCACCTCTGTGTGGTTGTCTGCAATTTTTTTGTGCGCTTTTAACCGCTCCGCGATCGACGCCGGAAGAATGTTGAGGAGTAGGGATTCGGCGCGCTGGTATTCACGCGACAATCCCTCCTGGCTCTTCCTCAACGCCTCGTTCGTCGATTGTAATTTCTCGTTGAGTTGACGCTCCCTCTCTTGCAGGAGCGTCATTTCATAAGCCTTCTGTTGAAGCCGCTGCTTGTTGTCGCGTTCGGCAGTGGCGTCAAGAAAGAGCAGCCACACGCAGGCATTGCCGGCAAAAAGATGAAGGTCCGCGACACGCCCGCTGGGCAGTTCGACCATGGCCATATGATATGGAAGCTCCGGGCAAGGCAGCAAACCTTCCATAAATTCAAGCTGATCGGCAACAGGCTTGCCAATGCGAAGCGATGAGAGCCCGTAATGTTTAACGTTACCGCCCTTCGCAGCTATGCAAAGCTGGGCGTCAATTTTCAGATATGCGACAGAGTGCTCATTGTAGAAGAAATCGTAAATCCAGCTTCCGACTTCTCTTGGCAATCTACGCATGGTCTATTTGGTGACCATCGAAGCAAGCTGACGAAACGCATCATCAACATGTTCGCCCGAAAGCGCACTTGTTAGATAGATTTGCCATCCAAGTTGCCTGAGTTCGTTAATCTCACCCTCCGATATTGCCCACCGATCGGCCAGGTCGGATTTGTTGAACAGCAATACAAACGGCATAGCGCCGAATTCGGCCTCGGCCCGCTCGCGCAGAGTGAGCGCCACGGCAAGAGTAGCGGCGCGGGTTCCATCGACGACAAGCACGAGCCCGGCCGCACCCCGCACATTGCTGACGCGGAATGAGCCGATATCGTCTTCGCCGGCCAAATCCCACAAAATCAGATCCACGGTTTTGTCCGGGAGTGCGACACTCTTCTTGTCGATTTTCACTCCCACCGTGGTCAAGTAGGTATCTGAAAAGATGCTTTGCACAAACCTGCGAACCAGACTCGTCTTTCCGACAGCGAACCCACCCAACATGCAGATCTTTTTTTGCAATATCCTAGCTCCGCACTACTCTAGGTTTACCGTAATCGAAACCCGGCGATTGGTGGAGCTCCCAGTTCGACTATTTTCAGGCACCACCGGCTCAAAGGTGCCAGCGCCCCGAACCAGCAGCAGGTCCGGAGCGACGCCGCGCTTGTTGAGAAGCGCACGAACTGTCTCGGCGCGGGCGGCGCTGATCGACACGTTGGCCGTCTCACGGCCCGTGACGTCCGCGTGGCCGGTCAACATGAACCGCGCAGTTACGCCTGACTTGCGGGCATTTTGGGCGAATTCCTTTATTTGATCCGCCAACCTGTCGAGGACCGGCATCTGCTCTGGTCCCGGCACGGCTTTGCCGGAATAGAAGAAAATATCGGTCGCCTGGATGGCCTCTCTCAAATAATTAAGTTCTGCAAGGTTCAGCTCACGCAGTTGCGAGACATCCAGAACCACTCCGTCCGCCGAAAGTTGCTCCGCGGCGGCCCGCGCACGGTTGATCCAGTTGGCAGGAGCCTCACCCTCGGCAACGATGCGACCCTGGGCGATCGAAAGCAGAACAGATTCGGGTGGAGACAGCGACGCCGTCAGCCGCTTCAACACGAACTCCGGCTCAAGGCTCTGATAGAATTGCCATTGCGAATGAACCCGGGCGGGATCGACCTGCGTTCCGGATAGCAGCGACTGCGGGTCGGCGCCGAGCGGGTCTCTCAGGCCGGAAATGTAGAATTGCCCGCCCCTCGCCGTTTGTTGGGCGACGATGATGCCAGGCTGGGCCTCAAGCCGCGACACATAGGCTTGCCAGCGCTCCGCCGCGCGTGCTTCGGGGCTCACGTCACGAACCTTGGAGATGTCGAATTCCGGTCCGCCTGCCGAAAGCTGTCGGGCCGCAGCACGCGCCCGTTCTATCCAGGTGTCGGGAGCCTCGCCCTCGGCAACGATGCGATCCTTGAAGATCGAAAGTCGTACTGTATCCGGCGGAGCCAGCGACGCCGTCAGCCGCTTCAACACGAACTCCGGCTCAAGGCTCTGATAGAATTGCCATTGCGAATGAACGCGGGCGGGATCGACCTGCGTTCCGGATAGCAGCGACTGCGGGTCGGCGCCGAGCGCGTCTCTCAGGCCGGAAATGTAGAAATGTCCGCCCCTCGCCGTTTGTTGGGCGACGATGATGCCAGGCTGGGCCTCAAGCCGCGACACATAGGCTTGCCAGCGCTCCGCCGCGCGTGCTTCGGGGCTCACGTCACGAACCTTGGAGATGTCGAATTCCGGTCCGCCTGCCGAAAGCTGTAGGGCCGCAGCACGCGCCCGTTCTATCCAGGTGTCGGCAGCCTCGCCCTCGGCAACGATGCGATTCTTGACGATCGAAAGTCGTACTGTATCGGGCGGAGCCAGCGACGCCGTCAGCCGCTTCAACACGAACTCCGGCTCCAGGCTCTGATAGAATTGCCATTGCGAATGAACCCGGGCGGGATCGACCTGCGTTCCGGACAACAGCGACTGCGGGTCGGTGGCAAGCGGGTCTCTCAGGCCGGAAAGGTAGAATTGGCCGCCGTGCACCTTTTGTTCGGCAACGATAATGCCCGGTTGGGCCTCCAGTCGCGACACATAGGCCTGCCAGCGCTGCCCGGATTGCCAGGAAAGAAAGAGCCAAACGGCTGCCGGGATCGAAACCAGCAGGACTGCAGCCACCACCAGCCACGGAAATCCCTGATTTGAGTCCTCCTGCTTCAGTTCAACGCAGGTCTGCAGCCGCGTTTCTATGCCGGCCAATTGAGAGCCGTCGCCGTCAAACTGCTCTAAAGCCTGCGCGTATTCATCATGGATTCGAAGCAACACATCGCGAACTATTTCATGCAGTTCCTCTGGCGGATTTCCCCGGATCACCGCAACCAAGGTCGCAAACGGTCCCACTTCCGACCAGAGACGAAGCTCCCCGAAGCGGATCGTGTCCAGGCCGCTCTGTTCTTTCTCGTGAAATGAGTCTTTCACAAAGTCCTGAATGGCACTGAGCATCGAGGAAATGAGTTGGGGATCCTCGCTCGTTGCATTATCGGCAGTTACATGCGCGATCAAAAGCCCCGAATTTCGGTTGATGAGGAAGACATGTTCTACCCGATAGACGAGGGAATGCTTCAGGACAACTTCCGAGAAGCTGGCACCAGTTCTCCAGGATTCAAATCTCCACTTGAGCCCATGCCAGGTAAATATATGCCTTAAAGTTTCATTCAGCGACTGAAAGGTCTGGTCGATCTTTTCCCCGATCGACTTGCGAATTGCCGGCAGAAACACCGGGTACATTATATCCGTCAGCGTGCCCGGGCTCTTCTGGATCGACCGTTGCACAGCCCTCTCTACGGCTGGCGCAAGGGCCTCGCCGAGTTGGGCATGAGGCGCCCGCGCGGTTGCACTGGGAAGAACGCCGCCCACTGCGTCCGCAAACTGCTCCGGTTCGCCCAGCAGATGCGTAACGCGTGAAAGCTCCGAAATTTCGCGGCCGACCAGCAACTGGCGCAGCGTTTCCATGCGATGATCGGAGGCTGGAACTCCGTCGAAACGCGCATGATGTTCCGGATCGACGTTCCGGGCAATTTCGACCAAAAGAATAGCCAGAGCCGCGCGATCGATTTCGGTATCGTTCGAGGCGGCTCTTTGAGGAAACCTGATTGGGTCGACGCTCGACGTCAAGTTCCTATCAACTCCCTTTCCAGCTACGTTCCGAGTTGCCATTGCTGCCGCCGGGATCCTGATTTATGCATTTTGCAACCTCGACAAACAGGCCAGCCAGAAGATTTCTGTCGGTCTTGACGTGGTTGAGATCGGAGAACATTTTCTCCATAAGCATCTGAATGCTTTCGTTCTTTTGCTTGATTTCCTCACGCAGCAAATGATCGATGCGATTTATCCGGTCCGCAACGTCGCGCTCAAGCTCGCTCAATTGATCCGACAACGCGCGCACCTGCTTCTCAAGTGCCTGATTTTGCTCGCGAAGATTTCGGTCAATCTCCTTGTCGGCCTCGGCTCGCGCATCTTTTTCGCTCCGCAATTGCGCCGCCAGCGACTCGACCTGCTTCTTTGCATTTGACTCGTAGGTTTCAAGATTGCGCTTGGCCTCGGATTCGACATCCTTGAAGCGCTGCAGGAACCGTTCTTCAAGCTTGGAAAAACGGCGGTCATAGTCCTGCATCTGGTTGCCGAACAGCAGATCGCGTATCTTGTCGACACCTACTGCGTCACCGGAGATCCCGCCCTCGCGGGCTTGGGCCGCCATGAAGTTCAGCCCGTTTCCCTCAACATTACCTAACAGATTTTCATCCGCCTTACTCGTAGAAGAAGCAGCAATCGAAGGTTCCTTTGCCATGCTTATGTCCCTCCATTTGTACACGTGCCACAGTGCAACCCCGTTAACAGGGAAGAATGTCAGCAAAATAGCTGGCCCACAAGCCGGAATCTTCTTGACTCAAGCCGATTCATGGTGCAGCCGAGCGCTACGTCACGAATCTTCTTGACTCAAGCCGATTCGTGACGCAGCCGAGCGCTACGTCACTGACGTAGCAAGGGAAGTTTGGAGCGATGCTATCTTAAAAGCGGGCGGCCGCGACTGGTCGGGGATCAAAGGCGGCAAGCGCGCGCGGTCGTCGAGCGGTGACGGTCCCGCAATCTATGCGCTTACGGCATCCATGCGTTCAACCACAAGGAGATCACCCGAGTAACGACGGCGGCAGGGCTCAATATCGCGCTCAAGGAGGGCGATCCGATCAAGCTCGATAAGAAGCGCTTCACCAAATACACGGCAACACTGCGGGCGTTTGCGCGCGCACTCGCGGATGGCGTGACGAACCTTCCAGACGTCAAGAAGGGGTCGTAGCGCCCCTGGAGCGGCCTCAGGATTCCAAGTCGATAGACGGGCTGTTGCGTTGCCATTTGGGCCATACTTACCTTGAAGTCGAGGCGATTGAACTCGCCGAACTGGCCCGGCAGCGGCTAGGCGACTAAAGTCTTGTCGGCGAGCATGGCGGAGCCGAAAGGTGCGGGCGCAACTCGTGCGGCTACAATGTCCGAACGCCTGCTTACGGGATCGAATAAGTCTGTGTCCAACGGCTGCCATGGGGGCGCGAAGCGGCCGTGGCGCCGAAAGCAATGTGGTGTCTGCTTTCGGCCAGAGGCAACGGCTGACTCTACGACTGATTAGACGGCGCGAAGCTGCCGTCGATTGAAGGAGGGAACATAAAGTTGAGACCGAAAATACTTTTCGCAAGGGATCCAAATTCTGAGCTTGGGCCTGAACGCACGAAGACTTGTAGATTCTCAACCGCAAGCCAACCCGGAGTTACCCAATTACGCTTACGCTAGAAGCGGCTCCTATGCACGGTATTCCCCCGCTGGAAATGGGCCGGAAACAGAATGACATCTCTTCTCCAGTCAGGCAGGTGAACCGGGTGCGCCAAATCGAACGGCGTGCGCCTGGAGCTAAGTACCACGCCAATGTCTCGGCGCCCCCACAGTCCTTGACTGCCTAGCTACCCGACAGTCTCTACGGCCGCCTTGCTGATCAAATTTACCACGAGAATTTCAATCTCGTCGCCCGCTTTGGCATCCGCCAGAGGAGCAGTCTGATTGACCAGTTCTTTCTCAAGTGCGCTTGGTTCCTTGATGATCTTGAATTGATAGATTTCCTCGCCACAATCGAGGTAGCGTAGCCCCGAACGTTGCTACCGAGCCGGATAATCTTTCTAGCTTGTCGGCGTGCCCTCTGTTCTTATTGATCGCCTGGTGGGCTCGATGGGAAACACCCATTTACTCAGCCAAAACAGCGGAACCACCTGTCGAGTACGCAGGAACCGATATCTGCGCCAACTCGAAAACGAGATCAGCAACCGCTAAGTTACGAAGAGCTATTCTTTAAGCGCGTCAACCTGGAGCTTTTAGCCCAGGCTTGAGGGCAGCCTTGAATTCGATTGTTGTGAAGGCGAGGCTTGTGTTCCCGATGTTGGTGAGATCGTGCACCATCGTCTCGTCCTCAGCAAACGAGAACACCTTGCAGTCTCCCGGTATGTATTCCGTATCGACCGTACTGCCATCCAAATACATCGAGCGTGACCGTCCCGCTGTCAGCGCTATCCAGCAATAGTCCAGTTCGTGTCGATGGAACCCGAGGCGTTCGCCTGGTTCGAGATTGATGTGCCAGACGCGTGCAATATCGGTTTCAGACACCAGTGTCTGTCCCACCCGCGTGTTAACATTCACAATCTCATCGCGACATGCCTGCGACATTCCAGCGTCGCTCTGCGCCATCGGGACCATCCCGGTTCCTCCGTTATAAGGCGGGTATTACGCCGCCGTCGATATTGATCACATCACCGCTGATGAACTCGGAAAGATCAGAGGCCAGATAGAGAACAGCGGTGGCTACGTCCCGCGCGGTTCCGAGCCGCCCCGCTGGCAATCTCGATTCGGCGAGGAATGCATCGACCGCGCCGTCAATTGTCGTTCCGTAACGTTCGGCAAGCGCATGAAGGAAGCCCCCAGGGCGATCCCAGAGCTCGGTCCGTATATGAGCGGGCGCGACCACATTCGAGCGGACGCCCTTGGGCGTGAATTCCCGGGCAAGCGCCTTGGATAGAAGAGCGATCGCCGCCTTGGAGGTGCTGTAGTCCGGCAGCAGCGGATGCGGCATGCGCCCGGCTTCCGAACCACAATGGATAAGCACGCCCTTCTTCTGCGCGAGCATGGTCGGAAGCGCAGCGCGCGCCATACGAACGTAGCCCATAAGATTGACGTTGAGTGTCTGCTCCCACTCCTCGTCCGTGACTTCAAGAAAACCGCCGCGTGTCGGACAGATACCGGCATTGTTGAAGAGCACGTCGATGCGGCCGAAAGCTCTCAACGTCGCATCCGCGACGGCCTCCCCTGCGCCCTTCTCCCCTAGGTCGACCTCGCACGCCCGCCAGCGGTCATGCGCGGCGAGGTTTGCCACCGGTGTCATATTCCGGCTGACGCCCACCACCCGGGCGCCTTCCGCAAGAAAGGCCATTGCCGTCTCCAGCCCGATACCCGAGCTAGCGCCAGTCACGATCACGACCTTGTCGGCGAGGTTCAGTTCCATGGCTGTAATTTCCTCCACATGCTCTTTGATTGCCGCAGCAAGCATGCCACGGCTATCGAGGAGCACGTCAAGGCTCTTTCTGCGTTCGCAGCTTGCCTTTCGGTCAAAGGAGCTTCAGCTTCGTCGTACGCGAGACCACCGACACGGCGATCACAATGATGATGCCCTTGACGATGCTCTGCACGTAGGTGTCCATGCCCATCAGGTTCAGACCATTGTTCATGATGCCGATCAGCAGCGCTCCGAAGAACGTCCCCATGACGGTCGCGGTGCCGGGGCGAAGCATCGTCATGCCGATAAACACGGCGGCGAGACCATCCAGGAGATAGGTTTCACCGCCGTTCGGCTGGCCGGATCCAAGCCGGGCCGAGAGTATGATCCCTGAGATCGCAGCAAAGAGCGAGCTCAGTGCAAGTCCATAGACCCGATAGGAACGTACCTTGATGCCCGAAAGCTCGGCGGCGCGCGCGTTACCGCCGACGGCATAGAGGTAGCGGCCGAAGGTCGTGCGCTCCATCACGAACCACGAACCGGCAACGATTACCAGCATGATCAGGGCCGGATAAGGCAGGATGCCGGCGACCTTACCCTGGCCCATGGCCAGATATTCTGCGGGGATGCCGCCATAGATCGCGCGGCCGCCGGAGATCATGAAGTTGATGCCCCACAGAATGGAGCCGGCGGCAAGCGTCGCGATGAGCGACGGAACACCGACGCCGACGACGAGGGTCGAATTGATGAGGCCTACGGCGAGCCCTGCTCCGAGGGCTGCCAGGATCGAGAGCGGGATCGGCACACCGGCAACCATCAGCAGCGGCGCCAGCAGGCCGGCAAGACCGACGACATAGCCGACGGAAAGATCCATCTCCTTGGCAGCGAAACCGAAGGTCAGGCCGACGGCAACGATGGTCAACATCGAGATCTGCTGGAGAATGTTGACGAGGTTGGTGCCGGTGAAGAACCGGTCCGTGCCGATCGCGAAGCCCAGGAATAGTACAACGAGAACAGCGAGCGTGCTGTATTTCTGGACCAGCGCGCCAAGGCGCATCGGGCGGGACGGTTTTTCCTGAGCAATAGTTGTTGTGATGGTCATTGGGTCACCCCCGCAATTGCATTGATGAAGACGGCCTCGCTGAAGTCGCGGCGGGCGATCTGGTCGGCATCCCGTCCATTCCTGAACGCTACGACCCGGTCGGCCACATGAGCGATTTCGAGAAGGTCACTTGAGGCGACGATCACCGCCGCACCGCGTTCGGCGAGCGAGATGATGAGGTCATGAATCTCGCGTTTCGCGCCAACATCCACGCCTTCGGTAGGTTCAAGGAAGACGAAGAGCTTATATTTGCCCTCTGAGGCGAACTGCCATTTGGCCACCGAGACCTTTTGCTTGTTCCCGCCACTGAGCTCGACGATCTTCGTCTCCATGCTCGACGTCTTGATGTTCAACCGCTTGATCAGGCGGTGCGTCTCGGCGCGCTCGCGTCCACTTTGAACCACCCCGAACAGCTTGAGGCTGGTCTCCTGGATGCCGGCCATCGACATATTTTCACGGACGGTCCAGTCGCCGATCATGGCGTTGATCATCCGGTGATCAGGGATAAGAGCGGCACCGCTCCGCTTCATGTCACGCACGCTGGCTCGGCCAACGTCCCTGCTCTTGAAACGGTACTTGCCCGCCGCCGCAAGGCGAGGCTCGAAGAGCGACTGTGCGAACTCGAAATGACCCGAGCCCGTCAGCCCGATCAGACCAACGATCTCGCCGCTGCGAACCTCGAGGCTGCCCATCTGGAAGCGCTCACCCTGCCAGCCTTTGATATCGACGATGATCTCCGCATCATCGGCAAGCGGGCGCTCGGTCAAGGCATCGTCGAGCACACGATGTTGATTACCGGTCTGCCCACGATTGAGCATGAGGTCGATCAATTGCCGCTCGGTCACCACGTGCCCCTCGTTGGAAAGGTGGCTCACCTTGCGGCCGTCCTGCAGCACGGTGATCTCGTCGCAAAGGTCGATCACCTCCTGAAGAAAGTGGCTGATCAGAACGACCGCCATCCCGGCATTGGACAGTTGGCGGATCAGCGTCCAGAGGCTCCGTTTTTCCTTGGCAGGTAGTGTTGCCGTTGGCTCGTCAAGGATCAGGACCTTCGGACGGGAATGCAGTGCCCGGAGGATTTCGATGACCTTTTGGTCCGCATAGGGAAGTTCATCGACCTTGCGATTGAGTGCAATTGCCGTCTCCGGAAACCACTGTTTCGCCAAATCCTCGGCCTGCCGCTGAACCTCGCGTCGGTTGATGAAGAACCGGCTTTTGACCGGCTCGAAGCCGAGACAGATGTTCTCCGCACCGGTCAGATGCGGCACGAGGCTACCTTCCTGCGAAACGAGCGAAACGCCGTTTACAACGGCCGACGCCGGATTTTCGAAAGCGACCGGCTGACCTGCCATGCTAAGTGTGCCGGCCGTCGGCCGGACGGCACCACTCAAGATACTGACAAGCGTCGTCTTTCCGGCACCGTTTTCGCCGACGATACCGTGCACGCGCCCCTCGACAACCTCGATGGACACGCCATCGAGCGCGAGCGTCCCCGGCCATTGCTTGGTGATATTCTCGAGAACAATTGACATTTTGTACCTCCGAAAAGGACGGGCGGCATCGCCGCCCGTCCGGTCGGTTTACTTGCAGTTGTCTTTGGTGAAGAGCGTGGCGCCGTAGTAGACAATGTCTTTGCCGTTGGTGACGGACTTCGGATCTTCCCCGTCCACCTTCACGCGCTTGGCATAGCTCGCAAGGTTGACGCCCCATTCCTCGAACTGCTGGCGGCCGGTGGCGACGAACATGGAATTGTCCTCGCAGATCGCCTTGATCGCTTCCGGATGCCCATCCATGCCGGAGACCGGCACGTTGAGGCCGGCGCCCTGCAACGCGGTTATAGCCGCCTGCGCCGGTTCGTCCCAGGGGGTCCAGACGGCGGTGATCTCGTCACCGTAGCGGGTCGCGAAGTCCTGCACGGCGTTCAGCGTTTCCTGATAGAAGTTCGCGACGTCGAAGTTGTATTCGCCGATGATCTTGACCTCGGGATACTCCTTCAGGATCGCGCGCAATGTGTCGGTACGCTCGCGAACCGGCTTGATCTTGTCGGTCGTGATAACGATGAGGTTGCCCTTGCCCTTCATCTGGCTGATCAGGCTGAGTGACACCTCGGCCGACATTTGCCAGTTATTGGTCGTGATGTCCGCGGTAGAGCCCGGAATCCAGCCCGAATCGACCGTGTAGACCGGAATCTTCGCCGATTCAGCGCCCTTGAGGGCGTTGCTGGAAGCGCGCAGGTCCGCGTAGGTGACGTAGATGACGTCGACGCCGCGGTTCACGGCATCCTCGATATTGTTGGCGACCTTTTCCGCAGAACCGGCCGAGTCGAGATAAGTGACCTCCCAGTCCGTGATTTTGTTGTCGCTCAGATATTTCTTGAAGCCGTCCTGGGTGCGCTGTTCGGCCTGGAACGCCGCATTACCCTGGACCCAGCCGATCTTGACCGGATTGGCTAGCGCGGGCGACGCCGCCCACAGGGCGATCATCGCAACACCGGTGAATTTCAGAACTGTCGACATGATTTCTCCTCCACTCTGTCGTCAGATTGATAGAAAACCGCCGTCGATATTGAGATCGACACCGGTGCAGTAACTGGCCGCATCGCTCGATAGGAAAACAGCCGGCCCACCCGCTTCGTGCGGCAGCCCCATGCGTTTCATCGGCGTCATTCCAGCGAACTTGCGGACATTTTCGGCGACCTCGGGCCGGCTGTTCATGGGCGTGGCCATGAATCCTGGGCTCAGGCAGTTGACGCGCACGCCCCGTCCTGCCCATTCGGCCGCGAGGCTCTTCGTCACGCGGATCACCGCCGCCTTCGTGGCGTCATAGTGCGCCTGTTCAAGGCCGGGAATTGCGGTCGAGCCGCAGATCGAGGCCATGTTGAGGATGGACCCCCGGCCCCGCGCCAGCATGCGGCGCCCCTCTACCTGGCAGGACCAGAACAGCCCGTTGAGATTGATATCTATCATGCGGAGGAACTGCGCCTGCGGCATCGTCTCGGCCGCGCCGACATTGGCAATACCGGCACTGTTGACGGCGATGTCGATCTCGCCGAGTTCCCGTTCGGCGCGGTCGAATGCGGCTTCGATCGAACTGCGGTCAGTGACGTCGCCGTCGAGAGCGAAACCGCTCCGGCCGGTGGCGGAGACCGCTTCAAGCGTCTCGCCCTGACCGGCAGCACTCGCCAGATCGAAACAGGCGACATCGGCGCCGGCCTCGGCAAGTGCGATGGCAATCGCCTGGCCGAGACCACTTCCGGCGCCGGTGACGAAGGCGCGTTTGCCGCCAAGATCAAATCTGTTCACCTGTACCTCCCGAAACTTGCTGATTTTATTGATAAACCGATTGGTGCTTGCGATTGAGGACGTTGCCCTGAATTCACTCTTCAGCCGCGCTGAAGAAGGCTCAGAGAATGGCCCGGATGGTGCCGCCTTCCGCACGCATTGCCATACCGTTGAGGTGCGAGCTTGCCGCCAGATGCACGACGCTGCGCGCCACCTCGTCCGGTTCGATCATCCGCCGGATGAGCGAGGTCGGCTCGGTTTCGTCGAAGTAATCGGAGACTACGGTGTCGCGGGTCGTGCCCTTCTCATCGGCAATTTCCTGGTGGTAGCGGCGCACCGCTTCCGTATTCGTCGGGCCGGGTAGGATGGTATTGACCCTGACCCGGGTGCCCTTCGTCAGCTCGGCAAGTGCGCGCGACAGACCGAGCAGGCAAGTCTTCATGGCTCCGTAATGCGCCATCCACGGCTGCGGCTTGACGGCGCTTTCGCTGCTGATGAAGACGACACTGCCTTCGCCGCGCGCCAGCATGTCCTTCAGCACCAGCCGTGACATGCGCACGCCAGTCATGACGTTCACATCGAAATAGCGGAACCAGTGTTCATCCGTCGTCTCGAAGAAATCGCGAACTTCGAAGATACCGATGTTGTTGATGAGGATATCGACTGGCCGGTGGGACGAAGCGAAAGCATAGAGCCGCTCGGCCTCACCCGCAGCGGTCAGATCCCCTGCAATCCCCCGGGAGCCCTGCCCGAGAGCGGTAACCGCATCTTCGACTTCAGAGACACTGATGCCGCTTACCGTGACATCCGCCCCCTCGGCGAGAAAGACTGAAGCGATGGCGCGCCCGATGCCGGTGGCACCACCGGTCACCAACACGTGTTTGCCTGCAAGACCATAATCCATTGAAAAATCTCCATGCGTCGTCGGTCGGTGGTCAGGAAAGACGCACCGTCGGGATAGGGCGATGTTGAAACGCGATCAGGCGGCGCCGCGCAGCCTTGGGTAATCGGTCCTGCAGAGCTCCGCGCTGCGGCTCATGCGCTTCACGCGCTGCAGGAGAAAATCGATGAACTCCGCCGTCCGCAGAGGCAGCCGGTGCCTCGGTTCAGACAGAAGATGGATGATCTCCGGGTCGCAGTCGAAATCTCCAAGGACTGCGACCAGTGTCCCGTCGTCCAATTCGCGCGCGACATCCCAAGAGGACACGCGGATGAGCCCTTGACCGGCCTTCGCCAGATCGATCAGCGCCTGCCTGTCGGACACGATGCGGTTGCCGCTGACACGTATGAGCGTCGGTTCGCTATCGACGGCAAACCCCCATTTGTCGGCAGCGGTCTTGCCGTCGAGATAGACGAGACAATTGTGGACGACGAGATCGGAAGGAACGTCCGGTGCCCCCATACGCGCCAGATAGTCGGGAGCTGCGCAGATGACCATCGGGTTCTCGCCGAGCTTGCGGGTCGTCAGCGCACTGTCCGGTACCGCACCAAAGCGAACAACGATATCGCAATTATCATCGACCAGATTGACGTCGTCGTCGCCAAGGATGAGGCGGAAACCGATTTCAGGATGCGCGACGCCGAACTCGCTGGTCAACGGGATCAGATATTTTCGCCCGAACTCCGTAGGCGCGGCAATCGTCACGGTTCCGTTCGGGTTCTTCTTGCGTGCACGCATCGTCTTGTCGAGCCGTTCGAAATCCTCAAGGATGGTCTGTGACGTTTCGAAGAGATACCGCCCCTCCTCCGTCAGGCAAAGCGAGCGTGTGGTGCGCTTCAGCAACGCGACCCCGAAGTGACATTCAAGCGCCTTCAGCCGTCCGCTCATCGTTGCCGGTGACAGACCGAGCTTCGAGGCGGCAAGCGAAAAGCTGTTTGACTTGACAATCTCGGAGAACACACGGAGGTCCTGGATGCTGTTCATCGGACCACCTCCGTCTCGGGCAAGAACTGTCCGAGGTCGGCCATGCTCGCGGCAAGGCCCGCGACAAACACCTCGACGCGCGCGCGGATAATCGGATCGAGATCATCCGGGATGCTGTTGCGATAGACGTATTTCCGTACACCCAAGTAAAAGAAGCTGGAATGAAAGCCCCAGACGATCTCAAGCACCAGTTCGTCTGCTTTCGGGCCTGTCGGCACTTCGACACCTGCCTCAGCCGCGATTTCGGCGAAGATCAGCGGAAAGGTCGTTTCGTGAAGCAAGCCGAGATATTTCTGCGTGATCTGCGGGTCTTCCAGTGCCGATGCGATGAAAATCCGGATCCAGCGCTCGTCGAGGATCGCAGCCGTATAGGCGCGGAGGTAAAGGACGAGGCGTTCGCGGATCGGAAGCGAACGATCGGCGAGCAGCTCGTTCCAGCCCGGATCCCAGCGCTTCAGATAGACCTCGTCATAGATCTTCTGAAGCAGGTCATCGCGGTTCTTGAAATAGCGGTAAAGCAGCGGCTGCGAAACGCCAAGCGCATCAGCGAGTTCCCGCGTCGTAAACCGTAGTCCTCTCTGGGCGACGAAATCGATCGCAAATTCGAGGATCTGCTGCTCGCGGTCGGCCGCGTCGAGATATTTTCGTGCTGCTTTTGCCATAGCCTATCGTTCTGACACGCGACTGGTGTCAGTCCTCATCGTCTTTGAAAATCAGACTTGGCTCCGACCCGAACGACGGCCGGGAACCTCCCACGCTCTCTCCCTGAGCTGACACAAGAGGTAACACCATCGTTTAAACTGATCAAGTGATAATTTATCAAATGATAATTTCTCGTGGGATCGACTGTGCGAGGAAATCCAGGAACCGGCGGATTCTCTCCGGCACATGAGTCTGAGCCGAGTAGATCGCCGAAATCGGCTCCGTCTCCCCGGCATCCCAGGGCGCGAGCAGTCGGACGAGACGTCCTTCGGCAAGATCGCGCCCGATGTGAAACGCGGAAAGCCGGGCGATGCCGGCCCCCTGCAACGTGAAGTGCCGCATGGATTCTCCGTTGTTGACGACCAGCCTGCCGGCAACATCGACATGAACCGACGCGCCATCCGCCGGGTCCTTGAACTGCCAGGTGTTGAGATGCGGACGGCCACCAAAGGTGAGGCACGCGTGCTTGCGCAAGTCCTGCGGATGCGTCGGTTCGCCATGTCGGGCCAAATAATCCGGCGAGGCGACGATATGCCTTGGCGAATCGAGCAGCCGACGGGAACGCAGCGAGGAATCGCGCAGAAGACCGGTGCGGATTGCGATGTCCGTCTTCTCCGCAATCAGGTCGACAGGCTCGTCGCTGAACTCGAGATCGACACGCATACCGGGGTTTTCGTCGAGAAACCGAACGACGAGCGGTGACAGCACATGCGTGCCGAAAGGCAGGTTGGTACTCACTTTTAGAAGTCCGCCGACGGCCTCTGCCTCGCGTGCAATCTTCGCTTCGGCCTCGACGATGTCCTGCACAATGGCGCGTGAGGTCTTATAGAAGCCGCTTCCTTCCGTGGTCAGCCGGAAACTGCGTGTCGAACGGACGACGAGCTGTACGCCAAGGCGATTCTCAAGTCGCGTAACCAGCTTGCTGATGGCCGAGGGCGACATCGAAAAGATGCGGGCAGCCGCCGAAAAGCTGCCGGCATCGACGATCGCCACGAAAACTTCCATCTCGAGAGCACGGTTCTGCATTCCAGTCACCATCGTGAATTTTATTCACTTCAGTTATTCCTCAAGTCACCCTACCTGACCAGAGGGTAAACCGTCATCCTCTCGCTCACGTAACAAAGGGAGGAATCCATGTATCAAAAACGCGCATTGATCGTCGGTGCAACGGGTATCGTCGGACTGAACGTCGCCGAGCATCTGAGAGATCTCGGCGGCTGGGAAATCCACGGCGCATCGCGCCGGCCGCCGCTCGGATCGTCTTACATCAAGCCGCACGCCGTTGACCTTTTGAAGCGCGAAGAGGCGATTGCCGCCCTCTCCCACCTGTCACCGACGCACATCTTCTACTGCTCCTGGACCCTCGGGTCTAATGAGGACGAGAACATTCGTCTGAACGGCAACATGCTGAAAAACGTGCTCGATGCCTTCAAGCAGAAGGGCTGCCTGCAGCATGTCGGCGTCGTCACCGGTACGAAGCATTATCTCGGGCCTTTCGAAGACTACGGCAAGGTCCAGCCGATCACGCCCTTCCGCGAAACGGCGCCGCGCCTGCCGAAGAAGAACTTCTACTACGAGCTCGAAGACATCGTCATGGCCTATGCAGCCGAATATGATTTCGGCTGGTCGGTCCACCGCTCCCATACGATCATCGGCTATGCCGTCGGCAACCTGATGAATATCGGTGCGACGCTGGCCACACACGCGTCCATCTGCAAGGCGACCGGCCGTCCGTTCCGCTTCCCCGGAAGCCCGACCGCCTATCGTGGCCTCAACGATATCACCGACGCTCGCATCCTCGCCAAGCAGATTGTCTGGGCCGGCACCGAGCCGAACGCCCGCAACGAAGCCTTCAACGCGGTCAACGGCGATGTCTTCCGCTGGGAGCAGCTCTGGAAGACGATCGCCGACTATTTCGAGGTCCCGGTGGCGGAGTATCCTGGCCAGTACAATTCGCTTGCCGAACAGATGACGGATCTCGGCGATAACTGGGACCGGCTCGTCGGCCAGCATGGTCTGCAACCGAACAAGCTTGATCGCCTCGCTTCCGCCTGGCACACCGATCTCGACCTCGGGCGCCCAATGGAATGCGTACACTCGATGGCCAAGGCGAGAGCGCTCGGCTTCACCGAAACGCAGGATACGGAACGCTCCTTCATCGACGTGTTCGACCGCCTGCGCGCCGAACGTATCATTCCCTAAAGAGACCCAAATCGAACGGAACCACGGCGCGCCTCTGGCGCGCCGTTTTGCTTTTCTGATCGGAAAACAGCAAAGGCGCAACGCGGAACAGAAAGAAGCCGCGCTCCTTGCGGGGCACGGCTTCGGGCGTTTTACAATCCTTCGCCCTGTTAGGCGATGAGCGGTCTCGACCCCAGTCGACGGGCGAGACGATCAAGCGTCTTGATGCTCGCATTGACCTGTTCGCAGCGGACCTCCGCCACGCCATCGACTTCCATCAGATAGGTGCGGATTGGCCCGACATAGGTCATCGCCATATTCGGGCAGGCCTTGCAGGCACCGACAAGCTTGATGCTGACGACGCCATCAGGACTGATGTCGGCGATTTCGATATCGCCACCGTGACCAAGGATCAGGGGGCGGATACGCGCGAAGGCGGCTTCGAGAGCCTCCGGCGATATGGCGGGATGGGCCGTCATCAGACCAGCCCCAGTTCAATCTTCTTGGCTTCGATATCAATCCCCATGCCACGGGCGAACGCCTTACCGAGGATGTTTTCCTTCATCGCACGGGTGATTTCCGGATAGCCGTAGCGTTCCTGCAGCTCCTCTGGCATTTCGAGATTGGCAAGCGTGTCGATATAGGTCTGGACATGCGGCCAGATGAAGGCTTCCGAGCCGTAGCAGATGCGATCGGACCCGACATAGAGCAACGCCTCGCCGAGCCGCTCCAGCATCTTCCAGGGCTGGAGATAGTACTGGTTAAACCAGAGCGGCAGGATGAGGTAGATGTTGTCGAAGCGGCTGGCAATCGAAATCGTCTCGTCGACATAGGGGTCACCGAGGTGGTGAATCCCGAAGTTCAATTCCGGGAAGTCCGCGGCGGCATACTGGATGTCATTGGGCTTGAAGGCCTCGACAGGGCCGAGTTCCAGCGGAAAGCCCTTGTGGAACTGCACCATCTTGATGCCGAGTTGGATCGCCTTTTCCCAAAGCGGATAGGCGACATCGCGATCATCCGCGCGCCAGGAACAGCCACGGCGCTGATACTGGTAGAATTTCATGCTGACGGCACCGAGTTCCTTGACCTGGCGCTCCATCTCTTCGAGCGCGAAATCGGGCCCGTGATACGCCGGGTCGACGCCGCCGGTCAGAACAACGCGTTTCGGGTTCGATTTCGCGAAGGCATCGCTGAGTTCGACCGGGCCAAGCCCCGCCCGCCAGTGCGAAAACAGCGGCACGGAGCAGGCACTCGCCATGTCCGTGTCGGAGTTCTCGAAGAGCATCTTGTTTCCCCATTCGAGATCCGGGTTCGAGAAAGTCTCGGTTTCCGGTGGCGGTCCGCGGCGGCCCGTCAAATTGATGAAGCCGGCGATCTGCGAGCGCAGCAATTTGACGCGCCTGCCGTCGCTTCCCGGCTTGATCTGGTTGTCGCCGAAGTCCTGCGTATGGACCGCCGCGTCGAAAACAAACATCCCGTCTTTCATTGTTTACCTCCTTGAGAAAACCGCCGCTTTCATTTGCGTCCCTCTCTAGGTAACATGAGCCAACCCGTTCATTTCTTTGGAATAGTTGAAGATTGTTTTCAGCTAATCGTGCGGGCGGCCGCGCGTTTCTCCAGCTAAAACAAACCTCGTGATCAAGCATACCGTGGGGCGACCCACCTTGAGGACGAGGACAGCACGTGACCCAACCAGGCAGGATCGAAACAACCGGGGCCCGAAACAGCCTCAGACCGACTGACGACGAAATCGCATTCCTCAAGGACCGCGCCAAATTCTGTCGCCTCGAAACAATCAGGCTGATCGAGATCGCGAAAGTCGGGCACTACACCTCCGTCTTCTCCGCGGCTGAACTGTTCTCAGCACTTTATTACGACGCGATGGATCTGAGACGCGGCGAACCGAAATGGGAGGATCGCGACCGTTTCATGATGGGCAAGGGGCACGCAGCCGTCGGGCTCTTTCCCATTCTCGCCGACCTAGACTTCATAGATCGCGATGTGCTCGACGGTTACACGCGCCTTGGTAATCCCCTCGGCGATCACCCTGACATGACGAAAGTGCCGGGCATCGACTTCAGCTCGGGCTCGATCGGCCATGCCCTTTCGGCAGGCTGCGGCATGGCGCTCGCCGGCCGGATGCTGGGTAAAGATTTTTACACCTATGTCATGATCGGCGACGGGGAATTGCAGGAAGGTCAGGTCTGGGAGGCTGCCCTCTTTGGTGCACACAACCGGCTTGGAAAGCTGATCGGTATCATTGATCGCAACGGCTACCAGCTCGACGGTTCGGTCGACGACATCATTGGCGTCGAACCGATTGTGGAGAAATGGCAGGCCTTCGGCTGGGAGACACACGTGGTCGACGGTCACGATGTCGGAGCCGTTGCCACCCTGCTTCGCACCCTCAAGGCCGACCAGGAGCGGACACGCCCGGTGATGATCGTTGCCGAGACGGTCAAGGGCAAGGGCGTCTCCTACATGGAGACCGAACCAGGCTGGCACCTCGGCTATCTCGACCCTTCGGATGCTGCGCGCGCAATTGCCGAAATCGAAGCGATGGAGATCTGAGATGAACAAGCCGCTTTCCAACAAGTCCTGGCAATACCGCCAGCTCAATTCCGTGACGCCCGGCCTCGATGCGCTCTCCGACGCTCTAATCGAACTCGTTGCGGCGGGTGAGCCGATCGTCGCGGGCACCGCCGACCTGCAGTATTCGAACGGGCTTTCGAAGTTCCACGCGCTCCATCCCGATCGTTTCGTTCAGTTCGGGATCTCCGAACAGAACATGGTCTCGGCCGCAGCCGGCATGGCTGCCGTCGGCATCAAGCCCTATGTCGCAACCTTCGCATCGTTCCTTGCGCTGCTCTGCTGTGAGCAGATCCGGATGGATGTTGCCTATTCCAGGCTGCCGGTTCGGCTCATCGGCCACCACGCCGGCATTTCGCTCGGCTTTTACGGCACCTCGCATCACGCGACGGAAGACCTCGCCATCATGCGGTCGATCGCCAACCTGACGGTGATCGCGCCGGCCGATGGCAATCAGCTCAAGGAAGTTATCAAGGCCGCGAACGACTACCCGCATCCAATCTATATCCGCATCCAGCGTGGGCGAGACCCGGAGGTCTATACCGACCACCAGCCGTTCACGATCGGCACGGCGATCTCCCACTATTCGGGAACGGACCTCACGATCATTGCCACGGGCTCCACGGTCCACCCGGCTCTCGAAGCGACCCGTGCGCTGCGGGCCGCAGGCGCAAGCGTCGGCTTCCTCGACATGGCAACGGTGAAACCGATCGACCGCGATGCCATCCTCGAAGCCGCGGCTCAAAGCCCGCGGATTTTGACGGTGGAGGAGCACAATGTGCTGGGGGGATTGGGCGGTGCTGTCGCCGAGGTGCTGACAAGCGAAGGTTTGCCGGTCAAGCTGACCCGGCATGGTATCTACGACGAATACAGCCTGATTGCGCCGCCGACCCATCTCTACGCGCACTATGAACTCGACGCGAAGGGCATCGAGGCGCGCGCCACAAGGCTGCTCGAAGGCCGTGCCTAAAAAGCTGCAGCACGCTTGGCGCTGATGACCACTCTACTCGAATGACCGCAGGGCTCGGGCTCTGCGGTCATTTCTTTATCTCTTATCAGGCAACGCCGCCGAGGCAGACGTACTTGATCTCCGTGAACTCCTCGATGCCGTACCGGGAGCCCTCGCGCCCGAGGCCGGACAGCTTTACGCCGCCGAACGGCGCTTCCGCCGTGGAAATCAGCCCGGTGTTGACGCCGACCATACCGTATTCAAGCGCTTCGGCCACCCGGAATACCCGGGCAAGCTCCTTGGCGTAGAAATAGGACGCGAGACCGAATTCGGTATCGTTGGCCAGCTCGATCACGTCTGCTTCGTCCTCGAAACGGAACAGCGGCGCCACCGGCCCGAAGGTTTCTTCGCGTGCAACCGCCATAGCCTGGGTAACGTCGGCCAGAACGGTCGCCTCATAGAACGTGCCACCGAGTGCATGGCGCTTGCCACCCTGGATGACGCGCGCGCCCTTCGACGTCGCATCGGCAATGTGTTCTTCGACCTTCTCCAGCGCCATCCTATCAATTAGCGGCCCGAGGGTCACGCCCTCGTCGAGGCCGTTGCCGGTTTTCAGTTTGGCAACAGCCTTGGCGAGCTTATCAGAGAAAGCGTCGTAGACCTTGTCGTGCACATAGAGGCGATTAGCGCAAACGCAGGTCTGTCCGTTGTTGCGGAACTTCGCGATCAGCGCGCCTTCAACCGCAGCATCAAGGTCGGCGTCGTCGAAAACGATGAACGGCGCATTGCCGCCAAGTTCGAGGCCGAGCTTCTTGATGGTGGCCGCACTCTGGCGATAGAGCTCGGCGCCAACCTCGGTCGAGCCAGTGAAGGTCAGCTTGCGCACCACAGGGTTGGAGGTCATTTCAGCGCCGATCTCACGAGCCGAGCCGGTAACGACACTGAAAAGACCCTTGGGCAGGCCGGCGCGTTCAGCAAGGATCGCGATCGAGATCGCCGAAAACGGCGTCTGTGCCGCAGGCTTCAACACCATGGCACAGCCGGCGGCAAAGGCCGGGCCGGCCTTGCGGGTGATCATCGCATTCGGAAAGTTCCAAGGCGTGATCGCCGCGACCACCCCGATCGGCTGTTTCATGACAAGGATGCGTTTGTCGGGCTGGTGGCCGGGGATGAGGTCGCCATAGAGACGCCGGGCCTCCTCGGCGAACCACTCCACGTAGCTCGCACCATAGACGACTTCGCCGGTTGCCTCGGCCAGTGGCTTGCCCTGTTCGAGCGTCAGAATTCGTCCGAGATCCTCCTTGTTCTCGATCATCAGCTCAAACCAGCGGCGAAGCACGCAGGCGCGGTCCTTAGCGGTGCGGGCGGCCCACCCCTTCTGCGCCAGATGCGCAGCCTCTATCGCCGTCTTGGTTTCATTGGCGCCGAGCTTCGGCACCCGGCCGATGATCTCGCCCGTTGCCGGGTTACTCACCTCGATCGCATTCGCCGCGTCTGCCTCGATCCACTCGCCGCCGACGAGTGCGGCCTGGCGAAACAATGATGGGTCCTTAAATTGAGAGAGCATAGGTCCTCCGACGATCTCCTGGAGTTTCTGAAATACACCTCCGGACCGCCCGTGAAGGAGCGACGCAAGGGTGTTACCGCTAACATTCAAGATTTCGGCGGCCTTGTTTCATCGAAAATCCTGAAAGCTATCTTCAGGATTCCGCGCATGATTTTTGCGCATGATCGGGCATATGTTTGGCTCGTATGAACTGTTTGTCACGGGCCGAGGAGGACACGGCCGCGTTCAAACTCACCAGATCAACATTGGGAGATTATCAGAAACATGCCAACGACAATAACCGCGAGCAAAAGCGAATACCGCATGACGCTTCTTGAACAAGTGCTTGTTTTGCTCGGCCAAGGGAGCATCTGGTACACCTGCTACGCCTATCGATATGACCAGCCTGAATTCAACGCATCGGTCGAATTCGGGACTGCCTGAACCGAAAGATCGCCGGTCATTCCAGAGGTAGAATGTGAACAGGAAGGGACTACTGAAGTGACCGGCGTCGCGAGGCGATGATTTCGCCCTGAAGCGCCGGTCCGGCTGCATTAGCCTGACATCACACACCAGCATATGACCGGGCCGTTCGCCATCGACGCGTTGTCAGTTCCTCCTTCCTGAAGACGGGCTGACAAGCAGCCATTCCGCGAGAACAGCAGAGACCAGGATGGAGCCCCAGGTGCTGGCGAGGTAGATGTCGCTGAACGTCACCTGTGGCCAGATTGCCATCGCGATACTGCCAAGGCCGAGGAACACCCGCAGAAGTACCGCCGCGAAGGTCAGGGCATAGTTCCTGATCATCCAGAGGCGGTGATCCCCAAAGCGGCGTGTCCTCGCCGCCTGATAGCCCTTCCACATCGTGAACAACCAGGCCAGGGCAAGAAGAACGAAGCCGATCTGTGCCGGGATGCCGGATGTGGACATCAGCGCGGATACGAAGCCAGCAATGCTTCCGATCACGATGCAGACCGCATAGACCCGGCCCATACGGCGATGCCATTTGGGGAAGCGGCTGCGAAATCCGGCGATGAACTGGAAGGGGCCGATCAGGAGAGCCACAGCTCCCGGAACACCATGCACCGAAACCCAGAGCAGGTGGGAGACATAGGCGCCGTTGAGCGGAATTTTGCTCCAGGCGGGATCGAGCGTCAGATATGGCGGTGCTGAATAGAGGGAGATGCCCGCTGCCGAAACGATAAAGAGAGCCCATGCTGTCTTGCGGGGCAGGCTGTCGGTGGCGATGCTCATGTTCGATCACTTTTCTAGAGAGGATGAGCGCAAATTAAAGCCCCAATGCTATGAACTGAATTGCAAGAACGCCGGCACTTGCTAGAAAGAAAATTATGAGCAGGTCAGTGTCATGGGACGATCAACGGATATTTCTAGCCGCGCTCGAAACCGGCAGTTTTACCGGGGCCGCCCGTGTGCTCGGCTTGTCGCATCCCACGGTCCGTGCCCGGATTGCCGCGTTGGAGGAGGCGCTGGGGACCACGCTGTTCACCCGCTCCGTCAACGGTCTTCACCCGACCGATCACGCGCTCGATATGGCAGCGACCGTGCGCACCATGGCCGCCGCTTCCGAACTGTTTGTACGCCAGGCCGCGGCACCGTCCGATGCGCCATCCGGCATCGTCAGGCTCAGCGTCTCGGATTTCATGGCGGTCGAAGTCGTGCCGCCGATCCTCGCCCGGCTGCGCCAGTCGCATCCGAGCATTCGCATCGAGATGGTGGCCAGCGACCGGGTGGCCGATTTGCTGTCGCGCGAAGTGGACGTCGCGATACGCAACACACCCCCGGTTCAGTCCGTCCTGGTGGCGCAGAAACTGCCGCCGGTGACGCTCGGCTTTTTCGCCTCGACGCATTATCTCGCCACACGCGGCGTGCCAGGATGTGTCAACGATCTGGCCAGGCACGACCTGATCGGACCGGATCGCAATTTGCGTGAACTTGCCTTGGCGGAAGCGTTCCGCCCCGCCGTTGCCCATACGAGTTTTGTCCTTCGAACAGACAGTCACACGGCGGTCGCCGCGGCTGTTCGGGCGGGCGTCGGCATCGGCGTGATGCAGGTTGCGACTGCTGCGCGGGATCCCAACCTTCGGCGTGTTCTGCCCGGTACCGTTATCGCCCAACTCGGCACCTGGGTCGTTACCCACGAGGACATGCGCGACCTGCCACGCATCCGCGCCGTGTTCGATGCTTTAGTCGCAGGGCTGTCAGCATATTCGAATAGAAACGAGCAGCAATCTTCCGGGAACGGCAGCGAAGATGCTGCGAGTTGACGGCAAGTTGCAGGTCCCGGCGGCCACGTTGCAACGACGTCAGCCGTCCATGGGCCAGGTATCGGAAACCCGATAGCCGCCCTGGAACGGATCGGCGGGATCGACCATCAACTGCTTGGTTCCGACAATCCAGGCCCGGCCCGAAAGGATCGGCCGGATTGCGGGCAAGCCGTTAATCTCCAACACCTCGTCGATGCTGCAGTGAAACTCGCTGTCGAGCAGCGAAATACCGACGAACCTGTCGCCGGCTTTCATAAACCCTTTGGCGTGGAGAACGGCCATGCGGGCGGAGCAGCCTGTGCCGCAGGGCGAGCGGTCGACCTTGCCGGGGCGGATCGAAACGGCGTTCTTACCGTGCAGGATACCGTCCTTCGTGAACACCGGATCTGTCATCTGGCAGAAGGAGATCCCGCTCCAGCCATTTGCCGGGTGTTTGAAGCCGATCTGCTCGCTGGCCGCCTGCGTGATTTTCACCCCCATGTGTGCGATGTCGCGCGCCTGCTCGGGACGGAGGCTCAGGCCGAGCGACGCTGCATCGACGATGACGAAGCTGTCGCCGCCATAGGCGGTATCAACCGTGATCGTACCGATCCCCTCCACCTCCAGCTTCACGTCGAGTCTGTCGGCAAAGGAAGGTACGTTGCGCACGCGAATGCGCTCGGCCTTGCCGTTTCGGCATTCCGCTTCGACGTCGATCAGGCCGCCGGGCGCTTCGAGCGTCAGGCGCGTGACCGGTTCTTGCATCGGGATGATACCGGTGTCGAGCAGGACCGTCGAAACGCACATGGAATTGGAGCCGGACATGGGTGGGGTGTCGGCCGGCTCCATGATGATCCAGCCCATCTGCGCCTTCGGGTCCTTCGGCGGCACCAGCAGGTTGACGTGGCGAAAGACGCCGCCGCGTGGCTCGTTGAGGACGAAGTTCCGGAGGGTTTCGTCTTCCGCGATCCAGCGCGCCTGGTCCCAGATCGTTGCACCGGGAGGCGGCGCCACGCCACCGACGATGACGTCACCGACTTCGCCTTCGGCATGGCAGCTTACGACGTGGACGATCTTGGATGAGCGCACTGTTCAGTTTCCTTGATTGCGAAGGGGAAGGTTCAAATGGACTTCAGAAAAGCCGCGGTTTCCGGCTTCTGGGGGGTCTCGAAGATTTGCTCCGGCGAGCCGATCTCGTGGATGCGCCCCTCGCGGAAGAAGGCGACGCGATCCGAGACTTCGCGGGCAAACCGCATTTCGTGGGTGACGACAATCATCGTCATGCCCTCCTTGGACAGCATGCGCATCGTATCGAGCACTTCCCCGACGAGCTGCGGATCGAGCGCCGAGGTGACCTCGTCGAACAGCATGTAGTCGGGTGACATCGCAAGCGCTCTTGCAATCGCCATGCGCTGCTGCTGGCCGCCGGAAAGGCGGGACGGAAACACGCCGAGCTTTTCCTTCAATCCGACATGCGACAGTTGCTCGATCGCGATGGCTTCCGCTTCTTCCCTGGACTTGCCAAGCACCTTTCGCGGGGCAAGCGTGACATTCTCCAATACTGTCAGATGCGGAAAGGCATTCCACTGCTGAAACACGATGCCGATGCGGCGGCGAAGCTTGTTGAGATCGGTAGCCTTGGCGTGGACCTCCACGCCGTCGACCGTGATCCGCCCCTGCTGGATTCCCTCAAGGCCGTTGATGCACATCAGCATGGTTGACTTGCCGGATCCAGAACCGCCAATCATCGACAGGACTTCGCCCTTCTGCACCGACAAATCGACGCCTTTCAGCACATGCAGCGCGCCGAATTGCTTGTAAACGTTCTCGATGGCGATCATTGCGTGCCCCACTTCTTTTCAAGTTGATTGCCGAGCCTGGCGATTGGAAAGCTCATCACGAAGTAGATCAGCCCGGTGATGCCCAGGATCAGCAGCGGCTCCTGAACACGCGACGTGATGATCTGCGAGCTGCGCAAGAGTTCGACGATACCGATCCACAGGACGAGCGCCGTGTCCTTCATCACGCCGAGCGTCAGCCCGATCCAGCTCGGAAAGACGATCCGGGTGGCGATCGGCAGCGTGATCGACGTCAATTCCTGCCGCCAGGTGAGGCCGAGAGAGCGGGCGGCACGGCGTGTCGTCTGAGGGACCGCGCCGACACCGCTTCGGACGATCTCGGTGCAGAAGGCGGAGGCGTAAATCCCCAGGCAGATGCAGCCGACGGTAAAGGTAGGCCAGTTCAGCTTGAGCATGCTGTTGAACGAGTTGAACAGCACGAGCTGGATGAGGAGCGGCACGGACCGAAAGACATCGAGAACGGCGCCGAGCGAATTGCCGATCCACCAGGGCGCGCCGGCACGGACAAGACCGAACAGGACGCCGAGGACCGTGCCGATGATGACGGCGACAAGGGTGATTGAAAGCGTGGTCACGGCTCCCGAAAGAAGGAACAGGAAGTCGCCCCACGAAAATGATCCACCGAAATACATCGCGACCTCCTAGTAGCGGAACAGGCGCCAGGCCACGACGCGCGCCGACAGCGTGAAAGCCTTGGAAATGAGGTAGTAGAGGCAGGCCGCAACGAAGAAGTATTCGAAGGTCCTGTAGGTGACGACGTTGAGTTCCTGGGTGACACCAGTCAGGTCCGTCGTCAGGCCGACAATGACCCCGAGCGAACTCATCAGGACGGACCACACCATCTGGTTGGTCATGGCGTGGAAAACCGCGCGCAGCATTTGCGGGATCACGATATGCCACTGGGTCTGCACCGCCCCCATGCCAAGAGAGCGCGCCGCCCGCGTCTGCGTCTCCGGAACGGCTGCGAAGCCGCCGCGGAACGTCTCGGCAAGATAACCGGCATTGTTGAACGTGATGCCGAGCAGCAATGCGGAATAGGAGCCGACCTGGAAGCCGAGCGAACCCAGACCGAAATACAGCATGTAGATCTGGAAGAGTGCAGGCGTGTTTCTCGCCGTCTCGATCCAGATGTCGGCCGGCACGGAGAGATATTTGTTGCCGGATCGTTTGGCGAGAGCCAGGAAAATAGCGAGAGCCGTTCCGAGCAACATGGCGAGGCCCGCGATCTCGATCGTTTGCAGAGCGCCCCACAGCATTTCGGGAAGCGAGCGCAAAACCGGCCTCCACTGAAATTCATAGTCCATTTGCGACCTCATTCTCTGAAGGCAGCCGCGGGTCGCGGCCATGCGCACAAAGAGGAATTTACGAGCATAGAAAGCCGCGGGGCGCCGCTTGCCGCATGCGTTCATTGACGACTACAGTTTCGGCCAATGGCGGCGCCGCGCTCTTGAACAGCGCCCGATCAATCGTGATCGGGCGCCATTGCGGATGTGACAGGCCGACTAGCGATAGACGCCGGGAACGGTGAGGTCGGGCGCTGCGCCGACGTCCTCACCAATCCACTTCTGATAGAGTTCGGCGTAGCGCCCCGAGCGCACCTGGCGGTTCAGGAACAGGTTGACGTAGTTGAGCCAACCCTGTTCCTGGCGTTTGACGAGCAGTGCGCAAAAGTCCGCGTCGACCGGCGCAGGGCCGACAACCTTGAGGCCCGGATACTTGCCGGATTCGATGATCGCTGCGGCGATCGTCGACGTGGTGTAGGTCGCGTCGATGCGCTTCTGACCGAGCGCCAGGAACGTGTCGGACTGGGTCTGGAACGTCAGCATCTTCGACGCGGGATCGTTCTTCTTCTCGACTTCCTTGGCAAGCGCGAGCGTTTCATAGGCGCCGGCCGGACCGCCGACCGTATGGCCCTTGATGTCGTCAGGCGCCTTGATGCCCGAATCCTCGCGCGCCAGCACGATCGTCTCGAACACGAAATAGGGGATCGAGAAGCCTACGGTTTTCGCACGCTCCAGCGTGTCGGAGGCGACGGCGACCGCCACGTCGGCCCGACCCGACAGGATCGCCGGGATGCGGTCATTTTCCGGCGTGTCGACGATTTCGACTTCGACGCCGAGCGCCGCGCCTAGATCGTTGCAGTAGTCGACGTCAAAACCGATCGGGTTGTTGTTCGCATCGCGCGAGCCATTCGGCGGGAAGTCGAGCTGCACGGCGCAGCGAAGCTTGCCGGCACTGATGATATCGTCGAGCTGGTCTGCTTGAGCAGCCGAGCCGCACATTACAACGGCTGCAACAGCCATAAGCGGGATTATTTTTTTCATCTGGAGTTCCTCTCTTGTTGTGGATTATTTCGCATATCGCCTATCGTATACGCTTCATGATGCCGCTGTTTCCTACTGAGATGGAGGAGAGAGGCGTCATGAAACGAATCCGATGGTCTTCCCTAAAGCGCACAGCGGTGCTTCAAATCCGCGACACGCGCCTTAATCTCTTGGTTTCCCATGTCGTGCTCGCAAACCCCGTGCAACGCGGTTATGCGAGATGCTTTCGTCATGGTAACGGCCGGCCTGAGGCGTCCATGGCGCTCATTGCACGCGCCACACGGCATGCCGCCAGGTCCCATGCTGCACAACCGACGCTTTTGAAAAAGATCGGCCCTGCAACATCTGCCGCTCCCTTTAGAATGTCCGACAGCGAGATCACATCGGACCAGTCGATACCAGCCTGGATGAGATCGCCCGCCTCATGCCGGGCGCCGGCGGGATCGTCGACAATCAGAGTGCTGGCCAACACCGTTTCCCTTCCAACCTCGGCTGCATCCGGCGTAAAGGCCCCTACCCCCACGACAAGCCGATCCCGCGTCGCGGCTTCCGCATAGACGGGCGTCTTGCTGGTGGTCAGTGTCACCACGACATCGACACGAGACCAATCACGATCCGCAAAGGGCCTGACGGCGCAGGCGGCATGCCTTGCGCAGAACTGCTCCTCTTCTTCTCGGGAAATTCCAGCAACGAACAGGTCTACGCCGGGAAAGAAGGATGCAAATGCCTGTGCATGTGTGGACGCCTGCTTACCGGTCCCGATGATCGCGATGGTCTTCGGGGGCGTTTTCCGAAGCCGGCTGATGGCCAGAAGCGTCACCGCCGCCGTTCGCCGCCCCGTGACGGTCGGGCCGTCGAGGGCGAACAGGGAGACCCCGGTGACGGCATCGTAGGCTACGACCTCGCCATTGATCGTCGCGAGATTGCGCGAGACGTTCGACGGGCAGACGTTGACCAGCTTGTGGCTCGCAATGTCCTCGGCACTCGCGGGCATGGAAAGCATGACACCGCCGGCCGCCAGAGGGATGACCAACCGCTCCGGGCTGACGATCTTTCCGTCGGCATACGCGGCCACGGTTTTTTCCAGCTCCCCGACGAGCAAGTCGAAGGGAAGCAGGGCTTCGGTGGACGTTGAATCGAAGTGCTGGATCATCGTCAGTTCACCAGGAAGCCGTATTTGAGCGGATCGGCTTCGTCGATCACCCAGTTGGCAAAGCCGCAAATATACGCATTGCCTTCCACTTCCGGGATAACGGCGTCGAAATCCCCGACCTTGGTTTCGGAGAGCACGCGTCCCTTGAAGATCGTGCCGATGATCGACTCGTTGACGAGCGTATCGTCAGCCGTCATCTCGCCGCGGAGATAAAGCTGAGCAACGCGACCGGCCGTGCCGGAGCCGGTCGGCGAGCGATCGACGGCACGATCGGCATAGACGCAGCAATTGGCCTGTGTGGAGCCCGCATGGCGGGGATCGCCATAGACCATAACGCCATAGACATTGTTGAATTCCGGGATTTCCGGATGCACGAACGGCATCTTGGCGTTCACCGCCGCCTTGATCTCGTATCCGAGCTGCATGACGCGCTGCGCATCGGCCTCGCGGATTTCGACGCCGTGCTTGCGGCCATCGACGTAGAAATAGGTCGCGCCACCGTAGGCCACGTCACCGGTCACCTCGCCGAAGGTCGGCGTGTGAACGGTCACGTCACGGCTGAAAATGAACGACGGCACATTGACGAAACGGACGGAACCGGTGCGCTCACCATCCCACTGAACATAGGCTTCGATAAATCCGCAGGGCGCATCGATGCCGACCTTTGTCTCCGGCGACGTGCGCTCGATCCAGCCGAGCTCCACGGCGGCGGTGGCAAGGGCGATGACGCCGTGACCGCAATGGGGGCTGTAACCCATGTTGTTGAGGAAGATCACACCGAAATCAGCCTCGGGGTGAACCGGTTCGGTCAGATAACCGCCGTAGAGATGCTTATGGCCGCGGGGCTCCAGCAGCACAGCACGGCGATAGTGATCCGCATTCTGCTCGAGCCAAGTGATGCGCTCGACAATCGTTTTGCCAGGAATCTTGGGCAGACCCTGGGTGACCAGACGGAAGGTCTCGCCGCAGGTATGCAGCTCTACGGTGGTCAGGAAGCGATCGAATTTCATGTTTCTCCCTCTCGCCGGCAGCAAGTTTGCTGCCGTTTCTTGAATTTAAGATATCGTATACGATCTACTAAATGAGTCAAGCCGGTTTGTCGCCGCGTAGCGGCGAAATATTCAGTCGCCCTGCAAGTTGGCGGAAAATCGCGTCAGGTTGAATGCCGAGAGATCGGATGCTGGCTTTCCCGTCAGCACGGCTGATACCGTCTCGCCGATCCCCACCGCATGCTTGAAACCATGTCCTGAACACGCGGATACCAAGAACAGCCCCGGAATGTCCGGATGCCAATCCAACAGGAATCTGTGATCCGGCGTCGATGTGTAAAAACATGTTTCCGTCGCCAGCAACTGCGGCGAAAGACCGGCGAAGAACGGCTCGACGTGCCGCTCGAAAAAGCGGTCACCCGACATGCCGATGCGCGGATCGTCCTCGGTGTCCGCCACAAAGAACTTGACCCCCGATCCTTCGGACGGGAAAACCGTCGCACAATCGCCACCGACGCTCTCGCGAAACCACATCAAGGTCGGGAACCGCTCTGCTCGATAGGCAGCCGCATCGCGTACCCTGAACGTAAAGGTTCTTTGCCGGCTGACAGTCAACAGGCTGGAAAACCGGTCGCCAAGGAGTTCACCCATCCACCGGCCTGCGGCAACGACGGCCTGTCGAGTGCGGATCAGCCCCTCCTCGGTCTCGATTTCGACACCGCCGGAGATCGGCGCGATCCGTTTGACGGCGGTGTTGCGCAAAATCTGGGCGCCCGCCTGCTCGGCAAGCGCGATCTGCAGATCCAGCAGCAGCTCGGGGCGGATGAAGCCGGCATCAGGCTCGAGATAGCCCGCATCCTCATCTGCTACGCCGATGAGCTGCGGATAACGTCTCCGCAATTCCTTTGAAGGCATGACTTCGTGCGGAATGCCATTCGCCTTGGCAATCCGAACGGTATCGTGCAGGAAACTGCTGGTGCTGTCCGTCGCCTCCGATCCGATGATCAAAGTCCCCGTGCGCTGCATCAGGCTGGCACCGCAGCGCTGTTCGAGGTCACGCAGCAGCGCATTCGAGCGCCGGGCAAAATGCAGATAGGCCGGCCCCTCGGCAACGGCTTCTCTCGTCACCTTATAGCCGCCATGGCTTGCGCCCAGGCCATGCGGGGGGCTGTGCACGTCGACGCCGACGACTTTCCCGCCTGACTGGGCCAGGAAATACAGCGTTGAAGCGCCCATGACGCCAAGGCCGATGACAGCATAGTCAACATCGAGAATGGTTTGAACGGTGGCCATGGATAGCTAGAAACCCCGCTTGCAATGTCTCAGGACGACTGGCGCATGAAGAAAAGGCCGGGCAGGTTGGCCGTGAACCCCCACTTTTCGTAGAAGGGCAGCATCTCTTCGAGGCAGTAGAGTTCACGATGCTTGACGCTTGCGAGCACGGGATCCGTCATGACGGTCTCCATCAGCAGCCGGCCGAGCCCGGTGTTCCGCCACGTCTCGTTGACGATGATGTCGAAGATCATCGCCTTGTAGACGCCATCGGTCATAGCGCGCGCGAAGGCGACCAGCTCCCCATTCAGCGGATCGATGAAAGCGAAGAGCGGCCCGGCATTCGCCATCAACCTTTCGACATCCGGCTTTTCCCGGCCCTTGGTCCACCACTCCTGCTGAAAGAGGTCGACCAGTTGGTCCACCTGCTCGGGCGTAAGGTCCCGTCGAAGTTCAAGTCTGTTCTTGTCGAGCGTCATGTCATGGCCTTCCTGTTTGAGCCGATCCTTGTCGGATTTCACTGCGCTTCCCCCGCCAGCGTGCGAAGCCTCTGGAGTTCGCCCTGCGCGATCGGGATACCGGATTGCCCGGCCGCCGCACGGTTCGCAAATCGCCGCGCGCCGGGGAGCCGATCCTGGCCGGCATCGATCAGCCGGGTGCACAGATGCGCAAGGCGCGTTTCAAAGCCTGTAGAGCCACCCCAGTTCGGATCGATCACGATGAGGAGTTGCCCCGCTTTCGGCGTTTGCGCGCCGGGATAACCGGTAAAGTCGTTTTCGAACGAGAACTGTCCCCCTGTGACGGCGCTCGCGAGAATTTCGACAAACAGGGCGATCGACGAGCCCTTGTAGCCGCCGAAGGTGTTCAATGCCCCACCCGCCAGGATCGCGTGAGCGTCCGTCGTGGGATTGCCGTTGTGGTCAACGCCCGTTCCTTCCGGAACCGGCTTGCCGGCGAGAGCCTGCAGGCGGACTTCGCCATTCGCCATGACGCTGGTGGCCTGATCGACGACCAGCGGCGGGGAACCTTCCACCGGCGCGGCAAAGGCAATGGGATTGGTCCCATAGATCGCCTGCCGACCGCCATGGGGAACCACATTCGCAAGCCCGTTCACCGCCGTGATGGCCATGTAGCCCGAAAGCGCAAAAGGTTCGACGTCCGGCCACAAGGCGCTGAAATGGTGGGAATTGCGGATCGCCGCGACGGCTATTCCCGTCTCGCGAAGGGCGTTTCTGACGAGAGGGTCCGCGGCCGCAAGCGCCCGCTGGGCAAAACCGTTCCGCGCATCGACGCGGATGAAGGACAGTCCAAGACGCGTGGCATCGGGCACCGCCAGACCGTCCACCCATCCCGACTGGAGAGAACCGACATAGCCCGGCATGCGGAAAATGCCATGGCTGAGCGCACCATCCCTTTCGCACCCGGCGCAGTTTTCCGCGAGGATTTCGGCCGTCTCCGCGGCTGTGCCATTGTTGACGAAAATCGTCTTCAGAAGCGATTTCAGCTCGTCAAAGCGAAGGCGGGTGTCTCGGGTTTCGTTTCTCTCATCCATCAGCGAGGAACCTCCTCAGGCAGTTTTCGAGAAGCCGCGAGACATTGTTGTCGTAGTTGTTGTGCGACAGGCTCCCGCAAAAGGTGATCGAGCCGACGGCGAAGAGCCCCCCGCCCGTTTCGGACCTTCCGTAGACAATGTTGGCGCTTATGCCGCCATGCGCCCGCGGCGCCCCATCGAATACGTCCGGCAGAAGAAGCTCCTCGAACGTCGTGTGGAACGAAGGGCCATGACCTTCGGAGAAGGCGACGATCGTCGCGAATTCCGGCGTGCCGAGATCGGTTGCGGCCTGGTCGATCTCGAAACCCGCAGCTCCACCACCGGACAACCCGAAGTCACCGATGCGTTCATCAGGCGATATACCGTCAAAGAGAAAGGCAAGATCATCCCGGTAGGAGGCGGCGGTGCGGACATAATACGAGCCTTCGAACCCGCCCTCGGCCGTAAAGCCGACACCGGCGACGGCCTGGGGTGGAATTCCGTTGCGGCGCCACAGGCCGCCATATTCCCCGTCGAGCTGATGGTAGTATTCGCCCGGCTGGCTCGCCCATACCCGCATGCCTCCCTCGGCACGCCGGACTTCGATCAGGTGCGGCATGTCGTCGTTGCGGCCAATCTTCCAGTAGAAACCGTTTCCCCCCAGATACATGAGATTGCCGCCAGCTTGCCGATAGGCGATCAGCGCCTCCATAGTGCGCCGAGTGTGATATTCCGGGTGGGTCCCGGTCAGCACAACGTCATAGGGCGACAAGGCGGCAAGGCCATCCCGATCGAGGTCTTCGTCGGTGATGACATCAAAGGCAAAGCCTTTCTCCTCAAGCCAATCCGTCAGATGCGAATCCGCCGGGAAATGGCGCATGCCCGATCCATTCGCGTCGAAATAGACGAGATAGTTCGGGCGCATGGTCAGGATGGGCCGCAGGCGCGATGACAAAGTGACCCCGGTCCCATCGGGATGGCGGCTATAGATGGAATATCCGTAGGCGCCGACTTCATCGGGATTGTGCGGATAGGCATTCCAGGCCGCGGCCCGTTCGGCGAGTTCGCCGGCAAAGTTGCCGCGCGCAAAATTGGCATAGGCCATGTAGGTGAAGGTCGGCGCCAGGAAGACGATCCGTTTCCGCTTGGTCTTCTCCCCCGGAATGACATAGAACGGGATCGTGTCCTTGCCAGCGCCGTTATCGATCTCAAGTCCGTAGACCCCGGACGGCATGCCCTCGGGCACGTCCATCCGGATCGTTGTTTCCCAGCCACAATCGCTGAGATCGTCGGAATGAAAACGGATCGCGGCATATTCGTACGGCGCCTGTTTCCAATCCTGATTGCGGCCGGACCATGCCGATGACCGGACGGCGCGCATCGGCATGTTGATCAGGGAAAGCCGCCTCCCCTTTTCCGTCTCGTCTTCCACCCAAGTCTCGCGCGCGTCACCACCGAAGTTCCAGCCGGCAATAACTTCCCATGCAGACGTTTCCGGTCGCTTTGCGCTTATTATCGGACCTTCAAGAGCTCCGTTGAAGGTCTGTGTAGGATGACCTCGCCACACAGCGGCAAGGCAGATGTGATCGGCGCCAGCCAGCGTCCGACTCGTGACATGCGGAAAGCTGGCACGCTTTCTTTCATCCTCACGGGGCGACCCTCGCGAGACGACAACCGAGAAACCGTCCGGATCGAAATTCACCTCGAGATGGGACCATTCGTTCAGGGGCAAGCCCAAACCGAGTTCAAATGCGTCATCCGCCCCCAACTTCTGGAGAAACAGCACGCCCCCGCGAACAACGATTGCCACTCCCGCGGTCCCCTCGGCGTTCTGCAAGGAAAAAACCGTCTGCGCGACGCGGGAATGCAACGTCGGCATCACCATCAACCCGATCTTGACCGCCTCGCTGTCGTTCAGATCCGGAATGGGACCGAACGCGCAGGAGCCGAGGTAGACCGGCTGTTCCACGGCGGGATATTCTTCGGCGAGGTCAAAATCGGCCCCCTCAACCCTGACGCCAGGCCCTGCCGGATTCGGATCGCAGCAGATCAAGCGGAGAGCTTTCGCGGTAACTGGTCGATAGCCACGCGACGAAACCTTGAATTCCAGCACGCCGCCAGGCGCCGCGCTCAAAGGCGCAACGTAGCCAACCAATTCCGGAATTTCGGTCCTGCTCACCACTTTAAATCCTCCGTAATTATTATATAGAATATCGTATACGATTATGAGTCAAGACAGGAAAGCACCGATCGTATATATGCTACGGTATTCGAAGTGCGATGCGATGGCGCTTGCCGCCTAAGGAGTGAAAATTGCCACTGAAAGCCCAGAACGTGCCATCCCTTGGCAACACGCCTCCAACTTCGGATATCATTGCGAAATATATCCGCGAGGCAATTGTCACCGGTGTCCTGGATGAGGACGAACCCATCCGCCAGGATGACATTGCCAAGCTTTTCGACGTCAGCAAAATTCCGGTCCGCGAAGCCTTGAAGCGCCTCGAAGCTGAGGGGCTTGTCGAGTTTCAACGCAATCGCGGCGCCGTCGTAACAAGCATCACCGAACCGGAGATCGCCGAAATTTTTGAAGTGAGGGCCATGCTGGAGGCCAACGCGCTAAAACTCTCCATCCCGAAAATGACCGAGCGCACGTTCCAACGCGCGGAAGAATACTGTGATGAATTCGCCCGTGAGACCGACGTCGCGCGATGGGCGGAGCTGAACTGGCAGTTTCACTCGTGTCTTTATGAGGACGCCGGAAAACCCTTCCTGCTCAATCTCATTCGGTCGGTGAACGACCGGATTGAACGTTATCTTCGGATACAGTTGACGCTATCTGGCGGAACTGGCGTCGATGACCGGGAGCACCGGCAGATCCTTGCTGCCTGCCGAGATCGCGATATTGCGCTCGCGACAGAGCTGCTCGTCACCCACATCACCAAGGCCTGCGAGTCCCTTCTCAGCAATCTGCCGAAGGTACGTGCCCAAGAGTAATCCGGCGAGCTCTCGGTTGAGCGATGCTGCACGGCAAAGACAAGTGACGATGGAGCAACGGACGAAATCGCCGAGCTCCAGATCGGTCGCGGCGAGAGCTTGCAGCGCCTCCGGTTCCCATCATCAGCCACATGATTAACAGCGTCAACGCGTCAGATCACTTCCTCCAGGATTTGCAGCACCGCCGTCTCATCCATTACCTGGGCATCGAACAGCGCCTTCGCCAGGGCATGGAAGGTCGGCCGGCGCCTCCTGAGGATTGTCGCCGCCCGATCGAGCGCCGCTTCCAGCCTGCCATGAACACGAGCCGCCAGTTCGGGGTCACGGCCGAACACCTCGCCCGGATCACGATGCGGGCGATAGAGCAGCGGATACTCGGCCCCGAATCCAAGGGTGCGCTCCATGTCGAAGGCAATCCGGGTGGCCCGTGCCAGATCGCTGTCGTCGGCACCGCCCGAGCTGCTGGATACGCGCTTGAGCACCAGTTTCTCGGCAGCCCGCCCGGCCATCAGCACGGTGAGCACGTTTTCGAACCAGGTGCGGGTGTTGGTTCCGGATGTGTGGAAGCCGATCAGATTGTAGGCACCCTCCCGAGTGTCGATATTGAGGCCGCGGACCGGGCCGAGATCGAGGGCATGATGGGCAACCGCATGCCTCGCCTCGTGGAACGCGAAGCGCCAGCGCAGATCGTAGGGCACCGGCGGACGATTGCCGCGGATGCCCTCTTCGATATCCTCGTAGTTGATCGAGCGCTTGCCGCGGCGCGCCTTCAATCGCGCCTCCCGGACGATGCGTTCGATATCCGCTCCTGTCAGTCCCATGGCGCGCGTGGCGAGACGCCTCAGGATCGCGTCGGCGGGATTGTCCTGCTGCGCGGCTGCCGGCGTTTCCGTCGTATCGATGTTCTGCGTCGCGGTCATCGGCTTGCTCCCTTCCGTTCATTCTCTGCTTCTTCGCTCAGGTGGTCGGCGACGATCTTCTTCAGCGAGAATCCATCATCGGCTTCCGACCGGACGTCCGGTACCGGCTCCCGGATCAGCGAGGTCACATCGTCACCGAGATGGTGGGCAAGGATCTCAGCAAGCGTCGGCACATCGGGCTTGGGGATTTCGATATGCGTCTCAAGCCGTCCGGATCGCTTGATGGCCTCGTCGATATCGTTGGGACGATTGGTGGCGCCAACGATGATCAGACCCTCGCTTTTGACAGCGCCATCGAGCAGTTCCAGCGCCTTGTTGACCACGGTATTCCAATAGTCCGCATATTCCCGTTCGGCCGGTTGCCGTTTGCCGATGCCGTCGATCTCGTCGATGAACAGGATGGACGGTGCCATGGCACGTGCCTCAACAAAGGTCTTCGCCATCTTCTCGATCACGTCGTTCAGATGCCCTCCCTGCAGCCAGGTAGAGACGGACGTCACGACCAGTGGAACCTGCAGGCTGTTGCACAACGCCCGAGCAAACGTCGTCTTGCCGGTTCCGGGTGGACCAGACAGCAACAGCTTGGTGCTCATCTCCGACCAGGCGAGAATGCTGGCCCGGTAATCGTCGAGGTCCGCCTTGAGATCGAGCGCCCAGTCCTTCGCCCGGCCGTATCCGGAAAGGGTTGCAACGGTCACTGGAGATTTCCGTCCGGTTTCGGCGGGCGTCGGTAGGGGCTCCGGCTGGATCACTTCGGCACCCGACGGCTTGTCCTTCTTCCAGCGGCCGTTGCTGTCACTGTCGGAAGCCTTCTGCTTCTCGTCCGACCCCGAGGGTTTCTCGGTGGAGGTGGTGGAAGGCTTCGATCCGGAGCCCTTTGCCTTCTCGCCTTCGCCGTCCTCCTCCTCAAAGTCGCCGCGATTGCGCTCAATCAGGGTGGCAAGAACGTGCTGCACGTCGCGAACATGCCGTCCCGGCCGGAAAGCAAGGATCAGATCCTCCAGCGACAGCCAGCGTGCATCCGAATCCGACGGCAGTGCCAGCGTCCCGATCGCCGTGTCCGGATAGAGCACCTCGATCAGGTCAGCGACGAACCTCCGGTCAAGCTTTCCCGTCTCCAGCGACAGATCGGCCGAGATGCGCAAGAGCGAGGGAATGTCCGATCGCTTCTCGGCGATTGCAAGGACGGACAAGTCACGGGACAGCGCGCTGATCATCCGCCGGCGCAGGGCATTGCCAGTGACGCGATGCACGCCGGCACCCGAGAATGCCACAAGACGTTTGCGAACCTCTCCTTCATAAATATCGAAGTGGTTATCATCGAACATATGATCGGCATCGATGATGGCGAACGGACCCCCAGGCACCAGCCGGGATTTCTCCAGCAGCCGCAACACCTCGCGCTCTAAGCCATCGAGTGGCGCGTCGAGCGTGATGACCGGCGTCACATGGATCAGGGTGTGAACGATCTCCCGAAGCGATCTGCCGCTACTGCGCACCGCGCGCGCCAACACAAGGGCCGTCACGACATGACTGACCAGCGGCGCTGCCGCTGCCCGATCGACAAGGCCGACCGCGTAGGCACGACGATCGATACCGTTGCCCAGCACCGCCTCCTCTGCGATGACGCCACGGCGCATCCGCGGGAAGGCAACCAGCGGCGAGACGGCGGGCTTGGCGACAGCCTCCACCGTTGCGGCAACATCGCCACCCGTACCAGAAGCCGGATTGCTGTTTTCCTTCGGCGCAACAAGCCAGGCACCAAAGTTTTGCCGGAACCAGGCAGCATCCCGGATCGCATTGCCGCTCAGCCGTGAGGTGTCGAAGGCCGGTGTGTAACAGACGAGCAGATGACCATCGACATCGACGATCTTGCCTTCCAGCAGACCGTTGCGCAGCGCGGTCCGGCGCGCCTCGCGGCGGGCAAGACGCCGGAGGCGGCGAACGAACAGAATGGCGAGTTTATCCATCGGCTCGCTCTCCCGTTTCCGCGGCAATAATTGCCGTTTCGAGGTTTTGCACCGGATCGCGTGGCCGTGTTCGGAAGCGCTTTCGACCTCGGTGATGACCGGACTTAGCGGAAACCGCCAGAACTCGCTCACGCGGCGAACGGCGCGGCAGATGAATGTCAGCCGCTACAGTGACCGAGCTCGGTGGGATCAGGCGCTCGTTCCGAGACCAACCAAGATCCCGATTGCGGCTTCTCAGCCAGTCGAGCAGCAAGCGGCAGGCCGCATTGCCGCCGTCGGCAAGCGCATTCAACCGAAGCATCAGAGGCTCCGGCACATGGCCATCCAGCAGAGGGCCTTGCCGAACGAAGGCAAGTGCCAGACCGATCAAAACGGCGGGGTCATCCGCGCCGCGATCGACGCCCGCGGCTTTGGCATGGGCGATACTCGCCAGCCTGATGTGAGTGCAGGGCGACGTGGTGGTTTCGATCGTGGTCGCTTCGCAACGGAAGTCGGCCACAGACGGGGTGTGGGTTTCGATGGACATGACTGTCTCCTCGCCGGAGCGCATCGGCATCCGGCGTTCTTGGAATGGAAGAATGGGGGAAGCGGGCCGCACGCACGAGGCGGCTGCGTTCAGCGCCTGGGGGCTGTCAGCCGATCAGTGCTGGCGATGACGGCGGGCAAACCCGACCCGGATGCGAACCGGCTCCGGTTCGTCGTCCTGATCCTCGTCGAAGCAACCGAGATCGCACTCGCCATCGTCCTTGTCCCGCGCTGCAATCGCCCGCTCTTCCTCGTAAGCGCGGGCCGGACCGTTCAATGCGATGAACGGATTGCCGGGCATGGCCGAGGACTGCCTCGCATTCGCCACGACCGCCGCCATGACACCGAGCGCCTTTTGGGCTTCCGCTTCGAGAAGCTGCTGGACGCGGCGGCCGAACTGCAGGCGCAATTCGGCCATGCAGGCAGCTACACCATCGATCTCCAAGAGGTCGTCGATCTCCGACAAGGCCCAGATGCCGGTCGCGTGATCGCTCGGACGGCTGGCGCCATCCACAATCGCCACCTCGACGGTGTCGACCATCATGCGCTTGTGGTTCTTATAGAGCCAGTCCGGCAGCACCATGGCCGAGGCCATCATCTTCATCTTCAGCTCTTCGAGACGGCTGGTGTCGCCATACGAGGCCAAAGAACGCTTGAGGTCGAGGATGTAGGCCGTATGCCGGGCACGGTTCACCACGATAAGGTCCGGCGTGTATGATCCCTTGGCCGGCGCCTCGCAGTCGAGTTTGACCCCGTCGAGGCAGGACCAATCGTTGCCGGACACGGCTTCGAGTGCCGCCCTAACCAGCGGCAGTTTCAAGGACTGGGCCAGGACCGTAATGTTCGGATTGACCTTTGCCAGACGCTCGACCGCCTGTTCGAGCAGCTTGCCTTCGCGGAACGACACTGCGCGAACCAGCGAGGCAATGTGAACGTAGTGGCCAAGGATCTCGTCCTCGGTCGGTTCGCCATCAGCAATCGCTGCGATGGCACGGTCGATCAGCAGATCGAGATCTGCTTCAACCTCGGCGAAGCGAACGATGTGCGGATGGCGGCGCAGGGCGGCCGGTTCGCCGATGCCGGTCCGAGCATCGAGGCTAACCCGGGCGTCGGGGCCGAACGGACGCTGGGAGAACATGGACGCCGCAGCGGCGGTCGAACGGAGAACTTTCCCATTGGGGACGGAGAGAGTATGCGTGGTCATAGCCCGATTCCTTTTCACGAAGGCTGAGGGTCAGGCCCTTGTCGATGTTACGAGCATCGGCTTGGGCCGTTTTGTGTCCGGTCATCCGAACGGCCTTACCCTGGCAGGACCGGGAGCCGGGCTCAAGGACCCGGGACCAAAAAAGAGAACGAAGCCGGTACAAGGTTAACGGCGAGCTCACGAAGCCTTCGGACCGGCGAACGCTTCCGGCGATCGGACCATTCCCCTGCGCGTTTCCACTCGCCATACGAAGGCAAGGAAAAGGGCCGACGTGCGGCCCTTTCGAATTTGATAGCAAGGCCGGTTCACCGGCCTTCGAGCAAGCCGCCCCTTACGGCGTCACCGCGGGCATGGGTTCGGCTTCGACGACAGCGTCATCCGCGAGCGGCGGTACCTTGGCAAACTGCTTGCGGTTCCGAGGCATCTCCCGAGTGACCGTCATCAAGCCGCCCGTCGCCTCTTCCAGCGCCTTGCCGAACCGCTCGATCTCCCCGTCCGAGACATCGGCGCCGGTCGTGACCTCAACCAACATTTCCGGTGCAACATCGTGCCGGTCGACGACGCTGTCCGCCTGAACGGGTACTGCCGCTTCAGCAGCCGCAGCCTTCGCTGCCACGAGCGGCCATTCAGGCTTCCGCTCTTTCGACACCGCCCAGCCAAGAACCGGAAGCACATGCAAGGCAAGCCAGTCTCGCATCTCCTTCGACTTTGGCCAGCTATCGATGCCGCCCAACGTATAGAGTGTCTCATTGACCTCGGCCCAACGCGACGTCTTCGGGAATTTTGTGGAGCGCGTGTTGCGGCCCCCATCGAGTTCCGGCTCGATGAACAGTACCAGGCTTTCGAGCTCCTGGCGCGCCACGCGGGCGATGTCCTCGATTTCCTTCGACAGCGCTTCCTTGATCACACGCGGCTTGGCCAACGCAGCCTCGATCACCCGGCAGATCGCGACGACATGGGCGATGAAGGCCTTCAGCCCCTCACGGAACTTGACGGCAATCAGCGCCTTCAGTCCACCGAGACCGCCGACGTTGGACTGGTCGCCCTTTTCCGGCTTGTCGTCCCCCTCGTCGCCGCCGGCCAGAATGGCCTTCACATCCGCGACCTGCAGGCGCCCGTTATCTTCTGCAAAGGTAATCGCCGCCTGGACCTGTTCCGGTGTCGCCGAACTCAGGTGGTACAGAACCGTCGCTCCGATCGAGAGGTCGACCAGTTCGTCACGAAACTGACCGAGATTGCGGAACACCGCCATATTGTTGCGAGCGCTGCGCGCTAAGAGACCGCAGCGCATTTTCACCCATTTGTCGAACCTGCCGTCCGCCAGCAGATCAGCGGCCTGAGCCAGATGATCGCCGAGCTCGAAAGTCTGTTCGGTGGTTCGCCGGCCGAGATCGAAGATGTTAGCGGCGCTGGCTTCGAGCTGCTCGCGCAGCGCCTGGCCAATGATCCCGTTCGCTTCATAGGAATAGGCGGTGGTAGCGGTCGTTTTGGTCGTCGTCTGTGTAGGCATGGAATACTCCGGATAACGAGTTGCTATATATCCGATGAACATCTCATCGAATGACTATATAATCGCACCAATTAACTGGGATCGCAAATTGAAGTAAAAGCCAAGCATAATATAATCGCATTTACTTCTTTCAAAAATCGAGCAATGTTATGAATTGTATTTAACAACTAATCGCAAATTAACCGATTTATATCAAATTATACAATGCATCAAAACATTTATCACTAAACATTCGATTGGTATTACTTTCAACCAAGATCCAGCCATCGCGCCGGCCTAAGCACCTTCACGCATTTACGGTCTTCGCGAAGAAGTCCTCGCGCCCAAAAAATGGACAGCGAAGTATACGTGAGGCCACCGTCTCCCCGCCCAAGCCGAACGCCCGATTACTGTTCGGAGAAGTCCATTCCGCATGAAGGGAAGGGTTACGACACCCGCCCGTGGATGAACCGAATGGGGAAGAGTTCGGTCCACCGCGTGCGCTGCGCGATGGGGAGGAAGCAGCTTGCGCAAGCGGCCACTGGAAACCGCTGGCGAGTTCAGTCAGGTTGCCGATACGTCATCTCAACCTGCCCACACATTGAGACAAATTGCGCTCATTTGCTTCCAGCTTCGAGATTTCCGATTCCGAACGCTGGTCATTTGATTCACCAACGCTGTTTGCAGCTCGCCAAGTCATCTCGACCTTTCTCAACGTGCCCGCAACGCATCTCAAGTTGCGCTCATTCGATTCAGGACCGCGGACAAACGATTCATAAACCGGGATTTCCGATTCCTTGCAAACGCCGTTGCCGGTTGGAGAGCGGTCTGGCATCGGTAGTCGGACACGTGATGGGGAACAGTGAATGCCAGCGAAGTCCGAGGAGACTCGTAACCGCAAACAGCGCGAGCGACAGCAAAAGCTGCGCGATGCCGACAGAAAGGCCAAACGGCCCGGACGCGACGACGTTGCTCGCGTAGCACTCTACTGGCTGATCAGCCGGGCGATCGAGAAGGCACAGCACGAGGAGCTCGAGAGGTTCAGGAACAGGATCGTTGCGATGCTGGCAGAACAGGGCTTTGACAGCCGCCAATGCGAGATCGTTCTCGACGACCTCATTTCCAAATACCGAACGGGCGGCTCGCCCTTCCGCCGTAAGCCCCATTTGCTCTATCCCGACGGTGCCGACCGGGATGGTTGAGCGGGTCCGTTCGACCCCTGGCCCTTCGGTTCCGCCCTTGACCATCCAACGCTACCATTGGAACGCCTAACGGCGTTTGCACGCTTGACGACTTCTCCCCCCATTACTTCGTAAAACGCCGTTTGATTCTGAATCGGTTTTCCAAAGAGTTTTCGCTCGAGGAACTTCGAGACCCAATTTCACGATCACCATCGTTGGCGCTCTATTGCAATCCGGCGGTGCCACCACGCATCGACCGCATGCACCTCATTCGATAAAATGCAACCGATCGGAGTAAGCTCACGCTAGCCAGATTTTCAAATTAAGGCGGCTTCGCAGGGATCGAGGCATTGCTTTCAGGGGCGACTGAGGTTAGCGGTTCAGACGGAATGCGGACCAGCGGAAGCCCTTGCATGGTGGAAACTGGTTTTTTGGTTGGCTTGTTTGCTAACTGGGACAATCTTGCAAGAGACGACTCCTGGCGCGCTCGTGACCCCGATGATCGAGCGTCGTACAAATGGAAAACTCTGCCACGGCGCGGGAGCCGTCCGGTGGAGAAACGAGGCAGTCTGAATCACCTTATTCCGTGTGGTGAACCTCAAGCCAGGCATTAGATGATGGGATCGAGGGCGAGCGGACGCCTGAGGGGTCCATAGTGGTGAACGCATTCCTTCAACATCCACTCTGGACACGAAGGACCAAAACGTGACCAACATCATCTATCTCGCTTCGGCAATCGGAGCGATCAAGACCTATCACCTGCACGACGTCGACAACGACACTAAATCCCGCCTGTATTACGGGCCGGGTGTTATCGCGTCGATCACCGGCGTAAGTTTGTCTAAAGCGAAAGACGCAATCCGTCAGGTGCGGTACGGCTCGCGGTGGCTCGACTTCCCACGCACCCCTCCAATCAAAAGAACCTATGACGAAGAGGTCGAGGGGGCACTGCGCCTTCTTGGATATGTCGGATACTGGCGCCGTCTTCCAGACCAGCCGACACTCGCCGCCTATCTAAACGGGCGAACCGGGGTCGAGCGCGATCATCCCTGCGTCGTATTCCTCCGCGCGTATTGCGTTGCCGTAAGCGGCGGCGTTTTCTGCGACATCTTCAGCCGCGGCGTTGTGATCGACATCGACGAGGCAGAGGGGCGTCGCAAGAAGGTCAGCCACGTACTGGTTCTGACCAAGCGCATCGCCCCCTCGACGATCGCCTCCAGGGAGCCGGCATCAAAGGCGAAGAAGACAGGCGCGAACAGCAAACGCGACCAGCTTTTTCGTGAGGCCATCAAGGCCGAGACGGGAGCAACCCGCATCAGGATCACGCCGAACGAGGTTTTTGTGATCCTTCCCGGTCAGGGCGGTTGGTACTGGCTCGGCGGCCGCGACAGTCTTGAGGAACAGATCCTCGAGCCCCAGCGCGATGGCCACCTTCGCGGAAACACCACCGAGGCCGCGGCTTACCGCAGCGCTATGGGCTACTAGCCACACCGACGCGGCGGGCGTGATTGCGGCAATTATTGCCATCAGCACTCACCTCGCGCCACGAGCAGCTTCCACGGCTCGTCGCAAGTTTCCATCACCACTGACGCCAGACCATGACGGCCTGGCTAGGCGACTGCTTCGAGACGCAGCTCTATTATGCAAAGTGCTTCATCAAGGAGAATGGATGGACGCTGGCATGCGTCTGCCGCGATGAAGACATCGGCGAAGTCGTCTTCACGGCGCAGCCTGGAATCCGCAAGCTCCTTAACTTTGTTGAAGGGGGGACGATCGATGTCATCCTCTGCCATACGCTGGATCGCTTGTGCTCAAGGTATGCCGCTGCTGAACAAATGTTGCATGAGCTTGGCGCGAAAGATATCGAGGTCTGGGCAGCCGATCCTGGCGTTCAGATCAAGGCCAACGACCTGATCGAATATTACTATGGTGATCAGCGCTGCATGTTCGGACGCGGCAATCATATCGCGCCGATGCCGGACGAGCTCTACGAGGCCGAACACCTCGCGCCTCTTCCATATGGCTATCGCTATACGGGCGCCTTCAACGCCGACCGCCAATACATCTTCGGCTTCAGGATGGTGGATGCCGACGCGGCCTGCGCGGTTCAGCAGATTTTCCAGTTGTATGCCGAGGGCATGTCGCCGGCAAAGATTGCAGCGCTCCTCAATACACTGGGTGTCGCCGGTCCACACGGGAAGCCATGGCGTGACACCACTATCCGTGGTGACCGCGCGCAAAGAACCGGCATTCTTAACGACGAGATCTATCTCGGTCGATCCTGGGTACCCGGCCGTGACTATTTCGACTTCTTGCCGGCACTTCAGATTGTCGCCCAGGACCTTTGGCACCGCGTGAAGCAGCGCCAGAGTCTGGCCGCACGGGGTATTGCAGAATAGCTGCCGACCCGCGAGCAGATCCGCATCACACTGGCCGGCGAGGCCGGCCAGTGTTCACCAGAGATTGTTAAAGATGGAAATCTATATATGACCAAGACGGTTCTGTTTTACGCCCGTTACTCCACCGACCGCCAGCACGAAGTGTCGATCGAAACACAGATCGAACTCGGCAAGGCCTTTGTCGCACGTCAGGGCTGGAAGCTGGTGGAGATCTACTCCGACGCCGCCATCAGCGGCACCAGCTACCAGCTCCGCCCCGGCATCCAGAGCCTCATGGCACACGTGAAGCGCGAGCGCATCGATGTCGTCCTCTGCGTCACCGTCGATCGCCTGTCACGCGACATCGAACACAGCGCGAAGATCCTCAAGGATCTTCGCTATCGCGACGCCGATATCTGGACGGTTCATGCCGGCACGCCGGTGACCGACTTGGAGATGGCACTGCGCGCCGCCCTCAGCCATGAACTGGTCGAGCAGATCCGCTACCGCACCCGCGAAGGTATGAAGATGGCTGTCCGACAGGGCAAAGCCTCCACCTGCCTCGCTTACGGCTACATGCTCTCCCAGCAGCGCGATGCAAATGGTGACCGTATCAAGGGCCTGCGCGAGATCGATCCAGAGAAGGCCGAGACCGTTCGCCGCATCTTCACGCTCTATGCCGATGGCATGTCGCCACGCGACATCGCCCATCTCCTGAACAAGGAGCGCGTGCCCGGCTCACGCGGCCTCAAGTGGCGCGACACCGCCATCCGCGGCCACATTAGCCGTGGCACCGGCATCCTCAACAATGAGAGCTACATTGGCCGCATGGTCTGGAACAAGCGAAACTACCGCAAGAATCCAGACACCGAACGCCGTACCGCACGCGTCAACGATGCCAGTGAATGGGTGCTGACGGACGTGCCGGAGATGCGCATCGTCTCCGACGACCTGTGGCACCGGGTGAAGGAGCGTCAGAAGGAGATCGGTGAGCTGTTTGATTTCGGGCAGAGCAACCGGCTGAATGCAACCCACCGCCCGGGGTACCTGCTCAGTCACCTGCTCGAATGCGCCGAATGCGGCGGCCCTTACGCCATCTCCGGCAAGGATCGCTATAGCTGCACCAACCGCAAGAAGCGCCTGCCGATCGACGAACTCGACGGTGCGTGCTGCGGCAACAGCAAGACCATCACCCGCCAGGAACTGGAGCAGCGCGTTCTCGACTGCCTGCCCGTTGCCTTCTTCTCCCTGGGGGCGTTCGACACGATGTCGGCGAAGGTCATCGAACATGAGTCCGCCAAACTTCGCCGCCCGGAAGCGGAGCGCGAGCAGATGAAGCGCTGCCTGAATGAGTTGGAGCGCAAGCAGAAGAACATCATCCAGCAGATCTCGGACCGTGCCCTGCAGGGCCGTCCGTCCCTCCCCGCCCTCGACGATACCCTCGATCAACTCGAACTCCAGCGCATTGCACTGGCAAAGGAGATTGCCGCCTACACCACGTCGGAGCCGGACATGCGCGCGAAGATCGAAGAATTGAAGCGCCGGCACAATCCCGCCCAAACGGAACTGCGCATGCGGCATTTCTTCCTGCAGGCGCGCCGTGGCAAGAACGACGATGCTAAGCGCCAGGTGCTGTTGTCAGCACGAGAACTTCGCAATATATCCGCTGCGAAGGATTCTCGAGACGGTCCACCGCCGCAAGGTAGGCCCGCATCTCCAACTCGGAGAAGTGACGGTCTCGCCATCGGGGACGAAATAGAACGCCTTCCGGCCGCCGCCCAACGACGAGACGCATGTTCTCGACCGTCGCGTCGGCGAAATGCACCCGGCGGCCGTCGAGAGCTGTGAATGGCAGGCTGCGGACGACATCGTCCGTCAGATGGATCTTCTGCATGCTACTGTCCTTTCAAGGTTGGATCGTGTGCGGTTGAAAGTCTCGATTGGGAACGCAATTCCATGCGCAGCCTGCCGGCTGGCAGGGCAACGCCGTCTGGCGTGTCGTGGTTGGCTAAGTCGTTGCCGCCGCGGTCGATTGCGCGGCAGTCATTTCCTCAAGGCCCCTGAGGATCATTTCGATCTCGCGTTCTTGCTTCCGCAGATTCGATATCTGCCATTCCCGGATCCATTTGGCTGGGTGGAGCGGATGGTACGCGACCAGCTTCAAACGTCCCGTCGGCTGTGGCTGCCATTCGTTCCAGGTGATGCCGGCGAGGGCAGCGTCCCGGAGATCTGGGAATGATGCGATGGTCCGACCTCGACCTTGACAGAAAACTCTGGGACAAGCCGCCGCATCCCGACGACATCTACGGCAGGACAGCCGGGATAATGCCGCTGTCTGACGTCGCGGTCTCATTGCTCGAGAGCCTTCGGTGCAGCACTCAATCTTCCGGGGACGACTACGTGTTCGGTCCGGCCCTCGCAAGTCCGGGAAAGCTGTCGAGACTGAGACGCATGGTCGATTTTCGCATGAAGGTTTACATGCATGGGGCTAGCGTCAAGCCATGGCGATGGCACGACCTCCGCCGCTCGGTCCTCAACATGCTCGTGGAGGCGGGTGCCTCTAGTGAAATCGCCCGCTGTGCCATTGGAAGCGGCACGCTTCCGGTCTTTGCATCGCCCCCGCTCCGTTCCGTTAGAGAGGCGCTGGAAAGACTGGCCTTGGCCCTGGAGGATATCCGGCGGGGCGCCGGGCGGAGTGATGAGGGCGGTGCCAGCCATCGGCCCGGCTGAGACTGCAGCCAGTCATGGTGCCGGGCCGGCCGCGCAGGCGCAGCGGATACGGAGGATTTCGACCAGCCAGAAGGACGCCAGTCTGCCTCGGCACCCGTTCGGTGTCATGCAGTCCTTCTGGCTTGGTCGGAATTGCCACGGCGAAGCGCAGGACACGCTTCAGGCTTCTGAGTGCATGCCCGACTTTCAGGCCTGCGTTGTACACCGCCACGGATCCAATTGGGAACGCAGTTGCAGCCGGGCGAACCTACTGCTCGAGGTTGGCCTGCACCCGGGCAGCCCGTGCAAGGGCCACGCCCGGACCCCTCGCGCCTTCGCCATCGATGAAGACGACGCCTGCGGACTCCAGGGCGGACCGCACCTTTTCGATTGATTCGACGAGGATGTTGCCCTCGCACTTCTCGATTCTGGCTACGACCTGGCGGCTGACGCCGGCGAGAGTCGCAAGCTCTTCCTGGCTCAGTCCCAGCAGGGCGCGGCCGGCTCTGAGGGCGGTCATCATCTCGGAAGTGGTATCCATGAATCCTTGGAAAGGATTGGCACGGCGTTGTCAACAATTGCCAGAAGGATTCGTCAACGGCTGCAGGGGGTTCGGGAAGGACTCATGGCGACGGTCCGACGGTCGGCCATGCCCTCCGAACCCGCAGCCTTCGGCGCGGTCAAAAAACCAAGCTCCTTGCCTCTTCACACCCTTTGATCGATAGTTCTCGTCCCGACCTGGTTTCACCGAGTGCCATCCGTCGTGCGGCGCCCTTTCATTTCAATGTCGTTCAAGGATCTGGAGCTCCGGAGGGCTGTTCGCGAGAAATACGCCGGATACCCTGCCGCTCCTTGACAGCCCAGGAACCCATTCGTTCAAAATCAGAAGCCGTTTCCATTGAGTTCGACAGGTAGTCAAACATGCACGTAAGATTTCGATACCTCGCAAATGCCTATCACCGCAGGCTGTTTCTTAAGTTCTCTCGAGTAGTACGTGCCACTCTCGAGCGAAAGTTCATCACGAGTATCGAATCGAAGTGCCAAGATTACTCCATCTCGACCATCCCGTGTCCTTACCCAATGATCCAGCGCCCATTTGCTCTTGTCCACGAAGGAGATCGTCGTAAGGGCTCTCCCGGTCTTCACTCCAGGCTGAAGCCCTTTGAGTAAAATGCTCGCGACACACTCGGACGGCGTAGCATGAAAGAAAACTCGACCATCGTTTTCCAACTCTACCGGAAACACGTTGTAGCCATTCGCTAGGAGTTCCGCCCGAGCGGGGAAGGAAAAGCGGTCGGGGATGCTGTTAGTCAATTCTTCTACTCTCAAGTTGGCCGTTTCAGATTCGGACCCAGGCAATTTTGATCGGCCATAACTAAGCGCAGGATCCGTCTCAGGGAAGTGTTGGCGGCGGCCATCATATTCGATGTCGTGGCATCTGCATTTAGTGCGTTCCAGATCTACAGGATCTTTTATCGCGTACTGATTGCAAGCAAATTCGGATTCTCATATCTATGCGAGCGAGTCCTTTCTACCACTTGCACAATTGGATCGCGCGCATGTCTTTCAAACAAAAAACGGCCACTTCTCCGGCGCCAGCCACACCTGTGGGACTGCTTCCGCTTCTGACACGCCGTTCGATCCCCGATGCTCTTTCCCATCAAAAGGACATGCTGAACTCCTACGCGAAGAAAGCTGATACTGGTGATGTCGCAATGCAGCTCCCCACCGGCAGCGGAAAGACCCTCGTCGGCTTGGTGATCGCGGAGTGGAGGCGACGCAAGTTCAAGGAGCGCGTTGTCTACTTGTGCCCGACCCGACAGCTAGTCCACCAGACGGTCAAGCAGGCGGAAACGATGTACGGCATCGACGCCGTCGCGTTTGCAGGTCGAAAAAAAGACTACAGCGCTGCGAGCCGAGCCGACTACACGACTCGTACAAAGATCGCGGTGGCTACTTACTCTGCACTTTTCAATTCCCATACATTCTTTGAGGATCCCGATACGATCATCCTGGACGACGCTCACTCCGCCGAAAATTACATCGCGAAAATGTGGTCCTTGGAGATTCGGCGAGATGACACTGACCTTGTGGCGCTGCACGCGGCACTCTCAGGGCTTTTCAAGGATCATATCACCGCACAATCTTATCGGAGATTGACCGGATCCTGGGAGGACCGGCTGGACGCCACATGGGTAGACAAATTGCCGACCGAAACTGTCTCTCATCTTAGCACCAGTTTGGTCGATGTTTTGGATGCACACTTGGAATCCAGCAATAATGAAGTGCGCTTTACCTGGCCGTTGCTTCGGGATCATATCCATGCTTGCCACATCTACCTTGGCTCGAATGAAATTCTCATCCGTCCCCTGATACCTCCGACATGGACTCATGAGCCGTTTCACAACGCGAAACAGCGCATCTACATGTCCGCCACACTTGGCAACGGTGGCGATCTTGAGCGACTTACCGGACGGCGCAAAATCGAACGCATTGAGGCTCCCGAGGATTTCCGCAAGGCCGGAGTTGGGCGACGATTCTTCGTCTTCCCGGACCTTTCGCTGGAGGAGAACGAGAGCGAGAGCCTTCGTAAGGAAATGCAGATTACCGCCGGCAGGTCATTGGTCCTAACACCCAACAAGGCCGCCGCTGACAATGTCGCGAAGCAACTGCAGAATGTGCCAGGATTCCAGATCTTCAAGTCGGAAAGCTTGGAGACCTCAAAGGCCGCGTTCGTAGCGTCTCCGAAGGCTGCAGCGATCATGGCAGGCCGTTTCGACGGCGTCGATTTTCCCAACGACGAATGTCGTCTTCTCTGCCTGGATGGACTTCCAAAAGCCACTAATGCGCAGGAACGGTTCCTTATGAGCAAGATGGGCGCCAGCGCATTGCTCAACGATCGCATGCAGACTCGGATCCTGCAGGCGGCGGGGCGGTGCACGAGAGCTCTTCAGGATCGGTCGACGGTTTTCGTCACGGGCCGGGAACTAGTTGATTATCTGACCAACGAACGCAACTGGCGGCATTTCCATCCAGAACTACAATCCGAACTCTCTTTCGGCCTTCTGCAATCGAAGGACGTGACGAGCGCCGACATGATGGCCAATTTCAAGAGTTTTCTTGCTAACGACGCCAACTGGGACCAAGCGAACGGCGCGATCGTTTCCGACGCCGCGAACTATGCGATGGAACCTTATCCTGCAATGGCAGAGCTTGAGGCGGCGGTAACGCATGAAATTTCGTTTCAGATGGCCCTATGGACCGGCGATCACGACGATGCTCTTGAGCAAGCTCGGCAAGTTGTCGTAAAGCTCAACGCCGCGGCGCTCGGGGGATACCGAGCTCTGTGGCACTATCTGGCTGGATGCGCTGCGCAACGGCTATCAACGTCGCCGGGTGATCACTATGCGAAAACTGCCCGGGAGCAGTTCGTCGCCGCCAAGAAATCAGCACCAAGTGTCCCCTGGCTTGCGCCGCTTGCAAAGGGCAGCACCGATCACGGCCAAACCCCTCAAGATGGACCGTCCACTGAAGTTTTGACCCAGGTCGAGCGTCTTGAAGGTTTCCTTCTATCGATGGGAACCTCGAATGACAAAAAATTCGAAAAGCGTGCGAAGGAAATCATCGAAGGCCTCTCGAGTTCCAACCTTTTCGAGGAAGCTCAACGGCAGCTCGGCGAGATGCTTGGGTTTGACGCTGGCAACAGCAACGGCGACGCTGATCCTGATCCGTGGTGGCTCGGGTCCCAGAAGGGGATCGTTTTTGAAGACCACGCAAACGGGCAGGCTACCACCGTCTTCGGCGCGACCAAGGCGAAGCAGGCCGCCGGCCATCCCGATTGGCTCCACGAATTTAAGCCCGAAGCGAAGGATTTGGCTCTGACTGCGATCCTGGTCACGCCGTGCACAAAAGCGAACATCGGCGCCAAGCCCGCACTCAATAAGATACGATTTTGGGCGTTGGAGGACTTCCGCCAATGGGCTGTCGAAGCGATCAATACAGTACGCTCTTTGAAATCAACGCTCCCGCAGGAGGGAGATCTGTACTGGCGGAAGGACGCCGCCGATCGGTTGATAAAGGAGCGACTTACCCTGGAATCCATACTTGCTAGCTTGCCTATCGCCTCCGAAGCCATGGAAATCGATGGATAGAGTAGCCCCATCAATGGGCGCGCAGTTGTCGCTGCGTGCCCATCACGAGGTCTCCGCCCCGGCAATCAATCAGACTCCTTGCTTCACGCCGGTCGCCAGCCCCAGGTCAAACGGCATTACCAGAGTCTCCGCCCCGACTTCCAAGTGGTTAGAACCTATAAGCGAGCCCATCTCATCCATGGCGGCGAGAAGACGAATCCTGTCGCCAAGCGGCGGCCTGTAAAAGCCGCACCTCAGCAGATCCTTTGCGTTCCGGAGACGGAAGCTGCCTTCCAGTTCGGCCATGGCAACGAGTCGATATTGATGCCCCATTGATTCGACGATCGAGGTCACCCACAGCGGCTCTTCGCGCCCGACATCAATCAGGAAGGATCCGTTGTCCGTGATAACGACGAAGTCGAGATGATATTCGTCTGCGCCGTCCCGAAGCGACGGTGGGGCCGAACTCCATTGGACGACGTCGGGATCAGGATCGAGCAGGCACGCGAAATCACGCCCTGCGCGCGAAGGTGCTCATGCGCGAACAAATGCAGAACGCCGAGGGAAGCGCTAAGGGGAGATTAATCAATCGAACTCGCACCATAGCCAGTGACCAAGTTGACGCAGTTCATTATGGATCCGTATTGATAAGCGGTCTCTGGGCTCGGTCGGGATTATACGGCACTGTGGAGCCAAGGCGTCGGGCATAAGGGAGAACGAAATGGTGACTGAAAATTCCGGAACCCTGGCCCTGCTGATAGACGGTGACAACGCTTCGCCAAAGATCATCGTTGGTCTTATGACTGAAATTGCGAACTATGGAACGGCAAGCGTAAAACGCATCTACGGAGATTGGACGGGCCCGAACCTGAAAGGGTGGAAGGAATGCCTCCTCGAACATTCAATCCAGCCGATTCAGCAATTCGCCTATACGACTGGCAAGAATGCGACCGACGGTGCGATGATCATTGACGCTATGGATTTGTTATATACGGGCCGCTTCTCGGGGTTCTGCATTGTTTCCAGTGATAGCGATTTCGCGCGGCTGGCGGCACGACTCCGCGAACAGGGTGTCACAGTCTATGGGTTCGGAGAACGCAAGACACCTCGGCCTTTCATCACCGCCTGCGACAAGTTCGTCTATTTTGACGTGCTCAATACCCAGGCTGAGGAGGTAGACCAAGCGACGGCCCCGGCCCAGCAGCCAGCCCAGGCGAAACCTTCTCCCGCGAAGCCGACACCTAAAAAGGCGGGCTTGAATAAAGCAGCACGCGACATGTTGATCAATGCGATCGTCGCGACTGCGGACGAAGACGGACGAGCCAATCTGGCTCAAGTGGGCGGACACTTGGCGAAGCAGGCGCCTGACTTCGACGCGCGCAACTATGGCTTCCCCCGCCTAAGCGATCTCGTGAGGTCGTCCGGTGTAGTTGATATCGAGCGAGCGCCGGATAGTCCGAAAACAATCCTAGTTCGCCTTAAGAAGACCTAAGCGAAGCAGGAGAAGAAGGCCTCGAATTCGCGTCATCTCGATCCTCGCGATGCTGCACCTGAACAGAAGGGCTGTCCATGGCTGTCGACCTTCAAGCCACTGCCGCCGTCCGCCGCCGGATGCAACGCACTGCGCGCAAGGACAACGATTTCGAGCGGACTGTTCGTTCTCTACTGCACGCCCAAGGCCTGCGCTATCGGATCCACTATCCGCTTCCGGGCCTGAAGCGAACGACGTGCGACATCGCCTTTCCGCGATTGAAGGTCGCCGTGTTCCTCGACGGTTGCTTCTGGCATGGCTGTGCGATCCATCCGCCGTCAGTGAAGAAGAACACCGACTTCTGGCTGAAGAAGATTGAGGGCAACCGGGCTCGGGATACGCGGGCGACAGCGCACCTGTTCGAGATCGGTTGGACGGTTCTACGGTTCTGGGAGCATGAAGCGGTCGACGTGATCGTCGGAGCGATCTCGGCCACCGTAACAGAAACCCGTTTCCCCCTCAGCCGCGCTCCCTAACACGATCGAGAACGTGAAGTGGTCGCCTGAGCAACTCGAAGCTGTCGACAGCGACGAATGCCCTATCCAAACCTAGCTTAGCGAACAGTCGGCGTTGATCCCAAAGCGGATGAACGACCACGCCCCACCGGGTGTGCTGGTTGTTCAAAGAGAAGACCGGGATGTCGGCCCTTCCTTCGACAGTCGTGACGCGATTGCCCGGAATGAACGTCGACGTGCTCTCCGCGAGCCGAAGGGCGGTCTCCGGCCAATCCTCGATTTCAAAGTCGTCGTAGTGCCCATCGAAGCCGCACTCGTAGGTGGGCTTCACGAAAGCTCGGAGATATGAGAGACCCAGCCGCCAATCGAGCAGGCCATGGAAGTTGCGATTGTTGTACCGTTGAAGGCAACGATAGCACGAACTCTTGCACGTCCTCCTATGATCGGTGTCAGGAGTAGCGACCTTCTTTCGTGGCCAGGCCTTGGGGTTGTCCAGAATGCTGTCGAGCAACCCGGAGACCGGGATTTTTTCACCGCCCAGCAGGTGGCGGCAGAATCCGGACCCATTCGGCAACGCATCTGCGATCTGGATATACGGTCGAGGCCCTTTTCCCTGAAGGGACATGATATTTGGCGCGAGAGCATCGAACTCTTCGGGGGCTATATCCAGGTCGAGGGCAGTGCGCTGAACGATGATCTCGGTTGCGGAAATGGCTGCCGCGCGAACGCTGGTGAGAGCGGCATCGCGTTTCTTTCTGATGGCAACACCGACATCCATGTCCAAGAGACGCAGGTTCGGATTAAGTTCAAGCGGGCCGATCTGAAGGGAGTTCGTGTACTTCGGCGAAGCCAAGCAGGCCGTTACCTTCTCCTGCCCGGTTGTTCGGTACCGTTCCTTCTGCTGCTCTTCCTTTTCGTTGAGAACCGTCGTGCTGATCGCTTGCTGCGCCAGCTTCAACTGAGGCCATGCCTTGAACCACTTGATCTTCTTGGCCTTCGTGTCCGTGACCTCTTCGATTTCGAAGCCAGCGAAGGCCTCCTCGTCGCTGACACCCGGATTCACCAGGAAGACTTCGGTGCGCTCTGCAAAATTGACCGATATGTTGGCGGACGTCTTCTGCTCGGTCGGCTTACCCAAGCTTGCAAGCGTTATGCGCTGGCCAAGCTTGGAAGAGAGTGTCTCGTCTGTCGGAGCAAGCTCGCTTCTGTAAGCCGTGGGGGTGATGCAGTGGATGCCGCTGTCCGGCAACGGGCTTCCGCACGACTTGCAGGGAAGCGCTGAGGCCGAGCCGCGGTCCCATGCGCCGCACTCCTCGCAGAACCTCAGATAGAAGTCGTGCTTGAACCAGTGGTTCATCGGATCCATCGGGGTTCCGAAATCGGTACCGAATTGGTTCGGCTGCCTCAGGTTTCCGGTGAACCCGACACACCGATGCCGGAGCTTCTCGCGCGTGCGGACGCTGCCGGGGGCGAAATCGAAAATTGCCATGTCCTGGTCGCGGTTGATCGTGTCCCATTTCGTTTCCTGCGTCTCTGGGTTCTGAACCAGGTCGACGTAGAGATCGCGGGAACGGGTTGGCATGCCATACAGCGGGATCAAGCCTCTTTCGGCCAACGCGGACGCCAGTCCCATCGTGTGGAACCTGAATTCGTCGAAAAGGTCTTCGATTGCACCGAGGACGCTCTCGGCGTTGACCTGTCCAGTGATGCGCGACAAATCGCACTTCGATACGTCAGCGAGGATCTGCGCGACGCGAATACGATGCTCCTCGGTTCTTTCGAGCGCGTCCGAAAGGCGCGCCCGCCAGTCCCGTTCGGGATTGAAGTATTCGTCGCATTTGATGAACTCGCCGTGGATGTCACCGGGAAGGATGTCGTCGCCCGGCCACGTGTTCCCCGATTCTTCGCGTAGTATCCTGAACGCCTCGACCAGCCAGAATTTCCGCAACAGCCGTGATGGGATATCGACGAGACCTGTCGTGATAAACGGAGGCGGAGGCGGCGCTCCGGTGATTTCGATCGGGTTGTGGAAATAGTGGATGTCGTGGCTCTTGCTGCGGCAGACGGTCAAGACTGTAGAGAAGGCCTGCCCTCGACGTCCGGCACGACCGACACGCTGCTGATAATTGAAGCGTTGTGGCGGCATGTTGCCTTGGTAGACCGCCTGCAGCGAACCGATGTCCACACCCACTTCCATCGTAGTCGTCACCGAGAGCAGATCAGCGGTGTCGAAGAGCTGTCGCCACTCGAAGTCGGGATCGGTTTCACTCTCGCCCTGGACGAACACCTTCTTGAACTGCTGCAGCCTCCGCGCAGGATCACTGGTCTGGCCAGTCAACTCTTCGCACTTGAGACGGAAAAGGCTTTCCTTTTCTGAGACTGCGCGGATTACGCGTCTGCCAAGGAAATTGCCCTCTGAGACCTTCCGGCTTGTTAGGCCGTCCGTTGGAGTTAGAATTTCACCGCACCGCGTGCAGTGGCCAAACCCACTGTGCAGATGCACTCGTCCGCATTGGTTGCAACGCCACGCTGCCGCTTGCGGATCCGCCTTCCGGAAGTAGAGGAGACTGATGTCGATGGATCCGTCGCCGCGCGTCTGCCCCAGCTTCGGAGACTTCAGTTTTTCAAGGAAATCTGAGCATTCTTTCTCACGGTCTTGCGAAATCTTCCCCATCAGACGGTTGAGGCGATTTTCACGGGACCCGAGCATGGCCTGTGCCGTTCGCCATGGTGTTTTCGTTACGTCCTGGAACTGGTTTGGCGTGATGCGGTAGGCGTCTGCAAAGATGCGGAGCATCGCGTCGTCGCGCGACATCCCGTCTGTGTACTCCCCCGGCCCGTAGAAGCTCGGCCAGCCGAGTCCTGTCTCCTCCAACGCAAAGTAAGTCTTGCTGAACAGGAGATCGGTAGCATCGAGTGGCTGGTCGTCACGGATGGCTTCGCGTGCCCGCCGGAAGGTTTTGATATCCTCCTGAAGGTTGTGTTCCTTCCAGGCGACGTTGCTGGCGCCCTCCCGCTCGAAGTATGTGTACCAGGGATTGTCGTTGATCCTGTTAAGGCTGGTGTCGGCACCTTCCACCGGAGGGGAGCCAAGCAGCATCAGCTTAGACAGGATAGGTCGTGTGCTCCGGTCCTGATCGTCCTTGCGTTCGAATTCGAAAAGGTCTTTCAGCGGCACGCTTGCCTGGTGGTTCTTCGCCTTCTGTCGCTTGAGCAGAACATTCTTGCGCCGATCGAGATCCGTATAGTCCTCATCCGCTTCGAGGAGCACCCTGATACGTTCCTTCAGTAGGCGAAGCTCATCCTCGTCCGCGTCGGTGAAGGTGTTCTGCTTAGCGATGTCGGTCGCGGCCGTGATTAGGATTTCACGGCGAAGGTCACGCTGGTGTTGCACCTCCACGTCCAGTGCCAGTGTTGCTGCGTCCTCGCGGCTATCGGAGAAAGCGACCAGCTTGCCGTCGCCGCCTTGGGACTTCAGCGATGCTACAAGTTCCGTCGCCAAGAGCTGCGAGGTCTTGCTGAAACCGGTGCGGAAACTTCTTATCGGAGACTTGCGCCCTTCACGCCGCTTGGAGTTCGGCAGCTTGTAACGACCGGAGTAGTCGGTGCCGCATTTGGGGCAGCAGAACGGAACAGCGGTACCGTCCTCATCGAGCTTGCGGTTTTGTAGCTTGTCCTCCCCCGCCCAGCGCAGCACGTGACCTGCCACGTCGCCCGGCTTCTTTTCCCGATCCTGTATGACACCCGTTATGGGATTGAGATAGCTCACGTGCCATTTGTATGGCGTGCCCGGCCGAATCTCCACCTCGGGCTTATTGAGGTTGGGCCAGAACAGTGCGAAATCCTTGAAGCTGGCGTCCTCGAAGCGCAGCGACGTCGCGCTTTCGGGTAGCTTCTCGAGTTCCTGAGGAGATGGAAGAAGAGAGATGCTGTTTCCTCCGACGTCGCCCCTCTTGCCACCAAGAGACAGGTCGCCGCACGCTTCGCAATAGAGCATCTCGAAAAGGCGGTGAACTCCATCGCTGGCATAGTCCTGTCCGCGTTCGATGCTCGGCTCACCCCAGACGACGCGATCCTCGCCCGCGGAAACCGATACGAACATGCCTTCGATGTTCCGGACGAAGCAATGCATTCTGAAACCCGGGAGGTGCGCGACTGCCTTCCGGGCAAAGCTCATTTCCTTTGGAAGTACGTTGGACGGCAGATCGGGGATTGCGCGCAAGGCCAGCAGTCCGCGGACGATCTCGGGATCATCGTCTTCGAATAGGATATTGCCGATCTCTCGGACCGATCTTGGGATGCGCTTGCTGGATCTACTCAGATCTTGCATGGCGTGATCGAGCATCTCGGCCGCAGTCCGCGTCGCGTGGAGAAGTGCTTCGGGATCGGTCAGCACAGCGGAACCTGGAATCGAGCGGGCCGCATTGATGAAAGCTTCTCGCAACGGCGCGGCGTCGTCCCTGTAGTTGCTTTCGGACAGCGCCCTTGCCAGGTCGATCAAAGCGTCCGCTCGAGGAATGTTGTCCGGCTGCGTCGTTACGATCGGATCGCCGGGTACGACACTCTCCTTCCAGGTCTTCGCTCGGTCAGTGCTTCCGGCCGTCCCTGCTGAGCCGAACATGTTGTTCAGATACTCGATGCTCGCGTCTGCGTTTTCCTCATCCATCGGAAGCGATGCCGAAGACGATAGAATGCGCAGCTTGTGGGCATGCTCCGGATGGGTAAGGCCCAGGCGGTCGATCAGTATCCTGATCAGCCCAGCCATTTCGGCCCCCGTCGACCCGCGAATTAGATGGAGTTCGTCGAGCACGAGATAGAACCGCGCATCGGCATTCGACTTCAGCCAATCACGAGTCTGCGCCAGGATGGGATTGTCGACCTCGCGGACGAGCATCGCATTCAGGATCGATTGGTTGGTGACGAGGATATCCGGCGGAGTCTCCTGCATGTCCCAGCGCGCAACGAGTTCGCCACCATTTGTAGCTGGAAAGACGTAGCGGACTTCAGGATCGTCGCTGATGCGCGTCTGCAGCGCTTTGTAGCGTCTGAGTTCGCTAAGGAGCGTCTCGGTGGATGCTTTCGAGCGCTTCTTCCAGGTCTTGTCCTCCGCCTTACGTGGGTGCGTCTTGAAGCCTGGAACGGGCGACTGTCCCGTATAGCGACCGAAGAAGATCCTGTTCCGATTGAAATGACGCTCCATGGCTGCATGCGCCTCCGGAGAGTCTATCGCCTTGCGCAGTCGAACCATCTGGTCTTCGACGAGAGCGTTCAATGGGAACAGGATCAGCGCCCTCACCGCTTTCGGCCGATCGGGATGCTCGCGGCGGCGATGGTATTCGAATTTCTTGCCCTCGAGCCACGAGTCATCGAGCGGGGCAATAGGCGCGGGCCAAGACACTGCTTCCTTCGCGATCTGGGCAAACACCGGGAGAAGGAACGATTCTGTCTTTCCGGAGCCCGTTCCGGAAGTGACGATCCCTGGCGTCCCATCGGAAGCGCCGCGTTCGAGCATCTTGATCTGATGAAGATACGGCTCGTACTCGCCTTTCAGCGTCGGGCTCGTGTCATCGCGATCGAACAGACCCGACAGGGCAAGCTCGACGAATGCCGCCTTTTCCTTGACGCTGAACGTCGGCAGAACGGTCTTGTCGGTCAGGATGCCTTCAAGGCCGGAATGCCACGTCGAGTATCGCGGAACCGTCTCGAAGATGGGATCGAGAGCAAGCTCCTCCTTCCTCGCCAGCAGTTCTCTGCGCATGCCGGATACCTTCGGATCGTCGATCCGGTAGGCGGTATCGAGGTAGGCAAGGAACTGGTCGATCATCCTTTTGAAACCACCGATTGGATCGAACATGCCTAGCCTCCAAAATTCTGGAAATATTTATTGAGCGGGTGATCGGCACTTTCGCGGACTGCTACGGACCACGCACTTTGCCGCACCAAGACACCTGCAACATCTGTCAACTTGAGGCCGCCGGCGATTGGCAACCTGGAAAGGATCCTTGACCCATTCTTGTGGAAGGAAGCGTCGACGTCTTCCATGTCGGTCAACACGTCCAGAGCGGCACGACGACGTTCAATGTCGGGGTCAGTCGGCCCCGGCCACTGCTGGCCGCCGCCCTTGACGCTTCCAGGCTTCCGCGCCAGTCCCGGACTGATCGGGAACAGGTGCTGCAGTACCGAAGTGGGCACCGGGACTCTCATCCCGTCTGAACCTGCACTGGCGATGATCGACAAATTCGACGGAAGGCGCCCTATCCGCCTCAATTCCACAAGCTGAGGAAGCCAGAATTCGCATGGTGAGCTGGTGATGCCACACAGAGCGACCGGAACAAGTGCTTCCGGCGTTTGACGTGCGAACTCGACTGCCTCCCGTAGCCCGGCCAGCTCGTCGTTCAGGAGATCATGCAACGTCACGTGCGTTGGCCCGCAGAACAACACGGCTGCATGGCCGCCGCCGACGCCTGTTGCGATGTCTGCCGCCAGCCCGGTGGCGCGGTCTCCGACAACGACCGGGACACCCTCGACCGAGAAGAGAAGCGCCGCCATTAATTCCGTTTCCGTCATGCCAGTCGCGGCGGACAGCTCCTTGAGGACGCGTTGCTGATCTTCGTTGCTTGCCACGGCGACTGGCGCGGACTGTGACTGCACATTGCTAACTGGAGTTGGCTGGACGAGCTCAAAGGTGGGTGCAGCTTCAGAGCGCTCCGCTACAGCCTCCTCAAGCTGCACGACCTGCTTCTGTAGTTGCTCGATCTGTTCAGTGAACCGTTTCGCATCGCCGGACGAATGCTCCGACAGGCCGCGCGCCGCTTCCGCGATTTTTTCCCGCAGGTTCGCTTCGTGCTGTACAGTCTCGTTGCGGAGCAGGACTTCGCGGTGCGCGATAGTAGCCAAGCTCGCTTCGGCCTCGGCGATCTTCTCTTTCAACGAGGTCAGCATGCCTTGATGCTCGTCGGCCTCGGCAGCGAGCTGCTTGCGCACTTCTTCCCGCAGACGGTCATGTTCCGACCGCCTGAACGCTTCCAGGCCTTCCTTCCAAGCTACGTCGCCCGCCATCAACTTCGGTATGACATCGAGAAGAGCGGTGCGGCTCGAAAGAAGTCTGAGCGCCGACTGGAGATCCTCGCGCTCGCTCTCTCCGACCGAGGAGGCGATAATAACCCTGAATTGGTCTAGCAGGGCTTCGGAGTTCGGCGCGCCGGCAGCCACCGCGATGCGGGAAAGCCATTCCTCGGTCGATTGGGTGATCTCGGCCTCGGATCTGATGTCCATGGCCTCGGCGAACGACCAGCGAGGCTGCGAGGCCATTAGGACAAGGCCGTTCGATAAGCGATGCAAGTCCGGGCGGCTCTCCATCTTGACCACCGGAACTGCGCGAATGGAGGTTTGAGGCGTGAGGCCGTAGTTCCCGTTCGACAGCCGTATGAACCCGGACGTAATCCAAAAGTTCGGACGCACTTCGACGGCGTCGATGCTACCGCGGGATGGGATCGAGAGGCTTCCATTCCGAAGGTGCTCGACGAGATCGTCGAAGCTGATGTCGCGCGCGCTGAAGCCGACAATCATTCTCTGCGCATTGGCGATCGATATGGCGTCGAGCTTTCCAGCTCCGGCGAGGCCGACGAACTCCGATGGCAACTCCAGATCGGAATTGGTCTTCATCCGTCCAAGAAAGGTAGACGTGGCCGACGGAAAGATCACCGGAGGCGTCTCGTCCTTTCGTGCAGCGAATTTCGGCTCCCGCTTGACACCGGTGACCTGCCAGTAGGAGTCGACTCCTCCGAGCCGGATCTTCCCGTTTCGGACTTCCTTTGCAGCACCGCTCCCGGCAATGGGATCGTCGTCCTTGACCTCGGAGACGACGGCCATATCGTTCGCCAGGATCTGGCGGACACGGTAGATAGACTTCGGTGCTACTGCCATTGGTATCTCTTTCCAGAGAGGCTGTTGCCGCTCCGTATTTTCTGCGCTTGCGGGTCGTAGACGAAACGGCCCTTGTTGGACGCCGAAGCGGTGAAGCTATCGACCCAGGTCGGTGCGCTCGTATCTTTGCGGACGATGGACACGAGTGCGGACAGCGGGCCGACCTCGGCTTCGCTTATGGGATAGAGGTATTCCCACTTCCCCATCAGTAGTTGCGGTCCGGCATTGCAGATGTTCCTGTCCGAAGCCCATCGCGCCCAGCTAGCGGGTAACGCCGCTCGCGCGGCAGCGCCTCTTAGGAGCCTGCCGTCATAGCTGAAAAGTTGTCGGCCATGCCTTGCGTGGTGACTGAGGATCGCAATGGACGATGCCTCGAAGTTCTCCGCGTGCCGCTTCGCTACCATCGATCGATAAAGGATGGGGCTTTTGCCCTCGATGTGTTCGAGGCGATACAGACCTTCTGTCATCGCCTGATCTTCCTGCGGACGGAAGAAGCCGCGATCCTCATCGAACCGTGCATTGACGCGATACCCGTGAACACCGCCGGCATCGCCATGCGATACTTTCGCTTGGACCGTGGGGTCGGGCGCCGACAGCTTGACGCGCTGCATGAATTCGAGCTGCGCCGCCCGATGCGGAGACCGGACAAGGTGTCTCGGGAGAGACCACATCGATCCACCGTGGACAGACTCAAGCCGTGCACCAGAAGCCTTGGCCGTCTCTTCAAGGCGTTCGAGAACTGCGATCGGCGCGGGACCGGTGATCAAGATCGTCTCGCCGTTCTTCGCTTCGGCAGAGAGACGGCGCTGCAGAACCCGTCGCGCGGGAAACCGCCGGAGAAGGGTGAGGTCGAACCAGCCAGCATCCGTAAACGATCGAAGAACGTCCCAGTCCCTTGGGGCGTCGGCTACACCGTCCAGACCCCGTCGTATGATTTCGAGAGCATCGATGAACGAGAGGCCTCTTGCCGTTTTCGCATAGAGCGCCTCCCCGATATCCACCAAGTGGCCGGACGGGGCCACGCGCTCGCCCGACCAAGGAATGAACGACGCAACGGAGGCAGGCACCGTGTTCTGGTAGAACTGGTCTTCGCTGACATCTCTCGCAGGGTCGTACGACAATCGACGCGCTTCACCGAACTCGACGGCATGCGCCGCGAGCCTGACGTTGCGCGCCTCGTTGCCCCTCAGCCCGACGACTTGGCCAGCGTGGTCGCCAGGCGGGAACCGAAGTCCATCCTCCGCCGCGACCATATCGATCCGGGAGCCGTTCACCGTCACTCGCGTCTGACCGTCGAGCGGAGAGCCGAGGATCGGCGCGTATGGAGCGCGGCCTAGCATCGCGCCTCCAACCCGGATCCCGCCCCGCCAGCCAAACTCACGGGCGGTGGTCTTGCGCAGAAGTTCTGGCCGCACCCGGTTCCGGAAAAGTACCAGCGTCCATCGCGCATCCACAGGTCTGCTTTGAACCAACTCGTCCAGCTTCACGCGGTCGAGCTTGTCTCTCCGCACCAGGAACAGATTTGTTTCCGCCGCGATCAAAGACCGCGCGCGTCCAAACCCGGCGTCTTCCATCGGCACTTCGCCGTTTCGGATCGCCTTCGCAACCGCGTTCGGAACAAAGTCGGTGACCTGCTCGGGAACGCGGACGGGAGTTTTTTCCCCGAGCGGTGTTGCTCGGAACAACTCGTATTCGCCGAACTCGCCGGGCGCGACCTCCAGTGTATCGAACGGCGTGTTCTCAGATACTACCGAATACCAGGCTTGCCAGAACGCCGTCTCGATATACTCGTCACCGCCGCGTTTGCGGCTCGAGTCGAATATCTCGAAGTTGTATTTGAGCGATGGGTTTCGCTCGCCATCCACACCACCGCTGGTCCGGAGCTTGCTCGCGACAGCAAGAGGATCCAACAGAGCGCTGGGCGCCATCAATTCACGAACCTTTATAAGTGCGTGCTTGTCGCGCCACGTGGGGAAGGCGATGCGCAGCGTGCGGCCGATCTGGACGTATGGGGTGATGTCTGGGAGATCCAGATCGATGTCGTAAGTTTGCCTCAGATGATCGCGCAGGTGCTCCCACAGCCCGTTCAGTCCGTTCATGCTCCACGGCCGGAAATCCAGATGATGTTCGAACATCTCGTGGAATTGTCGATCACCTTCCATCCGCGTCTTCGTGGTCTGCATCCAGCAAAGGAACATCAGTAGGCGCAAGTAGGACGCGACCCGTGCGCGAGTTGGCGGGAGGTCTCCTGTAAGGAAATCCTTCAGGTTCGATTTCGGTGGTAGCAGCCTGATAAAGCGACGGCGGGCTTCCGCGATGTCATCGACGCCAAAGATCTCGAGAAGATCCTCGTCGGCAACGTACACGCTCCCGATCGGCCCAGAACTTCCGGGCGCGAGAAAGTATCTCTCGATACATTCCTCCTCGAAACTCGCCAACTATCCTTCCCCCATTTCCGCCCCACGCCTATCTAGGGTCGAGCAACTATTTTGCTGGCGCAACCAGAATCAACGTTCGACGCGCGAACCGTCTTCGAACCGGATCGCCTCTCCCTCGAATTGACGCCAGTGAAGGACGAGGTGTGGCCCCGCGACAGGACTATCCTTGGCAAGATCGGAGTCCTCGAAGGCCAGCCGGGCAAACTGCGGAAGCTCGTCCGGCTCCCCAAACCGGATGTATTCTTCCGCATCGAAGATCTCTAGGAATGGCAACCCGGCAGCCTGCTTTTCGCTCAACTGGTCGTGCAGGAGCTTCATCCTGGCGCGCAGATAACGAACCGGAGCTTGTACCTCCAGCGATCCCGCTCGGGTACCGACGACTGCGAGAAGCTGGACGATGGCACGGTCGATGGCGTCGACGTCGTCCTGCTTGACGAGCGGGAATGCGATCGGCTTGTTCGGCACCTGCAGCAGGCGTTGGCTTTCGTATACCTTGATGAGGTCCTGATCATGGAACTGGTCACGACTGACCCGCCATTCGTCGCGACGACGATATCGCAGCGGGATGTCGTTGAGACGGTAGCCGTTCGCGGCGACGGCATCGGCAGCGATCGGCTCCCCCCAGCCCGCGGGCCAGTACGTTCCACCCCCGTATCCGTCGCGGGACCGCGGGGAATCGTTCTTCTTGTTCGTGAAGCGCTTCACCATCTTGGGAAGCTTCTTGCCGCTTTCGAGCGCGGCCGCGGTAATGCGAGCTGAAACGCCCGCCTTCCCTTCCTGGATGTGCTTCACCAACTGCATCATAAAATAGGGCGGCACGGCATTGCCGACCTGACGGTATTGGGCTTCCTTCGGCCCGAGGAATTCGAAAGCGTCCTTGAACCCCTGCAACCGCGCACCCTCGCGCACAGTCAGGGCACGGTCGTGTATCGGATGGGTGAAGCAGCCTGACGTAACGTTGTTGAAGCCTGCCGAGATCGTGTAGGCGGGAGAAGCCTCGTGCAGGCGTCCGTAGAGTGTCGCATAGTCGGTCAGGCGGACGCGGCGGAAGCGGTCTGGCAGCAATTCCGGAGGAATGTCCTTCCAGGATCCCCCCTGAGGCACCGTGGCGACACGCTTCCGGTTGATTTCGGAAAGATTGTTCGAGTGATGGTTAGGCGCGTATCCAGATCCGTCGCGAACGAATGCCTGGAAGCTGGTTGGTCTTCCGCGCGCCGAAAGTTTGACCACGGCATTGCTATCCGCTGTGCCATCAGCAAGATCAGCGATTGCCTCCCGAACCGACACATATTCCTTGAGCTCGGCCGACTTCACTGGCGCATGGGTGTGGGGAGGAAATGTTGGTGGCATGTCGTCTGCCGTCGCAACGAGTATGAACCGATTCCGGAGCTGGGGAAGACCGTAATCGGCCATGTTCACCACATCCGCGAAGACGTGGTAGCCACGCTCTTCGAAGAGCTTGAACAGTTCCTTCACGATGACGAGGTTGCGGCCGTAGACCACACCGGGAACATTCTCCATCACGACGTGACGGGGTCTTCTACCCGCCGCGGTGAAGCCGTCGAGCAGCCTGATGAAGTGGACGAAGAGTGCGTTGCGGGGATCTTCGAGATGAAAGACGCCCATCGTGCTGACGGCTTGACAAGTTGGCCCTGCGAAGAACCAGTCGATCTTCTCGATCCCGGCCCGCTGGACAACGTCGGTCGCAGAGACCAGGGACACGTCGCAGCAATCGACCACCGCTTCCGGATGAGCGTTTCCAAAGGTCTTGGTTGCGCTAGCATCGATATCGAGGGCCCATTTCACTTCGAGATCGGGGATCGCGGCGGCGGCTCCGGCTGACATTCCGCCACAACCGGAATAGAGATCAATTGCAGTCTGGCCCATGATTCCCCCAAATTCTTACCCAAGACTATCAAGACCAAACGCATTCTGCGATGGCATTCGATGCGTCCAGACTAACTTTATGCGTGTTTCTGCAGCAAAGAACTCGCTCCTGGAGCCCCGTTGCAGATCCCAGGCCACATCATCCGTCAAATTTCCTTAAGGGCGCAGCAAACCGACACCGTGAATTTCGCCGCGGCGTTGCCAACACACTCGGCAGGTTGCGACGTTTTGAAAAAAATGATGTCGACGTATCATTTTTCTATTGCCTTATGAAAATGATGCAGGCATATCATTTTTACGAACACCAGGAGCACGTCGATGAGAGAACTTCAGGCATGGCCGGACTACGAAAAGGACATGCGCCTTGCGATGCTCCTAGTGGCCGACGGGATGATGAACATACTGGGTGACACTCCGAACGCGGCGAAGGCGGCTGAAGCCTTCCTAGGCATCGACCTTCCATCGTCCGTCTCGGGGCTCCTCGTGAGCATGGTCACCGATCCCTGGGTCGATGCCGTTCTCTCAACGATTGCCATCGAGCACACGCATCTCTACCGAACCGTCCTTCGCGCTCATCGGCTGCTGTCCGAGCTTCGGCCGGTCCACGAGGTCGAGCACCAAGACGAGCGTGACGAATCGCTCGACTGGGTCGGCTACTTCCTCACGGTGGTTCCAACAGACTCGTACGGGACAGGCGACGACTTTTCCGACATCGTCCAGAACCCGTCCAGCCCGTTGCCGTTTCTCCATCGGGCGGGAACTGCCTACCTTGATCTGATCGAATTTGTCCAGGGAACGGTCGGATCGCATCCGGCATGGAACGACAGCAGCGATATGATCGTGTTCACCGCGGACGACCTCGCCCTGCTTGCCGACGTCGACGTCCGGAGTGTGAGGAACGCCATGGGGCCTACGGGGAGCAAGCCCATCCGCTCTTTCAAGGCGTTTCCGACCGATGGCGACGATGAGCGTGCCTATGCCGACCCGGTTGACGCAATCGACTGGCTGAGCGGGCGCCGCGGCTTCAAATGCGGACCGCTTGACGCTGAATGGGTCGACGCCGGGATCTCATCGACGGGATCGCTCACTGCGCTCGGTGCGCTGTCGGGCATGATGTTCTGGCTGAACGGCCAGACGACCGAGAAGATGGCAGAAAATCTCAATTGGGAAGTTGAACAGACACGTGCATGGACGCGCGGCAAGGGAATGGACGCCTTCTCCGCTAAGCGCGTCGCGGAAGCCGCAGGTCTGAATCCGAAGGCCTACTCCAAGCAGATCGCAAAGCTAATAAAGAAGGAGAACTGATTATGAAGCGCATTCACCCGATCACTGGCGAAGTGTTCGTTCCACACCGCTACGGTGACGGCACCTTTCAGCTCGCAGATCCTCGGCTCGGCCGCGTGAAGCACCATGCGGGTAACGCCATTCGCGCCACGTCGGAAACGGAAGCCGCGGACTACGTGCGCCGCGGCTTCTCTCTGCGGATGCGTGGCCGGGACACCGACGAAATAAACTTGATCGCTGCCGAGAATATCACGCTGTAAAGAACGCCATGGTTCCGAAGTAGCGATGCTTCGGAACCCCATCTTTCTAGTCCAGGCGCAGGTGACACCGTTACACTGAGCTGAATCGCTCTCGATGCCGCGCAACGTATGCGGGGTGAGGCCAGAGCCGAGCATCAGCAGGCAGGTGGATCCGAGCCATCTGCTTTGCGAACAGCGTCCTCAGCTCTGAAGGCACCTTGTTGTGTGACACGAGTATCCGGTAGTCGTCGGTCAGGGAGATCAGATGCCTGTCGAATAGCCAATGCACGGTTGCCGAGAGCGCGATGCCGTTCCGGACCACATCCGGACCACCGTCGGCCACCGACCATATGTGAGCGGCCTGCGCTTCGGACTTACCGCCGCCGTTGACAATCCTCAACCCAGTGATCGCGCATCGACTATCGTAGGCATCGCAAACCTTCCTTCGAAAACTCGCCTCCCGGATCTTCCGATTCGTCAGAATCTGCTCGATCCGGCGTTCCTGGTCCTCCACCGGAAGATCGAGTAGCTCTTTAGTGTGGTCATCGACGTGCTCCGGATCGAGTTCCAGCCGGATCGCGTTCTCCGGCAGCATCGTCTCGGACAGGCCAGCGCGCACGATGGCAGCGAAATCGCTGTGTGGGATAGTCCTGATTGACTTCCCCTGAAGAGAAGCACCGACGCGCGTTGGATCTGGAACTGAAAGCAAGGATGTCTCCCAGTAGCGACCGTCGCGGACGAACGGAACTGGCTCGTCGAATTCCCTGTATTCGGCCATGAGGGCGTAAGCGTGGCCCGGTTGGGCAAGGTCGTCCTCGATGGCAACGACCTTCGCTGTCGCCACGTATGCTCGACGGCCGCCGTTCCGCTGCGGCTCCCGATAGATGATCCAGTCACCGACCAGAGTTTCGGCGATCGTCCGGTACTGCTTAGGGAAATGGTACTGGAACGCGATCTCGTCCTTGTAGCCGGAATCCCGTTTGGTGTCGAAAATGCCCTTCAATTTCCTCTGCCCCCGCTCGCGAAACGAACCTAGAACGGGCCGCGCAAGCGAGCAAGACGCCTACTCATTGGAAATGAAATGCAGATACCAGCTTACTCGCCCACCATCTTCAACAGGCTCTCGAATTCGACGATCTGAGCAATGATCGCCGCGCGCAATCGATAGCGGCCCTCTTCGATGTCGCTGTCGATTTTCTCGCCTGAGTAATCCAACGGGAGTCGCTCAAGACCCGCTCCGAACGCGAGCCGCGCCGAAGCGCACGACATCCTGAACATGATGTCCATGAAGTCGATGTTTTTCTTGAACTCATCGAGTTCGTATACGTCCAAAACGCCCTCCAAATGTGAGGTCTATAATCCGCCGGTGCGAGCACCGATCACCTCTTGCTACCGCGTTATATCAGCTCCGGCACCCAGATGGCGGATGTCGCATCACCATACGCTTTCGCCCGGCCATCCAAGACGCAGGCTCCAACCCAAGCGCAGACAACAGCGTCCAATGCATCCTCGAACGCCTTCATCTCGAACCCTCGAGCGGCCAGCGACGGTAGGGGCAGTGCGGTCGTAACGCCTTGGATGCGAGCGTCGAGTAGACCGATGATCTGGCTCCAGACTTCAAGAAGCTTTTCCCGCCGCGCGCCAGGAACAACGTCCTTCCAGTATTTGGCGAGTTTCGAATGCTTGTACGGCAGCCTTTTCACCGCTCCCGCAAGTTCGATCAACGCTGGATGCGGATAGACTTCAATTAGTGCCCGCCCAGTGGGCATCGAAACTGACAGCGGATACCCGACGCGAGCGAACCCCATCCGAAGTTCATCGCTAAGCTTGCCTGGTCGCATTTCGTTCGGTGAATGGGTTCCCGCCTGCTTGGTACCGCCGTATACCTTAGAGATCATATTATCTGACGTTCTTCGATCGATGATGGGTGTCATCGCCAGGGGCATGTCCACCGCGACGATATCGACTGGAGCGCCCAGCTTGGCACTGGCGGCATCGATGATTATCGCCGCATTTGGGATCGATCCCCGATGCCTGACGATCGGGTTACCGTCCGGCGCGGGCTCCAGGAAAGCGCCATACGAAGCAGCGACATCGATCAGTCGCCAATCGGAGCCATCGTCCGAGATCAGTGCGATGCCACTGGGTTCTCGTTCGGTCCATGCTGCATCGATGCCTAGTACTGATCGCACAGACTATCCCCTCTCGCCCGTCACCCAGCCCGAGTGGCCAGGCACTGACGTGTGCGCTTTCATTTTGCTTACGATTTCTGAGCGACTCTCCGGCATCCTGCAAGTCAACAACAAGCCAACAACCGACGATGGGCCGTACGAATTGGGAAATTGGGAAGATACCCGCCGCCTTGTTCTGGCGCGAGATGAATATAGATGCGTATCATGCTCGACTAAAGTAAAGTCGCGCGACGCTGACGTGCACCATCTCCTTCCAAGGTCCATGGGAGGATCCGACGAACTGTCGAACTTGGTGACGCTCTGCGACGGCTGCCATGCCGCCCATCATCCTAACCTCGCCGGAGGACTGGCGAAGCGTACGATCGAGCGCTGGGCAATGCGGCTCGCGCGCTGGCTAGACAGTGATGCACGCGGTCTCGAGGCCGGGATGAACTTCGGTCCCGTGCTGCGCCTTTTCGGGGTCTCTCATTTCCGAGGTGGCCAGCTTCCAATTGTCCTTGCTGCGCTCGCTGGAAAGTCCGTACTCGTCGTCAGTCCGACGGGATCAGGCAAGTCGCTGTGCTTCCAGATTCCCGCCCTGCTGCGGCGAGGCTGCACCATCGTCGTGGCCCCGCTGAAGACGCTGATGAGCGATCAGGTTTCCGGCCTGTTACGAAAGAAGATTCCCGCGACCTTCGTCAACAGCGGCCTCAGCCCTGAGGAGAAGGAGATCCGCTATGACATGGTCGGTGTGAATGCAGTCAAGTTCCTCTACCTGGCACCCGAACGCTTCTTCGTAAAAAGCAAGGACGAACGCAAGGCGCTGGCAGAGAGTGAGCCGGAGTTCCTGGTCGTTGACGAAGCCCACTGCGTCGATGCGTGGGGCAGAGATTTTCGACCTGAGTACGGCCGCCTTGCCGAAGTCAGGGAGAAGCTCGGCTCCCCACCAGTCCTTGCCTTCACGGCAACGGCAGGTCAGGCGATGCAGAAGCGCATTTTGTCGTCGCTGGGAATCGAGGACGCCGAAGTATTCGTCCGCGGCGTGGACCGACCAAACATAGCCCTTGTCCGCTGGGCAGCGGCACCATCTGCTCGCCATCACGAAATTACCGCGCTCCTCCGCCTTCCGGTGTTCTCCGGACGGAAGGCGATGATATTCGTGCCGACAGCCAAAGTCGGCCAGGAGCTGCAGGCAGATCTTCGCAACAACGGGCTCGACATCCCGTTCTATCACTCGAAGTTCGGCAATGAGTGGGAGCGGCAGGAACTCCTCAAGCGCTTCCAGGGCGAGAGCCGTCCTGTCGTCAACCACATCATATGCACCAACGCGTTCGGCATGGGTCTCGATGTTCCCGATGTCCGGCTTGTGGTCCACTGGCAGCAGCCTGCCTCTGTCGAGGACTACTTGCAGGAATTCGGCCGGGCTGGGCGCGATGGCAAGCAGTCCGTCGCCGTCACCTTCACTGAGGGCGGGCGCGGGCCGGGAAGGGATGTCGGCCTGTTGCGGTTCATGGCCGAGAAGACTGCGACTGGCTCCGGTCTCGACGAAAGATCGGCGCGTGCGATGCTGCGCCAGCGGTTCTCGCAGATCGAGGATCTGACCACGCTTCTCGGTTCGAAGGAATGCTTCCGGCAGGGTATCGTCGAATATTTTGAAGGCCCAAGAACGAGCCATCGGCAAAGTCTTGGGATGCGGATCCTGAACTGGGCTTTCAGCAAGGAGACGACGCCGAAGCGGTTTCGATATTGCTGCGATGCCTGTGCGGTGCTGGAGCAGCGGCATGAGGCCCTGCCCCAGCACGTAGCCTCCGTTTTTGCGAAGAATGTTTCCGGGTGAGTTAATGGCTGTCGGCGCCAGTGAGACGGCCAGCACGCCGGCTCCCAGGAAAATGAACGAGGCCGTCGCCTACAAGCTGCCGTCATACCGGAGGTAGATGCCACTCCGCGATGGAGTGGCATTTTCCCCGCGCTGCGGGCGATCCCGCCAGAAGTCGGCGCTGCATAACCTCGATGAAGCTATGGGGCCAGTGGAAGGCCAGGCGGGGCTCAGTCAATCAGTTTTTTACCTCCTGCATCGTTTGTCTAAAGCCGATACTGCGACATCAACCACCACCGATGGTGTCGCAGATTTGTGAACGAGATCATCGAGTCCCCGGCTTTGTTCAGGAACCATCGATGAATATATGATCGAGTGGCAGTTGAGATCAGAAACGAGGCCGTAGGCTAACGCTCTCAACTCTCTTTCCTCAATTGTTTCAGGGTCAATCACGGCGATATGGGGGATGAAGTTACGTGGCAGATATCGGCGTGTTGCTGAGTCCTGCACGACAAACACCAACGCACCGGCCCTAGAGAAGGCGTCTCTGAGGTGGCTTGCACTCTCTCCTCTGTCGATTATCAGCGTTACAAGACCTTCGAGAGAGTTCCTGGAAACAGACACAAGCACTCCTACATGTTCAGTTTCGAACCGCCCGGATGACTACCGGCCACACTTAGCGCCAAGCATGGCGCGCAGGCGTCATCATGCACCGAGGGCTTTCGCAGTTATGCCCGGCGATCATGGTTTCGTTTGGCTCATGATAAATGATCCTTTCGGCCGACCAAGGCTCGGCCATCTGGCGGTTCGGCTTGGGGAAATGATACCGGAACGCGATTTCGTCACCGCAAGCGGAATCTCGCTTGGTATCGAAGCTGCCTTGCAAATGGTTCCCCTGTCTGCGCTACCGACGTGTCTCAAACACCATCTCTACTTGTCTTGGGCCTTGGAAGCCCACTTCTTCAGAGTTTCTCTGCGTTTCCCTTGCGACACGATCTTGCGCCCTACCCTGGCCGGCTCGAATCCAGCCTTTGACAGCGGTTCGCCAATCGTTTCATTGTTCCCCCCCGTTTCTCCGATCGGGCCAACGACGCCGGCTTTGCGCGCATCATTCTTTCCACCCTGTGACATGCTAGTCTCCGTTTACGACAGTCCTCTATCGCGAAGGTTGTATTAACAAGCCGGCCAGATGAAATCGGGCCAAGCTTGCGACGTATATCTTGGACTGCGAACCCTTCCTCAACCTTCAACATGGCTGAGGCCTCAGACCGTCACATCGAGGGCCTACTCACCGCGAGCTATCGTGACGCGTCGGTGGAGCATCGCGTCTCGTGCCAGCTCCTTCACACGTTCACACTCAGCACCAAGCAAAGCGCGAGCCCTCTCATACTGAGCCTCAAGGATATCCATGACATTTCGCTCGAGGTGGTCGGGTAGCGAACCGCTGCCCAGGCTGTCGGCCGGGCCGACGAAAATGGGGATCCTCCCCAATCCATAGGAGCCTACCAACCTGCGGGCGATGGACGTCGCACGCTCGAGGTCGCTTCCAACGACCCCGCCCGATCCCACTGAACGGCTGCCGCAAATCACATGCTCTGCGGCCATTCCTCCCAGGGCGACCGCGATCCGGTCAAGCATCGTTGTCTCTGTTGGAAGCGCAGTTTCGATCGACTCGTACTCCGTCATGCCACCCGGGCGTGACGCGGAATTGGGATCGAATCCCTCGCTGACCGTGATCGTGGCGCGGAAAGCGTAGCCAACAGACAAGGCAACCAGCGCGTGGCCGCTTTCATGCACTGACATGCGGAACAAGTCCTCTGGTGAGAATGGCTCCAAGTCAGGAAGCTGGGCAGCCAGATCACGGATCGCAATCTCCCGGTCCTCTTCCCGGGCAGCCCTGCGGGCTTCACGCACCATCTCCTCCAGATACGCTCCCGACCGTCCGGTCAGGTTGTCGGCGATCTCGACCAGGGATTTGAAACAGAGCGTATTTCCCGTGTGAAAATTGAGGATCTGCGCTCGGGTCCCGCTGTCCGGCAAGGCAAGTTCGAACCGGCGCTCGAGGCGTCCACTACGCACTATTGCAGGATCGATGAGTTCAGGGAAATTGGTTGCTCCCAAAACGATCACGCCATCTGGCAGCCTGTTGAGCAGGGCAAGGAACTCGTTTACGGCGACTTGCCAGTAGTGGTCGTTGCTCCCGCCATAGGAACCTGTCCGCGACCCAATGCTGTCCATTTCGTCGACGAAGAGAACTGCTCCGCCTGCCTCACCCGCCTGGGAGAAACTTTCCCTCATCGCCTTCAGCATGTCGCCCAGATGACCTCTTGCCTGCCATTCGCCCATGGTCGCCGAAACCAGGCGCATGCCGAGCGCGTTCGCGAACGCTTCGGCGAAGTACGTCTTCCCGGTTCCCGGTGGCCCGTAGATCAGCGCCCCAGTCCTTGCATCGTTCCACTCGATCCTGCCGGCACGCCAACCGGAAAGATCAGCGAGGACCCGCCGTGTCCATTCCTTGAGATGCTGGTAGCCCGGCAGTTCAAAGAGATCTGGCCCATCCGAGCCTGGTCGCGCAGCTCTGGCAAGGGCATCGAGGCGATCCTTATCGACCGAAGCTCGGCTTATCGCCGCTATCACCACACCCTGTGATTTGCTTGCGAGCGCCGCAGCCATTTCGTCGGAGAATGGGGCGCGCCGCGCGAGGCGCCGCGCGGCCTGAATTTGGCGCGGAGAGGGTCTGCTGACATGGAGAACATCCAGTGCAGCGAATTTGATTTCCGCAGAAATCTCGGTGACATCCGCAGCGATAAGTATCGCGAGTTCATGGATGTCGTGAACGGTGATGGAAGACGCCGGCTTGCTTCCGCGATTGGGCGGTTCCGTCGTCCGGATCCTTGACTGCCCGTCCCCCCATTCGAAGTCGGAGGACTCATCGATCAGGAACTTGGCAGCCTGATAGTAGTCCACCGACCTGTATCCAGGAGGCACTATGAAAACAACGAAGCCGTCGCGACCGGGCTGAAAGTACGCGGGAAGCGTTCGAAGTGCCTTTCGCATTCCGCAATAGCACAGAAACAGGTTAGGAGACCGGCACATCTTGCGGAACCGAGCGTCATTGAGTTTATGCTCCATGTCAGTGACCATCGGTACCGAGGGGACGACCAAGCCGATAGAACCGGTTGAGCGTTCTGGCAACGCCGAGTGCGGCATCCAGATAGCAGAGCTGGCTTGAAACTATCACCCGCCCGTCGGGCAATCGGGGGTGGCCGGACACGATCCCTTCAAGGGCGAATCCCACGGTGGGGACGAGCCTGTATCCGTTCAACAGGGGTGCGTCGACAAGGAGTGAATGCTCGACATGCCCCGACTGCAGTCGGGCCAGGTCGTCGAAGAGACTTTGACCCACGCCCGGATCAAAAAGACGAAAGTTCATGTTATCTGCTACCTCGTATGGGAACCCCCGCAAGGATTCAAAAGAGTTGTTGAAGTCCTGAGCCGATGCCATCCGAAATCCTGCATCGCTCCCATCAAGGCATGACGTCGCATCATCGAACGGTGTTTGGCGTGTCTGCCCCGCAGCCGGCTCTTCCCCCGCGCAATCCGGCCCGGTCGGGCTCACCATATACGCCGACTGCGGCAAACTGCGTCCATGCGAACACGGTCAGTCCCATGACTAATTGGCAGCCGTCAGGCCGCCGGCCGGACTCAACTTGGGATTCACTAAAGACGTACACCGTCCGCGCGACCGCTGCGAACCGCCTCTTGATGCTTACTTTCAAGAACTCGATTCGTGACTATCGATATTCTTGTTTAAAGGATACGTTTCCGACGATGCGCACGATGAAGGATTCCCATAGCAGGAACCGCAGGCTGGCGAGCAGCGCGCATTTTGGACATTTTTCTCATTGGGCGCATCACTGTGCTCACCACATGATCATTATGTTATTTCACTCACTTTGTCAATGCTCTTCCCAACGCCAGTAGCCTACCGGTCTGCGGCTGGTCGACGTCGCGCCAGAACGACGGGCCCAAAGATTCATAAATGTATTGTTGACAACGACTTGCAATGTGGTAGTATATCAGGTTTTTAATACCGTATAGACATAGTACAACTCATGTGTTACCGTGCCCCTCCTAAATGAAGTAGGCGATTTTACACGTGGAGCTGCGACCTAGTCTCAGCGCTGGAGGGATATTTGTATGTCTGGAGTTTCCTCGATTTTTAATGACGCCGTTGGCTTCTATACGGTGCGCGACGTTTGCCGCATCACCACGCTCTCGCGGCGGTCGCTCTACCGATATGAGCGTAAGGGCCTTTTCCCTGCCCCGGTGCCGTTCTCGAAGCGGAGGAAGGTCTGGTGGATTCCAGACGTCCACCAGTGGATCCGCGAACAACTCGGAAAGCCACGCAAATGACAAAAGTCCGTACAGAATCAACCGCGAATAGCCGGCATTATGTGTGGCGGCAGACCCAAAGGGAAAACTCCCCGGAGAGAGCCGAGCGTCTTCGCTGCCCAGGTGCCGTTCTGGAAGCGAAGGATGGTCTGGTGCGTTTCCGGACGTCCACCAGTGGATCAGCGAACAGCCTGGAAAGGCACGCACATGAAGACAACCCCAACCGAACCAGCCGCGAAGAGCCCCCGCTCCGTGTGGCAGCAAATGCCCGGCGTCAATTTCCCGGAGAAACCCGTCGCACTTGCAAACCGGACAGTGTTCGACGATCATGATGTCTGGCAGTGGTTCAACCAGCGTCTTGAGGACGAATCGCAATGACGGGTCGTATCGCAGTGATCCAGGCCGAACCGAGCGCCCGCCAAGCAGTGCCGGGTCCCAGTCGGATTGCCCAGTTCCTTGACCGGCAGCGCCATATCGGTATGCCCGGAGTCCTTGGACGTTGCCCGGAATGTAGCCCGAAACGCAAAAAAGGCGCCCCGGAGGACGCCTTTTCAAAGCTAAGTCGTTGTAAATTCTGGTTGCGGGGGCAGGATTTGAACCTGCGGCCTTCAGGTTATGAGCCTGACGAGCTACCGGGCTGCTCCACCCCGCGTTATCTCTGCATTCGGCTTTAGCCGAATGTCGGATTACCAGC
>NZ_JAOYTJ010000002.1 GCF_025846855.1 Pararhizobium sp. BT-229
GCTGGTAATCCGACATTCGGCTAAAGCCGAATGCAGAGATAACGCGGGGTGGAGCAGCCCGGTAGCTCGTCAGGCTCATAACCTGAAGGCCGCAGGTTCAAATCCTGCCCCCGCAACCAAATTAAAAAAAGCCGTCCGTAAGGGCGGCTTTTTTGTCGCCAAAGCAAAAATGGAAAAGCCCCGGACCGATTAACGGCCGGGGCTTTTCTGCGTCTAAACACAAAAACCGACGAAGAGCCGGACAGATTGAGGAAGCTCCTCCGCGTAAGCGTCGAGGGAGCTTTTTTGTTTGTCCTCCGCGTCCAGTTCGCCAGCCGCCAGGCTCTCCAGATAGTCGTTGTGCTTCTCCACCTAGAACCGCTTCTCCATCGCGGTTGCCGCGTCCATCCCGCAATGCCACTGCCGATATGGCCGTAGACCTAGAGAGACGCCGGCTGGTGGCCCGGCGTCTTGCCGATAACCAGCGCCTGAATGAAATCCCGGACGATCGGCGTGAACCGCTGCTTGGCCTGTTTGTCGGCGTTGTTGCGGGCGAGGAAGAGCAACTTGCGGATGGCGATCTCGGTGTTTGCCGGATTGAACTGCGCTTTCCGCTTGGCGATCTTCTCCTGGAAATCCTCCGCCGGGGCTTCGGTATTGGCAAGCTCCAGAACCAGCTTCTCGCGGGCGACTTCCAGTTCGTTGAGCTGGTCGTCCAGGATGGCGAGCCGTGGTCGGCCTTCGGCGTGCCGGTCGTGGATCTGCCGCTTGATGCTCTTCAGGTTCGACTTGATCGCAGCGAGTTCGGCGTTCAACTCGTCTTTCCGGGAGGGAGCACGCTTCAACATGCCGACTTCGTGCGCAGACATCTTCTCCGAAACTCGATCGAAGATATCCAGGGAGTAGAACGCGATGGAGATGCAGTTGAGAACGCGTTCCTCGCGTTCGTGGGGCGTGATCGTCTTGCTGTTGCCGCAGCAGGCGCCGCCGAGTTCGTCGATCGGAAGCCGCTTCTTGCGGTTGGTGCAGCTATAGCGGTTTTTGCCCGAGATCGCGTAGGGGCCGCCGCACTCGGCGCATTCGAGCATGCGGCTCAGGAGATATTCCGAACGCTGCGTCGCATTGAGCCGGTTACTCTGCCCGAAATCAAACAAATCGCCGATCTCGGCCTGACGGGTTTTAACGCGTTCCCAGAGTTCATCGCAGCTTGCCTTTCGCTCACCTGCTTTTCACCGGCAGCACTCAGGTTGGCCGCGGTCTCGCCCGCAGATCACATGCAGGCCTTCGTCATCGGCACCTATCGGACCGTTGATGGCGATAAGGCTGACACGTTCAAGCGTGGCGCGGATAGCTTCCCGCAGATCGATCGAGACAGCTTCGTCATCGAAGGCGGCAATCGCCCCCTTCCGGTTCCAGTGATAATTGCTTTCGCTCAAGGTGGGAAATTGAGAAAATCCACTCTTTCCACGTGACAGCTGATGATTTGAGGCCGCCGGCGTCAGCCCGGTCCTACTGTCACTCTGTTGAGACGCGAGAGAACACTGCTAGTTGATGTCGGCGAGCCCCGCAGGACCGCCGAGCCCGATCCCTTGGACCAAAGTCACCGTGTTCGTAGGACCAAAGGCTGAGGCGCGCGGGTTGGATCTGGGCCAGTATACCCCAAATGGGGAGCCCGACTTCGGGCGCAATAATGTCCGGAGCAAGTCATGCTGATGAAAGCCGATCCGTCCTGGTGTCTCTTCCTGGAGCGCATCCATCCAACATCGCTCGATGGGGAATTTACCGCTGTCGAGTTCGAACTGGCTTTTGCCGTCAATATTCGGACGGCCCTGTGGCTTGTGGAAGCTACACCAGCCTGTCGCCGATTTGCCGACGTAGCGATAAGCAACGCGGTCAACTACAGCTGTTTGCGCCACAGCGGGAAAAGCGGCAGGATTCCGGAAGATGCTCATCGGGCAATTGACGAGGCATTGTGGCGCTTCATAACGGAACTGGGCAATTGCAAGGTGAAGGCGAAGACCACCGCAGACCACATCTCGGTCTATTCACCCCGGATGAGCGATCGCCGGCCCCGACATGCAAAGCTTGTGACTTTGCGACCGGGAAATCATGTCTCTGTCAGGCCGGACGAACAGTTTTAACTACCCCGGGAGATGCCTGGTCGCCCAACCGCAAAGCCTGCGTCCCGAGAGCTGCAACACATTTTAGCGCGAAGCGAGACGCGTTTCGTCCTTTTCGTGCTCGTAGAGCTGGTCCATGCTCAGGGAGGCGACTTCAGCAAAGGGAGCCTGGTTCGCCACGCGGCCTTCACCGAGAATGACGACGTCGTCGCAGAACGAAATCGTGCTGCGGTGGTGGCTGATGACGATGGTCGTGCGGCGGCCGGCCCTCAATCTCAGCGTCTCGACGATGGCTGCTTCCGAGAGGCCATCCATGGCGTTTGTCGCTTCGTCGAGAATGAGGATCTCGGGATCCCGCACCAGGGCCCTTGCCAACGCTATCCGCTGGCGCTGCCCGGCCGATAGACTGGCCCCACGGTAGCCGACGATCGTTTCGTACCCCTGGGGCAGTTTTTCGATAAATTCGTGCGCCTCGGCAAGTCTGGCGGCACGCTCTGCATCAGCGATCGAGGCGCTTTCGCCATAGGTAATGTTTTCCAGAATAGTCCCATCCACCAGTTCTAGATCCTGGCTGGCAAGGGCAATCTGGCGCCGCCACTGCGTGGGGTCGATTTTGTCCAACGGTACCCCGTCAACGAGAATATGGCCCTGATCCGGCTCAACAAATCGGCACAGAAGATTGACGATCGTCGTTTTCCCGGTGCCTGATCGACCGATGATCGCGGTCGAGCACCCCTTGCGGATTTCAAACGTGGCGGCACGCAGCACGACCGGTCGCTCGCTTGAGCCGGGATATTTGAAGGTTACGCCGTCGAATTTGATCTGTTGGCGCAGGCCGCGGGCCGGTTCGTCTCCTGCCGGCGGCGCCGGCTTATCCGAAGAATCCAACAGCCATCGGACCTCCTCCAACGAACCGCTCCAGCCCTGCATTTGGCTCCACGCCAGCTGCAGGGCGCGCATGTGCGGCTGCAACCGGTAAAGCAGAACGACGAAAGCCACAATGACGGGAAAGCTCACGCCCAAAAGCCATGCGCTCACGACAGCCGCCAGGAAAAGAGCAGAATGCAGCACTTCGGTCAGCGGCGGCAGGGCGCCCTGCCTGGTTTGGAGGACGAATCCTGCCTTTCGGACTGCATCCGATGCGACATCAAAGCCTGCCTTTTCCCGCGGCTCCTGCCCGAAGACACGGATCAGCCGCCCGGCGTGGACGAGGTGGAGCATCCTTGCGGCAAGTTCGCTGTTGAGGGATGTGACATTGCGGCTCGGGGTTTTGAGGCTGGCCGACAAAACGGCGTGCGCAAGCTGGACGAGCACGAGGCCAAGCGCGACGCACAGGGTCATCTGCCATGAAAGGAGCAGCAGAAAACCGAGCAGAATGACGGCGGCCGATGCATTCACGGTTGCCGCAAGGACAGTTTGTATCGCGTCCGAGGCCCTCCAGGACTCGTTGGAGATGATATTCAACAGCCTCCCGGGGCTTTGTTGCAGGAAAAATGGGTAGCCAATTCTCAAAAGTTGATCTGCAAGCGCGCTTCGTATGGCATGGCTGGCTTTGCCGTAGATAAAGTTTGTCAGGATGGTATTCGCAAACGCCAGAATGTTCTTCAGCGTAATCAATGCAAGGACGGCAACGGAGATCACCATCAAGCGCTCTCCGTCATCGAAGCCCGATCCAACCTGCTCGAAGATGGCAGAAAGTCCGCCTGCGCCCACGTTGTCCTGTTGGCCGGCAATGATGCTGAGCATTGGAATAATCAGACCAATGCCTGCGCCCTCAAGGACGGCACCGCACAGCCCCAGAACAATGACGGCCGCAAGCAGGCGCCACTGCCGACCCAATGTGCTGCGCAGGACCTGAAAGCCCGGGAGGAATTTCAACATGACCGATGTCACCTCAGCGAATGAGTTGCCTATTTGACTGTGTTATTTCCGGCGGCTGCGCCCGTCTGGTTATGGCAAGGCGGGCAAACTTGGCGGCGCCGAGCAGATTCATGAATACAATTGGCCAATGGGACAGCGAAACCTCCGGATCGAATCGAGGGCCGCCTAACAGTTCCCGGCAGGCAGACCTGATGGTCCAGCAGAAATGCCGTAGCAGCCACGGAGCCTTGAGGAGGTGTTTCAGACAAAGCGCCCCATTCCCAAGGCTGTAATTTCGATGAAGCCTTTCAATCGCCGCGCGGGTACTGCGACCATGATAGTGGAGGACGGTCATGTCGGGGACATATTCAATCGGAATGCCGAGTTGGAAAGCCCGCACCAGATAATCGGTGTCTTCGGCGGACTGCAGGGGGCTGCCGGCTCCGAGGCGCTCGTCGAAGTGGCCGACCTGGAACGCAACGTCACGGTGCATGGTCATGTTGCAACCCAGTATAAAGCCGCCAGGATGGATATCAGGAGTAAATCTCGCGCGCGTGGACGACCGTTTGATCGTAAAGGGCAGATCACGAGGGCTGCCGAGTTCAACACGGCCGCCCCGGATGATACGGCGCTCGCCGGTCGCGTAGTGCTGCTCCAGATCCTTCAGGTAGCGATTGTCAATTTCGCAATCGTCATCGATGAAAATCAGTATCCGGCCACGCGACCGTTCCATGCCTGCATTGCGGGCGGCGGCCAAACCGGGGCGCCGCTCCGTCACGACCGTCATCGGAATAGTCGACGTTGCGGCGATCTGGATCAGCCGTCGGGCGGTATCATCCGTTGAGGCATTATCAACCACCACGAGTTCGCTTGTCATGGCGGCATGGGACCGACAGGCCGCTTCAATCGACCTGATGCAGGCGTCGAGAGCGCCGGCCCGGTTGCGTGTGCAGACGATGAAGCTTGCCAGCGGTTCGCGCCTTTTCACGGCCGAAGTCTCCGTGACAACCAGGTTCGAACACTCTCGCAGGTTTTCGGGACATTGCGCCGCCATTCTAGACAATACCTCGATGTGACAATACCGTCTTGGCGGGCACGGACTGCAAGTACCGCGCCAGCGCATCGACGCACCTGGTCGCCTCGAGTGAGATGCGACTGCACCACGGCGCGTAAGCGCCGGCGCGCAGGCCGTAGCGCTCGCGCCGTCTGATCATCCCCCATTTCCCGGTCCGAGTCAGAAAGTCGTGCGTCAGTTGCGGCCGTTCCTCATCGCTGATGAGTTGGTAGAGGAAATAGAAGAAGCACAAAACGCCGTCCTCGTAGCTGGAGGACATCGCCCGGCGAGAGGCGACTTTCTCCTCGAGAGACAGGATGCACTCGGCGGCGCGCCGCACCGTGCTCGGCGTAACGGCGGCACCGATGTCATTGAGGGCGTCCGGATCATCCAGGAGAGATTCCCGCTTGAGGTTTTCGGTGACGATCCTCAAATGGGTTCGGCGCATCTGGCGTTTGTGCTTGTTTGTGACGCTGTTGCCGTGGATGCGGTAAGCAACCAGGCTCTCATCGATCATGGCAGCGGGAAAACGAGCGGTAATCCGCCTGAACAGATCGAAGTCTTCCGCATGCACATAGCTTGCGTCATACCCGAGCATGTCCTCCGGTATAACGTTCCTGTTGTACATCACCGTCGAGTGCATGAAGATGGTGAAGAACATCGACAATATGTGCCAATTTCCGGACTGGTAGATCGGATTGGGCGTACCGCGGATCATTCTGTCCCCGATGAGCCTATCGATGCCGGTGCCGCTGATCGCGATCTCAGGCTGCTTCCTGAACAATGAAACCTGCCGTGAAAAACGCGTCGGGTAGCAAATGTCGTCTGCGTCCATCCTGGCGACGAGATCACCCTTCGCGATGGCCAAGCCCTCGTTCAAGGTCGCGATAAGACCTTGGTTCTCCCGTGACACAATGAAGATGCGATCGTCGATTTTCTGATACCGCCGCATGATCTCCAGCGAGCCATCGGTCGAGCCATCGTCGATTGCTATGACCTCTAGGCGCTCGTGATCCTGACGCAGAATGCTTTCGAGCGCAGCAGCAAGATAAGGTTCGCCATTGTAGACAGGCAATAGGACGGAGACCAATGGAACGGACATGGTTCAGCTCGCGTGTTTATTGAACATCAGAGGTTTGGAAGGCGCCGTCGCGACCAGGATTATCGCGCGCATGGATAGTGGACCGATGGTCCCTTCTGCCGTGATCAGCGGGATTGCCTGCATGTGCGAAGGATGCAGCAGAGCTGTCGTTTCTCGGTGCGACATAAGGAAAGTGGCGCTTGAGCAGATTGAGCCGCTTTTCGAAGACCGACCAGGAAATCGCGGCAAGTATCAACGTGGCTGCGCCAGCGACCAAAAACCGGCCGGGACCCTGCTCAGAAACATTGACAGGAATCCAGGGCTGAGCCTTGACGACCAGGGAGAGAACAATCGGGTGAAATAGGTAGACACCATAGCTTATGCGGCCCAGCGCGGTTAGCGGGGGGAGTTGAACCAGCCGTCCGACATGTCCTCCAAGCCCCGCAGAACAACAGCCGACGAGCATGGTCAGCGGCACGAGAGGAAGAACCTCTATGCCGATCCAGGTCGCCCACTCAAGCGCCGGCGACATCGGCGTCGATTTCAGCCACAGCAGGACGACAAAGGCAGTTGCAAGCGGCGCCCAGCTCAGCACCATCCATTTCGGCCAAACCGGCGTTCTGGCGCGGTAGGCGGCCAGGAGCGCGCCCGCTACAAGGGCGTCCATCGACGCGAAAGGGATGAGATCACGCATGAGACTGGGCGTCCCGGTTAAGGGCCAGTACAAGCGGTATGCCAACGAACATGCGATGACGGCGATGCAAATTCGCTCGATCGAGCGGCGTGGCGCCAGCAGGATCACCAGAGGCCAGACGACATAGAACTGTTCCTCGATACTCAGGCTCCATGTGTGACACAGAACCCAAGGGCTCCACTCATCCTGCAGGGCATACCAGAAGTTCGACAGATAGAGGGCGTGCCACGGCAGGTTACCTCTTGCCCCCTCCAGATTGACAATCCCGACGAAAGCCAACATGGCGAAATAGGGGGGAAATATGCGCAGCGCGCGGCGCGCATAGAATGATTTCAATGCGGTAGATGGCTCGTAACGATCCGCGTAACGCGCGTCCAGAAGAACGCGCGTTATCAGAAATCCGCTGAGCACGAAGAACAGGCGCACGCCGAGGTGCCCCCATGGGGATCCGTCGTCGGCGAAAAAATGAACGTATAGCACCATTGTAACGGCAACGGCTCGCAGCCCATCCAACTGCCGGTCGCGTGTATTCGGCATAGGCACCCCTCGGCGATCAGTCTTGATCAGACATTCTCCTCGATAGTGCCCACTCCCCAGTCCCGTTCTTGCCGCCCATTGTATTTCCCGTCTTCTGCGTCCCTGGAGATCTTCTGTATCCCTAGAGATATGTGAAGCGTTGAGGCGGACCCGGAGACTGTAGGGCGAATTCGGCCGAACTTTGTCCAGCAGCAGCTTGATCAGCGTCTGGCCACATCAATATCTAGTCTGCAGTATCCAGTTCGCTATCTGATGTCGGCTCCGGAAGTGTGTCGCGGATCTGATCGATCTTGCCGAACTCGGGTCCGACACCAAGGATATCCTTGGCCCTGTCCAGAGTATCGTCGGTTACAACGCCGTTCTTGGTGAAGCTCGCGAGCGCCTCGCGCAATGCCTCGTCGCTCAGGGCCGGATCAGTCGGAATGACGTCCGTGCCGTTCTCCGCTTCGAACTCCGCATAGGCGATTGCATAGGCGGAAACCGCCGCCATGCGAGGATCATTCGAGTTTAGATATGCGTGATAGTTGCGGTTGAGCGAGCTTATTCCGGCGGTGTTGGAGTGAACTGCCTTCACGCTTGCCGTCTTTGTCGTTTTTTCCGCCTTGATTGCTTTGTCGGATTTCTTTCCGAATGTGAAAAGCGACTTCAGCGTCGGAGCCCGGTCGGCGCGGTCCGCCTTTCCTTTTTTATCTGAGCGGGCGTCACTCGATTTACTGTGGTCGGAATTCGCGCTGGCGCCGCGGCCTCCACCGTTACTGTTGCCATGTCCGCCTCCGCCGCCGTTACCATTACCGTTGCCGTTGCCATCCTTTGCGTAGGCCACGCCTGTGACGTCAAACGCACCGATTGCCGCTGGGGCGAACGCAATGGTCAATGCGACAATGCCTCGGCCAATTATTTTTGTGATAGACATAACGTCCTCCCATTGTATTTTCGCGACCCTGTCTACAAATATGGGTCACCTTCAGTGAAGCAGAATAGTTGGTGTGGGGGATAGCTTCCATCGGCCTCAGACCATTGCTATTCTATCTAGGACCTAGGTCTGATCGCTTTTCCGCCAAAGGTCCGACACGCATCCAAACGGACGGCGCACCATTGACCATCCACCCGGAGCCGGTAGTTTTGCCGGCGCCGATCTGCCCAAATGCCGCCTGCGAGCCACGCGGCCGATCTCGAGATTTCTCGTGCGCGCCGATAACCTGATCACCCGATGGAACTCCCAGTCACTGACGAAACAGTTCCTGCTGATCGGCGGCATTGTCGCGACGACGGCCATGGTACTTGTCGGCGCGTTCGTATCCAGCCTCATAGAAGAGGCGGTCACGCGAAATTCGGCCGCAACGACGGCGCTATACGTGGATAGCGTGATCGCACCGCTCTTGCCTGACATGCAGACGACGCGGGTCCTGGACGACGCAGCCGCCCGTGCGCTTGATGAAACGCTGGGGCAGGGGGCGCTGGGAGGCCGGCTCCTGTCGTTCCGCCTCTGGCGGGCGGACGGTACCGTTCTCTATTCAAACGAGGAAAGCGCGATTGGAAAGCGGCTTGACCTCAGCGACGATCTGAGGACGGCATTTGCCGGCAGGATGGTCGCCCAATTCGAGCCGTCGGTCACCACGGCGGAAGAGATTGCCCAGGTTGAAGGCAGGCCGCTTCTCAAGATTTACAATCCGGTCCTCCAGCCGTGGTCCGGAGAAGTCGTCGCCGTCTCGGAGTTCCATGAAGTTGCCAATGATTTCCAACGCAGCTTGCGGCGGGCGCGTTTCCACTCCTGGCTGGCAGTTGCAGCCTTCACGGTCTCCTTCTTCATCGTGCTTTCCGCCATCGTCCTGCGGGGCAGCAGAACGATCGAAAGTCAGCGCCGCGTTCTGAGACAGCGCGTCGATGAGTTGTCGGCGCTCCTTTCGCAGAACGAGACGCTTCGGGGTCGCCTCCAGCGTGCTTCGCAGCGCGCGACGGCGCTGAACGAGAGCCATCTGCGACGCATCGGTGCCGACCTGCATGACGGCCCTGCACAGCTCGTCGCGTTTGCCTCCTTGAGGCTGGACAGCAATGCGTTGATCAGCCCCACAATGTCATTGCCAGTGCGGGAACGTGAAATAGCCGCCATCAAGGCAAGCCTCGACGAGGCCATGGATGAGATCAGAACAATATGCCGCGGGCTGGTCCTGCCGCAATTGGAGGCTGCGAGCCTTTCGGAGATATTGGAGCGGAGCGTCGAGGCTCACAGACAGCGGACAGGATCGGCGGTTGATCTGTTGATATCCTCGCCGCCCGAGCGTCTTTCTCCATCCGCCAAAATATGCATATACCGCTTCGTGCAGGAAACGCTTAACAATGCCTACCGTCACGGCGGCGGTGTTGACCAACGTGTTGTGCAAACCACCGAAGGCGACCGGGTCAGAATTGAGGTCGCAGACGGCGGGCCAGGCTTTGATCTTGACGACGTTCAGCCCACGAGCCTCGGACTTGCCGGCCTGAGAGAACGGATCGAAAGCCTGGGCGGCACATTTGAGATCAACTCATCTGCACGCGGCACGGTCGTCAGGATGTCACTCGGCACGGAGGAGCTTGGATAGCCATGACGACACCAATACGCGTTGCGGTGATCGATGATCATCCGTTGTTCAGGGAGGGAGTGACCCGAAGCCTGTCGGAGATCGACGGGTTTGAAATTGTCGCGGAGGGAAGCTCGAAGGACGATGCTCTCAGTATTGCCGAGAACCTGCAGCCGCACGTGATGCTGTTGGACATCTCCATGCCGGGCGGCGGACTGAATGCCATTCCGCTCATTCTTGAAGCGGTGCCGTCGCAAAAGATCATCATGCTGACCGTTTCCGAGGCCAACGACGACGTCATGACAGCTTTGAATGGCGGCGCGAAAGGATATGTCCTGAAGGGGATTGGGTCCAGAGCTCTGGCCGATGTCATTCGCGCGGTGGCCTCGGGGGAGAGCTATGTTGCCCCGACGCTCTCAGCTAAACTGCTTTCCAATCGCTCAGGCGCCGAGACCATCAAGGCCGACCTGGTCGAGAGCCTGACTGCCCGGGAGCAGGAGGTCCTGCACCTTGTCGCCTCTGGCATGAGTAACAAACATGTCGCGAGAAAGCTCGACCTGCACGAGAAGACCGTCAAGCACCACATGACTCAGATCATGACAAAACTTGGTGTCGCCAACCGGACGCAGGCTGCCATGGTACTGCGCGATGCCCTCGATCGGCGCCCGGTTAGCGAATGAGAGATTGAAGCCGCTTCTCGTCTGCTGACGTCGCCAGCCGGTTCACGATCGTGCGTCCTCGGGCGTCCTTCATGATGTACCGGCCGTCTCTGATCTCTTCGCTCATCCCATCGCCGTGACGAACCCCCAGGGCCGCGCCGTCTTTTCCGACCGTTGCTCCTTTGGCGCTTGCTCCCTTCGACTTGCCGCCGGAGGAACTGTCGTTTCCCTTTCCATTTCCGCCACCATTCCCATTTCCGCCACCATTCCCATTTCCGCCGCCGTTCCCGCCGCCATTTCCACCACCGTTCCCGTTCCCACCGCCGTTACCGTTGCCACCGCCATTGCCATTGTTGTCGCTTTTGGCAAAAGCAGATTGGGGGGCGAGTTCAGGTGTCGGGCCGGACACCCGGATCGTGTAGGGAAGCGCCGCGAGGGAGAGACCGATTGAAACGGAACATAGCACCCTAAAAAACTTTCGATGCGTGGTCATCGTAGCTCCCAAGAAAACGTCCATTGGCGCGCAGCGCAATCCGGCCGTCAACGCGCAGCCTCGGCAATCGGGGAATATCACACTTTTCCCTCGCCGAGATCGGACGTTAGTCCAACCAGGTTAGGGCCAAGGTCTGACGTGTCAATCACGCCTGGCGGTAGCGACGGCTCGGGAAAGCAAGATGCAGGTCTCATCGTCAACGTGGGTGATGCGTTCGGCGATGAAGCCAGTTGGTGCCAAATCAGAGGGCGAAACTTGGCGCTCATCAGGCTGATTCCTTTGAAACCAGCAAAACAGCATCGTTACAACGGCATCAAAACTGAGCGCCTGCGTCTGTGAAACGGTTGAGCTTCATTTTCTGGTGCTCTCAATGGACCAGAACTTACTTCAAAATGGATTAATTCCACCGGACGAGATCATCATGCCCGCCGCCCAAGCGCCAGCCGCCAACGCGTCGTGGAAGCACTTTATCATGGCTGCTCTCCGACGGCCGATCAGTCGACGATATGGTAGCCGCCGTCCACATAAAGGACCTGGCCGGTGATCAGGCGTGCGGCGTCATGTGCGAGAAAGGCCGTTGCGACGCCTACATCATCGATACTGACGAGCTCTCGGGCCGGCGCCTTCGTCTTTGTCTTTTCCAGCAGTTCATCGAATTCGGGAATGCCCGACGCGGCGCGCGTCGCCAGGGCGCCCGGCGAGATGGCGTGGACACGAATGTTCTTTGGTCCGAGTTCCGCGGCCAGGTAACGGACGGCGCTCTCGAGGGCAGCCTTTGCGACGCCCATGATGTTGTAGTTCTCAACGACCTTTTGTGAGCCGTAATAGGTCATCGTAAACAGCGTACCGCCTTTTTTCATCAGCGGTTCAGCGAGATGGGCCATGCGTATGAAGGACCAGCAGGAGATATCCATCGTCTTAAGAAAGCCTTCCCGCGGCACGTCGACGACGCGGCCGCCCAGCGTATCCTTGGGCGAAAAGGCGATGGAGTGAACGACGAAGTCGAGTTCGCCCCAGGTCTCTGAAATCGTGTCGAAGACCGCCTCGAGTTGGCCGTCAATGGCCATGTCCATCGGCATGAAGATCGGGCTTTCGACCTGGCGTGCGAGAGGTTCCACGTGCGGTTTGGCCTTGTCGTTGAGATAGGTAATCGCAAGCTCGGCGCCGAAGGCACGAAAGGCTCGTGCGCACCCCCAGGCGATCGAACGGTCATTGGCGATGCCGACGATCAGCCCTTTTCTGCCCCTCAGGAGTTGTGCATTGACGACCGGAATGGACATTGGTTGCTTCTCCCGTGAGGTACTTCAAGACGCCGTAATAAGTGCAAGCGTATGGCGCGCGATCATCAACTCCTCATCCGTCGGCAGGACATAGAGCGCGATGCGGCTCGTCTCGGTGGAAATCAGCATCGCGCCTGCTTCATTGGCAGCGGGATCAAGCTCGGCGCCAAGCCACGTCAGGCGGGCTGCAATGCGAGCCCGAATAGCTGGCGCGTTTTCTCCCACGCCGGCCGTGAAGACGAACGCATCCAGCCCCCCCAGCGCACCGGCGAGCATCCCGGCGCTCAATGCGCAGCGGTGGACGAAATGATCGACCGCGAGGGTCGCGCGCGGATCGTCGCTGGCGAGCAGGTCGCGCATATCGCCGGAAATGCCGGACAGTCCCTTGAGGCCGGACGTGCGGTAGAGAAGGTCCGTGACCTCCCTCGTGCTCATGCCCTTCTGGTCGATCAGGTAGAGAACGACGCCGGGATCCATCTGGCCTGGCCTGGTGCCCATAGGCAGGCCGTCGAGAGCGGTGAATCCCATGGTCGTCTCGAGGCTAAGACCGTCCCGCAGCGCGCACATCGAAGCGCCGCTGCCGAGATGCGCAACAATGGTGCGGCCCTGCGCGACGGCGGGCGCCACCTCGGCCAACCGCTCGGAAATATATTCGTAGGAAAGGCCATGGAAGCCGTAGCGCCGAACGCCGTCCTCGTAGAAGGCCCACGGCAAGGCATAGCAGTCCGTGTGGGCAGCGTGGCCACGATGGAAGGCCGTGTCGAAACAGGCGATTTGGGGAACATCCGGATCGATGTCCATGGCAAGGCGTATTGGTGCCAGATTGTTGGGCTGATGCAGCGGCGCAAGCTCCTGATAAGTGGCGAGCTTGTCGAGGATGTCAATGCGCTCTACGAACGGGCGGACTGGAACTGGGCTTGCGATCACGGACTAACTCTGACCCACGGATGGCGACCGGAAAGCGGGTTCATTCCCTATCGCTGGCGCGGATACGACGAGGGCCTGCTGCTTTACATTCTGGGGCTGGGGTCGCCGACCCATCCGCTTCCGCCCGAGGCGTATTCCGCTTATACCGCAAGCTACGAATGGAGAAACATCTACGGGCGCGAACTGCTCTACTCGGGACCGCTCTTCACCCACCAGCTCTCGCATATGTGGATCGATTTCCGCGGTATCCGCGACGAATTCATGCGAGACCACGGCAGCGACTACTTCCAGAACAGCCGCCATGCGACCTACGTGCAGCAGGAGTACGCCATTCGCAATCCCATGAACTTTGTCGGCTATGGCGAGCACTGCTGGGGGTTCACGGCAAGCGACGGACCGGGCTGGATCAAGAAGACGATCGATGGCGAGGAAATGGAGTACTTCGACTATATCGCCCGCGGCGCACCCTTCGGACCGGATGATGGCACCGTCTCGCCCTGGGTGGTCGTGGCTTCATTGCCTTTCGCTCCGGAGATCGTCATTCCGACCGTCAGAACCTTTGCGCAAATGAATTTGGGAATGACGCATCTTTATGGATTCAAGCCATCATTCAACCAAACATACGCGATGGAAGACAGTGACACCGGATGGTGGGTCAGCCCCTATCATTTCGGCATAGACCAAGGCCCGGTCGTGCTGATGATCGAAAACTATCGGACTGGCCTGCTCTGGAACATCGCGCGCCGATGCCAGCCGATCGTAACTGGGCTGCGCCGGGCTGGCTTCACGGGAGGCTGGCTATAGGATGCCGAGACCCAGGCCGCAAACGCATAAGCGGGGTTTTCTAACCGGACAGGTGCTGGCCCAGGAGAACGACCATTCGCCGAACAGCGTGACGTCCTCACAACCGATTGTCGCGAAGATAATCGCCCAGAAATATGTGGCTTCCTCAAAGCTCTGCAATTCGCCTGTCAGCCTACAAGCCGCCGCCCATGGCATGATCTTGCTCATGTGAGCCGTCACGAAGCCGGCGTGGAATCGTTACAGGTGGTCGCCTTTCATCGCCCACGACCTCCACCGCCACGACCTCCGCCGCCGCCAGGAAAGCCGCCCCCGCCACGACCTCCACCGCCGCCATGAAAGCCGCCTCCGCCGCGCCCGCCACTTCGCTGGAAGCTGCTGCCCCCGCGGCCACGACTTCCCTGGAAGCTGCTGCCGCCACGATCGAAATTCTGGAAGCTGCCGCCAGATTCCGGGAAACGCCGTCCGTAATTCCGGCTCAACTCATTCTGGTTGCCAAATTGCCGTCCGGCACGGTCAAACGAGAGATGGTCGGGCGCGAACTCTCGAACCCTCTGCTGATTGCGCCGCGGAGTGGGCCTGTTTTCTACCCGGTTCTGTATACGCTGAGCCGCTTGTGGGTTTTGGGCCGCAGTGCGCCGGCCCGCGCTCTTTAGATTTTCGCTGGCCGGCCGCCGTACGGGTTGCCAGCCGTCTGGCGTATGTTTCTGCCATTGCCCGTCGTCGCGACGATAGACGTTGCCATCACGGCCGGCATAGACATCGCCGCCCTTTGCCCCGACGATGAAGCCGCTGTTGCCCTGCGTATTGCGCCAGCGCAGCCCGCCGGCGCTCCCGGTCGAGCCGCCACTGATGCGGGTGAGTTCACCGCCGTGCTTGACGACAGCCTTTCCCCACGAACCATAAACGTTCTGTCCCCCGCGCGCAGCAAAAGCATTGCCTGTGCGGGGATTGTAGGCCGAGACGAAGCCTCGTGCGCCACTTGGCCCCGCGGCTACGCCGCCACGGATATAGGTTCCGGTTTTCGGATTATAGGCCGCGCCAACGGCTATGCCACGATATGGTCCATAGGCATAACCGTAGCGCCCGAAGGTTCCGTACGCGGGATTGTAAAAAGCACCCACGCCATAGCTCACTGGGCGCGGATAATAGGGCCAGTAGTCATCGTTGTCGCCATAATCCCAATAGGGCGGATAGTCCCAACCCGAGCCCCAGACGATGGCATCCCATGCGAGATAGATGCCGAGATAGCCAAGCGTATATCCGTACCAGACGGCATCCGTCTCGGTGTCGTAGGTGCGCACATATGTTGCGTTGTAGACCGGGGAAGACGGAGGGATCGTATAGATCTCATCGGCGACAGATGTCGCGACGACAAAAGGTCCGGTAGGTGTGTCGCCCACGAACCAGATGCCGTCCTTGAGCACGAAGTACTTGTCGGCAACCTTTATCACCTGCTCGTTCGAGTTGACCGCATAGGACAGCGACGTGCCTTCAATCGGCTCGAATTTCGGATTGCCGCTATATGTCACCTCCACCTTTACCGATCCGTCGGTCGCTACGCGGGCCATTTGCGGGATACTCGCTCTCAGGCGGGCCTCAGCGCTCTCGGAGGTGCCGGGTATCGAAGCGCGAACGGCGTAGTACGGCGCATCGTCGGGTATGTTCAAGAAATCTGCCGGCAGGTTGGGAGTGGCAAAGGTCCAGGGGCCGTCGAGGGAGGTTGACGAGAACCATCGGCCGGACAGAAGCGTATACCATGTCTTGCTGACGGTGTGGTAGAAGACGGCGCTTGTCGTGTTGGACGCCCACTCGAGGCCCGTGGCGGCGACTGGCTCGAGAACGGGTTCACCTTCAAACACCATCAGTTCGGCCGGCTTGTCCGAATAGAAGACCTTTGGCACGACGTCGTCGGCAAAAGCGGTTGGCGGAAGCGCTGCCTTCGTTTCCTTCCAGTTTTCGTCGTCCGGCAGGCTGGAAATAAGATTTGGGACGGTGTCCGCCTTGATCCAGCCAGTCTTGAGGTCGGTCGATTTCAACCAACGCTTCTCGTCACGCAGATAATAGCTGTTTTCCGCATCGACCTTGAAGATGTCCCAGTTGCTGTTGACGACGAACGAAAGACCGGGCACTCCCTTGACCGGCGAGGAGACTGCCTTGCCATCGGTCTGGACCAGGATCGCAGGCGTTTCGCTGGTGAAGATCGGCGGCGGATCTGCCTTGATGCCGCTGACGTTGGCGAGCCGCTTGTAGTCCGCAAGGCTCGCCGTCAGGCGCTCCTGCGAGACCGTGATCGGGTCCGTCGGCATGAGTTTACCGACCCCAAGCGCGAGACTCGCGAGTTGTTTGCGCTCAAGCGTTGAGAATTCCACACGCGTTGTCTTGATGTCAGTCAAGACAACATTTCCGGTTTCATCGTCGGCCACGGTTTTGGCGGTAACACCGATGACGCCATAGATCGGTTTGGCATCGGCTGAAACCTTGAGTTCCGAGGCGATCAAGGCTTCGATTCGGGTAAAATCCGGCCAATCGGTTATCTGCGGTTGAAAAAGCGTAATCGCCGCCCCAGCATCACTGGTGAACATCCGGGGCCAGGCAGGCGCGCTTACTTCGGACTGGTTGAGATATCTGCCGCTAACGAAACCATTCTTTCCGGAATAAGTCACGGCGCACCAGGTCGCACCGGAGTCGCATTCCTTGATATCGACTTCCTCACCTTGCGAAATGAGACCAAACGCTTCGAACCCAGTACCGGGGCCTGTCCTGAAATTCACATTCGCTGTCAAAATTGCAGGATCGGCAAAGGCAGAAGTTGAGAAAAATGAAGCGATCGTCAGATAGGCGAACATCCTGCGCATAATCATTTCCTTCCCTCCAACGCGACGATCGGCTGCAAAGCCGCCGTAAACGATTAGCTCTTCTGCGAAGCACTTACGCGACCTTCGATGCGCTTCGCTCCGGTATCCGACGCCGTCAGGCAGAAATTTGCGATAGCGCCTGGATCAAAGCTTTCCGCAGCTTCGCGCGCCGCCACAGGCGATTCTGAAGCAGATATTGGCGACAACTGAAGCAAAAAAACCGATTAAGTCAGAAAAATTCAATTTACTCCTCGTTTCATTGGTGTTAATTACTTAAAAAATTGATACGTATGTCGTTATTATCAACTCAATTTAAGTAATGTCTAGATTTAATCATTCATGTAGTCAGTTTAATTCGCCCGGCTTATGGCTAAATTTTCCACAAGCTTACTCGCAATGTTTTAAAAATTGGCCTTGACAATACTACCATCGCTTTTGAAAGTCGACTTTTTACGCTGGTGTTGCGAAACAATCGAGGATGTCATGGCAAAAGCAGCCCGATACTCGGCGATCGAGGTGTTGCTGCGGGACGGTCGTCGCGTTGATGCACTACCCCGACGGAACCATACGGGCTGGCAGATACGTTCAATTCGCGACTAAATCAACAAAATCGGCGCAAACCAGACATTTTAGCTGGGGTTCGTATAAGGGTTGAAATTACAAGCCTCTGCGTCATCAGGCCCCCGCAACCAAATCATAAATAGCCCGCCAGGAGAAATCCGGCGGGCTTTTTGGTCTCCGGGAGGGAGTGAAGAACAACCGGAAAGCCCCCGTCAGAACCTGACCTGCCACTCGAACATTCACAGCGCACAGCGGCACGTCACCCCATCGACACCACGAAGCACAACCTCATAACCCTACAAATGTCGAATGTGACCAAGCGTAGTGTCGCGCTGACATTGCCCGCATCATGCCTTCGACGCCGTTCACTGTTCTTCGATCGGTGCGCCGACACTGTCGGCCATCACCGTCGCGTTGGCGACTGGATAGCTCGCGGACACTTCCGGTGGCGTGATCTGAGGAAACTGCGCCAACGGAATCTGCAGGAGGGCGACCGCGCCGGCAATCAGCATGACGACCGCGATGACCATTGCGAAGCGCGGACGGCCGATGAAGGGGGCGGAAATGTTCATTTGGACACCGTCGGCTGGGACGTGTCTGCGGCGGACGCTCCGTCGCCTGCGCCGGCGTCCGCGCCATTCTCGACCACCGATCCTTCCGTGATGTTCTGGAGCCTGTCGACGATCAGGCTTTCACCGCCCCCCAGTCCGGTTTCAACGATCCAGCTTCCACGCGCCTGTTCGGATACGGTGATCCGGCGCTGGACGACTTTCTTGTCTGCGTCGTCCAGCATGACGTATTTGCCTTCCCGGTCCTGCTGCACCGCATCGAGGGGGACGGTAGGGCGTTCGATCCGAACGGTTTCGGCGACGAGGGCTGTCACGAACTGGCCGGGGATCAGCAGGAGATCCGGGTTGGGAAAGAGCGCCCGGACCGGGAGGGTCCCGGTTCGCTCATCGACCTCGCTTCCCAAAAACGCGATGGGCGCCTTGTGCGCATAGGCCTGCCCGGTCGACAGTCTCAGGGTCGTCGTGTACCGACTGGCAAGGTCGTCTTTGCTCGCCCCGCCGGCAGCATCCCGAGGTTCGAGTACGGCGCGGTCGCTCACAGAGCAGAATGAACTGAGCAGCCTCCTGCTGTTCGTCGAGGCCACCGACACCTCTGGCCGGTACTTCCACGAGATCTGTATCCCGATAGCCGGTGGGGCAAGGTCAAGGATATACTGTACGATCTTGGTGGAGTGGACCGTTGGCCGAAAGCGGAGGAGCTTCGCGTCTGGCTCTAAACTGAAGTGGAGCCTGCGCCTGATTGGGCGGCGTCGAAAACCAATCTCCGGAGTGGCCGGCGCGTGAAGTGAAACCAGAGCCTGCCAAACCGCCAGAGCCAGCCAAACCGGTGGTCATCAACGAAAATCTGAAACGTGGCTTCGAGATCATGGGTGGGATTGTCGTCATTCACACGCCTCGTCCGGCGCCGGTGGGAGAGAAACCGGTCGCATCGAAAGCGGCAATCCCATTCCTTGCTTCCGAATTTCGTGGCGGTCCGGCGAGGCGGCCGCGCAAAGATTGATGCGTTTGAGGCGGTGGCCTTACTCCATCCGGGTCGCTGGCCTGTGTCCGGAGAATGCGGGACCCGTTGCGCCCGCGTTCCGGCTCGTCCGAGGTGGCGCGGTCAGGCCGCGCCACCTCCGCCGTCAGATCCGGCCGCGCAACGACTTGAAAGAGGCCCGCAGTTCGGCCGTGAACAACGCGGGTTGTTCCCAGGCGGCGAAATGCCCGCCCTTCGGCGGCCGGTTGTAGTGGATGAGCTTCGGATAGGCCTTCTCCGCCCAGCTCTGGGGCGCCTGATAGATTTCATCCGGGAAGGCGCTGACGGCGACGGGGATCTTAAGGCCGCGGGGATCGAAGAAACCTCCGCCATGCAGACGTGCGGTGTCCCAGTAGAGCCGTGCCGAGGAAATCGCCGTGTTCGTCAGCCAGTAGAGCGAGACGTTGTCGAGCACATCGTCTGGCGTCAGCCCTTCCTTCTTGCCGTCGAAGGATCGCGCGATCATCTGGTAGCTGCGGATGTCGTGGTCGAGCATCCAGGCGGCAAGCCCGATCGGAGAGTCTACGAGGGCATAGAGCGTTTGCGGTCGGTTGTTCATCTCGATCGCATAGCCCAGCCCGTTCGTGTAGAAATCGCCGAGCTGAGTATAGGCTCGTTCTTCATCCGCCGAGAGGCCCGCTGGTGCAGCGCCGCCTGCCGAAAGGGCCTTGGCGATATCGGCCGGCACCGTTGCCGCCATGTTGGTGTGGATGCCGATGAGGCCCGGGGGCTGCTGCAGCGCCATCAGTTCGGAAATGGCATTGCCCCAGTCGCCGCCCTGGGCGACATATTTCGTATAACCGAGGCGGTGCATCAGTGTGGCCCAGGCCTTGGCGATGCGGATCGGATTCCAGCCCGGCCGCGTCGGCTTGCCGGAAAAGCCGTAGCCCGGCAGCGACGGGATCACGACATGGAAGGCATCGGCCTCGGTACCGCCATGGGCGGTCGGATCGGTGAGCGGGCCGATGACCTTCAGCTGCTCGATGATCGAGCCCGGCCAGCCATGGGTGATGATGACCGGCAGTGCGTTCTCGTGCTTCGAGCGGACATGGATGAAATGGATGTCGAGCCCGTCGATCTCGGTGATGAAGTTCGGCACGGCGTTCAACCGGGTCTCGATCTTGCGCCAGTCGTAACCGGCCTCCCAGTGTCGTGCGAGTTTTTTCATCGTCGCGAGCTGCACGCCCTGCGTCGCATCCGGTACCTGTTCCTTGTCTGGCCATCGGGTTGCCGAGACGCGCCGACGCAGGTCGGCCAGATCGGAGTCCGGAAAGTTTATCGTAAACGGCCGGATCGTGTGGCCGCCGGTCGCCGCGTGCAGTTTCGCTGGCAGGAGACCTAAAACGCCACCTGCTACAGCAGCAGAAAGAATGTCTCGGCGTGTTGCTGACAATTCCGACATGATGTCCTCGCTTTTTCTGTTGGCTGGATTTCGCCACTAGAAATCGACTTGCGAGGCATCAAAAACAATCACACGATCGTATCGGTAATACCTTGGGACAAATGCGCGAACGTCCAAGCGCGGAGCTTTGCCAAGGCTTGACGGGTGATCGTGCAAGCGCCCGCACAGCAAGCCGCTCGGTCCCTCCTAGTTCCAGAACTGACGCCGGCATCGCGCGCGAAAGGACACCGTCGAAGCGCGGCGGCGATCCGCGTGTTCAAAAGAAGAGCTTTTGGCGATCATCCTGTTGGATATTTCCGGCGCCGCAGTGTCGATCCGGGCGTGGGCTTACGTCCTGTGAGGTCATCCGAAAGTATCGCCGATACTATCGTGTGATGGCTATTCTAGGTCTGATGAGGCCAACTCAATTCACGGATTAACCGGAACTGAGGATACGACAATGGCTACACTTGAAACAACATATCTGGTGCCCGAGAGACGGGACAACGAGATCTCGCAGTCCAGCAAGACGCGCTTCTCCGTCATGTCCATCGTGTCAAGACTGGAGCGGCAGCTTGAGTTGCGCCGTTCGCGCATGGCGCTGCTTGAAATGAGCGACGACCAATTGAAGGACATCGCCCTTTCGCGCGCCGACGCCTATCGCGAGGCGCACCGTCGGTTCTGGGATTGACGCTAGCCGCGTCGAGCCATGACCCGTCACGAACTGCTGCTGTCGCAGCGCACATACGGTTCGATAGGGGAATATCAGCCGATATCGTCAGGTGCCTGATTGGGCCGACCCGGACGCCCGGATCGGCGTCGCCATCAGTATGAACCCGGACGGGGATTTGGCGTGCGGGATCATCAACGACAGTGGCCGTCATCATGACGAGCGTTCTGGAGCGAAGGAAAATGGACGAGAACATCATTAATCTCCGCAATGTCGACCGCAGGCCCACGGCCGAAAAGCTTCCAGTAGACATTCAACCCAAGCCTCCAACCCAGACCGTGCCGGCTGAAACCGCGTCGCCGGTCAAAAGGTCGGTTTTCAAGACGATGTTGATGGCCTCGGGAACTGCGGTCGTCTTGGCTGCAGGTGTCTATTATGGTCACGATTACTGGACCGTCGGACGGTTCCACGTTTCGACGGACGATGCCTATATCAAAGCCGACAGCAGCGCGATCGCGCCCAAGGTTTCCGGATATCTGGCAAAGGTGCTCGTCGCGGACAACCAGCCAGTCAAGGCAGGGCAGGTGCTCGCCGAGATCGACGACCGGGACTACGCGACACTTCTCGATCAGGCTCGCGCCGATGTCGAAGCCGCAAAGGCTACGGCGGACGGAAAACAGGACGCTCTCGAGACCCAGAAGTCGGTGATCGCAGCGGCGCAGGCCTCGATCGACATCGATCATGCCAACGAAGAATTCGCGGACCTGAACGACAAGCGCTACGCGCGCCTGGCCGTCACTGGCAACGCGCCGGTCCAGTCCGCGCAGCAGGCTGCATCGCAGATCGCGGCCTACCGAGCGACTACTGCCCGTGACATTGCTGCCCTCGAGGGAGCGACCAGGCAGGTTGATATCCTGAAGGCCGAACTGGCGCAGGCGAAGGCAATGCTGGCCCGCTATCTCGCAGTTCAGCACCAGGCCGAACTCAACCTTTCCTACGCGACCATCGTGGCTCCGATCGACGGTATCGTCGGCAACAGAACGCTGCGTGTCGGCCAGTATGTCCAGGCCGGAACCCAGTTGATGACTGTTGTCCCAACGAGTGCCGCCTACGTCGTGGCGAACTACAAGGAGACGCAACTTACAGACGTCCGTCCCGGCCAATCCGTCGATATCGATGTCGATATGTTCCCTGATCATGTTTATCACGGACACGTCGAAAGTATCGCCCCTGCAAGTGGGCAGGAATTTGCGCTGCTCCCCCCAGACAACGCCACGGGCAACTTCACCAAGGTCGTGCAGAGGATTCCAGTCAGGATCGTCCTCGACGCGGACAGCGCCGCGTCAGGAGATCTGAGACCCGGAATGTCTGTCCAGCCAAGTATCGATACCAAGGATCCAAAGGAAAATCGCGGTCTGTAATCGCGTCGGCCAGGAGGGCCAGGTCATGTCCACAGTCGCTTCGACGCCGACAGCGATATTGCCGGCAGCCACCACTCAAAAGGCCGGCACCAAGGAATGGATCGCTGTTCTCGCCGGAATGATCGGCGCGTTCATGGCGATCCTCAACATCCAGATCACCAATGCGTCCCTTCTCGAAATCGAAGGTGGCATCGGGACTGGAGTGGACAATGGTGCCTGGATCTCGACATCCTACCTGATCGGCGAAATCATCGTCATTCCGTTGACGGCATACTTCAGCAATGTCTTTTCCTTCCGAAAATACATCCTCGTGAACACGATCCTCTTTCCGCTGTTCTCGATGGCGTGTGCATTCGCACACGATCTCAACACGATGATCGTGCTGCGTGGTCTGCAAGGGTTCGCGGGTGGGATCCTGATTCCGATGGCCTTCACGATGGTGCTGACCAAGCTGCCGAAGTCCCAGCAGCCGATCGGCCTTGCGATCTTCGCCCTATCGGTCACCTTCGCCCCGGCCATTGGTCCGACGATTGGCGGTTATCTGACAGAGAACTACGGCTGGCAGACGATCTTCTTCATCAATACGATTCCAAGCGCAATCATGGCAGTCGCGCTCGCGGCCACGCTTGAGCGGGAGCCGATGCGCCTTGGTTTGTTGCGCGAGGGCGACTGGCCAGGAATCTTCACGATGGCGATCGGGCTTGCAGCGTTGCAGACGGTTCTCGAGGAAGGAAACAAGGACGACTGGTTCTCGTCACCGTTCATCCTGAAACTGAGCATCATCGCGTTTGTGTTCCTGGCAGCGTTCATCTGGATTGAACTCAGGGTCGAAAAACCGCTGGTGCAGTTGCGGCTGCTCAAGCAAAGGAACTTTGGTATCGGTGTCCTTGTCAACGTTCTCGTCGGCGTCGCGCTGTTTGGGACCGTCTACATCCTGCCGCAGTATCTTGGTCAGGTTCAACGCTACAACGCCGAGCAGATCGGCAATGTGCTTGCCTGGACAGGATTGCCGCAGCTCCTCTTGATTCCGCTGTTGCCAATGATGATGAAGCGCTTTGATGCTCGGTACATAGGCTTTCTGGGTATCAGCATCTTTGCGATAAGCTGCTTCATGAACGTCATGCTATCGGGCGACAGCGCTGGCGACCAGTTCTGGATCCCGAACATCGTGCGCGCCATTGGTCAAGCACTGGTACTCACGCCGATCACGGCCATCACGACGGGTGGCATCGCGCCTTCCGATGCAGCCGCAGCGTCGGGGCTTACGAATATGCTTCGAAACCTCGGCGGTGCAGTCGGCACGGCGACGCTCGGAACGATACTGACAAAGCGCGAACAGTTCCATTCGAACATCATCGGGCAGTCGATAACCGTGAGCAGAGACGAGGTTAGAAATCGTCTGGATCAGTTGACCGGTTACTTCATGGCTCATGGCGTCTCCGATCACGCCAAGGCAACCAGCCAGGCCGTCGTGACGCTAGGAAGGGTTGTGAAACGCCAGGCCCTGATCATGGCGTTCAGCGATACATTTGCTGTCATAGGCGTGGTGCTTGCGATTGCCGCAGTGGCCCTGTTGCTGACAAGGAAGACGAATATCGGCGGAGGTGCCGGCGCACATTGACCATGTAGAGACTAGAAACATCCGCAAGACGGGCAAGTCGCTCGGCCGGCTTCGAGCTCTGCGCCCTGGGCTGTGAGCGTCGCTGATCCTATTCCGCAACAAGTCGAGGGAATCAACGACGGACTGACAACGTTTGCCGACGATGCCGCTTCAATGCGGCCCGAGACGATGCAGACACCCCGCTATACCTTCTCCTATGGGATGACTGGTCTCTTCACTAGCCACTAATGCACAGCGTGCACTCAGCATTTCCAAATACCCATCGCAGTAGTAGGTGATATGATGACCGAGTTTCTGGCGGATCCGATCTATCAGTTTTTCATTGTCGTCATTGTCGGAATTGCAATCGGCCGAATGCTTCTTCGCGGCCATCCGAGACTCCGGCTCATTGGCCACATCATTTTCTTCATTGCTATCACGGCGCTTCTGCTCCTCCATGGAATCGAGCCGTACACCCCCGATGCGAGCGCGGAGGATATCTCGCGACGTATTCTTGTCGGCGTTGCCAAGACGATCTGGTGGATCGGCGGTGCCCTAGTGCTCGTTAGCGCAGTACGCCTTTTTCTCGTTTCGGAGCGCAATCCTCACGAAGGGCGTCTGCTCCAGGATCTTGTTGTCGGCGCCATATATCTCGGGGCCTGTCTTTCCGTCGTCGCCTATGTCTTCCACGTCCCGGTCGGCACGTTGATCGCGACCTCGGGCGTCTTCGCCATCATTCTCGGTCTCGCCTTGCAAAGCACGCTCAACGATGTCTTTTCGGGCATCGCACTCAATTTGGGGCGGCCTTACTCTATTGGGAACTGGATTGTCCTCGATGATGGCAGTCAGGGCCGGGTGGTGGAGACGAACTGGCGGGCCACCCATCTTCTCAACGGCACCAACGATCTTGTAATTATTCCGAACAGCGCCTTGGCGAAGGCGCGGCTCGTCAACTTCAGCGACCCGGATGAGACGCATGGAATTTCCGTGATGGTCAGAATCGAACCGGTCAAATCGCCCGCTGCGATCGAGGAAACGATGCGGCTGGTTCTGCTTAGCAGCAATTCCATCCTCCGGGTCCCGGCGCCATCGGTATCGATCAAGAGCCTCGACGGCGCGGCGCTGGAGATCGAGCTTTTCTGTCGGGTCAAAGACATTTCCCTGGGCGCGGCAGCGACAAACGAAATCTATGATCTCGTCTTTCGCCATTGCAAGGCAGCGGGCCTACCGCTCGCAGGGCCGAAAACAACAGCCTCTCTCGATGCCGCCGAAGCCTTGCAACCTCCTGCCTCTCTTCAACATCCCGAAACGGCATGGCACCTTTTGAACGCCATCCAGATATTCGCTCCGCTGACCGAAGACGAGAAGGAGGCGCTAGCGGCCAACATGACGCGCAAAACCTATCCGAAGGACGCGGTCATCGCCGAACAGAAATCAAAGCTTGCGTCCCTGATGGTGGTGCGGAGCGGCGTTGTCGGCATAAGCCGATGGGAGAACGGCAAGGAAATAGAGCTGCGACGGCTCTCTCCCGGCGACTGTTTCGGCGAAGGCGGTGTGCTGATGGGCGCGGAGGAGCCGGGCAACGTGCGCGCGCTGACCTTCGTCGTCCTCTACGAAATCACTCAGGCACAGCTCGCCGGCGTCATGCACGACCGCCCTGCTCTTGCCGATGACCTGGCCTTGCTGCTTTCCCGCCGGATGGAGACAGAACGCCATCTGATCGATCGGGAGGAGTCGATGCTGGCCAGCGGGCATGCGCCATCACTCGCGGCGCGAATCCGCCATTTGTTCCAATTGTATTAGCTAGCGAATATCTTGAAGCTCGCGCCTGACGCGCACGCGGAACCTGTCTTCCAATAGCTTCTTGGGAGTTATCCGGATGGACTAGGTCGGAGTCTGCCAGCCCTTCGGCTCCATCTTTCAATGCGCGACAAAGCAGATCCGGAAGCAATATATCCGTCCAGGAGCTAAAGTATTTTTCTATAATATAAGCAACACTAAGGTATTTACTATACAATAGTGCTATGGAGTTAAGGAAAATACTTAAATATATTCTTCGTGCATCAACCGCACTGAGACAACCTACCATGGTCACAGTAATGCACCGGAACGGAGACACGAAATGCCTTCTACAAATCTTATGAATCAGGCCCCTGAACACAAGCCACTGCCTGCACCCAACAGCGATTTCTACAACATCGTGGAAATTTTGAGCGCCGACGAACGTGCGATCCTCGAGAAGGTGCACACCTTTATGCAGACGCGGGTCGCGCCCATCATCAACAAATATTGGGTCGAAGACGCCTTTCCCTTCGAGCTGATCGAGCCGCTGAAGGAACTCGATATCGGCGGCATCGGTGAGGGCTACAGCTACAAGCTGCGGGGCATGTTGATCATGGAGATGTGCCGCGTCGACCCGTCGTTCGCTACGTTCTATGGCGTGCATACCGGCCTTTCCATGGGGTCGATCGCGGTGTTGGGCTCCGAGGAACAGAAGCAGAAGTGGCTTCCGACGATGGCGCGCCTTGAGAAGATCGGCTGCTTCGGTCTGACCGAACCGCTGGTCGGCTCCGGAACCGGTGGCGGGCTGACGACAACCGCAAAGCGCGAAGGCGACACCTGGGTCCTCAACGGCCAGAAGAAGTGGATCGGCAACGCGCCGTGGTGCGACATCTCGGTCATCTGGGCGCGTGACGTGGCCGACAACCAGGTCAAAGGCTTCATCGTCGAGAACAAGACGACGCCCGGCTTCAGCGTCGAGAAGATCGAAAACAAGATGGCCCTCAAGGTGGTCCAGAACGGCCTGATCACCATGCAGGACTGCCGCGTTCCGGAAGCAAACCGGCTTCAGAACGCAAATTCGTTCCGAGACACCGCGCATGTGCTGCGCCTGACCCGATCCGGCGTCGGCTGGATGGCCACGGGCGTTCAGATGGGCGCCTACGAAGCCGCGCTCAAATACGCCCAGGAGCGCCTGCAGTTCGGCAAGCCGATCGCCTCGTTTCAATTGATCCAGGAGCTCATCGCCAAGATGCTGGCCAACGTCACGGCGTGCCAGTCCATGATGCTGCGGCTCGCCCAGATCGAGGATGAGGACAAGCTCCTCGACCAGCACGCCTCGCTTGCCAAGGCATTCACCACCGCCAGAATGCGCGAGACTGTCGCCTGGGCCCGTGAGATCTGCGGCGCAAACGGCATCATCGTCGACAACAATGTCGGACGCTTGTTCGCCGACGCCGAGGCGCTCTACTCCTATGAAGGTACCTTCCAGATGCAGAGCCTGATCGTCGGCAAGGCGGTCTCCGGTTTCAGCGCCTTCGTTTGAGGCGCTGACCGGCCGGAACCTTTGGCACCCCTCCCATTAGATTAAATCGAAACCAGGAGACAATCATGGATTCGCCAGTTGCCGCCTTCACCTATGAGGACGCCATGACCTCAGCGATCAGCGACGTGAACAGCCGACCGCATTTCGCCAACCTCCTCTATGAGAAAAGAGGCGCCATTGCCTATGTGACGGTCAATCGTCCGAAAGTGCTCAACGCGCTCAATCGGGCCACTTGGCTCGATCTTCGCGCGGCCTTCGAAGATGCACGGGACGACGCTGCCGTGCGCGGCGTCATTCTCACCGGAGCGGGCGACAAGGCGTTCGTCGCCGGTGCCGACATTACCGAGCTGGCGCATGTCAGCGCGGTCGAAGCGGAAGCATCGAGCCGCTTCGGACAATCGTTCCTCGATCTTATCGAGAACCTTGGGAAGCCGGTAATCGCGGCAATCAATGGCTTTGCACTGGGCGGCGGCTGCGAGACGGCCATGGCATGCACCATCCGCATCGCCGCCCCGCATGCGAAATTCGGCCAACCCGAGGTCAAGCTCGGATTGCTTCCCGGCGGTGGCGGCACCCAGAGATTGCCGCGGCTGATCGGCAAGGGACGGGCGCTTCAGCTCATTCTGACTGGGGGCATGATCGGCGCCGAGGAGGCGCACCGGATCGGTCTCGTCAATGAAATCGTGCCCGCCGCGGAGCTTATCCAGCGCGCGGAAGCGATCCTCCACGAGATCGCGGCCAACGGTCCTGTCGCCATCCGATATGCGCTCGAAGCGACAAACAAGGGAATGGACACCAGCCAGAGCGAGGGGCTTGCGCTTGAAGCGTCGTATTTCGGCCTGTGCGCCGGGACGGAGGACAAGAAGGAAGGCACATCCGCTTTCCTCGACAAGCGTGCGCCGCAGTTTCGCGGGCGTTGAACCCAGCCTTCCAAGACATTCAGGAGAATTCCAATGGCAACCGACAATATTTTTTCCGGGCTGAAAGTGGTGGACCTATCGAGCTTCATCGCCGGCCCCAGCGCCGCCGTGATCCTGTCGGACTTTGGCGCCGACGTCATCAAGGTCGAACCCCCGCGGGGCGATCCGTGGCGGCACGGGCACAAGACGCCGATCCAGCCGCAGTCCGACGAAGCCTACCAATGGCATCTCGCCAACCGCAACAAGCGCAGCATTGCGCTCGATCTGAAATCGCCGAGCGCCAGTCAGGTTCTGCGCGAACTCGTTGTCTGGGCGGATGTTCTGATCGTCAACACACCGCATGTCGCACGAAAGCGACTGGGCCTCGAATATGAGGACGTCGCTCGGTGGAACGGTCGACTGATCTACGCCGACCTCACGGGCTTCGGCGAAAAGGGTCCGGATGCCAACCTGCCCGGATTCGACATCACCTCCTACTGGGCGCGCAGTGGCTTGCTGTCCTTGACCCGCGATGCCGGCGCACCGCCGACCTGGCCAGTGAGCGGCAGCGGCGACAATGCGACGGCTGTCGGCCTCTATTCCGCGATCGTCACGGCTCTCTATCGCCGCGAGCGCACCGGCAAGGGCTCATATGTCACGACGTCGCTGCTCGCCGAGGGTGTCTGGTCTGCGAGCGTTTCAATCCAGGCAGCGCTCGCCGGCGCCAAGTTTCCGCCCATGCACGATCGCACGCACCCCGCTAACGCTTCGATGAACGTCTATCGTGCGGCCGACGGCACCTGGTTCGTTCTTATCGTCACGCCCGACAAGCTCGCGGCGGTAGCAGGGGCAATAGGCCGCCCGGATCTGCTGACCGATCCACGCTTCTCCGATCCCAAGCAACTGGTATCGAACATGCCGCAGCTTACAGCCATCTTTGACGAAGTTTTCGGTGCGATGACGATGGCGCATTGGCATTCGGTCTTCGCCGGCCTCGACGTCACCTTCGGTGAGGTTCGTGGCCCGCAAGAGGTGATCAGTGACCCCCAGCTTGCGGCAAACGGCATCGTCGTTCCGCTCGACGGTGCCGGCGGCACGCTGACATCGACGATCAGCAGCCCCATCCAGGTTCATGGTGTCGAGAAGGTTGCGGCCCGACGCGCACCGGATATCGGCGAGCACACCGAGGAAATCCTCCGCGAACTCGGCTTCGAGCGCAGTGCAATAGACAACCTGCGCACCAGCGGCGCCATTCCCGCCGAATTGGGACGGGCCGCCTAGCGTAAGGCAACGCGACCGCTCGCACCTCGGCAATCCCAGCACTATTGAAAAGAGGAGTTGGACGGTGGATGACATTGTCACAGAACGTTCCGAAGGCATTCTCCGCGTCGAATTGAACCGGCCAACCAAGAAGAACGCAATGACGTCGAGCATGTACACGAAGCTCGCCGACATCTTCAATGATGCAGCCAGGGACGAAAGCGTCCGCGTCGTGCTTTGGCACGGCGCAGGAGATGCGTTCACCGCCGGCAACGATATAAATGACTTTCTGGAAAATCCCCCGAGCGCGGACTCTCCGCAGTCTCGGCTGATGCATGCGCTGCTCGATTTCGACAAGCCATTGATCGCGGCTGTACGGGGTGCCTCGGTCGGGGGCGGAACCACGATGCTGTTGCATTGCGACTTCGTCTACGCGGCCGAGAGGACCAGGTTCCAGACGCCTTTCATCAGTCTCGCCCTGCTGCCGGAGTTTGGATCGAGCTGCCTGCTTCCGCTTGCGATCGGGCATATTCGTGCGGCCGAGTTGATCATGCTGGGACTGCCGTTCGGCGCTGAGCGCGCCCAGGAGTTGGGGTTGGTAACGCAGGTCGTGTCCGATCAGGACCTCTTGGCTGTGGCAATGGAAACAGCGCAAAACCTCGCAGCGAAGCCAGCCGGCGCACTGCAAACTTCCAAGCGGCTTTTGAAGCGCTCCTTCCGCGAGCAGATCAAGGCGGCAATGAAGGCCGAGAACGAGACGTTCAGCATCCAAGCTCGTTCTGTAGAGGCGAAGGAGGCGTTCACCGCCTTCCTGGAAAAGCGACCACCTGACTTTACCAAGGCAAGGAAACCTGTGGCGGCCGAGTAGGCCGCTACCGATCAACAATGGGTGCCGCACGAACAGATCGGCATCGAAGTCCGTGAAAGGAAAGTTCCATGACTGACGCTTTCGTGACGAAACCGAAACCACTGGTCGAGCGCAAGGACGCAATTGGCCGACTGTTCTTCCTCGAGCTGAGCGGTGGGCGCATCCACTCGGTGAGTACCGATGGCACCGATCAAAGGGTCATCGTCACCGGCTGCAACCTTCCCGATGGTATCGTGGTAGATGCCGCGGCCGGCCACATCTACTGGACCAACATGGGAGTGCCCAAAGTCAACGACGGTTCCATCGAGCGCGCGGACTTCGACGGCGGCAATCGCAAGGTGATTGTCCCCGAAGGGGTCACGCACACCCCAAAGCAGCTTCACCTGGAGAAGCGGACTGGAAAGCTCTACTGGTGCGACCGCGAAGGCATGCGGGTGATGCGTGCCAATCTCGACGGCACTCATGTCGAAACGCTGGTGCAGGCGGGCGAGGGCGAAAACGACAGCCAAGATGCCACCAAGTGGTGTGTCGGGATTACGGTCGATCCCAAACACGGGCAGATTTACTGGACCCAGAAGGGTCCGGACAATGCCGGCCTCGGCCGTATCTTTCGCGCCGGCCTGGAGATCCCGAAGGGCGAGACCGCGAACAACCGCTCGGACATCGAAGTGTGGTTCGATGACCTGCCCGAGCCGATCGACCTGGAGCTCGATCTCGAAAACCGCGTCCTCTACTGGACCGATCGCGGCGATCCACCCCTCGGCAACACCGTCAATCGCGCCCCGATCGATCCGCCGACCCGCAATGGTCGCGCGCAAGAGATCGTGCTCGGAAGCCTGATGGAGGGCATCGGCATCGCCGTCGATGTCGCCGACGACCGGATGTTCGTCACCGACTTGGGCGGGTCGATCTATTCCGCCAGGCTCGATGGGTCCGAGAAACGGATGCTTCTCTACGCCCAGGGCAACCTCGCCGGCATCGCTTTTGCTTAACCAACCCCAAAGGAGATCAGACCATGTCCCACACCAAACCCATCAGCCAGGTCGCGGTCATCGGAACCGGGGTCATCGGCGCCAGCTGGGCGGCCCTGTTTCTGGCCAAAGGTCTCGACGTCGTCGCGACCGATGTCGCCCCGAACGCCGAAGCGTCCTTGAGAGAATTCGTTCTTGCCGCATGGCCGGCGCTCGAAAGGCTGGGCCTCGCGCCCGGCGCCTCACCCTTGCGCCTAGTCTTTACGCCCGATCTGGCGGAGGCCGTCAAGGATGCTGAACTCGTCCAGGAGAACGGCCCGGAGCGACTTGATTTCAAGCAGAAGCTCTATGGCCAGCTCGACAGCTTACTACCGCCGAACGCCATCATCGCGTCCAGTTCCTCCGGACTGCCACTGAGCCAGATCCAGTTGGGTGCAACGTCACATCCCGAGCGGTGTGTCATCGGCCATCCGTTCAATCCGCCGCACCTGATGCCGTTGGTCGAGATCGTCGGCGGAGCAAAGACCTCGGAAGAAACGATCCGGCGAGCGGACGAGTTCTACACGTCGATCGGCAAGAAGACGGTGCGTATCAACAAGGAAATGCCGGGCCATGTCGCCAACCGGCTTCAGGCTGCGCTGGCACGCGAGGTCTACTATCTTGTTGCCGAAGACGTGCTGAGCGCCGCGGACGTCGACACGGCTCTGACCTATGGGCCGGGCCTGCGCTGGGGCATTATGGGCAACATGATGCTCAACCACCTCGGCGGCGGACCCGGCGGCATTGAACACTTCTTCAAGCAGTTTACCGGCCCGATGACCGCGTCGTGGAAGTCCCTTGGCTCGCCGGAACTGACGCCGGACGTGCAAAAAAAGCTCATCGACAGCGTTCATGCCGAGGTCGGATCCCGCAATATCGAGGAACTCGAGGCGGAGCGCGACGAACTCCTGCTCGGGCTGCTCGAGTTGCGTGCCAACGTTGCGTAAGAACGGGCGCACGTTCGGGGCAGGTGGGCCGCGGCGCCGGCGCGATTGCATCGGCACCGGGCCGCATCCCGGGTTTGCAGCCAACTCAAAGAGACATACGGTAACGCTTAGCTCATTTGCTCACACCGCCCTTGCGCTTAACGGACTAGCCTCGCTGTTCCAACGGAGGCGCAACTTGCCGGTATTCGTGCCGGCACTCTTTGAACACATGGAGGGACTGAACATGAGTGATCAAATCCCGGTATCCCGTCTCCATCTGGACGATCTCCACGTGGGACAGCGATTTACCAGCGCCGCGCATACGATCGATGAAGCGCAGATCAAGGCGTTTGCCGCGCAATTCGATCCGCAACCGTTTCATACGGATGAGGAGGCGGCCAAAAGCAGCCTCTTCAGAGGTTTGGCAGCAAGCGGATGGCACACGGCCGCCATCACTATGCGGCTGAATGTAGACGGCGGCCTGCCACTGGCCGGTGGGATCATCGGGGCAGGAGGAGAAATAAACTGGCCGATAGCGACGCGCCCAGGCGATACCCTGCACGTGGAAAGCGAGGTCATCGAAGTCACGCCGTCCCGATCAAAGCCGGATCGCGGTATCGCCGTCATCGTCAGTCGGACGATTAATCAGCGTGGCGAAGTCGTCCAGATACTCACCGCCAAACTCGTTGTTCCGCGCCGGACTGCGGCCTGATCGCGCGTCGCTGTGTGCTTTCAACTGAGGCGGCAAGGGCGACCATTCAGCTAACGCTGCGAAAGCGGGCGGCAGAGGTATCACGGACGCCCAGTTCTTCCGCCATGCGCACAAGATCAGCGAGCGATTGGGCCTGCATCTTGCGCATCATGTTGCCGCGATGGATCTTGACTGTGACCTCGCTGAGGCCGAGCTGGCCGGCCACCTGCTTGTTCAAGAGACCTGCGCTCACCAGCGACAGAACCTCCCGCTCGCGCGATGTCAGCAACTCGTAACAGGTGCGCACATTTTCACCCTTGCGCTGTGCAAGACGGCGCTCGCGATCCCTGGTAACCGCCTCCTGTACCGATCTCAATAATTCATTCTCGTCGATGGGCTTGGAGAGGAAATCGACTGCGCCCGCCTTCATGCCGCGTACCGTCATCGGGACGTCACCATGGCCGGTAATCAGAATGACCGGCACGGGGATCGAGTTCTCCGACAGAGCCTGCTGGAAATCCAGCCCATCCGCTCCTTGAAGCCGGATATCGAGCAAGAGACAGGTCGCTTGATCGGCTTCTGCGCAGGCCAGGAACTCGTCAGGTGTCGCGAAGGCACGCACGGCAAAGCCCGTCGCGCGCAGCAGGCTGTCCAGCGATCCGCGGACATCCGCATCGTCGTCGATGATGCAAATAAGGTCGGCTATTTCACCCTGATCGGTCATGACACTTCCTCCTTGTATCTTGCTGCACGCACGCTACTCGGTTTCGTCTACGGCAGGATTGCCTCCAGCCTATCGAGCAATGCATCCGGATCGATCGGCTTTTCCAGAAAGGCCGCAGCGCCAAGCCTGGCACATGCCATCCGCGCTGCCGCTGCCGGAAATGCTGTCATCACGACAACAGGAAAACGCCTGCCGATCCGATTGAGCTCCCGTTGCAGGCCCAGTCCGTCAAGGCCAGGCATATGCAGGTCGGTGACAAGGCAATCGGCGGTCGTGCTACAAGGCGAGGCCAGGAAAATCTCCGCCGAACCGAATGTGCAGACGTTCATTCCTGCCGCTCGAAGGTAGTTTTCGAGGCTGGATCGAACGCCGTCATCGTCATCAACGATACAGATGGTCACTGGGTGTCTCAACGGGTTGCTCCTGCCCGGGCGGTCCATGCGCGGATGATGAAAATACGCCGCTTGGCGTCCCATCACCATCATACCGAAGTATCTATTGCCGCATTTCAGCCGCCACGACGGGAAGAGTGAAGGAAATCGTCGCGCCATGATCGGCGTTGTTGACTGCGTAGATGCGGCCGGCTTGCGCCTCGATGATCGAGCGGCAGATGGAAAGGCCCATTCCCATGCCCTCGCGCTTTGTCGTAAAGAACGGTTCGAAGATCTGCGCCGGATCGCCGGAGATGCCGCTACCGGTATCGCGAACGTTGACGCGCACTGTCGCATCCGCCGCGCCCTCGAAACCGATGTGCAGCTCGCGCGGTCGATCGTTGATGTCGCGCATGGCCTGAATAGCGTTGATGGCCAAGTTCACCAGAACCTGCTGGATCTGCACCCGGTCACCCATAACCAGCACATCTTCTCCACCGTTCGTGACGCGCATTGTTATCCGGTTCTGGCGTGCCTCGCGCTCGATGAGCGCCAGAGACTCGTCGATCAACTTGCCAAGGTCCACCTTTTCCATTTCGACCTGGCCCCTTTTGGCCCAGCTGCGCGCCCGCGTGATCACCTCGGCCGCGCGGCTGCCATTGGAAACGATCTGGTCAAGGCAGTTGATCGCCTCGACCATGTCCGGTTCCGCTCTCGACAGCCAACGCTTGGCCGATTTGCCATATGTGATGATCGCGGAGAGTGGCTGGTTCACTTCATGGGCGATCGATGCGGTCAACTGGCCGAGCGTGGAAATCCGCGCCGCATGCGCCAGCTCGGCGGACGCCTTTTCCAGCCTGGCACGCGCTTCATTGCGCTCGGTAACGTCGAGGGCCGTGACCAGGACACGCGACCAGGGTTCGGCGCCCGGAAGCTGTCGCATGCGCAGCAACACGTCGATCGGTCGCCCCGATAGTGCCACATAGCGCACTTCGTATTCTATCATGTCAGCGCCGCCTATCAGGGCCGCCAGCACGGTGGCGAACTGCGCTTCCGATCCGGGCGGAATACGCGCAAGAGTGCTGTTGCCAAGCAGCGCTTCGCGCGCTGGCGCGCCGAACAGCGAGATCGCTGCGCTGTTGACATCGCGTACACAGACGAGTGCGAGTGATTCACGCAGGATTTCGGGGTGGTCAACGAGCCAGCCGGCCAGGTCCACACCAGACGGCACGCTCTTACATATATGGGAATGGAGCTCGGTCCAGTCCGCTTCCCACATGGCAAAGGCAGCGCCATTGAAGATGGATTTGTAACGCTGCTCGGAGCGCTGCCGCTCGGCATCGACACGCTTCTGCTCGGTGACATCGGCGCTGCTCTCGATCACGCCGACGGCATTTCCTTCGGGATCGCGGCGCAACAGCCAACGGCTGGCAAGCACGATCCGCGTGCCGTCCCGCCTGGTGCGCGTGAGCTCGCCGGACCAATGTCCCTCCTGATCCAGGGCGGATTGTATCTGCTCAACCGGGAAGTCGGTATGGAGCAAGCGGCCGCAGCGCTGTCCGACCGCTTCTTCGCGGGTCCAGCCGTAAAGAGCTTGGGCACCATCATTCCAGTAGATGATGTCGTCGTTATCATCGCGGATGATGACCGTGTCGTGACTGAGTTCCAGCAACCGGGCCTGTTCTGCGAGTGTGGTGCGAGCCGATCGGTCCCGTATCGACAACAGGGTGGCGGCTGAGATGGCGACGACGCTGACGCCGAAGCGCACAGTGGCCGACCCGAACGGATCTCCCAGATGATCGAAGGCAAAGGCGATCAGAGCGAGGACGCCGCAACTGGCTCCTGTCAGAAGGACTGCGCGACGTGTGCCGATCTGCGCGACAAGGAGAATGACGATGATGTAGAGGACGGCGACGGCGCCCTGCAGCGGGCTCCACAGATCGAGTGCGAAAATGGCAAACGTGATGACACTAGCGGCAGCAACGACAAGGTGCCTACGCCGTCGATAATTCACCGCAGCTTCCCGCGCTTGATCTCCCATGCCCCGTGCTCACCTTTGCTTGTAAATTGTGTGGGCTTCCTATGGATTATTTTTGTTTGAACGGTGCTCATTATGACTGCCGCATCTTATGCAGTCCAGTTCCAGAGGAGGCGCCGCCGCCCAAACGGTTGATGAAGATCGAGGGGGATAGCCGGCGGCATAACAGGCGCGCGGCCGATAGATCATCGCAGCCAGGGGAACTCACCCGAGGTACCCGGAGACGCCATCCCACAACAACTTCAACGCCGTCACCACCAACAATCCGTAACAGGCTCGGTAAAGCTGACGTTGGTCCAGCCTTCCGTGAAGCCGCCAACCAAGCGTTACCCCGGTGGGAATGGCAAGCAGGCAAATCGCCATCAATATCCAGACACTGCCTGACGGCTTCACCAGCAACAGCCAAGGCACAGCCTTCGTTATGTTCCCGACAGTGAAGAAAAGACTTGTCGTTCCCGCATAAATTTCCTTGCTGAGGCCCAGTGGCAGCAAGTACATCGCAAGCGGCGGCCCACCCGAATGTGCCACCATGGTGGTCGTGCCGGAGGCCAGTCCCGCAGCCAGCGCGTTTCGTACTGACCGCGGTCGGACGGTCACCTTGCCGCCTCCGACAAACCAAAGGCCCACGAAGATCAAGGTGATAACTGCCATGACGATCGCGATGGCGTGATGGTCCAAAAAGCGGAACAGCAGATAGCCGAGCCCGATGCCGACTACGAGTCCGGGCAACAGCGGCACAAGGTCAGGCTTCGACCACGTGGATGGCTTCCAGTAGCGCAGAGCGAATAGGTCCATCGCGACAAACAGTGGCGCAAGAAGACCGCCCGCCGTCACCGGATCCATCACCATCGACAACAGCGGAATACCGACAATGGCGAATCCACCGCCGAATGCGCCCTTCAGGAAGCAGATCAGGAATACACCGGCAAAAGCGACCAGGATCGTGACAACGGTCAGCTCCGGAGCAACCGACGAGGCCATCATGATAGCCTCGCCCGGTTGTAAGCGGTCATGCGGCCGTAGGCCGCCGCTTCGATCTCGGAACGCGCGAGGCCGATGTCCTTCAGCGCGTCATCGTCGAGCTCACAAAGCTTCGCAATGGCGGCACGGCGGACAAGAAAGCGAGTGATTTCCTCTGCGGGCCGAATGATGGTTGAAAGCATTGCAGACATTTCTGTTCTCCAGTAGTTACTCCGCGGCAATGCAACGCCGTCGGCGCGAGCGCTTGTGAAGCGCGGCCGGGTGCTCATTGACTGCAGACCTTGGTAATGCCCGGTGCAATCCGGTTGACGTAGACAGTATGCTCCGATACTATCTCGGTACAATAAAAACATTGAACTCGGTGCAATAATGTCAAAGTCTGAATATCTGAAGCTGGCCGACACCATCGCCGCTGAGATTGCCGATGGCACGCTCAAACCCGGCGACCGCCTGCCGCCACAGCGCAGCTTTGCCTATGAGCGCAAGATCGCCGTCTCGACGGCGAGCCGCGTCTATGCCGAGCTGTTGCGCCGGGGGCTTGTCGTCGGCGAAGTCGGCAGGGGCACCTTCATCTCCGGGGAGGCCAGGCGCGGCGCGTCAGCGCCAAGTGAGCCACGCGGCATCCGGATCGACCTCGAGTTCAACTACCCGGTGCTTTCGGGCCAGACCGCACTCATCGCGAAAAGCTTGGACGGTCTGGAGACGCCGGCTGCGCTCGATGCCGCATTGCGACAGGCGACCAGCGCCGGAACGCCGGCGGTCCGAAGCCTTGCGGCCGCCTACCTTTCGCAGGGCGCCTGGTCTCCCGATCCTGAACAGCTCGTCTTCACCGGGAACGGGCGGCAGAGCATCGCCGCGGCGCTCGCGGCCGTCGTTCCCACAGGTGGCCGCTGCGGTGTGGAGGCCCTGACCTATCCCTTCATCAAGGGCATCGCAGCCCGGCTGGGCATCTCGCTGGTACCGCTGGCGATGGACGAAAGCGGTGTGCGGCCCGACGCTGTGCGAAAGGCGCATCACGAGGCCCATCTCTCGGCGATATACATTCAGCCGGCGATCCAGAACCCGTTGGGCATGACGATGCCCCCGGCGCGCCGGGCCGATCTCCTGGGGGTCGTCGAGGATCTCGATTTTCCGATCATCGAGGACCATGTCTACGGCTTCCTCGACGACGAGCCGCCGCTTGCCGCTATCGCGCCGCATCGCTGCATTGTCATCGACAGCCTCTCCAAGAAGGCCGCTCCGGGTTTGACGCTGGGCTTCATCGTGCCGCCGCAGCGGCTGCGGGAAGGCGTGATGGCCTCAGTCCGTTCGGGCGGGTGGACCGCATCGGGGTTCGCGTTTGCGGCGGCGGAGCGGATGATGGGCGACGGCACCATTGCCGAGCTTGCCAGGCTAAAGCGCCTCGACGCGCAGGCACGCCAGAAGCTCGCGGCCGATTGTCTTTCGGGTTTCGAGATCCAGGCCAACCCGAAATGCTATCATCTGTGGCTGACATTGCCGCCGCACTGGCGATCACAGAGTTTCGTCGCTGCTGCGGCCCGGCGCGACATCGCGTTGACGCCGTCGACGACCTTCGCCGTGACGCCCGGCCATGCGCCGAACGCCGTCAGGCTCGCGCTGGCGGCGCCGACAATGGACCAACTCGATAGCGGCCTGAACACGCTGGCCGCGATGCTCAAGTCCAGCGAGCACGATTTCGACTCGACTGAATAGGAAGATGCGCCAGCCGGATGGTCTGGGCCGCGCACCAACAGGAAGCGCAAATCGCTATCGCACATAATCCTCGTCGGAAATCTTGATCTTACGATTGGCCGACAGGTAGCCGGATGGGGGGAATGCGTATCCGCCAATACCCCAGTTTGCCGCGGATATTCTTGAACAGTGGTCTGTCCTTTTCTCTCAGTGGCCCAAAGTGCCCAGCATCGGGGCCAGGGCTATTTCGGCGTCTCGTGTCTGAAACCCATGCTCGAAAGCCTTTCGGATCAGGCTCTGTGCGTTGGGATCCTGTGCGCGCTCGCCGAACAGATTCGAGTCGCGACGGAACGCCTCGATCGGCGCCAGTGCGATGGCGTTGACCCGATCCTTGATTGCCGCGCACGCGGCAGCCGGATATCTGGCAATCCGATCAGCAAGTGAGTTGACGAAATTCCCGAGTTCGTCGGAGGGCAAAGCGCGATTGATCCACCCGTACTGTTCGGCCGTCTCGGCGTCGTAATCTTCTGCACTGAGCATCACCTCGAGTGCGCGACTGCGTCCCATGAGCCGGGTGAGATGCTGGACACCTCCTCCGCCCGGAACAAGTCCGAACGCCGCCTCGATCTGACTGAACACGGCCGTTTCGCGTGCGGCAAAGCACATGTCGCAGGCCAAGGCGAATTCGCTGCCAGCGCCTCGCGCACGACCCTCTACCTGCGCAATCGAGACAAGACGACTTGTGCTCAAGTACCGAAACAGCAGGGCGATGGATGGTTCTCCAGTCAGTTTCGCGGCCTCGTCGCGGTATTCCCGAATGCGGGTCACGTCGACATGGGAAATGAAGTAGTCAGGGACCGCGCTTCTGAACACGAGGGCGTTGATGGAAGAATCACGCTCTGCACTGCGAATGAGCGAGACAAGGTCCCGGACGAGTTCTGGGCCGAGGAGGTTCATCGGCGGAGCGTCAATATCCGCCACCAGAACGGCCCCGGTACTGTTTATTTTGAAGGTATCGAAGTTCATGGCGAAGCCCTTTCGTTGCGGTCGGAAGCCGTTGAACACTACGTGACCACAATGTAGAGCCTTCCTCATTCGGTGATCAGCCGTTAAAAGTGAGAAGCATCCTCTCATAGGTGGAAGGCCATGGATCGCCTCGAAGCAATGACCATTTTTGTTGCGGCGGTGGAAACCGGGAGTCTTTCCGCCGCCAGCCGTAGGCTGAAGCTACCGCTAGCGTCGGTCAGCAGACGGGTATCGGATCTGGAAAAGCATTTGGGACTTCGGCTGCTGTTGCGGGGCAGTCGCAAGCTTGCGCTTACACAAGCTGGCCAAACCTATCTGTCATCGTGCCGCCGGATTCTGGAAGACATCGCCGAAGCAGAGCGCGCCGCTGCCGGAGAATACCTGACGCCACGGGGAGAACTGACGCTGAGCGTGCCGCAGGTCTTGGGCCGCGTCCATGTCATGCCCGTGGTCGCAGAATTTCTGCGCACGTATCCGGAAGTTCACATGCGCGTTCACCTAAGTGACCGCAATGTCAACCTCAAGGAAGAGAACGTAGATCTTGTGCTGAGGGTTGGCGAGTTGCCTGACAGCAGCATGATTGCATTGCGGGCAGGCTGGTTTCGCCAGATGGTCTGTGCCAGCCCCACCTATCTGGAGAACAGAGGCACGCCACGAATTCCAGGCGATCTCGTTGCGCATGACTGTATCGGCTATGAAGGCCTTGCGGTCGGGACGAATTGGGAGTTTGGCTCGGGAAAGAATCGCGAAAGCGTGTCTGTGCCGTGTCGTCTTGTCGTTAATTCGATTGAGGCGGCGTTGAGCGCTGCCGTCGCCGGCGCGGGGATTGCCCGCATGGTGTCATACCTCGTCGACGATCCGGTCAAGTCAAACCGGATCGTGGCACTGCTGGAAGAATACGAACCCGCTCCCATCCCTGTGAGTTTCGTCTATCCAAATCAACGTCAAGTACCACTCAAACTGCGCGCTTTCCTGGACTTCTCGCTTCCGCGTTTGCGTGAAAGGCTCAGCTATTGAAATTGGCGATTGAGTACGCGCATTCGTCCCTGCTCGATTCGGTAAATGCCCCTTCTAGTTTGAACCCATACGCTGGTTCGAGCAGCGGGCATACCAGTGGATAATATTCCGACTATCACCGCTCGGATAGCGTCAGGCATCACTGCAACATAGGACGTGATGTCATGCGCAAAAATAGAATGCCTGGTCGACAGGAGCCGGCAAATGCACCTGCCGCGCCGCTCGCCATAGTCGGAATGATGATCGTGGGAATCGTTCTCGCGTTGACGGCGAATTCCCTTTTCGGGGAAAAGCCACGACGCCTCCAAGTATATCTTCCGGTCCAGGTCTCATCAATGGTCAGTGTTCCGAGCCAAGTGGAAGGCGTATCCTCGGAAAGTATGTCTGATGTTGGGCGTCTCAGTATCCCGTTACATGACCTGGGCCGATCGAACGAGCCGCAGCAACGGTCGGATGGGTGATTGTAAGTTTGGTCATTTTCTATCTCCATTAGGTAACTTTTTGTAGGCCTTCTTGGCTTCGTGGATCTATGGCTCCTTGAGTGATCGATCGATTGGTGGATTTTGCGTGCCACCGCTTGCGGCTCGTCGATAGCGTCGGGGAATAGAAGTGCCTGCAGACAGGCGAAGTCGCCTGCTGGTCTAGGCGGGCAATACCTAAGTGTAGTTACGCAGCTGGTAGGATCGGATTAACGTTTCCTCGTCGCCTCACACCCTTGCTGAGGCGGGTAGCGTCCTCCCAGCTACCAGGCTTCGGCGTCCCCCTCCGCCAAAGCCGCGGATCTTCCAAGATCCGCCTTAGGCCGTCTCCATCCGCCGGAGGCGGCCTTTCTTTATGTAAGAGCCGGAAGCTTTGACACGTCGGCAGAGGAGCGAAACATGCACAGCAATATCAACGGCCCGAGTTCCCGGGCGGGAACGGCGCCCGAGGGAGGGCATGGAGGATGGCGCCTGTAGCATGCGGCCGAACGGGGCGACCGGCTGCGATTTCAACCAAGCTGCTCTATAAGCACGCAGAGAACGAAGGCACCCGAAAGCGTCGATAATGGTCAAAGCCGAGCCGCCGCCCACTAGAGAACGATATCGGCGCAAAGCGGCCTAGCGATCAAGGGGTTTCAAAAAGTGTTGAAAATACAAGTCTCTGTGTGATCAGGCCCCCCCGCAATCCGAAGAAACCAGGAACCTCAAGTCTTGAGCGCAAACGACGGATCAACGGATTTCGACTGTGCGTCGGCTCGAGCGCCAGTAGGATGCCGGTTCCGACCACAGTTCTGTCATGCCCGCCCGCTCGAATGCCTGTTTCTGTTCACGGGCGGCGCTATCGAGAATGTCGTCGATATCGAGGTGCGGGATGTGGCGACCGCGCATCAGCACCTTTCCGTCGACGATGACGGTATCGACGTCGGAGGCGTTGGCGAAATGCGCAAGGCGCGTCACCGGCATTCCCGGCGGATAGAGGTGGGCCTTGCGCATGTCGACCAGCACGATATCGGCCTTCTTTCCCGTTTCTAGCGATCCGAGGTCCTTTTCGAGGCCGAGCGCACGGGCTGCATCGATCGTCGCCATTTCCAGCGTCTTGCCCGGCGGCAGATAGTCCGGATCACGGAAATGGCGGCGGTGGTAATGCATGCATTGGGCCATGTGGCGGAACATGTCATAGCCGCGATCCGGAGCCGCCGCGTCGGAGCCGAGGCAGACGGTGATGCCGGCATCGAGCAGCTCGGGGACAGGGCAGCGTCCATAGATGGACATGATGGCACTGGGGTTGTGAATGACGGATGCCCCGGTTTCCAACAATGCCTCGAAGTCCGCCGCTGTGAGATCGACGCTATGGCCGAGCAGGGCAAACGGGCCGAGGACGCCGAGGTCGCGGGCAAGCGCGATCGATCCGTCGCGATGGCCGTCCTGCGTGAAGAGGACGTTCTTGCGGGCCCGCAAGGCCATGACGGCGTCGCCCATCTGCTTGACATATTGGCGATCGGCTTCAGCCGCGACGTCCTTGGCGTAGTAGACCGGCATCGTCAGCGACACGCCCGTGCGGCGATCGAGCACGCCGTCCCAGCGGTCGATGAGCTCTTCGCAGACTTCCAGCTGGCGCTCGAAGGAAACGGGAGTATCACGCTTCTTGCCGTCTTCGCCAACGTGCCTGTAGGCGCGTGGAAAAGGCGGGCGGCCGACTCCGACGGCCAGAATGGTGCGAAGGCCGGACTCGATGGTCGCCTGGCAATGGGCGTCGCCGAAGGCTGGATCGTCGGTGCGCATGATGTCAGCGCCGCCGCCAAGCAATGTCATGGCCGTGGTGACGCCGCCTTGCAGGCGCTCCAGCAGCGTCAGCCGCGCTTCCGCCCGCCAGAACCCGGTCGTCGAACCGCGCGCATAAATCTCCTCGCAGACCTCGAACCACCGGTCGACATCGCCAGAGCCGGCCGACCGCACCAGGCCATGCCCGGCATGCGAGTGGCTGTCGATCAGGCCCGGCATGGCGATCATGCCGGATCCGTCGATCACCTGCCGTGCGCCTTCCGGCGGCGCATCGGTTTCGCTGCCCAGTCCGGCAATGCGGTCGCCCTTGACGGCGATCCAGGCCCGGTCGATGACACGCCGATCCTCGTCGACGGTCACGGCGGTTACGTTGCGCAGGAGGATATCCGGCTGCCCCATGGTGTTGCCTTTCAGAATGTCGCGCAAATGCGCTCAGAAACCGAGAATGTCTTCCAGGTCGCGGGTGGCGACGCGGTCGGTCTCCAGGTCGAGCTGATTTTCGATATGGGCGAGATGGTGATGCATCACGGCCAGCGCCTTCTTCGCATCGCGGGCGACGATGCTGTCGACAATCGCATTGTGCTCGTCGGGGCCGCAATTGTGGATGTCCTTCTGCTGGTACATCGCCATGATGAGCGAGGTCCGCGATATCAGGTCACGCAAAAGATCGGCCAAGATCTGCGATTGCGCCAGTTCGGCGATCATCAGATGAAACGCGCCTGAAAGCCTGATGGCCGAGGCGACGTCTCCATGCGCATGCGCCTCGCGCTCCTTCTCGACATGGTCGCGCAGCTTGCCGATCCCGGCCGCATCGATCGTCACGCAAAGCCTTTCGACCAGCCGTTCCTCGATCGTCCGGCGGGCGAAGAACACGTCCCGTGCTTCTTCGATCGAAGGTTTCGACACGAAGGCGCCGCGATTGGGGACCAGGGTAATCAATCCGTCGCGAGCGAGATTCTGCAGGACCTGGCGAATGCGCGCCCGGCTTGCGGAAAAGATTTCCGAAAGCTGCTCCTCCTTCAGTCGCGTTCCGGGACTGATCTGCCGCTCGGCAATGGCGTTCCACAGCCGCTGGTAAATTTCCGGATCCGTCGCAGGCCGCTTTCCGGCTTCCATGTCCATTCAGCATCCTCCCCAAGCTGCCTCGAAATTGTCTGGCCCAAGTCTTCAACTGAAATGCAAAACATGTCAACATTTTTTGTCGACAAATATTGTTGACAATCTGCTCATTGAATGTCAGCAATAAGACAGGAGCAAGTCCGAGCGTCGGAGGAACAGGCGCGACGAGACGATCAGCGCTCCGAAATGGGAGGAATTTACATGAGGAAGTTGCTGCTTGCCGCATCCGCGGCGATCCTGGTTCAGTTCAGCGTTCCGGCGATGGCCGCCGAGAATGCGCTTCGCTATGCCTCTGCCGGCGATATCTACGGGCTCGACCCGCAATCGACGACGGACAGCTTCTCGATCAATTTCCTGATGCACATCTACGAACCACTGGTGCGCTACAACAAGGAACTGAAGATCGAGCCGGCGCTCGCCACATCCTGGGAGGTCGTCAAGCCGGATGTGATCCGCTACACGCTCCGCCAGGGCGTTAAATTCCATGACGGCTCCGATTTTACCGCCGATGACGTCGTCATGTCGCTGATGCGGGCCACCGACGCCAAGTCGCCGATCAAGGGCAATCTGCCGGCGCTGAAGTCCGTCGAGAAAATCGACGACCACACCGTCGAACTGCATCTCAGCGGGCCGACGCCGCTGCTCAACAACTATCTCACCAACATCGCGATCTTCGATGCGCAGTGGCTTGAGAAGAACAACGGCGTCAAGCCGGTCAATGCCGAACTGGGCGAGGAAGGTTATACGACCACCCATGCCAACGGCACGGGTCCCTTCAAGCTCGAAAGCCGCCGCCCGGATGCCCAGACGGTGCTGATTGCCAATGAAGGCTGGTGGGACAAGCCGGAACACAATCTCGCAAAGATCGTCCATACGCCGATCAGCTCGGATGCGACCCGTGTTGCGGCGCTGCTTTCCGGCGAGGTCGACATCATCACGCCGTCGCCGCTGCAGGATGCCAAGCGCATTGCCGGCTCACCGGGCACCAAGGTGCTGGAGTCGCCCGGCCTGCGCACCATCATGATGAATTTCAACATGCGCGACAAACTGGCCGACGGCAATGTCGAGGGCAATCCGTTCAAGGACGCGCGCGTTCGCAAGGCGGTCTACCAAGCCATCAACATGGACCTGGTGCGCGACAAGATCATGCGCGGCAAGTCCCGCAATTCCGGCATGCTGATCGCTCCGGAAGTCCCGGGCTTCGACGAAAAGCTCAACCAGCGTTTTCCTTATGACACCGCGGCCGCCAAGGCGCTTCTGACCGAGGCCGGCTATCCGGATGGCTTCCAGTTCAACATGAATTGCCCCAACGACGCCTATGTCAATGACGAGGAAGTCTGCCAGGCGATGACCGCGATGCTGGCGCAGGTCGGCCTCAATGCCAAGCTGGTGACGGAAGGCCGCACGCTGCACTTCAAGAAGGCGCAGGAAGGCCAGGCCGACATGTTCATGCTCGGCTGGGCGACTTTGCCGATGCTCGACGGTTTCAGCGTGCTTTCCGCCATGCTGCATTCGCCGGAAGACAAGCTCGGCACCTGGAATCCCGGCCGTTACCAGAACGCCAAGGTCGATGAACTGACCAAGAAGATCGACGTCGAGCTCGATGAGGCCAAGCGCCGCCAGATGATGGTGGAAGCCTTCGGTGTCGCAGAGGAAGAGGTTGCCTGGCTGCCCCTGCACCAGCAGCCGCTGTCCTGGGCCGTGCGCGATAACGTCGAGGTGGTCCAGACCGCCGACGACCTGCTGCGCCTCTGGTACGCCCGTATCAAATAGTCGAACCTGACCCCCGCGTTCGAAAGCGCGGGGGTCTTCCGCGACTGCTGACCCGCACCGATATGCGCGGACAGACCCCAAGGGAGTTGGGTCGATGCTTGTATTCCTCGTTCGCCGTCTTTTTCAGGCCGTGATGGTCATGCTTGCCGTGGCTTTCATCGCCTTCCTGATGTTTCGCTACTTGGGCGATCCCGTCAACAATATCGTCTCGCAGGATGCCACCCAGGAGCAGCGCGAAGAAGTGCGCCAGCGGCTGCATCTCGACGATCCGATGGTCGTGCAATATGGCCGGTTCGTCGCAAATGCCGCCAAGGGCGATTTCGGGATGTCCTATCGCAACAACCGCCCGGTCAGCGCATTGCTTGCCGAGCGCTTGCCGGCGACGGCTGAGCTCGTGCTGGTGGCAGCCCTTCTGTCTCTCGTTCTCGGTATTCCACTCGGCATCTACACGGCGTTGAAGCCGCGCGGGGTACTGAGCCAGGGCCTGCAGATATTGTCCCTGATCGGCATCTCGCTTCCGACCTTCGTGACCGGTATCCTGCTGATCCTGACTTTCTCCGTGTGGCTCGGCTGGCTGCCGTCCTTCGGCCGTGGCGATGTCGTCGACATCGGCTGGTGGTCGACGGGCTTTCTCACGGCAAGCGGCCTGAAAGCGCTGATCCTGCCATCCTTCATGCTCTGTCTGTTCCAGTTGACGCTGATCATGCGGCTGGTGCGCGCCGAAATGATGGAAGTGCTGCGTGCCGATTACATCAAGTTTGCCAGGGCGCGCGGGCTGCGCAATCGCGCCATCAATTTCCGCCATGCGCTCAAGAACACGCTGATCCCGGTGGTGACCATCTTCGGGCTCCAGCTTGGCGGTCTCATTGCCTTTGCCATCATCACCGAAACGGTCTTCCAGTGGCCGGGCATGGGGGCGCTGTTCATCCAGGCGGTCAATTTCACCGATGTTCCGGTGATGGCAGCCTACCTCGTCATGGTCTCGCTGATCTTCGTCATCATCAATACCAGCGTCGACCTGCTCTACAACGTCATCGATCCCCGCCTCCGCGCCGACCCGACCAGGGCGAGCGGACGTGGTGCCTGAAGGAGACATGGCCATGAGTGACATTTCCTTCTCCGGACGTCTTCGCAGCTTTGCGGACAGCGACCTGTTCTATAGTTTCCGCCGTTCCAGGACGACGGTCATCGCCTCGGTCGCGCTGGCCTTGCTGGTCTTCTGCGCTGTCTTTGCGCCGCTGATCTCGCCGCACAATCCTTTCGATATTGCCGGGCTCAACCTGCTCGATAGCGAGTTGCCCCCGTCCTGGTTGGAAGGTGGCAATCCTGCCTATCTGCTCGGGACCGATACCCAGGCGCGCGATGTGCTCTCCTCTATCCTCTACGGTCTGCGCATCTCGCTGCTGGTCGGTTTCGCCAGCGTGATCCTTGCTGCTGTCATGGGTGTTTTTCTCGGTCTCGTCGGCGGTTTTGTTGGCGGCATCGCCGATGCTGTCATCATGCGCATTGCGGATGTCCTGCTGAGCTTTCCGGCAATTCTTGTCGCCCTCCTCATCAACGGCGTCATGCGCGGCGTTCTTCCTGCCAACCAGCAGGACAGCGCAGCGATCGTCGTCCTCGTCCTGTCGATCGGTCTCACCAACTGGGTGCAATACGCCCGAACCGTGCGCGGCTCCACGCTCGTCGAACGCCAGCGGGAATATGTCCAGGCGGCGCGCACCATCGGCGTCGGTCCGCTGCGGATCATGCTCACCCATATCTTGCCCAACGTGTTGGGTCCGGTGCTGGTGCTGGCCACCATCAACCTCGGCATGGCGGTGCTGACGGAAGCGACGCTGTCCTTCCTCGGCGTCGGCATGCCGGCGACGCAGCCGTCGCTCGGCACGCTCATCCGCGTTGGCAACGAATATCTGTTTTCCGGCATCTGGTGGGTGGTGATCTTCCCCTCGGCGACGCTCGCCGTGCTCGTCCTTGCGGTCAACCTCATCGGTGACTGGCTGCGCGACGCGCTCAACCCGAAATTGAGGTGATCCCATGGCCCTGCTTGAAGTCGAAAATCTCAAGGTCGAGTTTCCCACCCGCAAGGGCGTACTGACCGCCGTCGATAACGTTTCCTTCTCGGTCGAACAGGGAGAAATCCTTGGCGTCGTCGGCGAGTCCGGGGCCGGAAAATCGATGACCGGCGCCGCCGTCATCGGTCTCCTGGAACCGCCCGGCCGGATCGGTGGTGGCGAAATCCGTCTCGACGGCAAACGCATCGACAATCTCTCGCCGGATGAGATGCGCAAGGTGCGCGGACGCCAGATCGGCGCGATCTTCCAGGATCCGCTGACCAGTCTCAACCCGCTCTTCACCGTCGGCGAGCAGCTCATAGAGACGATCCGCACGCACCTGCCGATGTCGGCCGGCGACGCGCGCAAGCGTGCCATCGAGTGGCTGGCGGAAGTCGGCATCCCGGCGCCGGATCGCCGGATCGACCAGTACCCGCACCAGTTCTCCGGCGGCATGCGCCAGCGCGTCGTCATCGCTCTCGCGCTCTGTGCCGAACCACGCCTGATCATCGCCGACGAGCCGACGACGGCATTGGACGTCTCGGTGCAGGCGCAGATCATCGCGCTACTGAAACGCGTCTGCCGCGAACGCAATGCGGCAGTGATCCTGGTGACGCACGACATGGGCGTCATCGCCGAAACGGCCGATCGGGTGGCGGTGATGTACGCCGGGCGCCTGGCCGAGATCGGCCCGGTTGCCCATGTGCTGCAAAAGCCGAGCCATCCCTATACGGCCGGCCTGATGGGCTCGATCCCGCGCATCGGCCCGCGCCCGGACCGGCTGATCCAGATCGAGGGCTCGATGCCGCGCCTCACCGACATTCCGAGCGGCTGCGCCTTCAATCCGCGCTGTCCGAAGGTCTTTGCCGAATGCCACCGTGTCCGGCCCGAACTGCGGCAGATCGCCGATGGTGCGGCCGCCTGCCTGCTTTACGAAGGGGTGACGCAATGAACGCGATGCCAACGAACATCAAGACCGCAGACGATCGAACCCTCTTATCAGTGAAGGGGCTGAAGAAGCACTTCGCCATGGCGAGGCCGTTCCTCAACCGGCTCATCGAGAAGGAAGAGCCGCAGACGGTGAAAGCCGTCGATGGGCTCGATCTCGACATTCCGCGTGGCCAGACGCTGAGCCTCGTCGGTGAATCCGGTTGCGGCAAGTCGACGGTGGCGCGGCTGATCATGGGGCTTTCCACGCCCTCCGGCGGCACGATCGAGTTCGACGGTGTCGATATTTCCCGTGCGCCCGCGGGCCACCCCGCTGCGGTCCGCCAGCGCATGCAGATGATCTTCCAGGACCCCTATGCCAGCCTCAATCCCCGCTGGCGGGTCCGCGACATCATCGCCGAACCGTTGCGGACCTATGGCCTCAGCGGTTCGCGCGAGGAAGAGCGCCGCGAGGTCGACCGCCTGCTGGAATTCGTCGGGCTGAATGCCAAAGACGGCGACAAGTTCCCGCACGAGTTTTCCGGTGGCCAGCGCCAGCGCATCTCGATCGCCCGCGCCATCTCGACCAAGCCGGAATTCCTGGTCTGCGACGAACCGACATCGGCGCTCGACGTCTCGGTACAGGCACAGATCCTCAACCTGATGCGGGAGATGCAGCGTGAACTGGGTCTCACGTACCTGTTCATCAGCCATGATCTGGCAGTCGTCAATTTCATGTCGGACTGGATCGGCGTCATGTATCTCGGCCGCCTCGTCGAGGTGGCGCCGGCAGCACGGATCTTCAGCAACCCGCAACACCCCTATACCCGGCTGCTGCTCGACACGATCCCCGATCTCGGCATGTCGAAGCGTGATCGCGCGCCGGCGGCAGGCGAGGTGCCGAACCCGATCAACCCGCCGTCCGGCTGCCATTTCCATCCGCGTTGTCCGCTTGCCAACGACCGCTGCCGGAGCGAGGCTCCAACACTTCGGACCTATCCCAGCAGCGCGCGCGTATCCTGCCACGCGGTCGAGGAGGGGCGTGGAGACATGCCTGTCGTCATTCCGCCAGGCGTGGGACACTCCATGCAGACAGCATCCTGAGAGGACATCATGGATTTCGATTTCGCCGAGCTGCCCGAGAAGGATCGCTACCGTCTGCTGTGCAGCTTCGTCGGGCCACGCCCGATAGCGCTGGTGACCACGATTGACGAGCATGGCTGCAACAATGCCGCGCCGATGAGTTTCTTCAACGTGTTCTCGCATGAGCCGCCGCTGCTCATCCTCGGCATGCAGACCCGCCCCAACGGCACGGCGAAGGATACGGTTTCCAACATCCGGCGCTCGGGCGAATTCGTCGTTCACATGGTCGACATGGCGATCGCCAAAGAAATGATCGTCACCGGCATCAATTTCCCGAGCGATGTCGACGAGATCGAGTTTGCCGGCTTGACCAGCGTGCCCTCGGTCAAGCTGGCAGCGCCCCGCATCGAGGAAGCGCCCTGCGCCATGGAATGCCGGGTGTCGCAGATCCTCGACTATGGACGCCGGACGATCGTCATCGGCGAAGTCGTGCAGATGTATGTGCGCGACGAGTGCCTTGACGAACGCGGCCACTACGTCCGGCCCGAGGTCTACCAGCCGATCGCCCGCCTGCACGCCGACAACTACATCGTCGCCGACAACCAGTTCGTGCTGAAGCGGCCGGTCGAGCTTCTCCATCATGAGGAGGCTGCCGGTTATGGGGTGCCGAAACCGGTAAAGGTTCCGGGCTGAGCTGGCGACCGATTTTTCCGGTGCCGGAGATCCGGCGCCGCAGCAATTCTGACCTAAGCGGTGTTCCCATGACAGAACTTCTTCTCAAGAATGTCAGGCCTTTCGGCGGTCCGGTGACAGATATCCTTATTCGCGATGGCCGTATCGTGCGGATCGGCGCTGGCGAGACCGGCAGCGGTGCAGTCGAAGACGGAGGTGGCGCCATCGCGATCCCGGGTCTGGTCGAGGCACATGCGCATCTCGACAAGTCGCTCTGGGGCATGGGGTGGCATGTTCACCAGGCTGGTCCGAGGCTTGAAGACAAGATTTCCACCGAACGCCGCCTGCGCCGCGAACTGAATATCGACCCCGCACGTCAGTCGGCGCGGCAGGTGGCGCTGGCGGCCTCCCACGGCACCACGGCCATCCGCAGCCATGTTGATATCGACACCGACCAGAAGCTCTGGTGTTTCGAAGGTGTGTCGGCGACTCGCGAACGCTTTCGTAACGAGATGGACATCGAGATCGTCGCCTTCCCGCAGTCCGGCCTGATGATCCGCCCTGGCACGCTGGAACTGATGGACGAAGCGCTCGCCAATGGCGCCGATGTCGTCGGCGGGCTTGATCCGTGCGGCATCGACCGCGATCCGAAAGGCCAGCTCGACGCGGTGTTCCATCTTGCCCAGAAGCACGGCAAGCCGGTCGATATCCATCTGCACGAGCCCGATGAACTCGGCGCCTTTTCCCTCGAAATGATTATCGATCGGACGCAGGCGCTCGGCATGCGCGGCAAGGTTACCGTGAGCCACGCCTTCTGCCTCGGCATGAGCGATCGCGCCCGCGCGCAATCGCTGGTCGAAAAGCTGGCACGCGAAGATATTGCCATCGCCACTACCGCGCCTGCTTCGCGGCCGGTGCCGGCGGCGGCCGAATTGCGCCGGGCAGGGGTTCGCCTCTGTGCCGGTTCGGACGGCATACGCGACACCTGGGGACCCTACGGCAATCTCGACATGCTCGAACGGGCCATGTTCATCGGCCTGCGCAACAATTTCCGTTGCGACGACGAGCTGGACCATGCGCTTCACATCTGCACCCAGGGCGGTGCCGATGTGATGGAACTCAAGGATTATGGTCTGCGCGAAGGCGCCTTTGCCGACATCGTCCTGATTGATGCCGAGACGGTTGCGGAAGCGATCGCCGCCCGCCCGGTGCGAAAACTGGTGCTGAAGCGTGGCAAGCCGATTGCCCGCGACGGCAAGGCGCTTTTCACGGTTGAATGAGAGACGACATGACCGAACCATTGCTGCTTACCGCCCGCTGGGTCGTCGGCCACGCCGACAGCCGCCACTGCCTCTACAGGAACGGCGAGATCGTCGTCTCCGGCGACCGCATTCTTTTCGTCGGTCATGGTTATGGTGGACGCGTTGCGCGCCGCATTGACTACGGCAATGCTTTGATCGGACCTGGCTTCGTCGATCTGGACGCGCTTTCCGACCTCGATACGACGGTGCTGGGCTACGACAATCAACCAGCCTGGAAGAAAGGTCGCATCTGGCCCGAGAGCTACATCGAGAACGGCCCCTTCGAAATGTACAGCGCGGAGGAACTGGCCTTCCAGAAGCGCTATGCCTTCTCGCGGCTGATCCGCAGCGGCATTACCACGGCGCTGCCGATCGCCTCGCTGTTCTATCGGCAATGGGGCGAAACCGTCGGCGAATTTACCGCGGCCGCGGATGCCGCGCGGGACCTCGGCCTGCGTGTCTATCTCGGCCCCGCCTACCGGTCCGGCAATTCCCTCGTCCGGCATGATGGCAGCATCGACTATATGTTCGATGAGGAACGCGGCTTCAAAGGACTCTCCGAGGCGACGGAGTTCTGCCGCAGGTTTGAAGGGCAAGCCGGCGGGCTTATCCGGACAATGCTCGCACCGGACAGGATCGAGACCTGCACGCCGGACCTGCTGAAGCGCTCGGCTGCGGCCGCCGCCGATCTCGACGTGCCGATCCGGCTGCATTGCTGCCAGTCGCGCTTCGAGTATGACAGCGTGCTCAAGCTGCGCGGCATGAGCCCGGCCGAATGGCTTGCAAGCCTGGGCTTCCTGTCTCCGCGGGCGATCCTGCCGCATGGCACCCATGTCAGCGGCCGCAATGGCATCGACCGGCCGGGCCGGGACCTCGAAATCCTGCGCGACGGCGGTGGCACGATCGTGCATTGCCCGCTGGTCTCGGCGCGCCACGGCACCGCCCTGCAATCGTTCCGCCAGTATCGCGACATGGGCATCCGCATCGGTCTTGGCACCGATACCTATCCACCGGACATGTTCCTCAACATGCAGGTCGGTATGATGCTTTGCCGCATCGAGGAGGGGGGCACCGATGGCTGCCGGTCGGAGGATTTCTTCGATGCCGCCACGATCGGCGGCGCAGATGCGCTTGGCCGTCCGGATCTCGGCCGGCTGCAGGCAGGTGCTGCGGCCGATCTCATCGTGGTCGATTTCGATGATCCGTTCATGGGCCAGACCATCGATCCGATCCAGACGCTGATGCTGAACGCCTCGGCGCAATCGGTGAAGTCCGTTATGATTGGCGGCCGTTTCGTCATGGAAGACGGCGTCATTCCGGGCGTCAATGATCGGGCTTACCGACAGCGTGCGCAGGAACAGTTCGAGGGCGTCGTCGCCAAATATCCGCTGCGGACCTTCGGTCATCCGCCGGTGGAGGAAATCTTTTCATCGAGCTATCGCCTGGTCGATCGGGCGCCTACCGGTTAGGCGTCAAAACGTGCCAGGCATTCTTGGTCACACGGTCGCGATTGTATACATTCGGCATGCCTGTCCGTAGGGGAGGCTTGTAATCGTTTGCGGTTTGCGCCATCAGGATTGTACCCTCGCTGCGCCGAGGGTGTGCGTCCGCACAAGGTCGATCACCTCACGCGTGACGTTCTCCGGCACCTTCCCTTGAGTGAGGGAGTACGGGGTCAGCGATCTTGTGTGGGACATCATGATGCAACGCGTGCCGACGGAGATGAAGAACGCCGAAAAGCCGAGCCGGCCAGCGGCCGCGCGGAAGCGTTCCGGCCGAACCGACGAACATATTCACGGCGAAATCTACGCAGCAATCATCAATCACCAGATCCGGCCGGCCATGCCCCTGCAGGAGGACGCGCTGGCGACGGCCTTTGGCGTCAGCCGCACGATCATCCGCAAGGTGCTTCAGCGCCTAGCCCACGAAAAACTTGTGGACCTCATTCCCAACAAGGGCGCCTTCGTGGCAAAGCCCTCGATCGAGGAGGCGCGGCAGGTCTTCGAGGCACGCCGCGGGGTGGAATGCATTCTCGTTGCCAAGCTCGCTGCAACGGTTTCCGATGAGGAGATCGGCAGGCTGACGGCGCTTCTGGCCGAGGAGGCGGAAGCGCTCGCCCGCAACGACAAGAAGCGGCGGCTTCAATTGTCCGGCGACTTCCATCTCGAACTGGCGACGCTTGCCGGAAACGCTGTGATGCGGGGGTTCGTGCAGGAACTCGTGTCGCGAACATCATTGATCATCGCGCTCTACGAATCGCCCGGTGCCGTGCCCTGTTCCCAAAGTGAACACAGTGACATCATCGATGCGCTGAAACGGAGAGACGCAAAGGCGGCGGCGAGCGTCATGGAGCATCACCTTCGCCATATCGAAGAGCAGATCGACCTTGCCGATCAGCCCTCACGCGTCGATTTTTCGACGCTCTTCAAGCCGGTCGCCTGAACCGAAGACCGGTGGTCGTCGCAAACACTGGATTCCGTTGGCGGCTTAGCTTGCCTTGAGCACGGCCGGCGGCGTGACCGGACCGGTACCCGACCCGTAGCCGGAAAGTTTGCCTCGATAGATTTTTGGTAGCGGCAAGGCGAGATCGCCGCGCTTGGAGGTTTTGAGCCCCATGCCGACAATGGCCTCGGCGAATTTCACGGCCGCCGCGACACCATCGATGACCGGCACTTGCAGCCTGTCTTCGAGATAAAGCGCCAGATCCGCCATTCCGGCGCAACCAAGGACGATCGCAGATGACTGGTCCTCGAGAAGGGCCTGTTCGCATTCGGCAAGGATGGTGGCGCGCGCGTTCGATTTCGGGTTTTCGAGTTCGAGCACCGGTACGTCGGTTGCCCGGACGCGTCGGCAGTGGTGCTCCATGCCGTAGCTGCGGACGAGGTGCTCGGTGATGATGCGGGTACGCTCGAGCGTCGTGACGACCGAAAAGCCTGTCGAGACGAATGTGGCCGCGTGCATGGCCGCCTCGGCGATCCCGAACACCGGTGCATCGGTGAGTTCGCGCGCGGCCAGCAATCCCGGATCGCCGAAACAGGCAATCACATAGGCGTCGGCCGGCGGCCCTTCGAGGATTTCATCGACAAGCCCGATGACGCTCATCGCCTCGTCGAAATGGCCTTCGATCGAGGCTGGTCCCGATCTCGACGTCGTGGTGATGATTTCCGTTCGCTCCGCCGCCACCGCACGGGCAGCCGCACCGATGAGGTCCGTCATCGAAGAAGTCGTATTCGGATTGATGAGTTTGATCCTCATGGCGTCCTCGCTGGAGCGCACGGTTCAGTCGATGCGCTAATTGTATACTATTTGCGCCAGTATTGGATTTTCCTTTCTCTTGTCAATGTTCGTCTTGAAAGTGGCCGGTACCTCGGCGCGATTTTTCCGATGAAGTCGAATTTTCCGCCATTTCGGCCGGGAAATTCCATGCTTGATCGGTCAAATGGTGCAAATCTCGCTGTTTCATATTCACCATCAGGGTGGTGACGCATCCCGGCGCGATTGAATCGAGTAATCCATGCCCTGCCGGTGCGGGTTGTTCGGGGCGAGAAGTCGATGAGATTTTGTGTTCGATTGCGTTGCATTAAAGTTTTTATCATTGTACACAATAGTCGCGATCGGGAGGATCGCCGATTGATGCGCGTTCGCTGGAGGGCGAGCGCCGTCATGGATCGCAAGCAGCAAAGAAAATACGAGGGAGGGGACTATGAAATACGGATTTCTGACGATCTGCGCTGCAACCGCAGCACTTCTGGCGGCCGGTGTAGCGCAGGCGGGAACGCTTGATACGGTAAAGGCGCGCGGCAAGCTGGTGTGCGGCATTTCGCTGGCGACACCCGGGTTCGCCGCTCCGGATGAAAAAGGCCGGATGCAGGGTTTTGACGCCGATGTCTGCCGCTCGGTCGCTGCCGCGGTCTTCGGCGATGGCGACAAGGTCGAGTTCGTCCCGACCAATATCAACACGCGTTTCCAGGCCTTGCAGTCCGGCGAAATTGACATGCTGTCGCGCCAGACCACGCAGACCTTTTCGCGCGAGTCTTCGCTCGGCCTCGATTTCGGTCCCACCGTCTTTTACGATGGCCAAGGCCTGATGGTGGCGAAATCGCTTGGCGTCTCCAGCGCCAAGGAACTGACCGACGCCGCGATCTGCACGTTGCCCGGCACGACCACGGCACAGAACCTCAGCGATTTCTTCCGCACGATCGGAGGCAAGTTCGAACTGGTCGTTTTCGAAAGCCCGGATGAGAACAGGGCAGCCTTCTTCGCCGGTCGATGCGAGGCGATTTCGTCTGATCGTTCCGACCTTGCCTCGATCCGTGCGGTTGCGAACAATCCGGACGACTATCTCGTGCTGCCGGAGACGATCTCGAAGGAACCGCTTGCGCCGGCAGTCCGCCAGAATGATTCCAGCTGGCGCGACATCATGTCCTGGTCCGTCTGGCTGCTGATGGCAGCCGAGGAAAAGGGCATCACCCAGGCCAACGTCGATGAGATGCTGAAGAGCCAGGACCCGGACATCCAGCGCATGCTGGGCGTCACCGACGAGCTCGGCGCCATGCTCGGCCTCGACAACAAATGGGGCTACAACGTCATCAAGGCAGTCGGCAATTACGGCGAATTGTTCGATCGCAACCTCGGCCAGGGCACGCGGCTCGGCCTGACGCGCGGCCCGAACGCGCTGTGGAATGCCGGCGGCCTGGTTTACGCACCGCCGTTCCGTTGAGCCATCGGCTCGCGCGCCTAAAGCGCGCGAGCTTTCCCCCGTTTGGCGAAATAGCGGCGTAATTTCATGAGCTTCCTGAACGATATGCGCTTTCGCGCCTTCTGCTATCAGGTCGGCGCGATCGGTCTTGTTGCCACTGCGGCCTGGACGATGTTCGCGGCGGCGAGCGACAATCTCGCAAAGCAGAACATCGCCACCGGCTTCGGCTTCCTCGCGCGGCAGGCCGGCTTCGTCATCAGCGAAACGGCCATCGCCTATCAGCCGACCGACAGTATCGCCCGGGCGATCCTCGTCGGCATCGTCAACACGGTGAAGGTTTCGGCGCTCGCCGCGATCCTCGGCACGCTTCTCGGGCTGTTCGTCGGCGTGGCGCGCATGTCGCGCAATCCGCTGCTGGCGCGCCTCGCGCTCGCCTATGTGGAAGTGCTGCGCAACGTGCCTTTGCTGCTCTATCTCTTCCTCTGGTATTCCCTGATCATCCTGGTTTTCCCGCCGGTCAAGCAGGCGCTGAATATCCTGCCGGGTGTCTATCTCTCCAACAGCGGGCTGGTGCTCCCGGCTCTGTTCGTGGAAAATGGCGCGGCTATCCTGGCTCTCTCCGTTTTCGCCAGCGCCATCGCCGCGATCCTGATCCGTCGGGTCGCCACGAAGCGGCGCATTGCAACGGGACAATCGAACCACGGCGCTCTCGTTGCGCTTTTCGTGCTGCTCGTTCCAGCGTTCCTTCTCTGGGTGTCGGGCGGGGTTTCCCTCGGTTGGGATATTCCGCAAGCCGGCCGGTTCCGGCTGACCGGTGGATTGCATGTCCGGCCCGAATTCGTGGCGTTGCTGTTCGGGCTTCTGCTCAGCGTTTCCGCAAGCGTCGCCGAAATCGTTCGCGCCGGCATCCAGGCCGTCGGGCCGGGGCAATGGGAAGCTGCGGCGGCACTCGGGCTCCATCGCTCGCGCGTCATGCGGCTGGTGGTGCTTCCACAGGCGCTGCGCCTGATCATTCCGCCGCTGACCAACACCTATCTGACGGTCTTCAAGAACAGCTCATTGGCGATCGCGATCGGCTATCCGGATCTGGTGATGGTCTCCAACACGGTCATGAACCAGACGGGCCAGGCGATCGAGACCATCGCGATTTTCATGGGTGTCTACCTTGGCCTGTCGATCGCCATTTCGCTGATGATGAACTGGTACAATGCGCGCGTCGCGCTGAAGGAGCGCTGATGGCCGAAACGCAAGCCCTGACCCTGCCGCTCGTCGCCTCCAGGCCTCCCGCGCGCCGTTCCGGATGGTTCAGCGCCTATTTCGGGACACGCCTGAATTCCGGCATCAGCCTCCTGTCGATTGCCGCGATCGCCTTCATCGCCAAGCTCGCATTCGGTTGGCTGGTCGCCAACGCTGTTTTCTCGGGCGGTGCCGAGGCCTGCCAGGCAAGCAGTGGCGCCTGCTGGCCGTTCCTCGCGCAGAAACTGCGATACATGATTTTCGGGTTCTACCCGTTCGAGGAGCAGTGGCGGCCGCTCGTCGCGCTGTCGCTTTTCCTTGCCAGCTGCCTGCTTTCGATGGTCCCGCGCTTCTGGAGCAAGGCCCTGCTATATGCGTGGCTGATTCTGATCCTGCCGGTTCTCTATGTCCTGATGGCGGGTGGCGTCCTCGGCCTGTCGCCGGTTCCGACATCGAGTTGGGGCGGGCTACCGCTGTCGTTCATGCTGTCCTTCATCGGCCTCGTCTGTGCCCTGCCGCTCGGCATCGGGCTGGCGCTTGCCCGCGCGTCCGGTCTGCCGGCCATCCGCATCCTTGCTGTCGGCTTTATCGAGATCGTAAGGGGCGTGCCGCTGATCAGCATCCTGTTCATGGCAACGGTAATGCTGCCGCTGTTCATGCCGGAGGGGGTGATGATCGACAAGCTTCTGCGCGCACAGGTCGCCATCATCATCTTTGCCGCCGCCTATATCGCCGAGATCGTTCGTGGCGGTTTGCAGGATGTTCCGGAAGGTCAGTTCGAAGCCGGCTATTCGCTCGGCCTTTCCTATTGGCAGGTCATGCGAAAGATCGTCCTGCCGCAGGCCTTGAAGAAAGTCATACCGCCGATGGTGGGGCTGTTCATCGGCTTCTTCCAGGATACGACGCTGGTCACTATCGTCGGCCTGCTCGATTTTCTCGACACCGTGCGCTCGGCCCTCAGGGACCCCGAATGGCAGGGCATCGCCGTTCTCGAAGGTTATGTGTTCGCCGCCGCGGTCTATTTCACCTTCAGCGCGCTCATGGGCCTGTACAGCCGCTTTCTAGAGCATCATTTCAGGGCGACCCATGGCTAGAGACATTCACGTTATCCGCAACGCACACACGATCGTCGGCTACGACGAAAGCCGCCAAGGTCACGCCTATCTTTCCGATGGCGATATCGCCTTCGACGGGAATGGTTTCCTCCACGTGGGCGGTCGATATGACGGCGCCTTCGATCACGAGATTTCCGGCCGGGACAGGATGGTGCTGCCCGGCTTCGTCAACGTGCATTGCCATTCGGGAGAGGAGCCGATCTCCAAGGGCCTGTTCGAAGACGAGGGCACGCCAGCGCTTTGGGGCAATGCGCTTTACGAATATTCGAACCTTGTCGAGATCAGCGACAGCGCGGTCGAGGCGTCCCTGACCGTGATGCTGGGTGATCTGATGCGCAGTGGCGTGACGACCCTTGTCGATATTGCCGGGCCGCGTGACTGCTGGCTTCCAACCCTGGCGAAGAGCGGCGCGCGGGCCTATGTCGCGCCCGGATTCAGGGAGGCCGCCTGGCATGTCGAGGAGAGCCGTCGCCTGGATTTGGTCTGGGACAAGGGCAGGGGACGCGAGGCCTTCGCCCGGGCACTGGAAGTCGTCGATGCCGCACGGGCGCATCCGTCGGCTCGGCTTGGCGGCATCGTTTCGCCCTCGCAGATCGAGACCTGCTCGGCAGAACTCCTGCAGGCAGCGGCCGAGGCGGCCCGCGCGCGCAAGGTGCCGATCACCGTCCATGCGGCGCAGACGATGGCCGAGCACGAGGAACTGCTTCGACGCACAGGCTTGACGGCGGTGCAGTATCTCAAAGACCTCGGGCTGCTCGGCGAAGACCTCATCATTGGCCACTGTATTTTCACCGACGGTCATTCCTGGACGCGGCAACGGACCGATATCGATCTCGGCCTGCTTGCCGACCGGCGTGCCACGGTCGCGCACTGCCCGGTCACGTTCTCGCGCAGCGGCATGGTGCTGCAATCGCTCGGACGCTACCGACGGCGGGGCGTCAACGTCGCACTTGGAACCGACAGCTATCCCTTCAACATGCTGGAGGAAATGCGCCAGTCGATGATCTGCTCGCGTATTGCCGGACGGTCCGTCTTCGATGTCGGAACCGCCGATGTTTTTGAGGCCGCAACGCTTGCAGGCGCGCACGCCCTCGGGCGTCCCGACATCGGACGCATCACGGTTGGCGCCAAGGCCGATTTCCTGCTCATCGACCTCAAGCACTCTGCGATGCAGCCCGTCTACGATCCGCTCCGCAACCTGCTGCACTGTGCTGCCGAGCGTGCGGTCGAAGCGGTCTATGTCGACGGCGTGGCCGTTATCGAAACTGGCAGGCCGGTTCATCTCGACTATGACGGGGCGCTTGCGGAACTGCAGGAGGCTCAGGATTTCGCGGTAAGACGCCTCGAAGCCAACGATCCGGCGAAGCGGACGAGCACGATCCTGGCACGGCGGTCGTTACCCTCGATTTGATGTTCCTGATCGGGAGAACATCCGCCAAGTACAAGTAATATAAAGTAAAAACCCGTCAATTCGAGCCCATGCGAGTCGTTCTTTGCGCGTTCGTGGTTAGGAGGTGCCCCGGGCGGGGGGATTTGCGCATGGGAGTAGATTGACAGTTGTCTTGACGCAGACGAAGGTAGCGATAGTTGCTTTGAGGCGTATTTGAGGGGGCACTCAATGGGAATTTGCGTCGACCGATCACGTGTCATAGCCGCAATGTTCATCGCGACGATTGTAATGAGCGGTGGCGCCTCGGCTCAGGAAAATGGCAAGCCCGCCGCGGCTCTCCCCTCCGTATCGGTTACGCGCGCAACCGAGAAAGATATCAGGCCTTCCATTGCCTTCACCGCGCGTGTCGAAGCCGTGGACAAGGTCGAGTTGCGCGCTCGCGTCGATGGTTTCCTGGAGCAGAGGCTCTTTACCGAAGGACAGGATGTCAAGGCTGGCGACCTCCTCTTCGTCATGGAGAAGGGGCAGTATGAAGCCGCGGTCGCCCAGGCCCAAGGCGCGATCGAATCGGCGGAGGCGGCGCTGGCGCTGACCAACATCGAGGTCGACCGGCAGACCACCCTCGTTGCAAAGAGTGCAGCGCCCCAATCCCAGCTGGATCTGGCGACAGCCAAGCAGCGGGAGGCCACGGGGAACCTTTCCCAACTGCGGGCCGCGCTGGACAAGGCCAAGCTGGACCTTGGATATACCGATATCCGCGCGCCGCTCGCCGGTCGCATCGGCCGTTCGCAATACTCTGTCGGCAATTTCGTCGGCCCGTCGAGCAATGTGCTTGCGACGATCGTCAGTCAGGATCCGATTTACGCGACTTTCTCAGTGTCCCAGCGCGAAATACTGGCAATTCGCGAAAAACTGGGCAGCACCGGAAAGTTGGGCGATAAGGTGAGCGCGGCGATCGTTCGCGTTCAGCTTGCCGACGGGAAAATGTATCCCGAACCCGGCAAGGTCAGTTTCGTCGACGTGACGGTGGATCAAGGCACCGATACCGTGCCGGTGCGGGCGAGTTTTGCCAATCCCGACCGGGTGCTGATCGATGGTCAGCTGGTCAACGTAATCGTTGAGGGCGGAACGGCGGAGACCGCGCTGGTCGTGCCGCAGTCTGCTATTCAAATCGATCAGGCAGGTCCCTTCGCACTTGTGGTCAACAAGGAGAACAAGATCGAAGTCCGGCGAATTGAGCCGGGACAGGTCCAGGGAGCAGAGCTTGCGGTGACCAAGGGCCTCGCGTCGGGCGATATGGTGGTCACCGAAGGAATACAGAAGGTTCGTCCAGGCCAGGTTGTCGAACCGGTCGAAGTCAAGTCGGGTTCCTGAGCCATGCTGTCTGGGATTTTCATCGATCGGCCACGGCTCGCAGTCGTCATTTCGCTTGTCATCACCATCGCGGGTCTGGTGGCCCTCAATGTCATTCCCATCGCCCAATTCCCGGACATCGTGCCGCCGCAGGTGTCGGTGACTGTCAGCTATCCCGGTGCGAGCGCGGAGATCGTTCAGCAGTCCGTTGCCCAGCCGATCGAATCGCGCGTCGTCGGCGTCGACAACATGATCTACATGAAGTCGACGAGCGGCAACGACGGCAGCTACACGCTGACCGTCAGCTTTGCCGTCGGGACGGATCCCGATATCAACGCGGTCAATGTGCAGAACCGCGTCAACCTGGCCGAAGCGCAGCTGCCGCAGGAAGCGCGAGCGCAAGGTATCAGCGTCAAGAAAAAGTCGTCAGCCTTGATGCAGCTGATCGCCCTGACGTCGACGAACGGACAGCAGGACCAGCTTTTCCTGTCGAACTATGCGACGATCAATATCATCGACGGCCTGAAGCGAATAAGCGGCGTCGGCGACGTCACGCTCTTGACGCCCTCCGACTACAGCATGCGCATCTGGGTTGTTCCCGAGCGCCTTGCAAACTTCGGCATGACGCCGAACGATATCGTCGATGCGCTGAAGCGCCAGAACGTGCAGGCGGCGATCGGTCGTATCGGCGCCCAGCCGGCGCTGCCGGATCAGCAATTCCAGCTGACCATCCAGACCAAGGGGCGGCTGACGACCGTAGAGGAATTCGAAAGCGTCGTGCTGAGAGCCGAACCAGATGGCTCTTTCGTCAGAATCCGGGACGTTGCGCGTGTCGAACTCACGTCGAAGTCGGCGGAGCAGATCGGACGGCAGGACGGCACGGCCGCAGCCGTCCTCGGCATCTATCAGGCACCGGGCGGCAACGCCATCGCGACCGCCGAAGCCGTCGGTCAACTGCTGGAGAAGCTCAAGCCGTCCTTCCCGGAGGGCGTGGACTACAAGATCACCTACGACACGACGAAATTCGTCGAAGAAAGCATCCATGAGGTCATCAAGACCCTGATCGAGGCGTTCATCCTTGTCGTGATTGTCGTCTATCTGTTCCTCGGCAGCGTGCGCGCGACGCTCATTCCGCTGATTGCCGTGCCCGTGTCGCTGATCGGAACGTTCGCCGTGATGATGGGGCTGGGCTTTTCGGCCAATACGGTGTCTCTGCTTGCCCTGGTTCTTGCGATCGGCATCGTCGTCGATGATGCGATCGTCGTGGTCGAGGCGGTCGAGGCCCAGCTGGAAAAGGACCCGAAGGCGACGCCGGCAGAGGCCGCCCGTCGTGCCATGGGCGAGATCACCGCGCCCATCATCGCGATTACGCTGGTTCTGCTCTCCGTCTTCGTGCCAGTGGCGTTCATTCCGGGCATTTCCGGCGAGCTTTTCCGCCAGTTCGCCGTTGCGGTGTCGGTATCCATGGTGATTTCCGCCATCAACGCGCTCACTTTGTCACCCGCCCTTTGCGCCGTTCTGCTGAAGGCTCACCACGGTCCGAAACGTGGTCCGATCCGCTATGTGTTGAAGGGCATCGACCTTGCGCGTGATGGGTATGCCGGGCTTGTGCGGCGGTTCGTTCGTTTTGCTTTTCTCGGTCTGGTGGTTCTGGCGGGACTTCTTGTCGGCACGGGGTGGCTGTTCAAGACAACACCCACCGGCTTCCTTCCTTCCGAGGACCAGGGCGCCATCTTCGGCGAAATCGTCCTGCCGGACGGTGCTTCGGTTAACCGCACGGATGCGGTCGCCAAGCGGGTCGAAGAGATCATCCGCAAGACGGATGGCGTTCAGGGCGTCATGTCGGTTGTCGGCTACAGCCTGCTCGACGGTCAGGTGAAATCGAACTCCGCCTTGCTGGTGATGACGCTGAAGCCCTTTGCCGACCGCACCACGACAGAGCTTTCCGTCAACAGCCTGATCACGAAAATCAGCGGCGAACTTCAGGCGGTCCGCGATGCCAATGTCATCGTCTACAATCTTCCGCCGATCATCGGGTTGGGAACCGGCAGCGGCTTCGAATACCAGCTTCTGAGCCTCACCGGCGGGAGCGCGACCGAAATCGCCCAGGCCGCCCGCGGCCTTGTTTTCGCCGCCAATCAGGATCCGGCCCTGAATCGGGTCTTCACGACCTATGCTGCCAATACGCCGCAGCTCTATCTCGATATCGACCGCGAGAAAGTGCAGACGCTCGGCATCGAGGTTTCGGATGTCTTCAATGTGCTCCAGTCGGTTTTGGGCAGCGCCTACGCCAACGACTTCAACCTGTTCGGCCGGACCTGGCAAGTGACCGTTCAGGGCGAGGCTTCCGAGCGGGCCAAAGTCGACGACATCTACCGGATCAATGTCAGGAACAACCAGGGCCAGATGGTGCCGATCAGGGCTTTTGCGCAGGCACGTCTCATCCTCGGGCCTCAGCTCATCGTGCGCTACAACAACTATGCAAGCGCCACGATCAATGGCGGACCCGCGCCGGGCCGCAGTTCCGGCGAGGCGATCGCTGCCATGGAGGCCGTTTCAGCCACGACGCTTCCGCCCGGCTACAGCTACGAATGGACGGGAACGGCGCTGCAGGAAATCGAAGCGAGCGGCAAGACGACGATCATCCTGGGGCTGGCCGTGCTCTTCGCCTATCTGTTCCTCGTTGGCCTCTACGAAAGCTGGGCCATCCCCGTCGCCGTGTTGCTGTCGGTGACGGCCGGTATCGCTGGTTCGATGCTAGCCCTCAAGATCGCGGGGCTCGACAATAACCTCTACGCCCAGATCGGCCTTGTCGTGCTGATCGCGCTGGCGGCGAAGAACGGCATTCTTATCGTCGAGTTCGCCATGGAGCGCCGCAGGCACGGGCTGGAGATATCGGAAGCCGCGGTGGAGGGCGCGCGGGAGCGGTTCCGCGCGGTGATGATGACGAGCTTTGCCTTCATTGCCGGCCTCATTCCGCTGGTTATCGCCGAAGGCGCTGGCATGCTCAGCCGCCGGGGTGTCGGCACCGCCGTCTTTGGCGGCATGCTCGGAGCAGCCCTCGTCGGCATTTTCCTGATCCCCGTGCTCTATGTGATCTTCCAGTGGTGCCGGGAAAAAGTGAAGGGCAGCAAGCATGAAGCGGAGGCGGTCGAATAGAGCCGTGTGAGGGCTTGGTTGCCCATCAACGATCACCTTCAAAGATGATGCAGCACAAGGGGTTTTCCGGCTCTGGTTTCGACGGGCATGCGGTAACCGAATATCGCCTCCAGATTGTCTTCGGTCAAAACGCTCTCAGGCGTGCCGTCGGCGATGACCTGGCCGTCGCGCATCGCGACGATCCGGTCGGCATGGGCCGCTGCCTGATTGATGTCGTGCAGCACGATCACCGCGGTCCGCTGCCTTTCATCGGCGATCGTTCGCAGTGAGCGCATCAGTTGCCGCGCGTGAAACATGTCCAGATTGTTCAGGGGCTCGTCGAGTAGCAGGTAGTCGGTTCCCTGGCAGAAGGTCATGGCGACCATGGCCCGCTGGCGCTGGCCGCCGGAAAGCGTGTCGATGAACCGATCCGCAAGGGGCTCGAGATCGAATTGCGCCAGCGCCGCATCGACAAGCGCGAGGTCCGCCGGCCCCGGCCGGCCCTGGTGATGCGGAAACCGGCCGAAGCCGACGAGTTCGCGCACGGTGAGCCGGCTGGCAACCGCGCCGTCCTGCCGCAGGATGGCAAGGCGCTGTGCGAGCATTCGGCTGGAGGTCGTATCGACCGGCAGGCCGTCGACCGTGATGCTGCCTGTCTGCAGCGGCTGCAAACGGGCGATCAGGGAAAACAGGCTGGACTTTCCAGCGCCATTCGGCCCGACCAGTGCGGTGATGCCGCCCTTTGGCAGTGACAGGTTGATGTCGCGCAGGACGGGCGTATCGCGATAGGCGAGCGAGACGTTTTCGATGACGATCATTTTCTGTTCCCGAGGAAGAGCAGCAGGAGGAAGACGAGGCCGCCGGCAAACTCGATGACCACGCCAAGCGTCGAGGCGCTGCCAAGCCCGTGCTGCAACAGGGTCTGTCCGCCGACCAGGACGATGATTGCTACGAGAGCGGCAGCTGGCAGAAGCAGGGCATGACGCTGCGTCCGCATCAGGCGCTCGGCCAGAGCCGCGACCAGCAGGCCGAAGAAGGCGACCGGCCCGACAAGTGCCGTCGAGACAGCAACGAGGACCGCAACGACCAGCAGAAGGCCGGCTGCCGATCTGGTCCAGTTCACGCCAAGGCCGATTGCGGTTTCACGTCCCAGCCCGATGATGTCGAGCAGGTGGCGCGCGCGCCAACAGAGGATTGCCACCGCAAAGGTGATGATCGTGCCGAGAACGGTAAGGTCGGCACGCAGCGTATTGAAATTGGCGAAACTCGCGCCCTGCACAACGGCAAAATCATTCGGATCGATCAGCCGCGACAGAAGCACCGACAGGCTGCGAAACAGAAGGCCGAGCGTTACGCCCATCAGCAGCATGAGGTTCATGTCCATCCGCGACCTGAGCAGCGGCCAGAGCAGGGCCATGGACAGAACAACCATCACCACCACCTCGAAGCCGAACTTCATCCCGCCGTTGAGGCCGGCATAGCCGAGGCCGCCGAGCGAAAAAACCAGTGCCGTCTGCCCGAAGAGATAGAGCGCATCGAGACCCATGATCGATGGCGTCAGGATGCGGTTTGCCGTCACCGTCTGGAACAGCACGGTCGAGACCGCGATGGAAATGGCGACCTGCAGCAGGGCCAGCAGTTTCAGCGCCCGCAATTGCAGGACAAACTCAATATTGCCGCGCAGCCCAAGTGTCAGGAAGGCAATGACGGCAAGCAGCGCGATTGCTGAAAGAACGATCAGCCGTTTGTCAGGCATGCGCGGTCCGCAGGAACATCAGGCGCAGAAACAGCAGGGCGCCGACGACCCCCATCACCGTTGCGACGGGAATTTCATAGGGGTAACGCAGCAGGCGGCCGAGAACGTCGCAAGCCAGAACCAGCGTCGCGCCGCTCAGCGCCACCCAGGGGATCGTTCCGCGCAGATTGTCTCCCAGGACGCGTGAGACGAGATTGGGAACGACGAGCCCGACGAAGGGAATGATACCGACGATCACCACTGTCAGCGCCGAGATCACGGAGACGATGACAAGGCCGAGCTGAAGCGTGCGCTGATAGCTTAAGCCCAAACCGATGCTGACATCGCGTCCGAGCGACAGCACCGTCAGCCGGTCGGCTACCCACCAGGCGATGGCGACCATGACGGCGGTTCCCCACAGAAGTTCGTAGCGGCCCCGGACCACACCGGAAAATTCACCGTTGGTCCAGATATCGATGAACTGCAGCAGTTCGGTCTGCCAGCCGACGAACGTCACGACAGCACCAATCACGCCGCCATAGACCAGCCCGAAGAGAGGCACGAGGTAAGGCTGGGTCGGCGGAAGGCGATGCGCGGTCATCAGGAAAAGCGATGTCCCGAGCAAGGCCAGGAGGCTCGCTGCCAGCGTCTTTATGGCAAGCGAAGCGGCGGGAAAGACAAGCGTCATGATCAGGATGCCGAGGGCGGCACTTTGCGCCGTGCCGGCCGTCGCTGGTTCGACGAAACGGTTGCGCACAAGCGCCTGCATGATGAGGCCGGCGATCGAAAGGGCAGCCCCTGTCAGTATTGCCGCCATGGTTCGCGGCAGGCGGCTGACGAGGAACAGGTTCAACGCCTGCGGATCCCCCAGCAGCCGGGCGAGCGAAAACTCTCCCGCGCCGATGCAGATGCTGAGAACCGCAAGCACGACAAAGGTCGCACAGGCGGCCAGTTTCGTCATCCGTGTTTTTGCCGTGCGTGTGTCGGTCATTTCGCCTTGGAATATGCGTCGGTGATCGCCGTGAATACCCGGCTCATCGCTTGAACACCACCGGCTGCAATGTAGAAATCGCCGGCCGGCAGATAGATGACCTGGCCTTTTTTCCACGCGGTCGTTTCAGCCACCAGCTCGTTGTCGAGCGTCGTTTTGGCATTCTGGTCTTCCGAGCCGATCGCGGCGGCCCGATCGAGAACGAGCAGCCAATCTGGATTGGCCTTGCGGATGAACTCGAAGGAGACGGCCTCGCCATGGGTCGCCGCCTCGACATCGGGAACGGCGGCTGGCAGGTCGAGCGCGGCATGAACCCAGCCGAACCGCGATCCCGGTCCGTAGGCGGTCACCTTGGGGCCATTCGTCATGACGATCAGTACTTTTCCCTTGCCGGAAACGGCCGCATGCGCTTTTTCGACGACAGCATCGAGCGCCTTTGTGGCAGCCTCGGCCTCCGCCTGTTTGCCGAAGAGCCCGCCATAGGTTGATAGCCTGGTCTTTGCCTGCTGAAGCAGATCGTCGCCATCCATGGTCATGTCGATGGTGGGTGCCACCTGTGACGTCGCCTCAACTTGTGTCGACGAGCGGCCGCCAACGATGATGAGATCCGGCTCCAGTTCGCTCAGTGCTTCGAGGTTCGGTTCGAAGATATCGCCGACGACGGCCGCACCCTCCTTCAGGTGGGCCAGTTCCGGCAGATAGAGATTGGAGGGAAGGCCGGCGATCTCAACCCCGAGGCTGTCCAGCGTGTCGATGGCAGCGATATCGAACACGGCGATTTTGGCGGGCGTGGCCTCGATGGAGACCGTGCCCGTCGCTGTGCTGACGTCGGCCGCGTTAACCGATCCTGCAAGTGCGATTGCCAGAAACCCCGCGAAAAGCCCGCGGCTTGTGCTGGTTGATACCATTTTCGTTCTGCTCATCTCTGCGCCTCAAAAGTTGACTGTTCGCCGGGCTGGTTCACGCCCCTCGATCACCTGCCGGACCTGTCGCCGGTCCCGCCGCAGGATGTCGAGGCAGTCGTTGCCGAACCATTCCAGCGATGCATTGGCCTGCGGATCGCCGGAAATCTCCGAGAGAAAGCGCACGTAGTCGACAGTGCCTTCAAACAGCGGCGTCATGCCCTCGCGGCGGCCGGCGGCTGCATAGACGTTAGCCGGCTCGAAAACCGAAAGATCGGACCGGTCGAGGATATTCTTCAGATGGTAGTGGCGAATATACGGTTTCATCGTCCGATGCACCGACACCGGATCGTCGCCGCCCTCCCAGACATGCAGTGTATCGAAATTGATCGCGAAGAAGGGATGATCGACCTCCTCGATGAGGCGCATGGTGGAGGCGGCGGTGTCTGCCAGCGTCTGCGGGTGCGTTTCCGCCAGAAGATGAATGCCGTAACTGGCGGTGATCGCGCATATGGCGCGCAGACTCTCGACGATCCGCTGTCGGTCTTCACCCGTGGTGGCAAGGCTGCCGCGATTGCCGGCAAACGTCCGGATCTTCTTCGCCCGCCAACGGCGGGCAAGCCGGCAGATGTCCACGGTCTTGCGCCGCAGGGTTTCCGGGTCAGCATCGAGCGGCAGATAGTCGCTGATCATCGGCACCGATAGACCGAAGGTGTCCAGCCATTCGGCATTGCGGTCCGGCTGCTGGGCAAGATTGCGCGCATGCGCACCCCAGAGCTCGATGCCCTGGAAATCGTTGGACTGTGCCCAGGCGGCGATTTCCCCAAGCGAGATCAAGTGATGGCGAAACGTGATCGTGCAGAGCGATACTCTCATCGCGCAACCCTCTTCAGCATGGGGATGTCAATGGAGGCCGGAATATTCCGGTCACACCAGAGGCCGAAGACCTCGTCCAGCTTGGCTTTCAGCTTCGTCTCCAGCCGGTCGGCTTCATCGAGCTTTTCGAAAACCGGGGCAGCAAGGACGCGATCCCCGGTCTGGCCGAGTTTCATGCAGGCATAGTGCAGCGTCTTCAGCGACTGAACGAGCGCTTCGATCTCTTCGCACCATGTCTCGAATTCCCCTGCCGGCAGTTTCAGTGCCCGCCAGAAGAAAGCAAAGCCATGCTCATAGGCATATTTGCGGATGGTGATGACGGGGAGCTCGCGCACGGCGGCTGTCAAATCCGAAAGACTGATGCCTTTTTGTCCATCGAGATGCGCCGTGACGATCTCGCGCACGGCGTCGACAAGCGGATTTCTGTCCTTCAGGAAGCAGGCCTCGAAATAGGCCTTGAGATCCTCTGGCTCCGGCGTCCTTGCCTGCGCCTGGTCGAAGACATAGCCACCGCCGACGGTCGGCTGCATGATGGCGTGGATGACTTTTTTCCGCTCGATCTCGCCTTCCCAGCGGTAGTCCGGATCATGCACGAACCATGTGTCCGGATCGGCGGTTTCCTGCAGCATCAGATAGTGCGGGAAGGGGTTCTGGTTGAACTTGTTCTCGCGCTCCGGCAGGTGGAACATGTCGAGCATCACCATGACGGAGCCGGTCTCGCCGCGCTTCTTGACGAGGTCGAGCATGACGCCAAGGTTTTCGAGCTTGGTTTTCTCCGGATCATACCACTCGCGGACCGTGACGCCGTAGAGGCGCTCAAACCATCCCCGGAAGAACTCCTGGCTGATTTCGGGCGCGTGATAGAGAAGCTCGAAGCGGTCGCTGACGGCGAATTTCGCGTCCCAGATGCCGAAATAGAACGGCCGGTGATCCAGTCCCTGTCGCTTCAGACCGTCGCAAACGCAGCTGGCGAAGCAATGGACCTTGATGTCGTAATAGGCCTCGCCATGCACACCTTCGTCGGTCGTGCCGCCGGTCAGCGCGAATGCCGGAACGACCGCTGCAACAGGCTTGGGCTCGTAGAGAGCGACCAGATCGGCAACGGTTTCGATATCCTGCCTCGCGATGGCCTCTTCCGGAACGGACAGGCCGTATTCCAGCTCGAGATTGAGGAAGATCTGCAGGATCAGGACGGAATCCAGATAAAGATCCTCGTTCAGACGTGCCTCAAGGCCGAAGCCATCCATATGCGCGTGCATCATCTGCCCGGTGAGTACCGTGTGAATTGCCGTGAGGATTTCCGTGTTCGTCATGATGCTGATCCTGCAACCGGTCTGGAAAACTCACCTGCGGCATGGCGCGCGGCCACATCCCGGCGACTGATCTTGCCGTTGGCTTGCCGCGGGATGGCTTCAACCTGCAGGATATCCATCGGCAGCTGATGGCTGGCCAAGTGCCGGCTGCACCATTCGCGCAGGACTTGCGGCGCAACGGGTTCGGCGGCGCTGAAGAGCAGTGCGACGCGCTCGCCGGCAAAGCGATCGCTCTTGCGAAAGGCGACGGCGTCGGTGACGGTCGGCATCGCCATGACGGCATCCTCGACGTCCTTGGGATAGACGTTGAGGCCGGAGACATTGATCATGTCGTCCTGCCGCGACACGAAGACCAGCATTCCATCATCACGCCGATAACCGAGGTCGCGCGTGTGGATCGCAGCGCCGTCGCCGGCCTTGACGATGATCTCGTCGGTCTCGTCGGCGCTGCTCCCCGTCTCAGCGGAAAGATGCGGCAGCACGAAACCCATGTCGCCGACCGCGGTCACATCGGGATTGATGGCGATGCAGCCGGATTCGGAGCAGCCATACTGCTGGAACATAAATCGGCTCTTCGCACGGATCGCTGTGAACCAGGGATCGGGAAGCAGCGTGCCGGAGGTCATGGTCGCGTGGATCTGCTCGCCCTCGGGCAGAAGCCGGGCGAGCGTATGCAGGATGGCCGGCGAGGAATAGAGCAACGGCCGTTCGGTCTCGCGCAGCACCTTCAGGAGATATTTGGGATTGGCGGTATTGACGATCACCGGAATGTGGCCACGCTTGAGCGCCACGAGGATCCCGCAGATCAGCCCATAGGAATGGGTAGTCGGGCAGGCGACGACCGGAGTCATGTCCTCCGGCTCGCGGAATGTGCGGACATAGCTTTCGATTTCAACGTCGATCTCGTTCCAGCTCCGCGCGACGTATTTCGGCGCGCCGGTCGTGCCGGAACTCATCTGCAGAAGCTGGCCCTCCGGCGAAGTGTCAGCCGGCACATCCAGCACTTCGGCCGTCAGGCTGTTATAGAACAGACGATCGCACCCGGCGCCGATGGCGAGCTTGCGGGCCGCGGGATAAGGCGTGCCTGGATGGATCGGCAGAACGCTCGCGCCGGCCTTGCGGATGGCGAAGAACAGCGACAGCCAGTCGACGGTCACGGCGAAGCAGACGGCATAGCGGCCGCCATCGCGTGCCAGAAGGCCGGTCTGCTCTGCAAGACGGGTCGAGGCGTCTTCGAAATAGGCGTGATCGTAAAGCCTGTCATCGATCCGGATCATGGCTTTCTCCTTAGTTGAAGCCGGTCCGCAGCCAAGGCATTGGGTACCGTGTGGTGGTACTCAGGCTTCAGCGCGAGGAGCTTCCGCGTCATCAGGGATTCGGTGAGAATATGCGGCTGGTCGTAGCCGAGCCGTGCCTGCCGTTCCGCCATGCCGTGTTCGTCGGCGTAGGACGACAGCAGGCTTTCGACGCGCTGCCAGAAGCGCGGCTCCGGCAGGTCGTAGCAATGGTCAAGAAGGTGGGAAATCTCGGTCAGATTGTAGACGAACAGCGTGTCCATCACCAGTTCGCGCAGCGAATCCAGATTGTCCGTCCAATAGTACTGATCCGGCTCAGCATCGCGGTAGAGCGGGTTCAGGGACAGGAAGTCCGGTGCCTTCTCCGGCTCGCGCAAAAAGTCCGGCGAGAACTCGATGCTTTCGTGGAAGTCGCGCAGGATGAGGCGCACCGGCCAGCCGTCGCGGTGGACGAGCAACATGTTCTGCCCATGCGCCTCGACAGCAATGCCATGATGGACGAGTAGATGCCAGACAGGCAGGACTGCCACTTCGAGCAGCCGGTTCATCCATGGCATCAGACCGAAATGCCTGATCCAGTCGTCGGCAAATGGCTTGCTATCCGCCTCCACCATCATCAGTGCGTTGAACGGAACGATCGCCTCGCCGGAGCCGAGCGTCGCCTGCGCGTTCTGACGCCAGATCGCACCGATCTGACCTGCCAGCGGACCGTCGCCATCGGCGACGGCACCGGCATATTCCTGCAGGATCGTCAGCGGATAGCGCTCGCGGAATGCCGGGTCTGCGGCAACGATGTCGTCGATCCAGCGTGAAATTACCGGCGCCGTGCAGACCGAATGCGGCTCCAGTATCCGGCGCGACGAGGTGTTGACGATGTTGAGGGGAAGTTTGATGCTGGCTGCCATCGGCCGGTCCGCGTTGAGCAGCGAGCGCACCGACTGGGTTGCCGTGTAGCGGTCTCCAGCCGGACCAAGGCAATAGGCTTCGCCCGCCGCAATCCAGCCGGAAAACGGCGTTTCGCCCAGGTTGCGCCACTGCCACGGGTGCAGCGGCACAAGCCCGAAATCTTCGGCGGAGAGATTGAGTTGCCGTCGCATGCTCTGGAGATGCGACCACGTCTCTTCGCTGAGCTCGGATTTCCAGAAGGCGATTTCGTCGCCCGGAAGTGCCTGCCGGAGATGCTTGCGCGCGACGAGCAGCCAGATGAGCTGGAAGGCCTTGCCCGTCTCCGGACCATAGGCTGCATGATCGGCGTTCGAAAATCCGGTGCGGGCCTTGTAGCAGGGATGATAGGGGTGCCCTTCATCCAGAGCACCCTCCAGCTCAGCGAATGACATCAGGCGGCGGTGCCGGGCCGGAAGATTGCGGTCGTTCCACTCGGAAAATGCGATCGTCTGCTTCATTTCGCCGAGCAGTTTTCCGCGCGAAATACCGGTGCCGGGCAGGGCCGAAACCAGATGGGCGAGCGACGCGTCGACCCACAGGTTGTCTTCGTCTTGCGTTTGCACGGACCCGGCCGCAGGACGAATACGCCCGAACGGACCGATGGAGCCGCTGCACCGATATTCCCGGCCGCCGAGCGACCAGGAGAAGGACGCAAGCCCATCGCCCCCGCTTTGACGCGCGTCGATAATGCCCTCAAACAGAAGGGCGGCCACGAGTTGACGCAGTACCCGTTCGTCGGGCCGTCCTCTAAGGTCAAGAGGCAATGGCATGGCTTGTCCTCGGGACAGTCAGTGCCACCGGCGCCCGCAGCGGGTTCGGTACGGGGCGGTAGAGCGTCGGTGCGTGGTCGGATTGAAGTTCGTCGACGTCGAACAGGCGCGTCGTCAGATTAGCCTTGGAGGAGATCGTCGGCAGGTCCAGGACGTGCCGGGCGAAATCCCGGCCGGCACCGGTCATCCTGAGGGCATAGCGCTCCAGCTGGGTGCGCAGCATCCGTAGCAACAGGCCTTCGTCGCAGAGGCCGTCATGTCCCATGCGGCTGATGATAGAGAAGACCTGATTGACGATGAGGTAATAGGCAAAACGGTCGCGGATTTCGCTTTCTACGAAATAGAGCGACGCGATGGTTTCCGTCTCCGGAACATGGCCGGAAAGCAGGCTGCGATAGCGCTCGGACAGATAGAAGCCCTGATTGTCCCGATAGTAGCTGACCGATGGATAGCCGGCTCCGATGTCGAGCAGGCTGTTCTGCTGATGGGCCTCGAGCGCCACGCCGTAGTCGTCGTAAAGCTGAACAAGAGGCTCGACCGCGCAGGCAAGGTAATGCTGAAACCAGATGAGGCATGCTTCTGGCAGGGTCTCGCCGTCCCTGGCGGCCAGGGTGCGGATGAGGCGCTCCAGTCTAGACGGCTCGCCGGGGAGCGGATCGGCGGTGAGCGCCGCGACGGTGACGACGCTCTGTCCTTTCGCACCGACAAAGGGGTTTTCGCGCAGGATGACCTCAAACCCGCTTTCGCTGCGGCCGGGCATATCCAACGTGATGTAGGCCGGATCCTGGATGATCTTGAACTTTGCCGACCTTTTGGCAAAACCGACCCGATCGATCAGCTTGGCCATGGCAACCCCCGCCTCCAGTTCCTGGCACCGGTTGAGACGCACGGAGTTGGTGATGCGAACCGGCAGGGAAAACTTGAGCATCCAGTCTTCCCCGGCGCTGTAGACCGTTCGAACGGAAGACGTCGCCGTGAAAAGCGGACCGGCAGCGCCGAGATGGCGCAGGATGCCCTTCTGCTGCATCGCCTGGATATCCGGATCGAGCAGCAGCGCTTCGGCTTGAAGCGGATGCATCGGCAGCAGATATTCGTCGCTGCCAAGCTTGATGCCGGCGCCGGGGTTCACCAGGGACCGGACGATCTCGTGCGCCGGGAGCGGTCGCGCGGATGCGTGCCGGACGTGTTCCCTCTTCGCCGCAAAATAGTGCAGCCTGAATTGGCCGCGCAGCTCCGGCGCATAGCTCTCCTGCTGCCAGTAGGCCATGCCCTGCCGGCTCTTCGGCGTCGGGTGCAGCCAGTGGCCGAAGACGAGCGACTGCTCGGCCTCGATGAAATGCCCCGGATTTTCGGGAGCAGGCAGCACCTTGTCGATGTAGAGCGCCGTCTGCTGATAGCTCTCGAGCACGCGCATCAGAAGTTCGAGCTCAAAACCACGCAACGCGTCGACCTGGCTCTCGTCTCCCTGGCGATAGGATTCGTGGACGAGGATGTGAAGGGCCTGCATCAACTCGATCTGCCGCCAGGAGGCATCGGACACGCCGCGCCCCCAGACCCTGCCGAAATGCTGCGGTCCGCAAAGGGAGGGTGAGGTCACCTCCACGCGCAGGAACATCTGCTGCCGAGGCAGGGACCATTCGATACTGTCGAAGGACCCGCCGGCTGTCCGGTGCATCACCGGCGCACCGGGGTTAACCTCGCGCAGGTAGCAGTTCGCGAAGCTCTGAAATGTCGCTGTTTCTGCGATTTGCCTAGACGATTGCATTCTGTCGATCCTCGGCAGGCGACGCGCAAAGGCGGCGCTGCCCCGTTTCCGTTCAACACTGTGAATCTCATCGGGCGGACCAAAGCCCGCTCAGGATGTTTGGTTCAGTTCGTCGCTTGCCATTGCAGCGGGCCGGTATCTTCCCGGAAGGCGAACCGCAGGAGGTGGCTCTCGACCACGGATTTCGTTTCCGTGAGATTTGCGTCGTCGGGCGAACTGACCCGGATATGCAGACCGTCCGGCGCTGCTTTCAGATATCCCGTCCCACAGGAGAACCGCAGCTCTCCAGTGTCTTCGACATGCTCGACATCGATCTTGTGGGCGAAGTGCTTGCAGAGCTGGGTCAGGTATTTCTGGCCGTTTTCCGTCGCAAAACGGGTTGTCGCTTCTTGCATCAGGAACTCCTGTCTTTCGACTTTGGATCGTGGAGCGGGAGTACGCACCCCGCTCTCAATTTCAACTTCCGTCGCGCCGGATGGCGCGATGGCATCACGGTTCAGAACGTCGCCTTGGCGGTCAGGATGAAGGACCGGCCCGGCTCATAGAGCGGCGTCACCGTTCCGAATTCCTGGCCATAGGTCGCGCGGTCGGCGTAGGTCTCGTCGAAGATGTTCTTCAGGTCGGCCCGGAACGTCAGGTTCGGGCGGGTCGGAGGTGTATACTCGACGAATGCGTTGAAGACTTGGTAGCCTTCAAAGGGCTTGCTGCCTTCCGCAACGTCATCGTAGTCGAGTGCGATTTCGGCATCCGCGCCGACGGTGACGCCCCAGTCGGTAAAGGCGTGGATGGCCTGTAGGGTGATGATCTGGCCCGCCGGGGCTGCCAGATAGGTGCCGAGATCGGAATCGGCAGGATTGCCGTCGATTTCAACATCGATATTGGCGTATTTCACATTGAAGGAACCATCGCCCCATGTGTAGCCGCCGCCGATTTCAAATCCTCTGGAGCGAACGTCATGCGCCTCGATGCCGCGGGTGACCGCATATCTCGGGGAACGGGCATCGTCGAGATTGGTCTGGAAGATGCTGCCTTCGATGGTGAAGTCGTCGTAGTTCGCTTCAAGCCCGATATTGTAATTGTCCGCCGTGACCGGCTCCGGTCCGTCGCCATAATCCCAGTTGGGATTCATGATGAAGTTTTCGGCGAGTGGAATGCCGGCCCAGACGTGCGAATAGCCAGCCTTGGCGATCAGGAAATCCTCGATCAGATCGTATTCGCCGGAAATATTGCCGCTGAGGCCTGAATTGTTCCATTCCTCACCGGTCGTTCCCGTGAATTTCTGGGTATCACCGCGCCCGCCGAAGGAAAGCCGTGTTCGGTCCCACGGCTCGATTCTTGCCTGCGCATAGACACCGAAGTTGCGTGCTTTTTCCGTGCCGGGTTCGAACGGATCCTCCAGTTCCGCCTCGTCGTCGTAGAAATCGACGCCGGCGACGATGTTGCCGATGTCGAAAGCGAACTTGTTCTCGAACTTGCCGTTGAAGCTCTCCGTCGTACCGGTGTCGTTATAGGACGGGAGACCACCGCCCGACGGCAGGAATATCGGAACTTCGAGTTCGCTCTTGCTGTAGGCAAGCACCAGTTTCGGATCCCACCAGCCCTCTGGCGTGCTGTCGGTGTAGGTGAAAACGGTATTCTGGCGGTCGAGCGTGTAGTCGCGAACCCGCGGCTCCCACGGAGGCCGGCCGTCGATGAAGCCGGTATTGGCGCGGAACGGCCGAGGCGCGTCGTCATGGACGCGCTCATGGCTGATCTCGACCCGGTCGCCACTGTCGAATTCGTAAGCCAGCTTTCCAAGGCCGCTCAGGATGTCGGTGCTGGTGCCCTCGACGCCGCTGCCATTGCCTGCGGTGAAATCGTTGCCGTTGCCGAAGCTGAAATAGCCGAGGAATTCCAAGCCATCCTGAATGCCGTAGGCAGAGAGACCGGTCGTGACCGTGTCGCTGTTGAAATTGTAGCTCGTCGTGGCGAAACCGCCGAAGCCGTCGCCGTCGAGAAGATCGCGGGCATCCTTGGTCTCATAGGCGATGGCACCCCCAAGCGCGCCTGGCCCCGCATCGGCGGGAGCGACGCCGGCATCGACGCCGACGGCCTTGAGCAGGCCGGGATCGATCAGGTTAGTCCCGCTGTGGTGGAAGACCTTGTTGTTCTGGCGGCTGCCGTCGATGGTCACCGCGAGATTGGTTTCCTCGATGCCGTGGACATAGACCTTCTGCGACATCGGCAGCGAACTGCCGACCGAAATGCCCGGTTCGCCGGCAAAGACATCGGCGATATTCGCCGGGTTCTTCCGTTCCAGTTCTTCGGCGGTGATTTCAATCTCGCCGGCACCAAGGCTTCCGCCTCCGCCGAAAACGGAGATCGGTGCGAGCGCGGTCGCGCCAGCAACGGTAGCCGCCCCATTGTCGCCCGTCGTCGCAGTCGAGCCGATGACGGCCGTTCCGCCGGAAATCTGGTAGGAAATGCCGGTGCCGGCCAAAAGCTGCGCCAGCGCCTGTTGTGGTTCGAGCGTGCCGTTGACCGGGCTGGAGCGAACGCCGCGCGAAGTCGCGGCGGCAAGCGTCACCTGAAGGCCGGACTGCCGGCCAAATGCATTGAGGGCACTGGCGAGCGGCTGGGATGGGATATTAAAGGTGCGGGCATTGCTCACCCGCGATGTCCTCTCCTGCGCGAACGCCGGCTCCAGAGAAGACAGGGCAAGGGACGACAGTCCGACGATCGCCGTTGTGGCAGCCAAGCGCAAACCGATGGTGCGGCTGCGTTTTGCTTTCAAAAATTCATGACCATTGCGGCATTTCGGCGAACTCATATAACCCCCGTCTCGGTTTCCCGCGCATTGCCCCAGCATGCGCTTCCAACCAAAGACGACCGGCTCCGGATTTTTTCTCATGGAATCCGGATTTTTCCTGATTATTTTTGTCAGCTTAAAAACGGGTCAGTACACGCCCGTATGGCGTCACCTCGCGAACCTTGCCGCCGAACGGCTTTACCAGTGCCTCAAGGGCGCTATCCGGATTGGTGAGATCATAGAGTCCGGTCACCCTGCGTTTGGAAAGCGCCGGGTCCGGCACGCTGATCCAGGCGCCATGATAGCGCTGGAGGCGCTCAGTCGCGGCCTCGACGGTTACGTCGTTGACGAACATCTTGCCGCTCCGCCAGGCGGCGATGTCCTCCGGCGCAATCGTACCGCGCATCACGGCGCCCGTGTCGTGATTGACAGCCGCCATCTCGCCCGGGGCAAGCTCGAAGTTCTGTTTGTGATCCCGCCCATCGTAGGAGATGGCGACCGTTCCGCGCGCCAGCTCGACCGTGGTTTCACCGTCGGCCAGCTGCACATCGAAGGCGGTACCGAGAACGGCGACCGCAACGCCCCCCGCATCGACCGTGAAGGGACGCGATGCATCATGCGCAACGTCGAAATAGGCCTCGCCGGACAGGAGCGTGACCCGGCGGGTCGATGCGGTGATTTCGGTCGCGATGGCGCTGTCCCCGCCCATTTCAATGACGGTTCCGTCGGTAAGCGTCAGCGTTCGGCTTTCCGCCGTCCGCGTCACGTTGTCCGCCTGCAGGCGGAGAAGCAGGGAAGGACCGGCAAGAAGTGCTACGGCGCAGGCCGCGAGCGCCAGAGCGGCCCCGGCCGTCCATGATGTCCAGCTCCGGCGGCGTGCGGGCGCCGTGGCCACGACCGGTCTCCAGAGATGTTCGTAAGCCGGCGGCACCTCGCCCAGGAGCTTCCAGGTCGCAAGCGCCTGTTCGAAGGCGCGCCCATGGATTGGCGAACGCGACAACCAATCCTGGAAATCCTGTTCGACCTTGCGACAGTCCGGGCGTGCCTTGAGATCGAGAAACCAGCTCATGGCTTCTTCCAGTATTGCTGGCGGTATGTGGTTGTCCTGGCTCAAAATTCTACCTGCACCGCTCGGTTCATGCCGTTGTGGCATTTCTAGCCGAATCGTCCCCTGTCTGACAAAGACGAATTGCGACTGATTTTTTTTCACACGGATTGCGGGTTTTCAGGACGCGTTTGCGAGCAGCATGGTTGCGACGCGCGTCATGGCGGTGCGAACATGGCGATGGGCGGTCGCAACCGAGATGCCGAGATGGGCGGCGATCTCTTCCAGCGTGTATCCGCCGAAACGGTGCATTTCGAGCGCTATCCGGACCTCGTGGGGAAGATCGTTGAGAACCTGCGATATTTGCCGTACCTCGTCGGTCACGGAAACGAACTCTTCCGGCGTTGGTTGTTCATTCGGTATCGACCAGAAGGGGGGCTCGTTCTGTCGCTCCCGTGCCTCCACCTTCTGGCGTTTCAGGAAGTCGAAGGACAGATTGCGGACGATCTTGTAGAGATAGGCAAGCGTCTGCCCGGGAGAGCCTGTGTTGGTGTTGGCCGGCGCAAATCGGAGGAAAGCGTCTTGAACGATATCCTCCGCCGTCTCGCGGGACCCGAGGATACGCGTGGCATAGGCGACCAGCGCAGTGCGATTGGCGATGTAGACCTCGTGGCGCGTTTCGATGTCGATCATGACCCCGGTCCGATCAATGCAGGTTCAACATGGCGTGCGGCTTCCATCTCGGCTTCCGGTGCTCTCCGTCTGATTTTGTGGCTGGAAAATCAGACGGACGGGGTGCCTCATATCACGTGCGTTCAAACTTGTCTGTAATTGTCATGTTATTTTTTCCGTTCCCCTTCGGACACGAAGCGGCAGCAACTCCGGTGCCCCAAAACGGGGATTGTATATGATCCCGTTAACGACTTTGACGGTTTAGCGCGGTCGCGTCTTGATCCTGTGAACGGCCGCCTGCGATAGTTTGAGCGCAACCGGGGATACAACCCCCCGATCTTCAGAAGCCGCACTGCGGCTGTCGTCAACAGCATCGTTTAGGAGACGACCATGCGCAAAACGGTTTTTAACGCCCTTGGGAAACCCCTGTTCTACAGCGACAGCTCGACCGGGTTTTTTTCGGCCACCGGTTCCGGACCTACCCTCCACGGAACGGCTGGCAATGATTCCATGTGGGGAGACAGCGCCGTCAACGTCACCATGTATGGCGGGACGGGCGACGATATCTATTATCTCTATTCGTCGATCAACAGGGCATATGAGGCGGCAAACCAGGGTATCGACACGATCAGCACCTGGATGAGCTACACTTTGCCGGCGAATTTCGAGAACCTCACCGTAACCGGCAATCTGCGCTATGCCTTCGGAAATTCCGTTGACAATATCATCAAGGGAGCATCCGGTCGCCAGACGTTGGATGGCCTCGACGGCAACGATGTCCTCATCGGCGGTGCCGGTGCGGATAGCTTCATCTTTACCAAGGGCAACGGCAGTGACCTGGTCGTCGATTTCGGCACAGACGACATCGTGCGGCTGAACGACTATTCCTTGACCTCCTTTGATCAGCTTCTCGACAATGTCACGCAGGAGGGGGCAAATCTGCGGCTCGACCTCGGCGATGGCGAAAGCCTGGTCTTTGCCGACACGACGGTCAGCGAGCTGAGTGCCGGTCAATTCGAGCTCAGCCTTGACCGGTCCGCTCTGACCCGGACCTTCAACGACAACTTCAACACGCTTCAGCTCCACAACGGCACGAGTGGCGTGTGGGAGGCGAAATACTGGTGGGCTCCGGACAAGGGCGCCACCCTGTCGGGCAACGGTGAGCTTCAATGGTACGTCAATCCGCTCTATGCGCCGACATCCGCCGCCAATCCGTTTTCCGTCAGCAACGGGGTTTTGACGATCACGGCGGAGCAGACGCCTGACTCGATCAGCGGAGAGGTCGAAGGATACGACTACACCTCCGGCATGCTGACGACCCATGCGTCCTTCTCGCAGACCTACGGCTATTTCGAGATTCGCGCCGATATGCCGGATGACAGGGGCGTCTGGCCGGCCTTCTGGCTGCTTCCGCAGGATGGCTCTTGGCCGCCGGAACTGGATGTCGTGGAGATGCGCGGCCAGGACCCGAACACGGTTCATGTGACCGTTCACTCGAACGAGACCGGAAAGCAGACGTCCGTTACCAGCGCGGTCAGCGTCTCCGAAACCGAAGGCTTCCACACCTATGGCGTTCTTTGGCAGGAGGACGAGATCGTCTGGTACATCGACGATGTCGCGGTCGCGCGGGCCGATACGCCGTCCGACATGCACAAGCCCATGTACATGCTGGTCAATCTGGCAGTCGGCGGCATGGCCGGTACGCCGACCAATGGTCTTCCCGATGGTTCGGAAATGAAGATCGACTATATTCGCGCCTATACGCTGGACGATCTCGCCTAGTACTGCCGCGCGCAGCCGGCGAGCCCGTGTCTTGCCGGCTTCCCCGTCTTGATCAGATGGCGCGTTCGCGCCACCAGTCCTGCGCCTGCAGTGTCCAGTACGTGAGTTGCGCGGTCGCAAGTCCGGCAAGCCCGCCCGCCCAGGCGAGGCCGAAGGGCTTGAACAGCGTGTAGCGGTCGGACTGGCCGAGGATCGCTTCGGCGATCAGCTTGCCGCCCATGGCCGTCGTATTGAGGCCGTGGCCTCCAAACGCGGTGCAATGCCAGACACCGGGCTGCGTCTCGCCGATCTGTGGCATAAGGTGGCGGGCATAGGACATCAGTCCGGACCAGGGGAGTTCCGTCTTCAAGCCGGAGAGCTGCGGGTAGGTGCCCGTCATCTCGCGGCGCAATTCCTTGGCAAGGGCTGCAGGCGAGGCGGCGCGTGTGGTGATGCGTCCGCCCCAGAGGATGCGCCTGCCGCCTTCGACCAGCCGGTAATAATCGCCGGCCCGGCGGTTGTCGCCGATCGCATCCGTCGTCGCGATCGCTTCGCGGATGAGATCGGGTGCTTCTTCCGTCAGCATGACATAGGTGGCGATCGGTAGGAAGGAGCGCTTCAGTCGGCCGACCAGGGGACCCGTGTATCCGCCGGTCGTCAACACCACGCGCCGCGCCTTGATCTGGCCCCTGGCCGTGCGAACGATTTTTTCCGGCCCATCAAGGCTGCATGAAACGGCGGCGGAATTTTCAAAGATGCGACCGCCCAGGCGTTCGATCTCCGTTGCCAGCGCCCGCAGATAGTTGAGCGGATGCATGTGGAAGGCCTTGCCGTCCCGCAGCGCCTGGAAGTAGCGCTGCGATTTCAGAACGCTGCGGACCGCGTCACGGTCGAGATATTCCAGGTCGTAGCCATATTCGCGGCGCATATGCTCCGCATGTGTCTTCAGACTGTCGGCATCGTTGTGGCGAAGCACGCTCATGAGGCCCGGTTGTGGTGCTGCGGCCGTAATGTCGAGATCGCGGATCGTGTCGCGAATGAAATCGACGCCCTCGATCGAGAGCCTGTGGATCGTCCGGGCATTTTCTACGCCTGCTGCCCGGACGATCGCGTCCTCGCCTGTGGCAAAACCGGGGCTGACGAAGCCGCCATTCCGACCGGACGCGCCGTAGCCGACTTTCTCCGCTTCGAGCAGGACGACCGGGAGGCCGGCGCGCGAAAGCTGCAAGGCGGTGGTCAGACCGGCCAGTCCGCCGCCGATGATGACCGTGTCGCATTCGAGCGTCTCGGCGAGGCTGGAGCGCTGGCTGTCATCGGCAATTGTGCGCCGGTAATAGGTATCGGGATAGGGCATGATATGTCACCACGAAGAAGCGCAATCGGCGCTGTCGTTCTCGCCGTATCATTTTGTGATCCGTGTTGCGAGCGGGCCGCTCTTCTTTACCCCGGTAATGATGCCGCCGACGCTCTCACCCCAATGCCGGCGCGCTCACGTCAAACGAGACCTGAGCAGCCGGTAGTAATCGCTCAGTTGCGGAAGATCGCTTTCGAGCGCTTCAAATGCCGGATCGTCCTTGCGCAACCCTCCGGCATATTTTGCGGCAATGAGATGCCGGTGCCACTCAAGCGCCTCTTTTGGTGCCGACTGCAGGACCGTAAAGATTGGCGACAAGGTGGTGCGGCCCTTGACGGTGATGCTGTCGAGTTCGGCGATCGTGAAATCCGCGGCACTGAGCGCTGCCGTGCGCTCGCCGATCAGCAGTGGCACGCCATAATTCTTCGATTCACCTTCGAGGCGCGAGGCGAGATTGACGGAATCGCCGAGCACAGAATAGTCGAAGCGCCGCGACGATCCCATGTTTCCGACGACGCAATCGCCGGTGTTGATGCCGATGCCGATCCGCAGGATCCTAGGTTCGTCACCGATAGCCCCCGCTTCCTGGCGCAGTTCGGCATTCAGGGTTTCGATGGCTTCCAGCATCCTGAGCGCTGCGCCGACCGCATGGCTGGCGTGGTCGGGATCGTCGAGCGGCGCGTTCCAGAAGGCCATCAGACAGTCGCCGATATATTTGTCGATCGTGCCGCCGCTCTCGAGCACGATCTCGGAAAGCGGCGTGAGCAGCCGGTTGATCAGCGCGGTCAGCTGTTCCGGATCGTCCTTCAGCGCCTCGGAAATGGTCGTGAAGCCGCGCACGTCGCAGAAGAGGATGGTCAGCGTCCGTCGCTCCCCACCGAGTTTCAGCTGCGATGGGTCGTTTGCAAGGCGTTCCACCAGGGCCGGAGAGAGGTAACGGGAAAAGGCGCGAGTGATATCGCGGCGACTGCGGCGCTCCGCGGCGTAGTCAAAGGCTGTCTGGCCGGCGACGATGGCGAGATAGGACAGCATCGGACCGGCCGGGGAGACGAAAACGCGGCCGAACTGTAGCAGCGCGTAGCTTGCGGCGATGAAGAACAGCAGGATCGGAACGCTGAAGGCCGCCGTCACCCATCCTGTCGATCGGAAGACCACGGCCGCCGCCAGCAGCGCGGCCAGAGCGATCGCCGCAATCACTGTCGGCTGCCCTGCCTTCCCGATGAACAGGCCGCTGGTGATGTTGTCGAAAATCGTCGCCTGGATTTCTGCCCCCGCCACCAGCTGACCGGTGTGGACGGTAAACGGCGTGGCGAAGGCATCGGCGCCGCCGGCCTGAAGTGTCGGGGCGTTCTGCAGGCTGAGACCGATGATGACGATACGGTCGCGGAAGAAGCCCTCCGGCAGGAACTGGCCGGGGTCGAGCGCCTGGTAGTAGGAAACGGTTGTCCGTGCAGTACCGAACGTCTGGAGCAATGCCGTCCCGGACCACGATTGTTGCGGCCGTCCCGCCGCCTCTGCCAGCCGCGCGGCAAAGCCGTCGGCATAGGGCGGAACCTGCCGCAACGTCCCGTCACCGCTCAAATGCACCGAGGCGATGCCGGTGCGGGCGCCGCGCACGGTCAGCTGGGCGAGCGGTTCCGTCCGCACGAACTGATCGGCCTGCGGTGTTGTGATCAACGTCTCGTCGCCCGCCAGGACGACATCCGGACCCGTTGCCGCGGCCAGGGCGACGTCGTTCTCCGGCGCGGTCGAGGGTTCGGCGAAGATGACGTCAACGCCGATGGCCTTCGCCCCGGCGCCGCGCAGGGCCTCGATTAACTGCGCATGCAGCCCTCGCGGCCACGGCCACTGGCGGCCGATCTCGGCCATGGAGGGCTCGTCGATGGCAACGATCACCGGCCCATCCTTGGGCAGGGGAGGCGGGGAGAAGGTCGAGAGATAGTCGAAGCTGCGCAGTTCGATGAGGGAGAAGGGGGAGGTCAGGGAGGCTAGGGAAAGAGCAAGGGTTGCGAGTATGGCAAGCCCGACAAGGCGCGCCCGGCGGCGCTGGGTGCGGCGGGTTGCGGTATCGCCCGAGGAGTTGATTGTCGGGCGCCGCCGCGTTTTCATCGCTGTCATCAGAAGCGCACTTTCACCGTCCCCTTGAAGGTCGGACCCCAACCGGGAAGAGCATATGCGATATCGAAATCCTCATCCAGCAGGTTGAAAGCCGCGAGATCGACCTCGATGCGCTTGTCCATGGATTCCCATTTTACAGCGGCATCAAGCGTCCAGTAGCCATCAAGATGGACTCCGGAATTGTCGAGGCGTTCGCCGGTATAGTTCGCCGCAAGCGTCGCGCGGATATTGTTGGTGTTGACCCATGTAAGAGCAATGCGGCCCGCCGTATCCGGAACGAATGGCAGGCCGCCCTCGAACGTGTCGCCGACAATGGCGCCGTGGCCACTGGAATCGTTTGCGGCGATGGTAGCCGAGAGCCCAAACCCATGGCCGAGCCAGAGGTTTGCCGTCAGGCTTGCTCGATCCAGCCGTCCTTCATCAATGGCGATCGTATCAACCGTGTAGGGCAATGTCGTCGTGATGGAATCGAATTCCTGGTGCTGGACATCGACGGACGTGAAGAAGCGATCGGTCCATTCGGCGTCCCATCGAAACGCGAAGGTATCCACCTTGCCGTCCATCGCGAGATCGAGTTGGTTCGACTGGATACCGAGCACACCGACCGGGGCGAGCGTGGGAGTGTCCGAGGCTGCGCCTTCGCGCAAATAGGCGGCTCTCAGCCATTGCCCCTCGAAAGGGCTCCAGGCGACACCGACATGCGGTTCCAGCCGCTGGATCGCGCCGTCGCCGTTTTCAAGATAGGTGGCAAACAGGGCAGCCTCAGCCTTGAAGGAAGGCGTTATTTCGGCAAGCACGGAGGCATAGGCCCTGCCGAGTGGCGATGTATCGCCGGAGGCGATGTCGTAAAACGCCACTGGCGGCACAAGACTGCTAAATGTGACGTGCGACTTCAGTTTCAGCATGCCGCCTTCAAGCCCATAGCGAAAGGTCAGGTCGCCGTCCCCGTAAATATGTCCGATAGCGGCAACGACGCTGGTTTTTTCTCCCTCCGAGCTTTCCTCGATCAGGGGAATTCCAAGGAGGGAGCCGGTGTCTTCTACACGCGCCTCGCTGGACGAATAGAAGAGGCCGGCATTGACGATATTCTGGTAGGCAATGGTGTGGCTCCACCCGGCGCCTATGTTCAGGGAGGTCGCAGTCACGGCTAGGTCTGCGTCAACCGGTAACGGAAACGGGATCCCAGGCACGGTTGTCAAAATACTCGCGTCACGCGAAAGATCGTTGCGTGCGTAGTTGCTATAGAAGACGAACCGGTCGTCCGGCGTCGGCGTTGCCGTCAGATAGCCACTCCCGCCGAGAAGTTCCGTCTCGGTTGAAAAGCTGGCGTTGATATCGTCAAGCGGACGGCCCTGCGGCGTCCTTTCCCATTGCAGCGTGCCGTAGACGCTGACAGGGAAGGGCGAATGCCCCAATCCGCGAAGCTCTGCCTCGCCGATATATCCGAGCTCCCCGTCACCCGAGACCAGGCCACCGCCGATCGATGCTTCGATGAACGGTCTCTGGACCAGATTGGCGGTCCGATCGCGGCTGGCGAGCATATGGGGCTCAATCATCAGTCCTTGAATGAAGGAAGAGAATGCCGCGTCATTGGCACTGTTTTCGATGATCCTGCCGTCATAGCTGAATTCGCTGGTGAACGGATTGACGCTGCCGCGCACCGCCTGGTCGATATAGCTGGATCCGGCAAAAGGATCGAAAACCACATCACCGTAATACTGTCCCCAGGCGTCGAGCCCCTGCAGACGGAAGGCGTCATTAAGGGTCGAGCCTGCCTGCTGGTTGGCGCCGAGTGGTGCATAGTCGCCGCCCCGTGCACGCGTTCGGCGCATGATCTCCTGCGCGTTGCGGATCGCAGCGTCGGAATCGTATTCGTCAATCGCGATCGCGGTGCGCACGACTGGAACGACGGGATCGTTCGGATCGAGCCGCTCGGCATTGTCGAGCGCCTGTGCCGCGGGCACGCGGTCCCCCTTCTCGTAGTGGGCGGCGGCCAGCATCAATTGAGCCTGTGAATAGCCGGGATTGGCGGTCGAGCCGGCCAGCAGGTCTTCCACGGCCTTGTCCATCTCGCCGGTCTGCAGGTGGTAACGGCCGCGTGCAATCAGGGCGATATCGAAGGAAGGGTCGACCCTCAGTGCTTCGTCTATCTCGCGCTTCGCTTCGCTCATGCGCATTTCTATGAGATAGAGAAGCGCAAGATTGGCGTGGCTGACGGGGTCGAGCGGATCGAGTTCGATCGCTTTCTTATACGCGGCTTCCGCTTCCCCGTTGGCATCGCGGTCGGCGTGCACAAGCCCGATCGTGTTCCAGATGGAACTGGAGCCTGGCGCCGTTCTAAGCGCACGGTTCAGATCGTCGAGCGCGCCTTGGCGGTCTGTCAGGATATAGAGCTTGTAGTTCGCTCGTGCCTCGAGGCCGGTCGGGTCTTCCGGATCGATTGCCAGCGCCTTCTCGAACCCTTCTCGAACCTCGTTCTCGTCTGCGAGCAGGATGCCGAGCTGGGCGCGGGCACCGGGCAAGGTCGGATCGCCGGGCGTATTGCGCTCGCCTTCCTTGATCGCGGCAAGTGCTGCCGGGATATCTTCCCGGAAACCGGCTGTCCATGCCTTCGCCATTGCCGCATAGCCGCTGTTTCCGACATTCGGCGGTTGCTCGACGTGGTTGGGATCGGCAAGCGAGCGAGCGAAATATGCGCCATAGGCGGCCATGGCGCGGCGCTTGGCGTCAAGGCCGGGTTTCGCCTTTTCAAACAGAAGGGCTGCATCATGATAGCGATTTTCCGAGCCGGCCATCAGGGCATCGATAAGATCGGCGCGGGCCGATTGGGCGCCGCGCAGACCTCTAGCTCGAGCTTCGTCAAGGGCTGCCTTTGCCTTTGCCTTTCCATCGAGCGAGAGATAGATTTCCGACAGGCTCAGCCACTCTTCCGCCGAGCGAGAGGCTGCACCTTTCGCCTCGATCCGGCTCCGTTCGCTGCGCATCTGTGGCACGATCAGCGGCGTTGCCGGCATCCACTGGAAGGCGTTGCGCAGCGACAGGTTGAACAGCATCTGTTCCCTGTCCTTGGGCTTGGCGATGATGATCTTCGACGGTGCCCTGCCGATTGCGGCGACGGCACCTTCGCCCTGCGCGACCTGGACGCTGCCATAGGCATTGCTGAGTTCGACAAGGCCTTCGAGCACGATCAGCGAGGTCTTGCCATCGGCGCCGACCGTCATCGTCCAGTCCGTGCCGCGGATCGCCGCTGCCGCCGCCGGCGTATCGATCGTCACGCCCCGGCCGCCGCGTTCGGCGCGAGCCCAGACCGTGCCGGATTGCAGTTCGAGCCCCGTATCGCCGCTGCCCCCCATCTGTTTGACCAGAAGCGAGGTATTGCGGCCAAGTCGGACCTGGGTGCGGTCGGAAAACAGGATGGCCAACTGGCCCGTTGCATTGGTGCGCAGCACGTCACCGGTCAAGAGATCCTGCTCCAGATCGACATAGCGCCAGTCGGAGACGTCGACGAACCGTACTTCTTCGCCCGATTTGCGTGCAATGACCGATCCCGCGGCGGGCAGCGGGCGCGGCAAAGGGTCCGCCTGCGCTGCAGGCGCAGCAAGGCAGAGCGCACCCAAAATATACACAGCCCCCACGGATGCGTATTTCATGCAGGTTCCCCAACAATGCACAGGTGATCACTGGATTTGGCCACCTCAAAAGTCAAGCCGCACCGGCCGGCTCGCGTTACTTTGTGGGAAGAGTGTCGGAATAGGGAAACACAATACAACACTGGCGAGTATTCCCGGTGATACATGGATAAGGGTCGGTTGCAGCTTTTGGAAAGACGTTCAGGCGGCGAGATGTATTCAAACCGTTCTCAAAGCGTCGAATATTTTTCTGCAGCGGAATGAAATCCAAACCGAACCATGGGCTCTTATCCCCTTCGATGCCTGGTCGAACCGAACACCCCAAAAATCCCTATGAGATTTTTATAACTCTCCCTTACGGCCTGTCTCGAACCCTTATGCGGTTCGGCGGCATATTGAGCGTGAAATACAGGCCCCGGATCTTGTGCTGAGCAAGGTCAGACGGGGCTTCTTTCGCGTCACCTCCCTCCTTTGAAGAAGAGGGAAAGCTGAAATTCAACAAAAGGAGCCTGGATCGATGCTGGATATTGTCTTGATCGGGATCGGCGTTTTGTTTTTCGCGCTGTCGTTTGCCTACATCAACGTCTGCGACCGTCTCTAATTCAAAGGATTAAGAGAAATGCTTGTCGATTATGTGCTCGGAGCCGGCGTGACCGTGTTTCTCCTCGCCTATCTGACCTACGCCCTCATTCGCCCTGAGCGGTTCTAGACGCACGGGTATTGAAAGTTATTCCTATGACACTCAATGGATGGATCCAGATCCTCATTTTCTGCGGGATCGTCATTTTGCTGGTCAAGCCGCTCGGCGCCTATATGACGCGCGTCTTCACCGGCGAACGCACGCCACTGTCGCTGCTCTTCGTCCCGGTCGAGCGTGGCCTCTACCGGTTGTCGGGAACCAGCGAAAAGGAAGAGCAGCATTGGACGAGCTACGCGTTCGCAATGCTCATGTTCAACCTCGCCGGCTTTGTCGTCCTCTATCTGCTGCTGCGGTTGCAGGGTTCTCTACCCTTTAACCCCGCCGGCATGACCGCTGTGGGACCTGAGCTTTCCTTCAATACCGCCACCAGCTTCGTGACCAATACCAACTGGCAGAACTACGGCGGCGAAAGCACGATGTCCTATCTCGTGCAGATGGCCGGTTTGGCCGTGCAGAATTTTGTCTCGGCTGCAACGGGTATGGCCATCGCCGTAGCGCTCATTCGTGGTTTCGCACGCGCTTCCGGCAAGTCGGTCGGCAACTTCTGGGTCGATATGACCCGCGCAACCCTCTACATCCTCCTGCCGATCTGCATCGTGCTGACGATTGTTTTCGTCTATCTCGGCGTGCCGCAGACGCTCGGCGCCTACGTGACGGCAACGACGATCGAAGGTGCGCAGCAGACCATCGCGCTCGGCCCGGTCGCCTCCCAGTTGGCCATCAAGATGCTCGGCACCAATGGCGGCGGCTTCTTCAATGCCAACTCCGCCCATCCGTTCGAAAATCCGGATGCGATCTCCAACCTCATCCAGATGCTTGCGATCTTCGCGATCGGCGCCGGTTTCACCAATGTCTTCGGCCGCATGGTCGGCAACCAGCGTCAGGGCTGGGCGATCTTCGCCACCATGGGCGTGCTCTTCGTCGTCGGCGTCGCCGTCACCTACTGGGCGGAAGCTGCGGGCAATCCGCTGGTTCATGCCATGGGCCTCGAAGGCGGTAACATGGAAGGCAAGGAAGTCCGCTTCGGCATCGTCCTCTCGTCGCTGTTCGCGGTGATCACCACTGCCGCGTCCTGCGGCGCGGTCAATGCCATGCATGGCTCGTTCACGGCGCTCGGCGGTCTTATCCCGCTGATCAACATGGAACTCGGCGAAGTCATCGTCGGCGGCGTCGGCGCAGGTTTCTACGGTATCCTGCTCTTCGTGGTCCTCTCGGTCTTCGTTGCCGGCCTGATGGTTGGCCGCACGCCGGAATATCTCGGCAAGAAGATCGAGGCCAAGGAAGTCAAGATGGCAGTCCTCGCCATCCTGATCCTGCCGACGGCCATGCTGGTCTTCACCGCCATCGCCGTCGTCCTGCCGACGGGCGTGGCCTCGATCGGAAATCCGGGGCCGCATGGCTTCTCGGAAATCCTCTACGCCTATACGTCCGCTGCGGCCAACAACGGCTCGGCCTTCGGCGGGCTGACGGGCAATACGCCTTGGTACAACATCACGCTCGGTATCGGGATGCTGATGGGCCGCTTCCTGGTGATCATCCCGGCGCTTGCCATCGCCGGCTCGCTGGTGGCGAAGAAGACGGTGCCTGCCTCGGCCGGGACCTTCCCGACCCACGGCCCGCTGTTCGTCGGCCTGCTCTGCGGCGTCATCCTGATCGTCGGCGGCCTGACCTTCTTCCCGGCGCTTGCGCTTGGACCGATCGTCGAACACCTGGCGATGGTCGCCGGGCAGACGTTCTAGGTGCAGTGATGAACCGCCTTTTCCAGCAGAAATTCAGAAGGCCGCTCAACCCTCGCGACGGTGATCCGTCGCGGGTGGCGGCCACGCAGGCGACCAACATCGTCCTTGTGATGATGCTGGTCCTGCTGGTGGTCGGCGGTCTCGCCCATGCTTTTACCGAATTGTTCCTCCGCTGACGGATTGTCCGCCGGGCTGTCACACAACAAAAGAAACTGGAGTTCTCTCATGAGCCAGTCCAAATCTGCGAGCCTCATGGACTCTCGCATCCTTATTCCGGCGATCGGTTCGGCTTTTGCCAAGCTCAACCCGCGCACGCTCGCCAAAAACCCGGTGATGTTCGTCGTCGCCGTTGTCTCGACGCTGACGACCATCCTGTTCCTGCGCGATCTCGTTACCGGTGGCGAAGGCCTCGGCTTCTCGCTGCAGCTCAATATCTGGCTGTGGTTCACGGTTCTCTTCGCCAATTTCGCCGAAGCCGTCGCCGAAGGCCGCGGCAAGGCGCAAGCGGATTCGCTGCGCAAGACCCGCACCGAAACGCAGGCGAAGCTCCTGACCGGGACCGATCTGAGGACCTTCAAGATGGTCCCCGGCACCACGCTCAAGGTCGGCGATATCGTCCTTGTCGAAGCCGGCGAAATCATCCCCTCGGATGGCGAAGTCATCGAAGGCGTCGCCTCCGTCAACGAAGCGGCGATCACCGGTGAATCCGCCCCGGTCATCCGCGAATCCGGCGGCGACCGTTCGGCCGTGACCGGCGGCACGCAGGTCTTGTCGGACTGGATCCGGGTGCGCATCAGCGCCGCCGCCGGCTCCACCTTCATCGACCGGATGATCGCGCTGGTCGAAGGTGCAGAGCGCCAGAAGACCCCGAACGAGATCGCCCTCAACATCCTTCTCGCCGGTATGACGCTGATCTTTGTCCTCGCCGTTGCGACCATCCCGAGCTTCGCCACCTATGCCGGCGGCTCCATCCCGGTCATCGTTCTCGTCGCCCTGTTCGTGACGCTGATCCCGACGACGATCGGCGCGCTTCTCTCGGCCATCGGCATCGCCGGCATGGACCGTCTGGTGCGTTTCAACGTGCTCGCCATGTCCGGCCGCGCCGTCGAAGCAGCCGGCGACATCGATACGCTGCTGCTCGACAAGACCGGCACGATCACGCTCGGCAACCGCCAGGCAACCGAGTTGCGTCCCGTCTCTGGCGTTTCGGAACAGGATCTGGCGGATGCCGCGCAGCTTGCCTCGCTGGCCGACGAAACACCGGAAGGCCGCTCCATCGTCGTTCTCGCCAAGGAAAAGTACGGCATCCGTGCGCGTGACATGGCGCAACTGCATGCCACCTTTGTTCCGTTTACGGCGCAGAGCCGCATGAGCGGCGTCGATCTGGAAGGATCGTCGATCCGCAAGGGCGCCGTGGACGCGGTGCTGAGCTATGTCGCCGGCCCCAATGCCTCTGCCCGCCCGGAAACCGTGCGCGAGATCCAGGCCATCGCCGACGAGATCGCCAAGTCCGGCGGTACGCCGCTTGCCGTCGTCCGCGACGGGCGGCTGATGGGCGTGGTCCACCTCAAGGACATCGTCAAGGGCGGCATCCGCGAACGCTTCGCCGAACTGCGCCGCATGGGCATCCGCACGGTGATGATCACCGGCGACAATCCGATGACGGCGGCTGCCATCGCAGCCGAAGCCGGTGTGGATGACTTCCTTGCTCAGGCGACACCGGAAAACAAGCTGTCGCTGATCCGCGAGGAACAGGCCAAGGGCAAGCTCGTCGCCATGTGCGGCGACGGCACAAACGACGCCCCGGCGCTCGCCCAGGCCGATGTCGGCGTGGCGATGAACACCGGCACGGTGGCGGCCCGCGAAGCCGGCAACATGGTCGATCTGGATTCGGATCCGACCAAGCTCATCGAGATCGTCGAGATCGGCAAGCAGCTCCTGATGACCCGCGGTGCGCTGACGACGTTCTCGATCGCGAACGATATTGCCAAGTATTTCGCCATCATCCCGGCGATGTTCCTGGCCTTCTACCCGCAGCTGTCGGCGCTCAACATCATGGGGCTTGCCTCGCCGCAAAGCGCCATCCTGTCGGCGATCATCTTCAATGCGCTGGTCATCGTGGCGTTGATCCCGCTGTCGCTGAAGGGCGTCAAGTATCGCGCCGTCGGTGCCGGTGCTCTTCTGTCGCGCAACCTGCTTATCTACGGCCTCGGCGGCGTCATCGTGCCCTTCATCGGCATCAAGGCCATTGATGTGGCCATCAACGCCCTTGGCCTTGTTTAAAGGAGTTCATCCATGTTGAAACAACTGAGACCGGCCCTTGTCATGATCGTCGCCATGACGGTCATCACCGGCCTTGCCTACCCGCTCGGCATGACGAGCATCGCCCAGGCCCTGTTCCCGCATCAGGCCAACGGCAGCCTCGTCGAAAAGGACGGAACCGTTGTCGGCTCCGCCTTGATCGGCCAGGTCTTTACCGGCGATACCTATTTCCACGGCCGCCCGTCGGCGGCCGGCGACGGCTACAATGCGGCCGCCTCCAGCGGCTCAAACCTTGGGCCCACCAATCCGAAGCTGCTTGACCGCATCAAGGCGGAAGGGGAAGCGCTGAAGGCACAGAACCCCGGCGCGGTAGTGCCCATGGATCTGGTCACCGCCTCGGGCAGCGGTCTTGATCCGCACATTTCTCCGGAAGCGGCCTATTTCCAGGTGCCGCGCGTTGCCAAGGCCCGTGGCATGGACGAAGGTCAGGTTCGCACGCTTGTCGATCAAGCCGTCGAAGGGCGCGAACTCGGCGTTCTCGGCGAACCGGTCGTCAACGTCTTGGCGTTGAACATGGCGCTTGATAAAGCTGTCTCGCCCTGACAACGCTGAAACGGAAAGCGGCACTGTGCCGCTTTCCGTCGCCAGTGGAGGAAGACCGAACGTTTGATGCGAGATGACGGCCGCGACATGGATGGCAGACCATCACCGGATGCGCTTTTACAGCGGGCGGAGCGGGAAACCCGCGGCCGCCTGAAGATTTTTCTGGGGGCGGCACCCGGCGTCGGCAAGACCTATGAGATGCTGACCTCCGCCCATGCACGCAAGGCGGACGGCATCGATGTGGTCGTCGGCGTGGTCGAGACCCACGGCCGCAAGGAAACCCAGGCGCTTGTCGACGGCCTGGAGGTCATTCCACGCTTGGCCGTCGAGTACAAGGGCAGGCGCCTCGACGAAATGGACATAGACGCCATTCTCGCCCGCCGTCCCGCACTCGTCCTTGTCGACGAACTGGCGCATACAAATGCGCCGGGCAGCCGCCACCCCAAGCGTTACATGGACGTGCAGGAACTGCTGTCGCGCGGCATCGACGTCTATTCGACGCTCAATATCCAGCATGTGGAAAGCCTCAACGACGTCGTCGCCCAGATCACCCGCATCAGGGTCCGCGAAACGGTTCCGGATTCGATCATCGACCGCGCCGACGATGTCGAGATCATCGACCTGACGCCCGACGACCTGATCAAGCGGCTGCATGACGGAAAGGTCTATGTGCCGAAAACGGCGCAGCGCGCGCTGGAAAACTATTTCTCGCCGGGTAATCTGACGGCTCTGCGCGAGCTGGCGCTTCGCCGCACCGCCCAGCGCGTCGACGAGCAGCTGCTGACCCACATGCAGGCACACGCGATCTCGGGGCCTTGGGCCGCCGGTGACCGGGTGCTTGTCTGCGTCGATGATCATCCGCGCTGCGCATCGCTGGTGCGCTATGCCGCGCGGCTTGCCGACCGGCTGCGTGCCCCATGGGTGGCGCTTTATGTCGAGACGGCGCAGTCCGTGCATCTGTCCGAGGCTGCCCGGGATAGGATCGCCGCGACCCTGCGTCTCGCCGAACAGCTGGGTGGAGAGGCACTGACTCGGCCAGGCGCCGATGAGGCCGAGGAGATCATCCGCCACGCGGCCTCGAGCAACGTTACCCACATCATTGTCGGAAGCCCCAAAAAATCGCGCTGGCGAGAGCGGCTGCAGGGCTCCGTGACAGACAAGCTCATCCGCGCCGCTGGTGATATCAGCGTCCATGTCCTTGCTGGAGACGACAGGGAAGGCCAAACCGTCGCAACGGGCGTCAAGACGATGCCGATGCCGGCGCAATTCAGGATCAAGCCTTATGCGTTCGCGACGCTTTATGTCAGCTGGGCGCTTGGCGTCGGCTTTCTGCTCGACCAGTCGCTCGACGTGCGCAACATCGCGCTGGTCTTTCTGATGGCGGTCCTGACCACGGCTGTAACGGAAGGGCTGAGGCCGGCTCTCTATGCCAGCGTGATCAGCGCGCTTACCTTGAACTTCTTCTTCTTGCACCCGCTTTATACGCTGGTGATCAGCGATCCGGAAAGCGTCGTTGCTTTCGGCTTCTTCTTCGTGGTCGCCGTCGTTGCCAGCAATCTGACGGCAAGCGTTCAGCGCCAGGCGACTGCGGCCCGCCAGCGCGCGCGCACCACGGAAGATCTCTATCTGTTCAGTAAGAAGCTGGCCGGGACCGGCACGCTGGACGATGTGCTGTGGGCAACGGCGTTCCAGCTTGCCTCAATGCTCAAGGTTCGCGTCGTGCTGCTTCTGCCGGAGGGTGGAACGATCGCGGTAAAAGCCGGCTATCCGCCGGATGACACGCTGGATGACGCCGACATCGCCGCAGCCCGCTGGGCCTGGGAGCACAATCGTGCCGCCGGTCGCGGTGCCGACACACTGCCGGGCGCCAGGCGCCTCTACGTTCCCTTGCGCACCGGTCGCGCCGCCGTTGGCGTCATCGGTCTCGACAATGACAGGCAGGGGCCGTTGCTGACCCCCGAACAGCAGCGCCTGCTTGATGCGCTTGCCGATCAGGCGGCCCTTGCCATCGAACGTGTCCAGCTTGTCGCCGATGTCGACAATGCGCGACTGGCCGAGGAGGCCGGAAAGCTGCGTTCGGCGCTGTTGACGTCGATCTCGCATGACCTGAAGACACCGCTTGCCGCGATCATGGGAGCAGCCGGCACATTACGGGATTATCAGTCAGCGCTGCCTGAGGAAGACCGCGTCGAACTGCTGACGACGGTGACGGACGAATCCGAACGATTGAACCGGTTTATCGCCAACCTGCTCGATATGACCCGGATCGAATCCGGCGCGATGGCGCCCAATTCGGCGTTTCACTATATCGGCGATATCGTCGGCAGCGCGTTGCGCCGGGCGCGCAAAATCATGGCTGGCCATCAGGTCGATGTCCAGGTGCCCGCCGAGCTGCCGATGGTCAGGGTCGACCCCGTGCTTTTCGAGCAGGTCCTGTTCAATCTGCTCGACAATGCCGCCAAATATGCGCCGGATCGCTCCACCGTTGGCGTGGAGGCGCATACCGATGGAGCGCATGTTGTCGTCAGAATTTCCGACGAGGGGCCGGGCATCCCCGCGGGAGACCTTGAGCGTGTCTTCGATACGTTCTATCGGGTCCGCAAGGGCGATCACGTTCGGGCCGGAACCGGCCTTGGCCTGTCGATCTGCCGGGGTTTCGTCGAAGCGATGGGCGGAACGATCGCCGCGGAAAACAGGACCGACCAGTCCGGCGCGGTCTTCATCGTCAAACTTCCCCTGTTGCCGGATGCGCCCAATCTGAAGGACATGAAATGACCCTCTCGGCCGTCAAAATCCTGGTCGTCGATGACGAACCCCCTATTCGCCGGTTGCTGCGGGTCGGGTTGGCGACGCAGGATTATGCTGTCAGCGAAGCGGCCAATGGCAAAGCGGCTGAGGAGATGGTGAAGATCGAACAGCCCGATCTCATCTTACTCGATCTCGGCCTGCCGGATATTCCAGGACACGACCTGTTGCGCGGCTGGCGTGACGAGGGCCTGACCCTGCCGATCGTCATCCTGTCGAGCCGGACCGACGAAGCGGGCATCGTCAAGGCGCTGGAGCTCGGCGCCGATGACTATGTGACGAAGCCTTTTGGTGTGAACGAACTGGTGGCGCGCATTCGCGTGGCGCTGCGTCACCGGCTGCAGCAGCAGGGCGAGAAACCGCTGTTCCAGACCGGTGGTCTTTCCGTCGATCTGGTCAAGCGCATCGTCAAGGTCGATGGCCGCGAAGTGAAGCTGTCGCCGAAGGAATACGATATCCTGCGCATCCTCGTGCAGCACGCCGGTAAGGTGCTGACGCATCAGTTCCTGTTGAAGCAGGTCTGGGGGAGCTCCGCCGACGTGCAATATCTGCGCGTCTATGTCCGTCAGCTGCGCCAGAAGATCGAGGCCAGCCCCGACCAGCCGCAATACATCACCACCGAGACCGGCGTCGGGTATCGCTTGCGCGAAGCCGATATTTAGCCAGCTTTCCGCTTTCGTCAGAGACTGTTGCGCGTCAGCCAGTTGCGCAGGACGGTCAAGCCTTCCGGCACGTGCAGGCGGCCGAAGCCGATGCGCAGGCAGTTTTCAGGCACAGGCGTCAGGTCTGAACGATAGACGCTTGACGGAAGGAAGAACACGCCTGCCTCCTCGACCATGCGCGTCGTGAAAGCCTCGACGCCATCGGCACCCTTGTAGCGGATGAAGGCGATACAGCCGCCATCCGGCTCACGCCAGTCGAACAGATGCGGAAAATCGGCAAAAAATGCGTTCAACGCGGCGACGTTGCTGCGGACGATGGCCCGCGTTCGCGACAGAATGCGGTCGCGGTTCTTCAGGGCGATGCGGGCCAGCACCTCGGATGGCGCCGAATTGCAGATCGACAGGAAATGCTTGTAGCGCTCGCAGCGCACCAGAAAATCGCGATCCTTGCAGGCGAGCCAGCCGATCCTGAGGCCAGGCAAGCCATAGGCCTTCGACATGACGTTCAGCGAAATTCCACGCTCGTAGACATCGACAGCCTGCGGCAGGCGCAGGGTCTCATCCCTTTCGATCAGCCGGTAGACCTCGTCGCTGAACAGCCAGATGCCATGCTTGCGGCAGAGGTCGATGAGAGCATCGAATGTCGCGCGCGGCAGGATCTTGCCGGTCGGGTTGTTGGGAAAGTTGATCGAGATCAGCCGGGTGTTCGGCCGCAGAGCCGCTTCGACAAGGCCGATGTCGAGATTCCAGTCATTGTCGATATCGAGCGCGACGCCGCTGACGGCGCAGATGCTGAGCGGCAGCGTCTCGGCAGCCTGATAGTTCGGGGTGACGACGATTGCGTGGTCGTTAGGTGTCAGCAGAACCTTCATCGCCACGTATATCGCTTCCTCGGCGCCGGCAAAGCAGATCAGGTCTTCCGGTTTCACGGTTTCGTAGGTGCGGGCAATTTCCTGCCGGAGTGCCGGTGCGCCAAAAGTCTCGGTATAGCCGAGGCTGAGATTTTCGAAATCGGCCCGGTCCTCGTCGCTGGCCATGGCCATCAGCTCCGGCAGCCGCAGGGTCTCCGCGTCGGACGCGGTCATGTTGTACTTCGCCGTGAATTCCCACTTCGACATGTAGGTTTCCAGCGCAAAATCACGTATCGGCCCGGTCATCGCGGTTCTCCCTGACTGGTGGTTTCCTGCTTCTGGCGGGTTGAGCCGAGGCGATTGTAGATCGTCGCCCGGGACAGTTTCAGAATCTCGGCGACATAGGGAACGGCCTTGCGGATCGCAAAGACGCCGCGTGCGTCGAGCAGGCCGATCAGATCGTCCGTTTCCGTGCTGGTGAGACCTGCGAGCGTGGCTCTGCGGGTGGCGAGGAAATCACCGATCACCGCATTGACCGCTTCGCGCCAGTCTTCCGCCATCAGCGCCGAGGCCTTTGGCATCGGAGCGGCGATATCGACCGTCGACTTCAGCTGGTCCAGGATGCCGGCAAAGGCTTCGATATCGTGGTTGATGCAGAGGAGACCGATCGGCTTGCCATCGGCATCGCGCAGCACCGAGGTGATCGCCTTCAGCCGGCGGCCATCCCAGTTGGATTTGCCGTAAGGGCCGATCACATCGCCCTCGAGCGACGATACGAGCCCGGCTTCGTTCAGCGAGCTGTCGCCTGCCCGCCGTTTGGAAAAGGCATTGGCGATGTGGAAGATCAGGCCGGAATCAAGATCGTGCAGAACCGCTTCCACATGAGGTGAAAACAGCGTGGCGATCGCTTCGCAGACCGGGACAAAAGGGGTCAATGGATGAGGCATGGCGCCTTATCCATCTGTTTTGACGTTTTGTCAATATAGACAATTTGTAAAGTTACCGCCGAACCGGATTGGCATCCAGTTGCTCGCGAAAGGCCGGATCGCGTTGCGACAGCTTCTTGTGGAGATGCACCATCATGCCGGCGGCAAACAGGGGTGTCAGCAGATTGAGGATCGGCACGGCGAGGAAGGCCGCGAGAATAAGCCCGGCAAGAAAGACGGTGCCGGCATGCTTGGCGCGGAAAAGCCGTGCCTCGGCGGGCGGTCGATGGCGCATGGCGGCGAACTCGAAGAATTCACGGCCGAGCAGATAGCCGTTCACCAGAAAGAAGGCGATCAGGTTGATGCCGGGGACAAGCAGCAAAAACAGCGCAACGATGTTGCCGGCGATGATCACGCCGAGAAATTTTATGGTGCCGGATATGGCCTCGCCAAGTGGCAAGGGGCGGCCAGGCGGATCTTGCGGGTAGTCCCTTTTCTCGACGACCTCCGCCACATCGTCCAGAAAGAAGCCAGCAATCAAGGCGGTCACGGGCGCCAGAAGCAGCGCCAGCCCCAAGGCTATGCCGAGGCTTGCAAAAATACCGACGACCAGGGCCAGCCACCCCTCCCATCCCGATGTGCCGGGAATAAGCACGTCGAGCCACGGCAAGGCGAGGTAGATGAAGAGTTGGCGCAGCGCCAGCCACAAGCCGATCAGGGCAAGCAGCGTCAGGCCAAGCACTTTCCAGAACACCGAACGCGTTTCGGGCGCAAAGAGATTGGCAAAGGAAAGCCGCGCCGCGTCGAATATCATTCCCATCTCCTTGTGGCCCGCGGCCTGTCGCCGCCCTTGGCATGTAGGCGGACAGATGCGACCGGGCAAGGCTAAGGCGAAAATCATGTGTGAAGGCGACGGAATGCGCTGCCAATGAAGCGGTCAGATCGATATGATGACCCCTTGTAGCGCAGTTCTGGAGAAAAATGTCGATGGTCGAAGTGGACGGAAACATGTCGGTTGCGGGTCTTTCCGTCCTGCTGCAGTCAGGCGCGCTCGATCCGGTCGCGTTCACCAAGGACACGCTGGAAAGGATAGCCGGCTACCCGGATCAGGCAATCTTTACCGGCTTGCTGGAGGAGCGTGCGCTGGCGGAGGCTAAGGCATCCGCTGAACGCATCCGCTCGGGCCGCTCACTCGGGCTGCTTGACGGCATCCCTGTAGCCTGGAAGGATCTTTTCGACACGCAAGGCTCGGTGACGACGGCCGGCTCCGTCGTGTTGGCGGACAACGCGCCGGCCAAGGTAGATGCCGACGTGGTGAAGGCGCTTGCCAGCGCGGGCATGATCAGTATCGGCCGGACCAATCTCAGCGAATTTGCCTTCTCCGGTCTTGGCATCAATCCGCATTACGGTACGGCACACAACCCGGCGTCCCGCGATGTGCCGCGCATTCCCGGCGGATCGTCGGCCGGTTCCGGCGTGGCGGTTGCCAGCGGCCTGGTACCCGTCGCGATCGGCACGGATACCGGCGGCTCCATCCGTATTCCCGCCGCGCTGAACGGGATCGTCGGCTATAAGGCAACCCGCGGCCGCTATTCGATGCGGGGCGTTTATCCGCTGGCAAAGAGCCTCGATTCGCTCGGCCCCCTCTGCCGCACGGTGCCGGACGCCATATGGGTGGATGCCGCAATGTGCGGCTGCACCGCGCCCGATATTGGCCGGATACATCTTGGCGATCTCAAGCTCGTCATTCCGGAAGCGATCGTATTCGACAATGCCGAACCCGGGGTGGTCACAGCCTTCGAGGCTGCCACCGCGCGGTTGGAAAAGGCAGGCGCTCGCATTACCCGGCGCGCCTTCCCGATCTTCGCGGAAGTTTTCGAGGTGATGACGCGTCATGGCGCCTTGGTCACGGCAGAGGCCTATGCGCTGCACAAGGAACGCCTTCAGGGTGCGGACGCGGCCCGGATGGATCAGCGCGTCGTCGCGCGCGCCCGGCTGGGCGAGAAGATCGGCATGGCGGACTACATCGCCATTCTCGACGCCCGCCAGCGTCTGATCGCCCGCCTGGGCGACGATCTCGAGCCGGGCGAATTGATTGCCCATCCGACACTGCCGCATGTGGCGCCACCGATCGCGCCGCTGCTTGCCGATGACGACCTGTTCTTCAAGATCAACGGCCGGACCCTGCGCAATACGTCGATCGGCAATTTCCTCGACGGCTGCGGCGTGTCCATTCCCTGCGGCACCGGCGACGCCGGCATGCCTGTCGGTTTCCTCCTCTCCGGCCAGCGCAACGAGGATGACTATCTCCTGTCGGCGGCGCTCTCGGCCGAAGCCGTCATCCGGGGCGAGGCATGATCGTGTGCTTCGACATTGGCGGATCGGCAATCAAGGGTGCGGTCGCCCATTCCGCCGACAGCATCCAGCCGCTGGGGCGCCGGACGACACCGCTCGATGACTTCGGCGCCTTTGCGCAAACGCTTGGCGACGTCATCCGCGAGGCCGGCGGAAAACCCGATCGTATCGCCATCTCGATCACCGGCGTCGTCGACCCGGAAAGCCGTGCAATCAAATGCGCCAATATCCCCTGCATCGACGGTCGCAAGCTCTCGGCGGACCTGTCCGCTGTTCTCGGTTTGCCAGTGCTGGTCGCCAATGATGCGGATTGTTTCGCCTTGGCGGAAGCCGGAGCGGGTGCCGGCAGGGGCCACCGTATCGTGCTGGGCGCCATCCTCGGCACCGGCGTCGGCGGTGGGCTGGTGGTGGATGGCCGGCTGATCAACGAGGACGGCGGGTTCGCCGGCGAGTGGGGCCATGGCCCGGCGGTCGCCGCGATGGCCGGCACGCCGCCGGTCGCGATTCCGGCTTTCGATTGTGGTTGCGGCCAGCGCGGCTGCGTCGATACGATCGGCGGTGCCCGCGGCATGGAGCGCCTGCACCAGACCCTGCATGGCAAGGCACTGACCAGCGAAGAGATCACCACGCTTTGGCAGGAGGGCGACAGCGAAGCCGAACGAACCATCGACGTGCTGGTCGATCTCGTCAGTTCACCCTTGGCCCTGACGGTCAACATCACCGGCGCGACCATCGTTCCGGTCGGCGGCGGTCTTTCTAACGTGACGCCGCTCATTGCGCGGATCGACAAGGCCGTGCGGGCGCGCATCCTGCGAAAATTCGACCGGCCGCTGGTCGTGCCCGGGCAGTGCCGCATCGAGCCGGGCCTGATCGGCGCAGCCATTCTCGGCCTTGGTGGAGAAGCGCAATGACAAAAATCCTCCTGGAAGTTTGCGTCGAGGACGCAGCGGGCCTCATGGCAGCCGTCGAAGGCGGTGCCGACCGCATCGAGCTCTGCTCGGCGCTCGCCGTCGGTGGCCTGACCCCGCCGCCGGGTTTGATGACGCTGGCCGGAAAGCTCAGCATTCCCGTCTATGCGATGATCCGGCCGCGGCCGGGCGATTTCGTGTTCGATGCCGACGATATCGACGTCATGCTCGGTGATATAGACGCGGCCAGATCCGCCGGCCTTGCCGGCGTCGTGCTCGGCGCGAGCCGGTCCGATGGAAGGCTCGATGTCGCCATGTTGCGGATTCTTGCGGATCACGCAGCCGGGCTTGGCCTGACGCTGCACCGAGCCTTCGATCTGGTGCCGGATTTCGCAGAGGCCGTCGAGATTGCTGTCGATCTGGGGTTCGAACGGATCCTGACATCCGGCGGCGCCAAGAAGGCTTCGGACGGTCTGGATGCCCTGGCATCGATTGTTGCGGCTGCCGATGGCCGTATCTCGATCATGCCCGGCTCCGGTGTGACGCTGGAGACGATCGACGGCCTTCTGTCCCGGCTTTCGGTGAGCGAGGTCCATTCTTCCTGTTCGATTGATAAGCCGGCGCATGATGCAAGGCTGGTATCGCTCGGCTTCGTTGCTGCGAGCGCAAAGAGAACGGACAAGGAGAGCGTGCGTGCGCTGCAGGCGCGGCTGGCAGCCGCGCCCTGAGATTGCTTGGGATGCTCAAGCCTGGAAAACGCGCTTGCCGCCGATCCAGGTCGAAGCCATGTCCAGTCCTTCCGTCAGAAGGACGAAATCCGCGTCGAGACCGGGCAGCAACCGCCCCTTGCGGGATGCGATGCCGACGGCATCCGCAGGATAGGCCGATGCCATGCGGATTGCCTCGTCGAGGCTCAGATTGAGCTTTTCATGGACGAAGCGCACGGAAGACAGCATGTCGATATCGGCGCCCGCCAGCGTCCCGTCGGCGAGCGTCAGGCGACCGCCCTTGCGGAAGATTTCGCGGCCGTTGAGCAGGAAGCTGGTCTGGTCGGAGCCGATCGTCGACATCGCGTCGGTCACGATGAAGATGCGTCCCGGGCCGTTCTTCGCGCGCAGCGCGACGCCCATGGATACCGGATCGACATGGAAACCATCGGCAATGATCCCGGCATGAAGGCTACCGATATCGAGCGCGCCGCCGACGACGCCGGGCTCTCGGTGGCCGAGCGGGCTCATCGCGTTGAACAGATGCGTGACGGTGCGCGCGCCTGCATTGGCGTATTCGGCGACCGTTCCATAGCCGGTATCCGTATGGCCCAGGCTGACGATGATGCCGGCATCGGCAAGCGCCTTGACCTGGGCAACCGTCGCATTCTCCGGCGCAACGGTGACCATCATTGCCTCGAACACGTCGGCACAGGCGAGCATGGCGTCGAGATCGGCTTGATCCATCGGCCGGATCAGCGCCGGATCATGGGCGCCTTTGCGGGCAACGGAGAGGTGCGGCCCTTCGAGATGAAGGCCGAGGAAACCGGGTACGTTTTCGGCCTTGGCCTGCCTGCCGCCCTCGATCGTTCGGGCGCGAACTTCGAATGTATCGGTGATCAGGGTCGGTAAAAGACCGGTCGTGCCGAACTGGGCGTGGGCTGCGCAGATGGTGCGGATCGCGTCGGCGTCCTGCCGGTCGTTCAGCATCACGCCACCGCCGCCATTGACCTGAAGATCGATGAAGCCGGGAACCAGCAATTGTCCCGTGGCGTCGATCGTCTCGGTTCCGGCAGGCAGGTCGTTCTCCGGCAAAATGCCGGTGATCACGCCGCCGTCCAGAAGCAGGCTCTGGTCGTCATGCCAGAAGAGGCCGTCGAAAATCCGGGCGCCGATGATTGCAGTGCGAGAGTTCATCGGGTCTCCGTTACCTTTTTGAGGGCCACTGGGGCATCCGGGTTGAGGCCGCGGGAGCGCGACCAGGATTCGACGAAGCCGTAGAAGGGCAGGATCAGCGTCAGCGCGTCGGTGATCGGATGACCGGTTTCGACGAAAGGAAGCACCTTCGCCGCCTTGGCATTGGAAGACGTGACGAAGGCAAGCGCGCCCTTGCCGCTGAGGCCGTCGAGAATGCCGGTGACGGAACCCTCCGCTGCATCGCGGGCGGCAAGGCCGATGACGGGAAAACGCTTTTCGACCAGCGCCACGGGTCCATGCAGCACTTCTGCCGCCGAATAGGCCTCGGCGTGCATGCCGGAGGTTTCCTTGAATTTCAGCGCCGCTTCGCTGGCAATGGCAAGGGCTGGCCCGCGACCGAGGACGAACAGCGATTCGGCCTCGCCCAGTTCATCGGCCAGCATTTGCCAGTCGAGCTTCACCGCTTTTGCAAATTGGTTGGGTAGATCGGTAACGGCGCGCTGGAGAGCCTCGTCACCCGTCCATTCGGCCAGGATAGCCAGGCCCGCAACGATCGAGTTGACATAGGACTTGGTCGCGGCGACAGCGATTTCCGGGCCAGCGAGAATATCGAGCGGATGCGTGCTCGCTTCCGAGATCGGCGAGGGCAGGGTGTTAGTCAGCGCGATCGTCACGGCGCCGGCCTTGGTCGCGGCTTCCGCCATGGCAACGATGTCAGGGCTTTTGCCGGATTGCGAAATGGCGATCGATGCGGCGCCCGAAAGCTGCATCTTTGCGCCATAGATCGAGGCGAGGGAGGGGCCAAGCGAAGCCACCGGTCGCCCGGTCGAAAGCTCGATCGCATATTTGAGGAACAGGGCAGCATGATCGGAGGAGCCGCGCGCGATGGTCACCAGAAAGGCCGGATCTTTTTCGCGCAGCGCAACGCCTGCCTGTTTGACCGCAGCCTGGGACTGGTCGAGAAGGCGGGCAGCTGCTTCCGGGATCTCATCGATTTCGCGCCGCATATTGGTCTGCATGGTCGTGTCTTTCTTGGCTGTGCCGTTTTCAGGAATCCGGCTTAGGATTCCGGCTTAGGATTCCGGCAGGGTCAATTCCGCAACGAAGTCGTAGGCGTCGCCGCGATAGAGCGATCGGGTGAATTCCACGACCCGGCCGGAGGCGAGGTAGGAGATGCGTTCGATGGAAAGGCTCGCCGATCCCACCGGCACGCCGAGCATTGCCGCGTCCGGGTCCTTCAGGCTGCAGGCGGAAATCCGCTGGACGGCACGCACGGGCCGCGACTTGGTCTTGTCCAGTTCGGCATAAAGCGATGTGCCGATCCGGATGGGATCCGGCAGGAATTCGGCGGAGATGCTCGCCCGCTCGATGGCAAGCGGCATGTCGTCCGCAATGCGCAGGCGCCCCAGACGCGCGACAAGCGCATCGGCGGGCAGGCCGAGCGCCATCATTTCATCGGGAGAGGGGTGAAAGAGACCGCGCTCGATCCACTGCGCCGTCGTCGTCAGTCCCCGCCGTTGCATATCTTCGGTAAAGGAGGTCAGCCGTGACAGCGACTGCTGGACGCGATTGACCGGCTTGACGACGAAGGTCCCCGATCCATGGCGGCGGACAAGAAGCCCGTCCTTGACAAGATCGTCGACGGCCTTGCGTACCGTCACGCGGCTGATGCTGGCATAGTCGGCGAGGTCCCGTTCCGGCGGCAGTGCATCGCCGTGGTTCAGCTTGCCGGACAGGATCGCCTCTTCCAGCGATTGCCGCAGCTTCAGATAGAGCGGGCCGGAACCTCCGGCTTGCAAACCATCCAGCGGCAGTATGGCCTCGAGATGCTGGGTCATGCGTTCGCTCCCGCGGCAAAGCGCTTGGCTGCGAGCGCGACGGAACCGGTCAGCGCATCCGCCTCCGGCTCCATGAACAGCGGCTGGTGCCGTTCTGCAAGCCACGGGCGATAGATCGGAGCCAGCCCACCCAGCAGGCAGAGTTTGCGGCTGCCCTGTGCCACCACGGCATCCAGAGCTTCGTTTATCGTTTGTGCGGCCGCGCGCAGCAGCGTGATCGCTACCGGATCGCCGCGGCCGGCATATTCGAAGACCTTGGGAGCAAAACGCCCAAACTCTCCGGGGTGGGCCGCGCGAGCAAATTCCACGACCTCGCGCGGGTCGTCATTGAATTCGGCCATGACAGCCTGCGTCAGCGGCGAGGAGGGATGGATCCGGTCAAAGGCTAGGACGCTTTCCTGCAGAAGGGCGTGACCGAGGCGGGCACCGCTGCCGAGGTCGCCGATCTGGAAGCCCCATCCACCGATATAGCGGATCTCATCTCCTTGACGGGATATATAGATGGAACCGGTACCGAGGATTGCCACGGCGCCATCGCTATCACCCAAAGCGCCCTGCAATGCGATCAGCCCATCGGATTCGATGTCGGCCTTGGCAAAGGGCAGGCGTTCTTTCACATAATGAACGGCATCGCCGACATTGCTGCCGGCCACCCCGAGCAGGGCGCAGGCTGAGCCGATCTTCGAGGGAGCGATATTGGCTTCTTCGAACGCAGCCGTGGCTGCCCCGACAATGTGGATCAGGGCATTGTCGGGATCGGTCAGAATGTTGGCAGCGCCGCTTTTGCCGCGCCCGAGGATGCGCCCGTCGGCGCCTGCTACAGCCGCGCGGCAACTCGTGCCCCCGCCGTCGATTCCCAGAATGTAGTGTGGCATGGATACCTCCGATAAAAATGATACCAAAAAAATACCATTAACCAAGGGGGAATTGGCCTTTAATTGGATTTATAAGTTAAGCGTATGAAATATTGGGATTATTTTATAGATTGAAATTTTTCTTCGATCGGAAGTTAATTTTTCCTAGACAATTGGTATTTTTTTGGCATTAATTTGCAGCGAGGGAGATCAAACGCATGCCGTCAGTGAAAACCGAAGAGCGTCACGAGAAGGCGATAGGTCTGGATGTCATGCATCCGGCGCTTGCGCTGCGTCTGCTTGCGTCCGGCCAGCAGGCCGCGGCGAAGGCAGTTGACGCTGCAATCGAACCTCTCGCTGCTGCCGCGCAGATCGCTGCAGAGGTGCTCGCAAGCGGCGGACGCCTCGCCTATGCCGGCGCCGGCAGTTCGGGCTTGATGGCCATGACGGACGCGCTGGAATTGCCCGGTACCTATGGAATTGCGCTCGACAAGGTCGTCGTGCTGCTGGCCGGTGGTGCCGCAAGCCTGACCGATCTCGCCGGCGGCTACGAAGATGATATGGAGCTTGCCCGCGCGGATGTTCGTGAGGCCGGTATCGGCAAGGGTGATTGTCTGATTTCCGTCTCCGCCAGCGGCTCCACGCCCTATGCGCTGGCTGCCGCCGACGAGTCGAAGCAGCGCGGCGCTCGTATCATCGCCATGGCGAACAACCCCGGCGCCGTGCTTTTTCAGAATGCCGACGTGGCCATCCTCCTGCAGACGCCGCCTGAGGTCATTTCCGGATCGACCCGCATGGGTGCCGCCACGGCGCAAAAGATCGCCTTCAACATGTTTTCGACGCTGGTCGGCATCCATCTTGGCCATGTCTATGACGGACATATGGTCAACCTGAAGGCCGACAATGCGAAGCTGCGCGGACGCGCCATTCGTATCGTTTCCGATATCGCCGGTATCGGCGCGACGGAAGCCGGCCGTTACCTCACCACATCGTCGGGCTCGGTAAAGATCGCCATTCTTCTTGCTGCTGGGGCAAAAGACGTGGCCGCTGCAGAAGCAGCACTTGCTGATGCCGGTCAAAATCTGCGCCGTGCCTTGTCGATCATCGCGGCAGGTTAGTTTCTGGGTTTTAAAACCGCGCCGCACCGGCGCAATAAAAGGGAGAACGTAATGACCCGTACCACTTTGAAAGGCTTGCTGCTTGCATCCAGCATCCTCGGCTCCGCCGGGCTGGCGCATGCGGAAGACGTCACGCTGACGATCGAAAGCTGGCGCAACGACGATCTGGCGATCTGGCAGGAAAAGCTTATTCCGGCTTTTGAAGCGAAGAACCCCGGCATCAAGGTGAAATTCGCACCGACCGCGCCGACCGAATACAACGCTGCGCTGAACGCCAAGCTCGATGCCGGCTCGGCCGGTGACCTCGTCACCTGCCGCCCGTTCGACGCTTCGCTCGAACTCTACAACAAGAAGCACCTGGCCGACATCACCGGCCTTGCCGGCATGGAGAATTTCTCGCCGGTCGCCAGGTCGGCCTGGACGACAGACGATGGTTCGGCAACCTTCTGCGTGCCGATGGCTTCGGTCATCCATGGCTTCATCTACAACAAGGATGCTTTCGACCAGCTCGGCATCGCCATCCCGACGACGGAAGCCGAATTCTTCGCGGCCCTCGACAAGATCAAGGCCGATGGCACCTTCATCCCGATGGCCATGGGCACGAAGGATCTCTGGGAAGCCGCAACCATGGGCTACCAGAACATCGGCCCGACCTACTGGAAGGGTGAAGAAGGCCGTGCGGCTCTGATCAAGGGCGATCAGAAGCTGACGGACGCCGACTGGGTCGAGCCTTACAAGGTTCTTGCCAAGTGGAAGGATTATCTCGGCGACGGTTTCGAAGCCCAGACCTATCCGGACAGCCAGAACCTCTTCACGCTCGGCCGCGCAGCTATCTATCCGGCCGGCTCGTGGGAAATCGGCCTGTTCAACACGCAGGCCCAGTTCAAGATGGGTGCCTTCCCGCCGCCGGTCAAAGCCGCTGGCGATGCGTGCTACATCTCCGACCACAACGACATCGGCGTTGGCCTGAATACCAAGAGCGCGCACCCGGAAGAAGCCAAGAAGCTGCTGTCCTGGATCGCCTCGCCGGAATTCGCCGACATCTACGCCAACTCGCTGCCGGGCTTCTTCAGCCTGAATTCGACGCCGGTGAAGATGGCCGACCCGCTCGCACAGGAGTTCGTCTCCTGGCGCGAAAAGTGCAAGCCGACCATCCGCTCGACCTACCAGATCCTGTCGCGCGGCACCCCGAATCTCGAAAACGAGACCTGGGTTGAATCGGCAAACGTGATCAACGGCACCGATACGCCGGAAGTCGCCGCCGAGAAGCTGCAGAAGGGTCTCGACAGCTGGTACAAGCCGGCGAAATAAGGAACTTACCCTCCCCTCGAGGGGGAGGGTCGGCACGAAGTGCCGGGGTGGGGTGACCTCTTTTGTGAAACAATTGTCACCCCCACCCGCGCGTTCCGCGCGACCTCCCCCTCAGGGGGGAGGTAAAGCAGGCGCCGGCGCATTGAGCGCAAAATCGTGTAATCTGAAATCACATTCTGCCAGCGCCCTTGGGCATGCTGGTCGGGCATGCGCCGCGGGGACCGGCAGCGCGGCGCCTAGTCGCATTCGCGGCGATCGACGAAAAACGGGTCGGAGCGGGCAGGGGCCATGAGCAACGCCATTACGTCTGAGGACAACATTCAAACACCGGCGCGGCCGAAACGCTGGCATATCCTCGTTTTCCTGCTGCCTGCCTTCCTGATCTATTCGGCCGTGATGATCGTGCCGCTGATCGAGACGCTGCGCCTGTCGCTGTTCAACACGGTGGACGGCCAGTCGACCTTTGTCGGCTTTGCGAACTTCCAGGTGCTGTTCGGCGAGGAACGATGGGCGGCGGATTTCTGGCGGGCGCTGAAGAACAATTTCATCTTCTTCACCATCCATATGCTCGTGCAGAACCCGCTCGGCATCGCGCTTGCCGCCATGCTGTCGATCCCGAAGCTGAGGCTCGCCACTTTCTACCGCACGGCGATCTTCCTGCCGACGCTGTTGTCCTTCGTCATCGTTGGCTTCATCTGGAAGCTGATCCTCTCGCCGATCTGGGGCATCACGCCGTTCTTCATGGATTTGGTCGGCCTGAAGGCGTTCTTCGCGCCCTGGCTTGGCAAGCCCGGTTCGGCGCTGATTGCGGTCTCGCTGATTTCCGTCTGGCAGAATGTCGGCATTCCGATGATGCTGATCTATGCGGCTCTTCTTAATATTCCCGATGAGGTGATCGAGGCTGCCGAATGCGACGGTGTGACCGGCTGGAGCCAGTTCTGGAAGATCAAGCTGCCGCTGGTGCTGCCGGCAATCGGCATGGTCTCGATCCTGACCTTCGTCGGCAACTTCAATGCCTTCGACCTGATCTATACCGTGCAGGGCGCTTTGGCCGGGCCGGACGGATCGACTGACATTCTCGGAACGCTGCTTTACCGCACCTTCTTCGGTTTCCAGTTGCAGCTGGGCGACCGCTCGATGGGTGCCACCATCGCCACCGTGATGTTCCTGATCATCCTCGCCGGCGTGTCGCTTTATCTCTTCGGCATCCAGCGGCGCGTTCGCCGCTACCAGTTCTAAGGGAGACAGACCCATGTCAAAAGCTCGCATGTCACCCTTGCGTTCCGGCTTCGTCCATCTGGCCCTAGCCGGGTACACCGTCATTGCCCTGTTCCCGGTGCTGCTGACGATCCTGAATTCGTTCAAGGACCGGAATGCCATCTTCCGCACGCCGCTCGCGCCGCCGACGGCAAACAGCTTCAGCCTCGTCGGTTATGAGACGGTGCTGAAGCAGGGAGATTTCATCGTCTATTTCCAGAACAGCCTGATCGTCACCGTCGTCTCGATCTTCTTCGTGCTGCTGTTCGGTGCCATGGCAGCGTTTGCGCTGTCGGAATATCGGTTCAAGGGCAACACGATGATGGGGCTCTACCTCGCCATCGGCATCATGATTCCGATCCGCCTCGGCACCGTCGCGATCCTGCAGGGCATGGTCGCCGCCGGCCTGGTCAATACGCTGACGGCGCTGATCCTTGTCTACACCGCCCAAGGATTGCCGCTTGCGATCTTCATCCTTTCCGAGTTCATGCGCACGGTTTCGGATGATTTGAAGAATGCCGGCCGGATCGATGGCCTGTCGGAATATTCGATCTTCTTCCGCCTCGTCCTGCCGCTCGTCCGCCCGGCGATGGCGACGGTCGCCGTCTTCACGATGATCCCGATCTGGAACGATCTCTGGTTCCCGCTGATCCTTGCCCCCGGCGAAGCCACCAAGACGGTGACGCTCGGCTCACAGGTCTTCATTGGTCAGTTCGTCACCAATTGGAACGCGGTCCTCTCCGCCCTGTCGCTGGCGATCTTCCCGGTTCTCATTCTCTACGTCATCTTCTCGCGGCAGCTGATCCGCGGCATTACCGCAGGAGCAGTCAAGTGAGCGCTAAACCCATCCGCGTCCTTGTCGCAGGCCTTGGCAATATGGGCCGCAGCCATGCGCTCGCCTATCACAACAATCCGGGCTTTCAGATCATCGGTCTCGTCAATCGGTCGAAGCCGATGTTGGCACCGGAACTCGGCGGCTATGCGATCCATTCGGATTTCGAGACTGCCCTGAAGGAGCTGAAGCCCGACCTTTGCTCGATCTGCACCTATTCCGACAGCCATGCCGATTATGCCGTCATGGCCTTCGAGGCCGGTTGCGACGTCTTCATCGAAAAGCCGCTTGCAACCACGGTCGCCGATGCCGAGCGCGTCGTCGCGGCTGCTAAGAAGGCCGGCAAGAAGCTGATTGTCGGTTACATCCTGCGCCATCACCCGTCCTGGGTCCGGTTGATCGCGGAAGCCAGGCTGCTCGGCGGCCCCTATGTGTTCCGCATGAACCTCAATCAGCAGTCCAGCGGCCCGACCTGGATGACGCACAAGTCGTTGATGCAGACGACGTCGCCGATTGTCGATTGCGGCGTGCATTATGTCGATGTCATGTGCCAGATCACCGATGCCAAGGCTGTCGAAGTGCGCGGCATGGGCCTGCGGCTCTCCAACGAGATTGCGCCGGACATGTACAATTACGGCCACCTGCAGGTGATCTACGAGGATGGATCCGTCGGCTGGTACGAAGCCGGCTGGGGGCCAATGATCTCGGAAACCGCCTTCTTCGTGAAGGATGTGATGACGCCGAACGGCTCGGTCTCCATCGTCATGGATCCGAATGCCAAGTCCGACGACATCGACACGCACACCAAGACGGCCGTTATCCGGGTACACAAGGCCGAAACCGGACCGGACGGAAAATTCGTCCACAAGGACGAGGATTTCAGGATGGACGGTGAGCCGGGTCATCAGGAGCTCTGCGATCTTGAGCAGGCCTATGTGCTGAAAGCCATCACCGAAAACATCAATCTCGAACGACACATGGACGATGCCGTCCAGTCGCTGCGCATCTGCCTTGCGGCCGATGAGAGCGTGCGGACCGGCCAGCCGGTCAAACTATAACGAAGCATGCCCGTTCCGGTGCCTTGCAGCGGGACGAAAGGCATATGCGACAACGAAAAGGCGTCTCACGTGGGATCACTTCAACTGAAATCCATCCGCAAGGCCTTCGGTAACCACGAGGTTCTGAAAGGCATCGATCTGGAGGTCAAGGACGGCGAGTTCGTCATCTTCGTCGGCCCGTCCGGTTGCGGCAAATCCACCTTGCTTCGCGTCATCGCCGGGCTCGAGGATGCGACCTCCGGCAGCGTGCAGATCGATGGCCAGGAGGTGATCAACACCCCGCCCGCCAAGCGCGGCATCGCCATGGTGTTCCAGTCCTATGCGCTTTATCCGCACCTGACGGTGAAGGACAATATGGGTCTTGGCCTGAAGCAGATGGGTGCGCCCAAGACCGAGGTTGACGCAAAGGTCGGCAAGGCATCTGCGATGCTGTCGCTGGAACCCTATCTTGCCCGCCGCCCGGCAGAACTGTCCGGCGGCCAGCGCCAGCGTGTCGCCATCGGCCGCGCCATTGTCCGCGAGCCGAAGCTCTTCCTGTTTGACGAACCCCTGTCGAACCTCGACGCCGCACTTCGCGTCAATACCCGTCTCGAGATCGCGCGGCTGCATCGCAGCTTGAAGGCGACGATGATCTATGTGACGCACGACCAGGTCGAGGCGATGACGCTCGCCGACAAGATCGTCGTGCTCAATGCCGGCCGGATCGAGCAGGTCGGCTCGCCCATGGAGCTTTACAACAGGCCGGCGAACACGTTCGTTGCTGGCTTCATCGGCTCGCCCCAGATGAATTTCATCGAGGCTGGCAGACTGGGAGACAGCGATGCAAAGACGGTCGGCATCCGGCCCGAGCACATCACCCTGTCGCGTGACCGCGGTGATTGGAAAGGCAAGGTTATCCATGTCGAGCATCTCGGCGCAGATACCATTCTTTACCTGGAAACCGAGGTTACCGGCCTGCTGACGGTCCGTCTCTTCGGGGAACACCGCTACGACGTCGATGATGTCGTCTACGCAACGCCGGACAAGTCGGCGATGCACCGGTTTGGCGCCGACGATCGCGTTCTGCGTTGATCCAAAAGACATTTTGTAGCCGAACGATGACGAAAGTTGTCGTTCGGTAACGTTTTATTGTGCGCCGCATCATCGGCTTGCGCTCCCTCCGAATTTAACATACATATCTGTTTGTATAAATTGATATGGCTACATTAGCACTCCGTAGAGTGCGCCGTATCTCGCTGATATTTTTGAACTTCCGGCTGCGGCCACCTTCCTTTTAGAAAGGGAGCTGGCATGCGCCGGACTTTTGCGTGGAACCGACGATGCGAATGAATCGACTGATGTTGACTGCTGCCGTGGCTGGCTTAGCCCTGCTTGCCGGATGCCAGAAACAGGAGGAGCAGCAGGCTGCTGCCGCGTTCCCGCCATCGCCGGTCGCGGTCGTCACGACGAAGACCGAAGAGCTGCCGATCACCAACGAGCTTCCTGGCCGCATCGCCGCGACACGCGTCGCAGAGGTTCGCCCGCGCGTCACCGGCATCGTCGTCGATCGCGTCTTCGAGCAGGGCTCAATGGTCAAGGAGGGCGATGTTCTCTACAAGATCGATCCGGCTCCTTTCCAGGTTCAGGTCGACAGCGCCGCTGCAACCCTGGAGAGGGCGAAGGCGGTACGATTGCAGGCACAGCAGGCTGCCGACCGACAGACGCAATTGCGCAAGTCAGGCGCTGCAGCACTGCAGCAGTATGACGACGCGATCGCGCAACTGGCGCAGGCCGATGCCGATGTCGCCGTTGCCGAAGCAGGCCTCGCGACCGCAGCGCTGAACCTGCAATATGCCAGCGTCACTGCGCCGATCAGCGGCCGCATCGGCCGTGCCCTGATCACCGAGGGCGCGCTGGTCAGCGCCAATGGCACCGAAAACCTGGCGACGATCCAGCAGCTCGATCCGGTCTATGCCGACTTTACCCAGCCGGCTACCGACCTCATCCGTCTGCGCAAGGCTCTGCAGGACGGTCAGCTGATGACCGGCAAGAATGAGGCCGCGGTACAGCTGGTTCTCGATGATGGCTCGCTCTACGATCATAAGGGCAAGCTGCTCTTTTCGGAGGCCGCGGTTGACGAGACCACCGGCCAGGTGACGCTGCGCGGCGAATTTCCCAACCCGGACCGCGACCTCTTGCCCGGCATGTATGTTCGCGTCCAGATCCAGCAGGGCGTCGAAAAGGGTGCCATCGCAGTTCCGCAACAGGCGGTTCAGCGCAGCAATGCCGGACAATCGCAGGTCTATGTCGTCAATGCCGAAAACAAGGTGGAGTTCCGCAACATCACGCTTGGAAGAACGGTGGGCAACCGCTGGCTAGTTTCCAACGGCCTGAAGGCCGGCGAGAAGGTGATCGTCGAAGGCTTCCAGAAGATCGGCCCCGGCGCCGAAGTCGTTCCGTCCGAATGGGATCCCAATGCCAAGCCTTCTGGCGATCCGGCAGCGGAACCCGCGCAAGGCGACAAGGCCGAGGCAGCGGACGCCACGGCGGCTGAAAAGCCCGCGGCCGAGCAGAAGTGAGGACTGCACGATGCCAAGTTTCTTCATAGACAGGCCGATTTTCGCCTGGGTGGTTGCGATCTTCATCATGGTCGCAGGCGCCATCGCCATCCCGCAGCTTCCCATTTCGCAGTATCCGGATGTGGCGCCGCCGCAGATCTCGATCACGGCCACCTATCCCGGTGCCTCGTCCCAGGACACCTATCAGAGCGTAACGCGCCTCATCGAAGACGAGTTGAACGGCGTCGAAGACCTTCTCTATTTCGAATCGACGTCCAGTGCCCAGGGCTCCAGCGAAATCAACGTCACCTTCGAGCCGGGCACCGATCCGGCCCAGGCGGCGGTCGATGTGCAGAACCGCGTGCGACGCGTCGAGGCGCGATTGCCCGACACGGTCAGGCAGCAGGGCGTGCAGGTTGACGAAGCAGGTTCCGGCTTTCTGCTGATCATCGCGCTGACCTCCACAGACGGTTCGATGGATGCCATCGGTCTCGGCGACTATCTGAACCGCAACGTGCTCAGCGAAATCCAGCGCGTGCCCGGCGTCGGTCGTGCCCAGCTGTTTGCGACGCAGCGTTCTATGCGTGTCTGGCTCGATCCTGACAAGATGCTCGGCCTCAATCTGACGGCAAGCGACGTTACCGCTGCGATCGGTGCGCAGAACGCTCAGGTTGCCGCCGGCTCGATCGGCGCGCAGCCGAACCCGATTACCCAGCAGGTCGCAGCTCCAGTGATCATCAAGGGTCAGCTGTCGTCGGCGGAGGAGTTCGGCGCCATCGTCCTGCGTGCCAATCCGGATGGTTCGGCCGTGCGCTTGCGCGATGTGGCACGGGTTGAAGTGGGCGGCGAAAGCTATTCCTTCTCCACGCGTCTGAATGGCAAGCCATCGGCGGCCATCGGCGTGCAGCTCTCTCCGACCGGCAATGCCATGGCGACGTCGGAAGCGATCAAGGCGCGCATGGACGAGCTCTCCGGATATTTCCCGCAAGGGCTAGAATATTCGATCCCCTACGATACGTCGCCCTTCGTCAAGGTCTCGATCGAGAAGGTGCTGCACACGCTGCTTGAAGCAGTTGGCCTCGTCTTCCTTGTGATGTTCCTGTTCCTGCAGAACATCCGCTACACGATCATCCCAACCATCGTCGTTCCCGTGGCTCTGCTCGGCACCTGTGCCGTGATGTATTTCATGGGGTTCTCGATCAACGTCCTGACCATGTTCGGCATGGTGCTGGCGATCGGCATCCTCGTCGACGACGCCATCATCGTCGTTGAAAACGTCGAGCGCATCATGTCGGAAGAGGGGCTGACGCCGCGCGAGGCGACCCGCAAGGCGATGAAGCAGATCACCGGCGCCGTCATCGGCATCACGCTGGTCCTGGCTTCGGTGTTCATCCCGATGGCCTTCTTCCCGGGCGCCGTCGGCGTCATCTATCGCCAGTTCTCGCTGACGATGGTGGTGTCGATCCTGTTCTCGGCGCTGCTCGCCTTGTCGCTGACGCCGGCACTTTGCGCCAGCTTCCTGAAGCAGGTGCCGAAGGGCCATCATCACACCAAGAGTGGCTTCTTCGGTTGGTTCAACCGCATGTTCGATCGCACCTCGCATCGCTACAGCGGTTCGGTCTCCTGGCTCACTCACCGCGCGGGCCGCTTCATGATCATCTATCTGGCCGTGCTTGTCGGTCTCGGCTATCTCTTCATGAAGCTGCCGTCCTCCTTCCTGCCGGATGAGGACCAGGGCTTCGTCATCGTCATGATGCAGCTTCCCTCGGAAGCAACGGGACACCGGACAGATGAGGTGATCAAGCAAACCGAAGACATCTTCAGCAAGGAAACGGGCGTCGATCGTATCGTTGCGATCAACGGCTTCTCCTTCTTCGGCGCCGGTCAGAACGCGGCCCTTGCCTTCGTGACGCTCGATGACTGGGCCGAACGCGGGCCGGAGAATGCCGCCCAGGCGATTGCCGGACGCGCCAGCATGGCGATGAGCCAGATCAAGGATGCGATCAGCTTTGCGCTCTCGCCGCCGCCGATCCAGGGTCTCGGCACGACGGGTGGTTTCTCCTTCCGTCTGCAGGACCGCGGCGGTCTAGGCGAGGCAGCCCTTGCCCAGGCGCGTGACCAGTTGCTCGGCCTTGCGGCGCAAAGCAAGGTCGTGGCCGGCGTCCGCTTCGAGGGCATGCCCGATGCCGCGCAGGCAAACGTCCTGATCGATCGCGAGAAGGCCAATACGTTCGGCGTGACCTTTGCGGATATCAACACGACGATCTCGACGAACCTCGGTTCGACCTATGTCAACGACTTCCCGAATGCCGGCCGCATGCAGCGCGTGACGGTGCAGGCGGACGAGAACAAGCGCATGCAGACCGCGGACCTGCTCAATCTCAATGTTCGCAATTCCAACGGCGGCATGGTGCCGATCTCGTCCTTCGCAACTGTCGAATGGGTGAAGGCACCGACGCAGACGGTTGGCTACAACGGCTACCCGTCCGTGCGCATCAGCGGCGATACCCAGCCGGGCTATTCCTCGGGCGAGGCGATCGTTGAGATGCAGAACCTCGTCAAGCAGTTGCCGGCTGGCTTCGGCTACGAATGGACCGGCCAGTCGTTGCAGGAAATCCAGTCCGGCACGCAGGCGCCGATCCTGATCGCGCTGTCCTGCCTTCTGGTGTTCCTGTGCCTGGCGGCACTCTATGAAAGCTGGTCGATCCCGGTTTCGGTGATCATGGTGGTGCCGCTCGGCGTCATCGGTGCGGTGCTTGCCGTAACCATGCGCGACATGCCCAACGACGTTTACTTCAAGGTCGGCCTGATCGCGATCATCGGTCTTTCGGCAAAGAACGCGATCCTGATCATCGAGTTCGCCAAGGAACAGATGGAGGCGGGCAAGTCGCTGCTGGATGCGACGATCGAGGCATCGCACTTGCGCTTCCGGCCGATCCTGATGACGTCGCTCGCCTTCACTCTCGGCGTATTGCCGCTGGCGATCGCGACGGGCGCGAGCTCGGGTAGCCAGCGTGCCATCGGTACCGGCGTCATGGGCGGCATGATTTCGGCGACGGTTCTCGCCATCTTCTTCGTCCCGATCTTCTTCGTCTTCGTGATGAAGATTTTCGGGCGGGTGAAGGCAAAACCGGTTGACCAGGTGCCGGAAATAACGGCAGCACCGGGCGAATGATGATGAAGGGCCCGCCGATGGCGGGCCTTTTCCTAGGAGTATAGGATGCGCAGAACCAAGGCCGAGGCGGAAGAGACCCGCAACAGCATCATCGCAGCCGCGGAGCGGGTATTCTTCGAGAAGGGCGTTTCCAATGCGACGCTCGAGGATGTCGCCAAGGCCGCCGGGGTGACGCGCGGCGCCATCTATTGGCATTTCTCCAACAAGACCGACCTCTTCCTCGAACTCTACAATTCCGTGTCAATGCCACAGGAAGACATGATCGCCCGTGAAATCGATGAATCCGGATCCGATGTGCTCTGTTTTATCGAAAAGACCACGGGCGACTGGCTGAGCGAATTTGCCGGCGACGAGCATCGCCAGCGGATCTTTACCATCCTGCTGCGCTGCTCCTATGACGACGATCTCCTGCCCGTTCTCGAAAGACAGCAGGAGGTCGATGACAGGCACGTCGCCTTGCTCGAAAACGCCTTCGCCAAGGCAAGGAATGAAGGCTACCTCAATGCAAACTGGACGCCGCAATCGGCGACCAAGGCGCTTTGGTGGATGATGGGCGGGCTCTGCAGCGACTGGCTCCTGTTCGGCCGCCGCTTCGATCTCGTTGCCGAAGGCAAGGAAGGGCTGAAGCGGTTGTTCGGCAGCTTCCGGCAGGTGCCGGCGAGCATCGACATGGTCGCTCCAGCTGATTTCCAATCGATTGCCTAGCGGAACACGACGGTCTTGTGGCCGTTGAGCATGACGCGGTCCTCGAGATGCAGCTTGACGGCGCGGGCAAGCACCCGGCTCTCTATATCGCGCCCCGCTGCCACGAAATCCTCGGCGCTCATCGCATGGGTCACGCGTTCTGTTTCCTGCTCGATGATCGGGCCTTCATCAAGGTCCTGCGTGACGTAGTGGGCGGTCGCGCCGATCAGCTTGACGCCGCGCTCATGCGCCTGATGATAGGGTTTGGTGCCCTTGAAGCTCGGCAGGAACGAGTGATGAATGTTGATCGCCTTGCCATAGAGCCGCTTCGACAGGTTGTCGGAAAAGACCTGCATATAGCGGGCAAGGATCACCAGGTCGGCGCCGGTTTCCTGGGCGAGTTGCAACAGCCTCTCTTCCTGCTCCGCCTTGTTTTCCCTGTTCACCGGCCAGCAATGATAGGGGATTCCCTCCAGTTCGGCGGTGCGCTGGCTGTCAGTGTGGTTGGAAACGATTGCCACCACCTCGGCATTCAGCCAGCCGACGCGGATCTGGTAGATCAGATGCAGAAGCGCGTGATCGAACTTGGAGACGAGGATGAGGATGCGCGGCTTGCGGCCGCCATCGGTGATGCTGACCTTCATGCCGAAGCGATCGACCGGGACCTTGAGCGCCCGCTCCAGATCATCCCGCGAGACGCCATCGGGCACGTGGAAGGCGATACGCATGAAAAAGCGGTTCGTCTGCCTGTCCCAGAACTGGTTGCTTTCAGCGATGTTGGCGCCAGCCGCCGAAAGCTCCGTGGTTACGGCCGCGACGATGCCGGGCTTGTCGTCACAGGATAAAACGAGAATGAAAGTCTGAAACGCCATGATTTCCTCCAAATCGACGTAGGCCCGGAGGAATCAAGCTCGTTTCCATCCGGCAGTACGACGCCGGTATCGCTGCATAGCTACGGCGGCAACCGTTTCACGGAGCTTGCGATTCAGTTTCTATCATTGTGAGGGCTTGATGGGTCGCTGGTGGGTCTGATGGATGAATATGCAAGAATCGCAGCGAGGGAAAGCTCCTGCCGTGACGGATTCCCGCATGAGGGAAACAACTCGCCCGTGATCACCAAAGCCATGTGTATCGGCGGTCCTGTCTGCAGCCGGCGCACTGGCACCGGCTGCAGTGGGATGCTGCATCATTTCGTTGTGTAACCACCGTTGACGAGAATCGTCTGGCCGGTCATCCACCAGCCTTCCGACACCATGAAGCGGATGTAGGGAACGATGTCCGCGATATCGGTGAGGCCGGTCCTGGAAAAGCCCGACAACGCGGCCGCCGACCTGTGATAGGCAACCGCGTCTTCGCCCTCGGCCGGATAGAAGAAGGGTGTGTCCATCGGCCCTGGCCCGATCGCGGTGACCGAAATGCCGCGCGCACCAAACTCCTTCGAAGCGGCGCGGGTGAAATGTTCGACCGGCGCCTTGGTGCCGGCATAGGCCGCATAGAAGGGTGTGAAGGCTCCGAGCAGCGAGGTTACCAGCGTGCAGATTTTGCCGTTGTCGTTGAGGTGCTTGCCGGCCTCCTTGAGAAAGAAAAAGGCGGACTTGGCGTTGACGGCGCTCATCTCGTCATACTCGGCCTCCGAGATCTCGGCGATCGGCTTCTTCAAGACCTTGCCGACGGTATTGATCGCGATGTCCGGGCGACCGACTGCCGCTACAGCGTCGGCAAACAGCCCCGCCATCGCGCCCGCCGTCGTCAGGTCCGTCTGGAAGGCGACCGCTTCGGCACCAGTGGCCTTCACGGCCGCGACCGTCGCCTCCGCGTCACCTTTGGTGCCTGCACTATTGTAGTGGATCGCGATAGCCTTCGCGCCGTGCCGGGCGAGATCGCGGGCAATGAGCCCGCCCAGGTTTTTTGCCCCTCCGGCAATGATGACGGTTTTGCCCTTGATGCTGTGATCGGTCATGGCGTCGGCCTCCTGTGCCTGATGCGCGGCCGCGTTGACAGCCGCTGTCAGGCTGAAAGGATATCGTCTAGGAATGGTCGATAAAGCCAGATATTCTGACATCATTTGTCAGAAATGGCGGACAATCGGAGGCTCGCCTTGGACCGCATCGACCTGTTCCGCATCTTTGCTCGTGTCGTCGAATGTTCGAGCTTTACCCGGGCAGGTGATACGCTGGGTCTGCCGCGCTCTTCGGTCTCGGCGGCGGTGCAGGAACTTGAAAACCGGTTGGGCGCGCGCCTCCTTCACCGCACAACGCGCAAGGTGGCGCCGACGCAGGACGGCGCTGCGTTCTACGAACGCTGCGTGCGCCTTGTCGATGATGTCGAGGAAACGGAAAGCCTTTTCCGGCAGACGGAGGCGCGACTCTCGGGAACACTCAAGGTTGACGTCCCGGGCCGTATCGGGCGCCTCATCCTTGCTCCGGCGCTGCCCGAATTCCTTGAACGCTTCCCGCAAATCAACATCGATCTCGGTGTCACCGACCGGGCCGTCAACCTCATCGAGGGCAGTATCGACTGCGTGTTGCGCGTCGGGCCGTTGATCGATTCCGGATTGATTGCCCGCGCCATTGGCGAGTTGCCGCTGATCAATGTCGCAAGCGCCGCCTACCTGGAACGCAATGGTGTTCCCAAAACGCCGGGTGATCTCGGCACGCATTGCGTCGTGAAATATGCCTCGCCCTCAAGCGGGCGTCTTGAAGACTGGGAATGGGTTGAGAACGGTGTACTGCGCAGGATGCCGATGCGTGGCCGCGTCAGTGTCAACGGCGCCGAGGCCTATATTGCCTGTTGCCTTGCCGGGCTCGGCCTGATCCAGATTCCAGCCTATGACGTCCAGCATCACCTCGACGCCGGCGAACTTGTCGAGGTGATGCCGGATTATCGGGCCGCGCCCATGCCGATGACGCTGCTCTATCCGCACCGCCAGCATCTTTCCCGTCGCCTTCAGGTTTTCGCCGACTGGCTTGAGGCGTTGCTGCAGCGAGAGCTTTTGTCCTGACGGTCTTCGCGTGCCTCAGTGCGCCTCGTCCCAATTGTGGGCGGCGCGGGCATCGACCTTGAGCGGCACTTTCATGTCGAGCGCCGGCATGGCCGCATTCTCCATCACCGAGACGATCAGCGGGATCGAGCGCTCGACATCGGCGTCCTCGACCTCGAAGATCAGTTCGTCATGCACCTGCAGCAGCATGCGGGCGCGCTGGGACAAGCCCGCCTGTTCCAGCGCCTGCTCCATCTTGACCATTGCCCGGCGAATGATGTCGGCAGCCGAGCCCTGGATCGGCGCGTTTATCGCGGCGCGTTCGTTGAAGGCGCGGTGCGAGGGGTTGGACGAGCGGATGTCCGGATAATGTGCGCGGCGGCCGAAGATCGTCTCGACGTAGCCGTTCTCGCGGGCGAATGCCTTGGTGCTCTCCATGTAGTCGCGGATGCCCGGGAAGCGCTCGAAATACTTCTTGATGTAGTCGCCGGCTTCCGAGCGCTCGATCGACAGCTGGTTGGCGAGACCGAAGGCCGAGATGCCGTAGATGATGCCGAAGTTGATCGCCTTGGCGCGGCGGCGGATTTCGCTCGGCATGCCCTCGACCGGTACGCCGAACATTTCCGATGCCGTCATCGCATGAATATCGATGCCATCCGAGAAGGCCTGCTTCAGCTGCGGGATTTCCGCGACATGGGCAAGCACGCGCAGTTCGATCTGGCTGTAGTCGGCCGAGACCAGCTTGTGTCCCGGCGTCGAGATGAAGGCTGTGCGGATCTTGCGGCCTTCGGCGGTGCGCACCGGAATGTTCTGCAGGTTAGGGTCGGAGGAGGAAAGGCGGCCCGTGGTGGTTGCGGCAAGCGCATAGGATGTGTGCACGCGCTTCGTTTCGGGATGGACGAAGCCCGGAAGCGCATCGGTATAGGTGGATTTGAGCTTGGTCAGCTGCCGCCAGTCGACGATCTTGCGTGGCAGTTCGTGTCCCTCGGCGGCCAGGTCTTCGAGCACCGAGGCAGAGGTCGACCATTGGCCGGTCTTGGTCTTAGCACCACCCGGCAGGCCGAGGCGCCCGAACAAGATATCGCCGAGCTGTTTCGGCGAGCCGATGTTGAAGCTCTCGCCGACAATGGCGTAGATCTCGTGTTCGAGGCCGGCCGCACCTTGTGCCAGTTCACCGGAAAGGCGCGACAGGATCTGTCGATCAATGGTGATGCCGCGCTCTTCCATCTGCGCCAAAACCGGCACCAGCGGCCGCTCCAGTCGCTCATAGACGGTGTTGAGGTTTTTTGCCGCAAGGCGCGGCTTCAGCACCTGCCACAGCCTGAGCGTCACATCGGCGTCTTCGGCGGCATAGGCCGTTGCCTTGTCGATATCGACGTAGTCGAAGCCGAGCGCGGATTTGCCGCTGCCTGCGACGTCCTTGTAGGGGATTGGCTGGTGGTTAAGCCATTTTTCCGACAGCGAATCCATCCCGTGGGCACCGGCGCCCGCGTCGGCCACGTAAGACATCAGCATCGTATCGTCGAAGCTGGCAATGGTGATGCCGTGGCGTCGCGCCACGAGGTAGTCGTATTTGAGGTTCTGCGCCACCTTGAGGACCGATGGATCCTCCAAAAGGTCCTTCAGCCGTTCGAGGGCAACCGCCGCCGGGATCTGATCTGGCGCCAGCTTCACGCCGTCGCTGAAAAGATCATGGCCGCCCGTCTTGTGAAGCATTGGCACATAGGCGGCGCGAATGTCGGTCCCGGTCGGGTTCCTGCTGTTGTCGGCGATCGCCAGCGAGAAGCCGACGAGCTCCGCCTGCATGGCGTCGAGCGAGGTCGTCTCGGTATCGAAGGCGACGATGCCGGTCTCGCGCGCCATGGCAATCCAGATATCGAGCGTCGCGATGTCGCGGATTGTCACATAGGTGCTGCGGTCGATTTTTGCGGCGCCAAAGGCTTGCGCGCGCAACTGAGCAAGGTCCTGAGGTGTTGCGGCCGGAAGCTCCACAGCCTTGGCTGCAGCAAGGGTGGTGGCTGCTTCGGCAGCGCTGCCGAGTGCCGATGTCGCGGAAGACAGTTCGGAAGGCGGCGGTGGCGCTGAAAGTTCCCCCTTGTCGAGATCGGGTCCATGGGCTGCCGCACCCCATTCGACGGGGACGGTTGCGGCTTCCACCGCATCCGCATCGGTTTCGGTCGCGGCGGCGACGCGGCGGGTCAGCGAGGTGAACTCCATTGCTTTCAGGAAGGCAATGAGCTTTGGCCCGTCCTGCGTATGCAGCTCGAAATCCTCGAGCGGATTGTCGATCGGCGTGTCGGTCTTGAGCATCACCAGTTGCCGCGAAAGCCGCGCAAGCTCGGCATTGGCGATGATGTTTTCGCGGCGCTTCTGCTGCTTGATCTCGCCGGCGCGGGCAAGCAGCGTTTCGAGATCGCCGAACTCTTCCAGAAGCTGCGCTGCCGTCTTCGGGCCGATGCCTGGAATGCCGGGCACGTTGTCGGTCGAATCGCCGGTCATCGCCTGCAGGTCGATCATCTTTTCCGGCGGCACGCCCCATTTCTCGATCACTTCCGGGATCGAGATCTGCTTGTCCTTCATGCTGTCGTACATCGATACGCCGGGGCTGACGAGCTGCATCAGATCCTTGTCGGACGACACGATGGTCACATTTGCACCCGCGGCCTCGGCCATCCGGGCATAGGTCGCGATCAGGTCGTCGGCCTCGAAGCCTTCCTTTTCGATGCAGGGCAGGTTGAAGGCGCGTGTCGCATGGCGGATCAGCCCGAATTGCGGGATCAGGTCTTCCGGCGGCGCCGTGCGGTTGGCCTTGTACTGGTCGTAGAGCTCGTTGCGGAAGGTCTTCGAGGAGTAATCGAAGATGACCGCGAAATGGGTCGGCGTCACCCCGACGGAGGTATCGCGCGCATCGGTCAGGAGCTTCCACAGCATGTTGCAGAAACCGGAAACGGCATTGACCGGCAGGCCATCCGATTTGCGGTTCAGCGGTGGGATGGCGTGGAACGCCCGGAAAATGAAACCGGAGCCGTCGACGAGGAAGAGATGATCACCTTTTTTCATGGCGACAAGGGATAGCGTGGGCCGCAACGGGCGTCCATATTTCATTCCCGCACTCGGGGAAATTTATCACCTGGAAAAAATTGAGGGCCCTCGCAAAAACGTTACCAAATTGTAATGTCACCTTCCGGCGGGCCTCCCTTGAAAAGCCACATTTGAGATCACAAATCATAGTCAGCGGCGATTGAACACGCCGTCGTCTGGCAAAAGGCCTGTCCCCCGCCAAAGCCAGATGTCAGGACAAAGGCCTATCCCCCCTCTCCGGGCCTTTGTCCGAATTATGACAAGACCGCCGTGGCCCCGCCTCCGCCATGGCGGTTTTTGTTTGTGCCGGAGGCATCGCATCCATGTGAAAAAGGCGGCTTGCCGGTGTCCATCGCCTGCAATGTAACTTGTATTCCGAGCTGGTGAGAGGTACCCATATCCATGGCCTTCGACCGTATGGATTCTGCGACATACTTGGCTAGCCTCCTGGCAAAAAACTTCTCCCGTGCCCTGCAGGAGAGAGGCCAGAAACTCGGCTTTGCCCCCGGGCAATTTCCCGTTCTGCTGGAACTGTGGAGCGAAGAGGGGCTCACGCAAAAACAGCTTCTCGACCGCCTCGATATCGAGCAGGCGACCATGGCCAATACCCTGGCGCGAATGGAGCGCGACGGCTTGATCCTGCGCAGGAAACATCCGAGCGACAAACGTGCCCAGCAGATTTTCCTGACGGAGAAGGCAAGGGCAATGGAAGCGGAGGCAAAGGAAGCGGCGATTGCCGCGGATCAGTCGTTGTTTTCCGGTTTTCGCGGTTTCGAGCGGGAACTGATGCTGGAATATATGCGCATGGCGATTGCCAACAGCACGCGCGACTGAGAAATCGCCCTTGCCGCCGGCGATGATCGAACGATCAAAATATTTTGCTTAAAGCCGCAGCGATCTTTGTCTAGGTTCCGCCCGGACAACAAGGATTCGGAATATGACAGACACGGCAAGCATCCTCACCCGCGCGGACGACAATCTCCCCCAGAGCCTCGAGCGGCTTTTCGACCTGGTGAGAATCCAGTCGATCTCCACCGATCCGGCTTACAAGGCGGAATGCCGCAAGGCTGCGGAATGGCTGGTGGCGGAATTGACTGGCCTTGGCTTCGAGGCTTCGGTGCGCGATACCCCCGGTCACCCGATGGTGGTCGCCCATCATGCAGCCGGCAAAGCAGGCGCCCCGCATGTGCTGTTCTACGGTCATTACGACGTCCAGCCGGTCGATCCGCTCAATCTCTGGGACAGCGCGCCCTTCGAGCCGACGATCAAGGAACTGGACGGCGCCCGCAAGGTCATTACCGGCCGTGGGACGGCCGACGACAAGGGCCAGTTGATGACCTTCGTCGAGGCCTGCCGCGCTTACAAGGAAATCAACGGCGCGCTGCCCTGCGAAGTCACCATCCTGTTCGAAGGCGAGGAGGAATCCGGCTCCCCGTCGCTGAAGCCGTTCCTCGAAGCCAACGCCGCCGAGTTGAAGGCGGACTATGCGCTGGTCTGCGATACCAACATGTGGGACCGCGATACACCGGCTGTCTCCGCCGGGCTGCGCGGGATGGTGGGCGAGGAGATCGTCATCACCGCTGCCGACCGCGATCTGCATTCGGGCTATTTCGGCGGCGCTGCGGCCAACCCGATCCATATCCTCAGCAATATTCTCGCCGGTCTTCACGACGAGACCGGCCGCGTCACGCTCGACGGCTTCTATGAGGGCGTCGAGGAGACGCCGTCGCAGATCAAGGCTGCCTGGGATACGCTCGGCATGACGACGGAGTCATTTCTCGGCGAGATTGGTCTTTCCATTCCTTCGGGCGAAAAGGGCCGTTCGGTCATGGAACTGACCTGGGCTCGTCCAACGGCGGAAGTGAATGGCATCTGGGGCGGTTACACCGGCGAAGGCTTCAAGACCGTCATTGCAGCGAAGGCTTCGGCCAAGGTTTCGTTCCGCCTCGTCGGCACGCAGAATCCCGACAAGGTCCGGGCCGCCTTCCGCGCCTATGTCGCCTCGAAAATCCCCGCGGATTGCTCGGTCGAATTCCATGCGCATGGCGGCTCGCCGGCGATCCAGCTTCCCTATGATTCAACCCTGCTCAATACCGCGAAATCGGCCCTGTCAGATGAATGGCCAAAACCCGCCGTATTGATCGGCATGGGCGGATCGATCCCGATCGTCGGCGATTTCCAGAAGATGCTCGGCATGGAATCGCTGCTGGTCGGCTTCGGCCTCTCGGACGACCGCATCCATTCGCCGAACGAGAAATACGAGTTGCAGTCCTTCCATAAGGGCATCCGCTCGTGGATCCGGATTCTCGGCGCTCTTGCCGCCTGACGACGGTCTGTTAACGGTTAGCACCCTTGACCGGGCAAGGTCGGGGGTGCTCTCATCGCGAAGATGACGTTTTGCTCAAATACTCCTAGAATCCTGATCCCATGAAGCTGGTGCGTAAATTCGCCTGGCCGGTCATCGGGCTGACTGCGATCCTGTTTTCGCTCTATGGTCTCTATCATGAATTGCATGGCCTTTCGGCCGGTGATTTCGTCGCGAGCCTCAAGGCCGTATCGGTAAAGGGCTGGATTCTGGCTGGCTGCGCAACGCTTGCTGCCTACGCAGCCCTTGCCGCCTATGATCACCTTGCCCTTGAGCATCTGGGGCACCGGATCTCGCTCTGGTTCATCACCATTTGCTCGTTCACTGCCTATGCGCTGTCGCATACGGTGGGCGCATCGGTGTTTTCGGGTGCAGTGGTTCGCTATCGTGCCTACGGATCGAAGGGACTGACGGCCGGCGAGACCGGCGTTCTCGTTGCCTTCTGCTCCTTCACCTTCCTGCTCGGAACGCTGATGCTGTCGGCCATCGTGCTTCTGATCGAGCCGGAGATCACTGCCCGTTTTGCCGGATTTCTGCCGATTGGCGCTTCGATCTCGACCGGGCTGATCATCCTTGCGCTGATCGGGCTTTATGTCGTGGGCAGCCTCGTTGGCGTCCGGCCGTTGAAAACGCGCTGGTTCTGGCTGGAATATCCGCGGCCGTCGCTGGCGCTCAGGCAGTTGCTGATCGCGCCCGTGGAACTGATCGCGGCGGCCGCCATCATCTATTTTGCCCTGCCGGAGGCCGGCAACCCCGGCTACATGATCATCCTCGGGGTCTTTCTCGCCTCGTTTTCGGCTGCTCTTCTGTCGCATGCCCCGGGCGGGCTCGGCGTGCTGGAGCTGGTTTTCATTGCCGCATTGCCGGAAATGGATCCGGCTGCCGTTCTCGCAGCCCTTGCCATCTTCCGTTTATTCTATCTGATCGTGCCGTTCGTGATCGCGCTCGCGGTCGTGTTTATCTTCGAACGGTCTCAGTTTCTGGCCGGCAGAAAGATCGAGGACGAGGAAAACCGCACCCAACCTCACGAGGGCGGGTAACAAACCTTCGGCAAGGCCTTTTCGAAGGGGCGGCTGACCTCTTCGAGTTCGGCGCTCTCGATGTGCAGCGGCGCAAACGGTGGTTCCTGGATGGCGGCATTGACGATGCGGGTGATGTAGCATCCGGCGAAGACCCGCTCCTTGCCGCCTTTCTCCGTCGATTTGATCGCAACGGGCACTGGTGAATAAATGCTGCCGGCAGCCCCTTCCGGCGTCACCGTGCCGGTCATCAGCTGAACATTCACGGTTTCCGCATAGCCCTGCACGAAGGACCGGTAGTCGCCGAACGTCTTGCCCTCGGCGAAATAGCTGTAGGCGCGCGCATATTCATGGCGATTGATGGCATTGTAGAGCGAGCGGATCAGTGCCGGCCCGTCGGACCGGTCATCGATATAGGCGGCCTGGTCCTGTGCGATGACGGCGGCAGAGGAGGCGGCAAGAGCCGCCGCAGTCAGAAAGGGGATGAGGATCGCTTCCATGCACATTGCTCCCTTGTTCCGGGAGAGTTTCAATGCGGATAAGGCGATTTGAAGATGGCGGCCCAATTTGGCGAGCAAAACCCATGCGGCCGGACACAGGTGCCTGAAAAAACAAAAAGGCCGGGAAAACCCGACCTTTCACAACGCGCTTCGACACACCTGCCAGTACATCCGTGGTCAACCGCGGAAGCGCATTTCACCGGCGCGGATTATCGCGCCAGATTGGTATTAGGCAGCCTGCAGGTTGTCAGCAGACATCTTGCCGGACTTGCGGTCCTTGACGAGCTCGAAGCTGATCTTCTGGCCGTCATTGAGGCCGCGCATGCCAGCACGCTCAACAGCCGAAATGTGAACGAATACGTCCTGGCTGCCGTCGTCCGGCTGAATGAAGCCGAAGCCCTTTGTGGAGTTAAACCATTTTACTGTGCCAGTGGCCATAACGATCCCTTTCTCTAGCAAATTATAGTGACCAAGCCGTGGTATTACAGCGTGGCTTGATGTTCGAATCTGAAGGAAAGTTCGTCCGATTGCGCTCTATGGCGCAAAAACCAAAGTCATCTAACAAATATCGACCAAAGCTCAGATAGGTTGCCGGCGCCATGCAGTCAAGTTTTATTATTTTTATTTTGCTGCAGCCTTTGAATTCATTCGCTTTTATAAAGCGCGTGATCGAAGATTCGCTGGGTTATTTTTGCTTGCCAGTTGCCGTGGAGGCGGCGCCGTCCTGAAAACGCTAGAGTCGGATCCATGTTTTCTGGTTCCGACGGAGTTGATTTGTCACTTGCCAGCATCATGTTTCGGACATGGGCCTAAATGAGCGGCCAATGCCTGGAGGAGCGACGATGTCGACATTACGAATTGCAATTGCCTGCCTGTCCCTGCTTGCTCTCGCCGGATGCGGCAACACAGTGCGCGGCATGAAACAGGATGGCGTGCAAACCAGCAATGCACTCGACGACGCCACGCGCCGCATAGCCGCCGCCGACGCGAATTGAAGGCAATCGTATTCCACTATCAGCAAAAAGCCCCCGGCATGCGCTCGAGGGCTTCTCGTCCGACAATTTCGGCTCCTGTCAACGAAGGCCGAAAAATGAAAGGACTGCGATAACAATGACAACCAGTCCAACGATGTAAATGATCTGATTCATCGTGGCTCCTTTCGCAACTCTCTTTTGCAGGAACGCGTCATGGAACGGTTAGTTCCGAGGAGGCCCATGTTCAGTGAATTCAGTGAATGACGAATGTTCGCGATTCTGCGCCCGGCATCCTCAGAAAACATGTGTGCCCGGATAGTCGGAAATCGAAAAGCCAGCGTTTCAGTGGCAGGAAACGCTGGCTCCGATTCCGGTGCGCATTTTGGGGCGTCGCACCGTCGAGCGGGGCCCGTCGCCCGATGTTACAAAACGAAGGAAGCGGCTTTTTGTTCCCTTGTCCGGACGCGTTGCCGATGTTCGAATTGCGATCATAAACGGAAGGATAACCGGCACCGGCAACGCGCGGTAACCGCAGGAGCAAGTTCATGAACAGACAACGTTTTCCGTTTTCTGGTCTTTAACGCCCCCTTAAATCGCCGCATTTACACTTCATCGCACTGCGCGAAATCGGCGTCGCGAGAAACGCGCCCGCCTGCGTTCCCTTAACGCTCACCGGAGCAACCCAATCCCGACATGGTAGGAAAACGGACATCACCGCAGAGAATAGAACCTTCCTTCGAAGGCGGGCGCGGGCGTGATGACGGGGATTTGCGCGTCGAGGCCGAAGATCGTTTCGGCGGTGGTGGCAAGGCGTCGGGAAAATCCAGACCCGCGGCGAAGAAGGCCCGGTCGAAGAAGAGCTCCGGCCGGGGCGGCTCGCGCGGTGGCGGTGGATTGACTGGCCTGATCCGCTCGATGGTCTACTGGTGCGTCGTCCTCGGGATCTGGGGCGCCATCGGCGTCGGCGGGCTTGTTCTCTACTACGGCGCGCGCATGCCGAGCGCTACGAGCTGGGCCATTCCCGAACGCCCGCCGAACGTCAAGATCCTTGCCGTCAGCGGCGATATCATCGCCAATCGCGGCGCAACTGGCGGCGAAGCGCTGTCGCTCGAAAACATGTCGCCCTATATTCCGCAGGCGGTCATCGCCATCGAGGACCGGCGGTTCTATTCGCATTTCGGCGTCGATCCGCTCGGCCTGGCGCGCGCGATGCTCACCAACATCACCACGGGGCGCATGGTGCAGGGCGGCTCGACGCTCACCCAGCAGCTTGCCAAGAACCTGTTCCTTTCGCCGGAGCGCACGCTCGAGCGCAAGGTGCAGGAGGTGCTGCTCGCCGTCTGGCTGGAGCAGAAATACACCAAGGACCAGATTCTCGCGATGTATTTGAACCGGGTGTTCTTCGGCTCCAACGCCTATGGCGTCGAGGCGGCATCGCGGCGTTATTTCAACAAGTCGGCGCGCGATGTGAACCTTGGCGAGGCAGCGATGCTGGCGGGCCTGCTCAAGGCTCCATCCCGCCTGTCGCCGGCCCGCGATCCGAAGGCTGCCGAAGAGCGCGCGCAACTGGTACTTGGCGCCATGCGCGAAGAAGGTTTCATCACCGAGGCAGAGATCAAGACGGCGATGTCGCAGGCGCCGACCAAGGCCAAGAGCTTCTGGTCGGGCGCGCAATATTATGTGGCCGACATGGTCATGGATCAGCTGCCGGGCATGGTCGGCGAGATCAGCCAGGACCTGATCGTCGATACGACGCTCGATCTCGATCTCGAAAAGAAAGCCGAGGAGACGCTCGCCGCCAGCCTCGACGAGTCCGGCGAGAAGCTGAACGTCAGCCAGGCGGCGCTCGTCTCGATTGACGGTACCGGCGCCATCCGCGCGTTGGTCGGCGGCCGCGACTATGCCGACAGCCAGTTCGACCGCGCCGTCAAGGCCAGGCGCCAGCCCGGTTCCGCCTTCAAACCCTTCGTCTACGCCGCTGCCATGGAAATCGGCCGCACGCCGATGTCGATCCGGACCGACGCGCCGGTCCGCATCGGCAACTGGACGCCGCAGAACTACGACGAAAAATACCGCGGCGAAGTATCCCTTTCGACGGCGCTCGCCAATTCGCTGAACACCATCGCCGCCCAGCTAGTAATGGAGGTCGGACCGCAGAACGTGATCAAACTTGCCCACAGGCTCGGCATCGAATCCGAAATGCAGTCCAACGCCTCGATCGCGCTCGGCACGTCGGAAGTCAGCCTCGTCGAGCTGACATCGGCCTATGCGCCGTTCATGAACGGTGGCTTCAAGGCGACGCCGCATGTCATCAAGCGCATCTCGACGGCCGGCGGCACGGTTCTCTATGAAAACACCTACGACAATCCGCCCCGCGTTCTTGATCCTGCCGTCGTCAGCGAGATGAACCAGATGATGGTGGGCGTGATCGAGCATGGTACCGGCAAGGCTGCCCGGCTGAAGGGCTGGCAGGCCGCCGGCAAGTCGGGCACCACGCAGTCCTTCCGCGATGCGCTCTTTGTCGGTTTCACCAGCAATCTGACGACCGGCGTCTGGTTCGGCAATGATGACGGCAAGTCGATGAAGAAGGTCACCGGCGGCGGACTGCCGGCCAAGGCCTGGCGCGACTACATGACGGCCGCCCATGAGGGCCTGTCGCCGTCGCCGGTGTTCGGCACCACCGCGGTCCAGCCGACATTCGAGGACAATCAGCCAGCCCCCGAGACCATCGGGGACGCCATCTCCGGTACTTTTGGCAATGACCGGACCGACGAGTTTCCGCAGGCGCCCGTCGCCGACGGAGAGGCAGCCGGGCAGGATATGGCACAGCCAGCCAATCCCGGGCTTCTGCCCCCTGCCGATGTCGGCGAAACGACAGGCGCAACGCGACGGACCACACTGTTTGACATCCTGACGGGCGGTTGAACCGCTGCCGCCGCTTGGTGCCTCCTGACGCTGGGGTTCGTTTTCCAGGTATGGCGGTTTGAACAGTTGTTATCCCCAAGCGATAACAACGTTTTCCGGCTCCATCGGATGGTCTATCCAGACCTGAACACGAGTTTTAGTGGATAGCACGCGCGCAATGGCGTATTGAGGCTCATTTGCATCAAACAAGATAAGTTCTTGGTTGGGGGTGTTCAGCATGCCATCGAAATCGGGCTCCCTTGTCTCTGTGATCTCGAAATGTGGCCCGAACGTGATATGCGTGTCCCCGTCGTTCCAATACAACGCGGGGATCAGGATGCAGTCTTTGGACGAGAGGATACCTCTTCGATCCATATGTGTTGGAATATCAACATTCCTACGGCCCGCGGCATAGAAGCTTACATATTCCGGGGCAATGGATAGATGCTGCACGCTCATAACGTTAGAATCTCCCCTTCGATAAGGGCCCGCCTTGCGATTGACTGCAAGACCAGCAATGCGGGTAAATCCGAGTTGGTTTGCCTACCGATTTTGGTACCTGATGGTCGCCGATAAAATGATTACTCTTGGTTCCTGATGTCTTTGTACCACACCAATGGCATCCGTAAGCGCGACCGATGCGATCAATTTCCGACTGTTCGGCCTTGCTAAGGCGCCGATTGGTACTCGGTGCAGCAATCCACTCCTTTGCATACGGTCCGAGCCCCGTTTGTGGCAGTCTGCGCTGGAATGCGCGAAGCATCGCCTCTTGCGCTATTGCCTCATTGGCTCGGATCAGCCCTTCGACCGTCTCGTAGGCTTGCGGCGTCGGTTTCCAGTTCGGTTCATGTCTGCGAACAGCTCGCAGCGCTTCCTGCATCCGGCCTGTACTGACCGCCAGCCGCGCCTCTTGCGCGGGCGTGACGGCCTGCCATCTGCCGAGAATCCGGACCTGTCCCCCGCCACGAGGCCCGCGGCGGCTGACGAAGATCGGACGGGTGCCGGAGCCTTCGCCGGTCCATTGTCCACCATCGGAGTTGCCTGCGGGAATGCGCGGCTGCTCCGGGCGAAAGCCAGCCTTTAACCGAAGACATAGCGCCAGGGCACGGAGTTCGAAGGTGATCGCGGCATATCTGTAGCTGGATTGTAAAATGCTTGGTTCAGTCGGGTCAGTCGAGATCATTGCTACAATCCGCTTTCATTTCAGCTGGGACAATTATGGGGGAGGGGGAGGCGGCGGGGATAAAATGATGTAGAAAATGGCGCGCAGAAATATTGCCGCTCGAATCATGTAGGATGATAGCGTTTAATTGCGGATGGCTGCGGTGCTCGAATTTCCTTCTCAGACGTGCTGATTTCGCATGCTTTGCGGTTCTGTGATGCCTTGCAGTCCGAAACGCTGCTCCTTATATACGCCCAATCACCGCGGCTTCCGCTGCGAATATTCCACAGACCATCCCGTTAGGGACTGTCAAATGAATGCCTGACCGGGTTCTGACAGTCCGCTGCAAGGAGAGAACGACATGGCTAAAGTAATCGGTATCGACTTGGGAACGACCAACTCCTGCGTCGCCGTCATGGACGGCAAGGACGCGAAGGTCATCGAAAATGCTGAAGGTGCGCGCACGACCCCCTCGATCGTTGCTTTCAACGACGACGGCGAGCGTCTGATCGGCCAGCCGGCCAAGCGCCAGGCGGTCACCAATCCAGAGAATACGCTGTTTGCGATCAAGCGCCTGATCGGCCGTACATTCGCGGATCCGACCACGCAAAAAGACAAGGCAATGGTGCCGTACAAGATCACCAAGGCTGACAATGGCGATGCCTGGGTTGAAGCGCACAATGAGAAGTATTCTCCGTCGCAGATCTCCGCGATGATCCTTCAGAAGATGAAGGAAACCGCAGAATCCTATCTCGGCGAAAAGGTCACCCAGGCCGTCATCACCGTTCCCGCTTACTTCAACGACGCGCAGCGCCAGGCAACCAAGGATGCCGGCAAGATCGCCGGCCTTGAAGTCCTGCGCATCATCAACGAGCCGACGGCAGCAGCACTCGCCTACGGCCTCGACAAGAAGGACGGCAAGACCATCGCCGTCTACGACTTGGGTGGCGGCACGTTCGATATCTCGGTTCTCGAAATCGGCGACGGCGTCTTCGAAGTAAAGTCGACCAATGGCGACACCTTCCTCGGTGGTGAAGACTTCGACATGCGTCTGGTCGAATACCTCGCAGCCGAGTTCAAGAAGGATCAGGGCATCGACCTGAAGAACGACAAGCTGGCTCTGCAGCGCCTCAAGGAAGCTGCCGAAAAGGCCAAGATCGAGCTGTCGTCCTCGCAGCAGACCGAAATCAACCTGCCGTTCATCACGGCGGACGCTTCCGGTCCGAAGCACCTGACGATGAAGCTGTCGCGCGCCAAGTTCGAAAGCCTGGTCGATGACCTCGTCCAGCGCACCGTTGCTCCGTGCAAGGCAGCGCTGAAGGATGCCGGCGTTACCGCGGCCGAAATCGACGAAGTCGTTCTGGTCGGCGGCATGAGCCGCATGCCGAAGGTTCAGGAAGTCGTCAAGCAGCTGTTCGGCAAGGAGCCGCACAAGGGCGTCAACCCGGATGAAGTCGTCGCTCTCGGCGCCGCCATCCAGGCCGGCGTTCTGCAGGGCGACGTCAAGGACGTTCTGCTCCTCGACGTGACCCCGCTGTCGCTCGGCATCGAAACGCTCGGTGGCGTCTTCACCCGCCTGATCGAACGCAACACGACGATCCCGACGAAGAAGAGCCAGACCTTCTCGACGGCCGAAGACAGCCAGAATGCCGTGACCATCCGCGTGTCGCAGGGCGAGCGCGAAATGGCCGCCGACAACAAGCTGCTCGGCCAGTTCGACCTGGTCGGCATCCCGCCGGCACCGCGTGGCGTACCGCAGATCGAAGTCACTTTCGATATCGACGCCAACGGCATCGTGCAGGTTTCGGCCAAGGACAAGGGCACCGGCAAGGAACATCAGATCCGGATCCAGGCATCGGGCGGTCTGTCCGACGCGGATATCGAGAAGATGGTCAAGGACGCCGAGGCTAATGCCGAGACCGACAAGAAGCGCCGCGAAGCCGTCGAAGCCAAGAACCAGGCCGAAAGCCTGATTCACTCGTCGGAAAAGTCGCTGAAGGAATTCGGCGACAAGGTCACGGAAGCAGAGCGCACCGCGATCTCCGATGCGATTGCCTCGCTGAAGACCGCCGTTGAAGCCTCCGAGCCGGATGCCGAAGACATCAAGACCAAGACCCAGACGCTTCTCGAAGCCTCGATGAAGCTCGGTCAGGCGATGTACGAAGCCCAGCAGACGGACGCCGCCAATGCCGACGCACAGGCTGATGCCGCCCGCGATGGCGATATCGTCGACGCCGACTACGAAGAAGTCAACGACGAGGACGACCGCAAGAAGTCCGCATAAGTCTTCTTCGATCCGAAAATACGAAAGCCCGGGGCGATATGCTCCGGGCTTTTTTGTTTTAACAAGGGAAGTCTCGGTGATTTCTACCGTTCACCTTAACGGATGATTTGCAAGGTGCAGATATGATCGGCCGCTAAAGTAACGCTTTGGATCGATGCCTGGCCTGTGCCGGATGTCGAAGCGCCGGCGGAGATTGCGGAATGCATTTCAGAATCTTCGAAACCTGGCGGCTCCTCGCGGCTATCTTGGTGATGGCCTATCACTTCCTGAGGTTCGGCTCCGGCGATCGCCTGCAATACGAAATCAGCCATGTTCTCGAGCGCCTGCTGCCGCTGATGGACATGTTCTTCATGATCTCCGGCTTTCTCATTCTTCTGCGATACGGCGACAAGCTGAAGGATTGGCCGAGCTACAAATCCTTCATCGTCCGGCGGCTTGCCCGTTTCTATCCGCTCTATCTCGTCACGCTGGCGTTCTTCGTCGCCGTTGGCGTCGCGCTCAATTTTGGGCTCGTCACATCGACAGTGCCCGCGCGCTATGACTTCAGCCTGCTGCCGCAGAATATCCTCCTGCTGCAGGCCTGGGGAACGACGCCGCAGCTCAGCTTCAACTACGTATCCTGGTCGTTGTCGGCCGAATGGTTCTGCTACCTGTTGCTGCCGGTCTATGTCTTCGTCATCCGGCGCGGCGGCGTCAGAGGCCTGGCATTGATGGCCGTCGTCAGCGTTGTCCTGCTCGAAGCCGTGACGCAGGCGGGCCTGATCCCGTTCGACAGCTGGCTGAAGGCCGATACATGGGGCGCCTACCGCGCCTTTGCGGATTTTGCCATTGGCGGCGTCGTGATGATGCTGGCGCGCGACAGCAAGCTGCAGCTTCGATCGCATTCCGTGGCCTGGGGGCTCTTTGCCCTCTCCATCGCAGGCATGCTGATGCTGTGGCCGTCCTATCTTCTGGTCGCGCTGCTGGCCATTGCGATGTTCTTTGCAGCCGTGGTGGAGCGGAACAATCCGGGCGGCGCGCGGTACCTTGCGGTCCTCTCGCCGGCCGGCCGGGTTTCGTTCGGAATCTATCTCTGGCATCCGGTCGTGGAAACCGCACTGCTCGCCGTCGTCTGGCGGCATGCCGTCGCCCCGCTCGGCATTCTCAGCTTCTATCAGTTCATGATCGTGCCGATGATGGCGACGGTATTGGTCGCAATCGCCTCCGATCGTTACTTCGAAAAGCCGGTCAGCGAGTGGATAAACCGAATTTTCGGCTGGGACCGGCGCGCTGCCAAGCCGCAAACCGAAGGTGCGGCCGCCTGAATCTGCGCTTTTCCGACAAAAACCTGCAAGGATAGTGTATTGCCTATGGTATCGCGCTTGAAGGTTTACTAAATCCTGTTGCAAGGAAATTTGGCGACCGCCGGGCAGCCGGTTTTGACGCGCCTATTCAACAGGACAATCTGCAAGTATGAAACGTGATCTTTACGAAACGCTCGGTGTTGCGAAAACAGCGGACGACAAAGAGCTCAAGAGCGCTTTCCGCAAACTGGCGATGAAGTATCACCCGGACAAGAACCCCGGCGATGCGGAAGCGGAAAAGACCTTCAAGGAAATCAGCCTTGCATACGAAGTCCTCAAGGACCCGCAGAAGCGCGCGGCCTATGATCGCTACGGCCACGCAGCCTTCGAGCAGGGCGGCATGGGTGCAGGCGGGGCCGGCATGGGTGCCGGAGCTGGTGGCTTCTCCGATATTTTCGAGGATATTTTCGGCGAGATGATGGGCGGCGGCCGCCAGCGCCGGTCGTCCGGTGGCCGCGAGCGCGGTGCCGATCTGCGCTACAACATGGAAATCTTGCTGGAAGAGGCCTATGCCGGCAAGACCGCGCAGATCCGCGTGCCGACCTCGATCACCTGCGACGTCTGCACCGGCTCAGGCGCCAAGCCCGGCACCAAGCCGACCACCTGCGCCACCTGCCAGGGTTCGGGGCGCGTGCGCGCCGCGCAAGGCTTCTTCTCGATCGAACGGACATGCCCGACCTGTCATGGGCGCGGCCAGATCATCACCGACCCTTGCGTGAAATGTCACGGCCAGGGCCGCATCACCGAAGAGCGGTCGCTCTCGGTCAATATCCCGGCCGGCATCGAGGACGGCACCCGCATTCGCCTCTCGGGCGAGGGCGAGGCGGGCCTGCGCGGCGGCCCCTCGGGCGATCTCTATATCTTCCTGTCGGTCAAACCGCACGAGTTCTACCAGCGTGATGGCGCCGATCTCTATTGCAGCGTGCCGATCTCGATGACGACGGCAGCGCTCGGCGGCAAGTTCGATGTGGCGACGCTCGACGGTACCAAGTCGCGCGTCTCGGTGCCGGAAGGCACGCAGGCCGGCAAGCAGTTCCGCCTGAAGGGCAAGGGCATGCCGGTTCTGCGCTCCAGCCAGGTCGGCGATCTCTATATCCAGATCCAGATCGAAACGCCGCAGAAGCTCACCAAGCGGCAGCGCGAACTCCTGAAGGAGTTCGAGGAACTGTCCTCCAAGGAGAACAATCCGGAATCGGCTGGTTTCTTTTCCCGCATGAAGGATTTCTTCGACATCGAATGATCGTAGCAATCGGCGACTGGCCGAACGGCCAATCGGCGATATATCCCGGCCGGAGGCAGCAGTGCCTCCGGCTTTTTTGTTGCCCTGTCGGCGTCGTCGGCTCGAGGGTCGCCCTTTGCGAGAAAGGTGTCACCATGACCTATGAACTCTATTACTGGGATGGCATTCCCGGCCGCGGCGAGTTCGTCCGCCTTGCGCTGGAGCAGGCCGGCGCCGATTATGTCGATGTTGCCCGCACGGATGGCGGCATGGCACGCATGATGGCGATGATGAAGAACGGGGCGGGAAATTTCACGCCGTTTGCGCCGCCGTTTCTGAAGGACGGAGACCTCGTGGTCTCCCATGCTGCTAATATCCTTCTCTATCTCGGCGGCAGGCTCGGGCTGGCCCCGGCGGACGAAGCCGGGCGGATTAGAGCAAACGGGCTGCAGTTGAGCATCACCGACATGGTTGCGGAGGCGCACGACACCCACCATCCGATCGCCGTCTCGCTCTATTACGAGGATCAGAAGGCGGAGGCACTGCGCCGGGCTGAAGATTTTCGCAAGGAGCGCGTGCCGAAATTCCTTGGCTATTTCGAAAAGCAGCTCCGCAAGGCTGCCGATGGGCAGATCCATGCCGTCGGCGATGCGGTGACCTATGTGGATCTGTCGCTGTTCCATCTTCTGGAGGGCCTGCGCTATGCCTTCCCAAATGCAATGAGGACGGCCGAGCCGGATTATCCTCTTCTCGTTGTACTCAATGCGCAGGTCCGCGAACTGCCGCGGATCAAAGCCTATCTTGCTTCGCCGCGCCGGCTTGCCTTCAACGAAGAGGGCATTTTCCGCTACTATCCGGAACTCGACGGGGACTGACTGCTACCCCGCCGCGGACCTGTCGGCGGGACAATAGCCGCTACCACCTATCATTCGTCTTGCCATCGCCGTCCTGTCGGCATAGCTCTCAACCGGATACGCAACCGGGTTCCCTATGCCGCACAAGGTCTTTCTCAGTCGCCTGAAGCTCAGCGATTTCCGCAACTATGCGGGCCTCTCGCTCGACCTCGATGCACGCCATGTGGTGCTGACCGGCGAGAACGGTGCGGGCAAGACCAACCTGATGGAGGCCGTCTCCTTCCTGTCCCCCGGGCGCGGCCTGCGCCGGGCTGCCTATGCCGATGTGGCGCGGGTCGGCGCGGACACAGGATTTTCCGTCTTTGCGGAGCTGGACGGCATGGATGGTCTGGTCGAGATCGGCACCGGCACGGCAGGGACAGAGGAGGGGCAGGCGCGGCGCCTGCGCCTCAATGGCACCCCGGCCAAGACGGTGGACGAATTGCTCGATCATCTGCGGGTCCTTTGGCTGACGCCGGCCATGGACGGGCTGTTTACCGGCGGTTCCAGCGATCGCCGCCGCTTCCTCGACCGGCTGGTGCTGTCGCTTGATCCGGAGCATGGCCGCCGCGCCGCGGACTATGAACGCGCCATGCGCAGCCGCAACAAGCTCCTGTCCGAGGGGCGGGCCGATCCCGTCTGGCTGACGGGGCTCGAACGCCAGATGGCCGAGCTTGGTATCGCAATGGCGCTGGCCCGGCAGGAGATGCTGGGACTGCTCGCCGGTCTGGTGGACAGGAACCACGAGGGTGGCGTCTTTCCGGCGGCCGATCTGGCGCTGTCCGGCTTCCTTGATGGCGAATGGCATCGTCCGGCCTTCGATCTGGAAGAGCAGTATCTGGAGATGATGAAGAACGGCCGCTATCGCGATGCGAGCGCCGGCCGCACGCTCGACGGGCCGCATCGCAGCGATCTTCTGATCCGCCACCGCGCCAAGAACATGGAGGCCGAGCGCTGCTCGACCGGCGAGCAGAAAGCGCTGCTGGTCGGCCTGGTGCTCGCCCATGCCCGCCTTGTCGCCAACATGACCGGCCACGCGCCGGTGCTTCTGCTGGATGAGATTGCCGCGCATCTCGATGAAGGCCGCAGGGCGGCGCTCTTCGATCTGGTCGACGATCTCGGCGGCCAGGCCTTCATGACCGGCACCGACCGGTCGATGTTTTCGGCGCTCGGCGAGCGGGCGCGCTATCTCACGGTTGCCAACGGCAGCGTTTCCGGGTGAAATCCGACGATCATGAGCAAAGAACCCCTCAATTCCGAAGAAATCCAGCGCTATGCGCGCCATATCATCCTGCCGGAGATCGGCGGGGCCGGCCAGCAGGCGCTGAAGGCTGCGCGCGTACTCGTCATCGGCGCCGGCGGTCTCGGCGCGCCGGTGCTGCAATATCTGGCCGCGGCCGGCATCGGCACGCTCGGCATTGTTGATGACGATACCGTGTCGCTGTCCAACCTGCAGCGGCAAGTCATTCACGCTACTCCCGATATCGGCAGTCCCAAGGCCGACAGCGCGGCCGGGTTCGTTGCCCGGCTCAACCCGCATGTCGATGTCATCCGGCATCAGGTGCGGCTTGATATATCCAATATCGAAACGCTGTTCTCCGGATACGACATCGTCGTCGACGGCTCGGACAATTTCGAAACGCGCTACCTCGCGGCCGATACGGCCGAACGGTTGCAGATCACGCTCGTGACCGGTGCCGTCGGCCGTTTCGATGGTTCGCTCACGGTTCTTCAACCCTGGAAGAGCGCCGCCGATGGGCGGCAGAATCCGGGTTATCGCGATCTCTTCCCCGCGCCGCCGCCGCCCGGCGTCGTACCCTCCTGCGCCGAGGCCGGCATCGTCGGTGCGCTGACGGGCGTGATCGGGACGTTGCAGGCGATGGAGGTCATCAAGCTCGTCACCGGCGCCGGCGAACCGCTGATCGGCCGCCTGCTGATGTATGACGCGCTCGCGGCCCGGTTCGAGACCATCAAATATGGCCACAGGGCGGGATGAAGCTGGTTCCGATCGATGAGACGTTCGAGGACTGGGAGGCGCTGCTGTCGCTCATCCTCGCTTCCTTTGCCTATATGCATCCGCGCATCGATCCGCCGTCATCGGCGCTTCGGCTGACGCCGCAATCGCTGAAGCAAAAAGCCGAAACCGAGAAAGCCTATGCCGCCATCGAGGTCGGCCGGCTGCTTGGCTGTGTCTTTTGCAAGACCGAGCCGCCGGATTGCCTGTATATCGGCAAGCTCGCCGTCGCTCCCGATGCGCAGGGCAGAGGCGTCGGGCGGCTGATGCTGCAGGCGGCGGAGGATTATGCGGCGAGATGCGCCCTGCCCAGCCTTCGGCTGGAGACGCGCATCGAGCTTGTGGAGAACCACCGCCTGTTTGCCCGGTGGGGCTTTGTCCGGACTCTGGAAGCGTCCCACCCGGGCTTCACGCACGCCACCTTCGTCGAGATGAGCAAGGCGCTCTGATCAATCCCTGCCGGGCAGCACGCGGTCCGGCGGGCGGTGGCCGTCGAAGAAGGTGCGGATGTTGATCACCACCTTGTCACCCATGTCGATCCGGCCTTCGAGCGTCGCCGAGCCCATGTGCGGCAACAGCACAACCTTGCCCTCGCTGGCGAGTTTCACCAGCTTCGGGTTCACGGCCGGTTCGTTCTCGAACACATCCAGGCCGGCACCGGCGATCTTGCCTTCGCGCAGGCATTTGATCAGCGCCGTCTCGTCGACGATGCTGCCGCGCGCGGTGTTGACGATGTAGCTGGTCGGCCGCATCAGCGCGAGCCGCCTGGCAGACAGGAGATGATAGGTGGCGGGTGTCGAGGGGCAGTTGACTGAGACGATATCGACGCGTGCGAGCATCTGGTCGAGACTGTCCCAATAGGTCGCCTCCAGCTTCTCTTCCGTCTCCGTGCTGACCCGCTTGCGGTTGTGATAGTGGATCGAAAGGCCGAAGGCCTTGGCGCGGCGGGCAACCGCGGTGCCGATCCGCCCCATGCCGACGATGCCGATGCGCTTTCCCGAGATCCGCTGCCCGAGCATCCACGTCGGCGACCAGCCGGCCCATTCGCCCCTGCGATCCGTCAGGACATTGGCGCCTTCGGTGAGGCGGCGTGGAACGGCGAGTATCAGCGCCATGGTCATGTCGGCCGTATCTTCGGTCAGCACGTTTGGCGTGTTGGTCACGGTGATGCCGTGCCGCGCGGCAGCGTCGATGTCGATGTGATCGACGCCGTTCGAAAAACTTGCGATCAGCTTCAGCTGCGGTCCGGCCTGCTCGATCAGAGCCGCATCAATCCGATCGGTGAGCGTCGGCACCAGCACGTCGGCGCGCTTCACGGCGGCCACGAGTTCCGGCTGGCTGCGCGGCGTGTCGTCGATGTTCAGCTCGGCGTCGAACAGTTCGCGCATCCGCGTCTCGACGGCATCTGGCAATTTGCGGGTGATATAGACCTTGGGCTTTTTCTTTTGTGTCATCGCTGCCTGCATAGCCCTTGTTGACGGGTTCTTAACCAAGATGAGTGATCGTTCTCCCTGCAGTTCATTTTCTACCAGACCCGGTGTGGAAGACAAACAAAACTCTGGAGGTTCCCCGGCGATTTGCCCGTCTTCGGCAGAACCGGTCAGAGATCTGGCTGCAAGTTTCTGAATCTCTTTGGAAAACGGATTTCGTCATGCGCCAGTTCCTTTCCAGGCTCGTTCTCGCTGCAGCGGTTGTCCTCTCGGTCGCCCCGATCGGTGCAATGCCGGCTTTCGCCCAGGCCGCCAAGGGGGCAAGCGGCCTGCCGCTGCCGCGCTTCGTCAGCCTCAAGGCCAAGAGCGTCAATCTGCGCATCGGGCCGAGCGTCGACTATGCGGTTGCCTGGCGCTACCTGAAAGCCGGCGTGCCGGTGGAAATCATCCAGGAATATGACAACTGGCGGCGTATCCGCGATGCCGACGGAACGGAAGGCTGGGTCAATCAGGCGCTGCTTTCAGGCGATCGCACCGCGGTCACCGCGCCCTGGATGCGCGGCAAGGGCGAGGGCATCTTCGTCAACATGCGGCATGATCCGCAATCCAACGCTGCCATCGTCGCACGCATAGAGCCGGGTGTCGTCGTGCATGTCGGCGAATGCAACGGCGAATGGTGCCGCGCCGAGGCGCAAGGCGCCGAAGGCTGGATTTCCCAGGGCGAGATCTGGGGCGCTTATCCGGGTGAAGCCTTCAAATAGGCTTCGCGGATTTCGCAGCAGTCAGAGCAGCCCGGCTTCCTGGGCCGCGGTCGCCAGAGAAATCATCGGGCGCGGACCGATCTGCTCGATGACGATGCCGGCCGCCAGGCTTCCAAGCCTGCCGCAATCGGCAAGCGTCCGGCCCGTCGTGTAACCGTGCAGGAAGCCGGCAGCATAGAGGTCGCCGGCGCCGGTCGTATCGACCACACGGCTGACCGTCGTCGCCTCGACCTTGACCCGCTCTTCTCCCTTGACCACGATCGAGCCTTCTTCGCTGAGCGTCACGGCGGCGAGCTTGCAGTCCTTGGCGATCATTGACAGCGCCTGCTCGAAATCGTCCGTCTCATAGAGCGCCAGGGCCTCGGCGCGGTTGGCAAAGACGATATCGACGGTGCCGGAGCGCATCAGGTCGAGAAATTCGGCCCGGTAGCGATGGACGCAGAAGCTGTCGGAGAGCGTCATGGCCACTTCGCGGCCGTTTTCATGGGCGATGCGGGCGCATTCGCGGATCGCATCCTTGGCAAGCGGCGGATCCCACAGATAGCCTTCGAAATAGGTGACGGCCGCCTCCGCGACGACGGTCGGCTCGACATCGTCCGGACCAAGTTCGACGCAGGCGCCGAGATAGGTGTTCATCGAGCGCTCGCCGTCCTCGGTGACGAAGATCATCGAACGGGCGGTCGGCGGATGGGTATCGAGCGGCTTCGTCTCGAAGTGGACGCCCTGCGCGCGGATATCGTGGGTGAAGATCTCGCCGAGCTGGTCGTTGGCGACCTTGCCGAAATAGGCGGCCTTGCCGCCGAGGCTGGCGACACCTGCCGCAGTATTGCCGGCGCTGCCGCCGGAGGCTTCCAGCGCCGGCCCCATGCGCGAATAGAGCAACTCGGCCCGCTCCGCATCGATCAGGTTCATCGCGCTCTTGATAATGCCGTTGTGGACAAGGAATGCATCGTCGCATCGCGCAATGATATCCACGATGGCATTGCCGATCGTGAGCACGTCGAATTTCGTCATTCGGAACCGCCTGGAATGTTTGTGTCAGCCGGTGTCCGGTAATAGCGGATTTCCCGCAGTTTGGAAGGGAAAAGAAAGAAATCCCGCCGAAGGCGTTTTCGCTTGATTTCGGAAACGGTCATTTCCTATATTGCCGCCATGATGGAAAGCAACGCAAATGCCGCCAATCTGGCCCGTCCGCGCGGTCGTCCGCGCGAGTTCGATGTCGATACGGCGCTCGATCGGGCGATCGCGGTCTTCACCGCGCGGGGATATCACGGCACCGCGATCAGCGATCTGACGGACGCTTTGGATTTGACTGCAGGCAGCATCTACAAAGCCTTCGGCGACAAGCGGGGGATCCTGCTCGCAGCCTTTGATCGCTATCGCGCCGTGCGCAGCGGCAAGCTCTCTGATGCCGTCGCGGCCGTGCCGCTCGGACGCGACAAGGTCAGGGCAGCCATGGTTTTCTACGCCGAAGCTGCCCATGGCGCACCCGGCCATCGCGGCTGCCTCGTCGTTTCCATGGCGACCGAACTCGCCGCCTCCGATCCGGTGGTGGCGGAACGTGTTGCCGCGGCCCACAGGGCCAATGAAACCGTGCTGCGGGAGTTGGTCCTTCTCGGCCAGGCCGATGGCTCGATCCCGGCCACGGTCGATGCGGAGGCTGCCGCCTGCACCTTGCTCTGTACGATGTTGGGCATGCGGGTGATCGGCAAGACCGGGCGCAGCCGCGACCGGATGATCACCGTCGCCGATACGGCGATGAAAATTCTCGAATAGACGACGATCGCGGCAAAAGCCGTTGGAGACACCATGACAAGCCTTACATCGGTGGACGCGGCCGACCTTGAACCGCAGAAGATGTCATCGGCCATGACCGTGCTGCTTGCCGCAGCCTGTGGCCTGATTGCAGCCAATCTTTACTATGCCCAGCCGCTGGTCGGGCTGATCAGCACGGCGCTCGGGCTTTCGCCGGGTGCCGCCGGCCTGATCGTCACCCTGACGCAGATCGGCTACGGTCTTGGCCTGTTGCTGATCGTGCCGCTCGGCGACCTCTTCGAAAACCGCAGACTGATCCTCGGCGTCATTGCACTTGGAACCATCGCCGTCATCGGCGCAGGGTTCGCCGCGACGCCGCTGCAATTCCTGGCTTCTGCATTCTTCATCGGGCTCGGTTCCGTCGCTATCCAGATCATCGTGCCCTATGCGGCCCATATGGCGCCGGAGGCGCATCGCGGGCAGGTTGTCGGCAATGTCATGAGCGGCCTGATGATCGGCATCATGCTGGCGCGGCCGGTATCGAGTTTCATTGCCGAGTTTCTGCCCTGGCACATGGTCTTCTTCATCTCGGCGGCGGTGATGATCGCCCTGATGGTGGTTCTGGCGCGGGCTTTGCCGAGACGCGTCCCGCATGCAGGGCTCGGCTATGGCGCCTTGCTCGCCTCCATGGGCCGTCTCGTCACCAGCACGCCGATCCTGCGGCGCCGCTCGCTCTATCAAGCCTTCATGTTTGCAGCATTCAGCCTTTTCTGGACGACCACGCCCTTGTTGTTGTCCGGACCTGAATTCGGGCTCTCCCAGGGGCAGATCGCGCTTTTTGCGCTGGCGGGCGCTGCCGGCGCCGTAGCCGCGCCAATCGCCGGACGCCTGGCGGATCGCGGTCATGCTTATCTTGCCACACGGCTGTCGATGATTTCGGTCGCCCTTGCCTTCATCATCACCCATCTCGTTCCCTCCGGATCATGGCTCTCGCTGGGTATCCTGACCTTTGCCGCGATCCTGCTCGATTTCGGGGTGACGACCAATCTTGTGCTCGGCCAGCGGGCCATCTTCGTGCTCGGTGCCGAATATCGCAGCCGTCTCAACGGTCTCTACATGGCGACCTTTTTCGCCGGCGGTGCCGTCGGCTCTGCACTGGGCGGCTGGCTTTATGCCGAAGGCGGCTGGTGGGCCGCCTCCATGCTCGGCTTGGCGTTGCCGGTCTGCGGACTCCTCTACTCGCTGTCGGAGCGGAAACCCGTCTGAGGTCGAGGCAATCAGACAGGCAGCGCCGAGGCGTCGAATTGCGCGGCGTATTCCGCAGTGGGCGGGATCGGCTTGATCACGTCGATCAGTACGCCGTTCGGATCGGCGGTGATGAAATGCCGCTGACCGAAATCCTCGTCGCGCAGCGTTATCAGGATCGGCAGGCCTGCCGCGTGGAACTCCGCATAAAGTGCATCCGGGTCCTCGACCTCGAAATTCAGAAGCAGCCCGGAAACGGTTCCGCGCCCGCTTTCCGGAATGGTGTGGTGATTGCCATCCAGGACAGCCAGCGTGACGTGCTCATCCAGGGTCGATTGCAGGTGCACATACCAGTCGCTGCTGAACAGCGCCTCGAAGCGAAGATGCCGCTTGTAGAATTCAGCGGTCCCTTGGACGTCGCCAGTCATGATCACGGGATAGTAGCTGGTGATTTTCATGGCTTTCTTCTCCTTTGAAATCCACATACAATCTGTTTGTATCTTTAATTAACATACATACAGACTGTATGTAAAGGTGGAAAATTGCGACGCAGTAACAGCGAGCGGACAGAAACCATGCGGGCAGCGTTGATTGCGGCGGCCCGGGCGCTCTTCGTGGAAAAAGGCTATGCGGACACGGCGACCCCCGACATCGTCGATAAGGCGGGCGTGACGCGCGGGGCTCTATATCATCACTTCGAGGACAAGAAAGCCCTCTTTGCCGCCGTCGTCGCCGAGGAAGCGAGGAAGGTGAGCGAGGAAATCGAAAGTGCCTCGGCAGGCTCAGTGACAGCGCGTGACGGCATTCTCGACGGAACGCGTGCCTATTTCGATTCCTTGGGCGTGCCCGGGCGCATCCGGCTTTTGCTGCTGGACGGCCCCTCCGTTCTGGGGTCGGATACGATGCAGCAGCTGAACGAGGAATATTCGGAAGCCAGCCTCAAGGCGGGCCTGAGGGAACTCTTCGCCGCCGGCGGCAAGTCTCCGGACCTGCTGGATGCCTTTACCGGCCTTCTAGGCGCAGCGTTTGATCGGGCAGCCCTTGCCATCGCGGCCGGTGCCAGCCGCAAGGATTACGAGCAGGCAATCGCCGTGCTGATCGACGGCATCTCCGTCAAATGATCTGCGCGGGCAGCTCGACCAGCGCTGCGGGGATCTCGTTGGTCTTTTCCGCAGCCTTGCAGATATCGGCGATGACGCAGCGCTGGCATTCCGGCTTGCGCGCCTTGCAGCAATAGCGCCCATGCAGGATCAGCCAGTGATGCGCATGGTAGAGATAGTGATCCGGCACGATGCGTATCAGTTGGTCCTCGACCTCGTCCGTGGTTTTGCCCGGCGCCAGACAGAGCCGGTTGGCGATGCGGAAGATATGCGTGTCGACCGCCATGGTCGCATGCCCGAAGGCCATGGAAAGCACCACATTGGCGGTCTTGCGCCCGACGCCCGGCAGGGTGATCAGTTCCTCGCGCGTGCGCGGCACCTCGCCGCCGTATTCGGCGATCAGCTTCTCGCTGAGCGCAATCACGTTCTTCGCCTTGTTGCGATAGAGACCGATCGTCTTGATGTATTCGCGGACCGTCTCTTCGCCCAGCGCCACCATCTTTTCCGGCGTGTCGGCTGCGGCAAACAGCGCCCGCGTCGCCTTGTTCACGCCCGCATCCGTCGCCTGTGCCGACAGCGCAACCGCGACGACGAGCGTAAATGGATTGACGTGCTCCAGTTCGCCCTTGGGTTCGGGACGCTGGATCGAGAAGCGGCGGAAAATCTCCTCGATTTCCGCCTGGCTATAGGCGGTTTTCACCTTGGTTTTGGCGCGGCTGACTGTCGCGGGCCGCGCCTTCACAGCTGTCATAACTGATTTTGATTTTACGTTTTTCATGATGCATCTATAGTCATTCACCATGAACGATGGCAACGCCGAGACAGTGACGGAAGAGCAGCCGGTTTTCGCCGCGGAGCTGACGCCACACCGTTCGCTGGGGCTGAAGGGCTTCAAGGTCCTCCTCCTGATCGCCGGCCTGTTAAGTCTCGTTCATATCTTCGTTTTCATGGTCATCGGCGCCTGGCCGATCGTCTTCTTCTTCGGGCTGGATTTTCTGCTGCTGTTCGGGGCGTTCTGGCTGAATTACCGCTCCGCCCGTGCCCGCGAAGAAGTCAGCGTATCGCGCACGGATGTCTCGGTGCGCAAGTTCACGCCGGCCGGCCGGATGACCGAGCACCGCTTCAACACCTTCTGGGCGCGGTTCAACATTGCCCGCCACGAGGAGATCGGCATCGTCTCGATGCAGATCAGCGACCGGCGCCGGGCAACCGATGTCGGCTCCTTTCTCAACCGGGACGACCGCGAAACCTTCGCCGCCGCCTTTTCCGTCGCGCTGGCAACCGTCAAGCGCCGATAGGACAAGAATCGGGTGGCAGGAGCCCGGTCGGAGTGATTATCTCTGTCCCAAGGAGATACGATCATGAACATCACGACATCGGTTCCCGCCGACATCACGCCGCACGGCAGCGACTACGAGATCGTCAGCCGCGTCGTCGAATTGCTGACCGAGAATTATCGCGATCAACCCTCTCTCGATGCGATCGCCGGCGACCTCGGCCAGTCACCGACGCAATTGCAAAAGACCTTTACGCGCTGGGCAGGCCTGTCGCCGAAGGCGTTCCTGCAGGCTGTGACGCTCGATCATGCCAAGCGTCTGCTGAGGCAGGAGGAAATGCCGCTGCTCGAAACGAGTTTCGAGCTTGGCCTGTCCGGCCCGAGCCGGCTGCACGATCTCTTCGTCACCCACGAAGCCATGTCGCCGGGCGAATGGAAGTCGCGCGGCGGCGGTTTGACCATCCGCTACGGTTATCATCCATCACCCTTCGGCGTGGCTCTGGTCATGGTGACGGATCGGGGTCTTGCCGGCCTTGCCTTCAATGATCCGGGCAAGGAGAAGGCGAACTTCGAGGATATGGCCGGCCGCTGGCCGAATGCGCAATTTGTCGAGGACAGCGCGGCCACGGCGAGCTATGCCGCACGCATCTTCAATTCCGATCAGTGGTGTGCCGACGAGCCGCTGCGCATCGTCATGATCGGGTCCGATTTCCAGATCCGCGTCTGGGAAGCGCTTCTGAAAATCCCGATGGGCCGGGCGGTGACCTATTCCGACATCGCCTGCAAGATCGGCCAGCCCACCGCGTCGCGCGCCGTAGGTGCGGCGGTCGGACGCAACCCGATTTCCTTCGTCGTGCCCTGCCACCGGGCGCTCGGCAAGGGCGGCGCGCTCACCGGCTACCATTGGGGCCTGACCCGCAAGCGGGCCATGCTCGGCTGGGAAGCCGGCAAGGCTTGAAAAGAAAAGGGCCGCAGACGCAGCCCTTTTGCTATCCGATTTTCGTTATCCGCTTCTTGGCCGCTCAATGCGCGCCGGACATGTCGCCCAGAATTTCCTTGGAGGCGACGGTCGAGTCCGCATTCAGCTTGTAGACCATCGGCACGCCGGTCGCGAGGTTGAGTGCAAGGATCTGTTCCTTGGTCAGGTGGTCGAGCACCATGACAAGCGAGCGCAGCGAATTGCCATGGGCGGCAACGAGAACGTTCTCGCCCCTGAGAACGCGCGGCAGAATCTCGGTCAGGTAATAAGGCCAGACGCGGGCGCCGGTGTCGCGCAGGCTCTCGCCACCTGGCGGCGGCACGTCGTAGGAACGGCGCCAGATATGAACTTGTTCCTCACCCCACTTGGCGCGGGCGTCGTCCTTGTTCAAGCCGGAGAGATCGCCGTAGTCGCGCTCGTTCAAAGCCTGGTCCTTGATGGTTTCCAGATCGGGCTGGCCGATATTGTCGAGGATGAGCTTGAGCGTATGCTGCGCGCGCGTCAGCACCGACGTAAAGGCGATGTCGTACTTGATGCCGTAATCGGCCAGCGCCTTGCCGCCGGCATTGGCTTCCTCGATGCCGAGCGCCGTCAGGTCAGGATCCTTCCAGCCGGTAAACAGGTTCTTCAGGTTCCAGTCACTCTGGCCGTGACGCACAAGGACGAGGGTGCCGCTCATGATGATATTTCTCCGGGATTTAAGGGTCAGGACAGCCCGAGCACGTCGAGCATGGAATAGAAGCCGGGTTTCTGGCTGCGCGCCCAAAGCGCCGCGGTAACGGCGCCGCGCGCAAAGATCGCGCGGTCGGTGGCAGAGTGGGACAGCGTAACTTGCTCGCCCTCGCCGGCAAGAATGACCGAGTGTTCGCCGATCACGGAGCCGCCGCGCAGCGTCGCAAAGCCGATCGTGCCCGCGACACGCGCACCGGTATGGCCATCGCGCACCCGCACGGAATGCTCGGCAAGGCCGATGTCGCGGCCCCTGGCAGCCGCTTCGCCCAGCAGGAGCGCCGTACCGGAAGGCGCGTCCACCTTGTGCTTGTGGTGCATTTCGAGGATTTCTATATCCCAGTTTTCCGGGCCGAGCGCCCGCGCGGCCTGCTGCGTCAGCACGCCGAGAAGATTGACGCCGAGGCTCATGTTGCCGGATTTGACGATGCGAGCATGGCGTGCCGCTGCCCTGAATTTGGTTTCGTCGTCGACCGAGCAGCCGGTTGTGCCGATGACATGGACGATGCGGGCCTGCGCTGCGAGCCCCGAAAACTCCACGGAAGCGGCAGGCGAGGTGAAGTCGAGCACACCTTCGGCTTCGACAAAGGCCTCGAGCGGTTTGTCGGTGATGACAACGCCCGTTGGTCCAAGTCCGGCAATCTCGCCGGCGTCGCGGCCGATGAAGGCGGAGCCTGGACGCTCCACGGCAGCAAAAACAGTGGCGCCCGGCATGGCGTTGATGGTGCGGACCAGCGTCTGGCCCATCCGGCCGGCGGCTCCCACCACCACGAGTTTCATGTCCGTCCCGCTCATGCCTGCCTCAATTCTCAGCCATCAAATCAACGTCTGCAGCGGGTTGTCCAGCCGCATTGCCCTGCAGATTGTGCAGTCGAGCGTAAAGGCCGTCACTGCGCTGCGCAAGCGCCTCGTGCGTGCCTTCCTCGACCACCAGCCCGTCCTTCATGACGATGATCTTGTCGGCATTGACGACGGTCGACAGGCGATGGGCGATGACCACCACGGTGCGGCCGCTCATGGCGTGATCGAGCGCCTTCTGCACCGCCGCTTCCGACTCGGTATCAAGCGCCGAGGTTGCCTCGTCGAGCAGCAGGATGGGCGCATTGCGGACGAGAGCGCGGGCGATCGACAAGCGCTGCCGCTGGCCACCGGAAAGTGTCACGCCGTTTTCACCGACCGGCGTGTCATAACCTTGTGGTTGGGCTTCGATGAAGTCGTGGGCATAGGCCAGCTTTGCCGCTTCCTCGACCTCGGCATCGCTCGCCTCCGGCCGGCCATAGCGGATATTGTCGCGGATGGAGCCTTCGAAAAGATAAGGTTGCTGCGAGACATAAGCGAGCCCGTTGCGCAGCGACTGCTTTGTCACATGGGCAATGTCCTGCCCGTCGATCAGGATCTCGCCGCCGGAGGGATCGTAGAAGCGGGGAATAAGGCTGATAACCGTTGATTTGCCGGCACCGGACGGTCCGACCAGCGCCGTCGTCTTGCCGCCCTCGGCAATGAAGCTGACCCCTTTGAGAATATCATCGCCCTGCGCATAGCTGAAGCGCACATTCCTGAACTCGATCGTTGCCGAACCGAGCGCAAGATCGCGGGCATCCGGCAGGTCCCGTTGATGCGGGACGGTGTCGAGGATTTCGTAGATCATCCGCGCATTGACGACGGCCCGTTCCAGCGAAACCTGCAGTCTGGCAAGGCGCCGGGCGGGGTCATAGGCCATCAGCAGCGCCGTAACGAATGCGAAGAAGGCGCCGGGCTGTACACCGTTGTAGATCGAGCGGAAGGCGGCGTAGGCAAGCACGCTGGAAATCGCAAAGCCGGCAAAGGTTTCCGTCATCGGCGCCGTGCGTTCACTGAGGCGAGCAATGCGGTTGGCGCGGTTTTCGGCGCGGTCGATGATCGTCTCGACCTTGGTCTTCAGCTGCTTTTCCATCGTGAAGGCCTTGACGATGGTGATGCCCTGTATGGTCTCCTGCATGGCGCCGAGCACGTGACTGTTGATCTCGACCGATTCTCGCGTCGCCTGCCTCAACCGCCGCGAGACGTAGCGAAGGCCGATCAGAAGCGGCGGCGCGATGACGAAGACGATCAGTGTCAGCAGCCAGTCCTTGCTGATCATCACACCGATCAGCGCCACCAATGTCAGGAAGTCGCGCGCCAGCGACGTCACCGTCATGTTGAGCACGTCCCGGATGCCGGAAACGTTCTGACTGATCTGCGCGGAGATGCGGGCAGAGCGGGTATCGCTGAAATAGCCGACGCTCAGCGCCATCAGGTGCGAATAGAGCCGGCGCTGATAGCTCGCGACGATACTGTTGCCGATCTTGGACAGCGCGACAGCCTGACCGTAGCTGGCGAAGCCGCGTAGCACGAAGGCGAGGAAGATCGCACCGCAGATGTAGAGAACGATGTCGGCCCGCTTGTTGGCGAAGGCCTCGTTGACCACCGATTCCATGATCCAGGCGGTAAAGGCCGTCGTGCCGGCGACCAGCGCGAGGCAGGCGATGGCGAACGCGTAGCCGCGCAAATGCGCACGCCCATTCTCGGCAACGACCCGCTTCAAAACACTGGTAATGGTCTCACGATCGACTGATGGCAGCTTTGTCTTGGCTTTTTTCAAGCTGGTTTCCTTAAAGCCCGGCGCGTGCTTTGAGGCGCCTTATTTCACCGGGCTCTATAGTCCGTTGATCCCCGTTTGGCGAGTCCAAGCCGCAGCGAGCGGCTCAAGTTCTCCAGCGGCGTCCCTCAGTTGCCACACCAAAACGCGACGGCGTGCGCGAATAGGCGGCAAGACCGGAGAGGGCTGCGGTCGGATGGGTAACGACGAAGGTCGGGATGGTTTTGAGCAATGCCGAATGCGGCGCCTTGTCTTCGAAGGCCACGCGGAACTCCGGTTTCCGCAGTGCCGGCAGGATCTTTTGCGAAATACCGCCAGCGAGGAACACGCCGCCGCGCGCCATGAAAATCATTGCCATGTCACCGGCAACGCGGCCGAGATAGGTGGAAAACAGCGAGATCGTCTCGACGGCCGCCTCGTCGCTGCCGGCAAGTGCGTGGGTGGTGACCGCAGCCGGGTCGGCAAGGTCCGGATCCTGGGCCTTCGATTCGCAGACTGCCCGATAGATGTTCATGATGCCGCGCCCGCAGAGCAGCTGCTCGGCCGAGATGCGCCCCTCGATCGGTTCGAGGAAGGGCCAGATCTGGTAATCTCTTTCGGTACGCGGCCCTACGTCGACATGGCCGCCTTCGCCAGGAACCGGAATCCAGCTGTGCTGCGCATGAACGAGACCCGCGACGCCGAGGCCGGTGCCGGGGCCGAGCACCGCGCAGGAGGCCGATTCCAGAATGCTGCCGGCACCGATCTGCTCGCGGCCGTCATCGCCGATGGAAGTGATGGCGAGCGCCTGTGCCTCGAAATCATTGATGATGATGACGTCTTCCAGCGAAAGCGCCGTCAGCATGTCCTTCGGCTTGATCACCCAGCCGGCATTGGTGAGCGGGATCTCGTCAGCCTTGACCGGCCCGGCAACCGCAATGATCGCCGAGCGCGGCTGGACCGAGGTCTTGTCGAGGATGCTGGTCTGCAGCGCTTCCTCGATGCTGGCATAGCTCGTGGTCGGGATGATCGGGAACATCTTCGGCTCGGCGAAGGCGTCGAGCAGCAACGCAAAGCGTGCATTGGTCCCGCCGATGTCACCGATCAGGATCGGAAAGGTGAAGCTGCTTTGGGTGTCTGTGAGCGTGGGCATGGGGCGTTCCGTCTTGATCGTGCGGGCTCGGAAAGAGCTGTATCAGGGATGGTGGAAGTCGATCAACTGTTCTGCGGTCGCCCGGTTCAGCGCCATCGGAATATCGTAGACGGTTGCCAGCCGCATCAGCGCCTTGACGTCGACATCGTGGGGCATGGCTGTGAGCGGATCGACGAAGAAGATCAGCATATGGACGTCGCCGGTCGCGATCATCGCGCCGATCTGCTGGTCTCCGCCGAGCGGGCCGCTCTTCAGGCGGCGAACATTGAGGCCCGGACAGGCTTCGTGCACCCGGCCGCCGGTGGTGCCGGTGGCAACGATCTTCCAGCCGGCAAGCACGGCTTCGTTCGCCTTGGCAAACGCAGCGATGTCGTCTTTCTTCTGGTCATGCGCAATGAGCGCCACGCATTTTTGACTGGCCATCCCGATCCCCGGTGTCACGCGACCATGGCGGTCTCTTTAAATCGATTTGATTTCCTGTACAGCACCACCCGGCCGTTGAAAAGCGCCCAAAGGCATCGCGCTTTATGAGCTACTGCAGGGCGGGGCGAGCCATGGGAATGGGAATGGTGCTGTCCGGCAGGTCATCCGCACCGGCATTGATCACCGCCTGGATCGCCGCATCGCCGGGCTGCGGCGCCACATAGGCCGTCCCGAAGGTCGCCGACTGTTCGGAGACAGCTGGCGCGGCCAATACTGCGGCGCAGGCCTTCGGCAAATCGGACAGCGTTGTGAAGCGCGGCTTTACAGGCTTCGCGTTCGGGTCCTTTTTCGGCTTGGCCCATGGCTCCTTGGTGAACCACCAGGCAAGCGACTTGTCGCAACCGTCGCCGCTTGCGACGGGCGCCTGCGCCTTGCAGCCTGCGGCACCGGGCGGGCAGTGCATGCGAATGTGAAAATGCTCGTCATGACCGTAGACCGGTCGCACCTTGCCGAGAAGCGAGCGGTCGCCGGTCCATGTGTCACAGAGTTTCTTCTTGATGGCCGGATTGACGAAGACCCGCTCCACCTGCGGATAGCTTGCCGCCTGCATGACGACATTCGCATGGGTCGGGGTCCAGCGGCTGGCGTTCACCGTCAGGAACTTGCTCTTGTCGAGCATGGAGGTGAACGGCATATCCTCGCGGGCCTGCGCCGAAAGCGGCTGCGCCGGCTTGGGTGTGAACCAGATATCGGCATCCAGCCCGATCTGGTGAGAGGCGTGACCGGTGAGCATGGGTCCGCCCCGAGGCTGGGAAATATCGCCGATGAGGATGCCGGAACCCCAGCCGAGCTCGACAGCGTCCTTCGAGAACTGTTCGAGAAGCGCAATCATCGCCGGGTTGCCCCAGCGACGGTTTCTGGAAAGCCGCATCGCCTGCCAGGTCGGCCCATCCGTCGGGATGGCGACGGCTCCAGCCATGCAGCCCTTGGCATAAAAGCCGATCGGGCTCGGCGCGGAATTGCTCGGAAGCTGGACCTTGCCGAAAATCTGCTTGGCAGGTGTATCGTCCGCCCACGCCGCGTCGCCCGCGACAAGGCTCGAGGTGATCAGCGCTGCCAGCGCGATCGATCCCAGATGCCGAAACAGTCCTGCCTTTAACACTGCCATTCCCCGTCTAATGTCCCAATGGATGAGGCTTCTCATGGGTAAACCACCGCCCCAGAAGCACTCTCCCGCCTATCATGACACACCGTCTTTGTGTCAGCCTTGCGGGACACGCGACCGTGACCGAAAAAAGATGCCCGATTTGAGGCGGCTTCTGTCAATTGCCCGGATTTTGCCTATTCTGTCGTTCAAGCAGCGGAAAAATGAAAAACGGAAGAGGTGAGTTGGCATGAATTTCAGACGCGCATTGGTTTTGGCAGCAACCGTCTTCCTGGCAACCGGACCGGTGGTGGCTCAGGAGCCGGTCTGGCATGGCGGCATTTCCACGATCGGCGAACTGAAACACAAGGACGGCTTTGCCCGCTTCGATTATGTCAATCCGGAAGCGCCCAAGGGGGGCGAGCTGAAGCTCTCCGAAACCGGCACCTACGACACGTTCAACCCGATCCTTTCCAAGGGCGAGGCGGCGACCGGCGTCACCACGCTCGTCTTCGATACGCTGTTGAAATCCGCCGAAGACGAGATCACCGCCTCCTACGGGCTGCTCGCCGAGGGCGTCTCCTATCCCGACGACTTCTCCTCCGCGACGTTCCGCCTGCGCGCTGAAGCAAAATGGGCGGATGGAAAGCCGGTGACGCCGGAAGACGTCATTTTCTCCTTTGATATGTCGAAGGAACACAATCCCCTTCTTTCCAACTATTACCGCCATGTGGTCTCGTCTGAAAAGACCGGCGAGCGCGACGTCACCTTCCGTTTCGACGAAAAGAACAATCGTGAGCTGCCGAGCATTCTCGGCCAGTTTCCGATCGTACCGAAGCACTGGTGGGAAGGCCAGGATGCGAAGGGCAACAAGCGCGATATCAGCCGCACCACGCTGGAACCAGTCATGGGGTCCGGCCCCTACAAGATCGCGTCGTTCCAGGCAGGCGGCTCGATCCGCTTCGAGTTACGCGACGACTATTGGGGTAAGGACCTCAACGTGAATGTCGGCCAGAACAATTTCGGCACGATCACCTACACGTTCTTCAGCGACAATACCGTGGAGTTCGAGGCCGTCCGCGCCGGTGATGTCGATTTTTACCGGGACAATAGCGCCAGCCATTGGGCCACGGCCTATGACTTCCCGGCCGCGAAAGACGGCCGCGTGGTGCGCGAGGAGATCGAGAATCCGCTGCGCGCGACCGGCATCATGCAGGCCTTCGTGCCGAACCTGCGCCGCGAAAAATTCAAGGACCAGAAGGTGCGCGAAGCGCTGAACTACGCCTTCGATTTCGAGGACCTGAACCGCACCCTCGCCCATAATGCCTATCAACGCGTCGACAGTTACTTCTGGAACACAGAGCTTGCCTCCTCCGGCCTGCCCGAAGGCCGCGAAAAAGAGATACTGGAAGCTTTGAAGGACAAGGTCCCCCCTGCCGTCTTCACCACACCCTACACCAACCCCGTCAACGGCGATCCGCAGAAGGTGCGCGGCAACCTGCGCAAGGCTCTCACGCTCTTCAACGAGGCCGGTTATGAGCTCAGGAGCAACCGGTTGGTGAATGCGAAGACTGGCGAACCCTTCAGCTTCGAGATCCTTCTGTCCAACCCGTCCTTCGAGCGAACAGTCACCCCCTTCGTCAACAGCGTGAAGAAGATCGGCATCGATGCCCGCATGCGCACCGTCGATGCCTCGCAATACACCAATCGCGTCCGAAGCTTCGACTATGACATGATCTACGGCATCTGGGCGCAGTCGCTAGTGCCCGGCAACGAGCAGAGCGACTACTGGGGATCGGCCTCGGTCGATCGGCAGGGCTCGAAGAACTATGCGGGCATTGCCGATCCGGCGATCGACGAACTGATCCACAAGATCATCTTCGCGCCGAACCGGGAGGAACTGGTGGCGACCACAAGGGCGCTCGACCGCGTGCTGCTGGCGCATCACTATGTCGTGCCTCTGTTCTATTCCAAGGCTCAGCGTGTCGCCTACTGGAATCACCTGACTCACCTGAAGGACTTGCCCTACTACGGCATGGGATTCCCGGATGTCTGGTGGTCGAAAAACGCCGCGAAATGAGCGAGGGGTTGCGCCGGAAGGCCGGCTGGGTTCCTTATAGCGATGACGAATCACCCCCGCCGCCTGTCGGCGGGGCCTGCCGGTCCGCGAGGCACGCGCGGCGGCAAAACGGGAAGGGTTGGGCTTGACCGACTGGAAATCCACGCGGCGTGCGAGAGCACTTCCGGCAAAAGGGCGGAGCGGTTTTGCGTCCGCGATGGCACCGGCACAAAAAGACCGGCAGAAAATCCCGGCGGGTAGCCGCTGATGGGTGCCTATATCCTTCGCCGCCTTCTCTTGATGATCCCGACGATCGTCGGAATCATGGCCATTTCCTTCGCCGTCATCCAGTTCGCCCCCGGCGGTCCCGTCGAGCAGGTGATCTCCGACCTGACCAGCCAGAACCAGGGCGGCGACCGGCTGTCCGGGAGCAGTGGTGATCTTGGGCAGTCTTTCTCCGACGATTCCTCAGGCAGGTACCGGGGGGCGCAGGGTCTTGATCCGGAATTCATCGCCAAGCTGGAAAAGCAGTTCGGTTTCGACAAGCCGCCGCTTGAGCGCTTCGGCCTAATGATGTGGGACTATATTCGCTTCGATTTCGGCGAGAGCTTCTTCCGCAACACCTCCGTCATTGATCTGATCCTCGACAAGATGCCGGTCTCGATCTCGCTGGGGCTCTGGATATTGCTGTTCTCATACGCGATTTCGATCCCGCTCGGCATTCGAAAAGCCGTTTCGGACGGCTCGGCCTTTGACGTCTGGACGTCCGGTCTGATCATCGTCGGCTATGCGATCCCCAGCTTCCTGTTCGGCATCCTGCTGATTGTCCTGTTCGCTGGCGGATCCTTTTTCGACTGGTTCCCGCTGCGCGGGATTGTGTCGGACAATTTCGCGCAACTGACCTGGTGGCAGAAGATTCTCGATTATTTCTGGCACATGACCCTACCGCTGATCACGCTGCTGATTTCGGCCTTTGCAACGACGACGCTTCTGACCAAGAATTCCTTCATCGACGAGATCAAGAAGCAGTACGTCACCACGGCGCGGGCGAAGGGGTTGACGGAGCGACAGGTTCTCTATGGCCATGTTTTTCGCAACGCCATGCTGATCATCATCTCCAGCTTTCCGGCTGCCTTCATTTCAGCCTTCTTCACCGGGTCGCTGCTGATAGAGTATATCTTCTCGCTCGATGGCCTCGGACGGCTCGGCTATGACGCCGTCGTCAAGCGCGACTATCCGATCGTTTTTGCGACGCTCTACATCTTCTCGTTGATGGGCCTTTTCGTCAGCCTGCTGTCGGACCTGATTTACACATGGGTCGATCCGCGCATCGATTTTGACCGGAGGGATGTCTGATGGCCGACATCACTGCAAATCCGGCCGTGGTTACGGGCGCGCCGGGACGGTTGTCGCCGGTCAACCAGCGCCGCTGGGAAAACTTCAAGGCCAATCGACGCGGGTACTGGTCGCTCTGGATCTTTCTTGTACTGTTCGGCCTCAGCCTCTGCGCCGAGTTCATAGCCAACGACAAGCCGGTTCTGGTGTCCTACAAGGGCGAGATTCTCGTGCCTGCGCTGGTTCAGTATCCCGAAGAGAAATTCCTTGGCGAACTCGGCTTTCTCGCCATTACGGACTACAGCTCTCCGGAAGTCTCCGACGAGATCAACGCCAACGGCTGGATGATCTGGCCGCCCATTCGCTATTCCTACCAGACGGCCAATTCCTACATTCCGCACTCCGCGCCGACCAAGCCTTTCTGGTTGATGGACAAGGCGGAGCGATGCTCCGGCTATCCGCAGGGTGACGCTGATCCCGGCTGCACACTCGGCAATCTCAACTGGCTCGGCACTGATGATCAGGCAAGGGATGTCACGGCGCGGATGATCTACGGTTTTCGCATCTCCGTCCTCTTCGGTCTTGCCCTGACGATTGCTTCGGCCATCGTCGGTGTCACCGCCGGCGCCGTGCAGGGCTATTTCGGTGGCTGGACCGACTTACTTCTGCAGCGCTTCATCGAAATCTGGTCGTCGATGCCGGTGCTCTACATCCTGCTCATCATCGCCGCGATTCTGCCGCCCGGTTTCTTCATTCTGCTCGGCATCATGCTGTTGTTTTCCTGGGTCGGCTTCGTCGGCATCGTGCGGGCCGAGTTCCTGCGCGCCCGTAATTTCGAATATGTTCGCGCCGCCCGTGCACTTGGCGTCAATAACCGGACGATCATGTTCCGTCACCTGTTGCCCAATGCCATGGTGGCGACGCTGACTTTCCTGCCGTTCATTCTCTCCGGTTCGATCACCACGCTGACCTCGCTCGATTTCCTCGGCTTCGGCATGCCCCCAGGCTCGGCCTCGCTCGGCGAACTAATTTCGCAGGGCAAGTCCAACCTGCAGGCGCCCTGGCTCGGCTTCACGGCCTTCGCGGTCATGTCTGTCATGTTGTCACTGCTGATCTTCATCGGCGAAGCGACGCGCGACGCGTTTGACCCGAGAAAGACGTTTCGATGACATCAGGCTCGTCAATTCCGCAACCAGGGTTTAGATTGTGTCAAAGAACGAATACGTGGATTGCCTTACATGAATAAGATCGTTCGCGAACACTATCCTGCGTCCCGGCTTCCGAAGGAGCTTCGTGAAGGGCTGGAGGATCATGTGAGGGTTACCGTGATCGTTGAAGAGCAGATGAAAATCGATACACAGTTCGAGATGAAGGAAAGAAAGCCGTTCACCGCGCTTGAGGCTGTCGAAGCCATCAAACGATTCAAGGAGCAAGGAAGGCCATCGATCGATTCTGATGAGGCCGTTGCGCGAATTCGTGCGCTCCGGGACGAATGGGAAGATGAATGAAACCAGTTACGAGAATTTATCTCGATACAAACATCTTCATCTACGCATTCGAGGAGACAAGCCAGAGAAGCAACTTGCTTGCGCAGCTTTTCACCGTGAGTTCCAGTGCGGGCGCCTGTTTTGTTATAAGCGAGCTAAGTCTTTCCGAATTGTTGGTGAAGCCATATCGAGATGCTGACGACGTCATGATCGATCAGTATGAGGGCTTCCTTCTAACAAGCGATTGGCTGGAGGTCCTTTCCGTCGTAAGACCCACTCTGGCATATGCGGCGGTGTTGAGGTCCCAGAATAAGGGGCTTAAATTGCCGGATGCCATTCATCTCTCGACAGCTATTGGTGCCAGTTGTTCGCATTTCCTGACGGGGGATATGGGTATCGTCGACACATACGAACTCATACACCTGAGGTACGGAATTACAAAAAAGGCCCAGCCGCTTACTGTCATTCGTCCCGATGAGCCTACGCTCAACTCCCTCCTGAAAAGCCTTGCTGCATGACAGAGACTCTTCTTTCGGTCCGCAATCTTTCCGTGGCCTTCCATCAGGGTGGCAAGACATCGACGGCCGTCGACGATATTTCCTTCGACATCAAGCGCGGCGAAGTCGTTGCGCTGGTCGGCGAATCCGGCTCGGGAAAATCCGTTTCGGCCAATTCCATCCTCAAACTTCTGCCCTATCCGGCGGCCAGCCATCCGGGCGGCGAGATTATTTTCAACGGCAAGGACCTGATGAAGGCTTCGGATGCGGAACTGCGCCAGGTGCGCGGCAACGACATCACGATGATCTTCCAGGAGCCGATGACGTCGCTCAACCCGCTGCATTCGATCGAGCGGCAGATCGCCGAGATCCTCGATCTGCATCAGGGCATCACAGGTGCTGCCGCGCGCACCCGCGTGCTGGAGTTGCTCAATCAGGTCGGCATCCGCGAGCCGGAAAAGCGCCTATCGGCCTATCCGCATGAACTGTCCGGCGGCCAGCGCCAGCGCGTGATGATCGCCATGGCGCTTGCCAACCGGCCGGAACTCCTGATCGCCGACGAGCCGACGACGGCGCTCGACGTGACGGTGCAGGCGCAGATCCTCGAGCTGTTGAAAAAGCTCAAAGACGATCATGGCATGTCGATGCTGTTCATCACCCACGATCTCGGCATCGTCCGCAAGATCGCCGACCGGGTCTGCGTCATGACCAAGGGAAAGATCGTCGAGACCGGCCCGACGGCGGAGATTTTCGCCCATCCGCAGCACGCCTATACCCGCCACCTGCTGGCCTCCGAGCCGAAGGGAGTGCCGCCCGTCTCCGATACCTCCAAGCCGATCGTGATCGAAGCCCAGGACATGAAGGTGTGGTTTCCCATCAAGGCCGGTTTCCTGCGCAGGGTCGTCGATCACGTGAAGGCGGTCGATGGCATCGACCTGACGCTGCGGGCCGGCCAGACGCTCGGCGTCGTCGGCGAATCCGGTTCCGGCAAGACGACGCTCGGCCTCGCACTGACCCGGCTGATTTCGTCCAAGGGCCGCGTCAGTTTCATCGGCAACGAGATAGCCGGCTATTCGTTCAAGCAGATGCGCCCCTTGCGCAACCGGATGCAGATCGTCTTTCAGGACCCCTTCGGGTCGCTCAGTCCGCGCATGGCTGTCAGCGACATCATTGCCGAGGGTCTGAAGGTCCATGAACCGGCTCTCTCGGCCAAGGAGCGTGACGCCCGCGTTGCCGCGGCCCTGGAAGAGGTTGGGCTCGATGCCGCAACCCGCTGGCGCTACCCGCATGAGTTTTCCGGCGGCCAGCGCCAGCGTATAGCCATCGCCCGCGCGATGGTCCTGAAGCCGCAATTCGTCATGCTCGATGAGCCGACCTCCGCTCTGGACATGAGCGTGCAGGCGCAGGTGGTCGATCTACTGCGCGATCTGCAGGCGAAACATGCGCTCGCCTATCTCTTCATCAGCCATGACCTCAAGGTCGTCCGTGCCCTTGCCAACGACATGATCGTCATGCGGCTCGGCAAGGTCGTCGAGCAGGGGCCTTCGGAGCGCATCTTCACCGCGCCGCAGGAAGACTACACCAAGGCGCTGATGGCCGCCGCCTTCAACATGGAGGCGGTCAACGTGCCCGCCATCAATCAGTAGAGTTCCGGTCATGCCCGAGAAGAGTCCCGTCATCGTCGATCTGAAGTTCATTCCGCAGGAAGTGGAAGACGGCCTGAAAGGCGCCTTTCCCGGCCGCGAGGTCATCAATCTCGCCGATCTCGCGCACAAGGGCCGTGACCTCTCCGGCATCGACTATGCCGTCGTCTGGAAATCCGATCCGGACCTGTTTTCCCGCGCACCGGATCTGAAGGTGGTGTTTTCCGGCGGTGCCGGTGTCGATCATGTGCTGACGCTTCCGGGCCTGCCGGATGTGCCGCTGGTCCGCTTCGTCGACCGCAGTCTGACGACGCGGATGAGCGAATGGGTGGTGATGAACTGTCTCCTGCACCTGCGTCAGCACCGTGCTTACGAGGCACGTGCGAAGGCGCACATCTGGGAAGACCTGAGCCAGCCGGAAGCGGCCGAGATGACCGTCGGCGTCATGGGGCTCGGTGTGCTCGGACAGGATGCCATCGCCAAGCTCCGCATCATGGGCTTCAGGACAATCGGCTGGTCACGGTCGAGGAAGTCGATCGAGGGCGTCGAGACCTTTGCCGGCGATGAACTGGATGCGTTCCTCGCGAGGACCGATATCCTCGTCGGCCTGCTGCCGCTGACGGACGAAACGCGCGGCATCTTCAACGCCGCTCTCTTTTCAAAGCTCAGCCGCAACGGCCCCCTCGGCGCGCCGGTCTTCATCAATGGCGGTCGTGGCGGCAGCCAGGTCGGGACGGACATTGCAGAGGCGCTTGAATCCGGCGTGCTGGGTGGTGCTTCGCTTGACGTGTTCGAGCAGGAGCCGCTCGACAAGGACAGCCCCTTCTGGGACATGGACAACGTCTACATCACGCCGCATGTCGCCGCCTCGTCGGACGTCCGGGCGCTGTTTGCCCATGTCGAGCAGCAGATGCAGCGCTTCGAAAATGGCCTGCCGCTCCAGCATCTGGTCGACCGCAAAGCCGGCTATTGATCAGGGGCGGCGATAACCCGTCGGCTGGTCATAAAGCCAGCCGATGCGCCTGATCGCATCCTCAAGCCCTTCCCGCGAGACAGTCATCGTATGGCCGTTGGCATGCAGCAGCGTCTGTTCATCTTCCATGATCGCCACGTGGCCCTTCCAGAAGACGAGATCGCCCCGGCGCAGTTCATCACGGTTGATTGCGGTGCCGAGCCCCTTGGCCTGCATGTCGGTGTCACGGGGCACGCTTTTGCCCGTCATCATCATCGACAGCTGCACGAGGCCGGAACAGTCGATGCCGAAGCCGGAACGCCCGCCCCAGAGATAAGGCGTCTCAACGAAACGCGTCGCAACAGAAACATAGTCGTCACCGAGCGGCTCACCCAGCGCAACGCAGTGTCCGGCGATGACAGCCTGCCCGCCTTCCAGAAGGAAATAGCGTGTGCCGCGCGTTTCCCGCTCGTCGATGACGGCTATGCGGTTGCCCATCGACAGCGCCTGCACGGTCGGGAATTTCAGGTCCGGGCCGGTATAGATGAAAGTGCGCGGCGCGGTGATGATATGCGTCAGGCTGCGGACCACCGGGGAAACCGCATAGTCCGGTACATAGCCGACATAGCCGTCGAAATCGGCTTTCACCCAGGCCCAGCCCCCATCGGTATCGAGTACGCGAACAGTCTCTCCGAGCAGCAGTTCAGTATCGGTGCCGCATTCCAACTCCGGTCGCGCGCGCATCTGGACGACAGGAACGCAGATCAGCCCCGGCGAGCCGCTGACATAGCTGGCCGCCTCGACGACGCCGCGAAGGCGCTCCTCGGCAAGGTCGGTGCGGTAGGCGTTCAGTCGGCGGTCTGGAAGATCGAGCATCATTCCTCAGATAGACAGTTTGCGTCCCTGATCAATGATCAGATCGCCAAGTTTTTCAAGATAGAGCGCACCATCAACCGTGCGTTTGATGATCACATTGCGTTTGTCGCGCTCGTCGCGCGCCCGGGCAACGAGGCCGAGGTCCCCCATCGTGTCGAGCGCGCGGGTGATGACCGGCTTGGTCACGCCTAGGATGCCGGCGAGCCCGCGCACCGTATGCGGCGGTGGAACGAGGTAGATATGCAGGAGAATGGAAATCTGCCGAAGCGTCAGGTCACGATTGTCGATCCGCACCTGTTCGAGCGATACGCTGTGCCAGAGATTCAGCGCCTGGGAAGCTGTGAGTTCGACCGGCATCCGGTGCCCTTCGGTTCAATTGCCGGACAATCTAGACCGCGACCGTTACGGAACCGTTTCTTTTGCGGGCCTCTCAAATCCGGCCGATCGCCTTTTCGATCCTCGCCAGATGTGCCTCCCTCTGCTTGCCCGTCACCCGATCCATGTCGTGCAACGAGATCATTCGGAATTGAACATCCTTGGCGCAAAAGGCGGCGATACCGCGTTTCAACAGGCGTCGCACTGGGTTGCCCATATAGAGCTTGGCGATCCACCAGGGCGAGCCCGTTGTCGTCAGCGCCCAGAAGAGCTTGATGTTGGTTAGTCGCGGAAGGATGCGGCCGCCGGATTGCTCGTGATCGAAGGCGACGCCTGGTGCAAAGACGCGGTCGAAGAAGCCCTTGAGGATGGCGGGAAAATTGAACCACCACTGCGGAAAGACAAGGATCAGCCCATCCGCTGCCTTCAGCCGTGCGACGATGCCGTCAACCGCTGTGGTGTCATAGGGAACGTCGAAATAGCCCCGCCGCTCCCTCTCACTCAGGCATGGGTCGAAACCCTCCTTGTACAAGTCGAGCAGGTCGACGCTGTGACCGTTTTTCTCTAGCGTGGTTTTCGCCTTCACCGCGATGCTCGCGGCAAAACTGTTGGCTAGCGGATGGGCGAGAACGAGGAGAACACGCATCCTAAAACAGGCTGCCCTGCTTTGGCGGCCCGGTCGGCGCCGGTTTCTCCGCGCGCTTCTTCACGGGCTGCGGTAGCACCGGTGCGCCCTCCGTCGTCACGGCATTGATCGACCCGTCAGCGAATTCGATGGCGATTGCCTGGTTCAGCGAGAGCGCCGCCGCCGCCTTGATCGGCAGGCCCGCCTCATCGCGCACAAGCGCGTAACCGCGCTTCAGGACATTCCGGTAGGAGAGCGATTGCAGGATGCGGTCGTGCGCCGCCACCGTGCTGCGCCGCCGCCGGAGATCGGCCAGAAGCGCGCTGTCGGCTCTGCCGGAAAGACCCGTCAAGCGATCCTGCGAGCGGTGAATCTGGCTCAGCAACCGCGCAGGCAGGGTTCGGAGTGAAGCATCGGCGGCGGACACTCGAGAGGCGGAGCGTTGAACCAGCCGTTCGACGATGCGTTCCGCACGCGTCATCTTCTCGGACAGCTTTTGCCGCCGCTCGTTGATCCTGTTCGACAGCACGTCCGGCCGAAGATGGGCTGCCGTGCGCTCGAACGCCCGGCGCTTGTTGGCGGTGTTCATCTGCAACCCGCGCCCAAGTCCTGCGGATGCCTCGTCGAAACGGCGCCGGGGCAAGGCAAGCAACTGGTCGAGGGAGGGCAGCGCCCGCGTCAGCGCACGAACAGCCTGCCGGCGGTTATCCATCTGGCGCGTCATGGCAGCCTTCAGCCGGGCCGACAGCGTCGAAACGCCGGCCTCCAGATCTGCCTTGACCGGCACGGCCATTTCCGCGGCACCCGTCGGCGTCGGCGCCCGCTGGTCAGAGGCGTAGTCGATCAGGGTCCAGTCCGTCTCGTGGCCGACAGCCGAAATCAGCGGTATCTGCGAGTTCGCCGCCGCCCGCACCACCGCCTCGTCGTTGAAACTCCAGAGATCCTCGAGGCTGCCGCCGCCGCGTGCGACGATCAGAAGATCCGGCCGTGCGATTGGGCCGCCAGCGGTAAAGGCATTGAACCCCTCAATCGCGGCAGCGACTTCGCTGCCCGAGCCTTCGCCCTGCACGCGCACGGGCCAGACGATGACATGGACGGGAAAGCGATCGGAAATCCGGTGCAGGATATCGCGGATGACGGCGCCGGTCGGCGAGGTGACGACGCCGATGACACGCGGCATGTAGGGCAGAGGCCGTTTTCGCGCGGGATCAAAGAGTCCTTCAGCGCCGAGTTTGCGCTTGCGTTCCTCGATCAGCGCCATCAGCGCGCCGGCACCGGCGGGCTCCAGCGTTTCGATGACGATCTGGTATTTCGACGAGCCGGGGAAAGTCGTCACCTTGCCGGTGGCGATCACCTCCATGCCTTCTTCCGGCCGGAACTTCAGCCGGCTCATCGTGCCCTTCCAGATGACGGCGTCGATCCGCGCCTTGTCGTCCTTCAGGGCAAAATAGGCGTGGCCGGAGGAATGAGGGCCGCGATAGCCGGAAATTTCGCCGCGCACGCGCACCTGGTCAAAAGCCTGCTCGACGGTGCGCTTGATGGAACCGGATAGCTCCGAGACCGAATATTCGGTGAGATTGGAGGGCGAATCGGATTCGAAGAAAGAGCTCATGTGCCTATTTTGCCGTGCCCGGCGGCGGATAGCCAGCCGTGGCCCGCACCCCTCAACAGACCTTTCATCATCCCCGTTCGTCCCCGGGGCCAAAAACTATGCGCATCATTGCGGCAACGTCAATTGAGAGCAAGGACCAGCCGATGCCAGACCGTTTCTCCAGCAATATCCCATCCCTCACCAGCCCCGCCACCCATGGGTTTTCCGTCACGCCCAGCGACACGCTCGACCTGACAGAGGTGACGCGAGCCCTCTATGTCGGCTCGGGTGGCGCGGTCGCGCTGCGCCTGCTGTCGGGCCAGTCGGTCACCTTTGCCGGGGTCGCCGCCGGCAGCATCCTGCCGGTGCGCGCCGACCGCGTGCTGGCAACGGGAACGACCGCCGGCAGCATCGTGGGGCTCGTCTGATGGTGTCGCTCGGTCTTAATGCGGGCATCGGCCTCGCGAGTGGGGCGAATGCTTGGTTCGCCAATCCGGCTTTCACCGCAGCGGATACCGGTGATGGCGTGGCGAAACTGCCGGCCTTCATCGCCGATTTTCGAAGGGATCGTTTTGCCCTGACATCTGTCGCGACGGCAAACATCGCCTCATCGTCAGTGGATGCGCTGGTGGTGCCACGATCCAGCGCCTTCGCGGACATGTTCTCCTACGCGCGCTCATCAGCCGCTGAATTCATCGATGCCGCGGGAGTGGCCCAGCAGGCGGTGGCGGACGTCCCGCGCTTCGACTACCGCAACGGTTATCGGCAATTGCTGCTCGAAGGCCCTGCGACCAATCTTTTCCTCAACGCGTTTGCGCCGGCAACGCAGACGATCGCGGTCGTCAACGCAACCCAATACACGGTTTCCTGCCGGGGTTCGGGTTCCCTCACGTTATCGGGCGCTGCGACGGGAGTAGTAACGCAAAGTGCGCCGCTGACCTTCACCGCCGCGTCAACCAGTTTGTCGCTGGCGGTTTCGGGGGCACTCAGCCGGGCGCAGGTGGAAACCGGCGCCGTTGCCAGCTCATTCGTGCAGACGGGTGCGGTGGCCGCAACGCGCGGCGCCGATAGCTGCCGCCTCTCGCCCGCCGGCGAAAGCAAGTCCAGAGGAGTGCCGCGACGCTGCTTGTGAGGGGCCAGGGCCTCTCCGGCTCCCTCGGGCGCCTGGTCGGAGCAGGCTCGGGAGACGATCTTGTGCGGCTGAACACCTCGCAGACGAATATCCTCAGCGGCAACTCGCTCGTTCTCGGTGCCGTGACGCCGCCGCTTCCGGCTTGCGGGGTGTGTCTCGGATGGAACGGCTCCGGGCGGAGCGGAAGCTATAACGGCGCTGCGGTCAATTCTGACCTGATCGCACCCGCAACGGCGGGCCAGGTCTATCTCGGCCGCAACCAGGCAGGCCTTTTTGCCGCCGGCCGTTACGACAGCCTGACGATCTGGCCGTTTCGCGCCACCAATGCGGCGATCCAGGCAAAGTCGGTTGCCTATTCGTAAGGTGTTTCGACAAACCGCTCGCGCCCGAAGTGCGGCGCGAAGAGGAACTTTCTGTTCGCCATACCGTTGTCTATTTTCTGGAGGATTAAAACAATCTTAGAGAGCTTCGTGCAAACAACATGCACTACGCTCATCAGTGGGAGGGGTCGGATGATCATCTTGACCGCGTTTGCAATCGGACTTTTGTCGGCAAGCATGCGATCCGTCGTCTGCTATGTTCTTGCCGGCGGCCTCATCGTCGCCGCCTTTGCTTTGGCCGCGATTGTGTCGGCAGGTCCCGTTTCCATGCCGGCACTCGCCGTCGCGCTGCTTTCCTACAATGCGGGCATCGCCGCAAGCGTCTTTACGTCGCTCGTCCTGACGCCGCGCCACCACTAGACAGTTCGCTTTCCGCGAAAAAATCCCGCCGCGTATGTCGCCGGCGGATTTTTTATTGGCTCGAAGGCCTGTTTCAGACCGGCTCCCAGCCATCCTTGTCGCTGGCGCGATAGATCGCATCGATCAGCTTCTGATTGTTCACCGAACTCTCCAGCGTCACCACTTCTTCGCCCTCGCCCTTCGCCGCGCGGGAAAAGGCCTCGGCCTCCAGCTTGTACTGGCGCGCATCCTGGAAGCGGAAGAACTGCGACTGGGAATGGTTCTGGTTGGTGAGTTCCAGCTCCTCAGCGCCATAGCGATCGGCGTTGAACGGCGACTTCACCTCGATGAAACCCTTGTCGCCATGGAACACCATCACCTGGCGGGCGGCGAGCTGGGTGGAGATGTAGAAGCTCAGTTCGAAATCGCCGAAATCGGCCCGCACGCTTGAATAGATGTCGGTGCCGAACTCCGGATCCCGATCCGTATTCGCCTGCACCCGGATCGGCTCCTTGCCGGTGACGAAGCGCGTCGAGATCGTCGGATAGACGCCGATGTCGGGCAGCCCGCCGCCGCCCAGTTCCGGCTTGTTGCGCATATTGCCGGCATCGCGATTGTAGTAGGTGAAGGCGCCCTGGACATGGCGCAGCCTGCCGATCGCGCCTTCCTTGAGCAGCGAACGGACCTTGTGCCAGACGGGGCTGTAGGTGACCATGAAGGCTTCGGAGATCAGCACCTTGTTGCGGTCGCGCGCCTCGATCACGGGATCGATTTCCGATGCCTTCAGGGCCATCGGCTTCTCGCAGAGCACGTGTTTTCCGGCATTGGCCGCCTTGATCGTCCATTCGATATGCTGCGAGGTCGGCAGCGGAATGTAGACGGCGTCGATGACGTCGGACGCCAGCATGTCCTCGTAGGAGCCGAAGGCGTGCGGCACCGAGAAACGGTCGGCCATGTCGCGCGCCTTGGACAGATCGCGGCTGGCGATCGCGGTGACGACACAGTTCTCCGCATCCTGGATGGCGGGAACGACGAGCTCGCGGCCGATCTTGGCCGTCGACAAAATACCGAAACGCAACATGACAGGTCCTCTCTGTTTCGGCGGCACAGTAACCGTGAGGTACGTGCCTATCAAGTCATCCCCATCGGAATAAAATTGTCGCGGGGCATGTAAAAAGGCTGTACGCCGCCTATGTCCGTGGGGCAGACTTCACGCCTCCCAAGCGTATTATCCCACAAGCATTCTGGAGCGTCTCATGGAAAAGCGAACTCTCGGCCGCACCGGTCTGTCCATCGCGCCGCTGGTCTTCGGCGGCAATGTCTTCGGCTGGACCGCGGATGAAAAGACCTCCTTTCAATTGCTCGACGCGTTCTTCGATGCCGGCTTCAACGCCGTAGATACCGCGGACGTCTATTCCTCCTGGGTCCCCGGCAATAGCGGCGGCGAATCCGAGGTGATTATCGGCAAATGGCTGAAACAATCCGGTCGGTCGCGTGACGAGGTTGTCGTCGTCACCAAGGTCGGCTCGGAGCTAGGCCCGGGCAGGAAGGGGCTGTCGGAGAAATGGATACTGCAGGCGGTCGAGGATTCCCTTAGGCGGCTGCAAACGGATCATATCGACGTCTATCTGTCGCATTGGCCGGATGCGGAAACGCCCTACGAGGAAACGCTTGGCGCCTATGACAAACTTCTGCGGCAAGGCAAGGTTCGCCATGTCGGCGCGTCCAATCTGAATGCCGAGCAGCTGCGGGCGGCGCTGGATGTGTCCGCGGCCAAGAACCTGCCGCGCTACGACGTGTTGCAGCCGGAGTACAATCTCTATGACCGCGCATCCTTCGACGGGCCGCTCAGAAACCTCTGCGTGGCCGAGGAGATCGGGGTGATCAGCTATTTCGGCCTTGCAAGAGGGTTTCTGTCCGGCAAGTACAGGTCGCATCGGGATCTGGAGGGCTCGGCACGCGGTGGCGGCATCGGCAAATATCTCGACGGCCGCGGCATGCGTATCCTCGGCGCTCTCGACGAGGTCGCAGCCGATACGGGCAACACGCAGGCGGAAATTGCTCTCGCCTGGATCATGGCTCGCAGGGGCGTCACGGCGCCGATCGCCAGCGCGACGAGCCTGACGCAGCTCGAAAGCCTGATGAAATCGGCTTCGATCAGCCTTTCCGACGAAGCCTGCCAACTGTTAAATGAAGCCAGCGAATAGGCTCGATGGGAGGAAGACAGGATGACGGTCGAGATACGCGACGCAGCACCCGGCGATGAGGCGGACTGGCGCCGGCTCTGGGCCGCCTATGTGGCCTTCTACCGGGTGGCGATAACCCCGGAGGTGACGACCACGACCTGGAGCCGGATACTCGACCCCGGTTCGCCGCTGTTCATGCGCGTCGCCGTGCTGGACGGCCATGTCGTCGGCTTCGCCATCTGCCTGCTGCATGAGGCGACCTGGGTGAAGGAACCGGTCTGCTACCTGGAGGATCTGTTCCTCGATGAGGCCGCGCGTGGAAAAGGCATCGGCAAGGCTCTGCTGGACGATCTCGTCGAGAAGACCAAGGCCAATGGCTGGGCCCGCCTCTACTGGCACACCGACGAGGGCAACGAGACGGCGCGAAAGCTCTATGACCAGTATGTCGAGGCCGATGGCCATGTCCGCTACCGGATAAGCTTCTAGCTTTTGAGCACCGGAAAACCTTCGTAAAACTCGGCATGGCTGCCCGTATGGTTGGCCATGCCCTCTTTCGTCAAAAGGCCCGCTGGCGCAATATAGCTGCGGATACGGCGCATTGGTCGCTCGTGCCACTGGATGTTCACGGCCCAGAGTTTGGGGAAAAAGCAGAGCGAGGCATAGGGCAGGTTGTCGTGGATCCACCAGGCAAGCGACTGCCAGCCGCCAAGCGTCCCGCGCCGGTCCCAGACCCAGGGAATGACGATGCAGGCCGTCGCCCCCATGCAGCCGTCTGCGTCGCGCATGTCCCAGATGTGGTCGGCAGCGCTCGCCGCGTTGGTCGAGCAGTTGAGCTTGTTGCGATTGCCGAACTCGTTGACCGTGCGGGATCGATAGCCGGAGCGGATATGCAACCGGCCGAATGTCCGTTGCAGCGGCTCCAGCAGGTCCTCGCAGAGTTTCGTGCCGCTAGCAATGGCCAGCTCCGGATCGTCCGGGATATTCGGCATGCCGTAGAAATCGGCGATTTCCGAATGCAGGAAGTCGCGCAGGAAGAAGTTCTCCGACAACCGGACGCGGCCCATATCCTCCAGCGCTTTCATCGATCCCGGTTTTTTCATCTGAGGCTGCTCCCGTTTTTTGTGGAAACTATGCCGGAGGAATGGATCGCGCCACCCGTTTTCGAATCAGCCGGTATAGCGGAAGAAATCGATGAAGGCGCGCAGAGCCGGACGCATCTGCCGGCGGCTGGCATAGTAGAGATAGGGGCCGGGATAGGGCGCACACCAGTCCTCCAGCACCCTGACCAGCCGTCCCGCCTCGATATGCTCGGTCACGCGGGTTTCGAAGGCATAGGTCAGCCCCGCGCCGCCGATCGCCGCTGTGATGATCGGCCGGTCTTCGCCGAGGATCAGCGGTCCTTCTATCGGAATGGTCAGTTCCTGTCCGTCCTTCTCGAATTCCCAGTTGTAGAGCGTGCCGTTGGAAAAGCGGCGGCGGATACAGCGGTGACGGACAAGATCGCGCGGATGCTGCGGTATCGGAAACTGTTCGAAATATTCCGGCGAGGCGACGATGGCGCCGCGCAAGGGCGGACCGATCTTTACCGCGATCATGTCGGCCTCAAGACTTTCCTCCAGCCGGATGCCTGCATCGAAACCCTCGCGGACGATGTCGGTAAATCCGTCTTCATCGGCGATTTCCAGCGTGATATCCGGATAAAGGCCGAGAAACGCGCCGAGCCGCGGGGCGATCAGGAGGTCGGCCGCAAATCGCGGGGCGGTGATGCGCAGATTGCCGGAGGGCCGGCCCTTCGCCTCGACAACGGCGTCAAGCGCAACGCCGATTTCCTCCAGTGCCGGACGAAGGCGCTCGAGCAACAGTACGCCTTCCTCCGTCGGTGCGACGCTACGGGTGGTGCGGGCGAGCAGTCGCACGCCAAGGCTTTCCTCCAGCGTCGAAATGGCGTGGCTGACCGCCGACGGCGCAATCCCCAGTTCCTTCGCCGCTGCGCGAAAACTGCTATGCGCGGCGACGGTGGAGAGGACGGCAAGTTGGGCGAGCTGGTTCCTGTTCATTGATCGAAACAATAGAACAACCCGTTAGGATTTGCAGCCGTTATCAAACGATCTTCGGCGAACTATTTTCAGGGTGTATCGCAGGTGTTTTCCAAAGCGTACATTCCCTATCCGGCTCACAAAGGAGCAACCGTTATGAATACCCGTAAACTCGGACAGGATCTCACCGTCTCGGCCGTCGGCCTCGGCTGCATGGGCATGAGCTTTGCCTACGGCGCAGCCGACGAACAGGAATCGATCCGCACCCTGCACCGCGCCGTTGATCTCGGCGTGACCTTCTTCGATACGGCCGAGGTCTATGGCCCCTATGAAAACGAGATCCTGCTTGGCAAGGCGCTCAAGGATGTCCGCGACAAGGTCACCATCGCCACCAAGTTCGGCTTCCGCATCGCCGCTGGAAAATCCTCCAGCGAGACCATTGTCGGTGTCGACGGCCGGCCGGAAAATGCCAAGGCCGTTGCCGAAGCCTCGCTGAAGCGCCTCGGTACCGATGTCATCGATCTCTACTACCAGCACCGCGTCGATCCCGCCGTGCCGATTGAGGAGACTGTCGGCGCGATGGCGGAGCTGGTGCGCGAGGGCAAGGTGCGCACGCTCGGCCTGTCGGAGGCGAGTGCCGCCACCATCCGCCGCGCCCATACCGTGCATCCGATTGCCGCCGTGCAGAGCGAATATTCGCTATGGACCCGCGATCCGGAGGACGAGGTGCTCGAGACCTGCCGCGAGCTCGGCATCGGCTTCGTGCCCTACAGCCCGCTCGGACGCGGCATGCTGACCGGCGCCATCCGCACGGTGGACGATCTTGGAGAGAACGATTTCCGCCGCAACCTGCCGCGTTTCCAGGCGGAAAATCTCGATGCCAATGCGGTGCTTGTCGAAACGCTGGCCGGGATCGCCGCAAGCAAGGGCGTGACGGCGGCGCAACTGGCGCTCGCCTGGGTGCTACACCAGGGGGATTTCATCGTGCCGATCCCCGGCGTTCGCAAGATCAACCACCTCGAGCAGAATGTTGCCGCCGCGGAGATCGTCCTTTCTGCCGAAGAACTGGCGACACTCGGCGAGGTCCTGTCCCCCGCCCGGGTGGCCGGTAAACGCTACTCGGATGCGTCGCTGGCGCTGACAAACAGATAGGCAGAGCCGGCCGATCAATCGCGTGTTTCGCCCTTCTTGGGCGAGACACTTCCGCGACGAGTGCAGCGCCGGCACAGCTTGGTCCTTGTTCCCCTCGGCCGTCGTGGTAGGATCATCCGGTGCGCTAGGGAGGTGCTGTGGATGACGGACGAACAGGCAATTGGCACGGTCGTTCACCTCTATGTCGACGGCATGGCGTTTTGCAACGAGGCCGCCCTGCGCAAGGCCTTCCATCCGGATGCCAAGATCATCGGCAATTATCAGGGCGCCGTCGAATGGATGTCGCGCGATGATTTCATCGCCGCCATCCTCGCCGAGGAGCCCGCCCCGCCCGGAACCCAGCCGCTGATGGATATCGAGATCACCGACATCGAGGGCGACGCCGCCTTCGTCAAGGTCACCGACGAGTTCGCGGGCATGCGTTTCTCCGACTATCTGTCTTTGCTGAAGATCGGCGGCCATTGGCTGATCGTCAACAAGCTGTATCATCTGCATCGGTAGGTTTCGTTTGCACTGGGTATGTGTACGAAAAAGGGGGAGGCGTTACCCCCGCTTTTCCAGCGAACGATGATCTACAGTGCCGCCGCCGGCTGCTTCAGCCGCAGGCCAAGTACGAGCGGTACGCCGATCGCGTAGACGACGACGACCGATAGCCAGATTGCGCCGGGCCACTCCTGCCGGAAGATGAAATAGACGCTTGAGAAGGCGAGCGGCGCTACGATGGAGGCGAGGCTCACTGCCGAGGCAAGCACGCCCTGGAATTGACCCTGGCGGCTTTCATCGACCTGTCGGGTCGCCAGCGACTGCAGTGCTGGCACGCCGATGCCGCCGAGGGCAAAAACCGGCATGATCGCGAAGATCATCCAGCTCTGGGTGGCAAAGGCCATGGCGATCAGGGCAACGCAGGTGCCGGCGACCCCGGTCAGAATGGCCGCACGTTCGCCGAGCAGTTTTACCGCTGGACCCGGAAGGAACGCTTGGGCAAGCGTCTGGCAGACGCCGAAGGTGCCAAGCGATAGGCCGATCCAGAGGCCGTTCCAGTGAAACGTGTCGCTCCCCCAGAGCGCCCAGCAGGTGCCATAGGCCTCGCCGGTGGCGCTGAAGATGAAAAAGATGAAGACGATGGGCAGCACGCTCTTCATCGAGAACACCCAGCGCAGGGGGCGCAGCGGGTTGAGGGCGCTGAGGTCGAGTTTCTCGCGTGTCGGTGTGCGTGACTCCGGCAGGATGAAGAATGCCACGAGGAGATTGCAGGCGTTGAGTACCGCCGCGGCGATGAAGGGCAGCCGTATCCACGCATCGCCAAGGACGCCGCCGAGGACAGGGCCGATGATGAAGCCAATGCCGAACATGGCGTTGAACAGGCCAAAGCGGCGGGCGCGTTTATCCTCGGGCGAGATGTCGGTGATGTAGGCCATCGCCACGGAGATATTGGCACTCGTCAGCCCGGCGATGGCGCGTCCGATGAGCAGCATCCCGATATTCGATGCGAAGGCCAGGAAGAGATAGTTGACGGCGGCACCGGCGAGCGAAATCAGAAGCACGGGCCTACGGCCAAGCCGATCGCTCAGCGCACCGAGCACCGGGGCGAAGATGAACTGCATGACCGCATAAAGCGCGGTCATCGCGCCGATGTAAGGCGCGACGTTCTGGGTGTGGGTGACCTCCTGCAGGAGCGAGGGCAGAATGGGAAAGATGAGACCGATGCCCACGGCATCAAGGACAATGGCGGTGAAAATAACAATAAGAGGCCTGTTCATGGCGCGATCCGATCGACGCAGGCATGCGAGCGCCGGCGGCGCCGATGCGTGCGATAGAACCTGACGAACATCAGGCATGTGGTTTCAGGGGAACGCTGGCCGATCCATGCCAAAATGCGCAGGGATGGCGTGTGCTTGACCGCCTGGACGACAATTCGTCCACCTGTTTACTCCGCTAGGGAGCGGATCAAGGGAAGCGGTCGCTTTTCGCGACGGGTGTGAAATACCCCAGATGGGGCGAAGGGGCAAGCACTGTCCCCAACAGTCAGTGGCACGACGATCTGGTTTGTCAAAGAACACGCCAAGGCGTCCGCGCCGGTGTTGCGGCACGGTCGAAAAATCTGGAGGGCGCACGCAAATGCGAAACCTCGAGTAAGGTTAGTAGTTGGCTCCGCATTTGCGTGGCCTTCGGCGTTCTTCGGGGCTTCCGGCCCCTTCAAATGCCAACCCCGTCTCGCTGCACCGCCAGTGGCGGTTTGCATGACTCAACCAAACCGGGCTTGGAAACCCGGGGGAGACGTTGTGACGGACCATTGGCGATCCGCCCGGTGTGCATCACCCCGACCCTTGCCGCACGTTACGACAGGAAGCGCAGGGCGCCGGCTCCCACCTGCCCGCGACCGTCTCGCGAAACACTCCGGTGGTGGAAACGGGATCAGTATGCACCGCGATTTCGGGGCGGGGATGGACGGGGATAAAATTTATTGAGGCGAGCTATCTTTGCAGGTGGTCAAGGCAGCCACGATAGACGCGGCAATCCCTTGAGTCCCGCGCACGAACTCGTCAAACATAGCCACAGGTTGTGGAGGGGTGGCTTTGGCATTGAGTCGTTTGGTACGGAAAATGAAGGAGAAGAGGCGTGTCAGAATGCGCGAGCTATTGCTGACGATTCTCTCGCGTCTCGATGATGCACTAACCCTGCAAATGATGTGGGCGATAAACGCTCTGCAAAGCGATGACGCTCCAAATTTGGGGGCGTATTTGCGCTATCCCAAGGAAGCGGCCACCACCGATCTCACCCACAAGCACTTTGCTCAGAAGTGGGAAATCGAAAACCTGCTCCTACTGTTGCTTTCGACACCGAAAGAGAAGGTCAATTTCCTGCGAGCGCCGGATTATCAGTCATATGATACGGTGGCCAATCTAGTAAATCAGCTTAAGGCCGCCGAGCAGTCCGAAAGTGCGCTTCTGGTGGACCACACCAACGTACTGGACGAGTTGCAGAGATACGCGCACAAGCAGTTTCTTTGGCAGCGAGAATTCTTCGAAATCGAGCGCCTGTACCGCTACACGTATGTCTACGGACAGGGCAGCTGCGCTGATTATTTCGAAGAACAAAACGGCCTTTCAATCAACGAATTTATCCTGACCTGCATTGCCCTCTACGGCAGCACCAAAGCGTTCGCGTGGCAGAAAGTGCCGTGGATAGAACCGCCATTGACCCTTCGGCCGGAAATCGTCGGCCTCACGCTGAAACTCATCGCGAAAGAGCTTCCCGACATGCGGGCCGAGACGACTAAACAGATTGAGCAGGTGATGGCAGTCGGGCGTCCAAAGCTCGCCTATCTGCCGAGCACGCTTAGGCACTTCCCCATCATATCGTCCGCCAAGCACAACAACCAAATTATCGCGCCGTTACCGCAGCTGGTTATCTTCCGGGCCACCTCCGGCCTCTATTACGACCTCGCTGGCGGGCCGAAAAAGCTTTTGGAAGAAGCGAACGGTCGCTTCGAAGAGTATGGCAAAAAGCTCATTGAAGCCCGTTGCCCCCGCTTCGAGGTGTCGCGCGACCAAGGATACGGGCCGAAGGGCAAGCGAATGCGCACGCCGGACCTACTCTTGAAGGACGGTGGTATCGTAAAGGCGGTATTCGAGTGCAAGGCTACGAAACTGACGTTTGCCGCTCAGTATGGCGACGATCAATTTGCGGAAGCGCCGAAAGCATTCGGCCAGATCGCGAAGGGTATGTCCCAGCTGTGGAAGTTTTTTTCCCGCGCCCGGCGCGGCATCTATGCCAACGAGACCGTGGCCGATGACGCCCATGGCATCATTCTCACCATGGAGAACTGGTTTCAGCTCGACCGCAGGCAGCTTCCTGACCTACGCGCGGCCGCCGATAAGCTGTGCGAGGACGAGCCAGACATGAAGCCGGAGGACAAGCGGGACGTAATTTTCTGCTCCATCGAAGCGCTGGACAGCGTCCTTGCCGTGTCCAATGAAGACGAACTGCTTGAGACCTTCACCAAGGCGAGGGAAAAAGAGTACTTGGGCTGGATGCTGAACGACATCCGCAATCCCTACCAAAAGCTCACACTGGTGCGGAAAGACTACCCGTTCAGCATCGACGAGGTCTTGCCCCTGTGGAAGGAGATTGTCAGCTAGTCCGGTCGACAGCCCATCTCCGTCATCGGCACTATCCGCCTTGCGGCGAGGCGGAGGTCAACAGCATCTCGAACCGAGGATTTCCTCGAGTCGCCCGGACCCAATACACAATTAAACCCGGGACTAACGCTGTTTCATCATAAACGCTATTGGCGCAAAGCAGCCCAATCCCCGCGTCCGTCGCCAAAACACGGCGGGGGTTTGAGTTGAACCACCGAGAGAGGCCAATCGCCCCTCCCGATCGTCACAATCCTATGCCCGCAGAACCCCACCCGTGTTCTTCGTCACATTGGCGATGATCTTGCCGGTGAGGGCTTCGAAGTCCTCGTCGGTCAGCGTGCGTTCCGCCGGCTGGATGACGACTTCGATGGCGACGGACTTCTTGCCTTCGCCGACAGAGGCGCCCTCGAAGATGTCGAAGACGTTGACGCCGGTGACCAGCTTGCGGTCGGCGCTCGATGCTGCCTTCAGGATCGCACCGGCTTCGACCGACTTGTCGACCACGAAGGCGAAGTCGCGCTTGACGGCCTGGAAGGGTGAAAGCTCCAGAGCCGGCTTGGTGCGGGTGGCCTTCTTCTTCGGCTCGGGCATGGCATCGACATAGACTTCGAAGCCCGACAGTGCGCCGGAAACGTCGAGCGCTTCCAGCACCTTCGGATGGAATTCGCCGAAATAGCCGAGGATGATCTTCGGGCCGAGCTTGATCGTGCCGGAACGGCCGGGATGATACCAGGACGGGCCGCCGGCTTCGAACTGGACATTGCCCATCGGCACGCCGCAGGCTTCGAGAACGGCAATGGCATCGGCCTTGGCGTCGAACACGTCGACCGGCTTGCCGCCACCCTTGGCTGCATTCGACCAGGAGCGGCCGGCACCGGCAAGCGATGCGGTGCCGCGGCGGATGCCGCCGGCGACGCGGCGCTGGCCCGATGGCGTGTCGTTCTCGTAGGTGCCGGAGACCTCGAAGATCGCCACGTCGCCAAAACCCTTGTCGGCATTGCGCTGGGCTGCGGTCAAAAGGCCGGGCAGCAGCGATGGGCGCATGTCGGACATGTCGGCGGCAATCGGGTTAGCCAGCGAAAGGGCGGGTGCGCCACCGCCGAACAGCTCGGCCTGCGCCTTCGAGATGAACGACCAGGTAACCGCTTCCAGCATGCCGCGCGAGGCGAGCGCCCGCTTGGCAAGGCGCGTGCGGATCTGCAGCGTGGTCAGGATCTTGCCATTGACGGCGCCGATGCTTTCGATCGGCTGCGGCTTGATATTGTCGACGCCATGGATGCGCATGACTTCCTCGACGAGATCGGCCTTGCCATCGACATCCGGCCGCCAGGAGGGGACGGAGACGGAAACGCGGTCTCCGGAGCCATCGACGCCGAAACCGAGACCCTTCAGGATCGAGATGGCTTCCTCCGAGCCGACTTCCAGGCCGGTGAGGCGCTTGACCTCGGAAACCGGGAAATCGACGATTTTTGGCGTATAGCCGGCATAGCCGACCACGTCGGTCTCGGCCGCGATGCCGCCGCAGATGTCGAGGATCAGTTGCGTGGCGCGCTCGATGCCCGGAACCATGTATTCCGGATCGGCGCCGCGCTCGAAGCGGTAGCGGGCATCGGTGATGATGCCGAGGGCGCGGCCGCTCTTGGCGATATTCATCGGGTCCCAGAGCGCCGACTCGATCAGGACGTCGGTGGTATTCTCGTCGCAGCCGGAATGTTCGCCGCCCATGATGCCGCCGATCGATTCGATGCCGTCTTCATCGGCGATGACGACATTGGCCGGCGACAGTGTGTATTCGCGCGTGTCGAGCGCCAGAACCTTTTCGCCCTCTTTGGCGCGGCGAACGGTGAGGTTTCCCGTGACTTTTGCGGCATCGAAGACGTGTAGCGGCCGGCCCTGGTCGAAGGTCATGTAGTTGGTGACATCGACCAGCGCGTTGATCGGACGAAGACCGATGGCGAGCAGGCGCTGCTGCATCCATTTCGGGCTTGGGCCGTTGTTGACGCCGCGCACAAGGCGCAGCGCGAAGCCGGGGCAGAGATGGGTGTCTTCGCCGAGGTCGAGCCTGACCTTGGTCGTCGTCTCGCCTTCCACCTTGAAGGACGGAACCTTCGAAGCCTTCAGCGTGCCGAGGCCGGAGGCGGCGAGATCGCGGGCGATGCCGTGGACGCTGGTGCAGTCCGGACGGTTCGGCGTCAGGTTGATCTCGATCATCGGATCATCCAGCCCGGCGTAAGATGCGAAGCTCGTGCCGACGGGCGCATCTTCGGGCAGATCGATGATACCGTCATGGCTGTCGGAAATTTGCAGCTCCTTTTCCGAGCACATCATGCCGTGGCTCTCGACGCCGCGGATGTTGCCGACGGCGAGTGTCACGTCGATTCCGGGCACGTAGTTGCCGGGTGCCGCGAAGGCGCCGACGAGGCCGGCGCGCGCATTCGGCGCGCCGCAGACGACCTGGATCGGGGCGCCCGAGCCGGTATCGACCATCAGCACCTTCAGCTTGTCGGCCTGCGGATGCTTTTCGGCCGAGACGACCTTGGCGATGACGAAGGGTTTGAACGCGGCCTTGTCGTCGACATCCTCGACCTCCAGCCCGATCGCCGTCAGGCGCTCGCAGATCTGTTCGAGGGTGGCATCCGTTTCCAGATGGTCTTTGAGCCAGGAGAGGGTGAATTTCATTATCTTGCTCCTTCGGGTCTCGGCACGGTGGTCGTTTCCCTGCGCGGGAGACCGTCATCAATATGGAAAAAAGGAAGCTGTTCGCTCACATAGCCATGCACGCTTGGCGGATAGTTCTGCGGTTCGTCCATCGCGCCAAGCACCAAGTAAACCTGCCCTTCGAGCCTTGCGTCGGTATAGGTTAGCGGCGATCCGCAGATGCCACAGAACGTGCGGGTGATCGGCGAAACCCCGAAGCGCGAAGCGGACTGCGTTTCGCGAAAGGTCACGTCATCAGCGCGGAAGCCGACAAAGGCCGAAACCGGCGCTCCGCTCGCCCGTCGGCAATCGCCGCAATGGCAATAGCTGACATGGACCGGATCGGCCTTGGCTTCGAACCGCACGGCTCCGCACCGGCATCCGCCGGTGTGGATCGCGTTCGTTTCGGCAGCAGCACTCATTGTCGGTTTCCTGGGTCGGTTTCCTGGCTTCAGGCGCTCAAGCCGCCAAACAGTGTCGGCATGTCCAGCGGGCGAAAACCGTAATGGCTCATCCAGCGGACATCGGCATCGAAGAAGTTTCTGAGGTCGGGCATGCCGTATTTCAGCATGGCGATGCGGTCGAGGCCCATGCCCCAGGCAAAGCCCTGGTAGACGTCGGGATCGAGACCGCCGGCGCGCAGCACGTTCGGATGCACCATGCCGCAGCCGAGGATTTCCATCCAATCGGTGCCCTCGCCGAACTTGACGATCGGCCCGGAGGAACGGTCGCACTGGATGTCCACCTCGAAGGACGGCTCGGTGAAGGGGAAGAAGGACGGGCGGAAGCGCATCGTCACGTCATCGACCTCGAAGAAGGTCTTGCAGAACTCTTCGAGAATCCAGCGCATGTTGGCGACGTTCGACTTGGTGTCGACGACGAGGCCTTCGACCTGGTGGAACATCGGCGAGTGCGTGGCGTCCGAATCCTGCCGGTAGGTCTTGCCGGGGATGATGATGCGGATCGGAGGCTTCTGCGCCTCCATCGTGCGCACTTGCACCGGCGAAGTGTGCGTGCGCAGAACCTTGCGCTCGCCGTTTGTGTCCGGATTGAAGAAGAACGTGTCGTGCATCTCGCGGGCCGGGTGACCTTCGGGGAAGTTCAGCGCGGTGAAGTTATAATAGTCGGTCTCGATATCCGGACCTTCGGCGATCGAGAAACCCATGTCGGCGAAGATCGCGGTGATCTCGTCGATAATCTGGCTGATAGGGTGGATGCGGCCGCGCTCGGCGGGAGACGAGCGCACCGGCAACGAGATATCGACGGTCTCGCGAGCAAGACGCTCGGCAATCGCCGCGTCTTTCAGCGCCGACTTGCGGGCCGTGATGGCCTCGAAGACGTCGGTCTTCAGCGCGTTGATCGCGGCACCCCGCGTCTGGCGCTCTTCCGGCGACATCGTGCCGAGCGTCTTCAGCAGCTCGGAGATCGAGCCCTTCTTGCCGAGCGCATTGACGCGCACGGCTTCGATCGCGGCTTCGTCGCCGGCATCGGTAACCTCGGCCAGCAAATTCTCTTTCAGTGCTTCCAGATCGGACATCGTTTATTTCCCGGTTCATTGCCGTGATCGGTCAAAGAAAAACCCGCGCCAGCCGTGCCAGCGCGGGTTTCCCAATTCATATTCCAAAAGGCTTGGGAAGCGCTGGTCTTAACGAACCGCGCTTTCAAACTCGTTGGTGGTGCCTGCGTCCTTGAGGTATTCAAGCGCCTTCTTGGCGGCAGCGACGAGCGCGCCAAATGCTTCCGTCTCATGGATCGCCATGTCGGACAGAACCTTGCGGTCGACTTCGATGCCAGCCTTCGACAGGCCGTCGATGAAACGGCCGTAGGTCAGGCCATGTTCGCGAACGGCAGCGTTGATGCGCTGGATCCAGAGAGCGCGGAAGTTGCGCTTGTTGACCTTGCGGTCGCGGTAGGCAAAAGCCTTCGAACGGTCAACCGCAGCCTTGGCGGCGCGGATGGTGTTCTTGCGGCGGCCGTAGAAGCCCTTGGCTGCCTTGAGTGTCTTCTTGTGCTTGGCGTGAGCTGCTACGCCGCGTTTTACACGTGCCATGTCATGATCTCCTTAAAAATCCAAAAGTGCCTGAAGTCTTAGAGACCGTTGGGCAGGTAGTTCTTGATGACCTTCTTGCCATCAGGCTCTGCAAGCACCATGGTGCCACGCGCATCGCGAATGAACTTGTTGGACCGCTTGATCATGCCATGACGCTTGCCTGCGGCAGCTGCCATGACCTTGCCGGTTGCGGTGATCTTGAACCGCTTCTTGGCAGAGGATTTCGTCTTCATCTTGGGCATTTTGCTACTCCATTTTTCTTGATTTCGAGATCGACTGACGAGGTCGTCTCCAGCGTAAAGAACGGCCACGGCATGCCCTGCCGGACCGTTCGGACGGGGGCTTGTAACCGAAGCGCCCTCAAAGTGCAATGGGATTGAGGCAAACGCCCCGATATTTCCGCATTGCCGGTCGCAAATATGAAAAAGCCGCCAATCCGGCGGCTTTCATCAGGCTCGACCCTGAAAATCGGCGCTTACTTCGGCGCCAGAACCATCATCATCTGACGGCCTTCGAGCTTCGGCTCGGCTTCGACCTTGGCGATCGCCGTGGTGTCTTCCTTCACCTGGAGCAGGAGCTTCAGGCCCAGTTCCTGGTGGGCCATCTCGCGGCCGCGGAATTTCAGCGTCACCTTGACCTTGTCGCCTTCTTCGAAGAAGCGGTTCATCGCGCGCATCTTCACGTCGTAGTCGTGCGTGTCGATGTTCGGACGCATCTTGATCTCCTTGATCTCGATGATCTTCTGCTTCTTGCGGGCTTCAGCGGCCTTTTTCTGCGTGGCGTATTTCAGTTTGCCCAGATCAAGGATCTTGCACACCGGCGGTTCCGCGTTCGGCGAGATCTCGACGAGGTCGAGGCCCAGTTCTTCCGCCATGCGGAGCGCCTGATCGGTCGGAATGCTGCCGTGGTTGACACCTTCGGCGTCGATGAGCTGAACCCGGAGGGACCGGATTTCCTTGTTAGAGCGGGGCCCGTCTTTTGTAGGGGCGTCCGTTTTGAACGGTCTGCGAATGGTCGTACTCTCCTCGAGCTGTTACGAATGCAATGTCGGATGATAGCGCTTTGTCCCGGCAAAATGCCGTTCAACTGCCGCTTGGTCTTCATGTGTAAATTGCTGCGGAGAAAGTCAATAACACAGCTCTTTGCGAAAATCACCATCTGTCAGGCATTCGGAGAATCTGTTTTAGGAAGAAAATCAGCGGGAAGCGCTCAAAAACAGGGAAAAGTGCATGTCATCGCCAAATCCAAACGCAGAGCCTGACTATCTCGATGTTGGCACAGGCGTCGAATCGCGCCGCATCGCCATGCGTCTTTTGCCGGCCCGGGACAGTGCTTCCCTGCCGTCGCTCGTATGGCTCGGCGGCTATCGGTCCGACATGGCGGGCACCAAGGCGGTTGAGCTGGAGCGGCACGCCGAAGGGACCGGTGCCGCCTGCATCCGCTTCGACTATTCCGGCCATGGCGCCTCAGGCGGCGCCTTCACCGACGGCACGATTTCCCGCTGGCTGGAAGAGAGCCTCGCGGTCGTCGATCACGTCAATCCCGATCGCATGGTTCTCATCGGCTCCTCGATGGGGGGCTGGATCGCGCTCAGGCTTATCGCCGAGCTGCGTGCCCGAGGCGAGGGCGGACGGATTGCCGGCCTGGTGCTGATCGCGCCGGCGCCGGATTTCACCAGCGAACTCATCGAGCCGAACCTGACGGACGCCGAACGCACCTCGCTTGCCGAGCGCGGCTATTTCGAGGAGCCGACGCCCTATGGCCCGGATCCGAATGTCTACACCGCCGCGCTGATCGAGGACGGACGGCAGAACCGGGTACTTGCCGGGATCATCGAGACCGGCTGCCCGGTGCATATCCTTCAGGGCATGCAGGACCCCGATGTGCCCTATACCCACGCGCTGAAACTGATGGAGCACCTTCCATCCGACGATGTCGTCATGACGCTGATCCGCGACGGCGATCACCGCTTGTCGCGCCCGGACGATATCGAGCGGATTCTTATCGCCGTCGATGCCATGTCGGCAGGCTGAACGCCCCGAAAAGTGCTGGAAATGCGCGTTGGCCGCGCATTTTAACCATATCCGGCAATCCCCAATTCTGCAGATTGACTTCGTTTCGGGCGCGCTGTTAACTCTTTGTTAACGATTAGAGCGGCGCGCGGCGGGGTTTGACCGCGAAAGCTGACGACGAGTTTCAGATTTTCGCGGGGGCTTCTTCGGGACCATTCCGGAAGAAAACCGCGCCACAGGGGACGTGTATGGCGCAGTTGAGTGGCATCAGGAAAATGGTCGTGGCAATCGCGGCTGTTTTCGCATCGGCAGGCGCGGCTATTCCGGCGCCGAACGCAACCGCACTCTCGATGCAGACCGGCGCCATCACCTCGCAGCCGATCGGCCATTACGAATTCTGCCAGACCCATCGCCCCGAATGCGAGATCAAGTCCAAGTCGGCGACCGCGCCGCGCGTCACCGATTTCGGCTGGACGGTCATCCGGCAGGTCAACCTTGCCGTCAATCGCGAAATCAACCCGATGACCGACATGGACCTGTTCGGCAAGGACGAGGTCTGGTCCTATCCGAACGGCGCCGGCGATTGCGAAGACTTCGTGCTGTTGAAGCGCAAGAAGCTGATGGAAAAGGGTTTCTCGGCCTCCGACCTGCTGATCACCGTCGTCCGCAAGCCGGATGGCGAGGGCCATGCGGTTCTGACCGTCCGCACCGCGCAGGGCGACTTCATCCTCGACAATCTCGAAGACGACGTGAAGCTCTGGACGAAGACGCCCTACCGCTTCCTGAAGCGACAGGCTTCCGTCAACACCGGCCGCTGGGTCACGATCGAAAACGGCGCGGAAGTGCTGGTTGGCTCGGTCGGGAACTGACTGTCGGACTGCCGACAAGTCTCAATTGTAGGCTTGAGGCTCGAAACTGGGCCTCTGTTCGTCCTTGGCAAATTGCTCTCTCACCGTCATCCTCGCCCTTGTGGCGGGGATCCAGTGCGTTCAAGTCCTTGAACGCAAAAAAGACTCTTTTCACGGCGCAGACGCGCCGTGGCTGGATTCCTGTGACGAGCACAGGAATGACGGAGGAGAGTTTTCGATTCCAAAATCAATCAGCAATCTGGTGTGCTTGTTGTTGCGCCATTCCCGCTTTGATGTCTTGCAAGCGATGAAATCACGCGTTCCCGATCAATACACCCGCCGCCAGCACCAGGCTGCCGCCGAGCACCACCTGGAAAGCCGCGCGCAGGAACGGCGTCTCCATGTACTTGTTCTGGATGAAGGCGATCGCCCAGAGTTCGAAGAACACGATGATCCCTGCGGTGATCGTCGCCGTCCAGAAATGCGGGATGAGATAGGGCAGGGCGTGGCCGAGGCCACCGAGCGTCGTCATGATGCCGCAGGCAAGGCCGCGCTTGATCGGCGAACCGCGCCCCGAGAGCTTGCCGTCGTCATGCGCCGCCTCGGTGAAGCCCATCGAGATGCCGGCGCCTACGGAAGCCGATAGACCGACCAGAAAGGTCTGCCAGGTATCCTGCGTGGCAAAGGCGGCGGCAAAGATCGGCGCAAGCGTCGAGACCGAACCGTCCATCAGCCCGGCAAGTCCGGGCTGCACGTAGGTCAAAAGGAACTGGCGGTGCGCCGCCTCGTCTTCTTTTTTGCGCACGCCTTCGGGCACGTGCTTGTCGGTGAGCATGCGGGCAACGTCCTCGTGCCCCTGCTCGGCCAGCGCCAGTTCGCCCAACAACTGCCGCGTCGCAGCATCGGAGGTGTTCTTCGCCGCCTCGACATAGAAGTTATAGGCCTGCGTTTCCATGGCCTCCGCCTCGCGACGGATGGCATCGAGCGACAGGTTCTGCCGCAGCCAGTCCGGGCGGCGTGCGAGGAAGCCGTTGACATGCTCGCGCCGGATCAGCGGGATGCGTTCGCCGAAGCGGCGGCGGTGCATGTCGATCAGCATGTTCCTGTGAGCGTTTTCGACCTCGGCCATGTCCTCGAAAACCTTAGCGGAATCCGGATATGTGTCTTTCAGCGCATGGGCATAGGCAAGGTAGATGCGGGCGTCATCTTCCTCCGAGGAAATGGCGAGTGCCAGCACTTCCTGTTCGGAGAGGGACGAGAGGGAGCGCTTGAAGCGGGAAAGCAGGCGGGAAAACATGAAGCAAACTACCTAGTTTAGAATTATTCTAAAAATAGGTTCCCATGACGAAAAGGTCAAGCCGAAACGGCCCACTCGACTCGACAGACAGCCGGATAACTTCCTACATAAAGTCCACGAACCGCATCTGCGAAAGCTGCCTTCCGCATGAACCCGCTTCTGTCCAGCAAGGATACGTTTCTCGATCGCATCGGCATGGCGCTGGCTGAGAAGCTGACGACGAAGACGTCGGGCTATGAGCCTTATACGCCGTCCGATCCCGAGACGCTGGCCCGCACACTCCGACCCGGCGACATTCTGCTGATCGAGGGCAATCAGAAAGTGTCGGCGGCGATCAAGTATCTGACGCAATCGACCTGGTCGCATGCCGCCTTCTTCGCCGGCGACGAAATCCCGCTGACGCTCGACGAGGCGACGCTGCCGGTCATTGATCGTCCGCAATTGATCGAGGTGAACCTTGGCAAGGGCTGCGTCGCGGTGCCGCTGCGCAAATATTCCACCTACAACACCCGCATCTGCCGGCCGATCGGGCTGACGCCGGAAGACCGGAATTCGGTCGTGTCTTTCATGATTTCGCGGCTGGGCCTGAAGTACGACATGAAGAACATCCTCGACATGTTGCGTTTCTTCATGCCGGCGCCGCCGGTGCCGGTGCGCTGGCGCCGCCGGATGCTGGCCTTCGGATCGGGCGATCCGACGCGCGCCATCTGCTCGACGCTGATTGCCGAGGCCTTCGAGCAGATCCGCTATCCGATCCTGCCGGAGATCACCCGCGCGCCCGGCCGGGCGGCAGCAACGTCATCCTACTCGCGCGCCGAAATCCTGCATATCCGCCATCACTCGCTCTATACGCCGCGCGATTTCGACCTTTCGCCGTATTTCGCCATCGTCAAGCCGACGCTCGAATACGGCTTCGATTACAAGCGGCTGCAGTGGGAGACCAGGGACGACGAGCCTCCTAGAGCTGAATATTGAGCGTCTGCTCCCGCACGATATAAGCCTTCTGCCGGTCGGTGATGTAATCGCGGACGATCGGCGCCGCATCGCGCGTGCGCGACAGCTGCATGTGAAAGACAAGCTGGCTGCCTGTGCGGAACATCATCTCGCAACTGATCAGATAGAATTCCCACATGCGGGCAAAGCGCTCGTCATACATTTCGATGACCTTGTCGCGGTTCTTCTCGAAGCGCTCGACCCAATGCTTGAGGGTCGTCGCATAGTGAACGCGCAGGAACTCGAGATCGCTCACCCACAGGCTGTTGCGCTCCACCACCTCGAAAACCTCGGACAGGGCGGGCGAATAGGCACCCGGGAAGATGTATTTGCGCAGCCAGGCGCTGGCCATGCCGGGCGGGCTCATATGGCCGATCGAATGCAAGACGGCAATTCCGTCGTCCGGCATCAATGCGTTCACCTTCTTGAAGAACTCGTCATAGTGGCTGACGCCGACATGCTCGAACATGCCGACCGAGACGATGCGGTCGAAGGTCTCGTCGACCTCGCGGTAGTCTCGCAGCTCGAAGCGGACGCGGCCTTCGAGCCCGGCGTCCTTGGCGCGCTGCGTCGCCAGCGCCTGCTGCTCCTTCGACAGGGTGACACCCAGAACTTCGACATCTTCCAACTGGGCGAGATAGAGCGCCAGATCCCCCCAGCCGCAGCCGATGTCGAGCACCTTCATGCCGGGCCGCAGGCAGAGTTTCGAGGCGAGCAGTCGCAGCTTGTTGCGCTGTGCCTGTTCCAGCGTCTCCTGCGGCTCGCGGAAATAGGCGCAGGAATAGAGCATGTGCTCGTCGAGGAAGAGTTTGTAGAACTCGTTGCCGAGATCGTAGTGATGGGCGACGTTGCGCTGCGCCTCGCCTTTGACGTTGGATTGCTGGCGCTTGCGAAAGCGCATCTTGATGGCGCGGAGCGCCTTCTGGATCGGATAGGAGCCAAGCGACAGCCGGTTGATCGAAAACAGCGTCAGGAAATCGCGCAGGGTCGAGCCGTCCTCGAAACGCAGCGTGCCGTCCATATAGGCCTCGCCGGCGGCAAGCTCGGAGTTGAAGACGAGAGTGCGGTAGAGCTTGCGGTCGGTCAGCCGCATGGTCACGTGAGGGCCGGGTTCTCCGGAAAAGACATGCGGCTTGCCGTCTGCGTCGATGACGGTCAGCTGGCCCTTGCGGATGAAGGCTTTCATCATATGCGACAGTGGAAACATGCATACCTCGGTGGATAAAACGACGCTCGCGAAGCGTCACTCTATCACCGGGTTTGCAAAATGCGCGGCATTATTTCGTGAAAATTCAACGGCCGGTGGCAGTCGCTCCGGCGCTTGCGGCAACGACGAGAACAGTGCCCGCAACCTGCAATGTCGTCATCGGCTGGCTCAAGACGACAAAGCCGGCAAGGGCGCCGATGGCAGGCTCCAGGCTCATCAGGATGCCGAAGGACGAGGTGCTCATACGGCGCAGTGCGATCATTTCGAGCGCATAGGGGATCAGCGGCACGAGGAGCGCAAGGCCTGCGACGGCGACGACACCCTCGACGGTCACGCGCGAGACTTCCAGAAGCCCGAACGGCGTCGCGACGATCGCGGCGACGATCAGCGACATGGAGAGACCTTGCAGGCCTTCGAATGCGTTTCCCGCCTTTTTCATCAGGATGATGTAGAGTCCCCAGCCGGTCGCAGCGCCGAAGGCAAAGAGAATGCCGGTGGGATCACCGATCCAGCCGTTGCCGTCATGGGCAAGCAACAGCACGCCGGCCCCGGCGATCAGCGGCCAGATCAGCCGCCAGCCGAGGCCGAAGGCGAAGGTCGCGACAGCCAGAGGCCCGAGAAAGTCGATGGCGACGGCAAGGCCGAGCGGGATGCGCTCGATCGCCGCGAAGAAACACAGCGTCATGCCGGCCATGGATGCGCCAAGCAGCCCCGCAGTCTGCCACTGTGCCTTCGAATAGCGCAGGATCGGCGGACGCACGACGATGGCCAGCAGGACGGCGGCCCAGATCAGCCGCAGCCAGGTGGTGCCGAATGGGCCATAGGCGGCAATCGCCGGCGCTGAGAACGCCGAGCCGAACTGCACGCTCGACATCGACAGAAGACACATCAGACCACCAGCCAGCGCTGCGGCTGTGCCCGTCGTCAGCGGTTCTGCCGCCGGCGGGACCGCTGCGTTGTTCGCGTATGCCGGTGTTGCTGCCTGCTGATCCAAATCTTGTCCTCCCGGGCGATGCTGATTGCCTGCTCCGGCTCTACTAAAGGCGGACAAGGCGGGCAAATTCATATTTGTGGGACTTAACATAAGGGTATTTGATGCTGGGCCGCACGGAACTTAATTGCCTCGAGATCGTTGTCATTCCTGACGAATGCAACTTCCAGAGAGGGACCCCACATGGATGTCAACGGCGTAGGTTGGATTGCGGCAATCATCATCGGCGGCTTTGCCGGCTGGCTGGCGGAACAGTTCATGAAATCGAACATGGGCGTGTTCATGAACATCATTCTCGGTATCATCGGTGCCATCGTGCTCAACGCCATTCTCGCCTTTGCCGGAATGGGCTTCACCGGATGGCTCGCCTATCTGGTCATCGGCTTCATCGGCGCCTGCCTGTTGATTGCGGTCGGCCGCGCCGTTCGACGATAGTGGCCGGGTCCGAAGGAGAATGACAATGCTGACATTTGCAGCCGAAGGCAGTGGCCAGGGCAAGCTGGAAATCAACGGCCATTCTGAGCCGGTTTCCTACGAACTGATTGTGGCGCGCGAGGAAGACGAGAGCAGCCAGGTGCGCATTCGCTTGAATGCTCCGCGTGACTGGTTGCTGAAGCAGGGTTTTAAGGGCGATGCGGTTCTGGTGCGCAGTAACGGATCACGCATCGCGGTGCGGCGCGAAGGTGTTCTGGACGTTCATTCCAGTGTTTGCGTGACCCTTGAAGCCTATGATGATTCCCTGAGTGACGCCGACGAGGTGTCTGAAGCCTACCCGGAATTGAAACACTAGACGACCCAGGGATGCGGCGGAAACGGAAACGGGCGCGGTTCGAGGCCGCGCCCGTTTTCATGCATGGTTTTAAAGAGATCAGTCCTTGGCGCGTTCGACGTAGGACGCGTCTTCCGTCAGGATGACGACGCGGGTGCCGACGCCGATATGCGGCGGAACCATGGTGCGCACGCCGTTCGACAGGATCGCCGGCTTGTAGGACGAGGACGCCGTCTGGCCCTTGACGACCGGCTCGGTCTCGGCGATTTCGAGCGTCATGCGGGTTGGAAGCTCGATGGCCAAAGCAATGCCTTCGAACATCTTCAACTGCACGACCATGCCTTCCTGCAGATAGGCCTTGTCGTCGCCAATGACATCAGGCGCAACCGCGACCTGATCGTAGCTTTCCGGGTTCATGAAGTGGAAGCCTTCGCCGTCTTCGTAAAGGAACGTATGATCGCGGTCCTCGACGAAGGCACGCTCGACCTGTTCGGTGGTGCGCCAGCGCTCGGAAACCTTCACACCGTCCGAGATGCGGCGCATGTCCACCTGGGTGACGGGCGTGCCCTTGCCGGGGTGAAAGTTCGCGGCGGTCAGAACGGCGTAGAGCTTGCCGTCCACTTCGAGAACATTGCCCTTGCGGACGGAGGAGGCGATTACCTTGACCATAAGTCTTCCTTGTAACTGAGCTTGATGCGTCGTAGAGGAGCGCACGAAATATGCGCGTCATAGACGCCAGAATGCGTTTTCGGGCCGCACCTATCCTATATTTGGGCAAATTGCCAGTGTGACGGCGGATCCGGCTCGAAGAAACCGCGCAATTGCGCGAAGTATCGATTACCCGAGAATTTGGACACAGGACCTTCATGCCCGCTGCCTCCCCCTGGTGGACCCCCGATGTCCACGCCGACCGCCGAGGTTTTCTGATCGGCCGCAACCGGATTCAGGCTGCGCTGCGCGGTTTCTTCGCCAGGCGCGATTTCATCGAGGTGGATACGGCGACGCTGCAGGTTTCGCCGGGCAACGAGGCGCATCTTCACGCCTTTGCAACGCAGGCTATCAATCACGACGGCAGTGCTGTGCCGCTCTACCTTCACACCTCGCCGGAATTTGCCTGCAAGAAACTGCTGGCGGCTGGCGAACAGCGGATCGCCTGTTTCGCGCATGTCTATCGCAACCGCGAGCGCGGGCCGCTGCACCATCCGGAATTCACCATGCTCGAATGGTACCGAGCCGGTGAAACCTATGAAGCGCTGATGCACGATTGCGCTGACATTCTCGGCCTTGCCGCGGAGACCGTTGGTGCCGGGCAACTGACCTATCGCGGCCGGCAGGCCGATCCGTTTCTCGAGCCGGAACGCATCACCGTTGCCGAAGCCTTCGAGCGTTTTGCAGGCATCGACCTTCTTGCCTCCATCGACCGCAACGGCGAAACCGACCGGGGTCGTTTGGCGGAGGCCCTGCGAGGGGTCGGGCTGCGCGTCGCCGAAGACGATACCTGGGCAGACCTGTTCAGCCGGGTGATCGTCGAGAAGGTGGAGCCCAATCTCGGCCATGGCCGTGCAACCATCCTCTACGAATATCCGGTTGCCGAAGCGGCTCTGGCGCGGCCGACGCCCCATGATGTGCGGGTCGCCGAACGCTTCGAGCTCTATGCCTGCGGCGTCGAGCTGGCCAATGCGTTCGGCGAACTGACGGATCCCGCCGAGCAGCGTCGGCGCTTCACATTGGAGATGGCCGAGAAGAGCCGTGTCTATGGCGAAACCTATCCACTGGACGAGGATTTCCTCGCAGCCCTCGACATCATGCCGGAGGCGAGCGGCAGCGCGCTCGGTTTCGACCGGTTAGTGATGCTGGCGACAGGCGCAACGCGCATCGATCAGGTCATCTGGGCACCGGTGGCCGAAACCGCGGGCGAGGGTCCGGAGAGCCGCCGATGAAAACGCTCCAGTCCCTGAAAACATTGGACGACCTGGAAACATCCGGGCTGGTCACGGACAGCCAGCGTGCGGATCTGACCGCTGTTGCCGCCCGCTATGCGATTGCGATCACGCCTGCGATGGCTGCGCTGATCGACCCCGCCGACCCAAATGATCCCATCGCTCGCCAGTTCGTGCCCGATGCAGCCGAGCTCGTCCGGTTGCCGGAAGAACGCGAGGACCCGATCGGCGACGGCGCGCACAGTCCGGTCGAGGGCATCGTCCATCGCTATCCGGATCGCGTGCTATTGAAGGCCGTGCATGTCTGCCCGGTCTATTGCCGCTTCTGTTTCCGCCGCGAAATGGTCGGCCCGCAGGGGCTTGGCACACTTGCATCGCAGGCGATGGACAAGGCTTTCGCCTATATCGCCGATCATCCTGAAATCTGGGAAGTGATCCTCACCGGCGGCGATCCGCTCGTCTTGTCGCCGCGCCGGCTGGCCTCGATCATGGAACGGCTTTCCGCGATCGATCACGTGAAGATCGTTCGTTTTCACACCCGCGTGCCCGTCGTCGAACCCGAGCGCGTCGATGCTGCCTTGATCGCGGCGCTGAAAGCCAGCGGCAAGACCACCTATCTGGCGCTGCATGCCAACCATCCGCGTGAATTGACTGCGGATGCCCGTGCGGCCTGCGCCCGGCTGGTCGACGCTGGCATCGTCATGGTCAGCCAGTCGGTGCTGTTGAAAGGCGTCAACGATGATGCCGAGATTTTGGCGACGCTGATGCGGGCCTTCGTCGAAAACCGCATCAAGCCCTATTACCTGCATCACCCGGATCTGGCACCCGGCACCAGCCATTTCCGCCTGACGATCGAGGAGGGCCAGGCTTTGGTCGCATCCCTGCGCGGTCGCGTCTCCGGTCTTTGTCAGCCCGCCTATATCCTTGATATTCCGGGCGGCCACGGCAAGGCGGTGATCAGCGCCTCGACGATCGAGGACAAGGGCGGCGGCTGTTACACGGTCTCGGACTTCAACGGCGAGGCGCACGCCTACCCGCCGGAATCTGGCCAAAGCCGGAGGGGCTAAAGGCGAATCTTCCCGAAAAGGGCGCTGAGTTCGGATTGCCGGCCGGTTCCGGTCTTCTGGAATATCGAGCGGATATGGCTTCGCACGGTCTCATAGCCAATCCCGTGCTGGCTGGCGATATCGACCGCACTCAACCCGCTGGCGACCAGAAGCGAAACTCTCGCTTCGGCCGGTGTCAGGTCGAACAGGGCCGCCAGCGTTTCCGGCTTCAGCCGCATTTCTTCGTCCGGATCCTCAATCAGCGCCATCGCGCAGGAATGCGAAAGCACGTCGGCGAGAGGCGCGCCAAACCGTTCGAAGCGAACGATAAGCGGCCGTTTCCCAGGGCGTGACAAGCGAATGGCGGACAATGTGCCAGATCCAGATCCCTGGATCGCGATCTTGAGTTCTCGGTGGAACCGGACGGTCTCGGCTGCAGAAGCGGCCCGCACCTCTCCTCTTGAAATCCGCAAGTCACCGGTCAACAACGCATCGGCCTTTGCGTTCGTCACAGTAACCCGGCCTTTCCGGTCGAAGAAGATGCAGGCGATGTTCGATGTTTCGAAGGCAGCCGCCATGCCCATGATCTTGCTGGCCTCGATATGCCGGGCAAGTTGCATGGCCGTCAGGAGCCGGTTTCGAATGACGTGGAAATGCGGCATGTCTTCCGCAGACGGAGTATCGTCGCCTTTTCTGTTCTGGAGGACGAAATACAGTTCATCCTTGCCGGACGAGATGTCCATGATAACACAATCGCCAACACCGTGTTTTCTCAAGAACTTATAGTATTCCTCGCGGTCGAATTGTTCGCGAGAGGTAAAATCTGCCTCCAGGACCACGCCCGCGCGATGGAGTGGCGGCAGGAGCCGCGCGCGAAAATCCCTTGCGTCCCAGCCGTCGCGAACGTAGCCGTCCAGGAGCCCTTGGAGGTCTTCGGTGTTCAGCGTCGCGCCAAAAGTGCCGCGTCCAGCCGGCTCCATGATGTTGACGCCTAACGCGCCGCTCGCCCTGCTGATGGCGTCGATCGTCGACAGCCACAAGGACGGCTCGAAAACCGCGGCCTGGATCTGATCCAGTGCTTGGGAGAGTGGCTCGGCGGTGACGCGCATTCGATCTGCCCACGTTCGCAACGGCCAAGTTTAGGTTCGGACCATTCCCCGCGTCAACGGTGTACGAGGCGGTTTGCGCTTGCGATCATGGTCCTATTTTGGGTGCGACGCAGTGTTGCCTCAACTCGGCGCACAAAAAAGCCGGCCACCTCGCGGCGGCCGGCTTTCGAACTCCAGGCTGTAAGATCAGCTTTCCTTGATCGGCGCGATCGAAATTTCGACGCGGCGGTTCTGTGCCCGCCCGTCCGGGCTGCTGTTCGACGCTACAGGCCGGTCGGGGCCATAGCCCACGGCCGACATACGGCGCTGATCAACGCCGCGCGAACCGAGATAGTTGGCGACCGAAATAGCGCGGCGCTCCGAAAGGCCCTGGTTGTGGCTGGCGCTGCCGGTCGAATCGGTATGGCCGTCCACGTCGATCAACGTCTTGTTGAACTTGCGCAGCACGATCGCGACCGAATCCAGCGTCGAATAGAAGCCAGGGTTTACCTGGTCCTGATCGGTGGCGAAGGTGATGTTGGACGGCATGTTGAGGACAATGCGGTCGCCGACGCGGGTGACCGAAACGCCGGTGCCCTGCAGCTGTGCGCGCAGTTCTGATTCCTGGCTGTCCATGTAGTTGCCGATCAGGCCGCCGCCGAGAGCGCCAATGCCCGCGCCGACCAGGGCCGCATCACGCCGGCCTGCTGCGCTGCCGCCGACCAGAAGGCCGGTCGCGGCGCCAAGGCCCGCGCCAATCAGCGCGCCGCCGGCGGTGTTCGACATCTTCTGCTGTCCCGTATACGGGTCGGTGGTGGTGCAACCGGAAAGATAGACGGCGGCGATGGCCAGTACGGCGATTTTCTTGATCATAGAATCAGAGGTCCCCAAATGGTGCTGTTCTGCTTCATACTACCGAATGCGGCAGGAAGATGAAGACCGCCGGTCCAATTCAACAATAAGCACCGATTTGGCCTGAAGGCGCGGAGACAGCGATGAAGAAGTGTCCCCGCGCCGACGTCTGCTATTCGGTCAGATCGATCTCTTCCGTGCTGCCGCCTTCGCAGGTGTAGCAGCAATCGCTGCAGGTTTCGGCATTGTCCGGGCCTGTGCCCCAATAGGTTGCCTTGTCGCCGGAAATCCAGGCGCCGTAACAGATCTTTTCGCCTTCGTCGCAGGAAAGCGGGATCTGCTTGGTTTCGCCGTCATCGAGCAGGTAGACCTGGTTGTTGCCCGGCCAGATATGGTCGCGGTCCTGGCTGTAAAGCTCGACTTCGACGGCATTCGGATGACTGTTCTTCATCTGAAAGGTCACGTCGGCGGCCGAAGCCATGGATGTGCCGCTAAAGAGCACGGCGATGGAAAGCGCGGCGAGAGCCGCGCGGCGTCGAATGAATGTCATGGATTCCCCTCTGAACGATCGGCCTTGCGGCCGAACATCAGCTATCACGAATGCAAGAGCCGCGGAATAGTTTTGCAATGCCGAAAAGCAGCTATTTTACAATCTGTTCGGGCCATTTTTGGTGACAACGACAGGTGGAAATCGGGGCCGTGATTTCGCTCTTTTACTATTCGTCAGAGGGCGCCAAGCGCCTTGTAGAAAAACGTCGATCCGCAATAGCTGCCGTCCGGCATCAGCGCATATTGCGGAATGACGCCGACGCGCTGCCAGCCGAATTTTTCATAGATCGCTTCCGCCGGGCTTCCGGTTGCGGTGTCGAGCACGAGCACATGCCGTCCGCGTTTTGCCGCTTCGTCTTCGGCGGCATCCATCAGCAGCCGCGACAATCCGAGGCCTCGTGCCTTGCGATGGACGAGCAGCTTCTTGAGGTCGGCGCGATGCGGCTGGTTGGGCATGGTGGCGATGCCCAGTTGTACGGTGCCGAGGATCTCGCTATCCGTCTCCGCAACGATCAGCACGGTCTCCCCACCGCTTACCGCCCGGGCGACGCCTTTCCAGTAGGGCATGGCGTCTTCGGCTGCATAGGGCGACATGAAACCGACGGAGGCGCCGCCCTCGACGCAATCGGAGAGGATTTCGGCCAGCGCCGGCAAGGCGGCGGCGGTTTCGGAAGGAGTGAGCGTGCGGATCGTCGTCTGGGGCATGGGACTATGCCTTGCTGCGGTTGAGAATGATGGCGTAGCGCGCCGGCTCGCCATGCGGATTGTGAAAGATGTGGGCTTCGGCAAGCCGCATGAACAGGCAGTCGCCGGCTTCCAGCACATGCGTCTCCTCGCCGGCGGTCATGGTGAGCTTGCCCGCGAAAAGCCAGAGATGCTGGGTGAGGCCCGCATCGAACTGCTGCTGTTCGAAAACCACGCGGGCGCCAGGCGGAAATTCAACTTCGACGATATCGACCGGCGAACCAACATTGTCGGGCGAGACGGAGCGGCGCAGATAGCCCGTTTCCGGGTCGCGCCAGACACGCTGTTGGGCACGGCGCGAGAGTGGATTTTCCGCCTCTTCACTGGTCGCAAAGAACCGCGACAGGGTGGTGCCCAGCGCACTGCACAGCCGCGACAGCAGTTGCGCGGTCGGGCTTGCCTCGCCGCGCTCGATGCGCGAGATCATCGCCCGGCTGACGCCGGCGCGGCCGGAGAGGTCGTCGAGCGTCATGGACTGCGCCAGCCGCAGCGCCTTCATGCGTTCGCCGATGTCGGTTTCGAATGTTTCGAATGTTTCTAATGTTTCTAATGTTTCTAATGATTCCATGATAAGAGAATTAAATGTTCTTATAGTGGAGTCAACGGCGACATTGTCTCCCGCCAAATAAATCTGCCGCATGCCGTTTTGGCGACAACGAAACATCGCGCGCCCGGATATGGTGGCGGTCGCAACGACGGTCGAGAAAACTGCCATTGCGAACAATATGTTAGCGAGAACTTGAACAGCAACTGGGTGAGGGAAGATGGCAGCGACGGCAGGCATTCCATCCGAACGGCCGCAATCTTCGGTCCTGTCGATCGCCAGTATCGTTCTGTCCATGGCCTGCGTCGGCATCGGCAACGGCATGATGTTTGCCTATGTGCCGTTTCTGCTGGCGAAGGGCGACAGCCCGCCCTGGGTCGCCGGTGCCGCGGTCACTACGCTTGCCTTCGGCGGCCTTGCCGGCTGCGTCGTCGCCGGCCCGATGATCCGCCGGGTCGGCCATGCGCGGGCATTTTCCTGCTCGATGGCGCTGGTGCTGATCTCCGCCTTTCTGATCGCTCTCGGGTTCAATCCGCTGCTCTGGGTGTTTGCGCGCGGGCTCTATGGCGCGGCCGGCAATATCAATTTCATCATTTCGCTGAGCTGGCTCAACCACGCCAGCGCCAACAGTTGGCGCGGCCGGGCGATGTCGGTGTTCTACATGACGTATGTCATCGCCATCGGCTTGGGTGCCTGGTTGTTCGGGCAGATCCCGGCAGAAGGCAATCTGGCGCCGCTGCTCACCATCTTCTTCACCACCATGGCGATCCTGCCGATCGGCCTGACGCGGCTGCCCAACCCGCCGCCGCCCGCAAAAGTCAGCGTCGACGTGCCGATGGTCTGGCGCAATTCGCCGGTTGCCTTCGTCGGGGTTCTTGCCGCCGGTGGCCTTTCCATGTCCGCCCAGGGTTTTACCCCGATCTATGCCGCCGCCAATCAGGTGAGCCAGGGGGATGTGGCGCTGCTAATGCTGGTCATGCAGTTCGGCCTGATCTTCATCCAGTATCCGATGGGGGTGCTATCGGACCGGATCGACCGGCGCATCGTGCTGATCCTCGTCTGCGCGCTGATCTCGGTCGCCGCCGTCGCCGCGCTCACCGTCTCCTTTGCCAATTTCATCCTTCTGATGCTGGTCTTTGCGGTCTTCGCCGGGGCGGTCGAAACCGTCTATTCGATCGCCAACGCCCATGCCAACGACCGCACCGCGCCTGCCGATTTCGTGCCGCTTGCCTCGACGCTTTTGATGTGCTGGTCGATTGCGGCCACGGTCATTCCGCTGGCGATCACGCTGCTGACGCCCGCCTTCGGCCCGAAGACATTCATCTATGCGGCCATGGGAACCGCGATCGCCTATGCCGCTTTCGTCGCCCTGCGGCTGAAATTCCGTGAGCCCGTGCCGCCGCATCTGCGGGAGAATTTCGAGATGGTGAGCGCGCAGATGCCGAATGCGGGCGCGTTGGTGGAGGGCAATCCGGTCGCCGGCGAACGTTAAGCCCGGTCCCCGCACCGCCACGGGCGCGGGATGTGAAGATTTCGTTGATGCTGTTTGCATATCCCGTCTATCCCTGCGGCGAAAATCACCTATTCATTCCGTGGGAAACAGGAAACCAGGGCTGCATCATGCTCAAGTTCAAGACGTCCACTGGTGTCGTCAATGTCGATAACTGGGGTTACCAGTTGCAGGGGCTGAACGGCGACCCGCAAAACGTCAACCTGCTCATCTCCGCCACGCATGACCTGCTCGTCATCGATTCCTCGCGTGACGGCACCAATAGCGGGCGGTTCACCGCGGACGAAGTGACCCGCATGAAGGACGGCATGGGCGGGCGCTCCGTGGTTGTCTCCTATATCTCCATCGGCGAAGCGTCCGATTTTCGCGACTACTGGGACAAGGACTGGACCACCACGGGTAAAGCAACCGGCAAGCTGACCGACGAGGCGCCGGACTGGCTCGGCCCTGTCAATCCCGACTGGCCGGAGTCGCGCAAGGTGCGCTACTGGGATCCGGACTGGCAGAACACCATGTTCAACGATCAAAAGACCGGCGATCTCGACGCCATCGTCAAGGCCGGGTTCGATGCGGCCTATCTCGACATCATCGACGCCTATTATTTCTGGGGTGCCGAAGTCTTGAAGGCCGATCGCCAGGCCGGGGACCCCGCCAACCAGAAACAGGCCGCGCAGCGCATGGTCGATTTCGTCGTCGCCCTGACGGAACATGCGCGCGAAACCAATCCGGACTTTTTCGTCATCCCCCAGAACGGTGCCTGGATCCTCAACGACCTGGGCAGCGACACCGCGCGCAAAGAAGCCTATCTGGATGTCATCGGCGGCATCGCGGTCGAAGATCTCTATTATCGCGGCGACAAGGACGAGAACAATCCCCTGCGGCCGGACGAAGAGACAATCGCAATCCTGAAGCGGGATTTCCTGGACAAGGGCATACCGGTCTTCGTGGTGGACTACATCAATGGCAGCGCGCGCATCGACGCGTTCAACAAAATGGTGCTTGAAGACGGCTTCATTCCGTTTGCCGCGCCCGAGCGCGATCTCGACAGGCTGGTCGGCACCTATGACGGCGATCCCGCCTATATTCGGCCGACCGCGCAGGCGGACAGCCTGCGTGGCTCGAAGCTCGCCGACAAGATCGACGGTCTGGGCGGCGACGATAAGATTGCGGCGCGCGAAGGCAACGACACACTGCTCGGTGGCGATGGAAACGACAGGCTGTGGGGCGGCCTTGGCAACGACAAGATGTCCGGCGGAGCCGGGAATGACAAGCTCTATGGCGGAGCAGGAAAGGACACCCTGACAGGCGGCAGCGGCAAGGACCAATTCGTCTTCGATGCCAAGCTCGCCGCCGGCAATGTCGATACGGTGGCCGATTTCAGCGTTGCCGATGATCGGCTCGTGCTGGACCACGACATCTTTACCAGGCTGCCGACCGGCGGGCTGAAGGCCTCGACCTTCATCATCGGCACCAAGGCGGCGGATGCCGGCGACCGGATCATCTACGACAGCCAGACCGGCAAACTTTTCTACGATGCCGACGGAACGGGCAAGGGGGCGGCGATCCAGATTGCACAGCTGGACAGCCATCTGAAACTGACGGCCGAGGATTTCCTGATCGTCTGAAACCCGGCCAACGGTGCCTCCGCGTCTCGGCTTTTAAGGCAAAAGCCGGGCTCCATTGCATTTGGCCGATAGTGATCGGTAAAATTCTTTGCAGTTTTGGAGGTTCCATTGTATGCGGGCGCATGAGCACAAATCCGACCCGCACACCCCTGTCGCATATCCGCAATTTCTCGATCGTGGCCCATATCGACCACGGCAAATCGACCTTGGCCGACCGTCTGATCCAGACCACGGGCGGCCTTGCCGCGCGCGAGATGTCCGAGCAGGTCCTCGACAGCATGGATATCGAGAAGGAGCGCGGCATCACCATCAAGGCGCAGACCGTGCGCCTGCATTACGTCGCCAACAACGGCGAGACCTATGTCCTGAACCTGATCGACACGCCCGGCCACGTCGACTTCGCCTATGAAGTCTCGCGCTCGCTGTCGGCCTGCGAAGGCTCGCTGCTGGTCGTTGACGCGTCTCAAGGGGTAGAAGCCCAGACGCTCGCCAACGTCTATCAGGCGATCGACAACAACCACGAGATCGTCACCGTCCTCAACAAGATCGACCTGCCGGCCGCCGAGCCGGAGCGCATCAAGGACCAGATCGAGGAAGTCATCGGCATCGATGCCAGCCAAGCCGTGCTGATCTCGGCCAAGACCGGCCTCGGCATCCCCGACGTGCTTGAAGCGATCGTGCATCAGCTGCCGGCGCCGAAGAGCGAGGGCGGCGAAGACGCACCGCTGAAGGCGCTGCTGGTCGACAGCTGGTACGACACCTATCTCGGCGTCATCGTTCTCGTGCGCATTCTCGACGGCGTTCTGAAAAAGGGCCAGACCGTCCGTATGATGGGCACGGATGCCAAGTACCAGGTGGAGCGCGTCGGCGTCATCACGCCGAAGATGCTGACCGTCGATGCGCTCGGCCCGGGCGAAATCGGCTTTATCACCGCCTCGATCAAGGAAGTGGCCGATACCCGCGTCGGCGATACCATCACCGAGGACAAGCGTCCGACCGCCAATATGCTGCCGGGCTTCAAGCCGGCGCAGCCGGTGGTCTTCTGCGGTCTCTTCCCGGTCGATGCCGCCGATTTCGAGGATCTGCGCGCCGCGATGGGCAAGCTGCGCCTCAACGACGCCTCGTTCTCGTTCGAAATGGAATCGTCCGCCGCGCTCGGCTTCGGCTTCCGCTGCGGCTTCCTCGGCCTTTTGCATCTTGAAATCATCCAGGAACGTCTCGAGCGCGAGTTCGATCTCGACCTGATCGCAACCGCCCCGTCCGTCGTCTACAAGCTGTTCATGACCGACGGCACCGAGCGCGAACTCCACAATCCGGCCGACATGCCCGATGTCGTCAAGATCGCCGAAATCCACGAGCCGTGGATCCGCGCCACGATCCTGACGCCCGACGATTATCTCGGCGGCATCCTGAAGCTTTGCCAGGACCGCCGCGGCATCCAGGTGGAACTGACCTATGTCGGCACCCGCGCGATGCTCACTTACGATCTGCCGCTCAACGAAGTTGTGTTCGATTTCTACGACCGCCTGAAGTCGATCTCCAAGGGCTACGCCTCCTTCGACTATAGCATCACGGCGCATCAGGAAGGCCATCTGGTCAAGATGTCGATCCTCGTCAACGGCGAGCCGGTCGATGCCCTGTCGATGATGGTCCACCGCATGGCGGCCGAAAAGCGCGGCCGCGACATGTGCGAGAAGCTCAAGGAGCTGATCCCCAAGCACATGTTCAAGATCCCGATCCAGGCCGCCATCGGCGGCAACGTGATCGCCCGCGAAACCATCTCGGCGCTCCGCAAGGACGTCACCGCGAAATGCTACGGCGGCGACGCCACCCGCAAGCGCAAGCTGCTCGACAAGCAGAAGGCCGGCAAGAAGCGCATGCGCCAGTTCGGCAAGGTGGAAATCCCGCAGGAAGCGTTCATCGCGGCGCTGAAGATGGGGGATGAGTAGGTCTTTTCTTCCGTGGTTTATGCGCCTATTCTATGCGCATAAACCCCACGGAGATTGACATGTCTCAGCCTTCTCGCAAACCCGCCAATCTGTCCCTCGATAGCGACCTAGTTTCGCAAGCGCGCGATCTCAACATCAACCTGTCGCGCGCGGCGGAGGACGGCATCGAACGTGCGATCAAAAGCGAGCGCGAGCGGCTTTGGCGGATCGAGAATGCCGAGGCGATTGAATCATCCAATAGATATGTCGAAAAGCATGGTCTGCCATTGGCGAAATACCGTCAGTTCTGATGGCGCGGTTCCATGTTTATCGTCTGAAGCAGGATGGCGCTCTAGTTCTCGCCGTGCAGTCAGATCTCCTATCGAGCCTTCAAACCTGCGCCGTTGTTCCGCTTATTCATAAGGGGGAGCTTTCGCCGGTGATTGCTCGGCTCAATCCGAATTTCCAAATCGACGGGCATTTTTATACGATGGCGACGCAGTTTATCGGCGTTGTGCCTGTAAGTGAGCTCGCGTCGGACGTCGTCGACCTGACCGGCAATGCAGACGCCATCACCGCCGCGACGGATTTCCTCTTCCAAGGGTTTTGATGTGTCACGTAAAAATGGGCATTCAGATCAGCCCGAGGGAGTTTCCGGCGAAAGCCTGCCGAACGGCAGTCAACGAATGTACCAACCCCAGTTGCGGCGAAAGGCCAACTGCCTTCCACGCTCTACCATACTCGCCTTGAAGTCGTGGGATCTCTCCGCTAAACCTTGATGTGCGTGTGGCCGGAGGAGGCCTCGCTGGAGCCATGAGGGATATCCGAAATGCATAAATTCAAGATTCTGAATGCCGCGAACGACCAGTTTCGTATCCAGTTCCTGTATAATTCCGAGATAATGGTCTGGTCGGAGAACTATGCCTCCAAGGCGAGCGCCAAGAACTGCATCGAATCGATCAAGAAGAATGCGCCGGGCGCCTCGACGGTCGATCTGAGCAAGGAAGAGACCGGCTCGGGCTATCGTTTCGAGATCGTCGAAAGCAAGAACGGCGAGCATTTCGTGCGCTTCAAGGCGTCCAACGGCGAGACCATGGTGCGTTCGGAGACCTATGCCTCCAAAGCCAGCGCCAAGAATTGCATCGAGTCCGTGAAGAAGAACGGCCCCGATGCTCCGGTCGAGGACGAAACCGTCAGCGCCTGAGAGCGTCATTTTCGACGCTTCGCCTAGGTCTCCTCCAAAGCAGCCGCGCCCGCGGTGCAAGGAACTCGGAGAACTTGGGTCAAACGCGCTTGATCCACGCCTCGGATCCGGGTGCAGCCTGATCGCAACCGATCAGGCTGGCTCGCCATTTGCGTATTGACCAGCCCTTGCATCGTCCGTCGGCGGGATGTTGCGCGGCTGCGCGCTGCACCGTTTCTGCGAAGGCGAACTTTTCGCTCGTGAACGTTTCGATGAACGGCGAGAACCGCCGGTCAGCCGTTTCTCGCACCATGGATAACGCCCCAATTCCCCATCGCATCGAGCACCGGCGCCAGCGACAGGCCATAGTCGGTAAAGCGATATTCGACATAGACCACCTCGCCGATCTTTGAGGGTGTGCGGGAGATGAGGTTGTCGCGTTCCAGCGCGCGCAGGTTCTCGTGCAGCACCTTTTCCGAGACGCCGACGACGCGGCGCAGGTCGCCGAAATTGGCTGGCCCTTCGCGCAGCCGCCAGAGAATGCGCGGCTTCCATTTGCCGCCTATTGCCTTGACCGTCGCCAGCACCGGGCAGTCGTGCATCTTGTCAAAAGTCATCAATGCCTCATCTGGATGCGTTGTCATCCCGTTACCTCAAGGTAAGTCCTTGTCGGAATTGGATTCCCCCGGCAAAACTTTCGCGCAACCCAGGAGGAGACCTGCATGATCGTCGAATACATCCGTTATGAAATGAAAACCCATTCCGCCGAGGCGCTTGTCGCCGCCTACGGGCAGGCGGCGGAGCATCTTCGCGCGGCGCCCGAATGCCTGGCCTTCGATCTCGCCCATTGCGTCGAGGAGCCAAACAGCTTGATCCTGCGCATTCACTGGACCTCGATCGAAGCCCACATGCAAGGGTTTCGCAAAGGTCCGAATTTTCCTCCGTTTCTTGCGGCGATCCGGCCGTTTGTCGGCGAAATCGCTGAAATGAGACATTACGAAGAGACGGATGTGCACTGGCAACGATAGTCCGGTTCCCTGTCATCCCTATCTCGGGATGACAGGGACGGAATGCCTCTGCTCAGGAGGCCCGCTCCGCAAAGGCCTGCAAAAGCCCCTCATAGTCTTCCATCGGCGGAAATGTCTCGTAGCTGTGGGCAGCGCCGGTCTCGGCGAAGGAGAGTTTCTCGCTGGTGAACGTCTCGACGAAGGGGGAATACCAGCTGGTATCGTCGAGCATGGTCGGTCGCAGGTTGACGAACCAGTCCATGCCTTCCGGACGGGTGAACATCCAGGTCTTGCAGTGCGGGCAGAAGTAATGCCGGGTGGCGCCATGCAGGCCGCCGATCACCGGTTCGCCCTCGATCACCTCGAAAGCCTCCGCGGGAATGGCAGCGCTCAGCGAAAAGGCGCTGGACGACATCTTCTGGCAGCCGGTGCAATGGCAGGCCATGGTCAGGATCGGCGGCGCGCTGATCTTCAGCCTCACCTGGCCGCAACGGCAGCCGCCTTCCAGGGGTAGATTCGGTTTGCTCATGATTCGCTCCTCCCGTGTTTCGCACGAAACTAGCGGAGCATTTGCCAATATCAAATGGGGTCTATGATCGCACAAGACGGTAGGGCGGCGGATGGCGGTCGCCTTTAGTTAGCCGGCTCAATCTTTGGCGCAGGGCCAGGTCGTCGGCGGGGTCAAACCCTCCGGCAGCTTGGTCTTGTCGTCGCCGCAGGCCAGATCCACCTGCGACTGCTGAAGGCCTTTCGCCGCGGAAAGGTCCAGCCCCTCGATATGCGTCAGGAACATGAACGCTTCGGCAAAGTCGATCGGCCCCTCGAACGTCGTGCCGCTGAGATTGGCGCGGGAGAGGTTGGCGACCGCAAACCGCGTGCCGGTCAGAACCGCGCCCTTGAAGTTGGCGCGACCGAGCTCCGCCTTGGAGAAGTCGACGCCGGTCAGCTGGGCGCCGCTCAGATCGGCACGCTGAAGCTCGGCGCTGACAAAGGAAGCGCCGTTGGCAATGATGTTGGCAAAGCTCGACCGGTAGGCCTCGACGCGGGCGAAATTGGCCTTTTCAGCCCTGGCGCCCGCAAGCCATGCGCGCACCAGATTGGCCTTTTCGAGGTTCGCCGAGGTGAGATTGGAATTGCTGAGGTCGGTCAGCGAGAAATCGGTGCCGGACAGGTTTGCACCGGCCAGCTCGCTCGACGGCAGCATCAGGTTCTTCTTGGTGCACTCGCTCCAGTCCAGCCCGGGCTCCGGGGTGCCGCTGCAATAGGCGGCAGCGGCCGGCGAGGAGGCGGCGATGCCGGCGGCCAACGCAAGTGCTAAGAGCACGCCGGAGGCCAGCGTCCGAGATGCGGCCCCATTCCTCGGTGCCAAGTGGCCGGCATGCTTGTCGAAATGGATTCTCATCCGATTGCTCCGCTTCTCCGCGCCAAGCCTGCCAGGCAAGCTCCTCTCGCACTCCATATAACTGCCAGTATCTGAATAAATAGGATCATTGGTGCGCGCGGCAAATGGAAGGGACGGGTTTCTGTGTCACAAAGTTGCGCCGGCCATCTCCCGGGCGTCATTTTCGGGCATTCTGTTGCTCCGGATCGTCGCGACCCAGGCCCGCGCCAGCGCCAGCCCGGCCGCATCCGCGTTTTCGGCATGCCGTGCGGCGTGCTCGGGATAACGCTCCAGCCAGCGCGGATCGAGACCCATGATCTGGTCTTCAAATATCCGGTTCCAGTCCTCGACGACCCGCGTTCCCGCCTCGAAATGAAATTGCATGCCATAGGCGGCGCGGCCGATGCGGAAGGCCTGGTTGGCAACGGCCGGATTGGTCGCGAGGTGAACCGCACCTTCCGGCAGGGTGAAGCTGTCGGAATGCCATTCGAAGCTGGTGAAGACGTTCCCTGCAGCGCTCAGCACCGGATCGCGTTCGCCCTCCGCCGTCAGCGTGACGCCGTGCCAGCCGAATTCGCGGGTCCGTCCGAGAAGATTCTCCGCTCCGTGCGCACGGGCAAGCAGCTGGCTGCCGAGGCAGACGCCGAGCACCGCCTTGTCCGCGTCCGCAAAGGCGCGCATCAGGCCGGCAAGCTCCGGCAGGTACGGGTGGATATGGTCGTCGACGGCACTCTGATCGCCGCCGAGCACCACCATCGCGTCATGTTGATGAATGTCCGTCGGCAGGTTATCGCCGACGAAGGGTTGGCGCAGGTCGATCTCGGCGCCCGCTTCGGCAAGTGCCGTGCCCACCTGCCCGAGGTTGGAATGGGCCATGTTTTCAATCACCAGAACCCGCATGCCGTCTCCGCTTAAACTGTCGTTTCAACCAGATTGATCACGCCGGGCGGCGGCTTTCAAGAGGGTTTTGCTTCGATCGAGTAGCCTGTGTTCTGTCCGGAATGGCCGAGAAGCCTTGACCTTTTGGCCCGAAAGTAGCATTGGACCGCCTTGGTCGCGTTCGATGAAACGCCAGACAGCGGAAAAACCATGAGTAAAGCTACATCCTCTGCCCCCTCGCAGCGCATGCTGAGGGTCGGCGAACAGGTTCGCGCAGCCCTGACCCAGGTGCTGCAGCGCGGTGAGGTGCGCGATCCTCTGATCGAAACGACGGTGATCTCGATTTCCGAAGTGCGCATGTCGCCCGATCTCAAGATCGCCACCGCCTTCGTGACGCCGCTCGGCGTTGCCGATCACGCGGCGACCATCGAGGCGCTGAACCGCAACGCGAAATATATCCGCGGCCGGCTGACGCCGCATCTGCGCCAGATGAAATACATGCCGGAAGTCCGTTTCCGCGACGATACCAGCTTCGACAACTACAAGAAGATCGACGAACTGCTCAAGTCGCCCGAAGTCGTGCGCGACTTGAAGGACGAAGACGGCCCGAACGATAAAAACGGGGCGTGATGGCAAAGCATATCACTCTGGATGAACTGAACGGCTGGACCTTCGAGCAGCGGCAGACATTCTATCGCAACGGTCTTGCCCGGTTCGACAATGCCGAGGCCGTTCGGTTGGTGGAGATGATGGTTGCCTCCGGCCTGCCGTTCCGCAGGGGCAAGGAGATCGCCCATGGCGACCGCGAGATGAAGGCCCTCGAAGCCATCGTCTACTCGCCCTATAACGAGAAGCTGCTGCTCGATGCGGCCGCCGCCGGCAAGCCGCCGCTCGGCGCTATCGAGCCAATCCTCGTGGAAGACCTCGGCGAGGACTACAGGGCCGACAACGGCGCAACGATCGCGGCGGGATACCTGATCGCACGGCGCCTCTATGCGCTGGGATTCGAAAAGGGCAACAGCCAGAAGATGCCGGACGGCAGCGTTGCCAAGACGGCTGCGACGTTTCGTAAAAAAAGAGCATAAAGAATGTCAAAACCCCGCAAACCCAAAGGCCGTCCTGTCTCCGGCTGGCTGATCCTCGACAAGCCGCTGGATTTCGGCTCGACCGAGGCCGTCTCGAAGATCAAGTGGCTGTTCAAGGCGCAGAAGGCGGGACATGCCGGCACGCTCGATCCGCTCGCTTCCGGCATGCTGCCGATCGCGCTGGGTGACGCGACGAAGACCGTTCCCTACGTAATGGACGGCCGCAAGATCTACGAATTCGCCGTCGCCTGGGGTGAGGAGCGTTCGACCGACGATCTGGAAGGCGAGGTTGTGCAATCGTCCGATGCCCGTCCGTCGGAGGAAGATATCCGTGCGCTGCTGCCGAAATATACCGGCGTCATCAGCCAGGTGCCGCCGCAGTTCTCCGCCATCAAGATCGACGGCAACCGCGCCTACGATCTGGCCCGCGAAGGCGAAACCGTTGATATCCCGGCTCGCGAAGTCGAAGTGTTCCGGCTATCGCTGCTCGGCTGCACGGCCAACCTCGCGCATTTCGAGATCGAATGCGGCAAGGGCACCTATGTGCGGTCGCTCGCGCGCGACTTCGGCCGCGACCTCGGCTGTTTCGGCCACATCGCCTCGCTGCGCCGCAGCTTCGTCGCGCCCTTTGCCGAAGAGACGATGGTGCCGCTCGCCGAACTGGTGGCGCTGGAAAAGATCGAGAACGAGGACGAGCGACTGGAAGCGCTGGACGCATTCCTCATCGATACCGGCGAAGCGCTGTCCAACCTGCCGCATATCGCCATTACCGAAGATCAGGCGCACCGCCTGAAAATGGGCAATCCGATCATCCTGCGCGGCCGCGATGCCCCCATGGCGGAGCCGGAAGCCTATGCGACGTCGCGCGGCAAGCTGGTTGCCATCGGTGAAATCGGCGAGGGTGAGTTCCGGCCCAAGCGCGTCTTCGTCACCGGTTAAGGCCGCCCCGGTCCCATAGATTTCGTCACACGGCGGCGGTTGCCTTCGTAAAAGCGCTGGCGCATGTTCCGGTCGGTGATCGGGATTCGCGAACGTTTCAGGGCGGGTCGTACTGCGCCGCGCGAAGCGATGCCGGTGCGTTGCCCTGATTTCCTGGCCTGGGGACAGTGGATGAGGGACGCTTGAGCGACGGACAGGACAAAAAGAGTGAGCCGCGCGCGCCCTGGAGGTCGCTGCTGCGCTCCCGGTTGAGACGCCCGCTGTCGTTCTATCTGACGATGCTGCTGCTTGTCGCCATCGTCCCGTCCTTCGTTTTTTCGATGATTATCCTAAAGCGCAGCACCGACGAGCAGGAGCGTGTGGTAACCGCGCTGCTCAAGGCTTCGACGGGATCGGTCACGCGCGTGGTGGAGCGCGAGATCGATGGTATGCTGACCACACTTAAGGTGTTGTCCACGGCGAGCACGATCGACAGCAACCATCTCCAGCAATTCTACGAGCGCGCGCGCTCATCGCTGGCGGACACGGAGTCGAACCTTTTGGTGATCGATCGTGCCCATAATCAGCTTTTCAATACGCGGGTACCGTTCGGAAGCCAACTTGCGAAGGCATCCGACCCTGTCTCCATCGACCAGGCATTCCGAAACGGCGGACCGTTCATTTCGAATGTGTTCTTCGGCCAGACGGCAAAACGATGGGTATTCAACGTCTATCTTCCGATCACGACGCCGCTGGGCAATGGTGATTATCTGCTGACCCTGACCCAGAACGCCGAAAGCATGCTGAAGGCGGTTAACCGGGACGTGCTCTCGCCGGGCTGGAATGCGGCGCTGCTCGACGCGACCGGCAATGTGATTGCCTCGTCCGATACGGCGTTGGCGGTCGGCAAGCCGTTTTTCATGGAGATCGTTCCGGCCCTGCGTGTCGGCGTCGGCGAGGCGGTTCACGACGGCGTGGAATATCGCACGGTCACCGAATTTTCGGTGCTGACCGGCTGGAAGATCGTCGCCTGGGCGAAAAGCGCCGATGTCGATGCGCCGGCGCTCTGGTCCTATCTCTGGCTGTCGCTCGGAGGTATTCTTTTCGCCGGCATTGCGGTTGCCGGATCGGCCACGATTGCACGGCTTCTGGCGCACGGTGTCAAAATGCTGGCCCGTGACGCGCACCTGCTGGGCGAGGGCAAGCCGATCGCGTCCAGAAAGCACATGATCGCAGAGGTCGAGACCGTATCCAGCGCGCTGGCCGAGGCGGCCCGCGCCCGCAGGAAGTCGGAAAACGAGATCCGGTTCCTGATGCGCGAGGTGGCGCACCGTTCCAAGAACCAGTTGACCGTCATCCAGTCGATGCTCAACCAGTCCTTCAATGCGGCGGAAAATCGCGCGGATTTCGCCGAAACCTTCCGCAAGCGCATCGCCGGCCTTGCCCGCTCGACCGATCTGATGATCGCCAATGCGGCACAGGGCGTCGACTTGCACGAACTTGCGGAAAATCAGCTGCAACCCTTCATTCCCGACGATCCGCAGCGCGTCCGCCTTTCAGGCCCCCCGGTGCGGCTCGACGCCCAGGTGTCGCAGACGCTCGGCATGGCTCTGCACGAGCTTGCGACCAATGCGACCAAATACGGTGCGCTCGCCAATGGCAGTGGTACCATCGATATTCGATGGTCGGTCGGCGACGACGCATTCGATCTCGTCTGGAAGGAAGCGGGGGCCGATATCGATGTGGAATTGCCGGGGTCCAAACGCAAGGGTTTCGGAACGATCGTACTCGAACGCATGCTCGGCATGGCGCTCGATGCGAAGCTGGAGCGGGTCATGCATACAGACGGCATCGAGTGGCGGGTGAAAATACCGCAGGCGCGATTGAACGCAAACCTGTCGGACCAAGCCTAGAGGGGGGAAAGCGCAATGCGCCGAAACAGGATCATCGCTGCTGCCATTCTCGCGGTTTTTACCGGCGGCGCAGCGCCGGCCTTCGGCGCCGCTTGCATCGTCGCCGATCCGACCGGCACGCCGCTCAACGTGCGCGACGAGCCGAATGGGCAGATCCTGTCGACGCTCGACAACGGCCTGGCCCTGGAGGTGGTCGGTGAAACGCGCTCAGGCGGCAAGCGCTGGGTCAAGGTCACGCGAAATGGCGAACCGCTCGGCTGGGTGTTTGCCGATTTTCTCGATTGCTCCTCGAGCGAAGAGGACATGAAGTCGGCCCCGATGCACCCGCGCACGGCGCCGCAATAGCGGTCTGAAAGGGCTTTCTGCGCCCTCTTTCTTTTTGATGCCGGATGGTTTATAGGCAGCGCCAGCATCAGACCCCCATCAAGCGGACTTTTGCCTTCATGGCCGCAGCTAGACGACATCCCGGCTGCTGGCGACCCGAAATCCTAACATTGAAAGGATGACACGATGTCGATCACTGCAGAGCGCAAGGCTGCGCTCATCAAGGAATACGCAACCGTTGAAGGCGATACCGGTTCTCCGGAAGTCCAGGTTGCCATCCTCACCGAGCGGATCAACAACCTGACCGAACACTTCAAGGGCCACAAGAAGGACAACCACTCGCGTCGTGGCCTTCTGGCAATGGTTTCCAGCCGCCGTTCGCTTCTTGACTACGTCAAGGGCAAGGACGAAGCGCGCTACACCAAGCTGATCAACGCTCTCGGCATTCGCCGCTAAGCCTTACCCCGGCGGGTTCCTCCAGCGAGGAGCCCGCCGGCTCGTTTTTGCGGGGAATACCCGCCAATGCGCTTCAGGGCAGGGCACTCTGGCTCTCGCCGAAGCGGATACTCCAGCAGACCGGATGGGCCGGCTCTGCGGAACCAACCGATGACCTGTCATGGGGCAGGATTGCAGGATGCTTCGGCGCTGCTCGTTTTGTAAGGCACCCGAAGGCACCAGGCTTTCGGGAGCGGAACGACCGCCAGCCGGAATTGGAAGCCTCCCGTTGTCTTGCCCGTGATACGTCATTTTTGCGGATACACAGCCGCTCGCGCCACCTTCGGCTGCGACGCGGACCTGCCGCACACGAAGGACAAAACATGTTCGATACCCACACAGTCGAAATTGAATGGGCAGGACGCCCGCTCAAGCTCGAAACCGGCAAGATTGCCCGTCAGGCTGACGGCGCCGTTCTCGCCACCTACGGCGAGACCGTCGTTCTCGCCACCGTCGTTTCGGCCAAGGCCCCGAAGCCGGGCCAGGATTTCTTCCCGCTGACCGTCAACTACCAGGAAAAGACCTACGCCGCCGGCAAGATCCCGGGTGGCTATTTCAAGCGTGAAGGCCGTCCGTCGGAAAAGGAAACGCTGGTTTCCCGCCTGATCGACCGTCCGATCCGCCCGCTCTTCCCGGAAGGCTACAAGAACGACACCCAGATTGTCGTGACTGTCGTCCAGCACGATCTGGAAAATGATCCGGACATCCTGTCGATGGTTGCTGCGTCCGCAGCCCTGACGATCTCCGGCGTTCCCTTCATGGGCCCGGTCGGCGGCGCACGCGTCGGCTACATCAACGGCGAATACGTCCTCAACCCGCATCTCGACGAGATGGACGAATCGGTCCTCGACCTCGTCGTCGCCGGCACCCAGGACGCCGTCCTGATGGTTGAATCGGAAGCCAAGGAACTCAACGAAGACGTCATGCTTGGCGCCGTCATGTTCGGTCACAAGGGCTTCCAGCCGGTCATCGACGCGATCATCAAGCTCGCCGAAGTGGCTGCCAAGGAACCGCGCGATTTCACTCCGGAAGATCATTCCGAACTCGAAGCCGAAATGCTCTCGATCGCCGAAACCGAACTGCGCGCCGCATACAAGATCATCCAGAAGGCTGATCGTTATGATGCCGTCGACGCCGTCAAGGCGAAGGTCAAGGCCCACTTCTTCCCGGAAGGCGTCGAGCCGAAGTACACCGCTGAAGTCATCGGCGCCGTCTTCAAGCACCTGCAGGCCAAGATCGTTCGCTGGAACATCCTCGACACCAAGAGCCGCATCGACGGCCGCGATCTCGAGACCGTTCGTGCGATCGTCTCGGAAGTCGGCATCCTGCCGCGCACCCATGGTTCGGCCCTGTTCACCCGCGGTGAAACGCAGGCCATCGTCGTTGCCACGCTCGGCACCGGCGAAGACGAACAGTACGTCGATAGCCTGACCGGCATGTACAAAGAAAAGTTCATGCTGCACTACAACTTCCCGCCCTATTCGGTCGGTGAAACCGGTCGCATGGGCTCCCCGGGCCGCCGCGAAATCGGCCATGGCAAGCTCGCCTGGCGCGCCATTCGTCCGATGCTTCCGGCTGCCGAGCAGTTCCCCTACACGCTGCGCGTCGTCTCCGAGATCACCGAGTCGAACGGCTCGTCCTCGATGGCAACCGTCTGCGGCACCTCGCTTGCACTGATGGATGCCGGCGTTCCCCTGGCTAAGCCGGTTGCCGGTATCGCCATGGGCCTCATCCTCGAAGGTGAGCGCTTCGCCGTTCTCTCCGACATCCTTGGCGACGAGGATCACCTCGGCGACATGGATTTCAAGGTAGCAGGCACCGCTGACGGCATCACCTCGCTGCAGATGGACATCAAGATCGCCGGTATCACCGAAGAGATCATGAAGGTCGCACTCAGCCAGGCGCAGGGCGGCCGCAAGCACATCCTCGGCGAGATGGCCAATGCCATCACCGAAGGCCGCAGCCAGCTCGGCGAATTCGCACCGCGCATCGAAGTGATGAACATCCCGGTCGACAAGATCCGTGAAGTCATCGGTTCGGGCGGCAAGGTCATCCGCGAAATCGTCGAAAAGACCGGCGCCAAGGTCAACATTGAAGACGACGGCACGATCAAGATCGCTTCCTCCTCTGCCAAGGAAATCGAAGCGGCCCGCAAGTGGATCCACTCGATCGTTGCGGAACCGGAAGTCGGCCAGATCTACGAAGGCACGGTCGTCAAGACCGCCGACTTCGGCGCTTTCGTCAACTTCTTCGGCCCGCGTGACGGCCTCGTGCACATCTCGCAGCTCGCCTCCGAGCGCGTTGCCAAGACCTCTGACGTCGTCAAGGAAGGCGACAAGGTCTGGGTCAAGCTGATGGGCTTCGACGAGCGCGGCAAGGTTCGCCTCTCCATGAAGGTTGTCGATCAGGCAACCGGCAAGGAACTCGCCAAGGGCGAAGGCGAAGCTGCCGAGTAAGCTCTGCCTCAAGAGCATGCTACGGGCGCGGAGCGGATCGTTCCGCGCCCTTTCTTATTCTTCCCGCTAGGACGTTCACCATGAGCCGCGACACGCTGAAAACCCTTTTCCACCCCTTCGAGACCGGCGTTGTTCCAGCGCCTGCCGAAGGCGAGCGTGTTCTGTTTCTGGGCGCCGAGGCGGGTTATCGGCTGCCGGCGGAGTTCGCGGGGGCGATTGCCGCCGTGCAGGCTTCGAGGCCGCTGTACAAGGCTCTGGAAACCACAAGGGCACCGGTGACGCCTTTCGTCGAGGGTGAAGACTACGACGCGGCGCTCATTCTTTGCGGCAAGCACAAGGGCGAGAACGAGGACCGGATCGCCGAAGCGCTGAAGCGTGTGAAGGTCGGCGGCCTGATCGTCGTCGCCGGCGGCAAGGATGATGGCATTCAGTCGCTGCGCAAGCGTGTCAACCAGCTCGGCTGGGGTGGCGACAGCCTGCCGAAATATCATGGAATCGCCTTCTGGTTCGGCCGTCCGGAAGATGCCGGCGATGTGATCGCCAAGTTCTCCAAGAAGCCGGCGCGCGTCGAGGGCCGTTTCGATGCGGCCCCCGGCATGTTCTCGCATGATCGCGTCGATGCCGGCTCGGAACTGCTCGCCTCGCGCCTGCCTGACGATTTCAGGGGCCATGCCGCCGATTTCGGCGCCGGCTGGGGCTATCTCTCGGTGATGCTGGCGGAAAAATCGCCTAGCCTGAAGGGCATCGACCTTTTCGAGGCCGATTATCACGCGCTGGAAGCCGCCCGGGTCAACCTCAAGGCCAACGCGCCGAACATCCCGACCCGCTTCTTCTGGCAGGACCTCACCTCCGAGGAAACCCGCGACAAATATGACCTGATCGTCATGAACCCGCCTTTCCACGAGACACAGGCAGCCGATCCGGCGCTGGGTGTCGCGATGATCAAGGCGGCCGCAAAGGCGCTGAAGATCGGCGGACGGCTGATGCTGGTTGCCAACCGCGGCCTGCCCTATGAGCCCGTCATGACCGAAACCTTCAAGGAATGGGGCGAGACCTGCCGTAACGCCCGCTTCAAGGTGCTTTGGGGCAAGCGCTGAATAGCTTTTGCAATTGCTTTCTTGACGAAACGGGTACACGCTCAGGCATTCGCAGTCGCGTCCATATCGGCGCGCAAGTGGAGTATGCCGATGCTTCCTGGATCTGGACACCGCCCGCCCGTCACCGAGGGCGTCGCTGAAGTTATCGTCAAAGATATCAAGAGCGGAGAAGGCAAGAGCGGTGCCTCCGAAGTGCCCCTTGCCTTCCAGACCGGCCGCGCGCCGGTTGACCCCGCGGCTCTTGGGCAAGCCCGCCGGCAGATGACCATGTTCGGCATTTTCGCGGTCGCTGTGCTGGCGATACTGCTTATCGTCTGGTGGGCCGCCTGAGGCTTCAGGCGTGTATGCCAATTGGTGGCCAGGGCAACGACATGCGCCCCGGCCATTCTTCCATTGATCTCACAGAGACTCAGGCCTGCAAGGCCCGCTCGAACAGCCGCGACAGCCGTTCGGCGAAGGCGCGGGGGTCTTGAGGCTTGTCGCCGTCGAGAACGCGGGCTTGATCCAGCAGAAGCTGGACGGCGTCGGTGCGGAAGTCGTCGCTGCCGCCCGATGCCAGCGCCGCGATCAGCCCGTGGCCGGGATTGATCTCGAGGATCGGCTTGGCGGTCGCATCCAGCCTTCCGGCACCCTGCAGCAGCTTCTCCAATTGGCGATCATAGGCCTGCTCAGGTGCCACGAGGCAGACGGCGCTTTCCGTCAGCCGGTCGGACGTCCGCACGTCGGAGACCGCGTCGCCGAGTGCCGATTTGGCAAAGGCTATGAAATCGTTGACGGCCTGTGTCGTCTCCGGCGCCGGCTTTGCCGCGCCATCCGCCGCCGGCACCTGGGCGAGATCGGCGGCCCCTTGTGTGATCGACTTGAACGGCTTTCCTTCGAAATCCGGTGCGGCGGTGACCCAGAAGCTGTCGACGGAGTCGGTCAGGAGCAGGACCTCGATCCCGCGGGCGCGAAAACCTTCGAGTTGCGGCGAGGCCTTCAGCCGGTCGAGATTGTCGCCGGTGAGGTAGTAGATCGCCGCCTGCGCGTCCTTCATGTCCTTGACGTAGTCGGAAAGCGAGCGGGTTGCCTCGTCCGAGGCCGTCGTGCGGAAGCGCGACAGCGCGATCAGTTGCGAGCGGCGTTCGAAATCGTCGTAGATGCCTTCCTTCAGCACGCTGCCAAAGGCGTCCCAAAGCTTGGCATAGGCTTGCGCGTCGCTCTCCTGCAGCTTCTCGATGGCAGTCAGCACGCGATTGGTCAGGCCCTTGCGGATCGCGGCAAGGATCGCGCTTTCCTGGATCATTTCGCGGGAGACGTTGAGCGGCAGGTCCGACGTATCGACGAGGCCGCGCACGAAGCGCAGGTAGCGCGGCAGAAGCTCGGCGTCGTCGGTGATGAAGACGCGCTTGACGTAAAGCTTCATCCGGCCTTTGCCATCGGGATCGAACAGGTCCAGCGGCTTGGAATCCGGCACAAAGGCCAGCCCGGTATATTCATGCCGCCCTTCGGCGCGGAAATGCACGGTCAGTGCCGGTTCGTCATAGTGACCGGAAACGCCGCGGTAGAAATCGGCGTATTCTTCCTTGGTGATTTCATTTCTGGATTTGGTCCAGAGGGCCGAACCGTCACCGATGCGTTCGGCTTCAGCGCCCGGCTTTTCGATCAGGTCGATCGGAACAGGAACATGGCCGGACTGATCCTTGACGATGCGCTCGACGCTCCATTTCGAGGTGTAGCCCTTGGCATCCTCCATCAGGTGCAGCGTGATGCGGGTGCCGCGCACCGGGGCGTCTGCAAGATCGGCCTCGGATACGGTGTAGCTGCCCTTGCCGTCGGACGACCAGAGCCAGGCATGGGCGCTGCCGGCCCGGCGGGAGACGACATCGACTTTGTCGGCGACCATGAAGGCGGAATAGAAGCCGACGCCGAACTGGCCGATCAACTGGGCGCCGTCGCCCGCCTTTGCCGCCTCGACGCGCTCCATGAAGGCGCGGGTGCCGGAGCGGGCGATGGTGCCGAGCGCCTCGACCATGTCGTCGCGGCTCATGCCGATGCCGTTGTCTTCCAAGGTCAGCCTGTTGCTGTCAGCGTCGAGCGTCAGTGTAATACGCGCCGCTGGATCGTCGGCGAGAAACTCCGGTGCGCTGATCGCCTCGTAGCGCAGTTTCTCGCAGGCGTCGGCCGCGTTCGAAATCAGTTCGCGCAGGAACACGTCCTTGTCGGAATAGACGGAATGCACCATGAGATGCAACAGGCGCGCGACATCGGCCTCGAAGACATGGTTTTCAACGGGTTTTTCTTGAGCATTGTTCATGCGTGTCTTGCCTCAACGTGGATCTGGATGGTTTGCGCGCTCTGAACTGGCAAGTGCAGATGCAAAAATTCAGGCACGAAAAGGGGTGGCGGGTCGGATTTTTACTCCGCGTCCGCCGTGCGCAGGGTGTCGAGCGCCGGCATCGAGGTGATGTTGTAGCCGGAATCGACATAGTGGATTTCGCCGGTCACGCCGCGCGACAGGTCGGACAAGAGGTAGAGCGCCGAGCTGCCGACATCCTCGATCGTCACGGTGCGGCGCATCGGCGAGTTCTTCTGCTGCCAGGAGAGCATGGCGCGCGCGTCGGAAATGCCGGCGCCTGCGAGCGTGCGGATCGGACCCGCGGAAATCGCGTTGACGCGGATGCCGCGCGAACCGTAGTCGGCGGCCAGATAGCGCACCGAAGCCTCAAGCGCCGCCTTGGCGACGCCCATGACGTTGTAGTTCGGCATGACCCGCATGGAGCCGCCATAGGTCAGCGTCAGCATCGTGCCGCCATCGGTCATCAGTTCGGCGGCCCGCCTGGCGATCTCGGTGAAGGAGAAGCAGGAAATGACCATGGTGCGGCTGAAATTGTCACGGCTCGTGTCTGCGTAGAGGCCCTTCAACTCGTTCTTGTCGGAAAAGCCGATGGCATGAACGATGAAGTCGAGCTTGCCCCATTTTTCTTTCAGCACGTCGATGGCGGCATCGACGGAGGCGATGTCCTCGACGTCGCAGGGAAGCAGGATGTCGGACTTGACCTCGGCCGCCAGCGGCTTGACGCGCTTGCCGAGTGCCTCGCCCTGATAGGTGAAGGCCAGCTCAGCACCTTGGGCCGCCAGTGCCTGGGCGATGCCCCAGGCGATCGAATGGCTGTTGGCAACCCCCATGATGAGGCCGCGTTTTCCGTTCATCAGACCGTTCATGGATTTATCCGTTGTAGCGCTGGAAAACGAGCGTTGCGTTGGTGCCGCCAAAGCCGAAGGAGTTGGAAAGCGCGATGTCGATCTTGGCATTGTCGATGCGCTTGCGCACGATCGGCACGCCGTCGAATTCCGGATCGAGTTCGGCGATGTGGGCGCTTTCGCCGATGAAGCCGGCCTGCATCATCAAGAGCGAATAGATCGATTCCTGCACGCCGGCAGCACCCAGCGAATGGCCGGTCAGCGACTTGGTCGACTGGATATGCGGGATCTTGTCTCCGAAGACTTCGCGGATGGCGCCGATCTCCTTCGAGTCGCCCACCGGCGTCGAGGTGCCGTGGGTGTTGACGTAGTCGACGTCGCCTTTCACTGTCGCGAGCGCCTGGCGCATGCAGCGGACCGCACCTTCGCCGGACGGAGCGACCATGTCGTAACCGTCGGAGGTTGCGCCGTAGCCGGTGATTTCGGCATAGATCTTGGCGCCGCGGGCCTTGGCATGCTCCAGTTCTTCGAGAACCAGAACACCGGCGCCGCCGGCGATGACGAAGCCGTCGCGCGAAACGTCATAGGCGCGCGAGGCCGTCGAGGGCGTGTCGTTGTACTTGGACGACATCGCGCCCATGGCGTCGAACAGGTTCGACATGGTCCAGTCGAGATCCTCGTGGCCGCCGGCGAACATCACGTCCTGCTTGCCCCACTGGATCATTTCCATGGCGTTGCCGATGCAATGCGCCGACGTCGAGCAGGCCGAAGAGATCGAATAGTTGACGCCGTAAATCTTGAACCAGGTGGCAAGCGTTGCCGATGCGGTCGACGACATTGCCTTCGGCACGGCAAACGGGCCGATGCGCTTGGGCGAATTGTTCTTGAGGGTGATTTCGGCAGCATCGATCAGCGTGCGGGTCGAAGGACCGCCCGAACCCATGATGATGCCGGTGCGCTCGTTGCCGCCGACATCCTTGTCTTCGAGGCCCGAGTCGGCGATCGCCTGCTTCATCGCGACATGGTTCCACGTGCCGCCCTGCGACAGGAAACGTGCGGCGCGGCGATCGACGAGATCGGTCGTGTCGATATTGGGCGCGCCCCAGACCTGGCACTTGAAGCCGTGTTCGGCAAAATCGTTCGAAAACGTAATGCCGGATTTCGCCTCGCGCAGCGACGCGGTGACTTCCTGCGCATCATTTCCGATCGAGGAAACAATACCCAGACCCGTGACAACAACCCGTCTCATGTCGATGACCTCTTCTTTAATGTCGCTGAGTGCGGCTCATGCCGCGGTTCAGGCAGTCTTTTCCTTCGACAGACCTACGCGAAGATCGCTTGCCTGGTATATGGTCTCGCCATCGGCCTTTAGCCAGCCATCGGCCGTGCCAAGCACAAGACGACCACGCATGACGCGCTTGAAGTCGATGCCATACTCGAGCAGCTTGGTTTCCGGGCGAACCATGCCCTTGAACTTCACTTCGCCGGTCGAAAGCGCCATGCCACGACCCGGTTCGCCGAGCCAGCCGAGGAAAAAGCCCGTCAGCTGCCACATGCCATCAAGACCAAGGCAGCCCGGCATGATCGGGTTGCCCTGGAAATGGCAGGGGAAATACCAGTCATCGGGACGCACGTCATATTCGGCGCGGATGTAACCCTTGTCGAATGCGCCTCCGGTTTCGGAGATATCCGTGATGCGGTGAACCATCAGCATGGGAGGCAGGGGAAGCTGGGCATTGCCCGGGCCGAACAGTTCGCCACGACCGCAGGTCAGGATCTCTTCATAATTGAAGCTGGATTGTCTGGTCGTCATGAACTGTCGTTTCCCCGCTACATCCGTTTTTCGTTGACTTGGTTTAGAGCAAGATAGGCACGATTTGAAGCGTCGGCGTGACGGATCCTCATCGTTTCGCGTGTTCCAGCCCGGCCAAGCACAAGGTCTATTTCCGCCGTCGCATACATGATGGGGGCTGCAACAGCCAGAGATAATTGGCTTTTGCCCCAAGATTCCGGCGGTTTTTCATGCCTGGATACCTTGAGGGGCGCTGCTCGCTATTGAAAGCAATCTCAGCAAAAGTTATATCGGCATTGGAAACCTGTTCTGCAATAGCTTGAAAGTCTGGACCCGTCCGTATGACGACTGCCATCGAGATCTGTTCGGAAGAACGCCTGCGCCGCTCCGGTCTTCGGCCGACGCGCCAGCGCATGGCGCTTGCAGACCTGATCTTTGCCAAGGGTGATCGCCACCTGACGGTGGAGGAACTCCACGAGGAGGCGGTCAGTGCCGGTGTTCCGGTCTCGCTGGCGACGGTCTACAACACGCTGCACCAGTTCACCGAGGCCGGTATGATCCGCGTTCTCGCTGTCGAAAGCGCCAAGACCTATTTCGACACCAACGTCTCCGATCATCATCATTTCTTCGTCGAAGGCCATAACGAAGTGCTCGACATTCCGGTCAGCAGCATCACGATCGGCAACCTGCCCGAGCCGCCGGAAGGCATGGAAATCGCCCATGTCGACGTGGTGATCCGCCTGCGCCGCAAGCGCGGCTGATCTTCTCTACATAATATCGTCGGGATGACGGCCGGGGCGGGGATCGCCGATCGGCAGCGTCCATCCGTATTTGAGCGCCCCTCCGCGCACGACAAAGGCGGCAATGACGCCGAGGCTTGAGGCGATCAGCAGCGAGGCTCCGAACCATGTTGCAATGGTGAAGACACCGGAACCGGCAAGCGCCGCAGTCACGTAAATGTCAGGACGCAGCAGTACCGAAGGCTCGCCGGCGAGAAGATCGCGCAGGATGCCCCCGAAGGTCGCCGTCAGCATGCCGGTGACGAGGGCGACGATCGGCGATCCGGTCGCAGCCAGCCCCTTGGCGGCACCCATGACGCTATAGGCGGAAAGCCCGATCGCATCGAGCCAGACCAGGAATTTGTAACGCGATTCCATCATGTGAGCCGAAAAGAACACCAGAAGGCCGATGCAGCCGCAGACGACCAGATAGATCGGATTGGTGACCCAGAAGACGGGCGTTGCGCCGAGGATGACGTCGCGCAGCGTGCCGCCGCCGATGCCGGTGACCGAGGCAAGGAAGATATAGCCGATGATATCGAGCTGCTTGCGTGAGGCGGACAACGCTCCGGTTGCCGCGAAAACCGCCACCCCGGCATAATCGAGAATTTCCAGGATCGGCATTTTTCCCCCCGCCAGACAACCGAGAAGGACCACAACGGCGTCTTCACGTCAACGGCATGAACTATTGCGGGAAAAGGACGTGCGTCCTGCCGCTCATATAGTAGGCGATCAAGCCCGTCCATTCGCGCATCGCGGTCGTCGTCAGCTGGGCGTTCAGCGATGGCTGGCTGACGTCCGGCCGAAGCGTCAGCTGGCCGCTTGTGCGATAGTCCACCGGCCAGGGCGTGACGGGAATGCCGAGCTTGCGAAACAGTCCGACGGACCGCGGCATGTGGAAGGCCGAGGTGATCAGGGCGCAGTTGGAAAGCCCGTTCCCGTCGAGCAGCTGTTTTGTGTTTGCGGCGTTCTCGAACGTCGTTCGCGACTGGTCCTCGCGGATGATGCGGTCGGGCGAAATGCCGAAGGTGGAAAAGAAGGCAATGGAGGTCTGGGCGTCGCCGTCATAGGTGCCGCTGAACGAACCATCGCCGCCCGAGACCAGGATTTTCGCCGCCGGATGGGCCTGCGCCAGCTTCAACCCTTCGATAAACCGGTCGGCCGCCTGGTTGAATTCCATGCCGCCCCGCCCGGCGATCACCTCGTTCTCGAAGGCACCGCCAAGGATAAGGATGCAGGAGAGATCGGCCGGCAGGCTTGCGGGCCGGGCAATACGATTTTCCAGCACCTGCAGCATGACCGCGCCGCAACTGGTGAACAGCGTGAAGAAGAACAGGGTCGCAGCAATGCCGGAGAGAGCCCCGTACAGGCGCTGGAACCCGGCGCTGCCGAAAACATAGCTGAGGAGCAGAAGCACGAAGATCAGCGACAAAGGCTGGGCCAGCAGCCAGAAGACTTTCGAGACTAGAAACATCCAGTGCCTGTGATCCGCTATGGTAGGAAATAAACCGCGAGACTGCAGGCTAGGCAGAATGACGGCCAAACGCAAACATTCCCGCGGCGGATGGGGCGAAGCACCGGGAGGCGCGCGCCGTGTTCGGGCGCGCAGCCAGCGTCAGGTCCGACCGAAGGTGGCCGTCGATCCCGTTGGGGGCACGACTGCCTTCTTGCGCCGGATATAGAGGACCGCCGCTGCCGAGAGGATGCCGATCACGATGACCGTAATTGCCAGCACTGGCCGGTAGGCAATCCAGGCGATGGCGATGACCAGCGGCCCGAGGAGCAGCGTCAGGATGCCGGCGATGATCGACGTGCCGAAACTGACGATCGAGCCGACGAAGGGAATGACATCGGCGATGATGCCGAGGATGGACAGCATCAGTGCGAAACCGATGAACATGCCGAGCAGGCCGCCGACGCGAACCAGCCACGTGATCAGCGTGTTTTCGCTCTGGGCTGCGTCGAACATGTCAGCCGACGTCACACGCCCGGCAGCACTCAGCAGCAGTTCACGCCCATTGGAGGCCTTGTATCCGGCAATGGTTACCCCCTTCTGCGCCCCGACGAAGCTGGCTTCGGCGATATCCTCGCGGCTGAAGCTGATGCGCAGGTCGCCGATTGCCGGGCTCTGGCGGTTCTGCGAGACATAGACCGTCGTCCCGTCCGCCCTGACCGGCTTCTCGGATCCGAGAGCCGACGTGACCTGGGCGACGACATCGGGCGAGAGCCTGACCGGGCTGTCGGTGCCGAGATTGGCAACCGTCCTGCCATCCACCGTAAAGGCGCCGAGCGCTGCGGTAGCGACCGTGAAGCGTTCGCCCTCGATTGGCATGTCGGGGTTCTGGTGCTGGTCGGCCTGCCTGAAATCGGAGGAATTCACCCGCCGCGGACGCCATTCCTTCTGGTAGGAATAGGTCGTGACCGTCTCCTCGCCGCCGCCGAGTGTCTTCTGGGTCTCGCTCTTCTTTTCCTCCACCCATTGATACATCTCGACCTTGCGGTTGAGGCCGGCAGCGCCTTCTGCCGAGACCCCGAGCGCCGGGTCTTCCGGCGTGCCATCGGGCTTTACGGGACCGGAGATATGAACGAGCTTGCCTTCGTTGGCCGGATCGACCGTGCCGCTGTCGAGCGAAACGACGATGCCGGCGCCCTCGGCGAGCGCGCGATAGGTCTGCACCGAGCGGCCTTCGTTCCAGGACAGGAGCCAGATCATCCCGATCACCAGGATCGGCCCGATGACAAGGCCCGCAAGCCCGTTCTTCAGCCGGGAAAACCAGGAGGTCGTCGTCGTTTCGGTAAAGCTCATGTCCCTTGTCCCCTCTGGAATCCATCCGATTCAACGGCCGGTTCGGCATGCTTATTCACTGTCTCTGGTGCTATCAGAAAATCAGTAAAATTAAATATACCCATGGCTCGGCGCAGCGAACAATCTTGGGGGTATTGCGCCCGCAGCATTCTTTCGTCCGTTGCATCATTGTTTTTCCATTGCGCACCTTGTCCGCGACCCGCCCGCGGTTATCTTGCGACGGCAGATATTCAAGCAGGGAGGGCGGCATGGCACAGGCGGCCGAGTTTTTTGAAACGGGGACATTCGTCGGGCGCGTCTGGCGACCGGAGGCCGCGGGGCCGTCATTGGTGGTCCTGCGCGGCGGTGATCTCTACGATATCACCTCGAAAGAGGTGCCGACGATGCGCGACCTGCTCGAACGCGATGACCCCGTAGCGTTCCTCATGCAACAGGAGGGCGAGCGCCTTTCGTCGCTGGAGGCGATCATGGGCGGATCGGTCGAGGCTGCAGGCGATCTTTCCAGGATGCATCTTCTCGCCCCCTGCGACCTGCAGGCCGTGAAAGCCTGCGGCGTCACTTTCGCCCGCTCGATGCTGGAACGGGTGATCGAGGAGAAGGCTGCCGGAAACCCGGCGCTTGCCGAAAAGATGCGCGAGCGCGTCACCGCCATCATCGGCGACAGCTTGCGGGATCTGAAGGCGGGGTCGCCGGAAGCGGCGAAGGTCAAGGCGGCGCTGATCGAAGAGGGCGTCTGGTCGCAATATCTCGAAGTCGGCATCGGTCCGGATGCCGAGGTGTTTTCCAAGGCACAGGTTCTCGCCTCGGTCGGCTGGGGCGCATCCGTCGGCCTGCATCCGATCTCCAAATGGAACAATCCCGAGCCGGAAATCGTGCTCGCCGTCGATAGCCGCGGCCGCGTCAAGGGTGCAACGCTCGGGAACGACGTCAATCTGCGCGATGTCGAGGGCCGCTCGGCACTGCTGCTCGGAAAAGCCAAGGACAACAACGCCTCTTCGTCCATCGGTCCCTTCATCCGCCTCTTCGATGACACATATTCGATCGATGACGTGCGCAACGCCGATCTGTCGCTGACGATAAGCGGCCCGGACGGTTTCGTGCTGAAAGGTTCGAGTACGATGCGGGAAATCAGCCGCGATCCGTTGGAACTGGTTTCCCAGACGATCGGCCGTCATCATCAATATCCGGACGGCTTCATGCTGTTCATGGGGACGCTGTTTGCGCCTGTCGAGGATCGCGATGCGCCGGGGCAGGGGTTTACCCACAAGATCGGCGATGTCGTGACGATCTCGAATGCGGAACTCGGGTCGCTGACCAACACCGTGCGCCTGTCGACGGAATGCCCGCCCTGGACATTCGGGCCATCGGCCCTGATGCGCAATCTCGCCGCGCGCGGATTGCTTTGACCGGCAAGGCAACGCCGGCAGAAACGCAAAGCGGGGAGCGCATATGCACTCCCCGTTCTGCATCCGTGATCTCTTCGGTTTAGTTCGAGGACCAGCGGGTCGGGTCGGCCGATGCAACGCTGAGGAAGCGGTAGCCTGTCTGGTTGCGCTTGACGATCGTCTTGCGCAGATTGTCGAGGGCGAATTCGCCGGCGGACGTCTTGACGATCAGGATCGCGTGGCCTTCGCCGCGCGGGGTGCGCACCACGGCGACGCGCAGCGCGCTCGAGGGGATGCCTGCGCGGATGAGGCGGCTGCGCTTGGTCATGACATAGTCGTCGCAATCGCCGTAAGCTGGATTGAGCGACCAGACGTCGCGGCGCTCGTTCAGCGGGCGGATGCTGCGGTTGACCGAGCGGTTGACGGAGGCGAGCAGGCCGCGGATTTTCGAGGTATAGGCAACCTGCGACTTGGAACTCTTCGTGCACTCTGCGATATGATCAAGGCAGTAGAGCGAAAATGCGATCGGGGCGACCGAGGTCTGCCGCTGTACCTTGTAAGCGCCGCGCGCCGAGCCGAGGTTGATGGCGTAGGCAGAGGAAATGCTGGTGGCACCAAGAGCGGCGACGGTCGCCAATGCGATGATTGCTTTCTTGAACATGATCCCGTGTCCCTGTTGTCCTTAGCCTTCTGTCCAAGGCTTTTTTGTTGGGCCGAATTCATTTCGGTTCGGTGGAACACGCATCATGCCGCGAAACGGAGCGTATCCGTCTCTTCCACCTGTATCATCACGATACACAGCCGGATTTTCGGCCCGCTTAAGTGGAAAGAGACAATTTTACGGATTTCGACTTTTTTGCACCGCAACGCCAGGCACCGCAGGGCATTGCGGGTTGCGCGCACAAAAAAGGGGACGCATTGCGTCCCCTTCGATTGGTAATCCCGGTTGCTTATTCGGTGTAATAGCCGGAGTAGCTGTAATTGCCGGACATCTTGGCGCGGTCCTGCTGGTTGAGCAGGGTGACGATGCCGGCGTCCGGGTTCTTGTTCTCCTTGAGCGCTGCGACGGCGCGCTTGGCGCTCGATTGCGGCGTGCTCGCCCACTTGATGACGAAGACGATCATGTCGGCATGACGGGCGAGATAAAGCCCGTCGACGACCGGCTCGACCGGTGGCGTATCGAGAACGACGTAATCGAAATGCTTGCGGGCGCTGGCGAGGATCCGGCCCATCTTCTCGCTCATCACCAGCTCGTCGGTGGCGATGTCGCTGCGCCGTCCGCCAAGCAGCACCGTCAGGTTGGAGAGCGGGTCGCGCATGATCAGCGAGGTCAGCGTCGCCGAACTGCGATCCTGGCGCAGATAGTCGATGAAGTCGTGGTTCGGCTCGAGATTGAGATGCTTGTTGACGCTCGGCTTGCGCAGGTCGCAGTCGATCAGCAGCGTCCGCTTGCCGGTCAGCGCATAGGCACGGGCGAGCGACAGCGCCATGGTCGATTTGCCTTCGGAGGGCAGGGCGGAGGAGACCATGATGATCGCGCCCTCGTCGTCGCCGGCTCGCTTGGCCACCGGATGCTTGCGTTCCTGCTGGTCGAGCGTCAGCCGGAGCCGGCGAACACTTTCGCTGAACAGCGACAGAGGCGCCGTCACCATCAGATCGGCAAGGCTGGAGGTGGGGTTTGCCAGTTTGTGATGCTCGTCGCCGGTCGCCTGCCGGGGGGCAATGGCCGATAGCGGCACTTTCAGCACGGCTTCGATCTGGTTTTCGCTGACGAAGCCGCCGATGAAATATTCGCGCAGTACGGCAAGGCCGACCCCGAGACCGACCGAAGCGAGCAGCGCCAGCGCCAGGATCATCCGGCTGTTGGGGAAGGAAGGCACCGTTGGGACGAGAGCTGCCGAAACGACGCGGCTGTCGGGCAGTTGCAGCGCCGATTGTGCATCGAGTTCCTGGAGCCGTGACAAGAGGGTCTGATACTGGTTGCGCGCGATTTCGGAGGATTGCTGCAGGCTGTAGATTTCCGTCAGCACTTCCGGCGGCAGGTTGCTCTGCAGCACCGTGCTGCGAATCTTCTGGCGCACCTCGTTTGCCTGCTGCTGATAGCCGGTGACCGTCTGCTGCAGGTCGTTGACTTCCTGCGAGGCGGCACTTGCCAGCGAACTGTCGAGCTTGGCGAGTTCGGCGCGCAGGCTGATGGCCTCAGTGCTGTTATCGTCGACGGCGGCAATCCGGGTTGCAAGGCTTTCGCGCTGGCTCTGGAATTCGTTGAGCGCGTCCGAGCCGAGCTGCGTCACCAGGGTCGAGAAATCCTGCGACTGCAGCGATTTCTGCAGCGATTCGATCCGGCTCATTTCGGCGGAACGGTCCTGGTTGACCTTCTCCAGTTCGGCGCGAAGCGTGGCCAGTCCCAGCGAATTGCTCTGCTTTTCCAGCCGGTCGATGTTGGCGGTAATATAGGTGTCGAAGTTCTTCTCGTTTTCGACGATGGCTGCGTTGGCGGCTGCGACGCGGTTCTGGATGGTGTCGCGGTTCGTCAGTGTCGCCGATACCTTCGCGTTGATCTGCTCGCGGATATAGGTCTCGCTCATCGAGTTGGCGAGCTGTGCTGCCTTGGCCGGGTCTGTTGAGACTACACCCACAGTAATGAGGTAGGTCAGGCCGTTCCGGTTGACCGTGACGGCGGACTTGAACGAGTTGAGGACACGCGCCAGCGCCTCGTCGCTGGTGGGGGCGGGCGGCAGCGGGATGCGCAGCCAGCTTAGGATACGGTCTTTCAGCGAAATCTTGATGCCGAATTCGCTGTCGGAGACGAGGTTGTTCTCGCGCACGACATTGAGCAGGATTCGATCCGACTTCAGGATGCCGACTTCGCTTTCGACGCGTGAGTTGTCCGCATTCGGATTGGAAAGTATGTTGCTGGAATCAAGCAGGTTTTTCGTACTCGTATCGACCAAAACAAGAGATGTTGCGGTATATTTTGGCGTCAAGGAGTATGTAAATATAAGTGTCAGGACTAATATCGTCGCAATGGTCGATAGAATGAGCCAAAGCTGCCTGCGGATCAACCCAAGTATACCTTTGAGGTCAATATCTGCATCCATGAGTGTGCAACCATTATTTTCACAGCAAGAGCTGTTATTTAAAAAATAGAATATGTATCAAAAATGCTGCTCTGCAGCATGCGTTTCAAGTTCTACCAGATTAATGGCGGGCGACAATTGCCAAAGTCAAACATCATTAACTGCACTGGATAATCTCTGTGGCATTGCGGCGAGAAAGTCGCACTGCCGATAATAACCCGGTCATATAGGCGCCCGTATCGACGTTGATTCTTGTCGGCCCGATCTCGACATTGGGCACCGGCGTGTGGCCGTGGACCGTGATAAAACCGGTTGTGGCTACAGTCTTTCCCGCGGCCGCGGGGCGTAGCCACAAAAGGTCAGCGTCGTTCTGATCGGCAAGCGCCACGCCAGCCTTCAGGCCGGCATGGACCAGGCAGCATCCGGGAACGCTGAGCAGCGACGGCAGCGATTCCAGGAAGGAAACATGCTCGTCGGGAATACGCGACTGCAGCAGGCTCTTCAGTGCCTGGCGGTTGGCCGGAAGTTTGTGTAGGCCGTAGGAGTAGAGGGTCTCCAGTCCGCCGAATTCGAGCCAGCGATGGTCGGATGAGGGGTTGCGCAGGAAATCGAGCATCACCTCTTCATGGTTGCCTGCAAGGCAGATGCGCCGGATGTCGGCGCGCGGGGCGGTCGTCAGCCGGTCGAGGACGGACGCCGATTTCGGTCCGCGATCGACATAGTCGCCCAGCATGACCAGCCATTTGATGCCCTCGCGCTTGCGGCAATCCTCGAAGATGAGGTCTTCCAGCCGGCCGAGCGTATCGTCGCAGCCATGCACGTCGCCAACGGCATAGATGTAGTCCGGCGCCGTGTCGAAGAAGAGTTTCGGTCGCTGCCCGACCAGTGATGGCCCGGCGCGCAGAAAGTCGAGGATACCGCGGATCATGCCACATCCTTACCAGCGGCGTGCCTGAGTTCGAACTGCCGCGCCCATGCGGTGGCGACAATGGCGACGAAGGCAAAGGTGACGGCCTCGATCTCCAGGCTGAAATCGACCAGCGAATGCACGGCTGCGACAAGAACGACGCCGAGCCCGCAGCGCAGCAGCATGTCCTGGCCCGGTGCCTTCAGATAGGCGGCCGCAAGTTGAAAGAGAATGATGCCGACGATCAGCAGTGGCACGCTTCCGAAGACCAGCCCGTATTCGGCCCAGAGTGCCAGATAGGTGGAATGCGCCTTGTCCCAGACCAGATCGAAGCTGACAGGCGCCTCGTGAAACAGAGGATAGGCATATTCGAAACTGTTGCCGCCGAAACCGAGCAAAGGGCGGGTCTCAATCATGGAGACGACCTGCTGGTAGAGCTGCATCCGGACGTCCGATGCGGTTCCGACCTCCCCCAGCCTCTCCACGAAAATCGCGCCATAGCCGATCATGCCAAGTCCGACACTGACGGGAATGAGAAGCAGAAGAACCCACATGCCGATCCTGCTGCTGTGGCCGGCACCCTTGGCGAGCGCGAGAATGGTGGAGGCAATCATGCCGCAGCAGGCGGCAAAGACGCCCATGCGTGAATTCGTAACCACAAGCGTGATGATGAGAATGACCCATCCAAGACCGATGGTTACGACGCCGCCCTTGCCGAGATAGATGCCCAGCGCGGAGCTGTCGCCTTTGCCGACCGGTTTCTCGGTCATCCGTTCGATCATCAGGTTGATGCCCAGGACGCTGCCGAAAGCAAGGAACGTGGCAAAGGAGTTGCGATTGATGAAGCCCCCCATCGCCGAGCCGAAATATTTCCATTTCGGAATGCCGAGGATCGTATCGCCAAACTGCAGCAGGAACAGAAGGGCGACGACGGCGTGGATGACGATGGCCCAATAGATGAAGGTGACGAACGTGCGGGCGCGCTGCGGGTTGCTGGTGATCTGCAGCACCAGGAAGAACAGCAGGCCATAGGTTCCCCAGCGCACCAGCGCCAGGATCGTGTCGTGCGGCGTCAGGCTGATCGTATCGATGGGGATGACAGTGCCGGGATCGGCGACGCTGGAAACGCCCGCAGATAAGGCGCCAAGTGGAAGCACCTGGACGGCCATGTAGATGCCGAGCGCGGCAAAGAGAGAAAACAGCACCGGCAGATTGCGCGGCGCAATCCGGAAGCGGGCGTTGGAAAGCGCCATGCGGCCGAAAAGAACGGCGCCGCAGAGCGAAGTCACCATGGACCACAGGAGCCAGAACACCGGCTTCGTGCTTCCGAAGACAAAGGGCGAAAGGAACACGACCAGCAGGATCGGCCACATCAACTGATTGTTGAGCCGGAAGCGGTCAGAATGGTAGCGCGTCGTTCTCCTCATGGTTCAAGGCCTGTCGCGCCCGCATCGGCGGGTGAATGTTCGGCGTCGGCCGCCGGGGTTGCGGTTTGATGCGCGTATCGTGCAGCGGGAAACCGGATCATCCTTTGACCGCCGATCTCTTGACGTTGCGCAGAAAGGCAATCTGCCTGTCCTGCGGCATCCGCTCGACGATGGCGGTGATCCGCGCCCGAAAATCGGGATTTGAAATATAGCGCTTCGCAATAAGCTGAACGCCCTTCTCGCTGCTGACGAGCAGCCGGAGGTCCGCTTCCTCGGATGCGATTGTCCGGGCTGTCAGTTGCGGAAAATAGGTTTCCGCCAGGTTGACGCGAAAACGGGCGATCCACTGTTCGTTCGGGCCGGCCAGCTGCGACCGTTGCAAGGCCGTGTTGAAATCCTCGCGGGCGAGCAGGCGGACGGAGGCGGCAGCGCGCACCAGCCAGGCAAAGGAATCCGTCGGCGTCGTCGCAACGATGTCCGCAGCCCGGCGGGCGCATGTCGATACCACATTGCGAACCGATTCCTCGATCATGTCGAGATCGCTGTAGGCGAGCACGATGCGATAACAGTCCTTCATGACCAGCGTCTTCGAATAGGAAGACAGGCCATGGTCGAAATCTTCGTCCGCAAATCCATCCGCGATCAGCGCCTGCTCGATGGGGCTGGCCAGAAACGGTGCCAGTTCACGCCACAGCCCGTAGCCGCTTGCCAGCGAAATCAGCAGGCAGCATATCATCGCGATCCATTTTCGCTGCTTCACCATATGGCTGCGTCTCTGGCGGTCGTCGTCCGGCGGAGGTGGTTTTCGAAGAGATGACGCCGGACCCAGCTTAAAAATTTCATTCATTATCGCTCGGATTGATGTGCGGGAAAAACGTCCCTGCGTTCGTTCGACCAGAAGCAGCATCTTCTGGTGTCAATCATTATATTAGCGGATCATATTTTCAGGATCCAAGACTATCAAGGGTAGGTTAAGGCAACCACAATCCTTGTTGCGAGGCGCCACCGCAAGAGCCGGCTGCGACGGCGGGGAAGAAACGGCATAAAAAAAGCGCCCCGAAGGGCGCCTTCTGAGGGAATGGGAGCCTGATCAGCTGGCAGGAGCATCGCCGAAGCCGGGATCGCCGAGGGCCGCGGTCGCTTCGCCCGGCGTGCCAGCCCGAAGGGCGGCGACAACCTGATCAACGAACGGTACCGCGGCTGCCGCTGCAGGGCTGAGGCCGGCGCTGGCGGAGGCTGCGATACCGCCGAGGGCAACCGAGAGTTCCGGGTTGGCAATGGCGAGCGCGCCGATGGCCTTGACCAGAGAAAGAACGAGCGCGTCCTTTTCCGGACCGGCCGGCATGGCGCTGATTTCGTCTGCCAAAGCCTGAGCCTGGACAACGCAAGCACCCGAGCAGGTGGCAAGACCCGAAACGGCTCCAGCGGAGGGCGCTGCTTGTGCAGGTGCGAAAGAAAGAGAAGCGCAAAGCGCAAGAGTCGAGATCAGCAAAGATCGCTTGAACATAATGAACCCCTTTAAATGGATCAGACTTGGGCGGTCTTCTCCGAAAAAATTAAATATATATCAACCACATTAGAATTCTCTCATGACCTGTGTCAAGCCTGAATCCGGATAAGGACAGCGCTGCGCATGCTGAATACGGCCTAAAGCTGGCGAAATGTGCATCGCAGCAACAGCCGATTTCGCAACGCATCAATATCCGCCTGCCCGCTATCCTCGCCAGCGGTCTGTTGCGACGTCACACCGTTTGCCGACTGCAATCAAGCGGCCGTCATCAGACGGGGGGCATCTCGGCGCGATACCATTCGACGAAACGCTTTACGCCTTCCTCAACCGAAATGGCCGGCCGGAAGCCGGTCAAGGCCGTCAGGAGGTCTGGAGCAGCGAAGGTTCTGGGAACGTCGCCCTGCTGCATCGGCAGCATGGTGCGGATTGCCGGCCGGCCAATGGCGGCTTCCACTGTCTCGACGAAACGCATCAATTCCATCGGCTGGCCGCCGCCGACATTGACGATCCGGAACGGCGCATGGCGCGATAGGGTGTCGATCTCCTCTACGCGGTTTTCCTCGGCCGGCACGACGCGGATCAGCCGAACGATGCCTTCGACGAGATCGTCGATATAGGTGAAGTCGCGGCTCATGCGGCCTTCGCCGTAGATTTCGATCGGCCGGTTATTGAGGATGCTGTCGACGAATCTGAACAGTGCCATGTCCGGGCGGCCCCAGGGGCCGTAAACGGTGAAGAAGCGGAAGGCCGTCGTCGGTATCCGGTAAAGATGGGCATAGCTGTGGGCCATCAGTTCGGCCGATTTCTTGGTGGCGGCATAGAGTGTCATCGGCTCGTCGGCCCGATCGGTTTCGGCAAAGGGTATCTTGTCGCTGGCGCCGTAGATCGACGAGGTGGAGGCAAGAAGCAGGTGTTTCGCTCCGACCGTCTTTGCCAGTTCCAGGATGTTCCAGGAGCCGATCAGGTTGGAATCGACATAGGCCTTCGGGTTTTCAAGGCTGTAGCGCACACCAGCCTGCGCGGCGAGATGAACGATGATGTCGGGTTCGCCGATCTCGGCCGCCTTCTCCAGCGATGCCTTGTCCTCCAGCATGCCGATCACCGGCTTGAAACCGTTCGAGCGGGCGAGGATCGCGTGGCGCCGCTCCTTCAGCCGGATATCGTAATAGGGCGTCATGCCATCGAAGCCGGTGACGAAGTGGCCGTCATCGAGCAGCCGCTTGGCCAGATGAAACCCGATGAAACCCGCCGTCCCGGTGATCAGATAACGCATGTCCCGCTCCTTGCCCTGCCTGCCGTTTGTAAAGATTCAAGTCCTCAGTCGGGCCGGCCCACACTCGTATAGCTGAAGCCGTGTTTGGTCACTTCGTCGCGGTGATAGATGTTGCGGAGATCGACGAGCACGGGATTTTTCATCGAGGCTTTCAGGCGATCGAGATTGAGTGCGCGGAACTCGTTCCATTCGGTGACGATGACCAGCACATCGGCGTCTTCGGCAGCCTTGTAGGGGCTATCGGCATAGGCGATGCCATCAATCACGTGCCTGGCATTCTCCATGCCCTCCGGGTCGTAGCCGGTGACAATCGCTCCGCCGTCGTTCAGCGCCTGGATGATGGCAATCGCCGGGCTGTCGCGCATGTCGTCGGTGTTGGGTTTGAACGTCAGGCCGAGCACCGCGACCTTCTTGCCGCGCACATCGCCGCCGGCGGCCGCGATCACCTTGCGGCCCATGGCACGCTTGCGGTTGTCGTTGACGGCAACGGTGGTCTCGATCAGCCGTACCGGGCTGTCGTGATCCTGTGCGGTCTTGACCAGCGCCAGCGTGTCCTTCGGAAAGCACGAACCGCCATAGCCTGGGCCGGCATGCAGGAATTTCGCACCGATGCGGCCGTCGAGGCCGATGCCGCGGGCGACTTCCTGCACATTGGCGCCAACCTTTTCGCAAAGATCCGCCATCTCGTTGATGAAGGTGATCTTCATGGCAAGGAAGGCGTTGCCGGCATATTTGATCAGCTCGGACGTGCGCCGCGTGGTGAACAGCAGCGGCGCCTGGTTGAGATAGAGCGGCCGGTAGACTTCCGTCATCACAACACGGGCGCGGTCGTCGTTAAGCCCGATGACGATGCGGTCGGGCCGCTTGAAGTCATCAATCGCAGCACCCTCGCGCAAGAATTCCGGATTGGAGACGACGGCGATGTCGGCGCTGGGATTGGTCTCGCGCATGATCCGCTCGACCTCGTCGCCAGTGCCGACCGGGACCGTCGATTTGGTGACGATGACCGTGAAGCCGGTGACATGGGCGGCGATCTCGCGGGCCGCGTCATAGACATACGAAAGATCGGCATGGCCGTCGCCGCGCCGGGAAGGGGTGCCGACTGCGATGAAGATGACGTCGCTCTGCGAAACGCTGGTTGCAAGATCTGTCGTGAACCTCAGCCGTCCGTCCTTGACGTTCTCGGCGACCAGCTGTTCGAGGCCGGGCTCGAAGATCGGGATGCGGCCGGCGAGCAGCGCTTCGATCTTCCCCGCGTCCTTGTCGATGCAAGTCACTTCATGGCCGAAATCGGCAAAACAAACGCCGGAAACAAGTCCGACATAACCGGCACCGATCATCGTGATTTTCATGGCACACTCCAGAATGACATCGCGCTTTCGTATTCCGGGTTCATTCCGGCCCATGAGCGCACGTGGCGGCATCCATAGTCAAACATGCGCGCCTTGCCAATGCGGATGTGCAGCCGGGCTTGCTACGCGGTCGCCGAGCGCTAGATTGCCGCCACCATACGAAGAACGGGCGAGAGGGAAAGCAGACATGGCCGAGACATTTCGCTGGCACAACGAACCGGCAGCCTGGAACGGAAACGCGGACGCACTTTCCCTGAAAACGGATGCGACAACCGATTTCTGGCAGGAAACCTTCTATGGTTTCCGCCGCGACGGTGGCCACGCCTATCTGCGTCCGGTCTCCGGCGATTTCACGGGTTCGGCAACGATCACCGGCATATACGAAACCCTTTATGACCAAGCCGGGCTGATGCTGCGGCTGGACGAACGCAACTGGATCAAATGCGGCATAGAGTACACGGACGGCCTGATGCATTTCAGCGTGGTCGTCACGCGCGGCGTTTCAGACTGGTCAGTGATCCCGCTGCCTGGCCTATCGCCGTCCGCGCCGCTTTTCGTGCGGCTGACGCGCCATGACGCTGCCGTGCGCATTCAATTCCGCTTCGACAGGGACGCGCCATGGCAGATGGCACGGCTTTGCCCGTTCTCAGCGGAGGACGCAGAATTCGGGATTGTCGCATGCTCGCCGGAACGCGATGGGTTCGAGGCAAGTTTCCGCGATATTGTCGTCGGCACACCGATCAGCCGTGCTTTGCATGATCTGGACCACAGTTAGGTTCGCGGTGTCCCTACTCCCTAACAGTCAGCGAAAAATCCGCACCGCCGCGAAGTGTGTTGCTGACAGTGCAGATTTCGTCTTCGGCCGCCTGCGCAATAGCATGCCGAGCTTCCGCATGGATGTCTCCCCGGATCGTCAGGACAACATTGAACTTCACCACCCGGGACAGGCCCTCGGTGGATTTTTCGCCGCTGACATCGGCTCGGATTTCGGTCAGCCGGTCAAGCAGGCCCATCTGGCTTGCAGCAATCCGGGCGCTCATTGTCAGACACGCTGATAGCGAAGCATAAAGCAGATCGATCGGATTGAAGCCGGCCTGCGATGGTCCGGTGACGATCTGGATTTCGCCGCCCGTCGCAGATATGACCTGTGGAAACCCGTGCCGGCCAAGAACAGCGGTGGCGCCCGTCGGCCTCGTTTTTGTCTTCAATTCCGCCATATCATCCTCTTGCTGTCACGCCCGCCTTATCTGACATGGTTTTTTTCGCGTTTGGAAGCAATATCGGCTTCAGCGATAGGGTTGAAACCTCTGGGATTAATTAGTCTACGGTTTTTATAGAAATTTGTGTCCGAAAATCGCCGGGCATCTGCAAGAGTTTTCCGGCGCGTCATCCGATAAGAGGCATTCGTGCTTCGCCGCTCGCGATTGTTTTTGCGATAACTCTCCCACTCCGGGGCTATGCCTCATTTGACAGGACGGGACAGACAATGACGAAAAAGACCATCTTTCACACCCTTTCGCGCCGTGCGGCGCTGACCGCTCTTGCCGTTTCCGCGGCCGCAATCGCCGGCCTTGCCGCGCCATCCGCAAGTTTTGCTGAAGACAAGTCGATCAAGGTCGGCATCATCAGCGGCGAGGACGAGGATGTCTGGCGCGTTGTCACGGCTGAAGCCGCCAAGCAGGGCTTGACCATCGAAACCATCGTCTTCAACGACTATACCCAGCCGAACGAGGCGCTGGAGCGCGGCGAAGTCGATGCCAACGCCTTCCAGCACCAGCCTTATCTCGACAACCAGATCCAGCAGCACGGCTATCACATCGTCAATGTCGGCTATACCGGCGTCTGGCCGATCGGCCTCTACACCAAGAAGTTCAAGACCGTTGCCGAACTGCCGGAAGGCGCCGTGATCGGCGTGCCGAACGATCCGTCGAACGAGGGCCGGGCGCTGCGCGTGCTGCAGAACGAGGGCATCATCAAGCTCAAGGACGGCACCGGCATTCTGGCAACGATCGCAGACATCGTCGAAAATCCGAAGAAGGTCGAAATCAAGGAGCTCGATGCCGGCGTCGTCGGCCGCGCGATCGAAGACCTTGATGCTGCCGTCGTCAACACCGACTGGGCGCTGAAGAGCGGTCTTTCGCCGGCAGATCGCATCGCCCAGGAGCCGGTCGATGACAATCCCTACCGCAACTTCATCGCGGTGAAGGCTGGCAGCGAGAACGAAGCCTGGGTGAAGACGCTTGTGTCCTCCTATCAGAACGATGCCGTCAAGGCCGAGTTCGACAGGGTCTACAAGGGTACCGGCATCAGCGCCTATTGACCGGACGCCGCGCATAGAATTGAACGGCCCGGGCGGCCCTGGCATTTCCTTGCCAGGGCCGCCCGGGCTGTTGAAAGACAAGAAGGACAAGGCATGAATTCTGTTGTTCCCGCCTCAACGATCGCGGCACTGCCGGCGGACGGAGCGGAAGAGATCGTGCGGCTGACCGACGTGAAACGCCGCTTCGGCACCACGCCGGCGCTGGATGGCGTTTCGCTGACCGTACACAAAGGCGAAATCCTGGGCATCATCGGCCGCAGCGGCGCCGGAAAATCGACGCTGATCCGCTGCCTGAACGGCCTTGAACAGGCAGATAGCGGCGAAATCCACATCGAAGGCCGCAAGATCACCGGTCTCACGGAAAAGGAACTACAGCCGCTTCGCCGCCGCATCGGCATGATATTCCAGCATTTCAACCTGCTGTCGGCCAAGACGGTCGAGGAAAATGTCGCCCTGCCGTTGAAGATCGAGGGTGTCGGCAAGACCGAGCGGCTCAAGCGCGCCGCCGAACTGCTGGAACTCGTCGGGCTCTCCGACAAGGCAAAGGCCTATCCGTCCTCGCTCTCCGGCGGCCAGAAACAGCGCGTCGGCATCGCGCGGGCGCTTGCCGCCCGGCCGGCACTGCTGTTGTCCGACGAGGCCACCTCGGCACTCGACCCGGAAACGACGCGCTCGATCCTGGCGCTGCTGAAGGACATCAATCGCAAGCTCGGCCTCACCATCCTGCTGATCACCCACGAGATGGAAGTCGTGCGCGGCATCGCCGACCGCGTCGCCGTCATCGATGCCGGCCGCATCGTCGAGGAAGGCCAGGTCTGGTCGGTCTTTGCCGATCCGCAGGCGCCAATCACCCAAAGCCTCCTGAGCGGCATCCGCCCGCAATTGCCCGAACACATTGCCGCGCGGCTGTCGCCGATATCCGGGCCTGAGCAGATCCTCAGCATCGATATGGCGGGCCCGGCCGCGCAAGGCGCGCTGTTCGCCGATCTGTCGCAGGCGTTGCCGCAGTCCTTCCGCCTCGTCCATGGCGGCATCGATCATATCCAGAACCAGCCGGTGGCGCGGTTCTTCATTGCCGTTCCGACGCGCGACGCAGCGCTGCCGGAACGGGTCCAGCAATTTCTGAAAGCTCGCGGCGCGCGGGTGGAGGTGCTTGGTTATGACACCGATCATGCTTGAACTGCTTTTCCGCTCTCTCTGGGAAACCATCCTGATGACCGCCGCTTCCGGCCTCATCTCGCTGGTTGCCGGGCTGCCGCTGGGTCTGGCACTGGTCGCCACCAGCCGCGGCGGCATTGCCGAAAAGCCGTGGCTGAACGGCGTGCTCGGCGCAATCGTCAACGGTTTCCGTTCCGTGCCTTTCATCATCCTGCTTGTCGCGCTGATCCCGGTTACCCGCCTGATCGTCGGCACGGCGCTCGGCACCTGGGCGGCGATCGTGCCGCTGGCGATCGCAGCCACGCCCTATTATGCGCGCATCGCCGAAGTGTCGCTGCGCGAGGTCGATCGCGGCCTGATCGATGCCGTCAGGGCCATGGGAGGCAATCGCTGGACCATCATCCGAGAGGTGCTAGTTCCCGAAGCGCTGCCGGGTATCGTCGCCGGCTTCACGGTGACTTTGGTGACGCTGGTCGGTGCCTCGGCCATGGCAGGTGCCATCGGTGCCGGTGGCCTCGGCGACCTCGCCATCCGCTACGGCTACCAGCGTTTCGAGACGACGGTGATGATCGCCGTGGTGATCGTGCTGATCATCCTCGTCTGCGGCATCCAGTGGTTCGGCGACCGGCTCGTCGCCAGGCTCGACCGCAGATAGCCAGCTATACGTCGCGGGACCTGAAAGCGGCGGCAGGGTGGGAGGCAGGCAGCCTGCCATTCTCGCCGCCGAACAGCTTTTGGCGCAGCGGTCCCGCCGCGTAATCCGCCTTGAACTGCCCGCGTTCCTGCAGCACCGGCACCACCAGATCGACGAAATCCCGAAGGCTTTCGGGTGCTACGGTGCGGGCCAGATTGAAGCCGTCGATACCGGCTTCACCGACCCACACCTGCAAGTGATCGGCAACCTGCTCCGGTGATCCGACAACCGGCTTCATCCGGCTGCCCAGCACCATCTGCTCGGTGATCTGCCGAACCGTCACAGGCTTCGCCGCCTCCTTCGTGATGGCCGCCAACGCCGATTGATTGGCATTGGTCGTCAGCTCGACGATCGGCTCGTCCGGCGCATATTTCGAAAGATCGACGCCGATGGAACTGGAATAATGCGCCAGCGAAGCCTCGACACTGGCATGGCGGCGGTAATCCTCGAGCTTGTCCCGCGCCTCCTTTTCCGTGCGTCCGACAACGACGGTCAGCAGATTGAGAATCCGCAAGGCATCGGGACCACGACCGAACGCCTCCGCCTTCCGACGCAGGCCTTCGACGATTGGCCGGGCCGCCTGTGGCGCAGCACTGGCAATGAAAACGCATTCGGCATGTTTCCCGGCAAAATCCTGGCCACGGGCCGAAGCGCCGGCCTGAAACAAGAGCGGCGTGCGCTGCGGCGAAGGTTCGGCGAGGTGGATGCCCTCCATTTTGTAATAGCGCCCGTCATGCTTTACGGCCCGCACCTTGGAGGGATCGGCAAACACGCGTCCGGCCTTGTCGCGCAGCACAGCGTCGTCGTCCCAGCTGCCTTCCCAGAGCTTGTAGAGCACGTCGAGATACTCTTCCGCCGCATCGTAGCGGGCGTCGTGGTCCGGCTGGCGTTCCAGCCCCATGCTGCGGGCGGCGCTGTCGAGATAACCGGTAACGATGTTCCAGCCGATTCGCCCCTTGGTCAGATGATCCAGCGTCGACATGCGCCGGGCCAGTAGAAACGGCGGCTCGTAGGTCGTGTTGACGGTAACGCCGAAGCCGAGGTGTTTGGTGACATGCGCCATGGCCGAAATCGGGATCAGCGGATCGTTGACCGGAATTTGCGCGGCGGTCTCTATCGTCGGTGCCGGGCTATCTTTGTAGACATCGTAGACCCCGACGATATCCGCCAGGAACAGTCCGTCGAGTTTGCCGCGCTCGGCGGTCACCGCCAGGTCCGTCCAGTAGTCGAGGTCGGTATAGCGCAGCGACTGGTCGCGAGGATGCGTCCAGAGCCCGTGATTGATGTGCCCGACGCAGTTCATGTCGAAGGCGTAGATCTGCATGGTCTTCATCCTGTCGTCCTCACGTCCATTGAGCCCATCCTCCGGTCGATTTCTGCCGCAACCGTGAAACGGCCCTGATTCCCCCGTATTTTAGAATTGAATTACGTATGTTTGGCGAATCCCGGAATTTTTTATCTCTATAAATTCTATGAATTTTACAATGATTAAACGACATTCCACCGGACACTTCGGGGCGGAATGCCCATTGAACCATTGCCGGGAGAGGGACATGACAATCAACCGACGCCGCCTTTTGGGAACCGCCACCTTAGCCGTTCTCGCCTTTACTACGCACAGCAATTTTTCCTATGCCGCCGACGTCAATGTAAACATCGGCTATCAGCCGATTGTCGAGCCGTCGCGCGTGCCGCAGGCCGACGGCACCTATGAAAAGGTCACGGGCGCCAAGATCAATTGGCAGAAATTCGATAGCGGTGCCGATGTGATCACCGCGATCGCCTCCGGCTCGCTCGATATCGGCTATGTCGGCTCGTCGCCGCTTGCAGCTGCCGCCAGCCGCGAAATCCCGATCGAGACGATCTTCGTCGTCGGCCTGATCTCGGAAGCCGAGGCGCTGGCAGTCAAGGGCATCGACAAGCCGGAAGGCCTCGTCGGCAAGAAGATCGCCACGCCCTTCGTCTCCACCGCCCATTACAGCCTGCTGACGGCGCTGAAGCACTGGAAGGTCGATCCAAAGTCGGTCGAAATCCTCAACCTGCAGCCGCCGGAAATCGCTGCCGCGTGGGAACGCGGCGATATCGATGGCGCTTACGTCTGGGATCCGGTTCTTTCCGAGCTGAAGAAGTCCGGTAGCGTGCTTGCCACCTCGGCGGATGTCGCCACATGGGGCGGCCCGACCTTCGATGCCTGGATCGTCAGCAAGAAGTTCGCCGAAGAGCATCCGGACATCGTCACCGGCTTCGTCCAGGTGACCGGCAAGGCCTATGCCTCCTATCGCGGCAATCCGGACAGCTGGAACGCCACGTCGCCGGAAGCGGAAAAGATCGCCAAGCTCACCGGCGCGAAAACCGAGGAAGTTCCGGCGCTTTTGAAGGGCTACCACTTCCCGACGCTCGAGGAGCAGGCGGCCGCCGATCTGCTGGGCGGCGGCACGGCAAAGGCCGTGGCCGAAACCTCAGCCTTCCTGCTCGAGCAGGGCAAGATCCCCGCCGTCCTTTCGGACTACAGCCCTTACGTCTCGTCGCGATGGGTCGTCGAAGCCGCCAAGGCCGGTCTTTAACCACAGAAGCGCTGGTATCCGCGCGATTCCAGCGCCTTCAACCATCGGTATGATCATGAGTGTGCTGTCGCTGCAATCCGTTTCGCTTGCCTTTCCGGCCGACCGCGACAGCCATCGGCCGCGGCTGGTGTTGGATGGGTTGACGCTGTATCTCGCCTCCGACGAGTTCATCGCCGTCATCGGCCGCTCCGGCTCCGGCAAGACCAGTCTGCTCAATCTCGCTGCCGGATTCCTGAAACCATCATCGGGCCGCGTTTCGGTCGATGGCAACGACATCATCGGCCCCGGTGCCGATCGTGCCGTCGTTTTTCAGGACGACGCGCTCTACCCTTGGCTCAATGCCCGCGACAATGTCGCCTTTCCGCTCAAGCTGCGGGGTGTCGCCAAGATCGAACGCCGGCTCCGCGCCGACGAACTGCTTGCCAAGGTCGGTCTTGAGAATGCCGGCGCCAAGAATATCTGGGAATTGTCGGGCGGCATGCGCCAGCGTGTCGGCATCGCCCGTGCGCTTGCGTCCGATCCGCGCTTCCTGCTGCTCGACGAACCACTGGGCGCCCTCGATGCGCTGACCCGCGCCCGCCTGCAGCAATTCCTGCTCAAGGTCTGGTCGGACAGCAAGACCGGTGCGCTGCTGATCACCCACAGTATCGAGGAAGCCATGCTGCTTGCCACCCGCGTCATCGTATTGGCGCCCAATCCTGGCCGTATCGTCGCGGATATTCCCGCAGGCTTCGGCCGGCAAGTGCTGGCAGGCAAATCGCTGCAGGAGATCAAGGATTCGCCGGAATACAGGCGTCTTCACGACGGGTTGACCGGCCTCATCCATGCGGATGCCGAGGAGGACGCGGCATGACCATCAATGTCGGCACCATTGCCCCCGCAGCACCCACAGAAATCCAGATCGAAGCCGAGAAGCCGAAGCGCAACCTCGGAACCTTGCCCATCTCGCTGGCCACGATCACTGTGATCATCACGGCCTGGAGCCTTGCCTCGGCCTATGGCGTCGTATCGCCGCTCTTCCTGCCATCGCCGCTCACCGTGCTGAGGGCGATCTATTCCGTTGCAATCAACGGCTTCGTCGATTCGACACTCGCGCAGCATACGCTCGCCAGCCTGCTGCGCATTTTCGCAGCGCTCGCCGCCTCGATTGCCATCGGCATTCCGGCCGGCCTTGCGATCGGCACCAGCCGGATCGGCAAGGGCATCTTGGATCCGGTCGTCGAATTCCTGCGGCCGCTGCCGCCGCTGGCCTATCTGCCGCTGATCATTATCTGGATCGGCATCGGCGAGGCCTCGAAGATCACTGTCATCGCGCTCGCCATGCTGCCGCCGATCATCCTGTCGACGGCTGCCGGCGTCAAATCGGCGCCGGCTGATTTCATCAACGCCGCCCGCTCTTTCGGTGCCAGCCGGCTGCAGGTCCTGCTGCACGTGATCCTCCCCAGCGCCATCCCCTCGATCCTGACGGGCACCCGCATCGCGCTTGGCGCCGGATGGTCGACGCTGGTGGCGGCCGAACTCGTGGCCGCAAGCCGCGGTCTCGGCTTCATGATCCAGTCGGCCGCCCAATTCCTCGTCACCGACATTGTCGTCGCCGGCATCATCGTGATAGCCGCGATCGCGTTCCTTCTGGAGATTCTGGCGCGGCTATTGGAGCGCTGGTTCGTGCCCTGGGCCGCGCATCGCTAGGGCAATTCAGGAAAGTGCGAAGCGGTTTTCCGTCCGGAATTGCGTGAAACCAAAGCGATAGAGCATTTCCGTGATTCGGTGATTAGCCTAGAGCATCGAGCGGCTGAGACCGCCGTCGATCGGCAACGCGACGCCGGTGATGTAGGCTGCCTGGCGGCTGGCGAGAAACGCTGCAGCCGCGCCGAACTCCGCCGGCGTTCCGTAGCGGCCGATCGGGATGTCCGACTGGCTGCGCGCTGCCACCGTTTCGATGCTCAGTCCTTCGCTTTCGGCATCCATCCGGTCGAAGCTCAATGTGCGGTCCGTCGCCAAACGCCCCGGTAGAAGCATGTTGACGGTAATGCCTTCCGCTGCGACCTCGCCGGCCAGTGTCTTCATCCAGCCGGCAACGGCACTGCGCAAGGCATTCGAGGCGGTGAGGCCCGGGATCGGCTCGCGGATGCTGGTGGAGGCGACGGCCATGATACGGCCCCAACCCTGTTGCCGCATGGGTGGTAGCAGCCTGTTGGCGATGCGCATGCCCGCCAGCACCATCGTGTCGAACTGTGCCCTCCAGAAGGCCGGATCGATATCCGCAGCAAGGCTCGGCGGCGGTCCGCCGCCATTCAGCACCAGGATGTCTATCTGTCCGAATTCGGCTGCAAGCCGGTCGAGAAACGAATCGATCTCATCAGGGTTTCCGAGGTCGAGCGCCAAGCCCTTGGCCGAATCACTGATTTGCGCGGCCACTTGTGCCGCAGCCGCCTGATCGCGGCCGGTCAGGGCGACCACGACGCCTTCCGCTGCCAGCGCCTCGGCGATGCCACGCCCCAGCCCCTTGCTGCCGCCGAGAACGAGCGCCCGTTTGCCCGTGATGCCAAGATCCATGATCTGCTCCTCGCTGCCTTGCTTAGGTCAAGTCAGTGTTGGACAGCGCCGTGCGCGCATAGTCAATGGGGTGCCTCAAAGGCGATAGCATCCGTAAGTATGGTCAACTACTCCAGGAGCTTGAGAGCCCGAGCGGGCCGAACGGCACACCAAACGTTCCAGACCTAGCAAAGACACCTTACTAATCGGAAGGGGTCACGTCTCGCCATCTGGGTCCCATCGAGGGGGTACCGGGGGGAACCTCGCCGCCGCTCCTCGTAGGATCATGTCTCGCGTGTGTGACCCCAAATTTTAGTCGCGGGCGGGCTCGGTCACCGCAGCCCCAAATTACCTGTGCGTGAAAAACTCGCGGTGCGGCAACCAAACTCCGTTTGGATGTAAGCTTATTGCTCGACCTGATTCGAGGACCCCGCCATATGAAGGACAAGTACAAGAATTGGCATAAGTTGACGGGGGGTGAGCAGATTTCCCCCGCCACGAAACGAATAGACCTCATAAAGATGCTCAGTATTCCGGGCATCATCGATCTTGAGGGCAAACTCCTTTTGAACCCGCCTCGGAATGGTAACCTTGTGCCAAGTGTCGAAGAGTACGTGGACAGCGTTTCACTGAAGATATTCGGAATAACCGCGACGGATACACTATTCGAGCTACCAGAGGGGTACGAGGACGAGCCAGAGGGCACACTGGAGTGGTTCCGTGTCCAAAGCCGGCTCTGCGATCATGAGGATCAATATGCCACGGCCGACTCAACGGATGATGAAGCGGTGGAAATCTTGTTGATGCTGGGTTTCGATTTCAGAGACGATAGAGGTCAGCCTTTGCGTTGTACCAAATTCCTATGCCGGCAGGCGGAAGCGGCTGCTCGGGGGATGATGGGGACGATGCCCGACCGTGCCGAGGTAGGTCTCGAAGCTTGGGCTAAGAAACTTGAGCAGGACGCAAAGCAGCACATGGCACGCAAAAAGCAGCCGTAACCTAACGCGTGTACTAATTCTCCCACTGCAGTACAGGTGCTCCCTGCGGAATATTAAGCAAGCGGACCGGCAGCCAGAAGCTACGATGACGCCGCCCCCCGCGCTGAATGGTGATGTGACCGCCCTCGTTGTGAATAGACACGGAGCCTTTCCCGCCACTGGTCTCTCGGCACCACGAATTGATTAAACGGAGATTGTCGGCGTCGAGAAACAGGTGGAGCGCCTCAATGTCGGATTTGACCTGCTCGATTCCCTCAATGGCTTCCTCAATGAAGTCGCGGAGGCGAAACAAGTCGGTGTCCACCTGCTCGCAAATCCAAAGGACAGTGTCATCCTCCGTCTTCCAGTCGACATGCGACAAGGCGGCAGCAAGGTTCGACATGTTGGCTTCCACCGACATCGGTCCTCTTGATCCGCCCCGCAGGATCGATGCGCCCTGAACCGGAGAGGACCCGAAGGCGCGCTCTACGGTCTTCAGGCCTTCGGGGGTCTCTGCCTCCGCGTGTCCTACACGTTGCTGAACCTTAAGGTATCCGCCATCACGCGCCGTCCGGTGGATGTCCCGACAGACGCCAACTCGCAGACCCACGCGAATGGCCTTCAGGACCTTGTCAAGGTCGCGTGCCGACTGCTTGAGTTTCGCCCAGTACGCTACAAGCTCGGAGGGCAGTTTCCAATTTGCCTCAATGAACTCTTCGGCCCGACGCCGCCTTTCCGCATTCGTGTTCCTCGTGAGCGCTCTCGTAAGGCTGCCCTCTGTGAAGAAACCATGACCGCAGCAATGACCAACCGCATAAAGCGCCTTCGACTCACTAGACCACAGTAGGTGGCCCTTCACGTATTTCGCTTTGACGGGACTACAGATGGGGCATGGGGCCAAGCCATCCTTTGCGAGAACGTGGCGTGGGATCACGAAGTCTTGGAGAAGAACCTCAATGCCGTCCTTAGGGGGCTTCTCGTGCGTTATGAAAGAACAGGTGTGAGGGAGACCGGTGCGAATGCGCTCTAGGAAACTGGACTTCAGATACTCGGGCTTTTCATCAAAAATGCGCCTGACATTCTGGACCATGCCGCGTCCTTTGCCATTAAGCCAGCGACTCGCGCCGGTTGCTGAGAATCATTCTCTACACCATGATAGCGTAAATCGTGGAATTTGGCAGCAAATAGCCAGACATAGTGGCAACAGACGCGAACTATTGGCCAACCTCACGGAACAAACCGGAATCAGGTCGCGTTCCCCGGCCTCATCGGTATCGCTGGAACCCTACCCTGCCCGTAACAGGAGTGGGGCGGGTCAGTCTCATCAATGGCAAGGATAATCTTTTCGGAGAGAAAGATGCCGCTGGGTACTTCCGGTGGGTACTTTATTGGGTACCTACATCGAGATCAATGCGCCGCATACTATTGAATTTCTTGCGAAATTTCAGTTGATGAAAAGAATGGTGGAGCTAAGCGGGATCGAACCGCTGACCTCTTGCATGCCATGCAAGCGCTCTCCCAGCTGAGCTATAGCCCCATTTTGGGTCCGGCGATGCCGGTTCCGGGAAGTCCGTCCGAACTGTTCGTCCGGTCGGGTGGCGGCTTCATACTTCTGCTTTCAGCAGATGGCAAGCCGAAAAAGACAGTCGGGCAAGATTTTATCGGATGAGCCCGGAGCCTTGCGTCCGCGTGAGGGTGAAAACCGCCCGCGGACGCCATTTCTCTGAATTATGAGAGGTTTAGACTTCGTCGTCGTCGTCGGAAACGCCGATCAGGTCGGACAGGCCGTCCTCGTCGTCTTCGTCGGCTTCGAGGAACGTGTCGTCGTCATCGCCTTCGATCTCGACATCGTCATCGCCCAGATCCGGCAGGTCGTCGCCGCCTGCTGCTTCGCTGTCGGCGTCCTCGAGCGAAACGAGCTCGACTTCCGTGTTCTCGGTATCGACTTCCTGAACCTCGTCCTCTTCGGCAGCCTTTTCAAGCACCTTGGCGACGGAGGTCTCTTCGAAGAAGGACAACGGGTAGGATTTGCCGGTGTAGGGAGAAACGATCGGGTCCTTGTTCAGGTCGTAGAACTTACGGCCTGTCTCCGGATCGATGCGTTTTGTTCCAAGTTCCGCTTTTGCCACTGTCAAAGCCTCTTGAATGGCCGGCCGAACCGGCTTTTGCCGGAAAACCGGCGTTGAACGTGAAATGAATTAGCCGGTCCCCATAATCGTCTTGGCCTGATCTGTCAAAGCCTAACTTGCCAAGGCGGCTGCGGCGCTTTTCTTTCGTCGGCGGGATGACGGTTATGCCTCACTATGTTAGGCAGCACGCAAGTCACCCTGTGACAGGGTAGCATTCTCGGGTGTGCACGGTTGGATACGAAAAGCGGCATGGACTCTGCGGAAGCCATCACAGCTTGTTTGGAGCGGGCTCGGGACGTCGCTGTCGAATACTATCGTCTAACCGGCAAGCCATTGGGAATTACCGGTGAGATCGGTGAGTATTTTGCAGCGAAATTGCTTGGTCTGGATTTGGCCGTCGCCCGTACCGCCGGTTACGATGCTGTCGGTGCAGATGGTCGTCGCGTGCAAATAAAGTCGCGGGCTCTTTCGAGCACCGGAAGCCATCGTGTTGGCGGAATCAAGCTCACCCACGATTGGCACACCGTAGTGCTCGTTATCATGAGTCAGGATTTTGTGCCGCTTGTGATTTATGAGGCGGAGCGAGCTGCTGTGGAGAAAGCGATACTTGCGCCTGGCAGCAAGGCCAGAAACGAGCGCGGCGCGTTGGCAATAAGCAAGTTCAAGTCCATTGCACAGTGCGTCTGGTCCGCTACAGACTAAAATTGATAGGTAAGGCAATGACAGCAGTCTCATCCCGACATTTTACGATCGCCATCGACGGGCCCGCGGCTGCGGGCAAGGGAACGCTGTCGCGCCGCATCGCCGAGGAATTCGGCTTCCATCATCTCGATACCGGGCTGACCTACCGCGCCACGGCCAAGGCGTTGCTGGATGCCGGCCTGCCGCTCGACGATGAGGCGCTGGCGGAGAGTGTGGCGCGGGATGTAGAACTGGCCGGTCTTGATCGCTCGGTCCTGTCGGCGCATGCGATCGGCGAGGCGGCCTCGAAGATCGCGGTGATGCCGTTGGTGCGCCAGGCGCTGGTCGAGGCGCAGCGCGCCTTCTCGCTGCGGGAGCCGGGAACAGTGCTCGACGGCCGCGATATCGGCACGGTGGTCTGCCCGGATGCGCCGGTGAAGTTGTACGTCACGGCGTCGGCCGAAGTGCGCGCGCGCCGCCGCTTCGACGAGATCGTTGGTAACGGCGTTCCCGCTGATTTTCTGGAGATTCTGGCTGACATCACCAGGCGTGACGAGCGCGATATGGGACGGGCCGACAGCCCGCTGCGCCCGGCCGCCGATGCGCACTTGCTAGATACGTCCGAAATGAGTATAGAGGCCGCATTCTTGGCGGCAAAGACCATCATCGATGCCGCACTGAAGCAATAGTCCGAACCACCATCCCCGCGCCGGATTTGCTCCTTCATGATTGGAGCGGATGGTTTTCGGACATGTCAACGCTAACCCCCGGCGCCTGTGCCCCAGATGAAGGCACACCAGGAGTATTCATGTCTCAAGCTAACCCCACCCGCGACGATTTTGCCGCGCTGCTGCAGGAATCCTTTGCCACGCAGGATCTTGCCGAAGGCTACGTCACCAAGGGTATTGTTACGGCCATCGAGAAGGACGTCGCAATCGTTGACGTCGGCCTCAAGGTCGAAGGCCGCATCGCTCTGAAGGAATTCGGCGCGAAGGCCAAGGACGGCACGCTGAAGGTCGGCGATGAAGTCGAAGTCTACGTCGAGCGCATCGAAAATGCGATGGGCGAAGCTGTTCTGTCGCGCGAAAAGGCTCGCCGCGAAGAGAGCTGGGTCCGCCTCGAAGTCAAGTTCGAAGCCGGCGAACGCGTCGAAGGCGTCATCTTCAACCAGGTCAAGGGTGGTTTCACCGTCGATCTGGATGGTGCCGTTGCCTTCCTTCCGCGCTCCCAGGTCGACATTCGTCCGATCCGCGACGTCACCCCGCTGATGCACAACCCGCAGCCCTTCGAAATCCTCAAGATGGACAAGCGTCGCGGCAACATTGTCGTATCGCGCCGCACGGTTCTTGAAGAGTCGCGCGCTGAACAGCGTTCGGAAATCGTCCAGAACCTCGAAGAAGGCCAGGTTGTTGACGGCGTCGTCAAGAACATCACCGATTACGGTGCGTTCGTTGACCTCGGCGGCATCGACGGCCTGCTGCACGTCACCGACATGGCATGGCGCCGCGTCAACCATCCGTCGGAAATCCTGAACATCGGCCAGCAGGTCAAGGTTCAGATCATCCGCATCAACCAGGAAACCCACCGCATCTCGCTCGGCATGAAGCAGCTCGAGTCGGATCCGTGGGATGGCATCGGTGCCAAGTACCCGGTCGGCAAGAAGATCTCCGGTACCGTTACCAACATCACCGACTATGGTGCATTCGTAGAGCTGGAGCCGGGCATCGAAGGCCTGATCCACATCTCCGAAATGTCCTGGACCAAGAAGAACGTACATCCCGGCAAGATCCTGTCCACGACGCAGGAAGTTGACGTTGTCGTTCTCGAAGTCGACCCGACCAAGCGCCGCATCTCGCTCGGCCTCAAGCAGACGCTCGAGAACCCGTGGCAGGCATTCGCGCACAGCCATCCGGCTGGCACGGAAGTTGAAGGCGAAGTCAAGAACAAGACCGAATTCGGCCTGTTCATTGGCCTCGACGGCGACGTTGACGGCATGGTGCATCTCTCCGACCTCGACTGGAACCGTCCGGGCGAGCAGGTCATCGAGGAATACAACAAGGGCGACATGGTCAAGGCCGTCGTTCTCGATGTGGACGTCGAAAAGGAGCGCATCTCGCTCGGCATCAAGCAGCTCGGCAAGGATGCGGTCGGCGACGCCGCTGCTTCCGGCGACCTGCGCAAGAACGCCGTCGTTTCGTGCGAAGTCATCGCCATCAACGATGGTGGCATCGAAGTGAAGCTCGTCAACCACGAAGACCTCACCTCGTTCATCCGTCGTGCCGATCTGTCGCGTGACCGCGACGAACAGCGTCCGGAGCGTTTCTCCGTTGGTCAGGTTGTCGACGCCCGCGTCACCAACTTCTCCAAGAAGGACCGCAAGGTCATGCTGTCGATCAAGGCGCTGGAAATCGCTGAAGAGAAGGAAGCCGTCGCACAGTTCGGTTCGTCCGACTCCGGCGCTTCGCTCGGCGACATCCTGGGTGCTGCCCTGAAGAACCGCGGCGGCGAATAAGCCTCTGCAGCTTGAATAAAGAAGCCCGCGGGAAGCGATTTCCGCGGGCTTTTTGTTGTCTTATAGGCTCGCAAGCTCAGCCAAGCCCGCCCATGCGTTTGTAGAGATCGTAGGCATCTGCTGTTTCCGTCCCGTCCGCCTCTGTCTCGACATCCGGCTCGGCGGCATGATGCTCGTCCGGCTGGCCGCCGGTCTCACCGCGCTCGTCCTGCTCTTCGCCATCGGCAAACGCCGCTTCCTCCTCATCCTCCGCCTTGACCTTCCGCACATCATCGATCTTTGCCGGAAGATAGGGAATCATGGCGAAGGGGATGGCGTCTCTCACGATGCCGGCTTCCTGTTGCCGGGGTACCTGGCTCTCTCTCGCGACCTCATCGGTGGTGGAGGGGTGGGTTAAGGCCGGGCGGTTTGCGGATCCGTCCTCCGGGACATCCAGCAGCGCACTCCAGTTGTCGCCTTCCAGCGCAACTTGCTCCGTCTGAGCGGAGATATCACCGGTCAGCAAGGTCGTATCCGGCAACGCCACGGCTTCGTCAGCCGCTTCCAGTTGTGCAAACAACGCTTGTGCTGCCATATCGGCGGCATCTCCCGCCAGCGCGGCTAAAGGCGTCTGCGGCGTCGTGGCCACTGATCCCTCCGGCAAAGGCAGGCTGGCTTCGATCAGCGCCTTCAGTGTCTGGACGAGCGTGTTTTCATCGTGCGGCGTCTCGGGTTCGACGGCGGCGGGTTGGTCGCCGTGGGCAGAAACTGTTGAAAGCCCTTCCGGTTCCGCCTGCAGTTCCCATTCGCCGAGATCGCGACCCTGGAACCCCTCGACCTCGGTGGGCTTTTGAAGAGGAGCGGTGCTGGAGGGTTGGGCAGTTTCAGTTTGAACGTCCTGTTCGGGAATTGTCGCAGGTTCTGCAGCGGTTTGCGGCGTCGCGGCGGCCTTCGGTGAAACAGCGTCATCCTGGACCGGCTTTGCATCCTCGCCGCGTGCTTTCTCCAACGCGGGTTCTGGCTCGGTTTTCCCGGAGGTTTGTTCGGCAGGTGGTTGCTGTTCCGTGTGAAGTGGCTGCTCGGCCATCTCGACCGGTCCCGTCTGCTCGGAAAGATCGAGCCCCAGTTCCTTCTCCAGGTCGGTCCTTGTCTGGCTATCGATATCGCCCTGGGCAATGGCCGCAACCTGCAACAGAGCCTCGGGATCGGCCGCGAGAAAAGCGGCCGCGGCACGCAGGAGCGGGATGGACTCGGCGTTTGACCTGGCAGATTGCTGACGTTGCGTGCTTGCTGTCGCCATCTCCTTGCCGGGCGGCGTTTGAGTTCTGGTCGGCTGCTCTTCGCGGCGTACCGTTGTTGCAAGGGTCGGCTCGCCTGTGCTCTCTTCCGCGACAGCAACCGGATGCGAAATCTCTTCTTCGCCGCCGAAGGCCTCCTTCAGCACTGCCTGTAACAGACGCGGATCCGCTATCGTCGTGGCTGCGATGAGAGCGGCTTGAACAGCGGGGAGAGGCGCCGAACGGCCCGGGATGGCGCTCTGCCCATGCGATACGGGCAGTGCCACCGCCGGTTTTCCGTCAGGCTGGCCGATCACCGGCCGCGCGGTTGCTGTCGGAAACTTGTCCGGCAGGCGTGACGGGTCTATGATCGTCGGGCCTTTCAGGGCTTCCATGAGAATCCGGATCGAAACGGCGAGATTGCGCTGGCCAAGCTGTTTCTCCAACGCCAGGCGCGCCGCCGGTGGCAGCGTCTCAAGAAAGACCGCGAGGCGCTTGGTAAAGTCCCTCAGCGTTTCCTGTGGCAGCGGCGGAAATTTGAGGATCTTCGCCAGCGTATCGAGCAGGCGGATCAATGCTTCCTTGGGCAGCGGTTCGCTGCCTACCAGATGGCGGTTCAATGTTTCGAGGATTTTGAGAACAGCTTCCGACTGGCTCCCCGAGATTCTGAGCGGCACGGCGACCGGGCGTTCCTTCGGGGTGGTCGCCTCCACGATGGCGGCCTGTGCTGCGATGGTCGCCGGCTTGACTGTGAGAATGGGCATCAGCATCGCAATCTCCGTCAGGTTGGGTTGAGGCCAAAGGGACCGTGTTCATCTGCGGCATGCCGGCCATCGGCCGGATGGGATCAAGCAGGCTTGGAAGGAAAGGGCGCTTCATGCGCATGCCCGACGGCTCGTTCACGGCCAGACCAGACTGCGGCGGCTGCTGCGGAACCACGAATGGCCGAGCATTTCATGGGTCAATATTAGACCGGAATGATTGACAGAATATTAACCATAATGCGCGCCGGCCGAAATGGCCGGCCGGAGCGGACGGAGGCTTTGCGCTTGCCGCCTTTTCGCCGGTCGCGTACATCTTTTGCCGCAGCCCGCTCCTGATTGCGGGCGAAAAATTGCTTTCGGGGGGAATGCGATGAATCCGGCCAATCTGGTCCTTAACACCGACAGCTACAAGTTCAGCCATTTCCTGCAATATCCGCCGGGTACGCGAGGGATTTCCGCCTATATCGAGACGCGCGGCCATCAGGATCAGCCCGATGTCCTGTTCTTCGGGCTGCAGATGTTCCTGAAAGAATATCTCGGCAAGCCGGTAACGCGGGCCGATGTGGAGGAAGCCGAGGCAATCGTTCTTGCTCACGGCCTGCCGTTCCATCGCGCCGGCTGGATGCGCATCGTCGAGCATTTCGGTGGTTATCTGCCGCTGGCGATCGAGGCCTTGCCGGAAGGCACGCTGGTCCGCCGCGGCGTGCCGATGGTGCAGGTGGTCAATACCGATCCGGACTCCTTCTGGCTGACCTCCTATATCGAGACCGCGCTGCTGCGCGCCGTCTGGTATCCGTCGTCCGTCGCCAGCAATGCCCACAAGGTCAAGCACATCATCCGGCCGATGCTCGAAAAGACCTGTGACGACCCGGAGGCCGTGCTGCCCTTCCGCCTGCATGATTTTGGCGCCCGCGGGGTTGGCGCCTTCGAGCAGGCGGGCATTGGCGGGGCGGCTCACCTCGTCAATTTCATGGGCACCGACACGGTCACAGGCGTACTCTATGCCCGCCGTTATTACGGAGCCGATATGGCCGGGTTCTCCATCCCGGCGTCCGAGCATTCGACCATGACCGCCTGGGGCGTCGAGCACGAAGCGGACGCCTATGCCAACATGATCGACCGCTTCGCCGGCGGCGGCATGTTTGCGGTCGTTTCCGACAGCTACGATATCAACTACGCGGTCTCGGAAATCTGGGGCGAGCAGCTGCGCGAAAAGGTCAGGGCCAGCGGCGGCACGGTGGTTATCCGGCCCGACAGCGGCGATCCCATCGAAACGCCGGTGCATGTGATCAAGCAGCTGGACTATCATTTCGGCTCGACGCTGAACGGCAAGGGCTACAAGGTCCTCGACAAATCCGTCCGCGTCATCCAGGGCGACGGCGTGTCCAGTGCCGATATCGCCCAGATCCTCGGCCGGCTGGAAGCCTTTGGCTTTTCGGCCGAAAACATCGCCTTCGGCATGGGCGGCGGCCTGTTGCAGAAGGTCAATCGTGACACCTATTCGTTCGCCATGAAGACCAATGCGCGGCTCGACGAATCCGGCCAATGGCACGACGTCTTCAAACGGCCGGCGACGATGAACGGTAAGGCTTCGAAAGCCGGCCGTCAGGCGGTCGTCAGCGGCCTCGGTGGCCTGGAGGCGGCGCGCCTTGACGCGTTGAAGGACCAGCGAAACCATCTGGAAACGGTCTGGAAGGATGGCGAGCTTCTCAAGGACTGGAGCTTTGAGGAAATTCGCGAGCGCGCCAAATAGGCGCTTGCAGCCTCGCCGGTCTCATCCCATCTTTGCTGCGGTCACCTTGGAGCCTGCAAATGACGGTTCGTCCGCCTCAATCCCTGTCGCCGTCCTTCACCAAAGATTCCGGTCTCAACCTGCTGGAATACGAGTTGATGTCCGAGCGGGCGGATGCGCTCGGGCGGCACGGGCTGAAGGTGGAAAAGGCGATTGCGGCCTTGAGCGTGCTTGAGGACGCATCGACGACGCCGGAGCGGCGCGAGCAGTTGCTGGATGACGCCGCCGATGTTGTCTGGGCGTTCTTTATCCAGCGGGAAATCTGCGGGCTGCGCTCCAACCGCGACGCCGTCCAGCGCTATGGCATCCCCAAGGAAGTGATGGCGCGGCTCGGCATCATCAGGCGAAAGCCCTGATCAGGCCGCTTCCTTCTTTGCAAGCAGTTCGTAAATGCCGTTTTCGTCGATCCCGACGGCGAAAATGTCCTTCTGGGCGTCCTCTTCGCGCTGTTCCTCATTGGCCTGGCCGGCTCGGGCAAGCATGACTGCCTGATCTTCGGCGCTCGGCGCCTCGCGCACTTCGGTGCTTTCCGCGCCCTTCTCAGATGCCGCCACCTGATTGGCGTTGCTGCTTTCGATGGAGGCCTGGGCTTCTGCAATCTCGACGCCGGCGGCGAGCACCTGGATGGTCTGGATCGCAAGAGCGCCGGAATTTGCGTCGAGCGAGGGCTTTCCGCCGGTCTCACCCTTGATGACAGCTTCATTGCTCTCGCGAATGACCTCGTGCAGGTCTTCCACGTCCTCCAGTTTCTCACCTGCCTCGAGCGCGCGAATGGATTCTTCGCGCTCCTTGCGCGTTTCGGCGTCCTCGACTCTGGTCGGATCTTTTTGCAGCCGCTCGGCCTTCAACTCCTCGATGGTCTTGGGGTCGGCGACTTCTTCAAGGCGCTGCAGCACTTTGCTGACGTCGGCGGTGAGAAATTTTTCTTCCACCGCCGTGTCGTCGAGGATCGTCTCGATCTTCTGCGCCGTGTTGCCATAGGGATGCTTGATCGCCTCGATCATCTCCCGTGCGGTGATGCCCAGGTCCCGTAGTCCGCTCTTTGCCTCCACTTCGGCAACGCTGGAGGGCATGCCGGCGCGGGCCTCAGTCAACGCCGCCCGCATACGCAGCTTATAGTCAGCCGCATCTTCGCCTTCGGCCCGCTCAAGGCCGTTTCGCACGACGAACCGCGCCAGAAGTCCGGTCATTCCTGTCGGGTTCTCGTCGGTGCCGTCAACGGCCGCCGTCAGATCATCGACCGAAACGCGGAATGTGTCGAGGCCGACGACCATCGGCTTTCCGTCAACATCGGTCTTCGTCACCAGATCGGCCATGGCCAGCGCATCTTCGAGACGGCTGCCGAAATCCATGTCGGATTCATCGGTCCCCTGCGACATGCCCATGACGGCAGTAAAGCGCGACACCAATGTCGCCAACGGATTTTCATCGCGTTTCAGCGCGCCGAAGAAGTGCTCGTTAATTTTGGCATTCGCAGCCTGGGAGACCTCGTCGGATGTGACCCGGGCCTTGAGGACCTTGTCCTCGTCCTTCTTGCCTTTCGCCTTTTCCTCTTCCTCGAGCCTGCGCTTCTCGATGTCGTCGACGATCGACTGCACCAGCGAGGTGGTAAGGGTGGCGGAGGCCTGTTGGGTCGGAGGCAGCATCATCGGTGTCGGTCCATGATCGTCGTGGCTGTGAGCCGACAATAGGGCGCAACCGTTAACCTGGCCTTAACCGAGATTTCGCCGCCCTATTTTAGGCAGTTGCCGCTCGGCGTGCGGACCATTCGTCCGGAAGTTTCGGTTTGCAGACGATCGTTACCAGCACGAAGCTCACGTAGAGCAGCAGATACCAGGACCCCATCTTCTGCAGCGATACCATGTGCCATTCGGTCTGGCCGGGATAAAGCCATATGCCGGTTGCCGTTCCGATGTTCTCCGCAATCCAGAGAAAGATGCTGGTGAAAAATGCGGCCAGAACCAGCGGCATCCAGCGCGCCTTTTGCTCCACCGTAAAATAGATGCGCACCCGACCGAAGAGGAGAAGGGTGGCCGCAAAAAGCCCGATACGGATATCCGGCAGATAATGATGGCTGTAGAAGTTGATGTAGATCGCTGCCGCCAGAAGCGCCGTAAGCGCGAAAGGCGGATAGTGGGTGAAACGCATATCGAAAATGCGGATGGCGCGCGCCATGTAGCTGCCGACGGAGGCATACATGAAACCGGAAAACAGCGGCACGCCGGCAATCTGGAAGATCGCGTCCTCGGGATAGGCCCATGACCCCATCCGCACCTTGAAGATCTCCATGCAGGTACCGGTGACATGGTAGATCAGGATGACCTTCGCCTCGTCCCAGCTTTCCATCTTTAGCCGGAGAAAGACGATCTGTATCGCCAGCGCCATCAGAAAGAGGGCGTCATAGCGGTTGATGATCCATTCGGCGTTCCAGACGAGCTTGGTCGCGATGATCAGGAACAGGACAAGCGCGCCGAAGAGGCATGACCACGCCTGTTTCAGGCCGAACAGCACGAACTCGGCAAGGCCCGGCGGCAACCTCTTCAACCGCCGGCGGATCAAGAGCCTTGCGGGTTCGAGGAACGGCCCGGTTTCGTGGTTCCTGAGCGGCTGCATCAGCTATGGGCGAAGATGTCTGTCTCTTCCCAGCCGATCAAGTCGAGCTTGGAGCGGGTCGGCAGGAAGGCGAAGCAGGCGTCGGCATGATCCATCCGGCCGTCGCGGATGAGCCGTGTCGTCAGCTTGTCGCGCAGCGCATGCAGGTGGAGCACGTCGGAGGCGGCATATTCCAGCTGTGCCGGCGACAGGGTTTCGGCCGCCCAGTCGGAGGATTGCTGCTGCTTGGAAATATCGACGTCGAGCAGTTCCTTCAGATTGTCCTTGAGCCCGTGGCGGTCGGTATAGGTTCGCGTCAGCCGCGAGGCGATCTTTGTGCAGAACACCGGCGTCGTCGTCACGCCGAAGGTGTGGTAGAGGACGGCGATGTCGAAGCGGCCGAAATGGAAGATCTTCTGCCGGATCGGGTCTTCCAGCATGGCGACGAGGTTTGGCGCCTCTTTCTGGCCCTTGGCGATCTGGATCACGTCGGCTGTGCCGTCGCCCGGCGAAAGCTGGACGAGGCAAAGCCGGTCGCGGCGCGGAATGAGGCCGAGCGTCTCGGTGTCGATGGCGATCGCGCCCTTGTAGCGGGCAGCGTCTTCCGCAGAGATATCGCCTTGGTGAAACCGTATTGTATTTGCCATGGAAATCCCCACATCAGCCGGACAGGGTGTCGCGCTTCGTTCAAGTCGATGGGCTATAGCGCAACTTCTCTCGAAACGATACCGTCTCCGTGTGCCCGAAGGAGATAGGCCACCGCAGGGCATTGGTTGGAACGCAGATGTTGATCCCGAAAACGCTTCTCCTGTCCCTTGCCCTGATTGGCCAGAGCGTGCTCCCGGCCGTTGCCGAGCCGTCTCTGGCGCCCGTGCAGTTTGGCCAAGTCTATACCGACCTGCCGGGCGTCAAGACGCAGGAGGAGGCCGAGCAGGAAAAGGTGGTCGTCTGCGAGCAGTCGGTCGTGCGCCTCCGAGGTTACCCGACCTACGGACTGCAGCGCTATCAGACCGTCAACAATTGCCGCAAGGGTAATGGGCCGGTCTTCCAATCGCCCCGCACGCCGCCGTCGATCGAGCGACAGCTGCGTGGTTTCAACTACTGACGTTTCAGTCGGCTGTCTTGCAAATTGCCGGATCATCAATACAACTTCCCGCAACGAGGAGTGCCGGGTTCCATGCCGGCGGGGAGACGACATCATGCCTGAAACGAGCCGGCCCCTTATCATTTGCGCGCCCGAGCCGCGCACGCTCGACCTGATCTTCACGCCGCAAGCACTCGCGCATCTGAAGGCGAAATACCGGATCGTCGAGGCGGATCCGGAGAACATCGCAGGGCTTGGCGACGACGTTCTGCAGGAAGCCCGCTATATCGTCGGCCAGCCGCCGCTGGGTGCTGAAACGCTTGCACGCATGCCGCAGCTGCGTTGTATCCTCAACGTCGAAAGCAACCTGATCAACAACATGCCCTATGACGTGCTGTTCGCCCGCGGCATCCATGTGGTGACGACGGGGCAGGTTTTTGCCGAGCCAGTGGCGGAGATGGGGCTTGCCATGGCGCTCAATATTGCGCGCGGCATCGTCGATGCGGATGTCGATTTCCGCGAGGGCCGAGAACTGTGGGGCGGCGAGGGCAATGCCAAGGCGCGGCTTCTCTCCGGCGCCGATGTCGGCATCATCGGCTTCGGCGATCTCGGCAAGGCGCTGAATCGGGTTCTCACCGGCTTCCGCACCAATACCCGCGTCTACGATCCCTGGATGCCGGCTTCGATCCTGATCGACAACGGGGTCAAGCCCTCGAGCCTCGAAGAGGTGCTGACACAGAGCGACTTCATTTTCGTCGTCGCGGCCGTGACCAGCGAGAACCAGCATTTCCTTGGCACTGACGCTTTTGCAAGCATGCGGCCGGGTGCTGCCTTCATCCTGCTCAGCCGCGCCAACGTCGTCGACTTCGACGCGTTGATGGCGGCGGTCGCCAGCGGCCATATCGTTGCGGCAAGCGACGTTTATCCCGATGAGCCGCTGCCGCTTGATCATCCCGTCCGCGGCCTCAAGGGCTTCCTGCGCTCCGCCCACCGGGCTGGCGCGCTCGACAGCGCCTTCAAGAAGATGGGCGACATGGTGCTGGAGGACATGGACCTGATGGACCGCAACCTGCCGCCGATGCGCTGCAAGCGGGCGGAGCGCGAGACGGTGTCACGTATGCGCTCCAAGCCAGTCAGCGTGAATTGACCAGCGTCAACCGACCGTAGCCAGCTTCAGCTTTGCCGTGCCTGCCGAAAGCACCAGCGGTGCCGCCATCAGGCAGAGAGCACCGGCGATCATCAGCGCGGGCAGGTAGCTTGCGTAGTTGTCGCGGATGAAGCCACCGCCGAAGGCTGCGAAGGCGGCGCCGATCTGGTGTCCGGTGAACACCCAGCCGAACACCATGTTTGCCCGCTCGCGGCCGAAATGCTGCGCGGTGAGCTTCACTGTCGGCGGAACGGTCGCCACCCAGTCGAGCCCGTAGAAGATGGCAAAAATCGACAGGCCGAGAAATTCGAAACCGGTGAAGGGCAGCCAGAGCAGCGACAGGCCGCGCAGGCCGTAATACCAGAATAAAAGCCAGCGGTTGTCGTAGCGGTCGGACAGCCAGCCGGAGGCGACGGTGCCGGCGAAATCGAACAGGCCGATGATGGCAAGTACGCCGGTCGCGGTGATCGCCGTCATGCCGTAGTCGGCGCAGAGCGAGACGAAATGCGTCTGGATCAGCCCGTTGGTCGAGGCGCCGCAGACGAAGAACGACAGGAACAGCACCCAGAAAATCCGTGTCTTCGACGCTTCGATCAGAACGTCGATCGGCGAATTGGTCTTGAGTGGCCCTGTCACTGGCGGGTCGTCCACCACTTGGCCGTAGGGACGCAAGCCGAGATCCGATGGCCGATCGCGCATGAACAGCAGCATCGTGGCGGCGCAGACGACCAGCATGGCGAGAATGAACATGATCGCCACACGCCAGCCATAGGCTTCCGTCAACGCCGCGATCAGCGGCAGGAAGACGAGTTGGCCGGTCGCGGTGCTCGCCGTCAGCAGACCGATGACGAGGCCGCGCCGCGCGGTAAACCAGCGGGTGGCGACGGTGGCACCCATGACCATCGCGGTCAGCCCGGTGCCTATGCCGACGACGAAGCCCCAGAGCACGACCAACTGCCAGACCTCGCGCATGAACAGCGACAATCCCATGCCGGTGAAGACGACGGTGAGCGCCGTCAGCGCCATCCGCCGCATTCCGAAGCGGTTCATCAGCGCAGCGGCGAAGGGAGCCATCAGTCCGAACAGGATGAAGCGCATGGCAAGGGCCGCCGAGATTTCCGTCGCTTCCCAGCCGAATTCCTTCTGCAGGGGCAGGATCAGGACCGAAGGTGCGCCGATCGTGCCAGCGGTCACAAGCATGGTGAGGAAGGCGGTGGCAGCGACAATCCAGCCGTAGTGGACGTCGCGCTGGTCAAGCCGTCTTGAGAGTGTCGGTGAAAGCATGGTGGGATCTCGCTGCGGCGGGCGGGCACGGGAGAGCATCCGCCACTATCAACTATCATGATGAAAGTCACTAGATCAAAAGCTTTCACCATGCAAGTCACTATTTGGAAGTGAAGCTGGTGGTGGCGATCAGCGGCAGCGAAAAGAGACAACCCCATTCCCATTCACCGCTCAACGCGCTGATTGACACGAGTTTACCGCATCCCGGCAAGGCGGGGAAAATTCAGGCCTGGCGGACCGATTTCAGGGAGAAGGTGCCGGCATCGATCGGCTTGCCGGTCAGGCTGTCGACATACATCGGCAGCGCCGGCGCCCCGGTTTCCTTGTCGGTAAGGCGCATCGTCACGCCGCGATCGGCGAAATGGCGGTTGCCGAACATGGAGAGCGCGATCAGCAGTGGCTGCAACTCACGGCCCATGTCGGTCAGCACGTATTCATAGCGGACCGGACGATCCTGATAAGCACGCTTTTCCAGAAGTCCGGCTTCGACCAGCGATTTCAGCCGGCGGGTCAGGATATTCGGAGCGATGCCGGTGCTTTTCTGGAATTCGTCGAATTTCGTGCGGCCGAAGAAGACATCGCGCAGGATGAGGATGCTCCACCATTCGCCGACCCGGTCGAGGGTGCGGGCGATCGGACAGTTCATCTCGTCGAAGCTCTTGCGCTGCATGGCTCTTATTTAGGGACCGTGCTTGCACGATGCAAGTCTGCAGCGGTTATTCGCCGTTGACGCGGCGCATCGCTTCGAGAATGGAGCCTTTGGTGCCGTGGCCTGTCTTGTAGAGGCCGAGCATTACGGTGGCGGCATCGCGGCCATCGTCGCTGTCGAGTACCGTGCTGGTTTCCTCGCACCATTCTTCAAGCGCGCCGCAGACCGTCTCGATTTCACTCTGATTCAAGGTCATGTTCGACAGAAACGACATATCTCTACCCCATCGCCCGAAACACACCCGGTTTGAGACAATAGTGTAGACATGTGGCACAGGCTGGCAACTCCCAAATTTAAGGGTATGTCGCAGATCGAGCCCTGACCACGGCACAAAACCGCAGGCCTTGTTTCCCTACGTCACTCCGCCGCGACGGCGGACGCTTCGAGCAGCGATGCGGCGATGGCCATTGCCAACAGCTTGCCCTTGGCCCGGACCGCGCCGCTGTCGAAGTCCCGCGCCGAAAGCGCGAGGTCCATGCCTTCCCGCATCAGTATCTGTTGTGCCCTGTAAACTGCCCAGTTTTCGACTTCGTCGCGCTTCCGCATCGCGCTTGCCCCCAGCTAACTTATTTAGCGTTGCCGTCCAGCTCTCAATCCAGCCTGAACGCAGGCACAAGGGGCGAATCACCTGAGCACAGGGATAGAATGCGACATTTCCTTGAATTCGGAAGCAGAACTTTTGAGCGATGAATAATTGGGGTGAAACGTCGCCTCAGGCGTTGCGCAGCCGGCCTTCCAGGAGGTCGAGAACGGCCCGGCCAGCCTCCATGACATTGGTTCCCGGACCGAAGACGGCGGCAACGCCGCGGTCCATCAGGAACTGGTAGTCCTGCCTCGGCACGACGCCGCCGCAGACGACGATGACATCGCCGCCGCCCTTGGCTTTGAGTGTTTCGACCAGTTGCGGCAACAGCGTCTTGTGGCCGGCGGCGAGCGACGACACGCCAACGACATGGACATTCGCTGACAGCGCCATGTCGGCTGCTTCGTCCGGCGTCTGGAACAGCGGGCCGGCGAGCACGTCGAAACCAATGTCGCCGAAAGCCGACGCGATGATCTTTGCGCCGCGGTCATGGCCGTCCTGGCCGAGCTTGGCGACCATGATCTTCGGCTTGCGGCCGATCGACTTGGCGACGGAGGAAAGCCGGGCGGCAAGCGTCGTCAGTTCGGGCTCGTCCTTGTAGGCATGGCCATAGATATCGCTGACGACTTCCGGCACGGCCGTGTGATCGCCGAAGACGGCGCGCATCGCATCGGAAATTTCTCCGACGGTGGCGCGGGCGCGGGCTGCGGTCACGGCGGCTTCGAGGATATTGCCCTCTCCGGTACGGGCGACCTGTGTCAGGGCTTCGAGCGCTGCCGTTACCTCGGACGTATCGCGCCGCCGTCTGGTTTCTTCGATCCGCTTTATCTGGGCGGTGCGGACTGCGGCATTGTCGATATCGAGAATGTCGAGATCGTCCTCGGTCTCGAGCCTGTACCTGTTGACGCCGACGATGACTTCCTCGCCCTTATCGACGGCGGCCTGGCGGCGCGTGGCGGCTTCCTCGATGAGGCGTTTCGGCAGGCCTTCGGCGACCGCCTTGGTCATGCCGCCCAGCGCCTCGACCTCTTCCATCAGCGCCCAGGCTTTTTCCGCCAGCTCCGCCGTCAGGCTCTCGACATAGTATGAGCCGGCTAACGGATCGACGACCTTGGTGACGCCGGTTTCGTGCTGCAGGATCAGCTGGGTGTTGCGGGCGATGCGCGAGGAAAATTCGGTCGGCAGCGCGATCGCCTCATCGAAGGAATTGGTGTGCAGCGACTGGGTCCCGCCGAGCACGGCCGACATCGCCTCGAACGCGGTGCGGATGATGTTGTTATAGGGGTCCTGTTCCTGCAGCGAGACGCCGGAGGTCTGGCAGTGGGTGCGCAGCATCAGCGAGGATTGTTTCTTCGGCGAAAACCCCGCCATGATGCGGGTCCAGAGAAGCCGGGCAGCGCGCAGCTTGGCCGCTTCCATGAAGAAGTTCATGCCGATGGCGAAGAAGAAGGAGAGGCGGCCGGCGAACTCATCGACGTTCAAGCCCTTGGCGATGGCCGCGCGCACATATTCGCGGCCGTCGGCAAGCGTGAAGGCGAGTTCCTGAACCAGCGTCGCGCCGGCTTCCTGCATGTGATAGCCGGAGATCGAGATCGAGTTGAACTTCGGCATCTCGCGGGCGGTGTAGTCGATGATGTCGGCAACGATCCGCATCGAGGGTTCCGGCGGATAGATATAGGTGTTGCGGACCATGAATTCCTTGAGGATGTCGTTCTGGATGGTGCCGGAAAGCTGATCGCGCGGCACACCCTGTTCCTCGCCGGCGACGATGAACGAAGCGAGGATCGGGATGACGGCGCCGTTCATGGTCATCGACACCGAGATCTTTTCGAGCGGAATGCCGTCAAACAGGATCTTCATGTCTTCGACACTGTCGATCGCCACGCCCGCCTTGCCGACATCGCCGACGACGCGCGGATGGTCGCTGTCATAGCCACGATGGGTGGCAAGGTCGAAGGCGACGGAGACGCCCTGTTGACCGGCCGCAAGCGCCTTACGGTAAAAGGCGTTCGAGGCTTCCGCCGTCGAGAAGCCGGCATATTGCCGGATCGTCCACGGGCGGCCGGCATACATGGTGGCGCGCGGGCCGCGGGTGAAGGGGGCAAGGCCGGGCAGCGAGCCGAGATGATCGGCGCCTTCGAGGTCGGCTTCGGTATAGAGCGGCTTGACGGCGATGCCCTCGGGCGTCTGCCAGGTCAGCGTCTCGGGCGGGCTCTTGAGTTCGCGTTCGGCCAGGGCGGACCAATCCTTCAGGGTTTTCTTATCGGACATGGGGGCGCCTCCTTGCATTAAGCGGATGTCCACCCTCCCCTTGAGGGGGAGGGTCGGCACGTAGTGCCGGGGTGGGGTGACTTCTTGCGATATGCTGCGGGTCACCCCCACCCGCCGCCTCGCGGCGACCTCCCCCCTCAAGGGGGAGGTAAAGGACCGCCTTCGACCACGCGCGAGACACTCGCCGTGGTTTTGCTAAACTCGGACGGGGCGCCGGAAGCTGCCTCGAGAGAGTAGAATAGATGACACCTTCCGGCGCCTCGTCCGGCGGTTTTTGCCCGCAAACTCGTTCCGCTACGGCCTTTCGGCCCTCAGTGCGGTTGCACGCCCGCAGCAGCATCAGCCTGCGGAGGGGAACCTTCTCGCGAACCCCGATCCCGAGGACTTCCGTCCTTTCCCCGAACCCGGCGCCGGCCCCGCTCTCTGCCACGGCTGGCAGTGTATCCGACGGCGGGACGCATCCAATATGCCATCGCCGGTCCAGACGGGGAAAATCCGATGCGATAAATGTCGTCAATGCTCCGGCTCCCAACTGCTCGTTCCATTGTGGACCCTGTGCCCGCGAGACCCCCTCACTTGCAATTTCTAACACTTAGCTAAAGCTAAGATGTTGAAATTGCTATCTCTCCCGCAAGGGGAGAGATAGGGTGCCGCGCCTGCCGCATTCTACCTCTCCCCTTGCGGGAGAGGACATAAAATCAGCATCTTAGCGCCAGCTAAGTGCTAGATTTTATAGGTGAGGGGCGTGTTCTTCCGGAAGCGCGATCACTCGAACTCCATGATCAACTCGTCCACTGCAAGGCTTGCGCCGGCAGCCACAGCAATCCTCTTCACCACGCCGCGGCGTTCGGCGCGCAGGGTGTTTTCCATCTTCATCGCCTCGACCGTGGCAAGCGCCTGGCCGGCTTCGACGGTGTCGCCCTCGGAAACGGCGAGCGTAGTGATGACGCCGGGCATGGGGCAAAGCAGCATCTTCGATGTATCGGGCGGCAGCTTTTTCGGCATCAGCCGGGCAAGCTCGGCAACATGCGGGCTGCGGACATGGGCGCGCACGTCGATGCCGCGCCAGCGCAGGCGGATGGCGGTGCCCAGAAGGTCGATCTTCACGCCCATCGCCGTGCCTTCGACGTTGAAGGTGGCGTGGCTGCGGCCGGGTGTCCAGTCGCCGGCGACTGCGAACACGTTGCCATCCGAAAGCTCGACATAGGCGCCGTCGGCGGACGCGTTGAGCGTCACGGCATGTTCCTCTCCGCCGAAGGTGACGACCCAGTCCCTGCCGATCACCCGGCGGTGATGGCCGATCGTGCCGGAGATCTGCGCGGCGCGCGTCTGTAGCGCCTGATGGATCAGCGTCGCGATGGCGGCAAGTTTCTGCGCCGATGCCGGGTCCGGTTCGACCCCGTGGAATCCGTCCGGAAACTCCTCGGCGATGAAGGCGGTTGTGAGACGCCCGGCGCGAAACCGGTCATGCTGCATGACGGCCGACAGGAACGGCAGGTTATGGCCGATGCCCTCGACCTCGAAATCATCCAAAGCTGCGCTCATCGCGTCGATGGCCGTCAGCCGGTCGGGTGCCCAGGTGCAGAGCTTGGCGACCATCGGGTCGTAGTACATCGAGATCTCGCCGCCTTCGAAGACGCCGGTATCGTTGCGCACGATGGTGCCGTCGGCATGCGCGCCTTCCCTGGGCGGGCGATAGCGCGAGAGGCGGCCGATCGAGGGCAGGAAGTTGCGGTAGGGATCCTCGGCATAGAGCCGGCTTTCGATCGCCCAGCCTTTGAGGCGCACGTCGTTTTGGCCGAAGGCGAGCTTTTCGCCGGATGCGACGCGGATCATCTGCTCGACGAGGTCGATGCCGGTGATCAACTCCGTCACCGGATGCTCGACCTGCAGGCGGGTGTTCATTTCAAGGAAATAGAAATTCTTGGTCCCATCGACGATGAACTCGACGGTGCCGGCCGAATGGTAGCCGACCGCCTTCGACAAGGCCACGGCCTGCTCGCCCATGGCGCGGCGGGTCTTCTCGTCGAGGAAGGGCGAGGGAGCTTCCTCGATGACCTTCTGGTTGCGCCGCTGGATCGAACATTCGCGCTCGCCGAGATAAAGTACGGTGCCGTGCTTGTCGCCCAGCACCTGGATCTCGATATGGCGCGGCTGGGTGACGAATTTCTCGATGAAGATGCGGTCGTCGCCAAACGAGCTTTTCGCCTCGTTCTTCGAGGACTGGAAGCCTTCGCGCGCTTCCGCGTCGTTCCAGGCGATCCGCATGCCCTTGCCGCCACCGCCGGCCGATGCCTTGATCATCACCGGGTAGCCGATTTCGCCGGCGATCTTCACGGCCTCGTCGGCATCGGCGATCAGGCCCATATGGCCGGGCACGGTGGAGACGCCGGCTTCGGCCGCCAGCTTCTTCGAGGTGATCTTGTCGCCCATCGCCTGGATGGCTCCGACCGGCGGGCCGATGAAGGCGATACCCGCCTTCTCCAGCGCCTCGGCAAAGGCGGCATTTTCCGACAGGAAACCGTAGCCCGGATGCACCGCATCGGCGCCGGTCTTTTTGATCGCGTCGAGAATATTGTCGATGACGATATAGGACTGGTTCGACGGCGCCGGCCCGATATGCACGGCCTCGTCCGCCATCTTCACATGCAACGCATCGGCGTCAGCATCGGAATAGACGGCGACGGTGGCGATGCCGAGCTTCCTGGCTGATTTGATAACCCGGCAGGCGATTTCGCCGCGATTGGCGATGAGGATTTTCTTGAACATCTGATCCACCGTCAAAGTACTAATTTTATTCCGCAATGACCGCATCCGGATGTGTCCGCTTGTTTCAAGCTGCGGGCCATTCGAGATGCGGCTTCCACGGTTTCGTATGGGCCATGCCACTTCCCATTATGTTCGGTGGAGCCGAAGTGCGTCCCACGTCCATCATTACAATGAGAGCATTTCCGCTGTGCACTCTAGCCCTCTTATGAGTCCAATTCTCATAAACCCAAAATCCCATAGCATCCTCACAGGGTAAGGTGTCGCGCGTTTCCAATGCCTGCCACCATCAAACCTCCATCACGTCTTCAAAGGCTTCCGGGAAACTCTTGCGCCCGACCCGCTCGTCGATCCGCAGCAACGCTTCATAGGACGTCGGATCGAACGGATCCTCGGCCGGCACGACCTCGCGGCCGAACAAAAGGTTGAGCCGTCCGGCATCGAGATTGCCGCGTTCGAACGGCTCGGCGCCGAAATGGTGCCAGAGCGCATGCAGGAAGGCTGCATCCACCTTGGCCTCGATCGTGTTCGGGCGAGCGAGGCGTTGCAACGCCTTGAGCGGCGTCACCCCCTTCTCGTTCGCCCGCCGGATGGTGAAATGATGGCCGTGGCCCGGCATGCCGGAGGGAAAACCCCTGTGCTTTGTCATCTCGGGCCGTTTTGCCATCTTGGTCTCCTTACGCCTTGGCTGTCTGCTCTGGGGCGATCTTGTCCTGCGTCTTCGTCTGGAAGTCGGAGGCGTCGTGGCGCTCGTGCAACTGTTCGGAGGGATCGCCGGACAGGCGGTTGACCATGCGGCCGCGCTTCACTGCCGGGCGTTCCGCGATTTCAGCGGTCCAGCGCTGGACGTGTCTGTAGCTCTGGACGTCGAGGAAGATGCCGGAATCGCCATACTGCTTGCCCAGCGCAAGGTTGCCGTACCAGGGCCAGATGGCCATGTCGGCGATGGAGTATTCGGAGCCGGCCATGTAGCGGTTGTCGGCGAGATGCCGGTCGAGCACGTCGAGCTGGCGCTTCACTTCCATCGCAAAGCGATCGATCGCGTACTGGATATGCATCGGCGCATAGGCATAGAAATGGCCGAAGCCGCCGCCGAGATAGGGTGCCGACCCCATCTGCCAGAACAGCCAGTTCATCGCCTCGGTGCGCGCCTTGTGATCCAGAGGCAGGAAGGCACCGAATTTGTTGGCGAGATAAAGCAGGATCGAGCCGCTTTCGAAAACGCGGGTCGCCTCGGGCGTGGAGCGGTCCATCAGGGCGGGGATCTTCGAGTTCGGATTGACGTCGACGAAGCCGGAGCCGAACTGGTCGCCATCGCCGATCCTGATCAGCCAGGCGTCGTATTCCGCGCCCTTGTGGCCGAGAGCTAGAAGCTCTTCCAGCATGATGGTGACCTTGACGCCGTTCGGCGTTCCCAGCGAATAGAGCTGCAGCGGATGCTTGCCGACCGGCAGTTCCCTGTCATGGGTCGGGCCTGCGATCGGGCGATTGATACTGGCGAACTCGCCGCCATTCGCCTTGTCCCATGTCCAGACCTTGGGGACTTCGTAGTCGGCGGGAAAGTTATCGGCGGGGGATTTTTCGGTCATGCGGATGGGTCCTTGATATTGAGGGCGCTCGAGAAATCAAATGCGACGATGGAGATATAGGGAGGCATCGTCTGCATTTCTGCCTGTCACGTTAACGCACTTCGATAGACGGCGACGCCGCTGATGATCTGTGTCAATCGCGGCATAGTTGGCAATGAGGATTTTTCGCAAGCGTAACCACTCAGAAGATATCCGGAAAGCTGCGTCTAGATTCTTCGACATCGATGTACAGCATCGCATTCAAGGAACTCGCGTGAAATTGACCCACGACAGGTTTTATTTCTCTGTCGAACAATCGGTTCAATCTTCCAGCGTCAAGATTTCCGCGTGAGAATGGAGTGGACCTATACACTGTGAAGAGCCGGCTTAGGAGATAGCGATCAGTCTCACGACCGCCCCGATCCGAACCTATGGGTTTGTTAAAGAGCGGCGTTACCGCTCCCGACGGAGGATCGATCGTAAGAAGTGGTGTTTTGCCATTGGTCAACACACCACTCGGAACTCTCTTCGGTAGCGGATGTCTAAACATCAAAACCCCTCACAACGGTATCGTATCGTGCTTGCGCCACAGCTGTTCCTTGCGCTTGTTCCTCAATGAGGCGAACGCCCGGGCAATCCGGCGGCGGGAGGAATGCGGCATGATCACTTCGTCGATGAAGCCGCGTTCGGCCGCCTTGAAGGGATTGGCGAAGTTGACCTCGTATTCGCTCGTGCGGGCGGCGATCTTTTGCGCGTCGTCGAGTTCTGAGCGGTAGAGGATTTCGGTGGCGCCCTTGGCGCCCATCACGGCGATTTCGGCGGTTGGCCAGGCATAGTTGACGTCGGCGCCGATGTGCTTGGAGGCCATGACGTCATAGGCGCCGCCATAGGCTTTTCGCGTGATCAGCGTGACCATCGGCACGGTTGCCTGGCTGTAGGCGAACAAAAGCTTGGCGCCGTGCTTGATGACGCCGCCATATTCCTGCGCGACGCCGGGCAGGAAGCCGGGCACGTCGACCAGCGTCAGGATCGGGATCGAAAACGCGTCGCAGAAGCGGACGAAGCGGGCGGCCTTGCGGGACGAGTCGATGTCGAGGCAGCCGGCCAGCACCATCGGCTGGTTGGCGACGACGCCCACCGTCTGGCCTTCAAGGCGGATGAAGCCGGTGACGATGTTGCGGGCAAAGGCTTCCTGCAGCTCGAAGAAATCGCCTTCGTCGGCGATCGCGTGAATAAGTTCCTTCATGTCGTAGGGCTTGGCCGACGAATCCGGGATCAACGTGTCCAAGCGGTTCTCGATGCGGGCCGGATCGTCATGGAAGGGGCGGACCGGCGGTTTCTCGCGGTTGTTGAGCGGCAGGAAGTCGAACAGCAGGCGCACCTGCTCCAGCGTCTCGACGTCGTTCTCGTAGGCCGCGTCGGCGACGGAGGATTTCCGCGTGTGGGTGCCGGCGCCGCCGAGTTCCTCGGCCGTGACGATCTCGTTGGTGACGGTCTTTACCACGTCCGGGCCGGTGACGAACATGTAGGAGCTGTCGCGGACCATGAAGATGAAGTCGGTCATCGCAGGCGAATAGACGGCGCCGCCAGCGCAGGGACCCATGATCACGGAAATCTGCGGGATGACGCCGGATGCTTCGGCATTGCGGCGGAAGACCTCGGCATAACCGGCAAGCGAGGCGACGCCTTCCTGGATGCGGGCGCCGCCCGAATCGTTGAGACCAATGACCGGCGCGCCGTTGCGCACCGCCATGTCCATGATCTTGCAAATCTTTTGCGCGTGGGTTTCGGAGAGGGAACCGCCGAGCACGGTGAAATCCTGGGAGAAGACGTAGACCTGGCGGCCGTTGATCGTGCCCCAGCCGGTGACGACGCCGTCGCCCGCGACCTTCTGCTCGGCCATGCCGAAATCGACGGCGCGGTGGGTGACGTACATATCGTATTCTTCGAAGGAACCTTCGTCGAGAAGCACCTCGATGCGCTCGCGCGCCGTCAGCTTGCCCTTGGCATGCTGGGCGTCGATCCGGCGCTGGCCGCCGCCGAGCCGTGCCTCAGCGCGGCGTGCCTCGACTTCCGCAAGAATGGCGCGCATCGTTTGTTCCCCCCCCCATGCTCAGCCTTTTTCGGGCTGCCTGTCCGCGGCTATTGTGGCCGGATTTCTTGTCTTCGCAATAGCCGGGAAGACGCCGAAAAAAAACCATTGATCAGGTGCAAATGCAGAATATACAAATTTGCAAATTGTAAATTGTGAAAGTGCGAAAATGGCAATCGGAAAGCTCTTCATCGGCCGCAAGGTACGCGCGCTCCGCGAAGCCAATCGTGCGACCCAGGCGCAGTTTGCCGAGCGCATCGGCATCTCCACCAGCTATCTCAACCAGATCGAGAACAATCAGCGCCCGGTTTCCGCCGCCGTGCTCCTGGCGCTCGCGGAAAAATTCCAGGTCAGCATCGCCGATCTTTCATCCGGCGAGGGCGACCGGCTGCTTTCGGCGCTTTCGGAAGCACTTTCCGATCCCCTGTTCGAGACCTACGCTCCGAGCCTGCAGGAGCTGAAGCTCGTCACCCAGAATGCGCCGGGTCTTGCCCACGCGCTGATTGCCGCCCACCAAGCCTATCGCCGCAACAGCGAGCAGCTCGCCAGCTTCGATGATGCGCGGGCGGCGGCGATGACGGAAACGACGCCCTATGAAGAGGTGCGGGATTTCTTCCACTTCGTCGACAATTACATCCACGACATCGACGTGCTGGCGGAGCGGCTGGCGGCAGCACTCGGTATCGGCGAGGGCGACAGTCACGGCTTGATGTCGGCTTATATCGAGCGGCAGCATGGGGTGCGGGTCGTGCGCGGGGCTCCGGATAGCGACGAGTTGCGCCGCTATGATCCGAAATCGCGCATCCTGACGCTCAATCCCTATGCGCCCGCGCCGACGCGCGATTTCCAGATCGCCTTGCAGATCGCCCAGTTGCATGCGGGCAAGGAGATCGATGCCGTGGCTGCGGCTGCCGGCTTCCGCACGGAAGAAGCCTACGAAATCTGTCGCATCGGCCTGCACAATTACTTCGCTGGCGCGCTGCTCCTGCCGTACCAGCCGTTCCTCAAGGCGGCGCGGGAACTGCGGCATGATCTGGAACTTCTGGCGGCGCGTTTCGGCGCCTCGCTGGAGCAGGTCTGTCATCGGCTCTCGACGCTGCAGCGGCCGGGTGCCAAGGGTATTCCGATTTTCTTCGCCCGCATCGACCGCGCCGGCAATATCACCAAGCGGCACAGCGCCGCCAAGCTGCAGTTCGCCCGTTTCGGCTCTGCCTGTCCGCTCTGGAACGTGCATCAGGCCTTCGAGATGCCGGGGCGGATGATCCGCCAGCTGGCCGAAACGCCGGATGGCGTGCGCTACCTGTGTCTCGCGACGCAGATAACGAAGGGCGGCGGCAGTTTTGCAACCCCAAGGCCGAGCTACGCGATCGCGCTCGGCTGCGAGATTTCCGACGCACATAATTTCATCTATGCCGACGGGCTCGACATGAGCAATCGGGCCGCCTTCGATCCGATCGGCATTTCCTGCCGCATCTGCGAGCGCACGAAATGTACCAGTCGCGCCGTACCGCCGCTGAAGCGCAAGCTGATCGTCGATCATGCCTTGCGCGGACCGCTGCCTTACCGGATCGCGGACTGAGCGAAAAATTCCCTGCCGCTATTCCAGCCGTCGCCGAAATGTGGGCGCGGCGTTTGTTCCTGCACCACCCCCACTCAGATCGCGTTTCTCAACCTCGCCTCGCCGAAGAGATTGCCTCGCACCGGCCGTTCCGGGTCAGTAAACTCGTAGAGCCACTGGTTGAAGGGGAGACGGATGAGTACGAGTTTCGACAGTTTGCGGATGGCGACCTGCTCGCAATCCGTCGCGGGATAGGTCTGCCTGCCGCACATGGCCTGGGGGCTGTCGATCATGCGGTAGGTGTGCCCGTCGGCGACCACCGCTGTGGCCGGGTGCATCGATAGCGAGGCAGGCGGAACAACCACCAGGCGCAGTCCGGCAAACCAGACGGTGACGATGAAAAGGAACGAAATAGCAGTGAATGCCTGAAATGCGATCTTCATAAATTAGGTACCCGTAAAACGAGCGCTTTGCTCTGATGTGTACGATTACCTGCAATGGCGGTGATGAAGAAGACACCGGCACTGTTTATCCTGGGTTGTGGTTTCCATAACCATAAGCGAGCGGGTTGCTTCGGCCGTGCTCTGGTTCAGGGCGGGCTGGCTACTCCAGTCGCCGTCGAAACAGCCAGGCAGCGGCGCTGAGCGTCACCATGGCGATCAGGCAGAGCGGGATGGTCTGGTTCACCACTTCGGCGAGGCTGATGTCCTTCAGGAACACGCCCTTCACGATGATCAGGAAATAACGCAGGGGATTGACCAGCGTCACCGGCTGCAGCCATTCGGGCATGTTCTCGATCGGCGTTGCAAAGCCCGAGAGCAGCATGGCCGGCACCATGAAAAGGAAAGCGCCGAGAATGGCCTGCTGCTGCGTCATCGAGAGCGCCGAGATGAACAGCCCGATGCCGACCACCGAGGCGAGATAGAAGATGCCGCTGCCATAAAGCAGGAGCAGCGATCCCCGGAGTGGCAAGTGGAAGATGAAGATTGCTGCCAGGATATAGGCGGTGATGTGGAAAAGGCCGATCATCATCGGCGGCAGGAGCTTGCCGATCAGGATTTCGTGGACCCGCAGCGGCGAGACCATCAGCTGGTCGAAGGTGCCGAGTTCGCGTTCCCTCGCGATCGACAGCGCCGTGACGATCAGACCGATCAACAGCGCGATGCTGGCAATCAGGTTCGGCACCATGAACCATTGATAGGTGAGGTTCGGGTTGAACCAGTTGCGCGGGATTGTCGTGACGGAGCGCGCGGCCGATCGCTTGCCGGCCGGGGTCTCGGCGGCGAGGCCGCCGGCGATCTGTGTGAGATAGCCCGAGACGATCTGCGAGGCGTTCGAGCGGCGGCCGTCGAGGATGATCTGCACGTCGACCGGCGTCCCGGCCTCGATGCCGCGGGAGAAGTCCGGGCCGATCTCGACCGCGGCGATGACTTCCTGGCCGTCGATCGCCTGATGCACTTCATCCGGGTTGGCGGCGATCTCGATGCGGCGGAAGGTCGGCGAACCCTCGATGCGCTCAACCAGTTCCTGCCCCCAATGGCCTGCGTCGCGGTTGAGGATCATCACGTCGACATTGCGGACTTCAAGCGTCGCCGCATAGGAGAAGACAAGAAGCTGGATGATCGGCGGGCCGATCAGGATGGCGCGGCCCTTGGGGTCGCGCAGCACGGCCAGCAGTTCCTTGACGATCAGGGCCCGAAGCCGCGTCCACCACATTAGCCGATCCTCTTCCTGGTGCTGCGCGCGGCAAGCGCAAAGAACACCGCGCCGATCGCGAGCATGACGGCCATCGAATGCAGGAACATCGGCCAGATATCGCCGGCGAGGAACACAGTCTGCAGGCTCGGGATCAGGTAGCGGGCCGGCACGATGAAGGTGATCCACTGGATGATGGTGGGCATCGAATTGATCTCGAACAGGAAGCCGGAGAGCAGGAAGGCTGGCAGGAAGGCGGAGATCAGTGCCAGCTGCGAGGCCAAAAACTGGTTCTTGGTCGCCGCCGAAATCAGAAGGCCCTGGCCGAGCGCCGGGATGAGGAATGTAGCGGACAGCGCATAGAGCGCCAGCACCGAGCCGCGGAATGGCACGCCGAACAGGAGGACGGCGAGCAACACGCAGAGCGTCATCGCGGCAAGGCCAAGGACGAAATAGGGGAAGATCTTCCCGACCAGAAGCTCGATCGCCGTCACTGGTGTGGCCATCATCGCCTCCATCGTGCCGCGCTCCCATTCGCGGGCGACGACCAGCGAGGTGAGCAGCGTGCCGACCAGCGTCATGACGATGGCAATCGAGCCGGGCACGAGGAAATTGCGGCTGGTGAGTTCCGGGTTGAACCAGAAGCGTTGCTCGATCGAAATGGCGATCGAGTTCTCGGCCATCAATGCCTGGCGTTGGCGCTCCCAGTTGGCGACAGTGCCCTGCGCATAATTCTGGACGAAATTCGCGGTGTTCGGCTCCGAGCCATCGACGATCACCTGGACCTGCGGGCGGTTGCCGGCGGCAAAATCCGTGGTGAAGTTGGCGGGGATGACGAGAATGCCGCGAATGCGGCCATTGACCAGATCCTCCTCGAAGACGCGGCGATCCTGGCTGGTGGCCACAGCGAAGTAGCGCGATGCCTCGAAACTCGCGGCAAGGCTCTGCGTCAGCGGAGTGGTTTCCTCCATGACGAGGCCGACGCGGGTCCGGGTCGTATCGAGCGAGACGCCGTAGCCGAACAGGAAGAGCAGGATCAGCGGCAGCACGAAGGCGATCAGGATCGTGCTCGGATCGCGCACGGCCTGATAGCTCTCCTTGCGTACCAGAGCCGTGAAGCGCCTGATCCGGTCTGAGGCTGAGGAGGTGTTCATGCCGCCTCCTTCGCTTCGGTTTCCGATTGCCGGATGAGCGCGATGAAGGCGTCCTCCATGGTCGGATCGGGTTGCTCCTCGGTGACGACGCTCGCTTTCAGCTCATCGGGCGAGCCGAGCGCAATCGAGCGGCCGCGATAGATCAGTGAAATCCGGTCGCAATATTCCGCCTCCTCCATGAAATGGGTGGTGACGAGCACGGTCACGCCCTTTTCGACCAGCGCATTGATATGCGTCCAGAATTCGCGCCGTGTGATCGGGTCTACGCCGGAGGTGGGCTCGTCGAGGAACAGGGCCTGCGGCTCGTGCATGACGGCGCAGGCGAGCGCCAGGCGCTGCTTTAAGCCGAGCGGCAGGTCCTTGGACGACTGGCCGGCATGGCGGCCGAAATCGAAGATCTCGTTCATGAGAGCGATGCGTTCGCGCTTGCGTCTGCCGGAGAGGCCATAGACGCCGGCGAAGAAATCGAGATTCTGCGCGATGCTGAGATCGCCATAGAGTGAGAATTTCTGCGCCATGTAGCCCAATTGATTGCGCGCGGAAGCGGCATCGCGGCGCAGGTCGAAGCCGGCGACGCGGCCTTCACCGGCCGTCGGCTTCAGCAAGCCACAGAGCATCTTGAAGGTGGTGGACTTGCCGGCGCCGTTCGGCCCGAGCAGGCCGAAGATCTCGCCCCGGCGAATATCGAAGGTGATGTTGTCGGCGGCCGTGAAATCGCCGAAGCGCTTGGTCAGCCCCTTCGCCTCGATCACCGGCCGGTCGTCTTTCGCGGTCAGCACCTGTTGGGCTTCGGCGAGTTTCGAGCGTCCGCCGGGTCCGCCGCCGAGCATGTCGACGAAGGCGTCCTCGAAGCGCGGCGGGGCGGAAGATGTCTGCGCGCTTTCTCCGGCGGATGGAAATTCGGGTCTGGCGCCTTCGCGGGTGACGATCCGGATCGCCTCGCCCTGGATGACGCCGTCGATGATGCCCTCTTCGTCGAGCAGTTTTGCCAGCACCTGCCGCTTGCGCTCGGTGACGCCCGAGACCCGGAACACGCGGTCCGTGACACGCGTGGTCAAATCTGCCGGCTTGCCGGAAAACAGCAGTTTCCCCTGATTGAGCAGAAGCACGCCATCGCAGGCCTCGGCCTCGTCCAGATAGGCGGTCGACCAGACGACGCCGATGCCTTCCTTGGTCAGGTCCTCGACCATCTTCCAGAGATCGCGGCGCGAGATGGGATCGACACCGACACCGGGCTCGTCGAGCAGCAGCAGGCGCGGCTTTTTCAGAAGCGCGCAGGCGAGCCCCAGCTTCTGCTTCATGCCGCCGGAGAGCTTTCCGGCGAGCCGCCCGGTGAAACGCTTGAGGTCGGTGAAGGTCAGAAGCTCGTCGAATACGGCCTTCCGTTCGCCCTTCGGCAGGCCGCGAAGATCGGCGTAGAGATCGAGGTTCTCCTGCACCGACAGGTCCTCGTAAAGCCCGAACCGCTGCGGCATGTAGCCGATCGCGGCCTGGATCGCGGCCGGGTTTTTGGCGGTGTCGAAACCGAGGACTTCGACCGTTCCGGCGTCGGGCAACATCAGGCCGGTCATGAGCCGGATAAGTGTCGTCTTGCCGGCGCCGTCCGGGCCGACAAGCCCGGTGATCTCGCCGCCGAGGATAGAGCCGGAAACGGCGTCGAGCGCGGGGGCCGCGTCTCCAAAACGCTTGGTTACGCCGGACAGCCGAACCAATTCGGTCCTGTCGAGATCGGCGGTCATCGACCGGCGGCCTCCATGGAGGGGAAACGCACGGTAACCGGCATGCCCTGGCGCAGGTCCGGCCCCGGCTTGTCGATGACGATGCGCAGGCGATAGACGAGGTCGGTCCTGAGTTCCGGCGTTTCCACGGATTTCGGGGTGAATTCCGCGACCGGCGAGATGAAGCCGATCGTGCCGTCATAGGCGTCGTTTGGTCGCGTGTCGGACGTCACTTTTACCTTCATGCCGGGGTGGATGCGGCCAAGGTCGGGCTCGGCGACGTAGGTACGCACCCAGACGGGCTCGGTCAGCGACAGCACGAAGACGATATCGGCGGGCGAGACGATCGCTCCGGTTTCTCGCACCCGCGAGAGGATGATACCGTCGTTGGGCGCGCGAAGCTCGGTATCCTCCAGCGATGTGCGGGCCGATGCCAGCGTCGCTTCCGCTGCCTGCAATTGTGCATCGGCGGCGGCGATATCTTCGATGCGGCTGCCTTCCTCGATCAGCTTCAGCGCTTCCCTGGCGGCTTCCGCACGGGCCGCCGCCATCGCCTTCGCCGCCCTTGCCTGATCGTAGGCGGCTTGCGAGATCGTGCCGCGCGGGCGGAGCTGCTCAGCGCGGGTGAGTTCGAGTTCGGCATTCTCGAGTTCGGCGATGCTGGCATTGTAGTTGGCCCGCGTCTGGGCAATCTCGGTCGGGCGCGGCCCTATCTTCAGCTTGTCGCGCGTCGCGCGAAGGGCGGCGACATTGGCTTCAGCCGAGCGAACCGCATAGTCGTAGGGGCGGGCATCGAGCCTGGCGAGGACTTCGCCGCTTTTGATCATGTCGCCCTCATCGGCAGAGACTTCCGCGAGGCGGCCGTTGACGCGAAAGCCGAGCGAGACCTGGCGGATATCGACATTGCCATAGAGCACGAAGTGCTTTCGGTCGGTCGCCTGCCATCCAAGTTTCGCCGGCAGCTCGAACCACCAGCCGGCTGCGCCGGCCAATGCCAAAAGCAGAATGATGACGAGCTTTTTCACGCAGCACCTCCTTTGACGGGTTGCAGGACGGCGACGAGCTCGACGGCGAGTTTGCGCAGGGTTGCGACCTCATTCGGACCGGCGCTGTCCCACTCCATCTGTGCAAGCACCGCGGCATGCGCCATGCGAAAAACCATGATGCCGCCGATAAAGGAAAAGGCGCGCAGCCGCACATGCTCGGATGCCGGATCCTCGCCAAGGATGGTTCCGATCAGCCGCCGGGCAATCTCGATCATCGGCCGCATGATCCCCTGATAGACCCGTGTGAAGGCCTCCGTGGGCTCCATCTGCTCGCGGATGATGAAGCGCGCCCAGGATTCGGATTTCTCGCTGACGAAGAGCGCGATCATCGTCTGGGCGATCTCTGTGAGATAGGCGCGCGCCTCATCCGGCGTCATCCGCTCCCCGGTGGCGTCAAGCGCTGCCATGCGGGCGCCGACGCGCTGCCGCATGTCGCCGACATGACCACTGATCATCTCCGTCAGGTAGTCGGCGGTGGCTAGATAGAGGCCTTCCTTGCCCGAGAAATAGTAGGGAATGGCCTGCAGGTTGACGCCCGCCGCATCGGCGAGCTGCCGGGTCGATGCACCGTCGAAGCCATAGCGGCCGAAGACGTCGAGCGACGCCGCAAGCAGCTTCTCGCGGGTCTGGTCGCGTCGGGAGGTGGGGGTGTTCTGGTCGGTTTCAATTTTAGCCATGACGAATGTATACAGCACATTTCGAATTCAGTCAATCGAATGAATTGTAAGTCTAGTGAGGGTGAGGTAACGCCTTTTCTCGCTGAAGAACGGCTGTCGGCATAAAAGACGGTATCAGGTGGCTGCCGCGATGATGTTCCCGTCATCGCCTATGGCGATGATGAGCCTGCTCTCACCTTGGCATGCCGTCCCTGCATCACGGGGCAATGGATTTTGGAAAGTCAGCCAGCCTGGAAAAGTGACGCCGCAAACGGCCATCCGCTGACGAAGGTGGATTGCTGTCTGATCAAGCGCGGTTTTGCGGCCGGTCTGCAGCGATCGTGGGAGGGAGCAAAAAGTGCGGAGCGACCAGGGAAAACGTGGCCGCTCCGGTTTGTTTCAGCTCAGGATGGACCTGAGTGCCGTCATGACGGTGTTCTGGTCTTCTTCCGTCAGCTGCGCATACATCGGGATGGAGATCGTGCGGCTGTAGTAGTCTTCCGCATTCGGGAACGACGCGCGGTCGAAACCCATTTTGCCATAATACGGCTGGCGATAGACCGGGATATAGTGAACGTTCACGCCGATGCCCGCAGCCCGCAGCGCATCGAAGGCCTGCCGCCGGTCGAGCGGTGCCTCATCCGTCAAAAGGATCGGATAGAGGTGCAGCCCGGAGCGCTGGAAGTCCGGCTCATACGGCAAGGTCAGCGGCAGATCTGCCAGGCCCCTGTCGTAGATCTTTCGGCGTTCGTGGCGGGCGTCGATGAAGGAATCGAGCCGGGCGAACTGGCTGGTGCCAAGCGCCGCCTGCAAGTCCGTCATGCGGTAGTTGAACCCGAGGTCCAGTTGCTCGTAGTACCACGGGCCTTCCGAACCGTTGACCATGCGCGCAGGATCACGGGTAATGCCGTGGGTGCGCAGGGTAAACAGGCGGTGCGCCAGTTCCGGATCGTTGGTCGTGGCAAGGCCGCCTTCCGCCGTCGTGATGATCTTCACGGGATGGAAGGAGAATACGCAGATATCGCTATAGGCGCAGTTGCCGACAGGTGCGTTGTGGTAGCTGCCGCCGATGGCATGGCTGGCATCCTCGATGATGCGAAAGCCGTATTTGTCACGCAGCTTGGCAAGCCTCACCATGTCGCAGGACTGGCCGGCAAAGTGCACGGGAACGACGATCTTCGGCAGCTTGCCGTCACGCTCGGCAACGGCGAGCTTGGCCTCCAGGGCATCGAGGCACATGTTATAGGTCGTCTTGTCGATATCGACGAAATCGACCTCAGCGCCGCAGTAGAGAGCGGCGTTCGACGACGCCACGAACGTGATCGGCGAGGTCCAGAGCCAGTCTCCCGGCCCGAGATCGAGCGCCATGCAGGCAACGTGCAGCGCTGCCGTGGCTGAACTCATGGCGACGCCGTAGGCGCTACCGCAGTAGCCGGAGATCGCAGCCTCGAAAGCCGCGATTGCGGGACCCTGGGTAATAAAGTCGCTCAAAAGGGCGGTGCGGACGGCTTCGACGTCCGCTTCGCTGATATCCTGACGACCGTAGGGGATCATTGCTGGGCGATCTCGTTGAAGGCGCGGATTTCCTCGACCGTCATGAAATGCGGGTTGGTACCCGAATCATAACCGTGGCCTTCTTCGACCGGCACGCCCTTTTCGCCAAGAGCATTGACGCTGAAGGTGACGTCGCGATCATGGAACTTGATCGTCGGCTGGATGACGAAATGGTCGGCAAACTCCAGCGTCAGATGGCTGTCGTCCGCCGGGCACATGACTTCGTGCAGCTTTTCGCCAGGACGAATGCCGACGATGACCTGTTCGAGCTCGGGCGCGATCGCCGCTGCCAGGTCCGTGACGCGAACCGAAGGGATCTTCGGAACAAAGATTTCGCCGCCATGCAGGCGCTCGAAGTTCTTCAGAACGAAATCGACACCCTGCTGCAGCGAGATCCAGAAACGGGTCATGCGCGCATCGGTGATCGGCAGGCTGGTTGCGCCCTGTGCTACCAGGTTTTCGAAGAACGGCACGACGGAGCCGCGCGAACCGACGACGTTGCCGTAGCGAACGACACCGAAACGAGTAACCTTCGAGCCGGTCATGTTGTTGGCGGCGACGAACAGCTTGTCGGAGGCGAGCTTGCTGGCACCATAGAGGTTGATCGGGTTTGCCGCCTTGTCGGTCGACAGCGCGATCACTTTCTTGACGTTGTTCTGAAGCGCTGCCGTGATGACGTTCTGCGCGCCGTCAACGTTGGTCTTGATGCATTCGAGCGGGTTGTATTCGGCAGCAGGCACCTGCTTGAGGGCGGCTGCGTGAATGACGTAGTCGACGCCTTCCATGGCAACGCCAAGGCGCTGTCCGTCGCGCACATCGCCGATCAGATAGCGCATCTGCGGCGCATCGAAGGTTTGCGCCATCTCGTACTGCTTCAGCTCGTCACGCGAATAGACGATAATCTTGCGCGGCTTGTAACGCGCAAGCAGCGTGCTGACGTATTTTTTGCCAAAGCTTCCGGTGCCACCGGTAATAAGGATATTCTTGTCGTTAAACATCGTTGTCACTCGTACTTTCTAGTCGTTGGGGTCTCATTATATGACGCGGAGCCGACCGGCAAGGCGCTCAACTGGTTGTCCGGGCATGGTTCAGGTTGGCAATGCTCAAGGCAGCGAAAATCTCTATTGCGTGCACAAGCGGTAATCTTGGTGTTAAGCTCCTACCGCAATCGCCTGCGCTACATCCAGTGAACGAGGTTCCCCGCCCGGCTCCCAAGCCGTTCCGAGGGCACGGGCTGTCAGCTCAATCACCTCCTGATCGGGATATTTTTCAAGATCTTCTGCAAACCATGTCGGCGGATAGAGCTGGATATTGGTCACCGGGCGCGCGTGGTAGCGGTATGCGAGAGTAAATCGCTCGCTTGCCATATAGTCGAGCCAGCACGCGGCTCTTGCCATCACGTCGGGTGCAACGACTGTCTGTTTTTCAAACCGAAGCATCCGTCTGAATTCCTGCCTGTCCCTGGGGACCGCGTGGCCAACCGGATAATCGATCGGTGCGAAATGTCCTGCCAGTATGCAAGGAATGTCCATAATGCCGAGTTCGATCGCTGTCGTGCCGTTGTAGATCAGTCCAACGTCGATACGGTCTTTCATGTCGTACATGTCGAACCAGCGATGGCCGAGAACCATGACGTTCTCGTTAAGCGGTTCCGTGATCAAGTCTGTGAAGAACTCGTTCGGGAAGGTCGCGATTGAGTTGTTCATTTCATGCGGGTGCGGCTTGATCAGTAGCAGCGTGTTGCTGTCCTTCACGGCCCGGACGCAGTCGTTGATCCAATCCTTCATGTCGGCATGGGCTGGACCGCCGTCGAACGGCACATTGGAATCGCAGACCACCTTGCCGAATGCGCAGGCGACTTTGCCCCCTTTCGCCCGCCACGCAGCGATCTTGTCGCTTGCTTCCATGACCTCGGGTGGTTTCGTATCGATGCCTGTCGTCGAACGCTTGATTTTAGTGACGCCGGCAAATCGTTCCAGCATTTCCGGGACTCGGTCCAGATTATCCTGATAGTAGCGCTCGAAATTCTCGGGAATAGGGAAACTGGCCGAGCGGACTTCACTGGCGCGCGTCACGTTGCGAAGCACGAAGCGCTGCGACACATTGGTGGAGAAATTGGTGAAGTAGTTCTGATAGCCATTTGCCGCGTGGAGAGCGAAGAAGGAATCAGGATTACCAAATTCGTTGCAAAACAGGCGGTGTACCGAATCCGGTAGGCGGCTGTTGAACAAGGCCATTGTCGCGACCTTGATACCGGTTTCCTTATGAACCTTGTGCGCATAATCCAAGATCCGCGCCGTGCTGCGTGTCCACTCAGCCAAGTTCGAAAGGTAGCGCTGCAGCGAAGGGCAGCCGTAGTCCACCGTATAGCAACGGCGGTTGACCGCAGCATCTTCCCAGATCGCATGGGACAGGTTGAGACCCCTCCAATGCAGTTCGCCATGGGCAGGATCGAACTCGAAGTCCGTCACATCCTGTAGAAGGTCGGCACGGCCGGGATGTATCGCAGCAGAGCGCATAATCGCGCCATTCATCACGTCGAGAGCCGGGTTTCCCGTCAGTTGTCTTGGCAGCATACCCTCGACAGTCGGGATCACCGCCCAGCCCTGCCGTTTCATCTCGATCAAAACCATCAGCGGATGCAAGCGCAACTGCCTGATATTCCGTGGCGTAAGCAGGACAATGCCCTGCGGCTCCGTCGGTTGAGGGACGCTTTGAAACAGCTGGGCAGTTTTTGCCAGGAATCGAAGCTCGCCGATCCTTGCAATCAGCTGTTGGTTGAGCAACGGATCGACCCGACCGGGATTGGCAAGCAGATGGCTGTGAACGTCATATGTGATGTCCAGCGCGGCCTGAAAGCTGCCTCGCCGCTCGAGAATATTGACATAGTCCAGAACCTGAGGGGTGAAGCGCAGCTTGTCCCCCAGCCGTTTGAACATGGCGTCGGCCTGTTTGTATTTACCCGAGAATTTCGCCCAGCGGAAATAGCCCTTTACATCAATTGTCGTTTTCGGTTGAAGGCGCGACAGGTTGGCGATGATCGTGTTCGCAGCTTCAATGTCTGCGGCCTCCTCGGAGATTTCCGCGGCCGCTGCCCACATCATGGGCTTGTACTTCAGCGTGTTGGAAAGGCTGACGAGGCGGCCAACGATGACGGCGCTCTCTTCGGGAAGGTTCAGCCGTCGCGTAAGCTTGAGCATGGCGCACAGTTCCGTGACAACCCTTCGGATGCCGCCCGCCTGTTTGTCGTTGCGTCTGAAAATACCGTCATCATCGTCAAAGAGCTCCCGCAATCGCCGCGTCGCCAGTTCATATGCGTCGGCATAGCTCAGCACGCGCCGCACGCCGTGCCGCAGCATTTCCGAGATGACATTGAGTTTGTCGATCAGGAGAGATGCGTTCGCCAGGTCGCGGTCGCAAGCCTCCAGATACTCCGAATGCAAGCGACCCTGAAGATAATGTTCCTTAAACTGGAGAAACTGCTGCTGGTTTTCCGGCGCGGCTTCAGACTGCTGCGCAATCTCTGTGTTCGGTACGGTCTCTTTGGTTCCGTAGTCAGATGCCACCAGTATCGCCTGGCTGTTATCTTCGACGGCCTCGACCTGGGGGCTAAGCTTCGTGTCCGGAGCCTCCATCACAGCGCTGTAGTCACCGGAGTCACCCACAAAATCCATCTTGTCGCGGGCAATCAGATCGACCATGCGCCAGCAGTTGCGCAAGGCAGTGAAACGTCGTTTCTCCTTGGGATCGTCAGCGAGATGCGGACGCGCCAACTCACGAGCAATGATTTGGCTCGCGTTGCGATAATCGCCCTGAGTCGCTTGGCACATCGTGACGAGATGAATGAGATAGACGCTGCGCGGATATTTTTTCCGCGCGGCCCGGGCTGTCTTCAATATCAGAGCACGACCGCTTTCCTTGACGAGCTCTCTCGAAATCAATTTCCCAACGTCAATCGGCGCAGGTTGTTGCGCCTTTTCCAGGTCGGCAAGAATGCTGAAAATCTTCCGGAAATCTCTGGCCTTGGTATATTTGCGCAATTTCGCGTTGCGTAGCCGCTGCTGGTACTTGCGCGCTGCCGCCAACTTGCCGGCCTTGCGGCTGGCCGTTTCGAGCTGACGTAGCATTTGGAATGTAGCCGAACCGGTATTGTCCGCGATCTTCAGAGGTACGCGGGCAAGACGCGGCAGATTTTTCGCAAGCAGCCATCCTCCCAGGAGCCGGGGGGCGTGGAACAACAGATCGCGCTTGAGGCGTGACAGGATGTTGCCTTTGACTGGTTGTGATTTGATCGGTGTCAAGCGTCTTCCCTCTCCAGCAGATCCCAGCTCATCGGCGTGCCGCGGCTGACATTGCGGCCGACACGGCGTCCGAGAAGCATTTCATAGTATTTCGGCGCCAGCCCCGAACCCGGACGGATGCGCCGCAGCGATGACGGGGTGAGGATGTCGCCGGCCTTCAGGTCTTCGCCGATATAAAGCGATCGCCGCTTCTTGCGGCCCGCCTGTTCCGAAGCAGTACCGCCGAAATGGATGTGTCCGAGCGCCTGATAGGCGCGTTCGGTTTCGTTCACGAGGCTCGTGAATTCGTCAGGCTCCAGCGAGAACGCGGAATCGACGCCGCCTTCGCTGCGGTCGATGATGAAGTGCTTCTCGATGACGCTGGCGCCGAGCGCAATGGCGGCGACGGATACGCCGATACCGAGCGTGTGGTCGGACAGACCGACATTGCAGTCGAACGTCGCCTTGATCTGCGGGATCGTCAGGAGATTGGTGTTTTCCGGCGAGGCGGGATAGCTGGAGGTGCACTTGAGCAGCGTCAGATTGGTGCAGCCCCCCTCCCTGGCAGCCTCGACCGCCTCGGCGATTTCAACGACCGTCGCCATGCCGGTGGAGATGATCATCGGCTTCTTCGTGCTCGCTACGGCCTTGATCAGCGGCAGATCGACGGCCTCGAACGAGGCAATCTTGTAGCAGGGGGCATTCAGTGATTCGAGCAGTTCCAGCGCATCTTCGCTGAAGGGCGTCGAGAAGCAGAGGATGCCCTTTTCACGCGCGCGGTCGAAGATCGGCTTGTGCCATTCCGCAGGCGTCTTGGCCTCTTCATAGAGGTCGTACAGCCGGCGGCCGGCCCAGAGTGACTTTGGGTCGCGGATCGAGAATTCACCTTCATCGAGATCGAGCGTCATGCTGTCGGCGGTGAAAGTCTGGATTTTCAGGGCGTGCGCACCGGTTGCGGCAGCGGCATCGACGATTTCCAAAGCGCGCTGGAGCGAGGCGTTATGGTTGCCGGACATTTCCGCGATGATGAATGGCGAGCCGTCCGCCTTCAAACCATGCGCCGCGCCCAGTTCCTCTTTCAACGTAAGCATGCATAAACACCTTTCAAACAGAATATCGAAACTTTTTCAGCCTGTTAGACTGTGATATCGCGGGTACTGCGAAAATCTTCGAGGCCACTGCGCAGCGAGTAGCGCGGTTCCCATCCCAATGTTGCGCGGGCAACCTCCAGATCCATGACGGTCCTGGGTGCCTCTTTCTTCACTTCGTCTTCGATAGAAAGATTTCCGGCATTGTCGAAGACGGTATTGACTGTTTCGGCGATCTCGAGAACGGGCAAGGCTTGGCCGCCGCCGATATTGAAGACACCTGCGGCACAGGGCGAGCGCAAGGACGCCAGAATTGCTGCGGTCACGTCGCGGATATAAATCTGATCAATGCGATAGTCCATATTCCCCTTCAGTACCAGCTTTTCACGCCGACTCGCCTGGTTGACGAATTTCATTAGGGCCGGCGTACCTTTTTCGCCATGGCCGTAGACCGCGGCGAAACGGAGCGAAACAGCCGCCAGGGCATGCAGCCGGCCAAGCATTTCCACGCAGGATTCGCCCATCAATTTCGACAGCGCATAGGCATTGATCGGGCGGGTGGGAGATGTTTCCCGGTAGGGGAGGCCGCTTGCCGGCGAATAGACTGCGATCGTCGAAGCGTAGATGACTTTCCTGACGCCGAGGGACGCGCAGGCCGCCATCAGGTCGGCGACTGCCTCGACATTGGGCGCAAGGAACGGTGTTACGTCGTTCTGGTCGTCCTCGCGGGTCATACGGCGTCCGGCAAGATGCACGACGGCATCCACGCCTTCCAGTGCCGCCTTGAGGCTTTCGCGGCTGTAGTCCGTCTGCCGCGCGCCGTTGTCGGGCGCAGGATTGCGGCCCAGCACGATCGGCGTGTAGCCGGCTGCAGCCAGGTCATCGACAAGATATCGCCCGATGAAGCCTGAGCCGCCGGTGATCGCGACCGTGCCGGTTCCTACCTTCATGCCGACTCCCGCACATAGTAGCCGATGACTTCGAGCGTGCCGTTCACCGCCCTGACCGCCTCGCCATTCTCGTAGCGATATTCGTGATAGACGGCATTCTCCGGTTTCGGGAACCTGGCCCGGTCCAACCCGTCGCCCGGAGGCATCTGCTGGAACATCAGCTCCATATTCGCACCGGAATATTCCGGCGGCACATGGTCGACCGGATTGCCTGTCAGGCAATCCACCGTCATCTGGATCAGGTCAGCGCCATAGGATGCCTTGATGAGGCGCCACATATGGCAGCCGTCAAGCCGCGGCGCGATTTCGACGACGCGCGGGCCATCCTCGGTGATGATCATCTGGAAATAGAGAACACCGGCCTTGTGGTTCATTTTGGCGATGATCGCATCGACGAGAGCGAGCGCCTCTTCCTGATGTTTGGCCGAGACGTGAACCGGCGGAATGAGGTGGCCGGCCGGCAGACCCAGTGCCAGGTCCTTGTGGACGAGGCGTTCGGACAGGGCCTTCATCTGCGTCTTGCCACCACAGATCAGCACGTTGCAGGAGACTTCGACGCCATCGAGATAACCTTCGATGATAGCCTTCTTCGACCGGGAGATTTCAAGACCCTGCTTCACCGCATCCATCAGCTCAGCGGAATTGGAGACCTTGACTACGCCGCGCTGGCCCTGTGCGTCGACAGGCTTGACGACACAAGGGAAGGCGCTCCAGCCGGTGGCTTCTTCCGCCGACGCGACATGGCGGAAGGGCACGGGGCTGAGATCATGTTGCGCGAGGAAGGCGCGCAGGGCTGCCTTGTTGTCGAGAAGGTCGATGAAGGCGCTGTCGAAGAAATGCGGCAGGCCCATTCTTTCGCTGAGTGCCACGACGGACTTGATCGCGACATCCGAGGATATGGAATAGATGAGATCGACGTTGTGCTTTCGGGCCAACGCTTCCAGCGCGTCGAGATCGACGATGTTGACATGCTCGACCGCGTCGCAGAACTGCTGCCCGACTTCGCCGGGGATCGGCGAGCACCCGATCACCGTCCAGCCCGCGGACTTCAGGTAGCGGATCAGATCGGCCTGACCTGCGTTGGTTCCAAGAACGAGAGCCGTTTTCATCATATTCAATCTTTCTCAAGAAGCGCCGCAATCAGGCGCAACCCACCGGATTTGTCAACCATAGTCTGCCCGCGCGCGGCCATGTCCGTTCGCCGTGCATCGTCGGCGAGCAGCAACCCGATGGTGTCGCGAATCATGTCTTTCGTCACGGTGTCGATCGTCCCCAGCGTCTGTGCGCCCGCCTTGTCCGCCCAGCCGCGGCATGGCCGCAGCTGATTGGGCGCAAGCGCTATCAGCACCATCGGCAAGGTGCACAGGGCTGCCTCATAACTCATCGTTCCGCCCGCAATTATGGCAAGATCGCAAGAATTCATCAGTTCCGCGACCTTTTTTGGGTTGATGAAGAGTTCGGCGCGGTGTTTGGGGAGTTCTGCGATGAAGTTTGCATTGTCTTCATTGCGCGGATTGCTGCTGCCGGAGACGACGATGGCGGTGATGTCTTCGGCGCCGGGTGTCTCCATCAATGCTTCAAGTGTCAGGCGAATCGCACCGAGGTCGTCGCCGCCGCCGAAGGACACCAGAATGCGCCGCACAGGCCGGCCGGCCGGCCGGATTTCAAGGGCGCTGAACTCGGGACGCAGCACCGCATAGCGGGGGCCGAGCAGAAGCTGTGCATTCGGGTTCTTTATGTAGGCGGCGTAGTCTTCGGCCCGTTCGTAGGGGTTTGAATTGACGATCAGGTCGGCGTGGAAGTCCCACGGCCTGCTGGCATCGAACTGCTGCATGAAGCGGATGCCGTTCGCCTTCAGGCTGGCCTGGTAGACAGGGTCCACCCGGTAGTCGTCCATGACGGCATGGACCGCGTTCATTTCGCGGCAAATCGCCAGAAAATCCCGGGCGTCCTGCTCGCAGCCATATTCGCCCGAAAGCGGAATCCAGCGCGAAAAGAGCCTGGCGTCGTTCGGCTCGCGTAGGTCTTCGGATGGGCCAACAATCGTGCAGACATGCCCGCGCTCCGTCAAAAGGCGCGCCAGCTCCCGGCAGCGCATCAGATGGCCGAGGCCAACGCGTGAACTCGCATTGCAGCGAAAGACGACGGGTGTAGTCATTGAGCAGGCGACGTCCCGTTCTTGGCGGCAAACAGCAGCTCGGCGAATTCCCAGTCTTCCGGCGTATCGATATCCTGGACCCGGCTGCGCGGCAGGAGATAGGGCCGCGACTGGGGCGAAAACATCGGGTGACGATCCATGAAGGCATCACGCCAGCCCCAGTAGAACTGGCCGGCATCGTGAAAAGCCTCGGGCAGATCCTGGCTGCGGGTCTTGATATGTTCGGGGTGCAGCATGCTGACACCGAGCGCGCCGTCGCGGACCATGGCGCGCTGGACGGGATGCGGATAGGTGGCCGCGGCGAAAACGAAATTCGCGACCGGCTTCTCGTCAAGAAGAGCGCGGGCGGCAATCAGGTCTCCGGCTTCGATCAGCGGGCTGGTGGCATAGATGCAGCAGGCTGAAACGACAGGCTTGCCATAGAAGGCCTCGGCCTGGGCGATGGTGTCGTTGATCGCGTCGCGTGCCGGGCTGTGATCGTTGGCGAATTCGGCCGGACGGCGGAACGGTACGCTGGCGCCCGAAGCCTCGGCGACCTCAGCAATCTCGTCGTCGTCGGTCGAAACGATGACATGATCGAACAATTTGCTGGAGAGTGCTGCCCGAATGGGCCAGGCGATCATCGGACGCCCGCCGAAAAGTTTGATGTTCTTTCGCGGGATGCGTTTGCTTCCACCGCGCGCCGGAATGATTGCTATCTGCATGCCGATCGTCCGCCCTGGCCTCCTGCCGGAGCGAGGTTAATGAGGGAAAAGAATGAGGCTGTAAAGGCTCGGAGGGCAAAAAGAGGAAAGTGGCGTACAATCCTGGCTGACCAGAGGCTCGGCCCGCGGAGGGAAAGTAAGCTTGCCCGCTGAGAAAGCGCCGACTAAAGTAGCTTGCACATCACCTGGTCGGACAAAGGAAACAAGAATGACAGTTATGAGCGTTCAGACTTCTACAGTTTTGGACAAAGCGACTCCAGCTGATGTCACCTTGGATCCGTATCCCTATCTCGTCGTGCGTAATGCTTTGCCCAGCGACTATTACGCCAAACTGTCGGAAACGTTCCCGGACTTGACGAACGTACCGGCCGCTCATGCGACGGCGAACAACAAGCGCCTAGACCTGATGTCTTCATGGGGTAAGGCGCTTCGTTCAGGCGAGGAAATACCCGCTGTCTGGCAACAGTTCATGAGTGATCACAGCACGCCAGCCTTCGCTCGCCGGGTATTCGGGTTATTTCCGTCGATGACTGTACCGGGCGCCGATCCAGACACGCGATGGTTGCGCACAGAAGCTTATGGCGACGGATTGGCCGACAAGTTGGGCCTGACGGGGCCGGTTGCGGATACTGATATCGTCGGGCGCGTCACCCTAGGGGTCAACACGCCCGTAACAGAACGGGTCAGTGTTCGAGGACCGCATGTGGATTCACCGCGAAAAGCTTATGTTGGCCTGCTTTATGTTCGCCATCCAGACGATAAATCGGAAGGCGGAGACCTCGCTGTCTATCGCTGGAAAGCCGGCGCGCGGCGCGACCCATGGACGGCGAAAGCGAATCCGGACGATGTCGAACAGGTCGGCCTCGTTAAATATGAGCCGAACACATTCGTCATCATGCTGAGTGCATATCACTCGCTCCATGGGGTGACCGAGCGCGAGCCCACACCTTATCTCCGCCGCCTGGCGATTTGCTCAGGCTGGTTCCCGGGTGTCGATCAGTCCAACTTCGTCCGAGGTGACCTGGCAAAAATGTCTTAGCAGGATTCGTTAGCACCGATTTTTCGCGCCATGTGGCGAAATGCGATGTTGATTGGCTCACGGTCTAGCATCGTGGGTCAATTTTATTTCTTGAATCGGCCGCAGCCAAGGCAGGTGTCGTCAGCCAACCTTTTGCGTTGAACGGAACAAGGCTCTGTTTTAACGGTGACTACATCGAAGCATTTGAAGTCAGGTGACCTGGCAAAGGCAAGACTAATTGATGACGCATCCTACTCGATTTCGTTTCCTCGGCGATCACAGTGAAGAGCATTGCGGTTGTGAGGCCGTTACGGGAGTCATCCAGAGAATAGTCTCTGAGCGGGGAATCATCGTTGGTCCCAAGGATGATTTTGATGCACTGATCGTGAACGGCGAGGGCTCGATGCATCACGGCAGGAAGAACTTTCTGGCGAAAATGCACGAAATACGCCTTGCACAGGAGCGCGGCAAGGAAACCTATCTGATCAACACAGTATGGGATTCCAATCCGGGCGGTTACGACGACTGCCTCACCAAACTCGACGGTTTCTGGGTTCGAGGTGTCGCCAGTTCCAGAGATCTGTTGGAGCGTCACGATCTCAAGGTGCCGCATTACATCGATCTCAGTTATTTCGCTGATATCGACAGGAATGCGCAGGGTATAGATTTCAAGCAAGCCATCGTGGCAACTGATGTTTATGCTCCGCAATATGGATTCGTCTGGCTCCCCAAGTCGAAGATCAAGGGCTGGGTCAATATCGACATTCGCAAGCACACTTGGTCGTCTTTCGTTGCAAGCCTGCGAACGGCAAAGATCCTGATTACCGGCAGACATCACGGCATGTATGCCGCCTGCCGTGCCCGCATTCCCTTCATTCCGGTCGCGGGGAATTGTCACAAATTCGAAGATCTGCTGGAAAGTGCTGGTGTCGACATACCTATCGCGAAAAGCACTGCGGATATGGCGACATTGGTCAAATGGGCTTCTGCCAACAGAAGCGAGTACGACAAGCTGTTTAAATGGATGGATAAACAGCCGCAGTGGTCATTTGGGGAAGCTGCGGCCAATGCACCTCTTGCCGCCTATGAAATCCCGCCCAGACGAACGCTGCTTCAACGGGCAAATGATGCAACGACGCGCCGCAATTACAGTGAAGCATGTGCTCTCTGGCAGGAGATGCTTGCCGAATACGGCGAGCAATTGCCTTATCCCCGCAATGCCTGTCAGGCGTTCTTCGGAAATGGCGAGATAGAGATTGGGATGGAAGTTCTCGCCCGTAGCAGGGCGGCGAAACCGCATGCGATCATCTTCCCCAAGCTGTTGATGCAGTTTGCTCGTCAGCAGCAGATCTGGAACGGCCGTGACGAACGCCAGGGCTGGTGGCCTTTGTTGAAGGAGGCCGCGTATCAGGCGCAATGGGGTCAGATGACAGCCTTCTTTGGTCTGGCCGCTGACGCGATTGCAGAGGTGCGAGCAGAGCACAGCCCCATTATGGCGTCCAGCGTCAGCTTCTTTTTGGCCTGCAAGCTTGTCAGCCTCAACCTTCACACATATGCATTTGAATTGCGGAAGCGTTTCGTCGTTGACGAGGCACCGGAATGGGCGCGCGAACAGGAAGAGATTCTGTTGAACGCCCTCTGCCGCCAATTTAATGGAGATGCCCTCAAACTTCTCGAAGGAGCGGAGCGGCAAGCCTGTTGGAGCGACCCGGCATTCCGGGCAATCGTTGTCCGCTACAAAGCCTTGTTCACCGGTCCTACCGACGATCTGCTGCAGGCATTGCATTGCCATTGCGAGGAATTTCCGAAGCACGCAGAACTGCGGGAGTTGTTATACTCAATTGCAGGCGAAGCGGGAAAACTTGATTTCGTAAAGAAATTATACCCGAAGGATAAGGCAGCGCTGGAACGGGATGCCATGTCCCTTTTGCCGCTCGCTCACTATCTCGTTGTGAGTGGTCTCTCCAAATCCGCTAAGTTGCAGGCACGCAGTAGGCTGTTTGAATCATTTCAACGCGGACGCGATCATCTTTTGGCGATGCTGGCGGATGGGAACGGAAGCATCGCGGTTGTCGGAAACTCTCCCGTTGAGTTGGGCCGCGGCCGCGGTCCGCTTATTGATGCCCACGACATCGTCATCCGTTTCAATGATTTTGTTATCGATTCGCCTTACGATGCTGACTATGGGGCGAAGACGAACGTCGTTTTCCAGACTTATGCGATCTCCAAACAGTCTTATGCTCCGGTCAAGGGGGATGATTGTCTGCTAGTCCAAAGGCATGCGTTCAACGTGTTCGAGCCGAGGGACTGGGAGCCGGTGTTGCAAATGGCTGCTGCGGGCCAGCGCTTCGGTTACTTTCCGCGAGAGGCCTATATCCTCGCGGCCCGGAAACTGGAGGCAACACCGAGTGCGGGTTTCGCCGTTGCAAATTACATGAAGCATTTGCGTGGGGCACTGGATCGATCGGACTTCTTCGGATTCTCTTTTGTCGATCAATTATCTGGAAGTCAGAAAGCCCATTATTTCAGCGACGAGCGGCCTTCTTTCATCCATGATTGGCAACGGGAAGCTCAAGAGTTTGAAAAGCTGTTTCAGTCGCATGGGGACGTAAATAGTCCGGCGGCCTGAACTTTATTTAGGCGCTCTGCTGAGGATTGTGAGCAATGATGCCATGCGTGGCGGGCTATGCCTCTGCCGGGACTGGCGGCCCGGGAACCTGACGGACCAATCGCGCTGCAGCGCGCTTTCACCGCCCGTTTCGCCTTGCGGCAATTTGACCTCCTTTACGGGGCCGTCCGGTGTCACCACTTGCCGTCTGACCAAACAAGGTCTATCAAAGGATGGTGGTGACCGGTCACACCCACCATGAGATGCGGTGTTTTCGATCGGCCTGTGAATATCGAATCGCATTCTCGGTTTAGCCGGCATGGCCTTGAATTCCCGACTCCGGTTTCATTTCGGGACTGCCTGCAGGCAGAGTTGCCAATCCGCAACACTTGAAAATCCAAAATCCGCCAGCTGAGAGTCTGAACTGTAATTTCTATTGTTACAGTCTTCGGCGCATGTATGTTCGGCATGCGGTTCGAACCGCTGCCATAGGGGCGTTGAATCAAATTTTGGGGTGGGGGTGCTGATTCGTCGGCAACGGAACCTGTGCCCAATCGAACTTGATTGGATTTGAAATGAATATAAGGGCCATTCTTTTTGCGTCCGCTGCTGCGTTGAGTTCGGCAAGCGGCGCTCTTGCTGCTGATGCCATCGTTGCGGCAGAACCGGAGCCGATGGAATATGTTCGCGTCTGTGACGCGTTCGGCACTGGCTACTTCTACATTCCCGGAACGGAAACCTGCCTGAAGATCGGCGGTTACATCCGTACGGAAGCTCGCTTCGGCCGCGACAGGGTTGGTACGTCCGACTGGTCGTTCTGGACCCGCGCGCAGGTCAACTTCACGGCAAAGAACGACACGGAGTTCGGTACGCTGACGAGCCGTATCAATCTGCGTTCGAACACCGAGAACTCTGACCGCTCCGACAGCGGCAACGCTGCCTTCCTCGACGAAGGTTACATCGACATTGCTGGATTGCGGTTTGGTATGCAGTATAGCTGGTGGGATGACGATCCGAGCGGCGAAACCGACTCGGTCGCCAGCAACGAGACCCGCCACAACGCTATCCGCTACCAGTACGAGACCGAAACTTTCGCGGCCGGCGTCGCTGTAGAAGAACTCGAAGACGACTACGATACCAAGCCGGGCGAAGGTCCCAACAACGTTGGCATCACCGGCCAGGTTTCGGGCACCGTTGGCGTTGTCACCGGTTACCTTCTCGGCGGCTATGATGTCGATACCGAGGAAGGTGCCATCCGCGGCATCATCTATGCCGATCTCGGACCTGGCCAGCTTGGCGTCTACGGCGTCTGGGCCAGCGGCGCGAACTACTACTACGAAGACTCCGAATGGACGCTTGGTGCTCAGTACGAGCTCAAGATCAACGACAAGTTCGCCGTGACCCCCGGCTTCCAGTATTTCAGCAACATTGACCTTGCCAACAATGGCGAAGGCTTCACTGGTGGCGATGCATGGACCGGCGGCGTAACCGTCGACTACAAGATCACCGATGGCCTCGCAACGAAGCTGAGTGTTCAGTATCATGACGAAGACGATGGCGACGACGAAGTGTTTGGCTTCCTCCGCCTTCAGCGCGATTTCTAAGTCGCTTTACGACCTCACTTGGCTGGCCGGGGCGACCCGGTTGGCCGATGGTTCGTCACGGATTTGATTGACCTCCGATCAGTGACGGGGACGGCTGGTTTCCCACAGGCCGTCCCGCACTCTCTGGAAAATTGCAGCTTTCAGCTCGCAAGCATCCGTCCCACCGGGCACTTTCCCTCATCGATGGTCGCAAGCTCCGAAATGGCGTCCTGGACGGATTTCTCACCCAGCACGCCAAGCAGCGCGCCCTCCGCTTCGTCGCGAAGCCTTTCCGACCACAGGCCCATATTGCTGGAGATGAAACACGCAGCCGGAAGGTCGTCTCGCGTGCCCCAGATTTTCTTGCCAGGCGTTACGGCAAGATAGATTTCGCTGAGATAGATGGAGTCTGCCGGCCGGCCCAGTCGATAACCGCCCTGATATCCTTCGGACGATACGAGGATATTCTTCTGCATCAAAGGCGCAATGAGTTTGCGCACGAGACTGGGCTTGGCATCCAGCCGGGATGCCAATGTATCGCTCGTTGACCGAGTGTTGTTTTTTTCGTTGACGGCAACCGTAATAATGATCTGCAGTGCCGAAGAGAAGCGTGTGTCCATCATGGGAGCACATACTAATGCACACTTTTGAAAAAACCAGACGGTTAGTGCAGACATAGTAAAACTCTCCGGCAATTTTTTCGCCAGAGGTCACACGCCAGTAAAACCAAGTCTGCCGGGTTAGCTTGTCGATAATCCGGATGGCGCCAGCTTCAGCCGAATGCTTTAGCAGAAGACGCCGTCGCAGCCTGAAATGGTGATCGCCAGTGATGATTTCAACAGGCGTGGCTCGTCTTTCCGCAAAGCAGTTAGCCCACAATGCGGCTCTCGAAAAACCCGACTATTTGCGTGCGCTAAAGCCTGCCCGATGGATGCCATGGCGTTGCAGCTTGTCGTAGAAGGTCTTGCGCGGAATGCCGAGTGCTTCGATCGTTTTGCGCACATCGCCATCATTGGCCGACAGGGCATCGCGGATGATCTCTGCTTCATATTGTTCGAGCTTTTCCGGAAGGCTGGCTGTCGTTTTCCGCAGGGAAGGCACCCCTTCGCCGCCCCCTTCCAATCCCAGAACCACTCTTTCTGCAAAATGTGAAAGCTCGCGAACATTGCCGGGCCAGGAATGGGAAGTGAGGTGGCGGCGCACGCTCTGTGACAGGGGTGGCACGTCCCGGCGAAAGCGCGCCGCGGCACGGTCGGCGAAGTGGGAAAACAGCAAGGGGATGTCGTCACGGCGCTCGCGAAGCGGCGGAATGGAGATGGTAACCACATTCAGCCGGTAATAGAGGTCTTCGCGAAAATCGCCGCGCACATCGGGGTCGCCGAGGTCGATCTTGGCGGCGGCAACGACCCTGAGGTTCACCGGCCGCACTTCGTTGGTGCCGAGCGGCGTGATCTCGCGCATCTCTAGGACGCGCAGCATCTTTACCTGCGTGCCGGGCGGCATGCTCTCGATCTCGTCGAGAAAAAGCGTTCCGCCGCTCGCATGCTCGATCCGCCCGGTGCGGCGCTTCTGGGCACCGGTGAACGCGCCGGCCTCATGGCCGAACAGTTCGCTTTCGATCACGGTCTCGGGCAGGGCGCCGCAATTGAGTGCCACGAAGTTGCCCTTTCGCCTGTGGCTCCATTGATGGAGAAGCTGGGCGACCACTTCCTTGCCGCTGCCGGTCTCGCCGGCCACCAGCACGTCGACGTCGGTATCGGCGATATGCCGCAGGATGTTGCGCAGGTTTTCCATGGCCGGGGTCTGGCCGATCAGCGGCAGGCTGTCCTGCGCATCCTCCGCCGCCTGCCGCAGCGCCCGGTTTTCCATTACCAGCCGTCGCTTCTCGCCCGCCCGCCGCACGCTGAGCACCAGCCGGTCGGCTGCAAAAGGCTTGGCGATAAAATCATAGGCGCCGTTCTGGATCGCCTGAACTGCCATCGGAATATCGCCATGGCCGGTGATGAGGATCACCGGCAGGTCGGCGTCCATTTCCTTCAGCGCGTCGAACAGTTGCAATCCGTCGATCTCGGGCATGCGGATATCGGTGACGACCGCACCGGGGAAATCCGCGGACAGTTCCGCGAGCGCCGCCTTGGCGCTGCCAAAGGCAGAGACCGCAAACCCGGCGAGTTCCAGCGTCTGGGCCGTGGCACGGCGCAGTTCCTTGTCGTCGTCGATGAGCGCAACCGGTATCAGTGGGTCCATGAATCAGGCCTTCTTCAAGTAAACGGTGAACCGGGTTCCATGGCTGTCGCTGGCCACCTCCATCCGGCCGCCATAGTCGGCAACGATGTCCTTGGAAATGACCAGTCCCAAGCCGAGACCGCCTTCCTTCGAGGTATTGAACGGCGTGAACAATCCCTCGCGGATCTCCGGCAAAATGCCCGGGCCGTTGTCGGAAACGGTGACGGTCACCGCGCCCGCATCGCTTGCGACCCGCACCTCGACGCGGCCCTCTTCGCCTTTCGGGGCGACGGCCTCCAGCGCATTCTGGAAAAGGTTGATCAGGACCTGCTCCAGCCTGATCCGATTTCCCAAAACCTCAAGACCGGCGGGCGGCAGGGCGATATCCAGCGTATCCATGCGCCCGGCAAAACGGCTGCGCAGCAACATCACGGCCCCCTCGATGACATCCTTAACGCCGGTGGGCTCGGCGGCGGCGCGGCCTTTGCGGGAGAATGTCTTCAGCTCTTCGGTGATCGAGCCTATGCGCTCGGTCAGCGCTGCGATGCTTTCGAGGTTTCCGCTTGCGGGCGCCGTCTGGCCGCGATCGAGGAAGACACGAGCGTTGTCGGCATAGGCGCGGATGGTCGCGACCGGCTGGTTGATCTCGTGCGCGACACCGGCCGCGACCTGACCGAGGATTGCCAGCCGGTTGGCCTGCACGAGATCCTGCTGCACCGACTGCAGTTTCTGTTCGGTATTTCTGTGGCCGGTGATTTCCGCCTGCAACCGGTCGCGTGCCTGGCTGAGATCCAGCGTCCGCTCCGTCACGCGCCGCTCCAGTTCCTGCCGCGCCTGCTGCTCCTCGAGCATCCGCAGCGCGATCACCTGGCGCCGGCGCAATAAAAAGGCGGCGCCGGCAAGCAGCGGCAAAAGGATAAGCAGCGCCACCAGACGAGCTTCGCGCACGCCGGCATCAACGGCGGGCTTGAGCGGCACCAGATGCTGCAATTGCCATCCTGTGGTCGGAACCGCGGTCCGCACATCGAGAAACGCCGATTTTCCGGCGTTGCCCGGCATGACCGCGCGGACGAGGTCGAGGCCTTCGCCCAGTGTTCCGACGCTGTCGAACGGCAGGGGTCGCAGCGGCGCATCGCCGAACTGGAGGCTCTCGCGTATCGCGGCGAGGCGATCCGGCGCGATTTCACCGATGGTCATGAAGCGCCAGGACGGGATGCTGGTGATGAGGACGATGCCGCGATCGTCAACGACGTAGGATGGCTTGCCGGAGGTGGACCAGTCGGCCTCGACCTCGTCGAACTCCACCTTGACCACGACTACGCCAAGCGGGCCGGTGCTGCCGTCGATGCGCTGCGAAATATACAGTCCCGGTTTCTTGCTGACACTGCCAAGCGCAAAATGCTCGGCCTGACCCTTTGCCATCGCCCCCTGGAAATATTCGCGGAAACGATAGTCATTGCCGACGAAGCTCGTCGGCTCGCGCCAGTTGCTGGCCGCGGTGGCGATCCCGTCAATTCCGATGACATAGATGACCGCGGCTTTCGTGCCCGTCGCCAGCAATTCCAGCTTGCGATTGAGCGGGTCGAGCGCTCCCGGATTGTTTACCGCCAGCGCCGTTGCAAGGCCGCTGTCCTTCGAAAGCACAAAGGGAAGCGCCCGATATTTTTCCAGCACCGTGCGCAGGAGCGCGGCATTGAGGCTGGCATCGATGCGGGCCTGGGTTTCCAGAAGCGCCTCGGCCCGCCGCCGGCCGATCTCCCCACCTGCCCAGAGAGCCACGGCTATGAGCGCCAGCGCAAGACCTGCGTAACCCAGCCGCATCCGCCGGATGCGTTGGTGCAGGGGCAGGGCTGGCCACAGCCATCGTGAGAGGGAAAAAGTCATGACAAATTTGTGCATGTTTCAGCACGACGATCAAATCACTTTGTGCGGATTTTCGCATGGTTTTTAGTTCGATGATCAGAGGGGCAATATTTTATACAATTTTTTCAATGCATTAATGCGGCGAAAGAAACTGGCACGAAGATTGCGAACAATTTCTCCAACAGCATTTTGACGCTGGACTTCAAGCCAACGGCTCGGGAGGCCGGAATTCGTTCCGGGCGAGCCACAAGGAGGAAATCATGATCGCAGCACCTATCGATGCAGTCCCACAGTCGACGGGCAAGACCCCGTTCTACAGGCATCTCTATGTCCAGGTTCTCGCCGCTATCGCCGCGGGTATCCTTCTCGGCCATTTCTACCCGGAACTCGGCACCCAGCTGAAGCCGCTCGGCGATGCCTTCATCAAGCTCGTCAAGATGATCATCGCGCCGGTCATCTTCCTGACGGTGGCAACCGGCATTGCCGGCATGAGCGACCTGCAGAAGGTCGGGCGCGTTGCCGGCAAGGCCATGTTGTACTTCCTGACCTTTTCGACGCTGGCGCTCGTCATCGGCCTTGTCGTCGCCAATCTCGTGCAGCCCGGTGCCGGCATGCATATCGACCCAGCTTCGCTCGATCCGACGGCTGTTGCCACCTACACCGAAAAGGCTCATGAGCAGAGCATCACGGGCTTCCTGACCAACATCATCCCGTCCACGATCGTTGGCGCCTTTGCCGATGGCGATATCCTGCAGGTGCTGTTCTTCTCGGTGCTGTTCGGTATCGCGCTCGCCATGGTCGGTGAAAAGGGTGAGCCGGTCGTCAATTTCCTCAACGCGCTGACGGCGCCGATCTTCAAGCTCGTCGCCATCCTGATGAAGGCCGCCCCGATCGGTGCCTTCGGCGCCATGGCATTTACCATCGGCAAGTATGGCGTCGGTTCGATCGCCAATCTCGCCATGCTCATCGGTACCTTCTACATCACCGCACTGCTTTTCGTGCTGGTGGTCCTCGGCGCCGTCGCCCGCTATAACGGCTTCTCGATCCTGGCGCTGCTGCGCTACATCAAGGAAGAACTTCTTCTGGTTCTTGGCACCTCGTCCTCGGAAGCAGCCCTTCCGGGTCTGATGAACAAGATGGAAAAGGCCGGCTGCAAGCGCTCGGTCGTCGGCCTCGTCATCCCGACCGGCTATTCCTTCAATCTCGACGGCACCAATATCTACATGACGCTGGCCGCACTGTTCATCGCCCAGGCGACGGATATCGACCTCTCCTGGGGTGACCAGATTCTCCTGCTGCTCGTTGCCATGCTGAGCTCAAAGGGGGCTGCAGGCATCACCGGCGCCGGTTTCATCACGCTCGCCGCCACGCTCTCGGTCGTCCCCGCCGTGCCGGTTGCCGGCATGGCGCTCATCCTCGGCATCGATCGCTTCATGTCCGAATGCCGCGCTCTGACCAACCTCGTCGGCAACGCCGTCGCCACCATCGTCGTCGCCCGCTGGGAGAACGAACTGGATACCGAGCAGCTTGCTGCAGCACTTGGCGGCAAGACCACCGCGAGCTTTCCGGCGACAGGGCTTCAGCCGGCGGAATAACCGCAGGAGCTTAGTCTCTTTCTCCGTTGCAAAGTTTGATACGGCTCGCCATTCGGCGGGCCGTATCGTTTTAAACCGGCCCGTGGTAGCCGATACCGCAGAGTCTTCAGGTCACCGCTCGCGGTCGGCCTGCAGCGCTTCGGCCATCACCCGGATCAGGAGGGAAGCTGATGCGGCTCCGGGATCGATATGGCCGAGAGATCGCTCGCGAACCCTCGCCGCGCGTCCCTTGGTAGCGATCATCGAGCGGGTGGCACTTGCACCGTTGTCCGCCGATTCAACGACGTCGCGCCAGAAGGCATCCGCCGGTTTGTCCTCCGCAAGTGCATTTGCAGCAGCGTCCGCGGCCGGAAGCCAGACGTCGACCATCGTCTTGTCGCCGCGCTGTCCCTTGCCGCGCTCGCGGATGCCGGCGGAAATGGCCTCGATCATATCGGTGCAGGCGGCGAGATCCAGCGTCGTGCGGCCCGCAAGCGCCTTTGCGGCGCGGCGAAATCCGGTCGCGTAGAGCGGTCCGGTGGACGCGCCGACGGCATTCAAAAAGCCGGTTGCCGCGGTCGACATCACGTCCGAGAGGCTAGCCCGGTCGAGATCGAGTTTTGCCAGTTCGGCATTGATGGCAAGAAAGCCGATCGACATGGTGATCCCGTGGTCGCCGTCGCCGATCGCGCCGTCCAGCTCCGAAAGATGATCCTTTTCGGCTTCGACCATCTGCGACATCATCTGAAACATCTTGGCCATGCTGCGCGTCGCGCTTTCCGACATGGTATTCCTCCCAGTGCCTCACAAAGCCCGGCGATCCTCCACCGGACCGCCGGCATGCTAGTTGATATTCAGGACCGCGGTGTCGCAGGGGTGATGCAGCAGTTCGTTCAGCTGCTGGTCGAGATGCAAAATCGAGATCGAGGCGCCGGCCATGTCGAGCGACGTGCAGTAATGGCCGATCCAGTTTGCCTCGATGACGATATTCTTGGCCGCCAGCCGCTGCTCGACGCGGCGGAAGAGGATGTAGAGTTCCATCATCGGTGTCGCACCGAAAGAGTTGACCAGGACCGCGACCCGGTCGCCCGCAACAGCCTTCATTTCCTTGAAGATATTGTCCATGATCGTGTCGACGATCTCGTCGGCGGTGCGGATGCGCTCGCGCGAAACGCCGGGCTCGCCGTGAATGCCCATGCCGATTTCCATATCCTCGGGGCCGATCTCGAAGTTGTGTCGCCGGGTCTGGGGCATCGAGCATGGCTCCAGCGCGACACCGACGGTAAAGGTCCGGGCATTGGCTTTCCGGGTCACGGCTTCGCAGGCGTCGAGCGTCAGGCCCTGGTCACACGCGGCGCCGGCGACCTTGAAGATGAAGAAATTGCCGGCGACGCCGCGCCGGCCCTCCTTGTCTTCCAATGGGGATGAGGCGATATCGTCCGTAGTGAGCACGGTCCTGATTGGGATGCCCTGCTCCTCGGCGATTTCGGCGGCCATTTCGAAGTTCATCACATCGCCGGCGTAGTTGCCATAGACGAACAAGACACCTTCGCCACCGGAAGCCGCGACCGCGCATTGAACGATGGGATCGGGTGGCGGCGAGGAAAATATGTTGCCGACGGCAACCGCATCGGCAAGGCCCTTGCCGACATAGCCGACAAAGGCGGGTTCGTGGCCGGTACCGCCGCCAATGACCAGGCCGACCTTGCCGGGGCGAGGGCCGTTGCGGGCCACCAGGGCACGCGGCGATCCCTTTATGGGCGCAATATGTTTCCCGTGGGCCTTGACGATGCCGTCGAGCATTTCCTCGACCACGTCATTCGGGCTGTTGAGGAATTTCTTGACGTGGGTGCGGTAGCTGCTCGGTGTGGAAATCGGCTTCTGGCGCTTCGACAGGCGGCTGTCGAGGCTGGTGACGCCATCCGCTCTCAGGATGCCCGCACCGGTCGCCGCATCGGTAATCAACACATTGGCGTACCCGCCCCTAAGCGCTGCGAGCAGGGCAGGCACCTTGTCGAAACCGCCGGCAACCGCGATCCGCGTGCCGATGCCGCGCAGCATTTCCAGCGAGATGCCGATGGTGCGTTCATCGAGCGGCCCGGTTACGGGCTTGCCTCGCTCGTCGATGAAACGGCCGGCCACCACGCCGGCCGCGCCCTTTGCGAGATAGTGCTGCAGCGGCACGGATTCGAAGAAGCCGCTGGTGTGGATCGTCGAATTCGGCCTGAGCGACGAGATGCCGAAGACGATGCGGTTTGCCCGCGCCAGAGTGGCGAACTGTTCCTTCAGCAGTGGCTCGTCCAGCAGCATGCGCTGCATTTCGGGCGAGGCGACGACGGCGGGTGCCGTGATGTTGACGCAACGCGCGGAGATCGCCTGCGCGATGGCCGAAGCGGTGAGTTCCGGCGTATAGGAAAAGGAGGCCGTGGTGCCGCCGGTCGCCTGCACGACGGTCATGTCCTGCAGCGAGCCTATGTTGGTGTGTTCACCGACTGAGAGGATCGTCCGGCCCCAGGCGACGGCGAGCGTATCGCCTGATTTCAGAAGCTTCTGTAGCGCATGGGCGCCGGCGACGCCGAGCCGGTCGATCAGCGGCCGGGCATTGTCGTCACTCGGAACCACGAGACAGTCCGCAAGGCCGAAATGGCGCTTGAGCTCTTGCGCGATCGTCAGCGACGCAAGACGGGCCGGTTCCAGCGATATGTTGACGATGCCCTTCTCGCGGGCGTCGGCGAGATAGCTGTTGACGGTGGCGCGCGATACCCCCATCGCGTCGGCGATTTCGCCCTGGGTCATGCCGTCTTCGTAATAGAGCCAGCAGGCCCAGACATAGGGGTCGTCGCCATAACGCAGCGGCATTACGTCGAGACTCTCCGTCGTGCCGATCCTGCTTGCGCCGCCCTTGCGGGGCGAAGGTGTCTTGGGTGTCATGAAATTCCGGCGTTCCCTCATTCGCTACCGCGACGCGGCGTCTTTTCAGACGCGCAATGGTCGCTGTAACACTTCAGGCCGCGAAGATGGAAGCAATGCCATCCGTTTGCAACCTCAATCCGAAAGCCGCGGCGCGCGACCACAGCGTTTGTCGCCATGGTCGCGCCGTCCTGGGAGATTTACTGCAGCCGGTCGCGGGCGCCGAGCGACAGTTCTTTCAGGATGATGGCGCAGGACGTCGCGCCGGCATCGAGCACGCCGAGCGAGCGCTCGCCAAGGCGGCTGGCGCGGCCGATCTTGGCGACGAGGTTGAGCGTGGAATCGCGGCCGGTTTCCGCAGCTTCTACGAGCGCGTCGAGTGCGTCGCCGAAGGGTTTGCCAGCATTTGTGGCCACATCGAAGGCCTCGACAGCGGGCACCAGCGTGTCGATCAGCGTCTTGTCGCCGACCTTTGCCGAGCCGATCGCCTGAATGCCTTCAAGCCCTGCATGCAGCATGGTGCTGTAGGCCTCTGCACCCACGGCCTCCACACCCTGCAGCTTTTCGGCGAATTCGATAAACATGACGCCGTAGAGTGGCCCCATCGAGCCACCGATTTCCGTCATCAGCACGGTGCCGAGCGTATCGAGCGCGTCGGCGAGTGATGCGTCCTTGCCTTTCAGGCGCTCGGCCGCAATGCCGAAGCCCTTGGCCATGTTGACGCCGTGGTCGCCGTCGCCGATCTTGCCGTCGATCTCGCTCAGATAAGCGCGGTTCTCGATGATCCGATCAGCCAGCGAGAGAACGATGGTGCCGGCGGCGGCGTTTGAAAATGTCTGCATGGTGAAATCCCCCGTCAAAGTACGATCGTGCAGCGCGCCTCGGCGTCCATGAGCGCTTTCAGCTCGTCGTCGAGGGCCATCACCGTCAGCGTCGCCCCGACCATTTCGAGCGAGGTGAAATAGTTGCCGATATAGGTCTTGTGAATCTTCAGCTCGCGCCCGGTGATCTCCTGCTCGATCGTGTCGTGAAGGATATAAAGCTCGTTGAGCGGGGTCGCACCGAGACCGGAAACCAGGACGGCGACTTCGGTTCCGGCCGGCAGGTCGTGATCGTCGAGCACGATCTTGCACATGTCTTTTGCGACTTCATCGGCGGTCTTCAGTGGCTCGACCCGGACGCCCGGCTCGCCGTGGTGGCCGATACCGACTTCCATCGTGCCCGGCTCGATCTGGAAATTCGGATGCCCTACGGCCGGCAGCGTGCAGGGACCGAGGCCGACGCCGATCGAGCGGCAGTTGTCGATCGCCTTCTGCGCTGTCGCCCGCACCTCTTCGAGGCTTGCGCCGGTCGCAGCCTTGGCGCCACCGACCTTCCACATGAAGATCTCGCCGGCGACGCCGCGGCGCTTGTGGCGCTCCTCCGGCGGTGCCGAGCAGACGTCGTCGTTGGCGACGACAGTTGCGATCTCGATGCCGTCTTTTGCCGCCAGTTTGATCGCCATCTTCACGTTCATGTTGTCGCCGGCATAATTGCCGTAGAGGCAGACCACGCCCTTGCCGCCATCGGCCTCGCGCACGGCGTCGTAGAAGCTCTTGGCCGTCGGCGACGAAAACAGTTCGCCAACCGCCACGGCATCCAGCATGTTGCGGCCGGTATAGCCGATGAACGCCGGCTCGTGGCCGGACCCGCCGCCGGTGATGACGCCGACCTTGCCGGAAACCGGGGCTGCCTTGGAGACGATCACCCGTGGGTTTTCGCCGAGCCGCACGAGATCGGAATGGGCCTTGACGAAGCCCTTGACGGTGTCTTCGACCACTTCGTCCGGGTTGTTGATGAACCTTTGCATGGTAACTCCTGTGAATGATCGTCGCGCGTCAGAGGATCGTGTAGCCGCCGTCGATCAGAAGATCGGCGCCGTTGATCATGTCCGCGCCGGCGGAGGCCAGGAACACGGCCGCGGCCGCGATCTCTTCCGGATAGGCGAAGCGGCCGGACGGGATGCGCTTGCGGGCAGCCTCGCCCTTTTCACCGGCCCAGGCCTTCTTGCCGAGTTCGGTGAGCACGATGGTCGGCGACAGCGTGTTGACGCAGATGCCGTGTTTGCCCCACTCCGCGGCAAAGGTCTTCGACAGGCCGATGACGCCGAATTTCGAGGCGCAATAGGCAACATGTTCCTCGATGGCGACGGTGCCCGCCTGCGAGGCGAGGTTGACGATCTTGCCGCCCTTGTCGGCGGCGATCATCGCCCGACCGACGGCCTGGGTGACGAGGAAAGTGCCCTTGAGATTGATGTCGATGGTCTTGTCCCAATGCTCCAGCGACAGATCTTCGGCGGGCGCCAGAAAGGCGACGCCGGCGCTGTTGACGGCAATGTCGATGCCACCGAAGGCCGCGAGGACATCGGCAACGGCTGCCTGGACCGAAGCTGGGTCGGCGACATTGCAAACGAACGACTTGGCGCCTTCGCCGAGACGTGTTGCCTGAGCCGCAGCAGCATCGGTGTTAAGGTCGAGGACGGCGACCGTCGCGCCCTTGGAAGCGAAGGCGGCGGTGATCGCTGCACCAATGCCGGAGGCGCCGCCGGTGACCAGCGCCACCTTGCCGGTCAAAGGAAAGTTCAGGTCGATGTGGGGGGCAGTGTCGGTCATGTCGGCAAACCTCTGTTGTGAGTTAAGCGGGGCGGCCTGCCCGGGTGGTGCGGCCGCCCCACTCTTGTCTCTTTACTGACGCGCTTCCAGAAGCCTGTCGACGTTCTCGCTGGTCACGGGCGTCCACGGGACATTGTATTCCTTGTCCTTGCCGTCATTGAACGGCATGTCCGGATACTGGCTCCAGATGGCCGATTCCGGCTTGTAGTCGCCTTTCTTCGCGTGGAAGATCGCGAGATCGAGCGCACCTTGCGCCTGGGCACTGGCATCCTGCAGGATCGAGGTCATCGTGCCGGCCTTGACGGCAGTCAGGGCGTCGGTGATGCCGTCGATACCGGCAATCGCGAAGTCCTCGGTCTTGAGGTTGGCGGACTTGATCGCCTCGATGGCGCCGAGCGCCATCTCGTCGTTCTGGCCGATGATGCCGTTGATCTGGCCCGAGTGCGAGGTCAGCCAGTTTTCCATCAGCGTCTGGGCTTCAGCGCGCGACCAGTTTGCCGTCTGGTCTTCGAGAACCTTGACGTCCGGGCATTCGGCCAGCGCCTTCTTGTTGCCTTCGAGGCGGGAGATCTGCGCCGACTGGCCGATCGGGCCTTCGAGGATCACGACATTGCCCTTGCAGCCGATCTTGTCGAGCACGGTCTTGGCTTCCATGTAGCCGGAAATCGTGTCGTCGGAGCCGACATAGGATGCAAGCAGGTCCGAATTGACACGGGTGTTGGAGCCGACGACGGGAATGCCGGCGTCATGGGCGGCCTGAACGGCGGTGGCGCCGGCTTCGATATCGATCGGCACGAAGATGATCGCGTCGAATTTCTGGGTGATCATCGTGTTGAACTGTTCCTGCTGGACCAGCGCATCGTAGCGGCCGTCGAACACGGTAAGCTCGATTGCGCCGCTCTTGACGGCCGGGTGCTGTTCCAGCGCTGCCGACCAGATCTGCATGAACTCGGCGTTGAGGCCATAGGGGGCGGCCCCGATCTTCAGTTTCTTGTCCTGCGCCATCGCCGGCGACATCATGAGGGCCGTCGTTGCGGCAAGGGCAATCAGCAGTTTCTTCATGTCATTCTCCTCCGTTGAAAATTCCGGCAGCCGTCATGGCGCGCCGTTGCAGTGACGGGTGCGACGCACCCGAATTGGCTTGGTTCAGAGACCTTGATTGCGTTTCTGGTCGAGCATGACGGCGCCGACGATGAGCGCGCCTTTCAGGACCTGCTGGTAGTAGGATTGGATACCCATCAGATCGAGGCCGTTGTTCATGACGCCGATGATGAGGGCACCGATGAGGGTGCCGGTGACGCGGCCGACACCGCCGGAAAGACTGGTCCCGCCGATGACCACGGCTGCGATCGCATCCAGTTCGTAGGCGATGCCGGCCTGCGGTAGGGCAGATCCCGTGCGTGCCGAGAGCATCATCCCTGCAAGACCCGACAGGCTGCCTGAGATCATGTAGACCGAGAACTTCATGCGGGTGACGTTGATGCCCGAGGTCTTTGCCGCATGCGGGTTGCCGCCGACCGCATAGATGTAGCGGCCATAGCGCGTGCGGGTGAGAGCCCACCAGGAAACCGCGAACACGATGGCGAGCAGGATCACCGGCATTGGAATGCCCAGGATATTGCCGGTGCCGATCCAGCGGAATTCGGGCGTCAGCGCCGGCACCGGCTTGCCGCCGCCATAGATCAGCGTGGCGCCGCGCGCCGCCGACAGCATGCCAAGCGTTGCGACGAAGGCCGGAACGGCAAAGCGCGAGACGATCAGGCCGACAAGCGCACCGCAGGCAAGGCCAACGAGGATGCCGATCGCCAGCGCGACATAGAAGGGGTAGGGGCCACCGGCGATGCCTGCCGTCGCCGATGTCGTTGCAAAGCTGGCGCTGATAATGCCTGCGAGCGCCACGACGGAACCGACGGAAAGGTCGATCCCCCGCGTCAGGATCACGAAGGTCATGCCGATCGCCAGGACGCCGTTGATCGAGGTCTGCAGCAGCACGTTGGAAATATTGCCCGGCGTCAGGAAATATTCGTTCGAGAGCGAAAGAATGAAGGCGAGCAGCAGGAAGGCAAGGAAGATCCCGTATTCCTGAATGATCAGCCGACGGTTGTCGGAGCTGAACCAGGTGCTGGCCTGTTTGTTGTCGATGCTGGACACGTTTGTTACCTTTTTGATGCCGGACGGAAGCGCCGAGACGGTTGATCGACCTGTCAGGTGGACAAGTGGACAAGCGCCTGGGCGTCCGTATCCTCTCGGGCGAAGATTCCGGCGGATCGGCCGCCCCGCATGACGAGGATGCGGTCGGACATGCCGAGGACTTCATCTATTTCCGACGAAATCATCACGACCGTGCCACCTTCAGCGGCGAAGTCGCAGATGATGCGATAGATTTCCCGTTTCGCGCCGACATCGACGCCGCGCGTCGGCTCATCCAAGAGCAGCACCTTGGGTTTGCGAAGGAACCATTTGCCGAGCACGACCTTCTGCTGGTTGCCACCAGAGAGGCCGGAAACCGGCATCGTGTCGCGCGCGGCCTTGATGCCGAAATGGGCGATCATCTCGCGGCTGGCTGCCTGTTCGTCCCGTCTGCGCATCGTGAAGGAGGGGCTCATTTCCGGCAGGCTTGCCAGGCAGATGTTGTTGCGCACGCTATCGGAAAGGTTGAGACCGGTGACCTTGCGGTCTTCGGTGACGAAGGCGATGCCCTGCTGCATGGCGTCCGCCGGTTTCGACACCGAAATGGGCTGGCCGCCGAGGCGCATCTCGCCTGTGGTTGGCGTATCCAGGCCGAAGAGGCAGTTGAAGATTTCGGTGCGTCCGGACCCCATCAGCCCGTAGATGCCGAAGATCTCGCCCTTGCGGACGGCGAAGGAAATGTCTTCGATCTTTCCGGGGGCAGTGAGCCCTGAGACCTCGAATCCCGTCACATCTGTCGGCGCATTGGTCTTGATGTATTCCTCGCCCAGCTCGCGTCCGACGATCATGCGGATCAGGCCGGGACGATCGATATCCGCCAACGCGCCGCTGCCAACATAGGAGCCGTCGCGAAAGACGGTGTAGCTATCGGCGATCTGGAAGATTTCCGAGAGGCGATGCGACACATAGACGACGCCCTTTCCTTCGGCCTTCAGGCGCGAGATGGCCGCGAACAGTTGCTGCGCTTCCTTCTCACCGATTGCCGAGGTCGGTTCGTCCATGAAGATGACTTCGGCATCATGGCTGAGCGCCTTGGCGATTTCCACCAGCTGCATCTGTGCCACCGAAAGGTTCATCATGTACTGGTTGGCGCGGATGTTGAACTCCAGCCTGTCGAGCAGCGCCTGCGCATTGCGGTTCATCGTCTTGAAATCAATGCCGCCGAACCGGCCGGAAGGCTCACGGCCAAGGTAGATGTTTTCCGCCACTGTCATATGCGGAACCGGGCTCAGTTCTTGCTCGATGATGGCGATGCCGGAGGCCAGCGCCTCGGCCGGGCTATTGAACTCGACGGGCGCGCCGCGCCGCCAGATCTTGCCTCCGTCGCGTTTGTGAATGCCCATGAGGATGGAGAGAAAGGTCGATTTGCCGGCGCCGTTGCCGCCGCAAAGCGCATGCACCGACCCGCCTTCGAGCTCGAAACGGCCATCGCGAAGTGCCGCAACGCCCCCGAACGACTTCGCCAGTCCTTCGACTTTCAAAAGCGATTGCATTGTGACCCTCCCAAGTCGTTATGGCTTTCCATTGCCAATTTGACAAATATCAATAGTTAATCGACAAATGTCAACAGAGGTTTTTTACATATGTTGACTGACGTTTGTCTTTTGTAATTTTGAGAGGGGTGCAAATGCCCGATTCCGTTGCCGGATTCGCTAAATTGACGTGCCTTTGAATCTCAAGGCGCGACGTGCGCACTGAGTGAGTATCGATGATTTGGAGGAACTGTTAGTTGCGCGCGGCTAGGGGGCGGCGGGCTCTACGGCGGCAAGGTTCGCCAGACCGCTTGATATGCCGAGGCTATGAACCGACTGCGTCGACGCGACGTGCCTGGCCTTTGGTCATGGCGGGATGGAAAGGCTGGATACGCCCGACAAAGCGCTCAGATGCGCGGTCGTTCCAACATTGTTGGAGGTTGTTTCGGCCTGGAAGACTGGTGAAGGGGGCTGGTTGTTTTTCTTGCCCAGCTTGGCAGTTCAAGGACAGGAGGCGCCGCGCCTGGTGGCCGCGCGACGCCTTGTGCTTTACGCGGATAAAAAGGTCGATGCCGGCATCTGAAGCGCGGTCGCTATGCGCCGAAGCCTGCCCGGATCGACGTCGGCGCCGATCTCTATCCTGGCTATTTCGACGTCCGTCAGCCCGCAGGTCACGGCGAGATCCTCGACGCTATATCCAGCGGCTTCGCGAGATCGCCTGACGGCATCGCCGATTTCGATCAGGGGAGCGGACGCCATGCTGGAATCGTCGAGCTTGTTGATTGATGTTGTCATGAAGTTAACTCCTTCGGTTGTCCACGAGAAGCACGGCTCGTCGTGTGAAGGCGGCTTGTAGCCATGGAAAAGCTCGGCCAGAGAAACGCGGCTGAGTGCAGTGCAATATAAGTCCAAATGATGGCGATGCAAGACCTAGTCGCAAATGGTTGATCCGGTCTGTATGGGCTATAGAAACGGCCTGCGCCACCGTCTCTCGGCAGTGCCTTCCATGCAGGAAAATGAAGGCTGCTGTGCGAATGAGTTGATCTGGGAAGTGGCCGGGCGCTTCGCACGCTCAGCTGTAACATAGAGGGTTACAGCTGAGCCAAAGTCGGGAAGCAAAATTAGCACTGAACAAAATCAAGTGCTTAGAATGGAATGGTGCCCAGAAGAGGACTCGAACCTCCACACCCTTTCGAGTACCAGCACCTGAAGCTGGCGCGTCTACCAATTCCGCCATCTGGGCGACGGACGGGGATGTAAGGGGCTCGCGGGCAGGTGTCAACAGGGTTTTTGAAGTTTTCGTGAAAACCCTGTCGGAAAGTCAAACAAAGGCTTGGATTACAAGGATTTTCAAGGAAATGAATTCCTTCCACAGGCGGTCAGGCCTGCCCCTGTGCAAAGGCGCGGATGCGGGCAAGTCCTTGTTCGAGCAGCGCCTGCGCCTGGTCGGCGGTTTCTGCTTCGACGTAGCAGCGCATTTCCGGCGCATTGCCGGACGGGCGGAAGTGGATGACGCCGCCATCGGTGAGGGTCACCTGCAATCCGTCGATGTCGCTGATATCGCCCGGCGTGCCGATGGGTTTGAGGAAACGGGCGAGATTGTCTTTGCCGGAGCGCAACTCGGCCATCAGGGCGGCGCTGGTTTCAAGTGGAAAGTTCTCGATCCGATCGCTGAGCGCCACCGGCAGCGCGTAGCCTGCGGCGAGCGCCGAGAGCGGCTTGCCACTGCGCGCGGCAGCGAAAAGCACTGCAAGCACCGGCAGGAAGCTGTCGCGTGTCGGAAGCGCCTTGAGCGCGGCGCCATTCAGGGTGAAGTCCGTGGCGGTCAGGGTGCCGCCATTGGCTTCGAAGCCGACGACACCCGTCTTGCCTGCACGAACGGCCTCCAGCATGCCTTCGATGACGAAGGGCGAGCCAACACAGGTGCGCAGGATGGAAAGGCCCGGTTGACGCTCCAGGCCGGAATTCGAGGTGACGGGGGTTACCGCGACATGCGCGCCGGTGAATTGGGCAGCGATCAGGCCGAGCAGGTCACCCCGCAGCGGCAGGCCGGTCTCGTCGCTGACGAGAGGGCGGTCTCCGTCTCCATCTGCCGAGACGATCGCGTCCAGCTGGTGTTCTGCCGCCCAGCGCTGCAAAAGGTCGATGGTGGTGGACGAAACGGCTTCGGTATCGACCGGGATGAAGGTTTCCGAGCGGCCAAGCGGCACGACATCGGCGCCGAAATGGTTGAGCACGTCAACGAAGAGGTCGCGCGCCACGGTGCTGTGCTGATAAACGCCGACGCGAAGCCCGGCGAGGGCGCCAGCCGGAAGGATCGCCAGATTGCGGGCCAGGAACAGCGCCTGAGCCTGTTCGGCGTGATCTGCGGCGCTCCCTGGGGTCGCATCGACGGACGATGCCTGAACCTTAGCCGCCGCTCTGCTGATCGCTTCCTCGTCGACCTTGGCAATCTCGCCGTCGGGTCGGTAGAATTTGATGCCATTGCGATCGGCCGGGATATGCGAACCGGTGATCATCAATCCGGCGGCATGCTTTTCGAGGCCGTAGAGCGCCAGCGCCGGTGTCGGCACGGTGCCGCAATCGAGAACGGTGAGGCCAGCGCGGGTGAGCGCCCCGGCGCAGATCGCAGAAATTGCCGGACTGGAATCGCGAAAGTCACGGCCAAGGAGGATCGGATCGCCGGGCTTTGCTTGACCGGACGACAGGAGATAATGCGCGAACGCGGTGGCGTAGATGGCGGCGGCGGGGCCGTTCAGATCCGTGGAGAGGCCGCGCAGGCCGCTGGTACCGAATTTCAAGCTCAATCGATCCTCCGTCTGGTTGACAGGATTTTGATAACCGCGAGAGTGACTTGCCGGGAATATTGGCGCATTCTGCCAAGTTGGAAGGGCAAGGCGTCGAAAAGACGCAAGGATTTGCAGTCGGGCAATAGGCGAAAACACGAATAAAACAAAAATACTGGCCGTTAATATGAAACAGGGACACCAACCGAAGCAAACCCTTTTGGGAGAAATGAGGAAACAAATGGCGGGATTTCGAAATTTCGTTATTGGCTGCGTGGTAAGCGCCGCCTCCATCATGACGCCTGTGGCTGCTGCGCAGGCTGTGCCGCTTGCCGTTCCGGATGCAAAGATTGAATTGAAGACAGACGTCCAGACGGTCCAGCGTCGCCGTGGACCGCCGGAGTATCGCGGCGATCGGCGTGGCTACCGTGGCTACCGGCCCTATTACGGCTATCGCCCGTATCGCCATTATCGACCCTACTACGGTTACCGGCCTTACTACGGTTATGGATCGTACTACCGGCCGGGTCTCAACGTCTACATCGCCCCACGAGCCTACTATGGCAATTCGTATGGCGGTTCGCATGTGGACTGGTGCCTGTCCCGCTATCGCTCCTACAATCCGGCAACCAACCGGTTCCTGAGCTATGGCGGCGCCTACCGGGTCTGCTATTCACCCTATCGCTGAAAACGGTCCATGAATCGACGGCGGGGATTTCCCCGCCGTTTTTTTGTTTGCCCGGATTCAGGTGGCCACGGCATCCCATGCCCATAGCAGTACGGCGTAGCGCGCAGCCTTGCCGATGGTCACGTAGACGAGGAAGAGGGCAAAGGGCGTGCGCATGAGGCCGGCCGCAAGCGTCAGCGGGTCGCCGATCACCGGCAGCCACGAGAAGAGCAGGATGGGGCGACCGTAGCGTCCGAACAACGCCTCTGCCCTCTGCCGGTTCGCCGGGCTGACGGGAAACCAGTGGCGCTCCTCGAAGCGTAGAAGATAGCGTCCGAGCGCAAAGTTGACGATGGCGCCCAGCACGTTGCCAGCGGTCGCTGCGAGAAACAGCGGGAACAGCCGGGCATCCGGCTGTCCGGCAGCGACGATGAGCGCTGCCTCGGATACACCGACCAGGAGGGTCGCCGACAGGAGGGCGGCGCCGAAGACGCCGAAGAGCAGGCTTGCGGTCACACCGTCAGGTCCGGTCCGTGTGGCCGAGGTCGCGCTCCGGTTCGATCACGTCACGCACCCGCTGCTTCAATTCCTTCGGTCCGGGAAAGCCGCCGTCGCGCTTGCGCTCCCAGATCAGTATCTCATCGACATGGATCTCGAAATTGCCGCCGGTGCCGGGAATGAGCGCGACCTCGCCGAGGCTGTCGCCGAAGGTGGAGAGCAGTTCCTGCGCCATCCAGGCGGCGCGCAGCAGCCAGTTGCACTGGGTGCAGTAGAGGATGGTGATGCGTGGTTTCTCGCTCATCTCGTTTTCCGCAGTGATTCAGAGGCCGCAACTTAACCGCCGAGGGCATGGGTCGCAATTGTGCGAGATCAAGTACATCTCACGAAATTGTCAACTAAATTTATCATGTTTCCAGGCGGCGTCTCTTGATAGTCGCAATTTCCGCAGCAAGAGAATGTTGCGTTGCAAAAATTCATGAGGAGACAACATGACGGACATTTCATCCACCCGGCCCCCAGCCATGCTGCCTGCCCTGCAGCGGTTCTACCTGCCCCTCGATACGACGGCGGAAACGCTGCTGCGCGTCGTCGCCGGCGTCCTTCTCGTCACGCACGGCTACGGCAAGATCATCAACCCCTTCGGCGCCGTCGGCATGGTCGAAGGCCTCGGCTTCTATCCGGGCGTCTTCTGGTCGCCGCTCCTGTCGGCCACAGAGTTCTTTGGCGGCATCCTAGTCGCGATCGGCCTGTTCACCCGCCCGGCATCCTTCGCTGCGATGATCGTGTTGCTGGTCACGGTCTATTTCCACGGCATCGTCACGGGCGAGGGTCTCGCCGGCGCTGAAAAATCGATTCTCTGGGCCGCGATCTTCTTCTTCTTTGCCATTCGCGGATCAAATGCACAGTCCGTCGATGCGAAGATCGGCCGGCAGATCTGACAGTGCATTCAGAGCTGCGGCTTCAGCGCCGCAGCTCTATTCTGCATATTTGCCTTGCGCATTTTCAAGCGCTTGCCCACAGAACATCCTGAACTTCAGGAGCTTTTTCTCGCTGCCAAAAACTCGTTTTGGCAAGGCGATTTGTGCCTCTGGGCCTGCGAAGATCATGAGGTAGTTTTCTGTCTCTCGGACTTCCGTAACCTCTTGCCATTGTATCTCGATCCTCTGTCCCCCACCATTGTAGGTCAGGGACTGAAAATCGATGTCGCATGTGACATCGCTCCCTTTGCCAAAATGCCGAAGAGAAATCTTGAAGTAAATTTTCAGGACGAAATGCGCGATGATAGAGATCAGCGCAAAAATTCCGAAACGCAGAATGAAATCCGCCTTCCCGACTTTCGGTAAAACGGAATAAAGGACCAGCATCGTCATCAACGACACGAAGCAAAGAAACAGAACGTAATAAAAATATAGGAATGAGTTGCGAATCCGGACGAAAAATCGATCTAAATAATCTCTGTCCTTCTCCGCGGATATTTCCCAGACGACTTCGCTGGCGACAAGCACTTCCATTTTGTTGGCGCGAAATTCCAAACGCCAATTGCCGCCCGCTCTTGTAGCGGACAGCAATTTTTCCAACGGAAAGTCCATCGAGGCTTTTTACAGCGTGCGAGTGATATGCTCGACGCGGAAGCACTCGATCGTGTCGCCGGCGCGGATGTCTTCGTAGTTCTCGAAGGCCATGCCGCATTCCTGGCCCATCGGCACTTCGGAGACTTCGTCCTTGAAGCGCTTGAGGGTCTTGAGCTTGCCTTCGTGGATGACGACGTTGTCGCGCACGAGGCGGACGCCTGCACCACGCTCGACCTTGCCCTCGATGACGCGGCAACCCGCGACCTTGCCGGTCTTGGTGATGTTGAACACTTCCAGGATTTCGGCATTGCCGAGGAAGGTTTCGCGTCTTTCTGGCGAAAGAAGACCAGACATCGCTGCCTTCACGTCATCCACCAGATCGTAGATGATGTTGTAGTAGCGGATCTCGATGCCGGCACGCTCAGCCGCAGTGCGCGCCTGCGCATTGGCACGAACGTTGAAGCCGATGATGGCCGCGTTCGAGGCTTCCGCCAGCGAGATGTCGGATTCGGTGATGCCGCCTGCGCCCGAATGAACGATGCGGGCACGAACCTCGTCGGTTCCCAGCTTGTCGAGTGCGCCGGCAATGGCTTCGATCGAGCCCTGCACGTCGCCCTTGATGACCAGCGGGAATTCCTTCAGGCCGGTATTCTGCAGCGTCATCATCATCTGCTCGAGCGAACCGCGCTGGCCGGATGCACGGGCAACGGCCTTGTCGCGGGTGAGCCGCTGACGATACTCGGAGATTTCGCGGGCACGGCTTTCGTTCTCGACGACCGCGAACTTGTCGCCCGCCTGCGGCGTGCCGGAAAGACCAAGGATCTCGACCGGCATCGACGGCGGGGCTTCCTTGACGTGTTCGCCCTTGTCGTTGACGAGTGCACGCACGCGGCCCCACTGATCGCCGGCGACGATGATCTGACCCGGCTTCAACGTACCCTTCTGGACGAGAACCGTGGCAACCGCGCCGCGGCCGCGATCGAGCTGGGCTTCGACGACGGTGCCTTCTGCCGTGCGATCGGCATCGGCACGCAGGTCGAGGATTTCGGCCTGCAGGAGGATAGCTTCGAGCAACTTGTCGAGGTTGAGGCCCGTCTTGGCCGAAACTTCGACGTCGAGCACTTCACCGCCCATGGATTCCACGAACACTTCGTGCTGCAGCAGCTGCTGGCGAACCTTGTCCGGGTTTGCCTCGTGCTTGTCGACCTTGTTGATCGCCACGATGATCGGCACGCCGGCAGCCTTTGCATGGCTGATCGATTCGATCGTCTGCGGCATGACGCTGTCGTCGGCTGCGACGACCAGGACGGCGATGTCCGTCGACTGGGCGCCACGGGCACGCATCGCAGTGAAAGCGGCGTGGCCGGGGGTGTCGATGAAGGTGATCTTGCTGCCGTTCTGCTCGACCTGATAGGCGCCAATATGCTGGGTGATGCCACCGGCTTCGCCCGATACGACATGGGTCTTGCGGATGGCGTCGAGCAGTGAGGTCTTACCGTGGTCGACGTGACCCATGATGGTCACGATCGGTGGACGCGGCAGCATCTCGCCGTCGTCGTTGGCATTGAAGAGGCCTTCTTCGACGTCGGATTCCGAAACGCGCTTGACGGTGTGGCCGAATTCGCTGGCGATGAGTTCCGCAAGGTCGGCGTCGATGACGTCGCCCGGCTTCATCATCTGGCCTTCCTTCATCAGGTACTTGATCACATCGACGGCCCGTTCGGACATACGCTGCGACAGCTCCTGAATGGTGATGGTTTCCGGCAAAATCACTTCGCGCATCACCTTTTCGCGGGTTTCCTGCATCTGGCTGCGGCGGAACTTTTCCTGGCGGCGGCGCATGGCGGCCATCGAGCGGCCACGCGGGTTGCCTTCGTCGTCGAGAGCCGCCGTCAGCGTCAGCTTGCCCTTGCGGCGTTCTTCTTCCGTCTTCGGACGGGCAGGGGCCTTGGCAGGCTCCGGACGAACGACCTTGCCGCGCACCGGTGCGGTGGCGCCACGGTTCGGACGGGCCTCTTCTTCTTCTGTTTGCGGCTTGCGGCCGCGCAGGCCGACCGGCGGCGTGACCGCCGGGGTCGCCTCAGTCTTGACGGCCGTGGCGCGTGCCCTGTCTTCAGCCTTGCGAGCCTCGACGGCGGCAGCTTCCGCTTCAGCGGCCTGCGCCGCTTCGACGGCTGCCTTCTCGGCTTCGCGTTCTGCAGGCGTGCGGGCTGCCTCTTCGGCGGCGCGGCGGGCGGCCTCTTCCTGTTCCAGCTTCAGGCGCTCCGCCTCTTGCTCGGCGCGGCGGGCCTCTTCGGCGGCGCGGCGCTTGGCATCTTCGGCATCGCGGGCCTGTGCTTCTGCAAGCGCACGGCGGCGGGCGTCGATCTCGCCAGCCGAAAGCTGGTTCAAGACCACGCCGACGCGCGGACGGTTGTTGTCCTGCTGGCGCGGTTGTTGCTGCTGCGGGGCAGGGCGCGACGGCTGCTGCACCGGAGCCGGGCGCTGCTCGGCGACCCGCGCCACGGGGGCAGGTGCTGTAATCGAAACAACCGGCTTTTCGTCTTCCGGCCGATGCGGCCGCCGCTTGCGCGTTTCGACCACGACCGCCTTCGTCCGGCCACGACCCATGTCCTGCCGAACAGTTCCCTGACTGACCCCGGAGGGCTTCAGGGTCAGCGTCTTCTTGGCTCCGCCGAATGTCTTGTCGTCGTTGTTGTCGGTCATTCCGTTCCGTTCCTAAGATCAGGGCCGGATGCGTATCACCAGACCCCGTCGTTCGATTTCATATATACAATCGCGGTTTTTCCGGCCTGCGCCGGTGACCCGCGTCATTGTGTCGGCAAGCCAGTTTCGGCGCCAACGGCTCGGACGGGGACGGTTCCCCGGTATCTTTCGAGCATGTTTGCGCGCTTCACTACACCCTCACCCGCCTGCCCTGCAAGCGCGCAAGCATGGATAAAAGCATTCTGACCCAAAAGCCCGTCCATTTCCGCCTCGGTGAAGAAGCGGAAGGAGGGTATTTCCTGTCCGTCATCGGCGACAAAGCTCATCGCCTTGCGCGCCTGGTCGATCTTGCGTACTCCGTCGGCGGCCGCATCGACCGCGTGGAATGTGGCGAGCGCCGCCATGCCGCGCACAGCCTGCTCGACCTTCGAGGCGCCGCTGATGAACTGGGCTGCCTTGCGCGCCATGTTCATCATGCCTGCGAGCTGCATCGACAAGAGCCGGTCCACCTCGTCGGCGAGCTCCGGCCCGGCCGTCACATCGGCCTTCTTCAGGCCGCGGGCAAACAGCTTCTTCGCGATTGCCTTTTCAAGCACGGCCCGTTCGGCGCTGACCCAGCAGCCGCGGCCCGGCAGTTGTTTCTTCAGGTCGGGCACCACCCGGCCATCAGGCCCGGCGACAAAGCGGATCAGCGTTTCCGGCGTTCCGCTCTGCCGTGTCACTATGCACATGCGGCCGTTCACTGCTTCACCATCGATGTCCCCCGTGGGGTCTTTATCTTCAAGCAGCATGAGCGGCCCGGATCACGATCAGCAACACCTTCTCAGGCGTCCTGTTCCGCGCCTTCCACGACTTCGAGCGCTTCTTCTTCGCGTGCCAAATCCTCTTCGGTGATCCAGCCGGCCGCGAGACGCGCCTGCAGGACCATGCGCTCGGCTTCGACGCGCGAGACTTCGAGCTTGGAGAACAGGCCTTCGAATTTCTTCGTCTCGCCGTCCTTGCGCTCCGACCAGCCGACGAGATCGTCGGCGGCGCAGCCTGCAAAGTCTTCCATCGTCTTGATGCCATCTTCGCCGAGTGCCACCAGCATCTGGCCGGTCATGCCGTTGATCGAGCGCAGTTCGTCAGAAACACCGAGTTCCTTGCGCTTGGCGTCCATTTCCGCTTCCAGGCGGTCGAGATATTCGCGGGCGCGGGTCTGCAGCTCGCTGGCCGTATCCTCGTCGAAGCCCTCGATCGAGGAGATTTCGTCAAGCTCGACATAGGCGAGTTCTTCGACGGCGGCAAAGCCTTCCGAAGCCAGGACCTGGCCGACCATCTCGTCGACGTCGAGTGCGTCCATGAACAGGTTGGTGCGCTCGTTGAATTCCTTCTGGCGGCGCTCGGATTCTTCCGCTTCCGTCATGATGTCGATGTCCCAGCCGGTCAGCTGCGAGGCGAGGCGGACGTTCTGGCCGCGGCGGCCAATGGCCAGCGACAGCTGTTCGTCGGGAACCACGACTTCGATGCGTTCCGCGTCCTCGTCGAGAACGACCTTGGACACTTCGGCCGGCTGCAGCGCGTTGACGATGAACGACGCCGGGTCCTGGGACCACGGAATGATGTCGATCTTCTCGCCCTGCAGTTCACCAACCACGGCCTGGACGCGCGAACCGCGCATACCGACGCAGGCGCCGACCGGATCGATCGAACTGTCGTTCGAGATCACGGCGATCTTGGCGCGCGAGCCCGGATCACGGGCGACCGAGCGGATCTGGATGATGCCGTCGTAGATTTCCGGAACTTCCATGGTGAAGAGCTTCACCATGAACTGCGGATGGGTACGCGACAGGAAGATCTGCGGGCCGCGCTGTTCGCGACGGACGTCGTAGACATACGAGCGGACGCGATCGCCATAGCGCATGTTTTCGCGCGGGATCATTTCGTCGCGGCGGATGATGCCTTCGCCGCGGCCGAGATCGACGATGACGTTGCCGTATTCGACGCGCTTGACCGTGCCGTTGACGATTTCGCCGATGCGATCCTTGAATTCATCGAACTGGCGGTCACGCTCGGCTTCGCGAACCTTCTGGACGATGACCTGCTTGGCCGACTGGGCAGCGATGCGGCCGAAATCCATCGGCGGCAGCGGGTCGGCGATGAAGTCGCCGAGAACGGCGTCCGGATTGCGGTCGCGGGCCAGTTCCAGCGGGATCTGCGTCGAGTAATCCTCGGCGACCTCGACGACTTCGAGCAGGCGCTGAAGCCGGATTTCGCCGGTCTTGGAATTGATGTCGGCGCGGATGTTCGATTCCGAACCGTAGCGCGAGCGTGCAGCCTTCTGGATCGCGTCGGCCATGGCGGCCAGAACGATTTCGCGGTCGATCACCTTTTCGCGCGCGACGGCATCCGCGATCTGCAGAAGTTCGAGCCGGTTAGCACTCACTGCCATTTTCAAGTCTCCGTCTGATTGCCGGGGCCTCGTCCTGAGGTGTCCCGCGCCATAAACTCATTCGATCGGCGAATCTTCGTCTTCGAAGTTTTCGTTGGCAGCCTGAGCTGCCTTGGCCTTCTTGTCTGCCGCCAGCGCATCGCGGATCAGGTCGTCCGTCAGGATCAGCCTGCCTTCGGCGAGCGCCGTGAACGGAATGGTGACCCGTGGCTCTTCGCCATAGGCCGGCTGGTCGCGTTCGATCGTGAAACCTTCATCGTCGGCCGACAGGATCTTGCCGCGAAAACGCTTGCGATTGTCGACCAGGATCGAGGTCTCGCACTTGATCAGATGGCCGGCCCAGCGGCTGAAATCCGACTTGCGCACCATCGGCCGGTCGATGCCGGGCGACGACACTTCCAGATGATACGCCTTGTCGACCGGATCTTCCACATCGAGAACCGGCGAAATCGCCGTCGAGATGGCTTCGCAATCCTGGACCGTCATCGTGCCATCGGTCCGCTCGGCCATGATCTGCAGCGTTGCGCCGTTCTGCGAGGACAGGCGAACCCGCACAAGCTGGTATCCCATCGGAACGAGCACGGGCTCGATGATGTCGGCGATGCGGCGGTCGATCCCGGTTTCGGTGATCAGCCGCGGTTCCTGCGTGTTTTCTGTCGCTGTCGTGTCGGACAAACGATGCTCTCCCAAACCATCGGGTAATAAAAAAGAGCGGGTCCTGACGGGCCCACTCTTCATCAACCGATCAAGAATTTGAGGCTCATATACGCTCCATTATCCGCAAATGCAAGATATGCCGCTCCAGCCGCGGGAAAACCACGACATAACTGTTCCCGTAGCAAAATCCTGCCAGCGTCCGTGCTTTTGCTTGCCCGGCAAATCAACTGGCCTAGATTGATCGTCACAAACGATTCAAAGACTGGACAGGGTGGGGACAGCGCTTTGCCGCACAGACTATCGCCATTGGCGCCCTTCAAGCACGATACCTTCCGCGTCATCTGGGTGGCGAGCCTTGCCTCCAACTTCGGCGGTCTCGTCCAGGCCGTCGGTGCTGCCTGGATGATGACGTCGATTACCGACTCGGTGAACATGGTGGCGCTGGTGCAGGCCTCCACCGCGCTGCCGATCATGCTGTTCTCGCTCGTCTCCGGCGCGCTGGCCGATAATTTCGACCGGCGGCGGATCATGCTGATCGCCCAGTGTTTCATGCTGGCCGTCTCGGCGCTGCTGACGGTCTGCGCCCATTTCGGCTTCATCACGCCTTGGCTGCTCCTGCTCTTCACGTTTCTCATCGGCTGCGGCACGGCGCTCAACAACCCGTCCTGGCAGGCCTCGGTCGGCGACATGGTTCCGCGCGACGTGCTGCCGGCGGCCGTCGCACTGAACAGCATGGGCTTCAACATCACCCGCTCCGTCGGCCCGGCGATCGGCGGCGCCATCGTCGCCAGCGCAGGTGCGGCAGCGGCCTTTGCCGCCAATACGCTCAGCTATTTCGCCATCCTCTTTGCGCTCGTCCGCTGGCGCCGCGAAGTGACGCTGAGCAAGCTGCCGCGCGAATCGATGGGCCGGGCGATTGCGGCAGGGCTGCGCTATGTCGCGATGTCGCCCAATATCGGTAAGGTGCTGTTTCGCGGCTTCGTCTTCGGCCTGTCCGCCAGCGCCATCCTTGCCCTCCTGCCGTTGGTTGCCCGTGATCTCGTGGCCGGCGGACCGCTGACCTACGGCATCATGCTCGGTGCCTTCGGTCTCGGCGCCATCGGCGGCGCGCTGCTTAGCGCCCGTCTGCGCGAGCAGCTGTCGAGCGAGTGGATCGTGCGCATCGCCTTTGCCGGTTTTGCGGTGAGTGCCGTCGTCACCGCGATCAGTCCCTATGGCTGGCTGACGAGCCTTGCGATGCTGCTGTCGGGCGCCGGCTGGGTGCTGGCGCTCTCGCTGTTCAATACGACGGTGCAGCTGTCGACCCCGCGCTGGGTTGTCGGCCGGGCGCTGTCACTCTACCAGACCACCACCTTCGGTGGCATCGCGGCCGGCAGCTGGATGTGGGGTCAGGCGGCGGAAACCTACGGCCCGGCCAATGCGCTGATCGCCTCGGCGCTGCTGATGGTCGTCGGCGCCGCCATCGGTCTGAGGCTGCCCTTGCCGGAATTCCAGTCGCTCAATCTCGATCCGCTCAACCGTTTCTCCGAGCCGTTGCTGAAGCTCGACCTCAAGCCGCGCAGTGGACCGATCGTCGTGATGATCGACTACGACATAGCCGATGACGACGTGCCGGATTTCCTGACCGCCATGGCCGAGCGCCGCCGCGTGCGTATCCGTGATGGGGCCGGACAATGGGGCCTGATGCGCGATCTGGAAAACCCGACCACCTGGACCGAGACCTATCACGTGCCGACCTGGGTGGAATATGTCCGCCACAACCAGCGCCGCACGCAGGCCGATGCGGAGATCGGCGACCGGCTGCTCGCGCTGCATCGCGGAGAGACGCCGCCGCGCGTGCACAGGATGATCGAACGGCAGACGATCCTTCCTTATGACTACGAGCGCTACAAGCAGCAGATGGACATGCATTGAGCGGGCCAGAGCGCCAATAAAATCTTCTTGATTGGATGTTGATCGGGGCAGGTGAAACGATTTGCCGTAAGGGACATTTCTGTTGGAACGCGCGGCACGCGCATCTTGAACGAGGAGTTTCCATGCGATCGCGGCTTTTCCTTCTGACGGCGACCATTCTCTCTTTTGCTCTTGCAGGCCCAGCGCTTTCGCAATCCGCAACCGGCGGCGCGCCGGTTGAAAACCGCCGGCCGAACGGGGCCGACCAGAAGCCTGCCTTCGAGGGGCAGACCCGGGCGGCGCAGCCTGCCGCAATGCCAAAGATCACCACTGAAATAGTTGCGGAAGACCTGCCGCATCTCTGGGCGATGGAGTTCCTGCCGGATGGCCGTATCCTGGTCACGGCCAAGGAGGGATCGATGCACATCGTTTCCGCCAACGGCGGCGAGGCAAGCGCCGCGATCGAGGGCGTCCCGGAGGTCGACGCGAGCGGCCAGGGCGGGCTTCTCGATGTTGCGCTCGCGCCGGATTTCGAAACGTCCGGCATGATTTTCTTCTCTTTCTCCGAGCCGCGCGACGGTGGAAACGGCACGTCGGTCGCCTCCGCAAAACTGGTGCAGACAGAAGACGGCGGCGGCGCACTGGAAGGCACCAAAGTCATCTTCCAGCAGATGCCGACCTATGACGGCGACAAGCACTATGGGTCACGTCTGGTCTTCGGCCCGAATGATGAGCTTTATGTCACCGTTGGCGAGCGGTCCGACCGGAAAACGCGAGTGGAGGCCCAGGACGTGTCGAGCGGCCTTGGCAAGGTCTTCCGCATCGACAGGGAAGGAAAGGCGCTGCCCGACAATCCACTGGTAGATCGTAAGGGCGCGCGGCCGGAAATCTGGAGCTACGGCCACCGAAACCTTCAATCGGCGGCACTGGACGGTGATGGGCGCCTCTGGACGGTGGAGCACGGTCCGAAGGGCGGAGACGAGCTGAACCGCCCGCAGGCAGGCCTGAACTATGGCTGGCCAAAGGTCACCTACGGCATCGAATACAGCGGCGGCAAGGTCGGCGACGGCATCACCGCCCTGGAGGGCACGGAGCAGCCGGTCTACTACTGGGACCCGGTCATCGGCCCATCCGGCATGGCGTTCTACGAGGGTGACGCGATACCGGAATGGAAGGGAGCGTTCCTGATCGGCGGGCTGGTAGCGCAAGGCGTTGTCGTGCTGCACATGGATGGCGACAAGGTGAAGTTCGAGGAGCATGTGCCGGTGGAAACGCGCATCCGCGATGTGAAGGTCGCGCCGGATGGATCGGTCTATGCACTCACCGAAAGTCGCCGCGGCGGTTCGACAATCCTGCGGCTGACGAAGGCGTAATGAGCTGCGGATGTTTGCCGCCAGTGCCCCTCACCCTAGCCCTCTCCCCGCACGCGGGGAGAGGGGACTTGTTCCGAGTCAGCCGTTTGGTCCTTCTCCCCGTTTACGGGGAGAAGGTGGCCGACAGGCCGGATGAGGGGCTTTGGGTGGGCGGCTACCGCAGCTTCGCCTTCAACGTCGCATCCGGAAAACAGGTTGGCGTCAGGCCGTTCTTCGCCTGCCAGTCGCCCAGAGACCTGCGGGTCTTGTAGCCGGCAAGACCGTCGGCTTTGCCGATATCGTAGCCTTGCCCTTCCAATGTCTTCTGCATCTTCAGGACATCAGATCGCAGCATCTTGCCGACGTCGCCGAACTGGCCCTTGAACGCGCCGCCGCCCGCGGCAATGCGGTCGGCGAGATTGCCGATGAAGAGGGCATAGAGGTCGGAATTGTTGTATTCCTTGATCACATAGAAATTCGGCGTGACGATGAATTCCGGGCCGTGGCGGCCGGCGGGAACCAGCATCATGCCGTCGGCCTTGGCTTCGCCCGCCGGAAACGCCTTGCCGGAAACCCGTTCGATGCCGGTCGAGGCCCATTGCGCAATCGGCTTGGCAAGATCGGGTCCCTCCTGCGCGCAGGAGACATTGGCGGGGATGCTCACTTCAAAGCCCCAGTCGCGGCCGCGCTGCCAGCCCTTTTTGGCAAGGTAGTTGGCGATCGAGGCCAGCGTATCCGGCGTCGATTTCCAGATGTCGCGCCGTCCGTCACCGTCGAAATCGACGGCATACTTGAGAAAACTCGTCGGAAGGAACTGTGGCTGGCCCATGGCGCCCGCCCAGGATCCCTTCATCTCCGCCTCGCGCACGTCGCCGCTGTCGAGAATATGAAGGGCTGCAATCAGTTCGCGCCGGAAAAGATCGCCACGCGTCGACATGAAGGCCTTGGTGGCCAGCACATCCATGATCGGATGCGGGATTTTCGCCCGGCCGAAGCCGGATTCGCGACCCCAGATGGCGACGACGACGGATCCCGGGACGCCGTAGGTCTTCTCGATCCGGCGCAGCGTCGCGGCATTTTCCTTGGCAAGGCTGCGGCCGGTCGCCGCCAGTCCCTGCAGGCGCTGCTCGGAAAAATAGGCGCCGGGCGATGAAAACTCTGCCTGGCTCTGCTTCTGTTCGCCCGGCGGCTTGGTGCCCGGCGGCACGAGGTCCGGCAGATCCCAGTTGAGCTTCACGTCGGCAAAGGCAGCCTTGAAGGCGGCGGCCGAAATGCCGGATTTCTGCGCCTCCGGCCAGAGATCGATCTGCAGCCATTGCCGGAACTGCGCCTCGGTTTCGGCTTTGGAGGCGGCGAGGGTGGGCAGTGGTGTAAGCGACACAATTGCCGCGACGATCATCGACAGAATGTGACGCGCCTTAGCGCACTCGCGCGGTTTTTCCGATGCCTCCGCGACAAGGCGGGAGATCGCTTTGTTGCTCAGCTGACTTTTCTCGGCTTGGAACGGCGCATCCTCAAACTCCGTCATCCTCGCCCTTGTGGCGGGGATCCAGCGGCGCCATGTCCATGGCGCGAAGGAGTCTCCCACGCGACGGACGTCGCGTGACTGGATTCCTGTGACAAGCACAGGAATGACGGAAGATGGTGCTGCAGCCTTCCAATTCGATACGGTGTTTGCCGTAGTGGTCTCGAACTTTTCATTGTGGAGGTGGCCTTCCGTCACGAACACGCTATCCTTCAAATCGTCGTCCTCGCCCTCAGTGCGGCCGTCAGCGTGCCTTCGTCCAGATAATCCAGCTCGCCACCCACAGGAACGCCATGCGCCAGCCGGGTAATCTTGACGCCCAGCCCGTCCAGCTGGTCGGTGATGTAATGCGCGGTCGTCTGGCCCTCGACGGTCGCATTGACCGCGATGATCAGTTCACGCACGCCGCCCTTGCTGACACGCTCCACAAGGCCCTTGATGTTGAGATCGTCCGGCCCGACGCCGTCGAGCGGCGACAGCGTGCCGCCCAGCACGTGATAGGCGGTGTTCATGGCGCTGGCCCGCTCCAGCGCCCAGAGGTCGGAGACGTCTTCGACGACGATGATGACGGAGTTGTCGCGCCGGTCGTCGGTGCAGACGCTGCAGGGGTCGCTGGTATCGACATTGCCGCAGCAGGAGCAGATGCGGACCTTCCGGTGCGCTTCACCCATCGCTTCGGCCAAAGGCCCGAGCAACTGATCCTTCTTCTTGACGAGATGAAGGGCGGCGCGCCTTGCCGAGCGCGGCCCGAGCCCGGGCACCTTTGCTAGGAGCTGGATCAGTTTTTCGATTTCGGGGCCGGTGACTCGCTTTGCCATGTGGCGTTTCTACTCCATATCTTTTGGGAACGGAATCGCTGAAACGAGAGTGTCGCTGATGAAAATCCTCGCCGTCTGCACTGGCAGCGCCGAAATCCTGCCCGGAAAATCCTACAGGACCGGCATCTTCAAGCATCCCGTCGAGGCGGGGGTGATGATCGACCGCGAAGGGCTGATCGGCGACAAGATTTGCAACCGCAAACACCATGGAGGCGTGGATCAGGCGGTTTATGCACTGGGCTCAGCGGATCTTTCGTGGTGGTCGAAGGAACTGGGGCGTGATCTCGCGCCCGGCAGCTTTGGGGAAAACCTGGTGATCGAAGGTGCCGACAGCCGCAAGATTTCCGTAGGCGATCGTTTCGTGACCGATACAGTGGAGCTCGAAGTAACCTCCGCCCGTATTCCCTGCGCCACGCTTGCTGCACGTATGGAGGATCCGGCCTTTGCAAAACGATTCGCCAATGCGGGAAGGCCGGGTTTTTACTGCCGGGTGTTGAAGGATGGTGTCGTGCAAGCGGGCGATGCCGTCACCTATCATGCCTATTCCGGGCCACCCGTCCTGATGCCCGAAATACTCGAAACTTATGGAAAAAATCTCTCCGACGAGGATCGCGCCCGCTATCTCGCGGCGCCGATCCACTACAAGCTGAGAGCCAAGCTGACCAGCGCCTGACGACCCTGGTCAAGTTCTCCAGAAGGCCGCGTGCACGGCCTGCGCCTCGTCCTCCAGCAAAGGGCCGACGATTTCGACCGCATGGGCGGTGCGGTCAAACATTTCGCGGCATGTGAAGTCGTTCGGTTCTTTCGGCTGGCCCTTGTTGTCCATATTGCGAAAACGGCTTTGCGACAGGCCGAAAACGATGCGGCCAATGCCGGCCCAGCGAATGGCGGAGGCGCAAATCGAGCAGGGCTCGGTGCTGCAATAGATGGTTGAGCGCACAAGGGTTTCTGGCGAGCAGGCCACCGATGCGCGGGAAACCGCATTCAGCTCGGCATGCGCCGTGACGCTGCCGCTGGTTGCCACGGTGTTTTCCGCTTCCACGAGAATGTCACCGGACGATGACGCGATAACCGCTCCAAAGGGGTGATTGCCCCTTTGCTTTGCCGCAAGTGCCAGCGAAAACGCGCGCCGCAGCAACGCCGCATCGGCTTCCGTCACCGCGTTCATCGTCGCGTATAAGCGCCTAGAAAGGCAGCTTCATGCCGGGCGGGATCGGCAGGCCGGCGGTGAGTTCGCGGGTCTTTTCCGCGGTGATGGCTTCCGCCTTGTCCTTGCCGTCCTTGTGGGCGGCGACGATCAGGTCCTCGAGGATTTCGACGTCGTCTTCCTTGAACAGGGACGGGTCGATCTTGATGCCCTTGAGGTTGCCCTTGCCGTCCATACGCACGGTAACGAGACCGCCGCCGGAGGAGCCGTCGACTTCGAGTGCAGAAATCTCTTCCTGCATCTTCTCCATCTTGGCCTGCATTTCCTTGACCTTGCCCATCATGCCCATGATGTCGCGCATCGTCATTTCCTCTTCTGTCTCGTGGTCATCTTGTAGGCTTAGCGTTCGATATCGTCGCCGGGAAGGATATCGCCCTCTTCCGATTCGGCGGCAGCCACGGCCTGTGGCTCTTCCTCCGGTTCCGGCCCCTTTATCCGCACGTCGGCGATCTTGGCGCCGGGAAACCGCGCGATGATGGCGGCGACGTCCGGGTCCTGCCGGGCGTCGTTGAAGTGTCGCTCCTTTGTGGCAGCTTCCGCCTCCACCAGCGTCGGTTGGCCGGGCTCGCGACTGAGGATCACCATCCAGCGGATGCCCGTCCACTCTTCCAGCTTTTTCTGAAGCTCGGCCACCAGGGTCTTCGGGGCATCTTCCGGCAGGTTGATCTCCAGCCGTCCGGGCTCCAGATTGACCAGGCGCACGAAGTTGCGGACCAGCGTCTTCAGCCGGATATCGCGGTTGGTGGCACAGAGGTCTGCAATGTCGCTCGCCGATCTGACGGAGACCTTCGGCTCCGGTTTTGCCATCGGGGCTTCGGCCGGCTTTTCTTCCGTCCTGCCAGCTGGCATCTCCGGTTGCGGTGCGACATCCGGCACGGCGCGCAGCATGGTCGCGCCATTTCCGGTGGTGCGCTGGGCCGGCATCATATCGCTGGCGCGCGCTTGTATAGAACTGTTCACGGACGCCTGTGCGCCGCCATTGCCGCCGCTGGGTGCTGAGTGCTGGCGAACGGTCTCGCCGCTGGACAGTTCGAGCAACCGGCGTGCGGCGTCTTCCGGTGCGGGCAGGTGTGCGGCGTGGGCAAGCCGGATCAGCACCATTTCGGCGGCGCCGGCAGGACGCGACGAGCTTTCCGTTTCCGGAATGCCCTTCAGCAGCATCTGCCAGATGCGCGACAGCGTCGTCACCGCGACACCTGAGGCGAACTCGGCGCCGCGGGTGCGCTCGATTTCGCTCAGCGACTGGTCGCTGGCGGCATCCGGCACATATTTCAGCCGGGTGACGAGATGGGTGAAGTCGGCAAGGTCGGTTAGCACGACCGAGGGGCTGGCGCCCGCTTCATATTGACGGGCAAATTCATCAAGTGCCGCGGCAACGTCGCCTTTGACGATATGCTGGAAGAGGTCAACGATGCGGGCGCGGTCGGCGAGGCCGAGCATCGAGCGCACGGCTTCGACCTCGACGACACCGCCGCCATGGGCGATTGCCTGGTCGAGCAGCGACAGGCCGTCGCGGGCCGAGCCCTCGGCCGCACGCGCGATCATCGCCAGCGCATCCGGATCGGCCGAAATACCTTCCTTGCCGAGAATGGTGGTGAACAGGCCGACGAGATCCGACGCGCCGATGCGCCGCAGGTCGAAGCGCTGGCACCGGGACAGGACGGTGACCGGCACCTTGCGGATTTCGGTCGTCGCGAAGATGAACTTCACATGCTCCGGCGGCTCTTCGAGCGTCTTCAGCAAGCCGTTGAAGGCCTGGGTCGAAAGCATGTGCACTTCGTCGATGATATAGACCTTGTAGCGCGCCGAAACCGGGCGATAACGCACCTGCTCGATGATCTCTCGGATGTCGTCAATGCCGGTATGGGAAGCGGCGTCCATCTCGATCACGTCGACATGGCGGCCTTCCATGATCGCCTGGCAATGTTCGCCGGGGATTCTGAGGTCGATGGTCGGCTTGTCGATTTCGGGCGTCTTGTAATTCAGCGCACGCGCCAAGATGCGGGCGGTGGTGGTCTTACCGACGCCGCGAACCCCGGTCAGCATATAGGCCTGCGCGATGCGGCCGGTCTCGAACGCATTGGTGAGCGTGCGCACCATCGGTTCCTGGCCGACCATGAGGTCGGAGAAATCCTTCGGCCGGTACTTGCGCGCAAGTACGCGATAGGCGGCGGGCTTCTCGGATGTCGGGATCAACGTATCTTCGCTCATCGCCCCTGCCGCTTGGCACCAAGTCGTGTCCAGACAGGACAGAAGGAAAAGGGTGGGAGGCTGGCACGATGACCCGTGCCTGGCTCGTTGGGGCTGCTTCCTTCCGGACCTGACCCGGTTGGCGAGTGGCTCGTCCACCACCAACCTCCCGGCTCTCATATCGGCAATATCGAAACCAAAAGCAAGCCACGCCTTCAAAAAACTGCTATCGTTGTTGAAACAAAAGAAAAATCAGCGCTCAGGGAGATCCGCTTGCCTGCCTTCGATATTGATGAACGTCTTCAGCGCGATGGATTGCTTGTCGCCACGCTCGGTCTTTGCCAGCTTCGTGTCAACAATGACCGCCGCTGGCCCTGGCTGGTGCTCATTCCGCAGCGCGACGGTGTGTCGGAAATCTTCGATCTGACACCGCTCGACCAGGCCATGCTGACTTTCGAGACGAACATGGTCGCTTCGGCATTGAAAAAGGTGACAGGGGCGACGAAGATCAATGTCGGCGCGCTTGGCAATATCGTCCGCCAGCTTCATGTCCATGTCATCGCCCGTAGCGAAGGTGATGCCAACTGGCCGGGGCCGGTCTGGGGATTCGGGACTGCAGAACCCTGGGGCGATGACGAGCGCAAGGCATTCGCAGCACGGATACTGGAAAATCTCTGATCATGACGAAATCGATCTTCGACCTGCACAGCCCGCATCCCGAGCCGAGCACGCTCGTCGCCTTCGCCGAAAATCACCTCGACCGGCAATCCGAACACCGCCCCGACGATTGTGTCGAGGTCGCCTTCCGCAAGGAAGGTGCGCATGTCTTTGCTTTTTCCGGCGGCAAGCTGGTCGTCAAACATGACGAAAAGATCATCGATCCGCTGTTTGCCCCCTATGAACTGGCAGGTCTGGAGCCTGATCTCGATGATGCGATCCTGCTCGGTTTCCTGCAGAACGGCGAGCCACGGCTGGCGGTCCCGATCGGCTTGACCGAGGAAACGCTGCCCGAACCCTTCAAGCTCGCCGATGGCCGCACGCTCTACCGCCAGCAGATGCTGACTGACGAACTGCTTGGCCAGTTCGCGCAGGCATCGAGCTTGATCACGTGGAATGCCTCAAACCGCTTCTGCGGCAAGTGCGGCTCGGCGATGGAAAGCAAGGCCGGCGGCTATCGTCGCATCTGCTCCGCCTGCGGCCACATGACATTTCCGCGGACCGATCCGGTCGTGATCATGCTGACCATCGATCTGGAGCGCGATCTCTGCCTGCTCGGTCGCAGTCCGCATTTTCCAGAAGGCATGTATTCCTGCCTTGCGGGTTTCCTGGAGCCGGGGGAGACGATCGAAAATGCCGTCCGGCGCGAAACGCACGAGGAGTCCGGCATCCGTATCGGTCGCGTCCGCTATCATGCCTCGCAACCCTGGCCGATGCCGCACACGCTGATGATTGGCTGCTATGCCGAGGCGAAATCCCGCGACATTCATCGCGACGAACTGGAACTGGAGGATTGCCGCTGGTTCACGCGTGAGGAAACAGCCGCGATGCTGGCACGCAATACCGGCGTCACGCTGGCAGCCGGCGAACTCGGGCCGCCGCCGAAGGGGGCCATCGCCCATCAATTGATGCGCGACTGGCTGGACTGGCTGCGGTAACGAAAATCGGCGCCTGCCGGAAGGCGGACGCCGATTGAACAAACTTCAGCCGGTTCCTAAAGAACCAGCCGCATCGGATGGGCTGGATAGGAACCGAGGATGCGGACTTTTTCGGAAAAATACCGTAGCTCGTCCAGGGCATGACGCACATGTTCGTCGTCCGGATGTCCCTCGATATCGGCATAAAACTGCGTGGCGATGAACTTGCCGCCGAGCTGGTAGCTTTCGAGCTTGGTCATGTTGATGCCGTTCGTTGCAAAGCCGCCGAGCGCCTTGTAAAGGGCGGCCGGAATGTTGCGGACATTGAAGACGAACGTGGTAACGATGACGTCCTTGTCCGTCTGCCGCCTGATGTTCTTCGGGTCGCGCGACAGGACGACGAACCGCGTCACGTTGTTTTCCGTGTCCTCGACATTCTCAGCAATGATTTCGAGCTTGTAGAGATCGGCAGCAAGCCTTGGCGCAAGCGCCGCCATCGAGCGGTCGCCCGTTTCAGACACGAGCTTGGCAGCGCCCGCCGTATCGCCGGCGACCACCGGCTTCCAGCCATTGGCGCGGACGATCATGCGGCACTGGCCGAGCGCATGGATGTGACTGTGCACTGTGCGGATCTCATCGCGCGAAACGCCCGGCAGCACCATCAGCTGGAACCGGATCGGCATGAAATATTCGCCGATGATATGCAGCCGTGATTCGGGCAGCAGGTGGTGGATGTCGGCAACGCGGCCGGCGATGGTGTTTTCGATCGGGATCATCGCCAGATCAGCTTCGCCGTTCTCGACCGCCAGGAATGCATCCTCGAAGGTCTGGCAAGGCAGCGGCTCCATGTCCGGGAACATGTCGCGGCAGGCCATGTCGGAATTGGCGCCGTAGTCGCCCTGAAAGGAGATGCGGTTGGTCTTGGTGATCATGACGTTTTCCGATCAGGCTTTGGCAGCGAGAAGGCGCCGGGCTTTTTCAAGGTCTGCCGGCGTATCGACGCCGAGCGGAATGGATTTGACGATTTCGACGTCGATCCGCATGCCGGCTTCGAGCGCCCGCAACTGCTCCAGCGATTCGCGCTTCTCCAGCGTCGAGGGCGGCAGCGACACGAATTTTTCGAGCGCGGCCCGCCGGTAGGCATAAAGACCGATATGGTGGTAGAGCGGTCCCTTTCCGTGTGGCGCGGTGGTGCGCGTAAAATAAAGAGCCTTCAGCCGTGTCTCGGAAAGCGGTGAGCCGACGACCTTGACGACGTTCGGATTGAGCTTTTCGTCCTCGTCCTCGATTTCGACTGTCAGCGTCGCAATGTCGACCTCAGGATTTTCCAGCGGCCGCAAGGCAGCTCGAATGGTTTCCGGCTCGATCGTCGGAAGATCGCCCTGAACGTTGATGACGATCTCGGCCTTGCCCTCCGGATCGCTCTTCAGAAGCGCTTCGTAGATCCGGTCGGAACCCGACTGATGATCCACGCGGGTCATGACCGCCTCGAAACCGGCGGCGGTAACCGCGTCGAACGTGTCCTGGTGATCGACCGCGACGACGATCCGCCCAGCCTTGGCGTCCTGCGCTCTCAAGGCGACCTGAACGATCATCGGAAGCCCGCAAATATCGGCGAGCGGCTTGCCGGGCAGGCGCGTGGAGGCCATGCGCGCGGGAATGAGAATGAGGGTTTTGTCCAAATTGTCGCTGTTCATGCTTAGGCCTTCAAAAGGCGCCGGAAAAGTGTCAAAAGGTCTCAGTCCGGAGCTTATAATGTCTGTTGCAACGCAAAGCCAAAAGACATAGGTTCCGCGCGATTTCAAGATAGGCCGGCGTTTTGTTTGCGCCGGTTGCAAGGGGAGCGTTTACAGATGAACTCATATGTGAACATGGGCGTGGGTGCCTTTCTTGGTACGGTCTTTGTTTTGATGTCCGTATCGATCGCATCGGAAGGCATTTTCCATTCGGAAGCTCCCGAAAAGGAAGGTTTCGCCATCATTGCCGAAGAAGGCACGTCGGAAGCCGGCGCCGGTGGTGCGGCAGAAGCCGAAGTCGACATCAAGCCGCTGCTCGCATCGGCCGATGCATCCGCAGGTGCCACCGTCTTCAAGAAATGCGCAAGCTGTCATACCACCGAGAAGGGAGGGGCGAACAAGGTCGGCCCGAACCTCTGGGGTCTCGTCGAACGCCCGATCGCTTCGCATGAAGGCTTTGCCTACTCGGCCGGCATGAAGACCTTTGCCGAAGCCAACAAGACCTGGAGCTACGACCATCTGAGCTTCTTCATCGAAGCGCCGAAGAAGCACGTTCCCGGCACCGCGATGGGCTTTGCCGGCGTCAAGAAGCCGGACGAGCGCGCCAATCTGATTGCCTGGCTGCGCGAGCAGGCCGATTCGCCGGTTGCGTTGCCGGAGGCTTCCGCCGCCGCAACGCCTGCCGCCGAGGGCGAAACTGCCAAGCCTGCGACCGAAGGCGAAGCAACGAAGCCCGCCACGGAGACGGCGCCGGCTCATCAGTAAGTCACGGCTTATATTCAAGACATGAAAAAGCCCGGTCTTGTGCCGGGCTTTTTCATGTCCACTTTTCATCACTTCCTACAGCAGAATGTAGGCCCAGGCGGAAACCGAGAGGACGCCGAGCGCCGTGGTGAGGGTGATCGTCGAGGAGGCGAGCCCATGGCCGACATTGAAATGATTGGCGATCAGCCAGGCGTTGACGCCGGTCGGAACGGATGAGGTCAGCACCAGTGCTGCCGTCCAGTTGCTGTTGAGGCCGAGCAGCTGGCAGGCGCCATAGACGGTTGCCGGCAGAACGACGAGCTTCAGGAGGCTGGTGATCGAGGCGAGGCCGGTATTGCCGGCAAGGCCGTATTTGTCGAGCGCCATGCCGATCGAGACGAGTGCGGCCGGGGCGGCGACCGAAGCGAGCTGGTCGACGACGACCTTGACCGGGCCGCCGAGCGGCATGCCGATGAGATGAACGAGCGCGCCGCACACAAGGCCGATGACCAGCGGGTTGCACACCAGATTGCGCAGAATGCCCTTTAGCAGCCGCAGCGGGCTCTGGCCGGGCTTGCCGCTGGTCTTCCGCTCCGCCCGCTCCATCAGGATCGTGCCGGCGATCATCATCACAGGCAGATGCACCGACAACAGGATGGAGAGCGCCACCACGCCCTCTTCGCCGACATTGCGCGAGACCAGCGGCAGGCCGATGAAGACGGTGTTGGCAAAGGCCGAGGAAACGCCGGCAAGGACGCCGACGCGCGCGTCCTTCCTGAAAAACAGTGTGGCCGCCAAATGTCCGAGCGTCCATGTCACCGCGACGCCGGAGAAATAGGCGACCCAGAGCGGCCAGGGCGAGCCTTCCCTGAAATCGGCCTCGGCAATCGTGCGGAACAACAGGATTGGTACCGCAACACGAAAGACGAAATCGCCGAGCGCATCACCGACTGTCGCCTTCAGATAATTTGCCCTGACGATCAGCCAGCCGAGCAGGATCAGGACGAAAATCGGTACGACATTCAGGAAGACATCGGACATCAGGCACAGCCTCGCAGAAAGTGGAGCTTCCGCCATAGACCCATTCGGAGCAAAGCCGCAACCCAGGCAAGTACAGGAACTGCCGCACCCGCATATTTCACACAAGGCTCATATGAGAGGATGGTAAAAGGAGGTTGTGAGATGCTTGATCAATGGTGGCAGGAGCCCGTCGTCCTGGAACTTGACGGGATAGGCAGATATCGTGTCGTCAGAAATACCCGCGAGGCTGCGGAGTGCCTTCTCGACAAGTGGCCGGTTCATGAAGGCAACGCCTACAAGGCCGCGATCCGGATGTGTGGTTATGTTCTGCGCGGCGAGCAGCCGGTGGACTACGCTCGGCAGGATTTCATAGCGGCTGCAGTCGAGGCATTCATTCACGTTCAATCGAACCGCTGAGAGGCCGACGGGTTCTGGGGGGAACAATCGGGAAAAGCTCGCGTTTGTCCTATGGAAGGACGCGAGAACAATGCACAAGCAGATTTACGTTCACCAGGATGACCACTCGGACCTGACCGACGACGAGCTTGCGGCCAAGGTGAGGCGCTATATCCAATATTCCGCCTTGATCGACACGTCAGACCTGTCGGTGGAGGCGTTCGGCCATGCGGTCGTCCTTCGTGGATATGTTTCCTGCGAGGCAGAAATCGGCTGTGTTCAGGAAGCGGCGGCCTCCGTCATCGGCGTGCATTCGGTCGAGAACCGACTGGAAGTGCACAAACACTGATTTGGCGCGCCAGATATTCGTGCGCCGCCGACGGGCCGCACTGTCCGATCTTCCCAGAATTAGGCGAACAGGGCGATCAGCAGCGCCGCTGGCAGCGATATGCCAAGCAGCCACATCAGAAACTGGCGAAACATCAGCTGCCGGTATTCGCGATGGGCGGATTTTCTTTGCGTTTCAGAGACGATCATCATGGCTCTCCTTCAGAGCGCGCCGCCGGTGACGGGATTTACCACCGGCTTTTCGCTCTCATCCTTGGCACCGGCGGGCTGCACCGCGGGCGGAGCCTTGGATGTCTCGTCGGCGTTTGAAGGCTGGCCGGGCGGCCGGTGAACGTCCCGCGGTTTCTTCTGTTCGGGCGTTACATTGGTGTCTTCGGTCGACATCGTGATCTCCTCAGGCCATGCCAGCAGGGTCGCCGATCGGCAAAAGTGCCGGATCGAGCGTGGGATCGTTGGGGTTCTTCGTGTCGCCTTTGTCGATCACCGGAGGTGTCGCGGGCTTTTCCTGCGACCGATCCGGCAGGCCGGGGGTGGTTTGCGGGCCGCGGGGCGTCTCGGCCGGCGGGTCGGGAATGACGGTTGGCATAATCGTTCTCCTTCGTTCGCAGGAAAACGATGCGCGGGCGCCGATGGTTCCATGGAGACGCCGCCGGCCCGCCCGGGTCAGTTCAACGGGGTGTTTTCACCCTGGAGTGTCGTGTCGAGATTGCTGGGTTTCTTCTTCTTCGGCAGCGGCTTGACGTTGCCGGAGAGGATATCGACCGGCGTCGCAACAGTCGTGGCGGCGACCTTGCCGATATTGTTGGCGGTTCCCGCAACGATCGCCGTAATACCGTCGCCAAGGCCGACATCCGAATCCGTCAGGGTCTGTCCCGTCACCAGCCTCTGGCCGATCAACTGGACGATCTCGGGGCTTTCGGCAAATTTGCCATGATTCAGGCGATCGGTGGATTTCACCTTCGTCAGGTCGACCACGGTGATGCCGGCAGCTTCGAGCTTGGTCTTGTAGGGTTCTTCCGCAGGATTGATCTGTCCAAGGCGCTGGACATCGCCCGAGATATACCGCGACAGAGCCAGCGCCCGGTCGTCCTGCGAGACGAAGATCGTAAAGTTCGGCTTCTTGCCGCCAAGCTCGCTCCATTGCCGGGCAAACACGTCGACGTCGATATCCGGCGAAGCGAGAATGACATTCTCGATCTTCTTCGGCAGCGTACCGTTGCGGATCGCCATCTGGCGGATCGATTCCATTGCCAGCCATGTTCCCATCGAATGGGCAAGAATGGTGATGTCCTTGACGTTCTTGTCCTCGACCAGAGCCTTCAGCAGCATTTCCAGCGAAGTGCGGGAGTAGTTGGTGCTTTCCTTGTCGTAATTATAGTCGAACACCTTGGCGCGCGACGGCCAGGTGAAGAGAACGGGTGTCACGTCTGCGCCGGAATCGTGCACGATCTGGGCGAAACGGAAGACTGAATCTTCGTAGGTGTTGTTGAAACCATGGATGAACACCATCGCATGGCCGCCCTTCGAATGCTGGGAAAGCCAGGCATGACCTTCCGCGGAGTTGGTCAGCGGCTTTACGCGGACCACGGCGAAGTCGGTTTCCGGATTGGGCGGCAGTTTTTTCGGCCATTGCACGGTGCCGGAGACCCGCTCCTTGTTCGATGGGATCGAGACGGCAACATCGGTGATCGAGGGATGGGTGCTGCGTTCGCCGGTAAACAATGTGGCGGGATCGTCTGACGGCTGACGGCTGGTCGCCACGATCATGTCGACGACGGCATTGCCCTTTGGTTCAGCGGCAAGGTTGAGCGGCTGCATGACACCTTTGACATGACCACCGCAGGCGCTGAGCGCCAAGACGAGTGGCATCGTGATTGCAATGCGCCGGAACCGCTGGAGCGATGATGACGTAACAGGCATGCCGTTCGATACTGAGGTCATGTATACGCTTCCAACAAGACAAAAGCCACAAAACTGCCCGGGCCTCTAGTTCCGACTCCGCCCACAATCGGTTGGCGCCGTCAAGCCTGCAATTCGCAACTTGGCCGGACCGGCCAATCCATGACACAGCTTCATATTGTATTTTTGACACTACCAAAAAATGGACGAGTGCGTGCCGGCAGTGTCTTTCGGGTCTGGACCGATACCCGGGGCACGCTGATAGCGACGTCGCACCGGCAAAATCTGTCAAGCCGACAACAATGCGGCAACGCGTCGCCACGCCCTCGACAAAGGGCGATTGTCGTCACCACCGAACGGCGACAGCGGATAGAGGACTACTCTGAGAGGCCCTGCAATCCCAGCGCTGCGTTACGACGGAGATCTGCGATGGCTGTCTGGAGTTCGCTTTCCTCCCAGCCCGCCGCCAGACCGCCTTGCATGAGCTGAGCCTCGATATCCTCTTCCCTGAGCGTATCGTCCTCCGACAAATGCTTGAGGGCCGTTTCGAGCGCCTCCTCGCAGTCGAGTGCCCGGTCCGGATCGCCAATCGGGCGCGTGGGGGATGCAACATGGGTCATGCTCATTTCTCCTTAAGCGATAACACTAGGGCCACGGCGGGATCCGAGCCCCGAATGTAAACGATCCCTCGGGTTTTAACGCAGGCGAACGCTTTCCGGAAGCATCCGGATAACGAGTAGCTCGCTATGTGGAGGCCCGTTCGGCCGGCTGCGTCCTCCTGTGACCTTCCACGCGCCCGGGAGCGGGTATCGGAGACGCGAACGCCGTGGGTGAAGGACAGAGCGGGATCACCCACACCGCTGCCCAGCGGTTCATACGGGCGGCGAAGGAGACGGACGCAGCACATCAGACAGCGGGCGGTTCCACTCACGCTTCTTGTCGCATCTTGGACAATGGTGAATGGACTTCTGCATGAGCGGCGCCTAATATTTAGAGGCTGTTTCCTTGGCCGAAACCGGAACGGTTTTTCAGTGCGATAGCGTTTTTGACTTTCCGTATTGAAGGTCTTTTTAGCGGTCAATAGTTTTGTCGCGCTTTAGAGTCCGTCACCCGGCTGGTGGCGGACTCTTTTTGATTTCTGGCGACGGATTGCCGTCCCACATGCTCGCTCGCTCAATCCAGCCGTTTTCCGGCGTGGTGCCGTTCAAGGGTTAACGCGCATCCGTTGAGCTCAGTAAACGTCACGAGCGGTTAGACAGAAAGCCGGAAATTGTCCAACAAATCGAGATTGTTGGGCAATCCGAAGAATAGGGCGTTGAAAAACACGAATGGAATTAATGGAGATGGCGGACAGAGCGGGATTCGAACCCGCGATACGCTCTCACGTATACACACTTTCCAGGCGTGCGCCTTCAACCACTCGGCCACCTGTCCGTTTTGTCAATCACACCAGCGGTTGGATCCGGTGGATCAGAGACAAGCGCTTGCTTTCTCCTGAAACCGATCGGCAGAGCCAAATCGGCGGTGTCGCCGGCGCAAACCAGCGGACCGGCGCGATATATACCGATGAACCCCGTAGGATCAACTGGTTTCTGACAGTTTTTTGACTTCTTGTGATGACCGGCCGCAAAAGTGCGGCATTGCACTTCCGGAGCGCTCTGCCTATTTCTCGATGGAGTTGGCGAATTGCAGCCTGGCCGCCACGGATACAGGCTGATTTGGGGAGTGGCGGAATGCGGTTTCTACTGCGGTTTGCGAGTTTTCTGGCACTGGTTGTTGGCGTTCTGGTGGCGTCGGTGGATGCCATCCAGTCGGTCTCGGCCTCCCAGCCGGTCCTGACGCCGCTGGCAACGGCGCTGGCAGCGGGCGGTTCCTCGACACAGTCGCTGGTCGAGGCCCTAGAAAGACCGCATGCGAATGGCGCCTTTCTGGATCCCCTGATCCGCTGGTCGCTGCAGCAGCCGGCTTTTGCCTTCTTCCTGCTGGTCGCGCTGCTGCTCTGGATGATCGGCTACAAGCGGCCGCCGGTCGCAGGCCGGTTTTCGGCCTGAGTGCCAATATTGAGAAATCGGAGAATGCGGTGCCGGCGCCCCGAGACCGACGCAGGTACGCAACCCGGGCCGATAAGGACAATTCAAAGGAGACAGGCATGTTCCTGACCGAGATGTTCAACAGGAAGACGACGATGCCGGACCCGCGAAACGCGCTGCCGGGCCGCGACGCCGAAATCCCGACCTCCGCCCGCCACTTCGTGAGCGGGCATGCGCTGAAAGGCCCCTATCCGGAAGGCTACAGGCAGGTCCTCTTCGGCATGGGCTGCTTCTGGGGTGCCGAGCGGATGCTCTGGCAAATCCCCGGCGTTCATGTGACCGCCGCAGGCTATTCCGGCGGCTTCACTAGGAACCCGACCTATCAGGAAACCACGACAGGCCTGACCGGCCATACCGAGGTGGTGCTGGTGGTCTACGACCCGGCCAAGGTTTCGTTCGCCGAACTGCTGAAGGTCTTCTTCGAGGAGCATGACCCGACGCAAGGCATGCGCCAGGGCAATGATATCGGCACCACCTATCGCTCGGCGATCTACGTGGAGGACGATGCGCAACTGGCGGAAGCCAATGCTACACGTGACGCCTTCCAGGCTGCGTTGAAGAAGGCGGGACACAACGGCAGGATCACCACGGAGATCGCCCGGGCCGGCACCTTCTATTTTGCCGATGCCGACCATCAGCAATATCTGGCGAAGAACCCGAACGGCTATTGCGGCCTGCGCGGTACCGGCGTCAGTTGCGCCATCTGATCGCTACCCTGTCGAGGCTCCCCTCATTCGATAACAGCTCCGGAAAGCCGCGCCCGAACCAGGTGCGGCTTTTTTGTATGCGCCGTCCGGACGGGTGCACGGCAGCATGGCGAAAAGGTCACAGCCGTTGGAAAGCATGGGTTTGCGGGCATTTCAGCAATTGAGAAAATGCCGGGAATTGGCTAATCAAAAACTTGACTATAAACAGAAAGTTTTAAGCGGCGGCCCCAGGCAGCCCCCCGAGACCGAGGCATGACCTTTCAACCGCGCATGAACAACAGGATTTCCGGCTTCTCCGTCATCGGCGGATTGAACCGGCGAGAGTGGAACGGCATCGTCGCCGACCTTTGGGACGTCGAATGCGCACCGGTCGCCGGCGGCTTCTATGTGGCCGATGATCCCCGCCTGTTCATCGTACTCGATGCCAAGGGCGGCGGTAGGCGCAACATCCGGCTGCGCCAGAGGCATCAGGCCGTCGCCGAGGACAGCCGCCGTCAGGTCATTTCCTATATTCCGGCCGGCATGGAGCTCTGGGCGGAGATGGTCGATGTCAACTATGTCCGCCATCTCGACCTGCACTTCAATGCCGAGATCCTCGGTCGTCGGCTGATGGAAGACCTCGATCCGCGCAAACTGGAAGCACCGCGCCTGATGTTCTCCGAGCCGCGTTTCCTGGCGCTGGCGGAGTTGATCGCCGCCGAATGCACCAACCCACAGCCCTTGCACGATCTCTACGGCGACGGACTGTCGGTGGCGCTGTTCATCGATGTCATGCGGCTCGGCCCGGTCCGCACCCGCAAGCGGAGCGAACTTGCGTCCTGGCAACTGCGCCGCTCGATCGATTATATCGAGGAAAACTGCCTGCGCGGCATCCGGCTCGAAGAGCTTGCGACGCTCACTGGCCTGTCGCAGTCCTATTTCAGCCATGCCTTCAAGGCCTCCACTGGCCTGCCGCCGCATCAATGGCAGATGAAGGCGCGGATCGACCGCGCCAAGCAGCTGATGCTCAAGGGTGATCTGCCGATGAGCGTCGTTGCCGCCGAAACCGGCTTTGCCGACCAGGCGCATTTCACCCGCGTCTTCCGCAAGACGGTCGGTGCGACGCCCGCGACCTGGGCGAAAAGCCAGAGGTTCTAAATGCCTGCGCCTTGCCTGTGTGCAATGCGGAATATGGACCAGAATCGTTCAATTACCGCAGTCAGAGACAATCCCTGTTCCTCTTAGTTGAGTTAAATACTCAGCTTATTTTCATGGAAATGCCGGATTGCATGTTGCCGACGGGGGCGAAGGCGCCGGTTTCAAGCTGGGGTGACGAATTCATGCAGGTCAAGGGGGCCGGTCTCTACCGGGTACTGATGGCGAGCGCGGCGGTGGCTGCACTTGGTATTCCGCAGGGCGCGTGGGCGCAGGATGCCGCAACAGGCGGTGCCACGGTGCTGGAGCGCCTGACTGTCGAAGGCGGCAGGAGCACGGACAAGGAGGCCACTGGCCCGGTCGATGGCTATGTGGCCAAAGCCACCGGCACAGGCTCCAAGACAGCCACGCCGATTTCCGAAATTCCGCAGTCCGTCTCGGTGGTCGGGCGCGAGGAGCTGGAAGACCGTGGTGTCGTCACCAAGATCGACGAGGCGCTGCGCTACACCGCCGGCGTTTCGACCGAGCCTTTCGGCAGCGATCCGGACACCGACTGGTTCTACATCCGCGGCTTCGATGCGACACAGACCGGGGTCTTCCTCGATGGTCTCAATCTCTATTCCTACGGCTTCGGCGGCTTCCAGACCGACGCCTACATGCTGGAGCGTGTCGAGGTTCTGAAAGGCCCGGCCTCCGTTCTCTACGGCGGCTCGAACCCCGGCGGTATCGTCGATCTCATCCGCAAGCGCCCGCAGGACGAGCCGGCCTATTCGACCGAGATCGGCATCAACAATTTCGGCAACGCCTTCTTCGGCTTCGATGCCAATGACAAGCTGAATGCCGACGGCACGATCACCTATCGCATCACCGGCAAGGTCGCGGGCGGCGACAATTACTCGGATTATTCCGAGGATCTGCGCGGCTTCCTGATGCCGCAGGTGACCTATGCGCCGGATGATGCGACGTCACTGACAGTTTATGCAATGGCTTCCGCGCTCGACCAGACTCATGTTGGCAACGGCTTCCTGCCTTATGAGGGCACGGTCACTAACGCCCCGTTCGGCAAGATTGATCGCGACCTGTTCACCGGAGAGCCGGACCACGATTTCGGCCGCTACGACCAGCAGATGTTCGGCTACGAGTTCGCGCACGAGTTCGATAATGGCTGGAAGTTCTCGCAGAATCTGCGCTACGGCCATCTCGATAAGGTGGAGGAGCTCGTATATCCATATGCCTATACCGCGACCTACGATCTGGCGCGTCTGGGTTTCAAGCACGATACGTCTGTCGACAGCTTCAGCGTCGATAACCGGGTGGAAAAGGAATTTTCGACCGGACCGGTCAACCATTCGCTGCTGCTAGGCCTCGATTACAAGAACTTCAAGATCGACCAGACTCAGGCGTCGGCATTCCCGGCACCTGATCTGGATCCGACTGACCCGGACTATGGCGGTACGCTGCCGGCTTACTTTACCTATCTCGACGGCGTCACGCGCATGAAGCAGACCGGCGTTTATGCGCAAGACCAGATCCGGTTCGGTGACGGTTGGCTGCTGACGCTGAACGGCCGCTACGATTACGTCGACATTGATAACGCGTCGCGGCTTGCCACGGGCTCCTACAGTTCCACGGACAGCGCGGTCAGCGGCCGCGCCGGTCTTGCCTATGAATTCGACAATGGCCTCACGCCATATGTTTCGGCGGCCACCTTCTTCAACCCGCTGGTCGGCACGGCTTTCACTGGCGAGGCGCTCGAGCCGGAAGATGGTCATCAGTTCGAAGGCGGCATCAAGTACGAGCCGACCTTCATCGACGGCGTGTTCACGGCATCCGTTTATCACATCGTCAAGAAGAACGTGGCGCTGACCCGCCCCGACTTCCTGCAGGAACAGCTTGGCGAAGTGACCTCCACGGGGCTGGAGCTGGAAGGCAAGGTAAATCTGAATCAGAACTGGAAGCTGCTCGGCTCCTATACCTACAACGATCTGGAAATCACCGAAGATCTCAACTCCGCGCTGATCGGCAACCGACCCTATCTGATCCCGGAACACCAGGCCGCTCTGTGGGTGGAATATCTGGTGACGGACGGCGCGATGGAAGGTGTCAGCGTCGGTGGCGGCCTGCGCTATCAAGGCGAATCCTTCGCCGACATGGCAAACACGGCCAAGGTTCCCGACGCCGTGGTGGCGGATGCCGCCATCCGTTACGAAAAGAACGGCTGGGGTGCGGCGCTCAACGTGACCAACCTGTTCGACAAGGAATACGTCAAGGGTTGCCAGGGCCTGTTCACCTGCGGCTATGGCGACCAGCGGACGGTGACGCTGAAGCTCAGCAAGTCCTGGTAAATTCTTTCATTTCGAACAAAGGCCGCGGTGCGAAAACGCTGCGGCCTTTGTGCATCCGCGGTTCAGGGCCGACTGCCTTTATTGGCCTCGATTTGCTCCGAAACCCGATGATTTCGCCGGTTTTTTGGGCGATTTACCTTTTTTTACCAATTGAAAAATTTCGGGTGAATTTTAGCTGGAGGCATGCAAGGATGCGCGCCAGCCAGACATACCCTTAATAAGGGAGTGGTGGTTCCGCAGACATGCTCCCGAAGAGGAGCTTGCGGGAGGACCCAACAAGATCAATAGCAACAACAGGGCTGCACAATGAAAAAAACGCTCCTCGGTCTCTTTGCCTTCTCGATGATGTCTGCCACGGCGCTCGCCGCCGACGTCAAGCCGGCGCTCATCTTCGATCTCGGCGGCAAGTTCGACAAATCCTTCAACGAAGCGGCCTTCAACGGCGCGGAAAAGTTCAAGACCGAAACCGGTGTTGAATATCGCGAGTTCGAAATCAGCAACGACGCCCAGCGCGAACAGGCGCTGCGCCGCTTCGCCGGCGACGGCAACAACCCGATCGTGGTTGTCGGCTTCAACTGGGCGCCGCCGCTCGAAAAGCTGTCGGCTGAATATCCGGACACCAAATTCGCCATCATCGACATGGTCGTCGACAAGCCGAACGTGAAGTCGATCGTCTTCAAGGAACAGGAAGGCTCCTATCTCGTCGGCGTTCTTGCTGGCCTCGCTTCCAAGTCGAAGACCGTCAGCTTCATCGGCGGCATGGATATTCCGCTGATCCACAAGTTCGCCTGTGGTTACATCGGTGGCGCCAAGTCCACCGGCGCTGACGTCAAGGTTCTGGAAGCCTATACCGGCACGACGCCGGATGCCTGGAACGATCCGGTCAAGGGCGGCGAAATCGCCAAGTCGCAGATGGATCAGGGCTCCGACGTCGTCTATCACGCTGCCGGCGGCACCGGCGTTGGCGTGCTTCAGGCGGCTGCGGACGCCGGCAAGCTCGGCATCGGCGTCGATTCCAACCAGAACATGCTGCAGCCCGGCAAGGTCCTGACTTCCATGCTGAAGCGCGTCGACGTTGCCGTCTATGAAGCCTTCAAGGCCGCCAAGGATGACAAGTTCGAGGTCGGTATCTCCAACCTCGGCCTCAAGGAAGATGGCGTCGGCTTCGCGCTTGACGACAACAACAAGGCCCTGATCACACCGGAAATGCAGGCTGCCGTCGACAAGGCCAAGGCCGACATCATTGCCGGTACGGTTCAGGTTCACGACTACATGTCGGACGAAGCCTGCCCCTATTGATCGCTCTGGATTGAATAAGAAAGCCGCCGGTCCTTCGGGGACGGCGGCTTTCTCTCTATATGGTTTAGATGGTTAGCCGGCTTAGTAATGTGGCGGCCGGGTAATCGCCGGAGCATCTATGCTCTGCTCCTCGAGGCTGAGGAATCGCTCGGTCAGCCGGTCGAGCTTGGCGCGAACCTGCTCGACGACCGCCCATTGTTCAGCCAGCTGGTCCGACAGTTCTTCGATAGTCTTCGCCTGATGCGCGATCGTCTCCTCGAGCCGGGTCATGCGTTCGTTGTCTTCGCTCATGGTTTTCCTCGGCAGCGGTTCCTGTACAGGTGCTTTCCCTATCATATCCACATGAAGGATACAGGCCGCGCCGCCGCTATATTGCCTTTCGCTCGGAAGCGCGTAAATCGCGCTGGACTCTCTTCCGTGAACTGGGAAGAGTAGGTGATCCAGCGAATTTTTGGGCTTACGCGTCCGGATTTCGATGCTAAACTTATACCAATTGGTAAAAAAACGATGCCCGGGCTGCCGCTGTCCAAGCGGAGAAAACCGGGTCGACTTGGGGAACACGGGTCAATATGAGCGATATTGCCATCGAGTTGCGTGGTATCGACAAGAGCTTCGGCCTTGTCCATGCCAACAAGAACATCAACCTGACCGTCCGCAAGGGCACCATTCACGGCATTATTGGTGAAAACGGCGCCGGGAAATCGACGCTCATGTCGATCCTCTACGGCTTCTATCAAGCCGACAGTGGCGATATTGTCGTCGATGGCAACACGGTGACGATCAAGGACCCGAACGCGGCAATATCAAGCGGCATCGGCATGGTCCACCAGCACTTCATGCTGGTCGAGAATTTCACCGTGCTTGAGAATGTGATGCTCGGCGCAGAAGACAGCCAGATCCTCAATACCAGCATCTCCAAGGCGCGCGTCGAATTGAAGCGGCTGGAAAAGGAATATGCGCTGGAGGTCAATCCGGACGCATTGATCGAGGAATTGCCGGTCGGCCTGCAGCAGCGTGTCGAAATCCTGAAAGCCCTCTATCGCAAGGCCGATATCCTCATTCTCGACGAGCCGACGGGCGTTCTGACGCCGCCGGAGGCAGATCATCTGTTCCGCATCCTCGGTCAGCTGAAGGATCAGGGAAAGACGATCATCTTCATCACCCACAAGCTGCGCGAGATCATGGCGATCACCGATGAGGTCTCCGTCATGCGCCGCGGCGAGATGGTGGCGACGCGCAAGACAAAGGAAACCTCGGTCGAGGAACTGGCCGAACTGATGGTCGGCCGCCGTGTTCTGTTGCGGGTCGATAAGGGCGAAGCCAATCCGGGTGACGTCAAGCTGTCGGTGGAAAACCTGACGGTTCGCGACAGCCGCGGCGTTACCATGGTCGACAATGTCTCCTTCAACCTGCGGGCCGGCGAGATCGTCGGCATAGCCGGCGTCGCCGGCAACGGCCAGTCCGAGTTGCTGGAAGCAATCTCCGGCATCCGTAAGGCCGTCGGCGGTACGGTATTGCTCAACGGCAAGCCTATCGACGTTACCGGCCACGTCGATCCGCGCGAATTGCGCGACAGGGGGCTCGCGCATGTGCCGGAAGACCGGCACCATGTCGGCCTCGTGCTGAAGTTCGAAGAGGCAGAGAACGGTATTCTCGGGTATCACCACGACAAGCGCTATCTGAACGGTGTCTTCCTCAACACCAAGGCAATCGAGGCCGACGCCGAGGAAAAGATCAAGAAATACGACATCCGGCCGCCCAATCCACGGCTGAAGACCGCGAATTTCTCCGGCGGCAACCAGCAGAAGATCGTGCTGGCGCGCGAAATGGAGCGCGGGCCGGACGTGCTGATCATCGGCCAGCCAACGCGCGGCGTCGATGTCGGCGCCATCGAATTCATCCATAAGCGGATCATCGAGATGCGCGATCAGGGCAAGGCCGTCCTGCTCGTCTCCGTCGAACTCGATGAAATCCGCGCCCTGTCCGATCGCATCATCGTCATGTTCGCCGGCCGCGTCGTCGGCGAACGGGACCCGGATGCGACCGAAGGGGAACTCGGCTTGCTGATGGCCGGTGTCGAAGGCAGCAAGGAGGCCGCTGAATGAGCAATCCATATGCAAAGCTGCCGGCTTGGGCCGAATATGGCCTGATCCCGCTGGTCAACCTCGTCGTCGCCTTCCTGGTGGCGGGTCTCGTCGTTCTGCTGGTCGGCGAGAACCCGTTGAGCGCCGCCTATCACATGCTCTACGGCGCCTTCGGCCGCGGCGAATACATCGGCTTCACGCTTTACTACGCGACGACGTTCATCTTCACCGGTCTCTCGGTCGCCGTTGCCTTCCATGCCGGCCTGTTCAATATCGGCAGTGAAGGCCAGGCCTATATCGGTGGCATAGGCGTGGCGCTCGCTTGTCTCTGGCTCGACAGAACGATGCCCTGGTTCGTCGTCTTTCCGCTGGCGATTATCGGTTCGGCCGCCTTCGGTGCGCTCTGGGCCTTTCTGCCCGGCTGGCTGCAGGCCAAGCGCGGGAGCCATGTGGTCATCACGACGATCATGTTCAATTTCATCGCAGCCAGCCTGATGGTGTATCTGCTGACGCGCGTGCTGAAGCCACTCGGCCAAATGGCGGTGCAAACGCGCACTTTCGAGGCTGGTGGGCAGTTGCCGAAGCTGGACTGGCTGATGTCGATCTTCGGGCTCAACCTTGGCAACTCGCCATTCAATATCTCTTTCCTGCTCGCTCTCTTGGCTGCCTTCGGCGTCTGGGTGCTGATCTGGCGCACCAAGCTTGGCTATGAGCTGCGCACCATGGGGCACAGCCCGTCAGCGGCGCGGTATGCCGGCATCGGCGAGGCGCGGATCACCATCATAGTGATGATGATTTCCGGCGGTCTTGCCGGCATGATGGCGCTGAATCCGATCATGGGCGAGCAGTTCCGCCTGCAGCTCGATTTCGTTCAGGGCGCCGGCTTCGTCGGCATCGCGGTCGCGCTGATGGGTCGGTCGCATCCGGCCGGTATCATTCCGGCGGCAATCCTCTTCGGCATGCTCTACCAGGGGGGCGCCGAAATCGCCTTCCAGATGCCGTCGATCTCGCGCGACATGATCGTCATCATCCAGGGACTGGTCATCCTGTTTGCCGGTGCGCTTGAAAACATGTTCCGCCCGGCAATCGGCCGCGCCTTTTCAAACATAGGCCGCCGGTCTGCCGTCGCCGCACAGACACGGGGAGCCTGATCATGGAATTCTTCGACACCATCGTCGCGATCCTCGAATCGACTATCCGCGTTTCCGTGCCGCTGATCTTTGCAGCGCTTGCCGGCCTGTTTACCGAGCGGGCGGGCGTGTTCGACATCGGTCTTGAGGGCAAGATGCTCGGAGCGGCCTTTGCGGCGGGCGCAGTGGCTGCCGTCACCGGCTCCGTCATGATGGGGCTTCTGGCCGCGATCCTCATCTCCGTGCTGCTCTCGCTGGTCCATGGTTACGCCTCGATCACCCAGCGCGGCAGCCAGATCGTCTCCGGCGTCGCCATCAACTTCATCGTTGCCGGCTCGACCGTCATTCTCGGTGAGGCCTGGTTCAGGCAGGGCGGCCGCACGCCGGCACTGGGCGCCGACGCCCGATTCCAGATCGTGACTTTCCCCTTTGCCGACGCCGTAAGGGATGTGCCAATTCTCGGGCCGATCTACGCCGACCTGCTCTCCGGCCATTTCATCCTGACCTACGTGGCCTTCCTTCTGGTACCGTTCAGCTGGTGGGTGCTTTACCGAACCCGCTTTGGCCTGCGCCTGCGCGCCGTCGGTGAAAATCCGGGCGCCGTCGATACGGCCGGCATCTCGGTCATCTGGCTGCGCTACCGGGCGGTGATCTGCTGCGGCATCCTCTGCGGTTTCGCAGGCGCCTATCTGTCGCTTGCCATGAGCGCCGGTTTCGTCAAGGGCATGACGGCGGGCAAGGGCTATATCGCCCTCGCCGCGCTGATCTTCGCCAAATGGCGCCCGGTCAATATCATGCTCGCCTGCCTGCTGTTCGGTTTCCTCGATGCGTTGGCCATCCGCCTGCAGGGCAATCCGTTGCCGTTCATCGGGCAGGTGCCGGTGCAATTGATGCAGGCGCTGCCCTATATCCTGACCGTCATCCTGCTTGCCGGCTTCATCGGCAAGGCGATCCCGCCGAAGGCTGGCGGCGTACCCTATGTGAAGGAACGCTGATCATGGAAAACGAACTTTTCGAAGCGGCACGCGAGGCCATGGCCAAGGCCCATGCCCCCTATTCGAAATTTCCGGTCGGTGCCGCCATTCGCGCCGAGGATGGCAAGATCTATACCGGCGCCAACATCGAGAACCTGTCCTTTCCGGAGGGCTGGTGCGCGGAAACGACGGCCATCAGCCACATGGTCATGGCCGGCCAGCGCAAGATCGTCGAAGTCGCCGTCATCGCCGAAAAGCTGGCGCTCTGCCCGCCCTGCGGCGGCTGCCGCCAGCGGCTTGCCGAGTTTTCCGGCGCCAGCACCCGCATCTATCTCTGCGACGAGACCGGGGTGAAGAAGACGCTCGCCCTCTCCGATCTCCTGCCGCATTCCTTCGAAACTGAGATCCTCGGGTGACCGCCGCCGCTGAAATGCTGAAAGCCCGGCTTGCGGGCCTGTCGCCGCGCTACGGCATCGTACTCGGCTCGGGCCTCGGCTCGCTGGTCGAGGCCGTGAGCGATCCCGTGCGGATTTCCTATGCCGATATTCCGGGCTTTCCGGTCAGCGCCGTGTCCGGCCACGCAGGCGAACTCGTCGCCGGCAAGATCGGCGACGTTCCGGTCATCGTCCTGTCGGGTCGGGTGCATTTCTACGAGCGCGGCGATGCGAACGCCATGCGCGTGCCGATCGAAACGTTGAAGGCGCTCGGCGTCGAGACCCTGATTCTCACCAATTCCGCTGGTTCCTTGCGCGAGAACCTGCCGCCGGGCTCGGTGATGCAGATCACCGATCACATCAATTTCTCCGGCGTCAGCCCGCTGATCGGCGTCGAGAGCGACGATCGTTTCGTCGGGCTCACCTCTGCCTATGATCCGGAACTGGCCGAGCGCATGCGCGCGGCGGCAATCAAGCTCGATATCCCGCTCGGCTCGGGCGTCTATATGTGGTTCTCCGGCCCGAATTTCGAAACGCCGGCGGAAATCCGCATGGCCCGTATCATGGGCGCCGATGCCGTCGGCATGTCGACCGTGCCGGAGGTCATCCTTGCTCGCTTCTTCGGCCTGAAGGTTGCGGCGGCCTCCGTCATTACCAATTTCGGGGCGGGCATGACGGGCGGCGAACTCAGCCATCATGAAACCAAGGACATGGCGCCGATTGGCGGACGGCGTCTCGCCTCCATCCTGACGGAAATGATTTCGGCAAAAGCCTGATCGGCATGTGAAACCTGCGGCACCATGCCGGATGGGTTTGCGTGCCGGTCCCAAGCGTATAGAACAAGCCTTCGTGACCGGGCGCAGTTTCGGTCACGAACCATCGCGACGTAGAAATGGACGGACCCCCATGATGCTCGAAGCCTCCAACCGCCAGATAGCCGCGCTTGCGCTGTCATTGCTGGATTTGACCGACCTCACGGACGACTGCACGCCGGAAGCGATCGAAAAACTCTGCGCCTCGGCCCGCACGCCGCATGGACACACGGCCGCCATCTGCATCTGGCCGCGTTTCGTCGCGCAGGCCCGCAGCATCCTTGGTCCCCACAGCGCGGGGAAGATCGCCACCGTCGTCAATTTTCCTTCCGGGGATCTGCCGGTCGAAACTGTGGTCGAGGAAACGCGGCAGGCGATTGCCGACGGCGCCGACGAGATCGACCTGGTCATTCCCTATCGCGCCTTCATGGCGGGTGACGAGCAGGCGGTACGCACGATGATATCAGCGGTGCGCGCGGCCTGCCCGGCGCCCATCCTGCTGAAGACCATTCTGGAAACCGGCGAGTTGAAGGATCGCGGCCTGATCCGCAGCGCCTCGCATATTGCTATCCAGGAGGGCGCCGACTTCATCAAGACCTCCACCGGCAAGGTTGCCGTCAACGCGACACTGGAAGCGGCCGATATCATGCTGACCTGTATTCGCGAAAGCGGCCGCAAGATCGGCTTCAAGCCTGCCGGCGGCGTGCGCACGGTCGGCGATGCCCGCATGTATCTCAATCTCGCGGCGACTATCCACAGCCCGGACTGGCCGATGCCCTCGACCTTCCGTTTTGGTGCCTCCGGCCTGCTCGGGGATATCCTCTCTGTGCTCGACGGTCGCGAGCCGGTCGCCGGCGCCACGGCCTATTGATCATGATCCCGCAGGAGATCATCCGGCATAAGCGAAACGGCGAGGCGCTGGACAAGGCGGATATCGCAGCCTTCATTCGCGGGCTTGCCGATGGATCGATTTCCGAAGGGCAGGGTGCGGCCTTCGCCATGGCCGTCTGGTTCTCCGGCATGCGCCTTGACGAGACCGTTGCCTTGACGCTTGCAATGCGTGACAGCGGCGACGTGCTTTCCTGGGCGGATATTGGCAAACCTGTCGCCGACAAGCACTCGACCGGTGGTGTCGGCGACAACGTCTCGCTGATGCTGGCGCCGATCGTTGCCGCCTGCGGCCTTGCCGTGCCGATGATCTCCGGCCGGGGTCTCGGGCATACCGGCGGCACGCTCGACAAGCTGGAATCAATTCCCGGTTACGATATCAAGCCGTCCGAAGCGCTGTTTCGACAGACGGTAAAAGAAGCGGGTTGCGCCATCATCGGCCAGACGGCCAATCTCGCGCCTGCCGACCGCAGGCTCTACGCGATCCGAGACGTGACCGCGACGGTCGATTCCGTGCCGTTGATCACCGCCTCGATCCTGTCGAAGAAACTCGCCGCAGGGCTCCAATCGCTGGTGCTCGACGTCAAGATCGGCAACGGCGCCTTCATGGTTGGGCTGGAGGAAGCCGAAACCTTGGCCCGCTCGCTGGTCGGCGTCGCCAATGGTGCCGGGGTCAAAACGACGGCGCTGATCACCGACATGAACGAACCTCTGGCAGATGCAGCCGGAAATGCCGTCGAAATCGAAAATTGCCTGTCATTCCTGCGTGGCGAAAAGGCTGGCACGCGCCTCGAAGCTGTCGTCATGTCCTTCGCAGCCGAGATGCTGATGACCTCGGGTTTGGCGGTGAGCCCGACCGAAGCCACGGATCTCGCCCGCCGCGCCCTGGAGAGCGGTGCGGCGATGGAACGTTTCGCCCATATGGTCCATCTGCTCGGTGGTCCCTCCGATTTTGTCGAGCGGCAGCAAGCCTATCTGCCGCAGGCGGCTGTCGTGCTGCCGGTCGAGGCGCGGCGCGACGGGATCCTCCAAAGCTGCAACGCGCGCGATGTCGGCATGGAGGTCATTGCGCTTGGCGGTGGCCGTACCCGCCCGGATGAGCCGATCGATCACCGGGTGGGCTTCAGCGGCCTGAAGCCGCTCGGCGCGAAACTCGGCAAGGGGGAACCATTCGCCTTCGTGCATGCGTCCAGCGAGGATCAGGCGCAGAAGGCACGCGCCCGGCTCCTGGACATTTATGTGATTGGTGAGGATGCTTTGCCTGAGCGTCCGGTGATCGTTTCCAGGATCAGCGCGTAAGGTGCAGCGCGCCGTTTTCCACCCGGTAGGATGAGAGCTTGTTGAGAAAGCTCATGCCGACCAGCATGCCCGACAGAGATTTGTCGGGCAGTACCATGGCCTCGACATCCCGAACAGCAATCGTGCCGATCTCTACGCGGTCGAGGACGACAGAGGCTGCCTTGACGACGCCGTTTGCGGTATTGACCTGAGCATTGAACGAGAGCGTTCCTGTGGGGACGCCAAGCCTGCGCGCGGTGGTGATGTTGATGGCGATCACGCTGGCGCCGGTATCGACCAGGCCATTTTCCTTGCGGCCGTTGATCGTGAACGTCCCGAAAAAATGCCCGCCGGCGCTCGGCTGAAGCAAGACGCCCTTGCCGCCGGCATATTTTGCCGTGCTCACGGGCTGCGGCTTCAACTCGGCATCGCGCGTTTCCGGCTGGTGGAGGTAGGACGTGGCAAGGCCCGGCAGCAGCACAGCGGCTGCCACCATACCACCGGCGAAGACAGATAAACGCACCAGCATCGTGTCACACCCCGCGACGTCGAACGAAGGCTTCAGCTAAGCACGAACCTCGCTAACGGGATGCAAAAAGCCGCCGGATTTTCCGGCGGCTGCGCGTTCAAGTGAAAATCTGGTTAAGAAACCCGAAACTATTTCGTCCCGTACATCCGGTCGCCTGCATCGCCGAGGCCAGGCACGATGTAGCCGTGTTCGTTCAAGTGGCTGTCGATGGAAGCAGTGTAGATCGGCACGTCCGGATGGGCTTCCTGGAAATTGCGGATGCCCTCGGGAGCCGCGAGAAGGCAGAGGAAGCGCAGATTCTTTGCGCCGCGTTCCTTCAGCTTGTCGATGGCGGCGATCGAGGAATTGCCCGTCGCCAGCATCGGGTCGACGACGATGACCAGACGTTCCGACAGGCTTTCCGGCGCCTTGAAATAATACTCGACGGCTTCCAGCGTTTCATGGTCGCGGTAGACGCCGACATGCGAGACGCGGGCAGACGGCACGAGTTCCAGCATGCCTTCGAGCAGGCCGTTGCCGGCGCGCAGGATGGAGGCGAAGACCAGCTTCTTGCCTTCGAGCACCGGCGCCTGGATGACCTGCATCGGCGTTTCGATGGTTTCCATCGTCAGTTCGAGATCGCGGGTGACCTCGTAGCAGAGCAGGGTGGAGATTTCGCGCAGAAGGCGGCGGAAACCCGCCGTCGAGGTCTCCTTCTTGCGCATGATGGTCAGCTTGTGCTGAACAAGCGGATGATTGATGACTGTAACGCCGTCCATGGCCAAGCCCTCCTGCGGAATTTGGATTTAAGACCCTTTTTTCACGGAAAGGCGAGACGCCGCAAGGCCTGACCGGCGCTTTGCAGCGTCATCCCCAGTCGATGGGTCTCAGAGAGCGGCCAGCAGCCGCTTTCTCGTCGGCTCATCGACAAAGGCCGCTTCGATCGCCGTGCGCGTCATGCCGTCGATCTCGTCATCGGAAAAACCCATGACCTGCGAGGCGACCTCGTATTCCTGCTTGAGCGACGTATGGAAAAACGGCGGGTCGTCGGAGTTGAGCGTCACCCGGCAGCCGGCCGCGTGGAGAGCTCGCAGCGGATGTGAGGCGAAATCCGGAAATACCTGCAGCGAGACATTGGAGCCGGGGCAGGTTTCCAGCACCACGCCTTCGTCGGCGATCCGCTTGACGAGATCGGCATCCTCGATCGCACGCACACCGTGGCTGATACGTGACGGCCGCACGTGGTCGAGCGCATCGCGGACGCTGAAGGCGCCGGCCATTTCGCCCGCATGTATGGTGAGGCCGAGGCCCGCATCGCGGGCGATGTCGAAGGCGCGGGCAAAGTCCGCGACCTTGTGCATGCGCTCCTCGCCTGCGAGGTTTAGGCCCGTTACCAGCCCATGTTCGCGTTTTGCTGCGTAAAGCGCCGTGCGTTCCGCCGCTTCCGGCCCCATGTGGCGGATGAGGGTGATGATCATCCGGCCTTCGATGCCGGTCTTCGCATTCGCAGCCTCGATCCCGGCCGCAAGTCCGCGAATATAGGCGTCGCTGCCGATGCTGATCGTATTGCCGTGGTCTGGCGAGACGATAATCTCGCTGTAGATCGTGCCTGCCGCCGCAAGCTCGGTCAGGTAGGCTTCGGCGAGGAGCGCATAGTCTTCCTCTGTCCGAAACAGTTCGGCGACGGCGTCATAGCATTTCAGGAAATGGCTGAAATCGGCCCAGACATAGGCGCCGTCCTCGATGATGCCGCTGACGTCGACATTGTATTTTCGGGCCTGGATGAGCGCGAGTGCCGGCGGCGCTGCACCCTCGATATGGCAATGCAACTCGGCCTTCTTCAGATGTGCAGTCACAGAAAACTTCTCCCGTGTGGGCCTGGTTCAAGGCCCAGATGTTTGGCGACGGTCTCGCCGATACTGGCAAAACTGGGCAGCACGCCGATCGAACGCGTGCGGACCTCGGGACCGAAGACGAGAATCGGCACACGCTCGCGAGTATGATCGGTGCCCCGCCATGTCGGATCGCAGCCATGGTCCGCGGTCAGGATTACGATATCGCCGGGTTTCAGCTTGCGGTCGATATCCGGTAGCCAATGGTCGAAAGCCTCGAGCGCTGCCGCATAGCCGGGCACATCGCGGCGATGGCCGTAGAGCATGTCGAAATCGACGAAATTGGTGAAAACCAGATCGCCGTCCGCGGCCTCGTCCATGGCCTTCAGCGTAGCCTGGAACAGTTCCATGTTGCCATTGGCCTTGATCAGTCTGCCGATGCCCTGGTGGGCGAAGATATCGGCGATCTTTCCGACGGCGTGAACCGTGCGTCCGGCTTCCTTCAACCGGTCGAGCAGCGTCGGCTCGGGCGGCAGCACGGAATAGTCGCGGCGGTTGCCGGTGCGGACGAAATCCTTGGGCGTGGTGCCGACGAAAGGCCGGGCGATGACGCGGCCGATATTGTAGTCGTCGAGCAGCCGGCGGACCGTCTGGCAGAATGCCAGGAGACGCTCGAGCCCGAAGGACTGTTCGTGCGCGGCGATCTGAAAGACGGAATCGGACGAGGTGTAGCAGATCGGCTTGCCGGTCCGCATATGTTCCTCGCCGTGTTGGGCAATGATGTCGGTGCCGGAGGCATGGCAATTGCCAAGGATGCCCGGCACCTCACCTTCGCGACAGATTGTTTCCACCAGTTCGGCTGGAAAGGCATCGCCCTCGGCGGGGAAATAGCCCCAGTCGAACGTCACCGGCGTTCCGGCAATTTCCCAGTGGCCGGACGGCGTGTCCTTGCCGCGCGAGACCTCGCTGGCAGCACCGTACAGTCCGAAGACCCGGTCGGGCAGGCTCATGCCGGCGGGCAGGCGCTTGTTGGCGAGTTTTGCTGCATGCAGCAAACCAAGCGCCGCCATGTTGGGAAGCAAAAGCGGGCCTTCCCGCAAGCCGGCCCGGTCGCCGGCGCCGGCAGCGCAGAACTCGGCGATATGGCCGAGCGTGTCGGCTCCATCGTCGCCGAAATCGGCCGCATCAGGCGCCCCGCCGATACCGAAGGAATCAAGAACGAATAGAAAGGCACGCGCCATGGATCACCCGGGAGGCTGTCGCAAGCCGGGTCCATGTTGCTGGCGGCTTACGGCAAAAACATTTGTTGTCCCTCGTCTCGCGCTGTGACGGGACGAAAGCGCGAAGAGATACTCCGGGGCGAGGCAGATTGCAAATGGCGGTGAGAAATCCGGCAACTAGCTACAGTCGCTGCATTTGATCTCGTCGCCGACGCGCTGGCGATAGTAATAGGTCTTGGAAAGATCGATCGTCTTCAAGGTGTTATCGGCGAGACCCGGCGCAAACAGCAGCAGCTCGTGCGGCACGGTAAACTCCGAGCGGACGATGAACGCATTTACCGTGGAAATATCGGCCGGCAGCGAGACCGTCGAGCCGACCTTATAGGGCGTGCCAGCCTTCTCGTCCCGTGACCAGACGACCGTTCCGCTGCCGGCTGCAATGACCTTGATCCCCGTCATTTTCAGGCTGTACTGGTTCACCTGATAGGGAGCCATGACGCTCTTGGCGACGTCCTTCATGCCATCCAGCTTGGCTTTCGTGATCGTCGTCTGTTGGGTGAGGATGTCGGCGACAGTGCTCGATGCGCGAGCGACCTTGCGGGCGATGCTGAAGCCGAGCGAAATTTCGAACGAGCCGATATAGGCCATGACGAGCAGCGGCGCGATGATCGCGAATTCAATCGCGCCCGTGCCCTTCCGGTCGCGCCAGAATGCCCGAAATGCCTCTGCCCTGAGCGAAAGTACGGCCATGTGATAGCGGATCGCTGTTTTCATCACGGTTTCCTCAGTAGCTTTCGTTCTGGAAGGTGGCCGTCGATACCATCAGGTAGTCCTTCGGCATGGTGCTTCCGGCGGGGCGCAGGTTGGTAACATAGGGACGGACAAGGTCGGTGATGACTTCCCACCGGTAATAGGCCCGAACGATGTTGATCGTCGTCGGTCCCCCCGGCGCAAACTTGAAGCTGCTGGTATCAAGGTCCGAATTGGCCGCGGTTCCCTTGCGCGGGATAGCGGCCGGAATCTTGGAGTAGTCGGTGAAGCTGCGGACGTCGATAAACAGCTTCGACGGAACTTTGACCTCGTCTTCCGAGCAGGTCATGATGATCGAGATTTCGTTGCAGAACGCTTTTCGAAACTGCTGTTCCGACATGTCCGTTGCAGGATTGAGGCCGAATGTGATTTCGCCGGTGCGAACCTTACGCGCCATCGTGTCGGTTGCGTTTGCAAGAAGCTGCTCAGCCGTGAACGCGGTGAATGTTTCCAGTGAGGCGAAGACGACAACCAGGAAAGGCAGGGCGAGGAGGGCGAACTCGATTGTCGACGTACCGGATTTTTCCTTGAAGAGGCGGCGCAGCAGGCCGCGGCGTCCGGGCATCGATTTGCCAGCCGGTTCAACCGCCGGATTTTCATTCTGATCTTTCAACATGTAATCGTTCCGCCCAGCACCCACAGGATGGTGCATATTAGGAAACGACTGTTGATATTTCGTATGCATCGATAGTGGAAATTTGAATGGAAAGACTCACCAGATAGTAAGAATTGGTGCGCCCGGCACTGCACGCCGCAAGGCCAACTGTCGTGCGTCAGTTGGCAATGGTTGTCTTTTGCGTGGCGTGTTCCTCGCAATTGGGCGTGCAGGAAAGAACGGAGCGGATCGTCTGCTTAAAGACGCGCACCGTGTTTCCTTCATCGATGGAGACCAGGATACGCTCATCGACAATGGCGTTGCCGTCATTGTCAAGAATGACAAGATTGGTCGTTCCGAACGAGCGACCGGTGAGAACGATCGTCTTTGAATCCGCAACTGTTGCGTCGGCCACGTCCGAATTGCCGATGATGACCTTGCTGACCGGCCGGTCGAGCTTAAGCACGCGCGCGTGGTTCATATAGACGTTCAACATATCCTCTGCGGCAAGCGCAGGTGCGGCGACCGCGGACAGGATCAATGCCAGGCTTGCGAAGGCCGGAGTCAGCAACCGGGCGCCGATGGCTGTGTTATGCAAATTCATGGCTGATTCCTGATGGAGCGGATGCTCTACCATCCTCGGTTTTGGTGAATGAAGCGTTAAATCCGTCGCCATCAGGGAAATGTTGCAGTCAGCAAGGGGCTTTTCCCTACGCATTTGGCACGGCTCTCCGAAGGTTAAAATTTTATACTTAAATCTGATGCCGCATTTACCGTAAAACCGCGGCCCAAGGCCGTTAATATCTCGGTAACTGCTTTCTTTAAGCTGATTGAAATTCACGATGTGTAGGTTCGCTTCATCCGATCAACGGAAACAGTTGGCGGAAGTGCTGAACAACAAGTGAAGTAGGAGAAATGACATGACCAAGATTTTCGCACGTTTCATGAAGGATGAGTCCGGCGCGACCGCGATTGAATACGGCCTGATCGCCGCCCTGATCTCCGTCGCCCTCATCGCCGGTGCAACGACCCTCGGCGGCGCCCTCAACACCCAGTTCACGTCGCTGGGTACGAAGATGACCACTGCAAACAGCGCAAACCCGTAATATCTTCGAACTCCTGATTGTTTGAAGTGAAACCGCCTTCCGCAGGGGAGGCGGTTTTTTCAATCGGGGGATTTATCTGAGGTTAAGGAAAAGCGGCTACTATGGCCACGCTGTCCTGGAGCAAAGACATGACTGAAGCTGCAATCTTCGTGATCTTTCCGCTGTGCCTGGCGATCGCAGCCTTCTCCGACCTGTTCACCATGACCATCCCCAATCGGGTGTCTGCCATATTGCTGGGCGCCTTCGTTTTGATCGCACCGCTGGCAGGTCTCGGTATTTCGGCGATCGGCATGCATCTTCTTGCTGGCGTGATCGTCTTTTCGGTCTGTTTCACGCTCTTTGCGCTCAATATCATGGGCGGCGGCGATGCAAAGCTTCTGACTGCGAGCGCCGTCTGGTTCGGCTTCAACACCTCGCTGCTCGAATTCCTCATCTGCGTCTCGTTCCTCGGCGGTCTGCTGACCCTTCTGATCCTGATGATGCGCAGCAAGGAAAACGTCATCCTGGCTTCCGGTCTTCCGGTGCCACCTTTGTTGTTCACGGCAAAGAAGATCCCCTATGGCATCGCCATCGGCCTAGGCGGTTTTATCGCCTATCCCTCGTCCCCCCTGATGCTGGCGGCGCTGGGCTAACTTCGTTAATTTCTTCGTACCATCCTGTTCCATCGGGCTTTGCCGCGTGCCGACCGCGAAAACGGTGGGTGTGCCTTTGCGACGCACATCATTTGTTAACCACGAATGTAAGCGGTCCGTTAACTATAATTACACCAATTCCTGATCATTCTGCAGCGAGCATATTCTCAGGGGCTGCAGGGACAGATCATGAAACCGGTGCGCGTTATTATTCTGGCGGTAGCCGTCGTGTCGGCGGGCCTGGCTGGATTCCTGGCACTCAAGCTGACCAGCGGTAGAGCCGTGGTCGGTTCGACCGAGCCGGTCATAGAGCGCGAACCGACTATTAATGTCCTCGTTGCCAGCAAAAGCCTGCCCGTCGGTTCAAGGCTCGACGCGGATGCAGTTCATTGGCTCTCCTGGCCGAAGGACGGTGTCGTAGACGGCTTGATTACTGAGGAGCTTCGGCCGAACGCGCTGACCGACCTTCAGGGCGTCGTCGTGCGCCTGCCCATTTTCAACGGCGAACCGGTGCGGCAGGAAAAGATTGCCGATTCTTCGAGCAGGGTCATGTCTGCGCTCCTTCCTGCCGGCAAACGCGCGGTTGCCACCGAGATCACCGTTGCCACCGGCGCCGGCGGCTTCATCCTGCCGAACGACCGGGTCGATGTGATCATGGTGAGAAAGTCGGACAACGATACCTTCCTTACTGAAACGGTCCTCAGCAACGTTCGTGTGCTCGCCATAGACCAGCAGATCGAGGAAAAGGAGGACGGCTCCAAGTCGGTCGTCGGTACGACCGCGACGCTGGAACTGACTCCGGATCAGTCCAAGGTCATGGCGGTCGCCCAGCAGATGGCCGAGCGCCTGTCGCTGGCGCTGCGCAGCGTCGCCGACGCGCAGGAACCGGATACCAACGCAGCAGACTATCTGCTGAGCGGTGACGGGCGCCCCTCCATCCAGATCATCAAGTCGGGCTCTATCGTCAAGAGCGATGACAGCTCATCCATGAACCAGACGAAATAATGTGTGAGCGGGAGCGGAACGTGAACCGGATCGGAAAGAAACTTCGGAGCTCTGTCGCCGGTGGGTTGGCCTTCTGCCTTGCCTTCTCCGGCATGCCCGCCGAGACTTTTACTGCTTATGCCGCGTCGCAGTCGATGGTGAGGATCGCCGAAAGCGGCCCGGGCGTGAAGAAGACCATCAAACTGGGATTGAACAAGGCGGTCGTCGTCGACCTTCCGACCGACGCCCATGACATTCTCGTCGCGGACCCGATGCTGGCGGATGCCGTCACGCGAACGTCACGCCGCATCTATCTGTTCGGGAAAATGGTCGGCCAGACAAATATCTTCGTGTTCGGCCCCGGTGGAGAGGAAATCGTCAGCCTCGATCTGGAGGTCGAGCGCGACATTTCCAACCTCGAAGCCAACCTGCGGCGCTTCCTGCCCGATTCCGACATCAAGGTAGAAATCATCTCCGACAACATCGTGCTGACAGGCACGGTCCGCACACCGCTCGATTCCACCCGCGTCGAAGAGTTGGCTCAGGCCTTTATCAAGGGCGGTGAAGCGACGACCCGCAACATCACCGCGCAGGGCAACAATGGCGATGCGGACATTTTTGCCGAACGGCGCCAGGTATCGCAGATCGTCAACCTGCTGAGGATCGACGGCGAAGATCAGGTGATGCTCAAGGTCACCGTTGCCGAAGTTTCGCGCCAGGTCCTCAAGCAGCTTGGCTTCAGCGGTTCGATTACCAATGGCAATGACAGGATTCTCTTCTCCAATCCGGCAAACCTCGGCAACGCCGTCAACCCGGTCTCGTCCGTGATCAACTCCTCGATCGGGGGAGCGAGCATAATGAACTCCATCAATGCGATGGAGCAGGCCGGTGTCATGCGGACCCTGGCCGAGCCGAGCCTGACGGCGATTTCCGGCAAGAAAGCCACTTTCTCTGTCGGCGGGGAATATCGCGTACCCTCGAAGCAGGAAATTGACGACGAAGGAGCACTGTCGCGTGAGGTCGAAACGGTGGAATATGGCATCGGTCTCGATTTCACGCCGGTCGTGCTCGGTCCAGGGCGGATAAGCCTGGAGATTTCAACCGAGGTTTCCGAGCCGACATTCGAAGGCTCTGATGTCAGTGGTAATATCGGTGGTCTGTCGGTCGCCATTCCGGGCCAGACCTATATGTCGATCCGCCGCCGCAAGGCTTCGACGAGCATCGAGTTGCCTTCCGGTGGTTCTATCGTGATCGGCGGCCTCGTTCAGGACAACATCCGCCAGGCGATGTCGGGCGTGCCCGGCGTATCGAAGATCCCGATTCTCGGCGCCCTGTTCCGGTCAAAGGATTTCATTCGCAACGAGACCGAGCTTGTCATCATTGCAACTCCCTACCTGGTTCAGCCGGTGGCGCGTGGCGACCTCTCGCGTCCGGACGACAATTTCAATCCGACCGACGATCTGTCCAGCGCATTCCTGGGCGAAGTCAATCGCATCTACGGCAACCGTCAGGCAGCCCCCGTTGGGCAGTACCACGGCAATGTCGGCTTCATCTACAAATAGGCGGGACGGGACATGACAAGCAGGATCATCCAGAACCGCAGCATCAAAGGGCACCCGGCCATGCGGTCACATATATTCATCGGCTCGGTTCGCCTTGCGCGTCTGCTGGCGATCGGCGCCTTGCTCGCGGCTGGCACCAGTCTTGCCGGCTGCGCTAATCGCGACGGCATGTCGACAGGGGCCTTGCCCGATGACTACCGTACCCGCCATCCGATCGTCATCGCCGAAGCGGAACATTCAATCGACGTTCCGGTTGCCTCGAGCGACAGACACCTGACCAAAGGTGCGCGTGACGTCATCCGCGGTTTCGCCTCGAGCTACCTGAATTCTGCTACGGGCACGGTCCAGATCCTTTTGCCGAGCGGTTCGGTCAACGCCCACGCAGCATCGGCGCTACGCAGGGAAATCCGCGGTGTGCTCGTCGATGCCGGCATTCCCGGGGTTCGGCTTGTCGAGGCGAGCTATCAGGCAAATTTCGATGGTGATGCGGCACCGATCCGGCTGAGCTATACTGCAGTGACGGCAAAGACCGAGCCATGCGGAAACTGGCCGAAGGATCTGGTCGTCAACACGATCGAAAACAAGAACTATGAAAATTTCGGTTGCGCCAGCCAGGCAAATCTGGCGGCGCAGATCGCCAATCCGATGGATCTGCTCGGTCCGCGCGCCATGTCGCCGATCGATGCGGTACGGCGCGGGCAAGTGATCAAGGACTATCGCGGCATTCCGACGGATGACGGGACAACGATCATCATCGGCGGCGAATGAGCATTCGGGCAGTTTGACGGGGCAGCACCATGAGCACCATTGACTACAAGATAGAGACCGCATCTGGCGAAGCGGATGGCTTTGCCGATACGGTCCGCCCGAGCGATGTCGATCATCTGCGGCCGCTTCCGCGGATTTCCATCCATGCCTTCTGCGAGACCGAAGGGTTGTTGCGACTGATCGAGCGCTGCGGCCAGGACCGGCGGATGAGCAAGGTCAGTCTCAGGATCAACAGCGGTTCGATCGCCGCCGCAGCAAATATGTTTTCCACTGCGCCGACGCCGAACCTGATCATCCTTGAAACCTCGACCGAACCTCGCGTGTTGATGCAGGAGCTCGCGCCGCTTGCGGCCGTATGCGACCCCTCGACCAAGGTCATCATCATTGGCCGCTACAACGACATCCCGCTCTACCGGGAACTGATCCGCAACGGCATCTCCGAATATATCGTCGCGCCGGTCGCCATGCCTGAAATTCTCGGCGCCATCGCCTCCATCTTTGTCGATCCGGAAGCCGAGCCGCTCGGCCGCAGCATAGCTTTCATCGGTGCCAAGGGCGGGGCGGGTTCCTCTACGCTCGCGCACAATTGCGCCTGGGGCATTTCCAACCTGTTTTCCACCGAGGTCGTGCTTGCCGACCTCGATCTGCCCTACGGCACCGCCAACATCAATTTCGACCAGGATCCGCCGCAGGGCATCTCGGAAGCCGTCTTTTCTCCGGAGCGTCTCGACGAGGTTTTTCTCGACCGTCTTTTGACCAAATGCTCGGAGCACCTGTCTTTGCTGGCGGCGCCCTCCATGCTCGACCGGCCCTATGACTTCGACGCAACGGCGTTCCAGCCGCTGATGGAAATCCTCCTGCGCAATGCGCCGGTTTCCGTGCTTGACGTGCCGCATCTCTGGTCGGACTGGACCCGCACGGTCCTGGCCGAGGCCGACGAGGTCGTGATCACCGCCGTGCCGGATCTTGCCAATCTGCGCAACGCCAAGAACCTTTTCGATTCGCTGAAGAAGATCAGACCGAACGACAAGACACCGCATCTGGTGCTGAACCAGGTGGGTATGCCGAAACGGCCCGAAATTTCACCCGGTGACTTCTGTGATTCGCTGGAGATCGAGCCCGCCGCTATCATTCCCTTCGATGCCGTTCTGTTCGGCAATGCCGCCAATAGCGGCCGGATGATTGCCGAGATCGACAAGAAGGCGCCGACAGCTGAGACATTCTCGCAGCTCGCCCATCTGGTGACCGGCAGGGCGACGGCCAAGAAGGCCAAGAAAGCCGGGCTTGGCAAGATGCTTGGCATGCTCGGGCGCAAGTAACTGGTATTAGAACGAAAATCGGATTGAGAGCATGTTTGGTAAACGTGGAAACGAAGGCTTCGGAAAGGGTGGATCCATCAGCCCTCCCGTGCAACCGTCCGTGCCTGCTGCTCCGGTGGCTGTTGCCGAGCGGTCGGCGGCACCCGTGCTTGCTGAACCCGTCCGCGAAGCGATCCCGGTCACCCGCGCGCAACCGGCGCCTCCACCCATCCGCAAGAAGGCGGCCCGTACCGAGGATTATTACGACACCAAGTCCCAGGTCTTCTCGGCGCTGATCGACACGATTGATCTTTCGCAGCTCGCGAAGCTCGACAATGAGAGCGCGCGCGAAGAAATCCGCGACATCGTCAACGACATCATCACGATCAAAAGTTTCGCGATGTCGATCTCCGAGCAGGAAGAACTGCTCGAGGACATCTGCAACGACGTTCTCGGCTATGGTCCGTTGGAGCCGCTGCTTGCTCGCGACGATATCGCCGACATCATGGTCAACGGTGCCGGCCAGACCTTCATCGAAGTCGGCGGCAAGACCATCGAATCGGAAGTGCGTTTCCGCGACAACGCGCAGCTTCTGTCGATCTGCCAGCGCATCGTGTCCCAGGTCGGCCGTCGCGTCGATGAATCCTCCCCGATCTGCGACGCCCGCCTTCCCGACGGTTCGCGTGTCAACGTCATCGCACCGCCGCTTGCCATCGACGGTACGGCGCTCACCATTCGTAAGTTCAAGAAGGACAAGCTGAAGCTCGACCAGCTGGTCAAGTTTGGTGCCATCACGCCGGAGGGGGCCGTTCTTCTCCAGATCATCGGCCGCGTTCGCTGCAACGTCGTCATCTCCGGCGGTACCGGCTCCGGCAAGACCACGCTTCTGAACTGCCTGACCGGCTATATCGATCTGGAAGAGCGCGTCATCACCTGCGAAGACACGGCCGAACTGCAACTCCAGCAGCCGCATGTCGTGCGTCTTGAAACTCGCCCGCCAAACATCGAAGGCGAGGGCGAGATCACCATGCGCGATCTCATCAAGAACTGCCTGCGTATGCGCCCGGAGCGCATCATCGTCGGCGAAGTGCGCGGACCAGAGGTTTTCGACCTTCTGCAGGCAATGAACACCGGCCACGACGGCTCGATGGGCACAATCCATGCCAATACGCCGCGGGAATGCCTCAGCCGTATGGAATCGATGATCGCCATGGGCGGTTACACGCTGCCTGCCAAGACGGTGCGCGAAATCATCGCCGGCTCCATCGACGTCATCATCCAGGCCGCCCGCCTTCGTGACGGTTCGCGCCGCATCACCCACGTTACGGAAGTGATCGGCATGGAAGGCGACGTGATCATTACCCAGGACCTTCTGCGCTACGAGATCGAGGGCGAAGATGCCAACGGCCGGATCATCGGCCGACACAAGTCAACCGGCATCGGCCGCCCGCATTTCTGGGATCGCGCCCGCTACTTCAACGAAGACAAGCGGCTGGCCGCGACGCTCGACTCGATGGAAAAGGACTGATCGCTTTCATGTTCGGAATAGACATCACCATTCTGGCCATTGTCGGTCTCGTCGCTCTTTCGACGGCCGGCCTTGCCTATGGCATTCTGTTCACGCGCATCGAAACCGAGAAGAAGGCCGAAAGCCGCGTCCGCAAGGTGACAGCGGCGGAGTCCGACAGGATTCAGGTGAAGGCGGCACGAGACCGCATGAATGAAATGTCCAAGCGGAGAAAATCCGTTCAGGACTCGCTGAAGGACCTCGAGAAGAAGCAGCAGGAAAAATCCGCCAAGGCGAAACCTTCGATGAAGATCAGGCTGATGCAGGCTGGCCTGACGATTTCCGTCGCCCAGTTCTACATCGCCAGCGTCGTCTTCGGTCTCGTTGCCGGTTTGATGACGTTCGTAGCTGGCGCCATGCTGCCGGTGGTGGCCGGCGTCCTTCTCATCGGCGCGGCCGGCCTTCCGCGCTGGTTTGTCAACTTCATGATCAACCGGCGTTGCAAGGCGTTTCTCAATGAATTTCCGAATGCGCTGGATGTCATGGTCAGATCAATCAAGTCGGGTCTTCCTCTCAACGACGCCATCAGGCTGATCGCCGGCGACGGTCAGGAGCCGGTCAGGACCGAATTCCGGCGCATCATCGAGGCGCAGCAGGTTGGCCTCAGCATTCCGGAAGCCTGCGCACGTATGATCAACAGCATCCCGCTGCCGGAAGTCAATTTCTTCGCCATCGTCATCGCCATCCAGGCGCAGGCTGGGGGCAATCTTTCGGAAGCCCTCGGAAACTTGGGCAAGGTGCTGCGCGAACGCAAGAAAATGAAGGCCAAGGTCCAGGCCCTGTCCATGGAAGCAAAGGCGTCGGCCTGCATCATCGGCGCCCTGCCGTTCATCGTCGCCTTCATGGTCTATATGACGTCACCCCAATACATGATGATCCTGTTCACGGACCCTCGCGGTCACATCATCATGGGCTTCTCGGCGGTATGGATGACCATCGGCATCTGGGTGATGCGCAACATGATCAACTTCGATATTTAGGAGGTCCGGCATGAGCGAGAGCATGATCAGCACCCTGACCGATCTGAACGTGATCGTCGCCTTTCTGGTGGCCGTGGCGGTGCTTGCGACCTTTTATTCTCTGGCGGTCCCTTACTTCGAGAAGGGTAATCTCAACAAGCGGATGAAATCCGTTGCCACCGAACGCGAGCTGATCCGCGCCCGCGAGCGCGCCCGCCTGAATGCCGAGATGTCAAGCAGCAAGGCATCGCTGCGCGCCCAGCACAATACGTCGGTGCGTCAGATCGTCGAGCGGCTGAACCTTCGCAAGGCCCTGGTCGACGACAAGACCGTCAATCGGTTGAAATCCGCCGGTTACCGGTCGCAGAACGCGCTGAACATGTTCCTCGTCGCGCGCTTGTGCTTGCCCTTTCTGTTTCTCGCCGTCGCCGCCTTCTATGTTTTTTTCCTCGGCTACTTCAGCGAAAAACCGCTGCCGATGCGGCTTCTGGGCGTGATCGCCGCTGGCTATCTCGGTTTCTATGCGCCCAATATCTTCATCTCCAATGCCGTTACCAAGCGTCAGCACTCCATCCGCAGGGCCTGGCCGGATGCGCTCGACCTGCTGCTGATCTGCGTGGAATCGGGTATTTCCATGGAGCTTGCCATGAAGCGCGTCGCCGATGAAATCGCTGTGCAGTCCGCGCCGCTTGCCGAAGAGCTGGTTCTGACCGTTGCGGAGCTTTCGTTTCTGCCGGAGCGGCGTGTTGCGCTGGAAAACCTTGGGACACGAACCGGATTGGACGACGTGAAATCGGTCATGCAGGCGTTGATCCAGGCCGATCGCTACGGCACGCCGATCGCCCAGGCACTTCGCGTTCTGGCGCAGGAAAGCCGCGACCAGCGCATGAACGTGGCCGAAAAGAAAGCCGCCGCCCTGCCGCCGAAGCTGACCGTCCCAATGATCCTGTTTTTTCTGCCCGTATTGATCGCCGTTATTCTCGGCCCGGCGGGTATTCAGGTGTCGGACAGGTTTTAAACCGGGGAACAGACCGGGCAGGTTGCCGCTCTGGGGTAGGGGCCTCGACCATAAACCGCGGCAAGCTCACGCTGTGGGATGCAAAACTGTCGACGCGGACCAATTTATTGGCATAGAGAACAGGATGCCGTGCACCGCGGGCCGGCCTACGCCGGGTGGTCGATTTCTGAAGCAATAACTTGGCTCGACCGACGCAGGCGTCAGTTCGTGCCCTTGTCTTCCTTGGAGAGCTTCTGCCAGGCATTCTGCTGCGACATGATCGAGCGCAGATATTTGACGTTGGCTTCTGCCTGATCCTGCGAAAGCTCCTGGCGGGCGATCTGTTCGGCCTCGGCAAAGCGCCCCTGCAGCCCGACCGCCAGCGCCAGGTTCTGTCGAACGCTGCTGTCGGCCCCAGGCTGTTTGACCGCCGATGTCAGATAGGTTTCGGCCGTCTTCAGATCCTTGTTGAGGAGATAGGACATGCCGAGATTGGATAGAACCGTTGGCTCGTTCGGTTGGATGTCAAGCGCCTCGCGATAGCGCAGGCGTGCCTCGGAGGCGCGGCCGAGCTGGTCGAGGATTGCGCCTTCGGCCGATTTCAGCTTCCAGTCCGGCCGATCCGGAGTCTGTGCGCGCGAGATCGTGTTCAGTGCCTGCTCCAGCTGGCCGGCGGCGGCTTGTGATTTTCCATAGGCGGCAAGCACCTCGCGATCATTGGGGAAATTGATCGCCACCTGTTGCATGACAGCCAGCGCCTGATCGTTGCGGCCCGTCATCCTCAGCATATTGGCATAGTTCAAGCCGGCGGTGCGATCCTTCGGATTGCGCTCATAGGCTTTTCCGATGCTCTCGGCCGCAGCTGACAGTTCGGTCGCATTCATCGATTGGACCGGCTTGGAGAAATTTGTCGTGGGAATGGAACCGGTCGTCAGCTCCTTCTTCTGCGCGGCACAGCCGGACAGCGCCAGTGCGACGATGATCGCCAGGGATGCGCCCTTCGAAAGCTGGCCGTTTAAAAGAGATGATTGTCTGCGTGACGCCATTGCCAATGCCCCTCAGCACTTTGATCCCGCACCGGACGCAATCAACAACAAATCGGCGCAATCTTCACTCCAGCAATAATCTGTTAACCCTAATAGAGTGTTAATCGCCTGATTCTGCATCGCGCTCCCTGAAGGATTTTCATGGCCTCCTATCAATTCATCGACCGCCCGTCGCCGTTCAACACCAGCGCTGGCAAGACCCTGCCGATCTTCGCGGTGACGCCGGCCCATATCGACCTCGGCGCCATCGACCCGATCGCCCTCGACTGGGCGCGAAAGGCAGGCTTCAAGGCGGAATCCGGTGCAGTCCTGCTGATCCCTTCGGAAGATGGCCATCTCGGTGGTGCGCTGTTCGGCCTCGGCGCCAATCCGTCCGAAGCGCCGTTCCTGACGGGCAGGCTCGCCCGCGCCTTGCCTGCCGGCAAATGGCATATCGAGACAGCGCCATTGACGGCCAACCGTCTGGCGCTCGGCTATGGCCTCGGCTCCTATCGCTTTGACCGCTACAAGGCGGCGGTGAGCGAGGCGCCGACGTTGATGATCCCGGCGGATGCCGATGCTGCCGATATCAAGCGCCAGCTCGCCGGTGTCTTTCTTGCCCGCGACCTCATCAACATGCCGACCAACGACATGGGGCCGAACGCGCTGGAGGCGGCCTTCCACGCGCTCGGCGAACACTACAAGGCCAAGGTTTCCGTCGTTTCCGGCGACGATCTTCTGAAGAAGAATTTCCCGCTGATCCACACTGTCGGGCGGGCCAGCGCCGAGGCGCCGCGCCTGCTTGAAATGCGCTGGGGCAAGAAGGGACATCGCAAGGTGACGCTGGTCGGCAAGGGGGTCTGCTTCGACACCGGCGGCCTCGACATCAAGCCCGCGGCCTCGATGCTGCTGATGAAGAAGGACATGGGCGGTGCCGCCAACGTCATGGGCCTTGCGCTGATGATCATGGACGCCAAGCTGAAAGTCGATCTTCGCGTGCTGGTGCCGGTCGTCGAGAATTCGATCTCCGCCAACGCCTTCCGTCCGGGCGATATTTATCGCAGCCGCAAGGGCCTGACGGTTCAGATCGACAACACCGATGCCGAAGGTCGCCTGATCCTCGCCGATGCGTTGGCCTATGCCGACGAGGAGGAGACCGATCTTCTGATCGACATGGCCACGCTGACGGGTGCTGCGCGCGTGGCACTTGGGCCGGACCTTCCGCCCTTCTACACGGACGACGAGGATCTGGCCCACGATCTGACCGAAGCCAGCCTGACGGTCGATGACCCGCTATGGCGCATGCCGCTCTACAAGGGTTACGAGAAGGATATTTCCGCGCGCATTGCCGACCTCACCAACGCGCCGTCAGGCGGCATGGCCGGCTCGATCACCGCAGCACTCTTCCTCAAGCGCTTTGTCACCGAGGCCAAGAGCTGGGCCCATTTCGATATTTTCGGCTGGGCGCCGTCCGAGCGGCCGCATTCGCCGCTGGGTGGCGAGGCGCAGGCGATCCGGGCGCTGTATCATCTGATCGCGAGCGGCAAGAAGTAAAGGCGAGCGGAAAAAAAACCCTCCCCACAAGGGGGGAGGGCTGGGGAGGGGCCTTCAGCCCAGCCCGACTATTCGTTGATCAAACGCTTCAAAAGCTCGATTTCATGGCTGAGCTTGGTGTCGCCGGAAATCAGGTCTTCGATCTTGCGCACCGCGTGCAGCACGGTCGTGTGATCGCGTCCGCCAAAACGGCGGCCGATCTCCGGGAAGGAGCGGGGGGTCAAGGTCTTGGCCAGGTACATGGCGATCTGGCGCGGCTTGACGATGACGCGGGTCCGGCGGTTTGAGACCAGTTCTTGGCGCGAGACATTGTAGTGCTTGGCGACGACACGCTGGATGTCCTCGATGCGCACCCGCCGCGGCTCGCCGGCGTTGACCAGATGGCCGAGCAACTCGTCGACCCGCTCGATCGACAGCTGCGGCTCGAAGCTGCGGCGGAAGAGGAGCTGGTTGAAGGCGCCTTCGAGTTCACGGCCGCTTGCCGTGATGTTGCGGGCGACATGGCTCAGGATGTCGGCGGGAATATCGAGCGAAGCATCGTCCTGACGGGCGACGTCGAGGCGGCGCTTGAGGATTTCGAGACGCATCTCGTAGTCCGGGCCTTCCATCTCGATGGCAACGCCGCCCTGGAGCCGCGAGCGGACGCGCGGGTCAAGCGATTCCAGCTCCCAAGGAGCACGGTCCGCGGCAACGACCACCTGCTTGGCACTATCGAGCAACATGTTGAGAAGATGGCAGAATTCGTGCTGGATTGACTTGCCCTGCAGGAACTGCATGTCGTCGATCACCAGAAGATCGATATTGCGCAGCGTCTCCTTCAGCGACAACGCATCGTTGTCGCGGATCGCGGTTGCGAAACGCCACATGAAATATTCGGCCGTCAGGTAGACAACGCGCGGCACGCGCGGGCTCTGGATCGCAGCTGTTGCGATCGCCTGCAGCAGATGCGTCTTGCCGAGACCCACCGACGAATGGATGAACAGCGGGTTGAAGCGCACGGCGCCGGCACCGGCTTCGGCAATCGTCTTGGCAGCGGCAAGTGCTACCCGGTTCGACGAACCTTCAACAAAGCTCTCGAATGTGTAGCGCGGATCGAGCGGCGAACCGAACAGCGGGCCGGCAACTGGCTGCTGCGGCTTCTGCAGATTGCCAACCGTGGCTGTCGCATGATGGGCGAGCGTCTGCGGTGCCGACCGGCGGGCCGACGCCGGTGCTGCGGCATCGACGTGACTTGCCTGCGGTGCGTCTTCATGGTGGCCCGGGCGCGCGCCACGCGTGGCGCTGCGTACCAGGATTTCAACCTTCAGGATTTCGGCGTCTTCCTGCTGGAAGAGGCTGGTGATCTGGTCGAGATAGCGGTTGTTAATCCAAGACTTCAGAAAGGTTGTCGGAACGGAAAGCCGCACGACGCTCTTTGAAACCGAATGCAACTTCAGCCGGCCGAACCAGCTTGCAAAAACATCAGGGCCGACCTGGGCTTTCAAACGCGCACTTACACGTTCGAAAAGTGCGCTATGCATCATATCGCCTTTTTCCCCGGTCGTATCGTCAGACGGCTTTTGAGCGATCTGACGCGCATTCTCCCCATTCTCGAATACAATCCCCGCCGTCACCGAATTACTAAGCATATCGCCGCCTTCCAATATCATTCCGCGACGCCGACATCGCTGCCGGCATCAGCCTTTATGTCTGCCCTTTGCGGCCCTTTCAGGCATGCCGCCCCGAACAAACGCTCGCCGCGCTTTCAAGAGGAATCCTCATCCTCCCCTATCAGCGCAGTTTCCGTGCAAAACCGTCCGGCCTAAAAGCCAAACGATGTCCCGCTTGCACGGTTTCATTCCGATGCCCGGCTTAGCCCCTCGTATATGGGACGGTCCGGCAGTCTTTCTTTCCCCCGGCTTTCCCGACCCTCGTTAAAAGAAGGGCAGCCGGTATGCCGCGAATGCTTCCTCGTTGGCACCGCGGTGACGCACGCGACAAAATCGCCGCGGACGCATTATCTGGTCGTTTGGGATTGCTCGCGCCCTTCAATCAGAGATTGCAAAGTGTCGCTCCGGGCAAATATTTTTGCACGGCTGAAAACGCCTTGAAACTGATTGATGGAACGTTGTGGAACCACCCCGCTACAGAAGGTTTAAGTGAAATTGTGCCGCCCGTTGAAAGGCTGCCTTTCCATCTTGTTCACAGGTATTTCCCGCGCCTTCTGTGGGAGGCATTTAGGCAGGATCGTGGCGCAAGATCAATCGCGAATTTTCGGGCTCGATGAGAGCTGGCCGTTGACTCTCATAGCGTGTCCTGCATGCCCGCCGAGGGGCCGGGAAGAATCGCTTTTGAATCAAGGGCTTTGATTTTTAGCGGGGAAGTTAGCTGGCGAAAAACAAAAAAAATAAAAAATCTCTTGACTCGTCACACACGTTAACGGGCCACCGGCGCGGGGTGCTCTACCGCAATGTCCTCCGGCAAGCCATTGATTTTAAAGTAAAATTTGTGTCATTGCGATGACACAATGGGAGCGCGCCGGTGAATTGTGGCAATTGTGGCAAGTCCGAATCCAAAAAGCCCGGTCGCAGGACCGGGCTAATTCATTGATGCTACTTTAGTAAGCCGGCTTAGGCCGAAAGCGTCTTTACGCGGTTCGCGAGTCGCGAAACCTTGCGCGATGCCGTGTTGGCATGCAGCACGCCCTTGGTGGCGGCGCGCATCAGTTCCGGCTGGGCTGCCTTCAGGGCTGCCTGGGCCAGAGCCTGGTCGCCGGAAGCGATGGCTTCTTCGACCTTGCGAATGAAGCCGCGAACGCGCGAACGGCGGGACTTGTTGACTTCCGTGCGGCGGGCGATCTTGCGGGTCGCTTTTTTCGCCGAAGTTGTATTGGCCATTTGGTGTCTCTCTTCGAAATCTGACAAAAACTACCGCTTCGCCGTGCCGGGTCACTGCGACCTGTCGTCCAAGCAATGCGGGAGCAATATCGGAAAACCTTGGAGCGGCTTTCCAAACTGTGGGCGGCATATAGCCTTAAACACCGTCTGCGTCAACGCGCTATTTTTAAAACCTCGGGACGCTGGACTCGGCTGTTGGCCAGCCTATTTCTGGCAATCCGGACAATAGAAGGTCGAGCGTCCCGCCTGAACGGCGCGGGCAACAGTACCGCCGCATCCGGGCGTTCGGCAAGGCTCGCCTTCGCGATCGTAGACCGAGAACGAATGCTGGAAATAGCCGAGCGTGCCGTCCGTCTGGATATGATCGCGCAAAGACGACCCGCCGGCGGCGATTGCATCGGTAATCACGGCCCGGATCGCCTCGGTCAGGAGCACAAGCGTCTTTTTCGGACGCCCCTTGGCATCCACCAGCGTGCCGGCGGCTCGCAGCGGCGAGAGGCCGGAGCGCCACAGCGCCTCGCAGACGTAGATATTGCCGAGACCGGCAATGTTCTTCTGGTCGAGCAGTGCGGATTTGAGCGGCTGCGCCTTGCCGGCGAAACGAGCGGCCAGATAGGCGGCGTCGAGTACGTTGCCGGTCGGCTCTTCTCCGAGGTCGCGGAAGAAGACATGGCTGGCAAGCGCATCGCGCCGGGTGAGGTCCATGAAGCCGAAGCGACGCGGGTCGTTGTAGATGACGCGGGCCGGCCCCTTGGCGCTCTCAAGATGGAAAACGACGTGGTCGTGCTTCTCGTCCTTGCCCCGCGGATGGTGAAAATCGCCGGGCGCGTCGGGCGCTTGCCCTTCTTCCACACGAAAGGACCCGGACATGCCGAGATGGGCGATGATCACGTCGCCGCCTTCGAGGTCGATCAGAAGGTATTTCGCCCGCCGCCCGAGCGAGACGATGCGCCGGCCCGAGACGAGCGTGGAGAAATCGGTCGGGAAGGGGAAGCGCAGGTCCGGTCGGCGCAACTCGGCCCGCACCAGGAGTGCGCCTTCCATAGCAGGCGTCAGGCCTCGCCTGACGGTTTCCACCTCGGGAAGTTCCGGCATTCACGTCTCCTTGCTAATCCGCCAACTGAACGGGATCATTTGGCAATTCCATTCACCGCGCACATATCCTATAGCAGATCGGCCTCGTAGCGGGCGCGAATGCCGCAGGCTGCCGTCTGGCGCAGAGATAGCGTGGATGAAGCGAATTCGCTATGGTCGGTACAACAGCGATTGAACGGAGTATGTCTTGATGACTGGTGAGCGCACGTCTGCCGATGGCGGCATGGAAACCTCCTACGGTTTTCGCCAGGTTGGCCAGGGCGAGAAGCAGGCGCTCGTCAATGACGTCTTCCACAAGGTTGCCAAGCGCTACGACATCATGAACGACGTCATGTCCATGGGCCTGCACCGGGCCTGGAAGGACGCGATGATCGCCTCGCTCAATCCGCGCCGCTCCGAGGATTACAAGGTTCTCGACGTTGCCGGCGGCACCGGTGACATCGCCTTCCGCATCGTCGAGGCGTCGGACCGGATGGCGCATGCGACGGTGCTCGACATCAACGGCTCGATGCTCGCCGTCGGCGCCGAGCGCGCCGAAAAGAAGGGGCTGACGCCCAACCTCACCTTCGTCGAGGCCAATGCCGAGGAATTGCCGTTCGAGGCCAATTCTTTCGATGCCTATACGATCGCATTCGGCATCCGCAACGTGCCGCGCATCGACGTGGCGCTGACGGAAGCCTACCGCGTCCTGAAGCGCGGCGGCCGTCTTCTGGTGCTGGAGTTCTCCGAGGTCGATATGCCTTTGCTCGACAAGGTCTATGATGCTTGGTCGTTCAATGCGATCCCGAAATTCGGCAAGATGGTCACCGGCGATGCCGAGCCCTACCAGTATCTGGTGGAATCGATCCGCAAGTTCCCCAACCAGCGCGATTTTGCCGCCATGATCACTAAGGCCGGCTTCTCGCGTGTCACTTTTACCAATTACACCGCCGGCATCGCCGCGCTGCATTCCGGCTGGAAGATCTGACGCATGATACCCATTCTCGTGAAGCGCTCTGAGGGGCTGCCCCTGCGCGGCGGCCGGTCATCATGAGCACGCCCGGAGCTTATGCGCGTCTCGTCAGGATCGGCTGGGTGCTGGTGCGCGAAGGCGTGGTGTCCGCCTTGCCATCGGAGAACCTGCCGCCGCTTCCCAAGGCCGCACAAACCCTTGCCGGTCTCTTTGCGCGCCGCCGCGCAAAACAAGAGGATCGCAGCGATCGGCTTGCCCGGGCGATCGAGCGGCTTGGTCCGTCCTATGTGAAGATCGGCCAGTTTCTCGCCACTCGCCCCGATGTCGTCGGTGCCGATTTTGCAGAGGATCTTTCCTTCCTGCAGGACCGCATGGCGACCTTTCCGGTTGAGGAGGCCCGTGCCGCGGTCGAAGGTTCGCTCGGCCGTCCGGTCGCCGATCTCTATGCCCATTTCGGCGAGCCGATCGCCGCCGCCTCGATCGCCCAGGTTCACCCGGCCATGGTGCTGAGGAATGGTGTCGAGGAAAGAGTGGCGGTCAAGGTCATTCGCCCCGGTGTGCGCCAGCGTTTTGCCCATGACCTGGAAGCGATGTTCCTGGTCGCCGGGTTGCAGGAGCGTTTCCTGCCGCACATGCGCCGCCTGCGGCCTGTGGAAGTGACGAAAACACTGGAGCAGACGACCAAGGTAGAGATGGACTTGCGGCTTGAGGCTGCTGCCCTGTCGGAGCTTGGCGAGAACGCTGCTGACGATCCGGGCTTCCGCGTGCCGAAGGTCGATTGGGAACGGACCGGCCGCGACGTCGTGACGATGGAGTGGATCGACGGCACCAAGATGTCGGATGTCGAAGGCCTGCGCGTCGCTGGCCACGATCTGAACGCGCTGGCCGATACGCTGATCCAGTCCTTCCTGCGTCATACGCTTCGCGACGGTTTCTTCCATGCGGATATGCACCAGGGCAATCTCTTCGTCGATCCGAAGGGCACGATCGTCGCCGTCGATTTCGGCATTGTTGGCCGTCTCGGCAAGAAGGAGCGACGCTTCCTCGCCGAAATCCTCTATGGTTTCATCACCCGCGACTACCGCCGCGTTGCCGACGTGCATTTCGAAGCCGGTTACGTGCCCGGTCATCACAACGTCGCGAGCTTTGCCCAGGCTATCCGAGCCATCGGCGAACCGATCCACGGCCAACCGGCTGAAACCATCTCCATGGCCAAGCTCCTGACGCTGCTGTTCGAGGTCACTGAACTCTTCGACATGCAGACCCGCCCGGAACTGGTGATGCTGCAGAAGACCATGGTTGTCGTCGAAGGTGTCGCCCGCACGCTCAATCCGCGTTTCAACATGTGGAAAGCCTCCGAGCCGGTGGTCGGTGCCTGGATCCGCGACAATCTCGGCCCGAAGCGCATCGTCTCCGACGTCAGGGAAGGGCTCCACGCCGCCCTGAGACTGGCTGAGGCTGCGCCCGAGATCGCCGCGAAAACGGAGAAATTTTCCCGCGATCTCACGGCGATGGCAGAAACCGGCCTGCGTTTCGACGAAGAGACCACTGAGGCCATCGGCCGCTCCGAGGCGCGCCACGGCAGGTCTGGCCGTCTGGCACTCTGGGTGATTGCCTTGACGCTGCTCTACATCGCCTGGCGGGTTTTCTGATTTTTCGGCTCGGCCGACACCCTGTTCCATTTGGAACTGCGGTGTTGCCGGGAATGCAGCATTCTCCTTCTCAAGGATGAGGCGGGCTCATCCGGCCAATAACTCAAGGAGAGACCATCATGCGCAATCTGATCATCGCTTCCATTGTTGCCGCTGGTGCGGCTCTTTCTTTCGCAGCCCCGTCGCAGGCCGGTTACTATGGCGGCGGTTACAGCGGCCATTACGGCGGGCACCACTACGGCCACAAGCGCCACTACTACACGAGCTACTACGAGCCCCATTGCTGGATCAAGAAGATCCGCAAGTACGACTATTACGGCAATCTTGTCGTCAAGCGCATCAGGGTCTGCAACTGATCCGGCCTCCCCGGAGAGCAGCCACTGACGAAACCGGCGGGCATCTCGCCGGTTTTTTTGTTTTGCCTCGCAAGACATCAACGCCGTCGCGGATACATTGAGAAACGAAGAACAGGAAACATTACAAAGATTTCATGCCGTTGGACTTCAATAAGGCGTAGTTTAAACCTAGCTAGAGCGGGAATTCTGCGGCCTGTCGCGAACGAACCTGAAAGATGCTTGAATGGCGGATGCCACCCGAAAAATCGCCCCCGTGATCGAAGAGGATGAGGCGCCCGTCGCCCAGCCTGCGCCAGCGCCGAAGAGACGCGCCCGATCGAGGAGGCGGTGGCTGATTCTGCCGGTTCTGCTTCTGGCCGTCGGCGCAGGCTGGTACGGCTGGTCGAGCTACGGAAAACAGAGCGCAACCGATACCGTGGTCACCGAAAACCCTCTGCGCGGCGATATCGAAAACAGCGTTACAGCATCGGGGCTGCTGAGCCCGATCAAGGACGTCGATGTTGGCGCGCAGGTTTCCGGCCAGCTGAAAAGCCTCAAGGTCGAGATCGGCGACAGCGTCCAGCAAGGCGAATTGATCGCCGAGATCGACAGCGCCTCGATCGAGACGCAGATCGAGATCGCCGAGGCCGAGCTTGCCAACCTGCAGGCGCAGATGATCGACAAGTCCGCGCAGGTGGTGCTGTCCTCTGCCAATCTGACGCGCCAGCGTGCGCTCGTCGCCGGTAACAGTGCTGCCCAATCGGCGCTCGACGAAGCGGTCGCTGCACTTGCGACGGCTGAGGCCAATGTCGATGGGCTGAAGGCGCAGATCCGTAAGCAACAGGCGACATTGAAGGATGCCCGTATCAGTCTCGGCTATACCAAGATCTACGCGCCGATGACCGGTACCATCGTCAACACGTCCGCCAAGGAAGGCCAGACGCTGAACGCCAACCAGACGGCGCCGACCATCGTCACCATCGGCGACCTCTCGACCATGACGGTCGAGGCGGAGGTGTCTGAGGCCGATGTCGGCAAGCTGAAAATCGGCATGAACGCCTATTTCACGCTGCTCGGCCAACCCGGCAAGCGCTATCCCGGTACGCTGCGCCAGATCAAGCCGACGCCGTCGACCGAAAACAACGTCGTGCTTTATTACGCACTGTTCGACGTGCCCAACCCGGAGGGCACGCTGATGATGAACATGACGGCGCAGGTCTTCTTCGTGCGGTCCGCCGCCGAGAACGTGCTGACTATCCCGGTCGCTGCGGTTCGCTCGCGCGCGGATGAAAATTCCGGCGAAGTCACCGTCGTCACCGCTTCCGGCGCTCGCGAGACCCGCAAGGTCGAGACGGGCATCCGCAACCGGGTGCGTGTCGAGATAACCAAGGGGCTTGGCGAAACCGACGCCGTCGTTGTCGGAACGGGTTCTGCGGACAAGGCCGCGGCCTCTTCCAACCGCTCCAATTCGCGGCGCGGCATGCCGCCGATGTTCTGAGGGCGCTGCTATGACCCCGCTCGTCTCACTCAAGGATATTCGGAAGACCTTCGTCAACGGCGATGTGGCGGTCGAGGTTCTGCGCGGCGTCTCGCTCGATATCCAGCCGGGCGAATTCGTTGCCATCGTCGGCGCTTCCGGCTCCGGCAAGTCGACGTTGATGAACATCCTCGGCTGCCTCGATACACCGACCGGCGGACAATATCTGCTCGAAGGCGAGGATGTGTCGGGGCTGAACGCCGACGAACTGGCCGCCAGACGCCGCCAGATGTTCGGCTTCGTCTTCCAGAGTTATAATCTCGTGCCGACCGCAACCGCGCAGGAAAACGTCGAGATACCCGCCATCTATGCCGGCATGCCGTCGCGAGACCGGCAGGAGCGGGCCGAGACGCTGCTGAAGTCGCTCCGGCTCGGCGACAGGCTCGATCATCTGCCCAACCAGCTTTCCGGCGGCCAGCAGCAGCGCGTCTCGATTGCCCGCGCGCTGATGAATGGCGGCCAGATCATCCTCGCCGACGAGCCGACCGGCGCGCTCGACAGCCAGAGCGGCAAGGAAGTCATGGCGACCCTGCGCCAGATGAACGAAGAGGGCCATACCGTCATCATCATCACCCATGCGCCGGAACTTGCCGAATCCGCTGACCGCGTCATCGAGATCAGCGACGGCCTGATCGTCGCCGACCGCATCCCCGGCAATGTCCGCCGTCTCGGCCGTGTCAGGCCGACGCTCGCGGCAAGGGCGGCCGGCAAGGCCGCCATTGTCACCGATGTGGCCGAGGCCGTGCGCATGTCGTTTCGCGCACTCAGGGCCAATCTGTTCCGCACGATCCTGACACTGCTCGGCATCGTCATCGGCGTCAGCTCGGTCGTTGCTATGCTCGCAATCGGCACCGGCGCGCAGGATTCGGTGCTGAGCCGCATCGCCGCCATGGGTTCCGATCTGCTGGTCGTTCGTCCCAACATGGCCAATTTCCGCGGTGGGGATGGGGGGAGCATCGTCTCGCTGATCCCGTCCGATGCCGATGCCATTCTGGAACTCCCGAATATCAGTTTCGCCGTGCCGGAAATGTCGAGCACGCTCACCGTGCGCGCCGGCAATCTCGATACGCAGACCACCGTCAACGGTACGGTGCCGCAGTTCCCTGAAGCCAAGTCCTGGACAATCGAGGACGGTGCCTTCCTGGGAAAAACCGATATGGACGCCTATGCAACCGTCGCCGTCCTTGGCCGGACCGTTGCGGACACGCTGTTTCCCGATGGAGCCGATCCGCTCGGCCAGTATATCCTCATCAAGAACATCCCCTTCCAGGTGATCGGCGTCATGTCGAAGAAGGGGGCCAGCGCCGGCGGCAACGACCAGGATGACACCGTGCTGGTGCCGCTCTCGACGGGAAATCTGCGTCTGTTCGGCGCGCGGAACGTTCGCTCCATCACGGTGCAGGTGAAGGACGACAGCGCCATCAACGTCACGCAGGACCAGATCCAGGCGCTGCTCGATACGCGCCACAAGCGGCAGGACACGCAGATCGTCAATATGGCGGCGATCCGCGAGACCTTCACCGAGACCTCGAACATCCTGAAGATTTTCCTCGGCTCGATCGCCGCGATCTCGTTGCTGGTCGGCGGCATCGGCGTGATGAACATCATGCTGGTTTCCGTTACCGAGCGCACCCGCGAGATCGGTATCCGCATGGCAACCGGCGCGCGGGCCCGCGACATTCTCACCCAGTTCATCGTCGAGGCCTTGGTCGTGTCCGCCCTCGGCGGGGTGATCGGCGTGGGTCTCGGCCTCTCCATCGGGGCCATTGCGCAGACCTTCGGCGTCGCCGTCAGTTTTGCGCCGGGGCCGGTTATCCTCGCCTTCGCCAGCGCCTTCCTGACCGGACTCGTTTTCGGCTACCTTCCGGCCTACAACGCCTCGCGCCTGCAGCCGGCCGTGGCGCTGGCATCGACCTGACCTGCCGTTCACACGCCATCCACCTGTAACGGTTGACGTCGCTCCCCTGATCGTTTCCACTGGTGCCAGCGAAACAGGAGGGAGCCCAATGTCGGATGCAGATCGCTTCATGACGGAGGCCATCGCGCTTGCCCGCGAGAATGTCCGCAGAGGCGGACGCCCGTTCGGTGCCGTGCTGGTCATGGACGGCGAGGTCGTCGCCCACGGCGTCAACGGTGTGGTGGAAACGCATGACCCGACGTCCCATGCCGAACTGATCGCCGTGCGCACAGCGGCCATCAAGCGCCATTCGCCCATTCTGAAGGGCGCCACCATGTATGCCAGCGGCCATCCGTGCCCGATGTGCCTTGCCGCCATGCGTCTTGCCGGGATCACCGATATTTTCTACGCCTATTCCAACGAGGACGGCGCCCCCTACGGCCTGACCTCGGCGCCGCTTTATGCCGATCTCAAAAAACCCCTCGACGAACAGGAGATGAGCTTCGCCTATCGCCCAGTCCGACCCGAGGGCGAGGAGGATATCTACGAGCTCTGGAGGAAAATGCAGGAGGGGTAGGAGGCATCATCCGACCCGACTGCGTTCAAGTTCATCTGAGAAAGGGGCAAGATGCGAAACTCCCTGTTGCGCCTGTGGGCGTCGCTTTCGACGCCCGGTCTTCTCATCGGCATCCTGTTCTTCGCCATCTCGCTGACACCCAGTCTCATTCCGCGGCCCTATCTCATGCAGGGCGTGCTGTCCGGATGCTCGCTCGCCGCCGGTTATGGTCTCGGCGTCTTCGGGCGCTGGCTGTGGTTTTACCTGGAACTCCCGGCGCTTGCGCCCAGGATCGATCGGGGCGTCAAGTCGGCCTCTCTCCTGATCTGCGGCGGCACGGCAATCGTCTTTCTCTGGCAGGCCTCCAAATGGCAGAATTCGGTCCGCGGCCTGATGGGGCTCGAGCCGGTGCAGACCGCGGAGCCGTTGGAATTGGCCCTCGTCGCCATCCTCGTCTTCTTCCTGATCGTCACCCTCGCGCGGCTGTTCCGCATGACCTTCGCCTTTCTTTCGCGCAAATTCGAGCGTGTGGTTCCGAGGCGGATCGCCAGGGTTCTAGGTATTCTGCTTGCCATTCTCTTCTTCTGGTCGATCGTCGACGGCGTGCTGTTCAAGGCCGGACTGCGTCTCGCCGACTCCTCCTTTCGGGAACTCGACGCCCTGATCGACAGCGATCTCGCGCCGCCCGCTGACCCTTTGAAGAGCGGCAGTGCGGCATCGCTCATTCCATGGAAGGATCTTGGGTTTCGCGGCCGCGAGTTCGTCGCCTCAGGTCCGGCGGCTGCAAAGATCAGCGCATTCTTCAATCAGCCGGCGCTTGAGCCCATTCGGGTCTATGTCGGCCTGAACGCAGCGGAGACGGCGAAGGAACGGGCGGCGTTGGCGCTGGCCGAACTCAAGCGCGCAGGCGGTTTCGAGCGGTCCATCCTGATTGTCGTCGTGCCGACCGGGACGGGCTGGGTCGATCCGGCGGCCATGGACACGGTCGAATATCTGCATCGCGGCAATGTCGCGAGCGTCGCCCTGCAGTACTCGTATCTGACGAGCTGGCTCTCCCTGCTGGTCGAGCCGAGCTACGGCGCGGAGGCGGGCGAGGCGCTGTTCAAGGAAATCTACGGCTACTGGACGACTCTGCCAAAGGACACGCGCCCGAAACTCTACCTGCATGGTCTCAGTCTCGGCGCCCTCAATTCCGAACGCTCCGCCGATCTTTTCGATGTTATCGGCGATCCCTTCCAAGGCGCTCTCTGGAGCGGCCCGCCGTTCGAAAGCGCCGGCTGGAAATCGGTGACGGCCGGTCGCGATCCGGGCTCCCCGGCCTGGTTGCCGCGCTTCCGCGACAGTTCCGTCATCCGTTTCACAACGCAGAAAAATGCACTCGATATCCCCGGCGCGCAGTGGGGGGCGCTGCGGGTCGTCTATCTGCAATATGCCAGCGACCCCGTGACCTTCTTCGATTTTCGCGCGCTGTATCGCGAACCGGACTGGATGAAACAGCCACGCGGCCCGGATGTCTCGCCCTATCTCGCCTGGTATCCGGTCGTCACCATGCTGCAACTGGCGCTCGACATGGCCATGGCGACGACATCGCCGATGGGCTACGGCCATGTCTATGCGCCGGAGCATTACATCGATGCGTGGATGGCGGTCACCGATCCGCAAGGTTTGGCTCCCGGCGATGTCGAAAGGTTGAAGGTGATGGTTTCAAAGAGGGATTAGGTGTTCGACGGTGGTGCTCCCTCCTTGTCGGTACAAGGCCCGACAGGGAGGGGAAATGGCCTCAAGCATTGCGCACGGGCGCCAAGAGCCTCAACGCATTGATCGTCACCAGAACCGTTGCGCCCGTATCGGCGAGGATCGCCGGCCAGAGCCCGGTAACCCCGGCAATCGTCGTCACCAGGAACACCGCTTTCAGCCCCAGCGCGATGGTGATGTTCTGGCGGATATTGCCCATCGTCCGTTTCGACAGATCGATCATCCGGGCGACGTCGCCGACCCTTCCATGAAGCACGGCGGCGTCTGCGGTCTCGAGTGCCACGTCGGTGCCGCCACCCATGGCGATGCCGATATCGGCCGCTGCCAGTGCCGGTGCGTCGTTGATGCCGTCGCCAACCTTGGCAACGATGAGGCCTTCGCGCTTCAATTCACCGACGATCCGCTGCTTGTCCTCCGGCATCAGCTCGGCGCGCACCTCTATGCCCAGCTCGCTGCCGATCGCCGTTGCCGTGCGCCTGTTGTCGCCGGTCAGCATGACGATCTTGACGCCCGCATCCGTCAGCGCCTTCAGCCCGGATTTCGCATCGGCGCGCGGCTCGTCGCGCATGGCGATGGCGCCCGCCAGCGTTTCGCCGATGATCAGCACGGATACCGTCTTGCCTTCGTCGTTGAGCGCCGTGATCCGTGCGGTCTGATCTGCCGACAACGCCACCCGCTCCCCGGCAGCCTGCGGCGAGCCGAGAAAGACAGCCTTGCCATCCACGCTGGCCGTCACGCCCTTGCCACCCAACGCCTTGGCGTTGGACGCGGCGGGAACCCGTGCTCTGTCAGCCGCCTTGTCGAGGATCGCCTTTGCCAGCGGATGGCTCGATCCGGTTTCCAGCGCTGCCGCAAAGGTCAGGACCTCAGCCTCGGAATGGCCGAAGCCGATGATATCGGTCACCTTCGGCTTACCTTCTGTCAGCGTGCCAGTCTTGTCGAGCGCAACGGCAGTGATCGTGCCCAGCGTCTCCAGGACAGCGCCGCCCTTCAAGAGCAGGCCGCGCCTTGCTCCGGCCGAAAGCGAGGCGGCGATGGCGGCCGGCGTCGAGATGACCAGCGCACAGGGGCAGCCGATCAACAGGATGGCAAGTCCCTTGTAGACCCATTCGCCCCAGGCGCCGCCCATAAACAGCGGCGGGATGACCGCCACCAGCGCACCGACAACCACGACGCCCGGCGTGTAGTAGCGCGAAAAACGGTCGATGAAGCGCTCGGTCGGCGCCTTGGATTCCTGCGCCTCCTCAACCAGCTTGACGACGCGGGCAATGGTGTTGTCGGCAGCCGCCGCCGTCACCCGTACGCGCAGGGCTGCGTCGCCGTTGATCGTGCCGGCAAACACCTTGTCATCCACGCTCTTGCGCACGGGCGTGCTTTCGCCCGTCACCGGCGCCTCGTCGATGGCGCTGTCCCCGGACAGGATCACCCCATCGGCCGAGATACGGTCGCCCGGGCGCACGAGAATGACTGCGCCAACTGCAAGGCTTTCCGCCGGGACCGCCCGCGTCTGGCCGTCCTGTTCCAGCAAGGCTTCTTTCGGCACCAGCGCCGTCAGTGACTGGATGCTCGCGCGGGCCTTTCCGGCGGCCACGCCTTCGAGAAGCTCGCCGACGAGAAAGAGGAAGACCACCGCCGCGGCCTCTTCGCCTGCATTGATGATGACCGCGCCGACGGCAGCAATGGTCATCAGCATCTCGATAGAAAACGGCGTGCCGGCCATGGCCGCCATGATGGCGCGCCGGGCGATCGGGATGAGCCCGATCAGCATCGCAACGATGAACGCATAAGGCGCGATCGAAGGCACGAGATGGCCGATCGCATAGGCAACGACCAGAGCGACACCCGAAAATATCGTTAATCGGCCCTTCTTGCTCGCCCACCAGGGGCCGGTTGTCTGCCCATGATCGTGCCCGTGCAGACCTTCGATCTCGGCTGCTTCGACCTTTTGGGCATGGCCATGTCCGGTGTGACCGTGTTCCGCGTGATCATGATCGCCGTGATTATGATCCGCATGCTTGTGGCCTTTCGGACCATGATCACGATCGCAACATGCATCCTTGCCTTCGGTAACCGCCGCCGTCGCCTTGCCCGCGAGTTGCGAAACGGAATAACCAAGGCCCGTCACTTTCTTCGCGATAGCCGAAAGGTCGCTCGCCGCGTCGTGGTTGACGGTCATCGTGCCTGCAGTCACTGACACCGACACATCCTTGACGCCCGGCATCCGCCGCACAGCCGTGCCGATTTTTGCCGCGCAAGAGGCGCAATCCATGCCTTCCACCCGGTACCGTGTCTGTGTCGCTTCTGCCATGATCCGCTTCCTGTGTGCTTGCTTGTCAAACCATGGCATCTTCCCTACATCCTCTAGCGACTAGAGGTGCAAGAGGAAAATTCATGAAAAAGATCACCATCGGCGAGGCGGCCCGCCAGAGCGGCGTCAAGGTGCCGACGATCCGTTATTATGAAGGCATCGGCCTGATGCGCGCGCCCGGCCGCAGCGAGGGCAACCAGCGTGCCTATGAACCATCCGACCTCAACCGCCTCACCTTCATTCGTCATGCGCGCGAACTCGGCTTCGAGGTCGAGGCGATCCGCACGCTGCTCAGCCTGCAGGACAATCCTTTACAGCCTTGCGCCTCGGCCGATGCCATCGCCAAGGCCCGCCTCGTCGAGGTCGAGCAGCGCATCCGCAGCCTGACGGCACTGAAGGCGGAGCTGGAAATGATGGTCGAAGGCTGCGGCCATGGCCGGGTCGATCAATGCCGGGTGATCGAGGTGCTTGCCGATCACGCTCAATGCACCCATCATGGCCATTGATCCGCGTCGATTGCGCATGGCATGCGGCTCGGCTAAGGTCCTGGCCCGCAAGACAAATTAAGACGGATCGTCATGACGCTTCAGGGAAAACGCATCCTCCTCATCATCTCCGGCGGCATCGCAGCCTATAAGAGCCTCGATCTCATCCGCCGGCTGCGGGAACGTGGCGCCGCCGTCCGCCCGGTGATGACGGCAGGTGCACAGGCCTTCGTGACGCCGCTTGCCGTCGGCGCGCTGGCAGCCGACAAGGTCTTTACCGATCTGTTTTCCCGCGAGGACGAGCAGGATGTCGGCCATATCCGGCTTGCGCGCGATTGCGATCTGATCGTCGTCGCGCCTGCCACCGCGGACCTGATGGCGAAAATGGCAAATGGCCTTGCCGACGATCTCGCCTCGACGATCCTGCTTGCAACGGACAAGCCGGTTCTCATCGCGCCTGCCATGAACCCGAAAATGTGGTCGCATCCGGCCACCCGCCGCAACCATGCGACGCTTGTTGGCGACGGCATCCGCTTCATCGGCCCGGCCTCCGGCGAAATGGCCGAGAGCGGCGAAAAGGGTGAAGGCAGGATGGCCGAACCGCTGGAGATTGCGGCCGCCGTCGAGGTGCTGCTGGATACGGACCCGAAGCCGCTCTCAGGAAAGAAAGCCATCGTCACCTCCGGCCCGACGCATGAGCCGATCGACCCGGTGCGCTACATCGCCAACCGCTCGTCGGGAAAACAGGGCCATGCCATTGCCGCCGAGCTCGCGCGGCTAGGTGCCGATGTGACGCTGGTCTCCGGCCCGGTGACGATTCCCGATCCGAAGGGCGTCACCGTCGTGCATGTCGAGCGCGCCGAGGAGATGCGTGATGCGGTCATCACCGCGTTGCCCGCCGATATCGCCGTCATGGTTGCCGCCGTCGCAGATTGGCGCGTCGCCACGGCTGCTGGCAACAAGATCAAGAAAAAGCCCGGCGAAGCGCCGCCGCCGCTGCAGCTCACCGAAAACCCGGATATTCTGAAGACCGTCGGTCACCATGTCAAACGGCCTAAACTGGTGGTCGGCTTCGCGGCGGAAACGCAGAATGTCGCCGAAAACGGTCGCTCGAAGCTGGAGCGGAAGGGTGCCGATTACATCGTCGCCAACGATGTCTCTCCCCACACCGGCATCATGGGCGGAGACCGCAATACCGTGAAGGTGATCGGGAAATCCGGCGACGAGGACTGGCCGGATCTGAACAAAAAGGCAGTCGCCGAGCGGCTTGGCCGGCTCATCGCCTCACATTTTTCCTGACGCCGCCCGGCCCATCCGCGAGGTGTCCGGGGTGGCACCCTGCGTCCCGAACAGGCGGACATCGACGCCATTCTCTCCGACGATGACAGCGGTACCGTCGGGGATTTCCACCCACGCATTGTCGTCGTCGTTGAGCGGTTCGGAGACGAGGCAATAGCCGCCGCTTGGCCCCATGGGTGCCGCATAGAGCGTCGGCGCCTTCCAGTCTGAGGCGTAGCGGACAGCATAGAGATCATGCCCGTCCGACAGGGCTGCGGTGAAGCGGACCAGAACCTTGCGCTCCAGATGCTCGGCCAGCCGCTCGACGAAGGCCAGCGTTTCGGCGATGGCACCCAGCGGATCCTGTTCGAGACCGAATTGCAGCGCCAGCAGGAACAGCAGCTCGCTGTCGGTGGAGCCGGTGCGTGCGGTATAGAGGTCGTTGTCGAGCATCGCCTCCATCGGGCGGCGCAGATGGTCGAAATCGCCGATCTGGCCGTTGTGCATGAAGGACCAGCGGCCATGAACGAAGGGATGGCAGTTGTCGCGCCGCGTGCCGCCACCGGTCGCGGCCCGCACATGGGCGAGAAACAGCGGCGAGCGAATCTGCCGGGCAATGCTCTTGAGATTGCAGTCGGACCAGGCGGGAAGGATGTCGCGGTAGCGGCCGGGTTCCGGGTGGTCGCCGTACCAGGCGACGCCGAAGCCGTCGCCGTTGGTGGCCGTCTTGGCGCGGGTTGCGCAGTGGGATTGCTCGATCAGGGAGTGCGCCGGAGACGATACCAGTTCTTCGAGATAAAGCGGCTCCCCGCGATAGGCTGCCCAACGGCACATAAAAATACTCCGGATTGCGGGGATGGCCCGCCTTGATGGTTCGTTAACCATGATATTTGCCGATCATCCGGCCGAACATGGTAAAAATACGTTAACGAACAGGATCATTTCCGCATTTCTCACCGCAGGCTAACGGGATTTTCCGGGGTTCGCTGTTTCGGCGGGAACGGGGCTTTGTCAATATTCGAATAAATATTCCATATTGACAAAGTTTGTACAATTCATTTCATTCTGGCTCAAAGCCGCGTGTCGCGGCCGTGGGAGGAGTGCAGCATGAGTGGCAAACGCAGGATCGGCGTGGGCTTGATCGGAACCGGTTTCATGGGCAAGGCCCATGCGCTCGGCTTCACGATCGCGGCACGGGTTTTCGACCAGCCCTTCGAACTCGATCTGGTTTCTGTTGCCGACGTCTCGCAAGATGGCGCCGAAAAGGCTCGCCGCAATTTGGGCTTCCGCAAGGCGACAACCGACTGGCGCGAGCTTCTCACCGATCCGGATATCGACATCATCGACATCACCACGCCGAACCTCTTGCACAAGGAGATGGCGCTGGCTGCGATCGCCCACGGCAAGCATGTCTATTGCGAAAAGCCGCTGGCGCCGACCGTTGCCGAATGCGCGGAGATGGTTGCTGCTGCGGAAAAGGCAGGCGTCGTCACGCAGGTCGGTTTCAACTACCTCAAAAACCCTATGATCTTCCTTGCCAAAGACCTGATCGAAAGCGGCGAGATCGGCGAAATCCGCTCTGTGCGCGGCATTCATGCCGAGGATTTCATGATGGACGCCTCCGCCCCCTGGGGCTGGCGGCTCGATCCAAAGAGCGGCGGCGGTGCTCTCGCCGATATCGGCAGCCACATCATCGCTTCGCTGCGTCATCTGGTCGGCCCAATTGCCTCCGTGTTGGCGGAGACCATCATCCAGGTGCCGGAAAGACCGATCGCGCGTGGCTCAAAGGAAATGCGCGCCGTCGAGGTGGACGATATCACTCGTGCCTTCGTCCGCTTCGAGAGCGGCGCCACCGGCAGCTTCGAAGCCAACTGGAGCGCGACCGGCCGCAAGATGCAGCATGACTTCGAGATCTACGGCTCCAAGGGCAGCATCGTCTTCACGCAGGAACGGATGAACGAACTCAAAGTCTGGTTCGCCGGCGACGATATCCGCACCAGAGGCTACCGCACCATCTGGGCCGGCCCCGAGCATCCACCTTACGGTGCCTTCTGTGTCGCCCCCGGCCACCAGATCGGTTTCAACGACCTGAAAGCAATTGAAGCAAACGAGTTCTTGGCAGCGATTGCGACAGGCAGCAGGCCCGGAACCGATTTCCGCGAAGGCTTTGAAGTCCAGAAGGTCGTGTCGGCGACCTATCAATCGGCAAGGACCAATGAATGGGTGCATATCGGCAAGGACTAGCCAAAAGGTGGAAAAATCGGAATGGCGGAATGAACATTCTATTCTTCGCTCCATTCTTTGCATAAGGTCTTGAAGGCAGCGCAAACGCAGGAAAGAGACCGGATGGCCGAAACGGAAACCAGCATCGACATTCCGCAGGATTTCGACGGCCTGAAGGCGACGATCCTGGAGCGCAAGGCGCAGTTGCCCAAGCGCCTTCGTCAGGTCGCGGCCTATGCGCTGGACAATCCGGACGAGATTGCCTTCGGCACGGCCGCGAGCATTGCAACCTCGGCCGATGTTCAGCCTTCGACGCTCGTTCGCTTTGCCCAGCATTTCGGTTTTGAGGGTTTTTCCAGCCTGCAGCAGATCTTTCGGGCGCGATTGCGCGAGCGCACTCCGGGTTATGACGAGCGGCTGAAGGCGCTGAGCGGCAACGATCACAGCAAGCTGGAAAGCGGATCGATCTTCAACGGCTTCGTTGCTGCCGCCCATCGCTCGCTCGATAACATCGCCACGTCCGTCGAACCGGAAGCCTTCGAGCGCGCGGTTAATATCCTTGCCGCAGCCGAGACGATCTATCTGGTCGCCAAGCGCCGCTCCTATCCGATTTCCGGCTACATGGCCTATGCCTTCGGCAAGCTGAAGGTGAAATACCAGATGGTCGGCACGGCAGCCGGCATCGATGACGATATCCTGGCAATGGCGGGGCCGAAGGACGCGGCATTCGCCGTCAGCTTCTCCCCTTATGCGTCGGAAAGCGTCAATCAGGCAAAACTGCTTGCCAATCGAAAGGTGCCGGTTGTCTCGTTGACGGACTCTGCCTTCTCGCCGCTGGCGGAATCGTCCAAGGTCTGGTTCGAACTGGTCGAGGCCGATCATGCCGGATTCCGTTCGCTCTCGGCCAGCATGGCGTTTGCCATGGCGCTGACGGTGGCGGTTGCCGAAAAGCGACGGCGGAATGCCAAGGAACGTGAATAGAATGAAAATTCCATATTGACTAACTGTCAGAATTTATGTTTCATAAGGCGATCACCCACAGACAATAAAAATGTCGGCGCGACGCAAGCGCCCGCCGGGAGGAAGCAGTGAGCCAGACCAACAGGACGCAGGCAGACAAGCCGCTCGACCTCATCACCATCGGCCGCGCCTCGGTCGATCTCTACGGCCAGCAGATCGGCACGCGGCTGGAAGACGTCGCCAGTTTCGCCAAATCGGTCGGCGGCTGCCCCACCAATATTTCCGTCGGCACCGCCCGTCTCGGCCTGAAATCGGCGCTTCTCACCCGTGTCGGCAAAGAGCAGATGGGCCGCTTCATCCGCGAGCAGTTGGAGCGCGAGGGCGTCGAGACCAAGGGTATCGTCACCGATCCGGAACGTCTGACGGCACTCGCCATCCTCTCGGTCGAGAGCGATCATTCCTTCCCGTTGCTGTTCTATCGCGACAACTGTGCTGATAGCGCGCTCTGCGAAGACGACGTCTCCGAAGACTTCATCCGCTCCGCCCGCGCCATCCTCGTCACCGGCACCCATTTCGCCAAGCCGCACACGGATGCCGCCCAGCGCAAGGCGATCCGCATCGCCAAGGAAAGCGGCGCCAAGGTTGTCTTCGATATCGACTACCGGCCGAACCTCTGGGGCCTTGCCGGTCATGACGCCGGCGATAACCGCTACATCGCCTCGGACAAGGTGTCGGCGCACTTGAGAACTGTGCTTGCCGATTGCGATCTGATCGTCGGCACGGAAGAGGAAGTGCTGATCGCCTCGGGTGATAGCGATCTGCTCGCAGCTCTAAAGACCATCCGCGCCAATTCCACCGCAACGATCGTGCTGAAGCGCGGTCCGATGGGCTGCATCGTTTATGACGGTCCAATCTCCGACAATCTGGAAGACGGTATCGTCGGCAAGGGCTTCCCGATCGAGGTCTACAACGTGCTCGGCGCCGGAGATGCTTTCATGTCCGGCTTCCTGCGCGGCTGGCTGAAGGGCGAGCTGCATGCAACCTCTGCCACCTGGGCCAATGCCTGCGGCGCCTTTGCCGTATCGCGCCTTCTCTGTGCGCCGGAAATTCCGACATGGACCGAGCTGCAGTTTTTCCTGGAAAACGGCAGCAAGGAAAAGGCGCTGCGCAAGGACGAGGCGATCAACCACGTTCACTGGGCGACCACCCGCCGCCGCGAAATTCCGCAGCTGATGGCGCTCGCCATCGATCACCGCAGCCAGCTGGAAGATCTGGCCGGGGACAATGCCGAGCTTCTGGCGCGTATCCCGGCCTTCAAGGTCCTCGCCGTCAAGGCTGCCGAGCGCATCGCCAACGGCCGCCCCGGCTTCGGTATGCTGATTGACGACAAGTATGGCCGTGACGCGCTCTATGCCGTCAACAAGAACTTCTGGATCGGCAAGCCGATCGAGCTTCCCGGTTCGCGGCCGCTGCAGTTCGAATTCAGCCAGGATCTCGGTAGCCGGCTCATCGATTGGCCGGTTGATCACTGCATCAAGGTCTTGAGCTTCTTCCATCCGGACGATCCGGCCGAGATGAAGGCCACCCAGATCGCCAAGTTGCGTTCCGCCTTCGAGGCTGCCCGCAAGGTTGGTCGCGAAATCCTGATCGAGATTATCGCCGGCAAGCATGGCAAGCTCGATGACAACACGATCCCGCGTGCGCTCAACGAACTCTACGATGCCGGCCTGAAACCGGACTGGTGGAAACTCGAGCCGCAGGCAAGCCGCACCGCCTGGGCCGCCATCGACGCCGTCATCGAGAAACGCGATCCACTCTGCCGCGGCGTCGTCCTGCTCGGCCTGGAGGCGCCGTATGACGTGCTCAAGGAGGGTTTTGCCGCTGCGCGCACGTCAAAAACCGTCAAGGGTTTTGCCGTGGGGCGGACGATCTTTGCCGATGCCAGCAAGGCCTGGCTTGCGGGCGAGATCAACGACGAGCAGGCGATCGCCGACATGGCGGGCAAATTCGAGGCCTTGGTCAACCTCTGGCTTGGCCTTGCGGAAACAAAGGCGGCTTGAGCCGCAAAGCGCGCGCAGGTCTGGAATAATTTGAGAAGGCGAGGCGATGTCCTCGTTCGAGGAGGAAACGATGAGCCAGAAAACCGTCCGCCTGACCATGGCGCAAGCCGTGGCGCGGTTCCTGACGCGGCAGATGACCGTGATCGATGGCGAGAAGACGCCGATCTTCGGCGGCGTTTTCGCCATTTTCGGCCATGGCAACGTCGCCGGCATCGGCGAGGCGCTGCATGGCATCAAGGAAACCCTGCCGACCTATCGCGCCCAGAACGAGCAGGGCATGGCGAATGCGGCAATCGCTTTTGCCAAGGCGAGCTTCCGCCGCCGCTTCATGGCCTGCACCACGTCCATCGGCCCGGGCGCGCTCAACATGGTGACATCGGCAGCGCTGGCGCATGTCAATCGCCTGCCGGTCCTGCTTCTCCCTGGCGACGTCTTCGCCAATCGCCGCCCGGATCCGGTTCTCCAGCAGATCGAGGACTTTGGTGACGGCACGATGACCGTCAACGACTGCTTCCGCCCCGTTTCGCGCTATTTCGACCGCATAACCCGTCCGGAACAGATCATTCCGGCGCTGCGCCGCGCCATGCAGGTGCTGACTGATCCAGCCGATTGCGGCCCGGTAACACTGTCGCTCTGCCAGGATGTACAGGCGGAAGCCTATGAGTATCCGGAAAGCTTCTTCGACGAGAAAGTCTGGACGACCCGCCGCCTGCATCCGGACGCGGACGAGCTTGCGCATGCGATTACGGTGCTGAAGGCTGCCAAGAAGCCGGTGATCATCTCCGGTGGCGGCGTGCTCTACTCCGAAGCCAGCGCCACGCTCGCCGCTTTCGCCGAAAGGCACGGCATTCCGGTTGTCGAAACCCAGGCAGGCAAGTCGTCGTTGCCGCACAGCCACCCGCTCAACATGGGTTCGGTCGGCGTTACCGGAACCTCCGCGTCCAACCAGATGGCCGAGGATGCGGATGTGGTTCTCGCGGTCGGCTCGCGCCTGCAAGATTTCACCACCGGTTCCTGGGCGCTGTTCAAGAACGACGATCTGAAGATCATCGGCCTCAACACCCAGGCCTTCGATGCTGCCAAGCATGAAGGCCTGCCGCTCGTGTCCGACGCCCGCGTCGGCCTCGATGCGCTGAGCGCTGGTCTCGGCTCGCACAAGGTCGATGCCTCCTGGACCAAGAAGGCGACGGACGGCAAGGCCGAATGGCTGAAGGCCGCCGACAAGGCGACCGCAACGACGAATGCGGCGCTGCCCTCCGATGCGCAGGTCATCGGCGCCGTCCAGCGCGCCCGCAAGGAGAATACCACGCTCGTCTGCGCCGCCGGCGGCTTGCCCGGCGAGTTGCACAAGCTCTGGCAGGCGGATGCGCCCGGCAGCTATCACATGGAATACGGCTTCTCGACCATGGGCTACGAAGTGGCCGGCGGCCTCGGCGTCAAGCTTGCCAAACCCGACAGCGACGTCATCGTCATGGTTGGCGACGGCAGCTACATGATGCTGAACTCGGAGATCGCCTCGTCGATCATGCTTGGGGCCAAGATCACCATCGTGCTGCTCGACAATGCCGGCTATGGCTGCATCAACCGACTGCAGATGGCGACCGGCGGTGCAAACTTCAACAACCTCCTGCGCGATACCCATCACGTCATGCTGCCGGCGATCGATTTCGCCGGTCATGCCGCTGCGATGGGGGCGCTCACCCGCAAGGTCGCCTCGATCAGCGAGCTGGAAATCGCGCTGAAGGAAACCGCCGGTGAAAATCGCACCACCGTTATCGTCATCGATACCGACCCACTGATTACAACGGACGAGGGCGGTCACTGGTGGGATGTGGCCGTGCCGGAAGTGTCCGAGCGCTCGAAAGTCAACGAAGCCCGCAAGGGCTACGAAAAGGCGCTCGCCGCCCAGCGCATCGGTTAGGATAGGCCATCACAAACTCCGTCATCCTCAGGCTTGACCCGAGGATCCACCGTGAGGCGCCGCCGAGGGATATGGATCCTCGGGGCAAGCCCGAGGATGACGGGAATACAGGATGATAAGGAAGGCCGATCGCCTTCCTCCAAGGAGAATTTTCATGAAAGCCAAACTCGGCATGTCGCCCATCGCCTGGTGGAACGACGACCTTCCCGAACTGAGCGATGACGTGTCGCTCGAAGAATGCCTGCGCCAGTCGCGCAGCGCGGGCTTCACCGGCATGGAACAAGGCCGCCGCTTTCCGAACAATCCGAATGAAATGCTGCCGATCCTGCGTGCGGCCGACGTGACGCTTTGCGGCGGCTGGTTCTCCGGCACGCTGGTCAACGAAGAACTCGCGGTCAACAAGGACCGCATCGCGCCGATGATCGAACTGTTCAAGGCCGTCAATGCGCCTTGCATCGTCTATGGCGAAGTCGGCCGATCCATCCAGGGCGACCGCTCCAAGCCGCTCGCCACCAAGCCGCGCCTCGGCGATGACGAGATGAAAGCCTATGCGCGCCGCGTCACCGAATTCGGCGAATGGTGCGCAGAGCAGGGCATGCCCCTCTCTTACCATCATCACATGGCAGCCGTCGTTGAAACCGAGCCGGAACTCGACGCATTCATGAAGAATTCCGGCGAAGGCATTCCGCTGCTGCTGGACGCCGGTCATCTGGCTTTCGCTGGCGGTGACGTTTTGCGCGCCGTCGACAACCACCATGCCCGCATCAATCATGTGCATGTGAAGGATATCCGTCAGTCCGTCGTCGACGGTCTGGATCGCAGTAAACAATCCTTCCTTGACGCCGTGGCGCTCGGGGCCTTTACCGTACCGGGCGACGGGTCGCTCGATTTCGGCGCCATTGTCAAACGTTTCGCCGATTATGGCTATGAGGGCTGGTTCGTGGTCGAGGCCGAGCAGGACCCACGCAAGTCGCCACCGCTGAAGATGGCGGAGATCGGCCATGCCGAACTGATGCGTGTCATGACTGCTGCAGGCTATACAGTGGAAACGGAAGGCTTTCCGAAGGGTGATACCCCTCGGGTGGGCTGAGCCCCGCCAGATGAAAGCAATAGGAGAACAGCATCATGCCGAACCTGCTGGTAAAACCCAAGGGCGACCAAGGCCGCGTAACCCATGTAACGCCGGAGAGCGCGGGCTGGACCTATGTCGGCTTTGATCTGCACAGGGTAAAGATCGGCGAGACGATCAGCGCGCCGGCCAGTGACCGCGAGGTTTGCCTCGTCTGGATCAGCGGCAAGAGCCAGACCAGTGTCGACGGTCAGGAATTTGGCGTCGTGGGCGAGCGCATGAGCCCGTTCGAGGGTGCACCGCATGCCCTTTACGTCGCACCGGGCTCGACATGGCAGACGAAGGCTGTCACCGATCTCGAACTCGCCGTCTGCTCCGCTCCGGGCGGCGGTGATTTCAAGACCAAGCTCATTCCTCCCGGCACCCATCCGCTGCTTCATCGCGGCAAGGGATCGAACACGCGCCACGTCACCAATATCATGCCGGAAGACGACAATTCCGCACATTCGCTTCTGGTGGTCGAAGTGATCACGCCCAACGGCAACACGTCCTCCTATCCGTCGCATAAACACGATCAGGACAACCTGCCGGACGAGAGCTTCCTGGAAGAAACCTATTATCACCGGCTGAACCCGCCGCAGGGGTTTGCGTTCCAGCGCGTCTACACCGACGATCGTGCGCTGGACGAAGCCATGGCGGTCGAAAATGGCGATGTCACGCTGGTGCCGAAGGGTTATCACCCGTGCGCCACGATCCATGGCTATGACCTGTACTACCTCAATGTCATGGCTGGTCCGTCGCGTGTCTGGAAATTCAACAATGCCAAGGAACACGCCTGGCTGCTAACCGGCGGCTGATGCGCTAGTTTCCTCCCTCAGCATGGAGGAACGGATATGCATATCGACGGACACTGCCATTGCGGCGCGATCGCTTATGAGGCCGAGATCGACCCGGACGAGGTCGGCATCTGCCACTGCACCGATTGCCAGCATCTGACGGGCTCGGTCTACCGTGTGACGGTCTCCGTGTCGAAAGAGAATTTCCGCATCACCGCCGGCGAGCCGAAGACCTATGTCAAGACCGGCGACAATGGCCGCACGCGCTTCCAGATGTTCTGTGGCAATTGCGGCTCGCCGATCTATACGACCGGCACCGACGAGGATGCCGAGGAGATCGGCATCCGCTGGGGCAATATCCTCCAGCGCCGCGAACTTGCGCCCAGGCATCAGATCTGGTGTTCTTCAGCGGCGAACTGGTTTGGCGAGCGTGATGCGCTGCCGGGCAGCGAGCGGGATTGAGGAGCGTTCCAGGCGATGAAAACCGGGCAGTTTCGGATGCGGCGATGCGCGATCGAAGGCGTGGAGGCTGTGGAGGCGGACACGACGCATAGCTTCGGCCGGCATACGCACGACCAGTTCGGCATCGGCATCATCCTCCGCGGTGCGCAGAAATCGGCAAGCGGCCGCGGTCCGGTCGAGGCTGGCCCCGGTGACATGATCACGGTCAATCCGGGCGAGGTGCATGACGGCCATCCCATCGGCGACGCGGGGCGTTCCTGGCGGATGCTCTATTTCGATCCGGCACTGATTGCCGCCACGGTTCTCGATATCGGCGAAGGCGCAACAGGGGATTTCGTATTTGCCAAACCCGTGATGACCGACCGGCAGGCTGTCGACCGATTTCTTCCGGTCTACGCGGAAATGATACAGGGTAGAGAAGTCCTGGCGCCGGAAACCGGCTTGTTGCAGCTTATCGCCGCGCTTATGGACAAACGGCCAAAAATGCAATTCGTGCCGCCGTCCATAGATCGGGCTAAATGCCTGATCGATGACGACCCGGTCGCCGCCATAACCTTGGCCGATCTCGCCGCGGCAACGGGGCTCAGCCGGTTTCAGGTGGTGCGCGCCTTCGCCGAGGCGACCGGCATGACGCCGCATGCCTATCTGGTCCAGCGGCGCATCGGCATCGTTCGCCGGATGATCGCCAGGGGCACACCCCTTGCCGATGCCGCGTTTGCTGGAGGGTTTGCTGATCAGAGCCACATGACCCGCACCTTCGTTCGCGCCTATGGTGTCACGCCCGGCGCCTATGCGCTGGCATTCAGCTGACCGCCTGCAATTCCGTTCAAGACCAAGCGTGTGGGGTAGGCTTATCTGACACTTTCATCGCTGAAACGGAGCGCGTCGTGACCCTCGAATATCTTATGACATCCATCATCGTGATCCTGCTGCCCGGCACCGGCGTGCTCTACACGTTGGCAACAGGCCTCAATTCCGGCGCCCGGGCCAGCGTGGTCGCCGCGTTCGGCTGCACGCTCGGCATCCTGCCGCATATTGCCGCCAGCATTGCCGGGCTCGCCGCTCTGCTCCACGCGAGCGCGCTGGCCTTTGAAGTGATCAAGTATCTCGGCGTCGCCTATTTGCTCTATATGGCCTGGAGCGTCCTGCGCGATGCCGACAGTCTGCAGGTCACCGAAGAAGCCCGGCCCATGCGGGCAGGAAAAATCATCGGAACGGCCATCCTGCTCAACAGTCTCAACCCGAAACTGTCACTATTCTTCCTCGCCTTCCTGCCGCAGTTCGTGCCCGAGGGCACTCCGTCGGCGACCGTGTTCATGCTGTGGCTCGCCGCCGTGTTCATGGTGCTGACCTTCATCGTCTTCGTGTTCTACGGCGTCTTTGCTTCCGCGGCGCGTCGCTACGTCATCACAAGGCCTGCAGTAACCACCTGGCTCAGGCGCGGTTTTGCCGGCGCCTTCGGCCTGATGGGCTTGCGGCTCGCCTTCTCCGCCCGATAGCTCCGAAGGAAAAGTCACAACGCGGTGCCATGAGGCTGATATCGGTTTGATCTCAGACGGGAATCCCCGTATCGAACCGATAGAGCCGCATCGCCGCCAGAGAGGCGGGCAGCCAGATCATGTAAAGGAGTCCGCCCTTGTCTTCCGCGTCATCGCCGGTTTTCGGCAAGAAATATTCCGCCTTCCTGTTCGACATGGATGGAACGCTTCTGAGCTCCATAGAGGCTGCCGAACGTGTCTGGGGAAGGTGGGCTGAAAGCCATGGCCTCGATGTCGCGACGTTCCTGCCGACCATGCACGGTAAGCGCGGTGTCGATACAATCCGGCAGCTCGGCCTGCCCGGAGTCGATCCGGAAGCGGAATCAGCGCTGATCTGCCAAGGCGAGATCGAGGATGTCGAGGGCGTGAAGCCGCTGCCGGGCGCGATCGAGTTCCTCAAAAGCCTGCCGCCGGAGCGCTGGGCGATCGTCACGTCCTCGCCACGCGAACTGGCCAAGGTGCGCATCGCGGCCGCCGGCCTGCCGGAGCCAAAATTCATCGTCATCGCCGAGGATGTGTCGCGCGGCAAGCCGAGCCCGGAATGCTACCTACTCGGCGCAAAGCGCGTCGGTTTCGATGCCAAGGATTGCCTGGTGTTCGAGGACGTCGCGGCCGGAGTGATTGCGGGAGAATCGGCTGGTGCAGACGTCATGGTCATCACCGCCACGCACACACACCCGTTCGAAACATCGCACCAGACGATCCCCGGCTATATCGGCATCGAGGTCTCTGTCGATGAAAATGGCGATCTCACCCTGACGGATCGCCGCTAAGAGGCCTGTCAGCCCTTGCTGTGCGAAAGGATGTTGACGATGGTGCCGAAGGGATCGCGGACGTAGAAGCGCCGCACGCCCCAGGGCTCGTCGGTGATATCGTAGACGATCGCCAGATCCATCGCTTTGGCCTTCGCGTAGATTTCATCGACGTCATCGACCTCGATCGAAAGCTGCGGCACCGACGTGCCGGAGCCGCCTTCGCGGGCGATGGAAACCTGTGCCGGCGCCTGTTCCCCTGATGCGAAAGTCACGATCCAGCCGAGATCCATGACGATGTCGAGATCGAGCAGATCGCCATAGAAGGCACGCGCCGCCTGCGGATCAGGCGCATGCAGATTGGCGACGATGCGGCGGACGGTCATGGCTCAGGCCTCCCGGCGCGCGTCCGCCATCGACTGGTCGAGCTGCGAAATCAGTGAAAGCAGGATGTCGTTGGCAGGCGTCGGGACATTGGCCATACGCCCGAGCAAGGTGATGGCGCGGGTGAGCGGCGTGATCTCCATCGGGCGGCCCTGTTCAAGATCCTGCAGCATCGAGGTCTTGGCGTTGCCGAGACCTCGACCGTGTTCCATTTTCTGCTCTACCGTTTCGCTCACATGGCAGCCGAGCCGTTCCGCGACGGAGTGCACCTCCGTCATCACCTGCTTCACCAGGTCGACAGCCGGCCCGTTCATGATGTCCATGATCCGCCCGCGGGTCAGCGCGCTGATAGGATTGAACGCCGCATTGCCGAGAAACTTCAGCCAGATTTCGTCACGAATACGCGCGGTCGTCTTTATCGTCCAGCCGCTGGCCTGCAGCAGATCGGCGATCGCGCCGAGTTCGGCAGACATGGTGCCTGAGGGGGCGCCGAGATGAAGCAAGCCATCGCTGGTCAGGCGGATATGACCGGGCTCAAGCATCTGCGCGCCCTGATAGATCACGCCACCGATGACGCGTTCCGGGCCGATCCGCTGCCAGACCAGCCCGCCTGGGTCGAGCGCCTCCACCTGGCGGCCTTCGAGGCCGCTTGCCTTGTCACCGTGAAAATACCACCACGGAATACCGTTCTGGATCATCACGACGCGCCCATCCGGCTTCAGCAGGCGGGCGATATCGGCGCTCGCCGACGTCAGTTGATGGCCCTTGAGAGTGACGATGACGAGGTCCTGCGGGTTGAGATCAGAGGCATTGTCGGTCGCAGAAAACCTTGCGACCAGCGGCTCGGTCTTGCCCGGTTCGTGCAAATGCAGGCCATTTTCCCGGATTGCCTTCAGATGCGCGCCGCGGGCGATCGCCGTGATGGTCGCGCCGCTGAGCGCGGGGGAGGCGGCAAGCCGCGCCGCCAGGGCACCGCCGATGGCGCCGGCACCGAAAATGCAGATGTTCCGGAAATTCGTCACAGCGTTTCTTTCTGATCCAGGGGTCTGCATCGTCCCTCCTGCAAGCTGTTTCAAGAAATGAGCAGCTCTTGGTAACAACCATCTTCGCCAGCTTCCAGTGTTCGAAGCTGTCCCGCCGGAAAATAATTGCCATTCGCAGGAAATCCAGACGACCGAGCGCGGGCTAAACAGATCTTTTTGAAACGTTCGCGCCGGTAGACAAGCCCGAGGCACAGGTATTTAATTAGCAATACATGAAATTCCGACGATAGACGCATTCCACCGCTCAATGGAGGACGAAATGACCGGCGTCAGATGGAAGCTTCAGGGACGCGAATTCATACATTGCAACTGTGCCTATGGTTGCCCCTGCCAATTCAACGCACTTCCCACCCAAGGCAAATGCCACGCCATCGGCGTCGTCGAAATCGAGGACGGTTTTCACGGTGAGACGCGGCTCGATGGGTTGCGTATCGGCATGATCGTGTCATGGCCGGGAGCCATCCATGAGGGGCATGGCGCGTGCGTACCGATCATCGACGAGCGTGCAACGCCAGCGCAACGCGATGCCTTGCTGCGGATCATGAGCGGGCTCGATACCGAGCCGGGCGCGACCTTTTTCGCCGTGTTCGCCACGACGTACGATACGGTGTATGAGCCAGTCTTCGAACGGATCGATTTCGATTGGGACATGGACGGCCGCACGGCCAAGATCGACATTCCAGGCTGGATCGAAGCACGCGGCGAACCGATCCGCAATCCCGTTACCGGCGAGGAACACCGCGCCCGCATCAACCTGCCGCACGGTTTCGAATACGACATATGCGAGGCTGGACGTGGATGGGCCGAGACGAAAGGGCCGATTGCTCTATCGACCAAGGATTCGCACGCCCATTTTGCTCGTCTGCACATGACCGAAAGCGGTGTCGTCCACTAGAGCCGGATGATTTTAGGTCAAATTGACCTAAAATCTGAATCCGCTCTAGAATCAAAGAAGTAGAGACTATGGCCGGCATCACGCTCGACACCCTGCTCAGGCGGGACCGGATCATCATAACAATCAGCCTGGTAGCCATCACCCTGCTTGCCTGGCTCTATCTGCTTTCGCTGGGCGATATGACGGCACCGAGCGAACCGCCGATGGAGTCCATGGAGGGCATGTCTGGAATGGATATGCCCGGGATGGACATGCAAGGCATGACCGAGGCCATGCTGGCGCCGCACGCGTGGAGCGCCGGCGAGGCGTTTCTCGTTTTTGCGATGTGGTCGGTGATGATGGTCGGCATGATGCTTCCGTCGGCCGCGCCGATGATCCTGCTCTACGCACGCGTCGGCCGGCACGCGGCGAGCCAGGGAGCGCCGTTCGCGGCCACCGGCGTCTTCGGCGCCGGTTATATCGCGGCCTGGTTTCTGTTTTCGCTCACGGCGACCTTCGCCCAGTGGCTGCTCGAACGCGCCCTGTTGCTGACGCCGATGCTGGAAAGTGCGAGCGGCCTGTTCAGCGGTGTGCTGCTCCTCTTTGCCGGCGTCTATCAGTGGACGCCGCTCAAGCATGCCTGTCTCAGCAAATGCCGCGCCCCGCTTGCCTTCATCCAGAGCGAGGGCGGATTTCGCCGCGACCCTTGGGGCGCCTTCAGAATGGGGCTGCGCCATGGCCTTTATTGTGTCGGTTGCTGCTGGCCGCTGATGGCGCTTCTGTTCGTCGGCGGGATCATGAACATCCTTTGGATTGCCACGCTCGCGATCTTCGTCCTTGCTGAGAAAGTCATTCCAGGCGGGCAACGGCTCTCGCAAGTCGCCGGCGTCATCCTCGTTGTGGCGGGCCTATGGCTCGTCGTCCGCGGCCTCGTCTGAGGGAGTGCCGGAATGCGCATGGAGAGGTCGTTTGCGGACATCGACAGGCCTCGGAAGCCTCGATAAGCTTGTATCAAACAACCTCTTTCCAGCCGGAATCTCATGTCCCAGAAAATCACCTTCGTCACCGAGCCGGCACGGCAGGTCGATGTCATCCATGAAACGGACGTCCTTGTCGTCGGCTCCGGCCCGGGTGGGCTGGCTGCGGCGCTTGCGGCCGCACGGGCGGGCGTGGCGGTGACGCTGGTCGAGCGCTTCGGCTGTTTCGGCGGCAATATCACGGTGGTCGGCGTAGAGGGTTTCGCCTGGTACCGTCATGAGGCAACGGTCGAGGCCGGCGGCATCGGCTGGGAGTTCGAGGAAAGGGCAAAGGCGATGGGTGCGGCGGTGCCCGAAAGCCAGTCGCTCAGCTACGAGCTGGATTCGGAAGGCTTCAAGCTCGTCGCCGACCGACTGGTGGAGGAAGCGGGTATTCACCCGATGCTGCACCGGCAGTTCGTGGCTCCGATCATGGAAGGCAATGTGATCAGGGGCATAATCGTCGAATCCAAGGCTGGACGGGAAGCCATTCTCGCAGCCCGGGTGATCGACGCGACCGGTGATGCCGATGTCGCACACCGCGCTGGAGCACCGTCGTTCAAGACGCCGGTGGAACAGATGCAGGCGGCTTCGGTCATGTTTCATCTTGCCGGCGTCGACAAAAAAGCCTTCATGGCCGGTGTTCGCTCCGATCCGCAGACCTATGCCGACTGGTCGACCGGCGAATGGCAGATCGAAACCTCCGGCAAGGAGGACCAGATGTTCTCGCCGTTCCTTGGCAAACCCTTTGCCCAGGCCATCCACGACGGCGTCATTCCGGCGCATCTCAACACGATTTCGGGAACTTGGGGCGCGCTGCACGACACCGGCGAACTCACCTACATGAACCTTATCCATCTCGCCGGGTGCGATGGCACGGACCCTGACAGCATGACCCGCTTTGAGATCGAGGGGCGGCGGCAATCCATGCTCGCCATCGAGGCCTTGCGCCGCTACACGCCCGGCTGCGAAGGCGCGCGCCTGCGCAATTTCGGCATGAGCATCGGCATTCGCGATACCCGCAAAATCGATGCCGCCTACAACATGACCGAGAGTGATGTCCGCAATGAGGGCCGGTTCGAGGATACGATAGGGATCTATCCCGAGTTTATCGACGGCTACGGCGTTCTGATCCTGCCGACCACCGGTCGCTACATGCATATTCCCTATCGATCGCTCTTGCCGAAGGGGGTCGAAAACCTGCTGGTCGCAGGACGCGCGATCGGCGGCGACCGTATCGCGCATGCGGCGACGCGCAACATGGCCTGCTGCGCAGTAGCGGGGCAGGGCGCTGGCGTTGCCGCCGCTCTTTCGGTCAGGAGTGGGAAGTCGTTCGGGGAATTGGATCTGTCCGCCGTGCAAGTCGAGCTCGAACGGCAGGGCGTGCGGATCAGATAGGTCGCGGTAATTGCCGGTGATTTGCGGCGAGTACGGCACACTCCCTCTTCTCCCCAGCGGGGAGAAGTGCCGAACGCAGTGAGGCGATGAGTGGGCTTCGGCGAAGCCGGAGCCAGTGAGTGGAGCAAAGAGGTGGCCTTCGGCCCCCCCTCATCCGGCGCTACGCGCCACCTTCTCCCCGCTGGGGAGAAGAGAAAACAAGCCGTTATCACGCCGCCTTGGCGACGTGATATTCCTTGATGGCGATCATCTTGATAGCCGGATAACGTTCTGCCTCGTAGCGCAGAGAAAACGAGTCCTGCGCCAGGAACACCGGATCGCCGTCGAGATCGCGGGCGATGTCGCCGCGACGGGCGGTGATGAACTTTTCCAGGTCCGCCGGCTGATCGGCCGAAATCCAGCGGCAGACGGAGAAGCGGGCGACATCGAAGGAAACCGGCAGGCCATATTCCGACTGCAGACGTTCCTTCAGGACGTCGAGCTGCAGGGCGCCGACGACCCCGACGATGGCGGGCGAGCCATCTTCCGGCGAGAACAGCTGCACGACGCCTTCCTCGGCCATCTGCTGCAGGGCTTCCTTCAGCTTCTTCGCCTTCATCGCGTCCTCCAGGCGCACGCGGCGCAGGATTTCCGGGGAGAAGTTCGGTACGCCCTGGAACACCAGCTGTTCGCCTTCTGTCAGCGTGTCGCCGATGCGCAGGGTGCCATGGTTCGGAATGCCGACGACATCGCCGGCATAGGCCGTATCGGCCAGCTGGCGCTGCGAGGCGAAGAAGAATTGCGGCGCGGTGAGGCCGAGCTGCTTGCCGGTGCGCGCAAGCCGCGCCTTCATGCCACGCTCGAGCTTGCCGGAGCAGACGCGGGCAAAGGCGATGCGGTCGCGGTGGTTCGGATCCATGTTGGCCTGGATCTTGAAGACGAAGGCCGTCATCTTGTCGTCGGTCGCATGGACCGTGCGGATATCGGCCACCTGGTCGCGTGGCGACGGGGCGATGTCGCCGAGCGCATTGATGAGATCGCGCACGCCAAAATTCCTGAGCGCCGAGCCGAAGAAGACGGGTGTCAGATGCCCTTCGAGGAAAGCCTTCTTGTTGAAGGGCTTGCAGGCTTCGATGGCGAGCGACGTTTCGTCGATGAAGGCATCGCGCTCGTTTTCCGGCAGGCGGTGTGCCGCCATTTCCGGGCCGTTGACCTTGGTGAGGATTTCCTGCGTATCAGCGCCGCGCACGGTGTTGTCGGCGAGGTGATAGGAGCCGCAGAACGTCTTCGACCGGCCGATCGGCCATGTCACCGGCGCGCAGTCGAGCGCCAGCTTTTCCTCGACCTCGTCCAGAATCTCGAAGGGATCGCGGCTTTCACGGTCCATCTTGTTGATGAAGGTGATGATCGGGATATCGCGCATGCGGCAGACTTCGAAGAGCTTCAGCGTCCGCGGCTCGATGCCCTTGGCGGCGTCGATGACCATGACCGCGGCATCGACGGCCGTCAGCGTGCGATAGGTGTCGTCGGCGAAGTCTTCGTGGCCGGGCGTATCGAGAATGTTGAAGACATTGCCGTGATACTCGAAGGTCATCACCGAAGTCACGACCGAGATGCCGCGCTCGCGCTCGATCTTCATCCAGTCGGAGCGCGTTTGGATACGGTCCTTCTTCGCCTTCACCTCGCCGGCGAGCTGGATCGCGCCGCCGAATAGCAGCAGCTTTTCGGTGAGCGTGGTTTTGCCCGCGTCCGGGTGTGCGATAATAGCAAAGGTGCGGCGGCGGGAAACCGCCTCGGCGAGACTTTCGGCCATATGTCGAGATTCCTGTGAGTTGCGGGCTATCTAGCGATTTCGGCCAGACTTTGCAATTGACCCGCAGCTTTCGGAGGCAAAGTAATGCCGCCATGACCCTACACCCGCAAACTTGTCCGACTCTCAATCTTGTTCGCCTACCAAATGGCGAAGGCATCGACCTGCCGTCATACGAGACCGCCGGTGCCGCCGGCATGGATCTTCGTGCTGCAGTCGCTGCCGATCGGCCGCTGGTGCTTGGGCCGGGCAAGCGGGCTCTGGTGCCGACCGGCTTCATCTTCGAAGTCCCGGCAGGCTACGAAGCGCAGATCCGTCCGCGCTCGGGTCTGGCTTTCAAGCACGGCATTACCTGCCTCAACACGCCGGGCACGATCGACAGCGATTATCGCGGAGAGGTGAAGGTGTTGCTGATCAATCTCGGCGACGAGGATTTCGTCATCGAGCGCGGCATGCGCATCGCCCAGATGGTGATCGCTCCGGTGACGCAGGTTTCCGTCCGCGAGGCGTCGGATGCCAGCGAAACCACGCGCGGTGCCGGCGGTTTCGGCTCGACCGGGGTCTGAACGCCCATGCCGCTGGACACCCGCGGCCTGACATTCCGGCAGAACTATTTCGGCAATCCGGCGGACTGGTCCGCGCTGGTGGCGCTGCTGCAGGATACATTCGGCATCGATGTCGCTCTTCAGGATCGTTTTGGCGGACCTGATCCGACGAGCATGCCGTTTGGCTATTTCGATGAGAACGGCGTCTGCGCCGCCAATTTCAGCGCCTTTTCCATGCCGATGATGATCGATGGCCGTCTCGTCAAGGCGGCCGGTTTCCAGTCTGGCGCGGTGCGGCCGGAATGGCGGGGTCGTGGGCTTTACCGCGACCTGATGAACCGTGCGTTCGGCTGGTGCGACGAGCAGGGACTTGAACTCGGTCTCCTCCTCACCGACAAACCGGCGTTGTACGAGCCATATGGATTCAGGATCTTGCCGCAGCACCGGTTCTCTGGCCCGCCACCGGTAGAAGCGAAGCCTGCGGGGCTGGCCCGCAGGCTTTCGATCGGTAATCCCGATGATCTGGCCTCGGTCATGCGTCTGTTGCGCGAAAGAACACCGGTCTCCTCGATTTTTGCGGTCGCAAGCCAGGTTGAGATGTTCCTGCTCAACAGTGGCTTCGATACCGATATTCGCCTCGCTTACCTCGACCAGTTCGAGGCTATCGTTGCGTGGAAATCCGACGAAACATCCTTTCAGCTTCTCGACATCGCCGGCAAATCGATCCCGTCGCTCTCGGCCATTCTTGCCGCGCTCGACTTGCGCCCGGGTCGCATCGACGTCTGCTTTCCACCCGACCGGCTGGACTGGCAAGGCACGCCGGAGCCGTTTCCATCCTATAGCAGCCTGATGGCCCGGGGAGAGGCGGCCAATTGTCTGGACCGGCCCGTCATGTTTTCGCCAATGGCCGAATTCTGACGGTTATTTGCCGCTGCTGAGTGGCGGCAGCCGGCGTTTCACCGGCGTCGATTTGACGATCGAGGTGTTGGTCTGGGCGCGCTCGGCAACACGGTCGAGGATCGAATCAAGCTGCTCCATGTCGCGCACCAGAAGCTTGGCGATGAAACAGTCGTCGCCCGTCACCTTGTCGCATTCGACGAATTCCGGCGTGTCCTGAATCAGTTTCTCGACGATATGCAGCATGCCCGGCATCGGCCGCACGCGCACCACCGCCTGCAGGGCATAGCCGAGCGCCGCCGGATCGACGCCAACGGTGAAGCCAGTGATCACGCCGCGATCCTCCAAGCGCCGCAGCCGGTCGGCGGTGCTCGGCGAAGACAGGCCGGCCTCCTGGGCCAGTTCCTTCAGGGAGATGCGTGCGTTGAGCGAAAGTATGTCGAGCAGACGCCGGTCGAGATCATCGAGCAAGGAAGCCTCCATAAGGCGATGTCCGTAATTCGCCTTTCATGATTAGCCATTCTGGCACATAAGCCTTCTAAAATCCATATATCTTCGCCCATGCGCATACTATCCTTCCCTCCTGTTCAAAGGAGTGTGCGTGATGGAGAAGGACGTCAAGACCGGCAGTATCGAGATGACCGCGGCCATGCTGATTTCCGGCACAATCGGCTGGTTCGTGCTGATGTCCGGCCAGCCGGTGATCGATGTAGTGTTCTGGCGATGCCTGTTCGGCGCGCTGACGCTGCTTGCCATCTGCGCCACGCTTGGGCATTTCCGCAGCGGTACCCTGACATGGCTGCTGTTTGGTCTCGCTGTCCTCGGTGGCGTCGCCATCGTCGTCAACTGGCTGCTTCTTTTCGGCGCCTATTCGCGCTCGTCAATCTCGATTGCCACGATGGTCTACAACACCCAGCCTTTCATGTTGCTCGCCATCGGCGGGCTGTTCTTCAAGGAGAAGATCACCGCAACGAAACTGGCCTGGCTCGGCGTTGCCTTTGCCGGCATGGTGGCGATCGTGGAAGCGAAGCCGGCGGGCGATTTCACCGGCAGCGACTATCTGACGGGGATCGCCATGGCGCTGGCTGCGGCTTTCTTCTATGCGCTGGCGGCCCTCGTTGCCAAGCGCTTGAAGGGAACGCCGCCACACCTGATCGCGCTGATCCAGGTCGTCACCGGCCTTTTGATGCTCGCACCGTTTGCCGGGGCCTCCGGCCTGCCGAGCGCGGCTTATCAATGGACGCTGCTGGTCGCCATGGGCGTGATCCATACGGGGCTGATGTACATTCTGCTCTACAGCGCGATCCAGAAGCTGCCGACCCATCTGACCGGCGCCCTCTCCTTCATCTATCCAGTCGCAGCCCTTGCCGTCGACCGCATCGCCTTCGGCCACCTGCTACAGCCGGCGCAGCTTCTCGGCTCCGCGGCGATCCTGATTGCGGCTGCCGGCATGACATTCGGCTGGACATGGCCTCGCCGGGTGCGGCATCAGGTGGGTTGAGGCATCCAAGGAGACCCGCATGATTACCTGCTATTTGCGCTACACCATCGATCCCTACAAGCTCGCCGAATTCGAGGAATACGCCAAACTCTGGATCCCGCTGGTCAACCGGCTGGGCGGCACGCATCACGGCTACTTCATGCCGCATGAAGGGGCGAACAACATCGCGCTCGCCCTCTTCAGCTTCCCAAGCCTTGCAGACTACGAGGTCTATCGCGAGCGCATGGCAAAGGATGCCGAATGTCAGGCAGCCTTTGCGCTCGCCGAGAAGACCCGATGCATTCTCAGCTACGAACGCAGCTTCATGCGACCGGTGTTTGAATGAGCCTCAGAACGTGATTTCGTCCGAGCGGCGCAACTCGATCGCGTGTCCGCCGGCATTGAAGCCGCCAAGCACGCGGTTGTGGTGGGCGATGATCTGCGGGAACGTCAGGTCCCCCATGTCGCCCGTCATATGTCCGTCCGAGAGCAACGTCACATCATAGCCGAGCGATATGGCCCGGCGCGCTGTCGTATCGACGCAGAATTGCGTCTGGCAGCCGCCGATGACGAGATGCGTCACGGAATGTTTTGCCAGCTGCTCCTCGAGATCGGTCTGGAAGAAGCTGTCGCAACTCATCTTGTGAACGACGGTCTCGCCAGGAACCGGTGCAATCTCGTGGCGAAGGCCCCATCCGTGGGATGAGCGTGCGAGAGGATCACCGGGGCCGCCGTCGTGCTGGACCAGAATCACCGGAACATGGGCGGCACGGGCGTGCGCCTGGATCGATTGCAGGCGGCTGACGGTTTCGCTGAGGGCAGCGTCAATGACCGGCTGACGCTCGGGCGTACCTTCGCCTTCGAGAATGGCGTTCTGGACGTCGATGATAAGAAGTGCTGTTGTCATGGCATGCTCAAGTCTTTGTTGGAAGGAGAATAGCGGCTCTAGCGCCGGCTTTCCATCGCCATGCGCAGGGCAAGCGCGCCGAGCACGCCGCCCATCAGCCAGCGCTGCGTCGAAAGCCACGCCGGGCGGCCGGCAAGAAATCCGGCGATGGAGCCCGCCGTCAGCACGATCAGGGCGTTGACGGTGACGCTTGTGGTGATCTGTATCATACCGAAGACGAGGGATTGGGAAAAGACATCGCCAAGAGCCGGATCGATGAACTGCGGCAGCAGCGACAGATAGAGAACGGCGATCTTCGGGTTCAGCACGCTGGTCGCGAAGCCCATGATGAACAGGCGGCGCGGGCTGTCGGCCGGCAGGTTGCGCACCTCGAAGGCCGAACGGCCGCCGGGACGCACGGCCTGCCAGGCAAGATAGAGAAGATAGAGCGCACCGGCGATCCGCAAGGCGTCATAGGCAAAAGGCACCGCAAACAGCAGCGCCGTGATGCCGAAGGCGGCAGACAGCATATAGACGAGAAAACCGAGACCGACGCCAGCGAGCGAGATCAACCCTGCTGCCGGCCCCTGACAGAGCGAGCGCGAGATCAGGTAGATCATGTTCGGACCGGGCGTCAGCACCATGCCGAGCGCAACGAGGGCGAAGGCGGCAAGGCTTGCTGGTTCAGGCATGAACAGGGGCTCCATTTGCAAGCGGCGCGGCGCAAAATTTCGACCATGCCGCCGTCCTGCAATAGCCGGAACAACTGCGTCGATCAATGCCGCGAAAATTGCCAGCCGGAGGGAAACCGGGTAAACACCGCCTTCGCCATTCTCCGGAGCCGACGATGAGCCTCGCCACCCTTTTCGCCTATTGCACAGCTCTCTTCATTGCCGCTGCGATCCCAGGTCCCGGTATGACCGCGATTGTCGCGCGGGCGCTGGGCTCCGGTTTCCGCGAGACCTTCTTCATGGGGCTCGGTCTTGCGCTTGGCGACGTCATCTATCTGACGGCGGTCATTCTCGGTTTGGCCTTCGTCGCCCAGACTTTCACGACCGCCTTCACGGTCATCAAGATCCTCGGTGCGCTCTATCTCGTCTATATCGCCTACAAGCTCTGGACCGCCGGGCTTTTGCCGCAGGATATCCAGGCGAAGAAAAGCGCCAGCATGGGCATGTCCTTTCTATCCGGGCTGCTCGTCACCCTCGGCAATCCGAAGACCATGCTGTTTTACGTGGCCCTGGTGCCGACGCTGATCGACCTGCATGCGATCGGCCTCAACGAATATGCGGTGCTTGTTGGTTCGACCTTCATCGTGCTGATGGCGGTGCTGATCCCTTATATCCTGCTCGCCTCACGCGCCCGGCTGCTTTTGAAACAACCCCGTGCGCTGAAATCTCTGAACAGGATCGCCGCCGGCATTCTCGGCACGACCGCCGCCTATATCGCCACACGCGCTGCCTGAAAAATTCATTCCGCCACAAGCGGTTCTACAACAGTTTTTTCCAATCGGGATCAAGCGGTTGGACAATAGCACTCTGGCAAGCGGATTGCTTTGACCCTATTCTCCCTGCAACTTGGCAGAAAAGGGAGAACACCATGTCAGATCAGCGCAAGCCCGGCCGCGGCCGCATCTATTCCTCGATTACCGAGACGATCGGCGACACACCGATCGTTCGACTGGACAAGCTGGCGAAGGAGCACGGGGTCAAGGCCAATCTTCTGGCAAAGCTGGAGTTCTTCAACCCGATCGCCTCCGTAAAAGACCGTATCGGCGTTGCGATGATCGAATCGCTGGAAGCACAGGGCAAGATCACTCCCGGCAGGACGACGCTGATCGAGCCGACCTCCGGCAACACCGGCATCGCGCTCGCCTTCGCCGCCGCTGCCAAGGGCTACAAGCTCATTCTCACCATGCCGGAAACCATGTCGGTCGAGCGCCGCAAGATGCTGGCGCTACTCGGTGCTGAACTGGTGTTGACGGAAGGGCCGAAAGGGATGAAGGGTGCCATCGCCAAGGCCGAGGAACTGGCTGCCACGCTGCCCGATGCGATCATCCCGCAGCAGTTCGAAAACCCGGCCAACCCGGAAATCCATCGCAAGACGACCGCCGAGGAAATCTGGAACGATACCGACGGCGGCATCGATATTCTCGTTTCCGGCATCGGCACCGGCGGCACGATCACCGGTGCCGGCCAGGTCCTGAAGGGCAGGAAGCCGTCGATCCAGGTCATCGCCGTCGAGCCGGAAGAATCGCCGGTGCTTTCGGGCGGCGCTCCGGGTCCGCACAAGATTCAAGGGATCGGTGCCGGTTTCGCACCTGCCATCCTCGACACGAAAATCTACGATGAGATCATCACCATCAACAGCGCCAAAGCCGTGGAAACGGCGCGGCAGGTGGCACGGCTCGAAGGCGTACCGGTCGGCATCTCCTCCGGGGCGGCACTTGCCGCCGCCATCAAGATCGGCCAGCGTCCGGAAAACGAAGGCAAGAATATCGTCGTGATCATTCCGTCCTTTGCCGAACGCTACCTTTCGACGGTGCTGTTCGAAAATCTCGGCGGCTGATCCTTCACCGCTTCGAGTATCAAGGCCATCCTCTGCATGGGGATGGCCTTTTCAGTTCGGGTCCACGCTTCGACCTTAAGCAGCAGCCGTCAGTCGCTCTCCAGCGATCCGGTAGGAAATCGCCTCGGCCAGGTGGATGCGCCCGACCGTCGCTTTCTCATCGAGATCGGCAAGCGTGCGCGCGACCTTCAGGACGCGGTGGTAGCCGCGCGCCGAGAACTTCATCTTTTCGGCGGCGTCGCGCAGCAATTGCAGCCCGCCGGCATCGGGCTCGGCCATCTTCTCGATCATTGCCGTCGAGCAGCGAGCATTGGAGAGAACCTGCGGCATACCGAAGGCAATGAAGCGGTCTGTCTGGATATCGCGGGCGCGAGCCACCCGCCGGGCAACCACAGCGCTCGGTTCGGCCGGCGCCGGGCGGATCAGGTCGGCGGCGGTGACGGAAGGCACATCGATGCGGATGTCGATCCGGTCCATCAGCGGACCCGAGATGCGTCCCTGATAATCGGAAACGCAGCGCGGGCCGCGGGCGCAGCTGTGTCCCGGTTCGCCCGCCATGCCGCAGCGGCAGGGGTTCATCGCGGCGACCAACTGAATGGCGGCCGGATAGGTGACGCGGTGATTGGCGCGGGCGATGATGCATTCGGCCGTTTCGAGCGGCTGGCGCAGTGCATCGAGCACCTGCGGGGTGAATTCCGGAAACTCGTCGAGGAATAGGACGCCGTTGTGGGCAAGCGAGGCCTCACCCGGCTTGGCACGCAGGCCGCCGCCGATCATCGCCGCCATCGTGGCCGAATGATGCGGGGTGCGGAACGGTCGCCGGTCCGACAGTTTGCCGCCCGGTAATTGCCCGGCGATCGAGTGGATCATCGAGACTTCGAGCAGTTCGGTGGGGGAAAGCGGTGGCAGGATCGAGGGCAGGCGGGCGGCGAGCATGGATTTGCCGGAGCCCGGTGGCCCGACCATCAGGAGGTTGTGGTTTCCGGCAGCAGCCACCTCCAGCGCCCGCTTGGCGCTTTCCTGTCCCTTGATGTCGGCGAGATCAGGCATGTTCGCGGCACTGGCGCGAACCGCGGGCTCCGGGCGAGACAAGACCTGCGTGCCGCGAAAATGGTTGGCGAGCGCTATCAGGCTGCGTGGTGCCAGAATATCGATCGCGGAACCGGCCCAGGCCGCTTCCGCGCCGCTGTCCGCGGGGCAGATTAGCCCTTTGCCCAATCCGTTGGCGCCGATGGCGGCCGGCAGGGCACCCGCGACGGCGGCGATCGTGCCGTCGAGATTGAGTTCACCGATGACGACATAACCGACAAGAGCGTCCCCAGGAATGGCGCCAAGCGCTGCCATCAGGCCAAGCGCGATGGGAAGATCGAAATGTGAGCCTTCCTTCGGCAAGTCGGCCGGCGCGAGATTGACGGTGACTTTCTTGGCGGGCAGCGACAGGCCCGACGCATGCAACGCGGCCTGGACCCGCTCACGGCTTTCGGCCACGGCCTTATCGGGGAGCCCGACGATCTGCATGCCGACCTTGCCCGGTGCGACCATGACCTGAACATCGACGGGCACGCCCTCGATGCCTTGGAATGCAACCGTACTGACACGCGCGACCATGATTGCCCCTCTTGCCGCGAGACAGGTTCAAATCCCTGCCATCACAACCTCCATCGGTTGTGGTGGAAAATCTTGCATGATTGGAGGAATAAAACAAGAACAATTATCGAACAGATTCGAAGGCGACAAACGGCTGAGTTGTGGTGGGTTGTGTTTCGCGAACGAAGCGGAACAACCGCGAACATCCATGGGATGAAATCGGGTTGTGCGGCTAGCAAGCCCGCGGCGGAGAGTTGCCGCGGCGTCTTTTCAAACTCGCGTCAGGCGCGCTTGCGCTCGATCGCATCCCAGAGAAGGGCCGCGATATCGGCGCCGCCGAATTTCTTGACTTCGCGGATGCCGGTGGGGGAGGTGACGTTGATCTCGGTCATCACGTCGCCGATCACGTCGATGCCTACCAGCAGGAAGCCGCGCTCGCGCAGCGCAGGCCCGATGCGGGCGCAGATTTCCTTTTCGCGCGCGGTGAGTTCGGTCGGCATTGGGGTTCCGCCGGCATGCATGTTGGAGCGGGCATCGTGTTCGGCCGGCACGCGGTTGATCGCGCCGACAGGCTCGCCATCGACGAGAATGATGCGTTTGTCGCCCTTGCGCACAGCCGGCAGGTATTCCTGTGCAATGAAGGGCTCACGGAACATCTGGCCGAACATTTCGAGCAGCGACGACAGGTTGCGGTCGTCACGGGTCGAATGGAAGACGCCGGCGCCGCCATTGCCGTAAAGCGGCTTCAGGATGATGTCGCCCATTTCGGCGCGGAAACTGGCAATCTCGGCAGGATCGCGGGTGATCAGCGTCTTCGGCATCAGGTCCGGAAACTCGGTGACGAAGATCTTTTCCGGCGAATTGCGCACCCAGGCCGGATTGTTGACCACGAGTGTCTTCGGATGGATGCGCTCGAGCAGATGCGTCGAGGTGATATAGGCCATGTCGAAGGGTGGATCCTGGCGCAAGAGCACTACGTCCATGGTCGACAGGTCGATGCGTTCGGCGTCGCCTAGCGTGTAGTGGTCGCCCTTGACGTCGCGGAGCGTCATCGGCTGGACGGTAGCGATCACGTTGCCGTCGCGCAGCGAAAGCTGGTTCGGCGTGTAGTGGAAGAGCTTGTAGCCGCGCGCCTGAGCCTCAAGGCTCATGGCGAAAGTGCTGTCGCCCGAAATGTTGATGCCCGAGACATGATCCATCTGGATCGCGACATTCACGATTTTCGCCATCTTGTTCTTCCTCATTCGCAAAGCCCGCAACATGTAGAATGCGGACCTCGCTTAGGCAAGGGAGAGCTTGTTATTCGAAGCCTTCGATGATGCAGGTGATCAGATCGTGATCGGACAGTGGGCGGCCGTTGACGTCGAGCGAAGGGATGATCGTGCTCTCGCCGATTTTCAACCCGCGCGACAGGAACCAGTCGAGCTTCATGGCACGCTCAGGCCAGCGGGTGATCAGGCTCGGGCGTGTGGTCATCTGGTCGATCGGGCCGCCATGGCGGGTGAAGCCGCGCGCAGCACTCATCGGAAACAGGCCCTCGGCCTCGAAATCGCCACCTGCGTGGTTGCCGGTGTTGAGATCGCCGCCGATCAGGATCGGCAGGCCGGGGAAAACGGCTTCGATCCGGTCGATCAGTTCCTGCATCTGCCGTTCGCGATAAGCGGCGGTCGTGGCGCTTTCCAGATGCACGGAGACGGCGACGAACGGGCCTTGCGTGGTTTGGACAACGGCACCGATGGCGCAGCGATCGCCGATGCGTGGCTGTTCACCACCGTTGACGAACCAGAGGAGCTCGCCCCAGAGGCGGATCAGGAACGGGTTGGCAAGGGCAGCGCTCGCCATCAGGGCGTTGCCATGGAAACCCTTGTCGTTGAAGACCTCGTCGCAGAATTCGAGCTCGGTATCGGAGCCAAGGCCAAGCTCGATGAACTCGATCCCATAGGCATAGGTCATGCCCAGCATCGAGGCGAGTTCGGCGGTCGGGTGGCGCTGGCCCGTGCGGGCCATGCCGTTGTCCATTTCGGAAAGCAAGACGACATCGGCGCCGGTGCCGCGCAGATGCTCCGCCGTTTCTTCCGGAAACAGGCAACGCTCCAGGTTCCAGGCAGCCACTGTCAGCGGGAACGCCAGGGGCTCGGTTCTCGAAATGCCGCCGCCGGTCTCGATCGTGTTCATAAAGGAGAGGCCAGCCATGACGGCATCATGGGTGGCAATCGTCTTTTCAAGACTGGCAAAGTCGGCTCGTTCATCCAGCGAGGGGATGTCGAGGAGTGCAACAGTCCGCTGGATCACAGCGCATTCTCCAGCTTGATGACATTGGCCGATGCGGACATGCGGTCGCTTCCGGTGCCGGCGAATGGCTGGCCGAAACGTTTGCCTGTATCGGCATCGAAGAAATGCAGCCGCTCGGGCGCGATCGTCAGCGCCATCGTTTCGCCAATCTCGATATCCGGCGAAAGCGAGGCCGTCAGCTTCTTGCCGTCGACTGTGCCGTGAACGAGGCGCTGTGCCCCAAGTTCCTCGATGTACTCGACTTTCAGCGTCAGCGACTGTTCATCGGCCGACGCGATCCGCAGGTCTTCGGCGCGGATGCCGACGGTGATCGGGCCGGGAAAGGCTGGAGCGCGGCCGAGATCGAGCACCTGCGAGCCGAAATGCAGCTGCGTGCCCTCGCGGGTGCCACGCAGGAGGTTCATCGCAGGCGAACCGATGAAGCTCGCGACAAAGGTGGAGGCGGGGGTGTGGTAGACATCGAGCGGTCGGCCGATCTGCTCGATCTGACCACCGTTCAGCACGACGAGCCGGTCGGCGAGCGTCATGGCTTCCAGCTGGTCGTGCGTGACGTAAAGCGAGGTTGTGCCAAGCCGCTTCTGCAGCTGCTTGATTTCGCCACGCATGGAGACGCGCAGCTTGGCGTCGAGGTTGGAGAGCGGCTCGTCGAACAGGAAGGCAGCGGGCTTGCGCACGATGGCGCGGCCCATGGCGACGCGCTGGCGCTGGCCGCCGGACAGGGCGCGGGGCTTGCGGGTAAGATACTGTTCGATCTCCAGCATGCGGGCGGCTTCAGCGACGCGGGCGTCGATCTCCGCCTTCGGCGTGCCGCGGTTTTTGAGGCCATAGGCGAGATTGTTGTAGACGGTCATATGCGGATAGAGCGCATAGTTCTGGAACACCATGGCGATATCGCGCTCGGCCGGCTCGATATCGTTGATCACCCGGTCGCCGATTTCGACTGTGCCCTTCGAGATCGCCTCAAGGCCCGCGACCATCCGCAAAAGGGTGGATTTTCCGCAGCCGGATGGGCCGACGAGCACGATGAACTCGCCGTCGGCGATGTCGATGGAGACGGATTTCACCGCCTCGACGCCGCCTGCGTAGATCTTCGAAACGTTGGTGATGTTGATCGCTGCCATGGCCGCGTCTCCTCTACTTGTCGCTTTCGGTGAGGCCCTTGATGAACCAGCGCTGGAAGATCATCACGATCATCACAGGCGGCACCATGGCAAGGATCGCCAGGGCAAAGGCTTCGTTGTAATCGGGAATGTTGGAGCCGACCCAGACGAGCAGGATCTGCTTGATGCCGCGCACCAGCGTGAAGAAGCTCTCGTCGGTCGTCATCAGCGTCGGCCAGAGATACTGGTTCCAGCCATAGACGAACATGATGATGAAGATCGCGGCGATCATGGTTTTCGACAACGGCACGATGACGTCGATGAAGAACTTGAAGGGTCCGGCACCGTCGATGCGGGCGGCCTCCAACAGTTCGTCCGGGATCGATTTGAAGAACTGGCGGAAATAGAAAGTGCCGGTGGCGGACGCCAGAAGCGGTACGATCAGGCCGGTATAGGTGTTGGTCAGCTTCAGTGTGTTCATCACCTCGTAGGACGGCAGGATGCGCACTTCGAGCGGCAAAAGCAGCGTCGTGAAGATCATCCAGAAGGTGATGGTGGCAAAGCGGAAGCGGAAATAGACCAGCGCATAGGCGGCCAGCATCGAGAGAATGATCTTGCCCGCGGCAAAGCCGATGCCGAGGATCAGCGAGTTCATCATCATCCTGAGACCGGTGATCTTGCCGGTAAAGCCGCCTTCTCTGGTGAGCACCGTGTTGTAGGTGTCGAGAAAATGGCCGCCGGGCAGGATCTGCAGGCCGTTGCGATGGATGTCGGCGGCCTCGTGGGTAGAGGTCATCAGGGCGACGAGCAGCGGCCCGACCATGATGAAGACGCCGAAGAGCAGGATGAAATGGTCGAAGATTTTCGTGCGATGCATGGTCTCGCCTCCGCTCAATTGTAGTGGACGCGCCGCTCGATGAAGCGGAACTGGAAGATGGTGAGCACGAAGACGATGATCATCAGGATGACCGACTGGGCCGAGGAACCGCCGAGGTCATTGCCGCGGAAACCGTCCATATAGACCTTGTAGACCAGCGTGATCGGGTTGTTGGCGGCCTTGTCCTTCACCATGACGTCGATGACGCCGAACGTGTCGAACAGGGCGTAGGTGGTGTTGATGATCAAAAGGAAGAAGGCGGTCGGCGCGAGCAGCGGCAGGATGACGGTCCAGAAGCGGCGGAAGCCGGAACGGCAGTCCATCAGCGCCGCCTCGCGTACCGAGACCGGAATGCCCTGAAGCCCGGAGAGGAAGAAGATGAAATTGTAGGGTATCTGCTTCCACACGGAGACGACGATCATCGCAAACGCGGTATCGGTGTAGTCGAGCCCGACCTTGATGTCCCAGCCGAAGAAGGCGGCGAACTTCACCAGCGGGCCGATATGCTGGTCGAACATCATCATGCCCATCAGGCCGGCAACCGGCGGGGCGATGGCGTAGACCCAGATCAGCAGCGTCTTGTAGGTCGCATTGCCACGAATGACGCCATCAGCCTTGACGGCGAGCAGCAGGCCGATCGCCAGCGAAAAGAAGGTCACGAGAGCTGTGAAGATGGCGGTGAAGCGGGCAATGCCCAGATATTCGCCGGATTTCAGCACGTCGGTATAGTTGGCCATGCCGACGAAGGTCGAACCAAAGCCGAAGGGGTCCTCAAGGTAGAAGGACGATTGGATCGCCTGAACCGAGGGCCAGTAGAAGAAGATGAAGATGATCGCCATCTGCGGCGCGAGGAAGAGGTAGGGCAGAAGCGGCGAATTGAACTGGACGCGCTTGGCAGCCGTGTCTTCCGGCGGCTTGCCGGCCGATTTGCCCAAGATACGCCAAAACCCGCCTGCGGCAGGAGTAGCGAGTGTTCCGGACATTGCCTGGGATGTGGGCGTGTTCGTCATGAAGTAGCCTTAAGGGCAGAGAAAGTGTCGGCGGGCGGGAGGCAAACTCCCTCCCCCTTGTGGGGAGGGTTGGGGAGGGACTTCTATTGAAGAAAGAACCCCTCCCGACCCTTCGGGCCACCCTCCCCACAAGGGGGAGGGAAAGATCAGACCTTAACCAGCCGTCTTCGCAAAGCGGGCGAGAAGTTCGTTGCCTTCCTTCTCGATCGTGTCGAAGGCTTCCTTGACGGAGACTTCGCCGGCGAAGATGCGGCCATATTCGCGTTCCATGATTTCGCGGATCTGCGGGTAGAAGCCGAGGCGGTAGCCCTTCGACCATTCACCAGCCGGCAGCAGGAGCTGCTGGATCCCGACTTCGGCAGCTGGCTTCTCCTTGTAGTAGCCTTCAGCCTTGGCAAGCTCGTAGGCAGCCTTGGTGATGGCGACGTAGCCGGTTGCCTGGTGATAGAACTTCTGCACTTCCGGCGAGGTCAGGAACTGGAAGAAGTCGGCCACGCACTTGTTTTCTTCGTCCGACTTGCCGGACATGGCGAACAGAGCAGCGCCGCCGATGAAGGACGAGGTGCCGGCGCCCTTGATCGAACCCCAATAGGGCAGGAAGGTTGCCGAGAACGGCATCTGGGCCGTCTTCTGCAGGCCGCCAAACGAGCCCGAGGAGCCGATCCAGAGAGCAGCCTTGTTTTCTTCGAACATCTTCTGGTTATCGTTCCAGCCGGCGCCGTAGAAGCCGAAGTAGCCTTCGTCCTTCCAGGCCTTCAGCTTGTCGAACATCATGATGAGGTTCGGGTCGGTGACCTTCAGCGTCGTATCGGTGACGCTGTCATAACCGTTGTTGTTGGTGGCGAACTGGATGTTATTGCGCGAGAAGAAGTTCTCGGTGAACTGCCAGGTCAGCTGCGACTGGACGAGCGGGATGAAGCCGGCTTCCTTGAGCTTCGGAGCGGCGGCTTCGAACTCTTCCCAGGTCTTCGGGGCTTCAACGCCGGCCTTCTTCAGGGCTTCGTCGTTGATGTACATGATCGGAGCCGACGAGTTGAACGGCATGCCGACGAATTTGCCTTCGCTATCGGCGTAGAAGTAGCGAACGCCATCGATGAAGGCTTCGCGGTCGAACTTGTAGCCGGCGTTGTTGATCAGGTCTTCAGCCGGGATGACGGCGCCCTTGGCGTTGATGATCGTCGCTGCACCGGCGTCGAAAACCTGCAGGATGTTCGGCTGTTCGCCCGAACGGAAAGCGGCGATGCCGGAAGCGAGGGCTTCTTCGTAGGTGCCCTTGGAAACCGGGGTCAGCGCGCAAGCCGTCTGCGACGCGTTGAACTTGGTGGCGACTTCGTTGATGACTTCGCCGTTGCGGCCGGCCATGCCGTGCCACCAGGTGATGTTCGTCGCGGCAAGGGAGGAGGTGGCGGAGAAGGCCAGCGCGAGGCCGGTCATCGTGAATTTCCTGATCATGGCAGTTCCTTTCACCAGGGTTAAGGTGAGGAACCGGCTAATGCCCTTTCGTGACGTGCGAATAACGCTTTTGTGTCGATTCGATTACAACTATGCACAGCTGTTCAAAAAGCATCAGAAAGATGGACGGGCCAACTCCAGGGCGTGACGGAAATGATGTCGTAGCGGATCGAGAGATGCGCAAAATCCGGCTGTTTCGCCAACCAAAGATCACTTGCCGCCCGAATGCGTCGCTGTGCAAAATCGGAAACGGCAAAAACAGAATCGTCCAACGAACGACGGGCCTTCACTTCGACGCACGCGATCAAATTGCCCTTGCGTGCAATGATGTCGATCTCGCCCAGTTTGGTACGATAGCGGAAGGCGACGATGCGGTAGCCTTTCACCAGCAGCGCCAGGGCGGCGCGGTATTCCGCCAGCGATCCGCGTCTGAGCGCCTTCAGTCTTTTCCTGTCCGGCGGCTCACGGGTCATTCCGGTCCTTGAGCTCCAGCAGGCGGTCGTAGAGATCCTTGCGGTTGAGGCCAGTCTGCCTGGCGGCCTCGGTCGCCGCCTTGCCGGTCGACATGTCCCTGGCGAGTTTCAGCAGGATGGCATCGACATCCTCAGCCTCCGGTGCGGCCGGCGCATCCGGCGGGCCGACGACGAGAACGATCTCGCCTTTGACCGCGGCGCCCTCGTCATAGAAAGCCTTGAGCTCGGCCAGCGTGCCGCGGCGGAATTCCTCGAAGGTCTTGGTCAGTTCGCGGCAGACGGCGGCCCGGCGTTCGCCCCCAAGCACATCGTGGGCGGCAACGATGGTCGCCGCGATCCGGTGCGGCGATTCAAAGAACATCAGCGTTGCGGGAACCGCGGCAAGCTCGGCAAACCGGTCACGGCGTGCCTTGTCCTTGGAGGGCAGGAAGCCCGCAAAGAGAAAGGCGTCATTGGGAAGGCCGGAACCGACCAGCGCGGCAAGCGGTGCTGAGGCTCCAGGGATCGGAACGACGCGGTGGCCGGCCTCTATGGCGATCTGGCCGAGCCGATAACCGGGATCGGAAACCAGCGGCGTGCCGGCATCGGAGACGAGAGCGACGGATTTGCCTTCGTCCAGCGCGGCCAGCAGCTTCGGACCGACCTCGTTGGCATTGTATTCATGATAGGCATAGGGCCGGTTGACGATGCCGTAGCGGTCAAGCAATACCCGAGTGACGCGCGTGTCCTCGCAGGCAAGCACATCGGCGCCGGCCAGCGTTTCGAGCGCGCGAAGTGTTATATCGGAGAGATTGCCGATCGGGGTGGCGACAAGATAGAGCGCCGGTTCCAGCGGGCGGGCGGGCACGGTGATATTGTGCAGCCGGTAACCCTTCTGCTTCTCGTTTGCCTGTGTTTCGCCCGATGCCTGCTTTTCCAAAACTGCCTGTCCTCGTGCCTTTTTGCGCCCTTGAACCGGCGCCTGGTCTTTATGGGTGAGCGGCCGCCCTTCGGCAAGAGCGGCAGAATCGCGGCCAAGCAAACATTACTGGGGCTCCGCGGCCCTTACCCCTTGCTTTCCTCGGCTTCTTTCTGCCATTTTGCCCGTCCACATCTTTCCCGTCTGAAAGCGGGCACTTCAAAAGTTCAAGCCGGGAGGCGCGGCCCGCCCGGCGATGGTTGAAAGCGGTAGCATCCCATGCGCATTACTCTCGAGCGGTCCAATCTCCTGAAGTCGCTGAACCACGTTCACCGCGTGGTCGAGCGACGCAACACCATTCCGATCCTCTCGAACGTGCTTCTGCGCTCCGACGGTGCCAGCCTGGAAATGAAGGCGACCGACCTTGACCTCGAAATCACCGAGGCGACGCCCGCCCAGGTCGAGCAGGCGGGCGCGACGACGGTGCCCGCACATCTGCTTTACGATATCGTGCGAAAGCTGCCGGATGGTTCGGAAGTGGCGCTCGCCACCAACGCCGAGGGTACGGCGATGACGGTGCAGTCCGGCCGCTCGAAGTTCTCGCTGCAATGCCTGCCGCAATCGGATTTTCCCGATCTTACGGCCGGTGCCTTCACGCACACCTTCCGCATGAAGGCCACGGATCTGAAGATGTTGATCGATCGCACCCAGTTCGCGATCTCGACGGAAGAGACCCGTTATTACCTGAACGGCATCTATATCCACACGATCGAAAGCAAGGGCCAGCTGAAGCTGCGCGCTGTCGCCACCGACGGTCATCGTCTCGCTCGCGCCGACCTTGAAGCGCCGTCGGGTTCTGAAGGCATGCCGGGCATCATCATCCCGCGCAAGACGGTCAGCGAATTGCAGAAGCTGGTCGACAATCCGGACATCGTGGTCACAGTCGAAGTGTCCGACGCAAAGATCCGGCTTACCATAGGCTCGATCATCATGACCTCGAAGCTGATCGACGGCACCTTCCCGGATTACCAGCGCGTCATCCCGGCCAACAACGACAAGGAACTGAAGATCGACTGCCAGTCCTTCGCGCAGGCCGTCGACCGCGTTTCGACGATTTCCTCCGAGCGCGGTCGCGCCGTCAAGCTGGCTCTGGCTGATGGGCAGCTGACGCTCACGGTCAACAATCCGGATTCGGGCAGTGCGACGGAAGAATTGCCGGTCGGCTATGACAGCGATCCGCTGGAAATCGGCTTCAATGCCAAATACCTGCTTGATATCACCGCCCAGCTGTCCGGCACGGACGCCGTCTTCATGCTTGCTGATGCAGGTTCGCCGACCCTCGTGCGTGACATGGCAGGCGACGACGCGCTCTATGTCCTGATGCCGATGCGCGTTTAGGACGCGAACTGGATTTAGAGAAACTACGGCCGGACGTTATCCGGCCGTTTTTGTATGGGGAGCGCGGCAAGGAAACGCCGGCGCGGGCCGACGCAGTGTGTGGCTATTGGTACACGGGATGGTCAACCGGTTGTTGGCATCGTGATAAAATGGCGTAAACCGGCTTGTTTTTGTCGCAGTCAGCGACACATACTGACTGCGGAATTGAAGACGCTACGTTTGCAACGACAGGGTGCTGTAAGACGCAGACGACGTATTGGTGGAGATACGCATGAATTTTCGTCTGAAAGAGCGGCTGGGCAAGAAATTCGACGAGGAAATCCGTTTCTTCAAGGGCTGGCGCAGTAATATGAAGGCGGTCGGCTCGATTGTGCCGACGTCGGGCATAACCGCCCGCAGAATGGCAAGCGTCGTCAATCCGCATTCAGGCCTGCCGGTTTTGGAGCTTGGCCCTGGTACCGGTGTCATCACCAAGGCGATCCTGCAGAAGGGCGTTCAGCCTCAGGATCTGGTCTCGATCGAGTTCTCCACGGATTTCTTCCAGCATCTTCTCAAGACCTATCCCGGCGTCGATTTCATCAATGGTGACGCCTTCGATCTCGACAAGACCTTGGGCGCGCGCAAGGACCAGAAGTTCGACAGCGTCATTTCCGCCGTGCCCTTGTTGAACTTCCCGATGCACATGCGCGTGTCGCTGATCGAGGACCTCCTGTCGCGCATTCCCGTCGGCCGTCCCGTTGTCCAGATTTCCTACGGTCCGCTGTCGCCGGTCGTCGCCATGCCGGATCGCTACCAGATCTCCCATTATGATTTCGTCGTGCGCAACATTCCGCCGGCCCAGCTGTGGGTTTATCGCAAGACACATTGAGATCGCCCGATGTTCGGCATCTATGTCACGCATCCGCAGGTTCGCATTGACCCGGATGTGCCTGTTCCGCGCTGGGGCTTGTCCGAGCTTGGCGCCGCAAGATCGCAGGCGGCAGCGCAAAGCGATTGGGCCAAGACGCTGACCCGCATTCTTTCGAGTGACGAGACCAAGGCGTTGGAAACGGCGGCGTTCCTCGCGAAGCCAGCCGGCGTCGGGGTCGAGGTGATGGAACATGCCGGGGAAAACGACCGCTCGGCGACTGGCTTTCTCGTCCCGGACGAGTTTGAGAAGGCGGCAAACTGGTTCTTTGCCAATCCGGAGCAAAGTTTCCATGGTTGGGAGCGCGCCGCGGATGCACTGGCCCGCATCGTGTCCGCCGTTTTCGCGGTTCTTGACCGGCACGATCCGGCAAAGCCGATCGCCTTTGTCGGTCATGGCGGCGTCGGCACATTGCTGAAATGCCATCTCGCCGGCCTGCCGATCGCGCGCAGCCATGATCAGCCAGGCGGCGGCGGCAATCTCTTTGCATTTGCCCTTGCCGACCGCTCCCTTGCGTGCGATTGGGAGCCGTTTGAGCTCTGGCAAGGATGGCAACAATGACTGTGACCGCGCGCGACCGGCTGATCGTCGGCCTTGATATCCCCACCATCGGCGAGGCCGAGGCGATCGTCAAAACGCTTGGCGACGACGTGCTGTTTTACAAGATCGGCTATCAGCTGGCCTTTGCCGGCGGGCTGGAATTTGCCCGCGAGCTTGCCCGCGACGGCAAGAAGGTCTTCCTCGACATGAAGCTGCTCGATATCGACAACACCGTTGCCAAGGGCGTGGAAAACATCGTCAAGATGGGCATGTCGATGCTGACCCTGCACGCCTATCCGAAAGCCATGAAGGCGGCGGTCGAGGCGGCGCGCGGCTCGGATCTCTGCCTGCTCGGTGTCACGGTGCTGACCTCGATGGACGAGCAGGACGTCATCGACGCCGGTTACGAATATGACCCCCACACGCTGGTTCTTCGTCGCGCCGAACAGGCGCGGGCAGCGGGCATGGGTGGCATCGTCTGCTCGGCCGAAGAATCTGCTGCGGTCCGCAAGATCGTCGGTCCCGACATGGCAATCGTCACGCCCGGCATCCGGCCGGCCGGCAGCGACAGGGGCGACCAGAAGCGGGTGATGACGCCGGCCGACGCACTTGCCGCGGGATCGAGCCACCTCGTCGTTGCCCGCCCGATCGTCAAGGCGGCCGATCCGAGGGCCGCAGCGCTTGCCATTCTCGATGAAATGAACGGCGCGCTCTGATTATTCGCTGTTGTCCTCGAGCCGATTGGTCGGCTCGGAGTTGCGTATAAGAGAGGCGCCACCGCCAATCAGGCGGTTGCCGGTCACTGTGTTGAACTCCGCAAAATCCAGCGAACTGACACTGCTGCCGAAGGGATGCGCGGGGTCGCGAAAACAATAGCGCTGGGCGCCGTTGCGCGAGTTGAGCCAGATGGCAGGCTTGGCGAGGAAAGCCATACTGTAGCTGAACGTGTTGCCGGTGATGGTATTGTACTGCGGCTTCTGGTGCCGGATCGTTCCGCCTTCACCGCAGTTACGATAAAGGAAAATGCCGCCGCCCGCCGGGTCGTCGAAGGTGTTTCCGGTGATCACGTTGCGGGCGGAGCCGTCGATGGCGATCTGTTCGCGCCTGCTCTCGACCGCGAAACGATTTTCGCTGATCGTATTTCCGGCGGATTCGGCATCGAGATAGAGAGCCGGACCATTGCTCTTGCCTGCAAATGTCGATTTTTCCAGATGCACGGCGGTAACCCCGGGGCCGATATAGAGCGGAACTCTTCCGTCGGCGACGAATGTCAGGGCAGACAGCGCGATGTGCGAGGGGGCAGAGGCCTGAGCGTGGGCGGTATGGTCCGGTGTCAGGGACGAGAGCTGAACCTCCTTTGCCTGCCCGTTGGTGCCCAGTCCCTGCAGGCGCAGCGCGCCCTTGATGACGCAGTTGCGCACGGTAATGCCCGAAGGCACGCTCCATTCGCCGCTCCGGCCTTTTGTCGAGCGAATGAGGACGGTCGGTTTGCCGAAGTTGATCGTACCGCGCGAACCATCCAGCGTCGCGCCCTTGCAATCCAGCGTCGTCCCGGATGGTCTGGCGCCGGAAAAGATGAGGCGCTTGGTGATGACATCGGTTGGGGCGAGGGTGAGATCGCAGCGAATCTCGACGCTTGACGCCTGTTTTGTTGCCGGCGCTCTGACTGTGGCGTAGACGCCGGCCCCGCATGACAGGGGCCTGGCCTCTGAACGCTGTGCCGTTCCCGAAAAGAGATACAGCATCAGAAACGACGTGCCGGCAATCGCCGCAGTCTTACAGAATGGGTACATTCCCGGCATGCTGGGCTTCTTTACGTTGTCCTGCTGCGGTCTTTGAAAGGACCGTTTTACAAAGAGGGGCGCCTGCCTTGACCCGTCACAGGATTTGACGGAAGAAACCGGATGAATAATCCCGGGTTGCGGTGAAAACAAGGAGACGATCATGGCCAAGGGCTACTGGATTGCGCGTGTCGATATTCGCGATGCCGAACGTTACAAGGATTATGTCGTTGCCGCCAAGCCGGCCTTTGAGAAGTATGGCGCCAATTTTCTCGCCCGTGGCGGTGCTTTCGAGCGTCTGGAAGGTGATGTTCGCGCGCGCAACGTGCTGATCGAATTTCCTTCGCTGCAGGCGGCGGTCGAGTGCTATAATTCACCTGAATACCAAATTGCTGCCGCTATTCGGCAGGAAGCCGCCGATGCCGAAATGGTCGTCGTAGAAGGCATCTGAAGCGCGATCACGACTGCGGCGGAAAGCGGCAGAAAAGCCTTGGCGATAAGCCTTCCCGTCGCCCGATGATTGGGCTATGTAGCTCACATATCCCATGCTGAAGATCAGGAGTGCCTGTGCCATGACCTTGTCCAATCTCCCGCCCCTCGTCACTGTTTTCGGTGGGTCCGGATTTGTCGGCCGTCATGTCGTGCGGGCGCTCGCCAAACGCGGCTTCCGCATTCGCGTTGCCGTCCGGCGGCCCGATCTTGCCGGCTTCCTGCAGCCGCTCGGCAATGTCGGCCAGATTTCCTTCGTTCAGGCCAACCTGCGCTATCGCAAGTCGGTCGATGCCGCGGTGCATGGCGCCGATCATGTCGTCAACTGCGTCGGCATCCTGTTCGAGACCGGTCGCAACACCTTCGATTCGGTTCAGGATTTCGGAGCACGCGCCGTTGCCGAGGCGACGCGTGCCGTTGGCGCGACGCTCACCCATATTTCTGCCATTGGCGCCGATGCCAATGGGCAATCGCTCTATGCCAAGTCGAAAGGTCGCGCCGAGAAGGCCATTCTGGAGACCGTGCCGGATGCCGTTATCCTGCGCCCGTCGATCGTCTTCGGCCCCGAGGACGGTTTCTTCAACAAATTCGCTGAAATGTCTCGCTTTTCGCCGGTCCTGCCGCTCGTCGGCGGCGGCAACATGACGTTCCAGCCGGTTTATGTCACCGACGTTGCCGAAGCGGTCGCAAAGTCCGTGGAAGGCAAGGTTGCCAGGGGGCGTATCTACGAACTCGGCGGACCGGACGTGCTGACGTTCAAGAACTGTCTCGAGATCCTGCTGAAGACCATCGACCGCAAGCGCACGCTGCTGCCGATCCCCTTCGGCATTGCCTCGATGATCGGCTCGATCGCCTCGATGGTGCCCTTCGTCGCACCGCCGATCACACCCGACCAGGTTACCCTGCTCAGAAAAGACAATGTCGTCTCCAACGGCGCGCAGACCGACGGACGAACATTGCAAGCCTTCGGCATCGAGCCGACGTCGTTGGAAGCGATTCTGCCGTCCTACGTGGTGCGCTACCGCCCGCAGGGGCAATATACACGCTCCGGCGGCGCCGCCTGACGGGCCGCTTGGTCTCGCTCAAAGTTGAGTTGCAATGCAAACCGCCGGCTTCCACCGGCGGTTTCTTTTTGCCGGCCTCAAATGAAAGCGTTGCAGTTCTGCCTCACTCGAAAAAGCGATTGGTCTTTACCCCAGATTCAGCATCTATCGATATTGATAACGACACTTCCAGCGCATAGACAACAGCCGCGCCGCATCCTTCGGTCTTAAGAAGAACGGCGCAGTCATATCATCTTGAGAGGCACATTTTTTATGGGCAAGTCGATCGCGATTTTCTTTGCGTGCGCGGCACTTATCGTCCTGGCTGGATCCTTCATGGCGCCGAAGACGGTTGCCGGAAACCACAATGGTTGCGCGCCTGCCTATGGCGTTGATCCTTGCACGACCGCCTCGATCGGGACGCTCGCCGAATAGGAATTTCTGCCTCGTTTTGAGGCGCACGGTCAATGGCGGGGGCCAGGGGACCACATGCATCCTTTCAACGGGATGCATGTGGTTTTTTATTGCCGTCAGCCGACCAGCCACAGGCCGATCAGGCCTGCCGCGCCGATGACGATGCGCCAGATGGCGAAAGGCGTGAAGCCACGGCTGGAAACAAAGTTCAAGAGTGAGCGCACGACGAACAACGCAGATACGAAGGCGGCGATGAAGCCGACGGTGATCAGCGACACGTCGTTGAAATCCAGCGCATTGCGGTTCTTGTAGAGATCGAGCGTGAAGGCGCCGAGCATGGTCGGCATCGCGAGGAAAAACGAGAATTCGGCTGCTGAACGCTTGTCGGTTCCCATCAGCAGGGCTCCGGCAATGGTCGCTCCCGAGCGGGAGGTGCCGGGAATCATCGCCAGGCACTGGCAAAGACCGATCTTGAGGGCAAGTGACGGCGGATAGTCCATGACGTCGTGATATTTCGGCGTCAGCGGCAGGCGGTCGATGACGTAGAGAATGATGCCACCGACGATCAGCACGATGCAGATGAGCATCGGCGTTTCAAACAGCACGCTCTTGATGAAATCATGCGCGACCGCACCGATGAGGGCGGCCGGGAGGAAGGCGAGAAGGATCGACACGACGAACTGCCGCGCTTTGACGCTCGACGGCAAGGCCAGCGCAATCGACAGGAGCCGCTGGAAATAGACGAGCAGGATGGCGAGGATCGCGCCAAGCTGGATGAGGACGGCGAAGGTATTGCCGGGCGATTTGAAGCCGAGGAAATGTCCGGCCAGCAGCACATGTGCGGTCGAGGACACCGGAATGAACTCGGTCATGCCTTCGATAAGGCCAAGAATGAGCGCACTGATGATCGATTGATCTGCCATAAGTTAAATATCCCTGAAGCTTTGGAGGTTAGGGTCTGGGACCATTCGAAGGGCATTGGCTGATTCGCTTGTGTTTGCGACAGCAAGTTCCTATAGCTTTTTCAAACGCGCCGTGGCCAGACGAAACCGCCGCGACAAAACCGTCCTCTCCCAATCGAACTGACGAAATCTGATATCTGATGCCGACACTCTATCACCACCCCATGTCCACCTCTTCCCGGTTCGTCCGCCTGATTCTGTCCGAATACGGTTATCAGACCGAACTGGCGGAGGAGCAGCCCTGGGAAAAGCGGCGTGATTTCCTGACGCTCAATCCGGCCGGCACGCTGCCCGTCTATGTCGATGACAGCATGCGGGCGCTCTGTGGCGCGACGGTGATCTCCGAATATCTCGACGAGACCAACGGTGTCCTGAAGCGTGATCGCCGGCTTCTGGCCGAGGATCCCTTCCAGCGTGCCGAAATCCGCCGTCTTGCCGAATGGTTCCTGCAGAAGATGGAAGCCGATGTAACACGGCCTCTGGTGCGCGAGCGTATCTTCAAGCTGCAGATGACCCCGGACCAGGGCGGTGGTGCACCGGATTCGAAGGTCTTGCGCACCTCGCGCGCCAACATTCGACAGCATCTGAAATATCTGGGCTGGCTTGCCGGTTCGCGCACCTATCTGGCTGGCGACCGGCTGTCCTATGCGGATTTGGCCGCTGCTGCTGCCGTCTCCGTGCTCGATTATCTCGGCGAAATCGACTGGGCGGAGGTGCCTGCCGTCAAGGATTGGTACCAGCGGCTGAAGTCCCGCCCGTCCTTCCGGCCGCTGCTTGCCGAGCGCGTGCGCGGCGTCACCCCGGTGTCGCACTACGCCGATCTCGATTTTTAAGGCATGATGCCGGAAACGCGTGAAACTGTTTTCGGTTGATGGCATGCACCAGCGACAGGAGAGCCCCGTGCCCGGCGATGCGCTCCAGACGGAAAAGCTCGACAAGAGGCGCCGGGCGCTCACCAGCTTCCTCAAGGACGAGGCCCGCGACAAGGGCTTCGATGTCTGCCGCGTGACGTATCCGGGCTCCATCCCACAGGCCCCGGAACGCCTCGCCGACTTTCTCGGTCGTGGATATCACGGCACCATGGACTGGATGGCGGAGACGGCGGACCGCCGCTCCGATCCGCGGGTGTTGTGGAGCGACGTGCGCTCGATCGTGCTGTTCGGCATGAACTACGGGCCTGACGAGGACCCGCGCTCCATTCTCGGCAAACCGGATCTTGGTGCGATCTCGGTCTATGCCCAGAACCGCGATTATCATGACGTGATCAAGGGCAAGCTGAAAGAGGTGGCGACACGCTTTGCGGCAAGGGCGGGCGAGGACGTCAAGGTCTTCGTCGATACGGCACCGGTCATGGAGAAGCCCCTCGCCGAGCAGGCGGGCCTCGGCTGGCAGGGAAAACACACCAATCTCGTCAGCCGCGAGTTCGGCTCCTGGCTGTTCCTGGGCAGCCTGTTCACCACGGCTGATCTCTTCATCGACGAGCCGGAGCGCGACCATTGCGGCTCCTGCCGAGCCTGTCTCGATGCCTGCCCGACCAACGCCTTTCCGGCGCCCTACAAGATCGACGCGCGCCGCTGCATTTCCTATCTGACGATCGAGCACAAGGGAGCGATCGATCCGGCACTGAGGCCTTTGATCGGCAATCGGATCTACGGCTGCGACGACTGTCTTGCCGCCTGTCCCTGGAACAAGTTCGCCGTCAGTGCTTCGGAAATGAAGCTGAGGGCACGGGAGGATCTGAAGGCGCCGCCGCTGTCTTTTCTGCTGACCCTCGATGGTGCAGGCTTCCGTGCATTCTTTTCCGGTTCGCCAGTGAAGCGCATCGGCCGCGACAGGTTCGTGCGCAACTGCCTGATCGCCGCCGGAAACTCCGGCGATGCCGCCTTGGTCGATGTCTGTACGGCGCTGTCGAAAGATGCGTCGCCAGCCGTGCGCGGCATGGCAATCTGGGCGCTGTCGCGATTGATGACGGCTGGCGATTTCATCGATTTTGCGGCAAGACGGCAGAACGAGACCGATGCCGAGGTTCTCGGCGAATGGAAACTGGCAGGAGTTGTCTGATGCATGTTCTGATCCTGGGCGCCGGCTTTTCCGGTTCAGCCATCGCCAAGGCGTTTCTGCCACTGGCGCAATCGGTAACCGGCACCACGCGGGCTGAAGACAAGATCGCCGGCCTTCGGGAGCTTGGCATCGAGGCGCTTGTCTATGACGGCGTCGACATCTCGCCAGAGCTTGCCGCCGTCATGCAGCGAACGACGCATCTGATCCAGTCCATTGCACCGGGCCGCGATGGCGATCCGATGATGCGTCCCGGGACGCCAGCGCTTGCCGATTTGATGCCGAACCTGCAATGGGCAGGTTACCTCTCGACCGTCGGTGTCTACGGCGACCATGGTGGAGCCTGGGTAACGGAGGATACATCGCTGGAGCCGGTTTCGGCCCGCTCGATGGAGCGTGTGGCTGCTGAAAAAGCCTGGCTTGCCTTCGGTGAAGAGAGCCATATCCCGGTCGCGGTGCTGCGCCTTTCCGGCATCTACGGTCCCGGCCGCAACGCTTTCTGCAATCTGGAAGCCGGCACCGCCCGTCGCCTGATCAAACCCAACCAGGTCTTCAACCGGATCCGGGTGGAAGATATTGCTGGTGTTGCACTCTTTCTGGCGGAGAAATCGATCGGCGGCGTCTTCAACGTCACCGACCATGAGCCCGCTCCGCCGCAGGATATCATTGTCGAGGCTGCCCGCCTGATGGGTGTCAGCCCGCCGCCCGAAATACCCTTCGAGACCGCCGAACTCTCGCCGATGGCGCGGTCGTTCTATGGCGAGAACAAGCGGGTTTCCAATGCCCGTCTGCGCGATCTCGGCTTCGTCTTCCGCTTCCCCGACTATCGGATTTCGCTAGCGGAATTATGGCAGGGCGGCCATTGGCGCGGATGATCTTTCAAGTATAGGCAATTGCCGAAGGATCGTGATCTACTTCGATAGATCTGGGATATCTGAGCTGAAATACTCCGGTTTTTCGATGATTTTAACCTGTCAAATTGCCAAGAATATTAGGGTTTGCTCTTTTGTTGATATGCAACCAATGCGCGATATCGAGGTTTTTTAGCTTTAGAATTGGCAAAATAAGGCACTTTTCAAAAATTTGAATCATTTTTTATATCAAGGGCATGGCTAGGAAGGCAGGGCGAGGGATGTTTTCAGATTAACGACTGATTCCAAAGCATTTCTGCGGGTATGTGACAGAATTTCAAAATTTCGTAATTTTAATTTTTCGCAGATCGTCAATATTTCCTAATGCAACGTTAAAGGTTGAGGCACTTTTTCGCCATTTTTCCCCCCGACAAGCAGATCCTTCGGTAAGACTTACCTAAAATTTCAAACGAAGGAGACACCTATTTGATCAAGATCAAATTCGCTTCTGCTGCAATGGCAGCAACATTTGCCTTGGGGGCAACTCTTACATCGGTAACGCCAAGCCATGCTGCAAAATCAAACTGCGGCGGCGCATCCTGGTATGCTCTTTCCTCGCGCACGGCATCGGGCGAGCGGATGAACGCATCCTATCTCACGGCGGCACACCGCAACCTCAAGTTCGGCACCAAGGTTGCCGTAACCAACAAGCGCAACGGCAAGACTGTTGTCGTCCGCATCAACGATCGTGGTCCCTTCATCCGCGGCCGCGTCATCGATCTTTCCAAGGCTGCCGCCTCCCATATCGGCATGATCCGTTCGGGAACCGCCAGTATCTGTTACCGCGTCGTCGGCTGACGGCGAAAAACGTGCCTGTCCGGATATTGTTCCGGCCGGGTTTGATCCGGCATGATCTGGGAAGGCGTTAGCCCGCCCGTATCGGCCACAGTCTCGCATCTGGTCAGCAATCGTCATCCGCAAGCGCCTCCCGGCTTGCTCTTGACGGCCATCACCGCTACCACGGCGGAAAATGGAGTTTGAAAGATGCGACTGGGTGGCAGGCTCGCCGGAGCCATAGAGGTTCTTGCCGATATTGAGGCGCGCAAGCGTCCCGTTGCCGATGCCCTCAAGGATTGGGGGCTGGCACATCGTTTCGCCGGGTCCGGCGATCGTGCCGCGATCGGCAACATCGTCTATGACGCGCTGCGCATGAAGCTTTCACATGCCTGGCTGATGGACAGCGACAGCGCGATGGCGCTCGGCCACGCCGTCATGTTCCGCCAGTGGGGCGTTTCGCCCGAGCAGCTGGCGGTTGAACTGGAAGGCGACAAGTTCGCCCCCGAAGCCCTGACAGACGATATGATCGCCGCCTTCGCCAGCCGCACGCTCGACGATGCGCCGCTCCACGTGCAGGGCGATATCCCGGAATGGGTGCAGCCCTCCTTTGAGGAAAACTTCGACGAGGATTGGCTTGGCGAGGCCAAGGCGCTGGCCGGCCGGCCGGCACTCGATTTGCGCGCCAACACCCTGAAGGCATCCCGCGAAAAAGTCTTGAAGGCGCTGGAGCGTAGCGGTGTCGAACCGACCGTGATCGCGCGCAACGGCATCCGCGTCCGTGCGGGCGAGGGGCCATCGCGACTGCCCAATGTCACGGCCGAGCTTTCCTTCCAAAAGGGCTGGTTCGAAGTGCAGGACGAAGGCTCGCAGATCGTCGCCGATCTTGTCATGCCGAAGGAAGGCGACCAGATTCTCGACTATTGCGCCGGCGGCGGCGGCAAGACGCTGGCGATGGCGGCAGCCATGAACAACAAGGGCCAGGTCCACGCCTACGACACCGACCGCAAGCGCCTCGCCCCGATCATCGAGCGGCTGAAGCGGGCGGGTACCCGCAACGTTCAGGTCCATGACCGGCTGGAAGGCCTGACGCCGCTCGTCGGCAAGTTCGACCGGGTACTCGTCGATGCGCCCTGCACCGGCACCGGCACCTGGCGCCGCCGCCCGGATACGAAATGGCGGCTGACGCAGAAGAACCTCGAGGAGCGCCTGTCGCAGCAGCAGGAAGCGCTGGCAGGTGCCGCCCCCTTCGTGCGTCCCGGTGGCCATCTCGTTTATGTCACCTGCTCGGTCCTGCCGGAAGAAAACGAGGCGCAGGTCTATAATTTCTGCGAAGACAATCCGGAATTCGAGATTCTCTCCGGCGCCGATGCCTGGGCCGATCTCTTTGGCTCCGACAAGCCGCAGCCCTGGTCGGCCGACATGAAGACGGTGACGCTGACACCGGCTTCCACGGATACCGACGGTTTCTTCTTCTGCCTCATGGGCCGGAAGGCCTGAACAGCACCAGGGCGCTTCGAATATGGGGCTTGTCGCATCGTCGCGGCGAGCCTTTTCATCCTCTCCCATATTGAAAGCGTTCTAAACTATACGCTTTGACACAAGTTTAGTTTTGGTTCATGAAAATCGGGCTGAACAGCCACGTCCGTATTTCGGGCCGCGCGGCTTGCGCGACCGCTACACCGGGCGGCGGGGAACACCGGACTAGTCCGGAAAAATACCAGGAGAGGTCATGACCACATCATTCCTTCGCAACGCCGTTCTGGCGCTTGCTACCGCTACCTCGATGCTCGCGCTGCAGCCGGCACAGGCTGCGACCGATGCCGCCGCCGTCGTCAAGCACTACGCCGACGTCGCGCACGCGAAATTTTCGGACGCGCTCTCGACCGCCGAGGCACTCGACAAGGCCGTCAACGCGCTGATCGCAGCGCCGAGCGAGGCGACGCTGAAGGCCGCGCGCGAAGCCTGGCTTGCCGCCCGCAACCCCTACCAGGAAACCGAGGTCTACCGTTTCGGCAACCCGATCGTTGACGAGTGGGAAGGCAAGGTCAATGCTTGGCCGCTGGACGAAGGCCTGATCGATTACGTCGATCCGAGCTACGGCACCGAGAGCGACGAAAATGCGCTGTTCACCGCCAATGTCATTGCCAACAAGACGATCAAGATCGACGGCAAGGATGTCGACGCGGCCAACATCACGCCGGAATTCCTGTCCGGTACTCTGCAGGAAGCAGGCGGCATCGAGGCGAACGTCGCGACCGGCTATCACGCCATCGAGTTCCTGCTCTGGGGCCAGGACCTGAACGGCACCGGCAAGGGCGCCGGCAACCGCGCCTATACCGACTATGACACGAAGGCCTGCACCAATGGCAATTGCGATCGCCGCGCCGCCTACCTGAAGGCTGCCAGCGACCTGCTCGTCTCTGACCTCAAGGAAATGGTCGCCAACTGGGCGCCGGAGGGCGCTGCCACCAAGAACGTCGAAGGCGATGCCAAGGCCGGTATCGGCGCCATCCTGACGGGCATGGGCTCCTTGTCCTACGGCGAACTCGCCGGTGAACGCATGAAGCTCGGCCTTTTGCTGCATGATCCGGAAGAAGAGCATGACTGCTTCTCCGACAACACCTACAACTCGCATCTGCACGACGCGATCGGCATCCAGTCGGCCTATACCGGCGAATATACCAAGGCCGACGGCACCAAGCTGACCGGTCCCTCGCTCTCCGAACTCGTCGCCGCCAAGGATCCGGCGCTAGACAAGGAGATGAAGGAAAAGCTGGCGGCGACCATCACGGCGATGGAAGCCATGGCCAAGCGCGGCCAGACCGTCGAGGCTTATGACCAGATGATCGCCGAGGGCAATACCGAGGGCAATGCCGTCGTCCAGGCTGCCATCGACGGCCTCGTCGCCCAGGCAAAGACGGTCGAGCGCGTCATTGCGTCGCTGAATCTCGGCACGATCGAGCTTGAAGGTTCCGACAGCCTGGATAATCCTAACGCTGTCTTCCAATGAGAAAGCAAAGGCGGGCCGCCGCTTCTGGTGCGCGGCCCGGTTTTTTCTGAATGTTTGTTCTGCGCCTCCCGCGCCTGGTTTTGCCGCTTGCCGCTGCGTTTTCGCTCGCGGCGGGCGGCTTTTCTGCTTTTGGCGAGGGGGCAGAGGGGGGCAACACCCCAGCAACGGAAAGCGGGGCGATAGACGCTCTTCCCACAGAAGGCCGCGACGACTTTTCCACCGCCGACCAGGTCCGCGTCCAAACCGTAACGCGCGCTGCCACCGATTTCGACAAGGCCGAAAAATTCGAAGCTATGTCCGGCGGCGCAGGCACCTCCATCGCGTCAATTAATCAGGACAGTTTCTCGCAGTTCTCGTCCAACATCACCTTTGCCGAAGAAGGGACGTTCAAGCTCGGCAATGCACTGTTTCGAAAGCTCTGGGTCTCGTCGCCGTCTTCAACGCAGGCGTCCGATGGGTTGGGGCCACTCTATAACGCACGCGCGTGCCAGACCTGTCATTTGAAGGACGGGCGAGGGCATCCGCCGGAGGGGTCGACGGATGCGACCTCGATGTTCCTGCGGCTTGCCCGCGCGTCGAAAACGGATGACGAACGGGCAGCGATTGCCGCGCACGACGTCCTGAATTTTCCCGATCCCGTCTATGGTACGCAGCTACAGGACAGCGCGGTTCCCGGCCTTGCCGCCGAAGGCCATATGAAGATCAGCTATACTGAAACGCCGGTTACGCTTGCGGGTGGCGAAACGGTCCTCCTGCGCAAACCGCATTATTCCATCGACAAGCTCGGTTACGGCCCCCTCGATGGCGCGACCACGATCTCGCCCCGCGTCACGCAGCCGATGAGCGGGCTCGGGCTGGTCGAGGCGATCCATCCCGCCGATATTCTGGCCAATGCCGATCCGGACGATAAAAATGGCGACGGTATCAGCGGCAAACCGGCCTTGGTGCGAGATTCGGCGTCCGGCAAGCTCATGCTCGGCCGCTTCGGCTGGAAGGCGCAGAATGCCACAGTGCGCCAGCAAAGCGCCGACGCGCTGGCTGCAGACATCGGCATCTCCTCGCCGGATGCGAAGCGCAGCCACGGCGACTGCACCGAGGCACAAACGGCGTGTCTGGCCATGGCCGACGGCGTGCAGCCGAGGCTGGGCGATACCGAGGCGCCCGATCCCGTTCTCGATCTCATAACCTTCTACTCGGAGAACCTTGCCGTGCCGGCGCGGCGCAAGGCGAGTTTTGCCGAAACACTGGCGGGCAAGAAGGTTTTCTATGAAACCGGCTGCATTTCCTGTCACGTGCCGAAATTCGTCACCCGTCGCGATGCCGCCAACAAGGCGCATGCCTTCCAGTTGATCTGGCCCTATTCCGATTTTCTCCTGCACGATATGGGAGGCGGCCTGGCCGACGGCCAACAGGTGGGCGAAGCATCGGGCAGTGAATGGCGGACGCCCCCGCTCTGGGGCATCGGCTTGACCAAGATCGTCAGCGGCCACACCTTTTTCCTGCACGACGGACGTGCCCGCAATCTGACGGAAGCCATTCTATGGCACGGCGGCGAGGCGACAAAAGCCCGTGACCGGTTTGCCGCCTTGGAAAAAGCCGATAGACAAGCCCTGATCAACTTTCTGGAGTCCCTCTGATGCGCCACCGGCTTGTCCTGCTTCTCAGCCTCGGCCTTTCCCTCCTGTCGCTGCCCGCGATGGCGCAGGACGTGGAAGATGCAATGCCGCCGCGCGCCGGGCTCAAGCTGGAGGCGGTACCGGGCGTCATGCAGAAGGCCGTCGATGATTTCATCCGTCCCGGATACCGCGATCTGATGGAGGGCACGGAATCACTCGCCGAGGCTGCACATGTGCTGTGCGAGAAGCCATCCGAAGAAACGCTCGGCGATGTGCAGATGACCTTTGACGAGGTTGTCCAGCAGTGGTCGACGATCGAGATCGTCCGTGTCGGCCCGGTCATCGAGGGCAACCGCTTCGAGCGCTTCCTGTTTTTTCCCGACCGCAAGAGCACCGGCCTGAAGCAGGTCCAGCGTATCCTGGCGACCAATGACGAAACGGCGACCTCGGCGGAGACGCTAAAGGGCAAGAGCGTTGCAGCTCAGGGGCTCGGCGCGCTGGAATATGTGCTCTACGGAACGGGCGCCGAAGTTCTGGCGTCTGAAAAGAATGGCTTCCGCTGCCGCTATGGTGCCGCGATCGCCGACAATCTGAAATCAGTGGCGACGGAACTCAGTGCCGAATGGGAAAAGCCGGATGGCGTCCAGGCGGCATGGAAGAAGCCGGGTCCGGACAATCCGGTCTATCGCGACGGCAAGGAGGCGGCGACCGAACTGCTCGGCATCCTCGTGCACGGGGTCGAGAGCATCCGCGACCAGCGCCTGCGGCCGTTCTATGCCGGCATCATCAAGGGCGTGCCGGACAAGGGCCATCCGAAGCTCGCGATCTACTGGCGCTCCGGCAATACCATGCCGGCGCTCTCGGCGAATTTCATGGCGCTGCAGACGCTGTTCAACACGGCGGATATGCAGGCGCTGCTGCCCGACGACAAACGATCCATGGTGCGGGCCATCAACTATGTCCTGCAAGCCATCGTCGACGATGCCGACCAGATCGACCTGCCGATCGACGAGGCGATTGCCGACGAAGAGCAGCGCGGCCGGCTCAACCGCATCCTGCAGAATACAAACGACGTTCTCCAGCGCCTGAACCTCGATTTCGGCGCTGCTATCGGCCTTGGTGCGGGCTTCTCCTTCGCCGACGGCGACTGAGCGTCGCATCCCGGCATTGACGGGCCTGCAAGCCATTGAAACGGGTTGACAAAAACCGAACACGGGCGCAAAGCGTCGTTCGTGTTCCACGCGCGAACACGGCCATACAAGGATCAACGGATCATGAACCCCGATAGTCGAAGTACAGCTTCGATTTTGCCGACCGTCAGGCCCTGATAGCAAGGGGTCCGCTGGCGGTCGACAGACTTGCCAGATTGGAACCCGATATGCTGCGCACCTATACAAGCCAGAACAACCAACTCGCCCTGCTCGAAGCCAACACGGTGCTGGTAGAAACCACGCCGATCGTCTGGTTCGACCTGTTCAATCCCGCCCAGGACGAGACCCGCATCGTCGAACAGCATCTCGGCATCGAAATCCCGACACGGGACGAAATGCAGGAGATCGAGCTTTCCGACCGCCTGTATCAGGAAGACGGCGCCGAGTTCATGACCATGACCGCGGCGACCGAACTCGACGGCGACAACCCGGTCAAGGTGCCTGTCACCTTCATCCTGAAGGGCGCGACCCTGGTAACGGTCCGCCATGCCGATCCGAAGCCGTTTCATCTCTACGCGGCGCGTATGCAGCGCCTGAATGGCGTTTCCTGCGAGAGCGGCGAACTGGTCATGCTCGGGCTGCTGGAAGCCATGATCGACCGCACGGCCGATGCGCTGGAGCGGATTGGCAACGAGATTGACGGTATTTCGCGGGAGGTGTTCCGCAAGACCAATTCCAGCGCAACCAAAAAGACCCGCGATCTCCAGTCGCTGATCGAGCGGATCGGCCAGAAGGGCGATTTCCTCAGCGTCATCCGCGAAAGCCTCGTCAGCGTCGGTCGCCTCGTCGCCTATCACACCGCGCTCGATGGGATCGGCACCCGCCGGGCGATCAAGGAAAGCCGCCAGCGCATCAAGCTGATCCAGCGCGATGCGGTGTCGCTGGGTGACCATGCGCTGTTTTTGTCGAACAAGATCAATTTCCTGCTCGATGCGACACTGGGCCTGATCAATCTCGAGCAGAACCAGATCATCAAGATCTTCTCGGTGGCCGCCGTCGTCTTCCTGCCACCGACGCTGGTCGCCTCGATCTACGGGATGAATTTCGATGCCATGCCGGAGTTGAAATTCCAGTTCGGCTATCCGCTGGCGCTGTTCATGATGATACTCTCTGCTTTCTTGCCCTTCCTCTACTTCAAGCGGCGGGGCTGGCTGTAAGATCGCGATCTGATAAAGATGAGGCGGCGCTGATGCGCAGTGCCGCCGCAAGCCGCCGGTAGTCTCATGAGCTTCATTCGACGCGGGTCCACGGATTTGATCGACCGCCGCACTTTCCTCACAATGGCCGGTGCGGCCTGGGCGACGTCGCTTGCGCCGCAGGCGGCCTTCGCATTGTCACGCACCGATGCCGTCTATGCCTCCGGGTTCATGGCGACCGATGGTTCCTATGGCGTGGCGACGCTGACGGAGGAGGGAGTGATCATCGAGCGCGTGCCGTTGCCTGCCCGAGCGCATGGCATGACATATTCGCCGGTCACCAATCGTGCGGTTGCCTTTGCCCGCCGTCCCGGCACCTATGCGATGATTTTCGCACCGGACGACAGCATGAAGCCGATCGTCATCACCTCCGTCGAAGGCCGGCATTTCTACGGCCACGGCTGCTTTTCGGCCGATGGGCGGCTGCTTTATGCGACAGAGAACGATTTTGCCGGCAATCGCGGCATGATCGGTGTCTACGACGGCACGAACAGTTTTGCCCGTATCGGCGAATTCCCGTCCTTTGGCATCGGGCCGCACGACATGATTCTGTCTGCGGATGGTCGGATGCTGGTCGTCGCCAATGGCGGCATCGAGACCCATCCCGATTTCGGCCGCACCAAGCTCAATCTCGACCACATGCAGCCGTCGCTGGCGCTGATCGACACGGCAACGGGCGCGCTGATCGAGCGGCATGCCATGCCGGACAATCTGCGCCAGCTTTCGACGCGGCACGTCGATATCGATGCGGATGGCAGGATCTGGTTTGCCTGCCAATACGAAGGAGCCCGCAACGACCTGCCGCCGCTTGCCGGCTCCTTTTCGCGCGGCGAGGATATCCGCTTCCTCGAACTGCCGGAGGAAACGACGGTGGCGCTTGCAAACTATGTCGGCGCGATCGCCGTCAACCGGCGCGATGGGCTGGTGGGCCTCACCTCGCCGAAGGGTGGCACGGCGGTGACGGTGGAGGCCAGCACCGGCAAGGTCCTCCGGCAGGAGAGGATTGCGGATGCGGCCGGCATCGCTCCGGCAGCGCACGGTTTCGTTGCGTCGTCCTACGGCGGGCTGTTCGGCACGACACCAAGCAGCGTCGCCTGGGATCAGCATATCGTCAGGCTCGAAGGGCGCTAACACCGCCCGCCGGGCCTTACGGCTGACCGTCGGCTTTCCCGATGAGAGCGCCGATATCCTTCCAGAGATAGGCAACCTGCTCATAACTCTGGTCGCCAAGCCCGATCCTGCTCGTCTCGACGGCCCTTGCCCCAAGCCGTTCATAAAACTGCCGGTTGGGATTGCCGGCGAGCACCCAGGCAAACAGCGACGTTGCACCTTGCCCGGCGCAATGCACGGCCGTCGCCCGCACCAGCGCCGTGCCTATCCCGGCCTTCTGGTATTCCTTGCGGATGTAAAGCGCGTAAAGCTCATGAATATCAGGCGGGACGCGGCCGCGCGGCGGACCGAAATTGGCAAAGCCGACGACATCGCCTGCCACGGGTTCGATTGCGACTAGGTAGGAAACGCCCGGTACCCCCATCCGTCGGGCATGGCGAATGGCCTGCTCCTCGCGAGACATGCCGCCGAGATAGGCATCGCTCAACAATCCGCCAAACGTCGTGCGCCATGTATCGACCAGCACGCCGGCGATCATGAACAGGTCGTCGCCGGTGCCCGGTCTTATCTCGAAGGCCCTGTGTTCATCCATGCAACCGATATGGGGATTGTAGCGGGCAGATTTAAAGCAGCGGCAACCGGCGTTCGCTTCAGCGCGCCCTGTGTGGCCTTCACCGCCTTGCTCAACACGTCGATTTTCCTCATGAATTGAGCTTGTCCTTGTTTTTCCGCCATGCGACTGTCTGCTTGGCCAGCAGGGCCAGCCCATGACCAACGGACAGGATTGAGAGCACACGGTGGAATTTCGCGACCGCATCCGCAACAGTTTCGGCAGGCAGGCCGCCATGGCGACGATCGGCGCCGAGTTGACGCGGGTGGAGCAGGGGTCCGTCGAGATCGAGCTTCCGTTCGACGTGAAGCTGACCCAGCAGCATGGTTTCCTGCATGCCGGCATCATTTCGGCAGCGCTCGATGCCGCAGGCACCTATGCCGCCTATTCAGTCATCGATCCTGATGCATCGATCCTCACCATCGAATTCAAGGTCAACCTGATGTCGCCCGGTCGTGGCGAACGGTTCCTGTTTCGCGGCGAGGTGACGAAGCCCGGCACGACGATCATTGTGTCGGACGGTCGCGGCTATGCCATGTCCGCCGATGGACCGGCCAAGCTGATTGCCACGATGACCGGGACGATGATGGTGATCCGCGGACGCGAGGGAATTGAAGGATGACATTCGAGTTGAAGCACGTGGCGGGCAAGACGCTGCTCTACGTCATGGCCGTCGATGCGGAATATGGTGTGCACCTGCGCGAACGCATCTCGCCGCTGATGACCGGCGTAGGCCCCGTTGAGGCCGCCGTCACGCTAACCCGCACGCTGGCCGAACTGTCTGGCCGGGGCAGCCTGCCCGATCTCGTGGTCTCGCTCGGTTCCGCCGGTTCCGCAAAGCTTGAGCAGACCGAAGTCTACCAGGCCACCTCCGTTGCCTATCGGGACATGGACGCCTCGCCGCTTGGCTTTGAAAAGGGCGCGACGCCGTTTCTCGACCTGCCTGTCATAGTCGATCTGCCCCTGCGCATTCCCGGCGTGAAGGAGGCAAGCCTCTCGACTGGCGGCAACATCGTCTCCGGCGCCGCCTATGAGACGATCGCCGCCGATATGGTCGAGATGGAGACCTTCGCCATCCTGCGTGCCTGCCAATCCTTCGATATCCCGCTGATCGGCCTGCGCGGTATTTCCGACGGCAAGGCCGAACTCAAGCATGTCGGCGACTGGACGGAATATCTGCACGTGATCGACGAGAAGCTGGCCGCCGTCATCGATGCGCTCGAAAATGCCGTTGCATCAGGCGAAATCGCCGTCTGAGGCCGCAAAATTGTCGGGGTGCAATGTAATCGTTGCGCTTGGAGCCGCCTTTATTTAAAGGCTCGCCATAGTTCCCCATCAGATGATCCCAAGCCAGCGGAAGCGCGTCATGACAGCGACAGTCCATCCCGATACCGTTCTCATCATCGATTTCGGCAGCCAGGTCACGCAGCTGATCGCCCGCCGCGTCCGTGAGACCGGCGTCTATTGCGAGATCGTACCCTTCCAGTCCGCCGACGAGGGCTTCAAGCGCCTCAACCCGAAGGCGATCATCCTCTCCGGCAGCCCGGCCTCGACGCTCGACATCGGCTCGCCGCGTGCGCCACAGGTGGTATTCGACAGCGGCCTACCGGTTCTCGGCATCTGCTACGGCCAGCAGACCATGTGCGAACAACTCGGCGGCAAGGTCGAGGCCGGTCATCACCGCGAATTCGGCCGCGCCTTCATCGAGATCGACAAGGAATGCGCGCTTTACGACGGTATCTGGACCGTCGGCTCCCGCCATCAGGTCTGGATGAGCCATGGCGACCGCGTCACCGCGATCCCGACCGGTTTCGAGGTCGTTGCCACCTCGCCGAACGCGCCATTTGCCTTCATCGCCAACGAGGCGAAGAAATTCTACGCCGTGCAGTTCCACCCGGAGGTCGTGCATACGCCCGATGGCGCCAAGCTGCTCGCCAATTTCGTCCACAAGATCGCCGGTCTGACGGGCGATTGGTCGATGGCCGCCTATCGCGAGAAGGCCGTTGCGGAAATCCGCAAGCAGGTCGGCGACAAGCGCGTCATCTGCGGCCTGTCCGGCGGCGTCGATAGCTCCGTCGCGGCCCTGCTCATCCATGAGGCGGTCGGCGACCAGCTGACCTGCATCCTCGTCGACCACGGCCTGATGCGCAAGAACGAGGCGGCCGACGTCGTCGCCATGTTCAAGGAACACTACAATCTGCATCTGGTGCATGTCGATGCGTCGGACATGTTCATCAACGCGCTGGAAGGCGAGAGCGACCCGGAAACCAAGCGCAAGACGATTGGCCGCCTGTTCATCGACGTCTTCGAGGCGGAAGCCAAGAAGCTCGGCGGTGCCGATTTTCTTGCCCAGGGCACGCTTTATCCCGACGTCATCGAAAGCGTCTCCTTCACCGGCGGCCCCTCGGTCACCATCAAGTCGCACCACAATGTCGGCGGTCTTCCGGCTCGCATGAACATGGCTCTGGTCGAGCCGCTGCGCGAACTGTTCAAGGATGAAGTCCGCATTCTCGGCAAGGAACTCGGGCTGCCCGATAGCTTCATCGGCCGCCATCCCTTCCCGGGGCCGGGCCTTGCCATCCGCTGCCCGGGCGGCATCACCCGTGAAAAGCTCGAAATCCTGCGCGAAGCCGACGCCGTCTATCTCGACGAAATCCGTAAGGCGGGCCTCTACGACGCCATCTGGCAGGCCTTCGCCGTGCTGCTTCCCGTGCAGACAGTCGGCGTCATGGGCGACGGCCGCACCTACGAATTCGTCTGCGCGCTGCGCGCCGTCACCTCGGTCGATGGCATGACTGCGGATTTCTACCACTACGACATGGAATTCCTCGGCCGCGCCGCGACCCGCATCATCAACGAAGTCCGGGGCATCAACCGTGTCGTCTATGACGTGACCAGCAAGCCGCCGGGCACTATCGAGTGGGAATGAGGGGAAGCGGCGGCGATTAGCGGCTCTGGCCGCCGCGAGGTCGGCATGGGCTTCGCGCCGTTCGTGCTTTAGCGATCGACACCCGTAAGGTGCGGAGCCGGTTCGCAATACTCGATCAGCAATTCGATGAGGACCCGTATCTTCCGTGCGGGATGCTGACCTGGCGGGCGGACGACATATGCACCGGCCGGAGGTGGTGGATGACGCGTCATGACCGGCATCAGCGCACCGGAAGCTATAGATTCATGGGTCAGGCAATCGGGCAGGTAAGCGATCCCAAGCCCTGCTTTTGCGGCGGCAACTAGAGCTATGCCGTTGTCGGCCTTGAAGCGCCCCTGCGGACGAACCGTGATGATCTTGTCGCCATCCATGAGCTGCCAGCTTTCGGTGCCCTGCATGAGAGCCTCATGAGCGACGAGTTCCTCCGGCGTCTCGGGCGCCCCATGCGCCTTGATGTAGTCCGGGCTCGCGACAAACTTCCCATAGATTGGTCCGACGCGTCTTGCGATCAAGTTGGAGTCCTGAAGATAGCCAACCCGTATCGCACAATCATAACCCTCTGTGATGAGATCGACGAAGCGATCACTGTAGCACGTGTGGATTTGGAGCTGGGGGTGGCGGCGCGCCATTTCCGCGAGGATGGGAGCGAAGTGAGTCTGGCCGAAAGAAAGCGGCACGGCAACGCGCAAGCGGCCGCGAAGGTCACCAGCGGGTAGGATCGTTTCCCTGGCCACGTCGATCTCGGCGCAGACTCTTGCTGCATAGCCTCGGAACGTGGCCCCCGCTTCCGTGAGAGCGGCGCCCCGGGTGGTCCGTGCAAGAAGCTGTACACCAAGTTCCGCTTCAAGCCGAACGAGCCGCCGACTGACGATTGACTTGGAGACGCCGAGCCGGAGCGCAGCGGGCGAAACTCCGCTTGCATCGGCGACTTCCACGAATGTTCGCAGTTCTTCGATGTCCATTGAGCGTTCCCCATTTCGCGACACAGCTTGCCACAAAGGGGTACTACCGCATCACGTATGGGAACGGCAATACTGCTTCCCGGCAACGCCGCCCCTGGCGCATGTCTCCCGGAAAAACCAATGCCGCTCACAACGGCAGCAAAGGATGTAATAATGACTTTTCGCAACGGCCTTGCTTCGCTTCTTCGCCCCGAAGATTCGGTACTCGTTCTGATCGACCACCAGCCCTACCAGCTCGCGAACCTGAACAGCCACGATCCGCAAGCTGTGGTCAACAACACGACCGCGCTGGCGAAGCTGGCAAAAGCCTTCAATGTTCCGACCATTCTCACCAGCGTGATCGCGGCGCGCGGTGGACTTCTCTTTAAGCAGATCATCGACGTATTTCCGGACCAGGAAGTCATCGATCGCACCTGGGTGAACACCTGGCAGGACGAGAATGTGGTGAACGTCGTTAAGGCGACCGGCCGTAAGCAGCTGATCATCGCCGGCCTGTGGACCGAGGTCTGCGTCGCAATGCCTGTGATCCAGGCCGCCGGCGAAGGCTGGGACGTGACCGTGATCACCGACGCGTCGGGCGGGATTTCGAAGGAGTCTCACGAAGTTGCCATCCAGCGAATGATCGCGGCCGGCGCGAACGTGATGACCGTGATGGCGCTCGCTGGCGAATGGCAACGCGATTGGGCGCGCACCGAGCATGTCGAGGAGCTGACCGAGATTCTCATCCAGCACTTCGGCGGCAGCGGCATTGCATATCTATGGGAGCAGCAGTTGCTCAACACGCCAGTGCCGAGCACCGCCGGCTGATCTGAGCGAAGGTTGCTTCATCGTATCCGCGGTGAGAGGCATGTCAATTCTCCAATGCCGCGTATTGAACATGGGCTGCGATCCCCGGCTCTGTACCGGGGATCGTTGGTTGCCCTGGCCCTGTGACGAGGGATTGTCCCGGGCTTGGGGTACCAGGCTATTGCGCCAGGTAGCCGCCATCGATCACCAGCTCGGCGCCAGTGACGTAGCTCGACTCGTCGGAGGCGAGGAAAAGGCAGCCATTGGCAACTTCGATCGGCTGCCCGCCGCGCTTCATCGGTGTAGCGCCGATGACGACCTCGTTGAGCTCCGGCGCCTGCGCATCGGTCAGCGGTGTATGGATGAAGCCGGGATGGACCGAGTTCACGCGAATGCCGTCGCCGACATAGGTCAACGCCGCATTCTTTGACATGTTGCGGACAGCGCCCTTGGCGGCGTGATAGCTATGTGCGCCGGCGACCGCGGCATTACCCCAGATCGACGACATGTTGATGATCGAGCCCGACTTCTGCGGCCGCATCACGCGAACGGCCTCGCGCATGCCGAGGAAAACGCCGGTCTGGTCAATCGCGATCATCCGCTGCCATGCCTGCAGGGCGAGCTCGGCGAGCGGCTCATAAGCGATGATCCCGGCATTGTTGACCAGCACATCGAGGCGGCCGGCCTTCTCGATCACGGCGCCGACCGCCGCCTTCCAGTCCTCCTCGCTCGTGACATCGAGCGTGAGGGCGCGGATTCCGTCGGAATAGGGTGTTTCGGGTGACTGTATATCGCTGGCGAACACGTTCGCGCCTTCCTTGGCGAACAGTTCCGCAACGGCATGGCCGATGCCACGTGCAGCGCCGGTAACGAGCACCACTTTGTTCTGAAGTCTCATTTTGTCATTCCTTTAGGGTTGAAACGGCCGACCCACGGATTGCGGCATCGTCCCGTCATCTAAGAAGTTTACACTGGTAACTTCGAGCGGAGATATAGGCTCCAAAGTTACCATTGTCAACATATGTTTCTTGTGCTAACTTTGACCCCATGAACGACACGACCAAACGCTATCACCACGGGGATCTCCGACGAGCCCTACTCGACACCGCCATGGAAATGCTGGGGGAAGACAATGGATGGCAGTTCACTTTGCGGGAACTGTCGCGCAGGGCCGGTGTGAGCCATACCGCTTCTTATAAGCACTTCCCGGACAAGGCTGCGTTGCTCGCCGAACTGGCGCTTCTCGGCTTCGAGCGGCTTCGTGCAGCCCTGCTTGCGGCTCGCCCGTCGCCGCCCGCAACGATACGGGATGAGTTCCTCGAAATGTCGCGCGCCTACGTGCGGTTTGGGGCGTCGCATCCAAACCTCTATCAACTGACGTTCAGCGCAGACGCTCGCGCGTCGATGAACGCGCGCTTGAACGATGGCGCGGCAGCTGCCTTGGACGTGCTGATCGAGCTCATCGCGCGTGGGCAGGGAGAAGGCTGGTTGAGGACCCGGGAGGTGCGCGAGCAAGCCGCGGCAGGCTGGGCGCAACTCCATGGGCTTGTTCTTCTGACAATCGACGGCCTGCTCAATTCGGATACGGTCGGACCGGACGTGTCCGACGCAGCTCTGGAGGTACTGCTCGAAGGGCTGGAGGTAGGCAGAACTCGTCCGCGCGGAGAGCCGTGACGGTTTTACGCGATGCACCTGTAGCTGAAGGGAAGCTGGCTCACGCAGATTGTAGAAAGAGCTCGGTCATCGGAAAAATTTGCAGGGCGCGCTGTCGATTTTCGGAAACTCCGTTCGTCGTTCCGATGCCAGGCCGATGAGGCCAGATCAAACAAGGAGACAGACAATGCGTGTAATGGTGCTCGTGAAGGCGACCGAAGACAGCGAAAAGGGCTTTTTTCCCACGCCCGAGACGAACGAGATGATGGAGGCTATGGGGCGATTTAATGACGAGCTTCGCGATGCCGGCATCTTGCGCGACGCCGATGGCCTCAAGCCCTCCTCGGCGGGCAAGCGTATTGGTTTCGATGGCGCCAGCCGTACCGTCATCGACGGGCCTTTCGCAGAAACTCGCGAGCTGGTCGCCGGCTTCTGGCTTTGGGATGTCAAGGACATGGACGAGGCGGTCGCCTGGGTGAAGCGCTGCCCCAATCCGATGCCGGGGCCGAGCGAGATCGAAATACGGCCGTTGTACGAGATGGCTGATTTGCGATGAGAACCTGGCGCCGAGGCTACGACAGCATGACCTCCGGCGCGAGAAACTCAGCGGCGGCTAAGACCATCGGCCGCGACCTGCTTATGCCGGCCTGCGCGACAAGCCGGTGGCTACAGCAATAGCGACTGCTGTGCCGGCTCCGGCGGCCCAAGTTGGACGCCTTCCAGTTCCAGCATATGGACCTTCGCAGTCGCGCCGCCGGGCGCTGAAAAACCGCCAACCTTGCCGCCGGCAGCCAGGACCCGGTGGCAGGGGATGATAAGCGGGACAGGGTTCTTCGCCATGGCCTGTCCGACATCGCGGGCTGCCTCGGGCCCTGCGCCAAGCTCCTTTGCCAGCGTGCCGTAGGTTGTCGTGTGCCCCCAGCCGACGCGGCGCAGGGCTGCGTAGATCCGCTTGAAGAACTCGTCCTGCCCGTCGAGATCGAGCGTCAGGTCCGAAAAGTCGATCTGTTCGCCGTTGAAATATCGCCTGACGGCGGCGATGGTCTCGCTCAATTCCGGTGTTGGATGAGCCTGCTCGGCGTCTGGCACGCGACGCAGCAGGTTTCGCTCGGTCGCTTCAGCGCTTCGTGTCGGCAGCTGGAACCGGCAAATGCCGACGCTGTTCCAGGCGATGCCGCAGTAACCGCCAGCGGTGTCGAAGATGTGATACTTGCTTGCTCTCTGGGCCATCCTGTTGCTCCTTCAGTTCGCCCGCGCGGCCTCGGCCGACAGGGTCTTAGCGTCGGTTATCGCCATCGCGTTGCGACGCTCTGCCTGCTGCTCCATCGTCAGCAGATATTGCTTTGCATCCAGCCCGCCGGCAAAACCATGCAACTGGCCATCTGACCCGATGGCGCGGTGGCATGGTGCCATGATCGAAACTGGGTTCCGGCCGTTTGCTGCGCCCACGGCACGGAACGCTTTCGGATTGCCGATCTGCCGCGCAATCTCCGCGTAGGTGCGTGTCTCGCCGAAGGGAATCGTCAGCAGTGCCTGCCAGACCTGCCTCTGGAATTCCGTACCGGCCATGTCCAGATCGACGGTGAAGACATTGCGGTTGCCGGCAAAGTACTCGCCCAGTTCCTGCTCGGCCCGGGTTAGAATGGGATGTTTCTCATCCGGCGTCATCATACCGAGTTTCACCCGCATCGGGTCATCCTTCTCCCAAAGGATTGCCGCCAATCCTCTGTCGCTGGCGACGAGCTTCAGCGCGCCCACGGGCGACGCAATGATTTTATAAACGTAAGCCATGCTCGATCCTTGCTCAATTTGAACGCGGACGCCACCCGTTTCTTGCACGGCACTGCCACCTCGGAGCAGACGTCGAACCTCCCCGCCCGACCGTCGTGCTGCTTCAGCCCAGGTCAAAAAACAGTACCATCGGTGGGAATAAATTCACAGTGTTCCTGTTTTGTTCTTGACCAAAAACGTGTCTCGGCTATAATGCCCTCATTCATAAAGGGATGAGGTCTGCCATGCTTGGAAAAGCCGGGAATGAAGCCGTGCGTCGTGATCAGAAGTCTTTTTCGTTTGCAAACGGGGGGAAATCACAGGCGCGAAAATTCGATGACGCCGGAAAGAGCAATCTGTTTCTGGCGATCGTGCCGGAGCGGGACGTGGCGCTGCAGGCAGCGGAAATCGGCCGGGATGTTGCGCAGCGCCATGGAGCATTGCCAAAGCTGCGTCCGCACGAACTTATGCATGTGTCGTTGAATGCGATCGGGAAATATGCCGATTTTCCGGACGATGTCATCTTCGCGGTGTCGGCGGCGATGGCCACCGTCAAGGCGATGCCCTTCGAGGTGACGTTCGATCGTGTCATGCATTTCGCCAGCGCCAATGCGGTCGTGCTCGGCAATCCGGTGCGCAGCGAGGAGATGATGGATCTCCATGTCCAACTGGCCAAGGAGATGTGGGCGGTCGGCCTGACATTCACCTACAATCCGCGCTTCACGCCGCATATGACGCTGTTTTATGATCAGGGTCCGGTTCCGGAACATCGGCTTGCAGAGCCGATCACCTGGGTCGCCCGCGAGTTCGTTCTCATCCGCAGTTTCATCGGCAAGAGCGAGTACGAATATATCGACCGCTGGCCGCTTCTGGGCTGAGGAGGCCATTCGTTCGTCACCATTCAATCTGCATTCGATCGACGCACTGTACCGCCGTGCGTCGATCGGAATGTCCGCAAGGACGCGCCGTTTTACTGCCACCTTGCTTCGGGTAAGCCGAACCCGCATAACCGCCTCAAAACAAAAGGTGGACGGTTCACATGGATTTTTCAGAGATCATCATCCCCGGCGATACACCCGGTATCGTATGGCGCCTCCCGGTCATCCGGTTCAAGGGCAGGGATGACGCGGCGCCGAAGGTCTATCTTCAGGCGGCCTTGCACGCCAATGAACTGCCGGGGACGGCGCTTTTGCATGTCCTGTGCGAAAGGCTGCGTCAGGCGGACGTGGAAGGCGCCATTCTCGGCGATATCACCATCGTGCCGCAGGCCAATCCGATCGGCGCGGCACAGTCGCATTTCGGCGAATTGCAAGGACGTTTCGATCTCGGCTCGCGTACCAACTTCAATCGCGATTTTCCGCTGGTTGCGCTTGGCGAGCGGCTGTCGCTGACCGATGACCTGGATCGCTATCCGGCCATCGAACAGCTGAAGCGGCAATTGCTGCACATGGCGCTGGGCGCCGATCTTGTTCTCGATCTGCATTGCGACGACGAATCGCTGCAATATGCCTATGTCGACGAAGCCTTCTGGCCGGAAGCCGCCGATCTGGCCTCGGCGCTCGATATGGCCGTGGTCTTTCTCGCCGACGGCGAAAGCAGCGCCTTTGAAGAGGCGGTCGGCCACGCTTGGAAGTATGAGCGAACAGAAAAGGCAACGCGGTTGCCGGGACGACTTTCGGTGACGCTGGAACTTCGCGGTACGCGGGACGTCTATCCCGATATGGCCCGCAAGGATGCCGATGGGCTCTGGCGCTTCCTCTGTGCCCGCGGCATTGTTCGCGGCGACATGGCCATTGGGCCTTTCAAGGGGCCGGCAACGCCGCTCGACAATATCGAGATGATCCGTGCGCCGCTGTCCGGCGCGGTGCTGTTTCATCGCGATATCGGCGACACCGTCGTGGTCGGAGACCTGCTGGCGACGATCATCACGGCCCCCGGCAGGGAAGACGGCACGATCGACATCCAGGCCCCGCAGGCCGGGTTGATCACGACGCGGACGTCCCAGCGTTTTGCCCGCCGCGGGGACAATCTGATGAAGATCGCCTGCAGTGAAAAGACAAAGGCAGCGCGCAAGCCCGGCACGCTGGAAGCGTGAGAAGCGGTGCCGCGTGTATGAAGTGGACAATCGCCGATCCGGCGGCGGTTGTCATATTCCCTTTAAGAACTTGCGTTCTTTAGCCGCACGAGTCGGTGCAAATGCTGTTCAGGCGCCGCACGCTGGAGAAACGCATGCCTTCCTATGATCTTGCCGTTGTCGGCGCCGGTATTCTCGGCCTCGCCCATGCCTATGCGGCCGCAAAGCGTGGCAAAAGCGTCGTCGTCATCGACCGCGACGCGCAGGCAAACGGCGCATCGGTCCGCAATTTCGGCTTCGTCACAGTGACGGGGCAGGGCGCCGGCGATTGCTGGACGATGGCGCGCCGGGCGCGCGAAGTCTGGGCCGAAACCGCGGGCAGGGCCGGGATCGAAATCGTGCAGCGCGGCATGGTGCTGGCGTCGCGTTTCGAGGAATCGGAAGCCGTGATCGACGCCTTCCTGGGCACGGAGATGGGCGAAGGTTGCACGCGGCTGACGGCGGAAGCGGCGCAGGACCATATTGCCTGCTTGCGGGCGGATGCAGCCCGCGCCTCCCTCTACAGCCCGCATGAGATCCGCGTCGAATCCCGCACCGCGATTCCGCTTCTGGCGCGGTTCCTCGAAGAGCAGCATGGCGTCCGCTTCCTGCGCAATACGGCGGTGACGGCGGTGGAATCGCCGCGTATCGAAACGGCGCGCGGCGTGATCGAAGCCGAAGCGGTGGTCGTCTGTCCGGGCGACGACTTCACCGGCCTGTTCGCCGAACGCATCGCCGCCTACAATGTCACGCGCTGCAAACTGCAGATGCTGCGGGTGCAGCCGGTGAAGCCTGTCACGCTGAAGACGGCCGTCATGTCCGATCTCGGCCTTGGCCGCTATCTCGGCTACGCCGATCTGCCGGAAGCAGCGCCGCTGAAGCAGCGGCTGGATACGGAACTCAAGGCTGAGCGCGAAAACGGCATCCACCTGATCGTTACCCAGTCGGCCGATGGTTCACTGGTCGTCGGCGACAGCCACCATTATGCCGCGACGCCCGATCCCTTTGCCTCTGATGATGTCGATGCGCTGATGCTGGGCGAATTCGACCGCGTGCTCGATCTGCCCGGGCGCGTGGTGACGGAGCGCTGGCTCGGCACCTATGCCTCGGCGCCGGATCGCTGGCGGTTCACCGACAAGCCATCGGACAGCGTCCGCATCGTCATCGTCACCGCAGGATGCGGCGCCTCGACTGCCTTTGGCATCGGCGAGGAAACCATCAATGATCTCTTTGGGAGTGTCGCATGAGCAAGTTCAAGGCCGTGGTGTTCGATTGGGCCGGCACCGTCATCGATTTCGGCTCTTTTGCGCCAATGGGCGCCTTCGTCGAGACCTTCGCGAAGTTCAGCGTCGAGGTGACGATCGCTGATGCGCGCAAGCCGATGGGACTGCCGAAGCGCGCCCATATCAGCGCCATGCTGTCGGAGCCGCATATCGCAGAACGCTGGACCGCGGCTCAAGGGGTTGCACCGGATGAAAGCGCGATCGATCGAGTTTACGAGTTGTTCGTGCCGCTGAACGAGGAGGTCGTCAGCAATTATTGCACGCTGGTGCCGGGCACGCTCGAAACCGTCGCCTATCTGCGCGCCAAGGGCATGAAAATCGGCTCCACGACAGGCTATACGCGCTCGATCATGGAGCGCGTCCTGCCGCTCGCGGCAGAGCAGGGCTATGTCCCCGAGAACCTCATCTGCGCAGACGATCTGCCGCTCGGTCGCCCGACGCCGATCGGCATGTACAAGTGCTTCCTCGATCTGATGGTCTATCCGGCCGGCGCGGTGATCAAGGTCGACGATACCGAGCCGGGGATCGCCGAAGGCGTTGCGGCCGGCTGTATCACCGTCGGTCTCACGCTGTCGGGCAACGAAGCGGGCCTGACGCCGAAAGAGGTCGCGGCCCTGTCTCCGAACGAGCGCATGGCATTGCATGAAAAAGTCGGCGCGAAGCTGAAGGCAGCAGGCGCGGACCATGTCATCGAGACAGTCGCCGACCTGCCGCAGCTCATCGACAGCCTGGAGCGCTGATCCGGCATATTTGCAGCCTGCGCGCTTCATGCTATCCGGCTTGTCGACAGATAAGAGGTGGCATGGCCCATGAGCGTGACGATCTACGGCATCAAGAACTGCGACACGATGAAGAAGGCGCGCACCTGGCTGGATGGCCAGGGTATCGCCTATGACTTCCACGACTACAAGGCCGTGGGCATATCGCGCGAGGCACTGCAGCGCTGGTGTGCAGCACTCGGCTGGGAAACCATACTCAACCGCGCCGGCACCACGTTTCGCGCTCTGCCAGATGCTGACAAGCAGGACCTGAACGAAAAAAAGGCGATCGCCCTGATGCTCGCCCAGCCCTCGATGATCAAGCGCCCGGTGCTCGACCGCGACGGCAAGCTCCTCGCCGGGTTCAAGCCGGATGTTTATGAAGATGCCTTTGCAGGTACGTAACATTGGCCTCTCCTGGCAGAAGGGACGTTTTGAAATGAGTACTCTGACGATCCGTCTTCCAAACGATCAGCATGAGCGCTTGAAAGCGCTTGCTTCGGCGCGTGGAACGAGCCTCAACAAGCTTTTTGAAGAATTTTCCGCCAAGGCGCTTGCCGAGTTCGATACCGAAACGCGTTTTCGACTGCGAGCCGGACGCGGGAGCAGGGAGCGTGGCTTGGAAATTCTTGATCAACTCGACCGCGCTCCTAAGGGCTGAACCAACATTATTCTGGCGAGTTGAGACCCATGTCGAAAAGCACCCGCGCGACGCTTGCGCTGACCAAGGCCGGCGCCGTCTTTACGGTTCATACCTATGATTATGATCCATCTGCCGACCGTATCGGCATGGCGGCGGCGGAGGCCTTGGGCGAGGATCCTTGCCGGGTTTTGAAGACATTGATGGCGGAAGTTGATGGCAAGCCTGTCTGTGTCGTCGTGCCGTCCGACCGGGAAGTCAGCATGAAGAAGCTGGCAGCAGCCTTTCACGGCAAGTCGGCCAACATGATGAAACCGGCCGAGGCCGAGCGGTTGACCGGTTACCACGTCGGGGGCATCAGCCCGTTCGGGCAGAAGAAGCAGATGCCGACGGCGATCGAGGAGGCGGCCCTTGCCGAACCGCTCGTCTACATCAATGGCGGTCAGCGCGGGCTTCAGGTGCGGCTTTCGCCGGATGATGCGCGCAAGGCGCTGAATGCGGTCGCGGCACCGCTGATTGCCTGAGCAAAAGCAGCTTCAAGTCAGCTGCGAGAGCAGTTTCGCAAGCTGAACGGCATCTGTTTCGGTGAGTTTGCTACCGACATGCCGTGCGATCGCCCTGCCATAGACGTCCCACATCGCGATCCGCAATGCCCGGCCCTTTTCTGTAATTACTACCCAGCGGCCACGTGCGTCCTCATCGAAGGTCTGGCGTTCGACCAGGGCCTCGCGCTCCAGCCGGTCGATCAGTCGCGAGAGATTGTACTGCGCAAGCAGCGTCCGCTCCTCGATTTCGAACGGCCGAAGCCGCCCGCCGTCGGCGCGCGACAATTCCCAGAGCACATCGTACCAGCCGAGCCCGGGCAGGCCGGCGGCCTTGAAGTCGCGCTCGATCGCGCCGAGCACGCGCTGCTGCGCCCGCATCAGGTTGATCCAGGCCTGGGTAACTTCCGGTGAGGGCGGCCCGACGGGCGATTTCTCCGACATGAATGCATTTACATCTATCTTGACACGGTACGCAAACGATAATATATGCATATGCATCTAATTGCGGCGTGAACCAACTTTCCAACGAAAGGAACCGTCCCATGCACTCCAAGACACTGACCCTCATCAGTCACCACCTCTGCCCCTATGTTCAGCGCGCGTCGATCGTGCTTTCGGAGAAAGGCGTAGCCTTCGAGCGGCGATACATCGACCTTTCTGCAAAACCGGACTGGTTCCTGCGCATCTCGCCGCTTGGCAAAGTTCCGCTGCTGGCGGTGCCGCGCGGCCGCAGCGACGCGATCCTGTTCGAGAGCGCTGTTATCTGCGAGTATCTGGAGGAGACGCAGGGCGGTGTGCCGCTGCATCCGGCCGATCCGCTCTTGCGCGCCCGGCATCGCGGCTGGATGGAATTCGGGTCTTCAACTCTGGCAGATCTCTGGGGTTACGAGACGACGACGGATGAAGCGCTTTTCGAGGTCAGGCGCCAGGCGCTCGCCGCCAAATTCACCACTCTGGAACAGGAACTGGACGACGGGCCGTATTTCGCTGGCAGCCAGTTCAGCATGGTCGACGCCGTTTTTGCGCCGGTGTTCCGCTATTTCGAGCTGTTCGAGGCCCTGTTCGACAGTGGCATCTTCGACGGCCTTGTTCGCGTCAACGCCTGGCGCCAGGCGCTTGCCGTCCGCCCAAGCGTGATGGAGGCGGTAACGGATGACTATCAGGACCGCTTGATGGCCTTCCTGTGCCGCCACGACGCGCATCTTCTGGCGCGCAGCAGGCTGGCAGCTTGACGCAGGAAGGTCATCGCAAAAGCCTTCTGTTTTGATCCGAACCGCATTAAAACGGTGGTTCGGAATAACAAGCCAGCAGGATATGCGATGACCTTCCATTCCCCCGCCCATCAAGCCGTCGATCCCGTCAAACTGGAAAAGCTCGCCGAAGTCGCCGTCAGGGTGGGCTTGAGGCTCGAGCGTGGCCAGGATCTGGTGATCACCGCGCCGATCGCAGCCCTGCCCTTGGTCCGTCTGATTACCAGGCATGCCTATATTGCCGGCGCGGGTCTGGTCACGACGTTCTATTCGGACGAGGAAACGACGCTTGCCCGCTACCAGCATGCTCCGGACGAGAGCTTCGACCGGGCCAGCGACTGGCTCTATGACGGCATGGCCAAGGCCTACAGCAAAAATGCCGCCCGCCTCGCGATCTCCGGCGACAATCCGATGATGCTGGCAGCGCAGGACCCGGCCAAGGTGGCGCGTGCCAACAAGGCGAACTCGATCGCCTACAAGCCGGCGCTGGAAAAGATCTCCAATTTCGACATCAACTGGAATATCGTCTCCTATCCGAACCCCGCCTGGGCAAAGCAGATGTTCCCGGACGATCCGGAACAGGTCGCCGTCGAAAAGCTCGCCAACGCCATCTTTGCCGCCTCGCGCGTCGACGTCGCGGACCCGATTGCAGCGTGGGCGCAACACAATGCCGATCTCGCCAGAAGGTCGTCCTGGCTGAATGGCGAGCGTTTCTCTGCACTGCACTTCACCGGCCCGGGCACCGATCTCACAGTTGGCCTCGCGGATGGTCATGAATGGCACGGCGGCGCCTCGATGGCGAAGAACGGCATCACCTGCAATCCCAATATCCCGACCGAGGAGGTCTTCACCACGCCGCATGCGCTGAAGGTCGAGGGGCACGTGTCGAGCACCAAGCCGCTCTCGCATCAGGGCACGTTGATCGACAATATCCAGGTCCGCTTCGAAGGCGGCAGGATCGTCGAGGCAAAGGCGACCAAGGGCGAGGAAGTGTTGAAGAAGGTGCTGGATACGGACGAGGGCGCCCGGCGTCTCGGCGAGGTGGCGCTGGTGCCCCATTCTTCGCCGATCTCAGCTAGCGGCGTCCTGTTCTACAACACGCTGTTCGACGAGAATGCCTCCTGCCATATTGCGCTGGGGCAGTGCTATTCGAAATGCTTCCTTGACGGCGCATCGCTCAGTGCAGACCAGATAAAGGCGCAGGGCGGCAATTCCAGCCTGATCCATATCGACTGGATGATCGGCTCCGGCGAGGTCGATATCGACGGCTTCCGCGCCGACGGAGCCACGGTCCCGGTCATGCGCAAGGGCGAGTGGGCCTAAGGCGCTGACCGGGAGCGGTCATGGGGCAACATCGATCTCGATAATCAGATGTCGAGATCGACCCAGATGGCTGCGTGGTCGGATGCGGAGTGGACCGGCAGCTCCAGGCTGGCAAACACGTCCCATTTCTTCGGCCGTTTGCCCGGCCACATGCCTTTTCGGTAGACGCCGCCTTTGGTTACCTTGTCGAAAAGCGCAGGCGACAGCAGAAGGTAATCGATCTTGTTTCTGGCGGTGCAACTGCCATAGGTTCCCTTGAAGCCGCCATCGTCGAATTCGGGGTGATCGAAGGCATCCTGGAGGATATCGCCCGATGTCAGCGCAGCCAGCGCATCGCTGTCGGGCGTGTCGTTGAGGTCGCCGACAACGGCGATGAATGTCTCGCCGCGATCCAGCAGATTCTGGACAATCTGGTTGACCCGTGTTGCCTGCAGGACGCGTCGCGCCTCCGATCTGCGCGGATCGCCGTATCCCTTGCTCTTGAAGTGGTTCACCAGCACGTGCAGCGTGTTTCCGTCGGCCGTTCTGATCGTATATTCCGGGCAGTCGCGGGAAAAAATGTTCTCGTTGTCGTGCATGTCATCGACATGGCTGATCATTTTGGTGATCGGATAGCCGGCTTTTGTCATGACGCCGACGTCGATGCCGCGCGTATCGTTGCCGTCGATCAGCATGACGTGGTTGAAGGGCATGCCGCCCACGGCCGTTATGATGTCCTTGCTGAATTGCGATAGAACCGGCCGGCTTTCGGCTTCGACGACACCAAGGACATCAGCGTCAATCTCCTTGATGACCCTTGCCGTGTTCAACATCGATTCATGGTTGACCGGTGCTTCTTTCAGCTCCAGCGAGCCAACCCAATCCGCCCTCCGATCGGCGATGATCTCGATTCCGCCATCGTTCGGACGCTTCAGCAGTTCGCCGCGGTTGCGCCGGAGCAGGACGTAAGTTGCCTCGTCCGACTTTTCTAGCCCAAGTTCGATCAGCAGTTCTGCGAGCCTTTTCTTCGCGGCGGCGTCGTACACCTGCTGCCCTATGATCTGGCTGGCTTCCGCGAAGTCCTCCAGCACTTCCCTGCCGTCCTCCCATTCTTCCAGCAGCATGATCTTGGCACGGTCAAACAGGTTCTCGACGTTGTAAGCAGCGAGCCTCATGCTCCCCTCCCGGTAAAATCAAAAGGTTGAATTCACCGGCCGAAAAATATCACGCAATTATTGCATTCAGAAGTCGGTTCAACCGGCCGTGTCGGTCACAGTCACCGCGTCATCTGCGCCCGTTGCCCAAGCCAGACGCTTGCCAAGACCGCGACCATGCCGACGATCTGCACCACGGTCAGGTTCTGGCCGAGCACGCCCCAGCCGAGCAGCGTTGCCACCAGAGGGCTGAGGAAACCGAGTGACGCGACCGCGGCAGGTTCAAGTTTCGAAAGGCCGCGAAACCAGAGGAGATAGGTGAAGGCAGCGCCGATCAGGCCGAGCCAGACGATGCCGAGGATATTGGCGGCGGTCGGTGCCGGCAGGGCAGGCTCGAACAGTAGTGCGACGGGCAGAAGCAGCAGGCCACCGGCGGTCAGCTGCCAGGCGGTGAAGGTGAGGCTGGAGACGGGCGGTGTCCAATGGCGGGTGAGAACAGTTCCGAAGGCCATGGAGACGGCGCCGGCGATCCCGGCGATGATACCGATCGGGTCGAGCGCTGCACCGGGCGTGAGGACCAGAAGGCCGACGCCGGCCATGCCGATGGCGCCAGCGACGATCGCCAGCGTCTTGACCGGTGTGCCAATCAGCAGGCGCGCCAGCATGACGACGATCAGCGGCTGAATGGCGCCGACGGTTGCCGCAACGCCACCCGGGAGGCGATAGGCCGAAACGAACAGCATCGCCCAGAAGAACGAGAAATTGAGTGCGCCGAGAATGATCGCGCGCATCCACCAGATGCCCTGCGGCAGTTGCCGCACGATCAACAGCAGCACGATGCCGGCTGGCAGGGCGCGGAGCATGGCAACCGTCAACGGATAGCCATGCGGCAGGAATTCGGTGGTGACCAGATAGGTGCTGCCCCAGATCGCGGGCGCAATGGCGGTCAGGCCGATGTCGGGGAGGGGCGATGTTTTTGTCTTCATTTGAAGTATCTCGATTTCAAGATAATTCAGCATAACATGGTTTATCTTGACGTCAAGATGAATACTTTCTACGAAGGAAGCACGAAGAAGAGGCGCACCATGGAAGCGGATCACGTCGACAGAATTCTGGCGCAGTGGCGTAAGGAACGTCCCGACCTGGACGTCGAACCGATGGGCCTGCTCGGCAGGCTGGCGCGGCTCTCGACTTATCTGGGGCGGGAGGTCGAGAAGACGTTTCTCGAGCTTGGCCTGTCGTCGGCGAGCTTCGATGTGCTGGCGGCGCTCCGGCGTTCCGGAAAACCCTATCAGCTGTCACCCGGCGATCTGCTGGCGACGATGATGATCACTTCGGGTACGATGACCAACCGGATCGATCAGCTGGAAAAGGCAGGCCTGGTCGAGCGGCTGACCAATCCGGACGACCGGCGCAGCGTCCTGATCGCGCTGAAGCCGGAGGGCCTCGATCTCGTCGAACGCGCCGTCACCGCCCATGTCGCCAACCAGCATAGGTTGACGGCACGTCTGGAGCCCGAGGAGCGGGCAGCGCTCGACGCGATCCTGCGGAAGTATCTCGTTTCGTTCGAGTAGATGACCCGCCTTAGCAGGCGAGATCGGCCACCACCGCGTCGAGGATCAGCATGCCAGCCGGCGTGCAGCGCAGGCGGGAATTGCCGAGCCGCTCGATGAAGCCGTGTTCGATCAGGAACTGTTCCCGGTCCGGATCGGGCTCGCGTCCCGAAAGGCTCTGCCAGCGGACGAGGTCGATGCCCTCCTTCAGCCGCAGCCCCATCAGCAAAAGTTCATCGGCCTGTTCATCGAGGCCGAGGATCTCCTGGTCGATCATGCCATGCCCCTGTTCTTCCACCAGTCGCAGCCATTCCTCCGGCTTGCGCTCGGTGGCGGTGGCGATCTTGCTGCTGCCCATGGTGAGCCGGCCATGGGCGCCGGGGCCGATGCCGGCATAGTCGCCATAGCGCCAATAGGTCAGGTTGTGGCGGCTTTCAGCGCCGGGGGCAGCGTGGTTGGAGACCTCATAGGCCGGCATGCCGATGCCTGCGGTGATATCCTGCGTCGCCTCGTAGAGCACCGCCGACTGCTCGCCGTCCGGAACCACCAACTTGCCGGCCTTATGCAGCCCGTAGAAGGGCGTGCCTTCCTCGATGGTCAACTGGTAGAGCGACAGGTGATCGACAGCATAGGAGACCGCCTGCTTCAGCTCCTGTTCCCACGCCTCGACCGTCTGGTTCGGGCGGGCATAGATAAGGTCGAAGGACATGCGTGGGAAGATGTCGCGTGCCAGGCCGATCGCCTTCAGCGCATCCTCGACATTGTGGAGCCGACCGAGAAACTTGAGGTCGCGATCGTTCAGCGCCTGCACGCCGAGCGAGACGCGGTTGACGCCGGCAGCCCTGTACCCATGAAAGCGCGTTGCTTCGACGCTCGACGGATTGGCCTCCATGGTGATCTCGATGCCATCAGGCACATGCCAGAATTTCGCGATCCCGTTCAGCACGGCTTCGACCGTTGCCGGGTCCATCAGCGACGGCGTGCCGCCGCCCATGAAGATGCTGGTGACCGTGCGCGGGCCGGAAAGCCGGCGTGCCTCGGCCATCTCGGTCAGGAAGGCCGAGACGAAACGCGGCTGATCGACGGGCTGATGGCGCACATGACTGTTGAAGTCGCAATAGGGGCATTTGGCGGCACAGAAGGGCCAATGCACGTAGACCCCGAATCCGGGGTCGGTGCTGTCACCAATGGAGGAGAAAGTGGCCATTCTGGTTTAGTCTTTCAGGCGCTAAGGCGCGGGGAGTTACAGGTTATATATGGTTGCAGTGGGGCGAAAACTCCCGCGCCGGCATTCCTGTGCTTGTCACAGGAATCCAGCCGCGCGATGTCGATCGCGGAGTCTCCTGCGTCGCAGACGCGGCGCACCGGATTCTCCGCTGCCGTCAACCTACGCGCTCAGGCAGGTTTCGGCAAAGAGCTTGAAGGCCCGGGCGCGATGGGAGAGTGCCTCGGTGTCGCCATGCTTCCAGCCGTGTTTTGCGTCGGCACTCATTTCGCCAAATGTAGTGTCGTAGCCGAGTGGTTGAAAGACCGGATCGTAGCCGAACCCTTGCGTCCCGCGCGGCGGCCAGACGATATGTCCCTCGACCTCGCCGCGGAACAATTCCACGTGCCCGTCCGGCCAGGCAAGGCAGAGCACCGAAACGAAGCGGCCGGTACGCCGGGCGAAAGCCGCAGCACCCGCGTTCTGGAGGGCGGTTTCGACCTTTTCCATCGCCATGGCGAAATCGCGCGTACCGTCGGCGGTCTCTGCCCAGTTGGCCGTGTAGACACCCGGATCGCCATTCAGCGCATCGACGACAAGGCCGGAATCATCCGAAAGGGCAGGCAGGCCGGAGGCCTTCGCCGAAGCCAGCGCCTTGATCACGGCATTTTCCTCGAACGTCGTGCCGGTCTCGTCCGGTTCGACGAAATCAAGATCGGCGGCAGACTTCGCCTCGAAACCGAGCGGGCCGATCAGGTCGCGGATTTCGCGGATCTTGCCGGCATTGTGGCTGGCGACAACCAGAGTCTTGTCTTGTAGCTTGCGCATGTGCGTCTTTCTCATCCGGGGCCATCCGCCCTTACGTCACTCGATATTCCAAAGCCTGGCTTCCGCGCATTCCAGGCTGTTTCCGGCCGGATCGCGGAAATAGAAGGAGCGTGCGCCCGACGGCCAGTGCACGTGGGATTCGATCGCGACGCCGGCGGCCTTCAGCTTGTCCTCCCAGGCGTCGAGGCCTTGGGCTGGCACCCGCAGGCACATATGCCCGTGGCCATGCGTGCCGTGTGGCGGAACTTGCAGGCCTCCTTCCGGCGGTGGCTTGATGGTTTCCGCCGGATTGAAGATCAGAAGGACACCGGGGCCGCAGCGAAAGAAGATATGCCGGTTGCCCGCGCGGCTGATTTTCTCAAGCCCGAGAACGGAGGCGTAGAACGCCTCCGCCCGGTCGAGATCGTCAACATAGAGCGCCGTCTCCAGAATGCCTTCGAACGGTGCGGCCATGGATCAGCCCCCGATCGCCAGCTTCTGCATGCTGACCAGTTCCGAGATGCCGTTCTTGGCGAGGCTCATCAGCGTGCCGAATTCCTCTTCCGAAAAAGGCTTGCCCTCGGCCGTGCCCTGGATTTCGACGATGCCGCCCGAGCCCGTCATGACGAAGTTGGCGTCGGTCTCGGCAGCGGAATCTTCCAGGTAATCGAGGTCGATCACCGGCTGGTTGGCAAAGATGCCGCAGGAAATGGCGGCAATATGGTCCTTCAGGACCTTCTCGACCTTGATCATGTTGCGCGCTTCCATCCAGGCAAGGCAGTCGCGCAGCGCGATCCAGGCGCCGGTGATGGAGGCCGTGCGGGTGCCGCCATCAGCCTGGATCACGTCGCAGTCGATCGAGATCTGGCGTTCGCCGAGCGCCTGCAGGTCGACCACGGCGCGCAGGGAGCGGCCGATCAGGCGCTGGATTTCCTGCGTGCGGCCGCTCTGCTTGCCCGACGCCGCCTCGCGCTTCATGCGCTCTCCGGTGGCGCGCGGCAGCATGCCGTATTCGGCGGTGACCCAGCCCTTGCCGCTATTGCGCAGCCACGGCGGGGTCTTTTCTTCGAGGCTCGCCGTCACCAGCACATGGGTGTCGCCGAACTTGACGAGGCAGGACCCTTCTGCGTGCTTGGAAACATTGCGCTCGAAGGAAACCTTGCGCATCTGGTCGGTTTTTCTGCCGGAAGGCCGCATCATGAACTCCTGTGATGTTTGTCAGCCTTCTAGAGCGTTTCATCCTCAAACGGAAGCAATTCTGTTGGCTCAAACCGGCCGTTCCGCGCGAAGGCTGGCGCCGGGGGATGCCGCCCCATCGCACAAGCCGGCCGACATAGCGGACGGCCGGTTTCAGCCAACCCTTCGGGCCGGAAGGAATTTCGGCCATTACCGTCGGCCGCCGTCTCGACCGCAGCTTAGGCTGCGCTCTTCGCCGACGTCCTTGGTCCTGGCCGAAATTCCTTCCGGCAGAATGCTTCCGTTTGAGGATGAAGCGCTCTAGCCTATGTTGGATGGAAGGGAAATCTTTTGCGCGAAAAGAACAAATGACCGGGCAGTGGTTGTGGGCAAAGGCTTTCCGGCCCATTTCCCTTTTGCTATCCGGGTCGGGATCACTATATTTCAATTGATCGCAACGATAAGGGTTTTCGCGTTCGAATGGTGGTGGATAAATCTGCGATGCGGGAAAGGCTGAGCGCGCTTGATGAGCGTTCGGGCGAGATTTTCCGTCGCATTGTGGAGAGCTACCTGGAAAGCGGCGAGCCGCTTGGCTCGCGCAGCCTGTCACGGCTCTTGCCGATGTCGCTCTCGCCGGCCTCCGTGCGCAACGTCATGAGCGATCTCGAAGACCTCGGCCTCATCTATTCGCCGCATATCAGCGCCGGCCGCCTGCCGACCCAGATCGGGCTGCGCTTCTTCGTCGACGCCTTCATGCAGGTGGGGGACCTGTCGGCGGAGGATCGCGCCTCGATCGACCGGCATGTGCGCCGGTCCGACCGAGACCAGCCGGTCGAGACCCTGCTGACCGAAGCAAGCCAGATGCTGTCGGGCATGTCGCGCGGTGCGGGGTTGGTGATCACGGCCAAGAACGATCCGGTGCTGAAACACGTCGAATTCGTGCGGCTGGCTCCCGCCAAGGCCCTTGCCGTACTTGTCGGCGAGCATGACCAGGTCGAAAACCGCATCATCGAGCTGCCGCCGGGCGTCACCAGTTCGCAGCTGACAGAGGCCGCCAATTTTCTCAATGCCCATCTGGCCGGGCAGACATTGCCAGAAGTGCGCAGTCAGCTTGAGAAGGTCAAGGAGACGGTCCGGCGCGAACTCGACACGCTGAGCCAGGATCTGGTCGAGCGCGGCCTTGCCATCTGGTCGGGCAGCGAAGCCGACGAGAAGCCGACGCAGTTGATCGTCCGCGGCCGCGCCAATCTGCTCGAAGGGCTGGCGGGTGCGGAAGACGTGGACCGGTTGCGCATGCTGTTCGACGACCTGGAAAAGAAGGATAGCCTGATCGAAATCCTCAATCTCGCCGAAAGCGGGCCGGGCGTGCGCATCTTCATCGGTTCGGAAAACAAGCTGTTTTCGCTCTCCGGATCGTCGCTGATCGTCGCACCCTACAAGGATGGCGATGACAAGATCGTCGGAGCCGTCGGTGTCATCGGGCCGACCCGCCTCAATTATTCCCGTATCGTGCCGATGGTGGACTATACCGCACAGCTGATGTCGCGCCTGTCGCGCTGATCCTGGTCCGAAGAGGCCGGTTTTTCCGGCAGCTTTCGATTGCGCCCTTGATTTTTCGGCTTCAAAGCTCGATATCGGCTACAAATCCTAACATACCGATATTCCGGAGACCGTCATGACCGACGACACGAACAAACATGCAGCAGACGCCAACGCAGCCGAAGAGGCCGCGGTGAACGCTGAAGCTGCCTCTGAACAGGTCGAAGCCGCCGCAGTCGAGCGCGATCCGCTGGAGCTTGCCAAGACCGAGGCTGCCGATTTCCGCGATCGTTACCTGCGGCTTGCCGCCGAGATGGACAATCTGCGCCGCCGCACCGCGCGCGATGTCAAGGACGCGAAGTCCTATTCCGTCGCCGGCTTTGCCCGCGACATGCTTGCCGTCTCCGACAATCTGCGCCGCGCGCTTGACGCCATCCCGGCCGAGGCCCGCGCGGCCGGCGATACGGGGCTTAATGCTCTGATCGAAGGCGTCGAGATGACCGAACGGGCCATGCTCTCGGCGCTCGAACGCCATGGTGTGCAGAAGCTGGAACCGGTCGGCCAAAAGTTCGACCCGAACTTCCATCAGGCGATGTTCGAGGTTCCGAATGCAGAAGTGCCGAACAACACCGTCGTCCAGGTGATCCAGGACGGCTACACGATCGGCGAACGCGTGCTCCGCCCCGCCATGGTCGGCGTCGCCAAGGGCGGCCCGAAGGCGGTTGCAGCGGAAGAGACGCCGGCGGCTTGATTTGTACCCTCCCCTTGAGGGGGAGGGTCGGCACATAGTGCCGGGGTGGGGTGATCGTTGTGCGCCCCTGACCGTCACCCCCACCCGCAGCTTCGCTGCGACCTCCCCCCTCAAGGGGAGGTAATACTCACCCAAACAATTGCCGCAGGTGATCGTTCAGGAACCGCCCCTCCGGGTCGAGGCTGTTGCGCAGCGCCTTGAACTCACCCGCGCGCGGATAAAGCGCCGTCACATCCTCGGCTCCGAGAAAATGGAGCTTCCCCCAATGCGGGCGCGAGCCGAACTGGCGCAGGATATCGTCGACGTCCTTCAGGTAGTTCCAGTAGTCGGTGCCCGGTTGGCCGGAGACTGACAGCGTGATCGAATCCTGTTCGAAGAACGGACTGATCCAGCCGCCGTCGCCGGCGGTGAAGCGGTATTCGATCGGGTAGATGCAGGTCGGGTGTTTCTCCAGCATCAGCTTGCGCACTTCCATGCAGGCCTGCTTGCCGTATCTGACCGGAACCGCATATTCGAGTTCGTGAAAATTCGGCACATATTCGATCGGGTAGATCTCAGAGGAATAGGCGATCTTCTCGAAGGAGCTTTCCATCGGCGGACGGTCGGTAATGTCGATCGTCTTCATCTCGCAGACGTCCGACAGGCTTGTCGTCGTCGAAACAGAGGATGTATCCGGCAGGCAGTAGCAATGGCGGCTTTCCGGCACCGGGCACCAGAAGAAGCCGAAATGCCGGTGGTTGGCGGCAAGGTCGTCGTGTTGCTCCATGCATTCGTCGAAGGTGCAGCGCCAGAGCTTCTCATGCAGATTGTAGCTGTCCATCACCTGCAGCGTGATTTCGGAGATGACTCCGAGCATGCCGATGGAAACGCGCGCCGCGTTCAGCATGTCCGGCTCGCTGTCGTCGATCGCAAGAATGCTGCCGTCCGGCTGCACCAGCCGCATGCCGACGATCTGCGAGGCCATGTTGCCGAGCTTCAAGCCGGTGCCGTGCGTGCCGGTGGTCAGCGCCCCCGCCAGCGCCTGGCTGTCGATATCGCCTTGGTTGATCATCGACAGGCCCTTCCGCTTCAGCGCCTTGCCGAGCGTGTTGATCGTCGTTCCGGCATGGACGGAGACACGCTTGCGCGCCGTATCGATGTTGGTGATGCCCTGCAGGCCGGACAGCGTCAGGTGCAGCCCGCTGGTTAGAGCGACCGGCGTAAAGGAGTGGCCTGAGCCGGCGCAGCGCACGTTCAACCCGTTCGACGTGGCCTCCCGCACCATGTTTGCCAGAGCCGCCTCGCTGTCGGGCGCGCCCCTGTGCCGGACGATGCAGGACTGATTGCCTACCCAGTTGCGCCAGTGACCGCCTGTTTCCATGATCATTCCTCTAGCTTGATTACCTATGACGATTGGGTGCGAACTTGCTTTCCCAGCCATTTTGCAATGCTGGTTTCTTGGAAGCGGTAATTCTTGTCCCTGTTGAAACGGTCAGGTCTCTGCGGGTTGACAAGAACCGATATTGTACTTCCCTCAACGTAATCATCTGGATCGAAGGAAACTATGTTCATGGTTCCACGATACAGCATGTCATCGAAAATATACGTCACATTGACAAGGAGATGGCTACCACCTTCAGGAATTACTACAATCTGAGTGCCTTCAATTGTCGCATCGACAGGGTGCCAATTGGTCTTGACGAAAATCCATCTCACGCATGCGAAGAGGGTAATCGAGATTGCCCCGAAAATTACGACGGCATACATGATGTAAGGAAGCATGCTGCCCTCGTTGGCTGGTCTGGATGTTCCTCACACCGCCGTAAAGCAATTGTCCACGAACAGATGCGTGCCATTGACGAAGCTGGACTCGTCGCTGGCGAGGAACAGCGCCGCCTGCGCCACTTCCATCGGGTCGCACATGCGGCCCTGCTGGGCGGCGATTGCAGCGTCCGAAACGTCGACACCGTATTTGGCGAGGCCTACCAGTTCGCGCTTGCCGTGGTCGGTGGCGATGAAGCCGGGGCAGACGGCGTTGGAACGGATGCCGCGATCACGGAATTCGACGGCAATGGCACGCGCGAACATGTGACAGGCGCCCTTGGTTGTATCGTAGAGCACTTCCATTGGCGTTGCGGCGACGGCCGAGATCGAGGAGGTCGAGACGATGCTGCCACCTCCGGCCGCCAGCATGCCGGGCAGAACCGCCTTGGTCATCAGGAACATCGAGCGCACATTGACGGCCATCAGCCGGTCCCATTCGTCTTCCTCCGTTTCGAGGAAGGGGCCGACGGCGAGAATGCCGGCATGATTGAAGAGAACCGTGATTGGCCCAAACGCGTCCTCGACCGCCTGCACCGCCGATTTCACCTCGGAGGAGACGGAAACGTCCGCTGACGCAAAGACGGCGTCACCGCCGTCGGCACGGATTGCGGCTGCGACCTCTTCACCTTTGCTGCGCGGCAGATCGACAATGCCGACCCGGGCGCCTTCGCGGGCGAAAAGCTGGGAGGCGGCAAGGCCGCAACCGCCGGCACCACCGCTGATCAATGCTGTCTTTCCGGAAAGTCTACCCGCCATGTTCATCCCCTTCACCGATGTTGAAGGGAGTATTGTCGAGCCGCGAGGCGGTGTCGATATCCGATCGAACGGTGGAGGAGAATTATGACCAGAGGTGAAGGATTGGAGCCGACGCAAAAAGCGCGGCCTTTTGGGCCGCGCCTGTTCATAGTCGTCTGATATCTAAAGCATGTCGCGCAAAAGTGTGCAGCGGTTTTGCGATAACGACATGCGTAAAGACCTAAAGCGCGGGAAGCGAATCTGAAAGATCGCGACGTGCTTTAGGGGATCAGGCCGCGTTGGAGGCCTGGTCGTCGCTCAGGAATGCGTAGATGCCGGAGGCGGAATCGGTCGCACGCAGCTTGGCGACCATATCGGGATCGCGCAGAACACGCGCAATCCGCGATAATGCCTTCAGGTGATCGGCGCCGGCGCCTTCGGGCGCCAGAAGCAGGAAGACGAGGTCGACCGGCTGGTCGTCCAGGGCTTCGAAATCGACCGGGGATTCCAGGCGCGCAAAAATGCCGACGATCGACGACAGGTGGGCGAGCTTGCCATGCGGGATGGCGATGCCGTTGCCGACGCCGGTCGAACCTAGCCGCTCACGCTGGAGAATGACGTCGAATATCTCCCGTTCGGGGAGCCCTGTGATCTTGGATGCTTTTGCCGCCAACTCCTGAAGCAACTGCTTCTTTGAGTTGGCCTTCATGGCCGGAAGTATCGCATTCTGCTGCAGCAAGCCTGCCAATGCCATTCTTTTTGTCCTCGTTCGCCGGTAAGAGCCACTGCGCCGGCGATTGCCGGACGGCGGCTCCATCCATCTTTCTCTCGGTGGTTTCCTGGCGGACCGTCAACGGTCTTCCACGCATCCACCACCAGAAAAAAGCGGATGATTGAGTGCCGACAAGCCGGCACTCAATCAGATCCACTCAGCCCTTGATATTGGCTGCATCGATCCAGCCAATGTTTCCATCGTTGCGTCGATAGACGATATTCAACTGCTCATTGCCAGGGCTACGGAACATCAGGACGGGTTCGTCTGTCATGTCGAGCGCCATCACGGCGTTTGCGACAGACATCGTCTTCAGTTGTTTTGAACTTTCCGCGACGATCGTCGGTGCGTAATTATCCGGAAGCTCGTCGTCTTCATCGGGCACAGAATCCATCACGGTGTAGGCTACTTCGGCAAATCCTGCATGACCATTGCCATTGTGGTGATCCTTGAGCTTGCGCTTGTACCGGCGGATGCGCTTGGCAATCCGTTCGGACGCGGCGTCAAATGCGGCTTGCGGGTCATTCGCCTGGCCGTTGGCCTGCAAGGCAGCACCTGAATCCAGGTGAATCTTGCAATCGGCACTGAAACGGGATCCAGACTTTTCCACGGTGACCTGGCTTGAATATCCTCCGTCAAAATATTTGGTTACGGCCTGTTCGATCTGGTCTTCGATCCGCAGACGGAACGTTTCGCCGATTTCCATATGTTTACCGGATACACGCACACTCATGGAGTTTCCTCTCTTTTCGTGATTTGCGCAGCCAGTCTATTCCAACCGCATCCGTCATCCAAGCATTTCACGCGCGCAAAAGAATTTTGCGTCAGAACGGCCTGGATTTGGAGGGATATGCTTTCAAGGCAGGCTCTCTGCTCATGCCCATTGCGGCCGCCTCATACCGTCGGTTGCTGGAAAAGTCAAACGAAGAGTTAACAAAGCCCCGATTGCAGGCGCTGTGCATGTTGATCACAGGAATAGCGGGGATAACCTCAGGTCGCATCTTGGCAGGGCGATGGACAGCTGCTGCCACGCCCGATCGGCGGGTGTGTCGTCCGGGTCAGTCAGGCAGAGACCTTGGCCATCGCCCGTTTTTCGCGCCGCCGCTGGACGGAGGAGGGGATGTTCATCGCCTCGCGATACTTCGCAACCGTCCTGCGGGCGATATCGACGCCGCCCTTCTTCAGGATGTCGACGATGTCGTCGTCCGAAAGCACGGCATCGGGACTTTCCAGCGTGATCATGTTGCGGATGCGGTGGCGGACGGATTCCGCCGAATGTCCGTCGCCGCCTTCGGCCGAGCTTATCGAGACGGTGAAGAAATATTTCAGCTCGAACAGCCCGCGCGGCGTCAGCATGTATTTGTTCGAGGTAACGCGGCTGACTGTCGATTCATGCATCTTGATGGCATCGGCGACCGTCTTCAGGTTCAGCGGTCGCAGGTGATCGACGCCGTTGACGAAGAAGGCGTCCTGCTGCCGGACGATCTCCGTCGCAACCTTCATGATCGTCTTGGCGCGCTGGTCGAGGCTGCGGGTCAGCCAGTTGGCGGTCTGCAGGCATTCCGTCAGGAAGGCATGGTCGGCGCTGTTCTTCGGCGCATGGCGCGACACGGTCGCATAGTAGGTCTGATTGACCAGAACGCGGGGCAACGTGTCGGGATTAAGCTCCACCGCCCAGCTGCCGTCCTGCGCGGGGCGCACGACGATGTCGGGAACGATCGCCTCCGACGGGCTCGCCTCGAAACTGGTGCCGGGTTTGGGATCGAGCTTGCGGATTTCCGCCAGCATGTCGATCAGGTCCTCCTCGTCGACCCCGCAGATCCGCTTCAGGCTGGCGAAGTCACGCCGGGCGAGCAGTTCCAGATGGCTGACGAGCGCAGCCATGGCCGGATCGAACCGATCCCGCAAACGCAGCTGGATGGCCAGGCATTCGCTCAGGTTGCGGGCAAAGACACCGGGCGGGTCGAATTGCTGCAGACTGTCGAGAACGCGCGCCACGTCTGCGGTTGCGCAGCCGAGGCGACCAGCGATCTCGGCGATATCGGCATGGAGGTAGCCTGCATCATCAAGTTGGTCGATCAGGTGCTGGGCGATCAAAAGATCGGCGGCGCCGTGCACGCTGAAAGGCACCTGCTCGTTGAGGAAGTCGCGCAAGGTCACGCGGTTGGCGACGAATTCATCGAGATCGTAGCCGTCGCTGCTCTCGCCTTCGCCGCCGCCCGGCATGGATTTCCATTGGCTGAGCAGCTCCGGCGCGTCGGCGCGCTGCGGCGATGTGTCGTCGGGAAAGACGTTTTCGAAATTGGCGTCGAGCTGTTCGCTCATTCGCTCGCCGGTGGCGGAGGTCGCGCTGTCGTAGACGTCGCCAAGCGGGTCGAAGGCAGCACCCTCAGCGCCATCGCGGTCGCTGCGTTCATCCGGCGTGATATGGAGTTCGTCCTTGCCCTGCCGCTCGGGGCCGGAGGTGTCGTCATTGGTGGCGAATTCGAGCAGGGGGTTTTTCTCGACTTCCAACTCGATGAACTGATTGAGTTCGAAATGCGTCATCTGCAGCAGCTGGATCGACTGCATCAGTTGCGGCGTCATTGCCAGGGTCTGGCTTTGACGCAGGAAGAGGCTGGCTGAAAGTGCCATTCGGACGCGAAACTCCCCTCAATTCTCCGATCCGGCCCTCATCTTTTCAGGGGGTGAAAGTGCCAGTTCGTCAATTGGCCCAAAAATTGCTTATTAAAGGGGTTTGGTCAAGCGTTCGCCGGAAATAACATGAATGTCGAGGCGGCGGGGCGTCTTTCTATGCACTCAGCATTGAAAATGCTGAGTGAGTATCGTCCGCCACTCCGGGTCAGCCGTCGCCGGCTTCGCGCCGTTTCCATCAGGTGCCTAGTGAATATTCAAGGCAGTGAAAAAATGTTGCTGCGCAGCATTTTCGAATGGCTGAAAATTGCGCAAATTCGGCAACTGGTCAAGGGTTCTGTCCCAAGAGCGGCAGATTTTGTCTGCCGCTTCTACTTTCTGTTTACCCTGTTTTCAGGAGAATTGGGCCTCAAAGGCTGAAATTATCGCCGAGATAGAGGCGGCGCACATCTGGATTAGTGACAATGTCATTGGCGCGCCCGTGAGTGAGCACTTCGCCCGCATGAATGATGTAGGCCCGGTCGATCAGGCCGAGCGTCTCACGCACATTGTGGTCGGTGATGAGCACGCCGATGCCGCGCGAGGTGAGGTGCCGCACCAGCGCCTGGATGTCGGCAACCGAGATCGGGTCGACGCCGGCAAAGGGCTCGTCGAGCAGCATGAAAGTCGGGTCTGTCGCCAGCGCGCGGGCAATTTCCAGCCGTCGTCGCTCGCCGCCCGAAAGGGCCACGGCCGGCGATTTGCGCAGGTGGGAAATGTTGAATTCACCCAAAAGCTCGTTGAGCTTGCTTTCGCGGCGGTCCCGGTTCTTGTCGTGGACCTCGAGAACCGCGCGAATGTTTTCCTCGACGGTCAAGCCACGAAAGATCGAGGCTTCCTGTGGCAGGTAGCCTACGCCGAGACGCGCACGGCGATACATCGGCATGGTCGTGACGTCGTTGCCGTTGATCTCGATGGAGCCTTCATCGACCGGCACCAGCCCGGTGATCATGTAGAAACAGGTGGTCTTGCCGGCGCCGTTGGGGCCGAGAAGGCCGACGGCCTCGCCTCGGCGCACGACCAGCGACACGCCGTTGACGACCCGGCGGCCGCGATAGGCCTTCGTCAGCCCCCGGGCGATCAGCGTGCCCTCATAGCGCGCCTTATCGACGACGCGGGCCGCAACGGTCGCGTCGGGCTTGCCCACCCGCTTGCGTTTGTGAAGAAAGGGAATGTTCACGAGGGCGTCTGCATCAGTTCGTTTTCTGAGACTTCGGGTCGAGCTGAATCTGGACGCGGCCGCCGCAGGCTTCGAGCTGTGCTTCGCCAGTCTCCATCTGGACGTTCAGCTGGCAGCCGGTAAAGACGTTCTTGCCTTCCGACAGAACCACCTGCTTGCCTTTCAGCACCAGCGTCTGCGCCGTCATGTTGAATTCGCCGCTGTCGGCCGTCGCCTGCTGCGTGCCCGATTGCAGGAACACCTTCTGGTCCACCTCGATACGGTCGATATCCGCATTGCCGCTGGAAATCGCGCCGCCGCCTTTCTTGTAGTAGACGACCATGTTGCCGGCCTGCAGCGTCGTCGTTCCCTGAACGACCTTCACATTGCCGGTGAAAATAGCCTTGCTTTCCGGGTCCTTGATTTCCAGCTTGTCGCTTTCGATCTGGATCGGCTCGTCGTTAGAAAGTTCGAGCCCCTTCATCTTGCTCGTTGTCTCCTGAGCGGCGGCTGGAGACATGGAAGTGCTGGCGAAAAGGCTTAAGAGAATGAATGTTCCGGCAAGCCGAAAGGAAAAGGCGGAAATGGCCGACATATGTGCACCGGTTTTTTCTAGTTGGCGGTTTTGCGGATGGTTTTTGGATCGACGACGACCTTCACCATGCCTTCAAAAGTAACAATGCGTCCCTTATCCGTCATTCTCAACGACTGTGCAACAATGGAACCGCCATTCATGCTGATTGCGATCGGCTTCTTGGTTTCCATCTCGCCGGCGTTGATATCGAGATAAGCTGCCTGGAAGTCGGCAACAAGACCGTTGTTCATCGTTATGCTGAAGGGCGCATTCATATTGAGCGTGTTGCCGCCCCGGTCATAAATGCCGCTGGTCGCATCGACGGTTGCGATCAGCGTGTCGTTGACGGGCATTTCCGCGTGGATCGTCTCAAGGGTGATGATGTCGGGATTGGCGATATCCTGCAGCGCCCGCACGGCTTTCATCGAATAGCTGATATCCTGCTTGTTGCGCCCGGAGATTGCCGGGTTCTGCATGACGATCTTGCCGTTCTCGATCGTCGCGTTTTCGATCTGCAGGTTTTCCGGCAGGAAGGCGCGCACCACCGAAACGGCAACGAAGATCGCGCCGATCAGAACGGCCACCAGCGGCAGGATCACCTTCAGCCGCTTGACGAGCCGGGAATGGCGAGCGGCCACCGTATAAGCGTCGGCGAGGGTCGGCCCCGAATGCGGCAAGGCGCCGGAAAACTGCACTTCATTCAACATGAAACAACCTGTCGTTCAAAATCATCGCGGCGCAAACGCGCATGAGCGATGCCGGCCTCGCGATGGGAGTGATCGCGAATATGGAGATTTTTTTGTTCCGCTACAATGGAGGCTCGAATTTTGTTCAAACCGGGTTACAACGTGGCCTTGCCGCCGCTATGGATTGTGCGTTTCTCGCAAGGGGCGATGCTCCCCGCGGACTTTGAAGGAGGAAGATCATGGATCAGCTCGCGATTGCCGACCGGCGCCAGCTTCGGCGGAAACTCGGTTTCTGGCGGCTTGTTTCCATCGCTCTGGTCCTCCTGGCGGGTGTTGCGGCCTATATCTATGCGTCGGCCGGGCAGACGGGCGCTTTCGGGCGACCGCACATCGCGCGGGTGAATATCTCCGGCATCATCCAGGATGACCGCGAACTTTTGGAACGCCTAAATCGCATCGCCGAGACCGACGCGGTCAAGGCGCTTGTCGTCACCATCTCCTCGCCGGGCGGAACGACCTATGGCGGTGAAGTGCTGTTCAAGGCGATCCGCAAGGTAGCAGCGAAGAAGCCGGTGGTTTCCGATGTGCGCACGCTTGCTGCCTCAGCCGGTTACATGATTGCGCTTGCCGGCGACCGCATCGTTGCCGGAGAAACCTCGATCACCGGCTCGATCGGCGTTCTCTTCCAGTACCCGCAGATCAAAACCCTGATGGACAAGATCGGCGTGTCATTGGAGGAGATCAAATCGGCGCCCCTGAAGGCCGAACCGTCACCGTTCCATCCGGCAAGCGACGACGCCAAGGCAGTGATCCAGGCGATGATCGACGACAGCTTCAACTGGTTTGTCGACCTGGTCGCCGATCGCCGGAAAATGCCGCGCGACGAGGCGCTCAAGATTGCCGACGGACGCATCTTTACCGGTCGCCAGGCGCTCAAACTGAAACTGGTCGATGAACTTGGCGGCGAGGACGAGATCCGCGCCTTCCTCGATGGCCGCAAGGTCAGCAAGTCGCTTGACGTCGTCGAGTGGAAGGCGCCCGGTTCATCCCTGCCATTCGGGCTCGGGTCTGCCGCGGCCGCATGGCTCAAATCCTTGGGATATGACGCTTTTCCGTCTCTTGGCAGCCTTGAAAAGCTGGGTCGCGAGAAGTTGTTTCTTGACGGTCTGGTTTCCGTTTGGCAGTTTGGCGACGATTGAGAGCACCCGGTGATCTCTTGCCTGCCGTTTTGGAGGCTCGAAAACGGCACAGCATTCCACACAACTGGTGGACACGGCCATCCGATCGGCATAACGCTTTAAGAACACAAGTGAATTCACAAGAGGGGGCGACAGTGATCAAGTCAGAACTGGTGCAGATTGTTGCGGCTCGCAATCCGCATCTCTATCACCGTGATGTCGAAAATATCGTCAATGCAGTTCTCGATGAGATTACAGATGCCCTGGCTGGTGGAAACCGGGTCGAATTGCGCGGTTTCGGCGCATTTTCGGTGAAGAACCGGCCCTCGCGCTCCGGCCGCAACCCGCGCACCGGCGACAGCGTGTTCGTCGAGGAAAAATGGGTCCCCTTCTTCAAGACCGGCAAGGAACTGCGCGAGCGGCTCAATCCCGGCGCCGACGACGAAGACGATGAATGAGCCGTACCGGCTCACCTGCGGCTCTTGCAGAATGTCTTGAACCGGTCCCGTCTTGAGGACAAAATTATGCTGCAGGTGGCTCTGCGCATTGCGCGCCCGGTCGAGTGCGTGGCGGCTGACGGAATAGCGGAGACGGAATGATGATGAAGAAGCTGTTGAATATCGTGGTGCTGGTTCCGATCGCCATCATCCTGATCGTGCTGTCGGTCGCCAACAGGCAAATGGTCACGCTGGCGCTCAATCCGTTCAACCCGCAAGACAGCGTTCTGTCTGCCTCTGCACCTTTCTTCGTCTTCCTGTTTCTTGCAGTGATCTTCGGCATGATCGTCGGTTCGCTTGTCACCTGGTTCACGCAGGGCAAGTACCGCAAGCGCGCGCGTAATGAGGCCAACGAGGCCGTCAAATGGCATGCCGAAGCGGAAAAGCATCGTACCCGCGCGGAAACCATCGCCTCTCAGACGCTGCTTCCTTCCTCTTCCAAATGAAATGATCAGGCGGCGCCGGTAGCCTTTGCACTGACCGCCGCATTGAAATCGGCAAAGAATTGCTGGGCGAGCTTTTTCGCGCTCGAACCGATCAGGCGCGACCCGAGCTGGGCCAGCTTGCCACCGATTTCGGCCTTGACATCGTAGACCAGGATCGTCTCGCCGCCGTCTTCCGTCAGCACCACATCGGCGCCGCCCTTGGCAAAGCCGGCTATGCCGCCCTTTCCCTCACCGGAGATCGTGTAGCTTTCCGGTGCCTTGATGTTAGACAGGGTCACGTCACCGGCAAAGGAGGCGGAAACCGGCCCGATCTTGATCTTGACGCTGGCCGACAGCTCCGTTGGCGATTTCAGTTCCAGCGACTGACAGCCGGGAATGCACTGCCTCAGGATTTCCGGGTCGTTGAGCGCCGCCCAGACGGCATCGCGGCTGGCGGCGATGCGTTCTTCGCCCTGCATGTCCATGATGATCCTCCCTGATCATGTCCACGCAAATATATCGCAGATCGGAAACAGCTTTGCCAAGAGAAAGAGCGGTGCTATTTGCAGCCTTTGACCTATTGCTGCGCGGCGCCGGCCGGATGCAGCCGGAACGACGGACGAAACAGCGTGAAAGATAAAGATCGACGGCCAAGAGGCAAAGCCGAACCGGCCACGTCATCGCGCGGAGCACCTAGCCGCGGTGGCCAGGCGGCAGGCAACAGGCCGCCGCAGGCAAAGCCGCTTGCCGCGCGCAATGCAGACAGCCGGCCACCGGCCAGGAGCGCTCCCGAAAAGACCGCGGCCAAGGCAGCGGTCTCCGATGCTGCTCCGCCGCGTGCCGAAGTCCGTGTTCGCACTGGGGCCAAGCCCCAGGAGTGCATCCCCGTCATCCTCGAGACGAAGGGTGCACGTGACTATCACCTGATCGACAGCGGCGATGGCCTGAAACTCGAGCAATACGGCCCCTACCGGATCGTCCGGCCCGAGGCGCAGGCGCTCTGGCCAAAGACGCTGCCGCCACACGTATGGGAAAACGTCGATTCGATCTTCACCGGCGACACCGATGAAGACGGCATGGGCCGCTGGCGCTTTCCGAAGGATGCGCTTGGCGAAACCTGGCCGATGCAGATCCTCGACGCCGAGTTCTATGGTCGCTTTACCGCTTTCCGCCATGTCGGCGTCTTCCCGGAGCAGCTCGCCCACTGGAGCTGGATGAAGGAGAAGGTCGAGACCGCCGGGCGTCCGTTGAAGGTGCTGAACCTGTTCGGCTATACCGGCGTCGCCTCGCTGATCGCTGCCAAGGCCGGCGCCGAGGTCACCCATGTCGATGCTTCGAAGAAGGCGATCGGCTGGGCGCGCGAAAACCAGGCGCTGGGCCGCGCCGAGCATCTGCCGATCCGCTGGATCTGCGAGGACGCGATGAAATTCATCCAGCGCGAGGAGCGCCGGGGCAGCCGCTACGACATCATCCTGACGGACCCGCCGAAATTCGGCCGCGGACCGAACGGCGAGGTCTGGCAGCTTTTCGACCATCTCGCCTTGATGCTCGACATTTGCCGGGAAATCCTGTCGCCTGAGGCCAAAGGCCTCGTGCTCACGGCCTATTCGATCCGCGCGAGTTTCTATTCCATCCACGAACTGATGCGCGAGACGATGCGCGGGCGCGGCGGCGTGGTGGAATCGGGCGAACTGATCCTGCGGGAAGGCGGGGTTGACGGCAACGAGCCGGGCCGGGCGCTTTCCACCTCTCTCTTCAGCCGTTGGGTGCCGAAATGAACTATGATAACCGCGATCACGGCCCACGCCGCGTCGGACAGGTGAAGGAAGTCACAAGCCTTGCCAACCCGATCATCAAGGACATCAAGGCGCTGTCCAACAAGAAGGAGCGCGACGAGACGCGGTCTTTCATCGCCGAAGGCCTGAAGCTCGTTATCGACGCGCTCGATCTCGGTTGGACGATCAAGACGCTGGTCTACGCCAAGGCGGCCAAGGGCAAGGCGCAGGTCGAGCAGGTGGCGTTGAAGACGGTATCGACCGGCGGGCTGGTTCTCGAGGTCAGTGAAAAAGTTCTGTCGGCCATCACCCGCCGTGACAATCCGCAGATGGTCGTCGGCGTTTTCGAGCAGCGTTATGCGAGCTTGAAGGACATCAAGCCGGAACTCGGCCAGACCTATGTGGCACTCGACCGCGTCCGCGATCCGGGCAATCTCGGTACCATCATCCGCACCGCTGATGCCGCCGGTGCCTCCGGCATCATTCTTGTCGGCGAAACCACCGACCCGTTCTCGCTCGAAACCGTGCGCGCCACGATGGGTTCGGTCTTCGCCATGCCGGTCATCCGGGCCAATGTTGCCGACTTCGTCAGATGGCAGAAGGCTGCCGGCGTGCAACTCGTCGCCACCCATCTCGCCGGTGCCGTCGATTACCGCACCATCGACTATCGCAAGAAGCCCGTCGTTCTCCTGATGGGCAACGAACAGGCCGGCCTGCCCGAAGAACTGGCGAGGGAAGCAACGGCGCTTGCCCGCATTCCGCAGCAGGGGCGGGCCGATTCCCTCAATCTGGCGATCGCCACCGGCATCATGCTGTTCGAAGCACGCCGCCATCTGCTGACGTTGGACGACAAGGCATGATGCAGCCTCCCGCCCTGTTTTCCCGGCCGCTGCCGGTCGCGGTTCTCATCGTCGTGGCCGTTCTGCTTGATCAGGCGATCAAGGCGGCGGTCGAACTCTGGCTGCCCTATGGGCAGGATGTGCCCGTCCTGCCGTTTCTGGCCCTGCACCGCATCTACAACTACGGTGTGGCCTTCTCGCTGTTTTCAGGCGTCGAGCGCTGGTTCATCATCGGTTTGCGGATCGTAGTCGTCGCGTTCGTCATCTGGCTGTGGCGCAAGACCCCGGACAACCGCTTCTTCACCCACCTCGGCTATGCGCTGATCATCGCCGGTGCCATCGGCAATCTCATCGATGGCCTGGTCTTTGGCTATGTCATCGACTACGTTCTGTTTCACTTGCCGACCTGGTCTTTCGCCGTCTTTAACCTTGCCGACAGCTTCATTACTATCGGCGCAGGCGCGATCATCCTCGACGAATTCCTGCATATGAAAAAGCGCGACGCCTAAAATTTTAAGAACGGCCTGAAGCCAATCAAAACGCTTGCCATGCTAAGGCTGGCCTTATGAGCGACCTGCCAAACCTGAAGAAACGGATTGCAGAAGAGTTCAGCGAGCCGGGTCGGACGCTGGGCCGGGACGGCATGTCCAAGGCGGCGGACGGTTTCAAGGCCCTTGAGCCGCAACACGGTCCGGAACTGCCTAGGGAAAAATATCCGGCGCTGAAGCCGGCGCTGGCCGGTGGGGTTCTTCTCTGCTCGGGCGCCATTCTCTCCACCGGGATCGATGCGGGCTTCCCGCTCTTGTCTGCAGGCCTTGCCTCTGCCGGTCTTGCCGGTGCCGTGCTGCTCCTGGGGGATTGGTACCGTTCGACCGTTCGACCGTTCGCTGGTCGTGCCAGCGCCGGCCAGGAAAAGGCAAGCGACAAGCGCTGGGAGCGTAGCGAAACATCACAACTCCTCTCGACGATCCACGATGCGCTCGGCGACATCGCCATCATCCGCGACCCCGGCGGCAAGATCGTCCAGACCAATGCCGTCTTCTGCCGTCTGACCGGGTGGCTGCAACCGGAAGGCATGACGTGCGAGGCGCTCGGGATCGTCTTCGAACCGGCGTCCGAACCGGATCACTACCAGGTGCGTATCGCGACGGATTCGGGTCTGAAGCTGTTCGATTGGCACGATGTCATCGCCCGCGAGCCGGCAAGCGGCACCTTCATGCTGCACAGCATCGCCCGCGACGTGACGGAGGAAAGCCGGATTGCCGGGGAACGTGAGGAAGCGCGTCGCCGTGCGGAAAATGCCAGCCAGGCAAAATCACGCCTGCTTGCAACGGTCAGCCATGAAATTCGCACGCCTTTGTCGGGCATTCTCGGCATGAGCCACCTGATCAGCCAGACGCGACTGACGAGCGAGCAGAAAAACTATCTCGCCGGCATGCGCCAATCCGGTCATGCGCTGGTACAGTTGGTCGACGATCTCCTGGATTTTTCCTCGATCGAGGCGGGCCGTTTCCAGCTGCGCCCGGCGCCCGAGCCCTTGCGCGAGACGATCGAAAGCGTCGTCGAGATGCTGTCGCACCGCGCCCATGAGAAGGGCATCGAGATCGGCGCCACCGTCACCGCGGAGGTGCCGGGCCTGATGGATTTCGACGCAGCGCGCCTGCGCCAGGTTCTGTTCAACGTCATCGGCAATGCCGTCAAGTTCACCCATACCGGCGGCGTCCTCGTCAGCGCTTCGATTGATGCCGAAGCCGTCGTCGTCCGGATCGACGATAGTGGTCCCGGCATGGACGCCAAGGAGCAGGCCCGCGTCTTCGACGAGTTCGAGCAGGCGGGCGGCAATGCCCAGCGCGCCGGCGGATCCGGCCTCGGCCTCGCCATCTCGCGGCGCATCATGGAGGAATATGGCGGGTCGCTGACGCTTTCCAGTATTCCGGGCAAGGGCAGCACCTTCGAAATCCGCTTCCCGGCTCTTGGCTGCGACCTCGCCGCTGCCGCCCGCGCCCGGCGCGGCGTGCTCGCCGGCTCGCGGGTCATGGTCATGGCGCCGGCAGGCCCGGCGTCACAGGCCTTGTCTTCGACGATCAGAACGCTTGGCGGCTCATGTGACTGCGTCGAAACGCTGGAGGATGCACAGGCGGTCGCCGTTCGGGCGTTGGCGACCGCAACGCTTCTGACGGACATTATCGTCGATCATCGCCATGCCGCGCAGTTTCGTCGCCTGCTGGCGCAGATGCCAAGCCTCGAACAGCAGAAGTTGCGCAAGACCTACCTCGTCAATCCGGAGGAGCGTAACGGCCGGCCGATCAACCAGATGGACGGCTACCACGCCTGGCTCATCCGCCCGCTTCGGGAAAAATCCCTTGTTGCGGTGCTGTGCGGACGCATGAAGGGAATGGAAGTGCGCGATGCCATCAACGACAACCGCCCGGTGCTGCGCGAAGTCCCGGCGTTGCGCGAAAAGCCGCCGCAGGGCGGCGTGCTCCTGGCGGAGGACGATCCGGTCAATGCCTTCATGGTCCGCGCCGTGGTGGAACGGGCAGGCTATTCGGTTCGCGTCGTCGGCGATTTCGAAACTCTCGCCGTCGCGCTCTTCGATGCGCCGGAAGCGAATCGCATCGCCCCGGAACTGATCATCACCGATCTCAACATGCCGGGCGGCGATGGATTTTCCATGCTGAAGCGGATTCGCGAGGACGAGCAGCAATCCGGCAAGAAAGCCGTTCCCGTCATCGTACTGACCTCCGATACGCAGGCCGATACGAAGCAGCAGCTGCTTGCGGCCGGAGCGAGCGCCGTTCTCTCGAAACCCGCCGATCCCAATGTGCTGAGCGAGGAAATCTGCCGCCTGCTCGAACGCTGATTGTTGCCTGTTTCCTTGTAGCCTCAATGTCACTATCTTGTCGCAGAAACGTGGTTTAAGCCGGACAGGATTATAGCGACTAGGATGACGCGCAATGACAATCGAACCTTTGGATCTGGTGATCGTGGCTGACCAGCCGCAGACCCGTGTCCGGGGCGTCAATAGCCCGTCGTCGGACGTGCTCGGCCGTATCGGCTCCCTCGAAACCCGTCTGGCCCGCAATGCGTCGGAGATCGATGCCGCGCAGGCCGTGCGCTACAAGGTCTTTGTCGAAGAGATGAAGGCGCAGATTCCGCAGGACGCCGATCGCCGCAAGCGCGATGCCGATTCGTGGGATCTCATCTGCGACCATCTTCTTGTGCTCGACACATCGATCGATGGCGATCCGGAAGACCAGATCGTCGGCACCTACCGGCTGCTGCGCCAGGATGTTGCGGCCAAAAATGGCGGCTTCTATTCGGCTTCCGAATTTTCCGTCGGTTCTCTTTTGGAACGGCACCCGGAAAAGAAGTTCATGGAACTCGGACGCTCGTGCGTCCTGCCGGAATATCGCACCAAGCGCACTGTCGAGCTCCTTTGGCAGGGCAACTGGGCCTATGCGCTGAAGTACGGCGTCGATGCGATGTTCGGTTGCGGCTCCTTCCCGGGCGTGATTCCCGAAGAGCATGCATTGGCGCTCTCCTTCCTGCACCACAATATGGTGGTGCGCGAGGAATGGGATGTCTCGGCCCGTCCGGAACTTTTCCGCACCATGGACCTGATGCCGGTTGAAGCGATCAACATGCGCAAGGCGCTTGCCGCCCTTCCGCCGCTGATCAAGGGTTACATGCGCCTTGGCGCAATGGTCGGCAAGGGCGCTGTCGTCGATCACGCCTTCCGCACCACGGATGTGCTGATCGTGCTGCCGATCACCAACATTTCCGGCCGCTATCTCAACTACTACGGCGCCGACGCTGGCCGCTTCGCCAGCTGATGGTTAAAAAAGCATTTCGCACCTGCGAAATGTCTTGACGCAGTGCAGCATTAGAATACACTTTATTTTGTGAGTGGCATTTTCGATCAAGATTTACGTATTGCGTCTTATCTATTCAGCAGGCTTGCCCTGAGTATTTGATCAAGTTCGGTACAATGCATGAAAAAGCCCGCGCCGGGTTTCCGGGCGGGCTTTCTTCGTTTCAAGGCATCGTCGCGTTGGCTGCCGGCCTAGCTGCCGGCATTGTGTGCAGCAAGTGCCGCCATATTGACGATGTCGGAATCCTTGGCCGCCATCGAAACGATCTGTACCGATTTGTCGAGACCGACGAGCAGCGGTCCGATGACAGTCGATCCGCCCAGTTCCTGCAGCATCTTTGTCGAGATCGAGGCAGAGTGAAATGCCGGCATGACCAGCACGTTGGCGGTGCCGGAGAGGCGGCAGAACGGATATTGCTCCATCACCCGGGCGTTGAGCGCCACATCCGCACCCATTTCGCCGTCATATTCGAAATCGACGCGGCGCTTGTCGAGGATGTTGACGGCTTCGCGCACCCGCTCCGAGCGTTCGCCGGAAGGATGGCCGAAGGTTGAATAGGCAAGCATCGCCACGCGCGGGAAATAGCCGAGCCGGCGGGCGAGACCTGCCGCCTCCTCGGCGATATCGGCCAATTCCTCCGCCGACGGCATGTCGTGCACGGCGGTATCGGCGACAAGCACGGTGCGGCCGCGGCAGAGCGCCAGCGACACGCCGATGACGCGGTGTCCCGGTTTCGGGTCGATACAGCGGCGGACATCCTCGAGCGCCGTCGAATAGTTGCGGGTGATGCCCGTCACCATGCCGTCCGCGTCGCCCAGCGCCACCATACAGGCGGCGAAATGGTTGCGGTCGTTGTTGATCAGGCGCTGCGCGTCGCGGAAGAGGTAGCCCTTCCGTTGCAGCCGGGCGTAGAGATAGTCAGTGTAGGCGGCCGTGCGCTTGGAAATGCGGGCATTGACGATCTGGATGCCGGGCCGGTCGAGGTCGATGCCCTCGCGCTCGGCCAACTCGCGCATCTGCTCCTCGCGGCCGAGAAGCAGAGCCGTGCCGAGTTCCTGGTTCACATAGGCAAGCGCCGAACGCATCATCTGAACCTCTTCGCCCTCGGCAAAGACGATCCGCTTCGGCTGGCGGCGGACGCGCTCGTAGATGCGCTGCAGCGTCGAGGCGATCGGGTCACGGCGGGCCGAAAGCTGTCGGCCATAGGCGGCGAGATCCGGAATGGCCTTTCGGGCAACGCCGCTCTCCATGGCGGCCCTTGCCACCGCGACGGGAATGGACGAGATCAGGCGCGGATCGAAGGGAACCGGAATGATGTATTGCGGGCCGAAACGCGGCCTGTTGCCCTGATAGGCGGCCGCGACGTCATCCGGGACGTCTTCCTTGGCAAGGTTTGCCAAGGCTTCGGCCGCCGCAATCTTCATGGCTTCGTTGATGGTCGAGGCGTGGACGTCGAGCGCACCGCGGAACATGTAGGGAAAGCACAGCACGTTGTTGACTTGGTTCGGATAGTCGGATCGGCCGGTCGCCATGATCGCGTCGTCGCGAATGGCAGACACTTCCTCCGGCGTGATTTCCGGATCGGGATTGGCCATGGCGAAGATGATCGGCTTTTCCGCCATGGAGCGGATCATCGCCTCCGAGAAGGCGCCCTTTTGCGACAGGCCGAGCACCACATCCGCGCCGTCCATCGCCTCTTCGAGCGTCCGCCGGTCGGTCTTGACCGCATGCGCGGACTTCCATTGGTTCATGCCTTCGGTGCGGCCCTGATAGATGACGCCCTTCGTGTCGCACATGATGATGTTTTCGGGTGCAAAACCCAGCGACTTGATGAGCTCGACGCAGGCGATAGCGGCAGCACCTGCACCATTGCAGACCAGCCGTGTGGTCTTGAGATCGCGGCCTGTGAGCTGCAGCGCGTTGATGAGGCCTGCGGTTGCGATGATCGCCGTGCCGTGCTGGTCGTCATGGAAGACGGGAATATCCATGATCTCGCGCAGTTTCTGCTCGATGATGAAGCATTCCGGCGCCTTGATGTCCTCCAGATTGATGCCCCCGAAGGAGGGGCCGAGGAACCGCACGCAATTGATGAATTCGTCGGCGTCTTCCGTATCGACTTCGAGGTCGATCGAATCGACGTCGGCGAAGCGCTTGAACAGGACCGACTTTCCTTCCATCACCGGCTTTGAAGCCAGTGCGCCGAGATTTCCGAGGCCGAGAATGGCGGTGCCGTTGGAAATGACGGCCACCATGTTGCCGCGCGTCGTGTAGTCGTAGGCAGTCGCCGGATCCGCGGCTATCGCCTTGACCGGCACGGCGACGCCGGGCGAATAGGCAAGCGACAGGTCGCGCTGTGTCGCCATTGGCTTGGTTGGAGAAATTTCGAGCTTGCCGGGCCGGCCCTGCGAGTGGAAATCGAGCGCTTCCTGGTCCGTTACGCTGGTCGCGCTGCGACTGCTCTTGTCGTTTGCCGGCATGGGTCCTCCAACCTTTTGTGGGCGACGGCACTCCCGCGCCGCTTTGTTGTTGTCTTCTATAAACGCGCATGGATAGTGTGGCACCAATTTTTTAGGACCACCATGACTTTTGTGACCGAGCCAATCACCCGCAGCGCCGAGGTTCTCACCGCCGTTCAACTGGCGACGGAGGAAAGCCGCGCCACGGCCACGCCGATGATGGAACAGTACATCGAGATCAAGGCGAACAATCCGGATTCGCTTTTGTTCTATCGCATGGGCGATTTCTATGAACTGTTCTTCCAGGATGCCGTCGAAGCCTCGCGGGCGCTCGGCATCACGTTGACGAAACGCGGCCAGCATCTCGGTCAGGAAATCCCGATGTGCGGCGTGCCGGTACATGCGGCCGACGATTACCTGCAGAAGCTGATTGGGCTCGGCTTCCGCGTCGCCGTCTGCGAGCAGGTCGAGGATCCGGCCGAAGCGAAGAAGCGCGGCTCGAAGTCGGTCGTCAAGCGGGATGTCGTGCGCCTCGTCACGCCTGGCACGATCACCGAGGACAAGCTGCTCTCGCCGTCCGAATCGAACTACCTGATGGCGCTCGCCCGCATTCGCGGCAGTTCGGAGCCGGCGATCGCGCTCGCCTGGATCGATATTTCCACCGGCGTCTTTCGCCTCGCCGAAACGACGGAAACGCGGCTGCTTGCCGATATCCTGCGCATTGAGCCGCGCGAACTGATCCTTGCCGATACCGTCTTCCACGATCCGGAGATGCGCCCGGTCCTCGACATTCTCGGCCGCGTCGCCGTTCCGCAACCCACCGTCCTGTTCGACAGCGCGACGGCCGAGAACCGGGTCACCCGCTATTATGGCGTCAAGACGCTCGACGGCTTCGGCAGTTTTTCCCGCGCCGAACTCGCCGCCGCCTCCGCTGCGATCTCTTATGTCGAGAAGACGCAGTTCGCCGAGCGTCCGTCGCTCGGTACGCCCGAGCGGGAAAGTGCGGCCTCGACACTGTTCATCGATCCCGCCACCCGCACCAATCTCGAACTCGTCAAGACGCAATCCGGCGACCGCAACGGCACGCTGCTGAAGGCGCTCGACCGGACGGTCACCGGCGGCGGGGCGCGGTTGTTGGCCGAGCGTTTGATGTCGCCGCTGACGGACCCGGAGCGCATCAATGCGCGGCTCGATTCCATCACCGCACTTTCCGACCAGCCTGCCTTCTGCAGCGACCTGCGGTCGGCGCTCAAGCACGTGCCGGATATGCCCCGCGCGCTGTCACGCCTCTCGCTTGGTCGTGGTGGTCCGCGGGATCTGGGCGCGATCCTTGTCGGTTGCCAGGCTGCCGGCGAGGTTGCCGCCCTTCTTGGCAGGGGAAATCTTTCCGCAGAACTGGGCAACGCGCTGCAGGCAGTCAGTGGATTGTCGGGTGAAATGGTACAGCAACTCGCAACGCTCCTAGGCGACGAGCTGCCCCTCCTGAAGCGTGACGGCGGCTTCCTGCGGGATGGCGCGAGCCCCGAGCTTGACGAGATGCGGGCGCTACGCGACCAGTCGCGCCGGGTGATCGCGGGCTTGCAGCTCAACTATGCCGAGGAAACCGGCATCAAGTCGCTGAAGATCAAGTACAACAATGTGCTCGGCTATTTCATCGAGGTGACGCAGGGCAATGCCGGGCCGATGACCGAAGGTCCCGAAGCCCGCGCGCGCTTCATCCACCGCCAGACCATGGCCAATGCCATGCGCTTCACCACGACGGAACTCTCCGATCTCGAAACCAAGATCGCCAATGCCGCCGACCGTGCCCTGTCGATCGAACTCGAAGCCTTCGACAGGCTGACGGCGGCCGTGGTGGCTGAGGCCGAGGCGATCAAGGCGGCAGCGCTCGCGCTCGCCGTTGTCGATGTTTCGGCCGGTCTCGCAACGCTTGCCGAAGAACAGGCCTATTGCCGCCCTCTGGTCGACCAGTCGAAGATGTTTGCCATCGATGGCGGCCGTCATCCGGTTGTCGAGCAGGCGCTGCGTCGCCAGACGGGAACGGCCTTCGTCGCCAATGCCTGCGATCTGTCGCCCCATGACGGCGAGGGCGACGGGGCGATCTGGCTGCTCACCGGTCCCAACATGGGCGGTAAATCGACCTTCCTGCGCCAGAACGCGCTCATCGCCATCATGGCGCAGATGGGTTCCTTCGTGCCGGCCAATTCCGCCCATATCGGTATTGTCGACCGACTGTTTTCCCGCGTCGGTGCCTCCGATGACCTGGCCCGCGGCCGCTCCACCTTCATGGTCGAGATGGTCGAGACGGCGGCGATCCTCAATCAGGCAACGGATCGTTCCCTCGTCATCCTCGATGAGATCGGCCGCGGCACCGCCACCTTCGACGGCCTGTCGATCGCCTGGGCCGCCGTCGAGCATCTGCACGAGGCCAACCGCTGCCGCGGGCTGTTCGCCACGCATTTCCATGAATTGACGGTGCTTTCGGAAAAACTCGGGCGGCTCTCCAATGCGACGATGAGGGTCAAGGAATGGCACGGCGACGTCATCTTCTTGCACGAAGTTGGACCTGGTGCCGCCGATCGCTCCTACGGCATTCAGGTCGCCCGTCTCGCGGGCCTGCCGGCGTCGGTCGTCGCGCGCGCCAAGGATGTTTTGGCGAAGCTCGAGGACGCCGACCGCAAGAACCCGGCAAGCCAGCTGATCGACGACCTTCCGCTGTTCCAGGTGGCAATCCGCCGCGAGGAGCGGGCGATGGCCGGTCCGTCCAAGGTGGAAGAGGCTTTGAAAAGCCTCAACCCCGATGACATGACGCCGCGCGAGGCGATGCACGCACTTTATGCGCTGAAGAAACAGCTCGCCGGCTGATTATTTCTCGACGAGGGTCTTCCTAAGGAACACGGCGATCTTGAAGAAGATCTGTTTGTGCAGTTCCTCGCGCGAAACATCGCCGCCATCCTGGCAGATCGGCTCGTCCTCGCCATAGCGCTTCAGAACCTCGGCGCCGTTCGGGTTGCAGACACCGAGAAAAGTAAAGTGCAGGGCGCCGGGAATAGCGGCGTAGCGCGCGCCTCGGATCTCGCCGGCGAGCTTTTCTGCCCGCACACCCGGCATGATCGCTTCGCCCTCGCCGAGGTTGACGATCAGGGTCGGCATGTCGACGGCCTTCACGCTCTCCGGTTGGTAGGCCATGGCGAGGCCCGGGTCCACCGCGACCAGTGCGGAGAGCCTGCGGTCCTTGTAGCTCCCCTCGAATGCCTTGCGATCGACCTCGGCAAAATCGACGCCGCCGCGCTGGAACCAGTTGCATCCGCCGTCCTTTCCGGCGCTCGCGGCGCAGTAGCCTGCGAAAACGCCGAGCGAGGCCTGGGCGCCGGCCGTCAGCATCATGCTTGTTCCACCGAGCGAAAAGCCGATGCCGCCGATCCTGTCGGGGTCAATGCGCTTCGACCATTGCGGGTCGGCGAGCAGCGCATCGATGAGGGCCGAGATATCCTGCGGCCGTTCCCAGATCTTGAAGCTCTCGACTGGGACCGAATCGCCCGAGGTGCTGTGGATGTGGTTTGGTGCCGCGACGATGAAGCCGTTCTTCGCAAGCTCCGTCGATAGCCAGCCGAGCGACGCGGCATTGCCGCCCGAGCCATGGCTGAGGATGACGAGCGGGAATCTTTCGCTGGCCGGTGTGGCTTCGCGGCGCGCCGGAACACCTGTCCAGAGTTCGTCGGCCCCGAGCGAGAACGGCTCGCCGTCCGACTTGGCCGGATAGGTGATCAGGACGCGCTCGGGCTCGCTGCGATGCGGCGGCGTGATCGTGATCCAGGCCGTGCCGGCTTCGAAGGCTGCGGCCGGATGGCCAAGCAGAAGAAGCGGCAGGAGAAGAAGGGATGAAAGGGAGAAACGGCGAAGCGGCGTTTGCGAAAGCGGTATCGATGGTAGCGGCATGGCTGTGTCCTTGTGACCGTTGATGACAGCCCTAATCACGCCTCATCGGGCGATTGCTTTCGACCTCGAACATGATAGAGGTCGGCTAAAACATGATCGAGGCCAGCTTGCCGGGATATCCGCGTGCTCTCCGTTCCCTTGCCTTTCATTGCTGGTCTCGTCTTCGCGATCGTCGTCTATCGAAGCCTGAACGGCGTCGAGGCTGCCGGTCCGCGGCACACGTTCCTCGCCTTCATTCTCCTTTATGCGCTTCAGGGCATGATCGTCGGGCTGCGTTTCGGCTACGGTATTCACGCCTTGGCGTTCATCCAGCCGGTTACTGCCGCGGTGATGCCGCCGCTTGCCTTTCTGGCGTTTCGGTCGCTGTCCGGATCGCGCCCGAGCAGGCCGTTTCTGCATGCCGCGGCACCTGTCGCCGTCGGACTTTCGGTTGCCTTCCTGCGCGATTTTGTCGATGCACTCCTGCTCGCGATATTCTTCGGCTATGGCCTTGCACTCTACCGGCTGACGTTCGCTGGTGACGAGGCCGCTGCCGAAGCGTCCCTCCACCGCGCTCGTCCCGTGGTCCGTGCGGCGCGGTTGACGGCCGGTCTCATGCTGTTCTTTGCTCTTTCGGACGGAGCACTCGCTGCCTATACCGCCTTTTATGGCAATGCCCGCGTGCCGGCCGCGGTAGGCCTCATGAATCTCGTCGTCATTGCCGCCGTCCTCGGCTGCTATCTCCTGCCGGAGGGCGTGGCAGAAACGCAACCGATAAAGGATCGCGATCCGCCGAGCGGGGCCGATAGTGCGACTCTGGCGCGGATCGATAAGGTGCTGGAGGAGGGCGCGCTTTACAGGGACGAGAACCTCAGCCTCGCGCGGCTCGCCCGCAAGGCCGGCCTGCCTCCGCGAGAGGTTTCGGTAGTGATCAACCGGGCGACCGGCTTCAACCTCGCGCAATTCGTCAACAACCGCCGTGTCGCCGAGGTCTGCCGTCTGCTCAAGGAAACGAAGATGCCGTTGACCGAGATCATGTTCGAGGCCGGCTTTTCCACCAAGTCCAATTTTAACCGCGAATTTCGCCGCGTCACCGGCGTCAGCCCCTCGCGCTATCGCACCGAGGCATTGAGCGGGCAGGCTGACGCCCCGAAAACGAGGACTTGACCGGGCAGCGGATATTCGCCGATATCGCGGCTATGTACGTCGCTGAATCGTGCAGGCGGTCGCAGAAATATCTTGGCAATTCTTGCGCGCTATACCAGATAGGCCCCAATGATGAGTAACGCGGCGGGCGGTGCGTGGAATCGGTGCCCGCGCAGCGAAAAGTTCGGAATGTGATTCCAAAGCAGCGGCTCGCGGAGCCCGCCGGACAGGAAGACGGTCGGCATTTGATGACCATACATGAAACTTCATTCCCCGATATCCTGAATGTCGCAGCGCTGAGAGCCAAGTGCAGTTTCATCGCGTCCGCGCATGCGGAGCATCGCGACATGATGCGCCAGGCGCTGCTTGCCGCCTTCAAGCAGGCCAATCTGGACGGTCGTGAAAATGCCCGCCAACTGCTGTTGCAGGATGGCAGTGGGCTCAAATGCGCCGAGCGGATTTCCTGGCTGCAGGACCAGCTGATTACGATCCTGCATGATTTCGTGCTGAATGAGGTTTTCAACGCCGCCAATGCGCAGCCCTGGACGCGTATCGCCGTCACCGCCGTCGGCGGCTATGGCCGCGGGACGCTGGCGCCGGGCTCCGACATCGACCTCCTCTTCCTGCTGCCGGTGAAGAAAGCCGTCTGGGCCGAGCCCGCCATCGAATTCATGCTCTATATCCTGTGGGATCTCGGCTTCAAGGTCGGCCATGCGACGCGCACGATCGACGAATGCATCCGGCTGTCGCGCGGCGACATGACGATCCGCACCGCGATCCTCGAAACGCGCTACATCTGCGGCTCGCGCGAGCTGGCGGACGAGCTCGAAACCCGTTTCGACAGTGAAATCGTCAAGAATACCGGCCCGGATTTCATCGCCGCCAAGCTTGCCGAGCGCGACGAACGCCACCGCAAGGCAGGCGACACACGCTACCTAGTCGAGCCGAACGTCAAAGAGGGCAAGGGCGGCCTGCGCGACATCCACACGCTGTTCTGGATCGCCAAGTACTTCTATCGCGTCAAGGATTCGGCTGATCTCATCAAGCTCGGTGTTCTCTCCCGCCAGGAATATGAGCTTTTCCAGAAGTCTGATGATTTCCTCTGGGCGGTGCGCTGCCATATGCATTTCCTGACCGGCAAGGCCGAGGAGCGGCTGTCCTTCGACATCCAGCGCGAAATCGCCGAAGCCCTCGGCTATCATGATCACCCCGGCCTCACCGCCGTAGAACGCTTCATGAAGCATTATTTCCTGGTGGCCAAGAACGTCGGCGACCTCACCCGCATCTTCTGTGCTGCGCTCGAAGACCAGCAGGCCAAGCAGCTTCCGGGTTTTACGGCCGCCCTCAGCCGCTTCACCCACCGCATCCGCAAGATCGCCGGCACGCTGGAATTCGTCGATGACGGCGGCCGCATCGCGCTTGCAAGTCCCGATATCTTCAAGCGCGATCCGGTCAACCTGATCCGCATCTTCCATGTTGCCGACATCAACGGGCTGGAATTCCATCCGGCCGCGCTGAAACAGGTCACCCGCTCGCTCGGCCTCATCACGCAGGCCGTGCGTGACAACGAGGAAGCCAACCGGCTGTTCATCTCGATGCTGACCTCGCGCCGCGACCCGGAGCTGATTCTCAGGCGGATGAACGAGGCCGGCGTGCTTGGCCGCTTCATTCAGGAGTTCGGCAAGATCGTCTCGCTGATGCAGTTCAATATGTATCACCACTATACGGTGGACGAGCATCTGCTGCGCGCCGTCGACGTGCTTTCGCGTATTGACCAGGGCCGCGACGAGGAGCTTCACCCTTTGGCGGCGAAGCTGATGCCCGGCATCGACGATCGCACCGCGCTGTTTGTTGCGGTGTTCCTGCACGATGTCGCCAAGGGCCGTCCGGAGGATCATTCCTCGGCGGGCGCCAAGGTCGCGCGCAAGCTCTGCCCGCGCTTCGGGCTGACGCCAAAGCAGACCGAGACCGTCGCCTGGCTGATCGAGGAGCACCTGACCATGTCGATGGTCGCACAGACGCGCGACCTCAACGACCGCAAGACGATCATCGACTTCGCCGAAAAAGTGCAGTCCCTCGACCGCCTGAAGATGCTGCTCGTGCTGACGATCGCCGATATTCGCGCCGTCGGCCCCGGTGTCTGGAACGGCTGGAAGGGCCAGCTTCTGCGCACGCTCTATTACGAGACCGAACTGCTGCTATCCGGCGGCTTCTCCGACTTGCCACGCAAGGAGCGTGCCGCTCATGCGGCTGACGTGCTCTTCAATGCATTATCCGACTGGAGCCAGAAGGATCGCAAGACCTATACCAAGCTGCACTACCAGCCCTATCTGCTGTCGGTGCCGCTAGAAGACCAGTTGCGCCACGCCAAGTTCATCCGGGATGCCGACAAGGCCGGCCGGGCGCTGGCGACGATGGTGCGCACCCACCAGTTCCACGCCATCACCGAAATCACCGTGCTGTCGCCGGACCATCCGCGCCTCCTGGCCGTCATCGCCGGCGCCTGTGCGGCTGCCGGCGCCAACATCGTCGACGCGCAGATCTTCACGACCTCGGACGGCCGCGCGCTCGACACTATCCTGATCAATCGCGAATTCCCGGACGATAACGACGAGATGCGCCGCGCCGCGAGCATCGGCAAGATGATCGAGGATGTGCTGTCGGGCAAGAAGCGCCTGCCGGAAGTGATCGCCAGCCGCACCAAGCACCGTAAGCGCAACAAGGCTTTCACGGTGGCGCCGGCCGTCACCATCAGCAACAGCCTCTCCAACAAGTTCACCGTCATCGAAGTGGAATGCCTCGATCGCACCGGCCTGTTGTCGGAAATCACCGCGGTCCTCTCGGATCTCTCGCTCGACATCGCCTCGGCGCACATCACCACCTTCGGCGAAAAGGTCATCGACACCTTCTATGTTACCGACCTCGTCGGCGGAAAGATCACCAACGAGGCCCGCCACGGCAATATTGTGGCCCGGTTGAAGGCTGTGATGTCGGACGAGGCCGATGAAATGCGCGATCGGATGCCGCCCGGCATGATTGCGCCGCAGCACACGCGATCCGTGACCGGCGCGAAGAAGACCAGGGCGGAATCATGAGTCTTGTCAGGAAATTCATGACCGTCGGCGGGGCAACCCTCGGCAGCCGCATCTTTGGCTTCGTCCGCGAGACGCTGATGGCGGCAGCCCTCGGCACCGGCCCGATGGCCGACGTCTTTTACGCGGCCTTCCGGTTTCCGAACCTCTTTCGCCGCCTCTTCGCGGAAGGCGCGTTCAACGCCGCTTTCGTGCCGCTGTTTTCCAAGGAGATCGAGGCGAACGGCACCGATGGCGCCAAGCGCTTTTCCGAAGAAGTCTTCGGTGTGCTGTTTTCGGTGCTGTTGCTGCTCACCATCGCGATGGAACTTTCCATGCCGCTTCTGGTGCGCTTCGTCATCGCGCCGGGTTTCGCCGATGATCCGGAAAAGTTCGACATCACCGTCCGCATGGCCGCCGTGATGTTCCCCTATCTGATGTGTATGTCGCTGACGGCGATGATGAGCGGCATGCTCAATTCGCTGCATCATTTCTTCGCCGCCGCCATCGCTCCGATCTTCCTCAACGTTGTGATGATCGGTGCGCTGATCTACGCCCTCTACACCGGTGCGGATCCGCTTGCCACCGCGTGGTACCTCTCCTGGGGGGTGCTTGCAGCCGGCGTCCTGCAGCTTGCCGTCGTCTATTTCGGGGTTCTGCATGCGGGCATGAGCATCGGCTTGCGCCGCCCTCGCTTCACGCCCAACGTCAAGCGGCTGCTGATCCTTGCAGTCCCTGCCGCGATCACCGGCGGCATTACCCAGATCAACCAGCTGATCGGCCAGGCGATTGCCTCCGCCCAGGACGGCGCCATCTCGGCCCTGCAATATGCCGACCGCATCTACCAGCTACCGCTCGGCGTCGTCGGCATTGCGGTCGGCGTCGTGCTTCTGCCGGAACTGTCGCGTGCGCTGAAGGGCGGCAATCTCGTCGAAGCCGGCAACCTGCAGAACCGCTCGATCGAATTCGTGCTGTTCCTGACAATCCCGGCCGCGTTCGCGCTCTGGATCCTGTCGGACGAGATCATCCGCGTGCTCTACGAGCGCGGGGCCTTCCATGCGCAGAACACCGAGATCGTCGGCTCGATCCTTGCCATCTACGGCATCGGCCTGCCGGCCTTCGTGCTGATCAAGGCGCTGCAGCCGGGTTTCTATGCCCGCGAGGACACAAAAACGCCGATGCGCTTTTCGGTCGTTGCCGTTGCCGTCAATTGCGCCGCCGCCCTGACCCTGTTCCCGCGGCTCGGGGCGCCGGGCATCGCCATCGCCGAGGCGACGGCCGGCTGGCTGAGCACGATCCTTCTTTTCGTGACGCTGCTGCGGCGCGGACATCTCGTCTGGGAATGGGCGCTCGCCCGCCGCACAGCGCTTCTTGTCGTGTCAGCGGCGGTCATGGGCGGCGTGCTTTATTATCTGCGCGGCGTCTTTGAAACCTCGCTTGCGTCAGGTACATCGCTTTTCACGAAGATCGGCACGCTCGGCCTTCTGATCGCCATCTCGATGGTCGTCTATTTTGCAACGGCTTTCCTCATCGGCGGTGCCGATCTCGGCATGATCAGGCGAAACCTGAAGCGCAAGGCCGGCACCAAGCCGCCCCCGCCGACCGATATCTGAAGCAGGCGAGCGCGCCGGCGTCAAACCCGCCGCGCCGACCGACGCTTGGCTAGGATGCCGCCTCGTGATCTTCCGCAATGGACCCATTGACGCCTGGGGCCGATGTCGACGTGAATGATGCCGTTGCAGTAGCGGCCGATGCCGCCGATGCCTGGTGCGCTTTTGGCCGCGGCGATGATCCTGCTTTCGGGCACTCCGGGCATGCGAATATCGGCCGCCTGGCAATTTCTGTGCAGCGAGCCCCTGCGACTGGCGTGGGGGCGATGGCCCGACGTCACCAGCGGGCGGCGTCCGGTTTTCATGGCGATATGCGCCAATATTCCCTCCAGCTTGGGCGAAAAGCAGCCCGTTCTGACGGATACGGTCTGGACGGTGTAGGCGGTAGACCTGCTGTATGCGGGGAGCTTCACTTTCCGCGGCCGCCCATCCTTGGCATAGGCCGTAGCAAGGGTGGAAACTGTCAGCAGGCACGCAAGAGCAATCGTGAATATGTTACGCATTGCAATCCCCCTCGGCATAAGCCCGTCGGCATCCGTTTGGACGAGGGGCAGATGCAAATGTCGGTTCGCCGCGCAGTCGGATGCACGGGGTGACAGGACGAGCTAAGGCTAAGAGCGTTGGCTCCGGTGGCGGATGGGAAATTCATCCGAAATGAAGCAATTTTATGAAATTTTCTACCGGTACCTCGAAAGAGGTAGGCCTAAATCCGGCCATCTTTATTAAATGAATATGAATATTAGAGGAAAAATTTCTAATTTGGACATTGGAAATCAAGGCCTTGGCGGTTGTTCCACTGTACATCCGGAGCAATTAGCCAACCACGCGCCGGGGTACGCTTGCGTGCGCGATAACCAAAACACTACTCCTGCCTCTTGATCGCCACGGTGCCTGTGTGCATAAGCCCGCCAACAGCAACAGAGGCCGGGCCCTCCACAAGCCCGAATGAGGACACGATGTCAGACTTCAAGCCGCTCGTTTTTTCCGGCGTTCAGCCCACGGGCAATCTCCATCTCGGCAATTACCTCGGCGCGATCCGCAAGTTCGTGGCGCTGCAGGAAAACAATGATTGCATCTATTGCGTCGTTGATCTGCACGCGATCACCGCGCAGCTCGTGCATGACGACATGCCCGGCCAGATCCGCTCGATCGCCGCCGCCTTCATCGCCTCGGGCATCGACGCCAAGAAGCACATCGTCTTCAACCAGTCGGCCGTGCCGCAGCATGCCGAGCTTGCCTGGATCTTCAATTGCGTCGCCCGCATCGGCTGGATGGAACGCATGACCCAGTTCAAGGACAAGTCCGGCGGCAAGAACGCCGAGCAGATGTCGCTTGGCCTGCTTGCCTATCCGAGCCTGATGGCCGCCGACATCCTCGTCTATCGCGGCACCCACGTGCCGGTTGGTGACGACCAGAAGCAGCATCTGGAATTGGCGCGCGATATCGCCATGAAGTTCAACCTCGACTTCATGGAACATATCCGCAAGACCGGGTATGGCATCGACATCAAGGTAGGCGAGGAGCCGGTTCACGCCTTTTTCCCGATGGTCGAGCCGTTGATCGGCGGTCCGGCGCCGCGGGTCATGAGCCTGCGCGATGGCACGAAGAAAATGTCGAAGTCGGATGCCTCCGACCTGTCGCGCATCAACCTGATGGACGATGCCGACACGATCTCGAAAAAGATCCGCAAGGCCAAGACCGATCCGGATGCCTTACCGGGCGAAGTCGACGGCCTGAAGGGTCGCCCGGAGGCCGACAACCTCGTCGGTATCTATGCAGCCCTGTCGGACAGGACCAAGGCTCAGGTGCTCGAGGAGTTCGGCGGCCAGCAGTTCTCGGTCTTCAAGCCGGCCCTGGTCGATCTGGCGGTCACTGTTCTTGCCCCAATCTCCGGCGAAATGCGCCGACTGATGGACGACACGACGCACATCGACGGCATCCTGCGTGATGGCGGCGAGCGGGCCAGGGCGCGGGCGGAAGTGACGATGAAACAGGTCCGGGAGGTCGTCGGCTTTCTGCAATAATTCGCCGCAAAAGAAACCTTGCAGCCAAAAATATCGGGTGTAAGAGTCCCGCCATGGTTTCAACGCGACTCTCACGACTGGAAGGTCACCGCCGTAAATTCATGGCGGTGATCGATGATACGCCGGAATGCAGCCGGGCCGTTCACTATGCCGGCATGCGGGCCAAGAATTCCAACGGCGGCATGGTTCTCCTCTATGTGATTGCCGATGGCGACTTCCAGCAATGGCTGGGTGTCGAGGGCATCATGCGGGCAGAGGCGCGGGCGGAAGCCGAGGCAACGCTTGCCAGGATCGCCCAGACGGTCCGCGAAACCATTGGCATCGAGCCGGAAATGGTGATCCGCGAAGGCAGCGCCACCGAGCAGATCTACGGCCTGATCGAGGAAGACCGCGATATCGCCATCCTCGTGCTGGCAGCCGGTTCGGCCAAGGATGGCCCCGGTCCGCTGGTGTCTTCGATCGCTGGAAAGACAGCCGCCTTTCCAATCCCGGTCACGGTCATCCCGGACCTGTTGACGGACGAGGAAATCGACGCGCTCAGCTAAGTTGGGGCTGATGGCAGCATCAGCGGATTTCATCCTGCGACACGGGAAACGCTTCCAGCCGCATCTTGAAGCCCCGGTCCAAACGGCTTATATTCTTTTGAATAATTCTAAACAGGCTGGTTGAATGCGATCCCGGCCGATGCGGAGAAAGACATGTTCATCCAGACCGAAGCCACCCCGAACCCTGCGACGCTGAAATTCCTGCCCGGCAAGGTGGTCATGGAACACGGCACGGCCGAGTTCCGCGATGAGGAAGAAGCGGCTGCCGGCTCGGCGCTCGCCTCCCGCCTGTTTGCGATCCCTGGCGTCACCCGCGTCTATTTCGGTTATGATTTCATCACAGTGACCAAGGAAGCCCAGGAGTGGCAGCACCTCAAGCCTGCCATCCTCGGGTCGATCATGGAACACTTCATGTCCGGCCAGCCGGTCATGGCGGTGCAGACCCGCGCAGAAGAAAGCGATCAGGACGGTGAGTTCTTCGAGGAAGGCGACGAAACGATCGTTGCGACCATCAAGGAACTGCTTGAAACCCGCGTTCGCCCGGCCGTTGCCCAGGATGGCGGCGATATCACCTTCAAGGGTTTCCGCGACGGGGTGGTGTTCCTCAATATGAAGGGTGCCTGCTCCGGCTGCCCGTCCTCGACGGCGACGCTGAAGCATGGCGTGCAGAACCTGCTGCACCATTTCATTCCCGAAGTGCAGGCGGTCGAGGCCGTCTGAGCGAGCGTACAAGCCGTGCCGCGACAATGCGTTAAAGTTCAAGTCCGATGATCGTTCTGGCCATTGATACGGCTGGAACGGGTTGTTTCGCAGCCGTTTATGACAGCGCCGCCGAAACTGTCCTGGCATCTGCCGGTGCCGATATCGGCCGCGGCCACGCCGAGCAGTTGATGGCCTTCATCGACCAGGCCCTGACCGAAAGCGGCAAGGCGTTAGCGGACGTCAGCCGGGTCGCCGTGACCATCGGCCCGGGCTCTTTCACTGGTATCCGGGTTGGGGTTGCGGCTGCACGCGGCTTTGCGCTTGCGCTCAGCGTACCTTCCGTCGGTGTTTCCACCCTTGCATCCCTTGCCGGATCAGCCAGCAAGAAACACCCGGGCCTGCCGGTTCTCGTCGCAATGGACGCCAAGCGCGACGAGCTTTATTGCCAGATATTCGAGGCGGACGGCTCGCCGCGCACAGAGGCGCAGATCGTCGAGCTTGACGAGGCAAAGCGTATTTTTGCGGATTTCCACGGCATCATCTGCGGCTCGGCGACCCGGCATCTGACCGATACGCCGCTGCGGGACGTGGCCGAGGTCGATGCCGTCGACATCGGAACCGTCGCTCGCCTCGGTGCCGCCGCCGATCCGGCGCAAGGCAAGCCGAGCCCGCTTTATTTGCGTGGACCTGACGTCAAGTCGCAGGCCGGTTTCGCGGTTTCGCGAGCATAGAGCGTAAAATGGCGCTGACAGACTACTTCATCCGCAAACCCGAATTCGAGATCGTCGCGCTGGAAGTGGATGACCTGCCGCAGGCGGCTGCCATCCACAAATTGCGCTTCACATCTCCCTGGAGCGACGGCGAACTGCATTCCCTGCTGGTTCAGGATACGGTCTTCGGCTTCGTCGCCCGCCAGAGCAACGCGTCCGCACGGCCTTTGACCGGCGGTTTCGTCCTGTCGCGCGTTGCGGCCGGCGAAGCTGAAATCCTGACGATCGGCGTCGATTCCCGGTTTTCGCGGCTCGGCCTCGGCTGGCGGCTGATGCGCGCCGCGTTGCGTGAGGCCCGTGATCAGGCCGCCGAAGCGGTCTTTCTCGAGGTCGATGAAACCAACATCGCCGCAATTGGTCTCTATCGCAAACTCGGCTTTGCCAAGGTCGGCGAAAGACGCGCTTATTATCAGGGAGCGGGCGGCACGAGAACGGCGGCCCTTGTCATGCGCCTCGATCTTGGCTAGCCGTATCGGCTTTGAAAGAGGGGACGCGCTTGCGCCGCCACGCCGACGAGATCATCAGCCATCAACAAAGACGCAGCGCCGCTTGGCGGCCGCTGGCGCGGGGTCTGTGCGCGTGATCAACTGGCTGCGCGTCTCGCTCTGCATGATGGTGTTGCTGCTGGCGACGCTGGTGCTGTTCCCGGCGCAGCTGGTCTTTCTGTGGCTGGATATGCCGCAGCGCCGCACGCTTCCCCGCCTCTGGCATCGCATGGCCTGCCGTTTGGTTGGCATTCGCGTGCGCGTCCACGGCACGCCGGACCGTCAGCGGCCGCTGATGCTGGTGTCCAATCATGCGAGCTGGAAGGATATTCTGGTCCTGGGCTCGATCGCCGACGTCGTCTTCGTCGCCAAGTCGGATGTGAAGTCCTGGCCGGTCTTCGGTCTCCTCGCCCGTCTGCAGAAGACGATCTTCATCGAACGCGACCAGAAGCGTACCACCGGCAACCAGGTCAACGAGATCGGTAAGCGGCTGGCCGATGGCGAGATCGTCGTGCTGTTTCCGGAAGGCACCACCTCGGACGGCAACCGGCTTCTGGAGATCAAGACCTCGCTGTTCGGCGCCGCCGCAGCCGCCGTGCCCCTGTCGCCGACGGGTGTCGTGCATGTCCAGCCGGTCGCCATCGCCTATACGGGCATCCACGGCATGCCGATGGGGCGCTACCACCGCCCGGTGGCCGCATGGCCCGGTGACATCGCGCTGGCACCGCATCTGCTCGGCATCCTCTATGAAGGTGCGGTTGATGTGGACGTCATCTATGGCGAGCAGATCACCTACCGGGCCGACAGCAATCGCAAGGTCGTCAGCCGGGAGGTCGAAAAGAGCATCCGCTCCATGCTGTCGCTGAAGCTGCGCGGGCGTTGATGGGTGAAGGGGCTTCAATTTTGCCCCTCTATGCTCTATGGAACCGGCCATGACACAGGAAACAGCAGTTTTGTCCGCAAAGCCCGAAATGGCGCTCGAAAGCTCCGCAGTCCGCAAGGTTTTTGTGAAGACCTACGGCTGCCAGATGAACGTCTATGATTCCGACCGGATGACCGATGCCCTGGCCAAGGACGGCTACGTCTCGACCGACGTCATGGAAGACGCCGATCTGGTTCTGCTGAACACTTGTCACATCCGCGAGAAGGCCGCCGAAAAGGTCTATTCGGCGCTAGGGCGTCTGCGCGACCTGAAGAAGAAAAAGGCTGGCGAAGGCCGCGAGATGATGATCGGCGTCGCCGGCTGTGTCGCGCAGGCCGAAGGCGATGAAATCCTGCGCCGGGCACCCGCGGTCGATCTCGTCATCGGCCCACAGACCTATCATCGGCTTCCGGAAGCCCTGAAGCGCGTCAAGCGCGGCGAGCGCGTGCTGGAAACCGATTATGCCATCGAGGACAAGTTCGAGCACCTGCCGGCGCCGGACAAGGCAAAGACGAAGGCGAGGGGTGTAACGGCCTTCCTCACCGTGCAGGAAGGCTGCGACAAGTTCTGCACCTTCTGCGTCGTGCCTTACACGCGCGGCTCCGAGGTCTCCCGTCCGGTCGCCCAGATCGTCGCCGAGGCACAGAAACTGGTCGATGGCGGCGTGCGCGAAATCACCCTGCTCGGCCAGAACGTCAATGCCTGGCACGGCACCGGCCCGGACGGCGAGAAATGGGGGCTCGGCGAGCTTCTCCATCGCCTGACCGAAATCGAGGGCCTTGCCCGGCTGCGTTACACCACCAGCCATCCACGCGACATGGACGACAGCCTGATCGACGCTCATCGTGTTCTGCCGCAACTGATGCCTTACCTTCACCTGCCGATCCAGTCCGGCTCCAACCGCATCCTGAAAGCGATGAACCGGCGCCATACGACGGCCGAATACATCGCGCTGATCGCCCGTATCAAGGCCGCTCGGCCGGATCTTGCGCTCTCTGGTGATTTCATCGTCGGCTTTCCCGGCGAGACCGACGAGGACTTCGAGGACACGCTGCGCCTTGTCGAGACGGTCGGTTATGCACAGGCATTTTCGTTCAAATACTCGACCCGACCGGGAACGCCGGGCGCCGATCTTGAAGATCAGGTGCCGGAGGACGTGAAAGCCAAGCGCTTGGAAAGATTGCAGGCTTTGCTGCTTTCTCAGCAGAATGCGTTCGCTCAGGGCTGCATCGGCAAGACCATCGACCTGCTTCTTGAGAAGCCGGGCCGCATGCCCGGCCAGCTGATCGGCCGCTCGCCCTGGCTGCAGTCGGTGAATGTTGATGCAAAGTCATCGCAAATCGGTGACATTATCACTGTACGAATCACAGGTGCGGGCCCTAACAGTCTGTTTGCCGAGGTGGTAAGCTAAGGAACCGCTAGCTCAAGGAGCCTGACCGCTTGAACGGACACGAATTGGTTTCATCATCGCCGCGCCAGTCGAAAACATCCGCGACAGACGTCAATCACTTCGTGCTCACATTCGAGAATAATCGCTTCGCCAGCGAGCTTTTCGGTCAGTTCGATCAAAATCTCAAACTCATAGAGCAGCGCCTCCATATCGATGCGCGCCCGCGCGGCAATTCGGTTGCGATCTCGGGCGAAGTGGTCGCCACCAATCAGGCCCGCCGGGCGCTCGATTATCTCTACGGGCGCTTACAGAACGGTAGCACTGTCGAGGCATCCGATGTCGAAGGCGCGATCCGCATGGCCGTTGCCGCCGATGATCAGCTACAGCTTCCGACCCTTGAGAAGAAAGCCAGATTGAACCTCGCCCAGATTTCCACCCGCAAGAAGACCGTTGCCGCGCGCACGCCGACGCAGGACGCCTATATGCGCGCGCTGGAACGCTCCGAACTCGTTTTCGGCGTCGGCCCGGCGGGTACCGGCAAGACCTATCTCGCCGTCGCCCACGCCGCCCAGTTGCTGGAGCGCGGCGCGGTCGATCGTATCGTGCTGTCGCGTCCCGCAGTCGAGGCCGGTGAAAGGCTGGGCTTCTTGCCCGGCGACATGAAGGACAAGGTCGATCCCTATCTGCGGCCTCTTTACGACGCGCTCTACGATATGATGCCCGGCGACAAGGTCGAGCGGGCGATCACCGCCGGCGTTATCGAAATTGCCCCGCTCGCCTTCATGCGCGGTCGCACGCTGGCCAATGCCGCCGTCATCCTCGATGAAGCGCAGAACACCACGGCGATGCAGATGAAGATGTTCCTGACGCGTCTCGGCGAAAACGGCCGGATGATCGTCACCGGCGATCCGAGCCAGGTCGACCTGCCGCGCGGCGTCAAGTCCGGCCTGGTCGAGGCGCTGCAGATCCTGAAGGGCGTCGAAGGCGTCTCCGTCGTCCGCTTCAAGGACGTCGATGTCGTGCGCCATCCGATGGTCGCCCGCATCGTCCGCGCTTATGAGGCATCGACTGCCGTGCATGACGAAAGCGAGCAGAGCGACCGCTGAGCGCGGTCGTAGCCGATATGACCGCCCTTGATATCCAGATCAGCGTCGAGGAAGGCCCATGGCCTTCCGAGGTCGAGCTTCAGACTTTGACCGAACGCGTTCTCGGCGCGAGCGCCGATTTTCTGCGCCGCGAGGAAAAGCAACCTTTTCCGGACATGCTGCCGGAGGTCTCGCTGGTTTTCACCGACGACGCCTCCATCCGCGAGATCAATGCGGAGTGGCGCAACCAGGACAAGCCGACCAATGTCCTGTCTTTTCCCGCGTTTCCGCTGATCCCCGGCAAGATGCCGGGTCCGATGCTGGGCGATATCATCCTTGCCCAGGAGACGATCGTGCGCGAGGCGCAGGACCTTGGCAAACCGTTCGACGAGCATCTCACCCACCTGTTGGTGCATGGATTTCTGCATCTTTTCGGTTATGATCATCTGGAAGAGAACGATGCCGAAAGAATGGAGAGCCTTGAGACTCGCATTTTGGCCGATCTTGGGCTATCTGATCCCTATGGGGACAGTGATCCCGTATGATAGTTTGGAACGATGAGCGATTTTAGAACACAGCCGGTTGCGGCTGTAAGAGACGAGGCGGAAGCCTCCAGTCAGGACGAAGCGGGCAGTAGTAGCACCGCCCCGAAACCTGAGAACGGCAAATCCGGCTCCTCCTTCTGGAGCCGCGCAGCCCGAATTTGGCGTGCCAGCAGCAGTTCCAGCATTCGCGAAGACCTTGCCGATGCCCTGATGACCGATCCGGGCGCCGATACGGCCTTTTCGCCCGCCGAACGCGCCATGCTCAACAATATCCTCCGCTTCCGCGAGGTCCGCGTCGAGGACGTCATGGTTCCGCGTGCCGATATCGAGGCGGTCGATCTCTCGATCACTATCGGCGAGCTGATGGTGATCTTCGAGGAGTCCGGCCGCTCGCGCATGCCGGTTTACAGCGAAAGCCTCGATGATCCGCGCGGCATGGTCCATATCCGCGACCTGCTCTCCTACGTCACCAAGCAGGCGCGCAACAAGAGGCGCACGGGCAGCCGCGCGGCCGCCGCTACGGCTGCACCCGCGGTGTCCGAAAAGCCGGCTCGCCAGCCCAAGCCGGGTTTCGATCTCGGCCGCATCGACCTTTCAAAGACCGTTGAAGAGGCCGGTATCATCCGTCAGGTCCTGTTCGTGCCGCCGTCCATGCATGCCTCCGACCTGATGCAACGCATGCAGGCCGCCCGCATCCAGATGGCGCTGGTCATCGACGAATATGGCGGCACCGACGGTCTCGCTTCGCTTGAGGATATCGTCGAAATGGTCGTCGGCGATATCGAGGACGAGCACGACGATGAAGAGGTCATGTTCGCCAAAACCTCGGACGACGTGTTCGTCGCCGATGCCCGTGTCGAGCTGGAAGAGATCGCCGCGGCGATCGGTCCGGATTTCGACGTGCGCGAGCAGCTTGAGGATGTCGATACGCTGGGCGGTCTGGTGTTTGCCTCGCTCGGCCGCATTCCGGCCCGCGGCGAAGTCGTCCAGGCGATCCCCGGCTTCGAATTCCAGGTTCTCGATGCCGATCCCCGCCGGGTGAAGCGCGTTCGCATCGTCCGCAAGCGCCCGCCGGCCCGCCGCCGCATGCTCAAGGGCGATGAAGACCTGCCGCTTGAGGCGCCGCCCTCCGAGGCCCCTGAAAAATCCCTGCGCGAAACGGGCTGAAAGCCTCTCCGGACAGACCAAAGCGCCGTTTCAAGCCACGACAAGCCGCCACTTTTTTGGAAGACTGCCGACGCGTTGATTCGGGACGATGGTCTTTGCGCCTGCCGCATGTCTTGCTTGTGGTTGGTGCCGATTGAGGGGAAGTGAATGGAGTGGCTTGCGGGCAGGATCATGCTGTTGTCAGGAGCCCGCCGGGCCCTTGTCGCCTTCACCGCCGGACTGACTGCCGTTTTTGCCCTGCCGCCCTTCGGCATTTTCGCGGCACCGTTTCTGTCCTTCCCCGTTCTTGTCTGGCTGATCGACGGTGCTTCGGGCAATCCTGACCATGGCGTGGTAAGACGCAGCTTTCCGGCCTTCTTCATTGGTTGGTGCTTCGGCTTCGGTTATTTCCTTGGTGGCCTCTGGTGGCTCGGCAATGCGCTGCTGGTCGAGGCAGATGAATTTGGCTGGGCCGTGCCGCTGGCGGTGATCGGACTGCCGGCGTTCCTGGCTTTCTTCTATGCCTTCACTGTCGCGTTCGCGCGACTTCTCTGGTCTGATGGGATCGGCCGCATTGCAGCACTCGCCTTTGCCTTCGGCCTGTTCGAGTGGCTGCGCAGCTTTGTGCTGACCGGTTTCCCCTGGAATGCCATCGGCTATGCGGCGATGCCGGCGCCGGTGATGATGCAGTCAGCGGCCGTGATCGGCCTTGCCGGCGTCAATATGCTCGCCGTTTTCGTCTTCGCCGCGCCGGCGCTGATCGGAACCCGCAAGGGGCTGCGAACCGGGTTTAGCATGGCGGTGCTGCTGGTCGCGGCACATTTCGGCTATGGATTTCACCGCTTGGCCCAGCCGCTGCCGCCGCCGGCCGATCCGGCGGTGACGGTTCGTCTCGTCCAGCCGCTGATCGACCAGTCCAAGAAATTCGATGACAGCGAGCGGTGGACGATCTTCGAGGATCATCTCACGCTGACGCAGGCGCCAGTCGAGAGCGGCGGCAAGCGCCCCGACATCGTCGTCTGGCCGGAAACTTCGATACCGTTTCTACTGACCGAGAACCCGGATGCCCTGCTTCGCATCTCCGAGGTCTTGCAGGATGGCCAGATCCTGATCGCTGGTGCGGTCCGGGCCGAGGATGCGGGCGCCGGCCAGCCGCCGCGCTACTATAATTCGATCTATGTGATCGACGATCGCGGCCAGATCGTCGGCGCGTCCGACAAGGTCCACCTAGTACCCTTCGGGGAATATCTGCCGCTCGAAGGGCTGCTATCGGCGGCAGGATTGAACGCGATTGCCGCTGCCATGCCCGGCGGGTTCTCGGCTGCCGCGACCCGTTCGGTGCTGACGCTGCCGGGTGGAAAGACGCTTTATCCGCTGATCTGCTATGAGGCGATCTTCCCCCGTGAGATCGGTAATGATGCACTCCCGACGAATGCGCTGCTCAACATTACCAACGACGCCTGGTTCGGAAACACGCCCGGCCCTTATCAGCACTTCCTGCAGGCGCAATTGCGTTCGGTCGAAACGGGTTTGCCATTGATCCGCGCCGCCAACACCGGCGTCTCTGCAGTCGTCGATGCACGCGGCGAAGTTGTGACCGGGCTGCCATTCGGGGTCAAGGGATATGTGGACACAATCCTGCCGGGAAAATCTGCTCTACCGATGAGCCCTCAGGAACAGGAAAGAAACGGAATGCTGCTGGCTGGCCTTCTCCTCGCTCTCGCGATTATTTCCCGCGGGAGTTTTATTTTTCGAGAGAATTGACCAAAAACCCCTAAAATTGCATAGTGGCATCTACCAATGATCTTTACCTATGCTCAGAGGGTTTCCGCCCGACAGCACAACGTAACGTGTGTAGTCTGCTCTCTGTCAGTGGCCAGGTTGTGGGGCAGCTGAAACTTCGCTTATTAGGAAACCGTTATGATAGAAAACAAGAAGAAGCCGAACCCGATCGACATCCACGTCGGTAGCCGGATTCGCCTTCGCCGTACCATGCTGGGCATGAGCCAGGAAAAACTTGGCGAAGCGCTTGGAATCACCTTCCAGCAGATTCAGAAGTACGAAAAAGGAACCAACCGGGTCGGCGCGAGCCGTCTTCAGAACATTTCGAGCATTCTGAATGTTCCCGTATCCTTCTTTTTCGAAGATGCACCGGGCGAGAATTCTTCTTCCGGTCCGTCAGGCATGGCCGAAGCCTCAAGCTCGAACTACGTGGTCGATTTCCTGTCGTCCTCGGAAGGGCTTCAGCTCAACCGCGCTTTCGTCAAGATCGGCGATCCCAAAGTGCGCCGCAAGCTGGTCGATCTCGTCAAGGCCCTCGCCGCGGAGGCTGAAGCCGACTAAGGCTGACGCAAGGCGGAACTGAAAAAAAGCGGCCGATAGTGCCGCTTTTTTTGTGCCTGATATATCGGGCCTCTCAGGTGGTGCTGGTAGCTATCTTCCGATTAAAGGCCCAAAAGATAGGAAAAACGTTCCCAAATCGCACATATAAAGATATATTTATGTCCTTGTGTGCTTGTCTTTTGATGGCAATATCACTAACACGTTCGTAGCCATTTTTTTCTTTGAGGGGGCTTCCCGCATGCGCTCAAACTACCTGTTTACGAGTGAATCCGTGGCAGAAGGCCATCCGGACAAGGTCTGTGACCGGATCTCGGATGAAATTGTCGATCTTGTGTATCGTGAAGCTGCAAAAACGGGCATTGACCCCTGGACGGTTCGCATTGCCTGCGAAACGCTGGCGACCACCAATCGCGTCGTCATCGCCGGCGAAGTCCGCCTGCCGCCCAGCCTTCTGAAGAAGGACAAGGACGGCAACGACGTCATCAATCCTTCGAAGTTCAAGTCCGCCGCCCGCAAGGCCATCCGCGAGATCGGCTACGAGCAGTCCGGTTTCCACTGGAAAACCGCCAAGATCGACGTGCTCCTGCATTCGCAGTCCGCCGATATCGCCCAGGGCGTCGACAATGCCGCCGATAAGCAGGGTGACGAGGGTGCCGGCGACCAGGGCATCATGTTCGGTTATGCCTGCCGCGAAACCGCCGACCTCATGCCGGCGCCGATCTATTATTCGCACCGTATCCTGCATCTGCTGGCAACCGCCCGCAAGGCGGGCCAGGGTGACGCAGGCAAGCTCGGTCCGGATGCCAAGAGCCAGGTCACCGTCCGCTACGTCAACGGCAAGCCGCAGGCGGTCACCTCCATCGTTCTGTCGACGCAGCATCTCGACGAGAGCTGGGATTCCGCCAAGGTCCGCGCCGTGGTCGAGCCCTACATCCGCGAAGCGCTGCACGACATCGAGATCGCCAGCGACTGCAACTGGTACATCAACCCCACTGGCAAGTTCGTCATTGGTGGTCCTGATGGCGATGCGGGCCTCACCGGCCGCAAGATCATCGTCGACACCTATGGCGGCGCAGCACCCCATGGCGGCGGCGCGTTCTCCGGCAAGGATACGACCAAGGTCGACCGTTCGGCAGCCTATGCCGCCCGCTACCTGGCAAAGAACGTCGTTGCAGCCGGTCTGTCTGATCGTTGCACGATCCAGATTTCCTATGCCATCGGCGTTGCCCAGCCGCTGTCGATCTATGTCGATCTGCATGGCACAGGCAAAGTGACTGAAGACCAGGTCGAAGACGCAATTCGCAAGACGATGGACCTGTCGCCCTCCGGCATCCGCCGTCACCTCGACCTCAACAAGCCGATCTATGCCAAGACCTCGGCCTATGGCCACTTTGGCCGCAAGGCCGGCCGCGACGGCTCCTTCTCCTGGGAGAAGCTCGATCTGGTCAAGCCGCTGAAGGACGCCCTGAAAGAGGAAGGCCTGAAGGCCGCCTGATACGGGTCGTCCTCTGGACGGATCGACCGATAAAACTGTAAAGCGGATGTTTCCTGACGGGAACGTCCGCTTTTATCGTGAAAGACCACTGCCATGACCGATCAACACCGCAGCCGCTCGACCGAAGCCTTCTTCGGACGCCGCAAGGGCAAGCCTTTGCGCGCGCTGCAGGCCACCCATCTGGAAACGATCCTGCCGGTCCTGCGCCTTGATCTCGCGTCGCCGGCGCCCATGGACATCAAGGCGCTGTTCAAGCACCCCGTCGATCGCGTGCGGCTGGAGATCGGTTTCGGCGGCGGCGAACACCTGATCCACCGGGCCGTGGAAAATCCCTCGACCGGCTTCATCGGCGTCGAGCCCTTCGTCAATTCCATGGCAAAGCTGGTCGGGCATATCGAGGACCAGGGGGCTGAAAACATCCGCCTGCACGACGACGACGCGACGCAGGTGCTGGACTGGCTGCCGGAAGCATCGATCGATCATATCGACCTGCTCTATCCCGACCCATGGCCGAAGCGGAAACACTGGAAGCGCCGCTTCGTTTCGCCCGTCAATCTCGATCGGTTCGCACGCGTGCTGAAACCCGGCGGCGTGTTCTGCTTCGCCTCGGATATCGATACCTATGTCAACTGGACGCTGCTGCATTGCCGCGATCACGCAGCCTTCGAATGGGTTGCGGAGAATGCCAGCGACTGGCTGACGCCCTATCCCGGCTGGCCGAGCACGCGCTACGAGGCCAAGGCACGACGGGAAGGGCGCAAATCCGCCTATCTGACGTTCCGGCGGATTTGACGGCCGAAACGTGCGATTATCGCAAGGTCAGTGCAGGCTGACGGTGCGCAGGTCGTCTTCGGCAGCCTTGAAGAAGGTGCTGGAGCGGTTGTCGGTCAAAAGGATCGGCGTGCCGTCGGCACCGAACAAGGCCCAGAGATCGAGGTCCGGATCCATGTTGGGGGCTTCCGGGAAAACGCGGGAAACTTCGTCCGAGCGCATCTTGCGGATATAGCCGACTTCACCGGCACCGAGATGTGCCAGGTCGTTTTTCGACAAGGCCGTGCTGACGTGTTTCAATCCCATGAGTCGTACTCCGTGGTTTGCGGCGTTGCGCGCCGGAATGGATGCGCAAAAGCTGCAACTCTTTGATTTTCTACACGAAGTCCAACGTCGTCTTGCGATCGCCGGAAGCCTCTATGCAGCCGGCGAAAGGTGCCGGTTATCCTACTCTGGGACTAAAATATTAATTTTCTTTACCATGCGGACAGGTTCCGGCCGGATCAGGTCGACGGACAGCAATCCGTTCTTCAATTCCGCCTTGGAAACCTGCATTCCGTCGGCGAGCACGAACATGCGCTGGAACTGGCGGGCTGCGATGCCGCGGTGCAGATAGTCGCGCTCGCCGCTTTCGGCCTGCCGGCCGCGGATGATCAGCTGGTTTTCCTCCGTGGTGACGTCGAGGTCCTCCTCGGAAAACCCGGCGACGGCCAGCGTGATTCGCAGGCGTTCCGGCTCGCCGGCCGAATCGTCACGGTGAACACGCTCGATATTGTAGGGAGGGTAGCCGTCGTTGCCCTTGGCGATCCGCTCAAGGGTCTTTTCCATGGCATCGAAACCGAGCAGAAGCGGGCTCGTGAAAGGCGTAATCCGGGTCATACAGCAGTCCTTGGCTCTCAAGCGACCATTTGCGGACCCGCGAGGCGGCATCCGCGACCTTAATATGGTAGCTGTGCGTAGCAAGCGCAAGGCGCTTGCGCCGGGCCGAGAGGCAAATCATAGTCCGCTCGCTGATTTGAGAGGAAGAGCCGCATGACCGCGCCGAGAAAAATCATCATCGACACAGATCCCGGGCAGGACGACGCCGCCGCGATCATGTTGGCGCTCGGCAGCCCCGATGAACTCGACGTGCTCGGCATCACGGCTGTCGCCGGCAATGTTCCGGTCGCGCTCACGTCACGCAACGTCCGGGTAATCTGCGAACTCTGCAATCGCCGCGACGTCAAGGTGTTTGCCGGGGCCGACCGGCCGCTTGTCCGCCAACTGGTGACGGCCGAACACGTGCATGGCAAGACCGGCCTCGATGGCCCTATGGTCGATGAGCCGACCATGCCGCTGCAACCGCAGCACGCCGTCGACTTCATCATCGAGACCCTGCTTGCGGAGGAGCCCGGAACCGTGACGCTCTGCACGCTGGGCGCACTCACCAATATTGCGCTGGCACTCAACAAGGCGCCGGAAATCGCGCCACGGGTGCGCGAATTGGTGATGATGGGCGGCGGTTTCTTCGAGGGCGGCAACATCACGCCGGCGGCGGAATTCAACATCTATGTCGACCCCGATGCCGCCGACATCGTCTTCAAGTCCGGCATCCCGATCGTCATGATGCCGCTCGACGTCACGCACCGCGTTTTGACGTACAAGGCGCGTGTCGAGAAGATCAAGGCGATCGGCTCGCCGGCTGCCGTCGCCATGGCCGAAATGCTGGAGTTCTTCGAGCGCTTCGACATCGAGAAATACGGCAGCGATGGTGGCCCGCTGCACGATCCGACGGTCATCGCCTATCTCTTGCGTCCGGACCTGTTCAAGGGGCGCGACTGCAATGTCGAAATCGAGACGAAATCGGATCTGACGGTTGGCATGACGGTGGTGGATTGGTGGCAGGTCACCCAGCGCAAGCACAATGCCAAGGTCATGCGTGAAGTCGATGATCAGGGCTTCTTCGATCTTCTGACGGAGCGCCTTGCGCGTCTCTGAGCAATCCGGCACCAGGCAAGACAACGGCGCCACAAGGGCGCCGTCGCTTCAGCCTCAAGGGTTATGCGCCCAAGCTGGCTTTACTGAGTGGTGGTCGTGCCCGTTGCGGGCGTACCCGTTGCCGGGGTGTCCGTTGCGGGCTTGTCCGTCGACGGGGTCTCGACGGCCGGCACGTTGACGTTCACATCAGTGCCACCACCGCCATTGATATTGATAACGCCGGTAAACATCAGCAACCCGCCGATGACCACAAGCGCCAAAATCACAGCGACAGCCCATCCGGCTGTGCTGCTACGGCCTGTATTGATAACTGTTGGTCCACGATCAGTCATCTCGCACTCCTCTGCGTTTGACATGCAGCTATAACGCAGAAGTGCCGCGGAAGTTCCCCCATAGGTTGGCGACGTTCATAAGTGAATCAAACTCTTGCAGGCTGCCGAATGCTAGCAACTGCAGTTGCGCTGTGGGCCAAAAACAAACGGCGCCACAGGGCGCCGTTTGCATCTCGATTGACCTGTCCTCAAGGCCGGCGGCTCAGAATTCTTCCCAGTTGTCCTGGGCAAGAGCCGTGTTGCCGGAAACCTGTGGTACCGCCTTTTGCGCAGGGGCGACGTAGCGAGCCGGCGCCGGTTTGGCAGGGGCGCTGTAGCTCGGTGCCGATGCCCTTGCGGGTGTCCGCATCTTCTCAGCGGTATTGCGCAGCATCTCGGCCGAGGACTGGCCCTGACGCGCGACGTGGAAGCGCGAGACGAGCGTGCTCAGCGCGCGGGCTTCCTCATTCAACGCCATGCTGGCGGCAGTGGTTTCTTCTACCATCGCGGCGTTCTGCTGGGTCACCTGGTCCATCTGGTTGACAGCGGTGTTGATCTCCTTGAGACCGACTGCCTGTTCGGAGGCCGAACCGGAAATCTGGCGTATCAGGCCGTTGATCTGGACGACCTGGTCGGCGATCTTCTGCAGCGCACCACCGGCGCGGCCGACGAGATCGACGCCGTCGCGCACCTGGCCGGCCGAGGTGTTGATCAGCGTCTTGATCTCCTTCGCGGCATTGGCCGAACGCTGGGCAAGCTCACGAACTTCCTGGGCGACGACGGCAAACCCCTTGCCGGCATCGCCGGCGCGGGCCGCTTCGACACCTGCGTTCAGCGCAAGCAGGTTGGTCTGGAAGGCGATTTCATCGATGACGCCGATGATGCGGCTGACCTCACCCGACGACTGCTCGATGCCCTTCATCGCCGCGATCGCCTTCTGGACGACTTCGCCGGACTGTTCGGCATCGTTGCTGGCGGTCTCGACCGATTTTGCCGCGACCTTTGCATTGTCGGCGCTGGCATTGACCTGCGAGGTCAGCTGATCGAGCGCCGCCGCCGTTTCTTCAAGGCTTGCCGCCTGCTGTTCGGTACGGTGCGACAGATCGTTGGCGGCATTGCTGATTTCGCTGGTGCCGGTGCCGATGTTGACGACCGAGCTGTTGACCGTCTGGATCGTCTCCTCGAGGCTTTCCATGGCGGAGTTGAAGTCACTCTTCAGCTGCGCGTATTCGCCGGGGAAATCCTCGGTGATGCGATAGGCAAGGTCGCCGGAGGAGAGCTGCGACAGGCCCTTGGCGAGCTTGGCGACGATCTCGCGCTGGGTGGCGTTCGATTGGGCACGTTCGGTTTCGGACTGGCTGCGCTGCTGTTCGGACTGCTGGCGCTCGTGCTGGGCTTCGGCTTCCAGCCGCTTGGTGTCGGCGAGCTGATGGCGGAAGCCCTCCAGCGCCTTGGCAACGGCGCCGGTTTCGTCGGTGCGATCCTGGCCGGAGATCGCGGCGGTGTAGACACCCTTGCTCAGGTTGTCGACATCGCTGACCAGCTCGGCAAGCGGCTTCTGGACGAAACGGCGGACCGCGAGATAAAGGCCGAGAAGAACGGCGCCGAGCACGATCACGCCGCCGATGATCATCATATAGGTCTGGTCGACGACCGGGGCATTGATGGCGGTCTGGGGCACATCGACCAGAACGACCCAGGTCGTGTTCACATCCGGCAGGGTAAAGGGATAGACGACGCGCTCGAAGGTTTCGTGGCCATCGTAGCTCAGGTCATAGATCATTCCGGGCTTTGAGGTCGAAAGTGCAGTCTTGACCACATCCGCGCCGATGCCGTCATAGTCCTTCATCAGAAGATCCGGGATCGGGGCTACAAGCCATTTGCCGGTCTGCGACAACAGCGTCACACGGCCGGAGCCGAAGGGGTGCATGTCCTTCACCTTGTTGGCAAGCGATGTCAGCGAAACGTCGACACCGCTGACGCCGATCAGCTTACCGCGGGAGATGACCGGGTAGGCGATCGAGGACATCGAATTGTTGTCGCCCGTCGTCGTCTCCGCGTAAGGAGGCGACATCGCGCCCTTCAGGCTCTTCGCCGCCAGCGCATACCAGTCGGCCGGATAGTCGGAATCGAAGGTCGAGAACTCGATGCTTGTCTTGCCCTTCGTCCAGTAGGGATTGAGGGTTCCGTCCTTGCTGGCGCCGAAATCCTTCTGGCCGGCAAAATCCTGTGCCTTGCCGTCGAACGCATTCGGCTCCTCGGCGAACCAGCTTCCGAACGCAAAGGCGTTCTTCTCGACATTGGCCTTGAGCATATCGACGACGCCCTTGCGGTCGAGATATCTCCCCTCGTGACCGCGGCCAATGACGCCGGCCGTCGAACGGGCAGCACCCGCCAGCTCGGCAATATTGCTCGCGATATCGGATGCGATGGCCTTGGCCTCGGTGCGTGCCTGATCCAGCACCAGCGTTTCGACGCGATCCTGCGTCTGGGAAATCAGCACATAGTTGGAGGCGAGAAGTACGAGCGCAATAGTGCCGCCCGTCACCGCGATCAGTTTGGTCGCGAGCGATTTGGCTTGGAACTTGAACATGAATGTCCCCGCATGGTGAGAGGTCCGCGGGTTTTAAGCCGCGGAGTGACGCGATCTATTTTGGGAGATGCCCCCTCATGGAGCGCCAGATGCCGACCGACATCGTAAGGCCGCCTTTGATCCTTTAGAAAGCGGCCTTTGTAATTGCCTGAATAGCGCGATATTTATTAAAATTAGGCCAACGCCGGAGACCGAAATCCCGCAGTTTTCGAAGGATTTACGCGTCAGTGCCGCAAGGGCGACCTTCACTGTTCTGATTGCGCAGGCGGCGCCCCCCAGCCGGGGGCCTGGTCAGATTTTCGCATCGACCGCGCCGGCATGCGGGATGGCCGGTTGTGCTCCGGGCTTCAGGCAGGCGAGCGAGCCGGCGACGGCTGCGCGGCGCAGCGCCTTGTCGAAATCGATGCCCGCGTCGAGGCTGGCTGCGAGATAGCCGCAGAATGTATCGCCGGCCCCGACGGTATCGACAGGCTCGATCTTCAGGCCTCTGGCGCGGTGCACATTGCCGTTGCGGACCGCAACCACACCCTCGGCGCCGAGCGTCACGATCACCGTCTGTCCGGTTTCCCGCGACAGTTTCTGCATTGCTTCTTCGCGTTCAGCGGCCGCCAGCCCATCGCGTCCCGCCAGCAGCTCGAATTCGGTTTCGTTGGCAACGACGATATCGGCCATTCGGCCGAGGCGTGCGGCATCCATCGTCAGCGGAGCGATGTTGATGATGGAGGTGACGCCCTTCTTCTTCGCCGCAGTCAGCGCCGTTTCGACGGAAGCAGCGGGGATTTCAAGCTGCAGCATCAGCGTATCGCCGGCGCTCATCGTCTGAACAGCGGAGATGGCGTCACCCTCACTGACGGTGCCGTTGGCACTCGCCACGACCACGATGACATTCTCGCCGTCGCCGCCGACGAGGATATGGGCGGTGCCTGTCGGTTCACTCGCGATCTTTGTCAGGGAAAGGTCCGTCCCGGCCTCTTTCAGAAGCGCCAGTGCGTTCTCGGCAAAACTGTCCGATCCGACGGCTCCCGCCATGCGGACGGTTGCCCCGGCACGCCGTGCGGCCAAGGCCTGATTGGCGCCCTTGCCGCCGGCAGCGGTCGTAAATCCCGTTCCCGTAACGGTCTCGCCCGGCTTCGGCAGGCGTGCCGTGGTGGCGATCAGGTCCATGTTGATGGAACCAAAAACTGTAATCATTGGATGCGCTCCCCGGCAGTCGATTTTTGCCGGACAGTGCCCGAGACTGTCAGTCCTCGTCAACCACCCGGAGCTTCAATTGACCCATGCGGTTGTCAAAGGATTTCTGTTCCGGTTTCGCCTCAGGGGATGAACCAGCGGTCTCAAGGTCCAGCGCCTCGATCCTTGTGCCGCGCCGCTTGAGTTTGTCCGAGGAGGTCAGGATATCGTCGATATCCTTCTGCGTCGTCAGGAAATGGCCGTGCAGCTTGCGCACCCGGTCGTCGAGCCGGGTCAGATCCTCCATCAGCCGGATCACCTCTCCCTGGATCAGATGCGCCTGTTCCCGCATCCGGGCATCGCGCAGGATCGCCTGGATGACCTGGATCGACAGCATCAGAAGCGATGGCGAGACGATGACGATCCGCGCCCGGTGTGCCTTCTGGACGATGCCTTCGAAATTCTCGTGAATTTCGGCAAAGATCGATTCGGAGGGGACGAACAGGAAGGCTGTATCCTGGGTCTCTCCGGGGATCAGGTATTTTCCGGAAATATCCCGGATATGAACCTCCATGTCCCGCCGGAACTGCTGCTGCGCCTGCCGGGTCGCTTCCGGATCGGCGGCGCTGCGAACGGCGTTCCAGCCCTCCAGCGGAAACTTGGCGTCGATCACCAGCACCGGCTGCCCATTCGGCATCCGGACGGTGCAGTCGGGCCGGGACCCGTTCGAAAGCGTCGCCTGGAAGGCATAGGCGCCCATCGGCAGGCCGTCGGCAATGATCGTTTCCATGCGCGACTGGCCGAAGGCGCCGCGCGTCTGCTTGTTGGAAAGGATGCTCTGCAGCCCGGCCATGTCTTTCGCCAACGACTGGATATTGGTCTGTGCGGTGTCGATCACGGCTAGCCGCTCCTGCAGCCGGCGCAGGTTCTCATGCGTCGCCTTGGTCTGCTCGGTGATCGAGGTGCCGAGCCGATGCGTCATGCCGTCGATCCTCTGGCTGATCGACTGGTTGAGTTCGGATTGTCGTGCTCCGAATACGTCCGCCATCGCGGCGATGCGCCCCTGCATTTCCGCCTGCGCGGCAAGCAGAGCCGTCATTCGCTGTTCGGCTTCGAGCGCAGATTGCCGCGCACGCCGCCGCCCGAGCACCGCTGGAATGCCCGCAAGCAGCAGGATCGCGATGGCGATGAACAGGCTCATACCGAGCGTTAAAGGATAGGCGCCGAGAACGAAAAGCGGCTGGTCGAGGGTGAGCGTCATGGGTTCCATCGAGATAAGCTAAGCGGATTCGCTGTTTGTGACCAGATCAAAACGGGAACATTGGTAAATCGATTGATACAAACTGCTGCATTTGCAGCAAAAATCTTGAAAACGAGAATTCCATCAGCGCAAAAGATCGGTTATGGGAGCCAGATGACCATCAAGCCGCTCATCATTCTTCCCGATCCCGTGCTGCGCCAGCTTTCCAAGCCGGTCGAGACGGTCGATGCCGACGTTCGTCGCCTTGCCGACGATATGCTCGACACCATGTATGACGCACCGGGTATCGGTCTTGCGGCTATCCAGATCGGCGTTCCCCGCCAGATGCTGGTGATCGACGTGTCGAAGGAAGGCGAGGAAAAGCAGCCGCTGGTTTTCATCAACCCGCAGATCCTCAAAACGTCGGATGAGCGCTCGGTCTACGAAGAAGGCTGCCTGTCGATCCCCGACTATTACGCCGAAGTCGAGCGCCCGGCCGCAATCACCGTCCAGTACGTCGATCGCGACGGCAAGCAGCAGACGGTCGATGCGGATGGTCTGCTCGCCACCTGTCTGCAGCACGAGATCGATCACCTGAACGGCGTGCTGTTCATCGACCATCTTTCCAAGCTCAAGCGCGAAATGGTGATCCGCAAATTCACCAAGGCCGCCAAGACCCGCGGCGCCAAGGCGATCTGACGCCTTCTGTTGAAAACCTGAGCCTTTGCCACTATGATATCGCTGATATCATAGTGGAGGTTGCACATGGGCGATCTGCTTCTTCGTGGAATTGACGATGCATTGAAAGTCGAGTTGCAGGAAAGCGCGCGCCGGAATGGCCGCAGCCTTTCAGACGAGGCTATCGTGCAAATTCGATCCGCCCTGGAACGCGAGCAGCGCCAGCATGGACAAACCGCGGGACAGCGCCTCCGTGCCGTCTTGAGCGACGCGAAGTTCGAGGATGACGAATTGAATGCCATCGATGCGTTTCGCAAACAGCCCGATCGACAACCGCCAGAATTCTAAATGATCGTTCTCGACACCAATGTCATTTCCGAACTTCAGGGACGGCGGCACAGCGAGCTTATCCTTCGGTGGCTGGATCAGTATGACAGCGAGGTCGTGTTTCTAACGGCAATTGCAATGGCGGAAATCCATTTCGGCATCGCCTTGCTGGAGCCTGGAGCTCGACGGGAAAGTTTGTCGGCGACCTTCGCGCGGATAGAAGGCGAGTTTTCAGGAAGGATCCTAAGCTTTTCGCAGAACGTTGCTGCGCGTTATGGGGCATTGTCCGCTCGACGACAGAAGGAGGGCAGGCCGATGGAAACCAAGGACGCCATGATCGCCGCGATCTGTCTCTCCCACGATGCGACGCTGGCGACGCGCAACACAAAAGACTTCGAAGGGCTTGATTTGAAGCTCGTAAACCCGTTTGAAGAGGCCTGATCAGAACGGGAGTCCGCGTACCGTGCCGCTTCGCATTATTTTCATGGGAACCCCCGAGTTCTCGGTTCCGACCCTGGCGGCGCTGGCTGAGGCCGGGCATACGATCGCTGCCGTCTATACCCAGCCGCCGCGGCCGGGCGGACGACGCGGTCTCGACCTGCAGAAATCGCCGGTGCATCAGGCGGCGGAACTGCTCGGTATTCCGGTATTGACCCCTGTCAATTTCAAGGATGCGGCAGATCGCCAGACCTTTCGTGATTTCGACGCCGATGTCGCGGTGGTCGTGGCTTATGGCCTGCTTTTGCCGGAGGAAATTCTCAACGGCACCCGGCTCGGCTGCTACAACGGCCACGCATCGCTTTTGCCGCGCTGGCGCGGGGCAGCCCCAATCCAGCGGGCGATCATGGCGGGCGATCACGAGACCGGCATGATGGTGATGAAGATGGACAAGGGGCTCGACACCGGCGATGTGGCACTGACGAAGGTCGTCGCAATCGGCAACGAGATGACGGCCGGCGAACTGCATGACAAGTTGATGCTTGTCGGTGCCGGCCTGATGAAGGACGCCATGGAAAAGCTCGATGGCGGCGATCTGCCGCTGACGCCGCAGGCCGAGCATGGGGTCATCTACGCGGCGAAGATCAGCAAGGCCGAGACCCGGATCGATTTTGGAAAGACTGCCACCGAGGTTCACAATCACATTCGCGGGCTTTCGCCCTTTCCCGGTGCCTGGTTTGAAATCCCGATCGCCGGCAAGCCGGAGCGCGTCAAGGTTCTCGCGTCCGTTGTCGAAAGGGTAGGTGGCGAAACCGGCACGGCCCTGTTCGACGACCTGACGATCGCCTGCGACAATGGTTCGGTGCGGCTGAAACGGCTGCAGAAGGCAGGCGGCAAGGTGCTCGATGCCGACGATTTCCGGCGGGGAACGCCCGTTCCGGCCGGCACAAGGCTGCTCTGATGCCGCGTTTCCGCATGACGATCGAATATGACGGCTCGAATTATGTCGGCTGGCAGCGGCAGGACAATGGTCCCTCGGTGCAGGGTGCTGTCGAGAAGGCGATCCTTGCCCTGACCCGCGAGGTGGTGGTGATCCGGGGCGCCGGGCGAACCGATTCCGGGGTTCATGCGAGGGGGCAGGTGGCGCACGCCGACCTCGCGCGGGCCTGGAAGCCGGAAACGCTTCGCAATGCACTGAACGCCTATCTCGGGCAGGCCGGCGAGCGGGTGTCGATCATCGAGACGGCCGAGGTGGCGCCGGAATTCGACGCGCGTTTCTCGGCACTTCGGCGGCATTACCTCTATCGCATCATTTCACGTCCATCTCCGCTGGCGCTGGAGGCGAAGCGCGCCTGGTGGGTGTCGCGAAAGCTCGATCACGAGGCGATGCACGCGGCTGCGCAGATTCTGGTCGGCCATCATGATTTCACCACCTTCCGCTCGACCCATTGTCAGGCAAACAGCCCGTGGCGAACGCTCGACAGGCTCGATGTGACGCGGGACGGGGAGGTGGTCGAAATCCGCGCTACTGCCCAGAGTTTCCTGCACAACCAGATACGCTCCTTTGCCGGCACGTTGAAGCTGGTGGGCGACGGGAAATGGACGCCGGACGATGTCCGTATCGCGCTTGAGGCGAGGGACCGCAAGGCCTGCGGTCCGGTGGCGCCGCCGGACGGGCTCTATTTCATGCAGGTCGATTACTGATCCAATCAGGCCGGCATCAGCCCGAGCATCCACGGAAGGCTTTCGCTGAGGATCAGCGATGGCAGGATGAGCAGGGACGCGAGTGCCGAGGCGAGCAGCATCTGGTCGTTTGCGATGGTTTTCACCAGCCGGAAAATGGCGGTGAAACTGACCAGCAGAAGGATCAGCGAAAGCAGGCTCGTCAGGCCATCGCTATGGGGGATGACCAATCTGATCGCAAGCGGAACGGCCATCGCGTAGACGGTTGGCACGGCCAGCCAGTTGCTGGTGATGATGAGCGGGGCAAGTATTTCGACATAGCCTAGGGGCCTGGCAAGGGCGGTCACGAGCACCAGCGGCACGACCCACATGGTCATGTCGACGAAAAGGAGCTTGAGGATGAAAATCAGCCCCGTCTCGGCACCGGCCGGCATGTTTCCCAGATAAAAGAGCCGCCAGGCGGCCCAGCCGACGGCCATGGCAGGCAGGCACCAGAGAAAGGCGGCAAACGACCGCCAGACACCGAGGGCGCTGATGTCGAGCCAGTCGAAGCCGGTCCTATCGCCGAGGATCAGCAGCCAGAGGCCCTTGATGTAGTCGGCGATCTCGTCAATCTGCGGCATGGCCAAACCAGCGGCTGATGAAGGTCTCGTAGATCTGCGTCAGCGTTTCAAGGTCCGCAACCGCGACCCGCTCGTCGACCATGTGCATGGTCTGGCCGACAAGGCCGAATTCGACGACCGGGCAATGGTCCTTGATGAAACGCGCGTCCGACGTGCCGCCGGTCGTCGACAGTTTTGGCTCGCGGCCGGTGACGGCCTCGACGGCGCCCGACAGCGAGGCGATCAGCGCGTTGTTGCGGGTGAGGAAGACGTGGCTCGGGCGCTCGCTCCAGACGATATCGTATCTGACGGGCGGGCGACCCGGACGAAGCGGGCTCTCGGCTGCGGCATGATCGAGACGGGCAACGATCTCGGCCTTCAGGCTGTCGGCGTCCCAGCTGTCGTTGAAGCGAATGTTGAAGCTTGCCGACGCCCTGGCCGGGATGACGTTGACCGCCTTGTTGGCAACGTCGATCGTCGTCACTTCGAGATTGGAGGGCTGGAAATTGTCGGTGCCGCCGTCGAAAGGCGGGTCCATCAGCGCCTGCGTCAGAGCGAGAATGCCACGCACGGGGCTGTCGGCAAGGTGCGGATAGGCGGCGTGGCCCTGGACGCCGTGCACGGTGATCGTGCCGGACAGCGAACCGCGCCTGCCGATCTTGATCATGTCGCCGAGTTGGTCCGGATTGGTCGGCTCGCCGACGAGGCAGGCGTCCCAGTGTTCGCCCTTTGCAGCGGCCCATTCAAGCAGCTTGACGGTGCCGTTGATGGCCGGGCCTTCCTCGTCGCCGGTGATCAGGAACGAGATCGAGCCCTGCGGTGGCCCATGTTTTTCGATATGGCGGGCAACGGCGGCTGCAAAGCAGGCGATGCCGCCCTTCATATCGACGGCGCCGCGACCATACATCTGGCCATCGGCAATATCGGCCGAGAACGGACCATGGGTCCAGGCGGCCTCGTCGCCGACCGGCACCACGTCCGTATGTCCGGCAAACATCAGATGCGGGCCATCGGTGCCGAGGCGGGCATAGAGGTTTTCGATATCCGGCGTGCCGTCCTCGGTCGCCATCACCCGGTCGACCGCAAAGCCGAGCGGCGAAAGCATCGATTGAAGCGCGGCCAGCGCGCCGCCTTCGGCAGGGGTGACGGAGGGACAACGGATCAGGGTGGAGAGATTGGCGACGGGATCGGTAGCGGTCATCAAGGAATGCCTGTTGTTTCGCGGGCTTGGTTTAGCCGATCCATGCCGGGCTGTCACGGGGTTACCATTCTCGTTGAGGGGGGAGTGATGTTCCTCTTCTCCCGGCGGGGGGGAAGGCGCCCGAAGGGCGGATGAGGGTGGCTCGGCATATGCGGGGATAGCTTGCCGAGAACAGTGGATTGGCTTCAAATCCCTTTCGAAGCGACGTAAACTCCCGTTGGTGGAGAGAGCCTCGGTAACGACCGCAAAACACGACCTCCGTGTTATAATTCCGGGGGCAGGGAGCGGATCGGATGAACCAGGCGGCCGACAATTTGCGCGACAGTTCAGGCGCGGCGGTGCGACCACCAATCGCCTGGGCGCTCGCCGCAATTGCCGGGCTCGCGTTCGACTGGCTCTATCCGCGGCCGTTCCTGCCGGCGGCCGTGCCAGTAGGCTGGCTCGGCGGAATCGTGTTCCTCGCCGGCCTCGGGCTGCTGATCTGGGCGGCGACGACCTTCCGCCGGGCGGGAACGCAGATCCAGACCACCCAGCCGACATCGGCGATCGTCGAGGAAGGTCCCTACCGCTTCACGCGCAACCCGATCTATATCGGCATGTTCCTCGGTCTCACCGGCCTCGCCATCGCCTTCGACAGCCTGTGGCTCATCGCCCTGTTGGTGCTGTTCTATCTCGTCATCCGCTACGGCGTGGTCGCTCGCGAGGAGGCCTATCTCGAGCGGAAGTTCGGTGACGTCTACGTCGCCTACAAGGCCCGCGTCCGGAGGTGGCTGTAGCGGGACGACGAGGGGCAATTGCCGGCTCCTGAATCCGGCTCACCTAGTCATGTGAGGTGCCGAGCACCGCTCGGACCCCCGGATCATTCTCGCGGAGACGGTCTTCGATCCATCGGCTGGTCCAGGCGTAGGCGTCCGAAAACAGCTCGGAATGCCGGCTCCAGTCCATGAACCCTGTCGGGTTGGAAAGCTGTGGGCAGACCGAGAGATCCTCATCGCCAAGCGCGATGTCCTGCGGCCGGTGTGCCAGCATGCTCGCAGCAATAACCTGAAGCATGCTGGGGACCTTTGGCAAGCGGTCGCGACCGAATGGGTTCAGCCAGGCGACGGCCAATTCGGAAGCGCCGGGGATGCGATCATAGTCGATTTTGTATTTCTGCGGCCCGTTCGACCCCAGACTCACCACGACATTGGGTCCGGTCTTGAGTTCCTTCATCTGCTCCAGCGGCAGATTGTTCATGATGGCGCCGTCCACCAGCATATCGCCATCGGCCGTGAAGAACGGCGGCAGAATACCGGGGATCGAACCGGACGCCCGAACGGCCTGCCAAAGCTTTCCACGACGGTGGACTTGGGGTTGACGGCTGCTCAGATTGGTCGAAAGCGCAAAGAACGGCAGCCAGAGATCCTCGATGAGAACCTCGCTGTATTCCGCTCGGAGGGCCTGATCGAACACCTTGTGATCCAGAAGTGCGAAATGCGGCAAGGTGAGCCGGCGAAACGCCCGGCCCTTGATAAATATGTCGTGCGTGCCTCGGTCGATCTGCTCTGCATCCAGCCCACTCGCGAAGCCGGCCATCATCGCCGCTCCGGAACTCGTTCCGCCGAGATAGTCAAAGCAGGCGCCCGCCTCGACGAAAGCCTTGTAGACGCCCAGATGGATGCTGCCGAGGGCCCCGCCCCCCGCCGCTACGTAACCCCGTGCCGTGCCGGAAACAAATCGGACCAGCCGCTCTATGTCAGACCCATCCTCCAGCGCAACATGATGATGTTGGCCAACATGGGGACGCTCATCAAGCCATGCAGAGGTGCCGGACACCGCTGTCGAGCGCGTGTCGTGAATGAGGACGAGCCGCCCGGTCGACGGAGGATGAACCGATAGCGCCAGTGCCTCGGACGGGTTCAGCCGGGGTGAACAGGACGCATCGGCAAGCAACAGGACGGCATCGGCCTGCCGAATGCAGACGCTTGTCCAATCATTCGCCTCTTCATCGGCAACATAGACGATGATTTCGGTTTCCGCCTCCAGCTCGTTCAACCAGTTCAGAACTGGCTGGTCATCGACGGCAAGACCCGCGAACCGGGCGTGAATGTCCGCCCGGGCGACGAACCGGGCGCGCGTATCGACGTCGAACGCTTCCCGCAGGCGCCGGATGAAGACCGGTGAAATGCGACTTTCGCCGGCCGGAATGATCGCAAGCGTCCTAATTCTGGCAGACTGTTTGAGGAGCGATGAACTCGGAGATTGCACCGCAAATCGGCGCGCCAGAAATGTCGTGACCGCCTGTCGCAGGCTCGGCAAGGCTTCGGCCGCCTTCTCGAAGTCGCAGCCGCGGATTTCAAGCACGATCGAATCACGCGCCGCAAGCACGGTCGCGGTGCGGGGCAGCCCTGCGAAGAAACCGACCTCGCCGACGAGTTCGCCCTGACCGATCTCGGCGATCGAGGCCGTCGAATCTCCCTTGTGCACCGTAAAGCGACCCGACTGCACGATGAAGAACCTGTCAGAAGGATCGCCTTCGCGAACCAGGACCTCGCCACGTCGCAAGACCCGGCGGTCGGACTCGGCTGCCAAAGCCTCAAGTGCTTCCAACGACGCCCGGTCGAACATCAATGTCGCCGACAGCAATCTCGCCGCGAGAGAATCGACGGAGGACATCTGAACCACCTGCTGGGAGCTCCGGTCTGATTGTGGTCTGTGCTTGCTTACATAAGGATCGCTGAAAACCGCCAAATAGCAATGTCTTGTCTGGCTACAAGGCGGAGTTACCGCCACGCGAAGATCTAAACAGCACCATTCGCAGGGTTGGGGTTCAATCGCCTTTCCTCGGTGTTACCACGAACGGTGGGGCGGGCTTCAGCCAAGCGGCCGCGATCGGCAGAGACGGCATTCAAAAGGATAGAGTGCGTGGCGCTGCCGCGTGGGGTTCATGTCGATGTCGCACGCTAAACGATGGGCAACGCCCATCCTCGGCCGGGCACTTCTCGTCCGCGAACCGATCATCGTCGGGGACGAGCCGGGGGGATATTCTCGCTGGTTGGTCACCAACCGCGCCAGCCCGCCTCGGTCACAAGTTCAGGGCGAATGAAGGCCGCGTCGGCGGAGGCCAGGAACGTTGCCCGGCGGCGCAGAGACGTCAGGCCGGTACTAGGCCGTGTCATCGTCTCGGGGACGTCGGATCCGGAAAGGTCTTCCGCGTCAAAGCCCGCTGGGTCGATCGAGACGACGCGGATTCCGCGCGCGGCGAATTCGCGGGCAAGGCCAAGCGTCAGCATGTCGATGGCGCCCTTGATGGTGGACTGCGTCTCCTCGTCCGGTGTGGCGCTGCCCGTCGAGCTCATGTTGATGATGATGCCGCCCTGATTACCGAACTGCCGGGCCGCTTCCTGGCACATCAGGAAGGTGCCGAAGACATTGACTGCAAATGCGCGGCGTGCGTCCGCCGGTGCGTCCGTTTCCAGCGGCTCAACCCGGACGACGCCGGCATTGTTGACGACGATGTCGGGCCTGCCGAAAATCTCCACAGTGGCGCGGAAGATACGTCTGACATCCTGCGATTTCGAAACGTCACCTTGAACGGCGATGGCCCGGCCGCCGCGCCGGACGATGCCGGCGACGACGCGGGCAGCCCCCTCGCTATCGGCGGCATCGTTGATCACCACGGCAGCACCTTCTGCTGCAAGGCGGTTGGCGATGCGCGCCACAGGTGCGTTGGAGACTCCGGTGACGACAGCGATCTTCCCGGTCAATCTGGTCATGGGCATTGATCCTTGATTTGTCGGACCTCGTTCGTCCGATAAGTCAAGTATGCAACCGGCAAGCCATCAGGTGTTACAACGATACTCCAAGATTTATACGTGATCCTGCAAATCTCGGCATCGCGGAATTCCCTGCCCCACATTTCCGGGGTAGTGTCGAAACAGTCGCAAACCTGGGAGCCGTAACGTTCCATGCAAGATCAAGCAAAGAGATTCGCGGAAATTGCCTCGATCATTTCGCGGCATGTGTCTGGAACGGGAATGTTCGAAACCGCGATCGAGAACCTGTTGTTCGGCCGCCAGACCGCGCCGACGAACCCCGTCCATCTGGCCCATCGCCCGGCCTTCGCCCTCATTGCACAAGGCCAAAAAAGCGTGACTCTCGGGCAGGATGTCTATCACTACGGAGTCGGCGATTGTGTTGTGGTGTCGTTCGACCTGCCGGTCATCTCCCGGGTAAGCGTTGCCAGTCCGCAGGCGCCGCACCTGGGCCTTGGCATGGTGATCAATCCCGACCGGCTGCGCGAGGTGCTGCAGCGGATCGCCGTTCCATCCGTCGCAGCAACGGCCGACGGCATGCGGGGTCTTGCCGTTCACAAGGCTTCGCCAGCGCTTGTGGACGCGACACTCCGATATCTCAGGCTCCTTGATACTCCGAATGACATTGCGGGCATGGCCCCTCTCATCGAGCAGGAAATCCTCTATCGTCTTCTGACCGGACCCTATGGGCCGCGACTGATCCAGATTGCCACGGCCGACAGCCCCGGAAACCGGATCGCCAAGGCGATTACCTGGCTGCGGGACAACTACGCCCGGCCGCTGCGCATCGAGGATCTCGCCGAGCATGTGGGCATGAGCGTGTCGTCGTTGCATCACCACTTCAAGGCCGTCGCGGCGATGACGCCGATGCAGTATCAGAAACAGCTACGGCTCAACGAGGCGAGGCGCCTCATGCTGGTTTCGAACATGGACGCCGGAACGGCTGGCCACACGGTCGGCTACCAGAGCCCGTCCCAGTTCGGGCTGGAATATACGCGTCTCTACGGCCTGTCACCGCAGCGCGACATTGCTGCGCTGCGGACGCAGGTAGCGGCCGAATAAGACCGCTGGCCGGGCATCGCATCGGCCGGCAAAATACCGGGTGGACGGCTGGAAAAACCTCTCCGACGCCCTATATCCAATGAGTATCCCCGCCCGCCATGCCGGGCATTCCCGCCTCAAAATGATCATTGAAGATACGGAGCCATGTCCATGCGCTACAATCAGCTTGGCAATACCGGTTTGTTCGTTTCCGAAATCTGCCTGGGGACGATGACCTTCGGCGCGCCCGAAGGCGCGTTCTGGGGCGCGATCGCCGATGTCGACCAGGATGCCGCCGACCGGATCGTGGAGCGCTCGCTCGCAGCCGGCGTCAATTTCATCGATACGGCGGACGTCTATTCCGCCGGGGATTCGGAGCGGCTGCTTGGGCAGGCGCTGCGCAATCTCGGGATCAAGCGCAAGGATGTGGTGATCGCCACCAAGGTCTATGGCCAGATGGGCGATGGGCCGAACGATCGCGGCGCCTCGCGCGGGCACATCATGGATTCGGTCGAGGCCAGCCTCGAACGGTTGCAGATGGACCATATCGATCTCTACCAGATCCATGCGACCGATAGCGTCACGCCGATCGACGAGACGCTGCGGGCGCTCGATGATCTGGTGTCGCGCGGCCTTGTCCGCTACGTCGGCGTCTCCAACTGGCAGGCCTGGAAGATCGCCAAGGCGCTGGGCGTTTCCGAGCACAAGGGCTATGCCCGTTTCGACAGCCTGCAGGCCTATTATTCCATCGCGGGACGCGATCTCGAGCGGGACATCGTGCCTATGCTCAATGAGGAAAAAATGGGACTGATGGTCTGGTCGCCGCTCGCGGGTGGGCTGCTTTCGGGCAAATACGGGCCGGGTGCGCCGGGCAATGGCGAGGGCCGCCGGGCGACGTTCGATTTTCCGCCGGTTAACAAGGACCGCGCCTTCGCCTGCGTTGCGGTCATGCGCGAGATTGCCGCAAAGCACAATGCCAGCGTCGCCGAGGTGGCGCTCGCCTTCATCCTGGCCAAGCCCTTCGTGACCAGCGTCATTATCGGCGCCAAACGGGTGGAGCAACTGGAGGAGAACCTGAAGGCGGTGAAACTGAAGCTCGATGCCGGCGATCTCGAAAGACTCGATGCCGTCAGCGCGCTGCCGCCGGAATATCCAGGCTGGATGCTGGAGCGGCAGGGCGCTGCCCGGCGCCCCGTGCCGTTCGAGCCAAAGGCCTGATACCGCGAATCATGATCGTCTTCGCACGCGGAAGTCTTGCATCCTGACTGTATTGCGCCGACAAGAAACAGATGTTTTGATTCCTGTCGACCGAAGGTGATGCATTGAACGACGATCCCGCAGCCGCCGTTGACGCCATCGCACAGATCAGCGCTGTGCCGACCATCCTCGACGTTGTCTGCCAGACGACGGGCATGCGCTTTGCGGCCGTCGCCCGCGTCACCGCGGATCGCTGGATTGCCTGCAGCGTCCGCGACGAGATCGCTTTCGGCCTGGAACCCGGCGGCGAGCTCAAGATCGAGACGACGATCTGCAACGAGATACGGGAGCACCGGCAGGCGGTGATCATCGATAATGTCGCCGCCGATCCGCTCTATGCCGGCCATCATACGCCGGCGATCTATGGCCTGCAGAGCTATATCTCCATGCCGATCACGCTGGCGGATGGAACCTTCTTCGGGACGCTCTGCGCCATCGACACGGTGCCGCGCATGCTGACCACGCCCTCAGTCATCGGCATGTTCCAGCTCTTCGCCAACCTGATCGCATTCCACCTCGACGCGCAACAGCGTCTGGACCAGGAGCGGCAGGGCAGCGAACTGCGCGAGCAGTTCATTGCGGTCCTCGGCCATGACCTGCGCAACCCGCTGGCCTCGCTGGATGCCGGTACGCGCATGCTGCAGCGCTCGGTCGAAGACGAGAAGGGCAAGACCGTGCTTGCGCTGATGCAGAGCAGCATCTCGCGCATGTCGGGCCTGATCGACAATGTGCTCGACTTTGCCCGCGGCAGGCTTGGCGGCGGCATCGCCGTGGAACAGGCGGACCGGGTGCCGTTGAAGCCGGTGATGGAGCAGGTCATCGCCGAACTCAGGCTGGCCAATCCGGGGCGGATGATCGATGCCGACCTGACCGAGGCGCTGGTGCGCTGCGACGAGGGCCGCATGGGCCAGCTCCTGTCCAATCTGCTTGCCAATGCGTTGATGCATGGCGATCCGGAAGCCCCCATCCAGGTCCGCTCCATGATTGCCGGAGAGCGTTTCGAGCTTGCGGTGACGAATGTGGGTGAGCCGATCCCCGAAACGGTCGTCAAGGACCTGTTCAAGCCGTTCGTTCGGGCATCCGCCAAGGCGAACCTCGAGGGGCTCGGTCTCGGGCTCTATATCGCCTCGGAAATCGCCAAGGCACACAAGGGAAGGCTTTCGGTATCCTCGACGCCGGAAGAAACCTGTTTCACCTTCCGCATGCCGTTGCGATAAGGCCCGGCTTTTTCACGGCCCGTATTCGTTGGCTCCGGGTTTGCCGGGCCAGAGACAGAGTGCGATGAAGACGATGGGGCTGAGGACCGGGATGAACAGGCAGATGGCGAGTGGGCCGGGATAGCCGATGTCATGCAGCCGCTTGATGGTCAGCATGACGAGCGAGACAGTCGAGGCGAGGCCGGTTACGACCATCACAAGTCCCCAGAGCGCCAGCGCTGCTTCGGCCTCCTCATTGGCGAAGATGCGGGTCAGTACGAAGCCGGTGATCGCCACCCATAGCAGCCAGCCGAGGAAATAGGGCAGGCGGCTCAAGCGGCCGGAGGGGCTGAAGAGCAGCCATTGAATGGTCTGTCGCTCCTCCGTGCGCATCGATCAATCCCGGAGCAGTTCGTTGATGCCGGTCTTCGAACGGGTCTTCTCGTCGACGCGCTTGACGATGACCGCGCAGTAGAGGTTCGGGGCGGGCACACCATTCGGCATGACGGCACCCGAACCCATGGAGCCGGCAACGACGACCGAATAGGGCGGCACTTCGCCATAGGTGACTTCGCCGGTGGCGCGGTCGACGATCTTTGTCGACTTGCCGATGAACACGCCCATGCCGAGCACGGAGCCTTCGCGCACGATGCAGCCTTCGACCACTTCCGAGCGGGCGCCGATGAAGCAATTGTCCTCGATGATGGTCGGCCCGGCCTGCATCGGTTCCAGCACGCCGCCAATGCCGACGCCGCCGGAGAGGTGCACGTGCTTGCCGATCTGGGCGCAGGAGCCGACCGTCGCCCAGGTATCGACCATCGTGCCTTCGCCGACATAGGCGCCGAGATTGACGAAGGACGGCATCAGGATGGCATTCGGCGCGATATAGGCTGAGCGGCGGACGATAGCGTTGGGCACGGCGCGGAAGCCGGCCTTTTCAAACTCGTTGACGCTCCAGCCGTCGAACTTGGAAGCGACCTTGTCCCACCAGACGGCTTCGCCCGGGCCGCCCTTGACGATTTCCATCGGGTTGAGGCGAAAGGAGAGGAGAACCGCCTTCTTCAGCCACTGGTTGACGGTCCAGTTGCCGTCCGCGCCGCGTTCCGCCACCCGCACCTTGCCGCCATCGAGCAGGTTGAGAGCCGTTTCGACGGCGTTGCGCACTTCGCCCCTGGTGGACGTGGTAATGCTGTCGCGATTGTCGAAGGCCGTGTCGATGGTCTGAGACAGGGAAGCGAGATCATGGTTCGTCATCGGAATTCCTTAAACTTCGGCGTCTATCGTGAACATGTTTAGCTTCTTTTGTTTTGCGCAGGTTCTGGTCGCAAAACCGTGGGACACTTTTGCGGAACCTGCTTAGAGCATGATCCCGCAAAATTGAAGCGGTTTTCGGTTGCGATCGGCGCTGGATGAAGGTGTATGTCACGGGAATGGCTGCGTATGATTTGAACCGTAGCGCTCGGGATATTCGAAGGAGCATCCGGCTGCGATGAAATGCTGCCGGTTTGCGGCAGGAAAGTGTGTCATGGCAAGAATGAAAAAGAAGAATATGCGGCGCAAGGACGGGGTCTGGGATCCGCTTGTCGACAGCCGGCAGGCGCGGACGCGGGCAGCCGGTGTTCCGCAGACGCCGCAATCGATGTCACCCTCCTACAGGCTTGCCTATATCGACGACGATTTTCTGTCCCGCGAGGAACTGCGCCCCTTGCGGCTGCAACTCGAGCTTCTGAAGCCGGAAATGATCCTGACGGAACGCGGCATCAATTCGACGATCGTGTTGTTCGGCGGCGCGCGCATTCCCGAGCCCGGCGGCGATGCCTGGGCGGCGAAGAATGAAACACAGCGCAAGAACCTGACGGACGCCTCGATCTACTACGAAGAAGCGCGGAAGTTTTCGAAACTGTGCTCGCTGCATTCGGCGCAGACCCATTATAAGGAATATGTCGTCGTCACCGGCGGCGGGCCGGGCGTGATGGAGGCGGGAAACCGCGGGGCCGCCGAAATCGGCGCGCCGTCGATCGGGCTCAACATCGTGCTGCCGCACGAGCAGGCGCCGAACCGCTTCGTGACGCCGGAACTCTCCTTCAACTTCCACTATTTCGCCATCCGCAAGATGCATTTCCTGTTGCGCGCCAAGGCGGTCGTCGTGTTCCCGGGCGGCTTCGGGACGCTGGACGAGCTGTTCGAGACGATCACGCTGATGCAGACCGGCCGCATGGCGCTGGTGCCGCTGATCCTGTTCGGCGAAAAGTTCTGGCGCAAGATCATCGATTTCGAGGCACTCGCCGACTTCGGCACGATTGCGCCGACGGATATGGACCTCCTTCGGTTCGTCGAGACGGCGGACGAGGCCTGGGAGATCATCTCGAAATTCTACGAGACGATCGATCCGGCAGCCGTGCCGATGGCATCCGGGCTCCGATAGAGCCTCTTTCCTGACGTTGATCCGGCGCGCTCGAACCAATTGGCTTCGGGCGCGTTTCAATCAGGAACACGGGAGACGATCATGAGTGACAGAAGCCTTTCGGAAGTCGCCCAGAAGATGCACGACATCGACATCGCGATGCTGTCGACCCATACGCAGGGCGGGGCCATTGCCGGCCGGCCGATGAGCAACAATGGCGACGTCGATTACGACGGCGATTCCTATTATTTCACCTGGGAAAAATCGCGCATGGTCGATGACATCAAGCGCAACCCCAAGGTCGGTCTTTCTTTCCAGGGCAAGAAGGGCTTCATGGTCGCCGTGGAAGGTGAAGCGGACGTGATCAAGGACAAGGCAGCCTTCAAGTCGCACTGGAAGCCGGATATGGACGACTGGTTCAAGGACGGTATCGACACCAAGGGCGTTGTGATGATCAAGGTCAGCGCTACCCGTGTGCATTATTGGGATGGTGAGGACGAGGGCGAGGTCAAATTGCCGGGCGGCAAGCGGCGGCATTAGGCGCCGCCGCTATCGCCTTACACCGGGCTACGGTGAATTGCACATTCTGCCGCAGGTGACACAGGCCATGCTCTGTGGCATGTGAGCTTTCATGCATATCGCGCGGCAGATCGTCAGAGACCGGATTTCGTTCAGCGCCATTTCGGCGCTGTTTGCGGTCGTTCTTTTGCTGCAGGGACTATCCACCGGGTTCGCGCAGGGTGGCGTGGCCGCAGCCGTCGCCGATCCGTTCAACATCCTGTGCATCGACAACGAGGTCAGTTCGGCGGCGCACGCGAAACCGGTCAACGGGCCGGCCAAGCATGCCCAATGCCCTTGCGCCACGCTCTGCCAGCAATCCTATACTGTTGCGGCCACGATCCCCGTTGCTGCGGATGGACTGATCCGGCCTGACGGACGCTGGACGCCTGTCGAGATCATCCGCAGTCATCTCGTGCCGCCGCTGCCTGCAATCGGCCTCGTTGCCGAGGCGCGGGCACCACCAACCTTCTCCGCTGTGTGAAAGCTCAAGGCCGCCGGCATACAGCCGCGGCCAGAAACCTTCCCATCTGGAGAAATCTCATGTCCGATATCACCATCGGGCGCGTGGACGCCGGTCCTGCCGTGCGTTCCGCGTCCGACCTCTACCGCGCCGTCTGGCGCTGGCATTTCTATGCGGGCCTCATGGTCCTGCCCTTCCTCGTCATCTTGGCGGTGACCGGCGCGCTCTATCTTTTTCGCGATCAAATCGATGCGCTGGTGCATGCCGATCTGAAAACCGTTGCGATCCAGGAAAGCGTCGTCAAGGCGGCGCCCTCGGCGATGGTGGCCTCGGCGCTGGCGGCCTATCCCGGAACGGCAGCAAAATTCACCGATCCGGCGACGCCGGCGTCCTCGGCAGAAATCACCGTCGCCACCGAAGCCGGCAAGCTCGCCGTCTATGTGAACCCCTATGACGGAAAGGTGCTGGGATCGCTCCCCGACCGCGGCACCGTCATGTGGACCATCCGCACCCTGCACAGCCTCAAATATTTCGGCTCCTTCGCCCGCTCGCTGATCGAGATCACCGCCGGATGGTCCGTTCTTCTGGTTGCGACGGGCATCTATCTGTGGTGGCCGCGTAGCCAGACAGGTGGCGTGCTCAGTATTCGCGGCACGCCGAAACGGCGGGTGTTCTGGCGCGATATGCATGCCGTCAGCGGTATTCTTGTCGGCTTCTTCATCGTCTTCCTCGCGGTGACTGGGATGCCCTGGTCCGGCGTCTGGGGCGACAAGGTCAATGAATGGGCGAACGGCAACAATTTCGGCTATCCGGCCGGCGTCTACACGGACGTCCCGATGTCGGACGAGCATCTCGACCATGTGGCCAAGACCTCCTGGTCGCTGGAGCAGGCAAAAATCCCGCAATCGCCCTCCGCTGACGCGCACGGCGCGGCCGGCCCGATCGGTCTCGACCGGGCAATCGCGGTCTTCGATCGGCTTGGCCTTCATCGCGGCTATGCCGTGAGCATCCCGAAGGCGCAGGACGGCGTCTATAGCGGCACCGTCTATCCGGACAATCTCGCCGAGCAGCGGGTCGTTCATCTCGACCAGTACACCGGCAAACCGCTGATCGATATGAGCTATGCCGACTACGGCCCGCTCGGCAAGACGCTCGAATGGGGCATCAACGTCCATCTCGGCCAGGAATTCGGTCTCGCCAACCAGATCGTGCTTTCGGCCGCCTGCCTTCTGATCGTCATGCTTGCCGTTTCGGCCGGCGTCATGTGGTGGAAGCGCCGGCCCAAGGGTTCGCTCGGCGTGCCGCCGATGCCGGCGGACAGGCGGGTGTTTCGCGGACTGATCGCGATGCTCGCAATCGGCGGCATCGTCTTCCCGCTGGTCGGACTTTCGCTCGTCGTGATGCTGGTGCTGGACTGGGTTTACATGCGCGTGCGGAAACCGAACCGGCGGATGATGGCGTAAGGACTACTGTCACGTCTTCAAGAAGAAGCCCGGCACTGATGGCGCCGGGCCTCTCAAGCGTCAGATTTTTTTGGTGAAGTCCGTGGCGTCGATGAAGCCGTCGCCATTGGTATCACGGCGCTTGAACATTTTTCCGGCCTGTTCGGAAACCTCGGCAAGGCTGAGCGAGCCGTTCTTGTCGGTATCGACGCGGTCGAAGGCTCTCGGCCGCATGCCGGGAAGCATGGCCGGGCGCATTTCGCGGATCTTCTCCATCGCTGCCGTTTTTTCCTCGCCGGTCTTGTCCCGGGCGGCGCGCATTTCCTTGCGGGCTTCGCGGAAGGCCTGGCGCTTGGCCTTGATCTCCTCGCGCGTTACCTGGCCGTTGCCGTCGGCGTCGAAGGTCTTGAAGGCCTCGGAGGTGCGCGCCTGGATTTCCTCGAGCGAGACCTTCTTGTCGCCGTTCGTGTCGAGGCGCTTCATCATCCATTCGGCGCGCTGTTCCGGCGTCGCCTTCTGGCGGGCGGCGAAAGTCGGGGCGGCGAGACTGGTGAGGGCGAGGCTGGCAGCGATGGCGCCGAGAATGAGGGTGTTCTTCCGCATGTCAAAATCCTTTTCAGCGATCATTGTCCCTGAAGGAAGGATAGACGGGTCTAGCGCGATGACCAGTTAAACTTTTGTAATTTAAGTCTTTGACATAAAAGGGATTTTTCTGTGTCGAAAGTGTGTTTCGATACCTGGCGTCAACCTTCGGATACTTCGGATACAAGCCGTTCAAGAAAGCCGGTAAGGTCTTCCGTGACGTAGTCGACCTGCGCGTCGCCGTCTTCGGTCTTTTCCCAGGCTTCGGCGAACTCGTATTCGAAATTGCGCGGCACGAGCAGGACCGTCTTCATGCCGAGCGCCTTCGGCACCACCAGATTGCGCGGCAAGTCCTCGAACATGGCGGCGCGTCTGGTGTCGACCCGGTGCAGGCTCATGAACTTGTCATAGGTATCGCCCGCCGGTTTCGGCACGTAGTCGGCGGCAACGATATCGAAGATGTCGTCGAAATGATCGAGGATGCCGAGCGCCCGGGCCGTCATCTCGGCATGCTTGACGCTGCCATTGGTAAAGATGAACTTACGGCCGGGAAGCGCGCGGATGGCGTCGCCGAGCGCCGGATCGGCGGGCACGACGGTGTAGTCGATCGCATGCGCCTTTTCGAGGAAATCGTTGGGATCGATACCGTGATGGATCATCAGGCCCTGCAGGGTCGTGCCGTGATCGCGGTAATATTCCTTCTGCAGCGTCTTGGCCGCGACCGGATCCAGCGTCAGCAGGGCTGCGACATAGGCCGTCATGTTGCGGTCGATCTGCGAGAACAGATTGACGTGATGCGGATAGAGCGTGTTGTCGAGATCGAACACCCAGTCGGTGACATGGGCGAAATCGGCTTTGGTCGGCAGGCGGTCGAGCTGTGTCATGGGCGCCTTATGCCACGGGCAGCCGCGGACGCAAACGGGAAATGTGCCGTGTGCGGTCACGCGGCCCTGACGATGAAGACCATTTCGTGCGACACGGCCTCGTCGAACGGGTCTTTCTGCCAGTCTCCGTAGACGGCTTCGGCGCGAAGGCCGGATGCGTTCAGGCGCTCTTCGATCTCCGGGCGCGACAGGAAAAGCAGTTCGCTCGTGGAGACGAGCGTTCGATCAGCGAGCGCATAGCGCGTCTCGAAAGAGATGCGGCTATTTCCTGTCTTCAGGATCCGGCGGGACTGGTGGACGGTGCGCCCGTCAACGTCGAGATCGGCATCCCTGTTCCACAGCGCTGGCCAGTCGATTGCGGGATTGCGGGTTTCAAACGCAATCATGCCATCCGCAGCAAGGTGCTTTCGCATCGTTGCGAAGGTCGCAAGGATGTCCTCGTCTTCGAGGAACACCTGAAAGGCGTTGCCGGTCATGATGATAAGGTCGAATTGCTGCTCGGAGCGGAAGGCCTGCGCTGACGATTGCACCCATTCGATCAGCGAGCCGTTGGGTTTTTGCCGGGCGACGTCCAGCATGGCCTCTGCCGGGTCCACCCCGGTGACCCTATGACACAGAGCGGCATAGGCGTCGCAGAGGAGCCCGGTGCCGCATCCGAGATCGAGAATGCGTTTCGGGGCCTGTCCTGCCAGCGCCAGATAGAAATCCCGGTCGATCGACCAGCCGCTGTCGAGATCGTAGAGTTCCGCCAACAAGGGATCTTCATAGTGCAGGTCGGGCATCGAGATTTCCCGGATGTCGATGGAGGCCGTGGGGCCTTATGGCATGGGAACAGCGGCGAGGAAATGAGCTTTATGGCCCTGTGCGCATTTCCGCTTTGACTTGCCAAGGTGATGTGGCACGTTCTCGGCAGTAGCGGTTTGGGCCCGGGAGCTGCCGATACCGATGTCGGATGAATTCTTCTATCTTTCATTTCTGTTCGGGTTCTACGCCACAACGGTCGTTACCTATTTCGCCCTCGGCTACGGCCTGACTTGGGTCAACGACCGCAATCCGCAGCGGAAAATCCAGAAGGGGCGCGGCTCCGGCAAACGCCGCAAGGCGGAAATCCGCCAGAGCCTGGCTTCGATGTTCAGCGCCTGCCTGCCGGTGACGATCGGCCTCTACGCCCAGCACAAGGGTTGGGCGCCGGCGCCTTGGGCCTTCAACTGGTGGGCGGCGGTGCCGCTCTTTATCCTGTGCATGTTCCTCTACGACACCTGGTTCTATTTCATGCACCGGCTGCTGCATACGAAATGGCTCTATCCACTACACGCACTCCACCACAAAACTGTCGCACCAACGATCTGGGCCACCTATTCGGAGGATGTTCTGGACAATTTTCTGCTGCAGGGTTTTTCGGCCGTCATCGTCTTCGTCGTCCCGTTCCCGCCGGCCATCCTGATCGGGCAAAGACTGTTCGAACATTTTAACGGCATGTTCGGCCACTGCGGATTCGAATATTTTGCCGCATCGACGACACGTTACCCGTCCCCGATGTTGTGTACGCTTTTTCATGATCAGCACCATTCGGGATTCCGGTACAACTACGGCAACTATTTTTCCTTCTGGGACCGTGTGCTGGGTACGGTTTCGCCCGACTACGACCAGCGTGTAAAGAAATTCGAGGACGAAGTCCCATCGCTGACATTCAGGCAGGCCGAGCCGGCGCCGGCGGTTGAGGAAAAGTCGGGCTGAACCGCTTTAGTTGCTGGCCGTACTTGGCAATGCCTGAACCTGCATGCTAGCCCGCAATCATGCAAACCTGGATCATCATCACCGTCGCGGCTGCTTTCCTGCAGAACATCCGTTCCGCCATGCAGAAGCACCTGAAGGGTGTGATGGGCACGACCGGCGCGACCTTCGTGCGCTTCGGCTATGGCGTGCCCTTTGCGCTGTTCTACCTTGCCATCCTCTGGCGTGGCTTCGACCGGCCGCTGCCGGTGCCGGACGGGCAATTCTTTCTCTGGGCGGTGATCGGCGGGTTGTCGCAGATCGTTGCGACTTTCCTTCTCGTGCACTTGTTTTCCTTCCGCAATTTCGCGGTCGGAACCGCCTATTCGCGCACGGAGCCGGCGCAGGCGGCTTTGTTCGGGCTGATCTTCCTCGGCGAGACGGCAAGCCGCGGGACGCTGATCGCCATCGCCATCTCGGTCGTCGGCGTGATGATCATTTCGGTGGCGCGCACGCCGCTCAGCGTCAAATCGCTGGTGACCTCGGTGTTTACGCGAACGGCGGGGATCGGGCTGCTTTCCGGCACGTTCTTCGGTCTGTCGGCGGTCTCCTATCGTTCCGCCTCGCTGGCGCTCGCGCCCAGCCTGCCCCAGCCGGATTTCGTCATGCAGGCGAGCTTCACGCTCGGCTTCGTCATCCTGTTGCAGACCGTGACGATGCTTGTCTGGATCCTGATCCGCGAGCCGGCGGAGCTGAAGCGGGTTCTTGTCGCGTGGCGGCCGGGACTGCTGGTCGGCTTTGCCGGAGCCTCTGCGTCCTTCGGCTGGTTCATGGCGATGACGCTGCAGCAGGCGGCGATCGTCAAGGTGGTGGCGCAGGTGGAGATGCTGTTCACCTTTGCCTCGGCCGTGTTCATCTTCCGCGAATGGATCAACCGGCTGGAAGTTCTCGGCTGCCTGATGATCGTGCTCGGCGTCGTCATGCTGCTGGTGGTTTAGAAAAATACACGCCCGATTTTCGGCGGCATGCGGCATGCTTCGATGGTAGAAGAGATCATGCTTTTCGATCTGCCCCCCGAAGAAACCCTTTACGATGCGCTTTTGTCGCGCAGCACCGATTATGAAGGTTCAGCCTTCGCCTGCGTCAAGACCACCGGCATCTTCTGCCGGCTGTCATGCCCGGCGCGAAAGCCGAAGCGCGAAAACACGATCTTCGTCGATTCGATCGGCACCTGCCTGGAAGCGGGCTTTCGCCCCTGCCAGCGCTGCCGTCCGCTGGAGACCGCCGGTGGCAAGGACGAGATTGTCGACCAACTGATGAAGGCGCTCGACGCCGAGCCGGATCGGCGCTGGACGGAGACTGATCTGATCCGGCGCGGTTACGACCCATCGACCGTTCGGCGCGCCTTCAAGCGGCATCTCGGCATCACCTTTCTCGATCTGGCACGGCACCGCCGGTTGGGCGCGGCTGCCCGGCATCTGGCCGATGGCGGCAGCGTTATCGATGCTCAGATCGAGGCGGGTTATGAATCGCCGAGCGGTTTTCGCACCGCCTTCGCACGATTGATTGGCGGCGCGCCGGCGATGTCGCAAGGGCGCGACCTGCTTTATGCCGACTGGATGGAGACGCCGCTCGGGCCGATGGTCGCAGTGGGCGATCAGACGCATCTGCACCTGCTTGAATTCCATGACCGCAAGGGATTGCCCGCGGAGCTGGAAAACCTGAAGCGGAGAACACGCTCTGCCGTCGCACCCGGAAGGACGCCACCGATCGAGCAGATCACGGCGGAACTGGCCGCCTATTTCGCCGGTGAAAGCGGTGCGTTCGGGACGCCGCTCGCGCTCGGCGGTACCGCCTTCGAGCGGCAGGTATGGGCGAAGTTGCAGCGGATTCCGATGGGCGAGACGCGCTCCTATGGCGACATTGCCTGCGAGGTCGATACGATCAAGGCGGTTCGGGCGGTTGCCAAGGCTAATGGCGCGAACCAGATATCCATCGTCATTCCCTGCCATCGCTGCATCGGGGCCGACGGTTCGCTGACGGGATATGGTGGCGGGCTCTGGCGCAAGCAGTGGCTTTTGCGGCATGAAGGCAGGATGAGACCAACAGGATTGTTTTCGGAGGAAAGACGATGAACCAGACGGACAAGGCAAAGGCGTTCACGGAACTGCACCGCAAGGGCGATCCGGTGGTGCTCTATAACATCTGGGACGCCGGCAGCGCCAAGGCCGTGGCGGAGGCGGGCGCCAAGGCGCTGGCGACCGGAAGCTGGTCGGTGGCAGCGGCCAATGGTTACGGCGACGGGCAGGAAATTCCGATGCTGCAGCTTGTCGACATTGCCCGGGCCATCGTGGCGGCGACCGACCTGCCGGTGTCGATCGATTTCGAGGGCGGCTATGCCGAGGATGCCGAAGCGGCGGCGCTCAATGTTGCGCGGGTCGTCGATGCGGGTGCGGTCGGGATCAATTTCGAGGATCAGGTGGTCGGCGGCAGCGGGCTCTATGCGCTCGAGGCGCAGGCGGCGCGGATCAAGGCGATCCGGGCGATGGCAGACGCGCGCGGCGTGCCGTTCTTCATCAACGCCCGCACCGATCTGTTCCTGAAAGTCTCCGACCCCGCCCGGCATCCGCCGCTTGTGGAGGAGGCGATCGAGCGGGGAGCGGCTTACGCCGAAGCCGGCGCCAGCGGTTTCTTCGTACCGGGATTATCGAACCCGGATCTGATCGGAAGGGTCTGCGAAGCCGTCGGGCTGCCAGTCAACATCATGATGCGGCAGGGCGTGCCGGACGTGAAGACGCTCGCCGGCCTTGGCGTTGGGCGCGTCAGCTACGGGCCGGGGCCATACCGGGCGATGATCGAGTGGCTGAAGGGTGAGGCGAGCGGGGTTTATCAGCGCGGCTGATACGTGTTTGTATTCGAGGCCAGCCCGCTGGATAGAGAGGCGAAACTCACCCTCCCGTCATCCTCGCCCTTGTGGCGGGGATCCAGCGACCCGACAGACGTCGGGTCAAAAGAGTCTTTAAGCCCAAGGACTTGGGCTTACTTGATCCCTGTGACGAGCACAGGGAGGACGGAAGCAGGGAGATCGGTGGCCAGCTATCTCCACGGCGCCTGCCGCTCTGAAAACAGCAGCTTTAGGCAACAGGCCAAGCGCGGCGAAGCTGCGCATGTTGTCGTCCTTACGGAACGATCAGCGTTCCCGCACCATGCTCCGTGAAGATTTCGAGCAGCACCGAATGCGCCGTCTTGCCGTTGAGGATGACGACACCCTCGACGCCGCGGGCAAGGGCCTCGATGCAGGTTTCGACCTTCGGGATCATGCCGCCCGAAATCGTGCCGTCCTTGATCAGCGCATGCGCTTCGGCGACCGAGAGTTCCTTGATCAGTTCGCCGTTTTTGTCGAGAACGCCGGGAACGTCGGTCAAGAACAGCAGGCGTGTCGCGTTGAGCGCGCCGGCAATGGCGCCGGCAAAGGTGTCGGCATTGATGTTGTACGTGTGACCGTCGCGACCGGGGGCAACCGGGGCGATGACCGGGATCATCTCGGAGCGGGCGAGCAGGTCGAGCAGAGTGCGGTCAACTTCGACGATCTCGCCGACGAAACCGAGGTCAAGCACGCGCTCGATGTTGCTGTCCGGATCCTTGACGGTCTTTTTTGCCTTTTCGGCAAAGACCATGTTGCCGTCCTTGCCGCAGAGCCCGATCGCCCATTCGCCGGTCTGGTTGATGAGCGCGACGATTTCCTTGTTGATCGAGCCAGCAAGCACCATCTCGACGATCTCGACCGTCTTCTGGTCGGTAACACGCAGACCGCCCTCGAATTTCGATTCGATCCCCATCTTGGTCAGCATCGCGCCAATCTGCGGGCCGCCGCCATGGACGACGATCGGGTTGACGCCGGATTGCTTCAGAAGTGCGATATCCGCGGCAAAAGCCTTGCCTAGCTCGGCATTGCCCATGGCGTGACCGCCATATTTGACGACGATCGTTTTGTTCTCGTAGCGCTGCATGTAGGGCAGGGCTTTGGCGAGCAGATCTGCCTGGATTTCGCTTTCGGTTGCGGACATGGGAATACCTCGAAATGGACCGGCTGCTGTTTAGCGCAAGTTTCTGGCGGAGGGAATGATCCATGGCAAAGATAAAGCCGGTGTGACATGGGTTTTCGCGGGCGGTTTTATCTGCAGTGCCTCCCTTTTTATCCCGGGATTTGTGCCCTATCTTGCCCGCTGAAGGGCAAGGACCGAAAGCATTCATGGCCATTGATGACATTTCCGCACTGATCGGCCGGGTTTCCCTGAAGGACCGTGGGGCATTTTCTGCGCTCTATCGGCAGACCAGTCCGAAACTTTTCGCCATCTGCCTGCGTATCTTGCGAGACAGGGCCGAAGCCGAAGAGGCGCTGCAGGAAATCTACATCAAGGTCTGGCAGCGCGCCGACCGGTATGCAGCCGGCGAGACCAATCCTGTGCCTTGGCTTTCGGCGATCGCGCGCAATCATGCGATCGATCAATTGAGGGCGCGAAAGCCTGTGGCAAACACGATTGACGAGGCCTATGATCTGGCTGATTCTGCTCCCGATCCGGAAAAATCCGCCATCATAAAAGCGGAAGGCCGCAAGATCGACAATTGCATGGCCGAACTTGAAGCGGACCGCGCGGATGCGGTGCGCAAGGCCTATGTCGAAGGGCTGAGCTACCAGGAACTGGCCGAACTTTTCGGCACGCCGTTGAATACGATGCGAACATGGCTGCGCCGCAGCCTCCTGAAACTGAGAGAGTGCATGGAGCGATGACCACACAGAATCCCGAAAGCGGAGATTCCCGCCGCGACCAGGTGATCGCGGGCGAATATGTGCTTGGTGTTCTGTCGGCGGACGACCGCCGAAAGGTGGAAGCGCGCATGGTGCTCGATCGTGCCTTCGCCGCCATGGTCAAGCATTGGCAGAGCAATCTCTCCTCGTTCGATGAGAGCTATGAACCGTTGCCGCCGCCGCCGCAGGTGTTCGCCGCGGTCGAGCGTCGGCTTTTTGCCGAGCAGCCGAGGGCTAATGCCGCCGCAGGCGGTTTCTGGAATTCGCTGGCGTTCTGGCGGGTCCTGACGCTGGCCTCGGTGGCCGGTCTGGTGACGATCGCCACGTTCTCTTCCGGCATCCTAGAGCCGTCGGTCGAGAGGCGGCCCCTGCTGGCCGAACTCTCCGGCGAAGGCAGCGCGACTATCAATCTCCTGGCGCAATACGACGCCAGCACCGGTGCGCTGAAGGTGACGCCGGTTGCGGCGAAACAGGCGGAGGCGAAATCGCTGGAGCTTTGGCTGATCGAAGGCGACAATCCCGCCAGGTCGCTCGGCATCCTGCCGCAGACCGGAGAGGGCGAGATCATCATTGCGCCTGAACTGCGCTCGAAATTCGGCGAGGGTGTCACACTCGCCGTCAGCGTCGAACCGTTCGGGGGCTCTCCGACGGGCACGGCGACCGGGCCAGTGATCGCTGTCGGCAAGACGCATCTGCCCTGACATTGTTTAATTATGTTAGCTATTGCTTACCAAATGCTGCGCCTCGACCGCGCAGCATTTTTCATTTCTTCGTCCAGATAATTCAGAAAAAATATTAATTTCAAATATTTGCAGATTCTCGGGTTTTCCTGAAACTCTTTTCTCAGGCCACCCGTTACTGGCTTTGTCCTCTGCGCAGAGAACACGAATTCCGGAAAATGGGAGACGCCCGCATTGCGGGTCCGCGAAATCAACAGGAAGGAATAGAGATGTTCAAGTCCATGCTGCGCACGGTCACCGTCGCTTCGATACTGGCAGCCGGCACGTTTGTGGCCCACGCCGAGAACCCCATGGTCGGCGGCGCGCCGATGTACGACAACAAGAATATCGTCGAAAATGCAGTGAATTCGAAGGACCACACGACGCTGGTTGCTGCCGTCAAGGCTGCCGGCCTTGTCGAAACACTTCAGGGCGCCGGTCCCTTTACCGTGTTTGCGCCGGTCAATTCGGCTTTCGACGCACTGCCTGCCGGCACCGTCGATACGCTGTTGAAGCCGGAAAGCAAGGATACGCTGACCAAGGTGCTGACATGCCATGTCGTTTCAGCCAATGCCATGTCCGATGCCATCAACAAGATGGTCGCCGACGATGGCGGCACGCATGACGTCAAGACGGTCGGCGGCTGCGTGCTGAAGGCCAAGGCCGACGGCGGCAAAATCACCCTGACGGACGAGACCGGCGGTGTCGCGACCGTCACCATCGCCGACGTCAAACAGTCGAACGGCGTCATCCATGTGATCGACAAGGTGCTGTTGCCGAAGTCCTGATTGACGGATTGGGGACCGGATGCGTTTTCGAGCGCATTTTCGGTCCCGGGCCGGATACGAGTATCTCCCGGCCCAAGGCCACCGGTCTTCATGCCCGGTGGCCTTTTTTGTTCGCATTCAAGCATTTCCTCACGCGGGATTGATCGGCATTTGTTTTGCCGTTCGCAAAAGGGAACATTAGGTTGAGCGCCATGGATGCAGAACGCCTGCGGCAAACGGGAGAACGATCATGACGAGCCGACGCTTCTTTCTTCTTTCCGGCACCGCCGTTCTGGCCACTGCTGCCTTTCGCGGGTTCATGCCGAAAAGCATCGCTGCCGAGACATTCGAGGTGACGAAAACCGACGCGGAATGGAAAGCGCTCCTCACCGACGAACAGTATCGGATTCTGCGCCACGAGGATACCGAACGGCCGTTCACCAGCGCACTCAACACCGAAAAGCGCAAGGGCATCTTCCATTGCGCCGGTTGCGATCTGCCGGTCTATTCCTCCGAGGCCAAATACGACAGCGGCACGGGCTGGCCGAGCTTCTGGGAGGCGCTCCCGGATGCGGTCGGTACGCGCGAAGACAATTCGCTATTCATGACGCGTACCGAATGTCATTGCCGCCGTTGCGGCGGCCATCTCGGCCATATCTTCGACGACGGCCCGCAGCCGACCGGCATGCGCCACTGCATCAACGGCATGGCCATGACGTTCACGCCTGCATCGGCTGCCTGAGCAGTCGTTAGAAGGTGCCGGGTGTCGGCGATGCCGGCTGAGCACCGGACAGGGCTTCCTGCAGCTTGCTTTCCTGCTCCGGCGAAAGCGAGGTCTTGAGCACCTTGCCGCGCAGGCCGGAGAATTCCGCCAGCACCTTTTCCGGCTGCACCTTGCGCACCAGCACGAACAACGCCGAGGAGTTGTTGGGAATGGTTTCGCCCAGCGATTTGATGAAGTTGTCGTCGATGCCGTAGTCGGCAAGCGAACCGGACAGGGCGCCGGTGCCGGCACCGATCGCGCCGCCGATGGCAAAGCCGGCCAGCGGATTGAGGAAGAGCAGGCCGACGAGACCGCCCCAGAGCGAGCCGCTGAGAAGGCCTGAGGTGGCGCCGATCGCGGTCAGGTTCATGCTCTGCTTCAGGTGAACCTTGCCGCTTTCGTCGCGCACGACAACGACGGCATCCTCGAGGTCGATGAGATATTCCTTCTTCAGCGTGTTCAGCTTCAGAAGCACCTTGTCGGCTTCGTCCGTGCCTTCAAAACCCACGACAATCAGATCAGACATGTTGTTTTCTCCTTCAACGCTTGACGTGTCGGAAGTTGCCGGAAGGCGACCCCGCGTCGGGAGATAGAGCACGTTTTCTGCCGGGGTAGTGTGACAGTATCGCTAAGTCGCGATGGCGGTCCGGATCGCGCCGCGCAGCTCTTCCAGGCCGTTGCCCTTTTCCGAGGAGGTCGACAGGACCTCCGGAAACGCGGCAGGTCTCTTGCGGATCTTTTCCAGCGTTTCGGCGACCAGCTTCGGAACGGCCGGTTCCTTGATCTTGTCGGTTTTGGTGAGAACGATCTGGTAGGAGACCGCTGCCTTGTCGAGCAGGTCCAGCACGTCGTCATCGTTCTTCTTGATGCCGTGGCGGCTGTCGATCAGCACATAGACGCGCTTCAGCGTCGAGCGGCCGCGCAGATAATCGAAGACCAGCTTGGTCCAGGCATCGACGTGCTCCTTCGGCGCCTGCGCATAGCCGTAGCCGGGCATGTCGACCAGCGCCATCGGCGGCAGGTCGCCGGCCTCGCCGGTATAGCCGTCCGGCACGAAATAGTTGAGTTCCTGCGTGCGCCCCGGCGTGTTGGAGGTGCGGGCAAGACCCTTGTGGCCGACCAGCGCGTTGATCAGCGACGACTTGCCGACATTGGACCGGCCGGCAAAGGCGATCTCCAGCGGACCTTCCGGTGGCAGGAACTTCATCGACGGCACGCCGCGAATGAATATCCACGGCCGCCCGAAAAGGGGCTTGTCGTCCTGCTGCTTGATGTCTGTCATGGCGGTCCTGTCCTCGGGCTTTGCGTGAGGACTTCAAGGTTTTGCGCCTCCATGTCAAGAAAACTCGCGATTTTTGCGAATTTGGCTTAGCGCGTGGCGCGCCGTTGCCGCCACATCTCGACGCTGAGATAGGAAAGCAGGGCAACAAGCACCACGGTTCCGCCGATGATGGTGTTGATACTCGGAACCTCGCCGTGGATGAGCGCTACCCAGAGGGGTGCAAGTACCGTTTCGGCTGTTCCAAGAAGGGCGGCAAGTGCTGAGGGAACGAGCCGCGCGCCGGTGACGAAGAGCGCGAGACCAAGGCCGAAATTCAGCGCGCCGAAGGTGACGAGAATGCCGAGTTCGGGCAGGGTGACGGTGAGGCCAGAGGCCATGATGGCCGCGACCGTCCCGGCAGCGACGGTGCCGAAGCAGGCGGCCGGCGTCATGCGTACATGCGCATAGCGGCGGGTGATCACGGTTGCCAGTGCAAAGACGAAGGCGATCAGGACGGCGAGCGCATCGCCGATCGGCGACACGGCGCCACTCATGGAATCCGACACCATCAGCGCGACCCCGCCGATCACGGCCGCGATCGCGAGCCAGGTGAGCAGAGAGACACGTTCGCGAAAGACGATCCAGCCTATGAGGGCGGCAATCAACGGCACCCCGGCCTGGATCAGGACGACATTGGCGACGGTGGTATAGGCGAGCGCCAGGATGAAGGAGGTGGAGGCAATGGCGAAGCACAGCCCGACGGCGACGCCGGGCAGGCCCATGTTGCGGAACAGCGTGATCGTGCCACGTGGGCCGTCGCGCCAAAGCATGAAGCCGATGAGGAACAGGGCTGCAAACAGCGAACGCCAGAAGACGATGGTCCAGCCATCCTCGATCGGCAGGAACCGGGCAAGCGTGCCGCCAAAACTCCAGACGATCGCCGAGCCCAGCACCAGAACGATGCCCTGCGCCGGGCTTTGTGAGCCGGCTGTTACCGATTGCGGCAAGGCGGAAGGCTGCGACATGGCGAGAATCCGGTTTGGGGACGATAGGAGTGTAGAGATGATTTGCGATGCGCGCACCGATATTCGCGACGAAGGCTTGTCGCAAACCCAAGGCAGAAGACGGTTTGCCGGGAGACAGGCCCGTCTTTGTGGGACACCTCTTTCTTGCCGAGTCGGGCGATGGCGAAGACGCAAACCATAGGCTTTTGCCGGCGCAGGCCGCCGCGAATGCCTGCCTGCCGCGCTGGCGGAAGACGAAAACAAAAAAAAGGCCTCGGATCGCTCCGAGGCCTTTGTCTGTGGGCTTGTTCCGGCCTATTCGGCCGGTTTCGGTTTTCTTGAGAACAATCCCTTGAGATTGTCGAACAGTTCGACCTTGGCGCCATGGCGCTTCATGATGAAGGCCTGCTGGGCGATCGAGAGCGTGTTGTTCCAGGCCCAGTAGATGACGAGGCCGGCCGGGAAACTCGCCAGCATGAAGGTGAAGACAACAGGCATCCAGGTGAACAGCATCGCCTGGGTCGGATCCGGCGGCGTCGGGTTCATGCGCATCTGCAGGAACATGGTGACACCCATGATCAGCGGCCAGACGCCGATGAGCAGCATATGCGGCACTTCGAACGGGATGAGGCCGAACAGGTTGAAGATCGAGGTCGGATCGGGAGCCGAGAGGTCCTGGATCCAGCCGAAGAACGGTGCATGGCGCATTTCGATGGTGACGTAGATCACCTTGTAGAGCGCGAAGAACACCGGGATCTGCAAGAGGATCGGCCAGCAGCCGGCGATCGGGTTGATCTTCTCGTCCTTGTAGAGCTGCATCATGCCCTGCTGCAGCGCCATTCGGTCGTCGCCGTGCTTTTTCTTCAGTTCCTCCATCTTCGGCTGAACCTTCTTCATGTTCGCCATGGAAGCGTACTGCTTCGAGGCAAGCGGGAAGAAGAGCAGCTTGACGACGATGGTGGTCATCAGGATTGCGACGCCGAAATTGCCGAAGTAACGGAAGAAGAAGTCCATCAGTTTGAACATCGGCTTGGTGATGAAGTAGAACCAGCCCCAGTCGATCAAAAGGTCGAACTGCGGAATGGAATAGGTCTTCTCGTAACCATCAACCAGCGGAACCTGCTTGGCACCGGCAAACATCAGCGTCTTGAGGTCGGTCGTCTGGCCGGGCGCAATCGTGATCGCATCCTGCTTGTAGTCTGCCTGGTAGCGCGGACGGCCGTCGGGGAAATGCGCGAATTTCGCTTCGTAAGGTGTGGCCTGCGGCGGCACGATCGTGGCAGCCCAGTATTTGTCGGTGATGCCGAGCCAGCCGGTCGTCGTCTTGCCGGGCTGGATCGGAGCTTCGTCTTCGACGTTGCCATAGGAGACTTCGTTCAGGCCGTGTTCGCCGATTACGCCTATGAAGCCTTCGTGCAGGACATAGATGCTCGGCGTCGCCGGCTTGTTGAAGCGGGTGACGCGGCCGTAGGAAGAGAGCGAAACCGGAGCGCCGCTGCCATTGTTGATGGCGTCGGTGATCTGGAACATGAAATGTTCGTCGACCGAGACGGTGCGGTCGAAGACGACACCCTTGTCGTTGGTGAATGTGAGCGTCACCGGCGTCGCTGTCGTCAGCTTGTCGCCGCTCTTGAGCGTCCAGACCGTCGTCGGCCCCGGAACCGTGCCCGTCGCCTCGCTGCCGATGTAGCCGAGTTCGGTGAAATAGCCCTCGGGCGTATCAGCGGGGCTGAACAGCGTGATCAGCGGGCTCTTGTCGTCGACGGTCTCGTGGTATTCCTTGAGCTTCAGGTCATCGAAGCGGGCGCCGGTCAGGTTGATCGAGCCGCTGAGCGCCGGGGTGTCGATGGCCACGCGAGCCGACTTGGCGATCGCCTGGTCGCGGGTTTCGACAGCGCCGGGTACGGCGCCGTTTGCCGGCTGGGCCTGGCCCGAAACGGCGGGCGTGCCGGCCGGCTGGGTCTGCTGTGCGGCCTTCTGCTGGGCTTCCGCTACAACGCGCTCTTTCTCTATCTTCGGATTGACGTAGAGAAATTGCCAGGCGATCAGGATGAGCACCGACAGGGCAATCGCCACGAAGTAGTTGCGGTTATTTTCCATCATTCTTTCCTGAAGCCGGCCGGTTGCGGCCGTGAATTTTTTGCTTGCTTTCGATTCGCTCGCAGAGCCCTCCTACCACGCGCTCGAAGGGAGCGTTGAGGAGGTCGCGTCTGGCGACAATCACATAGTCGTGTCCGGGCTTCATTGCAAACCCGGAGACTAGCCGCACCGCCTCTTTCAGGCGCCGGCGCATCCGGTTGCGTTCCACGGCGTTGCCGTGCTTCTTGGTGACGGTGAAGCCGCAGCGCGGCGGGCTTTCCGGTTCGCCGCGATCAAGAACCTCGAGAAGGAACAACGGGCCTTTCCGTTTTTCGCCTTCGCGGACAGCAAGAAACTGCGGCCGGCTTTTCAGCCGCCCGACAGTCGATTTTTGATTATTTGACGTCATGTGCCCGCATTCTTTCTTCGGGCCCGATCGGCTTAAGCCGACAGACGCTTGCGGCCACGTGCCCGGCGGGCAACGATAACCTTGCGGCCACCCTTGGTGGCGATACGTGCACGGAAGCCGTGACGGCGCTTGCGAACAAGCTTGGACGGTTGGTAGGTACGCTTCGTCATTTATTTTAATACCGCGGTGTGCGGCCCTTCTTGGGTTTGCTTCTTAGCAAGGGAGCGTTACGTTCCGGGCACGGCGTTGCACAAGGGCAAGGGGACTTGTCCGGACGTGGGCGGCTTATAAGAGCAAAGACGCGGGAAAGTCAATTGCTAGCGCGGAAAAGCTGGAAAAGACGAGCTTCCGGCCGGTTTGGTCATGCCGGAGGTTGCGCGCCGAAGAGTGGTTTGTTTCAACTTACAATTGAAAATTAGAATATGGTAATGTAATAGAATAAACAAAGTTCTAATGCCGAAATACTAGAATTCGACGCGGTTCAGAAGAGCTTCGTTAACCAAGGCCGCCCTAGTGTCCCTCCCATGCACGAGCCTGCCGCCTGCCAGTTTCAGGGCGTTTGCAGCTCCAAGGAGAGAGACGTTCCATGAAAATTCGAGGCAAGATTTACCTCATCGTCGGCGTAATGAGCCTGATCGCGCTGGCCGTGACGGGCATGGCGTTGACCGTGATCTCGCAGTACAACAGCAGGCTCGTCCAGTTCGACAACGCCTCGGATCGCGCCTTCAACGGCGAGCGCCTGAACCGTCTCGTCACCGCGGTCGTCATGGAAGCCCGCGGCATCTACGCGGCGCCGACGACGGAGAAATCCAAGACTTTCGCCGAGGGGCTGGCCAAGAACCTGGACAAGATCGACACGCTTTTGACGGATTGGCGGCCGATCGTGCCTGCCGAACAGCTTCCGGCCTTCGATGCCGTGGTCAAGCGCGCCGCCGAGTTCCGCACCTTCCGCACGGAGACGGCGCGGCTCAGCCAGGAGGTCTCGCCGCAGGCTGCCAATGAGCAGGGCAACAACGAACTCAACCGCGCCAACCGCAAGGCCTTCCAGGGCGAGATCGACGCCATCGTGGAAACGGATCGCGCTGCATTGGAAGCAATCCAGGCGGACGTCAGCGCCATCGAGCAACAGATGATCCTGATCGTCCTGCTGACGGCCGGCTTCGGACTGGTGGCCGGTATCGGCACAGCCTTCTACATCGGCACGAAGGAACTCAGCCAGCCGATCCTCAAGCTGACCGACACGATGAAACACCTTGCCGACGGTGATCTCGATGCCGAGGTGCCCTTTGCCGGCCGCAAGGACGAAATCGGCGAAATGGCCGGTGCCGTCGAAGTGTTCAAGCGCAACGGTCTTGCCGTGCGGGAGCTGAACGCCCAGGAAACCGCCTTGCGCGAAAAGAGCGCCGACCTGCAGTCGAGCATCGCCGTCGTCGTTGCCGCCGCCGCTGCCGGCGATTTCACCCGGCGCATCGACAAGGACTATGGCAATGCCGATCTCAACCGCTTTGCCGCAAGCGTCAACGAGCTGGTCGGCAGTGTCGACAGCGGCATCAACGAGACCCGCCGCGTGATCGCCAGCCTTTCGGGCGGTGACCTCACGCAGAACATGAAGGGCGCCTTCCATGGCGCCTTTGCCGAGCTGCAGCAGAACGTCAACGACACGCTGTCGACCTTGCAGAACACGCTGCGCGAGATCCGCATGACAACGGACTCGATCAACGGCAATTCGAGCGAGTTGCGCTCTGCCGCCGATGATCTGTCGAAGCGCACCGAACAGCAGGCTGCAGCCCTTGAGGAAACCTCGGCGGCGCTGGAGGAAATCACGGTTGCCGTGCGTCATTCGACGGACCGCGCCCAGGAGGCGACCGTGATGGTCACCGAGGCCAAGCAGAGTGCTGCACAGTCCGGCGAAGTGGTCCGAAACGCGGTCGAAGCCATGGGCCGCATCGAGCAGGCCTCCAGCGAAATCGGCCAGATCACCAACGTCATCGACGAGATCGCCTTCCAGACCAACCTTCTGGCGCTCAATGCCGGCGTCGAGGCGGCGCGTGCCGGCGATGCGGGCAAGGGTTTTGCCGTTGTCGCACAGGAAGTCCGCGAGCTTGCCCAGCGCGCGGCCAGCGCCGCCAAGGACATCAAGGGTCTGATCGCCAAATCCGGTTCGGAAGTCGCAACCGGCGTCAAGCTGGTGCAAGAGACCGGCCAGGTCCTCGGCCAGATCGAAACGCGGGTGTTGAAGATCAACGATCATATCCATTCGATCGCGACCGCCGCCCGCGAACAATCGACGGGGCTGAGCGAAGTCAGCACCGCCGTCAACCAGATGGACCAGGTGACGCAGCAGAACGCCGCCATGGTGGAAGAGGCCAATGCCGCCACCCACAAACTGTCGGCAGAAGCCGACAGCCTCGCCCGGTTGATCTCGCATTTCAAGCTGGACGAGGCACCGCAGTTGCGCGTCGTTGCCCCCGTTCGCGAGACCGCCCGCCCCGTCGCGTCGCCCGCCCGCAGGATGCTCGGCACCGTCGCTCGCGCCTTCGGTGGCGGTTCGGCGAGCGCTGTGGCCTCGAAGGACAACTGGGAAGAGTTCTGATCCGGTTCTAGAGCAATTCCAGGAAAAGTGCGAAGCGGTTTTCCGTCCGGAATTGCGTGACTCTAACGGCAGGCTTTCATGATTGGTCCCGCGATGACCCGGTGTCGTTGCGGGACTTTTGTTTTCCGCTGATCGATCACGGCGACGTTTTTTGCCGCGATCATTCGTTATTGGTTCCCGGTGCTCTTTCCTTCTAAAGCTCGTGAGCAAGGAAAGAGCATCAGGGACCGGAAGGCAGCATCTGAAGGTGGAAAAGCATCGCATATCGACGCCGGCGAGCACGGCGCAAACGGAGGAGGCGCAGCCGCTTGCGGTGCGGGCGCTGCCGCTCGTCCTGCTCGTTGTTGGGCTGGCCGCCGCATACGGATTGGGCTGGCATCGCTATGTCTCGCTGAACTGGCTGGCCGACCAGCGCGAGATGCTTGCCGATTTCGTCACCTTCCATCCCTTGAAGGCGGCCGGGCTGTTTTTCATCATCTATGTCGCCGTCGTCGCGCTCTCGGTTCCGGCAGCATCGGTGCTGACCATCTTTGCCGGCTTTCTGTTCGGCTGGCTGGCCGGTGGTGTCCTCGTCGTCCTCGCCGCAACCGTGGGCTCGTGCATCCTGTTTGCCGGTGCACGCACGGTGTTCGGCGATGTCCTGCGCCGCCGCGCAGGGCCGTTTCTCGTCCGCTTTTCCGAAGGTTTTACGCGCAACGCCTTTTCCTATCTGCTCGTGCTGCGGCTTGCGCCGGTCTTTCCCTTCTTCGTGGTCAACATCGCGCCCGCCTTTTTCGCCGTCAGCCTGCGGACGTTTGCGGCCGCCACCCTGATCGGCATCATTCCCGGCACATTCGCCTATTCGTGGCTTGGCCGGGGCTTCGAGCAGGTCATCAGTGAAGCGGCGGAAGAGGAGCGGACATTGCTGCTTTCGGACTTCCTGACACCGGAGCTGACATTCGCCTTCATGGCGCTTGCCGTCATTGCCGCGCTGCCGCTTGTCGTGCAGTTTATCCGGGAGAAAAGGCAGGCGGCGGGGCATGGCGGAAGAGACTGAGGGCGTGAAAGAGGTTCTGCGGCCGGATATCTGCGTGATCGGCGCCGGCTCGGCCGGCCTGTCGGTTGCCGCGGGTGCCGCCGCCTTCGGGGTGCCGGTCGTGCTGATCGAGCGGGGCCGCATGGGCGGCGATTGCCTGAACTACGGCTGCGTTCCCTCCAAGGCGCTGATCGCTGCTGCCCGGCACGCCCATGCGGTGCGCAAGGCGGCCGAGTTCGGCGTTATCGCCGGCGAGCCGACGATCGATTTCGAGAAAGTGCATGCCCATGTCCACTCGGTGATCAATGCGATTGCCCCGAACGATTCGGTCGAAAGGTTCACCGCCCTGGGAGTGAAGGTAATTGCCGGCGACGCGCGGTTTATCGATGCCGACACGGTGGAAGTCGGTGGCTTCACTATCAAGGCGCGCCGTTTCGTCATCGCCACGGGTTCTTCGACCATCATCCCGCCGATCCCCGGCCTTGACGATACCGGCTATCTCACCAACGAAACCCTGTTTGACCTGACGCGCCTGCCGGAACATCTGGTGGTGATCGGCGCCGGCCCGGTGGGGCTGGAGACGGCGCAGGCCCACCGCCGGCTGGGAGCCATGGTTACCGTTGTCGATGCCGCAAGGGCGCTGGCAAAGGAAGATCCTGAACTGGCGGGCATCGTGCTTGCGCGGTTGCGTGGTGAAGGTATCGCCATTTTCGAGAACAGCCGCGTCGTTTCCGCCGAGAGGACCCCACAGGGCGTGCGGCTGCACTGTGAGGCGGAGGCAGGCCCCGGCACCATCGACGGCAGCGCCCTGCTGCTTGCGACCGGGCGCAAGGGCAATACCGCCGGGCTCGGCCTCGATCAAGCGGGCATCGCCCTGACACCCACGGGCATCGCGGTGAACGCCAGCCTGCGCACCGGCAACCGCCGCGTCTATGCGATCGGCGATGCGGCGGGTGGGCTGCAGTTCACCCACGCCGCCAGTTATCATGCGGCACTTGTGTTGCGCGAAATCCTGTTCCGGCTTCCGGCGCGGGAAAACCGTGATATCGTTCCGCGCGCTACCTTCACCGATCCCGAAATCGCTGCCGTCGGCCTGGACGAGAATGAAGCGCGCAGGCGTCACGGGCATATCGACATTCTGCGCTGGCCCTATGCGGAAAATGACCGCGCACAGGCGGAGCGCGCCACCGGCGGAGTGATCAAGATCATCGCCGGCCCGCGCGGCAAAATTCTCGGCGTCGGTATTACCGGCACAGGCGCTGCGGAAATGATCGGCATGTGGTCGATGATTGTTGCGAACGGCCACTCGCTCCGGCACGTGCGCGGTTCCATCGCGCCCTATCCGACCATGACGGAGATTGGAAAACGGGCGGTCATCGCCTATTATACACCTCTGACACGAAAGCCGTTCGTCCGGGCCCTCATCCGGCTGCTCAGGCGCTTTGGCTAAGGCTGCGAGATCGCGTGAACATGACGACAGAGACGACAGGGGCCCAGATCTCCGAAAAAACACCGCAGCGAACCGGCTTTTTTCGCGGGCTTTCGGGCAAGCTCCTGCTCCTGACGGTGACGTTCGTCATGCTCGCCGAAGTCCTGATCTTCGTGCCGTCCGTCGCCAACATGCGCATCCGCTGGCTGGAGGACCGGCTGAACACGGCCGCAGCCGCAGGTGTGGTGGTCGATGGCCTGCAGGACGTGCAGCTGTCCCGCCCCGTGCAGGAAGAAACGCTGATGGCGACCGGCACCAAGGCGATCGTGCTTCGGCGCAAGGACGAATCGCGGCTGATCGCAGCCGAAGACATGCCGCCCGAAGTCGATGCGCAGTATGACGTTGCGGCAATTACGCCGCTTGTCGCCATCCGAGACGCCTTCGATACGCTTCTGTTCGGTGGTGACAAGGTCGTGCGCATCTATGGCCCGGTCGGCGACAGCAACGCGATCATCGAGGTGGTGATGGAGGATGCGAGCCTGCGCAAGGCGATGCTGATCTATTCCCGCAACGTCTTTTTCCTGTCGATCGTCATCTCGCTGTTTACCGCGACCCTGATCTTCCTTGCGATCAACCGGCTGATGATCGTGCCGATCCGCCGGATGACCACCAACATGCAGGACTTCTCCGTGGATCCGGCCGATCCTGCCCGCGTGCTGGAGCCGGCGCCGGGCCGCGACGAGCTTTCGGTCGCTGGCCAGCACCTGGCTGCGATGCAGCAACAATTGCAGAAGACCCTGAAACAGCAGAAGAACCTCGCCGATCTCGGCCTGGCCGTCTCCAAGATCAATCATGACATGCGCAACATCCTGGCGTCCGCGCAGCTGATCTCGGACCGGCTGGCCGATGTCGACGATCCGATCGTCAAGCGCTTCGCGCCGACCCTCCTGCGCACCATCGACCGCGCCGTCGGTTATACGACCGAGGTGCTCTCCTATGGCCGCACGACCGAGCCCGCGCCGCATCGCCGCTTCGTCAAACTGAGGCCGCTCGTCGGCGACGTCGCCGAAATGCTGGCGATCGACCCGAATGCCGGCATCGATTTCCACATCCAGATACCGGACGACCTGCAGGTCGATGCCGATAGCGAACAGCTGTTTCGCGTCGTGCACAATATCTGCCGCAATGCCGTGCAGGCACTGATGAACGATACGGGCGAGGCCACCCGCATGATCAGCGTCTCGGCGATGCGCACCGGCAGCGTCGTCAGCATCTCCGTCGATGATACCGGCCCCGGCATGCCGCCCAAGGCGCGCGAAAACCTGTTCGCCGCCTTCCGCGGCTCCGCTCGCTCCGGTGGCACCGGTCTCGGGCTCGCCATCGCCCGCGAACTGGTGCTGGCCCATGGCGGCACGATCGCGCTGGTGGAAAAGCCGACACCCGGCACGCTGTTCCGCATCGAACTACCGGACCGTCCGGTTCCCCTCGACGCTTTCCGCTCCAAGGCACGGCCCTGACCGGCCTCGCCCGCCCATTTTTCAGGAAGATTACAGGGCTGTGACAACAGCCCTTGTGAATATCCCCGTGTTTTCAGGCGGATAGAACGGCTGTCCCGCAAAAAAAAATCTTTTTACGGAAATTCGCTTGCATTCCCCGTTTGGACGTTTTAGAGGATCGCCACGCAAGCGGTGGTCACCGCAGCGACACGCACCCGTAGCTCAGCTGGATAGAGCACCAGACTACGAATCTGGGGGTCAGGAGTTCGAATCTCTTCGGGTGCGCCATTTCTTTTCAATGACTTGAATATAGACGAAACCGCGGTTTGATGCCCCGGACAGGCTCCTCCTCGGGTAGGAGAGATGCGGATTTCGCGTGTGGTTCGTTCATGGTCCCGCACGCAGCAAAGCCTCTACCCGCCCGCCAGAACTCCAGCGTCCGCGCATCCGCTTCCCCGCCGAAATACCGCTCGATCGCAGCCCGAAACGGCTCGGGATCACTTCCCGCTTCCCGAAACAGCGTGAGCGACGAACGCAGCTTCATGTCGTCGGGCGAGCCGAAGATCTGGTGGGCCGTGCGGTTGCGCACGGCGTTGATGGTGCGGGTGCATTGGACGAGGCGGCTGCCGAGCAGCGGATGGGCGAGGTAGGCGCGGGCCTCGTCGACGCCTGAAATGGCAAAGCGCACGGCGGTCGGGGAGTGTCCAAGGCCTGCGACCTGCGGGAAGATGAACCACATCCAGTGGCTCTCCTTGCGGCCGTGCTCCAGCTCGCGCAATGCGGTCTCGTAGATGGGCTCCTGCGCTTCGACAAAGCGGGAAAGGCGGTACGGATCGTTCATACGCTGCACCTCCGAACATCCAGGAAAGAGGCGGCGCAGGATTGTCCGGCGCCGCCTCGTTACTCTACCACTTCTGGTGAACGTGCACCTTGATCAAACGCTCGTAGACGTCGGCAAGTTCCGCCAGCGTTTCCTCGGGGATTGCGGGAAGGTCGCTGGCTGCGGCATTAGCCTGCGCCTGCGCCTCGTTGCGGGCGCCGGGGATGACGACGGAGACCGCGGGGCTCTGGAGGATCCAGGCAAGTGCGAACTGCGCCATGGAGGCGCCTTGCGGTACCAGCGGCCGCACCTGCTCGACAGCTTCGAGCGCTACTTCGAGTGGCACGCCGGCAAAAGTCTCGCCGACATCGAAGAACTCGCCGTTGCGGTTGAACTTGCGGTGGTCGTCGTCGGCGAATTTGGTGTCGGCCGTGATCTTGCCGGACAGAAGGCCGGACGCCAGCGGCACGCGCACGATGATGCCGACATTCTTCTTTTGCGCCTGCTCGAAGAACAGGTCGTGCGGGCGCTGGCGGAAGATGTTGTAGATGATCTGGATCGTCGCGACGCCCGGATATTGGATCGCCTTCAGCGCTTCCTCGACATTGGAAACCGAGACGCCGTAGTTGCGGATCTTGCCCTTGACGATCAGGTCGTCCAGCGCGCCGAACATTTCCGGCCGGTAGAAGACCTCCGTCGGCGGGCAATGAAGCTGCACGAGATCGAGCGTCTCGACGCCGAGATTGGTGAGGCTCCGGTCGATGAAGGCTTCGATGTTGGCGCCGGTATAGCCATCGGCCACATGCGGGCTCAGCCGGCGGCCGGCCTTGGTGGCGACGAAGGGCTTGTCGCCGCCGCGCTCCTTGAGCACCGACGCGATGATCTTTTCCGAACGGCCGTCGCCATAGACGTCGGCCGTGTCGATGAAGGTGACGCCGGCATCGAGTGCCGCATTCAGCGCCCGCTTGCCGTCTTCCTCCGAAACGTCGCCCCAGGCGCCACCGATCTGCCAGGCGCCGAAGCCGATTTCGGAAATGGTGGCGCCGGTGCGCCCCAGAATTCTGTTTTTCATCTTTAATTCCTCGCCGGCGGTAGAGTGCCGCCTCTCAACCCCGACCAGTCAGAGCCGGGCTATCTTGTTTACCTGCTGTTTCTATTCCGAATATGACGGAGAGGCCAGCATTCAATCTTTCGGTAATTGGGTGGCTTTTAGAAAATTAATGCATGTTTTCAATATTTTGCGACGATTTTGCGGGCAGGGCAGTCAATCGTCCAGCATGAGAGCTGCCCGGCCGCGGCTGAGGTCGAGGATGGTGTCCGAGGCGGCTCGGCAAAGGCCTTTGGGGACCAGCAAAGCAAGCTCCGCGCCGGTGTCGGTAAAAGTCTCGGAAGCGATCGTTACACCCAGACCGGCAAGCCGCGCCTTGATCAGCGCCAGATCGGAAAATTCACAAACGACGGTGCCGCCAATGGTTTCGATGACCTCGGTTTTTTCAGCCGCGCGCAGGCACATGGCAGCCGTTCCGCCATAGGCACGGATCAGCCCGCCGCTACCGAGCAGCGTGCCGCCAAACCAGCGGGTGACGACCACGGCTATATGATCAAGCGACTGGCCGTCGATCGCCTGCAGGATCGGCTTTCCCGCCGTACCGCTCGGTTCGCCGTCGTCGCTGAAGCGGTAGACCTGGCCGATCCGGAAGGCCCAGCAATTGTGGCTGGCGGCGGGATCGGAATGCCCGGCAATGAAATCCCTGGCCGCCTGCTCGTCGTCCACGGGGCCGCAGATGGCGAGGAAGCGGCTCTTCTTGATTTCCTGGGTGTGGGTTTCGATGCGCTGAAGCGTGAACATTCGTCCGGTCCGTTTGCGCGGTGATAGCGCATCGGATGGGCTTGTGCCAACAGGAGGGTGTTTCCTGCGGATAGTTCCCTGCCTCCCGTCATCCTCGCCCTTGTGGCGGGGATCCAGTCACCGCGCGTCCGCGCGGTGAGAGAACTATTTTACGGAAATAAGAGTCTTTGGCGCCGCGGACGCGGCGCCGCTGGATCCCCGCCACAAGGGCGAGGATGACGGGGGATGGTGGAAGCGGTCTCTAAATCTAGAGCCCCTACAACTCGTGGAGACTACCGATACACGGCAGCGCCTCTCGTCGATCTCAACCGATCGACATCAGGCTCGCATTGCCGCCAGCGGCAGCCGTGTTGACGCTGGTGGAGACTTCCTCCAGCAGCCAGTTCAGGCAGTAGGCGTCCGGATTGCGGGCAAGCTCTTCGCTCGACGCGGCCTGAACGAGGACCAGCGGGCCGGGCAGGGCGGCGATCTGCTTGTTGACGGCGCGGATGCGCTCGGCATCGCCCTCGATCAGCGCGCCGGCAAAGGGCGCATCCGCCTTCCAGTCCGAGGTGAAGGACAGGCGCGCCGCGACCGTGGCGGGCAGGGCGGACAACAGGTCCCTGAGGCCGGATGCCGTGTCGACGACGGCGGTGTTGCCGGTCGCGAGCACGGCGGCCAGCTGGCGATAGAGCCCATCTGCGGTTTCCGGCACAGCCAAGATCCTGCCGCGCGGATGCAGCGCGTAGAGATTGCGTTCGCCGACCGGGCCGGCAAGCTCGGTGGTCAGGCCCAGCGCCGACTGGCTGCCGGTCTCGCGGGCATCCTGTGCCTGGGCTTTCAGCCCCTTGCCATCCAGCCATTTGGCGAAATCGAGCAGCACCGGATCGGTGTGCACCGAGCTGTGCTGCGGCGGCACCGGCGGTGTCGTGACGAGACGGCCGAGGTAGAGCGGGCCGCCTGCCTTCGGACCGGTGCCGGAAAGCCCGCGTCCGCCAAAAGGCTGGACGCCGACGACGGCGCCGATGATGTTGCGGTTGACGTAGAGATTGCCGGCTTTCACGCGGCTCGTGACATGGGCGATGGTCTCGTCAAGGCGGGTATGCAGGCCGAATGTCAGGCCGTAGCCGGTGGCGTTGATATCGTCGATCAGCCGGTCGAGATCGTCGCGCTCGTAGCGCAGCACGTGCAGCACCGGGCCGAAGACTTCGCGCTTCAGGTCGGAGAGCTTTTTCAGCTCGATGATCGTCGGCGGCACGAAAGTACCTTCAGCGGTCGCCGGCGAAAGCGCGATCTGCTCGACCTTGGCTCCGATGCCGCGCATGGTCTCGATGTGCTTTTCGATGATACCCTTGGCTTCCGCCGTGATCACAGGCCCGACATCGACGGCAAGACGGTCGGTGCGGCCGATATCGAGTTCGTGCAGCGCACCTTTCAGCATGGTCAAGACACGATCGGCGACATCGTCCTGCAGGCAGAGCACGCGCAGCGCCGAGCAGCGCTGGCCTGCACTGTCGAAGGCGGATGCGATGACGTCGCCGACGACCTGTTCGGCAAGGGCGGATGAGTCAACGATCATGGCGTTCTGGCCACCGGTTTCGGCAATCAGCGGGATCGGACGGCCGGAGGGCGACAGGCGGTCGGCAAGCTGCGCCTGGATCAGCCGGGCCACTTCGGTCGAACCGGTAAACATGACGCCGGCGATGTCCTTGGCGCCAACGAGCGCTGCACCGACGCGGCCGTCGCCCGGTAGCAATTGCAGCGCCTCAGCCGGAATGCCGGCTTCATGCAGGATGCGAACGCCTTCCGCGGCAATCAGTGGCGTTTCCTCCGCGGGCTTGGCCAGCACCGGATTACCGGCAACGAGAGCCGCGGCGATCTGGCCCGAGAAGATGGCGAGCGGGAAATTCCACGGGCTGATGCAGACGATGGGGCCGAGCGCCTGATGAGCGGGACCGAGCGTGCGGGTGGCCTGTTCGGCGTAGTAGCGCAGGAAGTCGATGGCTTCGCGTACTTCGGCAATTGCATTCGGTAGCGATTTGCCGGCCTCGCGCACGATGAGGCCAAGCAGTGTCGGCATGCGCGCCTGCATCAGATCGGCGGCGCGCACCAGGCATTGGGCGCGCTCGGCAGGCGATACCGCGCTCCACTTCGCGCCTTCCGCGAGCGCGATCTTGACGGCTCGGCAGGCATCGTCCTCGGAGGTTTCGGTGACCACTCCGACGGCGTCGCGGTGGTCGCCGGGGTTGAGGACAGCGTGGCTTTCGCCGCGCAGGGTCTGTGGTCCGAGCTGCGGCGCGGCTTTCCAGTCGATTGCCGCACTTGCCTTCAGTGCATCCGACAGCATCGACAGCGCGTTCTCGTTGGAAAGATCAAGGCCGGTCGAGTTGCTGCGTCCGGCATAGAGATCGGCCGGCAGCTTGATTTGGTCGTGCTGCGCGCCCATCACCGGCATGGCGCGGACGACATCGACCGGATCGGCGATCAGCTCATCGATGGAAATGGCCGGATCGGCGATGCGGTTGACGAAGGAGGAGTTGGCGCCGTTTTCGAGCAGGCGGCGCACCAGATAGGCAAGCAGCGTCTCATGCGTACCAACCGGCGCATAGATGCGTGCCGGGCGGTCGAGATTGGCCTTGCCGACGACTTCGTCATAGAGCGGTTCGCCCATGCCGTGCAGGCACTGGAACTCGTAGTCGCCGACCTTGAAGCCAGGACCGGCCATCTCGTAGATCGTTGCCAGCGACTGGGCATTGTGGGTGGCGAATTGCGGGAAGATCACGTCCTTCGCCGCAAGCAGTTTCTTGGCGCAGGCGATGTACGAGACGTCAGTATAGATTTTGCGGGTATAGACCGGGAAACCCTCAAGGCCGTCGATCTGCGCGCGCTTGATCTCGGCATCCCAATAGGCGCCCTTGACGAGGCGCACCATCATGCGGTGACTGGCTCGGCGGGCAAGGTCGATGATGAAATCGAGCACGAAGGGGCAGCGCTTGCCATAGGCCTGGACGACGAAGCCGACACCGTTCCAGCCGGAAAGATCGGGGTCGAGCCGCAATGCTTCGAGCAGGTCGAGCGACAGTTCCAGCCGGTCGGCTTCCTCGGCGTCGATGTTGAGGCCGATATCGTAGCTCTTGGCGATCAGCGCCAGCGCCTTCACCTTCGGCAGCAGTTCGCCCATGACGCGGGTGCTCTGGGCGCGGACATAACGCGGATGCAGCGCCGAAAGTTTGATGGAGATGCCGGGGCCTTCATAGATGCCGCGGCCGGCGGATGCCTTGCCGATCGCATGGATGGCGTTCTCGTAGTCGGCATAATAGCGCTTGGCGTCGGCAGCCGTGGTCGCTGCTTCGCCGAGCATGTCGTAGGAATAGCGGAAGCCCTTGGCTTCCAACGAGCGGGAGCGCTTCAGCGCCTCGTCGATGGTCTCGCCGGTGACGAACTGCTCGCCCATCATCCGCATCGCCATGTCGACGCCGCGGCGGATCACCGGCTCGCCGGCCCGCGCGATCAGGCGCGTCAGCGCAGCCGACAGGCTGCGGTCGTTGACGGTGGAGGTCAGCTTGCCGGTGACGACGAGGCCCCAGGTGGCGGCATTGACGAACAGGGAACGGCCGCCGCCGATATGGGAACGCCAGTCGCCGTCGGCGATCTTGTCGCGGATCAGCGCGTCGCGGGTGGCCGTGTCGGGAATGCGCAGGAGCGCCTCGGCAAGGCACATCAGCGCCACGCCTTCCTGGCTCGACAGCGAATATTCATGCACCAGCCCCTCGACGCCGGAGCCCTTGTGCTTGGCACGCAGCGCCGCGATCAGCTTGCGGGCGGTCGCCTTGGCGCGGGTGCGGATATCGTCGGGCAAGGTGGCAGCCGCGACCAGCGGCGGCAGGCATTCCGTTTCGGGGCGGCGATAGGCGGCAGTGATCGCCTGGCGCAGCGTCGTCTGCTCGGCGATCGGCGGGGCGAAATCGGCGAAGGGAACGATCGGGGTTTCTGTGGTCTGTTGCGGTCGGCTCATGGAAATCGTCCCTCTGGTCCGGCGCAAGAAGCGCGCCTGCAAATCCTGCGCGGAAAATAAGGCGGGAGCTGCCGCATATCCATCCGGTAAAATGAACGAAGACCCGGATGTTTCACTAAAAAAGAAATCTCGAAAAGTGTATTCTGCGGCGAGGTGAAAATCTCGCCGGATGTCTGGTCTAGAGCAGGACGTGCTGCGACAGCTTGTGACGGGCCATCAGGCATTCATCGTCGCCCGGCATGCAGGTGCGGCAGACGATCGGTCGCACGGCGTAAATCTTGCAGCCGACATGAACGCCGAGCTTGCCGTCCAGCGCCGAACAGCGATTGTCCTCGCAGCGCATGCCACCGAGATCAGCCGAGACATATTCAGCCGGAATTCTCTCCAATTCCTCGTCCGTTTCCAATGAGAATCGCGGCCAGTCCTCAGAATAGCTGCAGCAGGCGCCACAGCTCTGGCAGTCGAACTCTTCGGTGGGAACGGCAAGGGTCATGGGGCGAGCCTAGCATGAAATGCGGCTGGCGCGGAATGGGTATGAGAAACAGGTGCCGGTCAACAGCGAATGAGGTGATTCGTGCGCTATTCCGCTCAGTTGCCAAAATCCTTCGCCTCGCGGGAAGTACGGGCGCGTGCAGAGGGCATCGTCGCACGGCAGTCACCGGGATCTGGCAATCGGACGCGTTACGCCACCTCGGCTTCCCTGACCGCGATCTCGTAGTCCTCCGTATGCACCAGAACGCCCGTGTCGGTCATGATCGCGATGCCGTAGGCGGCGGGTTCGTCGACGGCGAGCGAGGGGTCCGTTGTGTCGAAGGGCATCGGCTGCTGGTAGGCTGGGCTCTTGAAGACGGAAAAGGGGATGCCGCGACTGGAGCCGGAAATCGTCCGATGCACGTGACCGGCGAAGATATGCAGGACATTGCCCCGGCGTTTCACGACCTCGTAGAAATCGACCTCGTTGATCAGGCGCATCATGTCCATGGCCGTAAAGCCGGTAGCGTGCGGCGGGTGGTGCATGAACAGGAGCACCGGAAGATCGCCAGCGGTTTCCAGCTGCCGGTCGAGCCAGGCGAGGCGCCTGGTACAGAGGAAGCCTGCATGGCTGCGTGGATAGTCGTAGGGCGGTGCAAACAGCGTGTCGAGGATGACGAGGCGGCAATCGGGAAGATCGATGACCTCCTGGATGTAACCGTCTTCGTCCTGCGCCACCTCCGGGAAAACTTCTAGAAACGTATCGCGCCGGTCGTGATTGCCTATGGTGATGGCGAGTGGCGGAACAAGTCGATCCAGAAGTGCCTTCAGCCGTTCATACGAAGCCCGGTCGGCCTGATGTGCCAGGTCGCCCATGATGATGACCCGGTCGGCATCAGCGTGATAGCGGTTCACGTGCGCGATGCCGGCGGAAAACCGCTGAAAGGGATCAAGCCCGATGATCGACTGGCCCTCGGGCACGATGTGCAGGTCAGTAAAGACAATCAGTTTCGTCATCGTGGAAAACTCATCTACAAGAAAATACTAATACATGCCACCAAGCTGTCGCTGGATGGCTTGAGCGTCAAGCAACATAATTGGGAGGATTCATTCAGTGTCTGGTTTCGAAGAGCGGATCGTGTGCGGTTTTCTTGTCTCGGCCCTGTCGGAGTTGAGGTCGGTGCTCGAAGGTCTGACGCTCAATGCTTTTCAACCACAGGATGGTGTTGGGCACTTCGATCCCAACCCAAGCCGGAGGCGAGGCGAGTAACGTTAATATGCTTGTTGAACCCCTGAAATACAGTTGACGAGAGGCCGGGGCTCCGCTCAAATCATTGTAGAATTTGATCCGGAGCGGGACACATGGCGCGCAGCATTCAACCTTTTCTTATGTTCGACGGACAAGCCGAAGCGGCGATGAATCTCTACGTCTCGTTGTTTTCCGACGGAGCGGTCATTGATATCGTGCGCTACGGCGACGATGGCGAGGGTGACGAGGGCTCGGTCAAGACCGCCAGCTTCTCGATCGCCGGGCAGGTTGTCCGCTGCATAGATAGCAGCGTGCATCATTCGTTCGGTTTCACGCCCGCCTTTTCCCTATTCGTCGAGTGCGAAGACGATAGCGAGATCGAGCGCGTCTTGGAGGCACTTTCTGAAGACGGCGAAGTGTTGATGCCGCTTGACGACTACGGTTTCGGCCGGTTTGCTTGGGTGAACGACCGGTTCGGCGTTTCATGGCAAGTACGGCTGCGAGCGGACGTCTGAACGCGATAGCAGTTGGGTCAGCGAACAGGTCGATAGATAACCGGACAGTTTTGCCCTGACCGATACCTTCGGGGCGCAGGCGGCGAAATCCGCTGATGGAGAGCGTCAGCGGATTCTTACGGTTTGATATCCCGGAATAGACGCTGCGGCGAGCGGTCGGTGCCGGCCCAGCGCGTGGATAGCGGTTCTTGCGTGTGAGCCAGCGGCAAGCCGTTTCTCGGATGCGGCTGTCTCACTTGATGCGGCCTGACTTTGCCGGAACGAGATTGGCTTGCTCGCTCGGCTCGATGCTGGCGGTCGTGGCGGTATCGACCGCCGGCTGCGCGATCTTGGCGATGGCAAATTCGTCACCCTTCTCCGCGGCCTTCGCAAACATTGCCGTGGCAGCAACCGGGTCAGCCGCCATGCCTTCGCCTTGCTCGAGCATCAGCCCGAGATTGACCATTGCATCGACATTGCCGCGATCGGCAGCCACCCTGTAGAACTGCGCAGCCTTCCGGTTGTCTTCGGGGATCTGCGTGCCTTCGTCCAGCATGACGGCAAGGTTGAAGGCGCCGAGATTGTCCTTGGCGACCGATGCCCGTTCGAACCATTGCGCGGCGAGTTCGCCATTGGCAGAAGTGCCGACGCCATCGCGATAGGCAACGCCGAGATTATAGGCGGCCAGAATGTTTCCGGTGGCGGCAGCCTGCTGGTAGAGCGAAAATTCGGTGGCATGATCGCCCCTTTCGCCGAGCATGACGGCGTAATTCACCATGGCGACCGCATGCCCGCCTTCGGACGCTTTTTCGAGCATCTGGAAGGCTTTCGCCTGCTGTCCGGCGGCATGGAGCACGCGGGCAAGCTGAAAGGTCTGTCGCGGTCCGCTGCCCTGGTTGTAGGCTTCGCGGCAAGCCGAAAGAGCAATGCCGATGCGGATGTCTTCGGTTGCGACGGGACGAAAGGAGAGGTTGCGCTGCAGGTCGTGTTCGCTGCCGGCCTCAGTGTCACACTGATCTGCCGGAAGCAGCGGCGACGCGGCGCGGGCGGAAGGAATGGTGATCGCTGCGACCGAAAGCAGGCTCACGGCGGTGATGAGGATCGCGTTAACAGCTGAAATTCGCTTGCTGGTTTCGTTTTTCATGGCGTTCTCCTTCGTGTTTGTGCCACCCTATGGAGCGCGCCGGCCTGCTGCTGTTCCTTGGGAAACAGCATTTTGCTCAAGCCGGGAGGAACATTGAAAACAATCCGGTAAAGGGGCTATCCGGCATGGCAGGACATTCCCACCCTGCCATCCCGCATGGTCCTTGGAAAAACCGGATGTTTTGAACAAGGAGCAAGGACAATGACGCGAAATACGATCCCGATCCGGCAGGTCCTGATGGGCCGAAGGACGTTCATCGCCGGCTGTGCACTGGCCGTCGGCGGATTTGCAGCCATTCCGACGCGGGCAAGCCCGGTGATCGGCAAGGCGGCCGAAGTGCGAGGCAAGGTCAGTCTCAGGCGGGCGGAGAAGGAGGAGGGACTGGCGGCAGGCGCGCAGATCATGGACAATGACTATGTCCTGACCGGCACGGAGAGTTTTGCCGACCTTCAGCTCAGCGATACCCGCATCCTGCTCGGCAGCGAGACGGAACTGCTTCTCGACAGCTTTATCGCCGGCCAGGGCGGCACGATGGAACTCGGTACTGGCCAGATGGTCTTCGACCGGCCGGAAGGCCTGCCGAAGATCGATCTTGCCCTGCGCACCACCTTCGGCATGATCGGCGTGCGCGGCACGAAATTCTTCGCCGGACCGAACCGCGGAGTTTTCGCCGTGTTCGTCGAGCACGGCCAGGTGTCGGTCGATGGCGGCGGCGTTCAGCGACTGGTGGGCGCCGGCGAAGGTATCGAGATCGCCAGACCCGGCGATGCGCCAACGGAAACGGCCGTGTGGAAGGAAGCGCGAATCGTCGAAGCCTACGCAAGCGTCGGCCTGACGCGCTGATATCCCGCCTCAGGCTTCGGTGGTGAAGAGTTCCATTTCGCCGAAGCCGCGGATCTCGTGCATGCCGAGCGAGCGCAGCGGGCGGCCGCTCTGGACCGCAGCCTCCGGACCGACGCAGATGGCGGTTCCGAGGAACTTGTTGGCTTCCTGAAGCCTTGCCGCAAGATTGATGGCGTCGCCATGGGCGGTGTAGTCGAGCTTGCCGCCGGCGCCGACTTCGCCGAGCACGGCAATCCCTGTTTCGATGCCGATGCGGGTGCGGCCGAACTGATGTTCGACGAAGCGCGGCCGCCGGCGCATCTCCTCCGTCAACGCCCGGATCGCCTCAGCGCAATCGATCGCCTTGTTGACGTGATCCTTTAGATCTTCCGGTGCGTTGAAGAAGGCGTGCACGGCGTCCCCCACCACCTTGTCGACCATGCCGCCATATTGGGCGACGAGGCCATTGACCTCGGCGTAATAGATGTCGAGCAGCGTGACCAGATCGCGCGGCGCGAGTTTTTGCGACAGCGTGGAAAAGCCTTCGATGTCGGTGAACAGCGCCGTCACCGGGCGTTCCTCGCCCGCGACACGATCATCGTCCGGATTGTCGATGTAGCGCGCGACGACCGATTGCGGCAGGTATTGCGAGAACTTGCTGCGCGCCGTCGATTCCGCCCGGCGCACGCGGGCAAACTGCAGCACGCTGGTAACGACCAGCACGAAGACCAGCGCAAGGCCGATGCTGACGGCATCGACCAGGAGGGCAGATGCCGCATAGATCGCCGCCGCGGCCGCAATCGTCACGGAAATTGCGAGCAAACCCAGAAGCGCCGACGTCACCGGCCGCAGGCGGGTCGCAACGAAGGCGACCAGCAGTCCGCCGATCAGCGCCAGAGCCGCCTCGTAGAGCGGCAGCTGGGCGTCGCGCGTGGGGATGAAACCGGTCAGTACGGCATTGGCGATGTCGGCATGAATCTGCACGGAGGGCTCGAGCGGCATCGACGCCGTGGAGCGCAAGCCGCCGAGATTGGGAAGGCTGCTGCCGATGAACACAGTCTTGTCCTTGAACCGCTCATCCGGAACGCTGCCGGCCAGCACGTCGCTTGCCGATACCGTGCGTGCGTCGATCGCTGCGGCAGGGCTTGCGGCAAAGCGCATGCTGCCATCCTCGTCCAGTTCGATCAGGCGCGTTTCGAGCTTCAGCCAGGCGGGTTGGCCGCCAAGGACCGGCGTGCGGCCGCCCTCAGCCTGGCGCGCGGCCTCGATCCCGAGTGCCGGATAGGCGTCGTTGCCGATGATCGAGAAGGCCTGGACGCGGCGGATGCGGGCATCCTCGTCGCCAACCAGGAACGCGGCGGCGGCAGAGCGCGAGGCCTGCTGCAGGAACGCGCAGGACGCTTCGGCGCCGTCGATGAACCAGAGGTCCGGGATTGCCACCGGCCGCCGGACCGCGACCGGCGGTACCGGACGGGGATGCTCGACCCCACCATCGGCGATCAGGAAGCCGAGGACGACCGGCGTACCGGCGATTGCCTGTGTCAGGGCGACGTTCGATTGTTCAGCCGGATCGCAGGCCGTGCTGAAGATGAAATCGACCGCGACCGCCTTGGCACCCGCTTTCGACAGCCTGTTCAGGAGATCGGCGGTTTCGGCCCGGCCCCAGGCCTTGGCCGGTGTCTGCTGCACGGATTTCCGGTCGACGTCGATGACGGTGATCTGGCTGGATTGCGGGGCGGGGACCCATTGCGTCAGCGAATCGAAGAAAAGTTCGCGCTGCGTTTCAAGCAGCGGCCCGGCGTAGAAGAACAGAAGGAGCGCGCTCAGCACGCTGGCAAGCGTACCGGCGACGATGGGCCTGATCCGGGACAGGCGGAAGCTTTTCAAGGCTTATTCCTCTTCCGGTTCCGCAATCTTCTGCAAGCGGCCGATATGGCAGGTGATGACCCCGTCGACCCGCTTGATCGCGGAACTTTCCTCAAGCGCCAGAATGGCCCGGTTCACCTTGGGGCGGCTGGCGCCGAGAATGCCGGCTATGTCGGACTGGCTGAGCGTCAGCCGCAGATTGGCGCTTTCCGGCAGTTCGTTGCCATGGATCTGTTTCAGGGTCGCCAGGAAGAAGCGCGCAACGCGCGCGTGCAGGTCGTAGAGCGCGATCGTCTCCAGCCGGTCCGTCGTGTCGCGCAATTGCGAGCAGAGATAGCGGATGATCGATTCGGCAGCGTTCGGCGTGTGGGTGATGAAGTCGAGAAAAGCCCTTTTGCCGATGACGTAACCTTCAGTGGCGGTAATCGCTGTCGCATCGGCCGAGCGCGGTTGGTCGTCGAGAATGGCCATCTCACCGAAGAGTGCTCCGGCTTCGATATGCCTGAGTAGCAGTTCGCGTCCCTGTGGCGTGATCAGCGAGAGCTTGATACGGCCGGAGAGCACCGCAATCATGTAATTGCCTTCATCGCCGCGCTGGAAGATAACCGTTCCGGGCGTCCATTTACGATAGGTCGCAAGGGCTGCGATGGCGGCGACCGTGTCCTTGTCGAATTCTTCGAAGATTGGAAAGGAACGCCAGAAGGCCGGACTTTTGTTGACTTCGCTCATGCTGCTTCCCCGTCCGCAGGTTCACTGCTACCCCGTTGAAATTCTTCGCGCAGTCTCCGTGGTGTTGCAACAAAAAACACCATGGAACATCAAGTGTGGGCCACATACGCATGTTGTCCCGACGGAAACTGTCGTCGCTCGCCTTGCTCGGATGATTGCCTATCACGCAAAGTTGACGATCTGCGCCTACTGTCATGTTATTGTGAACGATCTGTTTCGTGCCGACGGGCTGGATGATTTTGGAATTGCTGATAAATCTGTGGCTAATGACGAACCCAAACCGGAGCCTCTCCCAATGCAGCAAAACGCCGTTGTCCTCGTTGGACGCATTCTGCTTTCCATCATCTTCATCATGTCCGGCTTCTCGAAGCTGACCGACGCTGGCTCGACCGCCGGCATGATCGCCAATGCCGGCCTTCCGGCTGCAACGGCGCTGGCCTACCTCGCCGGCCTCTTCGAACTGATCGGCGGACTTGTCATCCTGGTTGGTTTCCAGACCCGTATCGCGGCATATCTGCTTGCCGCTTTCTGCGTGTTTACCGCTTTCGTCTTTCATAGCGGGCCAATTAATGTGCCGACCTTCTCTCCCGAGGCGAATGGCATGCTGAGCATGTTCAACCAGATCATGATGATGAAAAACATCACGATCGCCGGCGGCTTCCTGGTTCTTGCCGCCTTTGGTCCGGGATCGATTTCGGTTGATGCCCGCCGCGGTCTCCCGGCTAACGTCCGCAGCGCCTGATTATAGGTGGATTGAAAAAAGGCCCGCCGGACCATCCCGGCGGGCCTTTTGGTTTTGAAGCAAGCGTCACGGATAGATCACGCCCTTGCGCAGGATCACGTTGCCGTAGAGCCGCGGCTCGCTCGTCTGGACCACGGTATGAGCAGCGCGGACCCTTGGATAGAAGTCCGAACCAAGCAGCGGCGTCACCGCATGGTCCGGCTCATGTCTGGTGCAGCAGGCGATGATGTCCTCGTGCACCGGGTCGAGCGCATCGCGGTCCTGCTTGACGGTTGCGCGAAAAATAGCTGCCGGCACGAAGTCATCGATCGGCATGACGCTGAGGATCGCATCGAGAACCGGGATAAGGTGATGCCCGTCGAGCCGGATCAGCCGGCGGCCATGTTCGAGGCCCGGATAGTTGCCGTCCACCAGCGCGATTTCGTCACCGTGGCCCATGGCCCGGAGCGTCGCGAGGAGCTCGGGCCCAAGCAGCGGGTTCAGACCTTTCAGCATCAGGCTGTTTCCTTGAAAAGCACATTGGTATCTGTGAGGTAGCGGGAAAAGAGCGGCAGGCTGGCGCCGCCGATGGCCCGCGCCTGGGCGCCGACGGCCCCCTCGATGATGTCTGGCATGATGACGCCTTCGAGATCAAGCTCGCTGACCGCCTTGCGGGTAGCAACGACGATTCGCTCGCGCACCCAGCCCGGAAATCCCCCGTCGATGACGGCCGCGCTGAAATCGATGATCGAGGCGGAGGAAACGATCGCCTGGGCAAGTGCTGCTGCCGTCAGCTGAATCCAGGTCTCCAGCGGCTCGCCGAAATCGATCCATTCGTCGGCTGAATACCAGAGCGGCTTCGGGTCTATCCCTCTTTCGCGCAGGAGATTTTCAAGCACGAAGATAGAGGCGATCTTCAAAAGCTGCTGCGGCTTGCCGTATCTGTCGGAGACCTGCAGCGGACCGACGGCGCCTGCCGTCCCGGTGCGGCCGGAAAACAGCGCCGAGTTGAGGACGATGCCGCCACCGATAAAGGAGCCGATATAGAAATAGATGAAATCCGGATAGGACGCGCCGACCCCGAAAATGAGCTCGGCTCCGCAGGCGCTGGTGGCATCGTTCTGCATCAGCACGGGATGATGGGTGCGCGCGGCCACCTCGGCGCGCAGGTCGAAGCCGCGCCAGCGGTCCATGGCTTCCTTTGGAGCGCCGGTTTCCTCGGCCCAGCTCCAGAGCTGAAACGGGGTTGCGATGCCGACGCCGGCGATGCGACCGCGCTGCTCCTCTGTCAGCATCCTTTCGAGTTTCGGTATACCCTCGACGATGAAGGTCAGGATCTCGGCCGGCATCGGATAGGCGTGGGCTTGGTGCAACTGCAGGCGGATAGTGCCGACGAAATCCATCAGCACAAGGTCGCAGCTGCGCCGGCCAATCTTGACGCCGTAGGAGTAGACCGCGTCCGGATTGAGCCGCATCGGGGTGGATGGCTGACCGACGCGGCCGCGCACGGGATCGCCGCGCATCAGAAGATCGTCCTTTTCCAATGCCCGCATGATGACTGTAACCGTCTGCGCCGAAAGGCCGGAGCGCCGCGCGATATCGGCTTTGGACAGGCTGCCGTGACGGCGCACCAGCGACATGACCAGCCTCTCGTTATAGGCGCGCACACGGGTGAGGTTGGCGCCTCCGCCCGGGTCGAAGACGTCCGGAACGGTCGATGCACCGCCGGAGCCGGCTTGTGATGTCATGCCCCGTTTCCTCCCTGAAGCGCGATCTCCCGTCCGGATTGGGTTGTTCCGGAAAGGCCTCCTGATCGAGCCTTCATTCTGCTTCCTGCATCTGCACTGCAACAACGAAATGCGAATGCATATTTTCTGCGCAGAGAATGCCACAGATTTTTAATAATTCAATTTGATTTATTTATTGACAGCGTTTGGTTTTGATGTTTGTTTTATGCCCGGAAGCGCCAACCGCGGCAGAGGAGACGTCGTGGCGGGCGAGGCCTGACGGGCCGGTAAAGCCGGTACCAATTTTTCAATCCTTGGGAGGATTTCATGAAGAAGACTATTGTTTCCGCCGCTCTCGGCGCGCTGGCGCTCGGCGTCGTATTTGCTGCACCTGCCCAGGCCGCCGACGTTTCGGCCTGCCTGATCACCAAGACCGATACCAACCCCTTCTTCGTCAAGATGAAGGAAGGTGCAGCCGCCAAGGCAGCTGAACTCGGCATCGAGCTGAAAGCCTATGCCGGCAAGGTCGATGGCGACCATGACAGCCAGGTTGCCGCTATCGAATCCTGCATCGCCGATGGCGCCAAGGGTATCCTGATTGCCGCCTCCGACACCAAGGCCATCGTCGATCAGGTGAAGAAGGCGCAGGACGCCGGTATTCTGGTCATCGCGCTCGACACCCCGCTCGATCCGGCGACTGCCGCTGACGCAACCTTTGCTACGGACAATCTGCAGGCCGGCAAGCTGATCGGTGCTTGGGCCGCTGCAACGCTCGGCGACAAGGCCAAGGACGCCAAAATCGGCTTCCTCGATCTCGTTCCCTCGCAGCCGACCGTCGACGTTCTGCGCGACCAGGGCTTCATGATCGGCTTTGGCATCGATCCGAAGGACCCGAACAAGATCGGCGACGAGGACGACGCCCGCATCGTCGGTCATGACGTGACCAACGGCAATGAAGAAGGCGGCCGCACGGCCATGGAAAACCTTCTCCAGAAGGACCCGGATATCAACGTCATCCACACGATCAACGAACCGGCCGCAGTCGGCGCCTATGAAGCGCTGAAGGCCGTCGGCAAGGAAAAGGACGTGTTGATCGTTTCCGTTGACGGCGGTTGCCCGGGCGTCAAGTCGGTGTCCGAAGGCGTCATCGGCGCAACGTCGCAGCAGTATCCGCTTCTGATGGCGTCGCTCGGCATCGAAGCTATCGCTGCCTATGCCAAAGACGGCACCAAGCCGAAGCCGACCGAAGGCAAGGACTTCTTCGACACCGGCGTTGCGCTGGTGACCGACAAGCCGGCAACGGGCGTTGAATCGATCGACGTCAAGACCGGCACGGACAAGTGCTGGGGTTGATGCCCTAGTGCTTTGAGCACAGAATGAACACGAAAGGGCGGTTTCCGGGCCGCCCTTTTCAACACCGGTTGGTAGGCCGGGCTCTTGGGAGGGAGGCGTTGTCATGACAAGCGTCCAGGAATTCGAAAAAACTCTGGATCAGAGCGACAAATCGGTCGCTTCATTCGAAGATCGTTCGCCTCTGCGGCGTATTCAGCATTTTCTGCATTCGACGCCGGCCGCCATTCCGGCGATCGTGCTCGTCGTTTCCATCATCGTGTTCGGCGTCCTGAAGGGCGAGCGGTTCTTTACCGCGGGAACACTGACATTGATCCTGCAGCAGATCGCCGTCGTCGGTATTCTCGGCGCAGCGCAGACCCTGGTCATCCTGACCGCGGGCATCGACCTGTCGATCGGCGTCATCATGGTGCTTTCAGCGGTGGTCATGGGCAACTGCGCCGTAACCTACGGCATGCCGGCACCGCTCGCGGTCCTGGCAGGCTTCGTGACCGGAACGGCCTGTGGCCTGCTGAACGGCTTCCTCGTTTCGAGGATGAAGCTGCCGCCGTTCATCGTGACGCTTGGCACCTGGAACATCGTCATGGCGGCGAATTTCATCTATTCCGCCAATGCGACGATCCGCCGTGCCGATATCGAAACCGCAGCGCCGCTGCTTGGCTTCTTTGGCATCAGCCTCAAGCTCGGCTCCGCCGTCCTGACGCTCGGCGTCATCATGATGGTGCTGGTCGTCGTCGCCCTCTGGTATGCGCTCAATCACACAGCCTGGGGACGCCACGTCTATGCCGTCGGCGACGATCCCGAAGCGGCTGAACTGTCGGGTATCCGGGTCAAGAAAGTGCTTCTCGGAGTCTATGGCCTGGCCGGCGCCATCGCAGCGCTTGCTGCCTGGGTCTCGATCGGCCGCAATGGCTCGATCTCGCCCTCTTGGGCGGTCACGGATTATAATCTTCAGGCCATCACGGCGGCGGTCATTGGCGGTATCTCGCTGTTCGGCGGACGCGGCTCCATCCTCGGCACCCTGTTCGGCGCCCTGATCGTCGGCGTCGTGTCGATGGGTCTCAACATGCTTGGCGCCGATCCGCAGTGGAAGGTGCTGTTGACCGGTGTCCTCATCATCTCGGCCGTCGGTATCGACCAGTGGATCAGAAAGGTAGCAGGCTGATGGAACCTCTTCTCACTGCACGCGGTCTCGTCAAGCGCTACGGTCGCGTCACCGCTCTCGACCAGTCCGATTTCGATCTTTATCCCGGCGAAATCCTCGCCGTGATCGGCGACAATGGCGCCGGAAAGTCCTCGCTGATCAAGGCGATTTCCGGCGCTGTGCATCCCGACGAAGGCGAAATCCGGCTTGAGGGCAAGGTCGTCAGCTTCCGGTCGCCGTTGCAGGCCCGCGAGGCCGGCATCGAAACCGTCTACCAGAACCTCGCTCTGTCGCCGGCGCTCTCGATTGCCGACAATATGTTCCTCGGCCGCGAAATCCGCAAACCCGGTCCAATGGGCTCGCTCTTTCGCATGCTCGACCGGCCGAAGATGGCCAAGATCGCCCGCGACAAGCTCTCCGAGCTTGGACTGATGACGATCCAGAACATCAACCAGGCGGTGGAAACGCTCTCGGGCGGCCAGCGCCAGGGTGTGGCCGTGGCCCGCGCCGCGGCGTTTGGGTCGAAAGTGATCATTCTGGATGAACCGACGGCGGCTCTCGGCGTCAAGGAATCGCGGAAGGTCCTGGAACTGATCCTTGACGTTCGCAAGCGCGGCCTGCCGATCGTCCTCATCTCGCACAACATGCCGCATGTTTTCGAGGTGGCCGACCGCATCCATATCCACCGGCTTGGCAAGCGCCTCTGCGTCATCAATCCGAAGGATTATACGATGTCGGATGCCGTCGCCTTCATGACCGGCGCCAAGGTGCCGCCCGAGGCTGCTGCCGCATGACGATGACGCTTGCCGCGATCGCGGACAGCATTGTCGAGAAGGCGGGGCAGTCACCCCGCTTCATCGTCGCCATTGCCGGCCCTCCCGGGGCCGGCAAGTCCACGCTTGCCGATGCGCTTCACGAAGAGCTGACGCGGCGCGGCGAGCAATCCGCCGTCCTGCCAATGGACGGTTTTCACATGGACAACGGCATTCTCGAAGAGCGCGGCCTGTTGAAACGCAAGGGTGCGCCGGAAACCTTCGACGTCCGCGCCTTCATCGATATCATTTCGGCGGTTCGAAAAGCGGACGAAGAGGTTCTCGTGCCCGTCTTCGACCGCTCCCGCGAGATCGCCATCGCCTCGGCGCGCGTGGTTGCGCCCGAGACCCGCATCATCCTCGCGGAAGGAAACTACCTGCTGCTCGACGAGGCACCGTGGTCGCGGCTCGACGGCATGTTCGATCTGTCGATCTTCGTCGGTCCATCCTACGAGGTGCTGGAAGAACGGCTGCGGCAGCGCTGGATCCATTACGGGCTCGATGCTGCCGGCATCGAGTGGAAGCTCTACGGCAACGACCTGCCGAACGGAAAGAGGATCATCGAGAATTCTCGGAAGGCCGATATCGCCATCGAGATTTTCGAAACGACCTGATCGTCGCCCTCCTCCATTGTTTTCCGGCGTATAATGATGCTATCGGAGCCTTCGGTCAGCGCATGCCCCGAAACCATGCGTCAGAAGATTGCGCCTGGAGACAACCGTCATGAGCACCGCCACCGAACTCACAATCCGCCGCCCCGATGACTGGCACCTGCACCTGCGTGACGGCGGCATGCTCAAGGGCGTGATCGGCGACGCCAGCCGCCATTTCGCCCGCGCCATCATCATGCCCAATCTGGTGCCGCCGGTAGTCACCACCGCAGATGCAGCCGCCTATCGCGAGCGCATCATGGCCGTGCTGCCGAAGGGCGACCGCTTCGAGCCGCTGATGACGCTCTATCTCACCGAAGGCACCGACCCGGATGATCTCGAGGCCGGGCACGCAAGCGGCCTGATCACGGCGGTCAAGCTCTATCCGGCCGGTGCCACGACCAACTCGCATGGCGGCGTGCGTAATTTCGAAAATGCCATGCCGGCTCTGGAGCGCATGGCAAAGATCGGCCTGCCGCTCTGCGTCCACGGCGAGGTGACGACGCCGGAAGTCGATATCTTCGACCGCGAAGCCGTCTTCATCGAAACCGTGCTCGATCCGCTGCGCGCGCGCCTGCCGGAACTGAAGGTGACGATGGAACACGTCACCACCAAGGACGGCATCGACTATATCAAGTCGTCGAAGGCCAATCTCGCCGGCTCGATCACCACCCATCACCTGATCATCAACCGCAACGCCATCCTCGTCGGCGGTATCCGCCCGCACTACTACTGCCTGCCGGTCGCCAAGCGCGAAGTCCATCGTCTTGCGCTGCGCGCCGCCGCGACCTCGGGTGACGCCCGCTTCTTCCTCGGCACCGATTCCGCCCCGCATGTGGACCCCTTGAAGGAGTGCGCCTGCGGTTGCGCCGGCATCTACACCTCGATCAACACAATGAGCTGCCTCGCCCACGTGTTCGAGCAGGAAAACGCGCTGGACAAGCTGGAGGCCTTCACATCTCTCAATGGCCCCGCGTGGTATGGCCTGCCGGTCAACGACGAGACGATCACGCTGCGCAAGCGGGCTGAAGCCGTGACATATCCGGAAAAAATCGAGACGGAAGCCGGCACGGTTACCGTGTTCGATCCGATGTTCCCGCTGCATTGGCAAGTGGTCTGAGCAGTCCGGCTTGATTGCGGTGAAAACTTCGCCTAACACTGCGGTTGGCCGGATGTGGCCAGCCGTCCCGCAGTGCTTGGCACGATGGTGAATGCATCCTTAAAAACCTTTCTCATCCTTGCCTTTGGCGTTGATGGCGAACGGGTCAGCAGAGCGGGCACTGATCATCCTGTTCGTCGCCATCCGGAGGATGAATGATGCGCGATTTTCGCGATGCAAAACTGATGGCCAAGGTCCTGAAGCAGGCTTTTGCCGATCGAAATACAACTCTCACGCACAGTGAAGCCCTTGAGATCGTTGCCGCTCAGTTCGGCTACGATCAGTGGAATATCCTGTCCGCGAAGATCGACGTTGCCGAGAAGGCGCCGGGCACGTCCGCAGGCGCCATCGGCATCAAGCCGCCGATCCCGATCTTCCGTATCTTCGATGTTTCCAAGGCTATGGAATTCTATTGCGGTTTCCTTGGCTTCACGCTCGATTGGGAGCATCGCTTCGGCGACAACTTTCCGCTCTATGCCCAGGTTTCACGCGAGGGCATGATCCTCCATCTCAGCGAGCATGCGGGCGACGCAAGCCCCGGCGCGAAGGCGTTCGTCTGGATCGAGGATGCCGTCGCGCTGCAGCTGGAACTGGTGGGCAAGGATTACCGCTACATGAAGCCCGGCATTGAGGAAGCACCCTGGGGACTTGAGGTTACGGTGATCGATCCCTTCAGCAACCGCATCGCCTTCTGCCAGAAGAAATAGCGTTCTGCGCGGCGGGGAGAACCCCTTCCGCCGGCCTTCAAGCTCTGGCATTCCGGGGCTTGAACTGCTATGCGCGGGAGACAAAAAACGTGAGCGCAGGAGCCCGCCAATGATCCAGACATCCTTTCCCGACAAGGCCGTCATGGCCGAACTCGTCGCCAAGATGCTTTGGGAAATCAAGGCCGTGCATTTCAGTGCCGATAAGCCCTACAAGCTGGCATCCGGCATGGCGAGCCCGGTCTATATCGACTGCCGCAAGCTGATTTCCTATCCGCGCATCCGCTCGGCGGTGATGGATTTCGCGGCTGCGACCGTGCTGCGCGAGGCCGGTTTCGAGCAGTTCGACGTTATCGCCGGCGGCGAGACGGCGGGCATTCCCTTTGCCGCGATGCTGGCCGAGCGTCTGGCCCTGCCGATGATCTACGTCCGCAAGGCGCCGAAGGGCCACGGCCGCAACGCCCAGATCGAAGGCCATATGCCGGAAGGCGCCCGCGTCCTCGTCATCGAGGACCTGACGACGGCCGGCGGGTCGATGTTCAAGTTCATCGACGCTATCCGCGCAGCCGGCGGCGTGGTCGATCATGGTATCGCACTGTTCTACTACGACATCTTCCCCAAGGCTCGCGGCGAGATGCAGGACAAGGGTGTCACCCTGCACAATATCGCCACTTGGCGCGACGTGCTTTCGGTCGCCAAAACGCAGAAATTGTTCGACGAAAAGACCCTGTCCGAAGTCGAATCCTTCCTCAATGCGCCGCTTGATTGGTCCGGCCGCAATGGCGGTGTCAGCGAACTTGCGACCGCTTGAAAACGGCGCTGGAATTCTGGCGCGGTTTGGTTTAAATCGATTGAAATAAAACTTTGAACGGGAGGACATCGCCATGATCGTTTGCTGTGGGGAAGCCCTGATCGACATGCTGCCGCGCCAGACGACGGCAGGCGAAACGGCATTCGCGCCCTATTCCGGCGGTGCGATCTTCAACACGGCGATCGCCCTCGGACGTCTCGGCATCCCGACCGGCTTCTTCACCGGCCTCTCCGACGACATGTTCGGCGACATGCTGCGCGACACGCTGAAATCCAGCAATGTCGACTTCAGCCCGTGCGCAACGCTGTCGCTGCACACTACCGTTGCCTTCGTCAAACTGGTCAACGGCTCGGCGACCTATGCCTTCTTTGACGAGAACACCGCCGGTCGGATGATCACCAAGGACAATCTTCCGGCGCTCGGCGATTTCTGCGAGGCGCTGCATTTCGGCGCCATCAGCCTGATTCCCGAACCATGCGGCTCGACTTACGAGGCGCTGATGGCCCGCGAGCATGGGAAGCGGGTAATTTCCTTCGATCCCAATATCCGCCCCGGCTTCATCAAGGACGCGGAAGCCCATAAGGCCCGCATGTTCCGCATGGCGGCGATGTCCGACATCGTTAAATTCTCCGACGAGGACCTCGACTGGTTCGGTGAGGAAGGCAGCCATGAGGAGCTTGTCGGCAAATGGCTGCAGCGCGGCCCGAAGCTCGTCGTCATCACCAAGGGCGCCGATGGTGCCGATGGCTACACGACACGCGGCAAGGTCTCGGTCCCCGGTGAAAAGGTCAACGTCGTCGATACGGTCGGCGCCGGCGACACCTTCGATGCCGGTATTCTCGCGTCGCTGAAGATGAACAATCTGCTCACCAAGGACCAAGTCGCGACCTTGAGCGAAGAGGCGGTGCGCGACGCGCTGGCGTTGGGTGCCAAGGCCGCCGCCGTCACCGTCTCCCGCGCCGGTGCGAACCCGCCTTGGAGCTACGAGATCGGGCTGTAATCTACCTTCCCCTTGAGGGGGAGGTGAAGCGGCGGGTGGGGTGACCGCTACGCGACCGATCGCAACCGCCGGCCGCGGCCGGCAAACGCGCTGCGCGGAACGCCGGCAAGGTTTGAGAGAAATTGCCGCGCGCATTCGCTCCAGCTGAATGTCAGCGCCTTTTGCCGTGCCTCTTCCCGCGACAATGCCAGCGCGTCGAGCGCCGCCTGCCTGAGATCGGTGGACAGGACGCCGCCGCCGTCTCCCAGGATGTCGTTCGGTGCGGTCACCGGAAAGGCGGCAACGGGACAGCCGCTCGCCAGCGCCTCCAGAATCACGTTGCCGAAGGTGTCGACCCGGCTCGGGAAGACGAAGACATCCGCCGAGGCATAGATCGTCGCCAGTTCCGTCCCCAGACGCCGCCCGAGAAAATGCACGTCCGGATATCGTTGCCGCAGCAGGGCGAGATCGGGGCCGTCGCCGACGACGACCTTACTGCCGGGCAGGTCGAGGTCGAGGAAGGCCGGAAGGTTCTTTTCGACCGCCACCCGTCCGACATTGAGGAAGATCGGGCGGGGCAGTGACAGGTTCTGTCGGCGGGCCGGATCGAAGAGAACCGTATCGACGCCGCGCGTCCATCGCTTGATGTTGTGAAAGCCGCGCGCAGCCATTTCTGTACCGAGCGAGGCGGTCGCGACCATCATGCCGTTGCCGGAATTGTGGAACTGGCGCAGCCACCAATAGCTCCAGTCTTCCGGAATGGGCAATCGCGCGCTGACGAATTCCGGAAAACGGGTGTGGTAGCTCGTCGTGAACGGCAGTCCCCTGCGCAGACAGATGCCGCGTGCCACGAGGCCGAGAGGGCCCTCCGTGGCGATATGGATATAGTCGGGCGCCAGCGCATCGATCTCGTTTGCCACCTGCCGCCGGGTTGGAAGGGCCAGCCGGATATCGGAATAGAACGGCAGCGGAACGGTCGTGAACCGATCCGGCGTCAGGAAATCGATGGCGATCCCCTGTTCCTTCAGCGATCGGGCAAGTTCATCGAGGGTGCGGACAACACCGTTGACCTGCGGGTGCCAGGCATCGGTGACGACGAGAACGGTTTTTTCCATAGTGGCCCCTGGGCGCGGCCCCACCATCGACGGAGGAGCACCGGCTGACGGACGAATCAACTGGCGGCTGCCAATATCCCTCCTTTGACACGGTCGGATGACAACCAGATGATTAGCTGAGCCGGATGGATACATACTCGCGGGTTTGGCCATCACCGGCGTGTTGTCCGGGCGCAGCCAGCCACGCCCGGACCATGACCGGCCTAAGCCGCGTTCAAGGCAGGCAGGACAAGGTCACCGACCTCGTAGACGTGAAACTCGCTTGTCGACACGGCATCCAGCGCCTTGAATTTTTCGGCGAAAACCGGGTCGGAGAAGAACTCGTCGACATTGCCGGCGCCTTGAATTGCCTCGATATTCACGACGGTTTTGCCGTCCGTGCTTTTTGACAGGGTGCTCCAGAGAAAGCCTGCTTTGCGTTCGGCCACATAGTGCACGACATCCTGAATGATCGCGAATGCCTCCTCCTGTTTGCCGGGATGGGCATGGATGACGTTGACGACGAAGACGGTCGGCTGGGGAGCGAGTTGAAATGCGGCATTGTGGGGCATGTTATCTCCGATGAAAAATCTGGCGGAAAATGCCGCCGGGACGAAAACTAGATCGTCGCAATGCCGGAAAAAACGGGCTATGGCTCCGTTGATAGCGGACACGCATGTCCGCAACGGAGCGCCTCCCTTGGAAAACATCGGTTCCCTCAATGTGTTCATGGTCGCGGCGGAAACACGCAGTTTTGCGAGGGCCGGCGAGGCGCTGGGCATCTCCTCATCGGCGGTCGGCAAGGCAATGGCCCGGTTGGAGAAAAGGCTCGGCGTGCGCCTGTTTCACCGCAGCACGCGCAGCATCGCCATCACCGCCGAGGGCACCATGTTCCTTGACCGCTGCCGCCGCATCTTTTCCGAGATAGAGGCCGCCGAGCAGGAACTGTCGCATACGCTGGCCGCGCCGCGCGGCAGACTTCGCGTCAGCCTGCCGCTTGCCGGAATGCTGTTCATGCCGGCGATCACGAAGTTCATGCATGCATTCCCGGAGGTCTCCATCGATCTGGATTTCACTGATCGCCTGGTCGATGTGATTGAAGAGGGTTTCGATGCCGTGGTCAGGACAGGCGAGCCTGCCGATAGCCGACTGATGACCAGGACCTTGGGGAAATTCTCCCATCGCATCGTTGGGTCGAAGGATTACTTTGCCCGCTTCGGGTTGCCGGAGAAGCCGCAGGACCTGTCGGCCCATATCTGCCTGCATCACAAATATCCCTCGTCCGGAAAGCTCGAAAGCTGGCCCCTGCGGCAGCAGCCGGGCGAGCGGAAAGTGGAGCTGCCCGTATCGTCGTCGGCGAGCACGCTCGAGCCGCTGGTCGCCATGGCCGAGCAGGGACTTGGCCTCGCCTGCCTGCCGCTGTTCACGATCCGCAAGCAGATTGCCGAGGGACGGCTTGTCGCCGTTCTCGCCGATCATATCGAGGATGTCGGCGAATTTCGCATCCTCTGGCCGTCCAGCCGGCATCTGTCGCCAAAAATACAGGCTTTCGTCAAATTCATGAGTGAGAACCTGTTTCGTTCATAGGCGCTCCTCCAAGGAGCCGGCTTGCAAGCGCCATGCAAGCAGGGCACACACGCCGCCCAAACTGCGCGATTGCGCGGTTCCTCGCGATCTTCGCCCATTTACGCTGCGGAAAATTTGCGATACGCCCCGGCCTAAAGGCCTCTGGGCGCCGCAGCATCTTGAGGGCGCCGCAACATTCTGGATTTCGCGCACTCATGATCCGCATCGACAATATCAGCAAGCAGAACAGCCACAGGCTGCTCTTCATCGAGGCCTCCGCGGCGCTCAACAGGGGCGAGAAGATCGGCCTCGTCGGCCCGAACGGCGCCGGCAAGACGACACTCTTCCGGATGATCACCGGCGAGGAGCAGCCCGACGAAGGCCAGGTGTCCGTCGATAAGGGCATGACCATCGGCTATTTCAACCAGGATGTCGGCGAGATGGAAGGCCACAGCGCCGTCTCCGAGGTGATGAACGGCGCCGGCCCGGTCAGCGACGTTGCCGCCGAACTGCACGAGCTCGAGGCCGCGATGTCGGATCCCGACCGCGCCGATGAGATGGACGCGATCATCGAGCGCTACGGCGAGGTGCAGGCACGCTACGAGGAACTGGACGGCTACGCGCTGGAGGGCCGCGCCCGCGAGGTTCTGGCGGGCCTGAGCTTCAGCCAGGAAATGATGGACGGCGATGTCGGCAAGCTTTCGGGCGGCTGGAAGATGCGTGTGGCGCTCGCCCGCATTCTCCTGATGCGGCCCGATGCCATGCTGCTTGACGAGCCGAGCAACCATCTGGATCTCGAAAGCCTGATCTGGCTGGAGGAGTTCTTGAAGGGTTACGAGGGCGCTCTGCTGATGACCTCGCACGACCGCGAGTTCATGAACCGCATCGTCACCAAGATCATCGAGATCGACGGCGGCGGCTTGACGACTTATTCGGGCGACTATGCCTTCTACGAGCAGCAGCGAGCGCAGAACGAGAAGCACCAGCAGGCCCAGTTCGAGCGCCAGCAAGCGATGCTCGCCAAGGAAATCAAGTTCATCGAGCGCTTCAAGGCGCGCGCCTCGCATGCCGCGCAGGTACAGAGCCGCGTGAAGAAGCTGGACAAGATCGAACGGGTGGAGCCGCCCAAACGCCGCCAGACGGTGGCGTTCGAGTTCCAGCCGGCGCCGCGTTCGGGTGAGGACGTGATCAACCTGAAGAATGTCCACAAGAGCTATGGCAGCCGCAGCATCTATGAAGGGCTGGATTTCATGGTTCGCCGTCGCGAGCGCTGGTGCATCATGGGCATCAACGGCGCCGGCAAGTCCACGCTTCTGAAGCTCGTCGCAGGCTCCGCCGAGCCGGATCAGGGCAGCGTCGCGCTCGGTGCCAGCGTCAAGATGGGCTATTTCGCCCAGCACGCCATGGACCTTCTGGACGGCGAACGCACCGTGTTCCAGTCGCTGGAAGACGCGTTCCCCAAGGCGGGGCAGGGGCCTTTGCGGGCACTGGCCGGCTGTTTCGGCTTTTCCGGCGACGATGTGGAAAAGAAATGCCGGGTTCTCTCCGGTGGCGAGAAGGCGCGGCTGGTCATGGCCATCATGCTGTTCGACCCGCCGAACCTGCTGGTGCTGGACGAGCCGACCAACCATCTCGACCTCGATACCAAGGAAATGCCCTGTCGGAATACGAGGGCACCATGCTGTTCGTCTCCCACGACCGGCATTTCCTTGCAGCCCTCTCCAACCGGGTCCTGGAATTGACGCCGGACGGCATCCATCAGTATGGCGGCGGCTACACCGAATACGTCGCCCGTACAGGCCAGGAGGCGCCTGGCCTGCGCAGTTGAGCGGCAGGGCGCCCGCAAAGCGGCGAAGATTGCAGAGCACAGGGGCGGCGCACTCCCTCTTCTCCCCAGCGGGGAGAAGGTGGCGCAAAGCGCCGGATGAGGGGGCGAAGCCACAGGCTCTTGAATTTGCCGCACTTCGCCTCGCTTTCGCTCGGCACTTCCCCCCCGCGGGGAGAAGAGGCAGATACAAAAAGCCCTAACGCCAGACCAGCGCCATCTGTTCGCCACCGCGCCCGGTAGAAGCGCAAACGATCGCCAGAACCGAGCCGTCGGGCACGCGGACATGCACTTTCAGCGACCGGTAATCCGCGTCGCGGCCGATCTTGTCGGCGATCCGTTGCCCATAATAGAGCGCGGACCCCTCATCGAAATGATCGATCCCGTCCTCGTCGACGACCCGCTCGTCGCCGAAATGCAAATCGAAGAAATAGTGCTGCATGCCGCTGCCCCGGACCCCTGCGCCGCCGGATGTTCCCGGCTCGATGACGCGTGTCGAGACATACGGCTTTGTGTTCGAATGCAGGCTGAATTGTGCGTTCAGCCTGCATTCACAAAGGCGCCGCCAGTGAGGCGAAAGTGTCTGGAGCCTTACTTTGCAGCCTTCAGCAAGGCCGCAATTAGACCTGCCGTCGACGAATCATGCCCTTCGGCACTCTCCTTGCCTTCCACGACCGGCAAAAGCCCCGTCGCCAGTTCCTTGCCCAATTCCACGCCCCACTGGTCGAAGGAGTTGATGTTGAACAGCGCACCTTCGACGAACACACGATGTTCGTAGATCGCGATCAGGCGGCCGAAGGTGAAGGGGGTCATCTGGTCGTAGACGAAGGTCAGCGACGGGCGGTTGCCGGTAAAGACGCGGTGCGGCGCGATACGGTCGATGAAATCGGCATCCTGGCCCTTGGCGGCCATCTGGGCCTTTGCCTCTTCCAGTGTCCGGCCCTTCATCAGGGCTTCCGATTGGGCAAGGCAGTTTGCCATCAGCAGCTGGTGCTGGTGGCGCAGGCTGGGTTCATGGCCGTTTGCGGCGATCATGAATTCGGCCGGGATGATGCTCGTGCCCTGGTGGATCAGCTGGTAGAAGGCGTGCTGGCCGTTGGTGCCGGGCTCACCCCAGACGACCGGGCCGGAATTGCCTTCGACGGCCAAGCCGTCGAGCGTCACGCCCTTGCCGTTCGATTCCATGTCGAGCTGCTGCAGATAGGCAGGGAAACGCGACAGGCGCTGGTCGTAGGGGAGGATGGCGCGGGTGGCGTAGCCGAGCACGTTGCGGTGATAGAAGCCGAGCAGGCCGAGCAGCATCGGGATGTTTTCGCGCAAGGGGGCCGTGCGGAAATGATTGTCGATCGAATGCGCCCCGGCGAGGAATTCGCCGAATTTTTGCCTGCCGATCGCGATCATCAGCGGCAGGCCGATGGCCGACCAGATCGAATAGCGTCCGCCGACCCAATCCCAGAAGCCGAAGATCCGGTCGCTGTCGATCCCGAACGCGGCGACCTTGTCGAGCGCGGTGGAGACCGCACAGAAATGGTTGCCGACTGCCTTTTCGCCGAGCTTTTCCGCAATGAAGGCGCGGGCTGTTGCGGCATTGGTCATCGTCTCGATGGTGGTGAACGTCTTCGAGGCAACGATGAACAGCGAGGTCTCGGCGTCGAGCAGCTTCAGCGTGTCGGCGATATGGGCGCCGTCGATGTTGGAGACGAAATGCAGGCGCGGACCGTCATGATCGGGCGCCAGGGCCAGCGTCGCCATGACCGGGCCGAGATCCGAGCCGCCGATGCCGATATTGACGACATCGGTGATCTTCTTGCCGGTCGCACCTTTAAGCGCGCCCGAGCGGATGCCGTCGGAAAAGGCGCCCATGGCATCGAGCACGGCGTTGACATCCGGCATCACGTCGCGGCCGTCGACCAGCACCGGCGTGTTCGAGCGGTTGCGGAGTGCGGTGTGCAGGACGGCCCGGCCTTCGGTGATGTTGATGATGTCGCCGGCAAACATCGCGTCGCGCTTTTCCGCGACTTTGGCGGCCTTGGCGAGCGCTTCAAGCCCCTCCAGCACCTTTTCGTTGACGGCGCACTTCGAATAATCGAACAGCATGTCGTCGAGCGTGGTGCTGTATTTCGAGAAGCGGCCGGGATCGTTGGCGAAAGCGGCCCGGATATCGATCGCCTTCGTTTCGGTAACGGTGGATTTCAGCTGGCTGACAAGCGCGGTGGTGGCGGGCGCGTTCATGGCGAGGGCTCCTTGCGTCGCGGATGGGTCGCGATAGCTAGTCGCTTTGACACCCGCAAATCAAGCCTGTCCTGTCGCAAACGGCAAAAAAGCCTGCGCTTTTAAATGGATTTAAATCCCGCCTATCCGCGCAGATCCTTGCGCAGGATCTTGCCGACATTCGACTTCGGCAGTTCGGTGCGGAACTCCACGAATTTCGGCCGCTTGTAGTTGGTGAGGTTGGCCGCGCAATGCGCCTTGACATCGGCTTCGGTAAGGTTGGGGTCCTTCTTGACGACGAAAAGCTTCACGGCCTCGCCGGAATGGGGGTCCGGCACGCCGATCGCCGCGCATTCGAGGATACCCGCATGGGTCATCGCCACTTCCTCGATCTCGTTGGGGAAGACATTGAAGCCGGAGACGAGGATCATGTCCTTCTTGCGGTCGACGATCTTGACCAGCCCTTGCGCGTTCATGAAGCCGATATCGCCGGTGCGGAAGAAGCCGTCCGGCGAGATGGCCTTGGCGGTTTCATCCGGCCGCTGCCAGTAACCGGCCATGACTTGCGGGCCGCGGATGCAGATTTCTCCGATATCGCCCAGCGGCAGCGTATTGCCGCCCTCGTCGCGGATTTCGACGTCGGTCGAAGGAAGGGGCAGCCCGATCGTGCCGGTGAATTCGGGTTCGTCCAGCCGGTTGGCGGTTGCGACCGGCGACGTCTCCGAAAGGCCGTAGCCTTCCTTGATCGGGCAACCGGTCATCTTTTCCCAGCGTTCGGCAACCGGCCGCTGCACGGCCATGCCGCCGCCGAAGGTCAGCGCTAGGTCGGAAAAGTCGAGCTTCTGGAATTCGGCGTTGTTCATCATGGCGTTGAACAGCGTGTTGAGCCCGGGGAAGACATTGACCTTGTATTTGGCGATTTCCTTGACGAAGGCGGGGATGTCGCGCGGATTGGGAATGAGGATGTTCTCACCACCGGTGCTCAAGCCCATCAGCGAATTCACTGTCAGCGCGAAGATATGATAAAGCGGCAACGCGCAGAGGAACACCAGATGATCCGGCCGTTTCTTGTTCAGGAAGGCCGTTTCGAGCCAGAGGCCCATTTGGGCCATGTTCGAAAGAAGATTGGAGTGGGTGAGGGTCGCACCCTTGGATACGCCGGTGGTTCCGCCGGTATATTGCAGGAACGCGACGTCGCTTGCCTTCACGTCGACCTTCTGCAGCGTAGCACTGGCTCCCTTCGCAAGGACGGCCTTGAAGGAAAGATGCCCGGGCAGCGTCCAGGCCGGAACCAGCTTCTTGACCTTGCGCACGACGATGTTGACGATCAGGCCCTTGAGACCCAGAAGATCGCCCATGGTCGCGACGACGATGTGCTTGAGTTCGGTGCGGGCCGCCACCTGCTCGACCGTGTGGGCGAAGTTTTCCAGCACGAAGATCGCCTTGGCGCCGGAATCCTTCAGCTGATGTTCCAGTTCGCGCGGCGTATAAAGCGGATTGACGTTCACGACGGTAAAGCCGGCCCGCAGGATACCGAAGACGATGACCGGATTTTGCAGGATGTTCGGCATCATGACGGCGACGCGGTCGCCCTTTGCAAGGCCGGTCGATTGCAGCCAGGCGCCGATCTTCCTGCTCTGCGCATCGAGGTCGCGGAAGGTCAGTGTCTTGCCCATGCAGGTGAAGGCGGCGCGGTCGGCGTATTTTACGCAGGATTGCGCAAAGAGATCGCCGATCGAATTATAGGGAAGGGGAGCAATTTCCGCCGGCATGCCCGGTGGGTAGGACTGCAGCCATGGCTTGCCGGCCTGGGGTCCTGGCGTCTGTATCAGCGTATCCGGCATACTCTCTCTCCCTGATGCATCCGCCGCCGTGTGGGCAAGATGCGCGCCGTCTCTTATGCATCCGCAATCCTGCCCGAAAATGTCGTAGACCGGCGTAGCGGATAAGCGAAAAATCCCTCCAGATTCATCGCTTTCTCAAGATGAAGCTTTTGTGTCGCGTCATCAAGCACCTTCCGAATTATATAACCTTAACGTAAACGTCAATATCGTGGCCGGTGTTTGTCGCGGCATGGCCAGATTTAGCGGCTTGCCGACTGCAGCAATGTTTTGCGAGCAGGCGCAAAAAGGTATATTGCATCGCAATAGGCCAAGGCTTTCCTCCCAGTTCCCGCCCGCGGCTTTTCATTTCAAGAACCATATCCTTTGGGGCCGGACGGCTCCGGACAGGCCTATCCATGTCAGATGATGCTCTCTCCTCCATTCCGGCGGCCCGTTGGGGTGGCATGTCCAGCGCCGAACTGGCTCTTGCGGTCGGCGGTTTCGGCATCGGCACCGGCGAGTTCGCCATCATGGGGCTCTTGCCGCAGGTCGCCGGGGACATGTCTGTTTCAGTGCCCTATGCGGGGCATGTGATCAGCGCCTATGCCATCGGCGTCGTTGTCGGCGCGCCGCTCCTTGCGGTGATCGCCGCCCGCTTTTCTCGCCACAATGTCCTGCTGGCGCTGATGACCCTGTTTGCGCTCGGCAATCTTGCCAGCGCCATCGCCGGCAGCTTCGGTCTGCTGATTGCCGCCCGGTTTCTCGCCGGCCTGCCGCATGGCGCCTATTTCGGCGTCGCGGCGCTGGTTGCCGCCGGCATGGCGGCACCGCATCAGCGGGCGCGGGCTATCGGCCGCGTGATGATGGGCCTGACGGTCGCCACTCTGCTCGGGACGCCGCTGGCCGCCTGGTTCGGCCAGGCGCTCGGCTGGCGCGCCGCCTTTGCGATTGTCGGCGCCATCAGCGTGTTGACCGTTGTCCTGACCTGGTTCTACGTGCCGAAGGACCGGGCCAATCCCGCAGCAACGCCGCTGAAGGAATTGGGTGCGCTCGGTAAATCCCAGGTCTGGCTGACGCTTGGCATCTGCGCCATCGGTTGCGGCGGCATGTTTGCCGTGTTCAGCTATATCACTCCGGCACTCACTGAAGTGGCCGGCGTGTCGCTCGGCAGCGTCCCGATCATGTTGTCGGTCTTCGGCGCCGGCATGATCCTCGGCAACATCGTCGGCTCGCGGCTTGCAGACTGGTCGCTGCTGCCGGCCATCGGCATCGCACTCGTCTTCAACCTTTTCGCCTATGTCCTTTTCTATTTCACGATGACGACGCCCTGGATGGCCGTGATCAACGTGCTCCTCATCGGCGGTGGATTTGCCGTCGTGCCGGGCATTCAGATGCGGCTGATGGATGTGGCGGGCGAGGCGCAGACGCTGGCCGCCGCCCTCAGCCACTCCGCCTTCAACCTTGCCAATGCGCTCGGCGCCTGGCTGGGCGGCCTGTCCATCGCTGCCGGTTACGGCTGGACCTCGACCGGTCTCGTCGGCGCCATGATGTCGGTCGCCGGCATCGGCATCTTCCTGTCGTCGGTTTTCCTCGACAAGTCGAAAGCGGCAAGCCCTCTTCCCCGCTGACCAAAACCGGAAGTCTGTGCGTTTCCCCGCCCTTCTCCCCGATAAAATTCGTTTGTCATCTGCTTGTGTTGACCCGGCGGCCATACTTACCTATGGCGCATGTTTCCCGACTGCCGGCAACAAATGGAAACATGTGGCAAGCCAGGGGTTTTGCTGTCATCTTGATGACATGTGGAGGAATGATTTTTGCAGCTGAGCAATCGCGAACGGGACGAGCCACCATCAGAGCCGCGTCTTTTCGGCCGGCCGGCCTATGAACGCTCGGCGCTTGTCGGACCGATTTCGGCCGCGCGCTGGCTGCTTGTCTTCGTGCTTCTTGCGGGCGTCTATTTCTTCCACGGCTTTCTGGTGCCGGTGCTGGCAGCGCTTGTCATCGGTTTTGCCAGCTGGCCGATCTATCGCCGTCTCCTCGTAGCCATCGGCGGCAACCGGACGCTGGGCGCGACCATTGCCATCATTGCCGTGATTTCCTTTATCGTCGCACCGATCTCGCTCGCGGCGGTCTATGCCGTCGACGAAGTCCGCACCTGGGTGGCCTGGACTATCGAGACCAATAAATTTGGTGCGGCTGTGCCAATGTGGCTGACACAGATCCCCGGCATCGGCGCCTGGCTTGGCACGCAATGGGCGAAGTATGTCGGCCATCCCGGCGCGATCGGTGAATTGGTACAGCTCGTCAGCGGCTCCAATATCGGCAATATCTATCGCGGCGTGCTCGTCGTCGGCACCTCGGCCTTCAAGTCGTTCCTGACGCTTCTGTTCATGCTGATCACGCTGTTCTTCGTCTATCGCGATGGCGAGAAACTGGTCGCACAGCTGGATCGTCTGGGAGAGCGTATCCTGCCGATGCGCTGGGAGCGCGTCTCGCGCATCGTACCGCTCACCATCAGCTCGACCGTCACCGGCATGGGCGTCATCGCCATCGGCGAGGGCATCGTGCTCGGTGGCGCTTACTGGCTGGCGGGCGTTCCGTCTCCCGTAACCCTCGGCATCATCACCGGCATCATGGCGCTCGTTCCCGGCGGTGCGCCGCTTTGCTTCACGCTGGTATCTGTCTATCTCGTTGCCAGCGGCTCGCTGTTTGCCGGCGCGGCGCTCTTCGTCTGGGGCACGGTCGAACTCTTCATCGTCGACAAGACCCTGCGCCCAAGGCTGGTCGGCGGACCGATCAAGTTGCCCTTCCTGCCGACCTTCTTCGGCCTCGTCGGCGGCGTCAAGACGATGGGTTTCCTCGGCCTGTTCGTCGGCCCGGTGCTGATGGCGCTCTTGGTGGCGATCTGGCGCGAATGGCTGCGCGAGGTGACGAACCAGCCGCCACCGCCGGGCGCGATCATCAAGTAACCCGTCGCCGTCGTGGCGCACCACCGCCCGTGCGTAGGTCAGGTGGATTCGGTGGCGACCATTTCCTCTTTTTTGGTGAAACTGAATCCGCAGATCCGGGGGAATTGCCGCGTGATCTGCACGCTGCGTTGCGCTATTGATGGCGTTGAGCCTTGGGGCAGCTTGCCGCCAGGGCTGATCCATTCGAGAGTTCAGGGAATCCGATGAACCGCACTTACTACGCCCCGACGGGCGGCGCTCCGGCGCAGACCCAGTTGCTCACCGACCGCGCAGTTTTCACCGAGGCCTATGCCATCATCCCCAAGGGCGTGATGATGGACATCGTCACCAGCTTTCTGCCGTTCTGGGACAACACCCGGCTGTGGATCCTGTCGCGGCCTCTGTCCGGTTTCGCCGAGACCTTCTCGCAATATATCATGGAAGTGGCGCCGGGCGGCGGCAGCGACAGGCCGGAGCTTGATGAAGGCGCGGAAGCCGTTCTGTTCATCGTCGAGGGTGAGCTGACGGTTACGCTCGACGGCAGCGCCCACCGCATGCAGCCAGGCGGCTATGCCTTCATCCCGCCCGCGAGCAAATGGTCGGTCCGCAACACCAGCGACAAGCCCGTGCGGTTCCACTGGATACGCAAGGCCTACGAGTTCGTCGAGGGCCTCGACACGCCGACGCCATTGTTCCTGAACGAGGCGGATATCGCTCCCTCGCCGATGGCGGGCACGGAAGGCAAGTGGGCGACCACCCGGTTCGTCGATCCCGCCGATCTGCGCCATGACATGCACGTGACGATCGTCACCTTCGAACCCGGCGCGGTCATCCCCTTTGCCGAAACCCACGTGATGGAACACGGCCTCTATGTGCTGGAAGGCAAGGCCGTCTACCGGCTCAATCAGGATTGGGTCGAGGTCGAGGCCGGCGACTACATGTGGCTGCGCGCCTTCTGCCCGCAGGCCTGCTACGCCGGTGGCCCCGGCAAATTCCGCTACCTGCTCTACAAGGACGTCAACCGCCACATGAAGCTGAAGCTGCGCGCCTGATCGGCCCGGCTTTCAGCGAAATTATCCCTGCCGGATCGCCTCAAGCGAAACCGGCGGGGATCGGCACGACGGTCCTGTTGTTGCCGTAGTCCCTCTCATGCGCGGCATGGCCGCGAAGACGCGGTGCGAGTTTGATTTCGAGGGCCGGCGGTTCGAAAGCGCCGTCGGCATAGGTGCCGGTGTCTGCCGCGTCGTCGCACTTGGCCTTGAGCAGATTGAAGATCATGAAAGCTCCTCCCGGTTTCGCGTCAACGGCCGGCCGGCCGCTACCGTTCCCCTGGTAACCGAAAAATAGTTAAAAAATTAACCATGTTCGCGGAAGCGAAGCTCTGCCGTGGGACGCTGCGCGTGCCAGAGGGCGATCTTACACCATAATACAAGACATTCGTGCGTCAGGCCGTTTTCACGCGACGCACGAACCACCGAACCATCAGTTCAGCGGCCGCGAGACCAGTTCCTCGTTCAGAATCCGGAAGGCTTCGTCAAGTGCATCGACCAGAATGTCGGTCAGCTTGTCGGCGTTGTCTTCCTGCAGAAACAGGGCAAGAGCAGCATCCTGCACGCCTGCTGCGTATTCGATGGTATTCGACATCTCATTGTCCTCTTGCACCGCACATCATGCGCGGTCGGGAACAAGGTAGGCGGCGTCGCTTGCGCCGGGCTTGAAGCGAAGATGCCGAAGCGGAGCTTGCTCTATGCACCATTTTTGGTGAGATCCTAGGATGGGACAAGAACGACCTGCAAGCGTTGCTGGCTTACAGCCAAATTTGCAACTATCGCTTACCACAAGGTCAGCGAAATCTTTATTGGTGCAGATTTTGTTCTTTATTTGTTTATGGCTAGGTTAGCAGAAAATAATACTCTGTTTGTCAAGGGGAACAGCCATCGTATAGTGCGTCTGGCGAATTATGACGCGAAGCAGACCTACGCGCATTGTGTTGCGGAAGGCGGCCAGGCAACAACTGCAGCGCTAGTGAGACTGACCTCACCAGAATCCTTTGACGGGCTTTTAAAAAAATGGTGCCGCTTGCAGGACTCGAACCTGCGACCCCATCATTACGAATGATGTGCTCTACCACCTGAGCTAAAGCGGCCCGCATGCGTTCCGCAATGCAGCGGAACGATGTGTGAGGGGCTGATACCTGCAAACCGATGGGATTTCAAGCCATCTGTTTTGAGAACGTCAAAAAAGCTATGGACAGCCGGAAAGGGCGGTTTCAGAGGGCCAGCCGCTGGCGTGCCTCGTCATATTCGCGCGCGAGCCGGTCGACGAGGTTGGCGACCGGGGCGATTTCGGTGACGGCGCCGATGCCCTGGCCGCAGCCCCAGATATCCTTCCAGGCCTTGGCGCCGGTGGTGGCGGTTTCGAAATCCATCTTGGACGGATCGGCTTCCGGCAGGTTGTCGGGATCCATGCCGGCGGCAACGATCGACGGTTTCAGGTAATTGCCGTGGATACCGGTGAAATAGTTGGAATAGACGATGTCGCCGGCGCTGCTGTCGACGATCATCTGCTTGTAGGCGTCGCTGGCGCGTGCCTCGCTGGTGGCGATGAAGGGCGAGCCGATATAGGCCATGTCGGCCCCCATCGCCTGCGCTGCAAGAACGGCGCCGCCGGTGGAAATAGCGCCGGAGAGGAGAAGCGGTCCATCGAACCAAGTGCGGATTTCCTGGACCAGCGAAAAGGGTGATAGCGTGCCGGCATGGCCGCCGGCGCCGGCGGCAACCGCGATCAGGCCGTCCGCGCCCTTGCGGATGGCAGAATTGGCGTGGCGGTTGTTGATGACGTCATGCAGCACGATGCCGCCGTAGGAATGGATCGCAGCGTTCACTTCGGGCACGGCGCCGAGCGAGGAGATGACGATCGGCACCTTGTATTTGACACAGAGCATCAGGTCGTGTTCGAGCCGCTTGTTGGACTTGTGGACGATCTGGTTGACCGCAAACGGTGCTGCAGGCTTGCCGGGGTTGCGGGAATTATGGGCGGCGAGTTCCTGCGTGATCTCGGCCAGCCATTCATCCAGCTGGGCTTCCGGGCGCGCATTCAGCGCCGGAAACGAGCCGACGACGCCTGCCTTGCACTGGGCAAGGGTCAGCGCCGGATGGGAAATGATGAAAAGCGGCGCTGCGACGACGGGCAGCCGGGTGGTGCCGTTGAGAAGGGCTGGCAAGGACAAGGTTCGCTCCCGATTTCGAAATTTTGACGTTTCCGTAAACGTAAGAACATTATCAGCGGCTTTTCGTTTTGCAAAGACGCTTCGTGCAAGAACGCACGGCAAGCCGGTTACATTCTTGCCGGTTTTCCCCTGCGCCGGGTATCAGTTTGACGCCCAAGGCTTGCAGATCGCGGCGTCAACCTTTACCCAATTGTTAACACATCCAAAAGCGTGCCGGGTTTCGCGGGGAACCTTGGCCGCGGCGGCGGGTTGCTTGCAGGCTTGAAGCATGCGGCCGGGCTTTTGGGCGATTGCATGCCTGGCCGGTTCCGGCCCAAGTGCGGCATGCGCCTTGCGGAATGGCTCGCGTGGTCGTCCGCACCAAGAAGGACGAACAGTGAGCGGACTGGAAACTGCCATCAGACATGCACTGGAGCGCTCGGACCGGGCGAGTTCCGAAACACGCGCCCGCATCTATCAATCGGCGCGCAACGCCCTTGAAGCAGGCCTTCGCAAGCAGGATGTGCACGATCCGGAGGTGATTGCGCAGCAGCGCCACCGGCTGGAGGCGATCATCCATTCGATCGAACTCGAGGAACGCGCCGCATTGAAGGCCGCAGCCATCGTACAGTCGCCGGTCCGGATCGATGCTGCCCGTTCCCATGATAGCGTCCCATCGGCCGATCTCGATGACGCCATCCATATGCCGCCTGAGCGGAGCGCCGGCGCAGCCGATAGTCCGGTCGTCGATGGCGGCCTTGCTGGCCTGCGTCCCGAGCGCCACGAGCCACGCCATTCCGCCGAACAGCCGGCGGTCGCGCCACTTTCAGGCAAGCCTGGCAAAAGCGGCAAGGCCGCCAAGACACTGCCCGCGCCCCGCCGGCGCCGGCGGGGGAGCTTCCTCTCCTTCGTCATGGTCGTTACGACACTCGTTGCCGCCTTCGGCACCGCGGCCTGGTGGGTACAAACCAGTGGCCTCCTGAAATCGGCGGCTGAACGGGACACAAGCGTCGCCAATCCGCCGCTGACGGTGCAGTCGGAGGATTTCGATGGGAGCGCAGGGCTGAAGACGCTCGGCTCGCAGTCGGGTTTCTCTGGCGATTGGGTCGAGGTTTTCCAGCCGGCCGATACGGGCGAGGTTACCGCCGGAAGCCGTGCCAAGGCCGATGCCGTCAGCGACGAGGGCGGGCAGCGCCTGCGCATCACCTCGGCGACGGCCGACGCGGATGGCAGTATCGTGATCAAGATCCCGGCGTCGGTGCTGGAGCAGATTTCCGGCAAGACGTCGACGGTGGCGCTGAGCGTCCAGGCGGATGCGGGAAAACAGACGCAGTTTTCCGTCGAATGCGATTTCTCCACGCTCGGCGATTGCGGCCGCCACCGGTTCACGGTGAACGAGGAAAAGAGCGACATGCTCTTCAAGGTCACCTTCGACCGCAGCCTTGCACCAAGCGCGCCTGGCCAAATCCTGATCAACAGCGATGTGACGGGGGCCGGTAACAGCCTCAGCCTGTTTGCCGTGCGCATTCTTCCCGGCCAGTAGGAATTATCGCCGCGGCAGTGTATTGGGCGGGCGGCTACTTCACGAAGCCCGGCCCAAAGCCGAGGATCTTGTCGTCGATGTCGCCGATCGCAGCCTTGTCCTTGCCATCATAATCCAGCGTTTTCAGCATGTGACGGATAAGATCGAGCCGCGCCCGGCGCTTGTCGTTGGCGCGAACGACGGTCCAGGGCGCATGTTCGGTATGGGTGGCCTCGAGCATCCCGTCACGCGCTTTGGTGTAAAGATCCCATTTGGTCAGCGCGGCAATGTCCATCGGCGAGAGTTTCCAGACCTTCAGCGGATCGTGACGCCGGTCATGGAAGCGTTTCAGCTGCATTTCGCGGCCGATGTCGAGCCAGAACTTGAAGAAATGAATGCCGTCGCCGGTAATCAGCTTTTCGAAGCGCGGCGTCTGCTTGAGGAAATGCTGATGCTGCTCGGGGGTGCAGAAGCCCATGACCGGTTCGACGCCGCCGCGGTTATACCATGAGCGGTCGAACATGACGAATTCTCCGGCCGTGGGGAAATGCGTGACATAGCGCTGATAGTACCATTGCCCCCGTTCCGTTTCTGTCGGCTTGGTCAGTGCGACCACCCGGGCGGAGCGAGGGTTCATGTAGGATCGCGTCGCATAGATCGCGCCGCCCTTTCCGGCGGCATCGCGGCCTTCGAAGATTGCCATTACGCGCTGGCCGGTTGCCTGCAGCCAGAACTGGACCTTGACGAGTTCGACCTGCAGCTTTTCCAGCATGTCCTCGTAGTCGTCGTTATCGAATTTCTTGTCGTAGGGGTAATCGCCCGAAGCCAGTGCCGCCTTGTCGATCCAATCGGGCAATTCGGGATTGTCGATATCGAAAACCCGCTCCTTGCCGTTGACGACGAGCTCGACCGGCTTGTTCTCTTCCATCTGCGTCATGATTGTCCCCCATGAGTGCTGTTCGGCCGGCCGCCGATTTCATGGGAGGAGGCCACAATTGAATTGCGAATTCAAGCATGCCGTGAAAATCATTGTCATGAACCTCCGATATCACCGGCAGATTGCATGCCGGTAAGAGAGAGCATTTTGGAAGAAACAAAAACAGCCTGGGAGCGCCTCAAGGATAGAGCTGGCTCGGAAAAATGGGTTATCGGTCTGTCGATTCTCGTCGCGGCCGCACTCGCCCTGTCCGGCATTCACGCGTTAGCCGCCCTGCTGTTCTGGATTGTATGGATGATTGCACTTTTTAACCGCTCGGAGCACCCTGCGCCGCCGCCCTTGCCTGTGGTTCAGGCCAAGCCTGAGGAGGGCGCCGATCTCGGCATGCTCGCCGCCGCCTTCAATGCACTCGACACGCCTATCCTCGTGGTGGCGCCGGATGAAGCAGTGCTTCTGCAGAACTTGGCGGCAGAGAAGGTTTTCGGGACCATTCCGCCGAAAACGGAACTTTCGGGCCGGGTCCGCTCGCCCGGCATCCTCGACATGGTTCGCGAGACGATCGTGACGGGCAAGGCAAACCAGATCGAGCATTCCGAGCGCTTCCCATCGGAATCCGTCTACATCGTCCGCGTCGCTCCGGCCGAAATCGGCCCGCTGCCAAAACAGCGGCTCTACATTCTTTCCTATCGCGATATCTCGCAGGCGCGCCGTATCGACCGTATGCGCTCGGATTTCGTCGCCAATGCAAGCCATGAATTGCGCACGCCGCTCGCCTCCCTGCGCGGCTTCATCGAAACGCTGCAAGGGCCGGCGCGCAACGATGCCAAGGCGCATGAGAAGTTCCTCGGCATCATGCATGAGCAGGCGACGCGGATGAGCCGCCTCGTCGATGATCTCCTGTCGCTGTCGCGGCTTGAAATAAAATCTCACATTGCGCCGGAGGAGGCGATCGACCTTGCGCCGCTGCTCGGCCATGTCCGCGATGCGCTGGCACCGCTTGCCGAGGATGTCGGAGTTGAAATTTCGCTGGTGGTACCGGATGATCCGGTCATCGTGCAGGGCGACCGCGACGAACTGACGGAAGTTTTCGAAAATCTGATCGAAAATGCCTGCAAATACGGCCAGGAAGGCAAGAGGGTCGAAGTGATGCTCTCGGGGGGCGCCGGTGTGCCGGCGGAGGTCTCGGTGCGGGATCACGGGCCGGGCATCCCGGCCGAGCATGTTCCCCGCATTACTGAACGATTCTATCGGGTTAACGTCGAGGCAAGCCGCTCGAAGAAAGGCACCGGTCTCGGCCTTGCCATCGTCAAGCATATCCTGACCCGGCACCGCGCCAGACTGCTCGTTCAATCGGAAATCGGCAAGGGCACGGTGTTCACCGTGAGGTTTTGACACAAACCTGTCGTTTGAAAAGTCATAAATGAAATATAGTGAATTATTTCATATACTTAAACTGTCACAAATGTTTCGTGAATTTGACATAAAAGGTGTGGGCATCGGGCGCTAACTAGGGCGGCCGGTCGACACGGCGAAAGCGAGCGCTGGTGAAAAGCGCACCCACACAAGCCCATTACGGGAGAATTCTGATGAAATCCTTGAAACTTACTGTTGCAGCTCTGGTTGCATCCGCCGCTTTTGCTGGCGTTGCGGTTGCTCGCGACCAGATCCAGGTTGCCGGTTCCTCGACCGTGCTGCCTTACGCAAAGATCGTTGCCGAAACCTTCGGCGAAACCTTCCCGGACTTCAAGACGCCGATCGTTGAATCGGGCGGCACCGGCGGCGGTCTGAAGGAATTCTGCAAGGGCGTTGGCCCGGACACGATCGATATCGCCAACGCTTCGCGCAAGATCAAGGACAGCGAGCTGGAAACCTGCAAGGCAGCCGGCGTGACCGAAGTCCAGGAAGTCAAGATCGGTTATGACGGCATCGTCTTCGCAACCGACGCAGGCAATGCCGAGCTGAAGCTGGTCCCGAAGGATCTCTACCTTGCTCTGGCTGCCGAAGTCGTCGTTGACGGTAAGCTCGTTGCCAACCCCTACAAGAAGTGGTCGGAAATCAACAAGGACCTTCCGGACGTTGAGATCGCCGCCTACATCCCGGGCGAAAAGCACGGCACCCGCGAAGTCTTCGAAGAGAAGATTCTCGCTCATGGCTGCAAGGACGCTGGCGCTACCGACGCCATCAAGGGCCTCGTCGCTGATGAAAAGGAAGCTGCCAAGAAGTGCGTTGCTGTCCGCAAGGACGGTCTGGCTGTAGACATCGACGGTGACTACACCGAAACCCTCGCCCGTATCGCTTCCAACAAGAACGGCATCGGCGTCTTCGGTCTGGCCTTCTTTGAAAACAACGCCGACAAGCTGAAGGTCGCAACCGTCAACGGCGTCGTTCCGTCGGTCGAGACGATCGCTTCTGGCGAATATCCGGTTTCCCGCCCGCTGTTCTTCTACGTCAAGAAGGCGCATCTCGGCGTTATCCCGGGCCTCAAGGAATATGTCGAGTTCTTCCTTGACGACCAGATGATCGGCCCGGACAGCCCGCTTGCAGCCTACGGCCTCGTTTCGGCTCCGGATGCAGAGCGCGAAGCTGACCGCAAGGCGTTCACCGACGGCAACATGCTGTAATCGCTTGAGCAATGCCGGCACGGCAGCTTCTGCCGTGCCGGACCTCCCGATTTCGGATTTGCCGGCTTTCAATGATTGTTAAGGCCGGGGGGAAATGTCGATGAACACATCTGTATTACTTTTGCTTATTTTGATTGTTGGCCTCGGTGCCTATCTTGCCGGACGATCGCGCGCTATGGCGACGTCGAAAGGCAAGCTTTCCGCTCTCCATTCCCTTCCTGGATATCACGGCACCTATGCGGCGATCTGCGCCATGATCCCGGCCGCGATCATTCTTGCCATCTGGGCCGTTGCAGCGCCTGCCTATATCGATAGCAGCGTCCGCGGCGCACTGCCTGAAGCGGTGCATAGCCAGGGTGCTGCCACCACGGAGCTTGCGCTCGGCCAGGTGAAATCCGTCGCCAATGGTCTGAAGTTGCTGGATGATGCGGAATTGGCCGCACTCAACAACGGCTTGACCAATCTGCGCGAGGTGCTCGCGGCAAAAGGCGTTCCGCTCGCCGGTGCCGGCGAAGCCTACATGATCAAGTCGGCCGAGCAGTTCAATTCGATGACCTCGACAAGCCGCATCCTGATGGCCGTTGCTGTTCTCCTGATTGCGGTCGCCGGCGCCATCTTTGCGCTGCGCGGCATCACGGCACCTTTCCGTGCCCGCAACCAGGTCGAGCGTGTCATGCTCTGGGCACTGATGCTGGCATCGTCCATCGCCATCCTGACGACGATCGGCATCGTCGGCTCGATGCTGTCGGAAGCGATCCGCTTCTTCAATTCGGTCTCGCCCGCCAGCTTCTTCTTCGGCACTGTCTGGGATCCGCGGTTCGCGGCCGCCGGCAGCGAGGCGACGCAGGGCCAGTTCGGTCTCCTGCCGCTGCTCTCCGGCACGCTCTATATCGCTTTCGTCGCCATGCTCTTTGCCGTGCCGATCGGTCTGTTCGCGGCGATCTACATGGCCGAATATGCACGGCCCGCCGTCCGTTCGACGGCCAAGCCGTTGCTCGAAATCCTCGCCGGTATCCCGACGATCGTCTACGGCTTCTTTGCCCTTGTCACCGTCGGCCCGTTCCTGCGCGATATCTCCGCCCAGCTGAACGGCCTCGTCACTGGCAACTACGTCTCCTTCATCCAGGCGCAGAGCGTTCTGACGGCGGGCATCGTCATGGGCATCATGCTGATCCCCTTCGTTTCCTCGCTGTCGGACGATATCATCACCCAGGTACCGCGCGCGCTGCGTGACGGCTCGCTCGGGCTGGGTGCGACCCGTTCCGAAACCATCAAGAAGGTCGTCCTTCCGGCCGCCCTTCCGGGCATCGTCGGTGCCCTTCTGCTGACGGCCTCGCGCGCTGTCGGCGAAACCATGATCGTGGTGCTGGCGGCCGGCGTTGCCGCCCGCATGCAGCTCAATCCCTTCGAGGCGATGACGACGGTTACCGTCAAGATCGTCAATCAGCTGACAGGCGACCTTGAGTTCAACTCGCCGCAGACGCTGGTGGCATTTGCCCTCGGGATCACCCTGTTCTTCATCACGCTCTGCCTCAACATCTATGCACTCTACATTGTGCGCAAATATCGGGAACAGTACGAATGACCGACATCGTTTCCCCTTCGTCACCCGCCTTCGTGCGCCCCGCTGTAGCCAGACGCGATATCGGCATCAAACGCCGCTACGCCGCAGAACGCCGTTTCCGTGCCTATGGCATGGCCGCTATCCTCACCGGCCTGTTCTTCCTGTTCGTCCTTCTCTGGACGGTCATTTCGAACGGTTATACGGCCTTCCAGCAGACGACGCTCACGCTCCCGATCGAGTTTACCGAAGCCGTCATCGATCCGAAGAACGAGCGGGCGGCAAATCCGAACAAGCTGATGACGGCCAATTATCCGCTTCTGGTGCGCGATGCCCTCGTCAAGGCGCTCGGCATCGATCCCGCCAACAGGGCAGAGGTCAAGAAGGCGACCGATATGGTTTCCGCCAGTGCCCGCACCCAGCTGCGTGACATTGTCGTTGCCAATCCTTCGGTGATCGGTACGACCGTCAATGTGCCCTTGCTCGCCGAAGGCAATATCGACAGCGCCAACAAGGGCCAGATCGATCTCACGGTCGAGGAGAGCAAGCGCAAGGTCAACGACCAGCAGCTCGGATGGATGAAGACGTTGACCGACAGCGGTGCGCTGACGAAGAACTTCAACACGGGCATCTTCACCTTCGGCGCCTCCAGCCGCCCGGAAGCTGCCGGTATCGGCGTCGCCGCCCTCGGCTCGCTCTACATGATGCTGATCGTTCTCGTTCTGGCGTTGCCGATCGGTGTCGCCGCCTCCATCTATCTGGAAGAGTTCGCACCGAAGAACCGACTGACGGACCTGATCGAGGTCAACATCAACAACCTCGCCGCCGTACCCTCGATCGTCTACGGTCTGCTCGGCCTGTCGATCTTCATCAACTTTGCCGGCATGCCGCGCTCGGCGGCCCTGGTTGGCGGTCTGGTGTTGACGCTGATGACCCTGCCGACGATCATCATCGCCACCCGTGCGGCGCTGAAGGCGGTCCCGCCGTCTATCCGCGCTGCGGCGCTGGGCCTCGGTGCATCGAAGATGCAGACGATCTTCCACCACGTCCTGCCGCTGGCCATGCCGGGCGTCCTGACGGGTACGATCATCGGTCTGGCGCATGCGCTCGGCGAAACGGCGCCGCTGCTCCTGATCGGCATGGTTGCCTTCGTCGTTGACTATCCTGGCTCGCCGATGGAGCCGTCTACTGCGCTTCCCGTGCAGATTTATATGTGGGCCAATGAAGCCGAACGTGCATTTGTCGAACGGACCTCGGGCGCGATCATCATCCTGTTGATCTTCCTCGTCGTCATGAACCTTGGCGCAATCCTGTTGCGGCGTCGCTTTGAGCGTCGCTGGTAGTGAGGTAAGAACATGAACATGATGTCAGAAGCAGCAGTTGAAAAGGCGCTGGACCAGAAGATGAGTACTGTTCCTTACAAGATGACCGGGAAGGACGTTTCGGTCTACTACGGCGAAAAGCGTGCGCTCTTCGATGTGAACCTCAATGTCCGCGAAAACACCGTCACCGCTCTGATCGGTCCGTCCGGTTGCGGCAAGTCGACCTTCCTGCGTTGCCTCAATCGCATGAACGACACCATCGACAGCTGCCGGGTGACCGGCAGGATCGCGCTCGACGAAGGCGATATCTACGATCCGAGCATCGACGTCGTTGAACTTCGCGCCCGCGTCGGCATGGTTTTCCAGAAGCCGAACCCGTTCCCGAAGTCGATCTACGAAAACGTCACCTACGGCCCGAAGATCCATGGCCTGGCCCGTTCCAAGGCTGATTTCGACCAGATCGTCGAATCGAGCCTTCAGAAGGCCGGCCTCTGGAACGAGGTCAAGGATCGCCTGCATGAATCCGGCACCGGTCTTTCCGGTGGTCAGCAGCAGCGCCTGTGCATTGCGCGTGCCGTTGCCGTCAGCCCGGAAGTCATCCTGATGGACGAGCCGTGCTCGGCTCTCGATCCGATCGCCACCGCCAAGGTCGAGGAACTGATCCACGAACTGCGGACCAACTATACGATCGTCATCGTCACCCACTCGATGCAGCAGGCGGCACGCGTTTCGCAGCGCACCGCCATGTTCCACCTCGGCAATCTCGTCGAGGAAAACGATACCGACAAGATGTTCACCAATCCGGACGACCAGCGCACGCAGGACTACATCATGGGCCGCTTCGGCTGAGGATACTTTCGCCGCCTTTCCATGCCGGCAGGGCGGTGGTCTCCAACCCGGATTGTGATCGCAAGGAAAAACAATCATGTCTACGCATATTGCTTCCGTCTATGACGAAGATCTGAAGTACCTGAACCGCCGCATTTCCGAAATGGGCGGCCTTGCCGAACAGATGGTAGCGGAATCGGTGCGCGCGCTGGTCAATTCGGACCTGGCACTCGCCCAGAAGGTCATCTCCGACGACACCATCCTCGACGAAGCCGAGCGGCAGATCGGCGAGAAGGTAATCGTCACCATCGCAAGACGCCAGCCGGTGGCATCCGACCTGCGCGAACTCATGGGCTCGATCCGCATCGCCGCCGATCTGGAGCGGGTCGGCGACCTCGGCAAGAACACTGCCAAGCGTGTCATCGCCGTCTCCAGCGCCAGCCTGCCGCGCCAGCTTGCCCGCGGCCTGGAGCATCTGGCCGAGCTTGCGCTCGTTCAGCTCAAGGAAGTGCTCGACGTCTACGCGTCGCGCTCGCCAGAAAAGGCCAACAGCATTCGCGAGCGTGATACCGATATCGATGCGATCTACACCTCGCTGTTCCGCGAGCTCCTGACCTACATGATGGAAGATCCGCGCAACATCACGCCCTGCACGCATCTTCTGTTCTGCGCCAAGAACATCGAGCGTATCGGCGATCATGCCACCAATATCGCTGAGACCATTTACTATATGGCCACTGGCGCGCAGCCTGCCGGCGAACGCCCGAAGGATGATACCGCCAACACCGTTGGTGCGATCGGTACCTGATTTCGCCTCGGCTGATCAAACCGAAGTAAGTGGTTTCTTACATTTTGACCTGCCCGGACGGCCGTGACGGCCGCCGGGCGAACACCTTGCATCGAGGGCAAGGCGTCAAGGAGTTGAGACAGCATGTTGCCAAGAATTGCCGTTGTTGAAGACGAGGAGGCGCTGAGCGTTCTCCTGCGCTACAATCTTGAGGCCGAAGGGTTCGAAGTCGATACGATCAATCGTGGTGATGAGGCCGAAATCCGCCTGCAGGAGCGCCTGCCGGACCTCCTGATCCTGGATTGGATGCTGCCGGGGGTTTCCGGTATCGAGCTGTGCCGCAGGCTGCGCCAGCGCTCCGAAACCGAGCGTTTGCCGATCATCATGCTGACGGCGCGCGGAGAAGAGAGCGAGCGCGTTCGCGGGCTTGCCACTGGTGCGGACGACTACGTGGTCAAGCCGTTTTCGACACCGGAGCTGATGGCACGGGTCAAGGCCATGTTGCGGCGCGCCAAGCCCGAGGTGTTGTCGACGCTTTTGAAATGCGGCGACATCGAACTCGACCGGGAAACCCACCGCGTTCACCGCAAGACCCGCGAAGTGCGTCTTGGCCCGACCGAATTCCGCCTGCTTGAATTCTTTATGGCCTCTCCCGGCCGGGTCTTTTCGCGCTCGCAACTGCTCGATGGAGTCTGGGGCCACGACATCTATGTAGACGAACGCACTGTCGACGTTCACGTCGGCCGCCTGCGCAAGGCGTTGAACTTCTCCAACATGCAGGATGTGATTCGCACCGTGCGTGGTGCCGGATATTCCCTGGAGAGCTGAAACGTTCGCGATGGACGAGGAGGGCCGGCCCGCAGTCTTCAGGCGCCGGCCTGCGGTTCGCCGATCTCCACGGCGTGACCGTCAGGATCGTAAAGACGAAAGACGCGCTGTCCCCATGCTTGAACCTCGATCGGGTGAATGAGGTTCACATGGCCAGCTATATTGTCGAAAAGTGCATCCAGATCAGCGTGCTCGAAATACAGCAGTAAATTTTGGCGGCCGTATGGGGCGGAACCGGTGGAGGGTTTCCCCCAGATTGTCTGCTCGAGGGATGTTGCCTCGTGGATTGCAAAACCGGTTTCGAACAGGACGAAATTACCCAGGTCCTGCGTGATCCTCAAACCCAGAAGCTCGCAGTAAAAGACTTTCGAAATCTCGATATCCCGCACGAACGGGATAGGATTGACAAAACGCACGCTGCCCGTGTCAGCGAGCGCGGCGGCGTTCGCCGGAAGGCTGGTAGGCCAGCTTCGCGTGGAAGGTGCAGTAGGGCGAGGTATCCGGGGAATCGTTGCCGCAGAAGTGGAACTCTTCCTTCATCGGATCGCCGATCGGCCACTTGCAGGTGCGGTCGGTGAGCTGCGTCAGCGCCAGGCGGCGGGACATCGGCACGACGACGTTGCTTGCCGGTGCCGCGTCCTGGTCCTCGATGGTGTCGATTTCCACCTCTTCCTTCATGACGGTTGCACCGGCGGTGCGCGTCACGGTCCGGGTGGCAAGACGCGAGGCGTAGTTCGGTGCGCGTGGAGCAGACGTCGCGGGCCGCTTGACGCGTGCGGTTGCTGCGGTGCTGCCGCCGGCCTTGGCGCGGCCGGGCAGGCAAAGCCGGTGCACCTTGCCGATGACCGCATTGCGGCTGACGCCGCCGAGTTGGGCTGCAATCTGGCTTGCGCTCAAACCCTCGGACCACAACTTCTTGAGTTTCTCGACCCGCTCGTCAGTCCAGTTCATGGTCTTGTCTCCATCCTCAGCGTTGGTGATGGTCGAATCCTTCACCGGTCCCCGGATATGTTCCGAGGCTGAAACGCGATAACTCTTTTGGTGACTAGGTCCGCCGCATGCGTTCTAGTAATTGTTTATTAACGTAGAGATAGGGGGACTCCCTGACAAGAGTCCCAGGATTCCGACCGAATCAATTTCTGAGTTTTCCCCAACTTGCTTGCCATGCGTGGCATTTTTGCAAGAGTATCCGGCTAAAAAAATAGCATCTGCAGCCTCGACGCAAGTTGCCCGCCAATCATGCGCTTTTGTTGACATTGCAGTGCGAAATGAAGATAGTGCCATTGCCGCCGCAAGGCGGCATTTTGATTTTTTATGGGCTGGCTTCAGCCTAAGGTGTAACCGGACCGAAACAATCATCGCGATGATTGAGGAGAGATGCGCCATGGCCGATGCCACGCCGCTTTATGACACATATGCCCGTGCTCCCTTGCGGTTCGAGCGTGGCGAAGGCGTCTGGCTGATTGCGGAGGATGGTACGCGCTATCTCGACTTTGCCGCCGGCGTTGCGGTCAATTCGCTCGGCCATGCGCATCCGCATCTCGTTTCGGCGTTGAAGGATCAGGCCGAAAAGGTCTGGCACCTTTCCAATCTCTATGAAGTCCCCGGTCAGGAAAGCCTCAGCCGGCGGCTGACGGAGGCGACCTTCGCCGACAAGGTGTTCTTCACCAATTCGGGCGCCGAAGCGCTTGAATGCGCCATCAAGACGGCTCGGCGGTATCATTTCTCCAAGGGCCACCCGGAAAAGTTCCACATCATCACCTTCGAAGGCGCGTTCCATGGCCGCACGCTCGCGACCATCGCAGCCGGCGGACAGGCGAAATATCTTGAAGGCTTCGGCCCGAAGGCGCCCGGCTTCTACCAGGTGCCCTTCAACGACATGACGGCCTTGAAGGCCGCCATTACTGAAGAAACCGCCGCGATCCTGATCGAGCCGATCCAGGGCGAGGGTGGTATCCGCACCGTGTCGAAAGAATTCCTCCAGGAATTGCGCTCGCTCTGCGACGAATACGGCCTGCTCCTGATCCTCGACGAGGTCCAGTGCGGCATCGGCCGGACCGGCAAGCTGTTTGCCTATGAATGGGCCGGCATCAAGCCCGACATCATGGCCGTTGCCAAGGGCATCGGCGGCGGCTTCCCGCTCGGCGCCTGCCTTGCGACGGCGGACGCAGCTTCCGGCATGATCGCCGGAACGCACGGATCGACCTATGGCGGCAATCCGCTGGCCATGGCTGTCGGCAATGCCGTTCTCGATGTCGTCCTTGCCGACGATTTCCTGCAGCATGTCCGTGATGTCTCGCTGGTTTTCCGCCAGGGGCTTGCCTCGCTCGCCGATCGGTTCCCCGATGTCATTGAGGAAGTCCGCGGCGAGGGGCTGATGCTCGGCATCAAGGCGAAGGTGCCGTCCGCGGATCTGCTCAAGGCCATTCGCGCCGAGCAGCTTCTGGCCGTGCCGGCCGGTGAGAACGTCATCCGGCTGCTGCCGCCGCTGGTGACGACCGCCGATGAAGCCCGCGAAGGCCTGGCGCGTCTCGAGCGCGCGGCCGAACAGCTGACGGTGGAGCGACGACAGGCATCGGCCTGAACGACGTTTCCCCATCACGCTGAAAACACAGGACTTTAAATAGAATGGCCAGGCATTTTCTCGATCTTTCCGCCATGACGACAGACGATCTGCGGACGATCATCGACGACGCCCGCATCCGCAAGGCAGCCACCAAGGCCGGTACGGCTGAAAGGCCGCTCGACGGCAAGATGCTGGCGATGATCTTCGAAAAGCCGTCGACCCGCACCCGCGTTTCCTTCGATGTCGGCATGCGCCAGCTTGGCGGCGAGACGCTGTTTCTCTCCGGCACCGAGATGCAGCTCGGTCGCGCCGAAACCATCGGCGACACGGCCAAGGTGCTGTCGCGCTATGTCGATGCGATCATGATCCGCACCACCGACCACACCCGCCTGCTGGAGCTTGCCGAACATGCGACCGTACCGGTCATCAATGGCCTGACGGATACCACCCACCCCTGCCAGATCATGGCCGATATCATGACTTTCGAGGAGCATGCCGGCCCGGTGAAAGGCAAGACGATCGCCTGGACCGGTGACGGCAACAACGTCCTGCATTCCTTTGTCGAGGGTTCCGCCCGTTTCGGCTACCGGATGAACATGGCGGTGCCGCTCGGCTCCGAGCCGGACGACAAGATCCTCAACTGGGCCCGCAACAATGGCGGCGACATCAAGCTCTACCATGATGCCGATCAGGCGGTTGACGGCGCCCATTGCGTCGTCACCGACACCTGGGTGTCGATGAACCAGGAACACCGGGCGCGCGGCCACAATGTCTTTCAGCCGTTCCAGGTCAATGCCGCGCTGATGGCGAAGGCCGACAAGGACGCTCTGTTCATGCATTGCCTGCCGGCCCATCGCGGCGAGGAAGTGACGGACGAGGTGATCGACGGCAAGCAGTCGGTGGTCTTCGATGAGGCGGAAAACCGCCTGCACGCGCAGAAATCGGTTCTTGCCTGGTGTCTCGGCGCGCTTTAGGGCTACCCCACCGGGTGTATTGAAATCCGGGCGCAGGCACACGATCTATGCTGCAAGTCAATGACCGGCGGATGGCTCAAGCCCCTGCGCCGGTCATTGACGTTCAAACTGTCCAACCATCCGTCTCGCTGCCAGCAGTGGAGACGACAAGAGCGAGCAGCCGTTTTTTCAGCAACGATCTGGACAAAGCGGACCTGCGCAGGATCAAATACGAGTACCGGACGTCGCGCTGCGCCACAGGCTTGAGGCCTTCGGCGTGCGGATGACTGAGGGCTAAGGAGCAGAGTGATGACAGAAGCAAACTTGGGCCTCGGCCAGTTCGACTATGCCGGCGACGATCATGTCGTGCCGTTTCAGGTGGAAGGCCTCGACGTGCGCGGCCGTGCCGTTCAACTTGGCCCGATGCTCGACGCCATTCTCGAGCGCCACAATTATCCTCTGCCGGTCGCCCGTCTCGTCGCCGAAACGGTCGTGCTGACGGTCTTGCTCGGCACGTCGCTGAAATTCGAAGGCAAGCTGATCGTCCAGACGAAGAGCAACGGCCCCGTCGATCTGGTCGTCGCCGATTTCGCGACGCCGGACCGGGTGCGCGCCTATGCCCGCTACAACGAGGAAGCGCTTTCGATCGCCGAAAAGAACGGCCTGACCCAGCCACAGCATCTGCTGGGCGAGGGCGTCCTTGCCTTCACCATCGACCAGGGCGCGCATATGCAGCGTTATCAGGGCATCGTGCCGCTCGACGGCGCCTCGCTCGAAGAGATTGCCGGCGTCTATTTCCGCCAGTCGGAACAGATCCCGACGAAGGTGCGCCTCGGCGTTGCCGAGCTGCTCGACCGCGACGAGAACGGCAAGCCGCGGCATCGCTGGCGGGCAGGCGGCATGGTCGCGCAGTTCCTGCCGGAGGCGCCGGAGCGCATGCGCCAGGCGGATCTTCATGGCGGCGACGGCGATGACGGCAATGGCGCCTTCGCGGTCGACGACCTGTGGGATGAAGCCAGCGTCATGGTCCAGACCATCGATGCCGACGAACTGACCGATCCGATGGTCGGCACGGAGCGGCTGCTGTACCGGTTGTTCCACGAGCGCGGCGTCAAGGTCTATCCGCCGCAGGCCGTCTATGACAAATGCAGCTGTTCGCGCGAGAAGATCCGCGACGTACTCGCAAGCCTCAGCCAGGATGATATCGACCATACGGTCGAGGAGGGGATGGTGTCGGTCACCTGCGAGTTCTGCTCGACGACCTATCGGTTCGAGGCAACGGAAGTGCGGCCGCAGTAACAAGCTGCGGTCGTCAGTTCAGCGTCCGGCTCTGTCCCGGTGAATCCAGCGAGAAGGCCGGAATATCGACAATGAAGGAATCGCCCTCCGGCGTTTCCATCGAATAGTGGCCGAACATCACGCCGGACGGCGTGTCGAGCGGGCAGCCGGATGAATATTCATAGGTATCGCCGGGATTGAGCACCGGCTGCTCGCCAATGACGCCCGGGCCGTTGACCTCGTCAACCTGGCCGTTTTCATCGGTGATATGCCAGTAGCGTGTCATCAGCCGCACGGTTTTGCCGGAAAGGTTGGAGATCAGGATACGGTAGCCCCAAACATAGCGGCTGTCCTCCGGATCGGACTGCTCCTCCAGGTAATAAGGCTCTACGGTCACCTCGATATCGCGAGTTAGCGCGCGGTACATATGCAAACCCTTTCAAGTCTATAGGCGATATTCTACAGCAAGATGGTTTCGTCAAGAATAACGGACAGCGTAAACTGTTAGGATAGGGCACACGTATGCTCGATGGTCATTTCAGGAGGCGGCTTGACCCGTGGCTCGATCGCGCTGGCAGGGCTCTGGCAGCTCGTGGTATTGGGGCGAACACGGTGACGGTGGCGGGGTTCCTGATCGGGCTTGCCGCAGCAATCGCCATCATTCTGGATGCTTTTGCCTGGGGTTTCATCCTAATTGCCGCAAGCCGAACCTGTGACGGGCTGGACGGCGCCGTTGCGCGGGCGACCGCAAAGACGGATTTCGGCGGCTTCCTCGATATCGTGCTCGACTTCGCCTTCTACGGCCTCATCCCCTTTGCCTTCATCTTTGCCGATCCCTATGAGAATGGCGTTGCCGGCGGCCTGCTGCTCCTGTCCTTCTATGTCAATGGCGCAAGTTTCCTCGCCTTCGCCGTCATGGCCGAAAAACGCGGCCTGTCTACGGATGTGCGGGGTGTAAAATCGCTCTATTTCACAACCGGCCTGGCCGAGGCGACGGAGACGATTGCCGTGTTCCTCGCCTTCTGCCTCTTCCCGCACTGCTTCTCGGAAATCGCCATCGCTTTTGCCCTTATCTGCTTCTATACCGCGCTATCGCGCATCATGCTGGCGCGAGCGAGCTTCAAGGCAGACGCGCAGGCATAGAAAAGCGCCCGCATCCGACTGGACACGGGCGTTCGAGATAACAGCCGGAAATCAGGCCTGAACGGACTTCAAGGCGCGGGCGAAATCCTCGATCAGGTCTTCGCTGTCCTCGATGCCGGCGGAGAAGCGCACGGTGCCGGGCGAAATGCCGAGCTCGGCGCGGGCTTCGTCCGACAGGTTCTTGTGCGTCGTCGTCGCCGGGTGGGTGATCAGGCTCTTGCTGTCACCGAGATTGTTGGAGATCAGCACGGTCTCCAGCGCATTCTGCAGCTTGAAAGCCGCGTCCTTGCCGCCCTTCAATTCGAAGCAGACCAGCGTCGATCCGCCCTTCATCTGGCGACCGATGATATCGGCTTGCGGGTGGTCCTTGCGGCCCGGGTAGATCACCCTGGCGACCTGGCTCTGCTCGGCAAGGAAATCGGCGACCCGCGCGGCATTCTCGCTCTGCTGGCGCACGCGCAGCGGCAGGGTTTCGATGCCCTTCAGAAGCGTCCACGCATTGAACGGCGACAGCGCCGGGCCGGTATGGCGGAAATAGTCATGCAGATGCTCGTTGATCCATTCCTTGTCGGAGAGGATCACGCCACCGAGGCAACGTCCCTGGCCGTCGATATGCTTGGTGGCGGAATAGACAACGATATGGGCGCCGAGTTCCAGCGGCTTCTGCAGAAGCGGCGTGGCAAAGACGTTGTCGACGACCACCTTGGCGCCGATCGCATTGGCGATCTTGGCGACACCGGCGATATCGACCACTTCGAGCGTCGGATTGGTAGGACTTTCGAGGAAGAACACCTTGGTGTTGGGCTGGACGGCCTTTTCCCAGTTTTCGAGGAAACGTCCGTCGATCAGTGTGCATTCGATGCCGTATTTCGGTGCCAGCGTTTCCACCACCCAGCGGCAGGAGCCGAACAGGGCGCGGGCGGCGACGATATGGTCGCCGGCCTTCAACTGGCAGAGAATTGCGGCGGATACCGCCGCCATGCCGGATGCCGTGGCGCGCGCATCCTCGGCGCCTTCCAGCATGCACATGCGCTGCTCGAACATGTCGTTGGTCGGGCTGCCGTAGCGAGCGTAGATGAAACCGTCGGTCTCGCCCTTGAAGCGCGCTTCGGCGGCTTCGGAGGTCTCATAGACGAAGCCCTGCGTCATGAAGATGGCTTCGGAGGTTTCACCATGGTTTGAACGGGTCGTGCCGCCATGAACGAGCTGTGTTGCGGGGCGCCAGGTTTTGCTCATTGATCGTCGCTTTCACAAACAAAAAAACCGGCCGCGTAAAGCAAGCCGGTTTCGAACCCGGCCTTTTTAGCTATTTGTTTAACGTGGCTGCAAGCCGACCGGCCAAATCACCACGGGATAAGTCAGTATTTACTGATTAGCCGCGCTTGCGTCAATTCCCGCGAACAACAAGATATGTCACAGGGACAATTTGGGTTATGACGTGCCGTTTCCGGCAAAGAGGACGATGGAAATGACCAGGGAGACAGGCATTCTAGCCGATCGCGCCATTGCGGCGCTGTTTGATGCGGGACGGCTGAAAAGCGAGGGCAAGCTGGATATCGACCAGATCCAGCCGGCCAGCCTCGACCTGCGTCTTGGCTCTAAGGCCTTCCGCGTGCGTGCGAGCTTCATGCCCGGCCCCAGCCATCTCGTCGCCGACAAGCTCGACCGGCTGAAGCTGCACGTCATCGATCTCTCTGAAGGGGCTGTGCTCGAGACCGGCTGCGTCTACATCGTGCCACTGATGGAAAGCCTCGACCTGCCGACCGGTATGTCGGCATCCGCCAATCCGAAAAGCTCGACGGGACGCCTCGATATCTTCACCCGGGTCATCACCGACCGCGCCCAGGAATTCGACAAGATCCCCGCCGGCTATTCCGGCCCGCTCTATCTTGAAATCAGTCCACGCACCTTCCCGGTCATCGTCCGCCGCGGCTCGCGGCTGTCGCAGATCCGCTTCCGCATCGGCCATGCGTTGCTTACCGAAGCCGAGGTTCTCGCGCTGCATGAAAGCGATGTGCTGGTCGCCAGCGAAAAGCCGAACGTCTCGGGTGCCGGCATCGCGCTATCCATCGACCTCAAGGGCACCGGCGCCGACGGCCTGATCGGTTATCGCGGCAAGCACCACACGGCCGTCGTCGATGTCGACAAGAAGGCCGAGCACGGCATCTTCGACTTCTGGGAGCCGCTCTACAGCCGCGGCCGCGACGAACTGATCCTCGACCCCGACGAGTTCTACATCCTCGTCTCGCGTGAGGCAGTGCATGTGCCGCCGCTCTATGCCGCCGAAATGACGCCGTTCGATCCGCTGGTCGGCGAATTCCGCGTCCATTATGCCGGCTTCTTCGACCCCGGCTTCGGCCATGCCTTTGCCGGCGGAACGGGCAGCCGCGCCGTACTCGAAGTCCGCAGCCACGAGGTCCCGTTCATCCTGGAGCACGGCCAGATCGTCGGCCGGCTGGTCTACGAGCATATGCTGGAGCGGCCGGAGGGTCTCTATGGCCTCGACCTTGGTTCCAACTACCAGGCGCAGGGCCTGAAGCTCTCCAAGCATTTTCGGTCGGAATAATAGCGTCTCGGGCTCGGGTCCGGAGTAGACGTCAAGCTGTTTTCGGTTAACGAACGGTTCAGGTCGGCCAACCCTTGTTTGACGAAGATGGCGGCCCCCTTAGGCCGCCTTCCGCGCTGCATCGAAGGGAATTTCGACATCGACGACGAGCGTTGAGACCTTGATCCCGCGCTCCAACTTTACACTGACCTTCTCGCTATCGATCTGCATGTGCTTGGAGATGGCGCGAAGGATCTCGTCGCGCAATTTGGTGACAAGGTCCGAATCGCCGGCCGACGCCCGCTCGTGCGCCAGCAGGACCTGCAGCCGCTCGCGAGCAGCTGGTGCGGACTGCGGTCGGGAAAACAGTCGGAGAAGATTCATGCCGCTTTCCTTCCGAAGATCTTGCCGAGGAAGCTCCGCTTTTCACCAGGAATGGTGACGGGCAGGATTTCGCCTTTGAGCCGGCGTGCAGCGTCAAAATAGGCCATTGCGGGAGCGCTGCGACCGTCTGCCAGGGTGACGGGAGCTCCGACGTTGGACGCGCGCAAGACATCCATGCTTTCCGGAATGATGCCGAGAAGCGGGATCGACAGAATCTCGAGAACGTCGTCGACCTTGAGCATGTCGCCTCGTTCTGCGCGAGCCGCATCGTAGCGGGTGAGAAGGAGGTGCTTCTCCATCTGTTCGCCATTCTCGGCTTTAAGCGTCTTGGAATCGAGCAGACCAATGATGCGGTCGGAATCACGCACCGAGGAAACTTCCGGATTGGTCACGACGATAGCGACGTCGGCATGACGCATGGCAAGCGTCGCCCCGCGCTCGATGCCCGCAGGACTGTCACAAATAACCCAATCAAAAGCACTCTTGAGCGCGGCAATAACCTTCTCGACGCCTTCCGGCGTCAGATTATCCTTGTCGCGGGTTTGCGAGGCCGGGAGCAGGTAGAGTGTTTCCACGCGCTTGTCGCGGATCAGCGCCTGCGTCAGCTTGGCTTCACCCTGAATGACGTTGACGAGATCATAGACTACGCGTCTTTCCGCACCCATCACGAGGTCGAGATTGCGTAGGCCGACGTCAAAGTCCACGACCACGACTTTCTCGCCGCTTTGTGCGAGAGCGGCGCCCAATGCTGCGGTAGATGTCGTCTTGCCTACGCCGCCCTTGCCGGACGTAACCACGATTACCTTGCCCATGTACCTCTCCAATTAAATAGGATTACGCCTTCGGTTTAGCTGAGCGCTTCAGCTTTGATCGTTTCGCCTTCGAGCCAAATCTGGACCGCTTTTCCACGGAGCCGAGGATCCATGTCCTCGGCGGTCTGATAGAATCCGTCGATCGCGATCAGTTCTGCCTCAAGCTTGCGGCAGAAGATGCGTGCCGAGGAGTTGCCCATAGTACCGGCCATTGCCCGTCCTCGGAGCGCTCCATAGACATGAATCGATCCACCGGCGACCAATTCCGCACCGGATGCGACCGAACCGACAATGGTTACGTCACCCTCCGGATAGAGGAGCGATTGCCCCGAGCGAACCGGCTGACTCACGACGATCGACGGGATTGCCTTTGCCGAGGGCGGGCCAGAGGCAACGATGCTTACGGCAGGGACGGCTTTTTCCGCTTCCTCAGTTGTCGGCACTTCGACGTCTGATGCAGCACGACCATCTGTCATCGCCGGCGGCAGGTCCGGGCCAAGCATTGAGGACCGAGCGCCTTCGATCCCCATAATTCTGACGTTCCGCATGCCCAGTTGAGTGACGAGATCGCGCAGTTGCGCACGATCGATCTCAAGCCCTTGAACGTCCAGCACAATTGGCCGCCTGAGGAAAAACCCGGCTGAACGGGCGGCAAGCTCGTCGAGTTGGACAAGCCAGTCTTCGAACGGCAGTTCGGGCGTCAGTGCGAGCGCAAGGAAGGATCGCCCTTTGAGACGGATTGGCCGAGATTGAGTTAACACATCATTCAACTTGGTAAATTTTCTGTTGCCACGATGTAGCGAAAAAATGGTTAACAGAGGGTTAACAAGGAACCGCGTATCATTGTGATTGACGAGCGGTTGGTGCCTCATCGCGCACCATAAGGTTGTTCGCTAGGAACTGTCCTGACCGGTATCTATCAATCACCCCGCACATCGTCAGGCACGGCGCGCGACATGACGACGCTCAGAGTGGTCGTAAGTTTGGATCCTTTCAAGGCGACCAAAAAGAGGTGGCGAAGCTCTAGCGGCTGCTTTCCCGCACAAGCAATGTGGGTTCAATCGCTCTTTGACCGACGTTCTCCGCACCATCCAGAAGGTCGAGTATTAGTGCAGCCGCGGTCTCGCCGATCTCGCGGGCACGAACATCCACGGTTGTCAGAGCCGGCACGGCGATGCTGCCAATTTCGTAGTTGCCGAAGCCGCCGATTGCGATTTCTTGCGGCACAGTGATGTTTCGACGCTGACATTCCGTCAGTGCCCCAAATGCCGAAAGGTCCGAGACGCAGATGACGGCATCGGTGTCTGGGTGATCCTCGAGCAGGGATGCCATGGCGACCGCACCTTCGCGCATCGAGATCGGCGGCGGGCCGGCGGGGATCAGGCGGGAGGAGTCCAGGCCGTGCGTGGTCATGGCCTGTATGAACCCGCGGCGACGTTCACTGCCGCGAATGTCTCCGCCGGCGTCACCGCCGAGAAAGGCAATGCGCCGGTAACCGACGGCGACAAAGTGATCGACCATGCCCCGGACCGCTGTGGCGTTGGAAAAACCCACATAGTGGCCGATTGGATCGGTCGGCACGTCCCATGTCTCGATCACAGGAATATGGGCGTTCTCCAGCAGTTTTCGCGCTCGCGGAGTGTGCCGACCGCCGGTTACGACCATCGCCTCTGGCTTCCGGCGCAGAAGTTGCTCGATCAGGCGCTCCTCGTTGTCCAGGTCGTAGTTGGTATAGCCAAGGAGGGTCTGCATATTGCGGGCAGCGAGCGCTTCCGATAGCCCGGCGATCGTGTCGGCGAAGTTCGCGTTGTTGATCGAGGGAATAGTAACCGCGACGAAGCCCGTCTTCTGCGAGCGCAGGTTCGACGCGGTGGAATCGAAGACGTAGCCGAGTTCTTCGGCAGCGGCGAGAATAGCCGTCCGCGTCTCCAGGCTGATCAGGCTGTCGGCTTTGAATGCGCGTGAGACCGTCATCGAGGATACGCCCGCGATGCGGGCAATATCGGCCATGGTGGGGGGCTTTCTGGCTAAACTCATCGTGCCTTATACTGGCTTCAGTTCAAGGTTGCAGGGCACTACATCTCTTTTGCCCGAACAATACAAGGCCGGCTCCAGGGCCTCTTGGTCCCTGTCTGAGCTCGATGCCTGGTCGCAGCATTCTTGTTTTGATCATGACATCCCGATGAACCCGGTCAACTCTTGCAGAATTTCAACGAGCGGCTGGTCGATCGCGACCGTGACAGCATATTCGTCCAGCGTTGGCGGTTCGAGTGCCGCGAACTGGCTGTCGAGCAGGGAAGCCGGCATGAAATGTCCCGGGCGGTTCCGCATTCGCCTGGCGATCTCTTCTCTCGTGCCCGACAGATGGATGAACAGAACGGGTTCTGCAACGTTTGTCCGGATTCGGTCACGATAGGTTCGCTTAAGCGCAGAGCAGCCAATGATCGACGTTTCCTGGCGAGAGGCAAGCGCCTCGCCCACCCGGTCGAGCCAGGGCCATCGATCGGTATCTTGAAGCGGCGTCCCAATGCTCATCTTGGCGATGTTTTCCGCCGGATGCAGGTCGTCACCATCGACATAGGTCCCGCCCAGCCTCTCGGCGAGCGCGACACCCACGGTTGATTTGCCGCAGCCGGAGACGCCCATGATCACAATTTTCGTCGGGCGAGCCATCTTAGAGCGAAGCCGTGATGCCGCCATCGACATACAGAATATGGCCGTTGACGAAGGATGAGGCCTCGGAGGCGAGGAAGATGCAGGCACCGACCAGTTCTTCGACCTTGCCCCACCGACCGGCCGGTGTGCGCTTTTCGAGCCAGGCCGAGAATGTTTCATCGTTGACCAGCGCAGCATTGAGCGGCGTGTCGAAGTAGCCGGGTGCGATCGCATTGCATTGCAGCCCGTGCCGTGCCCAGTCCGTCGCCATGCCCTTGGTGAGATTTCCGACCGCCCCCTTGGTCGCCGTATAGGGGGCGATCGAGGGCCGGGCCAGCGCTGTCTGGACGCTGGCGATGTTGATGATCTTGCCCTGTCCGCGGCCTATCATATGGCGCGCGACGGCCTGGCCGACGTTGAAGACGCTGGAGATATTGGTGCGCAGCAGCCGCTCGAAGGCATCGGCGGGGAAGTCTTCCAGCGCAGAGCGGAATTGCATGCCGGCATTGTTGACGAGGATGTCGATCGGCCCGGTCTCGGCCTCGAACCGGTCGACTGCTTCGCGCGCCGCCTCGTGATCGGTCACGTCGAAGGCGAGCACATCGACCGGCGCCGCGAAGCTATCCGCCGCCGTCGCAAGCTTTTCGCCGTCGCGGCCGTTCAGCACCACGGTCGCGCCCGCAGCCTGAAGCCCGATGGCCAGCGCAAGGCCGATGCCCTGCGAAGAGCCGGTGACAAGCGCGCGCCGTCCTTTGAGGTCGAAAAGTTGCAGCGACATATCTTTCCTCCGATTTTTTGTCTCGACAAACGTCTCTGGCCACGGTTATGTTATCGATAACATTTTCTGTCAAGCCAGTTCCTTTGGAGGAGAAATCAAAATGTCGAACCCGGAAATCCTGCAGGTCGGGCCTTATCCGCAATGGGACGAGGAACCGCTCAACGCCGCTTTCGCCGTACACCGCTACTTCGATGCAGCCGATAAGCCGGCGCTTCTCGATAAGGTCGGCCCGGACGTCCGTGGCATCGCGACACGCGGCGAACTGGGAGCCAACCGGGCGATGATCGAGGCTTGCCCGAACTTGGAGATCATTTCTGTCTACGGTGTCGGCTACGACGCCGTTGATCTCGCTGCCTGCCGCGAGAAGGGCATCCGCGTCACCAATACGCCTGATGTCTTGACCAATGATGTCGCAGATCTTGGCGTCGCGATGATGCTCTGCCAGTCGCGCGGCATGATCGGTGCGGAAAGCTGGGTAAAGGACGGCAGTTGGAACGCCAAGGGGCTCTATCCGCTGAAACGCCGCGTCTGGGGACGCCGCGCCGGCATTCTTGGCCTTGGCCGTATCGGTTTCGAGGTTGCCAAGCGCCTTAAGGGCTTCGACATGGAGATTTCCTACAGCGACGTCGGGCCGAAGTCCTACGCCGAGGGTATGCGCTTCGTCGCCGACCCGGTCGAACTCGCCCGGAATGTTGACTTCCTGTTCGTAACGCTTGCGGCGTCTGTCGAGACGCGCCACATTGTCGGCCGTGACATTATTGCCGCCCTCGGGACGGAAGGCATGCTGATCAACATCTCGCGTGCCTCCAACATCGATGAGGAGGCCTTGCTCGATGCTCTCGAAAGTGGTGCGCTCGGCTCTGCCGCGCTTGACGTTTTCGAGGGCGAGCCGAAGCTCAACCCGCGTTTCCTTGCGCTTAACAATGTCCTGCTCCAGCCGCACCACGCTTCGGGAACGATCGAGACCCGCAAGGCCATGGGCAAGCTGGTGCGCGACAATCTCGAAGCGCATTTCTCCGGAGCTCCGCTCCTGACGCCGGTTCTTTGAAGGGGGAAGTCATGAAAGCCATCGTCGCACACGCCGCCAAGGACGTCCGCATCGAAGAGGCACCGGAAGAGCAACCCGGCCCGGGCGAGGTGAAGCTCCGGCTTGCCACCGGCGGGATCTGTGGCAGCGATCTGCACTACTACAATCACGGCGGTTTCGGTACCGTCCGCCTGAAGCAGCCGATGATCCTCGGCCACGAGGTTTCGGCCATCGTGGACGAGCTTGGAGAAGGCGTCGAGGGCCTGTCGGTCGGCGAACTCGTCGCCGTGTCGCCCTCGCGTCCCTGCAGGACCTGCAAATATTGCCAGCAGGGCCTCCACAACCAGTGCCTCAACATGCGCTTCTACGGCAGCGCCATGCCATTCCCGCATATCCAGGGTGCTTTCCGTCAAAGCCTCGTTGCCGATGCCATTCAATGCGTGCCGGCCGGAGAGCTGACGCCCGGCGAAGCGGCCATGGCCGAACCGTTGGCCGTGACGCTGCATGCGACCCGGCGCGCGGGCGAAATGCTGGGCAAGCGGGTGCTCGTTACCGGCTGCGGTCCGATCGGCGTTCTGTCGATCCTCGCCGCCCGTCGCGCCGGCGCCGCCGAGATCGTTGCCACCGACCTGTCCGATTTCACGCTCGCGATGGCAAAGACGGCGGGCGCCGACCGCACGATCAATACCAAGGATGAGCCGGAGGCGCTGGCCGCCTATTCCGTCGACAAGGGCACGTTCGATGTGCTCTACGAATGCTCCGGCGCGGCCGCGGCGCTTGTTGGCGGTATCGCGGCACTCAGACCTCGCGGCGTGATCGTCCAGCTTGGACTCGGTGGTGACATGAGCCTGCCGATGATGGCGATCACCGCCAAGGAACTGGACCTGCGCGGCTCCTTCCGCTTCCATGAGGAGTTTGCGACGGGTGTCTCGCTCATGCGTAAGGGCCTGATCGACGTCAAACCGCTGATCACCCATACCGTGTCGCTTGAAGATGCGCTCTCAGCTTTTGAAATAGCCTCGGATCGCAGCCAGGCGATGAAGGCCCAGATCGCCTTTTCTTGACGGTTTGGCTTGCAGAGGTGGTCGGATCAGGCCGCCTTTGCACCGTCTATTTGACTTCCGAAAGGTTCGGCAACAGGCAAGTCCAGTGTCCGTCAGCGCCGAGCTTTCTGACGACGGCAAGCAAAATCTTTCGCACCTCGATCACCGCGCGCGTCGGCGGATGGTTGACCGGCATATCGAGAACAAGCCGGCGGGTCAGGCCGGGACGCGTCAGGGCGATAGCGGACAGAGTTCCGTTTTCCTGCTCGGCATGGACGGCGCCGCGCCCAAGGATCGTCAACCCGAGGCCGGCACGGACAGCCGCCTTCGTGCTCGCCACCCCCTCGATTTCGCGCACGATATTGAGTTCTCGTCCAAATATCAGAGCCTGCCGCTCAAGCAGTATGCGGATGCCGTGGCGGCGCGTGGGCAGAATCAATGGCAGGCTGAGCGCCTGTTCCACCGTCAACTCGGTATCGGGCGCGAATTGTCCGGAAGGGCCGACCACATAGAGCACCTCGTCGAAGAGGGGCGCTGAGGTCGGCTTGGCGACACTGTCCAGAGTGACGGCAAGATCGTGGACGCGCGTATCCACTGCTGTCCGAAGCGCCTGGCTGTCGCCTTCGCTGATCGTCAGGCGGATCTTCGGAAATCGTTGAGAGCATTCTTCGATCACCGGGATCGAGAGCGTTGGGCAAATCGAGCTCAAAATGCCGAGCGAGACGTCGCCGGTCGGATATTTCGCCTGGTCCTTCGTCGCAGCTTCCGCCTGGTCGAGAGCACGAAGGATAGCCTGGGCATGGGACAGCAGCGTCTGTCCCGCCTCGGTGGCGACCACGCCCCGAGGTGTCCGGTTGAGGAGTTGTACACCCAGTTGCTCTTCGAGCCCACGCATATGCAGGCTGAGTGCCGGCTGCGCAACGCCGAGTTCGCTGGAGGCGCGCGTAAACGATCCCAGTTCGGCAATCTTGGCGAAGTAGCGCATTTTCAACAGGTCGAGAGCCATGGCGCGTTCTTATATATATCGAACCGATATAGCCACTATCTCTAACATATATTTGTTTGAATAGGGGACCGCGCCTAAAAACATCCTGACAGCGGAAGGCTCGCTTTAGCCGGACCTGTTCTTTTCCCGCGATATCCAACCGGATATCCGAGGCTGTGTGCCCGCCGTCCAGAACACGACTGGCCCCAAAACTTTCAGAGGCTATCATGATCCATATCAAGCAAATACCTGAACGCCCGAGCCGGGACGCCGTCGAGGCGATCGCCAAGTTTTCTCCGGCGACGCTGCATGAAGCGCAGGGTCGGAAGGGCGCGCTCTCCTCGCGCCTGAAGCCGGTCGATTACCGGATGAAGCTTTGCGGCCCGGCCTTTACGGTGAAGTGCGCGCCACGCGACAACATCATGCTGCAGTTGGCCATCAACTACGCCAAGCCCGGGGACATCATCGTCGTGTCGGCCGGAGAATACGAGGAAGCAGGATCGTTCGGCGATGTGCTGGCCAATGCCTGCCTCGCCAAGGGCATCGGCGGTCTCGTGACCGATACGGGCGTGCGCGATACGCTACAGCTTCGTGACCTCGGCTTTCCCGTCTTTTCCCTGAGTGTCTGCATCAAGGGAACGGTCAAGGAAACGTTGGCGGCCGTGAACGATCCGATCATCATCGGCGGCGAGCTGGTTTTCCCTGGCGATATCATCGTCGGCGATGCAGACGGGCTTGTCGTCGTTCGAAAGGACGAAGCCCTTGCCGTGGCGGAGCTTGCCCAGGCGCGTGAGGATGCCGAGGCCGGTTACATCGCCGCCTACAAGGCCGGAAAATCTGTCATCGAGGTCAGCAACCTGGAGCAAGTTCTCAAGGCCAAGGGTCTCGTGGTCGATCTTTGACCGCTTCCTATCGGGCGGTATCCACAACGGAAACCGCCCGAAACGCCGCGTCACCACTAAAACAACGTGTCAGGCTTCGGATGTCCGCGCGCGTTCTCCGCAAGCTCTAATATTCGCGCGCGACATGACCGCCGAGATGCCGCGTCGTGGTCAGCAAGGAGTTTTCCCGGGCCGAGCCAGAGGCCTAGCGGAACGCGGTTACAGATCGACGTAACACACCCGTCGGGTGACGCCGTTCAACCCCTTGATGGCCGCCATCAGCGGTGCCCGCAGTGCAGATGACGTACCCACGATTTTGACCGCCCGTCAGCCGGCAAAACCAGGCTCCATCAAAACTTCGTCTGACCCCATCGTATCCGCACTGATGTACTCAGAATGAAACCCGGCGCTGTTCTTGGGAGCAGAACGACGGGAACTTTGAGCATGGGTGCCGTATGGATCTTTCCAAAATAAAAACGCTGATCGACTTCGTCGGCCAATCGACGATCACCGAGCTCACGGTCACGGAAAAGGACACGACGGTTCGGATTTTCCGCACGTGCCCATCGAGTGGCGGCATGACTTCATCGGATGCACCGCCGGTCGCTTCGATACCCGCCGAAATCTCCGCGCCGGATACGGCGTCCATTCCCGTCCATGCCCCAATCTTTGGAGTGTTGCACGCTGCCCCGGCTCCCGGCGAAAACGCGTTCATCAGGGCTGGCGACACCGTCGAAGCTGGCCAGACCCTGTTCATCGTCGAGGCCATGAAGGTCTTCAACCCGATCGTCGCGTCCCGGGCGGGCCGCGTTCTTTCTATCACCGCTATCGACGGCAGCGAGGTCGAGGCCGGTGATATACTGGCGGAGATCGCCTGATGCCGAACGATCAAACTCAACGCGGCTTCGACACGGTGCTGATTGCCAATCGCGGAGAGATCGCGCTGAGAATCCTGCGGGCGTGCAAAGATCTCGGCCTGAAAACAGTCATGGTCTGCTCGCAGGCCGACAGGCAGGCGAGCTATGGGGCGCTGGCGGACAACTTTCTTTGCATCGGTCCGGCGAGTCCCGGCAAGAGCTATCTCAACAAGGACGCCATCCTTCTAGCCGCGCGCCTCACGGGCGCCGGCGCGGTTCATCCCGGCTACGGATTCCTGTCCGAGAACGCGGCTTTTTCCAAGGGGGTCGAGGACGCGGGGATGGTCTTCATCGGGCCGACGGCCCAGTCGATCGCAACCATGGGCGACAAGATCGCTGCCAAGAGCGCGATGATCGCCGCAGGCGTTCCATGCGTTCCGGGGCCGGATTCCGAGCTGCCCGACGACCATGCCAGCGTCGCGGCAATTGCCTCGGAGATTGGCTATCCGGTCATCGTCAAGGCAGCGGGCGGTGGCGGCGGACGCGGCATGCGCGTGGTGCTGGACGCCGGCGCGCTGCAGGAATCGGTCGCTATCACCCGCGAAGAGGCCCGCCAGGCCTTCGGATCGCCGGCGCTCTACATGGAGAAGTTCCTCCAGCACCCCCGCCACATCGAAATCCAGGTGCTCTGCGACGTGCATGGAAACGCAATCTGGCTCGGGCACCGCGACTGCTCGATGCAGCGCCGTCATCAGAAGGTCATCGAGGAGGCGCCCGCGCCGGGCATCGCACCTGAAGTCATCGGGCCGGTTGCGCAGGCCTGCGTCGAAGCATGCCGGCAGATCGGCTATCGCGGCGTCGGCACCTTCGAGTTTCTCTATGAGGATGGTGGTTTCTATTTCATCGAAATGAACACCCGGCTGCAGGTCGAGCATCCCGTGACGGAAATGACGAGCGGAATCGATATCGTCCAGGCGCAAATCAGGGCCGCCCAGGGTACCCCGCTGGCTATCGGGCAAGCTGACGTCGTTGTCGACGGCCATGCCTTCGAATGCCGGATCAACGCCGAAGACCCTGAAACTTTCCTGCCATCCGCGGGTACGATCACCGCATTGACGCTGCCTTCGGGACAAGGCGTCCGCGTCGATACCCACGTCCATGCGGGCTACACGGTTCCGCCCTACTACGATTCTCTCATAGGCAAGCTGATCGTCCACGCTTCGACCCGCGACGAGGCGATCGTAAAAATGCAGGCAGCGCTTTTGGAGATCGAAATCGAGGGTATTTCCACGAACCTCCCACTCTTGCGCGCGCTCTTTGACGATGAGCGCTTCGCGACCGGCGGGACGGATATCCACTATCTCGAAGCATGGCTGAAACGACGGAGCGCATCATGACTGCGGTGGATTTCAGCGATCCCGCGACGATTGCCTTTCTCGCGGCTGCCCTTGAGGCAGCCGGTGTCGACGGGATCGAAATTGACCGGCCCGGGCGCAAGCTGCGGATTGTCGTCGGGCGGGATGCGCCCGGTGCCGCGCCGCTGGTCCAGACGATGCAGGAAACGTCCGGCGCGGTGTCGGAAAAAGTTACGGCTCCGATCATGGGAGTATTCCACAGCCATCATCCTGCCGCGGCGACTGCGCCATCGGCGTTGCCGCTGGAAGTCGTGTCTGGCGAGATCGTCGGGTTCCTCTGCGTCGGGTCCATCCTCCTGCCGGTCAACGCCACAAAAGCGGGCGTGCTGACACGGCGTCTTGCCGGGGACGGCTCCGTTGTAGGCTACGGCGACCCTCTCTTTGAGTATGAGCCCCACTGATGACCTCTCCTCTACCTCAACCCGCAGATCACTCCTTCAACGCGCTCGCTAAACCGCCGCGGATAGCGTCGGCCATGCAGCATCAGGCCCGCATCTCCACAATCGGTGCCCGGGCTTTTCTGCTGGAAGCGCCCGGCGACTTCGATCTGCCTGCCCAAAGACGAATCTGGGCGCTTGCACACGCACTCCGGCAATGGGACGAGCTGAGTGAGATCGTGCCGGGGATGACCAATCTTCTGGCAATCTTCAAGACGACGCCCGAGGATCCTGACGCGGTCACGGCGCGGCTTCGCGATGCGTGGGAGCAGGCCGAAAGCATCGACATCAAGGGCAAGACCATCGAGATCGGCGTCCATTACGGCGGAGAGCATGCCATCGACCTGGCGGCGCTCTGCGATCGTTCGGGATTGACCGACCGGGAGGTTTTTCGCCTCCATCACGAGGGGACCTACACGGTCTTTGCACTGGGAAGTGCGCCGGGCTTCGGCTATCTCCACGGCCTGGACCCGCGCATCCACATGCCACGCAAAACCGTGCCCTCGCTGAGGATGGCCAGGGGCTGCGTGACCATCGGCGGGATGCAGACCGGCGTTGCGGTGCTCACCGGCCCGAACGGCTGGAACTCCATCGGTTTCTCCGATCTTCAGATGTTTGACCCGACAGCGGCCGTGCCGGCGATCATGGCGCCGGGCGACACCGTTCGCTTCTTGCCGGAAAGGATCGAGCTGTGATCGAGATCGTCGACACCGGCCCCTTGAACACCATCCAGGATCTTGGCCGGCCGTGCTACCGCGACATCGGCGTTACGGCCAGCGGCGCCATGGATCCGCTGGCTCTGAAGATCGCCAATCTGCTGGTCGGCAACGACGAAGGCGCCGCGGTGATCGAGGTGCAGACGTTTCCGTTGCGCCTCCGTTTCCGTCAGGCGACGGGATTTGCAGTGACCGGAGGAACGAGCGCCACGCTGGATGGTGTCACTCTGCCACCCTGGTGGATGAAGACGGGCGACGCCGGACAGGTTCTTGAACTCCTGCCGTCTCCCGGAGCAGCCCGTGCCTATGTCGCTTTTGCGGGAGGGGTGGATGTCCCGATCGTCATGGGCTCGCGCAGTACCTCGCTTCGCGGTGCCTTTGGCGGCGTTGACGGTCGGTTTCTGCAGAAGGGGGATGCCCTCCCGCTCGGCGAGGCCTCGGCCTTGTCGGTCGACGAATTGGGCGTCCTGCCTCCGGCAATGGCGCTTTCGGAGTTTTTTCCTGTCGCGCCCGACGGCAGCCTGCTTATCCGGGCCCTGCCAGCGGGTGAACATGACCTTTTCGGGGCCGATGCCGAACGCTTCTGGAATCAGAGCTGGAAAATCTCCTCGCAAAGCGATCGGACCGGCTACCGGCTTTCCGGCGAGCCAGTGCGGCCGACGACACCGATAGAAATGCGCTCCTACGGGATCGTTCCGGGCGTCGTACAGGTCCCGCCAAGCGGCGAGCCCATTGTGCAGATGAGTGATGCCAACACCGCTGGCGGATATCCGAAGATCGCCGGTGTGCTCGAAGCCGATCTCTGGCGGCTTGGCCAGGCGCGCATCGGCAGTCGCGTCCGCTTCGTCCGCTCGTCGCATGCCGAGGCGAGGGCGCTCGATCACGCCATTGCCGCCTATGTAGACGATGTCCGCCACACCGCGCAGATGGTTGGGCGCGCACTGAAGACCATCGCAGGGCGATAGCTCGAAGTCCGGGAGGAAAGACCGATGAAGATCGACATAAATTCGGACATGGGCGAGGGGTTCGGCCCCTACCGGCTCTGTGATGACGAGGCACTGATGAAGGTCGTGTCCTCAGCGAACGTCGCCTGTGGTTTCCATGCCGGTGACCCGGACACGATGGCGCGGATGGTTCGCCTCGCCAAAGCGAACGGCGTCGCTATCGGCGCTCATCCGGGGCTGCCGGACAGACAGGGTTTCGGCCGTCGCGAATTGCCTTTCTCCGCCGACGAACTGCGCCAGCAGATGCTCTACCAACTGGGCGCACTGATGGCGATCGCGAGGGCAGAGCAGGTGCCCGTTGCCCATATCAGCTTCCACGCCGCAATGGGCAATATGGTGAACCGGGATCCGATCCGGGCTGATCTGATGATGGACGCGATCCGCACGGTCGATCCGAACCTCATCGTCTTTGCCATGCCCGACAGCACCATCGCGCATGCCGCTGCCCGCGCAGGCCTGAAGACGCTCCTCCTGTTCCTCGCCGACCGGGCCTATGATGCAGAGGGTAAGCTCGTTGCGCGCGGCTTGCCGGGGGCCGTTATCAAGGAAGAAGAGGCGCTCCGCGCGCGTGTCCGCCAGTTCCTCAAGGCCGGCACCGTCACTACCATCGAGGGCGAGACACTTGTCGTGCCTGCTCGCTCCATCCTCGTTCACAGTGATACGCCGGGATCGCTGGAGCTCGCGCGGATCGTCCGTAGCGAGATCGAGGCCACGGGGGCGACGATCGCCCCGGCTGCCGAAATCGTCCGCTAGCCGCTAGTCCTTCATCTTTTAAATTCAACATCACCGAAAGCCAGTCCGATGCCAGCAATCGCCGATCGCCTCAAGAATGTTTCCATTTCCGCTTCCGCCGCCATGACGCAGCGCGCCAGGGACCTTGCCGCACAGGGCATCAAGGTCATTAGCCTTTCCGCTGGCGAGCCTGATTTTGCCACGCCGTCGCATGCGGTCGAGGCGGCGCATGCCGCGGCGCTGTCGGGCGATACGAAATATCCGTCGATGGATGGCACGCCGGCCCTGAAGGCCGCAATCTCGCGCAAGTTCAAGCGCGACAACAATCTCAACTATGATGTCAGCCAGATCGTCGTGTGCGGCGGCGGCAAGCAGGTCATCTTCAATGCGATGCTTGCGACCTGCAACCCCGGCGACGAGGTGGTGATCCCCGCGCCGTCCTGGATCAGCTATGCGGATATCGTCAAGTTCGCCGGCGCTGTCCCCGTGCCGGTCGCATGTCCGCAGGAGGCCGGCTTCAAGCTGCGTGCTGAGGATCTGGAGGCCGCGATCACGCCCCGGACGAAATGGCTGTTCCTGAACTTCCCGAACAATCCAACCGGTGCGGCCTGCTCACGCGCGGAGATGAAGGCGATCGCCGACGTCATGCTGCGCCACCCGCATGTCTGGATCATGACCGACGACATGTACGAACACCTGATCTATGACGACTTCGAGTTCTGCACGATCGCCGAGGTCGAGCCGAGGCTTTATGATCGTGTGTTGACCGTCAACGGCGCGTCAAAGGCCTATGCGATGACAGGCTGGCGGCTCGGTTTCTGTGGCGGACCAAAGGATTTGATCTCCGCCATCAGCAACGTCAACGGCCAGAACAGCGGCGGCACGGCGACCGTCGTTCAGGCGGCGGCTGCCGCTGTGCTGGATGGGCCGCAGGATCTGCTCCGGGAGCGGGCAGCCATCTACAAGCAACGACGCGACTTCGTTCTCTCCGAACTGGCCAAGATCGACGGCCTGAAATGCCACAAGCCGGAGGGGGCCTTCTACATCTTCCCGAACATGTCGGGCCTGATCGGCAAGACGAGCAAGGGCGGGCACAAGATCGAGAGTGACACGGATTTCGTCATGGCACTCGTCAACGAGCATCATGTTGCAACCGTGCAGGGCGCCGCCTATGGCATGAGCCCGTTCTTCCGCATCTCCTATGCCACCAGCATGGAAAAACTGACGGAAGCCTGCGCCCGGATCGCTCAGTTTTGCACCGAGATGCGTTGATCTTGCGCCATCACGCGCGCGGCTGCTTCAGCCGCGCGGTCAGCTCGATCAGGATGTCCCTGACCGCTTCGGCGGGTTCCGAGAGCGGCGTGTGATCGGAGACGCAAAGAGAAAGCGTTTCCTCGATCCGCGGCGAGACCATTCTGCAGATCAGCGGCTCGTTTGATTCCGTGATGATCCGGTCGGCGATGGCCCTGGGCATGATCGTTGCCCCAAGACCGATGCTGACCGCCCGTGTCAGCGTCCTGACGATTTCGACTTCGCCGACGACTTTCAGATTGGTTCGTGTCCGCGTGAAAGCAGTATCGACGGCGCGCCGGACGAAATTGTAGGCGGGCGGCATCAGAAGCGGCAGGTTGTCCAGCGCAGTAATGGAGACGGGCTTAGCATCGGCCTCGATCGCGAAATCCGGATGGGCCACCAGAAAGAATTCCTCACTGAGCAGGGGCTCGAAACGAACGCCTTTGATCGGTCCGGAACCATGGATCAGGGCCATCTCGAGACGGCCGGTCATGATCATCTGGCTGTAGGTCTGGCCGACGCTTTCGGTCAGATGGAGGAGGATGCCGGGATGGCGCTTGCGGGTTTCCGCCAGGAGATCAACGGAGAGCGTGGCAGCGCTGCTGAAGGGCACAAGGCCGACCGATACGCGGCCGGCGAGCGAATTTCCGGCCGCCGAAGCATCCGCCAAGGCCTGATCCATCTGGCGCAGGATAATCTGAGCGTGGCGATAAACGGCATGTCCGGCATCGGTCATGCTGACGCCCTGCTGGCTCCGGTTCAGAAGCTTCTGGCCGAAATGTTCCTCCAACGACGCGAGTTGCTGGCTCAAGGCGGGCTGCGCCACATGCAGGATATCGGCGGCGCGGGTGATGCTGCCGGAATCGACGATGACGATAAAAGATTTGAGCCGTCTGGTGTCCATTGTGACGCAATCGTTCCAATGCTTTTCGAAGCCATCGTACAAGCCTTCGGTGAATTTGCAAATCTGAAAATCAAATAAAAAACATGCGCTTACAGAATCATGTGCCGATCGTGGCGTCAAAATCAAAGGGCTTCAAAGATCAGCAGCTGCCCAATCCCTGGGCATCATAAGGCTTGCTTATTGCTCCACAAATAATCGGTCTTAGGCAGGGCCTTGAGTTTCAACTAATGTTCAAAAAAACAACAGGGGAATAGGAAATGTCATTTTCCGATTACAGGACAGCGCTGGTCACGGGCGCCTCTTCCGGTATTGGCGCGGCTGTCGTCGAGCGGCTGCGTCGGGAAAATATCGAGGTTCACGCCCTTGCCCGCAGCGCCGAGCCACTGCAGAAACTTGCAGAAAAAACCGGTTGCATCCCTCACGCAATTGATGTGACCAATCGCGCCGCACTTGCCGAACTGACGGCGCGGGTCGAGTTCGACATCCTCGTCAACAATGCCGGCGTCGATCGCCCGAAGAAGTTCCTGGAAGCCGACGAAGGCGATATCGATCTTCTGGTTGACGTCAATCTTCGGGCAGTCCTGCATCTCTGCCGTATGGTCGTGCCGGGCATGGTCGCGCGCGACAACGGCCATGTGATCAACATCTCCTCGATTGCCGGCGCTTACAATTTCGGGGGCAACTCCTCCTATCATGCGACGAAGGCGGCCGTGAGCATGCTGTCCAACCAGCTGCGCCTCGATGCCTTCGGCAAACGGGTCCGTGTCACGGAGGTCTGCCCGGGCCGGGTCGCGACCGACATTTTCACGCATGTCCATGGTGACGACCCCTCGATCCGCGAACGCTTCATCGACGGTTTCGAATTGCCGGAAGCCGCTGATATCGCAGAGGCCATCGCTTTCGCCATCGCCGCACCCATCGCCGTCAACATCGGCCACATGGAGATCACGCCGACGCTCCAGGTAATGGGCGGCCTTCAGACCGCCAAGCCGGCAACGCCACGCGAAGCGTCTTCATCCAAAGGATTGAAGCCGTGACGGGGTTTGACCTTTCAGCGATCCTGACCAACCCGGAATTCATCGCGATGCTCTTGCACGGCATCGAGATGACTTTCATCATCGCGATCGGCTCCTGGCTTCTGGCGATGACCTTGGCCATCCTGCTGCTCGCGCTTCGCTTCGCGCCGGGCCGCTTCGGCAATGCCTTTGTCGCCGGCTATGTCTCCTATCACCGCAACGTCCCGACGCTCGTCCAGCTGATGCTGTGGTACTTCGGCATCTTCACGCTGTTGCCCGACTGGCTGACCTATTGGCTCGCAAGCCACAACGCCGAGGCGATCTTTGCCGTGATCGGTCTCGGCCTGTGTCAAGCCGCTTATTTCAGCGAGGACCTACGCTCCGGCCTCCGCGCCGTCAGCCCGGGACAGATGGAAGCCGCGCGTGCCCTTGGCCACGGTTACATATCGGCGATGCGTTTCGTTCTGATGCCGCAAGGGGTGCGCAACGCATTGCCGCCCCTGATTAACCACAGCGTCTCGCTGTTCAAGAATAGCAGTCTCGGCGTCGTGATCGGTGCTTCGGAGCTGACGCATGCGGTCAAGGAAATCGAGAACCTCAGTTTCCGGACCTTCGAGATCTACCTGATCGGAACAGTGCTCTATCTGTTCTTCACGCTCCTCATCATGGCAGGCGGCGCCTACCTGGCCATGCGCGCCGATCCAGCCACGAGGGCACGCGCATGATCAACGATATCATCGCCATCATCCAGGACTATTGGCTTCTGCTTTTGATCGGGCAATATCCGAACGGTCCGTTGGGCGGGCTTGCCAACACGCTGATCTTGTCGGCGTTGAGCATCGCTCTCGCATTTCCTTTCAGCATCCTTCTGGCGCTGGCGCGCTTGTCCAAATGGCCGTTTTTGCGCTGGCCGGTAACAGTCCTCGTCTATGTGACGCGTGGCGTGCCGTTGCTGATGCTCATCCTCTGGAGCTATTTCCTGGTTCCCTTGCTGACGGGCGCCGATGTCCCCAGCTTTGTGACAATGCTCACAACACTTGTCGTCTATCAGGCCGCCTTTCTCAGCGAGGTCGTGCGGGCCGGGATCGTCGCGCTCGGCCACGGGCAGATGGAAGCGGCCAAGGCTCTGGGGCATGGCTACTTCGGCGCGATGCGCTTCGTGATCTTGCCGCAGGCGCTCTACAATATGATCCCGAGTATCCTGTCGACCTTCGTCTCGACGATCAAGGATACGACACTCGGCTACGTGATCAACGTGCCGGACCTCACCTTCGCCGCGAGCCAGGTCAACAACCAGCTCCTCACACAGCCCTTCCAGGTCTTTCTCATCCTGGCGGTCATCTATTACGCGATCTGCTGGTCTCTGACACACGTCGCCTATCGTCTCGAGCGTCGGATCACCCGTAGGCGTGCCGGTCTCACCGGCGTCCGCCCCGCAGCCGTGATCGCGCCCGTCAAAATCGTATCGGAGCAGCTATGACCCCGTCAGTTTCACCTCATGATGAGCGTGCCATCCGCATTTCCCATGTTTCCAAGCAATACGGCGACTATCAGGTTCTGAAAGACATCGACGCTGAGGTTGCCCGCGGTGAGGTCGTGGTCATCTGCGGACCGTCCGGTTCCGGTAAATCGACGTTGATCCGCACGATCAATCGCCTCGAGGAGATCAATAGCGGATCGATTTCTTTCGACGGCCAGGACATTCATGCGCCGATGAAAACGCGCGAACTCAACCGGCTCCGCAGCCGGATCGGTTTCGTCTTCCAGAGTTTCAACCTGTTCCCGCACCTGTCCGTGGTCGAGAACGTTTCGATGTCGCCAGTCCGGGTGAAAGGTATCGCTCGCGATGTCGCCCACGATCAGGCTCTGCGTCTTCTCGATCGCGTCGGGCTCGCTGACAAGGCCAATGCCTATCCGGGGCAGCTGTCTGGCGGCCAGCAGCAGCGCGTGGCGATTGCCCGCGCGCTTGCCATGGAGCCGCCGGTCATGCTGTTCGACGAGCCGACGAGCGCGCTCGATCCGGAGATGGTCGGGGAGGTTCTGGCTGTGATGAAGAGCCTGGCTGCCGACGGCATGACCATGCTGTGCGTCACCCATGAAATGGGCTTTGCCCGCGACGTTGCCGACCGGATCTGGTTCATCGACGCCGGCCAGATCATCGAGATGGCGACGCCGGAAGAGTTTTTCACCAATCCCCGCCATCCCCGCGCTCAGCGTTTTCTCGCCGATCTGCGGCACTAACCCTTCGAATAACAACCAAAGGAGAACAGCAATGACCCTGAAATGCATCACCCTCAGTTTCGCTATCGCCGCTACCGCCGCGATCACGCCCGCCAAGGCCGACCAGCTGGCCGACATCCTGTCCGCCAAGACCCTTCGTTGTGCAACCTTCGCCGATGTGCCGCCCTTCGCCTCTCCCGATTTGAAGACCCGCGAAATGGCCGGCTTCGACGTCGATCTCTGCAATGCAATCGCCAAGCAGCTCGGCGTGACAGCCGAGGTCAAGCCGGTCTCCGTCGAGGCCCGCGTCCCGGAAGTCAAGCTGGGCCGTGTCGATATCACCGTCGCCAACCTCGCCTACACGCAGAGCCGCGCCGAGCAGATCCAGTTCAGCGACCCCTACTATCTCGCCAAGGAAATGCTGATCGTTCCGGACGCTGATCCGGGCCAGACGAAGGCCGATTTCGCCGGCCAGCGTATCGCCTCCACGAAGGGCTCGACCTCCGAAATGTCGATCAAGCTCAACAAGTCCGAGCCACTGACGTTCCAGGATACCGCATCGGCTTATCTCGCCGTTCAGCAAGGCAAGGCCCGCGGCATGGTGGCCAATACGATGACCACGACGAAGTTTGTCAACGAGTCCCAGACCAAGGGCAAGAAGATGCGAATGATCCAGGACCCGATGCTGTTCCAGCCGATCGGCGTTGGCATGGCAAAGGATCAGCCGGCACTCACCGCCAAGGTCAATGAAGCTTTGCATGCGCTCGATGAGTCCGGCGAAATCAACAAAATCTGGGATAAATGGCTTGGCCCGAACACCGAATACAAGATGACCCGAACAGACAAGGTCGTTCCGATCAGCGAACTGAAGTTCACGCCGATTCCGTGATAACGGCCTTAGACGCGCTTGCGCGTATCAGGAAGACGGCGGGCTGCATGCGTTGCATGCCGCCCGCTGTCGCTTTTCGAAATTGCAATCTCACGGGTTGTGGCCAATCAGCTTGCTGCCGAGTTCTACGTATGAAACTGAACCGGGAAGCGCTGCCTTGCGACCGGCTTTTTCCTATGTCCCGCCTTGACAGCCAGCGGCGCTTGGTGGAAACCTCGTCACCGTTGCGGGTATGATGTAGTGGTAGCTTGTCAGCTTCCCAAGCTGATCGTGCGGGTTCGATTCCCGCTACCCGCTCCAATTCAAACGTCACTCGTGTTAGTCAGCCGTTTTGGCAGTGAACCTGCATGAGGCCGGGCAAAACCCTGTATTGTCGGCGAAGCTCGCAGTTGCTGACTACACGCCTTCGGCGGCCGATTGCCTAAACCGAGGAATCACCGTTTGAGTGACGCCTCCGTTGCGTCGTCAATGGCACGCCCAATTTCGTCGCAGCTCGCGCTTGACTCGTCCTCGTCCGTTTCGAAATCTGGATCGCTGGGCATTTGAGGTATTGACCGGTCCACGACGGCGAGGGCTCTCAATTCCTCATCGCCTATCTCAGCCATCGTCTGGAAGTAGTCGGAGCGCAAATCAAGGAATGACCGACCATTGTTCGCATACTTGACGAGCGTCATATATTTACGCAACAGCACGCGATAATCGGGTTGGCTCATCAGCGTTCCTCAGGGGATTTTCTCGATCATTGTTCAATCCATCGTTGCTGTCCATATCGTTATGGCAGCATTTTCCAGATCGCTGATTTCGCACGGCCGTAGAGGGTCTTCTTTTTAGGCCTTTTTGGGGTGGTGGTTTTTTTGATCGGTTTTTTGCTCGCGGCACTGGCGGGCTTCGGAGCGGTGACCCGGGCGAGAGGGTTCAATGCTCTAGTCTCCGTTTCCTCTTTTGCCTCCAGCCGAGAAAGCATTTCGGCTTCCTTCGGTTCAAAACGGGGCTCAAGCTCAACAGCCTGCCGCATCGACTTTCTGGCGTCGCCAAATGCGCCTATGGCCTCCTGAGCGAGCGACAGATTGTATTGGCCGCGCGAGGACTTTGGCCATTTTATCGTCTGCCTGGAAAACAGGTCTTCGGCTGCGTGATATCGCCGTGCGGCCCGCAGCGCATTGGCGAAGTAGAATTGGCCGTCCTCGAAATCAGGGAGAGCTGCCGCAACATACCCCAAATGTCGTGCCGCGGCCGGCAGTTTCCTCGTCAGCAAGTATGCGCGGCCAATGAGGTAGTGCGCGGCTTCCGAGTAGGGGTCAATGCTCAATGCGGTGCGACACGATTCCTTGCATGCGGTCATGTCGTTGTTGGTGAAATGCAGATGTGCTTCGTGCAGCAAGCCGACGAGGTCTGGTTGCTGCGTTAGATAACCGATTTCGCGAAAACGCGGGAGTGGGCGACCTTCCATGAACGCCGTAATGACCTTGTTAAGGCCGGCGGAAAGGTTGACGAAGCGAGCACTGCTATGATCGACGCCGCGCAAGGTGTCTATCGTGACGCTCGGCAGGTTCGCCATGCGCAAGGCGCCGACGATGTCCATGGTATACATCTCGCCGGCATAGATATGGATCCGGGTATTTGTGCTTTCGACCAGTGGCACGATGTCGGGGTAGTGGATCGGCGCCCCTTCGGGCATATGTTTTTCGCTGGGGCTTGTCGGCAGCTTCAGTACACTGTCGAAACTGAACGCGAGTGCTTGGCCGCCAAGAAGCGAAGCATAAAGGATCGCGCCATATCCACCCATGCTGGCACCAACGGTGAAGATACGTTCAGCGCCGACGGTGTCTGCAAAGCCTTTGATGGATTCGACGGTCTGCTCCGTGGTCGTCCCGAGGCCTTGAATACCCTGCTGATACCAGTGGTTTAGACCGTCGCTGACAAAAAGAACGTTGGCGTTGATTTTCTGACCAGAGGCCCAGAAGTCGAACTTGCCGTTACGCTTGCCGGTTCCTGAAAAATAGATGATTAGATTCTTGGAGCCGGGGCGCGAGATGAGGTGAAAACCCTTGCCCCTCTTCACGATGGGGCTCGTTTGCTCTTCTGTAATAGAATGATCCATCAAGTCTGTCCCGTCAGGCTTTGCGTGCGGCATAACCGAGAGAAATTTGTGTCACAAATATGAAACGGCCGAAATTAATCATCGAATATGGCTGTTTCCAGTTTGGCGATCTGCATCGAAGTGCCTCGCGCTTGGAGCGACGACACAAATGGCGATGCTCGGCGTGCCGCCGAAAATTTGCTCCGTTACTGATCCATCGTGACATGCTCTTGTAGCCCATTACGCTCCTCACCGTAAGCGTGAGCAATAGCCGCACGACAACCAATCTTCAACATCAAAGGGAATCACCACGACCGTTCGCAAACGGACGCCGCTTGGCGTCGTGCATGTCATTGCTGTGAGAGCGGCCGTCGGCATCCCGGCCATTCACGAGGCGTAGGGCTGGTCGGATATAACGAGATCGTCAATCCAGACGGCAAGACTGAGATGAGCAAGATGGCGGTCGGTGCCCATGTTGTCGGTTTCATTTCGGGGGATCGGGACGGCGATTTCCCGTTGCCACATGGCAGGGGCGACCAAGTCAAGCATGTCCTGACCCCGTTACAATCCGAAGCCCGCTGCGCAGGCGAGGGACATTCCCGACCTCTACATTGATACCCTGAAAGTGAAGGCGCGGAACTTTCACTGATGCATGTCTACAATCGACCCTACGCGGACATCATTTTACATGCGTTCCGGCAAAGCCACCACTTCATATCCCGCCGCCGCCATCACTCGAAGCAATTCCTTGTGTCCGATCTTCGCCATTTCCAGGGCGGGTTCTTGATCGGGTCCTGTTCGGCCTCGACGACGAACCATCCTTCGTATCCATATGAAGCAAGGCGCTTCACGATCGCCTCGAAGTCCAGGCTGCCGTCGCCCGGAACCGTGAACGCACCTCTGATGACGGCGTCGAGGAAGCTTTCCTTGCTGCGGTCCAGTCTGTCGACCACGCGAAGGACTTCGCCACCAGCGAACGCCATGTGCCCGGCGTCGAAGAGCAGGGGTAGACCCTCGCCCGAATGTTTCATGAGCAGATCGAGTTCTTCCTCGGTCTCGATGGGAGCCGCCATGTGGTGGTGATAGGAAATCGGCATGCCCTGTTCCGCGCACCACTCGCCAAATTCGGTCATCTTGCGGCCGTAGGTTCGGACCTCTTCTTCGGAGAGTTTTCGCTTGGTCGACAGCGGTGCGTTGCGGTCGCCCTGGATCGTACCCGCCGTCTCACCGTAGACGATGCAAGGGGCCGTTCACGGCCTTGAAGAGTTCCATCTGCTGGGCGATGCGTGGCTCTATTGAACTTCGTGGATTCTGCTCACACTGTGATCAAATGTAGTCGAAGAAGGTCTTTCTGACGATCTGCCAGCACTTCGGTGAAAAGGGGACGTCCCGCCCTGTTTCTGTTCATTAGATGCAATTGGCACGCCTTGGGCTCAATCGAGGGGACAGCTGCATGAAGTGTGCTATGGATTTCGAACTTTGAGACGAGGACCAACATGAGCGACGACAACATCATCAAATTTCGGCGGCCGAAGCCTAAAAAGGAGCCGAAGACCATCACGCGCGGAACTCGGAGGGCTCTTATTTGGCTGGCAATTATCGGCGCTGTGGGGTTGGTATGGGCATACTTCCAGTTTATTTCGCCGCCGAACCTGACATGAGATTAGGCCTTGAATTGAAGTAACTTGGACGAGCGACCTCAAGGTGACGTTTCCGCGACTGAGCTCGAAAGTCCAAACGAGCTCAGGTTAGCGCCTTTGCCTGTCCCAGAAAGTCTTCGAATTGTTCCTGTGGCACGAACGAACCGCCTGTGGTCCACACGATGTGGGTCGCCTCTGTCATGTGGCCTTCTAGGCCTTCCTTGGCCACGAACTCGCGGCCGACTGGATGTTTCAATACAAAGTGCGGTCCAGCCATTCCTGCGGCTGCGGAAGGCTCAAGTCTGATGTTTTGGTTCTCGTGGGCGTGTAGCACCCACCTGAACAGATCGTCGTCGGAAACGGTAAAAACGCCAGCCAGCATGTTCTTCATGACCCTAGCCACGAAGCCGGACATCCGCGCGACCGCCATGCCGTCCGCCTCCGTCCGGTTGGTAAGGCCTACGTCGTAAACGGATACGAGTTCCTCTGAACCGCTCATGAGATGGACCAGGGCGCATGGCGACTGGACAGGTTCCACGAAGAAGCAATGTACGGAGTCTCCGAAGACCACCTTCGCGCCGTAGGTCACCCCTCCAGGCGCGCCACCGATGCCACACGGAAGGTAGAGAAAAAGAGGATGCGCGGGATCGACGTTGATCGACAATGAGCGCAACTGCTCCGCCAGTTCCAAGGCCGCGACGCTGTATCCGAAAAAGAGGTGCCGCGACTGCTCGTCGTCGACGAAGTAGATGCTCGGGTCACCTTCTGCCGCCACACGGGCCTGTTCAACGGCAGTGGTGTAGTCAGCCTCGTGCTGGATCACGTCCACTCCCAGGCGGATCAGCCGCTCGACCTTCCAGCGCTTGGCGTCAGACGACATATGAACTGTCGCCTTGAATCCAAGGGCCCGCGCCGCGATGCCGACGCTCAGGCCGAGGTTGCCAGTGCTGCCGACTGCCACGGTGTGGTCGCTGAAGAGCGCGCGCGCGTCCACGTCAGCTAGCCTGGTGATCGGATCGCCGTCAGCCAAGATGCCTCTCAGTTTGGCGAGCTGTTCGGCGAAGAGGAAAACTTCATACACGCCACCCCGCGCCTTGATTGAGCCGGCGACGGGCAACGCGCTGTCCGCCTTGATGAAAATGCGGCCATACTCGTTTCCGCCGTAGCCGACAGCTTGCCTGAGAGCCTTCAGCTCGACCAGTTCCGAGCGGATCGCGCCGCCGGTTTCCGCGAGTTCGGGGAAGCACCTCTCCAACAAGGGGGCCAAACGTTTCCAGTTTCGTTGCGCGGTCATCACCTCCTCGGAGCTGATCGGCAAGGAGTTGTCGGCGGTCGCGCCCGGTTTGTAGAGCGGATTACTCCAAAAAGTAGGAACAGCGTCCAGTACGTCCTGACGTGCGGGGTCGTTCGGCAACTCAACAGTCATTAGTGCTCCTCGGGGGTCGGGATCTGCAGCGCACCCGACCATACGGCCCACGCGACGTGAGGAAAAGTTAATTAAAGTGCGTCTGCTCGTAAGCTATGCTTATCATTCGGTGCAAGTCTCCTTCGTTCTGCGATCGGCAAACGAAAACCCGAATGTTTGCTGTGCCCTTAGCATGTTCGCTGCAATCATGCATTTTTGCTAAACTGTTAGTCAAAGAGAATTAATTATACCTGAAATGAGAACGTTCGTATCGTGGGGCGTCGATTGAAATGGAGCGCTCGAAGAAGCTTCGAAGCGAGCTTAGGCCAACGGCGGGAACACAAGCTTCAGAACGGCAAAAGCCGCTGCTGCCCTATCGCCCTTTTCAAAACTCGGCAAGAGAGCCGTCGCCAAGCGCAAGCGCGTGTACGGCATCGCGATAGAAACAGGGGAATGCTATGAAACTTACGAACATTCTGACTGCCGGCGTGTTCGCCGGCCTCGCTTTTGTAGGCAGCCAGGCATCAGCCTCCGTCCTCGACACGGTCAAAGAGCGCGGAACGCTGAATTGCGGCACGGACAATACCGCCCCGGGCTTCGGATACCTCAACACCACCACCGGAAAAATGGAGGGCCTTGACGTCGATTTCTGCAAGGCCGTGGCTGCGGCAGTCCTTGGCGACGCTTCCAAGGTGAAGTTCGTCACGGTGACCGACAAGAGCCGATTTGACGCTGTGTTGACCAACCAAGTTGACGTCGTATTTGCCCATACGACAGTCAAGCCCGCACGTGAATCTTCGATCGCGATCGACTTTCTGCCATTCAATTTCTACGATGGCACCGGGATCATGGTAAAGGCGGACAGCGGCGTGACCGAGTTTGCCGGACTGGATGGTGCGACGATCTGCACCACGCAGGGTTCGGCCACCGAGACTGTCCTGACGAGCGCCTTCAAGGCCCGTGGCTGGAAGAACTCCAAGGTCCTGACATACGAGAACCTTGAAAAACTGTTTGCCGCCCTGAATTCCGGTCGTTGCAACGCGATGAGCACCGACAGGTCCGCGCTTGCTGCCTGGGCTGGCAACTCGCCGAAGCCCGCCGACTACCTGATTTTGCCGGACACGCTCGACAAGTCGCCATTCGCCGGCTTCGTCGTTGCCAATGACTCCAAGTGGAGGAACGCGCTGCGGTGGGTCAGCTATGGGCTTTTCCAGGCGGAAGAAACCGGGATCACGCAGGCGAACCTTGCCGAACAGCTAAAGAGCGAAGACCCGTTCGTCCAGAAGTTCCTCGGCGTTGGCGGTGGCTACGGGAAGGACTTCGGTCTTTCCGACGATTTCGTCGCCCAGGCGGTCAAAGCCGTCGGCAACTACGGCGAAATCTACGCCCGCAACCTTGGCCCTGAAACCAAGATGTATCTCGATCGCAAGGGCACCGCAAACGCGTCATGGACGCAGGGTGGCGCAATCTACTCGCCGCTCTGGAACTGATCCTGACCCACGGCTGGGGCGGGTCCGCCTCAGCCGCCAGCAAGACGTTTGGAACCTCCACATGACCATCCAATACACCGAGGCGGGCCTGCCCACCGAAGGAGAGGTGCGCGCGACGCGGCGGCGCAATCGCCTAAGGCACGAAGTCATCCAGCTTTCGATCATCGTCGCCGCCGTCGGGCTGGTTGCCTTCTTCGGCTTCGCGGTCAAGGAAGGCCTGGCTCGACACGGCATCAACTTCAGTTTCTCGTTTCTCTGGAACGCGGCCGGGTTCGACATCAGCGAGGGAAAGACAATCGTCCTCGATGAAGGAGCGTGGCCTGCCGTCAGCGACTTCACCGCTGACCGCTCGATCGCACAGGCTTTCGCCACCGGCTTCGTGAACACTGTGAAAGTGGCCGTCCTCGCCATTGCGCTGAGCACCGTCCTTGGTACTCTTCTTGGCGTCGGCCGACTATCGACAAACTGGGTCGTTCGAAACCTCTCGTTCTGGTGTGTGGAATTTGTCCGGAACACGCCGCTCCTGATCCAGCTCGTCTTCTGGTATTTTGCGGTCGTCCTGCATTTCCCGCCGATGGCATCTGCGGCAAAGTTCTACGGCGTCATCGTAAGCCAGCAGGGTCTCTATGTTCCGTCGGTGGTCTGGCAGGGGGGAGGTTCCGCACTCTCCCTGGGCTTGATGACGGCAACATGGGTTGCGGTCCTCGGGTTCGTCTTTGACCGGAAAACAAGGTTGCGCTGGATTTGCGCGGCCGCTGCTGTATCGCTTACCTGGCTGATGTTGCGCGTCGGGACGATTTCCCTGGAGTTCCCGCAAGCGTCCAAATTCCAGGCCACCGGAGGGACCAGCATCACTCCCGAGATGGCCGCCCTCCTTATCGCGATCGTCGTCAACAGCGCCGCCTACATCGCGGAGATCGTCCGCGGGTCGATTGACGCCCTGCCGAAGGGCCAGTGGGAAGCCGCCGCCTCACTTGGCCTTTGCCGGAAGCATACGGTCAACGACATCATCCTGCCGCAGGTTTTCCGCGTTGTACTGCCGTCGTTCGGCAACCAGTTCATCAGCCTGACGAAGAACACTGCGCTGGGGATCGCCATCGGATATCCGGAGCTGTTCAACGTCTACGGAACCATCGCGAACCAGACCGGTCACAGCCTCGAAGGCATCATCATCGTCATGGTCTCGTATTTGATCCTGAGCTGGATCATCAGCGCGCTTGTATCTAGCGCGGACAGACGCCTCAGCAACCATGGAGTCCTGCTATGATCGCAACATCCATCAAGTGGTCCCGGCACAATCTTTTTGCCAAACCGTTCGATGCGGTGTTGTCGATCACCGTGATACCCGGTGTGCTCTGGCTAGTGTACCAGATGTTCTCCTGGGCACTGACTACGGCGCAGTGGAGTATCATACCTCAGAGCTTGCGGGTTCTCATGATCGGCGTGTTCCCGGCGGATCAGGCCTGGCGGACATGGATCGTCGTCATGATCATCGGCGCGCTGGTCGGTGGCGCACTCGGCTGCGTGTTTAGATTCAGGGCCTATCATGCAGGGATCGTCGCCGTCGCGGCAACACTGCTCGCGGTCAGTGGCGGAGACCTGACCAACACGGTGCTCGTCGCCGCAACAGTCGGGCTATCGGTCGCAGGATGGATGCTGACATCTCTCCTTCCGATCACCCGCAACATCCTCATGCCCGCCACCTTCACAGGCCTCATCACGATCTTCGCGGTGATGTCTCCGCCGGGTGTCGAGCTTTGGGGCGGCCTGCTCCTTAGCGTCCTGATAACGCTGGTGACGTCCATCGTCACCCTTCCGATTGGCATCATGCTGGCCTTCGGGCGGCGCAGCCGGCTCTCGAGCGTTCGGTTCATCTGCACAGCCTACATCGAGGTCATGCGCTCCGTGCCGCTGATCCTTGTCGTCTACTGGATTTGGATCATCACGCCTGTTCTCGCCCCCCACTGGGGTCTGGCGGACGTGGCGCGTGGCATGATCGGTTTCACGGTCTTCTATTCCGCCTATGTCGCCGAGTACGTTCGTAGCGGATTGCAGGCGGTTCCGAGAGGCCAGACCGAGGCCGCGCGGTCGCTGGGAATGAGCGACTTCGACATCAACCGAGACATCGTCCTGCCGCAGGCGATCCGCGTGGTGGTACCTCCACTTGTCGGAAACGTTCTGGATATATTCAATGCCGCCCCGCTGGTGTTCATCATCGGGCTCACGGACTTCCTTCGCGCCGGACAGATGATCCTAGCGAACCCGCAGAACGGCGACCGGACCTACGAGGTCTACTCGTTCCTCTTTCTCACCTACTTCGTCGTCGGCTCGTTGATCACATTCGTGGCGCGCAAGCTGGAGGCTCACCTCGCTCGAGGCAGCCGATGACCGACCCAAAGACACTGGAGCCTATGCGATGAATTCGATCGTCGAGATGAAAAGCCTCAACAAGTTCTACGGCAGCCACCATGTTCTCAAAAACATCGATCTGTCGGTGAACCGGGGGGAAGTGGTTGTGGTGATTGGTGCAAGCGGTTCGGGCAAATCGACCCTGATCCGTTGCGTCAACGGGCTGGAGATGTACCAGAACGGAAGTCTTCTCGTTGATAATTATCAGATGCCAGTCGAGGAGGATCGAAAGCTCGGCGGCGAGCGCGAGCTCGCGACTATCCGTAAGGGCGTCGGCATGGTCTTCCAGCAGTTCAACCTCTTTCCGCACAAGACCGTCGTGGAGAACATCACAATCGCGCCGATGCGTGTTCGAAAGAAATCCAAAGCTGACGCCGAGGCGACCGCGCTCAGCCTCCTCGATCGCGTGGGTCTCAAGGCGCATGCCCATAAGTATCCGGGCCAATTGTCCGGAGGCCAACAACAGCGCGTTGCCATCGCGCGTTCATTGGCGATGGAGCCTCACCTGATGCTGTTCGACGAGCCGACCAGCGCACTGGACCCGGAAATGATCGGCGAAGTCCTGGACGTCATGCGCGAACTTGCGGCGGACGGGATGACGATGATGATCGTCACCCATGAAATGGGTTTCGCGAGAGAGGTTGCTGATCGGATAGTCTATATCGATCAGGGGGAAATCCTGGAGATTGGACAGCCGGATAGCTTTTTCGACAACCCGCAGAACGAGCGCGCCCGCACGTTTCTCACTCGCGTACTGAAACACTGACCGACCTTGTCGACGTCCTGACCCGTGAGCTCATCTCGGCGATGAACGCTTGGAGAGCGGGGCTTCGTTTCTCTCCTTTGCGGAACGCCAACGAAATCTTGCGTCGGATTTCGGGGACTAACTTGCAGACCCAAACGTCCTCAAGGTCATAGCTGGCTCGCAGGCCCGGAATCATCGAGATAGCGTAGCCTTCGCGGATGAGCGCGATGGTGACCTCGAAGCCTTTACAGCGCGCCACGATGTTGGGATTGAAGCCGACAGCCTGGCATGCTTCCGTCAGCATCCGTGTATACGCGGAAGACGCGGTATCGATAGCCCATCGCTCGTCGCGCAGTTCCTGAAGGGTCACCGTCGGCGTTTCGGCAAGAGCATGTTTTTTGGACACCATCACGTTGAACACATCCTCGGTCAGGGGAATGGTCTCCACGTTGGGATCGAGCGCGCCGGGCAGGATGTTCCGGTCGTCGATGATCGCCACGTCGGTTTGCCAACTCCGGAGTGCCGCAAGGCCCTCGGCCGGTTCCATCTCGTCGAACTGGACCGTCAGGCGCGGATGTTGCCAATGAAGTTCGTGTATTGCGCCCGCCACCAGCGCCGACGCGACGGAAGGGAAGGCCGCGATGCGCAACTCTCCGGCTATCACCTTCTTCAATTCCGCGATGTCCGCGCGGGCCGATTCCAGTTCGACGAGAATGCGCTCGGCACGCTCCACCAGTTGATGGCCTGCAACCGTCAGGCTGACTCCGCGTCCGCGGCGTTCGATCAGACTGATGCCAACCTCTTCTTCGAGAAGTGCAAGCTGCTGTGACACTGCCGAAGGGGAGACGTAGAGCGCGTCGGCGACTGCCACCATCGTCTTGCGTATCGATAGTTCTCTCAGGGCACGCAACCGTCCGAGGTCCATTTCCAGTCTCCTTGCGAGTCGCTTGACTCATTAGCAGAACTGAACGACTAGGCAAATGTTATTAACTTTTTCTGGAGCAACGGGCTGGCTAGGGTCTCGACAACCAATTCAATCGGTGTTCGGAGACCAGCCATGACGGTACAGACGCAGGAATATTTCAAGACTTCGGTTCAGGACCGTGATCCACTTATCGCCCAGGCGCTCGAGAACGAAAGCAGGCGTCAGCAGGACCAGATTGAACTGATCGCCTCGGAGAACATCGTGAGCCGCGCGGTCCTCGATGCCCTCGGTCACGAGATGGCGAACAAGACCCTCGAAGGTTATCCGGGCAACCGTTTCCACGGCGGCGGCGAGTTCGTCGACGTCGTCGAACAGGCGGCCATCGACCGGGCGAAGGAACTGTTCCATTGCGAATACGCAAACGTCCAGCCGCATTCGGGAACCCAGGCGAACCTCGCCGTGTTCTTTCTGCTCTTGAAGCCGGGCGAAAAAGTCCTTTCGCTCGACCTCGCCGCGGGTGGCCATCTTTCTCATGGAATGAAGGCAAACCTCTCCGGACGTTGGTTCGAATCGCATAACTACAACGTGAACCCGCAGAACGAGGTGATCGACTACGAGGAAATGGAACGGGTAGCCGAGAAAGTGCAGCCCAAACTGTTGATCGCTGGCGGGTCGGCTTATCCACGCGAGCTTGATTTCGAGCGGATGAGCCGCATCGCGAAAAAGGTCGGAGCGTGGTTCCTCGTCGACATGGCTCACATCGCCGGTCTGGTTGCCGGAGGCGTGCATCCGTCACCGTTCCCGCACGCTGACATTGTTACATGCACCACGACCAAGACCCTGCGCGGTCCGCGTGGCGGCCTGATCCTGACCAACAACCAGGATTGGTTCAAGAAGCTACAGGCGGCTGTGTTTCCCGGCGTACAGGGATCGCTCCATACCAATGTGCTTGCCGCGAAGGCAATCTGCCTCGGCGAAGCTCTACGGGATGATTTCAAGGTTTATGCGGCGCAGGTCAAAACAAACGCCAAGGTCCTCGCAGAAACCCTGGCAGACCGCGGAATCAGGATTGTTTCAGGTGGTACGGACACCCACCTCGTCCTGCTCGATTTGTCCAGCAGGGGCCTGATTGGAAAGCAGGCCGAGGTCGTGCTGGCGCGCGCCAACATCACTTCGAACAAGAATCCGATCCCGAATGACAGCCCGCGTCCGCCCGAATGGGTCGGAATGCGTCTCGGTGTTTCGGCGGCCACAACCCGTGGTCTGAAGGAAGAGGAGTTCAGGACCCTCGGGAACGTCATCGCCGATCTCATCATTGCCGAAGCGGCGGGAAACGCCGATGACGTGATCGAAAAGGCAAAGACAAAGGTCGCTCAGATCACCAAAGCTTTTCCGATCTACACAAATTGAATTTCTAGCGTTTTTCGCGAACCGACGACGTCGCGGGGGCCAGCCGGTCGCGCGACGTGGAACGTACTTGAACGCCGTAACAAACGAGAGGGACTCTAATGGGAATCGATAGATTGTCTCAGGCGGCTATCATCGACGGCAAGCGGTACGCCTCGGGTCTGCTGGACAGGATCAAGGTTCGGGTCGACGTGCTCAAACTGGCGACCGGAGCAGTTCCGGGTCTTGCCGTGGTTCTCGTCGGCGAAGACCCGGCAAGTTCGGTCTACGTCGCGTCTAAAAACCGTCAAACCGTCGCCGCTGGTATGCGTTCGTTCGCCCATCGGCTGCCGGCGGACACGAGGCAGGGCGATCTGATGAACCTGATCGACCAGCTAAATGCAGACCCTGAGGTGCACGGCATTCTCGTCCAGCTTCCTCTTCCCGCCCACCTTGACGCGAATGCAGTGATCCAGGAAATCAATCCGGACAAAGACGTCGACGGTTTCCATATCTCGAATGCGGGGCGGCTTGCGACGGGACAAAACGCGCTCGTTCCGTGCACTCCGCTAGGCTGCATGATGCTGATCAAGGATCGGCTCGGCGACAATCTCTCCGGTATGAACGCGGTCGTCGTTGGCAAGTCGAACATCGTTGGCAAGCCCATGGCCCAGATGCTTCTCAATGAAAACTGCACCGTGACGGTCGCCCATTCCCGTACCCGCAATACGCCGGAGCTGTGTCGGTCGGCGGACATCCTGATCGTCGCCGTCGGACGGCCGGGACTCGTTCGGGGGGACTGGATCAAGCCTGGCGCGATCGTCATCGACGTAGGTATCAACCGTATGCAGGAAGAGGATGGCAAATCCCGAATCGTGGGCGACGTCGCCTTCGCCGAAGCGGGACACGCCGCGGCGATAACCCCGGTCCCCGGCGGGGTAGGACCCATGACCATTGCCTGTCTACTGTCCAACACGTTGTCGGCGTTCAGCCGCCAGCACGACGTCCTCGACGCCTGAACGACCATCGATAAGGATTCATGTCATGTCCAGCCACTCCTCCCGTTTCGCTCTCCGCGTCGCATGCCCGTCCATCAGAGGAGTAACGGCCGCGATCGCATCCTATCTGTCGCAGAACGGCTGCAACATCTCGGACAGCGCACAGTCCGACGATTCCGACACCGGCAGATACTTCATGCGCATCAGTTTCAGGTCCGAGGACGGGAAGACACTGGAGCAACTGGCGGACGGTTTTACGTCGATCGCCGAGAAGTACGAGGCCGAGGTCGAGTTCTTCGATGAGAGTGCCAAACGTAAAGTGATCCTGATGGTCTCGCGTTTCGGGCATTGCCTCAACGATCTTCTTTACCGCTGGAGGATCGGCGCATTGCCGATCGATATCGTCGGTGTGATCTCAAACCATATGGATTACCAGCGCGTGGTCGTGAACCACGATATCCCGTTCCATTGCATCAAGGTGACCGGGGAGAACAAACCCGCGGCTGAGGCTGCTCAAATGCGAATTGTCGAGGACTCAGGAGCTGAGCTGATCGTCCTCGCGCGCTACATGCAGGTCCTCTCGGACGAGATGTGCCGGAAGATGACCGGTCGGATCATCAACATCCACCACTCGTTTCTGCCGAGCTTCAAAGGGGCCAACCCCTACAAACAGGCCTTCGAGCGCGGGGTAAAGCTCATCGGGGCGACATCACACTACGTGACAGCCGATCTCGACGAAGGTCCGATTATCGAGCAAGACACGGTACGCGTCACGCACGCCCAGAGCGCGGAAGACTATGTGAGCCTTGGCCGCGACGTGGAAAGCCAGGTTCTGGCTCGTGCGATCCACGCGCATATCCACGGCAGGGTGTTCGTGAACGGAAACAAGACGATCGTCTTCCCGCCGTCGCCGGGTTCCTACGTTTCGGAGCGCATGGGCTGAAAGCTCGGTGAGGATGTTGAGATCATGAAAGTCGTCGTTCTGGGAGCCGGCGTGATCGGCGTGACGTCTGCCTATCAGCTCGCCAAGGCGGGTCACGAGGTCACCGTCGTAGATCGTCAACAGGGTCCCGCCCTGGAAACGAGCTTTGCCAACGCAGGCGAGGTTTCGTTCGGCTATTGCTCGCCTTGGGCGGCACCCGGCATTCCGATGAAGGCCATGAGGTGGCTGTTAATGAAACACGCCCCTTTGATCCTTCGTCCGAAGGTAGACAGGGCTATGCTGTCCTGGTTGGGAAGGATGCTTTCGAACTGCACTTCCCACCGCTACGCCGTCAACAAGAGCCGCATGTTGCGCCTGGCGGACTATAGCCGAATCGCACTCGCGGCAGTGCGGGAAGAGACAGGCATCGCATACGACGAGCGGATGCAAGGCACGCTTCAGCTCTTTCGTACGCAACAGCAGCTCGACGCTTCCGCCAAGGACGTCAAAGCACTTGCCGCAGACAGCATCCCCTATGAAGTTCTCGATCGGAGTGGCTGTATACGTGTAGAACCGGCGCTTGCCTATGTCCGTGAAAAAGTGGTTGGTGGTCTACTGACGCCGAAGGACGAAACAGGGGATTGCTTCAAGTTCACGAACAGCCTCTCACAGAAGGCTGCGGCTCTCGGTGTCAGATTTGCGTATGGTACAGCGATCAAGGGGCTTGACGTCGAGGGCGTCCGCGTCCACGCCGTCGTTACGGACCGCGAACGCATGAATGCTGACGCCGTCGTCGTCGCGCTCGGCAGCTATTCGCCGCTTCTTCTAAAGCGGTTTGGCATTCAGCTGCCCGTCTACCCGGTCAAAGGCTACTCCCTGACGATCCCCATTACCGATGTGTCCCGTGCGCCTGAATCAACGGTCATGGACGAGACCTACAAGATCGCGATAACCCGTCTTGGAGACCGTATCCGCGTCGGCGGCATGGCTGAAATCTCCGGGTTCACCAACGACCTCGGGCCGGCACGCCGACGTACACTTGAGTACTCCGTGACCGACCTTTTCCCGGGCGGAGACGTTTCGAAGGCGTCCTTCTGGTCCGGGCTACGTCCGATGACACCAGACGGAACACCCGTCATAGGACGAACGAAGATCGCGGGGCTATTCCTGAACACTGGACACGGGACCCTCGGCTGGACGATGAGCACTGGGTCAGCCCGTGTCATCAGCGATCTGGTCAGCGGCCGCCAACCGGAAATCGACGCCAGCGACCTGGCAATTACCCGCTACACATAAGATGGAGAACGCCGGTAAAAACTTCAATCTGGCCATGCGGGCAGGCGAAATGTACGGCATTCCGTATCTGTATCCCGGACATGATCATTCTCCATCGATTGCCATCGACCCCGACAATGTTCCGATAGGCATCAGCCTGTCTTTTCTGCCAAACCCCAAAGCACAGTTTTCAGGGCTTGGCACAACCGACGGCGTTCTGCCAGGACTGGAGCTAGGCATAGCTTGCGGTCGCACCACGGCATACGAAATGCGGCCGGGGACCGCACCAATGTTCTTGAAGGAGTGAGCGAGAAAATGGCGCCCGGTCAGGGCTCCAACGAGGCACGCTACCCGCTCCACCTTTCACTTTAGTTCTTGCCAACCGGAACATGCGGCGTCTTGTTCCATGAGAACGGGTTCGTCCGCAGTTCCAGAAATGCCCTCCAGGCCGCCAGCGACATGATCAGCCAGTAGAGCGGCACGAACACCCAGCGCCAGCCGACCGCGCGTTTCTCCCTCACCTCCATCCGGTTGCGTCCGAGCGCGATGAAGACGGCATAGCTGCCGAAGATGTTGATGACATCGCCGACGAAAAGCAAAAAGGCGAGCCAGCTGTCCGCATGCGTGCCGTCCTGGAACATCAGCCATGTCAGGTAGAACAGGAAACCGATGATGATCGGGTGGCAGAGCGAGGATAACAGCATGCCGGCAATCAGGACCTGAAAGACGGCAAAGGCTGGCCAGCCCATTTCCCGGCCAAGCTGCACCGGCTCGCGCATCAGCACCAGCCAGGTCTGCAGCCAGCCCTTGAACCAGCGCGTGCGTTGACCGAGCCAGACCGGCAGCTCAATCGGCGCTTCCTCGAAAGTCGGCTTGAAGATGACGCGGGAGCGGTAGCCGAGACGATGCAGGCGCAGCCCGAGATCGGCATCCTCGGTCATGTTGTAGGGATCCCAGCCGCCAATCTGTTTCAGTTCCGCCGTGCGAAAATGGTTGGATGTACCGCCGAGCGGTAGCGGCAGACCGGTGAGCGAGAGCATCGGCAGCAGCCCGCGAAACAGGCCGGCATATTCCAGTGCAAACAGCGCGCTCAGCCAGGATTGCCGCGCATTGGTGACGATCAGCGGCGCCTGCAGGCAGATGACGCGTGGGGGTGCTGCCACGAACGCAGCATGGGCTTCGCGCAACTGGCTCGGATGCGGCCGGTCTTCCGCATCATAGACGGTGACGAAGGTGCCGCGCGTGCCGGGCAGGGCGTAGCTTAGCGCCTTCGGCTTGGTGCGCGGCAGATGCACGGGCACGAGCACGATCTCGTATTCCGGCGCGAGCGGCAGGGCGCGGAGCGCTGCGATCGTCGCCGCGTCGTCCTCCTCGCAGATCAGCTTGATATCGAGCCGCGAGCGCGGCCAGTCGAGCTTGTCCAGCGCGCCGACGAGTTGAGCTACGACGCTCTCTTCCTTGTAGAGCGCAACCAGCACTGAATAGACCGGTAGCGGCCCGGTGGGTGGCGTTGCCCGCGCCTTCCTGCCGGAACGTTCCTGCAGGAAGGCGCAAAGGAGTGCATAGAGACGCACCTGAAAATTGGCGAGATAAAACAGGGTGAGCACGATGTGCAGCATCAGGACGCTGATGATCGGCAGCGTCACGGCGGCGGCAAACAGAGCGCAGAGAATGACGCCCGTATAAAATCCCTGTTTCCCCCAGAAGGTGATGCGGGCGCTGTGGAGCGGCGTCGTCTCGAAAAGCGCGCGCGTGGTGGCGGACACCCGGCGCAGCCGCCCGGCCTGCCAGGCGGCAGTGCGCACGGCGGAAGGTGTCGAAACGGCCAGCGATCGGCGTAGCAACGGAGCCCGTTCCAGAAGAGCCGCGAGTTCGTCAAGCCGACTGAGCGAGGGAACGAGGACGGTCACCGGCGGGCGGCTGGCATGATGGATGCGCAACATTTCCGGCCGGACAAGCTGCGTGTCGAGCCCGTCAATATCCTGTACCTGATCAGGGTCAATCTCGGCGATGAAATCAAGCCGCAGCTTCTCGGCGAGCGCTTCGAAATAGATGGCCTCTGTGATTTTCCCAGAGGCGAGAAGCTCCTCCTCGACGGTCGTGCCGTGCTCGTCTGCCAACAGCATTGCCTGCGCAATCAGGGGCTTGCCGATACCCATTCCAAGCAGAAGCCGGCCTTCCTGTTTCAGGGCCGGCGGGAAACAGTGTGCGCTGGCTGCAGGCGGCGTTCGCCTGGCCGACGCTTGATTTGCGGTAGCCATTCCGGAATTGTCCGGATATTCTCCGAGACGCATGAAATCCCCGTTGCCGCCTGCGCGGCAATATCCCCTTATCCGACCCCGGGAATTATCATAATGACAGGCGTGCTCCGTGCATCCCTAAAATTCTATGGGATTTTCGCGCTTTGCGTGCTGTTGGTTGCACCTTTTTCGGCCGTGTCGCGGGCAGCAGGCGGCGTCCATGATCTGCCGGTCATGTTCGACGCACGCGAGCGGATCGCAAAGCCCGACCTTAGCGGCCTGGCGCGCCTGCGCTTCCTGACCACAGTGGATTTCCCGCCGTTCAATTTCATCGATCAATCGGGAAAATTGTCCGGTTTTCATGTCGATCTGGTACGGGAAATCTGCCGGGAGCTCGAGATCGAAGCCAAGTGCCAGATCCAGGCCGTGACCTTCGCGGAACTGCAACCGGCGCTTGAAGGCGGGCAGGGGGAAGCGATCGTCGCCGGGATCGGTATCAGCCCGGAGCTGCGCCAGCGCTTTGCCTTTTCCCGCGCCTTCATGAAACTGCCAGCCCGGTTCGCGGTCAACCGGCAAGCCGCCGGTGGTGATCTTTCCGTGGCTGCTCTTGGCAAAAAGCCAGTCGGAGCGGTTTCCGGAACCACGCATGAGGCGATGCTCAAGGCTTTTTTCCCGAAGCTCGACGTGAAATCCTTCCCCGACAGGGAAGCGATGCTGGCCGCACTCGGCCAAGGGACCATCACCGCCGTCTTTTCCGACGGCATGCAATTGTCGTTCTGGACGGCGGGCAATGCCGCCGCCAATTGCTGCACCCTCCTCGACGGTGCCTATTTCTCGGAGCGGTTCCTGGGCGAGGGCCTTTCGATCATGAACCGCAAGGGCGATCCGGCATTGACGCAGGCGATCGACCACGCCTTGCTCGGGCTCTCGCGAAAAGGCCGCCTCGACGAAATCTATCTGCGATATTTCCCGGCCGGCATATATTGAAGGTACTCAGGGCAGCTTCCTGAACGGCAGGAGCAGCGACCAGAAAAGCCGCGCCGGCAGGGGATTGCCATACTGCGCAAGCCCGATCCGGACATCTTCGGGTGGATGTTTCGAGCGAGCCAGGTAGGTCGAAAACAGGCGGTCCCAGATCGACAGGTTGAAACCGTAATTCGCGTCGGTTTCCTTGGGCTCTGAGGAATGATGCACGCTGTGCATGTCCGGGGTGACGATGAGGCGGCGCAGGATCTGGTCCGCGCGTCGCGAAAGCCGGATATTGGCGTGGTTGAACATGGCTGCCCCATTGAGAACGATCTCGAAAATCAAGACGCTGACGGCAGGCGCCCCGAGCAGCAGGATGACCGCCGATTTCCACAGCATCGAGACGAGGATCTCCAGCGGATGGAACCGCAGGCCCGTTGTCAGGTCCAGCCCCGTATCGGCATGATGCACCCGGTGGATGCGCCAGAGCAGCGGCACCTTGTGAAAGACGACATGCTCCAGCCAGATCGCGAAATCGAGGATGACGAAGGCGAGCACGCCGGAGGCAACCGGCGGCAGGCCCGCCATCGGCAAAAGGCCATAGCCGTTTGTTTCGGTCCACAGGGCAACCCCCGTGGCCGCCGCCGGAAAGGCGATCCGCAGCAACAGCGAGGACAGGACAAGGATCGAAAGATTGGTGAACCAGCGCCGGGCTTTGAGCGTGCGCACCAGTTCCGGTCGTTGCAGGCGCGGGTGCAGCAGTTCCACGACAGCGAGCGACAGGAAGATCGCAGCAAAGGCCGCGCCCCGCCAGACCGGTTCGCCGATCCCGAATATTTCGATGATCATGCCCACGTCATCCTGGGTTCCATCCCGGTATCGCCGAGATGCCTACCTTACCGGTACGGCTTTCACGCGGAACGCACTTTGGCGTGAGGCCGTTTCATTTGCGGAAGCGGGCGATGGCGCTACGCTCGATGGCGGCGCAGGTCAGCTTGTCGAGGTCCAGCCGGTCTCGCAAAAGCTGCAGCAACCGGATTTCCTCGTTGCGAATGGCGTGATCGGCAGCGGCCACTTCGACTGCAACCGCATAGGCCGTGTCGTAGAGGCGCGATGGCAGCGCCTCGCGCACCACTTCGAGCGCGATATCCAGTCCTTCCGGGCCGTCGAGAAGAGCCGCGCATTCGCGGGCGGCATGCACCAGATGATCCTGATCGAAGCCGCCGAAGACCGGCAGGAAGCTGGTGAGCCTGCCGATGCGCTCCAGTTCCCTGTCGGTCATGGCGGTATCGACCGCCGACATCATCACCATGACATAGATGAGAGCTTCGTGATGGCTCATGTTTTCGGGCATGACATATCCGTGTGGCTGGAGCTGAATGAAGAGGTATGGGCACGCGCCGCTTACAAGTCCGGCTGGATTTTATCCGTGCCGGCGTCCGGCATACCGGGCACGGTCACCTCATCCAGCGGCGGCGCGCTGAAATCGCGGGGGTCGTCTCCGAAAAAGCCGAGACGGGATTTTTTAGCCGTTTCCACCGCTTCCGCAAGCGGCGATCCGGCCGTCGCCTCGGCCCAGCCGTTTTCGGCAAGCCAGAGGGCGGGATCGCTATTGCCAATGCTGCACTTGGTGCTCAACGTTCCCTGCCAGCCATCTTTCGGAACGGCGCAAACAAGCGCACGCGCCCTCAGAAAATTGCGAAACGCGGTGCGTGCCACCGCGCCGCAGGGCCAGCTCTTGCCGTTGTCGTCACATGTCCGGTCCGCGTCCTGCGGAACGAGCCCGTCAAGCTGCAGTACACGGCCGTCGTCGAACCGGATGAGACCCGCCGCCAGCGCGACCGGATGGCGAAGGACGGAAAGCTCGGGCTCGGGCTTTGCCACCGCGTCGGAAAGCGGCTGGCGCGCCTCGATCCGCTCGAGCGGTTGCGTGGTGACGTCTTCCCCGAGGCCGAACTGTTCCGGCGCAATATCACGGATGGATTTGTCCCCCACCGTACCGTTTTGGGCGGGATCATCCGGCACGGTTTCGCCTCTGTCCATCTCTGCATTCCCCGTGTCCATGCCCTCGTCGCCCAGATCCGGCACGTCGGTCAGATCCGGCGTCTCCAGCGTGAACTCCGGCGTGGCAGCGCTTTGCCGCGCCTGAATGACCGAGGCGCCGCTTTCAAGCAGCACGACGGTCAGGAAAATGCCAAGCAAGCCGCCGCCGGCGGTGAGCAGGTGCCGCTTCATCAGGAAAACTGTCCTATTGGCTGGCCCAGATGATACGGGCGATCCATTCGACCTCGCTGAGGTCGAATGTGCGGTTCGGGTGTTCGGGATTGAGCGAAAGCAGTTCGATGCTGCGTGCGGTCTGGCGCACCAGAACCTTGGCCATGACCTCGCCCTCGGTCGTCTTGACCACGACACGATCGCCGCGGCGGATCTGCGCGCCGGGCTCGACGATCAGGACGTCGCCGTCGCGGTAGAGCGGCAGCATGCTGTCGCCCTGGATTTCCAGCGCATAGACGCCGGCCTTGGCGCCGGGGGCAGCGGGGAATTCAACCACGTCCCAGCCCTGGCCGGCCGGAAAGCCGCCGTCGTCGAAAAACCCGCCGGCGCCGGCCTGGGCGAAGCCGAGCAGCGGGATGGAGCCGGTTTGCGGCGGAAAGGCGCCCTCCGGCAGGGCACCGGAAGCGCCCCCGGGACGCAGGAATTCCATGAACTGCGTAATCGTCGAGCCGGTGGCGTCGAGAACCTTGGCGATCGATTCGGTCGAAGGCCAGCGCTCGCGCCCGTCGGCGGAGTGCCGCTTGGATTTGTTGAAAGAGGTCGGATCGAGCCCGGCCCGCCGGGCAAGGCCCGACGGTGAGAGCTGGTGACGCTCGGCGAGCGCATCGATTGCGCTCCAGATCCGGTCATGTGAAAACATCGTTGCGCATCCTGCGGGCGTGAAGCGTGACGCTTTCTTCCTGCCGTTTTGGCTTCCTGCTGCTTGACGGAACATTAGCGAAAACGCACGACGGAGTAAAGCGCATCAGGAAAATAATCCCAATATTATACTTGACACACCCAAATAAGTGATTTATAACGAATCCAACAAGTTATCCTTTGGATTGCGTCATGTCCGTTCTGTCTCGCGAATATTTTCACAACGAAGCGGCGGCTTTCGAGCATGTTGAAAGCATTCTTTGGCCGCACGGGCCGGCGTGCCCTCACTGTGGCAACATGGGTCGCATCTACAAGCTGGACGGCGTATTCTCCAAGCCTTCCAAAAAGAACCCGGAAGGTGTTGAGCGCCACGGATTGAAGAAGTGCGCGGAATGCCGCAAGCAGTTCACCGTTCGCATCGGCACGATCTTTGAAGAAAGCCATATCCCGCTTCACAAGTGGCTGCAGGCCATTCACCTGATGTGCTCCAGCAAGAAGGGCATCAGCTCTAACCAGCTCCACCGCGTTCTTGAAATCACGCTCAAGTCGGCTTGGTTTCTGTCGCATCGCATTCGTGAAGCCATGCGCGAAGGCAACCTTGGACCGATCGGCGGCAACGGCAAGACTGTCGAGGTTGATGAAACCTATTTCGGCAAGAAATCCGGTCCTGCGCCCACGATGACGACGCGGGGCAAACCCTTCACAAAGGGTGGCAAGACTGGACCGTCCCATAAGCGCGCTATTCTCGGCTTAGTCGAGCGCGGTGGCGCGGTTCGGACATTCCATGTCGAGAGGGCGAACAAGGAAAACGTCGCGCAACTGGTCACGCATAACGTTCATCATGAGAGCGTCGTCTATACGGACGAAAGCGTTCTCTATCGGGACATGAGCAACACGTTTGCCGATCATCAGGCCACGAAGCATTCGGCTGGCGAATACGTGCGCTACGAAGGCGGCGCCGTCATTCATTCGAACACGATTGAGAATTATTTCTCGGTCTTCAAACGCGGCATGAAGGGTATCTACCAGCATTGCAGCGAGAAGCATCTGCACCGTTATCTGGCTGAGTTTGACTTCCGGTATAACAACCGCGTCGGCCTCGGCGTTGATGACAAAGAGCGTGCAATCCACGCGCTAAATGGTATCGTTGGCAAGCGACTGACTTACCGGTCAGCTTACAGCGCCTAAGGGCAAAAAAATTGGCAGAGACTGAATTCTGTTTTAAGATCAACGCCTATAGCCCCGAGACGTTTCCAATGGAGCGTCTCGGTCAGTACATGGCTGATCTCGGCGCAATGTTAGGCCAGCAAAATTCCGTCCACTTCGTAGTTCTCCGCGAAGGTAGCACGGGGATTGTTCACCGTGTCAGCCAAGAGGCAGTTACGAAGGTAGAGCAGACTGTTTTTGAGGTGAGCAGGGGAGAGGCTGAGGTTGTCCATCTCAATGCTTACAGAGAAATCAACAAGCGGCTGAAGGAAGACAACGCGACGGGCGTTCTGTTGCGTGGCGACAACTCTGCTCAACTGCTAGATTTCCCCGGCCGTAATGAACCGGAGCCTTCCGCTCCTGATGCGGTAACGCAAAGCGGTTTTATCGACGGCGTGGTAATAAGCCTAGGCGGTAAGGACAACACCGTTCCTGTACGCATCCAGGCTGATGATGTTATTTACAGGTGCACTACCAGCCGGGAAATTGCGCGGCTTCTTGGTTCTTATATCTATGGCGACGAATTGCGTCTGTCCGGAGAGGGAAAATGGCTTCGCAACTCCGAAGGGGAATGGAGCCTAGAACTTTTCAAAATTCAAAGCTTTGAACTGCTTGACGTAAGGCCATTAAGTGAAGTCATTCGCGAACTCAGGTCCATAGCGGGCGAATGGAGTAGCGAGCGGGACGCATGGGGCGAGTTACAAAATTTACGCAATGGGGAATGATGCGTTGCGATTAGTGGTCTTCGATGCCACCACAATCCTGTTGATGCTGGCTCCGAATGAAGCTGGTATCCCTACTGATTCAAGCGGAAACCCCATTACCTTCCCGACAGAGCGGATTGATGGTTTGCTTGAGGATTTAGCCAAGAACAAGGTGAGAATAGTCATTCCAACCCCTGCTCTAAGCGAAGCTCTGGTGAGGGCGGGCGGGTCGGGCGGAGCCGCGCATATAGCAAAATTGCGCTCGTCTAAGCATTTTCTGATCGAAGCATTTGACGATCGGGCCGCGTTAGAAGTGGCTATTTGGACTAAAAGCGCAATCGACGCCGGGGACAAGAAGGGCGGAAGCGACGACACGTGGGCTAAGGTAAAATATGACAGGCAAATCGTCGCCATCGCGAAGGTAGCTGGAGCTACCACTATCTACACCAATGACCGCAACCTGTGTTCATTTGCATTTGGCCGGGGCATCAAGGCGATAGGTGTTCACGAGCTTCCGCTATCTGATGCAACTGCGCAGATGAGGATGTTTTCCGATGCCGAATAAAGATCAGATCGACAAATTCAAGGAAGCCGCTCGCGAACTGGAAACAGACGACGACGAAGCACGCTTCAATAAGACACTAGGAAAATTAGCCAAATCGCCGCCGCCATCGAAAGATGGAAAGCCGACGAAGGACAAGAAGCCGCGAAGTGGTGAATAGTTTGACGCCGGTCAATGGGCGATCGGGAGTGCAAACCATATATCAGGCCAATCAACCACAAGAGTTCGTTTGGCTGTTTCAAGAGGAGGGGCCGGAGGGATCATGTCTGCTGGCAATCCTTCGTTTACAACAATCTGGTAATTCGGCGCCACGGACCTTTGGTGGCCGATTGAAGCTAAGGACACTATGCGTCTTGGGCGCATCCATCCTTCGGCAGCGTGTGCGTACCAGTCTGGAACAAGCCAAAGCGACCCTTCGTGTTCAATGGTTTCGACTCTAGCGATTGACCCGCCGACCCCAACTATTGAAATCATTATCCCGGCTGGGTCACGCCAAGAATCTTTCTTTGGAGTGTTCATAACTAAAAGCCTCCAAGGCTCAACCTAGAGACTCACAATACCCGATTCTCGCGTGGGTGTGTCAAATATAATATCAGGAAAATAATCCTGCAACTTGTACGGCTTTGAACACGACCGCCTGATTGAAATGCAATGATCGGCGCCTATACTCGGATAGAACCCATTCCGGCGGTCGCGGGGCGTTGCGTGTACTCCATCCTGAAATCCGAAATACTGCTTGTTCTGGCGCTTCTCCTTGCCATCTTGGGTTTCGAATTCGAGCATGTCCTTTTGGAAGGCGACCGGGTCTACGCTCTTTTCGGCGCCGCGGTCCTGGTCTTTGCCATCGTGCTTGTCTCGATGCGCGTTGCCCATCATGCCGAGGTGCTGGCGGCCAAGGTCGGCGATCCCTATGGCACGATGATCCTGACGCTGTCGGCCGTGCTGGTCGAGGTGATCATTCTGGCGATCATGATGAGTGGAGAAGAGATATCGCCGACTTTGGTGCGCGACACGATCTATTCGGCGGTCATGCTCGACATCAACGGCATTCTCGGGCTCGCTGCCCTGCTCGGCGGTCTGAAGCACGGCGAGCAATCCTATAACGACGATTCCAGCCGCACCTACAGCGTCATGATCCTGACGGCGATGGGCATTTCCATGGTCGTGCCGGAATTCGTGCCTGCTGCCAAATGGCACCTTTATTCGGCCTTCACGATCGTCGCGATGGTGACGCTCTATGCGCTTTTCCTCAAGATGCAGGTGGGCGTGCACAGCTATTTCTTCAGCTACAGCTATCCGAAGCGAGAAGGCGCGGAAAAGCACGCACCGGAGGACGAGCCGGTCGTCACATCCATCACCATCCTGATCGTCGGCGTCGTCATCATCGGCGTGCTGGCCGAGATCATGTCCGGGCTGCTGACGGCTGGTTTAAAGGGCAGCGGCGCGCCGCCGGTGCTGGCGGCGATCGTGGTCGCGGCGATCTCCGCTTCGCCGGAAATCATGACGGCGATGCGCGCCGCCCTTGCCAACCGCATGCAGGCCGTCGTCAACATCGCGCTTGGCGCGTCGCTGTCGACCGTCATCCTGACCGTGCCGGTGATGGAGGCGATCGCGCTCTATACCGGCCAGCCCTTCATCATGGCGATGACGCCGGTGCAGACCGTGATGGTTACGATCACCCTGATCGTCGCCGCCATCAACCTCAACGACGGCGAGACCAACGCCATCGAGGGCATGACGCATTTCGTGCTGTTCGCCACGTTCGTAATGCTGTCGATGATCGGGCTTTAGCCTCATCGGCCGCCGGTTGCGCTGCATCGATGCCGCACCCCCATTTTTCGCCACACAAGCCTGCACCGGCTTCTCTTTCACGCCGGATCATGCCGCGCTATCACAGACACGCGCGCACGTTTCGTGCATCGGGAGCCCCTGCGTGAACACCTCCGTCCTTTCCGGCATTCTGCTGACGATCTTTTCCTATTTCCTGTTCACGCTGCAGGATGCGTCGGTCAAATGGCTGGTCGTGGCGCTGCCGGTCTGGCAGATCCTGTTCGTGCGCAGTGTGACGATCTTCACGATCTGCGCCGTTATCGGGCGCGGTCCGCTGCTCAGCCGCTCGCTGCGTTCGCCGGTTCTGAAACCCATGATCCTGCGCAATCTGCTGCTGCTTGCCGCCTGGCTGTCCTATTACACGGCGGCGCGGGATCTCGGGCTGGCCGAGTTGACGACGCTCTACTATGCCGCGCCGATCCTGATCACCATTCTGGCGGTACCGATCCTCAAGGAGAACGTGCCGCCCCTGCGCTGGATCGCCGTCGTCGTCGGTTTCGTCGGCGTGCTGGTCGCCACCGATCCGTTCGGTACCGGCATGAAGCTGAGCCTGCCGGTGTGGCTGGCGCTGCAGGCTGCGGTGTTCTGGGCGTTTTCGACGGTACTTCTGAGAAAGACGGCGCTGGAGGAGGTGACGCTGGTGCAGATGACCATTTCCAGCGGCTTCTTCATCCTGTTCACCGGTATTGCCGTCGCCATCACCTGGGTGCCGGTGAGCCTTGCCGATGTGGCGCTGATGGTCGGTACCGGGCTGATCGCCGGCATCGCGCAATATGCGCTGTTCGAGGGCATGCGCCGGGCGCCGGTCTCGGTGCTGGCGCCGTTCGAATATTCCTCGCTGATCTGGGCCTTCGGGCTCGGCTTCCTGATCTGGGGCGATATTCCCGCCTTCCAGGTTTTCGTCGGTGCCGCGCTGATCTTTTCCGCCGGCATGATCATCATCCTCGGCGAGCGTTTCGGGCGGCGGGTGGCGGCGGGCTAGGCTGAAACCGCGGCGAAAATTGTGGCAAACACTGCGGAAAACGGCTCTCCGATGCGCTTCTCTCGCGCCGCTTTACCGTGAACTCGGCCGCCAACCCCTTCAATTCCGTCGCAAAGACCCCCATATCTCCGGCACAAGGCGCGCTCGATCGCGCCGGGAGAGAACAACAGGATTGGGATTGATGTTTAGGTTTGGACGCGTTCTTGCGACGGTTGCCGTCGCTTCGATGGTGATGCTGACGGTGGTTGATCTCGCCGAGGCGCGGCGCGGCGGCAGCTTCGGCAGCCGCGGCACGCGGACGTTTTCGACGCCGCCGGTCACCCGCACCGCACCGGCAGACGCAACGCCGATCAACCGGACGATGACGCCGCAGAGCCAGGGTACCGGCCAGACGACGACCGGACAGCAGAACATGGGCCAGGCAGCCCGTCCCGGCGCGCAGCGTCCGGGCGGCCTGTTCGGCGGCTTTGCCGGCTCCATGCTCGGCGGTCTGGCTCTGGGCGGCCTGATCGGCATGATGATGGGCAACGGGTTTGGCGGCATGGCCGGCATGTTCGGCATGCTGTTGCAGATGGCACTGATCGCCGGTGCCGTCATGCTCGCCATGCGCTTCTTCCGCAGCCGCCAGACGGCCGCACCGGCCGGCTATGCACCGCGTGAAGCCGCTGCCGGCGCCTCGCCGATGCAGGGTTTTGGCACGCAGGGCCAGGGTTCAGGCTTTGGTTCGGGCATGCCATCCTTCAAGATTCCGCAGATCGGTGGCGGCGCGCGGCCGGAGCCGGTCCGGACCGCCGAACAGTCCGACGAAATCGGCGTTGGCGGCGATGATCTCGACCAGTTCGAGACGATACTGAAACAGGTTCAGGCAGCCTACGCGGCCGAGGATTACGCGACGCTGCGCAAGTTGACGACGCCGGAGGCGATGTCCTGGCTGGCCGAGGAACTGAGCGACAATGCCACCAAGGGCCTGAAGAACGAGGTCAGGGACGTGCATCTGGTGCAGGGCGACGTCTCGGAAGCCTGGCGCGAGGACGGTGCTGAATACGCAACCGTCGCCATGCGCTACGAGAGCATCGACGTCACCCGCGACCGCGCCACCGGCCGGGTGGTCGAAGGCGATCCGGACAATCTGACCGAAGCCGTCGAACTGTGGACCTTCCTGCGCAAGCGCGGCGGCGACTGGCAGGTTTCGGCCATCCAGAGCATGGCTGCCTAAGCGCCTGCCGATCTGTGTCCCGCCGGCTTCCCGGCGGGACATTGTCTGACGGCGGCCATCCTTGGTGATGGCCTCTTTCGGGGGTTGCCTTTCAGGGCGTTTCATCCGGCCTCCGGATTCCTCCCGTCCGGGTAACCCGCAAGACGCCAGGCCTCCGCCAGGACCTGGCTTTGAAGGCGGCCGTTTTCGCCGATACAGGGCGGAAAACTCGTATGGTATCGGCCCGATCTGTATTGCTCCTCCGAGAGGAAGCCCTTGCAGGCCCTGGCGCGCCGGCAGGACGCGAGACCACAGGTCTTGAAATAGCCAAGCGAACTGGTGAACTCCTGGAACGCCTTCTGCGTTTCCCGCTGCTGCTGGCGCTCAGGCAGCCGGTTGAATTCGCCCCACGTGAAGCCGGGCAGATAGGGTTCGGCATCTTCCGCTTCCGGGATGCGCTGCCGTTCTTGCCTGCTCATGACCATCGTTTCCACCTTTCCTTCGGCCACGCTTTTGCGTTCACGCGGCAGGTTGCCCGTGTTGATATCTGGAGAGCCCACACGAGTGCGGAACCTCATTTGAGTTTTAGTCTGTGGCTCCGCACTCGCGTGGCCTTCGGCGTTTTTTCGGGGCTTCCGGCCCCTACAGGTGCTTGCCTCGCCTCGCTGCATGGCTTGATTTGCGCCTGTCCTTTCGGGACGGGCTCGCCACTTGGACGGCTCAACCGAACCGGACCTGGCGGTCCGGGGGAGGCTTGATAGGCGGCGCTGCCCCAAGGACAGACCGCCATGGCTTTCACCTCCCTGACCGTTCCCGCACGTTACGGGACAAACCAGGGCGCCGGCCTCCGCCTGCCCGCGACCGTCTCGCGAAACACTCCGGCGACGGAGGCAAGGGAGAGTATGGGGCAGGTTTTCGAGGCGGGGGTGAGCGGGGACGATATTTTCTGAAACGCGGCTGTTCGAGGGGCACCAGTCGCTGTCGCGCCTATTCGTTCTCCACGAGTTTGGTGATCGCCTTCCTGACGCGGGCGAGACGGGTCTCCGGGGTCGTGGCCTTCAGAAGGGGCAGGATGAGCGCGTATTGGCCGGTCTTGTCGAGCCGATCGAAGGCGGCTGCGGCCGCTGCATTTTCGGAGAGTGCGGCCGCCAGATCGTCCGGCAACCCGGCCTTGCGCTGCGGCTCGTAGGCGACCGCCCAGCGTCCGTCATTCCCATTCGGCGGGGGTGGTGCAGGCGAGGGTGTCGGCGGGGGTGGCCATGGGTGGTCTCGGGTTGGGTTTGACGGTTGAGGCGAGTGTATCTCTTGGTCCGTGTCTGACTAGAGCCGTCGCCGCCGCATTGGCGAATGGGGATTGCCCTCGGGGCGTGTTGGTTGGCGCCGGCCCTTACACAAACTCCGTCATGCCTGTGCCTGTCACAGGCATCCAGCCGCCGTGCGTCCGCGCGGCTAGGGGACTCCTATCCACTGAGAAGGGAGTCATTCGCGCCGCGGACGCGGCGCACTGGATTCCTGTGACGAGCACAGGAATGACGGAGGAGAGAGGGTGCCACGTGCTGAGAGTTCCGAGTATGAGGCACTAGCCGGCAGGTTTTCACAGTGCGGTGGATCATTAATCGGGTCGTCGTGCCCCGCTCACAACCCATGCAGATAGTGCGCGATATCCTCCCACTCCGGGTTCATCGCCTCGATCAGATTGAGCTTCCACTGGCGCGGCCATTTCTTGATCGTCTTTTCCCGGGTGATCGCCGCCGTTACCAGATCATGTTCCTCGAACCACACCAGTGTCTTGACGCCGTAGCGGCTGGTGAACCCCTTGGTGAGTTCGTTCTGGTGCTCGAACAACCGGCCCGGCAGATCGCTCGTCACGCCGGTATAGAGCGTGCCGTTTCGCTTCGAGGCGAGGATGTAGACGTAACCCTTCATGGTGGGAAAGGGTGCGGGATTGGAGGCGGGCTGACAAGAGGGTGTTGTTTGGTACGGTCTGCGGCCCCGTGGGTTGCGGGCAGAATGCGGCGGCTTCCCCATCCTCCGTCATGCCTGTGCTTGTGACAGGCATCCAGCTACCGCGCGTCTGCGCGGTGAGGGAGCAAATCCTGTCTGTTGGCAAGGGGAGTCCTTCGCGCCGCAGACGCGGCGCACTGGATTCCTGTGACGAGCACAGGAATGACGGAGGATATTTTGTGCTCTAATGCCAAATGTATTCGGGAGTCGCTGGATGACTAACACTCGCACGTAGCTCGTCCTGAATGCCTTTGTGGCTTTGAAGTATACTTTAAATGGGACGAGGTGCCGGCATCAACGAAACAGGAAGTCACTGCCCCGCATCTAAAATTTAAGGTTGCGCCAATTCTTAAATTAAACGTTATTCTGCCGACCTCGGTGTTAGGGGGACACGGACATGAGCCAAGTAGGAGACTTACCCGCCTATACAGCCGATCAATTCGCCCTGGTCGAGCCGCCGGAATGCGATGTGATCATGAAGGGCGGCGTCACGTCGGGGGTGGTCTATCCCTATGCCGTTCTGGAAATTGCCACCAAATACCGGTTCAGGTCGCTCGGGGGAACGTCGGCCGGGGCGATCGCGGCGGCTTTTGCGGCGGCGGCCGAATATGGGCGGCAGAACGGCCGGCCGGAGAGTTTTTTGGCTCTCAAACACTATTGCGATGAATTGCCCGCTATCCTGCCGACGCTTTTTCAGCCGAGCCCGGAGCTTAAACCCGCGCTCGACAGCCTGATGGATGCCATGAAGGCCGGCAGTCCCGCTGCAATCATAAGGGAGGGCCTGCGGGCATCCGTGGGCTGGGCAGTGCTTGGCGCCCTGGTTTTGGCGCTGCCGGGGTTTTTGGCTGTGGGCTTTCTTCCCTTCCAGGCTGTTCTCGTTTCCCTCTATGCGCTTTTGCTTGGCCTGGCAGCCGGGGGTGCTGCGGGGCTGGCCTGGGGCGTCTATCGCTGGGCACGCCGGAAATATATCGATCCGGTCCGGGCGTTCGTCGCGCGGTTTGCGGAGCACAATTTCGGATTTTGCACCGGCCTTACGCAGCCGGGCAACACGGGCCCGGCCGTGACGGACTGGCTCCATCGCGCGCTGCAGCATATCGCCTTCGGCAACCCCGATCACCCGCAGCCGCTGACCTTCGGCAATCTCTGGGGCGGCGATCCCGAGCATCCGGTGATCGACCTGAAAGTGGTGACGACCAATCTTTCGATGAGACGACCGCACACGCTGCCGCGCATGGGCGTGACGTCGGGTTTCCGGCCGGCGGATTGGCAGCGCCTCTTTCCCGCAGGTGTGATGGGCTATCTGCAATCGGTATCCAGGGCATGGCAAGAGGACCCGGAAAGCCTGCTTTTCCCAAAGCAGGCAGACGTTCCGGTTCTGGTTGCCGTCCGCATGAGCCTGAGCTTTCCGCTGCTTTTTTCGGCGGTTCCGATGCGCATAGAGGATGTGGAACTGCCGTCGATCGTCCGCCGGCTGGGAGGGGATGCGCCTACGCAGGTCAGGACGGTGCATTTCTCCGATGGCGGCATCAGCAGCAACTTCCCGATCCATATGTTCGATGCGCCCTTGCCGAGGCGGCCGACATTTGCGTTCAGCCTGGAGGACCTTCTCTGGAGCGCCGACGAGGTGAAAGATCGGGTGGCCTTGCCCGAAGGCGCCGAGCACGGCATGGGCGTGCAAATTGCCCAGATCGGGAGCCTCACGGATTTCGGCTGGAGCATCCTGAATTCGGCAAAGGACTGGCAGGACCAGCTGCTTTCGGAAATCACCGGCCAGCGCGAGCGGATCGCCCGCATCTACCTGACGAAGAACGAAGGCGGCCTCAATCTGAATATGAGCGCGGAGACTTCGAGAGCCCTGATGTTCTGGGGCTATGAGGCGGGCAAGAAATTCAAGGAGGGCGGGCTCGATTTCGATGAGCACAAGTGGCGGCGGCTGCTCGCCCTCTATCAGAACCTGCGGTCCTACCTGCTGCGCGCAAACACGGTTTGGTCGAAGGGCTATGCGGAGTGGTATGAGAGCTATCTGAGAGACACGGAAACCTACAATGCGCTCTCGCTGACGGACAAGAGGCGCATCAAGGCGGACCTCGATGCGCTGTTCGAAATTTGCAGCGTCTTTGAAGCGGAGCCGTCGATCCGCAATCCGGACGACAAGTTTCCGAGAAAGACGGGCATGCTGAAAATCTCGCCGAAATACTGAGACGGGGGAGGCGGCGGCTGGAAAAAGTTCCCGCCGTTTCGCGAAGCTCAGCCTCTTTTCAACCGGACTTCCCGCAGCGGATCGCCACCGTCGATGAAAAGGCGTCCGTTTGGCGTGAGCGCGTCCGCGATGCGGCGTATTGCCTGGTCACCGATCTCGGGGTGGCGGCCGTCGAGCGCGCCGACGCGGATTGCGACGGCAAGGTCGTAGCGGGCTTCGCCGGGCTCAACCACGAAATCCTCGGCCGCCGCGCGACGGAAAGCGAGGCGGCCGGAGGCGATTTCGGCGGATGAGGACGCTTCTGCCTGGGCGATGGCTGTTGCGGACCGGTCGATGGCCAGAACATGGCCGTCGCCGATCCGGCTTGCGATCTCGCGCGCCATGGCGCCGGGACCGCAGCCGATTTCGATGACACGCATCCCCGGCCGAAGCGGCAACGCCTCGACAATTGCCAGAAGTCTTGCCGACAGGGTGTTTGCCATCCTTCTATCGTCATCGCCTGCGGTTGCGCGCCATGCCGTCGGTATATACCCCGGCGTGCAGCGGCGTACCAGTGATGCCGCCGATCGGGATGCCGCTAAGACGGGAGCGCAGCCTGCGCGGCCGCGCTCCGTGCGCACGTCAGACAAAGAAGAAGTCGGAGGCGTCGATCCGCGCGGCGTTGAACTTGGCGATCTCGACGGTTCCCTCGGCGAAGGTCAGGACAGTGGATGATCCCTTCTGGGTGACTTCGATGTCATCGAAGCTCTCGACGCCGATGTAGGTCGCGATCTCGATGCGGTCGGAGCCGTTCTCGAAGCGGCGGATCCGGTCGTCGCCGAAGGGGATCAGGTCAAAGACGAAGATGTCCTTGGCGCAGGCCTGGCCAACAAGCTTGTCGTCGCCCTTGCCGCCGTACATCCGGGCGCCACCGCCGCCGGCCCAGAGCCAGTCATTGCCTTCCCCGCCCTTGATATCGTCGAAGCCCTTGCCGCCGTACAGCCGGTCGCGGCCTTCGCCGCCGTCGATCTCATCCTTGCCCTTGCCGCCCCAGATCCTGTCACGGCCCTCGCCACCGTCGATCGTGTCGTTACCCTTCTCGCCATACAGCCGGTCGTTTCCCTCCTCGCCGGAGATCTCGTCGTCCCCCTTGCCGCCATAGGCGCGATCGTTGCCGTCGCCGGCCTCGATCTGGTCATCGCCGCCGCGACCCCAGATCCGGTCGTTGCCGTCGAGACCGATGAGCTGATCGTCCTTTTTGGTGCCGAACAGCCAATCCTTGCCGTCGGTGCCGACCTTACGGCTGATGCCGGTTTCCTCGACAAGGTCCTTGACGACCCTGCGGCTGAGCGGCGTGTCGCTGACGGCGACGAAAGCGTCGTCGAAGTCGTCGTCGAAGTCATCGGTGCTGGCAAGACCATCCTCGAAGCTCACGACGTCGACCTTGTCATTGCCGAGATCCGCCGCAAGGGCGTTTTCACCCGCCACCGGATTGAGGAAGTTGAAGCCGTCGCGGTTGCCGGCAGAATGGAACGCCCGGATCGGCAGGAGGTTGCCGTCGTCGTCGGTGACGACCGGGGCGATGGTGTCGTAGATGGATGCTACGCCCGGCGTATAGGTCGTGGCATCGTCGCCATCGTAGAGGTCAGCGACATCGCCGGAGGTGAGGTCGCGGAAGAAAAGCCCGCCGTCCTTGTAGTCCTCGAGATCGAGGCCGAGCGTCTCGACATCCGGGATCAGGAACAGGCCGAGCGACTGGCCGGTCGCAACCGTCATCTTCGCCTTTGCACCCGCTTTTGCATCCTCGGTGTTGGCAAAGAGGATGCGCGCTTCGCCGATCACGCCCGTTGCCGTGTCGAACGTATAGGCGCCGATCGCGCCGTTGGTGCTTGCGTCTTCGCTGACGAAGGTAATGGTCTTTTTCGTGCCGTCCCCGGCAAAGGCGAGATCCGTCACATCGACGGCGGAGGAGATTTCGACTTCGCGCCGGTTGGTGATCTCGCTGACGAGTTCGGGCTCATCCTCGGAGAACACGACCTCCTCCTCCATCACCAGGCCGACGCCGGGGGCGAAGTATTTGTAGGCGCCGACACCGGGCTCGAGCGCCGAGGTGTCGAGGATCTGGACGACATCGTCAAAGGAGCCGAAATCAGTCTCGACATGGAGGCCGGTCGCGATCACCTCGCCTTCGTCCTCCGCCACGCCGGCGTAGAACTCCTGGAAATAGTCGTCGCCAGTGGTCGGTGCCGCGCGCATGATCCAGCCGGGCTGGGCGCCGTCGACGCCTGCCTCCCACGACCCGTCGAAGTCGGTGCCGATGAAGTTGCCGTCGTCGTCGTAGTTGTAGTTCGTGGCGATCTCGCCGAGATACCAGACATTGCCTTCATCATCCTGCGCATACCAGTCGAGCGTGTCCTCGACGAGCAGGCCGTCCGCATAGGCCGTATCGCGGACGACAACGGCCTCCACGTCCTCGATCACCTTCGTGTCGAATGTGGCAAAGTGATCGTTGCGCTCCGTCTCCTCCTCGCCTGTCTCGGGATCGATGATTTCCGCAGCGTAGCTGTTGATCGTCCCGCCGGGCAGCGGGAAGAACATGTTGGTGATATTCGTGGGATCGCCGAATTTGGCGGCGAGGAAATTGGGCAGGAGCGTCATGACACACCTCTATCGGTTCAGGAACCTTTGATCAGGGACCTGGGCGTCTGCCCGATAGCCTTGCCAGCCGAGCCAACGCCCGCTGCGACGCGCGCCACTTCTCCGAGAACGTTCCCACGGACATTTTCGAAGGTGGGACGTCAGCATAGAATTCGGTAGGGGTTGCCTTGCGATAGTCGGATCAGTGTTCGCCTCGTCGATAAGGAAACGATAATATTCAATTTAGGCGTTTGTTGGCCCGCCACGTGTGGTCGGGCCGGGAGGCACACCTGTCTGACAAGAGTGTATAGCTGGACGGGAAACTTCAGCCTCGCACCTTCCGTCATGCCTGTGCTTGTCACAGGCATCCAGCCGCCACGCGTCCGCGCGGCGAGGGGACTTTTATCCGCGACAAGTGAGCCTTTCGCGCCGCAGACGCGGCGCACTGGATTCCTGTGACAAGCGCAGGAATGACGGAGGAGAGGGAGGTGCCGGGTGCCCCAATTTCCGTGCATGAGGAGCCTATGAGAACGGAAATCCGCGAGCTATCTGTGTCAGCCGAGAAGGAATTTATTTGAAGGATGTATTTGATGCAGCCAAACGAGGAAATCGGTCAAATCTTCATCATCGTGATTGATGAAACATACGGTGGAGATGAAGATACATGGGAAGAGGATAGTGAGCGATACCGGGTGAGCCTCGAACACGAGTTCGATGTTCACTTTGAAGAGGCTAATGTTGGCCCGGGCGCGGACATTCCAGCCTTTTTAACCGCGATCGCGACTACGAGCGTTCCACTGTGGAGCGTACTGATAGGAGCATTTTTTCTGGGTAAGCCCATAAACGAGAATCTTGATGCCTGGGCTGATATTGGCCGAAAGATCAAAGGTTTCTTCAAGAGGCCTGTGGTCCTCGCTAGACATGGTGCCTCTGTTCTCGCCGTCGAAGCTGTGTTCGATGAGATGGGCGGGATACCGAAATCGATTCATCTCTTGAGCTATAGACCGGAATATATGGGCGACTTAGACAGCCTCGCTGCTATCGAGTGCAGTGATAAAATTAGTGAAAATGTGCCGACTCTCAACCTTGGTTTTATTCTGCACATTTTCGAGATTGAAGCAGATGGACAGCAATTCAGGGTAGGTGTTAACGGCAAGATTACAAAGGTACTGCGGCTTTAGCGTTATCTGAGGATATGATTGCATATCGGTCGTGGATCATGGCGTGAGAGTCATACATCAACAAACCCCTCGCACGCGATGGTGGCGGGATGCGCGCGACCCCCACATCCGCTCCCCCGGCAACCGGCTTGCCTGCCTCACCCAATCCGCAAGCAGCCCTATCGACCTTGGCGATCTTGGGATTGCCGCCTGACAGGAGGACCGGCTTTGCCGATGCCGTGCCGTTTTCGGCGGGCGCCGTCGTGGGCTGTTTCTTCGTTGCAGTCCTGGTGCGCGCAGAGGCGGGTGTTTTGTTCTGCTTGGCCGGGGCGTTTTCTTGGCGATCTTTTCCGGTTTTCTTGAAGTGTCGCTGGTCCCTCCGCTGATGGAGGAAAGATAGTCAACGAGGGTGGTTTAAACCAGAGGCCGGGCGAGCGGCCGATGTCTGCCGCAAGGTGGGGGACAGGCCCCGGAGGGCCTGTCTGATGGTTTTGGGGCGGTGTCAGGCGGCCTTGGCGGCCGCCCCATACGGATCGAACCGTCCGTAGAACGTCTCGCCCTTCGCCGCCATGTCCTTCAGGAGCGGCGTCGGCTGGAAATGCTCGCCGTAGCTTGCCGCCAGCTTTTCGCAGAGTGCCACGAACGCCTTCACGCCCATGCCGTCGATATAGCTCAGCGTACCGCCGGTATAGGGGGCGAAGCCGAAGCCCAGGATGGAGCCGACGTCGGCTTCGCGGGGGTCGGTGACGATGCCTTCTTCGATGGTGCGGGCAGCTTCGAGTGCGATGGTGACGAGGAAACGCTGCTTGAGCGTCTCGACGTCGAAGTTTTCCGCCGGCTTCTGCGGGAAGAGGTCCTTGAGGCCCGGCCAGAGCGACTTCTTGGCGGGTTTGGCCGGATAGTCGTAAAAGCCCTTGCCGTTCTTGCGACCACGGCGGTCGAGGTCGTCGACCAGCTTGTTGATAAGCGTCATGTGCTGCGGATCGACGGCGGCTTCGCCGAGGTCGGCGATCGAGGCCTTGAGGATCTTTTGGCTGAGGTCGATCGCTACTTCGTCGTTGAGCGACAGCGGTCCCACAGGCATGCCGGCCATCTTGGCGGCATTCTCGATCATCGCCGCCGGCACGCCTTCGATCAGCATGTCATAGGCTTCGTGGATATAGCGGAAGACGCAGCGGTTGACATAGAAGCCGCGCGTGTCGTTGACGACGATTGGCGTCTTCTTGATGGCGGCGACGAAATCGAGCGCGACGGCCAGCGCCTTGTCGCCGGTTTCCTTGCCGAGGATGACTTCCGTCAGCATCATCTTCTCGACCGGCGAGAAGAAGTGGATGCCTATGAACTGCGCCGGACGCTTGGAGTTCTTCGCAAGGCCGGTGATCGGCAGGGTCGAGGTGTTGGAGGCGAAGATGGCGTCTTCGGCAAGCACGGCCTCGACCTTCTCGATCACGTCCTTCTTGACCTGGCGGTCCTCGAACACGGCCTCGACGACGAGCTTGACGTCCTTGAGGTCGTTGTAATCGGCAGACGGGGTGATGCGGGCAAGAAGGGCGGTTGCCTCGTCTTGCGTCAGTCGTCCCTTACCGATGGAGTCCTTGACCAGGCCTTCGGAATGGGACTTGCCCTTCTCGGCGGCTTCCATGTCGCGGTCGATCAGGGTGACCTCGATGCCGGCTGCAGCGGCGACATAGGCGATCGAGGCACCCATGAAGCCGGCACCGACGACGCCGATCTGTTTCAGGTCGGATTTCGCAATGCCGGCCGGGCGGCGGGCACCCTTGCCGAGTTCCTGCATCGAGATGAACAGCGAGCGGATCATCGAGAAGGCTTCGGTGGTCTGCAGGATCTCGGTGAAGTAGCGCTGCTCGATCTTGAGCCCCGTATCGAAGGGAACCTGCAGGCCTTCATAGACGCACTTGAGGATGGCAAGGCCGCCGGGATAATTGCCGGCGGTCTCGCGGCGCAGGATGGCCGAGGCGGCCGGCCAGAGCTGGGCCGCAGCCGGCGTCCAGATGCCGCCGCCGGGAACCTTGTAGCCCTTTTCGTCCCAAGGCTGAACGGGCTTCAGGCCGTTCTTGATCATGGCTTTCGCGGCATTGATCAGCTCGGCGGGATCGACCACTTCATGCACGAGGCCCATGGCCTTGGCGCGCTGCGGGGTGAGCGAGGAGCCGGTGGTCATCATCTGCAGGGCATCCTGCGCATTGGTCAGGCGCGGAACGCGCTGCGTGCCGCCGGCGCCGGGAAAGATGCCGACCTTGACCTCGGGCAGCGCCAGCTTCACGGATTTCGAATTGGCAGCGACGCGGCCGTGGCAAGCCAATGACAATTCAAATGCGCCGCCCATGCAGGTGCCGTTGATGGCAGAGACCCACGGCTTGCCTGAGGTTTCGAGCTTGCGGAACAGGCCGGTCATCTGGCCGGTCATCTCGAACAACTTTTGGGCGGCATTATCGGGGTCGAGCTTCTTCTGCTCGGCCTGGAGCGTGAACATGCCCTTGATCATCGACAGGTCGGCGCCGCCGGAGAAGGTGGACTTGCCGGAGGTGAAGACGACGCCCTTGACGGCTTCGTCTGCCACGGTCTGGTCGACGATCGCGTCGAGTTCTTTCATGACCTCGACCGTGAAGACGTTCATCGACTTGTCGGGCATGTTCCAGGTGACGAGCGCGATGCCGTCGGCGTCGGTTTCGATGGTGAAGTTTGTGTAGCTCATGATGGGATTTCCTCTCCCTTGAATTTTTCAGTCTGTCAGATGAGGCCGAAAGCCGCTGCGAACATGAAAAGCAGGCCGGTCACGACAACCAGCAGCGCCGCGAGATTAAAAAAGACCCCGTACTTCTTCGCACGCATCTCCTCGGCACTGATGGGACGCATCGTCTCGCGATAGGCATCGGCCATGTCCCTCTCAACGTGGTGATGGGCGAATTCTTCTTGGATTTCGTTTTCCAGGTCTTGGTAGACTTCGCGCCGCGGCATGTGTTTAGTTCCTACACCCGCTCGATGATCGTCGCAGTGCCCATGCCGGCGCCGATGCAGAGTGTCACGAGGGCGGTCTGCAGGCCGCGGCGCTCGAGTTCGTCGAGAACGGTGCCGAGGATCATTGCGCCGGTGGCGCCGAGCGGATGGCCCATGGCGATGGCGCCGCCGTTGACGTTGATCTTGTCATGCGGAATGTCGAAGGCCTGCATGTAGCGCAGCACGACGGCGGCGAAGGCTTCGTTGAGCTCGAACAGGTCGATATCGGCGATCGACATGCCGGCGCGCTTCAGGAGCTTTTCGGTGACATCGACCGGGCCGGTCAGCATCAGCGCCGGATCGGAGCCGATATTGGCGAAATGCTTGATGCGGGCGCGGGGCTTCAGGCCCATCGCTTCGCCGCCGGCCTTGGAGCCGAGCAGCACTGCAGCCGAGCCATCGACGATGCCGGAGGAGTTGCCGGCATGGTGGACATAGTTGATGCGCTCGATTTCCGGATGCGCCTGGATGCCGACGGCCTCGAAGCCGCCCATCTCGCCTGGCATCTGGAAGGAGGGGTTGAGCTGCGCAAGGTTCTGCATCGTCGTCGTCGGACGCATATGCTCGTCCTTCGCCAGGATGACGATGCCGTTCTGGTCTTTCACCGGGATGACCGACTTGTCGAAGTAGCCGTTGTCCCAGGAATGGCCGGCGCGCTTCTGGCTCTCGACGGCATAGGCATCGACGTCATCACGGGAGAAGCCGTATTTGGTGGCGATCAGGTCGGCCGAGACGCCCTGCGGCATGAAATAGCCGGGGAAGTTGACGGACGGGTCCATGTACCAGGCGCCGCCCGACATGCCCATGCCGACGCGCGACATGCTTTCCACACCACCGGCAATGACGATGTCATCGGCGCCTTGGGCGATCTTGCCGGCTGCGAAATTGATAGCGTCAAGGCCAGAGGCGCAGAAACGCGAAATCTGCATGCCGGGTGCCTTGTTGGAATAGCCGGCCTCGAAGGCGGCTGCCTTCGGGATCACGGCGCCGGCTTCGAACACCGGATCGACGCAGCCCATGATGATGTCATCGACGGTGGACGTATCCAGGCCGTTGCGGTCGCGCAGCGCCTGCAACGCCTTGGCGGCCAGACGCGGCGTCGGCACTTCGTGCAGTGCCCCATCCTTCTTGCCCCGGCCGCGCGGCGTGCGCACGTGGTCGTAAACGAAGACTTCGGTCATAGTTTCATCTCCCTATCGGCTTTGCGCCGTGAAATCATTGTTTTCCTCTTCTCCCCAGCGGGGAGAAGTGCCGAGCAACGCGAGGCGATGAGGGGGCTCCGGCAAGGCCGGGGCCAAAAAAGGCGCGCCTCCGGCGCCCCCTCATCGGGCCCTTTGGGCCACCTTCTCCCCGCCGGGGAGAAGAGGCAAGCTCAATCAGAACGCGGCCGCATCCAGCGCCATCATGCTGTCGGCGCCGGTTTCGATGCGGGCCTTGCGGAGCGCCGTTTCCGGCATGACGCGTTCCATGAAGAACTTGGCCGTGACGAGCTTGTTCTTCAGGTAGGCCTCGCGGTCACCCGCACCTTCCGCCAGTTTTTCCTCTGCGGTCTTGGCGATCTTGGCCCACATGTAGCCGAGCACGACGAGGCCGAAGAGGTGCATGTAGTCGGTCGAGCCGGCGCCGGCATTGTCGGGCTTGGCCATGGCGTTTGACATAAACCACATGGTCGCGGCCTGCAGGTCGTTCAAGCCCTTCTTCAGGCCCTTGGTGTAGACGACCAGCTTTTCGTCGGCGCGGTTTTCCTCGCAGAAATCGCCGATTTCCTTGAACAGGGCGGTGATGGCGCGTCCGCCGTTCAGCGCCAGCTTGCGGCCGACGAGGTCGAGCGCCTGGATGCCGTTGGCGCCTTCGTAGATCATGGCAATGCGGGCATCGCGGACATACTGGCTCATGCCGTGTTCTTCGATATAGCCGTGGCCGCCGAAGAGCTGCTGGGCCATGACGGCGTGGTCGAAGCCCTTGTCGGTCAGGACGCCCTTGAGGATCGGCGTCATCAGTCCGAGGATGTCGTCGGCGGTCTGGCGGTCAGCGTCGTTGTCACCGCGATGGGCGATGTCGGATTTGAGCGCGGTCCAGAGCGTGAAGGCACGGCCGGCCTCGTTGAAGGCCTTGATGGTCATCAGCACGCGGCGCACATCGGGATGGACGATGATCGGGTCGGCCTTCTTTTCCGGTGCCTTGACGCCGGAGAGCGAACGGCCCTGGATACGGTCGCGCGCATAGTTGGCGGCGTTCTGATAGGCGACTTCGGCGATCGAAAGACCCTGCAGGCCGACGCCGAGGCGGGCCTCGTTCATCATCACGAACATGGCGTTGAGGCCCTTGTTCTCCGTGCCGATCAGGTAGCCGACTGCCTCGTCATAGTTCATGACGCAGGTCGAATTGCCGTGGATGCCCATCTTGTGCTCGATCGCACCGCAGGAAACGGTGTTGCGCGCGCCGACGGAGCCGTCGGCCTCGACGTGGAACTTCGGCACGATGAACAGCGAGATGCCCTTCACCCCTTCCGGCGCGCCTTCGATGCGGGCAAGCACCAGATGGATGATATTGTCGGCCATGTCGTGTTCGCCGGCGGAGATGAAGATCTTCTGGCCGGAAATCTTGTAGGAGCCGTCGCCCTGCGGCACGGCCTTGGAGCGCAAAAGGCCGAGATCGGTGCCGCAATGGGGCTCGGTGAGGTTCATGGTGCCGGTCCAGTCGCCCGCCACCATCTTCGGCAGATAGGTTTCCTTCTGTGCGTCGGTGCCGTGCACGAGGATTGCGGCGATCGCGCCCTGGGTGAGGCCGGGGTACATGGTCAGCGCCATGTTGGCCGACGACATATATTCGCCGACGGCGGTGTGGAGCGTATAGGGCAGGCCCTGGCCGCCGAATTCCTCCGGAACCGAGAGGCCGAGCCAGCCGCCCTGGCGATAGAGGTCGAAGGCCTGCTTGAAGCCCTTGGGCGTGGTCACCGTCGCATCGTCGCTGCGCTTGCAGCCTTCCTGATCGCCGGAGAGGTTGACCGGAAAGAGCACTTCCTCGGCGAGCTTCGCCGCCTCGCCGACGATCGCCTCGATCATGTCGGGCGTCGCATCGGCAAAGCCGGGCAGGTTGTTGTAGCGCTCGATGCCGAGAACGTCGTTGAGAATGAAAAGCGTGTCTTCGACCGGGGCCTTATAGCTGGGCATGTCTTGTGTTCCTCACCTGTGACCGTGTCATGGGGCAAACCTCTCCTAAGGCGAGCCCTGTCATTTTCAGCATGCTACAAAACTTTGACGTTTGCGTAAACGTCAAAATTCACAGAAGCGATAACTTTGATGCCGGCAGAATCATAGCCGGGGAAAATGTGCCGAAATATGCGCCTAAATACCTCCCGCAACGAGCATGTGTCCAAATCGTTAAAAAAGTTCTGCGTGGTTAACGGCTTGTTTACCACGTTTGCCGAAAGTGCGTGCTGAGATGGTCAAAGCTGCAACAGTTCTGTCTTCGCGTCATTGCAGCTTTTTCCGGATCGGTGCCGGAGTGTCTGAAGGCGGGGACTTGCCTTCCAGAAGCCGGGATTCCGATCAAGGCCGATGAAAGAGGCGAAGAACGATGAACGGATCGCGATCTAATTCCCCACGCCCTGGCGCCCAGCCCTACGGCGACAGGTCTTCCCTCGATGCGCTCAACCGCACGATCGAGGGACTGGAAGCGCGCATCGAAGGTTTGATGGGAACGGTGGGACGCGATCAGCGCGGCAGGTCTGCGATTGAACGCGAGGCGCCGGTTGCCGATCCCGTTTCCGAAATCATGCAGCGCCAGCGGATGCTGACGGCCACGCGCGGGCGCGACACGACCCGTGAGAGCGCGCCGCAGCGTTCGGCTGAACGAGGCTATGACGAGCGCGCGGCATCGCCTGCCCAGACACGGCGCGACATCCCGGCCATGCCCCCGGTCGGTGAACAGCGGCGCAGCGAACCCTATCGAAGCGAGCCGTTCCGGCGCGAGCCGCTTCGTCAGGAAATGGCGCGCCAGGAGCCGGTTCGTCAGGAACCGATCCGCCAGGAGCCCGTCCGCAGCGCTCCCCTGCGCTCGGAACAATTCCGCAGCGAACCGCAGCGCCCCGATCCGGCCATGGCCGAGATCGCCGAGGCGCTGGTCGGCCTGCGCCAGGAATTGAAGAAAGATATCGCTGACGGTCTTTCCCGCGAAATGGGTGTGCTGCGTGCCGAGATCCGCGGGATCACGGCCGATGCAGCGCAGGACCAGTCGATGGCGGAGGACATTCGCGGCGACCTGCAGAAGCTCTCCGACAGCATCAACCAGCTCGGCCGACAGGCCTCGCCGTCGCAGGCCGATGCGCTCAAGGTCGAGTTCGACGAACTGCGCCTGATGATCGATGGTCTTGCCCGCGAAGACAGCATGCGCCGGATGGAAACGCGCTGGACCGGCGTCGAAGACCGGATGAATGCCTTCGATTCCAATCGCGACGACGAACTGGTGGCGCTCGCCTACAGGCTCGACGAAATCAAGTCGCAGATCGGCTCGATGAACAGCGGCCCGGCCATCCATGCCTTGGAAGACAAGCTGGTTTCGGTTGCCCAGGCGATCGAGCTGATCGGTCGCCACATGCAGCCGGACGATCGCCGCCTTGCCTCGCAGTTTGCTGATCTCGATGCGCGTCTCGACGAGATCAGCCGCGCCATCGTCGCCAGCGGCCGCACGGCCGCTCCTGACGGCGCCGGCGTCATGCGCGTCGAGGGCCGTCTCGCGGATCTTTCGCGCCAGATCGACACCCTGCAGCGTCCGTCCGACAACGGCGTCGGTGCCCGCATCGAGGCCCTTGCCGCGCGTGTCGAGGAACTGGCGAACGAGGAGGCGGCCGTGCGCCTCGAAGAGCGGCTCGACCAACTGTCGCTGATGCTGGAGCGCTCGCAGAAGGCTGCGGCCCAGCCGGACCTGACGGGTTATCTCGCAGACATTTCCCGCAAGATCGATGCGCTGGACCAGGGCACCGTCAACGATGCGCTCGCCGAGCGTCTCGACGATCTCGCCCGCCGGATCGACCATCTCGACATGCCGTCCGCCGCCTACGCCGGCGACGACCGTTTCGCCCGCCTCGAAGGCCAGCTTTCGGACATCGCCATACGCCTGGAAGAGACCCATGCGGCTCCCTATGACGACAGCGAGATCCTGCGCAGCCTGCAGGACCAGATCGCCAACCTGTCGAGCCTCGTCAGCCTGCCGCGGGAAAACCAAAGCGCCGTTCCGGCCGAGTTCGAAGGCCGGATGAGCGCGCTTGAGGACTATCTGGCGACCAGCGACGAATACATCATCGAGGCCGCCCGGCAGGCGGCCGAGGCGGTGATGGAAGCCTATTCGAAAAACGGGATGGTCCATACGGCGTCCGGCAGCACCGACATGGCGGCGATCTCGGCACTGGCCGACGATCTCAAGGTGCTGGAAGAGATGAGTCGCTCGAGCGAGGAGCGCACGGCACGCACCTTCGAAGCGCTGCACGAGACGCTCGTTCATATTGCGGAGAAACTGGAGCGGCTGGAAGAACGCGGTATCGAGCATGAAGCGCCGCGCGCCTTCGGTATGCGCGGACAGGACAGCCAGCCGCAGATGCCGCGCGCGGCACAGCCGGTTTTCGAGGCGCAGGACGACGCTTTCGCCGAAACCGATTTTGGCCGCCGCTACGAAGACCTGAAGCGTGACATGCATGGACTGGCGGCGGAGCCGGAGCAGCCTGTCCCGTCGCGCACAGAGATCGCCGAGGCGGTTCAGGCCGAACAGGCGACCGTGCATCAAAGCGATGCAAAGGTTGCAGCAACGTCGGCAACCAAGCCGGGGCTGCTCGCCGGGCTCACCAAACGCTTCTCCGGCAAGCGCAGCGAACCGGTACTTTCGGCCGAACGTCAGGTCGTCGAACCGGCGCCGTCGATCGACGCGGCTGATGTCATCGAGCCGGATGTGGCAAACCAGTTGCTGGAGCCGGGTTCCGGCGTTCCCGACGTCAAGAAGATCCTGGAGCGCGTGCGGGCTGGGCAGACCGGCCGCAATGCACCGCCGAGCGAAGCCGACAAAGCCGATTTCATCGCCGCCGCCCGCCGCGCAGCCCAGCTTGCTGCCGAAGAGGCCGACACGCTGAACCGCGGCAAGGGCGGTGCTGCAGCTTCGCCGATCGGTGGCGCATTTGCCCGTCACCGCCGCCCGATCCTGATGGCGGTCGGTGCCGTGCTGCTGGCGATCATGTCCTATCCGCTGGTCAACACGCTGCTGCTGGGCGACAAGGCGCCGGTCGAGGCGCCCGTTGCCGCCATCGAGCAGCCGTTGACCAATGAGACGCCGGAAACGGCCAATGTCGTTCCGGCAGCAGAAGACAATGCCGTAGAGCCGCTGGACACGCTGCAGCCGCAGGCCGAAGAGAAGGTCGCCGAACTGCCTGTTGTCACCGATCCGCAGGCCATGCTGCCGCAGACGGCGACGCCGGAGGCCGTTGTTTCTGACGTCGCAGGGCCGGAAACAACGCTATCGGAGACCATGCAGGCACAGCCGGAGACCACGACGGCCGCCGCGCAGATGCTGGCCCCCGTGACCACGGACACATCGACCGTTACGGCAACGGGCCTGGGCAGCAGCGAGGTGGAGACCGCAAGCGCAGAGATCCTGACGCCGCCCGCCGCCACCGGCGAGGCGATCGTCGTTCCTGCTGAGATCAAGCCGGAGGCACTTGCCGAGGCTGCCCGGAAGGGCGACCCGCTGGCTTTGTTCGAGGTCGGTGCGGTCTATACGGAAGGACGCGGCATCAAGGCCGATCTCGCAGAGGCTGCGAAATGGTATCAGCGCGCCGCCGATGCGGGCGTCGTTCCGGCCGAGTACCGGCTGGCGAGCCTCTACGAAAAGGGAACAGGCGTCGGCCGCGACCTGAAGAAGGCGCGCACGCTCTATGAGCAGGCCGCCGCAAAGGGCAATGCCAGCGCCATGCACAACCTCGCGGTCATGCTCGCAAGCGGCGGCGACGCGGCTCCCGATTTTGCCGGTGCCGGCAAGTGGTTTGCCATGGCAGCCGATCGCGGCGTCCGCGACAGCCAGTTCAACCTCGCCATCCTCTATGCCCGCGGCAATGGAGTGAAGCAGGACCTGGAAGAATCCTACAAGTGGTTCGCGGTTGCGGCCAACGACGGTGATGCCGATGCCGGCCAGAAGCGCGACGAAGTGGCCAAGGCCCTGAGTGCCGACCAGCTGAAGAGCGCCAAGGCGAAATTCGAGGCCTGGAAGCTGACGCCGCTCGACGCCAAGGCCAATTCGGTCGATGTCCCCGACACCTGGGTCGGCAAGGGTGTGAAGACCGCCTCGATCGACATGAAGAAGGCGTTGCGCAACATTCAGGCCATCCTCAACAACAATGGCTTCGACGCCGGCAAGCCGGATGGCGAGATGGGCAAGAAGACCATTTCCGCCATCAAGGCCTTCCAGAAGTCGATCGGCCAGGAGCCGACCGGTGAGATCACCGACGCGCTTGTCAAGGAACTCCTGAAGCGAAACGGGTAATGCGTGTCGCCAACTTGAAGCGCCGGGTACAAACCCGTTTTGACCGGCGCTTCAAGCTGCGTTGCGTGTCCATCCGGACACAGGTGATTGCATTTTCCGGCGCAGTTTCCAAACGGCGTCTGCGGCCGCAATAATGCCGCAGACCGGCCGGACAAAGAGGCTTGCCAGGGGTTAGGCTCAAACCTTGCAAAAGGTTGACAGGTCCGACCCTGGGGCGCATGACGGAACGACGTTGAATTCGCAATTTCGAATTGGTTTTCAGACCTGTTCCATTCCTAATTTCCCCGTGGTGAATCACTTGCCACTTTGATGTTTTCTGCCCGCCTTGCGGGCTATTGGCATATTTTGAGGTCTGGCCGTGACGGTGTATCTGCCCATCGCAGAGTTGTCGGTGAACATTCTGATCATTCTCGGCATGGGCGCGGCCGTCGGCTTCTTGTCCGGCATGTTCGGTGTCGGCGGTGGCTTCCTGATCACGCCGCTCCTGATCTTCTACAATATCCCGCCCGTCGTTGCCGTCGCCACCGGCGCCAACCAGGTCGTCGCCTCCTCGATCTCCGGCGCCATTACCCATTTCCGCCGTGGCACGATCGACATCAAACTGGGGACGGTACTGCTCTGTGGCGGTCTTGCGGGGGCAACACTTGGCATCTGGCTTTTCGCGCTGCTCCGGCGCATCGGCCAGCTCGACCTCGTCATTTCGCTCGCCTATGTGCTGTTGCTCGGTACAGTCGGTACGTTGATGCTGTGGGAAAGCATCATCGCGTTGCGCCGTGCTTCGAAAAACGAGACGGTGACGCTGCGCAAACCGGGTCAGCACAACTGGATTCACGGACTGCCGCTGAAGATGCGGTTCAAGAAATCGAAGATCTACCTGAGCATCATTCCGGTCGCCACGCTCGGTTTCGCTATCGGCATTCTGACCTCGGTGATGGGCGTCGGCGGTGGTTTCATCATGGTGCCGGCGATGATCTATCTCCTGCGCATCCCGACCAACGTCGTTGTCGGAACCTCGCTGTTCCAGATCGTCTTCGTTTCGGCCTATACGGTGATCGTCCAGGCGACCGCCAACTATACCGTCGATATCGTGCTCGCTTTCGTACTTATGATTGCTGGCGTGATCGGCGCACAATATGGCGTGCGGGTCGGCCAGCGGCTGCGCGGTGAGCAGCTGCGGGCGTTGCTCGCGCTTCTGGTCCTGGCTGTGGGCATTCGTCTCGCCGTCGAGCTGGTCATCCCGCCGAAGGAGGTCTATTCGGTCGTTTCAGCGGGGCTCGGATTCTGATGCGGATCGTCCTGCACCTTCTTCTGCTTGGTCTCTTGGCAGCCGCGCCGCTTGCCGTGCGGGCGGAGCCGAGGGACTTCACCGAAAAGCTCGACATCGGCATTTCAACCGACGAAATCTCGATCACCTCCGATTTTCGCGGAGCGGACCTGACGATCTTCGGCGCCATCGACGGCTTTGACGCCAACCTTCTGGCGCAGGGCAAATACAATATCGTCGTTGCGCTGGAAGGGCCGAAGGAAAACTCGACGGTGCGCAAGAAGGAGCGCGTCTTCGGCATCTGGATCAACACCAATTCGATGACCTTCGAGATGGTGCCGGAATCCTATTCGTTGTCGAGCACGCGCGACATCGACACGATCGCCCCGCCTGCCGACATGAACAATATGGGCATCGGCGTCAATCACATGCCGCTGACGCCGATCGGCTTTATCGGCGACGGCAGCAATCTCACCGAATTCCGCGATGCCTTCCGGCGGCTGCGGGAAACGACCGGCGTCTACCAGCGCGACCCGGGCGGCGTGCAGTTCATCAGTTCCAGCCTGTTCAAGGCCTCGGTGCGCCTGCCGGCCGACGTGCCGAACGGCGTTCATATCGTGCGCGCCTATCTCTTCCGCGAGGGCGTCTTCGTTGCTGCCAAGGCGTTGCCGTTGCGTGTCGTCAAGACCGGGCTTGAACAGGCGATCACCAGCGCAGCGCATGAGCAGCCGTTTCTCTACGGCATCACCGCCGTGCTTCTGGCCGTCATTACCGGCTGGCTGGCAAGCATCGTCTTCAGGCGTGACTGACCGACCCGGCCCGCCGGGGTCTGTCAGATGCCTCACCGGGATCAGCTTGGCACGACGTCATCCTCGCCGAGAAAACCGCCGGATTGCCGTGTCCAGAGCATGGAGTAGATGCCGGCCCGTGCCATCAGAGCCTCGTGCGTGCCGTCCTCGACGATGCGGCCCTGGTCGAGCACCACGATCCGGTCCATCCGGGCGATGGTGGAAAGCCGGTGGGCGATGGCAATCACCGTCTTGCCTTCCATGACTTGATAGAGCGTCTGCTGGATCGCAGCCTCGACTTCGGAATCGAGCGCCGACGTTGCCTCGTCGAGAACGAGGATCGGTGCGTCCTTCAGAATTGCCCGGGCAAGGGCGATGCGCTGCCGCTGGCCGCCGGACAAAGTCACGCCGCGTTCGCCGACATGGGCGTCGTAGCCCGTCCGCCCGTGCTGGTCGCGGAGCAAGGGAATGAAGGCGCTCGCCTCGGCCTTGCCGGCGGCGGCCTCGATCGCCTCCTGCGGGATATCCTTCTGCCCATAGGCGATGTTGTCGCGGACCGAGCGATGCAGCAGGGAAGCATCCTGCATGACCATGCCGATATGGCGGCGCAGGCTTTCCTGGGTAACAGTGCGGATATCCTGCCCGTCGATGCGGATCGTTCCTTCCTCCGGATCTAAGAAGCGCAGCAGGAGATTGACCAGCGTCGACTTGCCGGTACCGGAGCGGCCGACGAGGCCGACCTTTTCGCCAGGCGCGATCGCCAGCGACACGCGGTGAAGGCCGCCGCCGTTCCTGCCATAGTGATGGCTGATATCCTCGAAGCGGATCCCGCCACCCTTGAGAACAAGCGGGGCAGCGTTCGGGGCATCGACGATGTCGAGCGGCTGGGCGACGGTCTTCAGCGCCTGCCGCATCGTGCCGAGATGGCCAAACAGGGACGAGACCGCGTCGAGCATCCATTCGGCCATGGCGGTGATGCGGAAGCTCAGAGTCAGCGAGGCGGCGATCAGGCCAAGCGGTGCAAGGCCGGACTGCCACAGCGCCAGCGAATAACCGACCAGCCCGACGATCAGGGCACTGCCGAGAAACAGCATGCCGGAATTGATGATGACTTCGAGGCACTGCACTTCGACCATGGCGGCACGGGCTTCGCGAAAGCGCTCGTCGTCATCGGCATCGCTCTCACGGTTGGCGAACATCTTGAACGTGTCGATATTCGCATAGGTATCGACCATCATGCCCGTCAGGGCCGAGAAGGCTTCCTGATAGCGTTCGGAGGCGTCGCGGATCCGCGGGATCGAATAGACCATTAGCCCAACATAGCAGCCGGCCCATATCAACAGCGGGATCGTCAGCCTGATGTCGATGGAGGCCATCAGCCAGACCGAGCCCGCAACATAGATCGCGACGAAGGAGAGCGTGTGCTGGATGCTGTAGGCAACGCCGACGCCGGCCGCCCCCAGATCGCGAACCTGGGAGGCGATACGGCCCGCAAGATCGCCGCGAAACCAACCGACGGATTGCCCGAGCACATGCCGATGCGCCCGCCAGCGGACGAGAAATTCCGCATTCGGCCTAAACGCGATATCGTCGAGGCTTTCCTTGAGTAGACCGGCGAGCGGCCGCGCGACGAGCACGATAGCGCCGGCGAGCAGCAGTTCGTGGCCGTGCTCGGCCCAGAATGCCACCGGCGATGTGGCGGCCAGCGCATCCACGAGTTTGCTGGCATAGCCGATCAGCCAGACCTCGATGGCGGCGCCGATCACCGTCAGGGTGAGGCTCATCGCCGTAACATAACGGAACGGCCGGAGATTGTTGACGAGGAACCGCCAGGCATTATCGGGCGGCGTGCTTTGCTCATAGGATTGGAACGGATCGACGAGGCTTGAGAAGCGACGAAACATGAATGCCCTCCATGGGGCCGGAAGATTGGATCATTTGATGGAAAGAGCCAGACAGGCAGCCCGATCCCGGCACCGCTTGTTCAGCTGTGTGATGTGCCGAGGGTTCTCATCAAACGATCTCCTTCTTCAGTCGCTTGGCGGGGTTTATAGGGCAAGGATGGCGGAATGTCCATTCCGCTGGCCGGGCCAGTCGCGTAGCCGGGTTTGCTTGTGCCGCAAAACAGGCTATTTGCGAAGGAAATATCAGGAGACTGAGCCATGAAGCCGATTTTCGTCCAGCTGCAATGCGCCCCCGGCAAGACCTACGAGGTTGCCGACGTGATCTACAAGAAAGAGATCGTTTCGGAGATGTATTCGACCAGCGGCGACTACGACCTGCTAATCAAGGTCTACATCGAGGAAGGCGAAGATGTCGGCAAATTCATCAACGACAATATCGCCACCGTGCCGGGCATCAACCGGTCGCTGACGACCCTGACGTTCAACGCGTTTTAGCAGGCTTCAGCCGTTTTCGACCTCGTAGGTGAGGATTGCCGCGCCACCGGCCGTCATCGAGGAGGTTTTAAGTTTCAAGGCCGTCTTGTCGCGGCCGGGCTTGAAGAATGGCGTGCCCCGGCCAAGGAGCACGGGCACGACGCAGAGCATGATCTCGTCAACGAGGCCGGCCTTGAGCAGGCTGTCGCAGAGTTCGGCGCTGCCGAAAACGCGGATCGGTTTCGTGGCAGTCTGCTTCAGCCGGCGTATATCCTCGACGATATCGGCAGTGACCGTCGTGTTGTTCCAGTCACTTGTCGTGATGGTGTGCGAGGCGATGAGTTTCGGCAGGCCGTTCATGAAGGCCTTGACCTCGTCATCCTCGTCCGTCGTCGTCCAGTAGGCCTTCATTCCCTCATAGGTGATGCGGCCGAAGACGAGTGTATCGGTGGTCGTGCCAAACTGCTTCGACAGCGCAGCGAGTTCCGGTCCCCAGGCGCGTCCGTGAAATTCGAGATCCCATTTTTCCTCGCCTTCGAAAAGGCCGTCGAGTGTTACGAGGTTCCAGATGCACAGTTTGGCCACGGTCGCTTCTCCCAAAACCAGTTTTAATTTGAAATTGGTCTGACAATGCGGAATCTGATTGCAAATTGCAAGCAGTTTTTTCCTCAGTATAGTTCAGCCGAAAGATGCGCTCAGGGCGGCGCTTTCGACCGGAAGGTTGCCTTCTCCTCGGGCGGCAGTTTTTCGGTCGCCATCCGCATAGCGGTTGTGGAAAGACGGCCCCGGTTTTCGGTGAGGAAGGTTTTCAGTTTGTCCCGATCGGCCTCGCCGGCGGTGCGGACCCATGAGCCGATCGCCTTTTGCACCATATCGTGCGGGTCGGCCGCCAGCAGGGCGCAGATTGAAAACGTGTCGCGCAGGTCACCCTTGCGGATGAAGTAGTAGGTCGCGACGATCGCGGTCCGGCGCCGCCACGGATCGGAGGAAGCGGCAAGGTCGTAGAGCGGGTCTCTGGGCTTGTCGTCGAGATATTGCCCGACGACGTAGGGTGCGGCGCGATCCACCAGATCCCAGTTGTTCAGCCGGTCATGCCGGGCGAGATAGAGTTCGTAGAGCGCGGCCAAGGGGTTGGCAGGCTTCCTCTGGCGCGCCTGGAAATCCATGATCGCGGCGGCGGCCATTCGCACCTCGTAGAAGGGGCTGTCGAGCAACCGGCTGATTTCGGGCAAGGGCAGAGCGGCATGCGCCTTAGCAATGGGAAAGACCTTGCCTATGCCGACACCGAGCACCTGCGTTTCGCCGAGCCCGTCATGGAAGAAGCGTGCGACATCGGCGATTGCATTGTCGGAGCGGATGGCGCGCAACGCTGCTTCCAGGCTGTCGGCTGTCATGCGGCTCATCAGCGCCCCCTCCCGCCAAAATGTGCGGCCGGTGGCGGTCATTCTGCCAAGGTCGATGCAGTGCGGCAAGACGCAGTAGTCGCTCCAACTATCCCAGCAAATTCGAAAACCGCACCGAATAGATTCGGTCCCGCCCCAGCATATGGGCGACGAGGCTCTGGTGGTCGAAGAGGCCGCGCATGGCCTTGTGGCGCAGGTCGAGGCCGCCGGTGGTGACGCCGAAAGCGGGCATGATCAGGCGCTTGCCGTCGGTGGCGAAGCAGGCGCGGCGGACCCGCTTTTCCCGCCGCGTGACGGTCGCTGCCGGATGGAGATGGCCGGCGATTTCGCCAGCTGCAGCATCCTTGGCCGGCTCGTGGCGGAAGACGAGGCCGGCATAGTGGAGTTCGTCGGCGGATGAGCCGGGCAGGGCGACGGTGCCGTCGGGATCGTGGTTGCCGTTTATCCAGATCCATTCACGGCCGCGCGCCATGGCCTCGATCATGCCGCGAAAGAGGTCCGGCATCAGGGCCGAGCCGACGCGGTCGTGGAAATTGTCGCCGAGGCTGATGACGATCTTCGGATTGTGCCGGGAGATGACGGCGTCGAGAATGCGTAGCGTCGCCAGCGTGTCATAGGGCGGCAGCAGCATGCCGCGGCGGGCAAAGGCCGAACCCTTTTCCAGATGCAGGTCGGAAACGACGAGAATATCGAGATCGGGCAGATAGAGGCCGCCGAGGGGATCGCAGACGGCCGTAACGCCGTTGATCACTGTGCGGGCGGACAACGCCGGATTGTCCGGCAGGGCGGCGATGGCGTGGGCGATGCGGTGCATATGGTTCCGGCTTGCAATGCGTTTCAGTGTCTGGGCTTTACAATGACCTGTGCGGGTCACCCGCCGCTGTGGCCAGCACATCCTCGAACAACTCGTCGGCAGCTTCCGCAAGCAGGAAGTCCTGCGCTTCGCCGCCGACCGCTTCCTTGCCGATTTCGAGCATGACCGGCACGGCCAGCGGTGAAATCCGGTCCAGCGGGCGGTGGGTGATATGGCCCTTGATTCGCAGCAGCATATCGCCAAGCCGCTCGATTTCCAAAAGCCCGGTCGAGGCGTCGTTGCGGGTGGCTTCGAGCAGGATGTGATCAGGCTCATGGCTGCGGAGCACGTCGTAGATGAGATCGGCCGACACTGTCACCTGCCGCCCGCTCTTTTCCTTGCCCGGATGGCGCTGGTCGATCAATCCGGCGATGACGGCGCAGTTGCGGAAGGTGCGCTTCAGGAGAAAACTTTCGTTGAGCCAGGCTTCGAGATCATCGCCGAGCATGTCCTCGTCGAACAGGTCCGCGAGAGACGGGCGGCGTCGGCTGAAGGCTGCGCCAAGATCGTCCAGCGCCCATACGGCCAGCGAATAATCGGTGGCAACGAAGCCGAGCGGCTTCAGACCGGCGCGGTCCAGCCGACGCGTCAAGAGCATGCCGAGCGTCTGGTGGGCGAGCCGCCCCTCGAAAGCATAGATCACCATGTAGTGGCGGCTGCCGCGCGGGAAGGTTTCGATCAGCAGCTCGTCCTCCTTCGGCAGCATCGAGATATCTTTTTGCAGGGACAGCCAGTCGCGCACCTGATCGGGAAGGCTCGCATGGCGAGCGGGATCGGCCAGCATCTTGCGCACTTGTTGGGCGAGATAAGTGGAGAGCGGAAACTTGCCGCCGGCATAGGAGGGCACCTTGGGGTCGAGCGTATAGCCCTGGGACACCAGACATTCGTTTTCGCGGATGCCTTCGAAGCGCAACACCTTGCCGGAAAACAGGAAGGTGTCGCCCGGCGACAGCATTTCGAGGAAATATTCCTCGACCTTGCCAAGCGGCATGCCGCCGCGCCCGAGCGCGCCGCGGGCGTTGCGTTTGACCATGCGCACGTTCAGCATCGGCGATTCAATGATGGTGCCGACATTCAGACGGTATTGCTGGGCGATCAGCGGATTGGAGACGCGCCAGAGGCCCTCGGGCGTCTTGCGGATCTTGGCATAGCGCTCGTAGCTACGCAACGCATAGCCGCCGGTGGCGACGAAATCGACGATGCGCTCGAAGGTCTCCCACGTGAGATAGCTGTAAGGCGATGCGCTGGTGATTTCCGTGTAGAGCGCCAGCGGATCGAACGGGGCGGCGCAGGCCATGCCGAGCACATGCTGGGCAAGCACGTCGAGTGCACCCTTGCCGACCGGCGGGGTGTCCTGTGCGCCGATATAGTTGGCGTCGAGGGCGGCCTGGCACTCCATCACCTCGAAGCGATTGGCCGGCACCAGGATGGCGCGGCTCGGCTCGTCCATGCGGTGATTGGCGCGGCCGATGCGCTGGGCCAAGCGCGATGCGCCCTTCGGCGCCCCGACATGGATGACCATGTCGACATCGCCCCAGTCGATGCCGAGATCAAGCGTCGAGGTGGCGACGACGGCTCGCAGCTTGTTCTCTGACATTGCCGCTTCGACCCTGCGGCGTTGGCCGACATCGAGCGAACCGTGATGCAGCGCGATCGGCAGATTGTCGTCGTTGATTGTCCAGAGCTCCTGAAAGACACGCTCGGCCTGGCTGCGGGTGTTGACGAAGAGCAGCGTGGTCTTCGTTTCACCGATCGCCTTGTAGATATCGCCGATGGCGTAGGCTGCTGAGTGCCCGGCCCACGGCACGTGTTCTTCGGTGCGAAGGATCGAGATTTGCGGCCGCGCGCCGCCCGTCACGGTGATCAGTCCGGCGTGATTGTTCTCGCCGATTTTCTGGGGGCTAAGCCACCGCTGCAGGTCCATCGGCTCGGCGACTGTGGCGGAAAGGCCGATCGCCTGCAGGCCGGGGGCGAGTTTTCGAAGGCGAGCAAGGCCGAGCGACAGCAGGTGGCCGCGCTTGGAGGTGACGAGCGAATGCAACTCGTCGAGCACCACATATTTCAGGTCCTTGAAGAAACGCTCGGCCTCGCCATTGGCGAGCAGCAGCGCCACCTGCTCGGGCGTCGTCAAAAGGATATCCGGCGGATTGAGCTTCTGGCGCTGGCGCTTGGCGGCCGGCGTGTCGCCGGTACGGTTTTCGATCCGCACCGGCAGCCCCATGTCACCGACCGGCTTCATCAGGTTGCGCTCGATATCGACGGCGAGCGCCTTCAGGGGCGAGATATAGAGCGTGTGGATGCCGGTAAACGCAGACCCGGGTGGGATCTTGCCGCGTTCGGTGAGCGAGACCAGCGAGGGCAGGAAGCCGGCGAGCGTCTTGCCGGCCCCGGTCGGCGCTATCAGCAGCATGCTTTCGCCGCCCTCGACGCGGGAAAGCAGCTCCAGCTGATGGGCGCGCGGCTGCCAGCCCTTTTCCGCGAACCAGCGCAGGAAAAGCGGGGGCAGGAGCAGCGAGGTTTCTGCGCGCACGGCGGAATCGATCTGGTTCACGCGAACAAATGTAGATCAAACGCGGCAGATTTGAAGAGCACAGGAACACTTCCTCTCTCGTCGCATTGGTACTATTCTTGTAAAAAATCAGAAAGACCGAAATCAGGAAGGAGAGCGGCATGCCGTCGTCAGCCACTGGTGAAACCGTCATTGCACCCGATGAGCATATCCTGACAGTTCAGGAGGCACTCGAGCCGCTCTATCAGAAGCTCGAACAGGAAGTGGAAGCCAGGCTGGTGGAAGCCGCCGTCGATGCGGGTTGGTCTCCCTATGACGCGTTGAACGCCATCGACCAGCTGAAAAAGCATGATGGCTTGCAATGATGCCGTCAAACAACGCAAGATCGGTCGGGCGGGCCTGCCTCGCGATATAGCGACCATTGCGATGGTTCATCGCGGGCGTGATGCCGGTCACAACCGTGCCGTCGAAACCGGGCCGGGCGAGGCCCGCCGCCAACAAAACGTTTTCCTTCCGGACCATCTCACCTAGACGCCCTTGTTGCGCCAAGCTGGTCGTCGCTGCACGCTGGCGTGAGATGGGTCAGCACGCAGCGCCACCCGTTTCCCTCCCGGCGATAGACATCGGTGATCCATTCATCGGCCGAAATCGGTTCGCCATGAAACGTCCCCGTGTTCCAACCGCGCCCGGTCACCGTTGCCACATCGCCCATCAGATGAACGTGATGCGTCGTCTTCGTCATCGTGTCGTGGGTGAGCACGCCGGATCGGATTGCCGCGAGGACAGCCTGCGCAGGGACCGGGCCTCGTTCCGGCGTGACCAGCACCCAGTCGTCCGTGATGCAGGCGGCGATCCGCGTGGGGTCGTTGGATATCATCGCCGCGTTGAAGGCACGCTCAGTGGCCTCGAGCGATTCCAGGTCGGCGGCACTCATGCGGATGCCCCCTCGTTCCAGCGCCTCTGCATCTCCTCCGGGGAGACTTGCTCAATGGTCTGCGACAACATCCAGCGATGACCATAGGGATCGAGCACCTGTGCCACGCGCTCGCCAAAGCTCTGGTCCGTCGCCGGGCGCAGCAGCGTCGCGCCGGCAGAGAGGGCTTGCGCCACCGCCTCGTCGGTCGAACTGGTGTCAACGTGGAACGCCACCGGCGAGCCGCCGATCGTATCGGGGGAAAGCGCGCCGAAATCCGGATATTCGTCGGCCAGCATCATCAGCGTCTCGCCGAAACGCAGTTCGGCGTGGCCGACGCGTCCATCCGAGGGGTCGGTCATTCGGAAGATTTCGACGGCACCGAAGGCCTGCTTGTAGAAGTCGATGGCTTGTGCCGCATTTTTTACGACGAAATAGGCACTCACTTTTCGAGCGAAACTTGACATGGCACGTCTCCTTGACTGAGTGGAATATTAACGTTACGTATCGTAAAGATATGAGTCAAGATACAAACGCACCGAGGAAACGTGGACGGCCGCCGAGCACGGCCGCGCAGCGGCGTGCCCTGGAGGCCGCCCATGATATCCTGATGGTGGAAGGTTTCGGCCGGCTGACGATCGAAGCCGTTGCCGCGCGGTCCGGCGTCGGCAAGCCGACGATCTATCGCAGTTGGGCCAATGCGCAGGAACTGGCGATGGCCGCGCTGCTGGTCAGCCCGCTGCCGGACGCTGAGACACGAGGCGCTACCGCGCAGGCCGCCCTTGGCGCGCAGATGCGTGGGCTGGTGACGGCCTTCGCCAGCACCCGCGGGCGGCAGATCACCATGGCGCTGGCGGCTGCGGACCCGGAAAGCGAATTCACCAAGGCGTTCCGCAACCAGGTGATCCTGTCGAGCCGGAATGCCGGGCGCGTCATCCTGGAAAAGGCGCTGGACCGAGGTGAAATCACGCAGCCGCCGGATCTCGAGGCTTTGCTCGACATGATCTATGGCCCGGTCTTCTTCCGGCTGCTTGTCGGGCATCAGCCGGTTTCGCCGGAATTCGGTGATGCCATCGTCAGGACCGCGTTGAGGGCCGTTGCCCGCTCAGGGACATGACGGCAAGGCGACCGTCACATCGCGATGTACCTGTCCTTGCGATGGTTCATTGCGAGCGTGACGTTCATCACAATGGCGCCGGCGATCGAGCAGGCGATGATCAGCGGGCTGGCGAGGAAGAAGGAACATGCGACGATGGCGCAGTCGAAGCCGAGCTGGACAAGGCCGGCGCGCCAGCCGAAACGGTCCTGGAGGTAGAGCGCGAGAATGCCGATGCCGCCGAGGCTGGCGCGGTGGCGAAAGAGCGCGAGCAGGCCGGCGCCGATGACGAGGCCGCCGAACAATGCGCCGACAAGCGGATCGACATGGCTAAGGCCAAGCGCGCGCGGCAGGACTTCCGACAGCGCGGAGGTCAGGGCAACGGCGGCGAAGGTCTTCAGCGTGAAGGCGAGGCCCATGCGGCGAAAGGCGATATAATAAAACGGCAGGTTCGCGGCAAAGAAGCAGGCGCCGAAGCTGAAGCCGGTCGCATAGTGGATGAGAAAGGCGATGCCGGGCGTGCCGCCGGTCAAGAGCCCGGCACTCGACAGGAGCGTGATGCCGAGCACGGCAAGCATGCTGCCGGAGACGACGCCCTGTGCATCCTCGACCAGCGAATGCCGTTCGGCGCTTGAATTCATCAGTGCCGCGAAGGCGGATTTTGCAGGCGTTGCCATCATCGTCGTCGTATCCCGTGCCCTTTGAAATTCCCTTCTATCGTCCACCTTGCCGAACGCAAGCCACGCGGCTCGATTTTGCCGGTTGACAGGCTTCCATAATCATGGATATAAATTATCCACGATAGAAAAGGGGAGAGAGCAGTGAAACTGGGTGAGGGTGTCGAGCAGGCCATTCACAGCGTCGCAATGCTGGCGGGCCTTTCCGAAGGCAGTGTGCTTTCGGCTGCCGCGATCGCCGAGTTTCACGGCGTTTCGACCAGCTATCTCCTGAAGCACCTGCAATCGCTTTCCGGCGCCGGCGTTCTCGATACCGTGCCGGGACCCAAGGGCGGCTACCGGCTCGCAAAGCCCGCCGACAAGATCACGCTGCTTGACATAGTACTCGCCGTCGAAGGCCCGGCGCCGGCGTTTCGCTGCAATGAAATCCGCCGGCGTGGACCAAACCCGGTACCGGACCGCTACTTCGCCAAACCGTGCACGATCTCGGCCACGATGCTGAAGGCCGAGCGCGTCTACCGGGCGGAACTGGCCAAGACCACCATCGCCGATCTCGGTGTGCAACTGGCCGAAATCGACGACGGACCGATCGCAGCCAGGGGCTGCGCCTTCCTTGAAATCCACGAACGCAAAACGGCTCGCTGAGCCCTCACAAAGGAGAAGACAAATGCAAACTCGTCTCGATTTGACCAAAGCCTCGCCGGAATCCTTCAAGGCCGTGCTGGCGCTCGAAAACTTTGTACAGAATTCCGGCCTGGAACGCCGCTTCATCCACCTGATCAAGCTGCGCGCCTCGCAGATCAATGGCTGCGCCTATTGCGTCGATATGCACGTGAAGGAATCGCGTCATGATGGTCTGAGCGAACAGTGGATCAACCTGATGTGCGTCTGGCGGGAATCGCCGGTGTACGATGCCCGCGAGCGGGCACTGCTCGGCTGGGTCGATGCTGTGACCAACATTGCCCAGACGGGCGCTCCCGACGATGCCTTTGAAACATTGAAGGCGCATTTCTCCAGCGAGGAAATTGCCAAGATCACGGTGGCAATCGGCGCGATCAACGTCTGGAACCGGATCGCCGTCGGCTTCCGCTCGCAGCATCCGATCGACAAGCCGGCAAAGGCTGCCTGAGCAGCAAAACAGCTACGGCGCTGCGCATCAGCAACAGGTGCAGCGCCGGAGAGCGGGAAGGGTTCGTTGCTTGTCCCGCTCTCACTCAATTGCAGAATGCGAAAAGGTCGGATGAGGGGGCAGCCGGTGCCGCCCTTGGCATTGGCGCGGCGCAATCCTTGAAGAACGCGCCTTTGGCCCCCTCATCGCCTCGCTTTGTGCGCGACGTCTCCCCCGCCTGGAGGACGTGCGTTTTTACAAAGCGATATAGCGGTCGGCGCGGTGGTTGATCGTCAGAAACAAATTGAGCACAATGGCGCCAAGCACCGAGTAGAACACCACCGGCGGCGTGGTGACGAAGAAAGCGGCGGCCAGCACACACAGGTCAATGGCAAGCTGGACGAGACCGGCACGAATGCCGAAGCGCTCCTGCATGTAGATGCCGAGGATACCGACGCCGCCGAGGCTGGCCCGGTGGCGATAGAGCGCCAGCACGCCATAGCCGAGCAGCAGGCCGCCGAGAAGAGCCGCCCAAGCGGGGTGAATGCTGGCGATCTGGAACACCTGGCCCTGGACATTGGTGAGCAGCGACGTGATGCCGATGGCGATGAACGTCTTCACCGTGAAACCCATGCCGAGGCGCTTCCACGACAGGTAGAAGAATGGCAGGTTCAGCAGGAAGAAGGCGAGACCGAAGTTGATGCCCAGCGCATAGTGCAGGAGAAAGGCGACACCGGCGGTGCTGCCGGTCAGAAGACCGGCGCTGGCAAGCACATAGAGACCGAGCGCCGCCACGAGGCTGCCCGAGAAGATGCCCTGCACATCCTCGACCGGCGTGTGGCGCGTCGCGCTGGTGTTCCAGAAACCAAGGGCATTGATAAGGCTCATGGCGCGATCTCCGAAGGCGCAAAGACAGGCGTTCGGGCAGGCCCGAACGGCAATGAAATCTATGAATGAAGGTGCAGTTGCGCGGCGGTCGTCATCGACAGCAGCGCCTGTGTGCAATGCAGCAATTATCGGATTTTCGCCGTCACGATCAAGTAAAATATGTAAGCAATGCTGACCTATTTCAACTTCGCAAGAAAAGAACGTTCAGGCGGTTTTCCGCGTAAGGAAAAGAATGCCGGAGACCGGTTTTCCGCCATCATTGCGAATGGTGGTTTTGCGGATGTCGATCAGGGCAAGCCCAAAGCGCTTGCAGAGGCTTTGTACGTAGCTTTCCGAATGGGCGTAGCGCAGAGACGGGCGCAGGACGAAAGCACCGGCATCGTCTGCGTCTTCCACGGAAAAGGCAAAAAGGCCTCCATCGGCAAGGAGCCGTGAGGCGATAACAAAGACGCTGTCGAGATTGCCGAGATACATCAGCACGTCGGCGGCGCTAACGAGGTCGGCACGGTTTCCCGAGGCCGCCTGTCCGTTTGCAAAAAGCCCGCAGCTTTCCGGCTCCATCGAAAGATCGGCCTGCGCCAGGCGATCATAGACGGCCTTGTCTGCGGCCTTGGCCAGCATGTTGGCGGAGAGATCGACGCCTTCGAGATGGTCAACCCTGTCGCGGATGCGCTCGCCGAAAAGGCCGGTGCCGCAGCCAAGGTCGATGGCATGGGCAAAGCGATCCTTGCCCGCATGGGCGGCAATCAGCGCGGCGAGCTTTTCTGGAACGGTATAATCGAGCTTTTCGACCAGCGCCTTGTCGAAGCGGTCGGCATAGTCGTCGAACAACTGCGCCACGTAGAGGCTCGAAGGCTGGTCGGGTGTCTTGGCGCCGCCGAGCACGGCAAGTTTCAGGCCGGCGCCGAATATGTCGTCCGGGTTGAGGTCGAGAACCTTCCGCAGGGCCGCGATCGCCGCCTCCTTGTGGCCGGATTTCTCCTGATAGTCGGCAAGGCGGAACCAGCCGGCCGGCCAGTCAGGAGCGAGCTCCAGTGCCTGGCCCATCAGGTCTGCGGCCCCGGCATGGTCGCCGCTGTCGGCAAGCATATGTGCATATTCGACCCGGCGGTCGGCAATCAGGTCGCCGGAGGAAAGTTGGTTGAGGTTCATGGCTTGCGCCCTCGATTGACTTCGCGGCATCAATCGCTTGTCGCGTGCGAGGGTAAAAATGGCAAGCGGCGATTTGACGGCAAGGGGCCTCGCCAATCTTCGCGGCTTGCGATGGGCGCCATGGCAGCTTATGTCAGGCAAAACAGGAGAATGATTGGCCATGGCCGATGGAGTGAACAAGTTTCTGGGCGATTCGCCTCTTCGCGTGCTGGTCAAGCTGCTAGTGGTCTCGATCATCGTCGGCTTCGTCATGGCCGTCTTCGGCTGGACGCCCTACGGCATTCTCTACACGGTCAGGGACTTCGTTCTCGACCTGTGGCATTCGGGTTTCGCGGCGCTCGGCCGCATCGGGGATTATCTGCTGCTGGGTGCGGCCGTGGTCATTCCGGTCTTCATCATTCTGCGCATCCTCAGCTACCGGCGGTAACATGCACGATCAGGACTTCCTCGCCTCCCGGCGCACTCTTTTGCGAACCGGGGCGCTTCTTTCGCTCGGCTTTCTCGCCAGCTGCGGCACGCCCAAGGTAACCACGAGCGGCAATGGCAGCGACCAGACGGATGCGACGCTCGGTTATGTCAACGATCTGAGACAGCAGAAAGGCCTGAAGCCTTTGGTGCGCGATCCCGCCGCCGCACAGGCAGCCTTGTCACAGGCGGGCCGCATGGCCAAGGCCGGGAAGATGTCGCACCTGATCGGCATGGGCGACAGTTTTCTGGAGCGCATGAAGGGGCAGGGTGTCGCCCTGCCAGCGGCCGAGAACATTGCCATGGGCCAGGACAGCGCCGAAAAGGTCTATACCGCCTGGTACGATTCTCCCAAGCATCTGGAAAATATGCTGGGACCGAATTACAGCGGCCTCGGTGTCGCGGTGATGCGGAATCCGGCTTCCGGAAACCAGCCCTATTGGGCCATGGTGCTGTCGACCGCCTGATCTGATTCTGTTTTCGGGCCGGTCGTGGGGAGACGTCATGACCGCAGCGCAAACGCCGGATATCAGCGAGAACACGCATGGTGCGGGACCTTTCCTTGTCACCAACCGGCTGATCCTGTCGATCGCGGTGCCGATGACGCTCGGTTTCCTGACGACACCGCTTCTCGGTCTGGTCGATACCGCCGTCGTCGGGCGCATGGGGCAGGCGACGCTGCTTGCCGGGCTTGCCGTCGGTGCGATCCTCTTCGATCTTCTCTTCACGACCTTCAATTTCCTGCGCTCGGCCACGACCGGGCTGGTTGCGCAGGCGTTTGGCCGCGGTGACAGGATGGAAGAGCAGGCGGTGTTCTGGCGCTCCCTGATCATCGCACTGATCTGCGGAACCGCGTTTGTCCTTCTGTCGCCGCTTCTGCTGGCGGCCGGGCTGTGGCTGCTGGCGCCGGGGCCAGAAGTGGAGGCGGTGACGCGCACCTATTTCCTCTGTCGCATGCTGTCGGGCCCGGCGGCGCTCGCCAACTATACGATCCTCGGCTACGTGCTCGGACGCGGGCAGGGGACGACCGGGCTGATGCTGCAGACGCTGATCAACGGCATCAACATCGTGCTCTCCATTTTTCTCGGGCTCTATCTCGGTTGGGGCGTGATGGGGGTGGCGCTGGCGACAGTGACCGGCGAAGTGGTGGGCGCCATCGCCGGATTTGCGATCGTCTACGGCCGCTTCGACCGGACGGTTTCGCCAAGCTGGGCGTCGATCGTTTCGCGCGAGCGGCTGAAACCGTTGTTCGGGCTGAACCGCGACATCATGATCCGCTCCTTCGTGCTTCTCGCCGCCTTCACGCTGATGACGCGCATCGGTATGTCCTTCGGGCCGGTGACGCTCGCTGCCAATGCCGTGCTGATGACCATCTTCCTGGTTGCCGGCTATTATCTCGACGGGCTTGCCAATGCGGCCGAACAGCTGACCGGCCGGGCGATCGGCGCGCGGTTCCGGCCGGCTTTCGACCGGGCGCTGAGGATGACGGCGATCTGGTGCTTCGTGCTTGCCGGGTTGACGACCCTCGCCTTTCTCATCTTCGGCGACGGGCTGGTCGATCTGCTGACGACGGCTGCCGACGTTCGCGCGGAGGCCTATGTCTATATGCCGTGGGCGGCGATCACGGCGATGACGGGCGCACTCGCCTTCCTGATGGACGGGGTCTTCATTGGCGCCACCTGGTCGCGGGATATGCGCAACATGATGCTCGCCGCCTTCGCAGGCTATGTCGTTGCCCTCGCTGTGCTGGTGCCGGCCTTCGGCAATCACGGGCTCTGGGCGTCGCTCAACCTGTTCCTCCTGTTTCGCGGCCTCTTCCTGATGGTGCTGGTACCGCGCCGTTCGGCTCAGACGTTTTCGTAGCGGAGCATGATTGAAGTGCAAATTGCATCAGGCCATTCGATTGATTTCTGCCCGGCACTACCTTCTCCGTCATTCCTGTGCCTGTCACAGGAATCCAGCCACGCGACGTCCGTCGCGTGAAAAGAGTTTTTCGCACCGCAGACGCGGTGCCGCTGGATCCCCACCACAAGGGCGAGGATGACGGAGGAGAACAGATGTCCTGAAATCGAAACCACTTAGAACCATCCAGCAAAGATCGGTCCAAGCGTTTCGATATTATGCCTTTGACGCCCAGTAATCCGTTCGGCTGCCACGGATATCGCCGATGGAGGCGAGCTTTTCGCGATCGCAGAGCTGCGCCAGCCCGCGGACGATCTTGCCCGGCAGCGAAGGCCCCTCATAGACCATGCAGGAATAGAGCTGGACGAGATTGGCGCCAGCGCGGATTTTTTCCGCTGCCGTTTCCGCGGACGAAACGCCGCCGACGCCGATGATCGGCAGGTCGGGTCCGACGCGCTTTCGCATCTTGGCAAGCACGATGGTCGATTTTTCAAACAGCGGCTTGCCGGAAAGTCCACCGCTTTCCTTGGCCTGCCGCTGGTCGCGGAGGCCGTCGCGCGACAGCGTCGTATTGGAGACGATCAGCCCGTCGAGAGCGTGTGCCAGTGCTTCGGCGGCAATATCGTCCATGCCTTCTTCGGTGAGGTCCGGCGCGATCTTCAGGAACACCGGCACGCGCCTGCCTGTCTTTGCAGCTTCCTCGTCGCGGGCGGCAAGCACGGCGGAGAGGAGTGCTGCAAGGCTTTCGCGCGCCTGCAGATCGCGCAGGCCCGGCGTGTTGGGAGAGGAGATGTTGGCGGTGAAGTAGCGGGCGACGCCATAGAAAGTGCGGATGCCGGTGACATAGTCGCCGATGCGGTCGGCGCTATCCTTGTTGGCACCGATATTGACGCCGATCATCGCATCGCGGGCGCAGGAGCGAAGTCGCAGGAGTGCCGCCTGATGGCCCTCGTTGTTGAAGCCGAGGCGGTTGATGACGGCGTCATCCTTGACGAGGCGGAAGATGCGCGGCTTGTCGTTGCCCGCTTGTGGTTTGGGCGTAACGGTGCCGATCTCGGTGAAGCCGAAGCCGAGCCGCAGCAATGCTTCCGGCACTTCCGCGTTCTTGTCGTAGCCGGCGGCAAGACCCAGCGGGTTGGCAAACGAGAGGCCGGCGACGGTCTGGGCGAGGCGCGGGTCAGCTGGGGCGGCGCAGGCAGGCACGAGGCCGGTTTTCAAGGCCTTGATGGAAAGCCCGTGGGCGGCTTCCGGGTCAAGCAGGAAGAGGCCGCGGCGGGCGAGCGACTGGAAGGCGTCGATCATCGGTCAAGCTCCGGAAAGATATGGTTGCCATCGGCGTCGAGCGGCAGGGGTTTTTCCCAGAGAACCGCGTCCAGGCAGAGCGGGCCATAAAGATGCGGGAACAGGTCGCCGCCGCGGGAGGGCTCGTAGACCAGTCTGTCGCCGAGCTTTTCGCCATCGACGGCGACCAGCAGCAGGCCCTCCTGTCCGGCAAAGTGGCGCGCGGCGGTTTCCTTTGCCTGAGCGGCGGTCGAGAAGTGGATGTAGCCATCCGTCAGGTCGATCGCAGCCCCCTTGAATTCTCCGCTGTTCAGCGCATCCTGCCACAGAGTTGCCGGAACGATTTTGTAGATAATGCTGCTCATGCCGCCGTTTCCTGGACAATGGACGATGTGTTTGCGGGATTGCCGCAATCCTGTGCGAAAGTCCACCGGCAAGCGGGTCCGATTCCGGATTTTTGGCTGACAGGAGGTTGCAATGAACAGGATGCTGATACCGGTCTTGACCCTTGGCGGGGTCCTTGCAGCTTTCACGGTCTTTGCCCAGGAACCGGCACCGGGCCGATACGCCATGCAAAAGACCGACAGCGGCATTGCCAGGCTGGATACCCAGACCGGCGAGGTCTCGCTCTGCCAGGAGGGCGACGGCGAAATCGTCTGCCGGATGGCCGCAGACGAGCGCACGGCCTTCGAGCTTGAACTCGACTTGCTGACCAAGCGTATCGAGACACTGGAAAAAGCCGTCGGAGACGGTCAGGTGAGCCTGAAACCGCGGCTTCCGACAAAGGAAGAGATTGACCAGACGATGAGCATCATGGAAAGAATGATGCGCAGTTTCATGGGAATCGTGAAGGATCTGGAAAGCGGGGACAAGACGCCGTCGGACAAGATGGAGGAAGTCCCTCAGAAGACCTGACCGGATCCTCGACGATACATGCGGTGCAGCGGCGAATTGGAGGATTTGTCGTCTGCGCGAGGCTCTTGGGAGGGAGCGTCATGACGTCAGGTTTGACCATCATCATCGCGGACGATCACCCGCTGTTTCGCGGCGCCATGCGCCAGGCGCTGACCGGCATGGCCGGTAATCCGACCATCATCGAAGCTGGCGACTTTACCACGGCGCGCCAGGCGGCGATCGACAACGTCTCGGCAGACCTGATGCTGCTTGATCTCACCATGCCGGGTGTCAGCGGCCTGTCGGGCCTGATCGCGCTGCGCGCGGAATTCCAGAGCCTGCCGGTGGTGATCGTCTCTGCTCACGACGATCCGGCGACGATCCAGCGGGCGTTGGAACTCGGCGCTTCCGGTTTCCTCTCCAAATCCGCCGGCATCGACGAAATCCGCCAGGGCATCGAAACGGTCATGGCCGGCGAAATCTTCACGCCACCCGGCTTCCAGCGCGGCATGGAGCACGAGCCGGAAGTGGCCGCCCTCCTGCATCGTCTGCAGACGCTGACGCCGCAGCAATCCCGCGTCCTCGGCATGCTGGCGGAAGGCCTGCTCAACAAGCAGATCGCCTACGAACTCGGCGTCTCAGAAGCGACGATCAAGGCACATGTCTCCGCAATCCTGCTGAAGCTCAATGTCGACAGCCGCACGCAGGCGGTGATCCAGTTGGGCAAGATTGCGGCCGTGGCGGCTTGAGGCTGCGGGTGCCTCTCCAAGGAGCGGGCGGGCGAGTACCGGTCAGGCCTCGCCGGTTAAACTCCGCATAACTAATCCTCTGTCATTCCTGTGCTTGTCACAGGAACCCAGCCACGCGATGTCTTTCGCGTGAAAGGAGTCTTAGCACCGCAGACGCGGTGCTGCTGGATCCCCGCCACAAGGGCGAGGAAGACGGAGGGTTGCCCTTCGGCAAATCTCTTCCACCTACTCCGCCGCCGCCTTCATCGACACCGAAAGCTGCGTCAGCCAGGCTCGCATCGAGGCCGGGCGTACCGGCTTGTTCTGCAGCGCCACGCCGTCGCGTTCGGCAGCGGCCCGGACCTCGGGCGAGCGGTCGGCGGTAACGAGCAGGGCGGGGATGGCAATCGTGAAATGGTCGCGGATCGCCCGGATCGCGTCGATGCCGGTTGCGTTGTCGAGGTGGTAGTCGGCGATGATCGCGTCGGGATGCCGGGCGAGATTGGCTGGGTCGGCCTGCCAGGCTGCAAGCGACAAAGCGGTCGAGACCGTGCAGCCCCAGCCTTCGAGCAAGAGTTTCATGCCTTCGATGATCTGCGCCTCGTTGTCGATGCACAGCACGCGCAGGCCGTGGAGCGGCTCGGCGGTCCCAACCGTTGCAGCCGAAGTGGTCTTGACCAGGCCGGCCGAGCGGTCGATCGGCATGGTCACGCGGAACCGCGTCCCCTTGCCCGGTTTGGACTGCAGGTCGACGGTGTGGTTGAGCACGCGGGAGATGCGGTCGACGATCGACAGGCCAAGGCCAAGGCCGGAGGCGGTCTTGGCGCCTTCGTCGAGGCGGGCGAATTCCTTGAAGACGGTGCGGAATTTCGACGGCGGAATGCCGATGCCGGAATCGAGCACCTGGATGACGGCGTTGCCGCCCTCGCGCCGGACGCCGACGAGGACCTTGCCCTTCGGCGTATATTTGATGGCGTTCGAAACGAGGTTCTGCACCAGGCGGCGCAAAAGGTTGGGATCGGTGCGCACCGTCAGCGAGGTCGCCATGACGGTGAGTTCCAGATTGGCGGCGCGGGCAACGGGGGCGAAGTCGGTTTCGATGCGACGCAGGAGATCGTTGAGCGGCACCGATTGCAGCCGCGGCTTCATCGCGCCGGTATCGAGGCGGGAGATGTCGAGCACGGCGCCGAGGATCGATTCGACCGATTCGAGCGAGGAATCGATGTTCTGGACCAGCACGCTGTTTTCGGAATCGCCGAGCCGCTCGACCAGCGACGAGGAGTAGAGCCGGGCGGCATTGAGCGGTTGCAGGATGTCGTGGCCGGCGGCGGCGAAGAAGCGGGTCTTGCCGATATTGGCCTCTTCCGCCGCAGCGCGTGCTTCGGCCACCTCCCTGTTGACCCGCGTCAGTTCGCCGGTGCGTTCTGCCACACGCAGTTCCAGCGTCTCGTTCGCCTGTTTCAGGGCCATGTCGGCCGCGACGCGCTGGGTGATGTCGGTATAGGTGGTGACGATGCCCTTGTCGGGCATGGCGTTGGTGCGCACTTCGATGATGCGTTCGCCGCCGGAAAGTTCGAGCAGGAAGGGCTTGTCCAAAGTCAGGAAGTTGGCGACCAGCCGCTTGCCGTCCTCTTTGCGGATATCGCCGCGCTTGGTCAGCATCGAGACGATCTCGGCCAGCGGAAAGCCGACCTGGCCGGCGCTTTCCGGCAGGTCGAGCAATTGCCGGAAACGCCTGTTCCAGATGATCAGGTTGTTGGAACTATCAAAGACGGCAATGCCCTGGTCCATCTGCGAAAGCGCCGTCTGCAGCATGTCCTGATTGTATTGCAGCGCTTCCGAAGCCTGGTCGAGCAGCCAGGCGGTGTCGGAAGACGTGTCGTCCATACGCTGCAGCACCAGCGACAGGACGAGGCGGGCGGAGGAGGAGCCGATGGCGCTGCCGAGCAATTGCTCCGAGAAATGCACGAGCGCCATGTCGGCAGGCTGGTTGTCTTCGAGCCAGCGGCCGGACTGGCGTTCATAGGTCTGGAAAGACCGCTGCATCCGCTCCTCGCCGAGATAGCGGGCAATGGTGGCCTTGAGATCCAGCACGGTGATCTTGGTCTTGCGGCCGCGAAATGCCTTTTCCGAGCGCGACTTGCGGCGGATGAAGACGCCGGCCTGCAGGCGTTCGAGCGGTTTTGGCGCGCGTGTCAGCGAGCCGACGACATAGGCAAGCACGTTGACAAGCAGGCTGAGCGCAGAGGCGTTGACCAGCGGATCGGCGGCTGCGCCCGAAAAGGCGGTCGTGAAGGGGAAGAGGAAATCGAGAACGGTCGTCGCGACATGGGAATTGTCCGGTCCGCCAAGGCTCGGCAGGAAAAGAAGGTAGGCCCAGACGAGGAAGCCGAGCGTCATGCCGGCGATCGCGCCGCGGGCGTTGGCCTGACGCCAGATGAGGCCGCCGAACAGGGCTGGCGCCATCTGTGAAATGGCGGCGAAGGAGAGCAGGCCGAGCGAGGAAAGGCCAGCGCTCATGTCGGCAGAGCGATAATAGGCGTAGCCGAGCAGCAGGACGACGAAGATCGCCGTGCGGCGGACGTTGAGCAGTGCGCCCGCCACGTTCTGGAAACCACCGCGGCCCATCAGGCTGCGCCTCAGGAACACCGGCATGACGATGTCGTTGGAGATCATGATCGACAGCGCGACCGAGGCAACGATGACCATGGCCGTGGCAGCCGAAAAGCCGCCGATGAAGGTGATCAGCGTCAGGATCGGCATGTCGGCAGCGAGCGGTAGTCTCAACAGGTAGAGATCTGTCTCGCCGCTGCCGGCAAAGGTCAGCACGCCGGCGATTGCAACCGGCAGTACGAACAAGTTGATCGCGATCAGATAAAGCGGAAAGAGGATGCCGGCCGTGCGCAGGTCCTTTTCCGTCCTGTTCTCGACGACGGTGACATGGAACTGCCGGGGCAGGATGATGATGGCGAAGGCAGACAGCACGACCAGCAGGATCCAGCGCGGCAACGGTGTCTGATAGTGGAGTGCCGTCATCACCTGGTTGTTGGCAAGCGCCTTGGCCCAGAGATCGGCCGGCCCGTCGAACATGAAGAAAACCACGTAGAGGCCGACGGTCACCAGCGCCAGCAGTTTGACGACCGATTCCATCGCAATCGCCAGGATCAGGCCGTCCTGGTGCTCGGTGGCATCGGTGTGACGCGTCCCGAAGACGATGGCGAAGCAGGCGAGGAAGAGCGTGACGAGAAGCGGCAGGTCGATGAAATTCTGGCCGGCGCCGATGCCGTAGCCGCTGGTATCGACCATGGCCGCGACCGAACTGGAGACGGCTTTCAGTTGCAGGGCGATATAGGGAATGGCGCCGATCAGCGCGATCAGCGCGACGATGGCAGCGACCGCCGGGTTCTTGCCGTAACGCGCGGCGACGAAGTCGGCGACCGAGGTCAGCTTCTCGGACTTGGCAAGCGCGATGATGCGGCGGATCACCGGCAGGCCAATCGTGAACATCAGGATCGGGCCGATATAGATGCCGGTGAATTCCAGGCCGCGCTCGGCCGCAAGACCGACGCCGCCGAAATACGTCCAGGAAGTGCAGTAGATCGCAAGGCTCAGCGCATAGACGAGCGGCCTGCCCTTGCCGGCAGGGGCGTTCCGCGCCTTGCGATCGCCGTAGCTTGCGACTGCAAACAGCAGCAGCAGGTAAGCGAAGGCGGCGAAGAAAATGATCGAGCCCGAAAGCATGCCTCCTCCTTGTCCGTGCCGAGCATAGGCCAAGACGCGGGCGAAGAAAATCGGGCTCGCCTAAGCCTTAAGTCAAAGAACCGACAACTCTTTTTCAGACGGAGCGAAACCGGCGCGTTGCGCGCTATTTTACATCGCGTGATTTACTTGATTTCGATTTCAGGTAGCATTCGCCCGGCACTCAGCCGCGGCGGACAGGCAGATACGGCTGAGCTCGATCATAGATAAGGAGAGACTAATGCTGAATGAATTCAAGGCGTTTATTGCCAGGGGCAATGTCATGGACCTTGCCGTCGGTATTATCATCGGTGGTGCTTTCACGCTGATCGTCAATTCGCTGGTCAACGACATCATCATGCCGATCGTCGGCGCCATCATCGGCAGCATCGACTTCTCCAACTTCTTCATTCCGCTCTCCAGCACTGTGACCGCCACGTCGCTTGCCGCCGCTCGCGAGCAGGGCGCGGTCTTCGCCTATGGCAACTTCCTCACCGTGGTCTTGAACTTCCTGATCCTCGCCTGGATCATTTTCCTGCTGGTCAAGGGGGTCAACAACATGCGCGCCACGCTGGAAAAGCAGAAGGAGGCCGAGCCCGCAGCGCCGCCGGCGCAGGACGTGCAACTGCTGACCGAAATCCGCGACCTGCTGAAGCAGAGAGCGTAAGACGATACATCACCAGAATCGATAATTCCGTCAGCGAATATCGCGTGATCGTGATGTGAAAAATCGCTAGAAGCGGCGGGCTAACAGGAGCCCGCCGATGACGATTCTCGCCAGCCTTAGTCCCCGATCCCTTGCCGCACCGGAAAGCGGTATCGTCGAACTGGTAAATTATGCGCGCGGGCGCGACGGCCTGATTCCGCTTTGGGTCGGCGAGGGGGACCTGCCGACGCCGGATTTCATTTCGCAGGCAGCACAGGAATCGCTGAAGGCGGGCGAGACCTTCTACACTTGGCAGCGTGGTATCCCGCCGCTGCGCGAGGCTTTGGCGCGCTATTATCGGCGCCATTTCGACAAGACGCTTTCCCCTGACAATTTTTATATAACGGGGTCGGGCATGCAGGCGATCAAGCTGGCGATCGAGGCCGTGACCTCGCCGGGCGACGACATGGTGTTTCTCTCGCCGGCCTGGCCGAATTTTGCGGCAAGCGCAGAGCTTTCGGGCGTTCGAGCCATCGCCTTGCCGCTCAGCTTCGAAGATGGAAAGTGGCAGCTCGATATCGGCAGGCTCGAAGCCGCGATCACGCCGAAGACCCGGGCGCTGTTCGTCAATACGCCGTCCAACCCAACCGGCTGGACTGCGTCTCACGGCGATCTGAAGGCAATTCTTGATCTGGCGCGGCGGCACGGGCTCTGGATCATCGCCGACGAAATCTATGCGCTCTATTCTTACAATGGCGGCCGGGCGCCGTCCTTCCTTGACATCATGAAAGAGCACGACCGCATTCTCTTCGTCAATTCCTTCTCCAAGAACTGGTCGATGACCGGGTGGCGCGCGGGCTGGATCGTGGCGCCTCCGGAAGTCGGCCAGGTCCTCGAAAACCTTATTCAGTATTCAACCTCCGGCGTCGCGCAGTTCATCCAGGCGGGGGCCGTGGTGGCGCTCGACCAAGGCGATAATTTCGTCGCCGAAAACGTCGCCAAGGCCGCGCTGTCGCGCGATCTTCTCTGCGATGCGCTGATCGCCACCAACCGGGTGGAGACCCTGAAGCCGGATGGCGCGATCTATGCTTTCCTGAAAATCGACGGCGTCACTGATGCGCGCCGTGCGGCTCTGGACATCGTCGACAAGACCGGCGTCGGGCTTGCGCCGGGTACCGCGTTCGGTGAAGGCGGATCGCTGTTCATGCGTGCTTGTTTCCTGCGCGATACCAAACAGATCGCCACTGCTGCCGAGCGGCTGGCGGGGTATATTACCTCGCTTTGAACAGTTTTTGACTGTTCGGCACTGCACAAAATCCTTGTGTATCGCGCCGTGAACGGGTTTTATCCCGCTCACATTTGGCAGAGCAGGAGTACGCAATGGCGGTTTTGGTAACGGGTGGCGGCGGTTATATCGGCAGTCACATGGTCTGGGCATTGCTCGATGCGGGCGAAAAGGTTGTGGTCATCGATCGGCTGTCGACCGGCTTTCGCTGGGCGATCGCGCCGGAAGCTCGCTTCTACGAAGGCGACATCGCAAACACGGCCCTGATGCGGCAGATTTTCTCGGAAAACGAGATCGATTCCATCATCCATTTTGCCGGCTCGATCGTCGTGCCGGAATCGGTGGCCGATCCGCTCGGCTATTATGAGAACAACACCGTCAAGTCGCGCAGCCTGATTGCCAGCGCCGTCGAGGCCGGCATTCCCTATTTCGTGTTCTCCTCGACGGCAGCGGTGTATGGAACGCCAGACGTTCTCGAGCCGGTGACGGAAAGCGTCAACCTGAAGCCGGAATCGCCCTACGGTTCTTCGAAGCTGATGACCGAGATCATGCTGCGCGATACGGCCAATGCGCATCCCTTCACCTATACGGCCTTGCGTTATTTCAACGTCGCCGGTGCCGATCCGAAGGGCCGCAGCGGCCAGTCTTCAGCGCTTGCCACGCACCTGATCAAGGTCGCCTGCGCCACGGCGCTAGGCAAACGGGACTCCATGAGCGTGTTCGGCACCGACTACCCGACGCCGGATGGAACGTGCGTGCGCGACTATATTCATGTCTGGGATCTGGTGCAGGCGCATTTGAAGGCCTTGCAGCGCATGCGCGCCGGTGGCGGTTCGCTCGCCGCCAATTGCGGTTATGGGCATGGCTTCTCGGTGTTGGAAGTACTCGACGCGGTGCGCAAGGTGCATGGGGCCGATTTCCCGGTCACCTTCGCCGAGCGTCGCCCGGGCGATCCGGCGATGATCGTCGCCAATCCGGCGCTTGCCAGACAGGAACTCGGCTGGGTTCCCGAACATGATGATCTCGATGGAATCATCCGCAGTGCGCTCGATTGGGAGAAGCATCTGATGCGGAAGAATTCCTTTTAAGAGCCGGATGCCGGAGCAGCCGCCCGTCCACAACGCACGGCTGCTCCAGTTTGACGACAGTTTCAGATTCTAGGGTTCTGTCAGGATAGACCGACTGGACCCGGAGCATCATGGATTTTCCTCGCCCTAGAAACCGGATGACGGCAAAGCCAATGGCTGTGCGGTCAAGGACGGCGCGCAGGCCGGGGCCGGCCACATCGGGCAGCCACTCGCATCCCCTTGCCAAATCGTCGCCGGCACTGCCTGCGATCGTCTTTGCGCCTAGCCGGAGAGATCGATGAAAGCGGTCATTCTCGCCGGCGGTCTCGGGTCGCGCATTGCCGAGGAAACGCATCTGAGGCCGAAACCGATGATCGAGATCGGCGGCCGGCCGATCCTCTGGCACATCATGAAGCTCTACTATGCCCATGGCGTGCGCGACTTCATCATCTGCTGTGGCTTCAAGGGCTACATGATCAAGGAATATTTCGCCAATTACGGCCTGCACATGTCGGACATCACGTTTGATCTTGCGCAGAACAGCATAGAGTTCCACCGCCAGAGCGCCGAGAACTGGCGCGTGACGCTGATCGATACCGGCGAAAATTCCATGACCGGCGGCCGCTTGAAGCGGGTCGCCTCCTATCTGAAGAATGAGGAAGCCTTCTGTTTCACCTATGGCGACGGCGTCAGCAATGTCGATATCGGCAAGACCATCGCCTTCCACAAGAGCCACGGCAAGCAGGCGACGGTGACGGCCGTGCGGCCGCCGGCCCGTTATGGCGCGCTGCAGCTGGAAGGTAATCAGGTTCAGGGTTTCATCGAAAAACCGGAAGGCGAGGGCGGCTTCATCAATGGCGGCTTCTTCGTGCTTTCGCCCCGCGTCATCGACCGGATCGAAGCGGATCATTCAAGTTGGGAAGGGGAGCCATTGATGGGGCTGGCCAAGGACGGCGAGTTGCAGGCCTATTTTCATGAGGGCTTCTGGCAGCCGATGGATACGCTGCGTGACAAGAACCATCTCGAAAGCCTGTGGCAGAGCGGCGCCCCGCCATGGAAGAGCTGGTGATATCGATGACAAATGAATTCTGGCGCGGAAAGCGCGTGCTTGTCACCGGGCATACCGGCTTCAAGGGCAGCTGGCTGACACTGTGGCTGCGCGAACTGGGGGCCGACGTGTCAGGCCTGGCGCTGGCGCCGCAGACCGAGCCTTCGCTGCATCTGTTGCTGGGCGGCGCGATGGATGGCCCCGGCATCATCGACATTCGCGATCGCGATGCGGTCACCCATCATGTGCTGAAGACAAAGCCTCAGATCGTCTTCCATCTGGCGGCGCAGGCGCTGGTCAGGGCCGGTTATCGCAATCCGGCCGAAACCTACGACGTCAACGTTATCGGCACGGCCAACCTGCTCGACGCACTTCGGGTCTCCGAAGATATCCGCTCGATCGTCGTGGTGACGACGGACAAGGTCTATCACAACGCCGAGACGGGCCTTGCCTTCATGGAGAGCGATCCGCTCGGCGGCCACGACCCCTATAGCGCCAGCAAGGCAGCAGCGGAAATCGTCGCGGCAAGCTACCGGGCATCCTTCTTCGCGGCTCGCCGGATCGGCCTTGCGACGGCGCGCGCCGGCAATGTCATCGGCGGCGGCGACTGGGCCGAGGACCGGTTGATTCCCGATGCAGTCAGGGCGTGGCAGAGTGGCGAGACGTTGCAGGTCCGGCGTCCGCGCGCGGTGCGCCCCTGGCAGCACGTGCTTGAACCGCTCGGCGGCTACATGGGCCTTGCCGAGCGGCTGTGGCAGGTGCCGGAAGGTATAGAGAGCTACAATTTCGGACCGGATCACGGAGAAGCAGCGTCCGTCGGCGCCGTTCTGAAAATGGCCGAGCGGCATTTCGGCGGCGGCGCGATGATGCTCGGCGACGGAACGGACGGGCCGCACGAGGCGGGTTATCTGGTGCTCGACAGTGCCAAGGCGCGCGCTGAGCTCGGCTACCAGCCGCGCTGGCGTCTGGCCGAAACCGTCAAGCGGACGATGGAGTGGTACCGGGCGCAATGCGACGGCAACGCTGCACGGGAACTCTGCCTTGCCGACATCCGTGATTTTTCCGGATTGGCTGCTGAGCGCGAGCCGCTGAGGGCCGCGGGATGAGCGGGCGGTTCGAGGCGCGCAAGACGCCTCTCGACGGATTGCTGGTTCTGACCCGAAGGAAGATGGCGGACGAGCGCGGCTTCCTTTCGCGCCTGTTCTGCGAGGAAGACCTTGCCGCTTTTGGCTGGCAGGGACATCTGGCGCAGCTCAACGAAACCGGAACGGCGCAGAAGGGAACGGTGCGCGGCATGCATTTCCAGCGGCCGCCGCATGCGGAGATCAAGCTGGTCACCTGCACGCGCGGCCGCATCCTCGATATCGCCGTCGATATCCGCGCGCATTCTCCGACCTTTCTCCAACATTTCGCCGTCGAGCTTTCCGAAGACAATGCCTGCTCGCTGCTGATCCCCAAGGGGTTCGCTCATGGCTTTCAGGCGCTGACCGACGACGTTCGGATGATCTACGCCCATTCCGAGTCTTATGTGGCCGAGGCGGAAGGCGGGCTCAACCCGCAGGATCCGGCGCTTGCCGTCGACTGGCCCTTGCCGGTGATCAATCTCTCGCCGCGCGATGCGGCGCATCCCCTCTTGTCCAGGGATTATCGTGGAGTTGCCGCATGAAATGCCGTCACTGCGGATCGACACACATGGTACCGTTCCTCGATCTCGGCACGGCACCGCCGTCGAACTCCTATGTCGATTCAACGAAACGCCATATGCCTGAACTCTGGTACCCGCTGGTGATCCGCTGCTGCGGGGAATGCCGGCTGGTGCAAACGGAGGATTTCGCCGATCGCGAGACGTTCTTCTCTTCAAGCTATGCCTATTTCAGCTCTTTCTCGACCTCCTGGCTCGATCACGCCAAGCACTATGTCGCCGACATGCAGGACCGGTTCGGCCTGACCGAGGCTTCCAATATTGTCGAGATCGCCGCCAATGACGGCTATCTCCTGCAATATGCCAAAGAGTGCGGCATCGGTTGCCTCGGCATCGAGCCAACGGCAAGCACGGCGGCTGCAGCACGGACGAAAGGCATCGAGATCGTCGAGGAGTTTTTCGGTTCCGAACTCGGCGAGAGGTTGGCTGCTGAAGGACGCTCGGCCGACCTGATGGCAGCCAACAACGTGCTGGCGCATGTGCCCGATATCAACGATTTCGTTAAGGGATTTGCGCGTCTCCTGAAGGCAAACGGCGTTGCCACCTTCGAGTTTCCGCATCTGCTCAACATGGTGCGCGAGGCGCAGTTCGATACCGCCTATCACGAGCATTATTCATATCTATCGCTGACCGCCGTGACCCGTGTCTTCGAGGCAAACGGTCTGTCCGTCTTCGACGTCGAGACGACGCCATGGCACGGCGGCAGCCTGCGCGTGTTTGCGCAGCGCAGCGATACGGGAACCCATGCGAAAACCGCAGCCGTCGCCGCCACGCTTGGCGCCGAGCGTGAAGCAGGCATGCTCGAGGATGCCTTCTACACAGGTTTCCAGGAGGCAGCCGAAACCGTGCGCGACGGGTTCCTCGAATTCCTGATCGAAAGCCGGCAGGCAGGGCTCAAGGTGGCGGCCTATGGCGCTGCGGCCAAGGGCAACACGCTCATCAACTTCGCCGGCGTCAAACCGGATCTCATCTCCTTTGTCGTCGACAAGAACCCGGCCAAGCAGGAAACCCTGCTTCCGGGCAGCCGCATCCCGGTCGTCACGGAAGACGTCCTCAGAGCCGAAAAACCGGAAAGGGTCATCATCCTGCCATGGAACCTACAGGCCGAAATCAAACAGCAGCTTTCGTATATCAGCGATTGGGGTGGCAAGTTCGTGACGGTGGTGCCGAAGCTGACGGTGCACCCGTAGTAGTACCCGGCGTGATTGCCGATTTGCCTCCGCTTGCCGCCGAGGTGCCGACGAAGCCGGTCGAGACGCCGGCCGCCAAGATCGGCTGATCGTCAACGCTCATTTTTCGATTTCGCCGAGCACTGCCTGCTCGTGCTCGATCGAATGGCGGATGAGCCGCGCCCAGATGTCGTCGTAGAAATCCGGGTCAAGCCCGGCCTTTTCCGCGTTCTTGCGGGCATTGCGCCGGACTTCATCGACACGTGCCGGTATATCGGCCTTCAGACCCGCCGGTTTCTTGATCTCTGCCGCCCGACCGATATAGGCCCATCGTTCCGCGAAAAGCGTCATCAGCGCCTTGTCCAGTCGGTCGATCTCGGCGCGGATGTCCGTCATCGAGGCGCACTCTGCCGGACTTTTCTGCATGCGGGGTCTCCGGGTGTCGTTCTTCAAGCGCGGCTGCTCCGTCGCAGACCGCGTTCGACGCTGCTTATCAAGCGAGACCGCTCCTGAAAAGCTGAAAACCCGGTGCCGGTTCAAAGGGTCGCGGGCAAGCCTCGCGAAAGCCCTCGCCGCTAGTCTGCGGCAAACGGAGAAATTTCATGTTCGCCCAGCCGAAACTGACGATTTGTGTGCCCTCGCGTAACCGCCAGCGTTATTTCCAGGAAACCATCAGAAGCCATCTGGCCAACATGCGCACCGACGTCGAGTTCGTTTTCGCCGACAATTCCGACGATGCCTCGATCATGAACAGCTTCATGGAAGACGTGATTGCCGATCCGCGTGTCAAATACTTAGCCTCGGGAGACCGGGTGTACCCGATGGTCGAAAACTGGGACCGCTGCGTCGAAGCCGCCACCGGCGAATTCATCTGCATGATCGGCGACGACGACTATGTTGATGTCGATGTCGCCGACCTCATCAGTCGTTCGCAGGCAGAACACGCGTTGATCGACGTCTTCGTCTGGAACCGGCTGACCTACAACTGGCCAGGCAACCGCCCCAACCACTGCAACGTCTCGGTACCCTTGAAAACCGGCGTGCACCGGCTGCCGCGCTCGGTGCTCTACCAGGAGTTTTTTTCCTGGAAGGGGGGCAAGGCGAGCCCCAACATGGCTTTCGGTTTCTATCACGGCGCTGTCTCCAAGCGGGTGATGGACAAGATCAAGGCGAAGTTCGGCGGCAAATATTGCGAATATCCGGTCGTCGATTTCGAGAACGTCTGCAAGGTTCTCGTGACGGCGGAAAACATGTTCTATTCGGAACGGCCGTTTTCGGTTCTCGGTTCCTGCGCGGAAAGCAACTCTGCCAAGATCAAGGTCATCGAAAAGATCAAGGAGCAGCACGCCGCTTTCATGGCCGAGACCGGCCGCAACATCGATGACGACCCGCATATGAAGGACTTTCCCTTCCCGTCGATCCTCGGCCTTGCCGCTTGCATCGCCCAGACCCAGCACTGGTTCCTGACCACCTACGGCTATAGCCCGATGAAAGGCTGGGAGGCGAATTTCGCCGAAGCCTGCGGCGTCAACTGCGGCATGATGGGCAATCGTGCGGCTTATGACACGGTGGTCGAAGGCTATCGCGATGCCCTCTCCCGGTGGCACGGAGGCGAATATCTCGAATACTTCAAGCCAGCCGCCTTTGCCGACCCGACGGGTGCCCAGTTCTTCACGGGCGTCGCCGACGATTTTCTCCTGATCGACGAGGAGATTGCCGGTATCGAGACCCCGGCGGAGCTTTATCATCTGGTCGACCAGATGATCGCGCGGCCACAGGACCTTACCCTGAACTTCGACGAGCATTTCAAGGCCGCGTGATGTCACGCACGCGCTGTCCCGCCGGTACGCGGGAATTTCGATATCGAAAAGGATTGAAAGCATGATCCAGAACGAAGTGATCATTCCGGCCGCGGCAAGAGAAGCTTTCGAAGCCAAAGGCTACACCATGCTGCCGCAGTTCTACGATGCGCAGCGTGATGTAGCACCCATCCAGGAGGGTATCCGGGTCATCCTGGAGTTGCTCTGCCGCAAATATGCCGTCGATGCGCCGACTGACACGGCCTGGAACGCCATGACCAAGGCCTATCCCGCGCTGATCGCCAAGAACCGTGCCTGGGGCGGCGAGGTTTATGATGCCGTCAAGCAGATCCCGGCCTTCATGCAGATGGTCACCAAGACGGTAAACCAGACCGTGTTCCAGCATCTGCGTCCCGGCTCCATTCCGGGCATTGCGGCTGGCGGCTACGGCATCCGCATTGACAATCCAGGCGAGGAAAAATTCCGCGCGCAGTGGCATCAGGAATTCCCCGGCCAGCTTCGCAGCCTCGACGGTATCGTCTTCTGGACGCCGCTTCTGCCGGTCACGCCTGAAATGGGGCCTGTGCAGATCGCCGAAGGCTCGCATGCCGAAGGCCTGATCCCGGTCTATCGCGACGATGCCGGTCTCGGAAAGAGCGGGGCCTACGCGCTGTTCATGGACAATTGCGATGAACGGCTGGCAAAATACCAGACGGTGGCGCCGTTGACGCAACCGGGCGACCTGATCCTGATGGATTTCCTCACCATGCACCAGGGCGGCCGCAACGTGTCCGCCATGCCGCGCTGGAGCATCCAGTTCCGCTATTTCAATTTCGCCGATCCGCTCGGCACGCGCATCGGTTGGGTTGGTTCGTTCGCGGCCGGCGTCGATTTTTCCAAGATACTGCCGGAACTGGTGACCGACGGCGAGGTCGCGGCATGACGGTTTGCCGTGTTTGCGAAACGCATATCGCCAAGGCTTCCTATGAGGCCTCGGCGCCGGCATTGACGTCGATGATGGCCTTCATCGACATTCCGACGCTGGCCTATGTCTGCGACGACTGCGGCCATGCGCAATGCGCCGACCTGCCGGATATCGAAACCTTCTACGACACGACCTACCGGATTTCGCTGGAATCGGACGATCACGACCAGATCTTCGCGGTGGCTGCGGATGGCAGCCCGATCTATCGTACCGACCATCAGGCCGACATCGGCTTGCGTCTTCTGGATTTGCCGCAGGGCGCGTCCATTCTCGATTATGGTGCGGGCAAGGCCACGACCTTGCGCAAGATGTGTGCGGCGCGGCCGGACCTGCATCCGCATGTCTTCGATGTCAGTCGGGACTATATGCCGGCGTGGCATGGCTGGGTCGCGGATGAAGATCAGGCCACCTATACCGTGCCGGAGGCCTGGGCCGGTCGGTTCGACGCCATCATCAGCCATTTCGTCATCGAGCATGTCGCTGAGCCCGTCGCCTTTCTGAAAACGCTGCGAGGGCTTCTCGCGCCGGGCGGACGCGTGCTTCTGTCGATGCCGGACGTGGCGGCCAATCCGGGCGACATGACGGTCGCCGATCATCTCAATCATTTCAGCCGCGCGTCGCTGAAACGAGCGCTCCAGCTTTCCGGTTTCGCGCTGGAAGCGATCGACGGCGACGCTTTCCCGGGCGCCTTCTTTGCCGTTGCCATGCGTTCCGAAGAACCGGTGGCGATCACCGGTGACCGGCAGGAAATCGCGGCGGCCGCCGCAAAGGCCAAGGAAATCTGTGATTTCTGGAAGCAGGCGACCCAAAGGCTCGACGGTGCGGCCAAGCAGTTTTCCGGTAAACGCGCGGCAGTCTACGGTTCTGGCTTCTACGGCAGCTGGATCTGCAGCCGCATCGAGGCGGATGTCGATTTCCGTGTCTTTCTCGACCAGAACCCGAAACTGCAGGGGTCGACCCATTTCAATCGCCCGGTTCTCGCTCCGGCGAACCTCGACGAGGATGTCGATGTGGTCTTCGTCGGCCTCAATCCGCTGAAGGCGCGTGCCGCCATAGCCGGGCAGGCGGCACTGCACCGGCCCGGGCTGGATCTCGTCTGGATCGACGGCTGACCGCTTAACGACAGCCAGCCTCGCGAAAGGCTTTGACGATAGTTTCGCCCTGTCGAAATCGTCTGGTGACGGCCGCTGTGGCGGCGGCCTCAGCGGGCAAAACGTCGGGCAACACTTGAACGGATCATGAGCCGGAATATCGTTATTTCACAGTCGATGTATTTTCCCTGGGTGGGTCTGCTGGAGCAGATCCGACTGGCGGATGTCTTTGTCCATTACGACGACGTGCAATATTCCAAGGGCAGCTTCAGCAATCGTGTCCAGGTGAAGGGCGCAGGCGGCGTCAACTGGATGACGTTGCCGTTGCGCGATTTCCATTTCGGGCAGAGGATCGATGAAGTGTTGCTCGACGACCGGACCGACTGGCGCGGCAAACATCGGGAAATCCTGCGACAAGCCTATCTGAAGGCGCCGTTTAGAAACGAGATGCTGGCCTTGGTGGACCGCGTTTTCGCGCAGAACGTCGCTACCGTCGCCGATATTTCGCGGCAGTCCATGCTTGAGCTTGCGGTCTATTTTGGTCTCGACCGGCCGAAATTCCTCTCATCGCAATCGCTCCCCATTCCCGGTGCGAGCAGCGAACGTGTCTGCGATATCGTCGAGCACCTCGAGGGCACGGTCTACATCACCGGGCACGGTGCACGGAATTATCTGAACCATGCGCTTTTCGAGGAAAAGGGCATTTCCGTCGAATACATGCAGTATGAGCGGACACCCTATCCGCAATTGAACGGCGACTTCACCCCATATGTGACCGCCCTCGACCTCGTCGCCAATTGCGGCGTGGAGGGCGCGAAAATGGTTCACTCGGGAACGATCGGTTGGAAGGAATTCACGCAATGAAGACAGAAAATCTCGATGCCGTCACATCCGAGTATCGTCCGAACGCCGCAACGGCGATCGAGAACGACCTCATTCTGAACTGGTATCCGGAGCGGATCATTCGCCGGTTCGGCAGGGTGGGTTCCATCCTCGAACTGGGGATTGGTCACGGCTATACGCCGGGACTCTTCAACGCGGCCTGCGACCGCCACGTCATCATCGAAGGCTCGCAACTGGTGATCGATCTCTTCAAGGAGAAGAGCCCGGAGTTCACCGGCGAGGTCGTCTTTTCCTATTTTGAAGAATTCGACACGGACGAGCGTTTCGACGCGATCGTCATGGGCTTCGTTCTGGAGCATGTCGATGATCCGGGGATGCTGCTCGCTCGCTTCAAGAAATTCCTCAAGCCGGGTGGCCGTATCTACGTGGCGGTACCCAACGCCAAGTCGATGAACCGCCGCCTCGGCGTCGAACTCGGCAAGATCGACGATATCTATAGCCTGAACGCCAATGACCACGCGCTCGGCCACAAGCGGCAATATTGCCGCGATACGCTGAAGCAGGAAATGCGGCAGCATGGCTATGAGATCAGTCTTGAAGAGGGCATTTACCTCAAGCCGCTGCCGCTGGCGGTCTTGAAGACGCTTCCTGATTTCCAGGAAAATCTCGATGCAATGCTGCGCGTCGGCATCGATTTTCCCGATCTCTGTGTTGCGCTCCTGATGGAAGCCACCGTGCAATGAAGACTGCGGCCGTCATCGGCGCACGCTCGATGCTGGGCAGCCAGCTTGTCGAGCGGCTGAAGGCGCGAGGTATTGCGACGGTGACAGTCGGACGGTCCGAAATGGACGATATTCCGTTTGACCTGCGTGACGAGAGAGCCGCGGTTCCACAGGCGATTTCGGCGGACGTCGTTTTTCATTGTGCCGCAAGTTTTGCCGGCGACAATGACGAGGGCTTCCGCCAGAACTTTGCCGCCAATGCGGCAAGTGCCTTCACCGTTGCCGAACTCGTGCGGGATCTGAGGGCAAAGACGCTGGTCTATGCCGGATCGGCGTCTTCCGACCGGACGCTGGATCCGGGCAATTTCACCTCCTATGGCCTGACCAAAGGCCTCGCCGAGCAAGTTTTCGATTGGGCACTGCAGCGGCAGAATGTCCGGTTCTGCAGCCTCCGTTTTTCCCAGCTCTTCGATACGCAGGGCCGGTGCTGCGACCATCAGGCCTGGTTCGGTCGCGTCATTGCCTATGCCTCGCGCGGGCAGGATATTCGCATGCCGCGGTCCGATGGCGTTCGCAATTTCATTCATGTCCGCGACGCAGCCGATCTGATGATCCGAGCGGCAGAGAGCGATGCGAGCGGCGTGCTCGACGTCGTTCACCCGCAATCGCTGACGGTCGAGGAGATCGCCGGTATCGCCTATAAGGTCTTCGGGGCGGGCGGCAAGGCCGTCATCGTTCCTGAGAAGCCACCGTTCCGGCCAATCCATTTTCCGGACGGCGCGCAAGCCTTCGAGCAGCTTGGTTTGCAGCCGGCAATCGATATGTACGACGGTATCCGGATGATCCGCGATGCAGGCACGGCAAAGGCTTTCGGGCCGATGGATCTTTCATGACGACAAACACCCAAAGGCAGCCCGGAGAGACGATTACCGTCGTCGTGACGGCGGTCGGCGCGCTGATCGGGCAAGGCATCATCGCCTCGCTGCGCAGGGCCGGGTTGCCGGCGCGGGTCATCGGCGTAGACCGCGATCCGCGCGGCATCGGGCGCTACTGGTGCGACGATTTCTTTGCCAAGCCCGTGGTCGAGGAAGATTCGGCGGAGTATCTCGCGTTCTGGAAAGACCTGCTGGTTCGCGAGGACGTCGATCTCGTTCTGCCCGGGCTCGAACTCGATGTCCTGTTCTTCAGCCGTAACAGGGCCTCGTTCGCCGATATTCGAACCCGCATCGTGCTCAACGATCCCGCGGTGATCGAACTGGCGCAGGACAAGTGGGATTTTGGTGAGGAACTGCAGCGGCTTGGTCTGCCGGCGATCCCCGCACGCCTCAATTTGGGCTGGGAGGAGTGTGTTCGCGATCTCGGCACACCGTTGCTGCTGAAACCGCGCCAGGGCAATGGCTCACGCGGCATTGCGGTACTGAGGGATGAAGACGATTTCAACTACTGGAGCCGCAAGAGCAGGGATGCGTTCCTGATCCAGAAATTCATCGGCAGTGACGAACAGGAATTCACCGTCGGTTCTTTCGGCTTCGGCGACGGCACGGCGCTTGCGCCGATCATCTTCCGGCGAAAACTCTCGGTCGCCGGCAATACGCAGTATGCCGAGGTTGTCGATCATCCGGTGCTGGTCGCCGCGGTCGAGAAAATGGCCACGCTCTTCAAGCCGCTTGGGCCGACGAACTACCAGTTCCGCATGGAGGACGAAACGCCTTATCTGCTGGAGATCAATCCACGATTTTCCAGCAGCACATCGCTGCGTGCCGCCTTCGGCTACAATGAAGCCGCCATGTCGGTCGAGTTCTATCTCCACGGCAGGAAGCCGCAAATGCCGGATATCCTCCCCGGTCGCGGCTGGCGTTATTATGAAGACTATGTGGTGACATGATCGCGATCATTTCGGATATCCATGGCAATCTGCCCGCCCTGAAAGCGGTCCTGGAAAAGATCGATGCACTCGGCTGCGAGACGATCATCTCGCTGGGCGACGTTGTCGGCTATTATGCGCAGCCCGGCGAATGCGTCGATCTGCTGCGTGCGCGCGGCATCGTCAATATCCTCGGTAACCATGACCATTATATCGTCAGCGGCGAAGGCTGCCCGCGCTCCAAGCTGGTGTCCGATATCACGGAATATCAGCGCGGCATCATCTCGGCGGAGCAGGTGTCGTGGCTTGCCGAATCGCGGTCCTACATCATCGATGGTTCGACCTGTTTCATGCATGGCGGCTGGCAGGACCCGGTCGATCAGTATCTCTATGCGATTTCGGAGGCGGATATTCCGGCGGAGGCTGAGACCTTCTTCGCGGGGCATACGCACGTGCAGGTCCTGCTCGATGTAAAAGGCAAGACCTTCTGCAATCCCGGCGCCGTCGGCCAGCCGCGTGACGGCGATCCGCGCGCCGCCTTTGCCACGTTCGAGGACGGGCGTATCGAATTGCGCCGCGTCGCATATGATATCGACGAAACAGCCTTCCACATGAAGGAAGCCGGCTTTCCTGCGAGGTGCTATGAGAACCTCTATATCGGCGCGCAGATAGGCGGCCGGATCGACAGGATAACGCTGGCCGCCTGATGGCGGTTCGTTCGTCGAGATTGTCTGGAATCTCCGTCCAACCTATCGCTCAAGTTACGATATGCTGAGATGTATCCCCCCTCATCCCCGGGCTTGTCCCGGTGATCCAGCCACCGCGCGTCCGCGCGGTAAGGAAATCTTTTCACCGCTCTTGAGGGAGTCTTTCGCGCCGCGAACGCGGCGCAGCTGGATCCCCGCACAAGGGCGAGGATGACGAAAGAGGGAGCTGCCCTCAAAAGTGAGGCCCACGTTGTGCTAAACAAAACGAGGCCTTCGCTTTCAACCGAAATGGTTTCTCAGCCGGCGTCGGGCAAACGCACGCAATAGCCGCCCGGCGAGGATGCCAGCACCAGCTTGCCGTTGATCACCGGATCGACGTGGAACCGGTCGGTTTCCTTGAGGTAGTCGTTAAGCGCGCTTAGCGGTTCGTCACCGGTAAACCAGGCCTTCGAGCGTTTCTTCGGCGCCTGCTCAGCGGTCCAGTGCGCAGCCGCCGTATCGGCGACGACAAGGTAGCAGCCAGGCGTGACCAGCGGGCCGTAGGCGCGGCATTCGGCGAGTACGTGCTTGTAGGAATGGTCGCTGTCGAGCACGACCATGACCCTCGCACCTTCCGGTATCAGGTCACGGACTGCCTGCAGCGTGTCATCATCGACGGAACCGCCTTCGATCAGCGTGATGCGGCTTGCCATCGGATGCGTCTCGATCGCCTCGCGATTGTGGGCGCGGATGTCGATGTCGACGCCGATCACCTTGCCCTTGTCGTTGCCGGTCATTGCCAGAAGCGAGGCCATGAAGATCACCGAGCCGCCGCGCGCGACGCCGGTTTCGATGATGATATCGGGCTTCGTACTCCAGATAACCTCCTGCGTTGCCATGATATCGGCCGGCAGCTGGATGATCGGAACGCCCATCCAGCTCCAGAGGTAAGAATAGTCATAGGTGTCGAGCGCCAGCATCGTGTCGATGGATTGCTTGAAGACCTGTGTGTCCTTGCCAAGCGCCAGGCACATCTCTTCCTTGTGCGCTTCGAACTCCTGGCGATCATCTTTGACTGTCATGTGATTTAACGCCTTTGTCTTTCAAAATGGCTATCTGAGGCCGTGTGGAAGGCGGCGAGCGATACGCCGTTGGTTCAAGCGGATTTCGCGAGCGGCGGTTCGCCGGCGGCGCGGCTGTCGATCAGGCCGACGATGACGTCCGTTACGCGGCCAATCTCGTCCTCGGTCATATCGTGATAGCTGGGCAGGTTGATGGCGCGCTCCGGAATGTCCCAGGCGTGCCGGTTGTCGCGCTTTTCGGAAAACATCGGCAGGCTGGTCAGCGGATGGAAGAAGACGCGGGCGTCGATATTGGCTGCGCTGAAAGCCTGCTGCAGCATTTCGCGGGTAATCCCCATATCGCGTTCGAAGACGGCGGTCGGCATCCAGGCGCCGTTCACCGTGCCGGCGTTTTCAGGATTGAGGCTGATGCTCTGATAGGCTTTGAGCTTGTCGGCATAGCTTGCCAGTATCTCGCGTTTGCGGGCAATCAGACCCTCGATGCGTTCCAGCTGGCCACAGCCAAGGGCTGCCTGGATGTTCGACATCTTGTATTTGAAGCCGATATCGTCGGGCCAGAACTGCTTCTTCTGGTTTCGCGCCCGACCGTGATTGCTTGATGTCAGGACCTTTTCGAACAGGGCGTCGTCGCTGGTGACGAACATGCCGCCTTCGCCGGTCGTCAAAGTCTTGGTGCCGTGGAAGGAGAAGGTGCCGAATATCCCCATCGAGCCGGCGCGGCGGCCATGCCAGACCGAGCCGATCGCCTCGGCCGCATCCTCGATCACCGGAATGCCGTGGCGGTGTCCGATGTCGAGCAGGCGGTCCATGTCGCAGAGATTGCCGTAGATATGGGTGGCGATGATCGCCTTCGTCTTCGGCGTGATGTGACGCTCGGCGTCGGCCGGATCGATGCACCAGCTGTCAGGCAGGATATCGACGAACACCGGCGTTGCGCCGAGATGGACGACAGGTGCCGCCGTCGCAATCCAGTTGGTGTCGGCGAGAATGACCTCGTCGCCTTCTCCGATGCCAAGTGCTGCAAGACCCATATGCATGGCGCCGGTGCAGCTCGATGTGGCGATCGCGTGGCCGACGCCGAGATGTTTGCGAAAGCCATCCTCGAAGCGGACGATGTAGTCGTAGCAATGTTCGCCCCAGCCGGTGGCAGCAGCGTCGGTGGCGTAGGCCACTTCGAGTTCGGTGATCGAAGGCCTGGTATAGGAAATTCTCGCCGTCTTTGCGGTCATGCGGCTTGGCCGTTTTCGTCGCGCAGCGTGCCGCCGCAGATCAATCCGACCGGCGCCATCATCTGCCTGGCGATACCGTAGAACTCGGCCGGGGTCCGGGCTCCGCCAAGGAAACGATCGACCAGCAGCGCGCCGCCATGCAGGCCGCGGCGCGTGTCCTTTGCGCGGACTTCGTGGAATTCCGGACGGAAGAACGGCGCGAGATGTCCGCCTTCAAATTCCTTGAGCGCGGCGAAATAGGCATTGCCCTTGGTTTTGTAGGCCTCTCTCTCGGTTTCCATCATGCAGTCGATCATGGTGGCCCGCACGAATGCCTCGCATCCGCCCGACCAGGGTGTTTCGAGTTCGCGCAGGACATGGAACTGCACCTCGGCGACGGCGCCGGTAAGGCCAAGGCCGGAATGGAACGGAAAGCTCCAGGGATGCAATGGCGCCTGGGCGGTAAAGGGCTGTGTGTTGGCGGCCGACATCGGCCGCGTGCAGAAGGCGAGTTCGTTGGCAAACAGCAGGACTTTCGTGGCCCATTCATATTGCGGCACCGGTGTCGACCAGTCCTGCGGCTCCGGCAATTGCAGCAGCGCATCGACAAGCGAGCGGCGAACAGCGGCATGGTAGAGGCCGAACGGCATCTTCGGGCTGTTGAGGCTGCCTTCCCAGTAGAAGAAGGCCTTCAGCATGAGGGTCTTGTCGAGCGTCTCGATCTGGTAACCGGTGGGGATCGCGATCGAACTTGTCTTGCCTGGCTCGGCGGTACGGTCGATCTGGAAGGTGTTCCAGGCGAGCGCATCGACACCAGGGGAGGCTGCTTCGAGAAAGGCAAGCATGGTGCAAAGCTCGTTCTCGATCATGTCTGCGGGATTGACCAGCGTCAGCCAGTCTCCGGCTGCGGCCGCTGCTGCGTAGCGCCACAGACCCTGCCGGGTGATGCCCTGATCGGCCTCGACAATCTTCAGGCGGGAATCATGCGTGGCAAAATCGCGGAGTGCCGCGGAAATAGCGACATCTGCGGGCCTGGCAAGGACGATCTCGATATCGGCGTTCCGGTCCTGCATGACGAGCGTCACGAGCGGCAGTGCATCCTGTGCTGTGGTTTCCACGGGGATGCAGATCGAGAGTTTGGTCATGGCTTGCCTCGTGCGTGTCGCGGTCCTTGCCGAACCACCACCGCGAGCGGCAAGTTCGGAAGATGGTCACATCAGCAGGCAAATAGCATCTGCGCGAAGGAGGGTGCGGTCCTGTCTTCCGCTGGAAGCCATTGCCTGCTGACGTGTGCTTTAGAGGTAGCGCGGGAAACTTGAGCGAGGCTTTGCATTCGCGGCCCGGCGCGTCAGGCGCCAAGCGAGAGCTTGATGGCAAAGCCGAGAATGGTGACCGTCAGCACGCCCATGAACCAGAGGCCGACGAACCAGAGGAGTTTTTTCGGCAGGCTGTTCTCGCTTGGCATCAGTGATAGCCCTCCTCGGGATCGATCTTTCCGCGGAACACCCAGTAGGCGTAGCCCGTGTAGATCAGGATGATCGGCACGAGGAAGGCGGCGCCCCACAACAGGAACGCCAGGCTCGAATCCGGCGCCGCTGCATCCCAGATGGTGACTGATGGCGGCACCATGTAGGGATAGAAGCTGATACCGATACCGGCGAAGCCAAGCACGAACAGGCTGAGAGCCGCCAGGAAGGGCTGCGCATCGCGCTTGCCGCGGATGCCGGCGAGAAGCAGCGCAAAGCAGCCGAGCACGAGAACCGGGACGACGACGCTGAAGATGGCGGTCGGCCAGCTGAACCAGCGCTCCAGATAGATGGGCCGTAGGAACGGCGTCCACAGGCTGACGATGCCCATGGCGGCGATGGTGGCAAAGCAGGTCCGCAAGGCGATCCTGCGAGCTCTTTCGGCGAGTTCGCCGGTGGTCCTCATGATCAGCCAGGTCGAGCCGAGCAAAGCGTAGCCGATCAGGATCGCGAACCCGGTGGCAATCGAAAACGGCGTCAGCCAGTCCCACCAGGCTCCGGCATAGGCGCGGTTGGCGACCGGAATGCCCTGCACGAGTGCACCGAGTGCGATCCCTTGCGAGAAGGCGGCGAGCATCGAGCCGCCGGCAAAGGCCCAGTTCCAAAGGAACTCGCCGCGTTTGGTGCGCCATCGGTATTCGAAGGCCACGCCGCGAAAGATCAGGCCGAGCAGCATGGCGATGATCGGCGCGTAGAGGGCGGGCAGTATGATCGAATAGGCGAGCGGAAAGACCGCAAGAAGGCCACCACCGCCGAGCACCAGCCAGGTCTCGTTGCCGTCCCACACGGGCGCGACGGAATTCATCATCACGTCGCGGTCGCGCTTTTCCGGAAAGAAGGGGAAGAGGATGCCGATGCCGAGATCGAAGCCGTCGAGGATGACATAAGCGAGCACCGCAAAGGCGATGATGGCGGCCCAGATGAAGGGAAGATCAATGGCCATGATGTGCGCTCCCGTGTGCGTGTCCGGCGGCAGGGCCGGGAGTGATGCCTGCTGTTCTGATCGGTCCCTCATCGAGATCGGGCATCGGATCGCGCGGCAGGCGCTTCATCAGCCGCAGGATGTAGAAGGTGCCGGCGCCGAAGACGAGAAAATAGACGATGATGAAGGCGATCAGCGAAGCGGCGACGGCCGGGGCTGCGATCGGCGAGATCGAGTCTGCGGTCAGAAGCTGTCCATAGATCGTATAGGGCTGACGGCCGACCTCGGTGGTGATCCAGCCGGCAAGCACGGCGACGAAACCGGCGGGTCCCATCAGCACGGCGGCGCGATGCAGCCAGTCGCTGCTGTCGAGCGTGCCGCGATACCGACACCAAAGGCTCCACAGGCCGATGCCGAGCATGGCAAAACCGATGCCGACCATGACGCGGAAGGACCAGAAGATCACTGCGACGGGCGGCTGGCGGTTTTCCGGGATGGTATCGAGACCCGCCAGAGGCGCATTCAGGCTGTGTTTCAGGATCAGGCTGGAGAGTTTCGGGATTTCGATTGCATAATCCACCCGCTTTTCCGCCGAATTGGGAATGCCGAAGAGGATCAGCGGCGCGCCGTCCGGATGGCTCTGGTAGTGGCCTTCCATCGCCATGACCTTGGCGGGTTGGTGTTCGAGCGTATTCAGGCCATGGGCGTCGCCGGCGAGGATCTGGATCGGCGCGACGATCGTCGCCATCCACATCGCCATCGAGAACATGGTGCGCGAACGGCGTGGCGCCGTGTTCTTCAGGAGATGCCAGGCCCCGACCGCACCGACCACGAAGGCGGTGGTCAGGTAGGCGGCAAGCACCATATGCACGAGGCGGTAGGGGAAGGACGGGTTGAAGATCACCTTCCACCAATCGAGCGGAATGAATTGTCCGGCCTCGTTCATGCCGAAGCCGGCGGGGGTCTGCATCCAGGAGTTCACCGCAAGGATCCAGGTGGCCGAGATGAGGGTTCCGAAGGCGACCATGAACGTGGCGAGGAAATGCAGCTTCGGACCAACGCGGTGGAGACCGAAGAGCATCACGCCAAGGAAGCCCGCTTCAAGGAAGAAGGCCGTCAGCACCTCGTAGCCCATCAGTGGGCCGATGACCGGGCCGGCCTTGTCGGAAAAGACGCTCCAGTTGGTGCCGAACTGGTAGGACATGACGATGCCAGAGACGACGCCCATGCCGAAGGCGACGGCAAAGATCGTCTTCCAGAAATTGAACAGGTCCATGTAGACCTGATCCTTCTTCCACAGCCAGAGCGCCTCCAGCACTGCGAGATAGCTCGCAAGACCGATGGAAAAGGCAGGGAAGATGATGTGAAACGACACGGTGAAGGCAAATTGGATACGGGCGAGCAACGTCGCGTCAAAGCTCTCGAACACGGCATAATCCTTTCAAGGGGAAGGTCGCCGTCTCTGGCCTCTCCATCCGTCACGGCCTGTCCCCGTGGCGGATGGAGGGCGGCGCCTGAACCCTTGCGACATAATCTGCGGCAACGGTGCGAAAGGTCAATGACACCGCTCCAACCATAGTGTCACACTGCGACAATCGCCCGCCTGCGGCATAGTTGCATCCGGCGGCACGCAGGTTGAGATAGCGGGCATTTTCTTCAACTTGTCGGGGCCTTTGAATCGGATTTTCTTAAAAATGCGAATTGCGTAAAATTGTAGATATCGGTTTAAGCGGCCCGCAAACTGTCGCGGCTATGGTCCTCTCATCGGAGAACGAAACCGGTCGAACGGTTCCGTTGCATGACATTTCTCTGATAGCCGGGATGAGCCCGGCACATAAAACACCGACGCTGTCCGGACAGGGGCAGACGGACGGGACGAACCAGGGACAGGGTCATGTTGAAGCGAGTTTTTGTTGCGATCGCCATGTCGATCGGTATCGCCGCCACGGCAGTAGCGCCGTCGCAGGCCATGAGCATTTCATCCGCCGCCCGCTCCATCAGCGCCACTATGCCGGTGCGCAATGTCGAGTTCAGCGAGCGGACCAAGCTCTCCTACCAGCTTTTCTGTCTGCAATACGGCAATGAATGCCGCACCTCGAGCCGTAACGTGGTCGCCTATACCAGCAAGCTGCGGACGGTGCTCGCCTCGGTCAACCGCACCGTCAACCGGGTGATGCCGGATATCCGGGCACGCCGCGAATTCCTCTCCCTGAACCCGCTGCCCGGAGCCGGCGACGACCATGCGATGATGAAGCGCAGCCACCTGATCCGTGCCGGCCTGCCGGCAGGCGCAATGCGTGTCGCCAGCGTCACCACACCGGAAGGCCGCCGCCATTCGGTTCTCGTCATCACCACCTCGACCGGCGAACTCGTTCTCGACCATCGCCAGGCTTCAGTGATGAAGCGCCGCGATACCGGCTACAGCTTTGCCGCGCTCAGCACGGTACGCTTCTTCGATTGATCGCGCGAGCGGGATGAGGAAAAGTGTGCGCGGTTTTCCGCCCGCATCCCGCTCTCGCTAGAAGCGATCCAGATTTTGCCTGAAGACTGTCTCGACTTGCCGCAGGAATGTCCCTTCCTGCGGCCTTTTTCGTTTTGGTGAATGTTATGCCCTGGCGAGATAGGCTTCAGCCAATTCCGTCCAGAAGGCGGCGCCGATCGGCAGCAGGTCGTCGTTGAAATTGTAGCCGGGATGATGCAGCGATTTTTCGCTTCCCGTCACGCTGGAGCCGAGGAAGAAATAGGTGCCCGGTCTTTCTTTCAGCATATAGGCGAAGTCCTCGCTGCCCATGAAGGGGCGTTCGAGATCGACGACCTTGTCGGCACCGGCGAAGCGCAGGGCAAGATCGCGGACGAAATCGGTCTCGGCCTTGTGGTTGATCGTCGCGTCGTAACTGCGGTGATAATCGACGGTCGCGGTCATGCCGAAACTGGTCGCCTGGTTTTCGGCGATGAGCCGGATGCGGCGTTCGAGTTCGTCGCGGACCTTCGGGTCGAAGGAGCGGATGCCGACGACGATCTCGGCGCGTTCCGGGATGATGTTGCTGGCTGAGCCGCTGTGGAAGGAGCCCACGGTGATGACGGTCGGGTCCATCGGGTGAATGTTGCGGGAAACGATCGACTGCAGGGCCATGACGATCGAGGCGCCGCAGACGATCGGGTCGGCGGTTTCCTGCGGTTCGGCGCCGTGGCCGCCAAGGCCGTGGACGGTGATCTTCGCCTCATCGACTGCCGCCATGATCGGGCCTTCGCGGAAGGCGAATTGGCCGAAGGGCAGGCCGGGTTCGTTGTGAAGCGCAAAGACGGCATCGCAGGGGAACTTGTCGAACAGGCCATCGTCCATCATGATCTTGGCGCCGCCGAAATTCTCCTCGGCCGGCTGGAAGATCAGGTGCACGGTGCCATCGAAATTCTTCCGCTCGGCGATGGCGCGGGCCGCCCCCAGAAGCATGGTCGTATGGCCGTCATGGCCGCAGGCGTGCATCAGGCCGGGAGTCTTGGACGCATAGTCGAGACCGGTTTCCTCGAAGATAGGCAGGGCGTCCATGTCTGCGCGGATACCGATCGAGCGGCTGCTCGTGCCGTTCTTGAGCGTGGCGACGAGGCCGGTTTTGGCAAGGCCGCGCGTGACGGTATAGCCGAGGCCTTCGAGACAGGTGGCGACGAACTTGGAGGTGCGAACTTCTTCGAGCCCCAGTTCCGGATGGGCATGCAGGTCACGGCGGATGGCGACCAGTTCCGGCATGGAGTTGGTCAGGTTCACGTTCAAGGTCATGTCAGGCACCACGGGTTGGTATGCGGTTTTCAAGGTAGCGAAAGGCGATGACAAGAATTCCTGTCAGGCACATATAGATGAGCGCGAGCAGCAGCAGCGGCTCGTAGGTGATGTACGTGTCCTGCCGCACCTTGGAGATGACGGCATAGACGTCGATGACGGTGATGGTGGCGACCAGCGGCGTTGCCTTCAGCTGCAGCACGGTCTCGCCGTTCAGCGTCGGCAGCGCCCGGTGGACGGCGCGCGGAAGCCAGATGCGGCGAAACACCGTCCAGCGGCTCATGCCATAGGCGCGGGCGGCCTCCAGCTCTCCCGCGGGCACGCCGGCAAAGGCGCCGCGCATCACTTCGCCCTCGTAAGCCGCAAACGAGATCGTCAGCGCCGCGACGCCGTAGGGCCAGGATTCACGAAGATAGGGCCAGAGGAAGGACTGCCGGATGGCCGGAAACTGCGGGAACAGCGAGCCGAGGCCGTAATAGAGAAGCCAAAGCTGCAGCAAGAGTGGCGTGCCGCGGATGATCGTGCAGAAACCCTTGGCAAGCGCCTTCAGCGGCCAGGGGCCGGTGACCTGCACGAGACCCAGCGGTACAGCCAGAAGAAAGCCGAGGATCGCCGTGCTGAACAGCATGGCAAGCGTGACCAGGATACCGTAGCCGAGCCGCGGCAGGTATTGCGGCACCCAGTCCCAGCGCATGAACCAGACGATACAGAAGACGAGGGCGGCCGCGATCAGCAGCAGGACGATGCGATGCGGCTTGAAGAAGCTCTCGACCGTCGGCAGGTCTTCCGGCGTGAACGCCATGGCATGAGTGGTGGCATCGGGGGGCGTCGCGTCGGTCATGACTGCTCCACGAAGCCGCGCCGGGCTCGGCGCTCGATGATCTTGATGATGAGATCCGAAACAAGCGTCAGTGCCAGGTAGAGAACGCCTGCAGCGCAGAAGAACAGGATATAGGACTTGGTCGCGCCGGCGGCCTGTCGGGTGACGAGCGTTAGCTCGGAGAAGCCGACGACGGCGAGAAGGGCTGTGTCCTTCGTGGCGATCAGCCAGAGATTGGAAAGGCCGGGAATGGCATAGGGCAGCATGGCAGGCAGGGTGACACGGGTCATCACCTTGAACGGCGACATGCCATAGGCGCGCGCTGCCTCGATCTGTCCGGCTGGCACGGCCTTGATGGCGCCGCGTAGCACTTCGGTCGAATAGGCTCCTTGGACGATACCGATGACGAAGATGCCGGCGGCAAGGCCGCTGATATCGACCGTTCCAACCCCGATCAGGCTCAAGAGCTGGTTGAGGGCGTCGGTGCCGGCATAATACAGCAGCAGAATGAGGACGAGTTCGGGAACGGCGCGAACGATCGTCGTGTAGCATTCCATGAGGTCTCGCAGGATCGGGCCGCCATAGAGCTTCCCGAACGCGCCGCCGACACCGAGGAGGAGGCCGAAGGCGTAGCCGCCGATGGCAATCTGGATGGAACTGACGAAGCCGCGCAGCAGGACGCCGCCCCAGCCGGGTGGTTCGAGCGCAAGGAGGCTCCAGTTGATGAATGCTACAGGATCGGCCATTGACCTCAATCTTTACGTAGGTGCTTACCCCTCACCCTAACCCTCTCCCCGCAGGCGGGGAGAGGGATCTCGGAGTTTGCCGCTTGTTCCTTCTCCCCGCTTGCGGGGAGAAGGTGCCCGGCAGGGCGGATGAGGGGCTGTTGCCAGTTACCCTCATCACGTGGTCACTCGCCGTAGATGTTGAAGTCGAAATACTTCTTCGAGAACGTGTCGTAGGTGCCGTTCTCGCGGATCGTCTTGATCGCGGCGTTGAGCTTGCCCTTCAGTTCGTCTTCACCCTTGCGCAAGCCGATGCCGACACCGGCGCCGAGGATTGCCGGGTCGTCCTTGACGTTGCCCTTCGCCTCGCAGCACTCCTTGCCCTGGTCGCTCTTCAGGAAGGCGTCGAGCGCAATGGCGTCGGCCTGTACCGCATCGATGCGCCCGGCGGCGAGGTCATTGTTGGCTTCGTCCTGCGTCTGGTATTCTTTCACGGTCGCGCCGTTTTCACCGAAATACTTGTTGGCGTAGTCCTGATGGATGGTCGACACCTGGACGCCGATGGTCTTGCCCTTCAGGCCCTCGGGCGTCGCATCGAAGGTCTCGCTCTTCGGGCCGATGATGCCGGTCGGGGTGTTGTAGTATTTGTCGGAGAAATCGATGGTCTTCAGGCGTTCCTCGGTGATCGACATCGAGCCGATGATCATGTCGATCTTCTTCGAGGTCAGTGCCGGGATGATACCGTCCCAGGCAACCGGCGTGATCACGCAGTCGAGCTTGGCCTCGGCGCAGACGGCCTTCTGGAATTCCACTTCCCAACCTTCCCAGTTGCCGGACGCGTCCGGCGAGGTGAAGGGCGGATAGGGTTCGGCGGCAAAGCCGACCTTGACAGGTTCCGCTGATGCGGCGCCAGCGGCGGCGATGCCGAGGGCGAGCGACAATGCGATGGTCTTGAGCGTCTTTTTCATGCTGTTTCCCTTTTTTGGTCTTCGTGGTTTTTGATTTTAGTGGATGGAGCTGATGAATTTTTTCAGGCGTTCCGACCTGGGATTGCCGAAGATCTCGTCCGGCGATCCCTGCTCGTCGATGATGCCGTCGGCCAGGAAGACGATGTGGTTGGCGACGTTGCGCGCGAACTTCATCTCGTGGGTGACAAGGATCATCGTGCGCTTTTCCCGGGCGAGGTCACCGATGACGGTCAGCACTTCGCCGACGAGTTGCGGATCGAGCGCCGAGGTCGGCTCATCGAACAACATCACCAGCGGCTGGATCGCCAATGCACGGGCAATCGCCGCGCGCTGCTGCTGGCCACCGGACAGGAAGGCCGGATAGGCATCGCGCTTCTCGAACAGGCCGACGCGGCGCAACAGCGCTTCGCCCGTGGCGATGGCTTCGTCCTTGGATTTGCCGAGCACATGGATCGGAACTTCGGTGACGTTCTGGAGGATTGTCATGTGCTGCCAGAGATTGAAGCTCTGGAACACCATGCCGAGCTGAGTGCGCAGCCGCTGCACCTGTTTGCGGTCCGAAGGCATCAGGCCGCCACGGCCGTCCTTCTTCATGGCGATGGTTTCGCCATGCACCGTCACCGATCCCGATGTCGGCAGTTCCAACATGTTGATACAGCGCAGGAAGGTCGACTTGCCCGAACCGCTGCCGCCGATGATGGCGATCACGTCGCCTTCATTTGCCGTCAGTGAAACGCCCTTGAGCACTTCGAGCGGCCCGAAACGTTTGTGGAGGTTTGTAACCGCAATCGCCTGGGCTGGTGTCGTCATGAAATATCTGCCCCGGTGAGGCAGAGAGCCGGCCTTGAACGCATGAAAACAGTTCCCCTGATTTTCTTTTCGTGCGGCATTTTTGCCTGTCACGCTGTTCCATGAAAGCCATCGTGGCACTTGTGCAGAAATTATTCAACCGTATAATAACGCCGACGCTGCTTTTTCTGGCAGTCCCTCCACATGATCAAATTTCCAACAGGAGTAGACGATGACGGCTTATGGTTCGCAGGAGATGTCGGCTAATCTGACGCGTGTTTTGATGCGCCGGCCGGGTGCGAGCCTTGCCTCGGCAGATCCCGCGAAGTGGCACTATGGGCCGACCTTCGACGGCGAAAAGGCCGTGCGCCAGTACGCGGAATTTGCAAGTCTGGTGGAAAAGTCGGGTGCCGAAATTCTTTGGCTGGAAGACAAGGGTGACGGGCTTGCGGACGCGATGTTCACCCATGATCCGTCGCTGATGTCCGATCATGGCGCCATCCTCCTGCGCATGGGAAAACCGCTGCGTGAAAAGGAAACGGCGCTGCATGAAGCCGCCTACAAGAAGGCCGGCATCCCGATCCTCGGCCGCATCGAAGCTCCCGGCACGGTCGAAGGCGGCGATTGCATCTGGCTCGACGCCGAGACGCTGATCGTCGGCCGCGGCGTGCGCACCAACGAAGAGGGTATTGCCCAGCTCAGCGAAATACTTGAGCCGCTCGGTATCACCGTGCTCGGCTACGACCTGCCGCTTTGGCATGGCGAGGAGGCCTGCCTGCATCTGATGTCGGTGATGAGCCCGCTGTCGCGCGATCTCGCGCTGGTCTTTGCGCCGCTTCTGCCGGCATCCTTTTACCAGCTTTTGAAGGAGTGGGGCATCACCCTGATCGAGGCGCCGGCCGACGAGTTCCACGCCAGCAACGGGCTTAGCCTCAACGTGCTGCCGGTCCGGCCGAACGAAGTGATCATGGTTGCGGGCTTCCCCAAGACCAAGGCTGCGATGGAAGCGGCCGGCTGCAAGGTCGAGACCTTCGAGGCCGACGCGCTCTGCATCGCCTGCGAGGGCGGCCCGACCTGCCTGACGCGGCCGGTTCTCCGGCGGGCCGCATGAACCGCCGGACGTTCCATCGCGCGCCGGAGGGGGAGCGGCGGCAGGAACTGATCGACGCGACGCTCGATACGATCGCCGAGGTCGGCCTCAAGGGCGCAACGGTCCGCCAGATCGCCATTCGGGCAGGGGTGACGGCAGGGCTCGTCCGGCATTATTTCGCCTCCAAGGACCAGATGGTGGAGGAAGCCTATCGCTCGGTTCTCGCCACCTTTGCCGCGAGGGCAGACGATATCGCCGGCGATCCGCGCACACGGTTGAAGCGGTTCATCACGCTCAACCTCACGGCTCCGGTCGCCAATGGCCGCAGCCTGTCGCTATGGGCTTCGTTCATCAGCCAGGTCCGGTTGGACCCGGAACTTGCTGCCATCCACCGCGACGGCTACCTCGGTTTTCGCAACGATTTGCAGGGGCTGATCCGCGATTTCCTGGAGGCGGAGGGCAGGGCTGCGGGAGAGGTGGACTGCCGCCGGCATGCGATCGCGATCAACGGCATGATCGACGGCCTCTGGCTCGAAGGTTGCCTTGCCGGCGAGCTCTTCGGGGAGGCTGAGCTCGTGGGGATCGCCTTGTCGTCGATCGAGGCGTTGCTCGGGCTGCCGCTCGGCCGGGATGAAGACACAGGCACCCCGCATTCGCCGGGACGCGCCGCAACAATTTGAATCAGGGCAGGAGAGACCCATGCGTTACTCATCGATCACCGACCGCCTGGCCGATCTCGGATCGGGAAAATGGACGCTGCACATCCGCGCCCGACAGATGCAGGCCAGCGGAACCGATGTCATCCAGCTGACCATCGGCGAGCCCGACATGCCGCCGGATGCCTCGCTGCTTGCCGAAGCGCAGCGGGCGATGAATGCCGGGCGTTACCGCTATTCCAACGGCCGCGGCGAACCCTCGGTGGTCAACGCGCTGACGGCGCGCTACGCCAAGCGCCGCGCGGACGTGACGGCGGAAAACGTGCTGTGCTTTCCGGGCACGCAGACGGCGCTGTTCGCCGTCATGCTTGGCCTTGTCGAAGCCGGTGACGGCGTGCTGGTCGGGGACCCTCTCTATGCCACCTATGACGGCGTGATCCAGTCGACCGGTGCGCACCGCGTGACTGTGCCGCTGAAACCGGAGCATGGCTTCCATATGCAGGCGGCCGATCTCGAAAAGGCGATTACGCCGAAATGCCGCGTGTTGTTGCTCAATACACCTCACAACCCGACCGGTGCCGTCCTGACGGCCGAAGAAATTGCAGCGATCGGTGAAATCTGCCGGAGGCACGACCTCTGGATTGTTTGCGACGAGGTCTACGAAGAGCTGATCTTCGACGGCACATTTGCCTCGCCCTTCGACAATCCGGATCTTGCAGAGCGCACGATCGTCGTTTCGTCGATTTCCAAATCACATGCCGCGCCCGGTTTCCGCAGCGGCTGGGCGGTCGGACCAGTGGAGTTCGCCCATCGCCTGCTGCCGGTATCCGAAACCATGCTGTTTGGCGTGCAGCCTTTCATTGCCGACATGACGGCCTATGCGCTGACCCACGAGATAGGCACGTCTGCCGCCATGCGCGCGTCCTACAAGGCGCGGGCGGAGCGGATCGTTGAGGCGCTTGCGAACGTACCGGGTATCGTGCCGCTGCCGCCGGAGGCGGGAATGTTCATCCTCATCGACGTGGCCGACACGGGCCTCACGGGCGAGGCCTTCGCCTGGGCACTGCTGGAGGAGGAGCATGTCGCGGTGATGCCGGGGGCTTCCTTTGGTGTCGAAGCGGCCTCTTTCGTTCGCGTCAGCCTGACGGTGCCGGACGCGATGATCGACGAAGCCTGCAGCCGGATGGCAAAGCTGGCGATCCGGCTTCTGGCGCCGAAGGAGCGCCGGGCATGAGCGAGCCGATGAAAACCGTCGGCGAGGTGCTGGTCGACCTGCTCGAAGCCAATGGCGTCGAGGTCGTATTCGGCATTCCGGGTGTGCACACCGTCGAACTCTATCGCGGCCTTGCCGCCTCGAAGATCCGGCATGTGACGCCGCGCCACGAGCAGGGCGCGGGCTTCATGGCCGATGGTTATGCCCGTGTCAGCGGCAAGCCGGGCGTAGCCCTCGTGATTACCGGGCCGGGGCTCACCAACACGATCACGGCGATGGCGCAGGCGCGGCAGGACTCGATCCCCATGCTGGTGATTTCCGGCGTCAACCGGCGGGATTCGCTCGGCCACGGGCGCGGCCTCCTGCATGAGCTGCCCGACCAGCACGGCATGATAAAGACGCTGGCGCTCTATTCGCAGACGCTGCTCAATCCGGCCGACCTTGCACCCGTCGTCGAGCGGGCATTTGCCATCCTCACCTCGGGACGACCGGGGCCGGTGCATATCGAAATCCCGACCGACGTGATGAGCGCGCGGATCGCAACGCCCGCCTTGCGCAAGGCGACGGCCACCCGGCCGCGCGCCGATGCCGAGACCCTGCAGAAGGCGGCGATCCTCTGCGGCGATGCACAGCGTCCAGTGATCATCTGCGGCGGTGGCGCGATCACGGCTGAAGCGGAAATAACGGAACTGGCCGAGCGCATCGGCGCGCCGGTCGTCATGACGGTCAATGCGCGCGGCATGCTGGCGGGCCATCCGCTCAGGGTGCCTGCGAGCCCCAGTCTCAAAGCGGTCCGATCGCTGATCTCCGATGCCGATCTGGTGATCGCGCTCGGCACGGAAATGGGCCAGACCGACTACGACATGTATGCCGATGGCGGATTTCCGATCCTCGGCAATCTGATCCGTACCGATATCGACGCGGCACAGCTGGCGCGCGGACCGCATGCGGCGCTGTCGATTCTCTCGGGCGCCAAAGCGGCGACGGCGGGCATGCTGGTGTTTCTGACGGCAAAGCCGGCCGGCAGGGGCAAGGAGCGGGCGGCGGCAACGCGCAAGGCCGCCCTGGCCGAGCTGACAGCGAAGATGCGGGCCGAAATCGCGGTGATCGACGCCATCTATGAGGCGCTGCCGGACGCCACGATCGTCGGCGATTCCACCCAGGCCGTCTATGCCGGCAATCTCTATTGCGATGCGCCGCGGGCGAAATCCTGGTTCAACTCTGCGACCGGTTTTGGCGCGCTCGGCTATGCGCCCCCTGCTGCGGTGGGTGCTGCGGTGGCCGAACCGGGCAGGCCAGTCATTTGCCTCGTTGGTGACGGCGGCATCCAGTTTTCGCTGGCGGAGCTGGGGTCTGCAGCCGATGTCGACGCCAATGTCATCTTCCTCGTCTGGAACAATGACGGCTATCAGGAAATCGAAAGCTACATGGTCGAGGCCGGGATCACGCCCGAAGGCGTCAGGCCGTCGGCGCCCGATTTCCTGCTCGCGGCCGGCGCGTATGGCGTCCCGGCCGTGCGGCTTTCGAAGGCCGGCGATCTGGGCGCAGCGCTCACCGAGGCGCGCAAGCGCGGCGGCTCTTCGCTGATCGAAATCCATCAGACGCGGACAACGGGCGTCACGGCCTGAAGCCGGCAAGGAGAAGGATGTTCAAGTACGGCACCCGGTGGTAGGATTTGACTTTGGCGGCAAGCGATGGTTTTTAAGCCGCGCTTGCGTACTGAATCGGTGCGCGGTTCGGCGATCTGCAGTGAAAACTGCCGCCAACGGGAAGGACGATGTCCTCTATGGACATGAACGGCAACAGGATTGATCGCAGCCAGGCAGGCAGATTTTTTGCCGTGCTCTGGATTCTGGCGGCTGCCCTTGCCATGCAGTTCGTGGCCTCGGCGCACGGTTTCTCGTCGCGCTTTTCAACACAGCAGAGCGCCGGCAATTTTGCGGCGCCCGAAAGTGGCACGTCCGATACGACGCTGTCGCGGCATGCGGTTAGGGCCTTTCCGGTCGCCGACCTGCGGTTCACCACGGATCGTTCGGATGGCAAGGCCTCTCCTAGCGGTCCTGGCCCCTTCTTTCTGCCCGCTCCCGTCTTCGTGGCGGCCGTTTCCTATGGCGGAATGCCTGTCGTCGCTTTTTCGCAAGCCGTCGTTACAGGCCTGCGGGGCGATATCGTCCGCGTTCGCGGCCCCCCGGCGTTTAACGCCTGATTGCTGCCCTTGCGGGCAGGCCTTGCGCGTCAGCGCGACTTTCTCTTTTCGTATCACACCTGTTGTCCCGGGCTTGCCGGAGGGACGCGGGCTATAATGGAAACTCAACATGCGCACTTCAAAATGGGCCATTCTGGCCTATGTCGCGATTACCCTCTTCGGGATACTCGCGGCGCTTCCAAACGTTTTGCCGGTGTCTGTCCGAGAACAGTACGCCGCCTTCCTGCCGGTCGAGCCGGTGACTCTCGGCCTTGACCTCAAGGGCGGCTCTCATCTGGTTCTCGAGGTCGATGCGGCCGGGCTGCGCAAGGCGCGGCTGAACACGCTTCTCGACGATATCCGCGGCGCGCTTCGTGCCGAGCGGGTTCCGACATCCTCGGCCCGCATCGCGGGTGACTCGATCGCGGTCAAGATCGCCGACCAGGCGGATCGCGACAAGGTTCTCCCGAAGATCCAGGAGCTGGCTATACCCGTCGGCACGCTCGGCTTCGGCACGGCAAGCTCCGATATCGAGGTAGCAACGGCTGACGATACGATTACAGTAAGACTGACGGAGGCAGGCCTCAGCGAGCGCATGACCGCCGCCGTCGACCAGAGCCTCGAGATCATCCGCCGCCGCGTCGACCAGGTCGGTGTTGCCGAACCCTTGATCCAGCGCGTCGGCTCCGACCGCATCCTCGTCCAGTTGCCGGGCCTGCAGGATCCGACGCGTCTGCGTCAGCTTCTCGGCTCGACTGCGCAGATGAGCTTCCACATGGTCGATACGTCTGTCGACCCGAACACGACGACACCGCCGCGCGGCGTCGATATCCTGCCGGGTGCCAATGACGGCGGCAAATATGCGGTCGAAAGCCGGGTGGCGATTTCCGGCGAGCGTCTTGCTGATGCCAAGGCCGGCTTCAACCAGCAGACCAATGAACCGATTGTTTCCTTCACCTTCGACAGCCAGGGCGCGCGCCAGTTTGCCGAGATTACCCGCGACAATGTCGGCCTTCCCTTCGCCATCGTGCTCGACGGCAAGGTCCTGACGGCGCCGCGCATCAACGAACCGATCCCCGGCGGCCAGGGCCAGATCAGCGGTAATTTCACCGCTCAGGAAGCAACCGTTCTTTCGGCTCTCCTGCGCTCCGGCGCCCTGCCGGCACCGCTCACCATCATCGAGGAACGTTCCGTCGGTCCGAACCTCGGCTCGGACTCGATCCGCATGGGCATCTACACCGGTCTTGCCGGTTTCGCCCTCGTCGTTACGCTGATGGTGCTGCTCTACGGCGCCTGGGGTCTGATCGCCAATCTCGGCCTGGTGCTGCACACGATCCTGACCATCGGCGTCCTCGGCATGCTCGGATCGACGCTGACGCTTCCCGGTATCGCCGGTATCATCCTCGGCATCGGTATGGCGGTCGACGCAAACATCCTGATCAACGCCCGTATCCGTGAGGAAACGGAAGGCGGGGCAGGGGCGATGAAGGCGCTCGATATCGGCTTCAACAAGGCCTATGCGACGATTATCGACAGTAACGTCACGACCCTTTCGGGCACGATCCTGCTGTTCATGTTCGGCACGGGTCCGGTTCGCGGCTTTGCCATCACCATGATGCTCGGCATCGTCATCTCGATGTTCACCTCGATCACCGTCGTCCGTCTGGCGATGCGCGAAATGGTTGTTCGCCGCAAGATGAAGAAGCTGGAAATCCCGTCGCTGTTCGGACGCGTGCGGCATCTGCCGAGCTTCTCCTTCATGAAGGGGCGCTTCGTCGCCATCGGCATGTCGGCTTTCCTGTCGGTGAGTTCCGTCATCCTGTTCTTCACGCCCGGCCTCAACTACGGCATCGATTTTGCCGGCGGTATCCAGGTAGAAGCGACTTCGAAATCGGTACTGGATCTGTCCAAGCTGCGAAGCCAGCTTGAAGGCCTGGACCTTGGTGAAGTGGCGCTGCAGGAATTCGGTCAGAACAAGTCCGTGCTGATCCGCGTCCAGCGCCAGCCCGGTGGCGAGCAGGAACAGACCGTTGCGCTGAACAAGATCAAGGAAGGCGTGGCTCAGGTCATTCCGGATGCGAGCTTGGAGCGCACGGAAGTCGTCGGTCCGACGATCTCGGCGGAACTGGCCCGCTCGGGCTTCCTCGCCGTAGCGCTCGCGATGCTGGCGATCCTGTTCTACATCTGGTGGCGGTTCGAATGGCACTTTGCCATCGGCGCCATCGCGGTGCTGTTGCTCGACATTACCAAGACGATCGGCTTTTTCGCACTGACCGGCATCGACTTCAACCTAACGGCCATCGCCGCTCTTCTGACGATGATCGGCTATTCGGTGAACGACAAGGTGGTGGTTTACGACCGCATGCGTGAAAACCTGCGCAAGTACAAATCGATGCCGTTCTCCGACCTGATCGATATGTCGATCAACCAGGTGCTGGCACGATGCATCTTCACCTCGATGGCGACGGCGCTGTCGCTGGTGCCGATGGCGATCTGGGGTGGCGATGCGGTTAAGAGCTTCGCCTGGCCGATGATCTTCGGCGTGATTGTTGCCACGACCTCGTCGATTTACATCGGTGGACCGATCCTGCTTTTCCTCAGCCGCTGGTGGAAGGATCGCGAGGCAACCCGCGCTCCGGCGATCGAGACTGCCAAGGGCTGATTGGTCGGTCTCCAGACAAAAAAATCGAAAGGGCGGCGTCAGCCGCCCTTTTTTCGTCTCATGGAAGGCCTACATAGGCAGTGTGCTGATTGGAGATGATGCTCGGAACTAGATCTACATTCTACGACGCTGCAGTTTTTGAACATGATTTGCTGCCGCTGGCCGGAATGGCGAACTAAAGAGTATTATTTTCCATGGGCCGCCAATTTTAATTGACTAATTTGGTGGTCTATTCTATCTTTTGACCATCCGCTGGACGCTCAGCCGAAGCGGATATCTGTAACTTGCCCGGAACCCAATCCGACCGGGCCCTAGCCGAAGGAGAGAGCCATGTTCGCCAATGCCCGCATCGCCGTCTTCCAAGGCACGCGTTCCTATTGTCGCGCAACGAAAGACCTTCGCATTCTTGCCTCTTGGCGAATGTGAATCCAAGCAGTCCTTCTTTGAATTTGTGCACGATTTTGAATGATCCGCGCCTGGCGCGGAAGGAGCGTTATTCCATGAACAAGCAAGTTATAGAATTTGGCGGTGAGGCCGTCGGTGTAGTGGTCCCGGACGAGGGTCGCATGAGGTTTGTCGCCGTGAAATATCACGTATGGGATCTGGATTCCCGGCACTTCCGTTCCGCCGACGAGGCAAGGGCGGCGGTCCGCAATCTGATGGTCTCGCAGCGCGCCCGGCAGTCCGTGTTGCGGTCGCCTGACACTCGGCCGGAATATGCTGTCGCGTAACCGATAAATATGCGTGAAAACCGCAGTTTGGCCACCTTTTCACTAAATCGGTATATTGGCACGGCTTCTCATGTGATATGCCGGGTTATATGATGGCAATCAGCAGGTAGACGCCGTTTTCAGCGCCTATTTGTGAACAGAGCGAACTGCGATGCTGACGAAAAAGGGAAAATACGGATTGAAGGCGCTGGTCGATCTGGCGCGGCTTGATCCGGGCGAGACCGCCTTCATTACCGAAATTGCAAGCCGCAACAACATACCGAAGAAGTTTCTCGACACCATCCTTCTCGAACTGCGGAACGCCGGCATCCTGCGCTCGAAGAAGGGGCCGGGCGGCGGTTATTCGCTGTCGCGTCCTGCCTCGGAAATCCGCATCGGTCAGGTCGTCCGCACGTTGGACGGCCCCTTGGCGCCGATCCGCTGTGCGAGCCGCACGGCCTACGAAATGTGCGACGATTGCAACGATCCAGATACGTGCGAAGTCCGCCGCTCGATGACGACCGTCCGCGATGCCATCGCCGATATCCTCGACACGATGACGCTTGAGGACTTCGTCAGCAATCCCGGTCAGCCGATCCTTGCGGGAGACGATATCGTCGCGAAGCGCGCAAGTTGAGGCAAGGACCCGGCATTTTCCGCTTTCTCGGGGCGATTTTTGCCGGAATCACGGGAAAAGCACATCATTTGGCCAATTTGGTTTGATCTGAGAGCGTTCCGGATATAACCGGAGGCTTAACTATGGTCTTGGAGCAGCGATGATGGGTCTCAGGCAGATCGACATGAACAGTCCGGAAGAGCGTGCGGTTATCGAATCGATCGGCCGGTCTATTACCACGGCGGTCGATGGCATCAACGCACTTGCGGCCCGTTTTACGGCCGATCAGGCGCTTTCGCGCAGTCTCGTTGACGCCGTCGAACTTATCGCTCGCCGCAACGGCCGTGTGGTCGTTTCCGGCGTTGGCAAGAGCGGGCATATCGGCCGCAAGATTGCGGCGACCATGGCATCGACTGGCACCTCCGCCTATTTCGTGCATCCGACGGAAGCCAGCCACGGCGATCTCGGCATGATCACATCGGACGATCTGCTCATCCTCCTCTCCTGGTCCGGTGAGACTGTGGAGCTTGGAAACATGCTGGCCTACGCCAAGCGCTTCAACGTTCCGGTCGTCTCTGTCACCTCCAATTCCGATAGCCTGCTGGCCCGCAACTCCACCGTTGCCATCACCCTGCCGAAGGTGCAGGAGGCCTGCCCACACGGTTTGGCACCGACGACGTCGGCGATGCTGCAGCTGGCTGTTGGCGATGCGCTGGCGATCGCCCTGCTCGAGCGCCGTGGCTTCTCGGCGCAAGATTTCAAGACATTTCATCCGGGCGGCAAGCTGGGGTCACAACTGCTGCTGGTGCACGAACTTGCGCATCACGGCGAGGCCATGCCGCTATTGCCGCTTGGCAGCCCCATGGGCGACGCGGTCATCCAGATGTCGTCCAAGGGCTTCGGCGTGGTCGGCATTACCGACGGAGCGGGTAAGCTCGTCGGCGTGATTACCGACGGCGACTTGCGCCGGCATATGTCGCGCGACCTGCTGCTCGAAACCGTCGATGCGGTCATGTCGCACAATCCCCGGGTCATCAAGGGCAGCGTGCTGGCAAGTGCAGCCATGGAAATCATGCAGGCGCAGAAAGTCACCGTGCTGTTCCTGATCGATGATCTCGGACTTCCGGCTGGCATATTGCATATCCACGATCTGCTCCGTGCCGGCGTGGCGTGAGCGGGAGATCAAATAGCCTCGGTGGGTTGGGCCGCTTTCGGGTGGCACGATGCGGGAAAATGGCTTTGCAAGCGGATGTCTGACCTGCAACAAACCTCGCGACCGGATTTAGGCCGCATGACTTCTAGCGGCGCAATTGCGACGTTTGCCTTCCATATTAACAGCTGGAAGCAGCCGGTCTTCGAACGCTATTTTCCGGACTGTGCCTTCACCTTCGTGCCCATGCATGTGCGGGACAAGGAATTCCAGGAGGAATGGGCGCCGCGTATCTTGCAGGCGGACAGGCCGCAGATCTTTGTTTGGAGCCTCAGAGCGCCGGAGGGATTGCATGGGTTCGCGCAGGCGCATGACATCCCGGTCTTCTATATCGAAGATGGCTTTATCCGCTCGGTGGAAGCCAATGCTTCCCGGACACCGCCGCTGTCCTTGGCTCTTGATACCGGGACGGCCTATTTCGACTGCCGGACTGCCTCCGATCTCGAGCGCTTGCTCGCAAGCTACGATTTCGACGGTGCGCCGGAGTTGCTGGAGCGCGCAGCGGCGGGCATCCGCTTTCTCCTGGAGACCGGGGTCAGCAAGTATAACAGCCAGTCCAAAGCGGACATCGAAGGCCTCTATGGCCCCAAAACCGGCAAGCGCGTCCTGATCATCGGCCAGGTCGAGGACGATGCCTCGATCCAGTTCGGCTGCCTGCCGGCGATCACCAACAATGATCTCGTGCGGATCGCGGCCCAGGAAAATCCCGGCGCACAGCTTATCTACAAGCCACACCCGGATATCCTCAACCGGGTCCGCCTTTCGCAATCGGATCCACAGGACGTTCGCCATCTCTGCCAGATTCTCGACCAGCCGCTGTCGATGGCGCAGGCCTTCGAGACGATCGACCATGTCTATACGATTACGTCGCTCGCCGGCTTCGAAGCGTTGCTGCGGGGGATAAAAGTGACTGCCTATGGGTGTCCATTTTATGCAGGCTGGGGTTTGACGGACGACCGCCAGCCCAACCCGCGCCGGGGGCGAGTCCTGACGATTGAGGCTTTGTTTGCCGGCGCTTACCTTCTCTACCCCCGCTATTTCGATCCGCAGAGCGGTAGGGATGTGTCGTTTGAAGAAACGGTCGACGGCATCAGGCGCTATTTCGCAAATGGCCCCGTCATCAATGCGATGCCGCGTTCGCTTGGACCGCAATGGCGGGCATGGGGTCCCTACGGCATTCTCGGCTGGCGGCATCTGCTGACGCCGCTCGTATCACCGGTCATCGCAAGGATCGGACATGGCCGCGACGCACAAAACTACCGGGAAGACCCGATCCGGTTTTTTCGCGAGCTGTCCAATCCGAAATTCAGGCTGATTGGCCGGATCTTGTATCCGTTTGACCGCTAATTGCCGGGAGGTGGATGACCTGCCTGAAAACCGTCTTATATGCTAGGGATGTGAAGGCGGTTTCGCAATGACTAAGGCTCGACAGGCCTTGCACCTTGCAGTGAAGGAAAGCAGTTTTCGTTGGGACACGTCACTACACATATTCGCGTCGTAGGCGCCTTGTTGATCCGCGAGATGGAAGCCCGCTTCGGCAGCAAGCCCGGCGGCTACGTCTGGGCATTGCTCGATCCTGCCGCCCATGTGCTGGTGCTGACGCTGATCTTTCAGGTGCTCGTTCGCGCTCCGGCTCTTGGGGTGAGTTTCCCGCTCTTTTTCGGGACAGGATATATCGCCTTTCAGTTCTATCAGGCGACGGTGACGTATCTGAACGGCGCCGTCAGGTCGAACAAATCGCTGCTCAGCTACCCCAACGTGGCGCCGTTCGACACGATCGTCGCGCGGTACTTCCTGCAGCTTGGAACGACAGCCATGGTTGGCGTCGTGGTCCTTGGTGTCATTGTCGCCTGGATGCGGGTGCCGCCGGAAGTGTCATGGCTGCCGATTCTCGAAGCAATCCTCGCCTGCAGCATGCTGGGACTTGGTGTTGGGTTGATCAACAATGTCATGTTCAGGAAATACCCGCTCTATGAAAAAATCTTCAGCATCGTGAACAGACCGCTTTACATGATTTCCGGTATCTTCTTCCTGCCGGATATGATCCCTCAACCCTACCGGGATATCGTTCTTCTCAATCCGCTCGTTCATGTGATCATGCGATTCCGGATGGGCTTTTATGACGAGTACAGGGCCCTCGGTATCGATATGTGGTATGTCTACGTATTCGCATTTTTGACATTGTTTTTTGGAATGCTATTATTCACGGCTTCTTCCACAGTATTGAGAAATGAATGATAAGGCTTGAACAGGCGACCAAGTTCGCGCGGACAAGAGGCATAAAGAAACCGATTATAGATCATGCATCCCTTGTCCTGGAGCGCGGCAAGAGCATCGGCCTGCTTGGGCGCAATGGCGCGGGCAAATCAACCCTGCTTCGCCTGATTGCCGGGACGATCAGGCTGGATAGCGGCAAGATCATCCGGCGGGGAAAGGTCTCGTGGCCGCTCGGCTTCCAGGGAAGTTTTCAAGGGACGATGACCGGCGAGCAGAACGTGCGGTTCGTGGCGCGCATATACGGTGTCGATACGCGCGAACTGATCGACTATGTCGAGGATTTCGCGGAACTTGGCCCATTCTTCAAGGCGCCGGTCGCTACCTATTCGTCGGGCATGAAGGCCCGCTTGGCTTTTGGCCTGAGCATGGGCGTGAATTTCGACTATTACCTCGTCGACGAAATCACTGCGGTCGGCGATGTGAACTTCAAGAGAAAGTGTCGCGTCGTCTTTGACAACCGACTGCAAGATTCCGACGTGATCATGGTCTCTCACAGTACGACAACCATTCGCGATTATTGTGATTGCGGGGTGGTTATGGAAAATGGCAAATTAACCTATTATGATGATATTGAGGACGCGATCCGCGCTCACAACGGCAATATGAAGGAACGGTAGATGGCGATCATCAAGAATGCAGCACCGACTGCTGCGCGAAAGGATCTCGCTGTAGACCGCTTCATGAATCAGGATTTGGCCAAGTCAAAGAGCGTGCATCTCCTTGAAGGGCTGCTCGGCAACGACGACCGCATGCTTGCGCCGATGCCCCGGACAAAACCGGATGGGCGCAACAAATTTCACAAGATCATCACCCAGGAGGTGGAGAAGCGCAGTTGGCTGGGCTCGATCCGCTTGCGCCATGCCATGATCGTTGTCAGTTTTCTGGCGTTCGTGGTAATCCCGGCGGTGTTTGCATCGCTTTACATGATCTTCGTCGCTGCCGATCAGTATCATAGCTCCTCTTCCTTCTCGGTGCGCAGCATCGAGGCGGCGGGCACGTCCGATATCCTCGGCATGTTCACCCAGGCATCGACAGGAAACACGCTTTCCGACAGCTACATTCTGATCGATTTCATCCGCAGCGAAAGAATGCTGGCGGAGGTCGAGAAGAAGTTCGACCTGGAAAAAATCTACGCCGCCCGCGGCCTCGATTATTTCTACGGAATGGCATCGGGTGAGCCCGTTGAAGACAAGCTCGCATACTGGCGCAACATGGTCGATGTCAATTTCGATCACGCCTCCGGGATCATGCAGTTGCAGGTCAAGGCATTTGATCCGCTGCAATCGCAGGAGATCGCCAAGTTCGTGATCGAGCAGAGCGAAATTCTTGTCAACAATTTGTCGGCATCTGCCCGGGATGGTGTTCTGCAAGGGGCGCAGGATGAAGTACTTCTGGCCGAGAACCGTCTCACCAAGGCGCGCGTGGCGGTGCGGGAGTATCGCGATGTTTCGCAGGAAGTCGATCCGGTCGAAGGCGCCAAGCTGGCAGCACAGCTGATTGGGGGCCTCGAGGCGCAACTGGTGCAGATGAACGCCGACCTTGCGACCGCCAGGACCCAGATGGGTGAAGACACGCCGCGCGTCCGTGTGCTCAAGGCAAGGATTTCCAGCGTCGAGGAGCAGCTCACGGGCGAGCGTCAGCGGCTTGGCAGTGGCAATGCATCCGGCGGTTCGCAGTCTGCAAGTGGCGATGTTGCCGGTCGGATCCAGCAGTACGAGGTGCTGGAGACCGAACGTGAATTTGCAGAGCGTGCCTATACCGCATCCCTGGCGAGCCTGGAAAAGGCCCGCATCGATGCAAACAACAAGCAGCGTTATCTTGCGGTTTTCATCGAGCCGACGCTGTCCCAGATGGCTCAGTATCCGGCGCGGTTCCTCAATTCCTTCCTGGTGATGCTGGGTCTGCTGTTCGCATGGGCCGTCTTTGTGATGGGCTACTACAACATCCGCGACCGGACCTGACGTCGATCATGCAATAACGACGGACAAGGCAAGACAAGCCTTGTCCGTCGCCTGTTTAAGGCGGCCGCACTAAACCGCAGAGTCGATCGGCCGATTGCTAGCCGTTTTTCGGCTCACTGCAACGCTTTCGCTTCACTGGACGTATAGCGGCCTGGCGCTCCCTTTGAGCAGATCAGGGACGAGGAGGAGCGATCTTCTCCGGCCGTTTTCGCGGTGGTGGATCGACGAAAGCGCCCGGCTGATTGATCGACCGATTGTGTAGCCGCTCGGCGATCGCTGCAGCGCCGGCGTTGGTGCCGGCTGATGAATAGAAATTTCCCCGGACCTGGATCGCCGCTGCAAGCAGACGGAAAAAAGCGGTGCGCAACGGCTCGTCCGGTGAAGCCGGCGCGCGCCAGAACTCGTTCAGCCCCGACTGGTGGCTTAGACCGGCAATATCGAAAACGGCAGCACCCAATACCTTCACAGGTTTACCCAGCTGCAAGGCATGCAATCCGACAGTGGAATTGACAGTCACGGTTCCACTGGCCTTGCCCAACAAGACATTCAGGTCGCCACCGTCGAGAAATTTGACACGTTCGCTGATGCCGAGCCCGGTCGCTTGAGTCTCCACATAGTGCCGCCAGTTGATAAGGCCGTTGTCGAGGGGATGAATCTTGATGACAAGCCTAGTGTCATCCGGCGCATGGTGCGCAAAGGATGTGAGGATCTGGCTGATGGCCTCACGCTGGTCATTATAGGGCGAGTGGGCGCGCAATTGAAAATCGGTCTGTAGCTGCAGGGGGAAGACGAAAAACGGCGTGTCTGCTGCAAGCAGGTTACCGATGAGCGCCGTTGCGGCCCGTTCGCGTTTCCTGCTGCCGGCCAGGCGCAGGACCCAGCCTGCGTACTCGGCAAGCGGGTGGAAGAGGGCATGGCGACGATAGTGCGGAAAGAGGAACCACAGAAAGACGTTCGGCAGATTGTAGAGGAGGTCATAACCGGCTTCGGCAAGGAAGGTTTGGCCATAGCGCCTTTGCCAATCCGGTTCCGGCAATCCGCGCGCCGCATCGGCGATCTGCAGCGGATCGGTCGGGAAATGCGAATTGGATGACATGCCGTCGCGCTCGAGCGTCAGCCAGTCGGGCCGCAGGTAACCCATTTCCACGACCGAGACCTCGATCCCTCGATCTTTTGCGGCCGCGATCGCCAACTGGTGATACGGCCGCTCTTCGCCGAGAAGCACGAGATCGGTAACGCCATGCCGGTCCATGAAAGAACCTGCATACTCACGCCAAGCCGCGCCGCCGCGCCCACGGTAATTGTATCCACCCCGGCGGCGCCAGAAGATTTGGTCGCCGGGATTAAGATTGATCCGCAGGCAGCGATGTCCATACTCCTCCAGCGCTTCCGCGATTTTTGCAAAGATCGGCGAGGACGGTCCCTGAAGAAAGAGAAAGACGCGTCGCAAGGGCGTCGTGGGCTGAAAGGCCATCGTCACCGGCCCCGAGGAACGAGCGCCGGCATTAGCGCAACTCGTCTTTCTGCAGATCGGCGTGCTTCAGCATCGCCTCCAGCAGCTTCCACGGCTCTTCGTTACGCGGAAAATCCGGTGCATGGTGCGGCTTGCGGGCAGAGGCGAGCGGCACGATGAAATAGTCCGTCCGGGGATCGGGGAAGGGATCGGCAAAGGATTTCAAAAGCGGGGCATGGTCGCCGTAGAAAACCAGCCAGACCGGCCGATCGAGGCGGTTCAGATGATCGACAAGCTCGCCGAGCGCCTTGTCGGACTGCTGCAGGATTTCAAGATAGATCTCGACCGGATCGGTCATGCCCTCGATGCGGTTGGGCTCCCAGGGGCCATGATTGGCCATGGACGCAACGAAAAGGAAGCTGCCCTTTGCGTCCGTCTGGCTTTCGACATCGGCGATCACCCGGCGGGTCAGTTCGGTATCCGAGACATAGGGGCCATCCTGCGCGGGATCATGATCGAAATCGTCGAGCATCGTCATCTTCTCGAAGCCGAGCTGCGGCATGGCTTTGTGACGCAGGAAGAATGTCCGGTCGTAGGGATGCATGAAATGCGTGCTCCAGCCCGCATTCTTTAGCTTGGTTGGCCAGACGACATTTGTATAGTGGCTCGCCCGCAGATAGGGGTAGCTTGCGTCGATGTGAAGATCGTCGGGAACCAGGCCGCTCAACACCGCAAACTCGGTCCGAAGCGTATAACCACCTTCGAAAATCGTCGCGAGGCGACCCCATTGCACGGCGAGCTTCTGCAGGCGGTCGATCGTCGGCAGGTTGATATGATCGACACCGCAATGCCGCATGTCGATGAAAGACTCAGACTGCCAGACAATGACGAGCGGTGCCTTGTTTTCCCCGTCATGACCGATCAGGTCCTGCACGGCAGCAAAGAAACGTTCGGAGAGGTCCGCGACGATCTTTTCACGGCGGCGGCCGAGCCAGAGGATGAAATGAAACACCACCGAGGCGAACGTACCGAAGCGGGTGGTGCTGACCTTGACGTTCGGCTTGCCGACGAGATGCTGGACGAAGTCTGCAACCAGCCTATTGACCGGGCCGTAGAACAGAAGGAGCCAGGGCAGGTTGGCAACGAGGATCATGACGATGATCCAGAAGAGCTTGCTGCTTTGCGGCAGGATGCTCGGCTCGAAATACATGTAAAGCGCTGAGACGCCGAACACGTAGAGGAAGGAGACGATCCAGAAGACGATGTTCAGCGAGTTCGCGTAGAAGATCGACTTGTATTTGAAGACGTCGGCGACCAGCGCGATGTCGGAAAACACCAGCGGCTCGCGAATGAATTTGTATTTCGCGCGCGATATGCCGGTGAAGATGACGAAGAAGCTCATGGCGCCGGCGCCTGCATAAAGTGGCCGCCAGGAAATCGCGAAAAACCCTGCAAAGACCAAGGCGATGATCGGAAGTCGTGCCAGGATATCCATTGCCGCACGCCTGCGGCTGACGCGCGGTCGGTGTTTCCTGCGCTCGCGGGCGGGCAAGGCAAATTTGTCGGTGAACAGGACGACAGCGCAGGCCAAGGCGTAGCAGAAAACAGTCAGCGTCAGCGGGTAGTCATGCATGTGGAGCGACGTCAACGCCAAACGGATACCTTCATGATCTTTCATCCGTCGCTGACTCGCCATGCACTGCCGCGACAGAGCGACACTTAAAACCTATTTCCAGCATATACAAGCAGCCTCGTCGTTGTTCACGGGCGGCGGCTGAGCCGTAGGATCGCGCGGTCGAACCACCAGTTGAGAAAGGGTTTGACCGTCGAGCCGAAGCGGCCGAGAGCCCAGAGCGTCCAGCCGAAGAAGACTTCAAAATCGCCTTTGTCGATCGCACGCGCTATACGACTGGCGACAGCGTCGGGGGGCCATGGAGCGACACGTCCCATGATCACTTCTGCTTCAAGCGGACGATGCTCCAGTTCACGGGTGAATTGCGGCGTTTCCGTATCGTGCGGGAAGCAGACGGAGATCTTGACGCCATGCGGTTTGGCTTCTGAGCGCAGGGCTTCGGCAAAGCCGTGCAGGGCAAACTTCGAAGCGGAATAGGCGGCGTAGCCGTAGATACCGATCAACCCGGCACCGGAGGAAACCAGCATGATCCGGCCCGAGCGGCGTTGTTTCATGCCGGCATAGACGGCGCGCACGGCATGGATGCTGCCGAACAGGTTGGTCTGCAACTGGCGTTCGAACGCTTCGGGCGACGATGTCTCGAAAAGGCCGGGCTCGACGATACCCGCGCAGGTGATCAGGATATCGCAGGGGCCGAACGCATCCTCGCATCGGCGGATTGCCGCCTCCGTCTGGTCCGTATCGGCAACATCTGCGCTTTCGATGCGGATCGTATCGGTATCGCGGCCTTTGGAAAGTACGGTTTGGGCAGCTTCGAGGACCGACGCCGTTCGCGCCAGAAGGGAAATCCGCGCGCCTCGGGCAGCATAGAGATGGGCGAGCGCCAGGCCAATCCCGCTTGAGCCGCCCGTAATGATCACATGAGTCATGCCGCAAGACCGGTTCGGTTCATGGAAATATGCGTAGCCGAGAGTGCCACGCTTTAGCGGGAGGCGAGCATCTTCATCATCTGCTGGATATCGATCGAGGCAAGACCGAAGTTCCGCTCAGTCAGATCCTTCAGTTTTTCGGCCGTCATCGCCACGGTCTGGCGGATCTGCTCTTCGGTATGTTCGCTGGTGATGAAGAACCGCAAGCGCGCCATGCCTTCAGGAACAGCCGGATGGATGATCGGCAATGCATTGATGCCGGCGGCAAGAAGATCATTCGACAATTGCACGGCGCGCAGCGAATCGCCGACCAACACCGGAACCACCGAGAAACCGCCGGAAAGACCGGTATCGAGCCCGGCTTCCTGGGCGAGCTTGAGGAACAGCGCGCCGTTCCGTTTCAGTGCGGCAGCGCGCTCCGGTTCGCCTTCCAGAATATCGAGGCTTGCGATTGCCGACGCTGTCAGGACCGGCGCAAGACCAACGCTGTAGACGAAGCCGCCCGCAGTCGCCTTCAACACTGCAGCGAGTGCTGCGCTGCCGGCGATGTAACCGCCGCAACTCGACGTCGTCTTGGATAGCGTCCCCATCCAGATATCGACCTGGCGCGGATCGATACCGAAATGTTCGAACGTGCCCCGTCCCCGGCGCCCGAGAATGCCGAGCGAATGGGCTTCGTCGACCATCAGCCAGAAACCATATTCGGCCTTCAGCTTCATGATCGCCGGTAGGTTGGCAATGTCGCCGTCCATCGAGTAGACGCCTTCGACGATCACCAGGATGCGGCGGTAATCGCCGGCCACCGTGCGCAACACGTGCTCCAGATCGTTCGCATCATTGTGCTTGAAGAGTCGTCGCGTCGCGCCCGACAGCTTGATGCCGGCCAGAGCGCTATTGTGGATGAACTCGTCGTGGACCACGAGATCCTTCGGACCCATCAGGCAGCTGATCGCCGCGACATTGGTCAGGTAACCGCTGACGAAGCAGACCGAGGCATCGACGCCGTAAAAGGCGGCGATGCGCTCCTCCAGTTCGGCGTGCGCCGGTCGTTCGCCGGCCACCAGCCGGCTTGCGGAAGCTGAAATGCCGAAGGTGTTGATGGTGTCCCGCGCTTGAGCGAGCACATGCGGGTGCCGATTGAGGCCGAGATAGTCATAGGACGCGAAGTTGATCAGCTTGCGGCCGTCGATCACCGTCGTCGCGCCGGCTGCCGTCTGGTGCGCTCGATAGAACGGATTGTCGATGCCGAGTTGTTCGCTCGCGACCTTTTGTGTCTGAACCTGCTTGTATTCGGGCAGGTCTTCAAACTTGGTCTGCTTACGCCGGACCGGCGGAGGGACGTCGCGCTCGGAGCGAGCCATGCGGTTGCGTTCCGAAGACTGATGCGCATTGCGCATACGGTCCAGAAGGTTTTCCTTCAAACTGCTGTTCATCTTCGAACCGCTGCGACGTTCCTCATCCTTGCTCATTGGCTCGCTGCCTTCTCCGTGCCGGTACCGTTGCCGGTGTGGCGTTGGGCGAGATCGTTGACGATCTTGTTGTCGGCTGGCTCGCTATCTTCCTCGCTGCCGTGATCGCGCTTGCTGACCTTGTCATAGAGCTTGCGCGCGACGTCGCCGACGGTCGTATTGTCGGCAACACCGCTCAGCGGCATGTCGAAGCCTGTATTCTGCTGGAAGCTGATCCCGAGTTCCACCGCCATCAGGCTGTCGAGGCCGATTTCCTTGAGGATCTTGTTGCGCGAGATCGTGTCCTTCGAGACGCGCAGGATAGCCGCGATTTCTCCGGCGACCAGATCGTAAAGGATATCTTCGGCCTCCTGCGGCGACTTTCCTTCGATCATCGCCACGAGATCCATCGTCTGGCCGTCGCTGCCGGCGGAATGCTGGTCGGCGGTTCGCAGGATGACCTCGAACAACGCATTGCGGACGACCGGCAGATTGCGGGCAGCCGCCCAGTCGAGTTCCGAGATCATCGCCACGGCGGCATCAACCGTGCCCGGGTCGGAGCGGATATAGCTCTCGACCTGGTCAAGCGCTGCCTGCGCCTTCAGCGCTGTCTTCCCGATGCGCTTGGAGAGCAGATCGTTGACGTCCGTATTCTGCGCCAGGTAGCCCTTGTCGGCGATGGCGCCGAAGCCGATTGCGAGACCCGGCAGCCCCTCGATGCGCCGTGCGCGCGCAAGTCCCTCGAGGTAACCGTTGGCAGCCACGTAGTTGGCCTGGCCGGGGTTGCCGACCAGCGTCGTCGCCGACGAGAACATGATGAAATGTTCAAGCGCATCTGCGCGCGTCAGCCGGTCGAGAACGGCGGCGCCCTTGGCCTTTACGTCGATGACCGGGCGGTTGCGTTCGCGGCTGAGGTTGTTGATCAGCGCATCGTCGAGCACCATCGCCGCGTGAACGACGGTTTTCAGCGGGCCGATCTGACGGAGCGCCGTCAACAGTTGATCGGCTGCCGTTTCGTCCGTCACGTCGCAGGCGTGGATGGTCGCCGAAACGCCCCTGTTTTCCCAGCGCTTGATCGCTTCCAGGGTTTCGATGTCGGCAATGCCGCGGCGGGTGGCGAGCGCAATGTTGCGGGCACCCTTTTCGACCAGCCAGTTTGCGGCCGCGAGGCCAAAACCGCCGATGCCGCCGACGACAAGGTGGACACCGTGGCTATCGACCGCCATGCGGCCTGTCGGCCGGTTGGCGACTTCATCGCGTCCCGCGACAGGCGGCAGCACGACGATCTTGCCGATATGACCGGCGTTCTGCATCAGGCGGAAGGCGTTGCCGATTTCATCGTAGCCAAAGGCGCGATAGGGCAGGGGAACGAGCTTGCCCTCTTCGAACAACGCGCCGATCTCGGTGAAGATACGCTTCGTCAGATCGGGTGCATTGACCAGCAACTGGTCGGCATCGATGCCGAAATAGCTGATGTTGCGGCGGAATGGCCGCAGACCGATCTTACTGTCGGCATAGTAGTCGCGCTTGCCCAGTTCGAGGAACCGGCCGAAGGGTTTTACCAGCGACAGGCTTTGCTCCATTGCTTCGGCAAACAGCGAGTTCAGGACGAGGTCTACGCCTTCGCCGTCGGTGACGCCGCGAACGTCGTTGACGAAGGCCAGCGAACGGGAATCAAAAACGTGATCGGCGCCGAGCATCTTCAGGAAGCGGCGTTTTTCACGTGTTCCTGCTGTTGCGATGACCTTGGCACCGGCGAGCTTGGCGACCTGCAATGCAGCCAATCCGACACCACCGGCGGCGCCATGAATGAGGATCGTCTCGCCAGCGCGGATGCGACCAAGCTCCATCATCGCGTAATAGGCGGTGAGGAAGGCGACAGGCACGGTGGCTGCGGCGACGGGGCTGACGGTTTCTGGCAGTCTGGCGACGCCCGAGCGTGAAACGACGGCATGCGTGGAGAACGCTGCAGGCGCGATCGCCATCACCGCATCGCCGACCGAAAGATCCTTGACGCCGCTGCCGATGGCGACGACGTGACCGGACAATTCCATGCCGATCGTCGCTCCGGCAAAGCCGTCTTCAAGGGCTTCCTCGGGCAGAAGACCCATCGCCCACATGACGTCGCGGAAGTTCAGGCCGGTTGCGGCAACCTCGACGACGACATCGTCGGGACCTGCCTGCGGGATTTCGGATTCCTCCCAGGCAATGCTGCCGACCTGCGAGTTGACGCGCTGCCGAATGGTCGCCGCCCTGAAGTCGGTTGTCTTGCGCAGGCTCTGATCGACCGGTCCGGGAACGGCGCGGATTTCCGAAAGGACGCCGCTTGTTCCATCGAGCAGCCATTCGCGGTTTGCGCTTTCCCCACCAAGGAGCGGGATCGCAGCCGCGAGTTGATTGCCAAGACCGGCCTTGCCGCCGGTGAAATCCAGCGAATGGATATCAAGGAGATCATATTCGTTCTGCAACACGCGGGCGAAGGCCCACAGGCCGCTGTTGAGGCTGGAAGCGGTCACGTCCTTGCCACGCGACGCCGGGGTCACCGGCGAGCCACCGGGAGCCGCGATCACAAGACGCGGGCGATGCCCGGCAGCTGGTTCCGCCTGGGAATAATATTGGCGCAACGCCTCGGCAAAGGCGCTCAGCGAAAGCACCCGGTTTTGCAGATTGGCCGAATCCTGGTTGCGGTCGCTCGAGGTCGCAGAGGACAGATAGACCGCACGCACCGGCTTTTCGTTGAGACCGTCTAGGGCTTCGGTGACCTTGTCCCTGTCGGTTTCGAAATCGCCGGTCAGCTGAACCGGGACGAGTGGCGCCTGGATTGCGCCTTTGCCGGAGGGAAGCGCGCTGTGCAGGCTCGAAGCGCTGCCTTCATGCAGCACGAGCACCGGGCTGGCGATATCGACGGCGTCGGTCGCCTGCGCCGCGTCGGCCGGCGGGCCGCCTTGCGCTTCCACGGTGATGATATTGCCGTGGGCCAGTTCGCGGTCGTCGACCGAGATATTGCGCAGGCCGAGGTCTGCAAGGCATTTCTGCCATTGCGTCAGGGTTGCGAGCTTGCCGATCGGGAATTCGACCGCCTGGGTGCGGACAAACCAGCCTTCGGTCAATCCGAAGGCAAAGTCGCTGAACACGGTCGGCGCATTGGCCGCCGCAACGAGAGCGCCGTTCTCCTGCAGGCAGATGCGCATCGCATTGCGAATGGCAACATCTTCATCGAGCAGTGTAAAGATCGTATCCGACGCGCTGACGACGAGGTCGAACGCCGGAATTGCAGAGAACGCGTCCTTCTTCAGGACGCGCACATGCGCGTCGTCCTCAAAAGCGATTTCGAGATTGCGCTGTGCATTTTCGCGCGGCTCGACGATGATCAGACTTGCATTGTATTTCGCAGCCAGCGTTGCGAGGCGACGGCTGAAGCCGGCGGACACCGTACCGGCTTCGACGATCCGCAGATCGGCTTTGCCAGCCTGATTTTCCAGTGCCTTTTCGACTGCGGCAAGAACCAGAGCCATCCTCTGGCGCGTAGATTCCGAATGGACCGTTTGATGGTCGAGCGTCGCATCGCTAATAAAGCCCTGCGATTTTGCCTCGCTCTCGTTGCCAGAGATTTCGGAGGCAAACAGGGCGTCGATGCGATCGAGCGCCTCGGCATAGGAGTTGTTGATGAGCACGGCCTCGACGGCGCGCTCGGAGCGTTCACCGTACAGTTCCTTGAGAATATCCCCGACCGGCGGGAGTGAGAACTCCTCGGCGATCTTCCAGCTGCCGCCCTTATGCTCGCAGAGGCCTGCGTCCTCGAGCACGTAGAGGCAATTGGCCAGGAAACACCGGAAGGCAAAATCGCCGGGAAGCGATCGGGTGTCGATGCGGGCGGTGCCCTTGCCGAGCTTCAGGGCGATCTCGTGGCATGCCCGGTAGATCGCAGCATTGAAGAGCAGCGTCGTATTGTCGATACCGACGTCTTCGGTGGTTGCCATCAAAGGCAGGGGCAACGCAGTCGAACGCACCTTGGCGGCAAGTGGTGCGGCACGGTCTGACGGAACGGCCTCGTAGTGGAAGGAGAGCATGTCCAGCGTCTTGTGCTGGCGCAGATAGGTACGGCGGAAACGACAATCGTCGAAGGCGGCGATGACTTCACCGTTCTTGCCGAAGAAACGGAATTTCGCCTTGATCGAGTTGGCGCTGATGCGCTCGATCTCGACCAGCGCCCGCTTGACGGTCAGGCCCGAATTGCTGACGCGGACCGATCCGAAACGAACGGGGATATAAGGTGCGCCGCCGATTTCGCCGGTAAAGCGGTCGAACAGCGCAACCAGCCCGTGGAACGTCGCATCGACGGAAATCGGGTTCAGGCTGTAGGAAACGAAGGGATGGCCGGCCTCGTTCGGATCTTTCAGCTCGACGTCGATGAAGCGGTCTCCATAGGAGATGGCCCTCGACATCAGCTGGAAGCGCGGACCGTAGTCCAGACCGAACTGGCGGGCGGTTTCATAGGCCTTGGCGGGCGTCACCGTTGCCGTCTTTTCCAGATTGGCAAAGGCATTTCCAGCAAGAGTCGCGTCCGTGGGGATCGGCTTGCGGCTGCGTGCCACGGCGTGCACGGCCCAGTCGTCCTCCGACAGGCGCTCGCGCGAGCGGATTTCGATGTCGCCGGTTTCCGCAGACAGGATAGTCGACAGTTCCATCATCCGGTTGTCGGCAAGCTCGAGTGGCCGCACGATCTCCAGATTGGTGATATCGACCTCCGGCGTGCCGTAATATTGCTGCGCGGCGGAGATGGCGATTTCGATGAAACCGCTGCCCGGCATGATGGCCTTGCCGTCGACGATGTGTTCCGCAAGGTCCGGGAACAGATGGGCGTCGATATGGTTCTTCCAGCTACCGCTGTTCAGGTCGGCCCGCCAGCCTGCGAGCGTGTATGGGGTCTTCGAGCCGCGGCCGAACAGGTCGGTTGCGTCGCTGGTCGTCTGCGGGCGCAGTTCGCTCTGTTCGAACGGCAGGTTGGGCAGGCGGACGAACGCATTGCGCTTGCCGAACAGACGCGCTTCGTCGAAAGCGGCGCCATGGGCGATCGCACGTGCCATGGCGCGCGAGATCGGGTCCTGGCCCTTCTCGCCGGGGTCACGCAGCAGGGTCGAGACAACCATGCCCGGAATGGAGGCCTGCTTGACCGTTTCCTTGAGATAGGATGACAGGATCGGGCGGGGCGAAATTTCGATGAACAGGCTGCAGCCGAGTTCGATGGCAGCTTCAGTCGCGGCCTGGAAGCGGACCGGTTCGCGGACGTTCTTCCACCAGTAATCGGGATCGAGCTGCGAGCCGTCCATCCTTGCGCCGGTAACGGTGGAAAGATAGGCGAGTTCCGACTTGCGCGGAGCAATGTCCGGAATATCCGACAGGAACGCCTTCTTTGCCTGGTCGATGATCGGGTGGTGGAACGGATAGTTGATGTCGAGGATCTGGACCGGAATCTTCGCCTTGCGCGCGGCATCGCGGAAGGCGGACACTTCATGTGCCGGACCCGAGATCGTCACGGAGTTGTGGGCGTTGATTGCCGCGACGCAGACCTGATCGAGACCGCGGGACTTGGCGAAGGCGTTGGCAGCCTCTTCGCTCAGCATGGCCGCCGCCATGGTGCCCTGACCGGCGAGAAGATCCTGATGCAGCGAGCGCTTGGCGACGATGGAAACGGCATCGACGAGCGAAAGAGCGCCGGCGGCATAGGCGGCGGCGATTTCGCCGACCGAGTGACCAAAGACAGCCGTTGGCTTGATGCCCATCGCAACCAGCGAATCCGACAGCGCCGCCTGAACGGCAAACAGCAGCGGCTGCGCGACCTTGGTATCGGACAGCTTCTTGTCGAGGTCCGGATCGGTCAGCAGATCGGTCAGTACGATATCCGAGTGGAACTTGAACAGCGCGCTGACGGAGGTGAAACACTGGCGGAAATGCAGGTTTTCGCGGAATGCCTCAAGGCCCATGCCGGCCCATTGCGAACCGTTTCCAGAAAACACGAAGGCAACCTTGGCGTCCTTCGTCACGGCTTCGCCGGTCTCGCCGATATCAGAAGCGGGCTTTTCCAGATGGCTGGAAATGGCACGGACGATGTCTTCGGGATGGTCGCTGCGCGCGGCGAAACGATGGCGCATTTGCGTGCGGTTGGCGCCGGAGGCCGCGATGATCGACCGCGCCTCGTCCTTCGACGCCTTGGCGAAGGTCGTCTTGTAGGATTTCAGGAGCTCTTCGAGGCTGTTGACCGTATGGGCACTCGCCATGAACACATGGCCCGTGGCATTATTGCGGTTGCGCTCATCCTGTACCGGATCGGGATCGCTGATGACCACGTGCGCATTGGCGCCGCCGAAGCCGAAGGAGTTGATGCCGGCGAGGCGGGCGCGCTTTCCGCGCAGGAGCTCGATCGGGTTCGCCGTGACGCGGACGTTCAGCCCGTCGAAATCGATGTTGTCGTTCGGCGTATCGAAATGCAGCGAAGCCGGCAGATAGTTGTTCTCAAGCGCCATGACGGCTTTGAGCATGCCGAACAGGCCCGAGGCGGGCTCGGTGTGGCCGATGTTCGACTTGATCGAGCCGATCGGAACGGGCGCACGGCGGTTGGCGCCGATGACGGTGCCGATCGACCAGACTTCGGCGGGATCGCCTACCTTGGTGCCGGTGCCGTGGCCCTCGACGAAGGCGACCTGGTTGGAATCGATATTGTTGCCTTCATAGATCGACCGCAACAGATTGGCCTGGGCTTCGCGCGACGGCAGCGAAATGCCGTTGGTGCGGCCGGCGGAATTGACGCCGGTCGCGACGATCTTGGCGTAGCTGCGGTCCTTTTCCTGGCGGGCCCTGTCGGAGCGGCGCAGGACGAAGACGACGCCGCCTTCGGCGCGAACATAGCCGGCGCCATCATTGTCATAGGCACGGCAAAGGCCTTCAGGCGACAGCATGCGCGCCTGGGCAAAGCCGACGAAGGGCAGGGGATGGGCAAGAATATTGACGCCGCCGACGATGGCGGTATCGATTTCGCCGGCATTCAGCGCCCGCATCGCCTGATCGAGCGCGACGAGAGAGGAGGAACACGCGGTATCGACCGTCATGCTCGGACCGCTCAGGCCGAAAATATGTGAAATACGATTGGAAACGATCGAAAGCGTGTTTCCGGTCATGAAGTAAGGACCGGCAGCGGCCGGATCCTCGACGGTCAGGTTGGCATGGTCGAGGCTCGACGCGCCGATATAGACGCCGACATTTTCTCCATGCAGGGACGGAATGGAAATGTTTGCATCTTCCAGCGCCCGCCAGGCAAGCTGCAAAAGCACGCGCTGCTGCGGGTCCATATACATGGCTTCGCGCTGCGACATGCCGAAAGCGGCCGGGTCGAAATCATAGATGCTGTCCAGCACGCCAGCCGCGAAGGAATAGGTCTTGCCCTGATTGCCAATGACCGGATGCCAAAAGCGCGCAAGATCCCAACGGTCGGATGGTATGCGTGTGACGGTGCATTTGCCCTGGCGCAAAACTCGAAACAGCGCCTGCGGCGAATTGGCCCCCGGGGCGAGACATGCACGCCCTATGATTTCAACTGTCATATTTTATCGAACGCTCTAAACTGCTGTGAGGTGTCTTGCTGATTGCACTTGATACGCGAAAAAAGCAATCGGAACTTCCTTTTCCGACCCGTCGGATCGTCTGTCCACCAATTCGACGCCCGCTACATTAGCGTCCTTTTAACCCATGTTCACTAGCTTTCAACCCTGTTGTGCGAACATACACGCGACGCTTGGCGGTCAAACACACTTATCGAAACACGCCGTAACCGTTGTGGAGAACCTATTGCCGGAAAGGCGCACTGCGAATTATTTGAGCGAGTGTGACCCTAAATGGCTTGTTGTGGGACAATGATTGTGCTTTTCAAGGGGCAATCGGAGTTCCGGTTACTAGAATGCAACGGCGCCTGCGGTGTTCCAAATGCCGATATGGCGTCGATTTCGGAGTGCTTTATTTGAACCGTTTGAATGCGATCCTGATTTGCGCCCTTCTGACGGGATGCCAGGCAGTTCCAGGCGAAGGCCCGCTCTCTTCCGCAATCACCAAAGATGCTGGTCTTTCAGGGCAGGAACTTGGCCGTAAGAACACTGTTGCCTATGATATCATCGAGGTCGATGCACGGTCCGCCCGCCTCGTTTCCGAATATGTGGCAACGGCACTCAATCGCCGGTTTGGCATCGGCGGCGGCGTTGGCCGCGTCGTTATCGGTGTCGGCGATGCGCTGAAGGTCACCATTTTCGAAGCTGGCAGCGACGGATTGTTTTCCACAACAGATTCGAAGCAGACGAACCTGGACCTCGTGGTTCAGCCGAACGGCATGGCTTCGATCCCCTATGTCGGCCCCGTCCAGTTTGCCGGAAAAACTCTGGAACAGGCCCGACAGACGATTCTCGATGCGCTGGTCAAGAAAGCCGTCGAACCTGACGTGATCGTCACCAGCATCGGTACGGCGTCGCGCAACGTGACCGTTTCGGGCGCTGTCGGTAATTCGTCGGTCGTCCCGCTCAACCTGGTCAGCGAAACGATCAACGAGGTCATCGCCAAGGCGGGTGGCCCGACCGGGCAGCCTTATGAAACCTACGTTACGCTGGTTCGCGGCAAGAAGACCGGCACGGCGCTGTTGAAGTCGATCATCGAAAATCCGTCGGAAAACGTTCGCGTCCAGCCCGGCGACCAGATTTTCGTGACCCGCGACCCGCGCACCTTCACCGTGCTCGGATCGACAAAAATCAACAAGCGCGTCGATTTCGGTGCGAACGACCTGAACCTGCTCGAGGCCGTCGCGCTTGCCGGCGGTGGTGACGACACGACGATCGATGCCAAGGGCTATTTCGTCTTCCGTTACGAAGAGGCTGATGTCGTCAGGAGCCTGCTCGGCGCGCAGCGTTTCGATACCATGCTGAACAAGGGCATGGCACCGGATAGCGCCGGCCGCTACCCGATCGTCTATCGTCTCGACATGACCCGCCCGGACAGCCTGATCGTCGGCCAGACCTTCCCGGTCAAGAGCCGCGACGTCATCTACGCATCGCGTCATCCATCGGTCGATTTCGTCAAGTTCCTGTCGATCGTCGCCCGGCCGATCGGCGTGGCGAGCGGCGCGACGAGCGCCGTGCGGAATGTCGAACGCATCGGCGATTGAGTGTGAACAGAGGGCGCCTTGCGGGGCGCCCGAACAAATTGAAAAGCCAGCATCCGAGAGGATTGCTGGCTTTTCTTTTTCAGTCGCCGGCATAGCGCTCCCGCTCTGCTGCTCGCAATGGTTAGTTCTGGTCGAAAAAGTCGCTGCGGATCTCGCGCCGGATGAGTTTCAGCGATCGGTCCGGCTGGATGATGTAGGTCTCGTAGGCGACGCCGGTCCTGTAGCGGAACGAGTTGTGCACGACGCTGCCGATGGGCGATTTCGTCAGCTTGGTGCGTGGCTGGCCGCCATAGGTGATGCTACCGGGTATGGGCTCGACATCCGGCGTGGTGCAGGAGGAAAGCATCAGGGCAACCGCACTCAGGAAAACGAGAGATTTCATCGGGCCTACTCCGGTTGGGGCTTGTGGAAAAGATGTAACGGTGTCGGCGGTCTGTTCAAGTGCCGAATGCCCGCCAAATGCTGCCGGTGAACTGCCCGGGCGCTGGTAACGCCGCCAGGCGGTGACCGGTCACCGTCTGCGGCCGTCGGTTTACGGGCAAATGCGGATCAGCCGGAAGCTGCTATTTCTCTTCGGAGTCCTGGAAGTGCTTGACGCTGAGCGCCGCTATGCAGAGCGCAATGGCCGGCGTGGCGGCGGTGAAATATGGGCCATCGTCGATCCGGGCCGTTCCGCCACGTGAATCCCAGCTGACCCCGCCAATGCAGCCCGGAACCAGGCTTCTGGCGAGGAGATAGGCGTCGTCTATCTTGGCCGTAAAAGCGGGCAGGCTGCTTTCATCGCCATTGTTGGGATAAAGCCACACGACTTTCCGCTCTTGCTGGCCGCCATTTTCCACCGTCTTCACGTGGCGCTTATAGCCCATGACAATCCCGATGGAGATATCGAGTTCCTTGCTGGGTTCTTTGGTATGCTGGAGCTGCAGGATCAGATCGGAAATTGCCATTGTTGGAACTGTGAACCTCGTTTCAATGCCGATTAAGTAAACCGGCACAGGCGCGCAATCAACTCCGGCGCAGGATATCATCGTCGTCTGCCGCATACTGTCTCGATTTCCCGATAAGGAAACGCCGGTCTAGTGCTTTGCGTTGTCCGAAGCCGACGGTGGAAACACGAAATGAAGCTGGCCGGATTTGATCGAGGCGCGCTCGATGAGAGCCTTGTGCTCTTCTCTCATCGCCTGCGACCGCTCCCGGAAGGCTCGCGACCGGGCGAGAACCGCCTGCGTCCGTGCTGTAATTTCATCAACATGGCTCATGTTCGATCTCGTCGATTGAGACGGCGGAGTGCCGGGCTGAAACAAGGAGGCGAAAGGGCTTGCTGTTCCGTATCGCTCATTTGTTCACTTTATGTTCTCATTCAGGAAGAAAGTCAAGAGGCCTGCAGGCTACAGTCAGGTTCGTTTCCCGGTGTCTTCGAATTTCAGTCCGAAGCGAGCCAGGTACTTCACGAGCCGGTCTGCATCGTTGCTGCTTTTCTTCTCCAGCCGCGAATTCGCAAACAGGGCTCGGCCCGCCGCACTTGCGGTCGCATGCTCGCGGCAGGTGCGAAGGACGACGGCAAGCTGCGCTGTGTCGAAGCGGTCGAGACGGGAAGCGGCCTCGCCGCCCAGAAGTGCTTCGATGATCGCATCGAAAGCCCCATCATCACTTGACGCGCGCCAGAAGGCGTTCAGCCGCCGAACCTCGTCGTCGACGACATCGGTTGTGATGCGCCCATGCGGCGCAAGCGTCGCCATGCGCGTGACGGAGGCGGACAAGTCACGGAAGTTGGCGCTCCAGGCGGCTTGCGGACCTGTCGCAAAGGCGAGATAGCGATCACGTGCTTCCTTGTTGAAGGTGACGTTCTCGCCTTCGCGTTCCAGGAAGCGCTTCAGCTCGAAGTCGAGATTGGGCTCGATGTCCTCCTTGCGCTCACGCAGGCCCGGTAGCTGGAAGGTCCAGAGATTCAGGCGGGCATAAAGATCTTCGCGGAATTTGCCCTTGCGCACATCTTCACCGAGATCACGGTTGGTGCCAGCGAGCAGCTGGAAATCGGCAGAGACTTCCCGGTCGGCACCGACGGGAAGGAAGCGCTTTTCCTCGATCGCGCGCAGGCACATAGCCTGTTCGTCGAGGCCGAGTTCGCCAATCTCGTCGAGGAACAGCACGCCCTTGTCGGCGGATTTGAGCAGCCCGGAACGCTCGCTTGCTGCACCCGTGAAGGCGCCTTTCACGTGGCCGAACAGGGTGGACATCGCCTGGTCGCCACGCAGCGTCGCGCAATTGACCTCGATGAAGGGGCCGCTGACCTTGCGCTGGCTTTTCTTGAGTTCATAGATCTTGCGGGCAAGCTGGGATTTGCCGGCACCGGTCGGGCCGGTGAGCAGAACGGGGGCTGTCGAGCGGATCACCACCCGTTCGATTTCGTCGATCATCCGGTTGAAGGCGACGTTGCGGGTCGAAATCCCCGACTTCAGGAAAGATGCCGCGTCTTCGCGCTCGGAGGCGAAGCGCTTGGCGATCTCGTCGTAGCGCGAGAGGTCAAGGTCGATGATCCTGTGCGTACCGGCAAAGTCCTGGTCCGGTTCGCGGTCGCGCGGCGGCGAAAGCTGCAGCAATTGGCCTGGAATGATGCGGGCCTCGGTCAGCAGGAACCAGCAGATCTGCGCCACGTGTGTGCCGGTGGTGATGTTAACGAGATAGTCCTCCGTATCGGGGTCGAACGGGTAGCTGCGGGCATAGTCCCGAAGGTTTGTGTAGACCTCGGAAAAATCCCACGGATCCCGGAAGTTGATGACGTTGCTGCGCACTTCCGTTGCCGGCGATACGGTCGCGATGTCGGTGATGATCCGGTTGGCGAGCGCGCTCGCGTGGTTGTCGTGGATGAGTTCCAGCCGGTCGATGAAAAGACCGGATTGCTGGCAGAGCCCGACATTGGGCCGCCAGCGGCTCCAGCGATTGTCCCATTTCCCCATGTCGAGGGTGGTTCCCAATATGCTGATGGCAACGCGCCGCTTCATGGCTTATCCAATTTTATAAGAAACGATAATTCTAGATACGATAATGGATATAGCAAATTTTGGCAATTTCTGGCCACTTTTGATTGATGATAATTTTTCATTATAAATAACAGATAGATAGAAGAAAACTGCCTGCGTTTGGGAGGCATTTCGTCAAACTGGCACGCGTCTTGAAATGTATCTGGCATGAACCAACCAAGAGGTGCTGTCATGGTCAACAAGGCGATCTTCAAAACCTACCTCGGAAAACTGCTTCCGGGCACGGATACGAAAAACCACGCAGAAGCGCCGGCCTACAAGCTGACGCCGCGCGAGGCGCTGGCGCAGTATGCCGTGACCGGCACGTTCAACGGAACCTTCTATGCGGATGGGGCCGAGCAGCTGGAGGCGGTCAAGGCGCTTGCGCTTCAGGTCGAGCCGGAGTTCCTGGCCAAGGTGGCGGTCCATGCCGCCGAGAAGGGCCATATGAAAGACATGCCGGTAACACTGCTGGCCATGCTTTCCGGCCTTCAGAGCGACGCGTTTGCCCGTGCGTTTCCGCGCGTGGTCAAGAGCGGCAAGATGCTGCGCGGCTTCGTCCAGGTGATGCGTTCGGGTGCCACGGGGCGCAAGTCGCTCGGTACGCGGCCGAAGAAGCTGGTGCAGGCATGGCTGGAACAGGTAAGCACCGAACAGATCCTGCGCGCGATGGTCGGCAACGACCCTTCGCTCGCCGACGTGATCCGCATGGTGCATCCGAAGCCAGCGTCGGAAGAACGCAAGGCGCTCTATGCCTGGGCGATCGGCAAGCCGCACGACTACGCGGCGCTGCCGGACCTCGTCAAGGCGCTGGAAGCCTTCCGGCGTGACCAGACGTTGCCGGTGCCGAACGTGCCGTTCCAGATGCTGACCGCGCTGCCGCTGACGCGGGAGCACTGGGTCGAGATCGCCGAAAAGGGCGGCTGGCAGATGGTGCGGCAGAACCTCAACACCTTCGCACGCAATGGCATGTTCGAGGTCAAGGGGTTTGCCGAGGCGCTGGCTGCGCGGCTGGCCGATCCGGACGAAGTCCGCAAGGCCCGGGTCTTCCCCTATCAGTTGATGATGGCGTGGAAGATGGTCGATGGCCAGGTTCCGGATGTCGTGCGCGATGCGCTGCAGGACGCGATGGATGTTGCGATTGCCAACGTGCCCTCGCTTGCCGGCAACGTTGTGCTCTGCCCGGACGTTTCCGGCTCCATGGGTTCGCCCGTGACCGGTTACCGCAAGGGCGCAACGTCCGCTGTGCGCTGCATCGATGTCGCTGGTCTGATGACCGCGGCGTTCCTGCAGCGCAACCCGAAGGCGCGGGTGCTGCCGTTCGAGAATGACGTCGTGAACGTCAGCCTCAACCGGCGGGATTCGGTGATGACCAATGCCGGCAAGCTGGCGGCGGTCGGCGGCGGCGGAACAAACTGCTCCGCGCCGCTGAGGAAGCTCGCAAACGAGAGGGCCAAGGTCGATCTCGTCGTGTTCATCTCGGACAACCAGTCCTGGGTGGATGCAGGCAAGAGCGGCCAGCCGACGGCTGTGATGACGGAATGGGCAAGGATCAAGCGGGTCAACCCGGCAGCAAAGCTGGTGTGCCTCGACATCCAGCCCTATGCCACCACACAGGCGCCGACGCGGGACGATGTGCTCAACATCGGCGGCTTCTCGGATGCCGTCTATGGGGTGATCACGGCGTTTGCGGCCAGCACCAACGGAGCGGACGGCTGGGTGAAAACCATCGAGGCGATCGAACTCTGACGCAGGAAGCAATACCCCCGCGCCGCCGTGAACGGCGCGGGGACCGTGACGAATGCCGGACGAAACTACAGGCTATCACCCTCCAGGTCGCGGGTTCGAATCCCGCCGGGTCCTCCAGTTTATGGACCCGTAGCTCAGCGGATAGAGCAGGACGTTTCTCCACACCTCGTCGTCACGGGCGAATGACATGGCGAATGCAAAGGAAACTACATGGCCGCGGCAGGTTCGAATCCTGCGAGGGGAATTCACGTTCCCATGTGCTGGTAGCGGAGTTTCCTTGAACACTGGTCGCCATGAATGGACAGAAGCAAAAGGTCGGAAACGATACTGGTGCTCCGCGAATGGAGTTGTGGGTTCGAAGCCTGCTCCGTCGTCACCTCCCCTCGTGGAGGACCGGCGGGAAGTATCCGGTTGATTGCCTATCGCAGGAACTATAGCGGCGAATGCCGGGCGGAACTACAGCCTCCAACAGTTGGATGGTCTGGCAGGTTCGACTCCTCCTGGGCATACGCTCTCTGGCACGAGCGGGGCCATCCGGTTTCGTCCACCCTCGTCGCCGCTGCAACGCTTGCACTATCCCCGCCTCGCGGGAATGAAATACCCCGGCAAATGCCGGCAGGACTACAGGTAGAGCAGCCGACCGGGGTTCCGGTGGGTGTGTCGGATGTTCAAATCATCCCGGGTTCCCAAAGGGAGCGCGTAGCTCAGATAACACTGTCCTGCCACCTTTGTTGCCGGGGCTCGAATGAACGGAATGCCCGGCGAATGCCGGCAGGACTACAGGGATAGAGCGGCCAGCCGGATTTCCGGCGGGCAGGTCGGATGTTCAATCCATCCCGTGTTTTCGAGAGGAAGCGCGTAGCTCAGTAAACTGTCCTGCCAAAGCTCGTCGCCGGGATGACGAAGAAACCCTGGGCGAATGCTGCGGGAGACTACAGGGGCCGCATCGCGCCATGAAGATGGAATGCGTGCGGTGGATCTCCGGCCAACGCTCGCCGCCCGGGTGGTGTGACGAAACGAAACTGAACCAGAAGGACTGCAAACGCAGAAAAGACAATGACAGAGGTAATGAGCGGACAGGATTTGATCGATGCCGGCATGAGCCAGGGCAAGTGGTTTCGCGATGCGCTGGAGGCTGCCAACCGGGTGCTGAGCGACGGCGGCTCGACGGCCGACGCGCTGGCGGTTGCCCGCGGCTATCAGCCGGGGCCGACCCTGCCGCTCAAGGCCCCGAACGATGTGATGATCCTCATGAACATCCGCGCCGAAGACGCCCATGAGCAGGACAATATCGAGAAGGTGAGCGCGACGATGCGCGAGCTTGCCCGCACGCCCGTTGTTCGCGCAGCCGCGATCATGCCCGATGCCTGCCCCTCCGGGCCGGTCGGCACGATCCCGGTCGGTGGCGTGGTCGCCTCCGAAGCGATCCATCCCGGCATGCATTCGGCCGATATCTGCTGCTCGATGGCGATCTCGATCTTCCCGGGCGTGGAGCCGAAGGCGCTGCTCGATGCTGTGCATGCGGTGACGCATTTCGGCCCGGGCGGGCGTCCGCGCGGCGCTCAGATCAAGCCTTCCGAAGCGACCCTGTCGGCGTTTCAGCAGAACCCGCTTCTGGAGCAGATCATCAGCGTCGGCATCGATCACTTCGCCACGCAGGGCGACGGCAACCATTTCGCCTATGTTGGGCAGATGAAATCGACCGGCGAGACGGCGCTCGTCACCCATCACGGATCGCGTGCCCCCGGCGCGCGGCTCTATGACCGCGGCATGAAGATCGCCAACAAGTTCCGCGAGCAGCTTTCGCCCGAAACGCACCGGGAGAATGCCTGGATTCCGGCGGATAGCGAAGAAGGAGACATGTACTGGTCGGCGCTGCAGACGATCCGCCAGTGGACGAAGGAAAACCACTACGCCATCCATGACATGACGGCGGAAAAGCTGGCGGCGAAGGTGAGCGACCGTTTCTGGAACGAGCACAACTTCGTCTTCCGCAAGTCCGACGGCCTGTTCTACCATGGCAAAGGTGCAACGCCGGCCTTCGACAACTGGGCTGAAGATGCGACCGATCTGACGATCATTCCGCTCAACATGGCGGAACCGATCCTGATCGTGCGCGGCTCGAACGCGGCCCACGGCCTCGGCTTCTCGCCGCATGGTGCGGGGCGCAATTTCTCGCGGACGGCGCATATGCGCCGCCTCGGCGAGGAATTCGGAGCCGATAGCCGGGGTCTCAGCCCGAACAACATCGCGGCTGTGATGGAGAGGGAAACATCGGGTCTCGACGCCCGCTTCTTCTCCGGCATCCCCGATATTTCGGAACTGCCGAGCGCCTACAAGAACGCCGCCAATGTCCGGTCCCAGATCGAACATTACGGCCTTGCCGAAATCGTCGACGAGGTGATCCCCTACGGGAGCATCATGGCCGGCGACTGGCAGAAGAACGCCCCCTGGCGCCGTGGCAAGGGGCGGGGGTGATTGAAAGAAGGACCGGCCACCGTTGTTGACAGCGGTGGCCGGTCTGTTTCCATAAGACATTGGTTCTTCTTCCGGGGCGCAGCATGAAAAGAACGAGGATTTATGTTCCAAGTGTCGGCCCTGCGGCCTGGCAGCAATTTCTTGCCGAGCCTGAAAAGCAGTGGCGCACGGGATACTCGGCGAAGACATTGGCGCATTGCTGGGAGCACGCCGATGGATTGCCCTTGGAAATCGCGGCGATGTTTCCTGCTGCCACAGAACTGCTTTTTGCCATCCCGGAGCATAAGGTTCCGCTGCTGGGCGGGAACAGAGACAGCCAGAATGATGTCTTTGCCTTGATCAGACATGGCGACCAGACCTGTGCCGCAACAATCGAAGGAAAGGTGAATGAGCCGTTTGGTCCGACAATCGGAGAATGGCTGAGCGCGCCATCCGACGGTAAACTGGCACGGATGCGCCACATCTGCGAGCTTCTCGGCTTCGACCAGACGCCACCGCCGAATATCCGTTACCAACTGCTTCATCGCACGGCATCGGCACTGATCGAAGCGAAGCGCTTCAAAACCGATGAAGCCGCAATGCTTGTCCATTCCTTCTCCACGACGAAAATGTGGTTTGACGACTTCGCTGCTTTTGCCAGCCTGTTTGGAAGCAAGGCCGTCCCTGATGTCTCAGCGCAGATTGCTCTGGACAATGGCGCCAAGCTTCGACTGGGATGGGCAACGGGCAATCCGGCTTTCCTGGTTATTTAAGAACTGTTGCAGGTCGCTCGCCTCGGGCGTCTTCACCTGACGGCGCGGCCCGATAACAGCCGCAGCCACGGCGGCAGATGGAAGGCGCTCATGAGCAGGTACATCGTCGCCATGCCGCTCAGCGGAAAGGCATCCGGGGAGCAGATCATATCTGCTTCGCCGGACGTGAGGAGCGCCATGAGGGCGAAGGTCGGGGCTGCGGCCAGGGAGAGCCAGTGGGCGGCACGGGCGACTGCTCTGCCGCCGGAGGCAGCCGCAAAGCTGCTGCCTGCAGAGGGCTCCCGTTGGTTGGACAGGGACGACATGACGATCAATCCCGGCCATATTTGTCATGGTGGCGCCACCAGACGCCGGTCTCGTTGCGGCCCAGCGGGGCACGGTCGAGCCACGGATACATGCCCCAGATGCCGTCCAAGCCGCGGGCGTAGCTGGAGTAGGTATGGTAGACGTCGCCGTCCTGGAGCGCGAAGGCGCTGAGGCCGGGCCGGTCGCGCGTGTAGGTGGCGACATCGGTTCCGGTCATGGCCGCGATCTGGGCGACCGGGCCTTCGTTGCCGCGGAGTTGCCATTCCTGAACAGTCCGGCCTGCGAGCGACTCCGGTGCCGGCGCCTCACGGCGGTAATTATACTCGATACCGCCATCGCGCTGCTGCTCCTCGGTGAACCAGACGCTGAAATCGCTGTTGAAATCGCTGTCGAACGAGGAGGCCCAGTCGAAGCTCCATCCCATTCGCTGCTTGAACGCATTGAGCTTGGCAAGCGGCGCACGTGAGACGGCGGTAAAGGCGATGTCATGGTTTTCGAGATGCACGATGATGCCGTTGAAACCATCCGCAATCGAAGAGCAGGACGGGCAGCCGGCCGTGTAATCGGGCCCGAACATGAAGTGATAGACGAGGAGCTGCGAGCGTCCCTTGAAGAGGTCCACCAGCGAAGCGCTGCCGTCCTCCGTCTCGAAACGATAGTTCTTGTCGATCCGCACCCAGGGCAAGTCCTGGCGGCGCAGCGCCAGTTCGTCGCTGCGCCGCGTCAGCTCCTTCTCATCCGCGAGCAGATCGAGCCGTGCCGCGAGCCATTCTTCGCGCGTCCCGGTCATATGTATCGCCATCATGCTTCTCCTTTGGCTATCTCTCGTCGTACCATTGGTGGTGCGAGCGGTGGTCGTGAACAGACTAAGGCTGGTTCAGGAGAGGGTGGGAGTGACAAGTTTGACGGGATTTCGATGGACTCGATGATCAGCGCCGCGGCGCGGCTGCTCGCAACCGGTGATCTTCTCGGTGCATTGAAGAGGGTTGCCCTGCGCGAAGATGCGCCGGCGCTTGCGCTCCGGGGCATCGCCATGGCGCAGCTCGGCGACCTCGTCAGGGCCAAGGCCCTCCTCAAGGCGGCCGCCCGTGCCTTCGGGCCGAGGGAACCGGTGGCGCGGGCGCGCTGCATCGTCGCCGAGGCCGAAATTGCGCTCGTTTCGCGTGACCTTGCCTGGCCGGCGAAATCGCTCACGGCTGCGCGCGTGGTGCTTGAGGCCCATGGAGACCGCCTGAATGCCGCCCATGCGCGCCACCTCGAAGTCCGCCGCCTGCTCCTGATCGGCCATCTCGACGAGGCCGAGCGGCTGCTCGCCGAACTCGACCCGGCACCGTTACCGCCTCCATCAAGAACCGCCTACGAGCTGGTCGTTGCCGGGATAGCCATCCGGCGCCTGAAGACGGAGGCGGCGCGCGCGGCGTTCGGGCGGGCGGAAAATTTCGCGCGCAAGGCAGGCATTCCGGCACTCGCTGCCGAAGTCGACCGTGCGTCTCTGGTCTTGAAGGCGCCCGCTGCACGCTTGATCGCCAAAGGCGAGGAGCGTCTGCTGCTTCTGGAGGAGGTCGAGGCGCTGCTGGCCTCGGGGGCGCTCGTGGTGGACGCCTGCCGTTGTGCGGTGCGCGACACCGACACGCTTGTTTCGCTCACGACGCGTCCGGTATTGTTTGCGCTTGCCCGCGCGCTCGGCGAGAGCTGGCCGAGGGACGTAACGCGCAATGCGCTCGTTTCCCGCGCGTTCCGGGGAAAGGATGCCGATGAATCGCACCGGGCTAGGCTGCGCGTCGAAGTCGGGCGACTGCGCGGCGAGCTTCACGGACTGGCGGATGTGAGGGCAACCAAGGAGGGCTTCGTGCTCACGCCGCGCCGCGCCCGCGCCGTCGGCGTTTTGGCGCCGCCCGTCGAGGGGCGGCATGGGGCGGTGCTCGCTTTTCTTGCCGATGGCGAATCCTGGTCGAGCTCGGCCTTGGCGATCGCGCTCGGCACCAGCCCGCGCACGGTGCAGCGGGCGCTCGATGCGCTGGCAGAGGCGGGCAAGGCGCAATTTTTCGGCCGGGGACCGGCACGCCGCTGGACGACCGCGTCTCTGCCGGTATTCCCGTCAACTTTGTTACTCCCCGGTCCACTGCCGAGCGATTAGGATGAACCCATGAAACACTCTAAAGCCGAAATTCTTCGTGAATATGGACCCTTTCCGGGTGCCGACCACGTGGCTGGCGTCACCTATGACGGACAGCACTTCTGGTTTGCGTCCGGAGACAAACTTAACGCCGTCGACCCTGTGGCCGGCGAGGTCGTGCGCTCGATCGAGGTCGCTGCCCATGCCGGAACCGCCTTCGATGGCCGGCACCTCTTCCAGATAGCCGAGGATCGCATCCAGAAGATCGATCCGACGACGGGCGAGGTGCTCTCGACGATCCCGGCGCCGGGCAACGGCGGCGACTCCGGGCTTGCCTGGGCGGAAGGGACGCTCTGGGTCGGCCAGCATCGCGGCCGGAAAATCCACCAGATCGATCCCGAAACAGGGACAATCCTCCGCACGATCGAATCCAACCGCTTCGTCACGGGTGTCAGCTGGGTCGATGGCGAGCTTTGGCATGCCACATGGGAAGGCGACGATAGCGATCTTCGACGGGTGAACCCCGAAACGGGCGAGGTCCTGGAGCGCATCGACATGCCGGCCGGCGTCAACGTATCAGGGCTTGAATCCGATGGCCGGGATCAGTTTTTTTGCGGCGGCGGGGGTAGCGGCAAGATCAGAGCCGTCCGCCGGCCGGGATAAGAGCCTCTTCGTTCAAGGCCGTCTTATCGTTCGGCAGAACCGGCCTTCTGGCTATTTCGGCAATCACGACATCGAGATCTGCGCCGACAGGCCGCCGCCGGTGCGGTTGCTCAGCTTCAGGGTCGCCCCAATTGCACGCGAGAGCTCCAGGGCTATTGCCAATCCCAGGCCGGTGCCGCCTGTTTCCCGGTTTCTTGAGTTCTCGACCCGGAAGAACGGCTGAAGGACGGATTCGAGGTGTTCGGCGGGGATGCCCGGCCCTCTGTCCAGTACCTCGATTGCGATCGCGCCCTTGGCATCTTTTTCCATGCGAACTTCCGCTGTTCCACCGAACTTAAGGGCGTTGTCGATGAGGTTCGTGAGGATGCGGCGCAGGGCATGCGCGCGCGTTACCACGGCCGCTCCGGTTTTCCCGCTGAGTTCGACGGCCTTGCCCATGTCCTGGTAGTCGTAGACGAGGCTTTCCATGAACGAGTCGACGTCGATACGGGAGGGCTTCTCAGTGTTGCCATGGGCGCTGCGCGCATAGGCAACCCCTTCGTGAACCAGTCGCTCGATCTCGGTCAGATCCTTCAGCAGCTTTTCCTTTTCGGCGGATTCCTCGGCGAATTCGGCGCGCAGCTTCATGCGGGTGATCGGGGTTTGCAGGTCATGGGAAATCGCCGCGAGAATCTGCACCCTTTCCTGGAGATAGCGAGCAATCCGGTCCCGCATCGCGTTGAACGCGATGGCAGCATAAGCAACCTCGCGCGGTCCGCTTTCGTCAAGCCGCGCAACTGACTTGTTCGGATCGAGAGCGTTCGCGGCATCGGCCAGGTTGACAAGCGGACGGATGGCCAGCCGTACCGCGAACCAGCTGCAGAGAATGAGAAGAATGAGCTGCGCGAACAGGACATATGGCAGCCATTTCGCCAAGGGCATGGTCGTGGGGTAGATGTCGATCGTCAGAGGCGCGCCATCGCTCAAGGTCAGATGGGCCTGCAGGCGTTGACCGGCACCCGGTATGGACTGGACGGTGACTGCAAACCGGTCGCCAACCGCCTTGGTTATCGTGTCGGCCATCTCGGCGCCAAGGCCGGTGACGTCGGGAACGCCGGGCAGGCCCGGGCCCAGCACATAACGATAGGTCCTGCGGTCGAGTTGCCCCACCCAATCCGGCCGCTCGCTGGCAGGCAGGCGGTCAAGGAGGGCGACGGCGGTGGTCACATCCTTGTCGAGATTGGTGAGCAGCATGGCCTCGACCATGACGTAGCGTTCGAAAAACAGGACGCTGAAGGAAAGACCGTTGGCAATGATGAGGCCGGCAAGGAAGATCAGGAAGAGCCTTGATCCCAGTGTCGTCGGCCAGGGGCGGAACGGCCGCGCCGTGGAAAGTGCAGTCATCGACGGACCTCCACGATCTCGACCGGCATCGAGAGGACGTAGCCTTCGCTGCGAACCGTCTTGATATAGGCCGGTTCGCGGGCGTCGTCGCGCAGGCGCTGGCGAAGCCGGCTGACCAGGAGGTCGATCGACCGGTCGAACAGATCGGCATCGCGGCCTTGCGTCAGGTTCAGAAGCTGGTCCCGGTTCAGCACGCGTTGCGGATGATCGACGAAGACGCGCAGCAGGCGGTATTCGGCGCCGCTCAGCGCAACGATCGTTCCCTGCTGGTCCAGCAGATGGCGGCCTGACGTGTCGAGCTGCCATTCGCCGAATTTCAACAGCTGGCCGGCTTCGGTGATCTGGAGATTGGGAGGCAGCATCCGCGTGCGACGCAGGACGGCATTGATGCGGGCAAGCAGCTCCCTCGCGGCGAATGGCTTGATCAGGTAGTCGTCGGCGCCCATCTCCAGGCCGATGATGCGGTCGGTCTCGTCGCTGCGCGCCGTCAGCATCAGGATTGGGGTGGCCTTGTGTTTTCCGGCGCGCAATTCGCGGCAGAGGACGAGCCCGTCATCACCCGGCATCATCACGTCGAGAACGATCAGGTCGACCGAGTCTGTTTCAAGAAAAGACCGCATATGCCTGCCGTCGGCCACGACCGTGGCGCGCAGACCGTTCTTCTTCAGATAGCTCGAAACCAGCTCGCGAATTTCGCGATCGTCATCGACGATCAGGATGTGATCAACATGATCCATGAATACTGCGCTTTCTATCAGGGCCACGACATAGCTTTAGCAGCATATTCACACGGTCGGTCGAGATGTATTTTCGAGAAAATTGTAAGCCATTGTATCAGCATTTCCACCCGATACATTGCCTGACAAAATTGCCGCCGCAAGCGAACTGCCCATCCTTCACTCCATTGGAAAAGCGTGAGAATGACGCTCGTCCCCGTTGTCGTCCCAATCACTGGGCGACGTGAGATGTGAAAGGAATCCCTCGTCATGAAACGCAATCTTTCGCTTGCCGTTGTGGCTTTTGCCCTGGCGGCTGCCACCCCCTGGTCCGCCGCCTCGGCTGCCGATGTGAAGAACGTGGTCATCGTACACGGCGCATTCGCCGATGGATCGGGATGGCGCACTGTCTCCGACATCCTGACCGGGAAGGGCTATGACGTGACCGTCGTTCAGCAGCCTCTCACCTCCCTTGAAGATGACATTTCGGCCGTCAAGCGCGTGCTTGAACTCCAGGACGGTCCAAGCGTTCTCGTCGGCCATAGCTATGGCGGCATGGTGATAACGGATGCCGGCAATGCCGAAAATGTTGCAGGCCTCGTCTATATCGCGGCCTTCCAGCCCGAAAAGGGCGAAAGCCTTGTTGACCTCGCGCAGAGCAAACCCGTCATCAACATGAAAAAGGGTGGCCTTCTGGCGACCAAGGACCGCTTCTTCTATCTGGATACAGAAGCATTTCCCGAGCTTTTCGCTGCGGATCTGCCGAAGGCGGATGCGGCGTTCCTTGCCCGGTCACAGGTCTTTGCATCACAGAAGGCCTTTACGACGGAGGCCGGCGCGCCGGCATGGAAGACCAAGCCGAGCTGGGCGCTTGTCGCAACCGACGACAGGTCGATCAATCCTGACCTTGAGCGCGACATGGCCAAGAGGGCCGGCAGCGAGATCGTCGAGGTCAAGGCCAGCCACGCCGTCTATGTATCGAAGCCGGATGATGTGGCGGCGTTGATCGTCGACGCGGCAACTGCCGTCTCCAAATAAACATTGCCGCCATCACCGTGCCGTCCGATTTTCGGGCGGCAAGGTCATTTGCCTTCGCCTCGGGAGCGGTCAAAGCAAATTCAGTTTCTTTGTACCGCAATGTACCAGCCGGCCATTCCTCCACACTTCGGTACAGTTTGGTCCGGTCAGGACACATCCGGGATACGCCGCTACCCTCTGGTGTGGGCAACGCTGGTCTTCAGCGCAGAGCATCTTTCACGGTAGAGGAAACGACGTTGACCCTTCTATTCATCGCTTATCTTGGAGGCGTGCTGACCATTTTCAGCCCATGCATCCTGCCCGTGCTCCCCTTCGTCTTTGCACGAGCGGAGCAACCCTTCGTCAAGAGCACCTTGCCTATGCTTGCCGGCATGGCGCTGACGTTTGCCGGCGTTGCCACGCTTGCTGCCGTCGGCGGCAGCTGGGCGGTTCACGCCAATGAATACGGCCGCTATGCAGCGATCGCGTTGCTCGCCGTCTTCGGCGTGACGCTTCTGTCGCCGCGCGTGGCCAGCATCCTCACTCAGCCGGTCGTTCACTTCGGGAACCGAATCCTCAGCGCGAACGGCAAGCCGTCAACACCGTCAACGGTTCAAAGCTCTCTCCTTCTCGGCGTGGCAACTGGATTGCTCTGGGCCCCTTGCGCGGGACCGATCCTTGGTCTGGTGCTGACAGGTGCTGCTCTTCAGGGGGCAAATGTCGAGACGACATTGCTTCTTCTGGCCTATTCCGCCGGTGCGGCGACGTCGCTTGCTCTTGCCCTGGTGATTGGTGGCCGCGTGTTTACGGCCATGAAGCAGTCGCTGGGCGTTGGGGAATGGGTTCGTCGCGGCCTCGGCGTCGCGGTTCTTTCCGGCGTCGTTGTCATCAGTCTCGGTGCGGATACCGGCCTTCTTGCCCGGCTCTCCAGCTCCAGCACTGGCCGGATTGAGCAGGCGTTGATCGATGCGGTAAACGCGACCACCGCGAATGCCGCTAACAGCATGCCGGAAAACGGCAGCATGAGGCTGGCGGCAGGCGATGCGCGTTCGGGATTTCAGAGTAATTTGCCGGTCGAAGGCCTGTTGCCGTCGCTCGGTGGAGCTGTCGAATGGCTGAATTCGCCGCCGCTGACGGTCGAGCAATTGCGCGGCAAGGTCGTGCTGGTCGATTTCTGGACCTATTCCTGCATCAACTGCATTCGCAACGTTCCCTATATCCGGGCATGGGCGGAAAAGTACAAGGATCAGGGCCTCGTCGTGATCGGCGTGCATGCGCCGGAATTCGCCTTCGAAAAGAAGATCGACAACGTCAAGCAAGCCATCGATGAGTTTCAAATCGGATATCCGGTTGCCGTCGACAACGACTTCAAAATCTGGCGCGCCTTTCAGAACAGCTATTGGCCGGCCCTCTATGTCGCTGATGCCAACGGTCAGATCCGATATCACCATTTCGGCGAAGGCGAGTACGACACATCCGAAAAGGTGATTCAGGACCTGCTCGCCGAGGCCGGAAGCCAGGAGGCGAGAAAGGACATCGTCGCCCCGGAGGTCCAGGGCGCGCAGTCGGCCGCCGACCTTAACAACCTTCGTTCCTCGGAAACATATCTCGGCTACAAGCGGGCGCTGAACTTTGCCTCTCCGCAAGGCCTTCAAGGGGACGTTGCCCAGGACTACACGGCGGCTGAGCCATGGCTGAACCAATGGGGCCTTTCCGGCAATTGGACGGTCGGGGCAGAGCAGGCGACGCTCAATCGGGCAGGGGGCGCTATCACCTACCGGTTCAGTGCTCGGGATCTGCATCTGGTTCTCGGCAAGACCGATGACGGCAAGCCTGTCCGGTTCCAGGTAAAGGTCGATGGCAAGGCGCCGGGCGAAAGCCACGGCATGGACATCGACGCCGACGGCAACGGCACCGTGACCGAGACGCGGCTCTATCAACTCGTGCGCCAAGCGGGCGACGTGGAGGAGCGGACATTCGAAGTTCGTTTTCTCGACCCGGGCGTCGAAGCCTTTGTCTTCACATTTGGATGAGGAGCACAATCATGTCCAACGAAACACGATCGAAAATCATGAAGCGTATCGCGGGCATCCGCCCGTTCCTCGTGGCCGGGGGGTTGGTGGGGCTGCTTGCGGCCACCCTCCTGGGAAATTCGTCCGCGGCGGAGCCGCCGAGACTGGTGCCGCCGGCGATCCGTGATGCCGCCAATGCTGCCGGTCCGCAGACCGCAGTGTTCGCGGGTGGTTGTTTCTGGGGTGTCCAGGGCGTCTTCCAGCATGTGGAGGGCGTCATCAACGCCACGTCCGGCTATGCAGGCGGCAGTGCGGAAACCGCGACCTACGAACTGACGGAGACGGGTAGCACGGGCCACGCGGAAGCCGTCCAGATTTCGTTCGATCCGCAAAAGGTGAGCTACGGCCGGCTCCTGCAGATCTATTTCTCGGCAGCGCATGACCCGACGCAGATCAATCGGCAGGGGCCGGATATCGGATCGCAGTATCGCTCGGTCGTCTTCCCGGCAAACGAAGAGCAGGCGCAGGTTGCGTCCGACTACATCGCGCAGCTTGAAAAAGCAGGTGTTTTCGACGCGAAGATTGCCACCACGATCGAGCCCGGAAAGCCTTTCTACAAGGCTGAAGCCTATCACCAGGACTTCATGGTCAACAATCCGACGCATCCGTACATCGTCTTCAACGAGCAGGAGAAGATCGAAAACCTGAAAGCCTTCTTCCCGCAATTCTATCGGCAGAGGCCTGTTCTCTTCGCAGATAACCAGGGCTGACCGCGGGTCTACCAGCCGATGCCGGTGCAGCCGTTGCCGACGTGGAGCCTTCCGCGTCAGCCTATCTCGTTTTCGCGGCCGCGCCTGACGCCGCTCGCGGAAACGGCTTCAGCTGTTTCCCACTCAATCAAAGGACAATGACCATGCGCCTACGACACCGATCCCCGTGATTCGTCTGCCGTGTTCGGCATTCATGCCCAAGCGGCTCCGGTCGATGCAGCCGTCGAGTTCGCCACTCCGGACGCTGCGTTCTCCCCGGCCTCCTAACAACTCCGCAGCGACCCGTAACGGTGTCGGCCCCGATCGCGGCTGAACTTATCTGTTCCGCTCGATCGAGGCCGGCGCATGTGCCTTGATAGGCTGGAAAATCAGGATCCGGCGGCCCGGCGCTTTCTATATTCTGAAACCGGCAGGCCACCGACGCCCCAGTTTTCCAACTCAACTTCTTCGATGACGACGAATGTCGCGTCGAGTGGCTTGTGGAGGACGTCGAGGAGGAGTTGGCTGACACCGGCGATCAGTTTCGCCTTTTCCTCGGATGTGACCGAGGTGTGGCCAGGATCAGTTCCTTCGCGGGTGACTTGAATGGTGACGATAGGCATCGGAGATCTCCTTAGTAACCAGCGCTTTGGCCGCCATCGACGTGAAGGATCTCACCGGTGACGAAGCCGGCGGATTCGAGATATAGCACCGCTTCGGTGATGTCGCGAATTTCGCCCATATGCTTGACCGGATGCAGTCCAGCCAGAAAATCGTGGGTTTCCGGAGCGTGCATCGGTGTCTTGATGATGCCTGGCGAAACGGCATTCACGCGAATGCCCCGCGAGGCATATTCGATGGCGAGCGCCTTGGTCGCCGAATTGATGCCACCCTTGGTCAGATTGGCAAGCACACTCGGCACGCCCGCCACGGCCTGATCGGTCAGGCTCGTGGTAATGCTGACGATGTGACCCGATCCCTGCTTCAGCATTTCGGCAGCAGCGCGCTGCGTGATGTAGAAGAAGCCGGCAACGTTTGCGGCGATCTTCGAGGTGAAATCTTCTGCCGTGTATTCCGTGAAGGGCTTGGAGATGAAGATCCCCGCATTGTTGATGAGCGTGTCGATCCTGCCGAAGCGCGCCATTGCTTCCTTTACAATCTGCTCGGCGGTGGCCGGATCGCCAATGTCGCCGGGGACGGCGACAATGTCGGTGTCAGTGCTCTGCTTGATGGACCGGGACGTCGCGACGACGCGGAAGTTGCGATCCCGGTAAGCCTTGACCAGACCGGCGCCGATCCCCTGCGAAGCGCCAGTGATGACGGCGACTTTTTGATGATTGCTCATGACTATCTCCAATGTGTTCGACCCGCTGCGGAATTGCAGGGGGCCGTGAGGTTGTGATTGGAAGGTAGTCTCTTTCTGATATCGACTGAATATATGGCAATAGGCAGTCACTCTGCCGGAAATTGAAATAATCTTTAAAAGAATATCTGACGCATGCCGTGGTGTGGCTGCGGTCAAGCGCTCTAGGGGGCCCTAACTATCCCAGCGCATCAGCCTGCGCAGAAAGCCTCGCGAATTCCGCGCGCAGGCGAGGGACCGCGAAATCGACGAATGCGCGAACCTTTGGCACGGACATCCGCCCGTGCGGCGTCACCAGGTGAACCGGCATGGCTGCCGGCTCGGCATTGCGCAGCAGGATCTTCAGCGAGCCGTCCTGCACGCGTTCAGCGACGTGATAGGTGTAAAGGCGCGTCACTCCATGACCGTCCACAGCCGAGGCAAGGGCAGCACGGACGCTGTTGACCACCAGCCGGGGCTTGAACTGGATCGACCGTGCGATTGTGCTCCCGGCCGGCGGCGGAAAGACCCAGGCGTCATGTCCGAAATGCGTCGTGGTGACGATACTGTGCTTGCTGAGATCAGCCGGCTCGAGGATGTGCGGATGTTTGGCAAGGTAACGCGGCGAAGCGACGATGACCCGCTTCACATCACCGCCGACCCGAACGGCGACCATTGACGAATCCGGAAGTTGCGCGACACGAAGCGCAATGTCGATGCCTTCCTCGACCAGATTGGCGTGGCGGTCGAGCAGGATCAGATTGACCGAGACCGCCGGGAAAGCGTCGAGATAGGCATCGATGATCGGGCGCAGGATCTCTTCCCCGCTGATCGGCGGCGCGCTGATTGTCAGGGTGCCTCGCGGAGCCGTGCGCTCGCCCGCCACGCTCATATCCGCTTCTTCGACATCGATCAGGACGCGACGGCAAGCCACCGCATAGCGTTCCCCCGCCTCACTCAGTTTGATCGTGCGGGTGGTGCGGTGCAGAAGTTCTGCGCCGACATGATGCTCCAAAAATGCAATGGCCCGGCTGACGGCGGCCGGCGACCGCCCCAAGCGACGCCCCGCTCCCGCAAGGCTTCCCTCATCCAGGGCAGCAACAAACACCTTCATTGCATCAATGCGATCCATGTGAATTCTTCCGCAGCGGGTAGCACTGGATGCCTATCGTTGAGCATTGCCGCGCTGAGAGCAAGAGTGACTGGGCACAGGCACGTCGTTCGGCACGCAAAAAACGGAACAATGCTGGCGCGATCTCACCCTCGCAAGCAGCGCCGCACTCCCGCTTGGCCACTTACGATGAAGCGCTGTCGCCTCTGTGTCGGCTACCGTTCAAAAACAGATCGGCACAGATCTCCGCCCTTGTGGCGATCTCTTCCGGTGTTGGTGGTTGTCGTTGACGAAGAAGAACCGCGCGCTGCGGCTCCATGATCATCATGCCTCGAAGCATACCCGACGCCATCGTAGCGTCTTCGATCTTCAGACGCTTTAGGTTCGCCTGCAGGACAAGCCAGCGCTCCAATGCCTCGTTTGTCCGGGCGATGGCCTGCGTATGGAACGTATTGGCAATTTCCGGAAAGCGGTCCGCTTCCGCGACCACCAGCTTGTAGATGGCAATCGTGTATTCGGCGAGGGCCAAATTCCCATAGGCCGTCAGCAGGCGGACGAGACCATCTCTCGGTTCCATCCTTGCAAGTGCTGTTTCATCCAGCGTCAGGAAAAACTGCCCGATCCGATCAGAAACCACACTTGAGAACAAATCGGCCTTCGTGGGGAAGAGCCTGTAGAGCGTCTTGGTGGACACGCTGGCGGCTTGGGCGATCAGATTGATATTGGCCGATGCAAAGCCGTTTTCCTGGAAGTGCGGATTTGCAGCTTCGATGATGAGTGACCGTGTCTCGTCGTCGCACCGAACCGGCGGCCTGCCGCGCGGGCGTTTTTCGGGTTTTTTATTTTCGACCATCGAAATTTTCCAAATTCTGTTGACGTCCAGTTTAAATAGGTTATTTTAGAAAGCAATCGCTTTCCTATTTATCAAGGCACTCGAATTAATGGCATGTCCGGCCGTAAAAACCGGCGCCGAGGTCACTCATGGCGGCACTTCAAAATAACGTCGTTTCGCTTCCAGCGCCGAGACTGGCTGGACCATCCGCTGAAGAAGCCCCCCAGATGCCTTCGCCGCAAAAGGCGACGCTGCCTGCGATCACGCCCTTGACGGGCGGTCAAAAATTGCTGCTGACAACAGGATTGGCGGGGTCTTTCCTCATCAACGTGTCCGCCCAGTTTGTCACGACAAATATTGCCGACCTGCAAGGCGGCATCGGTGCCACGCCCGATGAAGCGTCCTGGATCTCGACGGTGTACACCATGGCAAGTTTTGCCGGGATTATCGCGTCGGGACCGTTGATCAAGACGTTTGGCCTGAAGCGTTATCTCACCGTAAACGCGGCCGTCTTCTCCCTGGCTGCCCTCGCATGCATGTTGATCGCTCAGTTGAATGCGATCATTGCGTTTCGTTTCATTCAAGGACTGGCGGCTGGCGGCTTCGGGCCGGTCGCCTTCATGTCCGTCTTCATGGTGATGGGCGGACGTCGCCTGCCGATGGGCCTGACGCTGCTCGGGTTTGTCTTGCTATTTCCGGCCACGCTCGGACCGACGATGTCGGGATACGTCGAAGATGGTTTCGGATGGCGGAGTTTCTTCTTCATTCAGGTATTGATCGGCGCCGTGCTTGCTTCAGCGGCCCTTTCGTTTCTGCCGAGGCAACCCGTGTCCTGGTCTGGCCTCAAGACGGACTGGACGGCAATTCTCATGCTCTCCGCAGCGTTGGGCTTTTTGGTCATAGTTCTCAGCCAAGGCACCCGGCGCTTCTGGTTCGACAACGACATGATTGTCTGGTGCACTGTTGCCTGCGTATCGGCATGGGCGGGCTTCATCTTCCTCTGCCGTTTCTCGCCCCTGCCGATCATAGCCCCCCGATTGCTGCTCAAACACTCCTTCGGCATTCCGATTGCTCTTAATCTGGTGTTCCGCGCCGGGTTCGTCGTCACCAGCTACCTGGTCCCGCTGTTTCTGGGAACGGTTCAAGGGTATCGGCCGTTGGAGGTCGCCGGCTTGCTCGGCTGGGCCGTGATTGCGCAACTTGCAGCACTTCCCCTTGTATGGGGTCTGTTGCAGCGGTTCGATAGCAGGCTGATCATGGGATTGGGCTTGTTGCTCTGCGGCATCGGGACCGCGCTTGGCATTGCCGGAACCGGTCTGAGCTCAGGTGATGAGTTCCAGGCGATGGTCGTTGTCTTCGCGGTTGGGCAACTTTTCTTTCTGGTGCCCGATCTATTGATCGGTGCGGGTTCGCTGACGCCGCCGGATCTGCCGACCGCTTCGCTCGCATTCAACATGACGACGCTGGGCGGCACGACGCTGGGGACGGCCCTGGTTTCCCATCTGGTGACCGAGCGCGAGAAGTTTCATTCGAACATTCTGACGGAAAACCTGTCGCTGTATGACCCGGTCGTGGCTGATCGGATAACCGGGATCGCCACAAGCCTCGGTAGTCGTCTCGCGGACGATGCCGCCGTAACGGCGCGCGCCGTATCCCTCGTCGGAGCGGTTGCCCGCAAGGAGGCTTGGGTTCTTGCCTTCAACGACGGCTTTCTGGCCGTTGCCGTCATCTTGACCATCAGCGCCGCGGGCGTGCTTGCGATCGGCAGGAGCCCGGCCCTTCGCCACCGTACAAAAGGAGAGGCAAAATGAAATTGTTCACAGCATCGCTCGGCAGTCTTCTGGTCGCGGGCAGTGTCTATGGCGCGACAACCTTGTCCGTGGCGCCAGGCAACTGGCTGGGAAACTGGCAGGCAACGTCGACCGATAATGCCTATGTTCGCGGGGATGTCACGCCGATCAGCCCCAAGATCACCGGCTTTGTCGTGGATGTTCCGATCAAGGACAACCAGAAAGTCGCGGCTGGCCAGATCCTGTTTCGTATCGAAGACAACGACTACAGGGCGCGCGTCGAGCAGGCACAGGCTGCGCTCGCCGGCAAACGTGCCGCCATTGTCAATCTCGACAGCCGGTTGAAGCTCCAGGAAGCAGCCATCGAACAGGCGCAGGCAGCGCTTGACGGCGCCCACGCCGATGCCGATCGCGCCAGGAAGGATTTCGCAAGAAGCGTCGGCCTGTTGAAGAGTGGTACCGCATCGCAGGCAAATGTCGACCTGACGCAATCGGCAAACCTTGGCGCAATCTCAAGGGTGTCGCAGGCGAAAGCGAACCTGGTGGCCGCGCATGTCCAGACGGACGTGCTGGAAAGCCAGAGGCCGCAACTTCTGGCGGACATAGAAGGAGCCGCTGCCGCCCTGCGCCTTGCTGAAATAGACTTGGAAAGCACCACCATTCGTGCACCCGCCGACGGACACGTCGGCGAGCGGCAGGCGCGGGTCGGGCAGTTTGTGAAGCCCGGAGCCCCTTTGATCGCCTTCGTCGAAAACACCAGGTGGGTCATCGCGAACTTCAAGGAAACCCAGCTTGCCGGAATGCAGGCCGGCGACCCGGCGATGATTGAAATCGATGGCGTGCCGGACGTGACCTACAAAGGGCACGTTGAAAGTGTCTCGCCGGCAAGCGGCGCCCAGTTTGCTCTCCTGCCGCCTGACAACGCGACAGGCAATTTTACCCGGATCGTCCAGCGTGTTCCCGTTCGCATCACTCTGGATGAGAATCAGGCTGGGCTTGACCGCCCGCTTCCCGGAATGTCGGCGCGGGTCGCAATCGAGTAGCTAAGTCGCGCAGTTCGATGTGAGTTTATGGCTGAGCCCGAATGGCTGGCCTGCTTTATCGATAGACAGCGCCGGCAGGTACAGACGCACGCCATAAACTTTGGCGTTAGAACGCCGTTTCGGGCGCAATACCCGTTGTCGGTCGAGATTTGGAGAAGCGGACGTCGATACCGAGAAGGTTGATGTCTCCGTGTTTCATTACTCAGCCCGCCGCGCTCTCGTTCAGCCCCTTGATCACCTCGACCAGCCGTTTCGTCTTCTCGAAATCAAACACCTGTTGCGGGCCTTCCGGCGCCATGTCGATGAAGGGGCTTTCGTAGAGCAGGCCGGGGTCCATCACTCCCTTCTCGGTCAGGTGCTCGATCACCATGTCGAGGAATTCGATCTGGTCGGCGGTCACGTTGGCATCCGACAGGAAGCTGCTGAAGGCTTCGGCGACGGCGGCGCGATCGAGACCGACCAGTGAGCGGATGAAGGCACCGAAACCGTGGGCGAGCTCGGTCGCCTTTTCGATATGGGCCGGCTCACCGATGCCGGAGGACAGCAACATTTGCTGCAGTTCCTCGATGTCGGTCCCCGTCAGTGGCTTGCCGTGGCGCAGCTTGGCGATGGCGATGTGGTCCTCGTGCTCGCGCAGGAAATGCCGCGCCTTCTTCTTGAAGCGGGCGAAATCCACGGCGCCGACTTCCGGCAGGTCGTGCTGGGTGCCTTCGCCGAGCTGGTCCTCGAAATTGGTGTAGACGATCGCCTTCCTGCCCTTCTCGATATGGTGCACGAGGCCGCGCAGCCTCAGCCGCACCAGCTCCAGCAGCGGCACGGTGATGCCCTCCCACCAGGGATCGGAGAGGATATCGAGGATCAGCGCATGCTGGGCGGCGATCGAGGGAATGGCGGTCTGTTCGTCCAGCGCCGAGGCGATCTCGATCAACTGCCTCTTCAGCCTGTCGAAACTCTTGGAACCCTTCAGAAGCGCCAGCTCCAGATTGAACATCAGGAGATCGAAGCGCTTGGCCTCTTCCGGTTCGCCCTTCATTTCGTTGGGGAGCGGTGCCACTTCGTCGACCAGCTCGTCGCGCATGGCATTCGAGAGCGTGTTCCACGCTTCCGGCGCCTGGTATTTCTCCACCAGCTTGCGCTTGCCGCGCACAATGAAATTGTCGAGGTTCATGGTGCCGACATAGGTCTTCAGGAATTCGAGCGCGCCGGCACGGATCTTTTCCTCGCTCGGCGCTGCGTCCGGACCTGCATCATAGTCGCTGTCCGGCTCCCGCAGGACGTCCTTGATCAGCAGTTCGTTCTTTTCGTCCAGTGCTCGCACCAGATCGAAGCGCGCCGCGAACAGCCGCTCGCTCAGCGAGCGGGCATTCTTTCCTTCGTCAGGCTTGGGGTTCTGCTTGAAGAATTCGAGGTTCTGGCAATAGTCGAAGACGCGGAAGAATTCCTTGTCCTCGCCGGGGCCGAAGAGATCGGGGCAGAGGCGCGTGCCGCGGCCGATGATCTGCCAGAACTTGGTCTTCGAGCGGATCAGCTTGAACAGCACGAGGTTGACCACTTCCGGCACGTCGATGCCGGTGTCGAGCATGTCGACCGAAATGGCGATATGCGGCGCGCCGTCCTTCTTGGAAAAGTCGTCGATCAGCGTCTGGGCATAGTCGGTCTTGAAGGTGATGACGCGGGCGAAGTGGCCGGCTTCAAGATGCGGATACGCCAGATTGAAGCGTTTGGCGATGAAGTCCGCGTGATCCTGGTTCTTGGCGAAGATGATGGTCTTGCCGAGCCGGTCGCCGCCCGCGACCTTCAGCCCCTCGGTCATCACATGGGCCAGCACCTTGTCGACGGTATCGGTGTTGAACAGCCATTTGTTGACGGCTTCGGCATTGACGCTGTCGGGCGGGTCGCCATCCTCCTCGTCCCATTCCAGCATGTCCCACTCTTCTTTTTCCGCATCGGAGAGATCGTCATAGCGAATGCCCTCGCGGACGAATTTGAGTGGCACGGAGACGGAGAGCGGCGGCACGAGATATTCGTCCTCCACCGCCTTGTCGAGCGAATAGGCGTCAGTCGGCACGCCGTCTTCGAGGTCGAACAGGCCGTAGGTATTGCGGTCGATCTCGTCCTTCGGCGTCGCGGTCAGGCCGACGAGCAGGCTATCGAAATAATCGAAGATCGCGCCATAGCGCTGATAGACCGAGCGATGCGCCTCATCGATGATGACGAGATCGAAATGGCCGGGGCCGAAGCGGGCGGTGCCGGCCTGCCTCTCGTCGATCAGGTTCATCATGGTCGGATAGGTGGAGAGGAAGACCCGGCCTTCCGCCGTCTTTTCCGTCACCAGGTTGACCGGCGAGGTTTCGGGCAGCTGCCGCTTGAACTCCCGCGCCGCCTGGTTCACCAGCGCCACGCGGTCGGCGAGAAACAGCACGCGCTTGACCCAGCCCGCTCGCATCAGCTGGTCGACCAGCGCAATCACTGTGCGCGTCTTGCCGGAGCCCGTTGCCATGACCAGCAGCGCCTTGCGGGCCTTGTGGGTCTCGAAATTCTCCGCCACGCGGGCAATGGCGCGGGTCTGGTAATAGCGGCCGGCGATCTTGGTGTTGACCGGAATGGTTGCGATCTTCCGGCGGCTGGCGCGCCGCTGGATCAGGAGCTGCAACTCGTCCTTCTTGTAGAAGCCGGAAACCTTTCGCGGCGGATAGGCCGTGTCGTCCCAGAGCCAGTGGTCATAACCATTGGTGTAGAAGATCACCGGGCGCTGGCCGAATTGCCGCTCCAGCCCGTCGGCATAGAGTTTTGCCTGCTGCTGGCCGGCGGTGGCGTCGCGCTTGGTGCGCTTGGCTTCGATCACCGCCAGTGGCTTGCCGTCATCGCCCCAGAGCACGTAATCGGCAAAGCCCTCGCCCTTGACATTGGGCATGCCGGCAATGGGAAATTCCCGGTCGCGGGTCTCGCCCAGCGGCCAGCCGGCTTCTTTCAGCAGCAGGTCGATATAGAGGTCACGGGTCTCGGCCTCGGAGTAATCGTGATGGTCCGGCCGGCCCTCGTTGTCGCGCCGCACGCGGGCGATCTCGTCGCGCAGCGCCTGCAACTCGGCATCGCGCTCGGCCTTGTCACGCAGCAGTTCGGCAAAGGCCTTGTCGCGCGCCTCGGTTTCCGCCTTCATGCGGGTGAGCTCGACAAAGGCCTTCTTCACCAGGTCCGTCTTGCGGGTGAGCTGGGCGGGATCGAAGGTCAAGCCATCGGCCGGCGGATTGTGTCCATAGGTGCGCGCCAGCCAGAAGCACAGGTGAAACAGCTCGCGCACCGCGTCGCCGGCCTGCTTTTCCGGCATCTGGCGGCTTTCATGCACCGCCTGGTTGCCGATGCGGATGATCAGCTTGGCCTTGGTGAAGATCGCCTGTCCCGCGCGGCTGATAAAGCTCGGTTCGTGGATCAGCGCGGATATCTTGTCGTCATAGGGAAAATGCAGGCCGCTGTCGTGCTTGTAGGCCCATTGCACTGATAGTTCCACCGTGCGCCGGGCATAGAAGGCAGCCGCGCGCGGATCGCCCGCCGCATAGGCCTCCGCCTGCTTCGCGCTGTCGAAAATATCGGGAAATTCGGCGGCGAGGAAGGCGAAGTTGGACATTTTGCCTCAGAGTTGACCGGAAAAGGCGCGGTGTTGGAGGGAGGCGAAGAGGGTGTCTATTTGTTGGTTATGTGCTCCCAGGTGCGCTTGCCCCACGAACGCTTTATTCGCGCGATCAGCGAAGACCCGCTGAATCTCAATTTTTGGAACCGGGATCCTAAATCCTCTCAATTTCTCTTTTGAGATATTCGGCATTGATCCGGCCGCCCCTCCGGCCAGCAATTGGATCTGGGAACGAAGCCTCGGATTGGATAAACAAGCCCAAAGGTAAGTCGGCAAAAGGGTTCTATTATCTCTTATCACAAGGCGAAATATGAGATCGGAGAGCATCAATTTGGGTCGGACACCTTTTACGAGAGCACAAGCCGCCACCAAATCATAGGTATTCTTTCTCGTAAAGAGTACATCACCCTGTCGAACCTCAATCCTTGGTCGCGCTTCTAGCTCTTGAGGTAGGGCCTTTTGCTCCGTTTCAACAAACTGGCCTGACGTCACCGCGCTTAACTTCAGAACCCCCCACTCGCTCGGTGTTGCTTGGCGATCCAAGCAACTTGGGCTCCATCCGCTTTCGATCTCCGCGAGAACCTCGCCAAGAGCAAACTCTGGCCACGCCCTCGGATTGCTCACCGGATCCCCGAACATCTCCAGAAAGATCGACTGGGTGAGGCTGTCGAGCAGCGCGATGGCCTGGCGGCGCTTCTGCCGCAGTTGATCGGCCTTATCCAGGATCGCCGCAATCCGCTTCTGCTCGTCGAGCGGCGGGAGGGGGAATTCAAGATTAGATACCTGGTCCCGGGTGATAGATGCCTGGTTAACCCAGCTGCGACACATCGCTTTGAAGTTGCCGAGTTCAAATTGGCGACGCAGCCAGCGCGCCAAATATGCCGGTTCCGCGACTTCTGCTTTTGTCCGCAATCTAAGGAAATGATTACTGAAGGTTATCGGTTCATCTGCTCCAACAAAGAGCGCAGTCTTCCCAACAAGCTCAGGACTATTGGTCGCATTTAGGAGAATGTCGCCGGCCTGAAGCGTAAGGCCGTTCTTGACCATATCCGTCGGGACGCGGCGTGTTTTTGACCAATTCAGAGAACCATCGCGCTCCACATTGTTCATTCTGAATTGTATAACGCCGGCTGGATCATCCAACCCGCACGCGAAACCGCTGCGGAGGTCATCAGCGATGTCTCCAAGTCGAGCTGTGCGAACACTCACAGCATCGCCTCCAGCTCTTTCAGCCCCATGGCGATCCCGTCCTCCAGCGCGAGCAATTCCGTAATTATCTCCTTTGGCGCGCGGTGGTCGGCGGCTTCGTGGGTGACTTCCCGGTAGCGGTTGAGCGAGAGGTCGTAATCGGCAGCCGCGATGTCCTCGCGGGAAACGGTAAAGCTCTGGCCGGTGCGTGAGTTGTCGCGCTCGGTGCCGGCGCGCTTCTTCCAGCGGGATAGCACATCCGGCAGGTTGTTTTTCGCGTGGTCCTCGGCGCTTAGAGGCACCTGCGGCACCGGGCCGAATTTTTCCACCGGCACCAGCATCTGCCGCTTGTCGTCCAGGCTCATGCCATCAGCCTGCACGTCGTAGAACCAGACATGATCCGTGCCGCCGGAATTGGTCTTGGTGAAGAAGACGATGGCGGTGGAAACGCCGGCATAGGGCTTGAACACGCCCGACGGCAGCTTGACGATGGCATCGAGCTTGTGGTCCTCGACCAGCATCTTGCGGATCGCCTTGTGCGCCGTCGATGAACCGAACAGCACGCCATCCGGCACGATGACCGCCGCGCGGCCACCGGGCTTCAACAGCTTCAGGAACAGCGCCATGAACAGAAGCTCTGTCTTCTTCGTCTTGACGATCGACAGCAGATCGGCGGCCGTCGTTTCGTAATCCAGCGAGCCGGCAAAGGGCGGATTGGCGAGAACAAGCGAATATTTGTCGGCGTCATCGGCATGACCGGTGCTGAGCGAATCCCGGTAGCGGATATCGGCGCCTTCGACCCCATGCAGCTGCATGTTCATCGAGCCGATGCGCAGCATGGTGTTGTCGAAATCATAGCCGTGGAACATGCCATGGTGGAAATGCTTGTTCAGCTCGGCATCGCGGAATAGACCCTTGTGGTGTTCGCGCAGGTGTTCGCCAGCTGCCACCAGGAAACCGCAGGTGCCGCTCGCCGGATCGCAGATCACGTCCTTCGGGGCAGGCGCCATCAGCTCGACCATCAGCTTGATGATGTGGCGCGGCGTGCGGAACTGGCCGTTCATGCCGGCAGAGGCGATCTTGCCCAGCATGTATTCGTAGAGATCGCCCTTGGTGTCGCGGTCCTCCAGCGGGATGTCCGCCAGCATGTCGACCACCTTGGCCAAGAGGCCGGGCGTCGGGATGGTGAAGCGCGCGCCCTTCATGTGCTCGGCGTGGGACGAGCCATCCTCGGCCATCTCGCGCAGAAAGGGAAAGACATGTTCGCCGACGATGGTGAACATCGTCGCCGGGTCTTCATGTCGGAAGCGCGACCAGCGCAGCCGCTCGTAAGCCATGCCCCTTGCATCCCCGCCCTCGGGGAAAATCCGCCGCTCGACCGGCTGCTCGAAAAGCGCCGCCTTGGCCTCCTCGCGCGTCTGGATGTCGTCCAGCCCACGCATGAAGAGCAGGTAGGTGATCTGCTCGATCACCTCCAGCGGATTGGCGATCCCGCCCGCCCAGAAGGCATTCCAGACTTGGTCAACCTTCGAGCGTATTTCACCTGTGAGCATCAAATTCCCCGAATCGCACTGTTCATTCGCGGCAACCCTAAGCTACGGATGTCCGCGATCAAAGCGGGGGAGAGAACATGGCGAAAGCCTGGATGGTTCGAGCCGAGAGAAATGGCCGCCTGTCCGCTCGCACGAGCCGCCGGCAGCTGTAGCTGCGGACGTTGCGCTCTGTGCTGGACCATGCCAGAAAACTCCCAGTGTGGAATGTAGCCTTGAGTCGGAGGTTTCATTGAGTTTAACTCTGACCAAGGTCGAAGAGCTCGCTCCGGATCAAGGCTCACTCGCGGCGGCGCGCAAGCTTCTGAAACCATCAAACTGGCCGACACTCGCTCAGGACGGATCCGGTCTCATTTGGGGTGAATGCCAGGGGTCTGGCGCCACGCCCTACAGGATCTCCGTCACCGAAATCGATGCCGGCTACAAATGCAGCTGCCCCAGCCGCAAGTTTCCCTGCAAGCACTCGCTGGCGCTGATGTGGATGCGCGCCGAAGGCAATGTCGAATTTACGACCGCCGTGGCACCGGGTTGGGTAACCGAATGGTTGTCGCGCCGTCGCGGACCTTCCACGGGCGTCTCCCCGACCAGTGCCGACAAGCCCAAGGCGTCGATCGCAGCCGTCGAGGAACCCGAGGACGCCGTCGATCCGAAAGCGGAGGCCCGCGCCGTCGCCGCCCGCGAACGCAACCGACTGGAACGCGAAGCATCCATTGCCAATGGCCTCGATGATCTGGATACCTGGCTTGCGGACCAGATGGAGGCGGGACTGACGGCCTTCCCGGCCAAGGCATCCGCGGCATGCCGGGTGATGGCGCAACGCTTGTTCGACGCCAAGGCGTCGAGCCTGGCGCTGAGGGTCGACACCTTGCCGGCGCGGCTCTTCACCTTCGCCGAAGCCACGCGCCCCATGGCTGCCATCCAGGAGCTCGGCGCGCTTCATCTCCTGGCCGACGCCTATCGCCGGCAGGAGAGACTGCCCGAGCCGTTGCGCAGCGACATTCGGCAGACGATCGGCTGGAATGTGACGCGGGAAGCATTGCTCGCCGACGAACAGGCGTTACGCGTTTCCGGCAACTGGCGGGTCTGGGCGGCGCGCAGCGAGGTCCAGCCGGATAAACTGCGACGGATCGAGACATGGCTCCACGGCAGCGACCGGCACGCGGTGCTCATCGAATATGTCCCTGTTTCGACCGGTGCATCCTCGGGCGGCTACAGTGTCGGCGATACCTTCGATGCCGAACTGGTCTTCTATCCGTCGAGCGTGCCGCTTCGCGCGCTGATCGTCAGGCAGATAAGCGGAACCGACGCATCGGATGCGCCGCTTGCGCTCCCGGGCCACGATCTTGCTGCAGCGTATGGGCTTTACGAGGAAGCGCTGATCGAAAAACCCTGGCTCGGCGAATTTCCCCTGATGTTTCGCGGTGCGCGGCTCAGGCGTTCCGGTGAGAACGTCTATCTCAACGGCAGCGACATCAGCCTTCCGGTGGCGAAATCGCAATCCGCGGCGAGCTGGCCGCTTCTGCAGTTCGAGGCGATCGATGGCGCTGGTCTCTGGGATGGCAACGAGCTGACGCTATACTGGTCGGAAACGGCGCTTGGGCGGTGGACCGCATGACGGCGCGCAACGTGAAGAATGCGATCCTGCCGAAGCTTCTCGCCGGCAGCAGGGACGGTCTGCCGCTCGATGCGATCGGCGCGACCGATCCGCTGCAGGCGCTGACGCTTGCGGGCCAGGCGCTGCGCTTCGACCGCCCCGCGCAGCCCTCACAGTTTCAGATCGACGACCCTATCCTCGAAACTGCCGAGATCATGCCGGATCAAGCGCGGAAACTGCTGCTTCGGCTGCTTTCGGGCAAGAACCAGACGTTGGCCCAACTATCCTCCGCAATCGTCCGGAAGCTTGCCGAAAGGAAACTCCGGCTGCATCCTTTCGACCTGCCGAAGCTCGAATTTTTCGTAAGGGCGAATGCGGAAAGCCTGGGGGCGGAAGCGCTCGCCTTTTCCGAGCGCGAAACGCCGGTCGCGCAGAAGCAGAGCTATTTTGCAGCCGATCGTTTGAACGACGAGAACTGGATGCTTGCCACGCCCGCCGTAAAGGCCGGTTATATCGGTGGCCGCAGGGCATCCGATCCTGATGCCGCTCGTGCCCTGGTCGAGGCGGCTTGGTCATCGGAGAATGCAGACAGCCGTGTGCGCCTTCTCGGAGCCTTCCGCGAACATCTGTCCGAAGCAGATGCGCCGTTCCTGGCAGGTCTCGAAAAGGATCGTGCTCCGCGCGTTCGCGAACTGGCCCACAAGCTGCACCTGCGGCTGCCGGGATTTAACGGCGACAACCCGGCGCTGCGCAACGCCCTGGAACGCATCAAGGTCGGCAAGGCCGGTCTCGTCTTCAAGAAGACGGCGCTTAGCCTTGAACTGCCGGCAACGGTGAAGAGCCATGGCACAATTGCCTGGCTCAGCGAAACTTTCAGCTCGGTGGGCTTGGAAAGCCTCGCCGATGCTTTGTCGATGTCGGTCGAGGCCATAGTGGCCGCTGCCGAGAAACAGAGCACTCTTCTGGTTGCCCTGCTCCTCATGGCCACGCAGGACAAGCGGTTGGATGTCGTGAAGACGATCACCGACCGCCATCTCCTCGACAGCTGGGAAGCCTTTTCCCATATCGATGCCGACATACTGGCGGATTACAACCCCGATATGCTGCAGCGCTGGGTCGAATATGTTTTCCGCCCCAACCGGTGGACTGCCGATACGTCGGCATGGATGATCCACCGGACGGCGCAATGGCTGGACGGGGAGGCGACGGAGAATCTCTTCAAGAACATTCTGCAATCCACGCCATGGCAGTCGCGGCTCAAGGATCCGGCGCGCATCGATGCGCATGTGGCGGACAGCATGGCCGTCATGTGCCCGCCATCCCTGCGTGTGACGCTGCGCTCCGAGCTTGCCGCGCTGGAGCCCGCCAAGAGCGGCAATGCAACCCTCTTTCTTGATCTTATGGATAGTCTGGAGACAGCTCATGCCTGAAGCACAACTTCGCCGCCCTGCAGAAGAAATCTACGCAGACGAGCTGGCTGCCCTTGCCAAGGGTGACGACCGTGCGAGGCCGGCAAACTGGAAGCTGTCGCCGCAGGCGGTCGTCACCTACCTTCTCGGTGGCAAGGCATCCGACGGCACGCCGATCTCGGCAAAATATGTCGGGAACCGCAGGTTGATCGAGACGGCCGTTGCGACGCTCGCCACCGACCGCGCGCTGATGCTGCTTGGCCTGCCAGGCACCGCGAAGTCCTGGGTTTCCGAACAGCTCGCTGCTGCGATCTCCGGTTCTTCCCAGCGCCTGATCCAGTGCACGGCCGGAACCGACGAGAATCAGATCCGCTATGGCTGGAACTATGCCTTGTTGCTTGCCAAGGGCCCGTCGCGCGAGGCGCTCGTAAAGACGCCGCTGGTGCGCGCCATGGAGGAGGGCACGCTGCTGCGGCTCGAGGAACTGACCCGCATGGGCTCCGACGTGCAGGATACGCTGATCACCGTGCTTTCGGAGAAGACGCTGCCGGTGCCGGAGCTCGATATCGCAATCGACGCCACGCGTGGCTTTAACGTCATTGCGACCGCCAACAATCGCGACAAAGGGGTGAACGAGCTGTCATCGGCACTCAAGCGGCGGTTCAATGTCGTGGTGTTGCCGTCTCCTGCAACGCTTGAGGAGGAAACCCGGATTGTCGTGAAACGTGTCGGCGAAATCGGCGGCAATCTCAGCCTGCCGCCGATCCAGCCGGCCGAAAAGGAGCTTGCCCGTATCGTCACGCTGTTCCGGGAAATCCGCGACGGAAAGACCCTGAACGGTAAAACCAAGCTGAAGACCTCGACGGGAACGCTCTCGACTGCAGAGGCAATTTCCGTTGGCGTCTCAGCCTGGGCGGAGGCCGCCCATTTTGGCGACGGCCGGATCGATGCGAATGCGCTGGCGACCAATATCGTCGGCGCCGTGGTCAAGGATCCGGTGCAGGACAGCGTTGCCCTGTCCGAATATCTCGAAACGGTCGTTCGAACGCGCGAAGGATGGAGTGATCTCTACGAGGCCATCCGCGAGGTGATCTGAGCCATGAAGCGGAAGGCGCATCTCTTTGGCATCCGGCACCATGGGCCCGGTTCGGCGGCGCTTCTCAAGGGCGCGCTCGACGCGCTTGATCCGGCCTGCGTGTTGATCGAGGGATCGCCGGAGGGCGATGCGCTGATCCAGCATGCGGCGCTGCCAGGGATGAAGCCACCACTCGCCATGCTGTTCTACGCCGCCGACGAGGCGGCCAACGCCGTCTTCGCGCCATTCGCTGAATTCTCTCCCGAATGGGTTGCCATGCAATGGGCGCTTAGGCATGGCCGTCCGGTGCGCTTCATCGATTGGCCGGCGGCCGTATCGCTTGCCCTTGGCAAGGCCGCACGCGACGAGGTGCGGCAGCCCAAAGACGCTGAAGAGGAGGAAGGCGCAGAAACCGTCGTCCCCACCCCACGTCGTCTCGATCCGCTCGACCTGCTCGCGGAAGCTGCGGGTTATGGCGATGGCGAGACTTTCTGGAACGGGCTGATCGAGCAGGGTGGTGGTGGCGGCCAATCGCCGCTCGAAATCTTCGCCGGTATCGAAGCGGCCATGACGGAAGCGCGCCAGCACCAGGTCGATGCCGGAGGCATGAGCGAAGCGGAACGGCTCCGCGAAGAGCGACGCGAGGCTTTCATGCGCGGGCATATCAGGGATGCGCTGAAACAGCATGAGGGCGAAGTCGCTGCGGTGGTTGGCGCCTGGCATGTTGGCGGACTGCGCGCCGACACGACGGTTGCCGACGACCGCGCCATCGTCAAGGATCTGCCGAAGATCAAGGTGGAGGCGACCTGGGCGCCTTGGAGCGACGGACGACTAAGCTATGCCTCCGGTTATGGCGCGGGGGTCATTTCGCCCGGCTGGTATCGCCATCTCTGGAGCCTCTATTCCGGCCATGGCCATCAGGGACCGGAAGCCTTTGCCGCTCTGTGGCAGGCGCGGACCGCAACCCTGTTGCGGCAAGAAGGATTTGCGGCCTCCACGGCTTCGGCGATCGAAGCCGCGCGCCTTGCGCTCGGGCTTGCGAGCATGAGAGACCTCAGCGTCCCCGGCCTTGCCGAAATGCGCGATGCCACGCTTTCCGCCCTCTGCCACGGCGACGATGCCCAGCTCGCGCTGATCGAACGCAAGCTCTATATCGGCAACCGGATCGGCGAGATTGACGACGCCGTTCCGCAAATGCCGCTGGCGCGGGATTTCGAGCTCTGGTGCCGAAAGGCCCGCCTAAAACCCGAGGAGGCGGACATCGAGATCAAGCTCGATCTCCGCAGCGACGCGGGCCTGTTGAAATCGACCTTTCTCCACCGGCTCAACCTGATCGGCATTCATTGGGGCCGACTGATCGATGCCGAGGCGGGGCGCGGGACCTATCGCGAAATTTGGAATCTCTGCTGGTCTCCGGAGATGTCCGTCGGTCTCGCCGAAGCGCTTGTGTGGGGCCTGACGATCGAGCAGGCGGCTGCCGTGGCAACGATCGAGCGCGGCCGCGAGGCGAACGGCATCGCGCAGCTTTCGAAGCTCGTGCGCGGCGCGCTCGTTGCCGATCTTCCTGAGGCCGCAAGCACCTGCATCGATCTTCTGCAGGCCGCCGCAGTGCAGACCAACGACATCACCGATCTGATGAATGCGGTGGCGCCGCTTGTGCGCATTGTCCGCTACGGCACCGCCCGCAAATTGCCGGAGCCCGAGCTTCGCGCGCTGATCGTCGCGCTCAGTTCTGAAATCAATGCGGGTGTCCGGATCGGCTCCCGTCAGCTGGACGACGACGCGACTGCGGCGCGGGTGATCGCCATGCGGGCCTATGACGAGGCGCTCGGTCTTCTGCGGGATGCCGCGCTGCTTGACGAATGGCACCGCCAACTCGTGCTCATGGTTGACGACGAGCATGTGGTGGCGCCGGTCGTGGGCCTTGGCCTTCGACGGCTTCATGATCTCGGCCTTTGGGACGAGCCGCAGGTATCGGCCGCCTTTTCGCGCCGGATCGTCGGGGAAACGCCTGCCCGAGCCGGCGCCTTCGTCGAAGCGTTCATCGCCGGGTCTGCAGAAGTCCTGATCCAGGACGAGACGCTGCTTTTCCTGATCGACGAATGGCTTTGCGGACTGGACGAAGAGATATTCGTCGAAAGCCTGCCGCTGTTTCGGCGTGCCCTTGCCGGTTTCGATGCCGTCGGCCGCAAGCGAGTCATGGAACGCATCGCAGGTGGGCGAAGGCAGCCATCGGCCGCCCATAACGAGAGCGCGGAAAATCCCGCCTTCGAACGCGCGCTGCCCTTGCTGCGGCAAATCCTGGGAATGGACGCATGACAACGGAACGCATCCGCCGCTGGAAGCTGGCACTTGGCGATGACGACATGGACGGTCTCGGTGAACGTGACCAGCGGCTGAGCCGCGCGCTATCGGCTCTCTATGAATCGGAAGGCCGCAAGGGGCGCGGCGGGCTTGGTGCTTCCTCGCCGAAGGTTTCGCGCTGGCTGGGAGATATCCGCGAGTTCTTTCCGACCCCCGTTGTCCAGGTCATCCAGAAGGATGCTTTCGAGCGCCTCAATCTCAAGGCGCTGATGCTGGAGCCGGAGTTTCTCTCGACGCTGGAAGCTGACGTGCATCTTGTCGCCGACCTGATTTCGCTGCGTGGCGCAATACCCGAAAAGACCATGGAAACCGCACGCATGGTGGGCAACAAGGTCGTCGAGGACCTGCTGAAGCGGCTCCAGTCCAAAACGGTGGAGAAGCTGACCGGTGCGGTCAACCGCTCTCAGCGCACCCGTAAGCCCCGTCATGCCGACATCGACTGGCCGCGGACCATTCGCGCCAACCTTCGCCATTACCAGAAAGAGTTCAACACGATCGTGCCGGAGTCGCTGATCGGCTTTGCCCGCAAGACTCGCACACGCGCTGATCTCGATCACGTCATGCTCTGCGTCGACCAGTCCGGCTCCATGGCATCTTCGGTTGTCTATGCATCGATCTTTGCGGCCGTCATGGCATCCTTGCCCGTGCTGTCCACAAAACTTGTCTGTTTCGATACCGCGATCGTCGACCTGACCGAGGACTTGGCCGACCCGGTCAAGGTTCTCTTCGGCGTGCAATTGGGCGGCGGCACCGATATCAACGCGGCGCTTGCCTATTGCGAGACGAAGATCGAGCGGCCGTCCAAAACGCATCTTGTTCTCGTCACCGATCTTTATGAAGGCGGGGATGCGGCATCCATGCTGGCACGCGTCGCGGCCCTTAAACAGGCCGGGGTCAACGTTATCGTCCTTCTGGCGCTTTCAGATGATGGCAGGCCGAGCTATGACGCTCGCCACGCCGGCGCGATCGCCGCCATGGACTGCCCGGTCTTTGCCTGCACGCCAGACCAGTTCCCGGATCTGATGGCGACCGCGTTGACGCGGCAGGATATTGGACAATGGGCTGGCGCTAACGGCATCGAACTCGTGCGCCGCGCATAGATGTCGGTTTGTGCTCGATATCCCTTCGGCGTGGATCCCAATCATCATGAAGACGTGCGTGTGCCGTTCTCCTGTCTGGACCGAGTGGTTCTCTAAGTTCCCGCTTATTATCCAGAAAGGGACGCAGTGCCTCCGGAATCGCTATTCTCGCGAAGTAGCGCCCGTCGCGAGCGCGCAGGTATTTTGGTTTCCGGGATATTTAGGCCAGTCCATTTTGTAACGTAAGATTGGACGGAAGGCCTGGAAATCAAGAGTCTCAATGATTTCAATGGGGAAGAATGGTGCTGCTAGAGAGATTTGAACTCTCGGCCTCTCCCTTACCAAGGGAGTGCTCTACCCCTGAGCTATAGCAGCATCGTGCGGCACGGTGTTTGTCCGGCGCGAGCGAGGGCCTATTGCCATAGCTTGTTGCGGAGCGCAAGCCGCAAATCGAAGTTTTCGTTGGACGAAGCTCTCGAAAACAGGCCGACCCTTCCGGACTGTGCGGTTTTGCGGTATTTGAGCCGTCATGCAAGACGAGAACGATCAGACACGGAATGATGCGCCGCCGGCTGCGTCCGGCAGGCTTGAGCCGGGGCATGAGGCCGAGCGGCAGGCCGAGGCACGCCGGCAGCGTGCGGCCAAGACGCTGCGCGACAACCTGTTGCGGCGCAAGCAGCAGGGGCGGGCGCGGCGTGCGGGTGCTGCCGATGAAACATCTGGCCTGCCTGCCGCAAAATCGGACGAATCTGCGGAATAATCTGCGCCAGCACCATCGACCGGGTCCGGGGGCGGATCGCCGGTGGTTGGCAATGTCGTTGTTTCGCGCCCGATGTCTCGTCCAAGGGGATGGGAAGGTCGAGGTGGGCCATCAGTCAGACGATAGCGGTGTAGTTCCCGCGTCCATCCGGATGCGCTTCGCCGCCTTCATGCAATTTGCTTCTCATTTCACGGCACTTCCTTTATGGAAGCGCCAATCTCTCAATTACGGCATGTCAGGAAAGGCGGGCGGCGCCCGTAAGGTACCCTATGGATCGCATCAGAATTACCGGCGGCAACGAGCTTCGCGGCATCATCCCGATTTCCGGCGCCAAGAACGCCGCGCTGCCGTTGATGATCGCGTCGCTTCTGACGGATGACACGCTGACGCTTGAGAATGTTCCACATCTCGCCGACGTCGAGCAGCTGATCCGCATCCTCGGCAATCATGGCGCCGATATCTCCGTCAACGGCCGCCGCGAGCGGCAGGGCGAGGGTTATTCCCGCACCATCCATTTCACCTCGCGCAACATCGTCGATACGACTGCTCCTTATGAGCTTGTTTCGAAGATGCGGGCGAGCTTCTGGGTCATCGGCCCGCTTCTGGCCCGTGAAGGCAAGGCGCGCGTCTCGCTGCCGGGCGGCTGTGCCATCGGCACGCGGCCGGTCGATCTCTTCATCGAGGGCCTGACGGCGCTCGGCGCCAATATCGAGATCGACAGCGGCTATATCAACGCGACGGCGCCGAAGGGCGGCCTGATCGGCGCGCGCTACGTCTTCCCGAAGGTGTCGGTCGGCGCGACCCATGTGATGATGATGGCAGCGACCCTTGCCAACGGCACGACGGTGATCGGCAACGCCGCGCGCGAGCCGGAAGTGGCCGATCTTGCCCGCTGCCTCAATTCCATGGGCGCAAAGATCACCGGCGCCGGCACCTCAACAATCACTATCGAGGGCGTCACGTCGCTGTCGGGCGCCCGCCACCGCGTCCTGCCGGATCGTATCGAAACCGGCACCTATGCGATGGCCGTCGCCATGACCGGCGGCGATGTCGTGCTCGAAGGCACCAACGCCAAGCTGCTCGACACCGCGATCGAGGCGATCCGCCGCGCCGGCGCCGAAATCACCGAGACCGAGACCGGCCTTCGCGTCGTGCGCAATGGCGGCGGCATCAAGCCGGTCGATGTGGTGACCGATCCCTTCCCGGGCTTCCCGACCGACCTGCAGGCGCAGTTCATGGGCCTGATGACGAAATCGAGCGGCATTTCGCACATCACCGAGACGATCTTCGAAAACCGCTTCATGCATGTGCAGGAACTGGCCCGTCTCGGCGCCAAGATTTCGCTGTCGGGTCAAACGGCGAAGATCGAGGGTGTCGAGCGCCTGAAGGGCGCCCCGGTCATGGCGACCGATCTGCGCGCTTCGGTGTCGCTGGTGATCGCCGGGCTGGTGGCCGAAGGCGAGACCATGGTGTCGCGCGTCTATCACCTCGACCGCGGCTTCGAGCGGTTGGAAGAAAAGCTCAATCGTTGCGGCGCAAATGTCGAGCGCGTCAGCGACTGATCGGCCTCGCGGCCACCTCAACTGTTGCGGATTGAATGTTGGCGTCCTATGTCCTGTGTCAGGATGACCGCAGCCTTTTGGCTGCGCAGGCAAGGGATGGATGGCATGGATGAACTGAAGTTGATGGGGTTGGACCCGGAAGACCTGGAGATCGTGTCCGCCCATGTGCAGGATGCGGTCTTCAAGGTATCCAGCCTTGACTATGCGCCGCGTTCCGGCCTGCTGTCGCTGGTGATCAACCGCTTCGTCTGGGAGACCGCGGAAGGGCGCGGCAAGTCGTTCGAGCGCCGTCGCAGCGCCCTTTTCTTCAAGCGCGTCACGGCCGTCCGCTCGATCGGCTTTGATCGCAAGGATGGCGAAAAGGTGCTGTCGCTGCTGGCGATCCAGTTCGAGCAGAACGGCGAAGGACCGGACGGAACCGTCGAGTTCATCCTGTCCGGCGAAGCCTCGATCATGCTCGATGTGGAATGTATCGAGGTTCAGCTTGCAGATACCGGCGGCGCATGGGAAACCGGTTTCAAGCCTCGCCATCCGGCCGGGGCGTGATTTTTCGCCAGCCTGCCCCGCATTCTCGTGCGCTTCCGCCGACCACCCACAAGGACGTTTTCCATTGGCCATCCGTCTAGATTATCTGACCCCCGGCTTCGAAGATGCGTTCGCGGCCTTTCTGACGACCAAGCGGGAAGTTTCGGAAGACGTGAATGCGGTCGTCAAGACGATCATCGATGACGTGCGGCTGCGCGGCGATGCCGCACTCGCCGACTATACGAAGAAGTTTGACGGCCTCGATTTCACCGTTACCGGCATGACCGTCACCGCGGAGGAAATCGACGCGGCGATCAATGCCGTGCCCTCCGAAGTGCTCGGTGCGCTCAAAGTTGCTGCCGTCCGCATCGAGGCGCATCACACCCGCCAGCGGCCGAAGGATGACATTTACGAAGACTCGATGGGTGTTGGTCTTGGCTCGCGCTGGACGGCGATCGATGCCGTCGGCCTCTATGTGCCGGGTGGCACGGCGAGTTATCCGAGTTCGGTGCTGATGAACGCGCTGCCGGCGAAGGTCGCCGGCGTCGAGCGCATCGTCATGGTCGTCCCTGCCAATGGCGGCGTCATCAATCCGGCGGTGCTTGCCGCCGCGCGCATGGCCGGTGTCGAGGAAATCTACCGCATCGGCGGCGCCCAGGCGATTGCAGCCTTGGCTTACGGCACTGCGACGATCGCGCCGGTCGCCAAGATCATGGGACCGGGCAATGCCTATGTCGCCGCCGCCAAGCGCCAGGTGTTCGGCACGGTCGGCATCGACATGATCGCCGGCCCGTCCGAAGTGCTCGTCATCGCCGATCGCGACAACGATCCGGACTGGATCGCCGCCGACCTTCTCGCCCAGGCCGAACATGATGTCGGCGCCCAGGCGATCCTGATTACCGACGACGCGCCGTTTGCGGCCGCCGTCGAGGGCGCGGTCGAACGGCAGCTCCGGACCCTGCCGCGGGCGGAAACGGCCAGCGCCAGCTGGCGCGATTTCGGCGCGGTCATTCTGGTACCGGATCTCGATGTCGCTGTGCCGCTCGCCAATCGCATCGCGGCCGAGCATCTGGAGCTTGCGCTTGCCGATGCGGATGCGATGATCCCGAAGATCCGCAACGCCGGTGCCATCTTCGTCGGTCGCCATACGCCGGAAGTGATCGGCGACTATGTCGGCGGTTCCAACCATGTGCTGCCGACGGCGCGTTCCGCCCGGTTTTCCTCCGGTCTCGGCGTGCTCGATTACATGAAGCGCACCTCGATCCTGCGTCTCGGCGCCGATCAACTGCGCGACCTTGGTCCCGCGGCAATCGCGCTTGCGCGGTCGGAAGGACTGGAAGCGCATGCGCGCTCGGTCGCCATCCGTCTCAATCTCGGAGGCGAGGGATGACGGCCAAGGCCAGCCACCGCCTCTGCGACGTCGTCCTCGACGAGACCATCGGCCGCTCGACACCCGACGTCGAGCACGAGCGGGCGGTCGCGATCTTCGACCTGATCGAGGAGAATTTTTTCGAGCCGGCAGGCCATGCCGGCGGCCCCTACCGGCTCAACCTGTCGCTGATCGATGCGAAGCTTGTCTTTGCGATCTCCACCGAGGAGGGCGCGGGCGTCGCGACCCATATCCTGTCGCTGACTCCGTTCCGCCGGATCGTGAAGGACTATTTCATGATCTGCGAGAGCTATTACGAGGCGATCCGCTCCTCGACGCCAAGCCAGATCGAGGCGATCGACATGGGCCGGCGCGGTATCCACAACGAGGGCTCGCAAACCCTGATGGACAGGCTGTCGGGCAAGATCAAGCTCGATTTCGATACGGCGCGGCGTCTGTTCACGCTGGTCTGCGTGCTCTACTGGCGGGGATAGGCGTGACGGTCGCTGTTTCCCCACACCTGCCTCAGCGCAACGGGAAAACGCCCGCCTCGGTGCTCTTCATGTGCGGAATGAACGCGATCCGCTCGCCGATGGCCGAAGTGCTGGCGAAGGCCATGCTGCCGCCGGGAACCTATATCGCTTCAGCCGGCGTCAGGCCCGGCGAGCGCGATCCCTTCGTCGATGTGGTGCTGGAGGAAATAGGCTTGACGGCGGGGCGCCACCAGCCGCATACGCTCGACGAACTCGAGGACGATTATTTCGACCTGATTGTCACCCTTGCGCCGGAGGCACACCATGCGGCGCTGGAATTGACGCGGTCGATGGCGATCGATGTGGTATACTGGCCGACACCGGACCCGACGGTCGCGACCGGCACCCGCGAACAGATCGTGGCGGCTTATCGCGACGTCCGAAATCACATCGCCACCTTGCTCAAGCATCGTTTGCTTGGACAAATGCCGGACAAGATGGCATAGCGCACAGGCAAAACGGAAAAGACGGGTCGCTGCTGTTCACAAAACCGCGGCGATTGTGTAGTTTCCGCCAAATTTTTCAAAGGGCGCAGGTAGCGTCCGCAGAGAAGACAGAAAGACATACCCTACATGGCGAAAGAAGAAGTCCTCGAATTTCCGGGCGTAGTCACCGAATTGCTTCCGAATGCGACGTTCCGCGTCAAGCTTGAAAATGAACATGAAATCATCGCCCACACCGCTGGCCGCATGCGCAAGAACCGCATCCGCGTTCTCGCCGGCGACAAGGTGCTTGTCGAAATGACACCCTACGACCTGACCAAGGGCCGTATCACCTACCGCTTCAAGTAAGCCCGGCGCGGCACCTGCCGCAAAACTCGAGAGCGATGGCGCTGTTGCGATGGCATTGACACATAAGCTGATCCTGGCCTCCGGTTCGCCGCGGCGTGTCGAATTGCTCGCCCAGGCGGGGATCGAGCCGGCGCGCCTGATGCCGATGGATCTCGACGAGACGCCGAAACGTACCGAACACCCGCGTTCGCTCGCCTGGCGGCTGTCCTCCGAGAAGGCCCGCGCGGCACTTGCCGCCATCAAGGGCGAGCCCGGTTGGGACGGCAGCTACATCCTTGCCGCCGATACCGTCGTTTCCGTCGGCCGGCGTATCCTGGGCAAGCCCGAACTGGTCAGCGAAGCCTCGAGCGCGCTGCACTTGCTGTCGGGCCGCAGCCACCGGGTCTATACCGGCGTCTGCCTGATCACGCCGGACAAGACCGTGCGCCAGAAGGTCATCGATACCAAGGTGCGCTTCAAGCGGCTTTCCAGCCACGATATCGACAGCTACCTTGCATCGGGCCAGTGGCGCGGCAAGGCGGGTGCCTATGGCATCCAGGGCATCGCCGGCAGCTTCGTCGTCAAGCTGGTGGGCTCCTATACCAATGTCGTCGGGCTGCCGCTCTACGAGACCGTGAGCCTTTTGATGGGCGAAGGCTACGACGTGCATGAAAGCTGGATGAAGGGCTGAACGCCATGAGCTCTGAAGGAAACAAGGGCGCATCGAACGTGGCGCCGCTGCGCAAGACCGTGCCATGCCCCGAATGCAGGCGGCCATCGCACCGGGAGCACTATCCCTTCTGCTCCGATCGCTGCCGCAACGTCGATCTCAACAGATGGCTCACCGGTTCCTACGCCATTCCGGTAGCCGACGATGAATCGAAAGCCGACGACGAGGAATAGCGCCCTTGTGAATTTTGGCGGATATCTGTTGTTTTTCAGTTATTTGCATCATCTGACATTTTCCTGTCGAAAAAACGTCATTTGGTGCTGGACACCGCCGAACAAGATGTTATAACCCCGCTCGCTTCCGGGGCGCAACCAACCGCCCCACGGTTCTTCAAGCGGAACCACTGCTTAAAAAGCAGGGATGCCCGGATAGCTCAGTTGGTAGAGCAGCGGATTGAAAATCCGCGTGTCGGTGGTTCAAATCCGCCTCCGGGCACCATTTATTCTAGTAAATTCGGCTGCTTGTGCAGACCATACCGTTTTTCATACCTTTGGTATCGAAAACGAGCAAGCAAGTATTCACCGGCTCCTGCGCCTGTGCCAAAGCAACGCGCTAGCGTCGACGCAATGGCCGGAAAGCGGCGCGCAACTCGGCGCTGAAAAGCTCCGGCTCTTCCCAAGCCGCGAAGTGTCCGCCCTTGTCCACTCGGTTGTAGTAGATCAAGTTGTGGTACGCCCGTGCCGCCCAGTTCTTCGGTGGCTTGTAGACCTCTCCCGGGAATATCGTCACGGCCGCCGGGATCGCGATCGGGGTCAACTTGCTGTTGCCGGCGCTGTTCTCCCAGTAAATCCGGCCGCTCGAGGTCCCGGTGTTCGTCAGCCAATAGAGCGTGATGTTGTCGAGGATCCCGTCGCGGCTCAACGCGCGTTCCGGTTCGCCCCGGGTGAACACCCAGTCGGCGAGCTTGTCGTAGAACCACGCAGCCAACCCAACCGGCGAGTCGGCAAGGCCATACCCGACGGTTTGTGGACGCGTCCCCATGATTGCCGCATAGCCGAAGCCTTTGCTGAGGAACTCCCTGGCCTCGTCAAACACTGCCCGTTCCTCGCCGGTCAAATTCGCCGGTGCAGGATCGCCGCTTCTCAATGCCCGTCCGACTTCCGGCGGGATGGTGGTCGAGCGCTCGATCCTGTTCACATGAATGCCGAGCAGACCCGCAGGAGCCTGGCGGCCCATGGCATCGGAAATGATGGCGCCCCAATCGCCGCCCTGTGACACGTAGTCCCCGTATCCGAGGCGCTTCATCAGAACGTCCCAGGCGCGAGCGACGCGATCCGGGTTCCAGCCTGTGCCCTTGGGTTTTTCCGAAAAGCCGAATCCGGGGATGGACGGAAGCACGACGTGAAAGGCATCTTCCGCTGTCCCTCCATGCGCCTCGGGATCGGTCAGCGGGCCAATGACCTGCAGCAGTTCGAAAACGGAACCGGGCCAGCCGTGGGTCATGATAAGCGGCAAAGCGTTCGCATGACGCGAGCGCACATGGATGAAATGAATGTCGACGCCGTCGATATTCGTCAGGAACTGCGGCAAGGCATTCAGCTTCGCCTCCGCCTTGCGCCAATCGTAGTCCGTCTCCCAGTAGCGTACCAGCGCCTGAAGCTTCGCAAGTGGCACGCCCTGGGAGCGGTCATCGACCGTTTCCGGATCTGGCCAGCGTGTCGCGGCAAGGCGCTGTCGGAGATCGACAAGCTCTGCCGCCGGGATATCCACGCGGAAGGGGCGAATGTCGCCAACCTCCAGAGGCGTCGTGGTGCTCGCTTGGGCGACAGCCCTAACGGGGTGAGACACCGCAAGGGCTGCCGCCACGGCTCCGTTCAGGAGCAGAGCGCGGCGGGACAGTGCAAAAGTGTTGGCCGTTCTCTCAGCGGTCATTTTCTTTCTCCATGTTTTCGAGAACCCCTGTCGAAATGCTCACTTGACCGGAACGGCAAGCGGGGAGCCCTTCTCGACGAAGTAGGTGGCGAGCTCCGATGCCTTGCCGCTACCGACATTCTTCGCGACATGAGCCACCCCGGCCGGAATGAACAGGGCCTCGCCGGCATGAAGGGTGACCGGCGCTCTACCCTCGAGCTGGTATTCCAGCGAGCCTTCGAGAACATAGGCCACTTCTTCGCCCGGATGAGAGTGCTTGATGGAGCTAGTGCCGGGCGCGATATCGACGCGTGCCTGAACCGCCTCGCGGCCGGGTACGCTGAGATCGTGCTGTATAAGGTCGGTGCGCTGAATCCCCGGTTGCTGTGCGTTGGCCGCGTGCAGCGCCAACCCAGTTCCAACGGTCAGCAGCACACCCGCCACGATACGAGAGATTTTCATATGGTCTTCCTTTCCACATTTGTTGAGCCTTCGCCTTCGAGGCCAGCGCCACCATTTGAGTGCTTCCGTGTATTGAGGATGTGTCCGCCGGACGGCACATTTGTAACGGCGTGTATCGTCGCCCGCTCCCCGGGTCTGCATCGGCGATAAAGGGCAGTTGTATGCCTGTGTATCACCCCGGCTGTTTGACACAGTTCGATACAGACGGGCTGCATTGGTGAAAAATCCGGTACACAGAAACGCGCGAATCTCTTCTGCGAGCCGGGGGTGGTGTCACCACCTTGGCCACCAGTAACGTAAGAGGAAGATCGTAATGAACACTATCACAGCTCAGCTCGAGAAGCCCCGAGGGCTGCCGGGTCACTCCACCGTAGGCACCAATGACCTGGATGCTGCAGCGGTATTCTATGACAAACTGCTCGGCGTATTCGGTATCGGGCGCGTTCTCGTTCAGCCCGGTCGGGCTGTCTATTATGGGCACAAGGCGCTCGAATTCGGCGTCATCAGTCCCTTCAACGGCGAGCCGGCAAATGTCGGCAATGGCGGGATGGTCGCCTTCGAAGCGCGTTCCCGGGCTCAGGTTCAGGAGGTGCATGCGGTCGCCGTGGCGAACGGCGGTTCCTGCGAGGGCGCTCCCGGTCAGCGAGGGGACTCCGACGGTCCGTACTGCGCCTATTTCCGTGACCCTGAAGGCAACAAGTTCCTGGTGTACAGGAAAGGTCCTGACGAGGCTTGACCACCGGGCATCACCTTTTGGCCGGGCCACCGGATTTTCAGATCCGGTGGCCGCGGGCCGAACTCGTGAGCCCAAACAGCGTCGCGCCAGCCGCTTTCACGGCCGGCATCCGTTCAGGTGCCGCTCATATGGGCGGCACCTCCTCGTCACAAGGTCGGACGATCAACAAGACGGCCGGCGTGACCAGACAAGGTCTCGCAAGTGTTCATCGCGCAAGGATGATGTCCGCTTGGCCGACGGCCGTATCATCTTTTCGCAATCGAGGGCCTCGACGCCGAAGCTATCGCCCTGTCATTTTAAACTCTATTTTACGACGGTTTTTATCCTTGCGACGGATTCGAGCGTGCGATGGACCGGGCACTTGCCGGCAATTTCCGCGATCTTGTCGCGAAACTCCTCCGAGACATCGCCATCGATGGAGATGACACGCTCGAATTGGTCGATCCGGGCACTGCCGCTGCGTTCCTGTTCGGTGCACGCCTCGCAATCCTTGGCATGGATCTTCGTATGCGACACGTCAACGCCGATGCGCCCGAGCGTCAGCTTCTTGTGATCGGCATACAGGCGCAGCGTCATCGACGTGCAGGCGCCAAGTGCGATAGACAGAAAGTCGTAGGGGGATGGTCCAGAATCCAGCCCGCCCACGTTTTCCGGTTCATCGGCGAAGAGACGGTGGCTGCCGGCCTGAACCGCGTTCTGAAACCTGCTTTCCCCGGTCTCCATCACGCGGACATGTTCGATCGGTCCCTTGCCATGCGGCGTATCGGCTGCGAGATAGCGCGTCAGCCATCCCGAAATGATCCTTCCGGCGAATGCTGCGTCCTCCCGGTTGCTGAGCAAGTGGTCGGCCTTGTCCAGCGATACAAAACTCTTGGGATGTTTGGCCGCGAGGAAGATTTCCGTGGCATTCTCGATTCCGACCGACTGGTCCAGCGGTGCGTGAAGGATGAGGAGCGGCTTTTTCAGGCTTGCAACGGCATCTTTGATGCTCTGTGCGCGCGCGTCCTCGACGAATTGTTTTCTGACAAGAAACTTGCGCCCGGCAAGATCGACTTCGGCCGCGCCACTCTTTTCGATCTCCTCAAGGCTCGTTCCGAAGTTCTTCAACACGTGGGCCACATCGGCCGGCGCGCCGATCGTTGCAACGGCTCGCACTTCCGGAATGTTTTGGGCGACGGCCAGGACAGCCGCGCCGCCGAGCGAGTGACCGATCAGCAACGACGGTGCCTGATAACGGTCACGTAAATAATCGGCTGCTGAAAGCAGGTCGGCAATATTGGAGGAGAAATTTGTCGAGGCGAATTCGCCTTCGCTCGATCCGAGACCCGTGAAATCAAAGCGCAGGACAGCGATACCTTCGCGTGCAAGCTCCGCTGCGATGTGGCGTGCGGCCGCCAAATCCTTGGAGCAGGTAAAGCAATGGGCAAACAATGCGTAGGCGCGTAAAGGCCCGCTTGGCAGGTCGAGACGGGCGGCCAGGGTTGCGCCGGAATGGCCGGCAAATTGAAGCCGTTGCGTGTTGAAGGCCATGGTGAAGCTCCTTCGCTGTGGGGGCTGGTCAATCCACATCGACAACAAGATCGATCATCCCGACGTCCGTTCCAAGCTAAACCTTCGCTCGCAGCCTATGGTGCGGGAAGACCGCCGGCAGCGCCGGCGGTCCCTGGAAGATGTCTTCGAACTGGATGTCCTACCGTGCGCCCGGCGTATCGCCGGGCCATTCGGAGTTGACACGAAGACAACCGTAATCGCCGACCGGAGATGGGTGGCCGGCTATTCGGCGGCCGACCGCCGGGGCAGTACCCAGCTCGGACGCACGTAGTGGCAGCTGTAGCCGGTGGGGTAGCGCTCCAGATAGTCCTGGTGCTCGGGCTCGGCCTGCCAGAAGTCGCCCACCGGCTCGACCTCAGTCACCACCTTGCCCGGCCAAAGGCCGGAAGCGTCGACATCGGCGATGGTATCCTCGGCCATCCGCTTCTGCTCCTCGTCGACGTAGTAGATCGCCGACCGGTAGGAGAGGCCGATGTCGTTGCCCTGCCGGTTTTTCGTCGAGGGATCGTGGATCTGGAAGAAAACCTCCAGGAGGCGCCGGTAGGTGATCCTCTCCGGATCGAAGATTATCTCGATGCCCTCGGCGTGCGTACCGTGATTGCGGTACGTAGCGTTCGGCACATCGCCGCCGGTGTAGCCCACGCGGGTCGCGGTAACCCCCGGGAGCTTGCGGATCAGGTCCTGCATTCCCCAGAAGCATCCGCCAGCAAATACAGCTCTCTTGGTCATTCAGATATCCTCCACTTGGTTGATAAACGCGCCGTAACCCGCGGCTTCCATTTCCTCGCGCGGAATGAAGCGCAGGGAGGCGGAATTGATGCAGTAACGCAGGCCGCCCCGGTCTTGAGGACCGTCGGGAAACACATGGCCGAGATGACTGTCGCCATGCGCGGAGCGCACCTCGGTGCGGATCATACCATGCGAACGATCGCGCAGCTCCGCGACGTTTGCCGGGACGATCGGCTTGGTGAAGCTCGGCCAGCCGCAGCCGGAATCGAACTTGTCGGCCGAGGCGAACAGCGGTTCGCCGGAAACGATGTCGACGTAGATGCCCGGCACTTTGTTGTCGGTGTACTCCCCTGTGAAGGGGCGTTCGGTGCCGTTCATCTGCGTCACCCGATACTGCTCGGGCGTGAGTTTCCGGACCGCTTCGTCAGTTTTTGTATAGGTCATTGCCCTGTCTCCATTCCTGGATTTGTTAACTGAATATGGCGACGGCGCCCCCTCGCGATCAAGACGCGTATGGTTGGGCATCGCCGTGACCGTGTTCTCGACGGTCCTAATTCTCGAGCGCCGCCTGCGGCGTGTTGCGGAAACTGACCGCCATGCGATTGTAGGCGTTCATCAGGCCGATCGCGATCGTAAGGTCGACGAGTTCGCGCTCGTCGAATACGGCATGAGCGGCCTCGTAGGCTTTGTCCGGTACACCGGTCTCGGCCACGCGCGTCACCGTTTCGGCCCAGGCAAGGGCGGCCCGCTCACGCTCGTCGAAGAGATTGCCGGCTTCGGCCCACGCCTGCACCAGCGCGATCTTCTCGATTTTCTGGCCTTTCTTCAATAGGTCGCGTGTGTGCATGTCGAGGCAGTAGGCGCAGTTGTTGATCTGCGAGATACGCAAATAGACCAGGTCGACCAGCACGGCAGGGAGGCTGCTTTGCATGATGTAGCCGTAGACGCCGCCAAGGGCTTTGGTGCCGGCAGGGGCGATCTGGTTGTAGTCGAGACGCTTGCTCATCTGTTGGGCTCCTTGTGGTTGGGTCTTACTTGATGGGGGTAGTCAATTCTTTTTCGTCGCTATCAAGGACGAAGACGGCGAGGAGCCTTGCGGGCTTGGTCTTGCTCGCGTTGCGGCTGACGAGGTGTTTGGACGCCGGCGGTTCGTACCAGCTCTCGCCGGTGCGGTAGACCTGCATCGGTTCGTCATTGACTTTCGATTCGATCTCTCCGGAGAGGACGTGGGCGAAGATAAACGACGAGTTCGCGTGAAGGTGCGGGACGGATTCCCCACCCGGCGGGTAGTCGACGATCACCACTTTCATCGTCTTTCCCGGAATGTTGGGTATCGCCTTTTCGAAATGCGGCGTGACCGTTTCGATCGGACCATGGGCTGTGGCTGGCATGGCGGTGGCTATTGCCAAGGCGGCGCAGGCTGCGCCGATGATGGATTTTGCATTCATAATGGCATTTCTCCTCTATGGCGTTTTCAGCTTCTTGTCTCCGGAAGGGAGACCGGTTTTGCGACGATTTTCACGGCGCTGTATAACTACGACTAAATTAATCGTAGTAATTAGGCAACGATAATTCCGACCGCTTTTGGAAACGCTCCGTCAACGACAGCGAGACGAAAGGGGATTGCCGAAACGGGTCTCACATGCTATCTGCGACTGAATTTATCGCTGTTTTTGGACGGTTCCATGGCTCATGTAAGCGCTGGTGTCGAATATGCTCTGCACTGCCTGCTTTTCCTCGTCGATGCGGAGGAACTGGGGCAGCCGGCAAGTGCGCGCGATCTTGCCGCGTTGCAGAAGGTCCCTGCCGAATTTGTTGCGAAGCTTTTCACCAAGCTTCAAAAGGCGGGCATCGTCGTCGCCCGCGAGGGAATTAGCGGTGGCTTTGCGCTCGCACGCCCCGCGACCGAGATCACCACACTCGATGTCGTCGAAGCCGTCGATGGACGTAAGGCGCTGTTCGAATGCAAGGAGATCCGTGCTCAGTGTGCGCTTTTCGGAGACCGCACGCCCGCCTGGGCGGTGGACGGCGTTTGTGCCATCCACGCGGTCATGATCGAAGCCGAGAAGCGCGCAAGAGAAGCGATGGCCGGTCACACGCTGGCAAGCCTCGCCGGACGCGCGGCCACGAAGGCGCCCAAGGACCATGCCGGCGACGTAAGGGAATGGTTGGCGGCGCGCACTCCGCGGCGCGGCCGCCGCACGCAGGCGTCGCAATAGCTCGCCCGAGCGCCGGGCGAACAGGTGCTGACCAGTATGCTGAGGTCCGGCCGCGTGATGCGTGTTCATGACGTGATCTCCTTCCGCGTCACCGGTCCTGGTTCGGGTCAGTGGTGACGCAGCTTCGGTCTTCATTGGTCGTACTGCCGGCGCGCGATCGCATCGATCTCGAAACGGGAGATGCCAATGTCATTGAGCTGGTGGTCGCTGTATCGCGCAAGTTCGCGAGCGGTCTGGTGATAGCGCTGGTTGGCGCGGATTCTGGACACGATATATGTGACAAACATGGGACGTTCCTTTTGTTGAGCCGACCGACACGGCCGGTTTTGGAATGGTGATTTTCTGTTATCGCGGTATCGGGATGTGAGCGGAGCCCAAGGGCTCCGCTCTGGTTCTCGGTCAGGCTCTGGTTGATCGGAGCGCTGTAAGCGAGTCGATAGCAATCCAGAGGGAGAGGGCGAGCAGGCCGATGTCCTTGAGCAGGAACTGGCCTGGAGCGACCGAAATCGCCGGAAAGCCGAGCTCCGGCACAAGCACGCCAGGGGTTGTCACCATGAAGCTAAGCGTGGTGGTGAACAGCCCGGCCGAGAGCACGCCCCCTGCCAGTGAATATACCGGGTTGACGAGCCGTGCCGCAATCAGGGCGCCGATGCTGAGTTCAATGACACCGAGGAAGCTCGAGAAGCCGCGCACGCTAAAGATGGTATACATCCAGCCCACCAGGGGACTGTTGCCGACCAGGCCAGTCAGGCCTTCAGCTTCATAGGCGGTGAACTTCATACCGCCGAACCAGCCATAGATCACGACCAGCGAAATATAGAGGCCTGCTGCGGTCAAGGTCCGACCGTGGCGGTCGGCCAGATCGAGGGAGTAGGAAACGGCACGAGCCTGGATGCTCGGATGCGCCGCGACACTGTGGATAGGAACATTAGGCATTGTCTTCTCCTGGGTTGTCCGCGGTGGGCGATCCGCCCGGCTGACGCGGGATAAACGATACTGATCTGTATCGAATTGATGCTTAAATATACCGATCTGTAGCGTTTTGCAAGGCCGATTTTGAAGAATTTCTGCATCCTGTCTCGAAGTTCTCGTTTCATTGAAGCCTGGCGCCTGCCGATGATGGCCCAGCAATGGCAGTCAACAGCCGCAGATTGCTTGCAAAATTCCGAAATCTGCCACGGAAGCCTCTTGCTTTCATTTTGCGTCATCGCTAAGAAAGATACAGATCAGTTACTTTTTGTGAGGATGAAATGCGCCGTTCGGAAATCCGGGATCACCTGCTCGACATCGCGCTCCGGCTGTTCAACCAGCACGGCTATCACGCGACGGGCATCGACCTGATCGTCGCCGAAGCTGGAGTGGCCAAGACGACGTTGTACCGGCACTTCGAAACCAAGGAGGACCTGATCCTGGCCGCCCTCGAAAGGCGCGACGACGAGGATCGCGTTGCCATGCGTGCCTTTGTCGAGCAGCGTGCGAGCGATCCGGCCGAGCGCCTTCTGGTGACGTTCGATTTCCTCGAAGCCTCGTTCTCGGACAAGCAGTTCCGCGGCTGCCTCTTCATGAGCGCGGCGGGGGAGCATAAGGACACCGCCAATCCGGTGTTCCGCGCTGCCGTAATGCACAAGCGCCTGGTGATCGCGTACTTCGAGGAACTCGCCCATGCGGCGCGGTTTGCGGAGCCGAAGCGGATCGCGGTCGAGATTAACCTGCTGCACGAGGGCGCTATGGCCGTCGCGCAGATGACCCGCATCGCCGAGCCTGCGAGGCAAGCCAAACTCATTGCAGCGCAGCTGCTTGCGGCGGAAAAGCGGTTTCCTTTGGTACCGTCAGCCCGGAGAGAAGACGCAGGACAGCGAACGCAGGCTTCTTGAACTTGAACCGCCCATCGGCCGTCTCGGCCTCATCGGGGACAACCCGTCGAGTTCGGACGGATCAGGCTCGGGGCATGCAACCCCTCATCCGTCGTAGCAGCCAGTGCGCGTGTTGGCGCACTGGCTGCCTGTAACGGTCTTTGGCTTTCTACGGGGCCTTTATGCCCCACTCTCGATCATGCGACGACGATGCGCAGAGGGTCTGCCGCCGCAAGAGCCGCCGCGCGTTCGGCACTCGGTGGATAGATCCACGTGGTATTGATCTTCGTCTTGAGCGCCTTGGCTTCGGCGCCGGAGAGCTTTACCTGGCGGTCCCACCCTTCGGTATAAACTGCGCCCCATGGGCCGAGGTCGAGGCACGTGACGTACTTCTCCTGGCTGTATGGGATCGGATCCGCGCCGACCAGATCCGCTGCAACATTGTGTCCCGCGGAGCGTCCGAGGTTCTGCGCGTGCTGGCAACTCATCATCGTGCGGTTTCCGGCGTCGTCCGTCGCAGCATAGGCAACATCGCCGGTCGCGTAGACGTTTGCGTGCCCGATGACCTTCAGGTTCCGGTCGACATGAAGACGTCCAGATGCGTCTTTCTCCGCGTCGATCTGGCTCGTGATAGGATTGGCGCGGGCACCTGCCGTCCAGATCACAGTGGACGCGTCGATGCGTTCACCGGACGCCAGTGTTACGCCGTCTTGGTCGATGGAGACGATTGCTGCGCCAAGACGCGTCTCCACGCCAAGTTCCGAAAGCGCCTGCTCGATGATCGGGCGAGGGCCCGGTCCGAGATCCGGTCCAATCGCATCGTTGCGCTCGACGATTATGACGCGGGTATCGGCGTCCTCTCCAAGCGCGTTACGAAGACGATGAGGCATTTCTGCCGCCGTCTCGATGCCGGTGAAGCCGCCACCGGCAACGATCACCGTGTTGCGTGCAGGGCTTTCCGGAAGGCGCCCCAGTTGGGAAATATGTTCCTCGAGCACCGCGGCGTCGGCAAGCTGGTCGACGTTGAAGGCGTGAGCGAGCCCAGGGATGTCGGGACGAAACAGCACGCTGCCGGTTGCCAGGACGAGCTTGGTATAGCCGATCGTGGTTTCGCGGCCCTCGTCGTCCGAATAGGTCACGGAATTCTTGGCCGTTGAAATAGCCTTGGCATAGCCCTTGATGAAGCGCACGCCGGCGTTGGCAAACACCTCCGACAAGGGTGCCTTCATCGTGGCTGCATGCTTCTCGTACAGGCGTGGGCGGATGTGCAGTTCGGGCTGCGGGGCGATCACTGCAACCTCGACGGATCCGTCAGCCTTTCCTTGCTGGTCCAGTAGCCGCATCGCGCCAAGCGCCGACCACATTCCGGCAAAGCCGGCGCCAATGATCAGAATTCGTTCGCTCATTTCTTTTCCTCTTAGACAAGGCTTCGCTATCGGCTGGACGACGTCCGGCCGGTCTGACGATTGCCGTTTAGCTAGGTGTCTCCGGAAAGGAGACGGATTCCGCGCCGATCACTAGGTCACCGCATTAACTACGACTAATCTAATCGTAGTAATTGAGCAATGATAATTGCAAACGCTTTTTGGAAACGCTCTGTCAACGCCACGGAGACGGGAAGGGGATTGCGGAAGGGGACCGCAGGAACTTGCCGGATTCAAGAGGCTGCCTCTCGAAATGGCGCTCTACCGGTCGCGGCGGCGATGCTCAATTCTCGTCGTTGATAATCATCCGGATCGTGACCGCCTGGCCCAATCACGCGCACGGCCGTCTCCTCGAACAGAAAAGGACCATTGACATGCGGAAGCCATTAATCCAAAGCTTGCTCGCGGCGGTTGCGGTTCTCGGCACTTCAACGACGCCGGTAAGCGCCGGACCCTCCGAATACAAGGGTAAGGTCGATATAGGTTTCATCGAGATCGACAAGGATATCACGCTGAGACGAATGGTCGTGCATAACTCGAGGTCGAGAGGTACCGTCCTCCTTCTGCACGGATTTCCCGAGACCTCATACATGTGGAAGGACATTTCGATTGCGCTCGGCGACGACTACGAAGTGCATGCTTTCGACTGGCCCGGATATGGCCTGTCGTCGAGACCGGCTGTCGAGACGTTCTCCTATGCGCCGAAGGACTATGCGGACGTGCTGCAGAAGTACATCGAGAAGGCGGGCGTCGATCGATCGCGCCTCACGATCTACGCCACGGATATCGGTGCTCTGCCCGCGCTGCTTCTTGCCCTGAGAGAACCGGACATCGCGAAAAGCATCATCGTCGGCGACTTCGCACCGTTCGACAGGCCCGCGTATATGTACGAGAGTTTGCAAGGCCTGAAGGCGGAGCCTGCGGCTTCCAAGATCCACGGGCACATGAACAAGACTAGCGACGAGATACTCGAGAATGCGTACAGACGGGGCCTGTCGAAGGAAGAGCAGTTCGATCTCCCGGCCGACGTGAAGGAGGACATGGTCCATGGCTGGAGCCATGGTAGCCTGACCTCTGCCGACGCGTTCTATCACTACTATGCGAAGTTCACTCGGGACCAAGACTTCCTTGAGTCGAACCTGGACAGTCTCAAGACCCCGGTGAAGGTGATCTGGGGCGAAAAGGACCTCTACATCAACAAGGAGATGGGGGTGGAGTTTTCCACGAAGATCGGCGCAAAGCTCGATGTACTTCCCGGCGTCGGACACTATCCCCACCTGCAGAAGCCCGAGCTGACCATCGACGAGGTCCGCGCTTCCCTACGATGAGCGTGCGGTGTCGGCAGGGCTGGCAGCACCGTAGCTGCTGCAGGACGTGCGAAGTCGTGGCAAAGCCCAGTCGATGAATGAACGCACCTTCAATGCGAGCAGCCCTTGGCGCGAATAGACGATGTGGATCGGTTTCGGCGCGCCAGCATATTCGTTCAGGATCGGTACCAGAGCGCCACACGACAGCTCGTCAGGGATCTGGTAGTCGAAGAGCCGGGCGATACCAGCTCCGCCCAAGGCGGCGGCGACGCAGTTCGCCGCAGTGTTAACCTCGATGCGGTTCCGCGGGATGGCATCGACCGGTTCACCATCGACATCAAATGTCCAGAAAAATGCCCGGCTGTTGAAAATGATCCCGTCGTGGTTGGACAAATCGCTTGGGTGCTGAGGAAGGCCACGCTGCAGCAGATAGGTCGGACTGGCACATGTCAGCAGGCGGAATTCGGCGGCTTTGACCGCAAACAGGGAACTGTCCGAGAGTTCGCCGAGTCGAATGGCGATATCCACCTGCTCGCCCACGAGATCAACCGAGCGATCAAGTGACAGGAGGTTCAATGATACCTCCGGGTACTTCTCCAGAAAGCTCAAGGCAATCGGCAACACATAGCGGTTGCCGAACTCCACGGGCATCGTGATCTTCAGCGTTCCACGAGGCGCCTGATATTCGCCGGAGGCACGACGCTCGGCCTCCTCGAGGTCTGCCATGATTTTCCGGGCAGCTTCGACATACTCGCGCCCGGCGTCGGTGAGCTGCAGGTTCCGGCTTGTGCGAATGATGAGGTTTGCACCGAGGTGCCGCTCCAGATCTGCGACCTTTCGGCTGACGCTGGGCAGGGGAGCATTCAGCCTTCTGCTGCCGGCAGACAGGCTGCCGGCGTCGACGACGGCAAGCAACACCCGCATTGCATCAAGTCGATCCATCGGACACCGCGACGAGAGTTTGCCGTTTGGCAGTTCAATTCAATGACGGTGCCTGCCGCGAGCGAAGTCGCTGGTAGCGCCGGACAACGTCTTCAGGAATGTAGATCGGCGACTTGTGGAATCCAACCAAGCAAGCGGCGATCAGAGCGCGTCGCGCTGGGTGCGCAGATTGGAGACGACGCGCCGGTTCTGCACCTTGCACGAGCGCTCCGTGCAGTCGCGGACTTCGCGGTCGTTGCCGTAGCCCTTGGCCCACATGCGCCCGGCGTCCACACCCTTCGAGGCGAGGTAGGCCATCACCGCATCGGCGCGCTTCTGCGACAGCGCCTCCATTTTGGACGCGGATCCGGAATCGTCGGCAAATCCCTGCAGCTTGAGCAGCCAGCTCGGGTTGTTGTTCAGCCAGTTGGCTTGGTTATCCAAGGTTGCTATGGCGACGGAATCGAGCGTGGCCGAGTCCTGCGTAAAGTAGATCCGCCGGCCGACATTGAGGATGAAGTCCTCCTCACTGCCAGCCTTGACGCTCTCGAAACCGGGTGCTGGATCGTTGGTCTGGCCGGTCATCGGCACAGCTGCGGGTTCTTCCACGGAGGCGACATCGGTGGTGTTGCAGGCGGCGAGCGCCAGGAGCATGGCCGCGGCGGCAAGGCGGCCCTTGTATCCGGTCGTAGCAGGCATCAGGGGATATTCCTTATTCGACCGGAGTTGTTTCGCTAACCTGAATGGCATTTTCAGCCTGGTCGGCAATATGGGGCAGAACCTGCACAGCGGTGCCGATGGGGCAGCGCTGGTAGAGATCGATGGCGTCTTCGTTGAACATGCGGATACAGCCACTGGAGGCATCCTTGCCGATGCTCCCCGGCTCCAGGGTGCCGTGGAAGCGATAGCCGGTATCGACGCCGTCGCGAAGCAGGTACATGGCGCGGGGCCCGAGCGGATTCTTCGCTGAGCCTCCATCGACGAATTCAGGCAGCTCCGGATGGCGCTTGCGCATCTCCGGCGGCGGCGTCCAGCGCGGCCAAAGCGATTTACGGTCGATCGTGGCGCGGCCAAACCATTTGAAGCCTTCGCGGCCGACGCCGACGCCGTAGCGGATGGCCGTCTTGTTCTCCATGATCAGGTAGAGGAAATGGTGCCTCGTATCGACGACAACGGTGCCGATCGGCTCGCTGCTGAAATATTTGACAACCTGGCGGTGCCACTTCTTGTCGATCTTGGCAAAGTTTGTCTTGCGGTACGTGACGCCGTTGTCGACGGCGGTGCCGTCAAAATAGGAAGACGCTGCGGCGAAGACCGGCTTCTGGACCGCGCCGGTGCCAAGTAACGCCAAACCACCAAGCAAAATTTCCCTGCGAGTCCCCACCATCGGCAATATCCCCTCAAAGCCAAGCAGCGAAGCGTCAATAAAGCAGATTTTTCAGCTGCCACAACAGAAAACTCCTCGGCATCGATACTTTCGCCGAACTGGTGAGCGAGGAGTGTCTTATCGACCGCGGCTTTGTAATTCCGCGATCTGAAGGTGATTGTGTTGAATCAATGAGTGTATCCGCTCACCATGGTTCCACCGAAGAGACTTTACCGATAATGGTTGTGATCCGGATTGAACGGCTTTGAAATCCGAGATAGATGAAGCTAGTCGCCGAACTGGGGGCGGATGCCCCGGATTGCGGATCGAGGCATTTCTCGGCTCGATCCGGTTTCGCCGGGCAAGTTAGTCGCCCACTTAGCATGAGTAAGGCGCCTGCGGCTATTCCGCCGGTCCCGGCTTGTCCACGAGCTTTTCCACCAATAGCCTAAGCTCCGCTGGAGTAGTTTGGCCAGCCAAGACTTCGTAGTAGCCGATCCCGGCGCGTCGCAGTGCCTCTTTCTTGACCGCGTCGCGCGCCGCTGCGGTGCCCTGATGATGCGCTCCGCCCTGATATTCTATCGCGTGCCGGGGCTGGCAGTCGCTGTCAACCAGCAACAAGTCGACCCGTTTTGAGTTGATGCAACTGTGCGCGACCGCATCCCCGCCGCGAAGGATCTCACCCAACGAAACTTGCGCCATCACCTGCCATGCAGGGTTACAGCCAATCACGATGCGGTCAAGTTCCCTAAATACACGCGCTTCGCTCCTGTTGAGAAGCGGCTGACTCGTGAAGGTCGCGCCCATAACAATCCGCAATTGGTCAGCTGCATCATGTTGTTTCGGCGAACCTGGAGTATTCGTTGAAAGCCAAGGCGCGATGGCGGTTCTCGCTCCACGACGTTTTTCCTCCCAGCCGGAGCGCTTCCTTGTTTGCCATTCGTGTCTTGGCATCCTGGATCGGAACTGCTCGACAGTCATCCCCACAGCGGCGCCGACAAACAGGACAGCAACGAGAAGGAAGGGAGGCTTCTCGATCAGTGCAAGAATCTCGGCAAGATGATCATATGCGGTCATGCCGCCAGCAGCACCTACCGCGAGTGCTCCAATAACAAGTCCAGGTGCGGTGAGAAGGACCCATCTCCTTTGCGGCCTGCGATGACCCTGGTGATTGTCCATGCACCTCTCCGCTATTTCACGCCGAGATCGTAAACGCTGGGCACTTTGGCGAAAAGCTACACAAAAGAGTTAGGCAGATCGGCACAGAGCCTTGATGAGCAGCTGGAGAGTTCTACCGGGAATCCTTTTCGCAAGAGTGAGCGAGCCGAGTAACCGGTCAAACCGTAACGCGCGTCGTCGCGTTTCCTGCCCCATAGCCGAGGCCTCAATCCGATCAAAATGGACGGGCCGATCGTTGCAGGTGACAACGCCCCCTAATACTGGTCGAGCGCCCGCGTAAGGCCCAGAGCCGCCAATGTGCAGATGGCGCCTGATATCAGGTAGCCGCCGATGAAGACGATACCAAAACTGGTGGCGAGGCCGAGCGCCACGAGGGGCGCGAAGCCCGCGCCGAGGAGCCAGGCGAGGTCCGAGGTCAGCGCCGCGCCGGTATAGCGGTAATATTTCGTGAAGCGCGAGGAGACGGCGCCGGAGGACTGGCCGAAGGTGAGGCCGAGCACGGCGAAGCCGATCAGGATATAGGCGTCCTGGCCCTTGCCGCCGGCATCGAGCAAGAAGGGGGCGGAGAAGCTGAAGATCGCGATCAGGATCGCGCCAAGCATCAGCTCGTTGCGCCGGCCGACCCGGTCGGCGATAAAGCCGGACAGGACGATGCCGATGGCACCAAGCGCCGCGCCCGCGACCTGTACCCAGAGAAACCGCTCGGCAGACTGGCCGCCGTTGAGGATAACCCAGCTCAACGGGAAGATGGTGACGAGGTGGAACATCGCGAAGCTTGCGAGCGGCACGAAGGCGCCGAGCACCACGTCCATGCTGTGTTTGCTCAGCATCTCGAAGATCGGCCGGGCCTGCAGTTCCTGCGCTTCCATCGCGGCGCCGAATTCCTTGCTGGCGACGATGCGCAGACGCGCGAACAGAGCCACGACGTTGATTGCGAAGGCGACGAAGAAGGGATAGCGCCAGCCCCAGGCGAGGAAGTCGGCCTCGGAAAGGCTGCTGACCATGTAGCCGAAGAGAATACTCGCGAGTGCAAAGCCGATCGGCGCGCCGAGCTGCGGGATCATCGCATACCAGCCGCGACGGTTCGGCGGTGCGCTGAGGTTCAGCAGCGATGCAAGGCCATCCCATGCGCCGCCGAGCGCAAAGCCTTGTCCCAGCCGGAAGAGCGCCAGAAGCGCCACGGCCCAGTATCCGATCGTCTCGTAGCCCGGCAGGAACGCAATCGATGCCGTCGAGCCGCCAAGGATCACCAGCGCGATCGTCAGCTTCGTCCCGCGTCCGTAGTTGCGGTCGATCCACATGAAGACAAAGGAACCGACAGGACGGGCGATAAAGGCAAGCGGAAACAGCGCGAAGGACATCAGCGTCGCGGCCACCGGATTGGGCGCGAAGGAGAAGATCAGCTTCGGGAAGACGAGAATGGAACCGAGGCCGTAGACGAAGAAGTCGAAGAACTCCGACGTTCGGCCGATCACCACGCCGATGGCAATGTTGCCCGGCGACAGCGGCTTGTCGTCGTCGTGGATGCGACGGGCATCCCGTTCGAGACCAGAGGATGTGGGGTTGACGGCCGAACTCATGAATTTCTCCAAGCGATGTGCGTCATGTTCTTCGAGTGTTGACTAATTGACGTCGAATATCAAGAATTAGGCGAGACGCTCGAAGCAGCGAAACCGATAACGCCTATTGCGCTAGTACAAATCTGTGGCAACGGACAGCCAAAAATTTCTACTGCACTGCGACAGAATGCTGCGGTGCGACGAACCACCTCATTCCCAATCGCCATCGCGCCTGATTATTGCCAACTAAACAGAACGCAAGTTGAGCCCGAAATGCCGACGCAAATCGCCCGACTATCGATCATCCTCATGCTCATGCTGCCGGTCCTGACGGGATGCAACATGGTCGTCATGTCGCCCTCCGGCGATATCGCTGCGCAGCAAAGGGATCTTATCGTCATCTCCACGATCCTGATGCTGATCATCATCGTGCCCGTCATCTGCCTGACGCTTTATTTCGCCTGGCATTACCGCCAGTCGAATACATCGGCCAAATACGATCCGGAATGGCATCATTCCACCGGCCTCGAAGTCATCATCTGGTCGGCGCCGCTCGCCATCATCATCGCGCTCGGCGCCATCACCTGGGTCAGCACCCACAAGCTTGATCCATACCGCCCGCTCGACCGGATCGACGCCGCACGGCCCGTCACGCAAGAGGTTAAGCCGATCAATGTCGAGGTCGTGGCGCTCGACTGGAAATGGCTGTTCTTCTATCCGGACTACGGGATCGCGACGGTCAATGAACTGGCCGCGCCCGTGGACGTTCCGATCAATTTCAAGCTTACCGCATCCTCTGTGATGAACTCCTTCTATGTCCCGGCGCTCGCCGGCATGATCTACACGATGCCGGGCATGCAGACGAGGTTGCATGCGGTCATCAACAAGCAAGGCGAGTATGAGGGGCTTTCGTCGAACTACAGCGGCGATGGGTTTTCCCATATGCGCTTCAAGTTCCACGGGCTGGACCAGGCGGGTTTCGACCAGTGGGTCGCCCGCGTGAAGCAGAGCGGCACGATGCTCAACCGCGACGCCTATCTGAAGCTCGAAAAGCCGAGCATCAAGGAGCCCGTCCGCTATTTCGCCTCCGTCGAGAACGGACTTTATGACGCCGTGCTCAACATGTGCGCGCGCCCCGGCCAGATGTGCATGAAGGAAATGATGCATATCGACATGATGGGCGGCGCGGGCGTCGAGAGCCATGGAAACAAGGCGAAGCTCGAGCACGACAATCGCCATGCGGACAGTGCCGGCGGCCATGCCGAAGAGGCGGCACCCGGCGCCACCTTCCCGGAAACCGGCAATCCCGCGCGTAGCGAAGAGCCGGCCGAAGGCATCGAGGACCAGCCGGAGGAGCCGGCCACGATGAACCACGACATGCACAAGATGTAATGGGACGCCACCGCGTTCGCCGGAGCCGGCGAGCGCGCAATGCCCTCACGAAACGATATTGGACACCCCATGTTCGGCGACATCAGCCTCACGCAATTCATCTTCGGACGGCTTACCTTCGAAGCGATCCCCTATCACGAGCCCATCCTCGTCGTGACCTTTGCGGTGGTGGCGCTTGGCGGCATCGCGCTGCTTGGCCTGATCACGAAGTTCAAGCTCTGGGGCTATCTCTGGAACGAGTGGTTCACCAGCGTCGATCACAAGAAGATCGGCATCATGTACATCATCCTGGCGATCATCATGCTGCTGCGCGGCTTTGCCGACGCCATCATGATGCGCCTCCAACAGGCGATCGCCTTCAACGGCAACGAGGGTTATCTCAACCCGCATCACTACGACCAGATCTTCACCGCTCACGGCGTGATCATGATCTTCTTCGTGGCGATGCCGTTCGTCACCGGTTTCATGAACTATGTCGTGCCATTGCAGATCGGCGCGCGCGACGTCTCTTTCCCCTTCCTCAACAATTTCTCATTCTGGATGACGACCGGCGGCGCAATCATCATCATGATGTCGCTCTTCGTCGGTGAGTTCGCCCGCACCGGCTGGCTCGCCTATCCGCCGCTCTCGGGCGTGGATTACAGTCCCGGCGTCGGCGTCGATTATTACATCTGGGGCTTGCAGGTGGCGGGCGTGGGAACAACGCTCTCCGGGATCAACCTGATCGCCACCATCGTCAAGATGCGTGCGCCGGGCATGACCTTCATGAAGATGCCGGTCTTCACCTGGACGTCGCTCTGCACCAACATCCTGATCGTCGCGACCTTCCCGATCCTCACCGCCACGCTCGCGCTGCTCTCGCTCGACCGCTATGTCGGCACGAACTTCTTCACGAACGACCTCGGCGGCAACCCGATGATGTATATCAACCTCATCTGGATCTGGGGTCATCCGGAAGTCTACATCCTCGTACTGCCGGCCTTCGGCATCTTCTCCGAGGTCGTCGCGACCTTCTGCGGCAAGCGCCTCTTCGGCTATACGTCGATGGTCTACGCGACCTGCGTGATCATGATCCTGTCCTATCTCGTCTGGCTGCACCACTTCTTCACGATGGGCTCGGGTGCCTCGGTCAACGCCTTCTTCGGCATCACCACCATGATCATCTCGATTCCGACGGGCGCAAAGATGTTCAACTGGCTGTTCACCATGTATCGCGGCCGTATCCGCTACGAGCTGCCGATGCTGTGGACCATCGGTTTCATGATCACCTTCGTCATCGGCGGCATGACGGGTGTGATGCTTGCCATCCCGCCGGCCGACTTCGTGCTGCACAATTCGCTGTTCCTCATCGCCCATTTCCACAACGTCATCATCGGCGGCGTGCTGTTCGGGCTGATGGCCGGCCTCGTCTACTGGTGGCCGAAGGCCTTCGGCTACAAGCTCGATCCGTTCTGGGGCAAGATGAGCTTCTGGTTCTGGCAGATCGGCTTCTTCTTCGCCTTCATGCCGCTCTACGTGCTGGGCCTCATGGGCGTCACCCGCCGCGTCAGCCAGTTCGAGGATCCGTCCTTGCAGATCTGGTTTATCATCGCCGCTTTCGGCGCGGCGCTGATCGCGCTCGGCATCGGCTCCTTCATCATCCAGCTCGTCGTCAGCTTCCTCAAGCGCGACCAGCTTCGCGAGACCTCGGGCGATGCCTGGGATGGCCGCACGCTCGAATGGTCGACCTCCTCGCCGCCGCCGGATTACAACTTCGCCTTCACCCCCGTCGTGCACGACCATGACGGCTGGTACGACATGAAGAACCGCGGCTACGAGCGCCCGCTCGAAGGGTTCCGGCCGATCCACATGCCGAAGAACACCGGCACGGGCGTCATCCTCGCCGGCATCAGCGTCGTGCTCGCCTTCGCGCTGATCTGGTACATCTGGTGGCTGGCGGCGCTCTCCTTCATTGCCATCATCGCGGTGTCGATCGCCCACACCTTCAACTACAATCGCGATTTCTTCATCCCTGCCGAGACCGTCGCGGCGACGGAAGACGCGCGCTCCAAGCTGCTCGCAGAACGGACCTGAGACGATGAGCGAGACCCAAGTCACAGAAAGCCAAACGCCGCAGTTCTACCTGACGGAAGATCATCATCCGGAACACAGCACGATGCTGGGCTTCTGGCTCTATCTGATGAGCGACTGCCTCATCTTCGCGGTGCTGTTTGCGACGTATGGTGTGGTCGGGCGCAACTATGCCGCTGGTCCATCGCCGGCCGATCTGTTCGATCTCAGGATCGTCGCCGTCAACACGGCCATGCTGCTGTTCTCGTCCATCACCTACGGCTTTGCCATGCTTCAGATGGAGCGCAACGCCAAGATGGAAACCCTATTCTGGCTCGGCATCACCGGCGTGTTCGGGGCGGTATTCCTGACGCTGGAACTCTATGAATTCTATCACCTGATCCTCGAGGGAGCCGGCCCGACGCGTTCTGCCTTCCTGTCCTCGTTCTTCACGCTGGTCGGCACCCACGGCCTGCACGTGACGTTCGGCATGATCTGGCTGATCACCCTCATGGTGCAGGTGAAGAAACACGGGCTGATCACGGAAAACCGGCGCCGGCTGATGTGCCTGTCGATGTTCTGGCACTTCCTCGACGTGATCTGGATCGGCGTCTTCTCCTTCGTCTACCTACTGGGAGTTCTCGTATGAGTGCGCAACCTCATCAGCCTTCCCACGAAAGCGCCTCGGAAACGCATCATGCGCACAGCCATGGCCACGGAGCTGGCCACGGATCGCTGAAGAGCTACCTGATCGGCTTTACCCTGTCCGTGATCCTGACGGCCATCCCGTTCTGGCTGGTCATGAGCGGCGTCTTGGACAGCAAGCTGCTGACGGCGGTGCTCGTGATGGGTATCGGTGCCGTACAGATCGTCGTGCATATGGTCTACTTCCTGCACATGAACCCGCGCTCGGAGGGCGGCTGGACGCTGATGGCGCTGATCTTCACGCTCGTTATCGTCGGCATCGCGCTCGCGGGGTCTCTTTGGGTCATGCATCACCTGAACGCGAACATGATGCCGATGACCCACGACATGATGAAGAACATGCCCTGACGGCGCGATGGAGAACTAGGCGCGATCATGACCATCGATCGACCAGCGGGAGAGGCGGAGCCTTCGTCCTCCCGTTCCCGCCTGGTACTCACGGGTGCCATGCTGCTGCTGGCCGCAGTCTTCGTCGCCCTTGGTACCTGGCAGGTGCAGCGGCTCTTCTGGAAACTTGATCTCATCGCGCGGGTGGAGACACGCATCCACGCTGAGCCGGCTTCGGCCCCGTCCCGCGCGGAATGGACGGCAATCAGCCGGGAAAGGGACGAATACCGACGCGTTGCGGCAACCGGTCTCTTCCGGCACGACAAGACGGTGCTGGTGCAGGCCGTCACCGAGCGCGGCGCAGGCTTCTGGGTGCTGACACCGCTCGTCCTGCAGGATGAAACGATCGTCCTCGTCAACCGCGGTTTCGTGCCCGCCGACCGTCGCGATCCCGCCGCACGCGCGGCAGGCGAAATCGCCGCCGGCCCCGTGACGGTCACCGGCCTCCTGCGCATCAGCGAGCCGGGCGGCGCTTTCCTGCGTTCCAACGACCCGGCAAACGACCGATGGTTTTCCCGCGACGTCGCCGCGATCGCTGCATCGAAAGGCCTCGACGATGCGGCGCCTTACTTCATCGACGCGGATGCAACGCCTGTTCCCGGCGGCCTGCCGATCGGTGGCCTGACGGTCGTCCAATTTCGCAACAACCATCTCGTCTATGCGCTGACCTGGTATGCCCTGGCGATGATGAGCGCGGCAGCTGCCTATCTCGTGTATCGTCGGCGGCTTGCATAGCGGTGTCGGAAGAACGACCCACCCAGAAAGAGTGCCAAGTCGCTTGAGGCAAAACCGATGAAAGAGGCGCTTGAGAAGGCGGACCTCACAGTCCGATTGATCTGACAATATCGTTATCTGGCGGCTCGTTAGTCAGGGCATTGCGCACCGTTCGCGACCCATGCCCGCACCAGTTCGCCGAACTCTCCCGCCGGGATAGGCGGCTTTTCGCGAGGCACGCCATTGAGGTCGTTGCCGGGATTCCACGCCCAGAGCACCAGCGGGTCGTGTCCCATATGTTCGACGAGCCGTTCGGGCGTCATCGTGCTGCGGGAGGGGTCGGTGAGTTGGCGGCAGATGCCGCGCCTGTCGAGGCCCTCCCAGGCCATCGAGAGCGGTGCGAGATGCCAGTTGGCATTGCCCGGCACGCCGAAGGGCGCGTTGTTGTCCTGATGACACGTCGCGCATTGCAGGGCTGGCGTGCCGTGATTGTCCGGCCCGCGCGCAACACCCATATTGTGGCGCAGACGCGAATTGCCCTGGCGCGGGAAATCCGTGTTGGTATGGCAGTTCATGCAGCGGGGATGCTCGATCACCGTCACCAGCCGATCGAAGGCAGCGAGCGAGGCCACCCTGTCCTGCCGCGGGACCTGTTCCTGAGCCGTGACAGCAATGCTTGCTGCGGCGATGAGCGTCGGAGCGAGAATGAGGTAGGCAGCGCGCATCGCCGTCACACCCCAAGATCGTGGTTGCTGATCGGCAGGCTGCGCAGGCGCTTCCCGGTCGCGGCATGGATCGCGTTGGTGAGCGCCGGGGCGAGTGGCGGCAGGCCGGTTTCGCCAACCCCGCCCCAGCGCTCGCCATAGCGGCCGAGGCTGGGCACTAGCGCGACATCGATGACGGGCATCTCCTCCATGCGCAGGTAGCGGTAGTCATGGAAGTTGGTCTGCCGGACGCGGCCGTCATCGATCGTCACCTCGCCGTAGAGCGCGGCTGCAAGTCCCTGCACGATGCCGCCCTCGATCTGCTGGATCGTGATTTCCGGATGCACGACGAAATTCGGATCGACCGCACAGCTGATCCGGTGCACCTTGAGCCGCCCGTCGGTCACCGAGATTTCGGCAATCTGCACGCACCAGGCATTGTCACCCTCAACGATGGCGATGCCCTGATGGCGTCCCTCGGGCGGCTTGCCCCATCCGGCCAGCTTTGCGGCCGCATCCAGGGTGGCAAGGGCCCGTGCATTGTCGGCCAGCAATTCCCGGCGCAAGAGATAGGGGTCCAGCTTCCGCGCGCCGGCGATCTCGTCGATAAACGCTTCGCGGAACCAGCCGTTCTGCGAGAGATTGACGCCGCGCCAGAAGCCGACCGGAATGTGGCTGTCCCGGCGGGCGACGCCCACCTCGAAGTTCTCGACGGCGTAGGGCATGTCCTCTTCGACGAAGCCGTCCATCAAGGCGTTGTCGACACCTTCCCTCAGCCAGAAGGGCGCAAGGGAGGCGGCGATCGAGGACCCGGATATCCGCACCTTCCAGCCGAGCAGCCTGCCGTCAGCGTCAAAACCCGCCGTCTGGCGCGCCAGGACCATCGGCCGGTAGTAGTCGTGGGTGAAATCCTCCGCGCGGGACCACATCATGCGGACCGGCAAGCCCGGCACCTGCGCGGCGATCTGCACGGCCTGACGCGCCCAGTCCTGCGCGAGGCCCCGCCGGCCGAAGCCGCCGCCGAGTTGCAGCTTGTGGACGAAAATCTGCGAAGCATCCCGCTCCATGACGCGGGCGATGGTGTTCGTCGTGCCCTCCCCGTTTTGGGTCGGCGCCCAGAGGTCGATGCGCTCCGCGGTGACCTGCGCCGCGCAGACCTGCGGCTCCATGGTGGCGTGGGCAAGGAAAGGTGCCTCGTATTCCACGTCGATGACCTGTGCGGCACCCCGAAGGACAGCATTCACGTCACCAATCCGATGGCCGATGGCTGCTGCAGGATCGGCGATGCCCGCGCGGAACATTGCCCGGAGCGTTTCGTTCGAGACGCCCGCGCCGATGCTCTCGTCCCAGCTGACGGGGAGTGCCTCGACCGCCTTATTCGCCTGCCGCCAGGTATCGGCGACGATGGCGACCGCGTCCTTGCCGACCTGCACGACATGCCGCACGCCCGGCAGGCCGGTCACGGCCGCGCGATCGAAGGAGACGACACTGCCGCCGATGGTCGGACAGTTTTTGACGGCCGCATGCAGCATGCCGGGGAGATCGACGTCCGTCGCAAAGATCGGCTGGCCGAAAACCTTGGGCCGGGCCTCGAGGCGGGCGGCGGACGTGCCGATCAGCCGCCATTCGGACGGATGCTTCAGCGGGACAGTCTCGGGAACCGACCGCCCGGCGGCGGCGGCCGCAAGCTCGCCAAAGCGGAAGGCGCGTCCGGTGGGGCCGTGCGTGACGATGCTGCCCCGTGCGCTGCATGTATCCGGCGTCACATCCCACCGCGCCGCCGCCTCGGCGATCAGCATCTGCCGGGCCTGCGCTCCGGCCTGGCGCAGATATTCCTGCGAGGCGCGCACCGAAATCGAGGTCGACGTCACCATGTCGCCCCAGGGCTTGTCGCGCGACAGGTTCTCGTTCGTGTCGGCATATTCTGCGCGCACTTTCGCCCAGTCGCATTCGAGTTCCTCGGCGACCAGCATCGGCAGGGCCGTGAAAATGCCCTGGCCCATGTCGCTGCGGGCGACGCGGATGGTCACCGTGTCGTCAGGCGAAATCACCACCCAGGCCGTGACCTCGCCGGGCCTGGCTTGCGCGCGGCTTTCCGGAAGGCCGATCAGCATGCCGCCGGCGACCGCCGAAATGCCGAAAAGGAACTGTCGTCGGTTGAGAGCGGGCGTCTTCATCAGATCAGCTCCGCAGCGCGGTGGATGGCGGCGCGCACGCGGCTGTAGGTGCCGCACCGGCAGAGGTTTCCCGACATCGCCGCATCGATATCCGCGTCGCTCGGCCTCGGGATTTCCCGAAGAAGCGCGGCGGCCTGCATCATCTGCCCGGGTTGACAGTAGCCGCATTGCGCGACGTCGATTTCGAGCCACGCGGCCTGCACCGGATGCGGTGCGTCGGCGGTCCCCAGCCCTTCGATGGTGGTGATCTCGGCGCCTGCGACATCCGCCAGCGTCGCGACGCAGGAGCGCAGGGCCTTTCCATCCGCATGCACGGTGCAACAGCCGCAGAGCGCCGCCCCACAGCCATAGCGCGTGCCAAGCAGTCCGAGTTCGTCGCGAAGCACCCAGAGAAGCGGCGTATCGTCGGGAAGATCGATATCGTGCGGCGATCCATTGACCTTGAGAACCGGCATTCTTGCCTCCAGCAATTGCTTGGAAGGCAAGGTAGGCCCGACATGTCGCAGAATTTTCCCGCGGGGGCCAAGAATTGTATCCGATTGTCGCATGCGCCTGATGCAATTTTTTACAATTTTTCCCTGCCGGAAGAGCACCTCGATCCTGTATTAGAATGCAATGGCTCCGCTCCCCTACATCGTCGTCACCGACGACAACCGCGATATTCGTGAACTCGTCGCCGACTATCTCGGCGATCGTGGATTCCGTGTCGACACTGCCGACGGCGGAGCGGCGCTGAGGCAAATCCTGCAAGTCTCTTCACCGGACCTAGTCATCCTCGACATCATGATGCCGGGAGAGGACGGTTTTACCCTCTGCCGGGACCTGCGCGCCAACACGGAAGTTCCCGTTCTCTTCCTGACGGCGATGACGGACGAAATGGACCGCATTATCGGCCTGGAGCTGGGGGCAGACGACTATCTCACAAAACCCTTCAATCCACGCGAACTGCTGGCCCGTATCAAGGCGATCCTCCGGCGGGTGCAGTCCCTGCCGCCGCAGCGCGACGTCATCCGGGCGAATTTCGTCCATTTCGGCCCCTGGCGGCTCGATACCGGCCGACGCGAGCTCGTGAATGCCGACAATGTCGGCGTGCCGCTCTCCTCGGCGGAGTTCCGCCTGCTGAAGGCCTTTATCGACCATCCGGGCATCGTGCTCAGCCGGGACCAGCTTCTCGACCTGACGGCCGGCCGCATCGCCGATCCCTTCGACCGGGCGATCGACAACCAGGTCAGCCGGCTGCGCAAGAAGCTCGAGGCCGATCCGAAGAACCCGGAAATCATCCGGACGCATTGGGGAGGGGGCTACAGTTTCACGCCTTCCGTTGCGAAATGCTGAAACTGTGGAGACGGAGCCTCGCCGGCCAGTTCATCATCGTGATGCTGGTTGCCCTGCTCATCTCGCAGGCGATCGGCTACATCCTCGCCTCCGGCGACCGCATCCGCGACCTGCGCGCTTCGGAGGAAACGGAATTCCGCCGGGCCACCAATGCGCTGGCGGATGCGCTCGCCTCGGCGACGCCTGATATCGCCAAGCGGGTGACCGCCGCGAGCGGCACGGCCTATACGCGCTTCTGGATCGCCGGCGCGCCGGAGCCGCAACCGGGCGCGGTCTGTGTGCCGCCGGGCACGGCCGGCAGCAACCCACCGGGCGCGTTCCCGGAAAAGCCGCAGGCCGATTGCACCGAGACCAGCTATATCGACGGCAACGGGCTCGGCATTGCCGTTCCCTCCGGTGATCGCTGGCTGAACGGCATCTACTACAAGCGATTCAGCAGTGGTTCCCTGCAGCGTCAGTCCATCATCAGCTTTGCCCTCTCCGCGCTGGTGCTTGCTGTCGGCGGGGCGGTTTTTGCGCGCCGCATCGCCCATCCGCTCAAGGCGCTCAGCGACGCTGCTGATCGTCTCGGGCGCGGCGAACAGCACCTCCCCCTGCCGGAGACGGGGTCGGACGACCTGCGCAAGACGGCCGCGGCCTTCAACCGCATGCGGGACAGGCTGCACCGCTTCGTCTCGGACAGGACGCAGATGCTCGCTGCCATCGGCCATGATCTGCGCACGCCGCTGACGACGCTGCGGTTGCGTGCGGAATATGTACAGGATCCCGCCCTGCAGGACCGCATCGTCGCGACGATCGACGAGATGCAGTCCATGGTGGATGCGACGCTCGCCTTCGCGAAAGGCGAGGCCACGGCCGGCGAAACCCGGACGATCGAACTCAACGCGCTGGTGGAAAGCCTCTGCGAGGACATGGCGGCGGTCTACCCGGCCATCGAGTTTACGGAGGGCGAACGGCTCAACTTCCGCTGCCGACCGGAAAACCTGCGCCGCGCCCTTCGCAACCTCATCGAAAACGCCGTGCGCTATGGCGGTGTAGCGCGCGTCAGCATCGCTGCCTCCGACAGCGAGGTGCGGATTTCCATCGAGGACGACGGGCCGGGCATTCCGGAAAACCAGCTGGAAGTGGTGTTTTCGCCGTTCCTGCGCCTTGAGGACTCGCGCAACCGCCAGACCGGCGGCGTTGGCCTCGGCCTCTCCATCGCCCGCGCCATCGCCCACCAGCACGGCGGCGACATCCACCTGTCCAACCGCAATCCGGGCCTGCAAGCGGTGCTGATTCTACCGCGCGAGATTCGGGCGGGCAGCCCGCCGCTCTGGTTACGCAATTGATTGCCATGCAGTGGCGGCGAGCCGCGATATTTCTATGTCTGATTGAGGAGTACGCTGTGTTCCCGGGCCGCATTCGGCAGGTGCCAGCGCGCTCAAACGGGTGTAAAACAAGACGGATCGGGTAAATTCTCTAAAATCGCAGCGATGTCGCGCTTCTGCGATCCGCTGACTCAACACCGCGAAATGAAGGTGACGTCATGAGCGAAACCGAAACCCAGGCTCTGTTCTCGCTGCTCAGTCAATCCAAGGACGTCTATCCCCCGGCGGTCGAGGCGATCCGAGGGGTTGTCGCGGATGGTCTGGACAGGCACCTCTGCCGCATCAATGCATTGGCGTTCGCAGCCCGTCATCAACTCGACGAGGAGCGCACGATCGCGACGTTTCTGCATGCGGCACAGGTCGGCATTTTTGACATTTCATGGAACGTACTCTGCCCCGGCTGCGGCGGTGTTCTCGATTCGAATGCGACACTTAAGACGATGCAGAAGGATTGTTACGTCTGCGCGCTTTGTGCCGACAATTATTCCGCAACGCTCGACGAGATGGTCGAGGTAACGTTCACGATCAGCCCGCGGGTCCGCAAGATCGCCGCGCACAACCCGCACGAACTGCCGATGCCTGAATATTTCCGCCAGATCTACTGGGGGTCGGGTGTCGATCTGCCCGAGGAGAATTTCGAGGCGCAGGTCGAGGGGTTCGTGCTTGAGGATGTAGAGCTTGCCCCCGGCGAAAAGGCCGTCCTGTCGCTGCAATTGCCGGCGGAATTCATCATCGTGTTCGAGCCGGTGACCCATAATGCGCAGTTCCTGGACATAAAGGGCGAGGCGACCCGTGAGCGGCAGAACCTGGCGCTCGTTTTCGACAAGGAGCATACGCAGAACCAGAGCATCGAAATGCACCCGGGGCCGTTGCGCATCGCGCTTGAGAACAGGACTGATACGCGGGTTCTGCCGACCGTCTGCATCGCCGGCGATGTCCTGCATGAACTGCTCGGCAAGCGGCGGCCATTCCTGACGGCCAAGCGGCTGCTCACCAACCAGACGTTCCGCGATCTCTACCGGACCGATACGCTCGACGTCGACCAGCGCCTGAAGATCACCAGCCTGACCTTCCTGTTCACCGACCTGCGGGCCTCGACCGAATTGTACGAGCGGGTCGGCGACCTCGTCGCGTTCGATCTGGTGCGGGCACATTTCCAGGTGCTGCATGAAATCGTTGCCGCCGAGGCCGGCGCGGTAGTGAAGACGATCGGCGATGCGGTCATGGCGACGTTCCCAACGCCGGACAGGGCCGTCGCGGCTGCCTTGCGGATGCGCGACGCGATGCAGGTGATGAACGAGAACAGCGGGCGCGAAGACCTGATCCTGAAGATCGGCGTTCACACCGGACCTTGTATTGCCGTGACGATGAACGAGCGTCAGGACTATTTCGGCCAGACCGTCAACATCGCCTCGCGCGTGCAGGGGCTTGCCACCTCGCAGGCGATCTTTGCCACCGGCGAAGTTGTCGGCGACGCCAAGGCGGCCGGCCTGCTCGTCGCGAAAGACCTGAAGCCCGTATCCCACAGTGCCGCGCTGAAGGGCATCGAGCGCGAGATACCGGTCTATTCCATCCCGTGATGGACGGTGATTTTACCGTCTCCGGACAACGACGGTAGCCGTTGCCGGACGATGGCGGCATGGAAGCGCGTGCCGAAGAGAAGGCCGGCATCATTGAAATCGTAGTTCGGATTGTGCAACGGGGCCGACTCCTTGCCGTTGCCGACGAAGACGAAGCAACCGGGAACATGATCGAGGAAGCGCGCAAAGTCCTCCGATGCCGTCATAGGCTCCCGGGCGGTCGCTATATGGTCCGCGTCGAATACGGACCGGGCCGCGGCGAAGGCCTGGTCGACCAGAGTTGCGTCATTCAGCAATGGCACGAACTCTCGGGTATACGTCACCTCCGCCGTCACATTGTAGGAAAGTGCCGTGCCCGCGGCAATGATCCGCATCTGCTTCTCGATCTCGGTGCTGATCTCCGGCTGGAAACTGCGAGCATCGCCAAGAATGCGCGCCAATCCGGGAAGCGCATTTCGCGTGCCGTCGGTGATCAGTTCCGTCACTGAGACGACGCCGATATCCGTTGGGTTGAGGCGGCGCGAGACGATGGTTTGCAGGTTGGTGACCAGTGCGCAGGCGGCCACCAGGGTTTCGTTCCCCCAATGCGGACGGGCCGCATGGCCACCGACGCCCTTCAGCACAATCTCGAAATTGTCCTCCGCCGACATGATTGAGCCGGCGCGCGTTGCGAAATGCCCGACAGGTTGCCCCGGCATGTTGTGAAGCCCGTAGATTTCCTCGAAGGGAAAGCGCTCCATCAGTCCGTCGCCGAGCATGGCGAGTGCGCCTTTGCCCCATTCCTCCGCCGGCTGGAAGAGGAAGCGGACGGTGCCATCAAAGCCGCCTTCTTCGGCCAACAGCTTTGCCGCCCCGAGCAGCATGGTCGTGTGGCCGTCATGGCCGCAAGCGTGCATAAGGCCGGCGTTCCGGGAACGGTAGGCGATTGTCCCCTGTTCGGCGATGCGCAGCGCATCCATGTCCGCCCTGAGTGCGATCGAGCGGTTTCCGCTGCCGCGTTTCAGCGTGCCGACGACGCCCGTGCCGCCTATGCCCTCCGCAACATCGTCGAAGCCGAATTCCCGAAGTTTGGCGGCAACGAAAGACGATGTCCGTTTTTCCTCGAAACCGAACTCAGGATAGGCATGCAGGTCGCGCCGCCAAGCGATCATGTCTCTTTCAAGTGAGGCCAAGTCCACCATGCTTCTTCCCTTCATTGACCGGTTGTTTGGCCCTTCACAGCGGCGAGCCTTTCAGGCTCTATTCCGACGAGTTCGGTGTAGCGCTTCGGATCGGTTGCGCCCTCGGTGTTGATGACGAGAACGCGCGATGTGGCGTTGAGCCCGAGAGCTGCCGTGATTTCAGGATCCGCTGCGGCACGGATCAGTCCGGCCAATCCCGCGCCGCCGCTTTCACCTGCGACAATTACAGGATCGTTGCCGGAGGGACGCGCCAGGCGGTTCATGACCGAGATGGCATCCTGTTCTTCGACGGTCATGAAGGCGTCGGCGACACGCGACAGAATGCGCCATGCAACGAGCGATGGCTCGTAGCATTCGAGCATCGCCATGACGGTTGGTTCGCCATGGGGGATCTTCACCGGGCGCCCGGCGCGGGCGGTCTCGACGATGCAGGCGGCGCGGGCCGGATCGACGACGACGAAGATCGGCCGTTTCTCCCCAAGCACAATCGAGAAGTGCCCGGCGACGGCCGCAGCAACGCCGCCGACACCCGACTGCACGAAGACATGCGTCGGCGGCTCGGACACCTGGCGCAGGAACTCCCGCACCATGGCCGTATAGCCCTGCATCACTAGCCCCGGGATGCGCTCGTAGCCCGGCCAGGACGTGTCGGAAACGATCGTCCAGCCGTTTTCGGTCGCGACGCGAGCAGCTTCCCTGACGGAATCATCATACGTGCCCTCGACGCGGATCATCTGCGCGCCGAAGCGGGCGATCGCCGCGACGCGCTCGTCGCTGACGCCGGCATGCACGAAGATCGCGGCCTTGGTGCCGACAAGCTCTGCCCCTTGCGCCACGGAGCGGCCGTGATTGCCGTCGGTGGCGCAGGCCACCGTCATTTCTGCTGCGATGGCTTTCACCTCCGGCACATGCAGTTCGGCAATATCGACGGGACGTCCCAATTGCCGTCCGGCCTCCTCGAGCACCAGGCGGATGACAGCGTAGGAGCCACCCAGTGCCTTGAAGCTGCCGAGGCCGAGCCGGAACCCCTCGTCCTTGATGTGGAGGGCACCGATATCAAGCCCGGCAGCCATGGCTGGAAGGGACTGGAGCGGTGTTTCCGCATGCCTGTCGCGGTGGGTGAGAAACCGCTCGACCTCTTCCGCGGCGGCAATGCCAAGCGTCTCCGCGTCCACGGGTTCCAGCGGCGCATTATGGTCGGGATGGGTGTTTGAAAGAAACATCGGGCGTCCTCTTCGTTCAGGTCGCCGAATATATATTGCATATCGCACGAAAAATGCGCTGAATTAGCACGCCCAAAATGCAAGTTTGTTTCGTGAGAGCCATGTCCACCGTTTCTTCAGCCGCAGCGCTCGATGCTTTCGACCTCGCCATCCTGAGCATCCTGCAGAAGGACAACACGACCCCGCAGCGGAGCATCGGAGAAGCCGTCAATCTTTCGGCGCCTGCCGTACAGCGCAGGATCAAGCGGCTGGAAGAGACCGGCGTGATCGAGGCCAATGTCGCGGTCGTCAATCCGGCAAAGGTCGGACAGCCGATCACCATTTTCGTGGAGGTCGAGGTGATCAGCGAGACCGCCGAACTGATCGACGCGACGAAGAAGGAGTTCTCGACCGCCCCGGAAGTCCAGCAATGTTACTATGTGACAGGTGAAGCCGATTTCATGCTCGTCATCCTCGTCCCCACGATGGCGGACTACGAAGCCCTGACGCGCCGGCTGTTCTTCGGAAACAACAACGTCAAGAAGTTCAGGACTTTCGTCGCCATGGATCGGGTAAAGGTCGGCCTGGCTGTGCCTTGCGAGGTTTGACGGAGCGGGAGCCACGCAGGTTCTTCTCGATTCGCGCAAAATCAAACCTGTGCGCGGAAATGCCCGCCCGCTCTGCGACCTGTGAAATGACACAGCTCGCCGGCAGGTTGCCTTCGAAATGTCCTAATGAAAGGTGAATTATCTGTCATGCGCAGACTCGCCCGATTTGGCGGGAACCCGCGTCAATCTTGTCGCCTGGGATCGCTCCGCGATACCATCCCTTAAGCTGTAGGATCCGTTGGCAGGGCGACCGGTGTCACGCGCCGGCCGCGATTTGAGAAGGAAGAATGATGAAGAAGACTTTTGCAATGACGCTCACGGCAGCGTCGCTCGCCCTGTTGGGCTCGACTGCCGTCCACGCGGCGGACCTCGCCGGCAACGTGCCTGCCGCACCGGCCTTTGAAGAAACGGATACGAGCGGCGGTGTGAAGATCGGCTACCTGTCATGCGATGTCGGCGGCGGTGCCGGCTATGTCCTCGGTTCGGCCAAGGAAATCGATTGCACCTTCCATTCGAGCGTCGGTGGCGAGCGCACGGATCACTATACCGGCGCTTTCAGAAAAATGGGCGTCGATCTGGGTTTCACGACGCGCAGCAGGCTCGTTTGGGCGGTTCTGGCGCCGACTGCCGGTTATCACCGGGGTTCGCTCAGCGGTCTCTACCAGGGTGCCAGTGCGGAAGCCACCGTCGGGGCCGGCATCGGTGCCAACGTTCTGGTTGGCGGCACCTCAGGTTCGATCCATCTTCAGACGATCAGCGTGACGGGCCAGCTCGGTCTCAACATTGCCGCCGGTGGCTCATCGATGACGCTCACCTCGGTGAACTAAGACAGCTTAAGCAAGCCTCTCCGTTTCGGCGGAGGGGTGAGTGCCGCGGACTTGGATAGCCCGCGGCGCTTGTTCAATCCGCCAGTTGCGGATTGGGGGTTCTCAGGCTTTTCGGTCTGAGCAGCCGCAGGGAATTGCCAGCCGGATCGCTTCGCAGCTGTAGCACACGCGTAAAGAAGCGACCGCCGGATACCATCCTGCCGATATTCACCACTGCTGCATCGCCAAGCTCCTCTTCCAGGAAGCTCAGAACGGTGTGGTATGCGTCGCGTTCCAGCGTGTCGAGCGCCTCGTCGATGATGATCCATCGTGGTTTGTGCAGTCCAAGCCGGGCAATGGAAAGAAGCCTCATTTCAAGTTCGTTGAGTTTCAGTCTCGTCCGCATGTCCTGATCGAGTCGGCTGTTCAGCTTGCCGAGACCTACCTTGGACAGGACTGACATCATGTCGGCCTTTTTGAAACGACCGGGACTTTCGGGGTAGCAAAGGACTTCTTCCAGCGTGCCGGGTGGGAAATAGGGCGTTCGTGGCACAAAGGCCATGTTGTCGCCATCGGGTAGCGCAATGCGTCCGTGTCCCCATGGCCAGAGACCGGCAATGGAGCGGAAGAAAGGCGCCTTTTCCACATCCGCGGCACTTGTCACCAGCACGCGGTCGCCAGGTCGGATTTCGACATGCTGATCGGCAAGCTTGATGCATCCGGAGGGCAGGGCAATTTCCAGACGGTCGATCGTCAAACGATGACCGTCTGCCTTGGCAAATTCGATGCGTTTGTCGTTTTCGTGCCGTTCATCGGTCATCAGGATCGCAGACCGGAACGCGGCGACGCGAAGGAGCGTTGCGCGCCAGTCGGCGATGCTGTCGATATTGTCGACGAACCAGCGCAACGAAGTATTCACCTGATTGAAGGCGCCCACTGCCATCATAAGGCCGCCAAAACTGAGGTCCCCGTTGAAATAGACAGGGGCGGCAATGACGATGGGCGCGACGACAGTGATCCAGCCATAGCCGGATGTGACCCAGGTCAGCCGGGTGAGGGCAAGCATCAGCTTGCTGCTGATTTCCAGCACCGAGGCGAGGTCGCGCTGAAGACGGCGTTTTTCGTTCGCCTCGCCGGAGGACAGCGAGACCGCTTCGATATGCTCGTTCACCCGCATCAGGGAGAAGCGCAATGCCGCTTCCCGTGAGTAATGTTCGCCGTTGATCTTGACGAGCGGGCGGCCGACGAACCAGCTCAAGGTCGCGGCGGTTGCGGCATAGAGGAACGCGGCCCAAACCATGTAACCTGGGATATTGAGGTCGTATTCGCCGATGTGGAAGACGAAGCCGGCTGAAAGCGACCACAGGACACCGACGAAACTGGCAAGCAGAATGCCTGACTGGAACAGGCCGATCGTGAGGCCGGCCGTCAGGTCGGCAAGATGACGGGCATCCTCGTGGACCCGCTGGTCGGGATTGATGCCGATGGAGCCGGCATTGGCAAGCCGGAAGGCGCGCGCCGGTTTCATCCATTCGTTGATCAGATCCAGCGTCAGGCCTTCCCTCAGCTTGATCCGTATCCACTGGCTGAGCCAGGTCTGAAGCACGTTGAGGATGAGAAGCACGCCGGCAATCTGGGCAAAGACGACGAGTTGCATCAGAAAGGCGGGGAGATCGCGGCGCTCGAGCGTGTCATAGAAAGGTTTGTACCATCTGTTGAGCACGATCTGTCCGACGGCAGTCGCCAAGATGACGGCGATAATTCCGATGGCAAGCCAGATGATCATGTTGCGGACCGGCGACGCGGTAAATGCCCGCTGCATCATGCGCAGCTGATCGCGGAAAGGCTGTTCGTCGTCTGTCTCAACACGCCCGTCGTTCTTGCCGTTTTTTTGATGGGGCATCGGCGCGAATCTCTCCCTTACGGTTTTGACCTGTGAAATATAGCGCGTCCGAAGCGCTCTCCCTACCCAAGAATAATAGGTAGGGATGGAGCGAGGCCGTTCAACCGACCACCTAAAGACGGCTGGCGCGATCGAATATTGAACTACTTAGGTCTATGTCGCGGCAAGTTTGCGATAAACAAAAGCCTTGGCCGTGGTGATTGCCGTGGCGAGATCGGCGCCGGCGGCGAGATCTGCGGCAATGGCGCTGGCCAGCATGCAGCCGGTGCCGCGCATCGAAGCGGCGAGACGCGGGGCCACAAAGGACTGGTCGGCCTGACCCGGCAGAACGAGGATATCCACAGATTCCAGGCCATCACCATGGCCGCCCTTGACGAGAATTGCCCGGGCGCCGCCCGCAATCAGGTGTCGAGCCTGCTCTGCCGCGCCTTCCGGTGTTCCGGTTTCTCCAAGGGCCACCAATTGTCTGAGCTCGGGCAGATTGGGCGTGATCAGCGCACAATGTTCGAATAGCCGCAGCAGCGGGGCCTTTGCTTCAGGCGTCAACAGAGTGCCGCCGGAGGTGGAGGCAAGGACGGGATCGAGCACTACGGGAATATCCGGATGCTCGACCAGAACCGATGTCACGGCCGAGATCGTCGCATCGTTTGCCAGCATGCCGATCTTGATCGCCGCGACGGGATTGGCGGAAAGTGCCGCCCGCATCTGCTCCACGACGCAGTCCGGCGAAACGGCATCGACCCGCCGGACCTCCTTATGGGTCTGTACGGTGACGGCGGTGATTGCGATCGAGGCCTTTACACCGAATGCGGCAAGGGTCTCGATATCACGGACGATGCCGGCGCCGCCCGAGGAATCCGAGCCGGCGACGACAAGCACGTGCGGCGTGTTCTTCATCGTCTTCTCACGATCGAAACCGTGCCGTCCGCTTGATCCATTCGCGCGTGCGCGCCTCCGGATCGGCGTTGAGGGTAATATCGGTGACGACAGCGGCGCTGTCGGCGCCATGGGCGAAGACGCTGTCGATACGGTCTGTATTGATGCCACCGATTGCGACCAGCGGCAGGGCGCCGATGCGGGTCTTCCAGTAGCGCAGCCTGTTTAACCCTTGCGGCTCCCACTTCATCTTCTTCAGGATGGTCGGCCAGACCGGTCCCAACGCCACATAATCGGGTGTCGCCGCGAGCGCGGTTTCCAGTTCCGCTTCGTCATGGGTCGAGAGCCCGAGCTTGATGCCAGCGGTGCGGATGGCAGAGATATCGGCCTCGGCAAGGTCCTCCTGGCCGAGATGAACGAAATCGCACCGTTCCTCGATCGCCAGCCGCCAGTGATCGTTGATGATCAACTGGCAGCCATGCGCCGCGCAGATCGTTTTCGCGCGTCGAATGTCTTCGCGCAACTCCGCCTCGTTGCCGTCCTTCTTGCGCAGTTGCACCAGCTTTACGCCAAGCGGGACGAGGCGCTCGATCCACTCCGCGCTGTCGACGATCAGGTAGAACGGGTCGAGCTTCATGAGAACACCGCCTTGCCGATGACCGGCGTCGAGGGAACCGCCATGTCGCGCGGCTCGATCATCCCGGCGTGGAAGGCGGTACGGCCCGCCTCGATTGCGCCCGTGAAAGCCGCAGCCATCGCTGCGGGATCGGCGGCACCGGCGACGGCGGTATTGAGGAGGACGGCGTCGAAGCCGAGTTCCATGACAATGGCTGCATGGGACGGCCGGCCGATCCCGGCATCGACGATCAGCGGGACGTCCGGAAAATGCGAGCGCATGCTGCGCAGCGCCGGCAGATTGACAGGACCCATGGCCGAACCGATCGGTGCACACCACGGCATCAGCACCTGGCACCCTGCCTCAAGCAGGCGCTCCGCCACGACAAGATCATCGGTGGTATAGGGAAAGACCTTGAACCCTTCGCCGCTCAGGATGCGTGCGGCCTCCACCAGCGCGAACACGTCAGGCTGCAGGGTGTCATGATTGCCGATCACCTCGAGCTTGATCCAATCCGTTGCAAAGACTTCGCGCGCCATTTTCGCGGTCAGCACGGCTTCGGAGACCGTGTGGCAGCCGGCGGTGTTGGGCAAGACCTTGACGCCGAGAGTGCGGATCAGCTCGAAGAAAGCGCCGCCCGTGCGGCTGCCGGCCGTCTCCCGCCGCAGCGACACGGTGACGATATCCGTCTTCGACGCACGGACCGCATCGGCGAGAATGGCCGGTGAGGGGTAACGTGCCGTTCCGAGCAGAAGGCGGGAGACGACGGAGGTTCCATAAAGCTCAAGCATGGTCAGCCTCCCTGCATGGGTGAAAGGATCTCGATGCGGTCGCGGTCGCTGAGTGCGAAACCCGTGCGATCCTCGCGATGCACCAGTTCGCCATTGACCGCCGTCGCCAGCCATTCGCCTTCGTATTCCAATGCAGCGAGGAGGTCGGAAAGGACGGAGATGTCGGTCTGATGGTCTTCGCCGTTGATCGTCAGTTTCATCGGCTTGCTCCAATCTTGAGGTGAGTGGTGTTTTCGTGTTCGGCCGCTAGCGCCGTTTTGAAGCGAACGGCAAGTGGTGGTGCCATCGTTTTCAGGGGCTCGACGATCTGCGCCGCGACGTCGCTTGCGATGTATGGCGAAAGCAGGAATCCGTGGCGGTAGAGGCCGTTGACGCGGATGGTGTCGCCTTCGACCGAGATACGCGGCAGATTGTCTGGGTAGGCGGGGCGCACGCCCGCGCCGGTTTCGATCATCCGGGCTTCGCCGAATGCGGGGTGGAGCGCATAGGCGGCGTTCAGAAGCTCCATCAGCGACCGGGCGCTGACCGGCCCGCAATCATCGCTCTCGATCATCGTCGCACCGACCATGAAGCGGCCATCGCCACGCGGCACGATGTAGAGTGGCATGCGCGGATGCAGCAGGCGAACCGGGCGCGATAGCGCTACTTCGGCCGTTTCCAGCATCAGCATTTCGCCGCGCACGCCGCGCAGGTCCGCTGCGTGCCCGATAGCGCTTGCCCCGGTGCAATCGACGACACGGTCGAATCCGGCATCCGGAAAATCCGCCGCTGCCCCGAAATGGAAGCGCACGCCCATCGCCGACAGCTTGTCGTGCAAGGCATTTATCGCGCGCCTCGGATCGAGATGGGCTTCTTCGCGGAAGTAAAGCGCCTTGCGGAACCGTCCGGCAAGGCTGGGTTCCAAGGCTTCGACCTGATCTGCGTCAAGCCAGTCAAAACCGCAAGTGCGGGCGGCGAAGCGCGTCAGTTCGGCGGTATCGCGCGGCTGCGCGACGACCAGTGTACCCTTGCGAATGACATGGCCGGGCAGGGCGGCGTCCCACCAGTCGGCCGCGCTGCGCCCAAGCGTCAGCACCGTTTCGGGGGCGCTTTCGCGTTCGCACCAGGGCGCCAGCATGCCGCCGGCAAACCACGAGGCTCCGCCGCCGGCACGCGTCGAGGTCTCGGCTACCTCCACCTCGACGCGTCGTGACGCAAGCTCATGGGCAAGCGTGAGGCCGGCAACGCCGGCCCCCCTGATCAGGACGCGCATGATCATTCCCCCGCGGGCGGGACCGTTCCGTCGGCCCCGAGCGGCATGTAGAGATCGCCGCCCGCCTGGAACTTGGCGGCCATCGCCTCCAGCCCCTCCTTCTGCGCCTCGGCGCGGATGTCGTGCGATATCCGCATGGAGCAGAATTTCGGTCCGCACATCGAGCAGAAATGCGCCACCTTGTGGGCTTCCTTCGGCAGGGTTTCGTCGTGGAAGGAACGCGCCGTCTCCGGATCGAGCGACAGGTTGAACTGGTCTTCCCAACGGAACTCGAAGCGGGCGCGAGACAGCGCATCGTCGCGCAGCTGCGCGGCTGGATGCCCCTTGGCGAGATCGGCGGCGTGGGCAGCGATCTTGTAGGTGATGACGCCAACCTTGACGTCGTTGCGGTCGGGCAGGCCGAGATGTTCCTTCGGCGTGACGTAGCAGAGCATGGCCGTGCCGAACCAGCCGATCATCGCAGCCCCGATACCCGACGTGATGTGGTCGTAGCCGGGCGCGATATCGGTCGTCAGCGGCCCGAGCGTATAGAAGGGCGCTTCGCCGCAGACTTCCAGCTGCTTGTCCATGTTTTCCTTGATCTTGTGCATCGGCACATGGCCGGGGCCTTCGATCATCACCTGGCAGTCCTTGGCCCAGGCGATCTGGGTGAGTTCGCCAAGCGTCTCCAGTTCGGCAAATTGGGCGGCGTCATTGGCATCGGCGATCGAGCCCGGACGCAGGCCGTCGCCGAGCGAGAACGTGACGTCATAGGCGCGGGCGATATCGCAGATCTCGTCGAAATGCTCGTAGAGAAAACTCTCCTTGTGATGATGCAGACACCACTTGGCCATGATCGAGCCACCGCGCGAGACGATGCCGGTGACGCGATTGACGGTCAGCGGGATGTAGTGGAGCCGAACGCCGGCATGGATGGTGAAATAATCGACGCCCTGTTCGGCCTGCTCGATCAGCGTGTCGCGATAGACCTCCCAGTTCAGGTCTTCGGCAATGCCATTGACCTTTTCCAGCGCCTGATAGAGTGGCACGGTGCCGATCGGAACCGGCGAATTGCGGATGATCCACTCGCGGATATTGTGGATGTTGCGGCCGGTCGACAGGTCCATGACGGTATCGGCGCCCCAGCGCGTCGCCCAGACCATCTTCTCGACTTCCTCGGCCATCGAGGAGGTGACGGCGGAGTTGCCGATATTGGCGTTGATCTTCACCAGGAAGTTCCGGCCGATAATCATCGGTTCGGATTCCGGGTGGTTGATGTTGGCCGGGATGACCGCCCGGCCGCGCGCAACTTCCTGGCGGACGAACTCGGCCGTGACGTGATCCGGGATGCGGGCGCCGAAACTCTCGCCGTCGCGGGCAAGCGCTTCCTTCGACGCCTTGCGGCCGAGGTTTTCGCGGATGGCAATATATTCCATCTCGGGAGTGATGATTCCGGCGCGGGCATAGGCAAGCTGGGTGACGGCCTTGCCATCTTTCGCCTTCAGTGGGTGGTTGCGAACCGGAAATTCCGGTGTCAGCCGCTCGCCGGTGGCAAAGCCGTTGTCCTCCGGCCTGACATGCCGGCCGTCATAGGCCTCGACATCGCCACGGGCGGTGACCCAGTCCTGGCGCTGGCGAGGCAGGCCGGCGTCGATCGAAACGGTGTGGGCCGGATCGGTGTAGGGACCGGAAGGGTCATAGACCATGACCGGTGGCTCGCCCGACGTCGGGTGCAGGGAAATTTCGCGCATCGGCACGCGGATGGCGGGATGCAACTCGCCCGGGATATGGACTTTCCGGGAGGCGGGAAGCGGGCCGGTGGTGACCGTCGGGGTGATGTTTTTTGCGGCAATATTCATGGTTTGAGGCTCCAAATTTTAAGGTTGGAGACCCAGTCCTCAGAGCCGGAATGATGAAAAGACGCTGACGCGAGTCCGCATGCGGAGTTCGAGTCGCTACAGCGCTTGCACCGTCCCTACGCCAGTATGAACTGGATCAGGTTCAACGGGTCACTGCGCTGCTTGAGGGCGGCAAAGCCACCGATCACGCCAGCAGAATCTCAGCCCCTTGTCGGGACCCCCCTGGTGAATGGACCAAGTTAGGCACAGTTTTGGACGGAGCGTCAAGGGCCGTTCGGCGCGACACCTCCGGCCAGCCTCCGCTGCAAGCCTGAAGGCTGTGAAGATATCCAATGATTACAAACGCGCCCTCGACAGCGTCACCCGGGCAAATTATCTATAAAAAATGACATCAGCGAGCGAAGACACCATTGCCAGCCGCATCAGCCGCATCCTTGCCGACAGGATCGTGACCGGGCAACTGGATCCGGGCACCAAGCTCCGGCAGGACCACATCGCCGAGGAGTTCGGAACGAGCCATGTGCCCGTGCGCGAAGCCTTTCGCCGGCTGGAGGCGCAGGGGCTTGCGGTCAGCGAGCCGCGTCGCGGCGTGCGGGTTGCCTCCTTTGATCTGAAGGAAGTCCGCGAAGTTGCGCAAATGCGTGCAGCACTTGAGGTTCTGGCGCTTCGCCATGCCGCCCCTCATCTCACGCCGTCGATCCTCGATCTTGCCGAGGAGGCGACGGTTGCGGGCGACAATTCCCGCGATGTTCGCTCCTGGGAAGAGGCCAACCGGCGTTTCCACACCTTGATCCTGACGCCCTGCGGCATGCCGCGCCTGCTTGCTGCAATCAGCGATCTGCACGCCGTCAGCGCCCGTTTCCTGTTCGCCAGCTGGCGGTCGGAGTGGGAAGTTCGCACCGATCACGACCATCGCGCCATCCTGACCTTTCTGCGTCAGGGCAACAGCGAAAACGCCGCCGCCGTTCTGGAACGTCATGTTCAGTGGATCGGGCAAAAACCGGTCCGGAATGCTTCCGGCCTGACCCGGGATGCCTTCGCGATCGTCGGCTGAAGGCGGGCTTCCGCTCCCTGTCTTCATCTGTTTTCCCGCTGGCATGCGCCAACGCGGCGGCTTCTCCAGATCCCTTTATGGTTGAAGTATTATCAGGTTCAACGAGAGGGCGGTTGCCTCGCCATGCGCCATGAGAAATTATAGATAATATTGAGTGTTATCTATAGTCACCGTTAACGCGACCGGAAACAGAGGGAATAGCCGCAAATGCTGCATGAAACCACAGTTGCAAATCACGTTGGCAAGCCTCCAGAAGCGGCAACCGAACGAACCACGCTAGCGCAGGCAAAAATTATCTATAATTTGTCGTTCAATGATCTCCTCTTTCAGGCGCAGACCGTTCATCGGGCGAATTTCGATCCCAACGCGGTGCAGATCAGCCGGTTGCTGTCGATCAAGACCGGTGGTTGCGCGGAGGATTGCGGCTACTGCAGCCAGTCGGCACATTCGCCGACCGGCCTGAAGGCCTCGAAGCTGATGATGGTCGAAAAGGTTGTCGCCGAGGCGAAGAAGGCGAAGGCCGAAGGAGCCACCCGCTACTGCATGGGTGCAGCCTGGCGCAGCCCGAAGGACCGCGACATGGAAACGCTGGTCGCCATGGTTGGCAGCGTCAAAGCGCTCGGCATGGAAACCTGCATGACGCTCGGCATGCTCTCGCCCGGCCAGGCAGAAGCACTGGCCGATGCGGGCCTCGATTACTACAACCACAATATCGATACCTCGGAGGAGTTCTATTCGCAGGTCATCACCACCCGCACCATTGCCGACCGACTGGAGACGCTCGCCAATGTGCGCGAGGCGGGCATGAAAGTTTGCGCCGGCGGTATTCTCGGCATGGGCGAAACGACGGACGACCGCATTTCCATGCTGGTGACGCTTGCCAATCTGCCGGAACCGCCCGAAAGTGTGCCGGTCAACATGCTCATCCCGATTCCCGGCTCCAGGCTTGCCGATGCCGAGCCGGTCGATCCGGTCGAATTTGTCAGGATGATTGCGCTCGCTCGCATCCTGATGCCACGCTCGCATGTCCGCCTGTCGGCCGGGCGCACCCAGATGAGCGATGAAATGCAGGCGCTCTGTTTCTTCGCCGGTGCCAACTCGATCTTTGCCGGCGACACGCTGCTGACCGCCGAAAATCCGGGCGAGGATCATGATACGGCGCTTTTCCGCCGCCTCGGATTGAAGCCAATGGAACTGGAGCCGGCCGAATGACGCCGGCGGGGCTTGCCCGCTATGAGACGACACTGGCCGGGCTGGAGCGCAAGGGACGGCGGCGGGAGTTGATGGCGCAGGGCGGCGTAGATTTCAGCTCGAACGATTATCTGGCATTTGCCGGCTCCACGCGCCTGGCGGCGGCAGTCACCGCGGCGCTTCAACGCGGTACACCCGTCGGCGCCGGCGGCTCGCGCCTGCTGCGCGGCAATCACCCGGAGCACGTGGCGCTGGAAGACGAGGCGGCAGCCTTTTTCGGAGCCGAGCGGGTTCTCTATTTTGGCAGCGGCTATGCCGCCAACGCGGCGCTTTTCTCGACCCTGCCGCAGCGCGGCGACATCATCGTTTACGACGCTTTGGTGCATGCCAGCGCGCATGAGGGAATTCAGGCGAGCCGCGCGCAAGCCGTGGCGGCCGCCCACAACGATGTCGAAGCCTTTGCGCGAGCGATCGAGCAGTGGCGGAATGACGGGGGTATCGGCCACCCATGGATCGCCGTCGAAAGCCTCTATTCGATGGATGGCGATCGCGCGCCTGTTCCTGAGCTTGCGGCTCTTGCCGAACGGCACGACGGCTTTCTGGTGATCGACGAGGCGCATGCGACCGGCGTCTACGGCCCCGGTGGACGCGGTTTCGCCGCCGGTCTCGAAAATCGAGCCAATGTCATTGTCCTCCACACCTGCGGCAAGGCTCTCGGCGTTTCCGGCGCTTTGCTTGGCGCAAGCGCCGTGCTCTGCGACTATCTCGTCAACCGGGCGCGGGGTTTCATCTATTCGACTGCGCCATCACCGCTGATGGCTGCCGCCGTGCGCGAGGCGCTGAGAATGCTGGTGGACGAACCGCAGCGCCGCACGGATTTCGACACGTTGCGGGCCTTTGCCAATGCCGAGCTCGCAGCCAAAATCGGTGTCGAGGGCAGCGGTTCGCAAATCCTGCCGGTGCTGATCGGCGACAACGGCCGGGCGGTGCGGATTGCCGCGCGCATGCGGGAGGAAGGCTTCGATATCCGCGCCATCCGGCCTCCGACAGTTCCCGAAGGCACGGCACGGCTTCGGATCGCGATCACGCTGAATGTCGATAGCCAGACGATCACCCGCACGTTCACCCGGCTGGCGGCGATCATGGCGGAGGAGAAGCCATGATGCGCTTCGTGGTCACCGGCACGGATACCGGCATCGGCAAGACGGTGTTTTCTGCGGCGCTGGCCGCCGTGTTGGAAGGCTATTACTGGAAGCCGGTCCAATCCGGCCTCGATGAGGAAACCGACAGCCAGTTCGTTAGCCGGCTCAGCCGCCTGCCCCCGTCGCGCATCCTGCCGGAAGCCTACAGGTTGCGGACGCCGGCCTCACCGCATCTCGCAGCGCGCCTCGACAACGTCGAGATCGCCACCGAGACGCTGACACTGCCTGTTACGGATGCTCCACTCGTCATCGAGGGCGCCGGTGGACTATTGGTGCCATTGACGGAAACGGAAGTGTTCGCCGATGTCTTTGCGCGCTGGCAGATCCCCGTCATCCTTTGCGCCCGCACCGGTCTCGGCACGATCAATCACACGCTGCTGTCGCTCGAAGCGCTGCGCAACCGCTCCATTCCGGTTTTCGGTGTTGCCTTCATCGGCGAAGAGCAAGCCGAAACCCAGTGGATCATCGCTGCGATGGGACAGGTGCCGGTACTCGGCCGGCTGCCAAGACTTGATCCTCTGACGCCGGAAAACCTGCTCCAGGCCTTCCGCGACCATTTCCCTGTTTCCTCCTTCCACGAGAGGACGGCATGACCTCACCCGTCTGGCACCCCTTCACCCAGCATGCGCTCGAACCGCCGATGAAACGCATCGTCAAAACGGAAGGCGCCTGCCTGATCGATGAAGACGGCTCGCGCATCCTCGATGCCATTTCCTCGTGGTGGGTGATCACCCATGGCCATCGGCACCCGACCATCATGGCAGCGATCCGGGCGGCCTGCGAAACCTACGACCAGATCATCTTTGCCGAATATACCCATGAACCGGCCGAGGAACTGGCGCGGGGGCTGGTCAAGATCGCGCCTGCGGGCCTTGAGCACGTGTTCTATTCCGATAGCGGATCGACCTGCGTCGAAGTCGCGCTGAAAATGGCCCTCGGCTTCTTCCACAATTCCGCGGCGCCCCGCCGCCGCATCTGCGTCATGGAGCACGGTTACCACGGCGATACGATCGGCACGATGTCGGCAGGGGAGCGCGGTGTCTTCAACGCCGCCTATGAGCCGATGCTCTTCGGAGTCGATCGCCTGCCGTTTCCGGAGCCCGGTCGCGAACAGGACACGCTCGACGCCTTCGAGAGTTTCTGCGCCACCGGTGATGTGGCCGCGTTGCTGATCGAGCCGCTCATTCTCGGGGCGGGCGGCATGCTGACCTATCCGGCATCCATCCTCAGCGAGTTGAAGCGGATCGCCGCGCGGCATGACACGCTGATGATCGTCGACGAAGTGATGACCGGATGGGGGCGCACGGGCAGCGTGTTTGCCTGCGAGCAGGCGGGCGTGACGCCTGATATCCTCTGCACCTCCAAGGGGTTGACCGGCGGCGCCCTGCCGCTTGCGGCTACGCTCTGCACGGCCGAGATATTCGACGCGCACCTCTCGACGGATCGCCGCCGAACGTTCTTCCATTCGAGTTCCTATACGGCCAATCCGATCGCCTGCGCTGCCGGGGTCGCCAATCTCAAGGTGTGGAACGATGAGCCGGTGCGCGAGCGCATCCGTTCGCTGCAGCAGATGCAAGAGGAGAGGCTCGCCCGTTTTGAGACCGATCCGCGCTTCGCCAATATGCGCCAGGTCGGTACGATCACCGCACTCGACCTCAAGGTGCCGGCGGGCGGTTATCTTTCGCAGGTTGGACCACGGCTCAGGGCGTTTTTTCGCGAAAGGAAGCTGCTGATCCGGCCGCTGGGCAATGTCATCTACCTGATGCCGCCTTACTGCGTCACCTCCGCCGAACTCGACCGAGCCTATGCCGCGATCGAAGAGGCCGCGGCATGTTTCGCGGCGGGCCAGTTGTGAGAAACGTCCGCTCCTCACGACTCGCCGGTTTCGGCCACTCTGTCCCGGCGCGGCGCGTGGAAAATGCCGAGATCGAAGAAAGGCTTGGGCTGGAGCCGGGCTGGATCGAGCGCCGGACCGGGATCAGGACACGGCATTGGGCTGAATCGGGCGATACGCTCTCTGGTCTGGCTGCAAGGGCAGGAGAGGCGGCCATCGAGAGCGCCGGCATCGCACGAAACGACATTGCACTCACGCTTCTAGCCACATCGACGCCTGATCACCTTCTGCCGCCGTCTGCTCCCCTGCTTGCCCATCGCCTAGGTCTTGCCGGTTCCGGTGCGATCGATCTCGCCGGCGCGTGCTCCGGCTTTCTCTACGCCTTGACATTGGCCGACGGGTTCGTCCGGTCGCAGGGCCGACCGGTGCTGGTGGTTGCGGCCAATATCCTGAGCCGCCGGATCAATCCTGCCGAACGGGCAAGCGCCGTGCTGTTTGCCGACGCGGCGGGCGCCGTCGTTTTGGTGCCCTCGCAGGATGCGGAAACGGGCATTCTCGGGGTCGATCTTGCCTCCGACGGCAGCCGTTACGACCTGATCACGATCCCGGCCGGGGGAAGCAATCGGCCATTTGCAGCGGATGTGGCAGCGGACGAATGCCTGATGACGATGCGTGATGGCCGGGAGATGTTTACCCAGGCGGTCGGGATGATGAGCCTCTGCGCGAAGCGGGCGCTCGAAAATGCCGGGCTAAGTGCTGCGGATGTTCACCGCTTTGTTCCCCATCAGGCCAACGCGCGCATTTTCGATGCAGTCTGCGACAACCTCGACATTGATCCCGAAAGAACAGTCCGCTCGATCGTGGACTATGGGAACTCTTCCGCCGCGACGATCCCGCTTTCCCTGTCGCTTGCCCACAAGGTTACTCCCTTTGCCGCAGGCGAGCGATTGCTGTTGACTGCGGCAGGTGCGGGGCTCACGGGCGGAGCCTGCGTAGTCGGAATGTAGAGGGAAACTACCGATCGGCTGCCCGGTTCCAACCATCATTCAAGCACGGTGAGGGAGCAAAATACGCAAGAAACGGGTGGCGAACGACAGGCCCTGCGGCCAATGCTGATGGCACAAGCAGAATGTGCGGAGAATTCGAAAATCCCGGATTTGGCCGCACGCGCCGGTGCCGATGATCAGGAGACATGCCATGAACGCTCTTTCGAAAACCAATCCAGCAATTTCCACGTCAACGTCCGCCGAGGCACGTGTCGCCGCCTATGACTGGACGGCGCTTTCCGGCGAACTGAGCGGCTATGGTTGCGCGGTCATCGAGCAACTGCTGACGCCGGAAGAGTGCCTTCAGATTGCCGGTCTCTATCCGCAGGAAGAGCATTTCCGCAGCCATATTCATATGGCTCGCCATGGCTTCGGGAAGGGTGAATATCGTTACTTCAAATATCCGCGGCCCAACCTCATCGGAGACTTGCGCACGGCGCTTTACCCGCGCCTTGCCGGTGTCGCCAATGACTGGAATGACCGCATGAGGGGCCGTGGGCGCTACCCGGCCGAGCACGCGACGTTTCTCAAGGAGTGCCACAACGCCGGCCAAACCCGTCCGACGCCGCTTCTGCTTCAGTACGTCCCAGGCGATTTCAACTGCCTGCATCAGGATCTTTATGGCGATCTCGCCTTTCCGATCCAGGTGGCAATTCTTCTGTCCGAACCGGGCAGGGATTTTACCGGCGGCGAGTTCGTCCTGACGGAGCAACGTCCGCGCATGCAGAGCCGCGTCGAAGTCGTGCCGTTGCGCCAGGGCGACGCTGTTGCCTTCGCGGTCCACAATCGGCCGGTCCAGGGGTCGAAAGGCAACTACCGCGTCAATCTGCGCCACGGCGTCAGCCGCGTCCGCTCCGGCCTGCGGCACACCGTAGGGATCATCTTCCACGATGCGAAGTAGCGTTGCATGATCTCTTGGCGACGCAGGGTTCAGACCGCCCGATCGGGCAGTCCACCACCGCTTTTCGCCGGGTGATTGGTCCGGATTGTCACGCGGCCCTGGCCGTTTTAGGGGAGATGTCGGTTGCGCGCTCCCGTCGCTTTTGGTAAATTTTTCCTTAAGTTGACAGGAGCGACCAGCCGATGCCGAGCGTCACACGCCGTTTCGAGAATTCCATGAGGAACGGCATGAGCGGCTGGGCCCGGTCGCAGCCGATCGTTGTCCGGGCTCTGCTCTTTTTGCCCTGCCTTCTCGAATATCTGCTGTTCTGTGTCGTGTGCCTCTTTGCGATGGGCGCCCTGGTATTCCTGATGGGTCTCGCGTGGATATTCAGGCTTGATCCGGAGCGCCCGGCAAGCCTGCGCTGACGTCACAGGTCTTAGCGGGCGCCTCTCAAGGGCTCCTCGATATAGTAGCTCTCATAGTTCTTGCGGTATTTCTCCGCTGCGCCGAAATCGCTGTATTTCCCGAGTTCGTCCATATCCGTCTTGTTGAGCACGACGCCGAGAATCTTGGCATTGAACTGCGGATCGGAATGCAGAACATCGCGGACCAGACGGTAGGGTGTCTTGCCCCATTCGATGACCATGAGAAAACCATCGGCAAATGGCGAAAAGGCCTTTGCGTCGATGACCGGCGCGAGCGGCGCAAGGTCGACGATGACGTAGTCAAAGGCATTGCGCGCATTGGCAATCAACGTCTGCATTCCCTGCGATGCGAGCAGTTCATTGGTGTGATAGATGTGCTGGCGCGGTGCGATCGGCAGGATTGCAAGCCGGGTGTGCGGATCGACCCGCAACCCGGCACTCCATTCGCTCTCGCCGAGAACGGCTTCCAGAAGCCCTGTTTTCGGCGGCGGCGAGATCATCTTGCTGATGGCGGGATTTCTAAGGTCGGCGTCGATCAGAAGCGTTCGTTTGCCGCTGGCGGCAAGCAACCCGGCAAAGTTCGCGGCAATCGTCGATTTTCCTTCGCCTGGCAGTGCCGAGACAACGCCGATCACCCGGTTCGGCCGCCCCTGCAGCACCACATCGCTGGCAAGTTTGGCATTGCGCAGCGTTTCGGCAAAAGCCGATCGCGGTGCCTCGACAGCAATCCGCGTCATCCGCGTCAGGGGAATATCGGTTTCGGGCTCGACCTTGACCTTGTCCGGCTCCTGCTTGGTTTCCTTCGAAAGGCGGTCGCGCGTCTTGTGCCAGAGCGTGTTGGTCTTTTTGCCGATCAGCGGCAGGTAGCCCAGCGATCGGTGCCCGAGAATCGAGCGGACGTCCTCTTCAAGGCGGAAGAAGCGCTCGCGAAACTCCTGAAGGCCGGCGATGACGGCACCCACCATGAAACCGAGCACGATGGAGAGAGCAAGCACCATCGTCTTCTTAGGGCTGGACGGCGCGGTGGGAATACCGGCATCCGAGATGATGCGCGCCTTTGCAATCGGGAAGGAGCGCTGCTGTGCTGCTTCCTCGTAGCGGCCGAGATAGGATTCATACAGCGTCTTAAGCGCTGTTGCCCGTTGCTCCAGTTCGCGCAAATCGACCAGAGACCGATTGGCCTGCGAATTGCTGCCGACCACGCCTTCGATGCTCTGACGCAGTGATGCCTCGCGCGACTTCGCCACCTCGAACTCGTTGCGATAGCTTGCCGTAATCTGCTGCAGCTCGCGGAACATCTGGCCGGCAAGCTCGGTCTTTTCCGTCCTCAGGCTGACGGCCTGCGGATGATCGGCGCCGAAGTTCTGGGTAACGGCCTGTTCGCGCTTGCTGATGGCGAGATAGCGCGTCCGCAAATCCTGAATGACCGTATTGTCGGTCTCCTTCGAGGAAATCGTCGCATTGTTCACGGCATTTTCGGTGCCCTGGTCGATAATCGACTGGAACTGATGGTAGCGGGCGGAAGCGCTGGCGGTATCCGCCTGCGCGACGATCAGCTGGCTGTTGAGGTCGGAAAGCTGCTGCTCCGACATCAGCTCGCCGCGCGCCGAGGTGAGGCCATTGTCCGCCTTGAACTTTTCCGCTTCCAGCGAGGCCGCCTGCGCCCGCTGGCGCAGATCAGTCAACCGCTCCTGCAGCCAGACGGAAGCGCGCTCGGTAGCGTCGAAATTCGCGTTCAGCTGGTCGGTCAGATAGGCATTGGCATAGGCGCGGGTGACGACGGCGGCGAGATGCGGGTCGGTCGATCTGTAAGAGAGCGCGACGACCGAGCTTCTGGAAACGCGTTCCACCGTCACTGCCTGCTGGATGTAGGCGGCTGCGGTCTCGCGCCTGGCGTTTCGCAAAGCCTCCTCGGAAATTTCGGGCGTGCTGCCGCCAAACAGACCGATGGCCGACCTGACGGCCGATTTCAGCATCGACATCATCGACTGCGGCGGATTGAGGATGGTCTCGTTTTCTCCGAGCTTTTCCGCGTCGGCGACCTGCAGGGCAAGTTCACCTGATTTCAGAATCTCGACGGCACTGGAAATCTGCGTGTCCGCCTGCTGCGCGCTCTGGGGCGACGGGGCCTCTTCCGCATATTTGGACAGATTGTCATCGAGAAGGATCTGCGTTTGCGACGTGTAGATCGGCGTTGCGAAAAGCAGGTAGATGCCGCCCAGGACGAAACACACGATGACGCAGACCGCCACGACCCGCGAACGCCGTGCCGCGATCGCGGTCAGCCGATTCAGATCGATGAACGAATCGGAATCATCGCTCCGCAGCGATGGAACGGTGTTCAACGGAATGGGTCTTTGATTCATGGGCCGCTCGGTCTCCGGGTCCTTTTGGGTATCTTAGTCTCACCCCCAAATCAGTCAGGGGTGAGACCGGATCTTTCTCCAGCGCCAAGCTGATGAAAGATCGTCATTTTCAGGCCGCCTGTATTGCCTGCTCGTGCGAAAGCACCATCTCACGAACGGATTCGAAAACGAGATTTCCGATGTCGGCGCGCGAAAGTGCAAAGGCGACATTCGCCTCAATGAAGCCCTGCTTGGAACCGCAATCGAAAGTCCGACCCTCGTAAGGATGGGCATGGAACGACTGGGTTGCCGAAAGGCGCAGCATGCCGTCGGTCAACTGGATCTCGTTGCCGGCACCGCGCTGCTGATGGGCGAGGATGGAGAAGATTTCCGGCTGAAGGATATAGCGGCCGTTCAGATAGTAGGTCGACGGCGCCTCGGCGACCGGCGGCTTCTCGACCATCTGGGTGACTTCAAACCCATGGCGGGTTTTCTCGCCCATGCCGACGATGCCGTATTTCGAGGTCTCTTCAAGAGCGCATTGCTCGACCGCAACGACGTTGCCGCCGACATCATTGTAGAGATCCATGAGGCCGGCCATGCAGCCGCGGGCGCCATAGGAAATCATGTCGGGCAAGAGCAGTGCGAAAGGCTCGTCGCCGATCAGATCGCGGGCACACCAGACCGCGTGGCCGAGGCCAAGCGGCGCCTGCTGGCGCGTGAAGCTCACGGAGCCGGCAGCCGGCAGCATGCGCGCCAACTCGGAAATCTGGGCGTCCTTGCCCGATCGCGTCAGCGACGAGATCAGTTCCGGCACATCGTCAAAGTGGTCTTCGATGGCCTGCTTGTTGCGGCCCGTGACGAAGACGATGTGCTCGATGCCTGCCTGCATGGCTTCCTCGACGGCATATTGCACGACCGGCCGGTCGACGATGGTCAGCATTTCCTTCGGCATCGCCTTGGTTGCGGGCAGGAACCGCGTACCGTTTCCTGCGACGGGAATAACGGCTTTGCGAACGGGTTTGACGGAAGCCATAGAACTATCCTTTGCTCTTGTGCGGGCTGGTGCCCGGAGTGGTTCTACTCATCGTTTTCGGCGGGGTACCGAAAGGGCGAATTGCATTGAACGGCGCCATCAGGCGCCGCAATCTGACGGCAATGGGCATCCGCAGATGCCGAATTGCCGCCGGATTTCTCCACGCGGTTTTCACCGCGCCGGAAAGGGATCGTGCCTTGATCTGATCGACCAGGATGACGAAGGAGCGTGCATCCTCGATGCTGCGCTGGCGGCGGATCTGGGCCTGCATGGAAGCCGCGTCCAGCCGGTGGTTCTTGAGAAACTCGGCATCGGCGGCCAGCATCGCATCCACCTGGTGCAGTTTCAGCACGCGCGAAATGGACCCGGTTCTGATGTAGTAGGTATAGCCGGCGCTGGGCTCGACGGCGCAGCGACCGCCCTTGGCAAGGGCCGATGCCAGAAGCAGGTAATCCTCGCCGATCGGCAGGGACTCGTCGAAGCGCAGCGAGTGTTCTTCGAGGAAGCGGCGCTCGAAGATCGGCTTCATGTAGCCGTAATTGTGTTCGGACTGAAACAGCACGTTCGAGCCGATGAACGCAGGAAGCGTCAGCATGCCCAGCGCGGCAAGCCGCGCGTCCTCGAACATCCTCTTCGTCGTGCCATCGAGCGAAATGACGTCGATATTGTCGACGACGATCTGCGCATCGGCTTGCTTGGCCTGCGCAATCATCCGGGCCGTGCGGCCGGGGGAAATCGCGTCGTCGGAATCGAGGATGACGATCCAGTCGCCGCGCGCGGCAGCAAGGCCCGCATTGCGTGCGCCGCCGGGGCCGCGGTTCTTTTCCAGCCGGATCAGCCGGACGCGCGGGTCGGTATAGGCGTCGACGATCTCGGCCGTGTCGTCCGGAGAGCAATCGTCGATGACGATGACCTCGATGCTGACGCCGGTCTGCGCCAGGGCGCTGTCGATTGCCCGTTCGATCGTGTCTCGCGACTTGAACGCGGCCAGGATGAATGTCGCTTGCGGGTTCTGCATCAGGAGGATCTCACCTCGGCTGTGCCGTATTGTTCGATTTCCCGAACGCCGAGAAGCCCGCTGACAACACCGGCATGCATCGAAGCGCGCAGGAAATACTGGTTCCGGCGAACGGGAGAGAAGAGGAAGGCGACGCTGGCCAATGCGCAGAAGCCGCTCTTTGCGGAAGCGAGCGCCAACTGACGGGTTTTACCCACCAGTCCGGAGCCTGCCTCGATCAAACGGCCATGGGTCTGGCCGAAGCGGAACTTCCGCTTGGCAAGCCATGAAAACGCGGCGCGCTTGGCTGGTACCGGCTCCTCGACCCAGGCTGCCGGCGCATAGGCGATCTTGCCGCCCATCCGGTGCATGTGCGTGAAGTACTCCGTGTCCTCTCCGCCGCTGCGGCCGAGCTCCAGATTGAAGCGCCGGCCAGTAAGAGACGGTGCGGCGAGACGCAGAAGCGCATTGCAGGTGTAACCCGTGATGATCCGGTCGCCGACCCAGACCGGGAACGTCGAATGAAAATCGCCCCGCCGCATCCAGCGCGGCGCGTCCTTGCTGTAGACGGCCTTGACCGGCCCGAGGACCACATCGGCTGCAGCCGCCTCGGCCGTTTCGATCAGTCGGACGATCCAGTCTTCGCTTGCGGTCTCGTCGTCGTCGATGAATGCTAGGAAATCGCCCCTGGCATTGTCGAGGCAGGCATTGCGGGCGATCGAGATATTCGAGGACGGGCAATGCACATAGACGATCTCGTGCGGTACGGAACCGCGCAGGGCGTTCACGCGACCTTCGGCGCTTGGCGTTTCGTCATTGTCCGCCACGATGATGCGGATCTCGGCGCCCTCCGGAATGGCCATGGCCGCGAGCGAACGCAGCGTCTGTTCAAGCTCGGGCCGCTTATAGGTGCACACGCCGATATCGACGCGGATGCGATGCTCTGTCCGATCCATTTCTGTCCTCACGACGCAGCCCGACGATTGCGGAAATCGAGAAGTTCGCGCCAGAAGCCGGCCGACCAGGCGAAATGCATCACCATGGCCGAAACGGCGGCGAGCGGGCCGTAGGGGTTCTTCTGACCGAGTGCCATCCAGACGCCATAGCCGAGGCAGGCTGCGGCCCAGAGGCCAAAGGGAATGACGGCAGCCCAGTTGATGATCGCGAGAAGTGCGCCGACCGCGACCGGCACGACGGCCAGCGGCAGCATCTGCCGGATGCTCGGCATGGCGCGATGCTTCAGGAAATTCTTCGCCCGGCCGCGGCCGTAGCCGAAATACTGGCGAAACAGCGTGGCTGCGGTACTGCGCGGGAAATAGATCATGCTTGTCTTGTCGGTCATCCAGATCCGGTAGCCTGCCTTGTTGAGGCGGTAGTCGAATTCGGCGTCCTCATTATGGCTGAACATCTCGTCATAGCCGCCCACCGCCTGAAACGCGGAAATCCGCATCAGCGCGTGGTGACCGTGATCGGCCCAGTGGCCGACTGCGCCCGTGCGGTGCTTTGAGCCACCGTTGCCGAGCTTGGAATTCTGCGCATAGGCAGTCGCCTTCTGGAAGGTGCTGAAGCCGACCGTCTGCATCGCAACCACCACAGAATCCGCACCGGTTGCAATGGCGTCTTCCATCAGGCGCTGGCAATAATCCGCCGGATATTCGCCATGGGCGTCGATGCGGATCATGTAGGTGTAGTCCGCACCCAGAGTGGCGACGGCCAGATTGATCGCGGCACTCTGGATCTTCTTCGGATTGTCGAGCAGCCTGACCTTGGGGTTGACGCTCGCGATCCGCGTGACGATGTCGCGCGTGCCGTCGGCGCTGCCGCCATCGACGACGACGAGATCGGCATCAAGGTCTTGCAAGGCCCCGCCGAGCTTGGCGATCAGGGCTTCGATATATTTGGCCTCGTTGAGGCAAGGAATAACGATAAGGCTGCGGCCATGCTTCAGATCATCGGCTTTCATAGCAGTCCACCCTTGTTGCGTTGTGTCTGGGAAAGCTCCTGCACTGATGCGGCATGGGCGTCGTTCGCGCGCAAGGCCGCGAGCCGGTTGACGAGCCGCTGACAGTCGGCCTTGTCGAAGATCCAGTTCTGCGAGCCGGTCGCGGCGACACGGTCGAACTCCGCGAGGTACCGCGCCGGCGTCATGTCAGCCAGGAGACGGGCAAGCACCGCGCTTTCCGCACGGTCCATCAACAGGCCGATCTTTTTTGCCGAAAGGAAACGGGCCGTCTCTGTGCCTCGCATGGCAATCGGAACCGCTCCGTACCGGCAACCTTCATAGAGCCTGTTCGGCAAAAGCCAGCTGGAGTTCAGGCCTTCCTCGAAGAAGTCGATGCCCCAGGAAAAATGGACCTCATCATAGATGGCGGCGAGGTCCTCGGGGTTTTTGTAGGGGCCGTGAAACGTCATGAAGGGTTCGTTTTTCACGAAGCCATTGAAATCGTCGAACTCGGAATAGGCCGGCCGGCCGCGCAACACGATTTCGAACTCCCCGTCCATGGCCCGCGAGAAGTCCGCAAGGAGCCTGAGCGATTTCCGGCAGCGCAGCGCGCCGAACCAGCCAATCTTCCAGGGCGTGCCGGGCGCCGGCAGCCGGGGCAGAACCGGTTTTGCTACTCCGTCCTCCAGCTCGATGACCTGGTTTTCCAGAAGCAGCGCCGGCGCCTTCAGGTGTGAGATCGGGCGGAAATAATTTTCGATGAAGGCCGGCGAACTGGTCACCAGCAAACTGACATTGCGCCCCAGATATTGCTCGGCGCCGCGCAAGGTCCGGCCGGTGAAATCTTTGCGCAGCAGCAGGCGGTGAATGTCCAGGCATTCGTAGACGATCGGGACATCGCCGCCGAAAATGGCGTTTGCCCTGTTGGCAAGCGCAAGCATTTCGAGATTGCGCGCAATGATCAGACCGGGTCTTCCGATACCCCGAAGCTTGCCGCCAAGGGTTAGTGTAGCCTTACCGACTGCCGCGATCCGCTGGGCAAATTTTCCGTCTCTCGTGACGCCGAGTTCGATCACGCCGTTTGCAGCAGGCGTGTCTACACCACGCCGGAAGCCCGCCACGGTCACCTTGGCGCCGCCCGCTTCAAGCGTCAGGGTCCTGCGCCTGATCGCCGGGTCCGCCACGTCATGTGCCAGGTACAATACATCCAGCATGAAAACTTCCCGTTTTCCGCTCAGCTTGCGCCGAGCTTAGTTCAGTTTTTTGTGCGCTGCAACATTTGCGTTGCGGTTGCGAACAGCTATCAATTGAGGGCGCAGGTGATGGATTCCGGAAACTTGCATTTCTCGCCGGGCGCGGTGTAGGCGACGCGGTCGACTTGCATTTTCGCCGGGCCTTGATAGTCAAACTTCCCCATCCAGTCGCTCAAGGTGTCGGTACCCCAGAGGCTGAAGAAGATTTTCTGGTCGTTGACGGGAATTTTCGCCGGGTCGGTGATGTCCTGCACGAGGGTTCCGTTGACGTAGTACCGCAGGCGGTCCTTTTCCCAGACGAAGGCATAATCGTTGAACGCCGCATTGGCGCCGCCTGCGACATCGACCAGTTTTTCGTTGCCGCCCTTGGCCGAAATATACTGGTTGACCTGGACCTTGCCGGAATCCTTGCCGAGCACCTCGAAGTCGATTTCGTCGTGCGGTTTCTTGTCGGTCGGGCCGATATAGGTGAAGAAGGCCGAGTTCAGACCCGAGCCTTCCGCCGTCTTGATGCGTGCCTCGTAAGTACCGTAGCCGAAGCGCTTGCGTGTCTGGATCTCGCCGCAGGCATAGTCGCGTTTTCCGGCCTTGCGCTGTTCGAAGGTCAGTTCGAGCACGCCATCCTGGATCGCCACCTGCTTCTTCGACCAGGTGCAATTCTGATGGGCGCCATTGTCCCAGCCGTCCGAAACGTACCAGATCTTTCTGTCGATTTTGTCGAAGTTTTCGACGAAGGACGTGCCGGCCTTTGCATCCTGCGCAAGCGCGGCAGCGGGGAGACCTACGGAAAGAGCCGCAAGGATAGCCAGCGGTTTTGAGATCGATTGTGTCATCGTGTCGCTTTCTCCTCTGAGGGATAGGTGGTTTCCGACCACCCCTTGTGGCTCGCTGCGCTCTCTGCCGCCGGCTTCGCCGCGGAACGGCCAACGCGACTGCCGGTCAGGACGGCGTGCAGCCGTGGTGTCATGCGCTTTGCGACATTGTGCGAGGCGACGAGGATGAGAAGGGCAAGGATCGGTGTCGAAAAATAGAAGAGCGGATAGAGCCCGGGGTGCGCCGCGCGGTTCCAGACCATCCAGAACGCGATGAGCAGGGGGTAGTGGGCACAGAAGATCCAGAAACTGAGACCTTCCGTCTGCGAAAGCCGCATGCCGAGGCGTGAGCGAACGAGGATCGCCGAGATCGCCCAGGAACCGATGATGCCGCAAATCGCCGTCAGGCTGCGCAAGATATCGATCCACCAGGGATATTCAGGTCCGGTCCAGTAGAGGGCGGTTGCCAGCATGACGGCGGCGGCCAGAAACAGCGCAGCGATTTTCTCCGCATGCGGATCAAGCATCCGGATGTCGATCTTGTGCAGGCTCGCATAAATGCCGCAGCTGAAACCGAACAGGATCGATTTTTTCAGGAAGATGCCGCTTGGGAGAGGGAAGACCGCATAAACGAAGAAGATCGCCAGCATAGCCAGCGGATATCGCTTGATGAGAATGCCGAGGACTGGCGCGAGCAGGATGCAGAGGAGCAGGTCACGCAGGAAGTAGAGCGGAACGTTGATCGGCAGTCCTTCGAACGCAAAGGCAAGCGTCGCCAGTTCGCGCGGCGGCGCATTGATTGCGTCGGGAAGATAGCCGAAGCCGATGCCCTGCCTTTGTGCAAGGAGGACAAGAGCCAGGAAGGAGAGGTTCCAGATCAGGAAGGGCAGAAGGACCGTGCGCGCCTTCGAGCGGATCGTCTTGCCGTAGTCGAAGGCCTCGAGCCCGCGGCGAAACATGAGATAGCCGGAAATCGCGCTCAGGCACGGAACGCCCACACGAAACAGGCTATCTCCCAGGAAAACGCGTATCCAGTCGATGAAACCATTGTCGCCGAGAAACGGACTGGTCTGCGGATCGTAGGGAACATGCACGAAAACGATCCCCGAAATGAGCAAGATGCGCATCAGATTGATCCGCGATGATATGTTCGCGTCGATAGCCAAGGCGACATCCCCTGTTTGTGCCGCTCCCCCCAAAGCGACTGTTTCAACCAGAGCAGACCTGAACCTGCAGCGTCGAACATAGGGTAGTGGTGCCCGAAAAATATGGCACCGCAGCAGAAAATTTTCCCGATTTGCTGCAATGCACGCAAACATGGCGAGGTGAAAACACACGCCGGAAGTGTCCAGTCTTCACGTATCCGGCGGAAAAATCCCGCCTGCGTCGGGCGTTGCAGAATATCCGAATATTCCGATAAAGCCTGTCCCGAGCGGATTTTTAAGGTACGAAATTAGCTCTGGAAATGAATAATTTTACACGTCATGGTTTATTGTGATCGGGAGATGTACAGGCGCCCGTAGCGAAATAAGGCGCCAGTGCAGCTTTTAGTAGATCAATAACAATTCCTACACGGAATGCGTTTCGGCCGCCTTGCTGCGCCGGTTTTTGACGAGCTGATAGATTTTCATCAGCAGCGGACGCTCCGACAGAAGCACGAAGACGGCGTAGAGCGGGCCCCCGATGGCGGCGCCTGCAAGGATTTGCAGGACTGGATTTGGCATGAGGGCGCCGAAGGTTTCCAGCAGGTAACGAACAGCAAGCGCCATCACCAGAGCCATGAGCATTGGGCGGCTGCTGATATAGAGGCCCTTGAAGAATGGCGTCCCATCCGCCCGGAAGACGGCCCAGGAATAGCCAACCAGCGTCACAGCGTTGACGATGCAAAGCCAGATCATTGCGTCGATCAGAGTACCCGTGCTTGCGCCATAGGCAACCGCGGCACAGGTAACGATCGCGCGAATGATCGCCGACCAGAAGAGCGCCCGGCCATGCCCCACGCCCTTGAGATAGGGGATGAAGGTGCTGCAGGGCGTCAGGATACCCTTGGAAAGCGCAAGCAGCCCGAGCACCGGCCACGCATAAGCCCATTGCGAACCGAAGAGCACGCGCATGGACGGTTCGGCCAGAGCCCAGAGGCCGAACATCATCGGCGCCAGGAGCACCGTGGTCACCTGCGTGCTGAACATCAGCGCCTGCGAGCGGCGTTCCTTGTCATCCATCATGCCGCTGAAAGCCGGGAACAGAACGCCCATGACGGCCGACAGCACGACCTGGTTCGGAATGCTGGCAAAGCGGTTTGCCGCCGAATAGGCGCCGGCGTCGGCGAGGCCGAGATAGCGCGAAATGATCACCATCGGAGATTGGAAGGTGATGAAGTTGGCGATTTCCGAACCCATCATGCCCAGGCTGAAACGGCTCAGCCCCAGAACCCGTCGGGGGCGGAAAACGAAACGCGGCATGTAGTGGGAGACCGCATAAAGGCCGCATAGGCGCACGAGTGCGGAGACGAAAAGCTGGGCCATCAGGGCCCAGACGCCCCACCCGAGAAGCGCCAGGACAACGGCGACGATGGCGCCGAGCGATTCGGAGATCATGCTCCAGACGGCGTCCTTGCTGAAGTTCATGCGCCGGGCGAGCAGCGAATAGGCAACATCCCCCCCGAGTTGGAGAGGAATGAGAAAACTCATCACCTTCAGCAGATAGGCCGCCTCCGGAGCGCCCAGAAGGGTCGCGAAGAAGTCCGCCCAGATGAAGAGACCAAGGGCCATAAGGCAGGAGATCGCAAGGTTTGCCCAGAAAACGGAATGGACCGTTTCCATCTCCTCCTCGCGCTGAATGACCAGCGCCGAGGTCAGTCCGGCCCCGCCGATCATGGCGAGAAACTGCACCACGGTGAGTGCTACCGCGACCGCGCCGAACTCTTCCGGAGTAAGAATACGGGCCAAAATCGGCACCGTGACAAATTTAAGCCCGAATGTGCTTGTCTTGGATAAAATGCTCCAACCGACGTTGCTCGTGACGGATTTGACGTTAACTGTAGGGGGCATGGCGTAAATCCTGTTTGGCGATTGGGAGGATCAAGGACAGGGAAGGAGCGCTAGGCACGGGGCCGCAGCCTGATGGGAGGAACCAGGAAGCATCTTCTAGGAAAACCGCAGGGGCGAAAAGATGGCGAAGTTTACAGTTGTTATTCCGTACTACCAGAAACAGGCAGGAATTCTGCAGCGGGCCCTGGAGTCCGTCTTTGCGCAGAACTACCAGAATTTCGATATCATCATCGTCGATGATCAGTCTCCCTTCCCGATTGAAGGCGACCTCGACAAACTGACCGGCGAGCAGCGGGCGCGCATCAGCGTCATCAAGCAGCCGAATGCCGGGCCGGGCGGCGCGCGCAACACCGGCCTCGACAATGTCTCCAGGGAAACCGACTTTGTCGCGTTCCTCGATTCTGACGATCTGTGGACACCGGACCATCTGCAGAACGCCTATGAGACGATGACCCGCTTCGGGGCTGATTGCTATTGGGCGTCCATCACAGGCGGCGACGCCTTCTACTATCATTTCGACATGGCTGAGCTGGAGAAGACGGAAACCGTCACCCGGCTTTCCGAGAAGCCCCTGGTTCTGGAAGTCCCACAATTCTCCCAGGTCATGCTGCGCAACTGGAGCTTCCTGCACCTGTCCTGCATGGTGATCGGACGAAAGCTGTTCGAGACGGTCCGCTTCGAGGCGGAGTTGCGTCTTGCGGCGGAAGACGTGTTGTTCTTCTGCGATTGTGCGATTGCGGCCAGCCGCGTCATCCTGTGCAATGAGCCGGGTGCGGTACGGGGAGAGGGCGTCAACATCTTTCACAGTATCGATAGCGATTCTCCGCAGTTTCTCTCGCAGCAATTCAACACCTGGGTTGCGCTCGATACGTTGGAAGGACGGTTTTCCAGCAAGACGGCGGAAGTCGCTTCCATCCACTCCTACAAACATACCGCGAGGAAGCAGGCTCTTTGGAGCCAGGCGCGTTTGGTCAAGCGGCGCAAGATGCCGCAGTTCAATCTCCTCGCACGGTGGGCCTGGCGCGATCCCAAGCTGTTGCAGAGTGCGCTCCAGCTTGCCGTCGGCAAATTATCACGATAGCCTTCGCAGGTGCAGCATTTTTTGCTGCACCCATTGACGCATGCGGCTGCACGAGCAGGCCGCGCGCTTTCAGTTCCTTGCGCAAAGCATAAAGGAGACGGTCATGGACCCCTACTACTGGGAATCCGAACACGGAAATTTTGGCGACGACCTCAATCTGTGGCTCTGGGATTTCCTCATCCCGGGATTTCGCGACGTTCATCCCGAGACGCTGCTCGTCGGGGTCGGCACGGTTCTCAATCGTGCGCTTCTGCCGGAGGGCCGGCATAAGCTGGTGCTCGGGAGCGGCTTTGGCTATGGCTCCCTGCCGGATATGAGCAACAGCCAGGAATGGGACATCCGCTGCGTTCGCGGACCGCTGACGGCGCAGAAAGTCGGCGTCGATCCCAAACTCGGCATCATCGATCCGGCCGTCATGGTCGCCGAGATGCCCGAGTTCAAGAACCTGCCGAAAAAGTACAAGAAGAGCTTCGTTCCCCATTGGGAATCGGCCATTGCCGGCATGTGGCCGGCAATCTGCCAAACCGTCGGTTTGCATTACATCGATCCGCGCGGTGAGGCCAAGGACGTCATCCGCCAGATCGCGCAGTCGGAATTGATCGTCGCCGAATCGATGCACGGCGCCATTCTGGCCGATGCTTTCCGCGTGCCGTGGGTAGCCGTCACCACCTCGAACAGCATCAACAGCTTCAAGTGGAACGACTGGGCACAGACCGTCGGCGTAACCTACCGTCCCCGCCATGTTCCGATCTCGAGCAGGGCAGAAGCCATTATCAAGGCCGGGCGGTTCTGGGGTGTCGATTTCGATGCTCGCCAGCCGGCACTGGACGATCCGAACAAGCGGCAGATCGACGAAAGCGTGATGGTTGCTGCCCGCGATCCCAAGCAGACCTCGTTGCGGGTTGCCGCCAAGCAGGTCCTGGCGGCACCTTCGACCCTGTCACTCTGGCAGGCGGCGCGCGCAACGCCTCAACTGAGCGCCGATCACGTTTTGGCCGAGCGGAAAGCACACTTCCTGGAAGTCCTTGAAAGCGTGCGCCGCGCCTATTTCTAGGCTCACTTGATCCCGCCCGCCGTCAACAACCGTCTCAGACGGCCGTTGATGGCGGTTGGATGAGATAGCGCAAGCCACCCGATCCGCCCAGCGCCACCGGCGCAGCGTCGGCCTGTCGGCGAAAGCGCTCCGTCTTGTCGGCAAAAATTCCACCCGCGATCGCGGGGATCGCAGAAGGCTTTGAAAGCACGTGGGTGAGGGCGGCTCCTGGCCCGGACTGCCGCTTGATATCGAGGAATTCACGAAGTTCGTATCGGTCGCGAATATGGCGCTCATGGCGCCCTATCAGCGCTCGAGCTTGCGGCGAAAGGTTCGCCTGCGACAGAATTGCCCTGTCGGCCTCATAAAGCCGCTTGAGGTCGATCGTGCGATGACTGCTGCTCAGGGAATCGCCACGAACGACGGCGCCATAGCCGCAGCTGTGAATGATTTTGTAGCGCGCGCCCTTCGTCAGCGCCCGGGCGTAGAGGTCGTAGTCCTCGCCCAGCCTCAGGCTTTCGTGATAGCGAAGCTGGTGTGCATCCAGAAAATCGCGCCGCATCAGGGGCTTTAGAAATCCAATCTCTCCGCGCCGGACGCCGCGTTTGGAGATATTGCCTTCGATGAACTCGTCGAGGTCGAGAATACGGGGAGCGGGCGCGAAGGCTTCGAGCGCAAGATGGGCGGTCGATGCCTTCTCCTCATCGACAAAGGCGATGTTGTCGGCGATGAAATCCCAATCCGTCTGGGCGAGAAGGTTTTTCAGCCGGCCGGGAAAGAAAAAATCATCTGCATCGAGGATCGCAAGCACCGGGGCTTTCGATATCGCGATGGCATGATTACGGGCGGCAGCCGGCCCCTTGTTGATCTCGAAGCTAACGACGGTCACCCTGCCGGTGCCGTCGTCCGCTTGACGCGAGACGGCCGCGGTGCTGTCGCTCGATCCATCGTCAACTACGACCACTTCCGCGGTTTCAGGCTCCGCCAGGGCTGATGTGATGGCACGTCCGATCGTCCCGGCTGCATTTTTTGCGGCGATAATGACACAGACATCGGCATTCGGTTTCATGATCGCATTCCTTTATCGCTGTCGGGCCGAACCTAGGTCGGCTTTGGACGTGCGGCAAGGCGCGATGTTGCGGATGCGAATAAGTCGAAATTTTGCTGCGTTGCAGTGAAATTGAAAATGATCGGCAAAACCGTGCCGACGATCAACCCGCTCAGGAGTTGAAATGACCTGGATTGTTGGGAACGCCAAGGGTCTTCTGCTTCTTGTCGTCGCCCGCCGGCGTTGCGGCGGCAACCTGGCCCTGAACGGCTTTACGGCGGTCCCTGCTTTCCTTGGCGACCATGAACAGGACCGCGATAAAATATCCGGCTTGCAGGAGGACAGCGCAGAGGAGCGTTTGCCAGGCAGTCGTCCAAGCGGACCCGGTCAATATAAATGTCGCGATGGCAAAAACGCCGAGAGCGCCGACCATGCTGACAAAAACACGGGGTGCAAACATCAGGACACCCTCAGGGTTATGTCTTGATTTGCAGACATCATGGAAAAAGCCACCTTCTCCTCTTAGGCGATTATTAACATATCGAACGTGCCTTGCACATTCAACCGTTACGACGCCAACTATGTTCCAACTTGATTGTGGCATTTACCGCATGAAATCTTAGCCCGCATTTAAATTCATCTATCGATTGCGCAGTAAATGGAATATTTTTGGTGCTGTCGCAGGCCGGGCCGAAGTGTGGGTCGTATTAACGGCCAGCCCGGCGAAGCAGCGCGCCGCAAATCAGCGGGAATGACAGGGTTCTGCCATATTTCAGACAGCCCGTGCCTTTGTTTCGCAATTCAAGGATATATTAGTAATTTATAGCGTCTTAAGGTTGAGGGAAAACAGCATTATTGGTCAACTTTTGTTACAGAATTAGCATTCTTTAATAAATCCGTGTGCAGTGCAAAATAATGGTGCGCTGCAAAAAAAATGTCAAAATTACTGTATAATCACCTTATTGTTAGGGTTAATCAAAGACGCCTATAATAATATGCGAAAACCTAAATCGCTTTAAATAAGGTTATTTCGCCAAATATTCTGGATAAAAAACCGTAATAAATTTTTATTATCAATTTTTTAGATGAGATATAACTGAAATATTCAGAATTATCCGGAAAATATGGAGAATTTTGTATACTAAACTTGGTGGTGGAACCGCGCAGGCGGGAAATGAGGCATGAATCTGCCTTTAAAAAACAAAATCTGCCTCTACACTCTGTACCTGTAATCGATGTCATACGCCCCAAGGGGACCCGACCAATCGCCAACCCAAATGGAGCTCTCTCCCATGAAGTCTGCGACCAGATCGGCAAGTTCGCCGTATTTTACAACCATCGAAGCCGGGGGACACCGGCCGATAGGGGGAATATCTAAGAGGGGGTTCGACATCTTCGCCGCGTCGTTGGCGCTCATCTTCTTCAGCCCGCTTTTTCTGCTTTTGATGGCGCTCGTGAAGTTTTCCGATGGTGGTAGTGTCTTTTATGGACACCGCCGGGTGGGCCATAATGGCCGCTTTTTCCATTGCCTGAAGTTCAGGACGATGGCGCCGAACGCCGACAAGATTTTGCAGGAGCATCTGCGCAAAAATCCGAAGGCTTATGTAGAATGGCAGGCGACCCGCAAGCTGCAGGACGACCCGCGCGTCACGGCTGTCGGAAGTGTTCTGCGCAAGCTGAGCCTGGACGAGCTGCCGCAACTCATCAACATCATTCGCGGCGAAATGAGCGTCGTCGGTCCGCGTCCCGTCGTGGAAGACGAACTCGAGCTCTATGAGCATTCGGCGGTCTATTACCTGCAGTCGCGGCCCGGTCTGACCGGATTGTGGCAGGTCAGCGGACGCAACGATGTTTCCTATGCTGCGCGCATCGCCTTCGATACCCACTACGTCACCAACTGGTCGCTGATCAGCGATGTCGTCATCGTTGCCAAGACAATTCCCGCCGTCTGCCTGTCTCGCGGCAGTTACTGATCCCAGTCTTCAGCTCGAATAGGCCGTTTCCGCTATCACGCCGGGATCGGCTTTGGTTATTTAAGTGAGGAGTTTTGATGAGAAGAAGTCTGTCCACAGGACTTCCCGCCCTTGGCAAGCGTGCCCTGGGCGCAGTGCGCTTTTCAGTCCTCGCCGCCGCCATCAGCGCTTGCGGTATTCAAGGCGCGTTTGCTGAAGACTACACGCTCGGCGCCATGGACAAGCTGAGAATCCGTGTTGCGGAATGGCAGACCGCCGAAGGTACGGTCAGGGACTGGTCGGCGATCAGCGGTGAATATACAGTCGGTGCATCCGGCGGCATTTCGTTGCCTTTCCTCGGTTCGATGCCTGCATCCGGAAAAACGACTTCGGAAATCGCCGATGAGGTCGCCCTGCAGCTCCAGAAGCTGTTCGGCTTGCCCGACCGCCCGTCTGCATCCGTCGAGCTTGCCCAGTACCGGCCGATCTATCTGGCGGGTGAGGTACAGACGCCGGGAGAATATCCGTTCGCGCCTGACATGACGGTCCTGAAGGCGGTCAGTCTTGGCGGCGGATTGCGCCGGGCCGAAAGCGGTCAGCGCTTTGCGCGTGACTTCATCAACGCGCAGGGCGACTCCTCCGTGCAGATCGCCGAAAGAAACCGCCTGCTTGTCCGGCGTGCGCGGCTGCAGGCCGAGATCGCCGAGAAGACCGAGATTGTCGTCCCGGCCGAACTGAAGAATGTTGCGGATGCTCCGGGCCTTCTCGAAAGCGAGAAAGCCTTGATGGTCTCTCGCGACAAGCGCCAGAAACTCCAGTTGACCGCGCTTGCGGAGCTTAAAGCCCTGCTGCAGAGCGAAATCGAAGCGCTTGGCAAGAAGTCCGTCACCCAGACCCGACAATTGGAACTGGTGATGGAGGACAAGGACCGCGTCGATGTGCTGGCGGAAAAGGGGCTGGCTCTCAGTGCCCGCAAACTTTCCGTCGAGCAGCGGGCCGCGGATCTGCAGGCGGCTCTGCTCGATATCGACACTGCTTCCCTCAAGGCCAAGCAGGATGTCAGCCAGGCGAGCCAGGACGAAACCAACCTGCGTAACGACTGGGATGCCCAGCTTGCCCAGGAATTGCAGAATACCGAAGCTGAGCTCGATACGCTGTCCCTGAAGCTGATCACCAGCCGTGATTTGATGACCGAAGCGCTGATGCAATCGGCCGACGCCTCGCAGATGCCGCGGGCCGGCGTGATTGCGGACATCAGCTATTCCATCATCCGCCAGAAAGACGGGAAATCGACGAAAATTGCGGCGGACGAGAGTACGCCGATCCAGCCGGGCGATGTGGTGAAGGTCGAACCGACACTCAACACCCAGTAAGGCGAACCGCATGAAGATTGCCAAGGCCAGTCTGGTGACGCCGGGCGAAAATTTCATTTATGGGATTTTCGCACTCACGGTTTCCTACTTCGTCTTCGCCTATTCGGGGCGTTTCGGCCAGGTCTCGATCCTTCTGTACTATGCGGTCTGGTTTCCGCTGGTGCTGGTCGATTACCGGCGGGTTCTGGGCAACTACCTGAAATATATCTGGATCTTCGCCTTCGCGATCTTCGCCTGTCTCTCGGTGTTCTGGTCGGCCGCACCTGGCACGACCGCAAGAGCGGGCCTCCAGTACCTGACCCATGTCATTTGCGCGCTGATCGCCATGCGAATGCTGGATATAAAGACCCTGACGCTCGGCTCGGTCACTGGTGCCGGCGTCGTGTTGCTCTATTCGCTGCTGTTCGGCGTCTACCATTTCGACCCGCTGGATGGGACCGTCAGTTTCGTCGGCGCCTTTGCCTCCAAGAACCAACTCGGGTTCTACGCATCGCTGGCGGTTTTCTTCAGTTTCGCAGCGATCGTCATGCTCGGGCAGCGTGGCATCTGGCTTCCGATCTGCGGTGTGGTCGGGCTGCTCGCCGCCTATTGTCTGCATGCCTCCCAGTCTGCCACCTCTGTTCTCACCACTGCGGCGGTCGTCTGTCTCGTCATTGGCATGCGGGTGTTCTCGCTGCTTCCGCCGAGAAACCGCAAGCTGCTGTTCATCGCGGCGTCGATCTTCGGTGTCATGGCGATTATTGGTGCGGTCTACGGCGGCGCGATCGACAGTGTGCTCGGTGCTTTCGGCAAGGATTCGACCCTGACCGGACGCACCTATCTGTGGCAGCAGGGTTTCGAGGCGGCAGCCGCATCACCGGTGATCGGCGTCGGTTACCAAGCCTATTGGGTGCAGGGTTTTTCGGAAGCTGAGCGGCTGTGGACGGAGTTCTACATCGGCTCGCGCAGCGGCTTTCATTTCCACAATACGTTTATCGAAACGATGGTGGAAACCGGGGGGATCGGCCTTCTACTACTGACAGGCCTTCTTCTGGCCGCGTTGTATGGCCATCTGAAAAGGGTGCTGACGCAGGCGCAGGGCTTCGAGCCGCTGGTCCTCTTTGGTGTTTCCGCACTGTTGTTCGTGCGTTCCTTCGCGGAGATCGACGTCATCTTCCCCTACCAGATCGGCTCGTTTCTGCTTTACGTCGCCGTCGGGAAGCTGACGTTGCCGGCTCCGTCAAGGTTCTTGTATCAGCCACTCAATGTCGACACCGAGACCATGCAATCCATGCTCAACCCGCTTGGTGCAGGCCCTGTCTATCCGCACCGGTAGGCGCCGCTCCATCAGAATGCAAAGATGTCGATCGGTTCGCCAAGGCCTCTCAACGGATGGGAGCCGAGATTTTCCAGTTGGGTTTCGCACCCGGCCTTTTCCACGAAGGCCCGCGACAACAGAACCGGCCGCTTGATCTCCTTGGTCAGGCTTTCAAGACGTGAGGCTATATTGACGGCCGGACCGATCACGGTGAAGTCGAGGCGACTGCGTGAGCCTATGTTGCCATACATCACGTCACCCACATGCACGCCTACGCCATAGCCAAGCGCCCCGTGTCCCTTTTTCAGGTTTTCCTCGTTCAATGCCGACATGGCGGCTTGGGCTTCCCGGATAGCGCTCAGCAGGTCACGGCAGGCGTTGGCGTTGCTGAGCGGAAAGATTGCCAGCAGGCCGTCACCCATGAATTTGAGGATTTCGCCACCATGGCGTTCGATCGGTTCTGCCATCGCATCGAAATAACCGTTCAGGAGTTCGATGACGTCGTCGCGGGGCCACATATCGGATATGCCGGTAAAGTCTCTGAGGTCGCAGATGAGGATGGCGGCGCCCACCGTGACGCCGCTGCCCCGCGTCGTGGCGCCAGCGAGGATTTGCTCGCTCGCATGCGGTCCAACATAGGTTTCAAGCAGTGTGCGCGCCAGGCGGTTTTTCAGCCGGATCTCGCTGACAAGGGCAAAGGCGGGAAGGAGATCAGCCAAGGCACGAAGATCGTCGTCGTTGAAGCCACCCGGTCTATCGCTTGAAAAGGTGATGATGTGATGCTTGCCCAATGTGTGCTTCAGTGGCCAGGCGATATAGTCGGTGTGCCCCTCCGCGCGCAATTCGTCGTAGAGGGGGTAGGACGGTGCATCCCCGAAGCCGGGCTCCAGATGCTGGCGGACAACGGCCGCGCCACTGTTGAGCTCGTTGATCGGGCTGTTGCGGTATTGGGCCGTATCCTCGACCCCATAGCCGAACGTCTGGATGTCTGCCTCTTGCATGCCCTTCAGCCACAGGATTCGTGCGCCCAGCCATTGCGGGTGAAGGATGCGGAAGTGCAGTGTGCCACGGGACACCGGCACGCCAGCCTGATTGAGCCTGTCGCACATCTCGACGAAGATATTGTCGATGAAGCGCTGGTCGCGTGTTTCTGTCATCAGCCATTCTATGATGCCGCTGCTGTCGCCGGGAGCTTCGCCGGCGTTCTCGCGACTAAGAATTGAATTGGCGCTGACTGGAAATTGCATGACTACACCCCATCATGGTCTTCGGTGGTCTGAACCGTAAACTTAGTCACGGCGAGACCGGAATACCAGTGTAGGCAGGATGTGTTTTGACGCAGCCCTCGGAGCCCGTCGTGTTGACGGCATAGGACACGGCTGGGCCAGGACCGGCGCGGCGCCGCCCCTTGAACAGAAGCGTGGCGCCGGCTGGTCAGCCGGCGCCACGAGGTGTTTATGCAGCGGCCGAAACGCTGCCTTCGAGCGGCACTTCCGAGATCGTCTTCAGGATCTGGGAAGCGATCTGGTAGGGGCAGCCCTGGCTGTTCGGGCGGCGGTCTTCCAGGTAACCCTTGTAGCCGTTGTTGACGAAGGAATGCGGGACGCGGATCGATGCGCCACGGTCAGCAACGCCGTAGCTGAACTTGTTCCACGGCGCAGTCTCGTGCTTGCCTGTCAGGCGCTTGTCGTTGTCCGGGCCGTAGACGGCGATGTGATCCATCAGGTTCTTTTCAAAGGCTGCCATCAGGGCTTCGAAATATTCCTTGCCGCCGACTTCGCGCATGTACTTGGTCGAGAAGTTGGCGTGCATGCCCGAGCCGTTCCAGTCGGTGTCGCCGAGCGGCTTGCAATGGAACTCGATGTCGATGCCGTATTTTTCCGTCAGGCGCTGCAAGAGGTAGCGCGCCATCCAGATTTCGTCGGCGGCGCGCTTGGAGCCCTTGCCGAAGATCTGGAATTCCCACTGGCCCTTGGCCACTTCGGCATTGATGCCTTCGTGGTTGATGCCGGCAGCAAGGCAAAGGTCCAGGTGCTCTTCGACGATCTTGCGGGCGACGTCGCCGACGCTCGAATAGCCGACGCCGGTGTAATACGGGCCCTGCGGAGCCGGGTAGCCGGTTTCCGGGAAGCCGAGCGGACGGCCGTTCTTGTAGAAGAAATATTCCTGCTCGAAGCCGAACCATGTGCCTTCGTCATCGAGGATGGTTGCGCGGCTGTTGGACGCGTGCGGCGTGACGCCGTCCGGCATCATGACTTCGCACATGACGAGCGCGCCGTTGGTGCGGGCCGGATCCGGGTAGATAGCGACCGGCTTCAGCACGCAATCCGAACTGCGGCCTTCGGCCTGCATGGTGGACGAGCCGTCGAAGCCCCACAGCGGCAGCTGCTCAAGTGTCGGGAAGGTTTCGAATTCCTTGATCTGCGTCTTACCGCGAAGATTCGGTACCGGTGTGTAACCATCGAGCCAGATGTACTCGAGCTTGTATTTCGTCATTTCGAACCTCTCATGGGTTGATGATGCACAGCACGAGACAAACCTCAGTCGTGCTGCGCCGCCAACGGCTGACGACTTATATGCACGGCGCGTGCCAGTTTGCGCGCCAGGCTCGCCTGTCGGGTTTTATTGTCGGGGTGCGAAGAGATTTGAGGCATTCGGCGCCGGGGCCAGCCTGAAATGCGAAATCACTGGCAAAATTGGCTTTTTCGGCCTGATAAGCGTTTTTTCGCTGTTTTTTCTCGTCGTTTCAGGCCAAAATTTCGAATTTTGCGTAAAATTTACGCAAGGGCTGCGACATTTTGGCTTGCGTGCAAACGCTTAAAATTTGTCGCGAAAACCTTGCGAAAATGACAATGCCTAAAAAGTAGCCTATTTTTTAGGCGGTATGTATTTTTTTTAATCAATCCGCGCAAAACCAGCGCAAATCTGTTATGGTCGCCAAATTCGGACCGTAAAGGCTCGAAAACGAAGGAAAGTCGATACATGGCAATGATTTCTACAGGCGAGACCGCCAAAATCTTCGAATTCCCTGTCGGTGGCCGGAATTTGGGCGGTCGCCGTTTCGATCAGCCGGGCACGGTTGCCGAATTTCGGCCCAAGCCCGTTCTCGTCGTCGATTACAGCAACTGGTACCACGAAGAAGCCCTCCGCGACGAGCAGACGCCGAAGTCCTGAGCCGTCCTGGCAGGGATTCTGCCCTTGATATTTCCAAAAATTGCCGCTCCACGGGAGTGGAGTTTTGCGCGTTGAACACGTATCCGCGCATAATCGGTTGAGTGCTTGAGCGCTCAGCATACCGCCTACAAAAGCATGATTCATTTGAACAGCATTCGCATTGCCGAGTGCTCGATGATGCACGCTACTTCAATCGGCCCACGAAGAAGAACTTATGGTTAATAAATACCCTCTGTAACCGGGGCGAATGTGACACTATTTTAACGGTTGAGGCGCAAATTAAAGCAGAGTCGCCTCTCGAACGGATCAAAACTGCTCTTGATCCGTTGTGCGATAGGAGATTTGACGCAACCGGCAAATTTGCCTGCCGGAGCGGGCGAAGATCACCGCGGGCCGTGGAGCCATATGGTCTCAGTGTTCCTGCGGGATAAAAGGATGCTCAACATGACTGACCATATCATGAAGACGCTTTTGAACATCATGGCTGCGCTTTCGCTCGGCGCCTTCATGATCCTGTTCATCGTTCTGTAAGACACAGCAGGCCGGGCGCCCGCGGGGCTCACGGATAGAGATAGTGCGCGTCCCATTCCTCACGCGGAATAAGGTCGCCGATCTTGTACTTGAAAGACAGCACCTCGATATGATCAGGCCCGGTGCTGCATTTGAATTTTAGTTTGTACCATTCCCCCTTGCTGCGAAACACCGCGCCCGGCGCGCGTATCTGGTCATTCTCGACGATCGGATCCGCAAAGGTATAGGCGATCACCTTGTCGGGCTTGAACGAAGTCTGGTCGGCGTTGATCTTCCACATCGCTTCGGTATCGCATCGCTGTTCCAGGCGGGTCTGCGGATCGAGTTTCTCAAACTGCCTGACCAGCGACTGATCCATTGCCGCTGCCGGTGCCGCCACGGCGGCTGTCAGCAGAGCCAAGCACACAAGCCTGTTCATTGCGTCGTCGACTCCTTCGTCATGTCGGACAATGGGACGGCAAACAGGCGCTTCAAGGCGAAACGCTGCCGAATCCTGACGTTAACTTCAAGGAAACATTTGTGTTCATTAGAAGGCAGGGCAGCCTAAATGTCGGAGACGTCGATCCATTCGGCAGAGGCAAGCTCGGCCATCCGGTCCGGGTTGATCCGTACCGCCGCATGCGGGGCGCCGGCCGCCGGTACGACCTCGTCGAAAGCCCTGAGTGAAATGTCGCAGTAGACCTTGTGAGGTCTTGTCAGGCCGAACGGGCAGACGCCGCCGACGGGGTGCCCCGTTTCTTCCTCCACCTCGTCGAAACCAAGCATGCGGGCCTTGGTTGAAAAGAGGGCCTTGTACTTCTTGTTGTCGAGGCGGGCGTCGCCGCGCGTCACGATCAGGATGACCTCGTCGGCAACCCGCAGCGCCAGCGTTTTGGCGATCTGCGCCGGCTCGACACCATGCCCCTCGGCGGCAAGGGTCACGGTCGCCGTGCTCTGCGCCAGTTCGATAACGGCGATGTCAGGGGCGTTTTCGGCGAAGAACGATTTGACGGAGGAAAGGCTCATGGTTCTGCAACAGGTCCGATCGGCGTCTGACCGCTGGCGCGGCCTGTCCGGAGGTTAGGAGGATAGGATGGGAATGCGCGGCGCGCACCTCATAATCTGTCGAGGCAATCCGACAATCTTTTCAGTCGTCGTTCGATGCGTCAAGATTTTCCGGGCGTATCCCTTCCTGGTCGTGCGGCAGATAGCCGTGGCTGGTGAACCAGTTGATCAGGACGGCGGCAATGGCCTGCTCGCGCGTCTGCATCGCCGGATGATCGGATATGAAGGATTGAAGCGCTTGTTCGATCCGGGGATCGTAGAGGTCGGACATGATATCTCCAAGGAATAACAGTGTGTCGTACCGGTCTGCCCTTTGGCAAACCGGTACCTGTTCGATACGTCAAGCCTGCTTGACGATACGGATCAGCACGAGAAGGATCACCGCGCCGATCGTCGAATGGATAATGGCGGCAAGGATGCCGCTGCCAATGCTGATGCCGAGATAAGGAAACAGTGCGCCGGCGATGAACGCCCCGACGATGCCGACAACGATGTTGCCGATGAGGCCGAAGCCGAAGCCAGAAACAATCAAACCTGCAAGCCAGCCGGCAATGGCGCCGACGATCAGAAAAACGATGATGCTTTCGATACCCATGGATGGTTCCTTTCCGTTGTATCCGCATTAAGCAAGATAGAGCGAAAAGAAGAATGCGTCAGAGGGGAAATCGGATCTTCGAAGTTTTTTTGCTTTCAATAGGTTGAAAGAGGACAGTGGAGCAGGATTCCCGACCTGGAGCGGTAAAATCCGTGCCTTTCGCCTTAAATGAAATGGCCCGACAACGGTCTGCCGAGCCATTTCGGGAATCGGTTGCTGCTCAGACGATGCCGCCGCCGCCACTTTTTGAAGCGGGGCGCTCGCCGGATACCTTGGCGCGGTAGCCGCTGGCCCGGTAGGCGGCGACCGGCGCGATGGCGCCTCCAGCCTCGAAACGAGCCATCGCAAGGATCGGCTCGACATGGGTTCGGAACGCGGCTTTGAGGGTCTCTGTTGCCATCAGCGCGTCGTTGCTTTCCTGATAGCCTTCGAGTGCCTTGCGGTCGACGAGCAGCGCCTGCGCATAGGCGCGGCTGACTTCGGTCGCTGAGTTCATCAGGCTTTCGATCGGGTCGGTGACGTTGTGGCTCTGGTCGAGCATATGGGCCGGCGAAAAACCATCGGCTTTCCGCGTTTCAGCGTCCACGAGTTCATTGAAGACGAGGAACAGGCGATAGGGATCGATCGATCCCGTATCGAGATCGTCGTCGCCATATTTCGAATCGTTGAAATGGAAGCCGCCAAGCTTCCGGAACTGGATGAGGCGCGCCACGATCATCTCGATATTGACGTTCGGCGCGTGGTGGCCGAGGTCGACGAGGCAATAGGCCTTGGGGCCGAGTTCCTGGGCGATCAGGTAGTTCGTGCCCCAGTCCTGTACGACCGTCGAGTAGAACGCCGGTTCGAACATCTTGTGCTCGGTGAAGATGCGCCAGTCGTCGGGCAAGCCCTTGTAGACCGCCTTCATCGCATCGAGATAACGCTCGAAACTTTTGGTGAAATTCACCTGCCCGGGAAAATTCGAGCCATCGCCGACCCACACTGTCAGCGCCTTGGACCCCAAGGCCTTGCCGATCTCGATACATTCGAGATTGTGCTCGACCGCCTGCCGGCGCGTCGCGGCGTCGGCATGGGACAGCGAGCCGAACTTGTAGGAATGAGCCTGGTCCGGCGCGTTGGAAAAGGTGTTGGAGTTCATCGCGTCGAAACCGAGGCCGAGCGCATTGCCCTTTTCCTTCAGCCCCTTCAGGTCGTCGACCTTGTCCCACGGAATATGCAGCGAGACGGTTGGCGTCGCCCTGGTCAACTGCTGGATGACCGAGCAATCCTCGATCTTGTCGAAGATATTGCGCGGCTCGCCGGTGCCGGGAAAACGGGCAAAGCGCGTGCCGCCGGTGCCGACGCCCCAGGACGGGACGGCAACACCGTAAGCAGATACTTTCGCTTTGACGACGTCGATGTCGATGCCCCGGCGCGCCAGTTGTGTGCCGAGGTGGTGGTAGTCGGCTTTCAGATCGGCAATGCGTGCGGCATTGTCGGCGTCGATGACATCCTTTTTGATCATCAGTGTCATGTCGCTCTCCGGCTCAGCGTGTGAACGACTGGGCATTGCCCGCGTCGACATTGATGATGTTGCCGGTCGATTTGGCCGACATGTCGGAGGCAAGGAAGTAGATCGCTTGGGCGATGTCTTCCGGGAAGACGCTGAGTTTCAGCATCGAGCGTTCGCGGTACATCGCCTCCAGCCCTTCCATATCCGTCTTGTAGACGGCGGCGCGCTGCTCCTTCCACTCACCGGACCAGATTTTTGAACCGCGCAAAACGGCATCCGGATTGACGACGTTGACGCGGATCTGCGCCGCGGCACCTTCCAGCGCCAGGCAGCGAGCGAGGTGGATTTCGGCGGCCTTCGCCGTGCAATAGGCCGATGCGCCGGGGGATGCGGCAAGACCGTTCTTGGAAGCGACGAAGACGACGTTGCCGCCGGCCTTCTGGTTGCGGAAGATGCGGAAGGCTTCGCGCGACACCAGGAAATATCCGGTCGCCAGGATATCCATGTTCTTGTTCCACAGCGCCAGCGTCGTGTCTTCGATAGGCGCAGAGGAGGCAAGGCCTGCATTGGAAACGAGGATATCGAGGCCACCGAATTCGACCAGCGCATCGGCAAAGCTCTTCTCGACTGCGGCTTCGTCGGTGACATTCATGTTGACGGCGCGAACGAAATCCTTGCCGTAACGGCCGCCGAGTTCATCTAGCGCCGACGCCAATGCTGTCTCGTCGATATCAGCAAGCACGACGCAGGCGCCTTCCTGCATCAGCCGGTGAGCCGTCGCCTTGCCTATGCCGCCGGCGCCGCCGGTGACCAGCGCGATCTTGCCAGCCAGCATCTTCGGCTTCGGCATGCGCTGGAGCTTCGCTTCCTCGAGCAGCCAGTATTCAATGTCGAAGGCTTCCTGTTCCGGCAGGCCGACATAGGTCGAAACACCGGAGGCGCCGCGCATGACATTGATGGCGTTGACGTAGAACTCACCGGAGATGCGCGCCGTTGCCTTGTCCTTGGCGAAGGTGATCATGCCGACGCCGGGGATGAGGTAGACGACTGCGTTCGGGTCGCGCATCGCCGGGCTGTTGTCGCGCTTGCAGCGCTCGTAATAGGCGGCGTAACCGGCACGGTATTCGGTAATGGCAGCTTCGAGCCCGGCCAGCGTCTTGTCGATATCGGGATGGGCCGGATCGAAATCGATGACCAGCGGGCAAATCTTCGTGCGCAGGAAATGGTCCGGGCAGGAGGTGCCGAGGGCTGCCAGCGGCTCGAGGTTCTTCGATGTGACGAAATCGAGCACGGCCTGGCTATCGTCGAAATGCCCGAGCTTGCGTTCATCGGCACTGATCAGGCCGCGAATGACCGGCATCAGTTTTTGCGCGACTGCGCGGCGTTCGGCTGCCGGCATCACGGGCTTCACGGCCCCGCCGAAAGCCGGAGCAGTGTTTTCCGTCTCGAACCACGCAATCGCCTTGTTGATGATCTCGATGGTGGTTTCGTAGGCTTCCTTGGCCGTATCGCCCCAGGTGAACAGGCCGTGGCTTTCAAGGATCAGCCCGCGCGCATTCGGATTTTCAGCGCAGAACTTCGAAAGCCAGAGGCCAAGCTCGAAGCCGGGACGCTTCCAGGGCAGCCAGCCGATGTCGTCACCAAAAATCTGCTGCGTCAGTTCGCGGCTGTTCTTCGAAGCTGCGATGGCGATGATCGCGTCCGGGTGCATGTGATCGACATGCTTTTTCGGCACATAGGCGTGCAGCGGCGTATCGATGGAAGCGGCGCGCGGGTTCAGGTTGAAGGTGCAATGCGGCAGGTAGCCGACCATCTCGTCTTCATGCTCGAGACCGCGATAGAGGCCCTTCAGCGCTTCCAGCTTCTCCATGTAGAGCGTCGAAAAGCCGTCCATTTTGATCGTGCCGACGTCGCCGCCAGAGCCTTTGACCCAGAGAACCTCGACCGTGCCGCCACCGAGCGGGTCCTTTTCCATGACCTTGGCGGACGTGTTGCCGCCGCCGTAATTGGTGATGCGCTTGTCGGAGCCGAGCAGGTTGGATCGATAGAGAAGCCGCTCCGGCTCGCTCATTCCGGCCGCCTTGGCGTCGTCCCAGAGATTGGCAAGGCGCGAGCCTTGTTGCTTGTCGAGCATCGATCTTCCTCCCGGTCAATTCTGCGCCGGCCCACGTAGATTTTGCGGGGCAATGAGCGCATTCGTTACGATCAGATCACACAAAGATCGGCATCATGTCAATCATAAACGATCAAAAACGATCATATTGCACTGCACAATGAAAAAATATGATTGTTTGTGATTGACAATGCGCGATCGTGATGGAAGCATAGAAAACATTGGAGGAACCTAATGCACGAGAAAGAGCGACACAGGATCATTCTGTCAGCCGTCCAGGACAAGCCGGTCATCACCGTGCCTGAACTGGTCGATCTGACGGATAGTTCCGAAGCGACGATCCGCAGGGATATCGCGGCTCTGCATGTGCAGAAGCGGCTGCGCCGGGTGCGTGGCGGCGCCGAGGCGATCAATCCGCCGCAGTTCGTCGGCCTTGCCGGCCGGCCGTTCAGTGTCAACGAAGGCCTGCATGCCCGCCAGAAGCAGGCAATCGCCAAGGAAGCCGTCGCGCTCTGCCAAGACGGCGAGCCGATCATCATCAATGGCGGCACGACGACCTTCCAGATGGTGCACTTTCTCGCCAATCGCCGGATGCAGGTGTTCACCAATTCCTTCCCGATCGCCGAGCATCTGCTCAAGCACTCCAAGAACACGGTGATGCTGTCGGGCGGTACGATCTACCGCGAGCAGAACATCATCCTAAGCCCCTTCGACAATGACGTGACGCGCAATTTCTATGCGCGCCGCATGTTCATGGGCGCACAGGGGCTCGGCCCCCTCGGTTTGATGGAGGGTGACCCGCTGCTGATCCAGGCGGAACAGAAACTGATCGACCAGGCCGACGAACTCGTCGTGCTGATCGACTCGTCGAAATTTCACAAACGCTCAAGCCTCATTCTGTGCGGGCTGAAGCGCATCACCACGGTCATTACGGATTCAGGCATCGAGGACAGGCACGTCCGCATGCTCGAAGATGCCGGCGTCAATTTGGTCGTGGCCAATACGAGGTCGAGCACGCTTGAGGAGAATGCTTCCTCGTCGGCATGAGGCCGGCGAGAGGAGGGGAGTGGGAACCGCCGGAGGCTTCAGGGCCAACGCGGCAGAAATTAAAAGCATAAAGCCAAATGAACGCGGTCATCGTGACCGCGCGGCTTCAGGGAGGAGAACGTCATGAAAATTTTCAAAGCATTGATGGTCACGACGGCGGTATCGCTGGCGCTTATGGCCGGCACCGCGCATGCGGAAAACAAAAAGATTGCCCTCGTCGTCAAGGCGCTCGGCATCGGCTTCTTCGAGGCCGCCAACAAGGGCGCGCAGGAAGCCGCCAAGGAACTCGGCGACGTCGAGATCATCTATACCGGCCCGACATCGACGACGGCTGAAGGCCAGATCGAAGTGATCAATTCGCTGGTGGCGCAGAAGGTCGATGCCATTGCCATCTCGGCCAATGACAAGGACGCGCTGGTTCCGGCGCTGAAGAAGGCGATGGATCGTGGCATCAAGGTCATCTCCTGGGATTCTGGCGTCGCGCCGGAAGGCCGGGCAATGCACCTCAACCCATCGTCCAACCCGCTGATCGGCAACATGATCATCAAGCTTGCTGCAGACCAGCTGCCTGACGGCGGCGATGTCGCCGTGCTTTCGGCCTCGGCCACGGCCACGAACCAGAACACCTGGATCGAGGAAATGAAGAAGGTGCAGGGCAACTACAAGGGCATCAATGTCGTAACGACAGTCTATGGTGATGACCTTGCCGACAAGTCCTACCGCGAAACGCAAGGGCTCATTCAGTCCTATCCGAACCTGAAGGCGATCATCGCGCCGACCTCGGTCGGTATCGTTGCCGCAGCCCAGGCCGTCGAAGACGCCGGCAAGGTTGGCCAGATCAACGTCACCGGTCTCGGTCTTCCCTCGGAAATGGCTGGCCATGTGAAGGCCGGTTCGTCCAAGTCCTTCGCGATCTGGAACCCGATCGACCTCGGCTATTCGGCAACCATGATCGCCTATGACCTGATCGGCGGCGCGGAAGCAAAGCCAGGCGCGGAACTGAAGATGGGCCGTATGGGCGCAGTCAAGCTTGACGACAGCAACGAAGGCGCGATGGCCGACCCGTTCGTCTATGACGCCTCGAACGTCGAGGAGTTCGCCAAGATCTTCTGATCTGGCGGGTTGCAGTTGAGGTGCAGCCCCTCATCCGCCCTGTCGGGCACCTTCTCCCCGTGAACGGGGAGAAGGGACAAGCGGCAACCGCCGTCGTCCCCTCTCCCCGCAAGCGGGGAGAGGGCTAGGGTGAGGGGCAATCGCGCCCGCGATAGCCTGCATTTTTCAAACTTAATCACACCGGTGGATTGCCTCTTGCTGCAGGAAACGACCACATCGCGGATGAAGCCCGCAATCGCTCTTGAGGGCATCTCCAAGTCCTTTCCGGGCGTGCGCGCACTCTCCGGCGTCTCGCTGACGCTCTACCCGGGCTCCGTCACGGCGCTGATCGGCGAGAACGGCGCCGGAAAGTCGACGCTCGTGAAAATCCTGACCGGCATCTACCAGCCGGACGGTGGCGTGATCCGCGTCGACGGCGAAGAGACCCATTTCCCGACCGCACTTTCTGCGGCCCATGCAGGGGTCACAGCGATCCATCAGGAAACGGTGCTGTTCGACGAGTTGTCGGTCGCCGAAAACATCTTCCTCGGCCACGCACCTAGCAACCGTTTTGGCCTGATCGACTGGAAGAAGCTGAACGGCGATGCGCGCGAACTGCTGCGCCGGGTCGGAGCGGAAATCGATCCAACCATCCGGCTGCGCGATCTGGGCATTGCTAACAAGCACATGGTGGCGATTGCCCGCGCACTGTCGATCGACGCTAGCGTCGTGATCATGGACGAACCGACCGCCGCCCTGTCGCACAAGGAAATCCACGAACTCTACGAATTGATCGACCGCCTGAAGGCGGACGGCAAGGCAATCCTGTTCATCAGCCACAAGTTCGATGAAATCTTCCGCATCGCCGACCGCTACACCGTGTTCCGCGATGGCGGCATGGTCGGCGAGGGGCTGATCGCCGATGTAACGCAGGACCAGCTGGTCAAGATGATGGTCGGCCGCGATGTCGGCCAGGTCTTTCCGAAGGTGGATGTTGCGATCGGCGAGCCGGTGCTGACCGTCTCCGGTTACCGGCATCCGACCGAATTCGAAGACATCAATTTCGAACTTCGCCGTGGCGAGATCCTCGGCTTCTATGGCCTGATCGGCGCCGGTCGTTCCGAGTTCATGCAGTCGCTGATCGGCATCACGCGGCCCTCGGCCGGTGCCGTGAAACTGGACGGTGAAGTCCTCGTTATCCGCTCACCAGCCGAGGCGATCGAGGCCGGCATCGTCTACGTCCCGGAAGAGCGCGGCCGTCAGGGTGCGATCATCGGCCTGCCGATCTTCCAGAACGTCACGTTGCCGTCGCTGCATCGCACCTCGCGCTCCGGTTTCCTCAAGCTCGCCAACGAGTTCGCTCTGGCGCGCGAATATACCCAGCGGCTCGATCTGCGCGCCGCCTCGCTCGACCAGGATGTCGGCACGCTGTCGGGCGGCAACCAGCAGAAGGTGGTGATCGCAAAGTGGCTCGCGACGCAGCCGAAGGTGATCATCCTCGATGAGCCGACCAAGGGTATCGATATCGGCTCCAAGGCCGCAGTTCACGCCTTTATGAGCGAACTGGCGGGGCAGGGGTTGAGCGTCATCATGGTCTCCTCGGAAATCCCGGAAATCATGGGCATGGCCGACCGCGTCATCGTCATGCGCGAGGGCCGCATCGCCGGACGCTTCGAACGCTCGGAACTGACTGCGGAAAAACTCGTGCGTGCCGCTGCCGGCATTGCGGAGGCAGCGTGATGGCCAAGATTCTGAAGAACCGCGAAATTCTCCTGGTCATCGCCATAGCTGCCTTGCTGGTGGCGATCACCTTGCGTTTCCCCGGTTTCGTCGCGCCCGCCAATCTGGCCCGGGTCTATAATGACACCTCGATCCTGATCATCCTGGCGCTCGGCCAGATGGCCGTCATCCTGACGCGCTGCATCGACCTCTCCATGGCTGCCAACCTGGCGCTTTGCGGCATGGTCGCCGCAATGATCAATGCCGCCCTTCCCGGGGTGCCAATTCCGCTGGTAATTCTCGTCGTAGTCGCGCTCGGCGCACTGCTCGGCTCGATCAACGGCCTGCTCGTCTGGAAGCTGGACATTCCGCCGATCGTCGTGACGCTCGGCACGCTGACCATCTATCGTGGCACTATCTTCCTTTTGAGCAACGGCGCCTGGATCAATGCCCACCAGATGAGCGACGCCTTCAAGGCGCTGCCGCGTGCACCACTCGCTGGCTTGCCGGTGCTTTCGTGGCTTTCGGTTCTGGCAATCGCCGCCGTCTATCTGCTGATGACGCGTACACCGGTCGGCCGCGCTTTCTTCGCCGTCGGCGGAAATCCGCACGCGGCTGTGTATACCGGTATCGACGTTGGCCGCACGCGTTTCCTTGCCTATTGCCTGTCCGGCGGTCTTGCCGGTCTTTCCGGCTATCTCTGGGTCTCGCGCTATGCGGTGGCCTATGTCGATATCGCCGCCGGTTTCGAGCTCGACATCATCGCAGCCTGCGTCATCGGCGGTATCTCGATTGCCGGCGGCATCGGTTCGGTGCCGGGCGCGGTGCTCGGGAGCCTGTTCCTCGGCGTCATCAAGAATGCGCTGCCGGTCGTCAACATCTCGCCGTTCGCGCAGCTTGCGATTTCCGGCACCGTGATCATCATCGCGGTTGCCGTCAACGCCCGGGCAGAAAAGCGCAAGGGTCGTGTCATCTTGAAGAAAGCGGAGGCGATCTGATGGCGGAAGCACATCTTTCACCCCGGGTCATTCCCGACCGGCTGCAGAGCCGTCGTAGTCGCGCTCTGAAAAGCTGGGAAAGCCTGCTTCTGGTCGTGGCGGTCTTGATCTTCACGATCAACTCGTTCGCCTCGCCCTATTTTCTCGACCCGTGGAACCTGTCCGACGCGACGTTCAATTTCACCGAAAAGGCGATGATCGCCTTTGCCATGGCGCTGGTCATCATTTCCGGCGAGATCGACCTTTCCGTCGCCTCGATCATCGCCCTGTCGTCGACGGCCATGGGACTTGCTGTCAGCTTCGGCTTTGACACGCCCACGCTGGTTGTTGTCGGCCTCGGCACCGGCCTCCTCTGCGGCATGGTCAATGGCCTGCTGATCACCGGCCTCGGCCTGCCGTCGATCGTGGTGACCATCGGCACGATGAGCCTGTTTCGCGGCCTGTCGTTCATTATTCTCGGCGACAAGGCCTTTACCGGCTATCCCGCGAGCTTCGCTTACTTCGGCCAGGGCTATGTCTGGTGGGTGTTCTCCTTCGAATTTGCGCTTTTCGCCGTCTTCGCCGTGATCTACAGCGTGCTCCTGCACAAGACGAATTTCGGCCGCGCGGTCTACGCCATCGGCAACAACCAGACGGCAGCCCTTTTCTCCGGCGTCCGCGTCGGCCGGGTCAAGTTCATCCTCTTCCTGCTGACAGGCCTGATGGCAGGCATTGCCTCGATCTGCCTGACCTCGCGACTTGGCTCCACCCGCCCATCGATCGCGCTTGGCGTTGAACTGGAAGTGGTGACGATGGTGGTTCTCGGCGGCGTCAGTATTCTCGGTGGCTCCGGCACCATTCCGGGTGTCGTGCTTGCGGCCTTCATCATGGGCATGGTCACTTTCGGCTTCGGCCTCCTGAATGTTCCCGGCATCGTGATGTCGATCTTCATCGGTGCGCTGTTGATTTCGGTCATCGCATTGCCGATCCTGTGGTCACGCGCCCGCCGCCGTGCCGCGCATTAGGGAACAGTTCGATGCAGAAATACGCTTTCCGGATGCGGCTCAATCCCGGCATGGCCGACGAATACAAGGCCCGTCATGATGCGATCTGGCCGGAATTGTCGGCGCTTCTGACCTCCGCTGGCGTGTCGGATTATTCGATCCATCTCGACGAAGAGACCAGCCTATTGTTTGGTGTCCTCTGGCGACGTGACGACCACACCATGGCCGATCTGCCGAACCATCCGGTGATGCAGAAGTGGTGGGCCTATATGGCTGACATCATGGAGACGAAGGCGGATAACGAGCCTGTCGCCGTTCCGCTTACCACCGTCTTCCACATGAAGTGATCCCATGAAAACCATCGCCGTCATCGATATCGGCAAGACGAATGCCAAGGTTGCCTTAGTCGATCTCGATCGTTTCGAGGAAACGGCGGTGCGCAAGACGGCCAACGGCGTAATCGCTGATGGCCTCTACCCGCATTTCGACGTCGAGCGTTTGTGGCGTTTCATTATCGAAAGCCTCGCGGCGCTCAACGCGCAGACGCCCGTTGACGCCATTTCCGTCACCACGCATGGGGCGACTGCTGTGTTGCTCGACCGAAACGGCGATCTTGCACTGCCGCTGCTCGACTACGAGTTCAACGGCCCGGATACGCTGGCGGCGGACTATGACAGGGTACGGCCGCCCTTTTCAGAAACCGGCGCCGCGCGGCTGCCGGGAGGCCTGAATATCGGCGCGCAGATCTACTGGCAGGAACAAACCTTCCCGGAGCACTTCGCCAGCGTCGCCTCCATCCTGACCTATGCGCAATATTGGTCCTATCGTCTGAGCGGCGTTCTCTCCACGGAACTGACTTCGCTTGGGTGCCATACCGACCTGTGGAACCCCTACACGGGCGACTTTTCCACAATGGTCGATGCTCGCGGTTGGCGGCCGTTGTTTGCGCCGGTGCACAGGGCAAGCGATCGTCTGGGCGGGCTGACGGCGCAGGCAGCGCGGGACAGCGGTTTGCCGGAAGGCCTGCCGGTTTATTGTGGCATCCACGATTCCAATTCCTCGCTGCTCCCGCACGTGCTGACGCGGCGGGCTCCGTTCTCGGTCGTTTCCACTGGAACCTGGGTAGTGATGATGGCGATGGGAGCGAGGAAGGTTGCGCTGGACGAGGCGCGCGATACGCTGATCAATGTCAATGCGCTGGGCGATCCGGTGCCGTCGGCGCGCTTCATGGGCGGGCGGGCATTTGCTACCCTGGTCTCCGATCCGGTGGTAACGGTTTCGGAGGAGGTCGAGGCGGAAGTCGCGGCTGCAAAATGGATGTTGCTGCCGTCGGCTCCGGAAGGCTCGGGACCTTTCCCGAATGTGAAGGCAAGGTGGACTTGCGACGAGGCTTCGTTGAGCGGCGCGCAGCGTCTCACGGTCGTGTCCTTCCATCTCGCCCTGATGACGGCGACCTGCCTCGATCTGATCGGCGCCCGGGGTGAAATCGTCGTCGAGGGTCCCTTTGCGGCGAACTCGACCTATCTGCGCATGCTCGCTGCGGCAACCGGACGGCCGGTGCTGATCGGCAGCCAGAGCGCCACCGGCACGAGCCTCGGCGCGGCCTGCCTCGCCGATGGGACGAGGGCTCAGGCTCAGACGACGGAGTTCAAGTCGGTAGTTCCGCCGAGCTATGCCGTCTATGCCGAAACCTGGAAAAATTTGCTGCCGGCGGCGTAAGTGGCCGGAATGGAGCGGCCAGTGCTCAAACGCTGAGTAGGTGGGCAAACGACCGCCTGTGATGCCGGTATCGGCCATCCACTATGCCCTATCGGAAGGTCAGTAAGGTGGCGCGAAGCAATAGCGGCCATATAGAGCCGCAACGCTCAATTCATCAATGAAATAGATTTTGGATTATACTTAGAAAACCCGCGAAATCACAGACTTGCGGTCTTCTTCGATATTGAGGAGGATGGAAATTGCTGCCAGCGTCAGGGTGGCGATAAATGCGGCACTCAGTCCCAGAACAATCATTGCTCGTTCCTTCTACGTCATCGTCATGATGCCGCTTCAACGTGACCGGCTATGCTTGTGCATGGCTTGCACCGGTCAGAATAGCCAGTAGTTAACGAGTGGCCGCCGCAAGTTCAACTCCCAAGTTTTACCATTGATAACCTGTTGTTTTCGTCCGCGCGCAAACCCCCGGCGTGCAGGCGGTTGCGGTCGATTTTCGGCAATATCGGTCCAATTTTAGCGAAAGGAGATACGGACTATCTACCGTTAACCTTCAAGCAAGGAATTAACCATAAACATGATCGTACACGTCGGAGTGGGAAAATCTACTTCCCGGCAAGGCATGACGCCGCACCGACGAACCGGTTCCGATCCGGTATGCATTTCACCGGATACCTCTTGGGAACGAAGCGGCCGAGTGCCGTGGCTGGATGGCGTCGCCGCCGTCTCCACGTGCATCTTGCAAGTCGGCATGCTGGGCATCGCCCCTTCAGCCTATCCGTTGGCATGAACGCCGTCTGTGCCTCACGGCATGGGAAAGGCTTAGCAACAGTTTGAATTCTAATGAATATCCTCTGAAAGCCGATTGGCTCTTCAGAGTTGCGCACCGGACCGGGGAACAGCGTGAGGCAGGAAACGTCGCCAGAACAGACCAGGAGGGCTCAGGCAGGCAGCCTGCTCGAGCGCTTGCGCTTTGCCGGGCTCGACGAAAACCAGACCGACGTCCTGCGCAAGAACCGCCAATCCCTGGGCGCCCAGGTCGAGTTGGCATTGCGCGATCTCTTTCAGCGCCTCCAGACCTTCCCGGAGGCGGCCCGCCATTTCACCAGCGATCGCCAGATCGACCGGCTGCACGACCTTCATTCCGCGCACTGGAACGTGCTTACCGACGCCCGTTTCGACAGCCTCTATGCCGAGCGCGTCAAGGTGCTGTCGGATACCGAGAGCAAGATGGGGCTTGATCCGCGCTGGCAGATCGCCGGTCATTCGGTGGTTCTGGAACGCCTGATTTGCTCGATGATCGAGGAACTGTGGCCGAAATCGGTTCTGCCGCTTGGCAAGTCGCGCAAGCAGGAACTGAACGATCTGGTCGCTGCCCTCGTGCGTACCGTCTTCGTCGACACAGAAATCGCCGTTTCCCTGCGCTTCAACGAACAGCGCCACAGCCATCAGCGCCAGCTTGCAGAACAGCGCAAGGCAGGCGAAGCGGAAGCGCTTGCCCTGTTTGGCGATGTAACCCAGGCACTTGGCCGGGGCGATCTTTCCGTTCGCACGCCGGCGGACGTTTCCGCCGCCTACCAGCCGCTCGCACAGGAATTGAACGGTGCGCTCGATGCCCTGCAGCGTCAGGTCATCGGCCTGAGCGACCAGGCGGCCACGATGGAAAGCTCGTCGCAGGCGCTTGCCGGACAAACGGGCCAGTTTGCGACAAAAGCGCAGGAGCAGTCGCACGCGCTCGCAGACACAGTGGCGTCGCTTGGCGCCATCGTCGACCGCGTCAAGCACAATGCGGTCCAGACGCGCGCGGCAGAAAAGAGCGTTTCCGTGACGCGTCAATCGGCCGAACACAGCGGCGAGATCGCGGGCCAGGCGATTTCTGCGATGGCCGATATCGAGGCTTCCGCCGAAAAGATCGGCCAGATCATCGGCGTCATCGACGAGATCGCCTTCCAGACCAACCTTCTGGCGCTGAACGCCGGCATCGAGGCGGCGCGCGCCGGCGAAAGCGGTCGCGGTTTTGCCGTTGTTGCACAGGAAGTCCGGGCGCTGGCGCAACGCTCCGGCGATGCGGCCCGTGAAATCAAGCAACTGGTCTCAAACACGAAATCGCAGGTCGAGGCGGGCGTCGAGCGCGTCGGCCGCACCCAGGATGCGATCAGCAACATCGTCGAGCAGGTTCGCGGCATCAACGATGCGATCACCGGTATCGCCGACGAAACCGCCGAACAGGTGACCGGCCTGCAGTCGGCCACATCCGAACTCGGCCGCATCGGTACCGAGATCGGCGTCAGCGCGGCGCAGGCTGCCGGCGCCGGGGAAACCTGCGATGGCCTTCATGCGGTGATCCTCGAACTCGGCCAGACGATCCGGAAATTTCATGTTCAGCGCGAAACCTCCAGAATGGCTTCTCCATCCTTCGCCGCTGTACCGGCCGCAATTGCAGCTACACGCCAAGTGGAGGCTGTCGAAGCAAATGAGGGCTTCGATGACGGTTACGGCCTTTCGGGTCGTCTCGCCGGATGGGGGCGCTGATGCCCAATCGCCGCAAACATAGCCAGCCAGCCTCGACGATCTTCGAAGTCCGGCGCATTCGCGCACAGGGCCGGGCCGAAAACCAGTTGAACCATCCATGTAAATTACTCCCAGTCAGACAAGGAAAGTAGAGATGGCAACCAGGAAGGCCGCTCCAAAAAGTTTAAGCCTCGCGCCGGTTCTCGATCTGAACGAGGCCAACGCGCTGCACAGCAAGCTGATGGGTTTGCGCGGCAGCAACCTTGTCATCGATGCCTCCGCGGTGGAGCGCGTCGGCGCTCTCTGCGTTCAGGTTCTGATGGCCGGGGCAAAAAGCTGGGAAGAGGACAAACACTCCTTCGCCTTCTCCAAGGTGTCGGACGCATTCACGAAAACGACACAGCTCATCGGGGTGAACATTGATCACCTGATGGCAAAGGAGATTTGAGACATGAAAAAGAAAGTTCTCACAGTCGATGATTCCAGAACCATTCGGAACATGCTTCTCGTCACGCTGAACAATGCCGGTTTTGAAACGATCCAGGCGGAAGACGGCATCGAGGGGCTTGAAGTCCTTGAAGATGCCAATCCGGATGTCATCGTCACCGACATCAACATGCCGCGTCTCGACGGTTTCGGCTTCATCGAGGGCGTGCGCAAGAACGAGAAGTTCCGGGCCATCCCGATCCTGGTCCTGACGACGGAAAGCGACGCGGAAAAGAAGAACCGCGCCCGCCAGGCAGGTGCTACCGGCTGGATCGTCAAGCCGTTCGATCCGACCAAACTGATCGATGCCATCGAGCGCGTAACAGCCTAACGCCAGGATTGCCCCCATGGATATGAACGAAATCAAAGAGATTTTCTTCCAGGAGTGCGAGGAGCAACTCGCCGAACTGGAATCCGGTCTCCTGCGGCTAAACGACGGCGACCGTGACCCGGAAACGGTGAACGCGGTTTTCCGCGCGGTCCACTCCATCAAGGGTGGTGCCGGAGCTTTCGGGCTGGATGATCTTGTCTCTTTCGCGCACGTGTTTGAGACCACGCTTGATTGCGTTCGTTCCAACAAGCTGGAACCGACCCAGGATGTCCTGAAGGTGATGCTGAAATCGGCCGACGTGCTGGCCGACCTGACCAACGTCGCCCGCGATGGCGGCAGTGTCGATCAGGCCCGCTCACTGCAGTTGATCCGGGAACTTGAGGCGCTCGCCAAGGGCGAAGCGCCGCCGGCTGCCGAAGCCATAGCGCCAAAAGCCGCAGCCCCCAAAGCCGCGGCGCCTGCGCCGAAGCCGGCCCCTGTCGTTGCAGCACCCGTCGTCAACGACGAGGGCTTTGTCCCGGTTGCCTTCTCCTTCGACGATTTCGGTGGCGAAGAGGAAGCCGTGATCGAGCATCCCGCCTACGACGTCGTCTTCAAGCCGAAGTCGGAACTCTATACAAAGGGCAATGAAGCGGCGCTGCTTCTGCGCGACCTCTCCCGTCTTGGCGAAATGAGCATCCATTGCAACATGGACAGCCTGCCGCCATTGGACCAGATGGACCCGGAGGCCGCCTATTTTTCGTGGACGGTCTCGATCAGGACCGAAAAGGGCGAAGACGCGGTTCGCTCGGTCTTTGAATTTGCCGAGTGGGATTGCGAGCTTGAGGTAACCGCCACGGACGCCGGGGAAGGCGCCACCGGCGAGACCGAAGAGCTGCCGATGCAGCCGGTCCCGTTCGATCTTTCGGCGCTCGACGACGAGCCGCTCGCCCCGCTCGGCGTTGTCGAGGAAGAGGAGCAGATCGCCGCGGCACAGGAAGCCGTTGCCGCTGCGGAAACCGCGTCCAACGTCGTGCAAATGGCCGGCACAGCGTCGCGTGCCGCAGCCGGCGACAAGGCTGCGGCCGCCGCTGCCGCCCAGAACAATGCCCAGCAGGCGTCGTCCGCTGCCGCCCCGACGATCCGCGTCGATCTCGACCGGGTCGATCGCCTGATCAATCTCGTCGGCGAGCTTGTCATCAACCAGGCGATGCTGTCGCAGAGCGTCATCGAGAACGACTCGAACGGCGTCTCCTCGATCAACATGGGCCTGGAAGAACTCCAGCAGTTGACCCGGGAAATCCAGGACTCGGTCATGGCGATCCGCGCGCAGCCGGTGAAGCCGGTCTTCCAGCGCATGGCCCGCACGGTCCGCGAAATCGCCGATATCACCGGCAAGTCGGTCCGCCTCGTCACCGAGGGTGAAAATACCGAGGTCGACAAGACGGTCATCGACAAGCTGGCGGAACCGCTGACGCACATGATCCGCAACGCCGTCGACCACGGCCTCGAAATGCCGGAAAAGCGTATTGCCGCCGGCAAGAGCGCCGAAGGCACCGTCAAGCTCACCGCCAAGCACCGCTCGGGCCGCATCGTCATCGAGCTCTCTGATGACGGCGCCGGCATCAACCGCGAGAAAGTGCGCCAGAAGGCGATCGACAACGACCTGATCGCGGCCGACGCGAACCTGTCCGACGAGGAAATCGACAACCTGATCTTCCATGCCGGTTTCTCGACCGCCGACAAGGTTTCCGACCTTTCCGGCCGCGGTGTCGGCATGGACGTGGTCAAGCGCTCGATCCAGGCACTTGGCGGCCGTATCAACATCTCCTCGAAGCCCGGCCATGGCTCGGTCTTCACTATGAGCCTGCCGCTGACGCTCGCCGTCCTCGACGGCATGGTCGTCACGGTGGCCGGCCAGACGCTCGTCGTGCCTTTGACGGCTATCGTTGAAACCCTGCAGCCTGACGCCGCCGCTATCCATTCCTTTGGCGCGACGCAGCGGCTGATCTCGATCCGCAACTCCTTCTGCCCGTTGGTCGATGTTGGCCGCATCCTGAACTTCCGTGCCACCCAGGCCAATCCGGTGGAAGGCGTCGCTCTTCTGGTGGAATCCGAAGGCGGCGGCCAGCGCGCACTGATGGTCGATGCCATTCAGGGCCAGCGCCAGGTCGTCATCAAGAGCCTGGAAGCCAACTACACGCATGTACCGGGCATTGCTGCTGCCACCATTCTGGGTGATGGCCGCGTCGCTCTCATCCTGGACGTCGATGCCGTTGTCTCGGCGTCGCGCGGCCAGTCCCTCCACCTCGAAACATCGCTTGCTGCTGCCGGATAAGACCGATGACCACTCTCGCAAAAAATCTGACGAACGGAGGGCGCGAGCTCATCGCGTTCCGTATCGGGGATCAGGAATTCTGCGTCAATGTCATGTCCGTGCGGGAAATCCGCGGCTGGACACCGGCGACACCCATGCCACATGCGCCGCAATACATGCTCGGCGTGATCAACCTGCGCGGTGCGGTGCTGCCGATCATCGATCTGTCGGCGCGGCTTGGAATGAAGCCGGCCGAGCCGACGGTGCGCCACGTCATCATCGTGACACAGGTGAAGAACAGGGTCGTCGGCCTCCTCGTTGAGGCGGTCTCCGACATTCTGACGATCAAGGACGAGGATATCCAGCCAACGCCGGATATGACGTCCGACTTCGAGCGGACATTTGCCCGTGGCATTCTGGCGATCGAAGGCAGAATGATCTGCCTGATCGAACTCGAAGCCGTCTTTCCCCATACCGAAAGTGAAGCTGCATGAGCATGCCGGCCGCCTTTGACAGCAGACTACCCCCCGACGAGTGCCTGGCGAGCGGCGAATACCCGCTGACGCGCCGCGACCTCGCCGAAATTGCTGCGATGATCTATGCCGACGCCGGCATCTTCCTGAACGAATCGAAGGCGTCGCTCGTCTATTCGCGCCTGTCGAAACACATCCGCAATCTCGGCCTGAAGGGCTTCCGGGAATACTGCCAGCTGGTGTCCTCGCCGGCCGGTGCCGCCGAGCGCCGAGACATGCTCTCGCACCTGACGACGAACTTCACCCGCTTCTTCCGCGAGAACCATCATTTCGAGCATCTGAAATCGGATGTTCTGCCTGAGCTCCTGGCGCGCGCCAAGAATGGCGGCCGGGTACGCATCTGGTCGGCTGCGTGTTCGGACGGGCAGGAGCCCTATTCGATTGCATTGACGGTCCTGTCGATGATGCCGAACGCGGCGGATTACGATTTCCGTATTCTCGCGACCGACATCGACCCCAAGATCCTGGCTCTCGCACGGGCCGGCGCCTACGACGCGACGGCGCTTGAGACGGTAACACCGGCGATGCGCAAGCAATGGTTCTCGGAAACGACCGTCAACGGCCGCCAGAAGTGGCAGGTCGATGATCGCGTCAAGCGGCTGATCACGTTCAACGAACTCAACCTGATGGCGCAATGGCCGTTCAAGGGCCAGTTCGATGTCATCTTCTGCCGCAACGTGGTGATTTATTTCGACGAGCCGACCCAGATGAAAATCTGGTCACGCTTCGCCGGTATGCTCAACCCCAAGGGACATCTTTATATCGGTCATTCCGAGCGTGTGTCCGGTGACGCGAAGTCCGTCTTCGACAATATCGGCATCACCACTTATCGCTACACCGGCAAGGCGCATGGAGGTCATTCATGAGTGCAGCACGCGTTCTTGTTGTCGATGATAGCGCTACGATGCGCGGATTGATCACGGCTATTTTGAGCAGCGATCCCGGCATCGAGGTCATCGGCCAGGCTGCCGATGCCATGCAGGCGCGCCAGGCCATCAAGGATCTCGATCCCGACGTCGTTACGCTCGACATCGAGATGCCCAACATGAACGGGCTGGAATTTCTCGAGAAGATCATGCGGCTGCGCCCGATGCCGGTCATCATGGTCTCGACGTTGACGCACAAGGGAGCCGAAGCATCCATCGCGGCACTCGAAATCGGTGCGTTCGATTGCGTTGGAAAGCCGCTGCCCGGCGATCCGCATCCGTTCAGCGACCTTGCCGACAAGGTGAAGGCTGCCGCGCGGTCGCAGCGCAAGTACATCATATCCGGCAACAAGGTCGCTGCTCCAAGCGCTGCCAATGCAAATGGTGCTTCCGACTATAGGGCCGGCAGAAAGATCATCGCGATCGGCTCGTCTACAGGTGGCGTCGAAGCGTTGATCACCGTCTTGCAGAAGTTCCCGGCCAATTGCCCACCGACGGTGATCACGCAGCATATGCCGCATACCTTCACCAAGAGCTTCGCCGAACGCTTGAACCGTCTCTGTGCCCCAGCGGTGCAGGAAGCGACGGACGGCGCCCGGCTCGAGGTCGGGAAAATTTATCTGGCACCGGGTGGCGAGCGCCACCTGCAGGTCGTCAATCCGTCTTCACCGAGCTGCCGTCTTCTGGACCGCGAGCCGGTCAATGGTCATCGCCCGTCCGTCGATGTGCTGTTCGATTCGGTCGCGGAACTCGCAGGCCGAAACGCAGTCGGTGTAATACTGACCGGAATGGGCCGTGACGGCGCATCCGGTCTCTTGAAAATGCGCCACGCAGGTGCCCGCACATTCGGTCAGAATGAAAAAACCTGTGTCGTGTATGGAATGCCGAGGGTTGCCTATGAACTGGGCGCCGTCGAAACCCAACTACCCCTCAGCTCAATCGGGGAAGAAGTATTGAAAAGCACCGCCGCCCGAAGAGAAGGAAGCGAATAAATGTCCCTAGCGGAAAAAATCAAAGTTCTGATCGTGGATGATCAGGTCACCAGCCGCCTGTTGCTGGGCGACGCCCTGCAGCAGCTGGGCTTCAAACAGATCACCGTCGCCGGCGATGGCGAGCAGGGTGCCAAGATCATGGCGGCGCAGCCGCATCATCTGGTGATTTCCGATTTCAATATGCCGAAGATGGATGGCCTCGGCCTGCTGGCGGCCGTGCGCAACAATCCGGCGACCAAAAAGGCCGCGTTCATCATGCTGACGGCTCAGGGTGACCGCGCGCTGGTTACCAAGGCCGCGGCACTTGGTGCCAACAACGTGCTCGCCAAGCCCTTCACCATCGAAAAGATGAAGGCTGCAATCGAGGCTGTATTCGGGGCATTGAAATGATCATGGATGCTGCGACCAAACGCGTGCATGTCATTCAGGGCGAATGGAAGGTGGTCAACGATCCGGACGTCGTGCTTTCGACCATCTTGGGTTCCTGCGTGGCCGCGTGCATGCGTGACCCGGTCGCAGGCGTCGGCGGCATGAACCATTTCCTCCTGCCCGGCTCGGCGGACGCGATCTCGTCTGGCGGTGATGCGACGCGATACGGCGTGCATCTGATGGAACTTTTGATCAACGGGCTCCTGAAGAAGGGAGCCCGCCGTGAACGGCTGGAAGCGAAGATTTTCGGTGGTGCGAAGACGATCGCTCGCTTCTCCAACGTCGGTGAGCAGAATGCCCTGTTTGCCCGGCAGTTCCTGATGGATGAAGGTATCCAGGTGGTCGGTGAGAGCACCGGTGGTGATCATGGCCGCAAGCTCGAATATTGGCCCTTGAGCGGCCGGGCCCGGCAATATGCCTTGACGGGTGTGGAAGCACAGAAGGCCGTGGCTCAGGAGCAGCGTCCAAGACCTGCGCCGAAGCCGGTCGACAATGCGATCGAGTTTTTCTAGCGCTCGGGCCGCTGCCTTGGGTTCTCCACCCGAGACGCGGCTTTGGCAGAATGTTTAGCGTAGGCCGTTCAAAGGGGAATCCCGGAACGGAATTTTTGCCAGCGTGAGGGCGAGTAATGCTGACTGAACTGAAGAGCCATATGCCTCACGTGGATGAGGCGCTTCCGGATGTGATGATGCGCATCGTCTCCGAACTTTATGACGTGGCTTATCTGATCGAGCGGATCGAGCCGATGCTGAGCGACATTCACGGCGAAGCGGTTCTGGAATCGGCTGACCGCATCAAGGTTCTGCAAGGCATCGACCTGGCCGTCCAGAAGACGCGCGGCCTTGCCGAATTCATCGATACGGTGACGGCAGCCATCCCCCAGCACTGGCTGGTGGACGTCACGACCGCCCTCAATCTCGTCAAGCTGGCCGACATGCAGAAGTCGCTTGGCAACGGGATGCTGCGCCACGGCCATTCCCAGCCGCTGACGGAAGCCGCGGGTGATTTCGAAGCCTTTTAGGTGGAAATCCTTTCTTCGTGTTTAGCCGCCGCCCGATCATCATGTCGAGGCGGCGGTCTCGTTTCCGCCCCCTGTCTTCCCCTGCAGCTGCTTTTTTGCACTGCCGTCAAAAGCCGGCCTTCAAGACAAGTTCGCGCAAGTTTCGTTTCCTAGTGTGCCAATCGGGGCTGGTAGATTTGCGCGTGAACTGACGAAGGCCACAGGCCGGATCGATCCAGTAAGCCCCGATGTTTGGATCTGCGCATGTTTCGGGCGATGTAGCCTGAACGGAACATGCGCCACTGGGTGCGGAAACAGAATGAATCTGTTGGATCAACTATCGACGGTCACGAAAAACTTGGCGGGCCTTGGGCAAGGCAAGCTCATAGCGCTGATTGCAGCCGGCGTGGTCGCAGTCGGGATCGTTCTCGCTGCCGGCCTTTACGTCAACAAACCCTCCTATGAAACGCTCTATGTCGGGCTTGAAACCACTGACCTCAATCAGGTCAGTGTCGCGCTTGCCGAGGCCAACATCGATTTCGCCGTCGGTTCCGACGGCTCGAGCCTGCAGGTTCCGGTCGGCATGACAAGCAAGGCCCGGCTCTATCTGGCAGAGCGCGGCCTGCCCAACAGCGCCAATGCCGGCTACGAACTCTTCGACAATGTCGGGTCTCTGGGCCTCACCTCCTTCATGCAGGAAGTCACCCGCGTTCGTGCCCTCGAAGGGGAAATCGCCCGCACCATCCAGCAGATTTCCGGAATTGCCGCCGCCCGCGTCCACATCGTCATGGCCGACCGCGGCAGCTTCCGAAAGACCGAACAGAAACCGACGGCTTCGGTCATGATCCGCGCCAGCGCCAATATCGGCCGCAACGCCGCAGCCTCGATCCGCCATCTGGTCGCTTCATCCGTTCCGGGCCTCAGCATGGACGATGTCACTATTCTCGATTCCGCCGGCCAGCTCCTGGCGTCCGGCGACGACCCGGCCAACAGCGCCATGAACCAGTCTCTGGGCATCGTGCAGAACGTCCAGAACGAAATCGAAAGCAACATCGACAAGGCGCTCGCGCCCTTCCTCGGGATGGACAATTTCCGCGCCAGCGTGACTGCCAGGCTGAACACCGATACCCAGCAGATCCAGGAAACGGTGTTCGATCCGGAATCCCGCGTCGAACGCTCGACGCGCGTCACCAAGGAAGAGCAGAAATCCAGCCGGCAGCAGCCGGACAATGCGGCGACCGTGCAGCAGAACGTTCCGCAGGCGGCGCCGACAGGCGGCACCACCGGCCCTCAGTCGAACGACCAGACCGAGAAGAAGGAAGAACAGACCAACTACGAGATCAACTCGAAGACCGTCGCGACCGTCAAGAGCAGTTATACGGTCGAGAAGCTCTCCGTCGCCGTGGTGGTCAATCGCGGACGCGTCGCCGCCATGGTCGGTGAAGGCGCGGACCAGGCGAAGATGGATGCCTATATCCAGGACATGCAGAAGATCGTTGCCTCTGCTGTCGGCCTCGATCCGGCGCGCGGCGACGTGATCACGCTGACCGCCATGGACTTCGTCAACACGCAGCTCCTCGACGAGCCGGTCTCCGGTCCGGGCATCATGGAGACGCTCACCCGCAATCTCGGCGGCATCATCAATGCTCTGGCCTTCGTCGCGGTTGCCTTCGTGGTGGTCTGGATGGGCATGCGTCCGCTGGCCCGCTCCATGGGCATCGGCACTGGCGCCACGGCGCTCGCAGAGAACGAAGCCGTCGGCCTGGAACTGCCGGACTTTTCCCCGGCGGCGACCGGCGCAGCAGGCGGCGCACTCATGGAAGGCTTCGGCTCGGACTTCGGCTTCGACAGCACCGACGACCTGCTCAGCCTGGGCGACGACAGCGAAGGCGGCTTCAACCGCAGGGTCAAGGAAGGCCCGGAGCGCAGGCTCGCTCGCATGGTGGAAATCAGCGAGGAACGCGCCGCCAAGATCCTCCGCAAATGGGTCGCAGAAAAAGCGGCTTGATCTCCCGCCAATCTGTTGGAAAACCATCGAAACCCGCCTCCCAGGCGGGTTTCGTGCTTTAGGCGGTAGACCGAAACCATATTTAATATCGGTCCGGTTCCAAGATGCCGTTCGAATGACCAGAAAACGGGTACGCCGAGAGACCCGAAGGTGCTGGCGGAAACATCCACGCGGCCGGTCCGGTCGAAAATAGACTTGTGTCCGTTTCCTGTATTGCCGTTGCACTTTGGCGTGGCACCAAGAATCACGACCTCGCAAATCGGCATGATGCGATGCGCCGGGATTCTCTATATTTAACAAACCGTTAATTTTTTGCTGAGGGAAAGGGCTTTCGTCTGGTGTGTTGCCAGCGCCGAGTGAGCCTATTGATTCGCTGATTCCGAATAGATTCAGGTGGAACAAAATACTACTTAAATAATATTAATAGCTATACTGTAGTACGGGCGAGCTTGATGCGGAAATAGACATCAGGGGCTTGATGTATTTCGGCAACATCGCGGAAAACAAATAAAAAAATGAAATCTTGACAAAACGGAACTGGCCGCAAAATGCTGATTTGCCTGAGCGCTTTTTAGGCGCTAACAGGCACATCGCGCAGGCTTGGCAATTAAAAGCCGCGTGTCCGGACAAATTAAAAATAAGAAAATACATAAATTTCAAATAATTATGATTTTGAAAGTTGCCCGATCCGTCCAGTTGACTCCTTACAAATCACGCTACAACGAATCGTTTCATGGAACCTACCAAAAGTAAATCCCGAGATGGGGGCAGTAGTTTTTCACAGGGGGCGATGTACATTTTATGTAGTGATTCGCGTGCTGATTTGCGGATGTCGGGGAATGCGGAAACCCGACACATTTGCCGGCGGCGGCAGTGCAAGCGCTTGAATGAGCACGGACGAATCCATCATGGGGGTAATGTCATGGATGCTCTACAGACAGAGATTGCGGTCTGGCCTGCACCGGTCGCTGCGCGTGGCGTTGGACGGGCTCACGCCAAGGAACAGCTCGTTCGCCGACTGGGCGAATTTGCCGATCGCGGCAATCTGAACAAGGGGCTTGCCGCCCTGACGGAGTACGTGGGCGCCACCCACTATCTTCTCGCGCGGTATGACCTGTCGCAGGATGAGGGGCTGGACTTCGTTGTCTGCTCGGACTGGCCGTTCGACGTCGTCAGGCGTCTCGGCAAGGTAATGGCGCAGCTCCATTCCAAGACGAATGAAATGGAGAAATGTCTTTCGGTGATGCAGCCGGCGTTCATGAGCCTGCCTGATGACATCGATATCGGCCGCGGCATCAGCCGCGAATATTGCGCCATTACCCTCAACGTCGGCCGCACCCGCCTTTCGCTGATGCTGCTCTTCCCCCAGGATGTCATTCTCTCGCAGGACAGCCTGAGGGATGTCGGCCTGCTCACGGGTTACTTTGCAAGTTTCACTCATGGGCGCGGCGTGCGCACCGATCGGGACTTCGACCTGACGGAGCGCGAGCTTGAGTGCCTGTTCTGGATTGCCGAGGGCAAGACCAGCGACGAGATCGCCGTCATCCTCGGTATCTCGCGCAACACGATCAACAACTACATCACCAGCGTGATGCGCAAGACGGCGACAAAGACCCGCTCCGAGGCCATCGCCTATGCCGTTCGCAACAACCTCGTCTAGGAATCCGGCCATGACCTATTTCCTTCCGAACGCACGCACAGGAGACGAGAAGTCCGGACGGCAACAGGCGGCCAGGGCGTCACGCGCGGCGACGCTCGTGGCGCGGCTCCAGGCGATGCAGAAGCAGATCAACGCCAAGCATTTTGCAGTCCTGCGCTTGAACGGAAACGGCCTGCCGGCGTCACGCAAGCTGACCTGCGTCCTCGATAACTGGGGCGCTGCCACCGAAAGCATGGCGCATGAACTGGTGCAGGCCTATGGCGACGAACTGCTCCAGCATCTGGAGGTTTCGCTGCTGCCGGTGATGTGGAATGGAACGGGCGAGCAGCAGGTGGCGGAGACACCGGATTTCGGACGTTTTACCCATCGCCTGGCGGCGCGCCTTTTGCCGTATTCCGGCATTGCCCTGCCGGTGAGGCTCGGCGCCCAGGGCAATGGTTACATCGTCTTTACGGGCAGTTACATCGACCTTTCGAGCGAGGTGATCATCGATCTGCACGGCCGAAGCTGCCAGATCATGACCGATCTCCTTGCTGCCGACGAACGGCGCATGCTGCCGGCCGAATCGCTGAGCGACCGCGAGATCGGTTGCCTGCAGATGGCCGGAGATGGCTATATCAGCGAAGAGATCGCCGAGAAAATGGGACTTTCGGTCCATACGGTCAACGCCTACCTCGGAGCCGCGACGACCAAGCTGGATTCGGTCAACAGAATCCAGGCGATCGCCAAGGCCATTCGTCTCGGTTATATCAGCTGAGTGGATTGTTCCGGCCGTCATGGCCGATATCGCGGAACTAGCTCGCCAGAGCGGCCGGATAGGACTTCACGAATTTCGCAGCGTCGAGGCTCTTTGCCAGGAACGCAGTGTTTTCGTCCGGATCGTCGGACGGGCTCTGGAATGCGATGTGGTTGATTTCGAGGCCGGCCGAATCCTTGCCGAGCGCGAGCTGCGCATAAACGGTCACGCCATCCGGCTTCAATTCAAGGTCGAGGGTAATTTCCGGCTGGGTATCCCAATCGAGCGAGTAGTTGCCGCCGATACCGAAATTCACCGTGCCGGGGAGAAAATAGAGTTCCGCTGCGGATGAGACCAGGTCGGCGAGGCTCCCGTGCGATTCAAAACGGAGCAGCGCGATAAAGTCGGCCGCATCGATCAGACGCAATTCCGTCGCAACAGGACGGATCGCATCGGCTACAATTTTCTCGCGTTGTTCGGAATATTCGCATTTTTTCATGTGTTTACGTCACCCGTTTCGGCTGCGTGGCATAGATCCGGTGAATGAGTTCGGCAACTGCCTTATAAAAAACCGGTGGAATCACACTATCTACCGAGACTTGCGCAAACATTGAGCGTGCGAGGGGCGGGTCTTCAAAAACCGGTATGCCGTTTTCCTCTGCAATCTCACGGATCTTCAGCGCGACAAGGTCCTGGCCCTTGGCAACCACCACCGGCGCATCGCCTTCTTCGCGCACATAACGCAGCGCAACGGCATAGTGCGTCGGGTTTGCGATGACGAGAGTGGCGCGGGGAACCGAGGTGATCATGCGCCGGCGTGCCCGGTCGCGGGCAATGGAGCGAAGCCGGGCGCGGATGATCGGGTCGCCCTGGGACTGCTTCAGTTCCTCCTTGACCTCCTGCTTCGTCATTCGAAGTTCAGTGTACCAGTGGTGCCGCGTCCAGAAGAAATCGGCGATCGCGATGACGGCTGTCGAGATCAGGATTACGATCATGATCTGGTTGAAGTCGTTCGACATCGTCGCGAAGATCGTCAGCGGATCCGAAAACATCGAATCGAGCGAGGCGTAATAGTCGTTCCAGAGGGTCAGCACGATGATGAGCGAAACGACTGCGACCTTGGCGAAAGCCTTGGCGAATTCGACCAGGCCCTGAATACCGTAGATACGCTTGAAGCCGCCGATCGGTGAAATCCGGTTCATCTTCGGCGCGATGCGATCAAGCACCGGCGTCGGCAGGTTCTGCAGGATCGACGAGCCGATCCCGAACACGACCAGCAGCGTGAAAAACGGAATGAGCAGCGCGCCGGCTTTCCAGAACAGGTGCGAGACGAGCGCAACCACATCCGTCGCCGTATTGATGCGCCAGGCCTCCGGCTGCTCGAAGATGTCCTTCAGCGATTCCGCGACAGTCGTGAACCCCTGGGGCAGGAAGAAGACGATGAAGATGTAGATGGCGACGACCGAGGCGAACATGGTCACCTCGCGCGAGAAAGGCGTGTTGCCCTTCTCTATGGCATCGCTCATCTTTTTCTCGGACGGCGATTCTGTTTTGCTGTCTTTGTCCTGATCGTCCGACATCGGATGAAGGCCTCTTGCATCTGGTGGCGGTCGTTGCCGTCAGACGGTTGTGAGCCGAGGCCGCAGGGCATGCAAGGGAAATACGCGCGTAAACGCGGCACTTCACAGAAAGTCGAGGGAGGGTGGCTGCCTGATCAGGCCGCCGCCGCTTCCTTCTCCTTGAGCTCGATCTGGCCGCTGGCGGCAAGACGAATGGCTTCCTGGGTGATCGAGCGGCGGGCAATTGCGATATCGCGTGGATTGATGCCGACGTCGCCAGCTGCAAGGTCCGATTCGATCATGCGGCGCTGACGTGCACCGATCGAGGCAAGCACCGATTCGCGCAGTTCCATGCTCGATCCGCGCAACGCCATAGTGATGATATCGCCCGAGACGTCGTTGAACAGCTGCACGCGGCTGCGCTGCGGCATATAGAGAACGTCGTCGAAGAGGAAGATCTTCGGACGGACCTTCTTGACCGATTCAGTGCTGATCGATTCCAGCGAGGCAAGCAGCGTGTCGACCTGGGTCTTCTCCAGTTCGTTCATGACTTCGGCGATCTTGATCGAACCAACGGAATTGCGGTCGGCATCCATCTCGCGCATCAGTTCGACGACGCGGGTCTCGATGATCTGCGCGGCCTTCGGGCTGACGTTCTTCATGTTGACGGCGCGGTTGATGATATCTGCGCGGCCGCTTTCCGGCAGCTGCAGCAGAACCTTGGCACCGAAGGTCGACGGCATCATCGATAGCACATAGGCAATCGTCTGCGGATGTTCCTTGCCGAGGCTCTGGGCGACGTAGACCGGATCGGAATCCTGCAGGCGGTCCCAGATATTGGCTTCATATGCCGCAAACGCAGTCCGGCGGCCGAGCAGCCCGTCCACTTCATCCGGCGTCAGGCCCTCTTCCAGAATGCCCTCGATGGCCTTGGCATTGTCCATCAGGCCTGCACCTTCGGTAAACAGGTCCTCGAACTCGTTGACCAGGATTTCCAGTTCGTGCGGCGGGATCGACCTAAGCGACTGGGCCGAGGCGATGATGCCCTGCAACTCGCTCTGGGTGAAAAACTTCAACAACTTGCCGGCAACGGGCTTGCCCATTGCCAGGAGGACCGCAGCGGCCTTGTCCATTTGGGTAAGCGGCCTCGTCGGTGCCGAGGCTTCGAAATTGTCGAAATCCATCATGGATTGATCCTTGTGACCCGTGACCGGGTTCAGACTTTACTGGTACCCTTGATTTCGATGAGCTTTACACCGAAACGTGTTTCGTCTTCGTCGAGGACGGTGATCTCGCCGCGGCCGATGATACGGCCGTTGACGACGATTTCGACCGGCTCGCCGATCTTGCGGTCGAGCGCAATGGTCGCGCCTTCCGTCAGGTTCATCAGGCCGGAGACCTGCATGCGGCTGGTGCCGAGCACGATCTGGACGTCGATCGGGATGTCCATGATCAGGTCCAGATTGGCTTCCATGCCGCTGCCCGGTTCGCTGGGGCGCTGCTCTTCGAAGCTGGAACTGCCGAAGGACGCACCTCCGAAGGATCCACCGTCAAAGGATGAGCCGGCCGTCCCCTGATCCACATCGCCGAAGCTCGAGCCGGCGAAATCGCCGCCAAAGCTGCTGAGATCAGTCCCGGATGTGTCGAACGTGCTGGCAAAATCCGGTGTTTCGGCGGCCGTCGATACGGCTGCGAAATCCATGCCGAAATCCGTTGCCGGAGCCGTACCGGAGGCATCGCTTTGCAGGACGCCGCGCAGATCGTCGATGGCCTGATCGAGCTCGGCGTCGCCGGCGTTCAGGGTCGTCTGGTCGTCAATGGGTGCTTTCTTCGGTGCCATGTGCAATCTATTCCAGTTGAAACTTGCCCCAACCATGTTGCCGGGTAAGGCAGAGGATTTTTAACTCATCAGGTGGTGGAGAATGTCATTCTCCGAGCCGTGGGTATCCTTGATCCGGACCGTGTATTTCGCGCCGGAGCGGCCGAGCTCACAGATGTAGAGGTCGCGGCCGTTGGCATTGATCTCGACGCGCACGTCCTTGGCGTCCTGGAAAGGAATGACGTCGCCGGGTTGCAGGCGGCTGATCGTATCGAGCGTCAGGCTCTGCAGCTTGATGCGCGCTTCGAGGTTGACGGCAGAGCGGCGGACCTGCTGCTCCAGTTGCTCGCCCCATGCACCCTTGGACTTGTGCCCCTGTCCGACGCCCTTGGGGAAGACGACGGTGGTTTTCAGCAAGGTCTGCTGCGGCACGATGATCGAGAAGGTCGAAAGAACCGGACCAAGCCCCATCGTCACGTTGATGCAGGCGGCAAAGACGTCTGCGACATCAGGGTCCGCCGGCGGCCGTTCGCTGGCATTGTAAGGCCGTCCGACGACCGGCTCGAAACTGCCCGCCACGGTGACGGCGGACTTAAGCACATCGGCGACCTTTTCGACGACCATGGTTGCGACGTCGAGTTCGATATTGGAGAGCGTCCGCGGCTTGGGTTCTTCGATGGCCGTCGGCGATGCGCCGAGCAACACTTCCATGAGGGTTATGATGACCGGGCTGTCGCAGCTGATGATGAACTCGGGGCACCAGTTGCGCAGCGACGTGTCGCACAGGGCCACGCCATTGCCGAGCCTGGTGATCAGCTCCGATTTCAGCCCGGTGTCGAAACCGGCATAAGCGATCTCGATGTCGAGACCGGTCTCGTTCTGCAGGATGTCCGGCAGGAACTCTGCAAAGACATGGCCGATATCGCTGCACAGCTTGCCGATCGTCTTGGTATCGCCGAGCGCACCGGTCATCCGGGCAAGCAGCTTGCGATCGAAGACGACGTTGTTTTTGATTGCTGCTGTCATGGATCAGGCCGCCTTGCTTTCGCCGCCGCCACCGGGGTTCATCATTTCCTGCTCGACGGCATCGATCGACGGACGCTCATAGGCGGAAATGGTCTTGCGGCCGTATTCGAGAGCGACCTGCGGCACCGAGCCGTTCATGTAGGCAAGCAGGGTCTGCTTGACGATGATGTAGAGACGGTTCTGCTTGTCGCGGACAGCCTTGATATTGGCAATGACGGGGCTGGCGATGCAGTAGGAGAGGAAGATGCCGAGCATGGTGCCGACGAGGGCGGCGGCAATCTTGGCGCCGAGAACCTCGGGCGCTTCGCTGATCGAGCCCATGGCCTTGATGACGCCGAGAACGGCGGCGACGATACCAATCGCGGGGAAGGCATCGCTCATCGTGGTCAACGAGTGGAAGACCTTCATCTTGTCGTGGGTGATCGTGTTGATTTCCTCGTCCATCAGCGCCTCGATCTCATGGCTGCGGGCGTTGCCGATGATGATCAGTCGGACGTAGTCACAGATGAAGGCCGTCAATTCCTTGTTCTGCAGCACCGTTGGTGCGGACTGGAAGATCGAGGACTCATCCGGGTTGTCGATGTGGCTTTCGATCTCGTTGCGCGATTTCGTGCGCAGGTCCCGCATCAGGCTGTAGAGAACACCAAGCGTGTCCAGGTAGTTGCGCTCCTTCGGAACCTTGTGAAGGAAGGCTTCCCCGAGCGCCTTTGCAGTATCCTTCAGCACCTTCATCGAGTTGGCCATGATGTAGCCGCCAAGGCCGGCACCGCCAATGATCATGAGCTCGAACGGTTGGTTCAGGACCTCCATATGGCCGCCCATGGCAATGAAGCCGCCGAGGATGCAGCCCATGGTCAAGAGGAGCCCGATGATGATGTTCATTTCGATACCTGCCGCAAAGGTGGATTTTCGACCGTATCGTTAGGCGTTGAGCCTTGCGTGAGGCTGGTTGTGGGCCGCATTTCAAGGCCTTGCGGGCAAACAGGTTCGCGCAAGCAAGCCACGGTTATTTTCCGGCCAACCGGCGCGTATCGCGTCATGTCTCATGGATGAACGGGGAAACGTCGTGACGACGACTTACACCAGCTACCAGATGATAGCAGGCAACCTCACCAAATCGCTGGAACGGGTTGCCGAGCAGCCGGATGTTGCCCGCGAGACCGAATATTACCTGGCCAATATCGGTAACGTCAAAACGATCGACGAGTTCTTCGCCGACACGCGGCTCTACAACTACGCCATCAAGGCGCATGGCTTGGAAGACATGGGCTATGCCAAGGCCTTCATGCGCAAGGTTCTGACCGAAGGCATCGACAGCGACGACGCTTTTGCCAAGCAGCTGACCGACAGCCGCTATTCGGATCTGGTCGAATCGCTGAACTTTGCCCGCACCGGAACGGCAGCAACGTCGTTCGAAAAGGCCCAGAAGGGCGTCGCCGACAAATATGCGCGCCAGACCCTGGAGCAGAATGCCGGCGCGGAAAATTCCGGTGTGCGCCTGGCGCTCTATTTCGAACGCATGGCGCCCTCCATCACCAATGCCTACGGGCTGCTCGCCGACGAGGCGCTGGCGCAGGTCACGCGCACCTTGCTGCAGATGCCCGACGAATTCGCCGCGTCCGATATCGACAAGCAGGCATCCGCGATCGAGAACGCTCTCGACATCAAGGATTTCAAGGACCCCGCCAAGCTGTCGAAGATGCTCGAACGGTTCACGGCCCTTTGGGAAATCAACAATTCTTCGGATCCCTACGATCCGCTTGCCGTTTTCGGCTCATCCAGCGGCTACGGAATTTCCTCCGATCTTCTCCTTTCCATCAATACGCTGAAACTCGGGGGGCGCTGATATGCAGACCGGTCTCTATGTTGCCGTCTCCTCCCAGATGGCGCTTGAAAAACGCATGAACACGCTGGCCGACAACGTCGCCAATTCGAGCACGGTCGGGTTCCGTTCGACGGAAGTGAAGTTCAACCAGATGATTGGCGACACCCGGCCGGCAAAGGTGTCGTTCGTGTCGCAGGGGCAGGAGTTCCTCAACACCAACAATGGCGGCCTGAACCGCACCGGCAACCAGCTGGATTTCGCCATCAAGGGCGACGCCTGGTTTCAGATCGACACGCCAGGCGGAACTGCCCTGACGCGCGACGGCCGCTTTACGCTGACCGAGGCCGGGGATCTGGTTACGCTGAGAGGATATCCTGTCCTTGATGCCGGCGGCGCGCCGATCCAGCTCAACTCGCAAGCCAGTGAAATCAAGGTAGGTGCTGATGGCGCCATTCAGCAGGATGGGACGCAGATCGCGGCGCTGGGGCTCTATGAAGCCAACTTCGCCAATGGTTTCGCCCGCTATGACAACAGCGCCGTCATACCGGCTACTGAGCCTGAGCCGGTCGTCGACCGCTTCGATGTCGGCGTGATGCAGGGCTATGTCGAGGAATCCAACGTCAATCCGGTTCAGGAAATGTCGCAGCTGATCATGGTGTCGCGCGCCTTCGAAAACATCACGGCCCTGATGCGCGACAGTGAAACCTCGATGAGCGAAGCGATCAAGACGCTCGGCGGCAGCAAGTAAACGCTGATTTTCAAGAACGACTGAAGCCGCGACCGAAGGGCTCGCAAGAGCATGATGGCGCAGACGGCAGGAACCGGAATGCAGAACGAAAAACTCCAGATCCGCAATACTTCGACATCGCTTGCCGCACTCGCAGGGCTTGTCGGGCGGTATTCCAATCCCGAGTTCTCGATCGCACCCGGCGGCCACGTCCAGACGATATCGGCCGGCTACTACACGGTATCCGGGCTTTCGCGGCATGTGCGCCTCGGGGATTTCGTCGCCCACAAGAGTTCGACCGGCATTCATCTGGGCGAAGTGGTCAAGGTCGAGCAGGAAACCGTCGTCGTCTGCCCGATCGAGCCCGGTGATCCGATCGGCATCCATGACACGGTGATCCGAAAGGGTGCCTTCCGCATAGCGCCGACCGAATCCTGGTGCGGCCGCACGATCAATTCGCTGGGCGAGCCGATCGACGGCCGCGGTCCGCTGCTGCAAGGGGATGTCCGCCGCTCGATCTCGAACACCGCGCCACCATCGATGACCCGCAAGCGCGTCGAGCACGGTTTTCGCACCGGCGTTCGTGCCATCGACATCTTCTCGCCGCTCTGCCTTGGCCAGCGTCTCGGCGTCTTTGCTGGTTCGGGTGTCGGCAAGTCGACGCTGCTGTCGATGCTTGCCCGTGCAGATGCGTTCGACAAGGTGGTTATCGCGCTGGTCGGCGAACGCGGCCGTGAAGTGCGCGAATTCATCGAGGATACGCTTGGTGAAAATCTCTCCAAATCCGTTGCGGTCGTCGCGACCAGTGACGAAAGCCCGATGCTGCGCAAGATGGCGCCGCTGACGGCGGTGACCATCGCCGAACATTACCGCGACCAGGGCGACAACGTCCTCCTGATCGTCGACAGCGTCACCCGTTTCGCCCATGCCATCCGCGAGGTCGCAACGGCATCGGGCGAACCGCCGATCGCACGCGGCTATCCGGCTTCCGTGTTCACCGAACTGCCGCGGCTGCTCGAGCGCGCCGGCCCGGGCGCCGAAGGGGCGGGCACGATCACCGCGATCATCTCTATTCTCGTCGACGGCGACAACCACAACGATCCGATCGCCGACTCGACCCGCGGCATTCTCGATGGCCACATCGTCATGGACCGCAGCCTGGCCGAAGAGGGCCGCTATCCGCCTGTCAATCCGCTCGCTTCGGTTTCGCGTCTTGCCCGCAAGGCCTGGACGCCGGACCAGGAAAAGCTGGTGGCTCGATTGAAATCGCTGATCCACCGTTTCGAAGAAACCCGCGACCTCCGGCTGATCGGCGGTTACCGGCCGGGCAGCGATCCGGACCTGGACATGGCCATCAAGCAGGTCCCGGTCATCTACGACATCCTGAAACAGACGCCCGGCGAGAGACCAGCCTTCGATGCGTTCACCGACCTCGCCAATGCGCTGAAGGCGGCGGCGAACATCGGCGGCCAGGCGCAGAGCATGCGAAGGGGATAAAGGGTTGAGAGATTACGACGCCGACGAAATCGTGCGGCAGCGCAGACGCCGCGAGCGCACGCCACTGATCGACAGGGCACTGACCGCGACCGGGGTTGTGCTTGCGGGGCTTGCCACCTTCTTTCCCTGGTATGCGTTCATGCACCAGGACCAGTTCTCGATGCCGGCGCTCTGGGAGGGCAAAACCCGCAATGTGCCGGGTTTTGTCGATGAGGGCAGCGCCTCCTTGCCCTTGGCCACGGCGGAGCGTCAGGCGGCAACGCAGGCGGCGATCGACTGGCTGACAACGGCGACAGTTCCGAATTCGGAGCAACAAAACACACTGGGCGCCCCAGGCGATCTCGAGCAGCCGTTCCCCGCCGCAATCACCAGCTTCAAACTGATGCACGTCGCCAATGGCCGTGCGCTGATCGAAGACCAAAGTGGAATGTATATCGTCGGTGTCGGTTCCACCCTGCCGGACAACAGCCGCCTTGCCACCTTGGAGCAGCGTGACGGGCGCTGGGTGATGATCACCTCCAAGGGCGAAATTTACCAGGCCGACTGACCCGGCGACCCCAGGGTTCTGCATCCGCTTTGCCTGCAAGGGCAGCGGGTGCGGCCGCATATTATCCCGTCTCACCCAGTGGCTCAGGCCGCAAATTGCCAGGCAGGCACGGCATTGAAGCGCCTTCCTTTCCATGCGCGATCCAATTCAGTCCCACGCAAGATTGCTTGCCTAGGTTCGGCAGCAACAAGCATGGAGTCGCATGATGCAACCTATACAGCTTTTTGATCTCGCGTCCCGGCAGGCGCAATGGCTGGCAGTCCGCCAGAACGTCGTCGCCGGGAACATCGCCAACGCCAATACGCCGCACTACGCCGCCAAGGACGTCAAGCCGTTCGAAAGCGTTCTGAAGGAGACCGGCTTTCAGATGGCGGCCACCAATGCGGCGCACTTCACCGACGGAAGCAATGCCGCCCAGGTGACCGAAACCAGCCTCATCGGCGATGCCGAGGTCCAGCAGTCGGGCAACAGCGTCCGGCTGGAAAAGGAATTGATGAAGACCGGTGAAGTCAAGCGCGACTACGAGCTCAATACCGGGCTCGTGAAGGCGTTTCACCGGATGATGCTCATGACGGTACGGAAATAACGGCCATGGATCCTCTGGTTTCAGCTCTCAAGGTTTCGGCCTCCGGTCTCGAAGCGGAATCGACGCGCCTGCGCATCGTTTCGGAAAACATCGCCAACGCCCGCTCGACCGGTGACACACCCGGCACGGACCCCTATCGCCGCAAGACCGTGAGTTTCGCAGCGGAAATCGATCGTGCCAGCGGCGCGTCAACCGTCGAGGTCCAGCGCCTTGGAACCGACGATTCCGAGTTCACCATCGAGTTCGATCCGGGCAACCCGGCAGCCGACGACAAGGGCATGGTCAAGCTGCCGAATGTCAACGTGCTGATCGAGATGGCCGACATGCGGGAAGCGAACCGCTCCTACGAGGCCAATCTCCAGACCACCAAGCAGGCACGCGACCTGATTTCCGCAACGATCGACCTCCTGAGGGCTTCGCAATAATGATCAACGCAATCGAGACCATCAGCGCGGCGATTTCGACCGTCAAGGATGTTACGGCGACCTCGAACACATCCACGACGCAGAGCGTCCTCGGCAGTACTGCCACGGCCGGCGCGTCGCAGAGCTTTGCCGACGTCATGGGCAGCATGGCCACCGACATGGTGGGCAGCCTCAAGCGATCGGAAGCAGCCTCCATTCAGGGCATTCGCGGCGAGGCCAACACTCGCGAAGTCATCGATGCCGTGATGAGCGCCGAGCAATCGCTGCAAACCGCCATCGCCATCCGCGACAAGGTCGTCAGTGCCTATCTCGAAATCGCACGCATGCCGATTTAAGGAAAATTTATAATGAAGGCTCTTTCTATCGCCGCAACCGGCATGAACGCCCAGCAGCTGAACCTGGAAGTGATCGCGAACAACATCGCGAACATCAACACCACCGGTTACAAGCGTGCCCGGGCGGAGTTCTCCGATCTTCTCTACCAGACCGAGCGCGCCCAGGGGGTGCCGAACCGCGCCAACCAGGCGATCGTGCCGGAAGGTGCCAATATCGGTCTTGGCGTCCAGACGTCGGCCGTGCGCAACCTGCATCTGCAGGGCAGCCTGGTCAGCACCGGCAACGACCTCGACATGGCGCTGATCGGCCGTGGCTGGTTCCAGATCGAAACTCCGGACGGCGAGACGGCCTATACCCGGGCCGGCGCCTTCAACACCAATGCCGACGGTCAGCTCGTCACCATCGACGGCTACACCGTCATTCCGGAAATCACCGTGCCCGCGAATACCAGCGAAATCAGCGTCAGTTCGTCCGGCCAGGTGATGGTTCGTATCGGCAATGACACCATCCCGCAGGAAATCGGCCAGCTGACGATCGCCAACTTCGTCAACGAGGCGGGCCTTGAGCCGCAGGGCGACAATCTGTTCAAGCAGACACCCGCATCCGGCGAACCAGTGATCGGAACCCCGGCAGATCCGGGCTACGCGCAGATCAAGCAGAAATATCTGGAAGCGTCGAACGTCGATCCGGTCAAGGAAATCACCGACCTGATCTCGGCCCAGCGCGCCTACGAAATGAACTCGAAGATCATCCAGGCCGCCGACGAAATGGCCGCGACGGTCAGCAAGAACCTGAGATAACAGAGGGAATGGCAAACATGAGGTTTCGCCGGACTGCCACCGCATCGATCATGACAACTGCCGCCCCCCGCATAGGCCTGCGGGCGCTGGTGGCGTCAGGTTCTCTTTGCGCCTGCCTGATGTTTCCGGCTGTGGCATTTGCCGACAAACCCATGGCGGTCATTCCCACCCAGACGATTTACCCGGGCGAAGTCATCGAGGCGAACCGGCTGGAAGAGGTCGAGGTGACGAACCCCGCACTCACAGGCGACTACGCGACGTCGACCGAACAGGTGGTCGGCAAAATCACCAGCCGGACGCTGCTCCAAGGCCGCGTCATTCTCGTCTCGTCGCTGCGCGAACCCTATGCGGTGGAACGCGGCAAGGCCGTGCGGATCGTCTTCACCAACGGACCCCTGACAATCACGGCCGGCGGCGCTCCCCTGGCAAACGCCGCGGTCGGCGACCTGATCCGGGTCCGCAACACGGATTCGGGCATCATCGTTTCCGGCACGGTGATGGAAGACGGCACAATTCACGTGGTGGCAAAATGATTTTTCGTTTCGGCAAATGGTGCCTGGCCTTTATCGCGGTCTTCGCAATGGCGATCGCGCCGGCTGCGGCTGCCTCTCGCATCAAGGATGTCGCCTCGGTGCAGTCAGGACGCGAAAACCAGCTGATCGGCTACGGCCTCGTCGTCGGCCTGCAGGGAACCGGCGACAGCCTGCGTTCCTCGCCCTTCACAGCGCAATCCCTGCGCGCCATGCTTCAGAATCTCGGCATTTCGACGCAGGATGATGAATCGCGCGCAAAGAACATTGCCGCGGTTCTGGTCACGGCCAATCTGCCGCCGTTCGCCAGCGCCGGCAGCCGGATCGACGTGACCGTCGGCTCGCTGGGGGATTCGACCTCGCTTCGCGGCGGAACGCTGGTCATGACCTCGCTTTCCGGCGCCGATGGTCAGATCTATGCCGTTGCGCAAGGCTCGGTGGTCGTAACCGGATTCAATGCGCAGGGCGACGCGGCAAGCCTGACACAGGGTGTTACGACATCCGGCCGCGTGCCGAACGGCGCGATTATCGAGCGCGAATTGCCGTCCAAGTTCAAGGATGCGTTCAATCTTGTACTGCAACTGAGAAACCCGGATTTCTCGACCGCCGTCGGCATGGCCGCTGCTATCAATCGCTACGGCAAGGCCCAGTTCGGCGGCAGCATTGCCGAAGCGCAGGATTCCCAGACGGTCGTCATCGACAAGCCGAAGATGGCCGATCTCTCCCGCCTTATGGCAGATATCGAAAACCTCGTCATCGAGACCGACGTGCCCGCGCGCGTCGTCATCAATGAACGTACCGGCACGATCGTGATCGGGCAGGACGTGCGGATCAACAAGGTCGCCGTCAGCTATGGCACGCTGACGGTTCAGGTCACCGAGACACCGACCGTCGTGCAGCCGGAACCTTTCTCGCGCGGGCGCACCGAGATCGAACCCAATACCACGATCGAGGCATCGGAGGACGGCGGTACCGTCGCCATTCTCGATGGTTCGAACCTGCGTTCGCTTGTCGCCGGGCTTAACAGCATCGGCGTGAAGCCGGACGGCATCATTTCCATTCTCCAGGGCATCAAGACGGCCGGTGCCCTCCAGGCGGAGCTCGTATTGCAATGACGGCACCCAATTTTCCTGTTCGGTCGCACGGTCTGCGCCATCATTTGATGCTGATCGCTGCCGCCTGCACCATGCTCGCCATGCCCGGCGCCTTCGCGCAGGAAGTGGCCGCACCGGCAACCGGTATTCCGGCGAATGCCGGCGAGGTCCAGCAGTTCTGCGCCAACATTGCCGATGCGGCGCGCGACCAGCGTTACCTTCTGCAGAAGCAGAATCTTGAGAAATTACAGGCAGATGTCGACGACCGCATTGCAACGCTCGAAAAGCGGCGCGCCGAATATGAGGACTGGCTGAAACGCCGAAACGATTTTCTCAAGCAGGCCGAAATCGGCCTAGTGGGTATCTACAAGACAATGAAGCCGGACGCCGCTGCCGCCAAGCTCGAGCTCGTCAATCCCGGCATTGCAGCGGCAATCATCATGCGGCTGCCGCCGCGCCAGTCCAGCCTGATTCTTACAGAGATGGATAGCGAGAAGGCGGCTGTCCTCACCAATGTCATCTCCAGCGCCACAGACCCGAACACATCGAAGGAACCGTCATGAGATATCCGCTTTCGGTTCTTCTTGCCGCCAGCCTGCTGGCGGGATGCCAGAATCAGACGTTCAGCGAAATCGGCAGGGCGCCGGCCATGAGTCCGATCGGCAGCGGCCTGCAATATGCGCAGACGCCACAGATGGCGATGTATCCAAAGGAGCCACGCCAGGTCGCCAACGGTTTTTCGCTCTGGAGCGACAACCAGGCGGCCCTGTTCAAGGACGCGCGCGCGCTCAAGGTTGGTGACATCCTGACGGTCGATATCCGCATCGACGACAGGGCCTCGTTCGACAACAAGACGGACCGCAGCCGCACCAACGACAGTGGCTTCAACATCGGCGCCAACGGCGAGTCCCAAACGAGCGATTTCGGCTGGAAGGGCGGCCTGGACTACGGCTCGAACACCAAGACGAAGGGTGAGGGCACGACGGAGCGATCCGAAAAGCTGGTTCTCCTCGTCGCCGCCGTCGTGACCGGCGTGCTAGAGAATGGCAATCTGCTGATCAGCGGTTCGCAGGAAGTGCGTGTGAACCACGAGATCCGCATCCTCAACGTCGCCGGTATCGTCCGGCCCTACGATGTCGATGCGAAAAACATGATTTCCTACGACAAGATCGCCGAGGCGCGTATTTCCTACGGTGGCCGCGGCCGCCTGACGGAAGTGCAGCAGCCGCCATGGGGACAGCAGGTCATGGATATCGTCTCGCCGATCTGACGATAAGGCAGTGCCACGGCTGCCGTGGCTCAACTCTTGATGGATTGTGAAGATGGAAGACGCCGATTCCGCCAGTGCCGGTCAGAAGAAAACATCGCCGGTGATGATGATTGCGGCAATCGCCGTGCTGACGCTGATTGCCGGCGGTGGCGGCTGGCTGGTCGGCGGCCTGCTGGCCCCGGCACCCGTCAGCGTCGAGGAAGCCAAGATCATCGAGGAAGCCAAGGCCGCAGTCGCGCAGAAAAAAGCGGTGCAGGAAGGAGCGGCGGCTAAGGAAGGCGCGAAGGACGAGGGGCTGCCGCGAATCGCGACGGAGGCCAACGGCGTCGTCCAGCTCGATGCCATTACCACCAATCTTGCCTACCCCGCCGAAAACTGGGTCAGGCTTGAGGTGGCGTTGCTTTTCAAGGGCCAGCCGGACGTGGCGATGGCCGAGCAGATCCACCAGGACATCGCCGCCTACCTCAAGACCGTGTCCTTGCAGCAGATCCAGGGACCACGCGGATTTCAGTATCTCAAGGATGACATAGAAGAACGGGTTGACCTTCGCTCCGAAGGGCGCGTAACCAATGTCATCTTCAGGACATTTGTTATCCAATGATTCGCCCATGATCCGGACTATCGCATTCATAGCCGCCATGCTGGCGATGTCGGGTATTGCCGGCGCACAGGGGTTTCCTGCCGACATCCTGAACACGCCCGTCGACGGCTCAGTTGCGTCCTGGATCATCCGCACCTTCGGCCTCCTGACCGTCCTTTCGGTCGCGCCGGGTATACTCATCATGGTGACGAGCTTTCCACGCTTCGTCATCGCTTTTGCGATCCTTCGCACCGGTATGGGGCTCGCCACGACGCCCTCCAACATGATCATGGTCAGCCTCGCGCTGTTCATGACCTTCTACGTCATGGCGCCGACCTTCGACCGTGCCTGGCAGACCGGCATCAATCCGTTGTTGCAGAACCAGATCAACGAGACAGAGGCGATGACGCGGATTTCGGAACCTTTCCGAGAGTTCATGCTCGCCAACACGCGCGACAAGGACCTGCAGCTCTTCATCGATATTGCCCGCGAGAAGGGCCAGAACGTCGTCGTCGACAACAGGGTCGATCTGCGCGCCGTCGTGCCGGCCTTCATGATTTCGGAAATCAGGCGCGGTTTCGAGATCGGCTTCTTGATCATGCTGCCATTCCTGGTCATCGACCTGATCGTCGCGACCATCACCATGGCGATGGGCATGATGATGCTGCCGCCCACCTCGATCTCGCTGCCTTTCAAGATCCTGTTCTTCGTTTTGATCGACGGCTGGAACCTGCTCGTCGGCAGCCTCGTGCGATCCTTCACCTGATCTCTCGAGCGTGGTTAACAGTCGGTCAATTTTCGCCACCGGCTCGGCACTTCCGAAAATTATCAACTATTTGAATTATATATGTAAAATGTAGGTACGCTTGCCTGGCGCAGGTGGTTTTCTTGTCCCTCATATTCTAATGTTCCGGCGGCACTTAAACATATCGCAACGTTTGCCTGCGAGATTACCCTCACATGACGGATTTGGACCGCCTGACGAACAGGGGCCGAGTGGCATGATGCCGAGCCGTCATCACCGGTAAGTATTTTAGTCCGGTATGTCCCCAATCTTGTATTTTGTATCTAGAGGGACAACCCCAATGACAAGCATCCTGACGAACTCTTCTGCAATGGCAGCTCTCTCGACGCTGCGCTCCATCAGCTCCGACATGGAAACGACCCAGGGTCGTATTTCTTCCGGTCTGCGCGTTGGCGACGCTTCCGACAACGCTGCTTACTGGTCGATCGCAACGACCATGCGTTCGGACAACAAGGCTCTCTCCACCGTTCAGGACGCTCTCGGTCTCGGCGCTGCCAAGACGGACACGGCCTATACCGGTCTGAACGCCGCCATCGACGTTGTTTCCGAAATCAAGGCCAAGCTGGTTGCCGCCCGCGAACCGGGCGTTGACAAGCTGAAGATCAACAAGGAAATCACCGAGCTCAAGAACCAGCTGGTTTCGACGGCAACTTCGGCTTCCTTCTCCGGTGAAAACTGGCTCTACAACGACACGACGACGGCCGTCGGCACCAAGGAAATGGTTGGCTCGTTCACCCGTTCCGCCAACGGCTCGGTTGCTGTCGGCGTTCTGAGCTTCGACGCAGCAACGTCGGTTCTGATCGACACCAAGACTGCCGCCAACGGTCAGCTGACCAAGGCAATCTCCGTCGAGCAGGGTACGGCTGTCGGCACCGGTACCGCCAACGCCACCTACCATCTGGTTCTCGCTGCCGGTGGTACTGCCCCGACCGGTTCGACCCTGATCGCGCTGACCGCAACGACCAGCGACGACAACATCGAAGGCATGATCAGCGCTGTTGACAAGATGCTGAGCAACCTGACCGATGCTGCCGCAACTCTCGGCGCCACCAACACCCGCATCTCGATGCAGGACGACTTCATGGCCGACCTGATGGATGTGATCGACAAGGGTGTCGGCCGCCTCGTCGACGCCGACATGAACGAAGAGTCGACCCGCCTCAAGGCTCTGCAGACACAGCAGCAGCTCGGCATCCAGGCTCTCTCGATCGCCAACTCGGACTCGCAGAACATTCTGTCGCTGTTCCGTTAATCGAAACGGCGCGGGCGGGCCATCCCCCCCAAACGGCCCGTTTGTGACCTACAGAAAACCGCATCTCGTAAGGAGATGCGGTTTTTTCTTTGCCGTCAAAAATGTTTTCGGTCTTTAGGTTTTCTTTAACCATGTTGGTGTTTTCTATGGCCATCGAAACAGCGGGTTAACCAAGAAACTTAACGCGTTAGCAGGCATGAAGCTGGCTGCTGTTTCCCGGTAACGGCCGGAATGTCCCTTCCATTTCATCTGTTCAAAAGGGGCAGTTTATCATGACGAGCATTCTCACCAATTCGGCTGCAATGGCAGCTCTCTCGACACTGCGTTCCATCAACGACGGCATGGAAACGACCCAGGGTCGTGTTTCCTCGGGCCTGCGCGTTGAGACGGCAGCAGACAACGCCGCTTACTGGTCGATCGCAACGACCATGAAGTCGGACAACAAGGCTCTCTCCACCGTACAGGACGCTCTCGGTCTCGGCGCTGCCAAGACGGACACGGCCTATACCGGTCTCGACAACGCCATCGACGTTGTTTCCGAAATCAAGGCCAAGCTGGTTGCTGCCCGCGAACCGGGCGTTGACAAGCTGAAGATCAACAAGGAAATCACCGAGCTCAAGAACCAGCTGGTTTCGACGGCAACTTCGGCTTCCTTCTCCGGTGAAAACTGGCTCTACAACGACACGACGACCGCCCTTGGCACCAAGGAAATGGTTGGCTCGTTCACCCGTTCCGCCAACGGCTCGGTTGCTGTCGGCGTTCTGACCTTCGACGCAGCAACGTCGGTTCTGATCGATACCAAGACTGCCGCCAACGGTCAGCTGACCAAGGCAATCTCCGTCGAGCAGGGTACGGCTGTCGGCACCGGTACTGCCAACGCTACCTACCACCTGATCCTTGCTGCCGGTGGTACTGCCCCGACCGGTTCGACCCTGATTGCTCTGACGGCTACGACCAGCGACGACAACATCGAAGGCATGATCAGCGCCGTCGACAAGATGCTGACCAACCTGACCGATGCTGCCGCAACCCTCGGCGCCACCAACCTTCGCATCTCGATGCAGGACGACTTCATGGCCGACCTGATGGATGTGATCGACAAGGGTGTCGGCCGCCTCGTCGACGCCGACATGAACGAAGAGTCGACCCGCCTCAAGGCTCTGCAGACACAGCAGCAGCTCGGCATCCAGGCGCTCTCGATCGCCAACTCCAACTCGGAAAACATCCTCTCGCTCTTCCGTTAATCGGAACTGGCAGGACGATAGAGCCGGCGGTGGATTTCAACCCCGGCAATCCAACAGGCCGCGTCCCGAAAGGGGCGCGGCTTTTGCGCTTGCGCCCGCTGGTCGTTAGCGATCTTAACAATCTGGCAATGGATATTTATTTTCGTTCATTTTGATTACCCACTTGCTAACGTGTTTAATGATTTGTTAACCATATGATTGTTAAGTGTTCGTTAAGAGCGATAGGCTGTCCTTGGGCTAAACATGGGGCAGTTTGCATGACGCTGGTCCCGTCGCTGCCGGTCATCAATCCGGAATGTTCCGTTTAAAATTTTGAACTGGGGCAATGACCAATGACCAGCATCCTCACAAATTCCGCGGCTATGGCCGCTCTTCAGACATTGCGTTCCATCAACACGAACATGGAAGAAGTGCAGAACCGCATTTCTTCGGGCTACCGCGTAGAGACGGCCGCGGACAACGCAGCCTACTGGTCGATCGCGACCACGATGCGCTCGGACAATGCAGCACTGTCGACCGTTCAGGACGCGCTCGGGCTGGGCGCGGCGAAAGTCGATACCTCCTATGCCGGCATGAGCTCGGCGATCGATGTCGTCTCTGAAATCAAGGCAAAGCTCGTTGCGGCGCGCGAGCCGGGCGTCGACAAGACCAAGATCAACAAGGAACTGACCGAGCTCAAGAACCAGCTGGCATCGGCGGCCGAATCCGCTTCGTTCTCCGGTGAGAACTGGCTCTACAACGACAGCACCACGCCGGCCGGCACCAAGTCTATCGTCGCATCCTTCAACCGATCGACGAACGGCACCGTTTCCGTATCGACGCTGGATTACAACACGGCTGCGTCGATCCTGATCGATACCAAGAGCGCTTCGCTCGGTCAGCTGACCAAGGCTGTCGGCGTCGTTCAGCCGAACGGTGCAACGACTGCCAACGCCACCTACCATCTCATCCTGGCAACCGGCGGCACGGCTCCGAGCGGCTCGACCCTGATCACGCTCAGCACCGCGACAACAGACGACAGCATCGAAGGCATGATCAGCGCCGTTGACGCCATTCTCAGCAACCTGACGGATGCCGCATCGACCCTCGGCGCCATCACCAGCCGCATCGATATGCAGGAAAACTTCGTCGCCAACCTGATGGACGTGATCGACAAGGGTGTCGGCCGCCTGGTGGATGCCGATATGAACGAGGAATCGACCCGGCTGAAGGCATTGCAGACGCAGCAGCAGCTTGGCATCCAGGCGCTCTCGATCGCCAATACCAACTCCGAAAACATCCTGCGCCTGTTCCAGCAATAGCCTTAGGGTCGGGCGGACCGGCGGGCAAAAATCCGGTCTACGTCTTCGTGCCTCGTCGCTTCCCTTCCGGGGCGCGACCACATCTTCCGCCACGCCGCCGGTCATCGGTAGGGTGGAAACGGTTGGACCGCGCTAATTGCCCAAGCGCGGTCCAACACCTTATCAATGACCACCTACATTTTCGCGCAAGTTTGGACCGATAGTCTCCAACCGCAGCCATCCTTGTCCCCGGTTGCCAGCCAATATGAATGTTGTGCTGCCGTTGTATGCGGCCTGCGCCACCGGTTTTTGCGTGGTGGCGAGCCGGTACGGATTGAAAATGTTCGGGTCTTGCGGCGTCACCTTGCCGCCGCCGGGTCCTGTAGGAGACATTCCGGAAGTGTCACAGACTTATGTTTTCAGGCTCGTCAGCCAAATGCCGCACGCAACCGAACTGGGGGCGAGCCCTGTCGCGGCGATGATCTGTGTCGCGGGAGGCCGCCGGTGAGCGCTTCCATTTCCCGATATCTCAAGGACTTCAGCCCTCCCAAGGTCGATCTCTCCCTGGTTCCGCCACGATATTTTCCGGACCTTGACGACGATTTTCCCGGTAACGGTGCTTTTGCGATGAAGCAGCAACCTCAGCCGCAGGTCGATATTGAAGCGGAGCGTAGCGATGCGTTCGCGCAAGGACGGCGCGAAGCGGAAGCCGAGCAGCAGGCTCTGCACGCAGCCGAGATCGCAGCTCTGAACGCGCGCCATGCAGGTGAATTGGAAGCCATGCGCGTGCGCTGCGAAAACGAACTCGCCGCGATGATCTACGATCGCTTCTCCGATATGGGGTCGCAACTCGCCACCATGCTCAGCGACCAGACGGCGCGCGTGCTGGCACCCGTGATGGACGAGGTCCTGCTGCAGAAGTCCATCGAAGATCTTGCCCGCATGATCACCCATTCGATTGGCGTCGGCGAGGGCGGCAAGATTACGGTCAAGGGGCCGCAGGCTCTGTTCGAAGCCCTGAAGCGTCATCTCGATGACGAAACTCTGATTTTCCGCCATCAGGAAAGCACCGACATCGATCTGTCGGTTGAATTCGGTGACTCCATCCTGGTGACGCGAATGGCCGCTTGGGCGGATACGGTAAAGAAGGTGCTGGTATGAGCGAAGCCGAAAGCCATCACCACGGCAAGAACGAAATCATCATCATCAAGCGTCATGGTGGCAACCATGACGGCCATCATGGCGGCGCCTGGAAGATCGCCTATGCCGACTTCATGACGGCGATGATGGCCTTCTTTCTCGTCATGTGGCTGATCAACGCTGCCAACCCGCAGACCAAGGCGGCCCTTGCATCCTATTTCAACCCTGTGCAGCTGACCGATGCCAAGCCGTCCGAGAAGGGCGTCAAGCAGCCGGCCAAGGACGCCAAGGGTGAAGAAGACCAGATGAAGTCCAAGGTCGATGGGACGGAGACGAGAACGGGGGGATCGGCGAAGAGCGGCGATGACCTGACCGCGACGTCGGGCGAGGAAACCCAGTATTCCGACGCCGACTTTTTCGAAAATCCGTATTCGGTTCTGTCCGAAATCGTCAACGAAACCGGCCGGAATGCCAATATCAGCGCCAAGGGCGATGGCGGCGCTTCCACCTCTGGCCCCGCGACAGGTGCCGAGGGTGGTGAGGCCTATCGCGACCCGTTCGATCCCGATTTCTGGACAAAGCAGGTCGAACTGCAGAACGCGGAAAAGGGCGGAGACAGCCTGGACGCCAAGGCCGGCGATGGACCGTCCGAGGCGAAGGATGTTGCCGCGGCCCAGAGCCCGTCCGACACTGTGATGAAGGATCAGGCGGCAGAAACGGCACCGGTGAAACCGGATGAGAATGCCGCCAAGGCCCTGAAGGCAGAGATCGAGAAGGAGATCGGCGGCTCGGCCGGTAAACTGGCCGAGGGGCTGCTTGTCACGCCGACCGAGGGCGGGCTGCTGGTAACGATCAGCGAGCAGGCGGACGCGCCGATGTTCAGCGTCGGCTCTGCCGTGCCCGAAAGGAACATGGTGGTTGCCATGGAAAAGATCGGCAAACTTCTGTCGGCCCGCAGCGGCGCAGTCGCCATCCGCGGCCACACCGACGGACGCCCCTTCAAGAAGGGAGCCTATGACAACTGGCGGCTTTCTTCGGATCGTGCCCAAAGCGCCTACTATATGCTGCTCCGCGGCGGTCTCGCAGAGAGTCGCGTCAGCCAGATCAGCGGTTTTGCTGACAAGCGCCTGCAGGATCCGAAGGATCCCCTGGCGCCAGTCAATCGCCGCATCGAAATCCTGCTGCAGACAGGCCGGGGCTGAGCACGATGCTGAAGGCGATCCGCAACCTCCTTCTCTGTGCCTGTGCCTGTGCCATCTGGGGCGTGGCAAGCCCCGTTGCGCATGCGACAGACCAGAAGGACTTGCCGCCCTACAAGATGCTGCGCTCCTTGCAATATATCCAGGATTCCATCGTCCTCGGAGATCACTCGGCAGCCGAGATGCAACGCTTCATGCTGGCGGCGATCGACAAGCGCCTGCGGGAGGCCGACCCGTCTGCTTTCGATGATCCGCGAAATGTCGACGCCGCTTTCATCTACGCGATGAGCGGCGGCAATCCGGAGACACTGTCCTATCTGGCAAATCATGACATCGAGGGAAATTTCGACAGCCGCATCGTCGATGCGCTGAACCACTATCTTGTCGGCAAGGGCGGCCTCATGGTCGAACATCTGGCAAAGGCCATTCCGGAATACCGGAACTCCCGGATCGGACCCTATCTCTACCTGGTCCTCGGCAACGCCACCGCACAGCAGGATCCGGCGATGTCATTGAAATACTACGACTGGGCGCGGCTGATGGCACCGGGCACCAATATCGAGGAAGCTGCGCTGCGGCGCTCGATCGCATTGACGGCCCAAGACAAGTCGGAGGAGAAAGGTGTGCTGGCGGAGAAGGGCTTTCGCTATTCCCTGTCCTATGCGCGGCGCTTCCTCACCTCTCCCTATGCCAGCCAGTTTGCCGATGTTTTCGTTGAACTGGCCGTTGCCAACTACGGCGAACAGACGGAAGTCAGGATCCAGGAAATTCTCGGCTTCATGGACAGGCCGCGCCAGCGCGAAGTTTATCTGCGTATCGCCCGCCGGGCGGCGATCGGCGGTATGCAGCAGCTTGCGACGCTCGCATCGGAGCGGGCTCGTGGACTCTCAGATACCCTTGACGCCGGACCGAAGGCTCTGGCCAGCCTCTATTCTGGCCTCGTGGGCGTCCCCTCATCAGGCATTCTCGATGCGGTCAAGGATATCAGCTCTATTCCCGATTCCGAATTATCACCGCGCGATCGGGCCTTGCGTAGGGCAGCCGCAGCTGTGGCTGAGGAGGTGCTGCGCGCGCCCGAACCGGACAGCCTGACGCAAGCGTCTGATTCTAATGTCACTTCTCACAACATGAGGGAAGAAAGCGGAGAAGAGACGGGCAGCGGCGAAAGTCCTTTTGCAGTACCTGGGTCCAAGACGGCGGAAAACGCCATGCAACCGGCCTTAGAACAGCAAGCGCTTTCGTCCAAGAACAGTCCGCCTGATCCGGTTCTCGATGCGTTTCTGAGCACAGGTCGCTCGAAACTCGACGAGATCGATTCCCTCCTGAAGGGGGAAGCAGAATGACATTCGTCGACGACAATCTTTTGGGTGTAGGCCCGATGCGCGCGTCCAAGTCCGGCGCCAAAACCGCGGGCAAGCAGCATGATATGGATGCCGCCAAGCAGCGCTCAGCCTTCGAAAATGCCTTCGCCGATGCCGGCAAGAAGCAGCAGCCGGCTATCTCGATTGGAAAATCGTCAGCCGAGGAAACAAGCATCCAGCCGCGCATCGCGGCGGCGTTGAACCTTGCGGATACGGAAAGCAAGGCGGAACCGCATGTCGCCAAAATACCTGCGGCTTTCGAGGAAAGCTCCATAAATGCGCCGGCCGCAGAAAACGACGCGGACGCTCTGTTGCCGCTTGAGAGCCTCGTTCCGCAAGGCGATGACGTCATGAAATCCACCATCGGAAATTCGATGGAGACGGGCCGTGGTAAACCGCTCCCAGCCCTTCCGGGAGAGGACGTCAAGTCCGATCCGTTTGCCGCCGGGGCGGGTGAGGAAAAACCGAAATTCACATTGATGCGGTCCGACAGCAAAACAAGCCTTCTGCCATCGATCAGCCTTGTCGCGCTGGGCGAAGATGCAACGGCTGATGCCGGGCAAACAGTCGATGAATCGGTCGGCGCGAAGATAGCGGACCTGTTGGGAGACGAGAAAGCACTGCTTTCTGACCACGTCGATTCCAGAAGTACCGTGAAATCCGACGACACACCGCCGTCAACTCTGCCGGAGGATGCCGGTGTTGCAGCGACTGATGTCAGTCAACTGCTCACCCTTCTTGGGGCCACCCAGAAGCTGGTGGCTGCAAGCGCTGCACAGCGAACGCAGGCCGCACCTGTGATATCCGAATTCCAGGCCCTGGCGGACCGCGCAGGCAAGACCAAGGCTGCGCAGAAGGACGGTACGGCCGACAAGCCGGCTGCGCGCGCTGAGGGCGACGCAAACGCCGTCAGGAATGCTACCCAGGCCGGAACAGATCAGGTATTCCGCTTTGCCCGGGCCGATGGCAAGGGGCAGGCCGTTTCCATGAGCCTTGCCTCCGACGGCGACAAGACCGTTGCCAAGAGTGATCTGCCGGCGACGGCCTCGCCAACTGCGAAGACGGAAACGGTGACGGTTCTGGAGGCGCGCCGTTATCTCGGCCTGGCGCCCGTAAGCAATGCGTCGGCCGTGACCAGCCAGATCGCCAGCAATCCGGAATGGGCTCGCGCACTGCAGCCGAGTGCGGCGGAATCTGCACCGTTGACGGCCGCTTCGACCGGCAAGGTTCTGAATACCCTGAAGATCCAGATGCATCCGATCGATCTGGGCACCGTGACGGCGACGCTGCGGCTCAAGGACGACGAATTGCATGTCGAATTGAAGGTGGAGACCGGCGATGCATTCCGGCAGCTGAGCGACGATCAGAACGCCATGGTCAAGGCCCTGCGGGCGCAGGGCTTCGCGGTGGATCAGGTCAACGTTGTCTTCAACGCCCCGGATTCCTCTGGCGGCAACGGCGCCCAGCAACAGGCGCAGCCTCAGGCTGGGCCGCAGGGCCGCGAAGCTGCTGCCGACGGTTCGGCGCAGGGACGCGGGCAGCGCAACGACAATGGCAGCCAGGAACAAGGGCGCGGAAGGTGGACGGGCAATGACGGTACGGGCGATGTCTCTTCTGGTACTGAGCCTGGCCGCGCTGGTGACGTCTATATGTAACGCGCAGGCGAGTGCTGGTGCCTGCGAAGGCGAGATCGCCGCGGCGGCTGCGAAGTACCAGATCCCGCCCGGCATTCTCTATTCCGTCGGCCTGACGGAGACCGGCCGGAAAGGATCGCTGCAACCTTTCGCGATGAATATCGAGGGCAAGGCCTATTTCGCCAACAGTGCCGAAGAGGTGCTGCAGAAATTTGCTGCAGCCCGTGCGCAAGGGGCCAAGCTGATCGACCTCGGCTGCATGCAGATCAACTACTATTTCCACGGCGAGAATTTTGCCTCGCCGGACGAGATGCTCAACCCGAGAAAGAACGTCGAATACGCCGCCCGTTTCCTGTCCAATCTGCATGCAAGGCACGAGACCTGGACCATGGCCGTTGCCCGCTATCATGCGGGGCCGAACAACGACCCTGCGCAGAAGAAATACGTCTGCCGGGTGATCGCCAATCTGGTCGCGACGGGGTATGGAAAGTGGACGCCAAACGCGTCGAGCTTCTGTCAATAATACAATCACAGAGAGTAATATTTGCCCTTTTCTCCGGTCTCCCGAATTGTGGAAACAATGCGGTAGAAAAATGACCACAAGCAGTTTCTTAACTGATCGTTAACGTTTCCACATTATTTTTAGTGCCTCGTTTTGATACACCCACTACATGTAGGTCAAATCGGCAGGCAAATCTTAATCTACTATTAATTTCAGCCAGTAAATTCCGATAGTTGTCCCAGAATCTGCCGATTCGTATCTCTCGTTCATCGAGGCACCATACTGATTCGGAGGCGGACGAATGATCGTAGTGGTTGATGAGCGTGAGCTCGTGAAAGACGGATACACTTCACTTTTTGGACGGGAGGGCGTGCCCTCCACAGGGTTCGATCCAAGCGAATTCGGCGACTGGGTATCGACGGCGGCTGACAGCGATATCGATGCGGTCGAAGCGTTCCTGATCGGCCAGGGCGAGAAGGCAATGAGCCTTCCCCGCGCCATCAGAGACCGGTCCACCGCTCCGGTCATCGCGATCAGCGATACACCGTCGCTCGAGACAACACTGGCGTTCTTCGACTGCGGTGTCGACGACGTGGTGCGCAAGCCGGTTCACCCCCGCGAAATCCTGGCGCGCGCGGCAGCGATCCGCCGCCGCCTCAAGGCCTTGGCAAACTACACCGACATCGGCCCGATCCGGGTCTTCTCCGATGGTCGCGACCCGGAAGTCCATGGCGAAGTCTTTGCCCTGCCGCGCCGCGAGCGCCGCATTCTCGAATATCTGGTCTCCAACCGGGGGCGTCGCGTTTCCAAGACCCAGATCTTCAACGCTATCTACGGCATCTTCGATGAGGACGTGGAAGAGAACGTCGTCGAAAGCCATATCAGCAAGCTGCGCAAGAAACTGCGCAAGCGGCTCGGCTTCGATCCGATCGATTCCAAGCGTTTCCTTGGCTACTGCATCGACTGGAGCTGACCCTCGCGCGGAGGTTTCGGATGTGGCGGCATCCGACCGCTCAAGACAGGTTCACGCAAGGCCCACTCCATAGTCTGCCTACAACGACGAAAACGAGGATCGGACATGAGTCTTTACGGAATGATGAGAACCGGCGGTTCCGGCATGAACGCTCAGGCAAACCGCCTGGGCACGGTCGCCGAAAACATCGCCAACGCCAACACCACCGGCTACAAGCGGGCATCCACTGAATTCTCCTCCCTGATCCTGCCGACCAGCAATGGCTCGTACAATTCCGGCGGCGTCGAAACCAAGGTGCGCTACAGCATTTCGGAGCAAGGCCCGACGACCTACACGACGTCCGGCACCGACATGGCCATCAACGGCGGCGGTTTTTTCGTCGTCGCTGGCGCTGATGGTTCCAACTTCCTCACCCGAGCTGGCGCTTTCACGCCTGACGGCGAAGGTAACCTGGTCAACTCGGCCGGCTACAGCCTGATGGGCTACGAATACGAGGAGGGCGTCGACCCGACAGTCGTCGTCAACGGTTTTGGCGGTTTGAAGAAGGTCAACCTCGCAGATGGTGGACTGGTTGCAAGCGGTTCCACAAAGGGCGCCATGGGCGCAAACCTCAATTCCGCCGATGCTGTCGGCACGGAATCCTCCACCTCGCTTAGCGTCTTCGACAGCCAGGGCAATGAGCGCCTCCTTGATTTCGTCTACAAGAAGACCGGCGCAAATGCCTGGACGGTGGAAGTCCGTGATCGCACCACCTACAGTGCGGGTCCGCCAGTCGTGGGTGTGCTCGGCACCAAGGCGCTTGCCTTCAATGCCTCAGGCGAACTGACGACGACGCCCACTACGATCACCACCACCGCTATGCCCGGTCTTTCCGGCACCGGCGCCAACCTCGCTTCGCTGACGATCGACCTCGGCGAGACCACGCAGCTCGGCTATAAGTTCGACCCCGATGGCGGCGAGATCGACGGCAATGCGCCGAGCAAGGTGGCCGGTTACCAGATCGACAAGGAAGGTATTGTCTACGTCAAGTACGAAAACGGCAAGCTCGACCCGCGCTACCGCGTGGCGCTTGCCAGCGTGCAGAGCCCGGACAATCTCGTTCCCCAGTCGGGCAACGTCTATTCGCAAGGGGTGGACTCGGGCGTCATCGTCACCGGTTTTGCCGGTTCCGGCGACTTCGGCAGCATCCAGTCCGGCGCGCTTGAAGGTTCCAACGTCGACATCGCCAACGAACTGACGGCGATGATCGAATCCCAGCGCAGCTATACGGCGAACTCGAAGGTCTTCCAGACAGGCGCCGACCTGCTGGACGTTCTTGTGAACCTGAAGCGGTAATTGAAAGTACAGGCTGAGTCATGTCTCTGTCATCTGCCATTAACACCGCCAACTCGATCTTCAGCAACACGGCGCAGCAGACCGCGATTGTGTCGAAGAACATCGCGAATGCCAGTAACTCGGACTATTCGCGCCGGCTGGCGATGCTCGGTACCAGCGGGAATGGAGCGCAGGTCGTCTCCATCCAGCGGGCGCAGAATGACGCATTGCTCAAGCAGAATATCATCAGCATTTCCCAGGCCTCCGCACAGGGTGCGCTCTTTGCGGGGCTGGAGACGCTGAAATCCTCTCTCGGCGGTAACGATTACGAAACGTCGCCATCCACCTATCTGGCGGCGTTTCGCGACAGTTTGCAGACGTTTGCATCGACGCCTGGAAACACCACGATAGCGGCAACGCTGGTGTCGGATGCCAACGACCTTGCCAACTCTCTCAACAAGACCTCGGCGTCAGTCCAGGATCTGCGTCTGGAAGCCGACAAGGAAATCGCCGCATCGGTCAATACGTTGAACGGTTTGCTGGCGGATTTCGAAAAGGCCAATGGCGGCGTGGTGAGTGCGACAGCCGCGGGTACCGACCCAAGCGATGCTCTCGACCAGCGCGACAAGATACTGCGGCAGATTTCCGAGATTGTCGGCATCTCCACGGTCACACGCGCCAATAACGACACTGTCATCTACACCTCGGATGGCACGGTGCTCTTCGAAAACTCGCCGCGAAAAGTAACTTTTCAAGCCACCTCCGGGTTTGGTGCGACGACAGTCGGCCAGAAGATCTATGTTGACGGCGTTGCCGTTACCGCCGGCAAAGGTGGAAACACCTCAGGCGAAGGCAAGCTTTCGACGCTCCTGCAATTGCGCGATGAAATCGCACCGAAATTCCAGACGCAGCTGGATGAAGTGGCGCGCGGGCTGGTGGAGTTGTTCAAGGAGCAGAACGGCGCAACCACCTTGCCAGGTCTGTTTACCTGGACACCGGCGGTTCCTCCGGCGACCGTGCCGCCCGCAGGCACCATCGTGCCGGGGCTTGCCTCGACGCTCAAGGTCAATCCGCTGGCGCAATCCAATCCACTCCTCGTTCGCGATGGCGGGTTCAACGGCGCCGCCTACATCAAGAACACGACGGGAAGCCCGGGCTATTCGGATCTGCTCGACAAGTTTGCGGCAGCCATGGACAGCAACCTGGCATTCGACACCGCGACTGGTCTGGATGGCACGACCAGCATCATGGATTTCGCCACCTCGTCGGTCGGCTGGCTCGAGGATCTGCGCAGCAGCGCATCGACGGCCAACGACAACAAGGTGGCACTGCTGTCGCGCACGCAGGAAGCCTTGAACAACGAAACCGGCGTCAGCATGGACGAGGAACTCTCGCTGCTGCTCGATCTGGAACAGTCCTATAAAGCGTCGGCCAAACTGGTCAGCACCGTGGACGCCATGATGGCGGCCCTTCTCGCAGTCGTGAGGTAATCATGAAGACGTCCTTCGTTTCCAACCTGGCCATCCAAAATGCGATGCGGCTGACGATCCAGCAAAGCCAGGCGGAAGTGGTAAAGCTACAGGCGGAAGTAACGACCGGCCGTCACGCCGATGTCGGCATAGCGCTCGGCGGTACGACGTCGCGGTCTCTCGACCTGCAGCGTGAAATGGCGCGGATGAAGACACTGACCACCACCAACGCGGTTGTCACGCAGCGCTTAGGTGCGTCGCAGGAGGCGCTAAAGACTGTCTCCGATGCCGCGCAATCGATCAACAAGGTGCTGATCGGTTTGAGCGGAAGTGAATCGGCGGACCAGTTGGCAATCGCCAAGACCGAAGTCACCAATGCGCTCTCCATCTTCAGTTCGGCGGTCAACACATCTTTCAATGGTGAGTTCCTGTTTTCAGGCATCAATACCGACGTCAAGCCGATGATCGACTACAACAGCGCCGAAGGGGCAGCCGCCAAGGCCGCCTATAATACCGCGCTGACCACATTCATGGCAGCGCAGGCGCCGCCGCTGACGGCAATGAAGCAGTTCTCCTCTGCGCAGATGAACGATTTCATCACCAACACGCTGGAACCGATGTACATCGACACCAACCCGGCGGCCGGCGATCAGTCCCGCTGGCAGACCGATTGGTCCAGCGCATCCGACCAGACGATGACGAGCCGAATTTCGACGACCGAAGTCGTGGCGAGTTCGACCAGTGCCAATTCGGACGGCATGCGCAAGTTCGCGCTGGCAAGCGTCATTGCAACAGAGCTGCTCGGCGCGGATGTAAGCTCTGCAGTCCGCACCACCGTCAGCAATGCTGCGATGGGCTATATCGGCGAAGCCATTTCGGGGATCGATGCGCAGCGCAGCGATCTTGGTATCTCCGAGGCGCGGGTGAAGAAGGCCAATACGTCGCTTGCAGCCCAGATCAAGCTTGTGACGACGCATATTTCCGATCTTGAGGGGATCGATACTTACGAGGCGTCAACGCGGATGAACACGCTGCTGACCCAGATCGAAACCTCCTATACGCTGACCTCGCGGCTTCAGCAGTTGAGTTTGATCAATTTCCTCTGATGCGGTGAGGACCAGGACAAACATGAAGGGTGTCTGAATGTATCAGTTTTCATATGCCGAGATCATGGAGGACGGCGTTGCCGACTCCAAGGATCGCGAACGGCAGGTACTCGACCGCTCGATTGCGCTGCTTGCGGCCGCAAAACAGCAGAAAGGGTACTCGAGGGAGGCTATCGAGGCGATCTACTACACGAGGCGGGTCTGGATACGCTTCATCGAAGATCTTCGCGCCTCGGACAATCAGCTCAACGACGAGCTTCGCGCCAACCTTATTTCCATAGCCATCTGGATCCTTGGCGAAACGGAAAAGATTCGCAAACGCGAATCCTCCAACTTCCAGGGCATCATAGACATTACAACCATCATCAGGGATGGACTCAAATGAAAAGCACACTGCGTATCTCGCTGAAGTCGGGCGAACGGATTTTTGTCAACGGGGCGGTGCTGCGTGTCGACCGTAAGGTTGCTGTCGAATTCCTGAACGACGTCACATTCCTGCTCGAAAACCACGTCCTGCAGCCGGAAGATGCCACGACGCCACTGAAACAGCTCTATTTCATCGCCCAGATGATCCTGATCAATCCGGAAGGTGCCGAGCAGTCGACCAACATGTTCCGCAAGTCGGTCATCATGCTTCTCAACTGCTTCAAGAACGAAGAAGTCGTGTCGGAGCTCAAGAAGATCGACGGCATGGTGACCCAAGGACGCGCCTTCGACGCACTGAAAGCGATCCGCGGCCTTTACGCTGTCGAAGACAGGATCCTGAACAACCAGGAAATCACCCCGGCAACGATCGAACAGATTCGCAAGGAGATCGCACCATGGCGGTAAGCGGCGTCAATTCAGCCAGCAATTACATTCCCTCGGCATCCGGAACGGAATCGAGCGCAGACGCGGCTTCGGCCAGCCTCAATTACGACAGCTTCCTGAAGCTGCTCGTCGCCCAGATGAAGAACCAGGATCCGACCGAGCCGATGGACTCGACCCAGCAGATCGCCCAGCTCGCGACCTTCTCGCAGGTCGAACAGACGATCAAGACCAACACCAATCTGGAAAGCCTCCTGCAGCGCACCTCTCTCAGCGAAGCCAATGCGGTCATCGGCAAGACAGTGACCAGCGCCGACGGCAAGACAACTGGTGTCGTCAAGGAAGTGAAGCTATACTCGGATGGAATCATCGCGGTGCTTGATACCGGCAAGGAGCTTGTCGTCGGCCCGGGTGTTACCATAAAGTGATAGCTGATGAATGAGGCGGATGCCCTCGATATAGTACAGGCGGCGATCTGGACGGTCGTCGTCGCTTCAGGACCCGCCGTTCTCGCCGCCATGGTCGTCGGCGTCGTCATCGCGTTTATCCAGGCGCTGACTCAGGTTCAGGAAATGACCTTGACCTTCGTGCCGAAAATCCTCGCCGTCCTCGTGACGGTCGCGCTCTCGGCCTCTTTCGTCGGTTCGCAAATCTCCATTTTTACCGATATTGTCTTCTCCCGCATTCAGACCGGCTTCTGACGCGTCGACCTAAAACTGCGTGCGAAGACGCCTTTGATCTTCCTTTCGACATTGCTGCCACCTTCGCGCAAGTTTGGCGCGTTAGGCCTGTTGTCAGTATGGGCAGCAGGTGAATGCTGCCCGCCTCTCATGAAGAGACGGAATTTCCGATGGCAACACCTCCCGCTCTGGTCATCCCGAAGGTCGCCCCGAAAGGCCGTGATATCGGCTTTGCGCTCGGTATCGTGGCGATCCTCTCGATCCTCTTTCTGCCGATACCGCCGTTTCTGATCGACATCGGGCTCGCCTTTTCCATCGCGTTTTCCGTCCTCATCCTGATGGTTTCCCTGTGGATCCAGAAGCCGCTTGATTTCTCGTCCTTCCCGGTCATTCTTTTGATCTCCACGATGACCCGCCTGGCGCTCAACATCGCGACGACGCGCGTTATCCTTTCGCACGGCCATGAAGGACACGATGCGGCCGGCGGGGTCATTGCCGGTTTCGCCGAACTCGTCATGGGCGGCGATTTCGTCATCGGCCTGATCGTCTTTCTGATCCTGATCACCGTGAACTTCATCGTCATCACCAAGGGCGCGACGCGTATCGCCGAAGTCGGCGCCCGCTTTACCCTCGATGCGATCCCGGGCAAGCAGATGTCGATCGACGCCGATCTTTCCGCCGGCCTGATCGACGAAAAGGAAGCGCAACGGCGTCGGCGCGAACTGGAAGAGGAAAGCTCCTTCTTCGGCTCCATGGACGGTGCCTCGAAATTCGTCCGCGGCGATGCGATCGCCGGCCTATTGATCACCGCCATCAACGTCTTCGGCGGTATTATCATCGGCTACGCCCGCCACGACATGTCGATCGGCGAAGCGGCCGATGTGTTCGTCAAGCTGTCGGTCGGTGATGGTCTGGTATCCCAGATTCCCGCACTGATCGTCTCGCTCGCTGCAGGCTTGCTCGTGTCGCGCGGCGGCACGTCGGGCTCGACCGACCAGGCGGTCGTCAACCAGCTCGGCGGTTACCCGCGCGCGCTCATGGTGGCTGCCGGCCTGATCATCATGCTGGCTTTCATGCCGGGACTTCCTTTCATTCCTTTCGCTGTTCTTGGCGGCGGCATGGCGTTCCTCGGGTGGATGATCCCTCGTCAGCTGGAGGCGGCCAACAAGCTGAAGCGTGAACAGGACCAGCAGACGGCGCAGCAGAAGACGGACAGCGAGAAGGATTCGGTCAAATCGGTCCTGAAGACGGCCGAGATCGAACTCCTGCTCGGCAAGCAGGTCTCGACCCGGCTTCTCGGCGCGCATCAGGAACTGGCTTTCCGCGTCGGCAAGATGCGCCGCAAGTTCGCCGGTCAGTACGGCCTGATCGTTCCGGAAATCAAGGTGTCGGACGATATCAGCATCCCGGACAAGGCCTACCATATCCGCATCCACGGCACGACGATCGCCTCGAACACGGTGCGCGTCGGCGAAGTCATCGTCGTCACCGGCGGCGGCCGCAAGCCGAGCGTCCCGGGCGACGACATCCGCGAACCCGCGTTCGGCATGCCGGCCGTCTCGATCCTCGAAACCTTCACCGAGGACCTGAAGCGTGAGGGCTTCCATCCGATCGACAACGTCTCGGTGGTGCTGACGCACCTGTCGGAAGTCATCCGCAACAACCTGCCGCAGCTTCTCTCCTACAAGGACGTGAAGATCCTGATCGAGCGTCTCGATCCGGAATATCGCAAGCTGGCCGACGAGATCTGCACATCGCACATGTCCTATTCCGGCCTGCAGGCCGTGCTGAAGCTCTTGCTGGCCGAGCGCGTCTCGATCCGCAACCTGCATCTGATCCTCGAAGCCGTCGCCGAACTCGCGCCGCATGTGAGAAAGACCGAGCAGATCGTCGAGCATGTGCGCGTGCGCATGTCGCAGCAGCTTTGCGGCGATCTCGCCGACAACGGCACGCTGCGCGTCCTGCGCCTCGGCAACAAATGGGACATGGTCTTCCATCAGGCGCTGAAGCGCGATGCCAAGGGCGATATCGTCGAATTCGACATCGACCCGCGCCATCTGGAGGAGTTCAGCGAGCAGGCGACCAAGGTTATCCGTGAACATCTCGACCGCGGCATGCCGTTCGTACTGGTAAGTTCGCCCGAATCCCGTTCTTATGTCCGCATGATCATCGAGCGCCTTTTTGCCACTTTGCCGGTCCTCAGCCACGTCGAGCTCGCCAAGGGCCTCGAGATAAAGATCATTGGCTCGATCTCATGATCTCCGATCCTGAAGGCACGGTGCTGGCGCTCTTTGCCGCATTCTGCCGGATCGGCGCCTGCATCATGGTCATGCCGGGTTTTTCGACGGCGCGTGTTTCCGTGCAGATCCGCCTCTTCATCGCGGTGGCGATTTCGATGGCGGTTTTGCCGGTCATGTGGAACGAGATCTATCCGCAGATTTCCGGCAAGGGCCATACCTATATCTACATCATCGCCACCGAGACGGTCGTCGGCAGCGTCATCGGCCTGATCGCGCGTTACTACGTGCTCGGGCTGCAGTTCACCGGAACGGTGATCACCATGATGATCGGCTTCAACGCGCCGCCGACCGCCGATGTGCTGGAAGATACCGCCGAAAACCAGCTGACCAACCTCATCAGCTTTGCCGGCTTGATGGTTCTCTTCATGCTCGATTTCCACCACGTCATCTTGTCGAGCATCGTCGATTCCTACAAGGTGATGCCGCTCGGCGTCGGCTTTGACCCGCAGGGCGTGCTGATCACCCTGACAAACGCGCTGGAAACCACCTTCTACATCATGCTGCGGCTGGCGAGCCCGTTCATCATCTATGGCCTGCTGTTCAACGTCGCCATCGGCATGGTCAACAAGCTGGCGCCGCAGATGCCGCTCTACTTCATCTCGCTGCCGTATCTGATCATGGGCGGCATGTTCCTCCTCTATCTCGGCATAGCCGCGATGCTACGCCTGTTCGCCGACGGCTTTGCGCCAGTAATGCAAGGGGGCTGACGAGACATGAAAAGCCGCTCTGAAAAACTCAAACGCCTTGTCGCTGTCCAGCGGCATCTCGAACAGATGGCGGAAAGCGAACTGGCCGAAACCGCCAGGCAGCGCCGCAACCTTGCGGAAACCATCGATGTCGTGGCCGACGCGATGGGGTCTGCAAGCCCGCTGCATGCGATGTTCTCCGGGCACTATGCCTCGCAGCTCGGCCGCCTTGCCCAGAAGGACCAGATGCTCCTCGGCATCCAGCAGGTCCATGAAACCCGCGTTCTCAAGGAGCGGGCAAAGGGCGATCGGTTGGAGGAGAACATGAAGGAGGCGCGCGTCCTCGAAGATCGCGCCGAGGCGGACAACGCCATCTACGATCTCGTCGATCAGCACGTGATGGGCAAGTCACCAGCTTCCGGTAAGGTTGGGCGGTCATAGTGCGGCTTCAGGATCGGCCGCCCATGCGTCCGAACCATCTGATTAAATTGCTGAATTCATGGAGCTGTCGCCGGGCATTGATCGCCTCGCGCCGGCTCTCGTGACCGAGAGGGACCCCGCATGGCCATTTCTCCTCCAAGCGACCTTGTGCTGGATGTCGTGCGTGCCGCAGATCCGGCCGAAGTGCAGGAAGCGCAGGCGCGGCTGAAAGCCAATCGTGCCGCCTTCCAGGCGACGAGCCTTGCCGAGAATGGCACCGGCTTTGCCAATACGGTTGCGGTCCTGAACCAGGACAGCCCGACCAACAGCCTTGGCGATATCAACAATCGCGCCGAGGCCAAGAAGATCCCGGAAAGCTATCGCAAGTTCGAAGCCATGGTGCTGCAGAACTTCGTGAAATCGATGCTGCCCACCGAAAGCGAAGAGGTCTACGGCAAGGGCACCTCCGGCGACATGTGGAAAAGCATGATGGCCGAGCAGATCGGCAACGTCATGGCCCAGGGCGACGGCGTCGGCATTGCAGAGCGCATGGTCACCGACCGGATCGTCGGATCGGACGGCCCGGAGCGGGTGAACGCGTCGCTCGATGGCAATGACAATAATGTCGCTCTCAGCATGGTCCAGGAATATGAGCGCAAGGCCGTCGCCAAGTTCATGGAACTCGACGGCAAGAACGAACAGGCCTGAGGCGATCCCGGCGGATTGCCGGGCTCACCTGACACATAGTTTCGCGCATCGCATCGCGCCGGGGCAGGGTCCCGCAGGATGCCAGCGCCAGAGGGAGTGAAATGATGGAAGTAGCTGCATCGAGCGACGTGCGTATCCAGAACGTCCTGGGTCGTCTCGAGATGATCCTCGACAACGAGAACAACCGTATCGGCATCGATCCGAGCTTCGACCTGAAGGCATCCAACGCCCGCAAGAGTCGCTGCCTGTACGAACTGACGATGCTGCATCGCGACGCCTCGCCGAGCGAGATTTCACCGTCCTTCGTCTCCCAGACACGACACATCAAGTCCAAGCTGATGGCGAATTCGCAGAAGGTCAATGCGCATATGGAGGCCTGCCGGTCGGTGGTGGAAATCCTCAAGACCGCCGTGCAGGATGCGGACGCCGACGGCATCTATTCCGAGCAGCAGTTCCGTTACGGCGATTTCTGATGCTGAAGCTCGTTTTCACCGGGATCTGGGTCTGTGCGGTGACGCTCGGATCCGTCTATTTCTCGATCCAGCACGCCTCGGCGCCGGTGGAAACGGACGCGCAAGCAGAGCGCCGCGCATTGCAGGAATACGTACCGGGTGAGCTCATCACGGTACCGGTCATCACCGATGGCGCGGTGCAGGGCTATTTCCTGACCAAATTGTCCTTCGCTGTCGACAAGAAGAAGATCAAGCAGCTGGATGTCCCGCTGAAGGAGACGGTGACGAATGCGCTTTTTGATATTCTCGTCGGCCAGAAGCTGATCAACGTCGCCGACAGCAACAGTTTCGACCTCGCCCATTTCAAGACGGCGGTGAAGGAAGGCCTGAACAAGGACATGCGCGACGAGGTGATCTTCGATGTTCTCGTCGAGCAACTGGAATATCTGTCCAAGGCCGATGTCGCCCGGCTCGGCAAGGGCGCCAGCCAGCAGCAAAAACCGGTTGCAATTATCGACAAGAACGGCAAGACGGCCAACGACGAGATCCCGGAAAGTGACAGGCGCGCGGCCGTGGCCGCGCATTGAAAAGGCCGCCTCTAAAGCGCGTCGTGATCTTTCAGACTAGCTTCCCGCGCTTTAGGTCTTTGATTTTACGCAAGTCGTTATCGCAAAACCGCTGCGCGACATGCGTTAGTTCTGTTCCGGATTACGGTATTGCTCGTTGACGAAGCCGAACTCCATCATCAGACGGCCCCATGCCACGTAAAAATGGTAGAGACCCGCTGACGGAAGTTTGGTCGATCTCCACAGTGAAATGCCGCGAACTGGCGATACGGCGAGCAACGCCAGCGACTTGGCGATGGTCTTCATGCGGCCGGCAAAGCCAGGTGCGGCGCGATGTTCAAGCAGCGCCGAGATTGCCCCGTTCCTCAGGCTTCGCGCCCTGATCCAGGATGTTTCCGTTCGCCGCGCAGGGATCGTTTCCGCAACCCAGGCATCGGCCGCCCAGGCGAATGTGAAGTCCTTCTCCTTGCAGCGCCGATAGAAATCGCTGTCTCCGCCACCAATGAAATTGAACAGCGGATCAAGGAACGGTCTCGGCATCGCGTCGAGCACGGGCCGCGTGATGAGCACGTTTCCTGATGAATAGAGGATGGGAACCGATCCTGTCGTGTCGTAGTGGGGCATGAAGACGGGATGACGCTTGCGGTCGTTGCGCGCCTTATCTTCGAAGTCGGGCAATTGAGGCCCGCCCACGAGGTCCGCCCGGGTTTGCCGGTGTACCGAAACGAGACTGTCGAGCCAATCGGGTGAGGCTATCTCGTCATCGTCGATCACGGCAATGGCCTGAAGATTGGGATAGGTCGTGAGCGCCATCGACCAGCCGGCATTGTAGGCGTGGCAATTTCCACGCTGGTGCGCGACTACGACCAGGGCGTTGATCCGGTGGTCGGCAAAGAACATTTTTGCAGCTTTCGCCCCTTCGAGCCCGTCCGCGTCGTTCTCCATCACCACGATCGCAAAGGGACCGCCAGGCGCCTGCGAAATCACGGTTTTCAGGGTTTTCAGCAGATGCTCCGGCCGCCGAAAGGTCGGCAGGGTGACGACGAGTTCGATGCTATCAGCCGCATCGACCGCCGCCTGATAAAACACAGTCACATCCGGGGCCGGCGGGGTCATGGTGGAAACCTGTTGAAGGCGAAGCTTTGACAAGCACTAAACCAAATCTTCCTAAACAGATACTAAATTTCCAATTTCGCTTTTGAATGAGTGATTTAAAGGTCATTTCACGCCGTGTTGCTACAGTCCGGGCAGTTGTTCTCAAGTCTCGTGTGGCAGCATGCATCTGGTCTTCGTCTCCTCGCTGGTGCCGGTGGAGAGCCCTTCGTCAGGGTTCGACATCGCCAATCGTGCCGTGCTGGACGGTCTGCGTGCGCTCGGTCACCGGGTAAGCGTCGTCGGCTATCTGCAGCCGGGGCAGACGGTGGCGCCGGGCGGCGACATGCATCTGCTGGGAGAACTCGAAGTCACCAATGCCAAGGTTGGCATGGCGGCAAAGCTGCGCTGGCTGGCGACGGCAATTCTCAACCGCACGACCCTGTCTTCGGCCAAGATGCTGAAGGTCACCCCTCCGCATGTGGAAGCGCTCTTGAAGGGATTGCAGCCCTTCGACGGTATCATTCTCAATTCCGTGCAGTTGCCTGGTGCCTTCGCTTCCATCTTCCAGAAGCATCCGACCATCTACGTCGCCCATAATGTCGAAGCCGACTCGGCGCTTGAAAACGCCGCAACAGCCTCGGGGATACTGGAAAAACTGCTTTTCCAGCGCGAAGCGCACTATCTCGAACGGATCGAACGGCAACTGACCCATGCCGCCTCGGCGATCTGGACTTTCAACGAAGCCGATCGCTTCGGCTTCGGTTATGCCGTCTCCGATCGGGCCTCCGTCCTGCCGTTGGTGACACGCTGGGATCTGCCGGAAAACAGCGCCGAACGCCTGCCGGCCTATGATCTGGCGCTGATCGGCACCTGGAGCTGGAAGCCGAACAGGATCGGCCTCGACTGGTTTTTGTCGAGTGTCGTCCCGCTCTTGCCGGCCGACATGACCATCTGCATTGCCGGACAGCTGGCGGATGCGCCGTCTGTTTCCCATCCGGGCGTGCGGTTCCTCGGCCGGGTGCCGGATGCGCGCGCCTTTGTCGAGGCCGCCGCCGTTGTCCCCCTGATCAGCCGCGGCGGCACGGGCGTCCAGCTCAAGACCGTAGAGACCTTCGAACTTGGCCTGCCGAGCGTCGCGACGCGCTCATCGCTGAGGGGTGTCGGCGAGCTTCCCGGCAATTGCGCGGTGGCTGATGACCCGATCGAATTCGCGCGGCTGCTGATTGAGAAGGTTGCCGCGGTTCGGGCGGGAAAGCACCAGCGGCTTTCGGGCGCTGCGTTCCAAGAGGCGCAGAAGACGAGGCTGCTGGCCGTGCTCGAACAGGGACTTTCCAGCTTCAAAAATCCGGCACCGGCACCCGGTCTTGCCGTTCCCAAAGACAGACCTGAACCCGCCAAGATGAAAAAACCGACCGTGCCCTACGGCTTTGCCGTGCACGGGGGAGGAAAATCCCGATGAATGTTGTTCCGGGCACATCGATCATCGCATCGCAGCGGATGATCCTCGATATGCCGGTCTGCGATTTCGGCTGGGCGGATGCCTTCGCCTTCGCCGACGAAATCGCCTCGCTGCCGATCGGGCAGACGGTGATTTCCTTCCTGAACGCCAACAATGCCAATCTGATGATGCACGACGCGGAATACCGGTCCGTCCTAAACCGGCATATCGTTCTGCCCGATGGCCATGGGGTCGATATCGCCTCCTGGCTGTTCCATGGAAAGACCTTTCCGGCGAACCTCAACGGCACCGACTTCGTGCCGGCGCTGATGACCTACATGATCAAACCGAGGCGTGTGGCGATGATCGGCGCGCGCCCCGAGATCCTCGCGCGCGCTGCGGAGAACTTCCAGAAGCACGCGCCCTGGCACGAGTTCATTGCGGTCGCCGACGGCTTCTTCGACGTCGCGCGGTCGGATGAAGTCATGGCCAGGGTTCGCGAAATCAAGCCGGACATTCTGCTCGTCGCGATGGGCAGTCCGAAGCAGGAGAAATGGATCGATCGCCATGTCGGTCCGGGCCATGCCCGGCTGGTGATCAGCGTCGGTGCGCTCTTCGATTTCATGGCCGAGGAAGTGCCGCGCGCGTCGGCAACGGTCCGGCGTCTGCGGCTGGAATGGCTGCACCGGCTCGTTCACGAGCCGCGCCGGTTGTGGCGCCGTTATCTGATCGGCAATCCTTTGTTCCTATACTATATTCTCCGCCACAAGCTCACAGGGCACGTGAAGACGCCACAAGTCAGCGGGCAGCGTGCCGGATCTCGATCGTTCTGACGGATATCATGATGCGCACAGCTGTGGTGACGGCCTCTTACGCCAACGACTTCGAGCGTTGCCGCCTGCTGTGCGAAAGCATGGATCTGCGGCTGAAGGGCGATTGGGTCCACTATCTGCTGGTTGCCCCGTTCGACGTGGCGCTGTTCCGGCAATTGGAAGGCCCGCGCCGTCAGGTCGTCAACGAGCGCGACCTTCTGCCCGGGTGGCTGAGGGCCGTGCCGGACCCGATGTCGGCCGGCCGCCGCAAGCTCTGGGTCAGCCCCTACAGCCTGCCCCTGCGCGGTTGGCATGTGCAGCAGCTGCGCCGGCTGGCGCTGTGCCGGCATATTCCCGAGGAGACCATGTTCGCGGTGGATTCCGACGTTGTCTTCCTGCGCGATTTCGATCCGGCCGATCTTTGGCAGGGCGATCGCCTGACGCTCTACCGCAAGGACGGTGCGATCGGCGAGCGCATGCGTTCCAACCATCTCGAATGGCTTGCCCATTCCGACCATCTGCTCGGCATCGGCCCGTTCAGCCTGCCTGCCAATGACTACATCAACACGCTGATCGCCTGGCGCACCGATAGCTGCCGGGCGCTGCTCGATCATGTGGAGGCACTGCACGGCCGCAACTGGATCCGGGCGATGATCAAATCACGCCAGTTTTCGGAATGCATGATCTATGGCCGCTTCGTCGATGAAGTGCTGAAGGGCGAAGGACATATTGCCTCGCCCGAGGGGCTCTGCCACGTGCTCTGGTTCGAGGACAGCTATGCGCGCGACATCGGCGGCCTCCGGCATTTCCTCGCCGACATGGCACCGCATCAGATCGGCATCGGCGTACAGTCTTTCGTCGGCCACGATCTCTCCGATATCCGCGACATCGTTTTCGAACACGCTGCCTGATTTTCGCTAGATCACCCGCGCCGTTTCGCGGCGAAGGGCGGCATAGGTCAGGGCGAAGGAGACGCCATAGAGCGCCAGATAGACGCCGTTGAGCAGCGGAGCCCAGGAGGCGACATCGGTGCTGGCCGTGAAGAGGGCGGCGAGCAGGGCGACCTTCACCACGCCTGCTATCACCAGATTGATCATCCGCCGCACCGTGCGGCCCGTCGCATAGAGCAGTTCCGAGTGATATTCGACCAGATTGCGGAACGATGGCACCAAAAGCACGGCCATGACATAGGGGGCCGCTTCGGCGACGTTGTTTCCGAGCCCGCGCGGGAAGATCCACAGATAGACGGCCATGGCGGCGATCGCCAGGAAGGATACGGCAGCAACGGCGGTCTCGATCGTCAGCCGTGTTCGCCAGGACGAGATCGTGCCCGGTGTGCGCATGATCTTCTGGACGAGCAGCGTGTTGAACGATCGCACGGGCAGCGCCGTCAGATCGGCAAGCCTCATGATGATCGCATAGATCCCGGCGACCTGCGGCCCACCGATCGCCAGAACCGCGATCTTGTCGAATTCCGACTGGATGTAGAACAGCACTTCGGCGCCTGCCACGGTGACGGAATCCGCCCAGCGACGGATATAGAGTGCCGGTTGCCAGCGTAGCCTGACTTTTGGAAAGAACCAGAAAACGGCAATCAGCAGGCTGATGCCGTTGGCACTGAGATAAAACAGCGACCAGCTTTCGAGCGATGTCCAGGGCGATAGTGAAAAGGCGACCGCTGCCGCAGTGCGAATGCCCGTGCCGATGACGACCAGCAGGGCGGCACGACCGAAGCGGCCGAGACCGTTGAGGATGATGACCACGACCTCAAGGCCGCGCCAGCAGATGATTTCGGCGGCCATGAAAGCGAGAAAGACCGTTAGTGCGACGTCGCGTTCGAAAACGGCGTAGTAGATGGCGAGGCACAGGACGATGATCAGCGGCAGCGACAGCGCCGCGCCGGCAATAAATCCCGCACTATAGGTGCCGACGAGCAGCGGCTTGACGGTGGCGACGCGGTAGAGCGGTGACATGAAGCCGAAGGCCAGCACCCGCGAGATCATGATACCGGCGGCCGACGCCGTGGCGAACAGTCCAAACTCGGCGATCGAAAGTCCGTTGGCGATGCAGATGAAGTAGACCAGCGATAGCACCAGCCGTCCCGCAGAGCCACTCGTCATCGAGATATAGGCGTGAATGGCGCCGCTGTGGCGCGTGTAAAGGGTCTTGGCAAAATCGATCACGGGCCGGGTCCAGATGTCCTGTCCCGTTCTAGCCGTTAAAACTTAATGAGCGGTTTGAAAGTGCCGGTTTGACGCGCTGGCGGCTCTCGCGACAGTCGCCTGTTAACGCTTTATTTTCCATAAAAACTTAAGCTCCGTTCACACTTCGTTACTTTGCCCAATTGCGGGCGTTTGCAGGCATTGATGTTCGATCCGGAAGACAACAAACGGACTGCGGCTCGCCATGTCCCCCTCGCATTGCGCGAGGCGGAGACGGCGTGGCGTTCCCGGACGTCGTCACCCGCCGGAAAAAGCCCCTCCGTTGCGCGCGGCGCCGGCGAGTTGCTCGACCGCCTGGCCAAACCGACCGGCAAACAGCAAGACCCTCGCTCCGGTCACGTCAAACGCCGCGCTCCGGAACACATAAGGAGCGCACCGGAAAAAGCCCCCGGCCGTTTCGCAAGATGGTTTGGCGGCGGTAAGTCCGAGACGCCGGTGATCACAGACATTGGAAACAACGCAGACCTGGCCTCGTCCCCTTGCGAGCCCGCTAATGACGCCTATGGCAATCAGCAGGACCGTCCGCTGATTGATATCACCACGATCCTGACCTCCGTCTGGCAGATCCGCAGGACCATCTTGGTGCTGACCGTTCTCGGCGCGGTCGGCGGGGTGCTTTTCGCCATGTCGACCCCGAGTGTCTACGTTTCCGAAAGCAAGCTCTATGTCGATCCGCGCGAAGTGCGGCTGACGGATTCGGATCTTTCCAAGGAAAGCCTGGCGACCGAGGCCATCCTTGCGCTGGTCGACAGTCAGCTTGAGGTGTTGCGGTCGCGCACGGTCTTGGAAAAGGTCGCAATCGACATGGGGCTCGACCGCGATCCGGAATTCGGCGGGGTTCCCGCGAGCAAGGGCGGCCTGACGGCCGGCATCGAGGTCATCCGCGAGATCCTTTCCCCCGGCAAGGCGCAGCCTGCACCCGCATCCGGCGTCAATCCGCGCACCTTGGAAAAATTGAGCGACGCGGTCTCCGTCTCGCGCGATCCGAAGACCTTCATCGTCACGATCGAGGTCAAGAGTCGCGATCCGGCAAAATCAGCCCTGATCGCAAACCGTCTTGTCTCGACCTTTCTTGCCGAAGAACAGGCTGCGCAATCCGGCTTCTTCCAGAGGACCACGGCGGCGCTCGATAGCCGGCTGGCCGACCTGCGCACCGAACTGGATGCGGCCGAAAACGCCGTCGAAAAATACAAGGCCGACCACGATATCGTCGGCGCCTCCGGAGAACTGATTTCCGACAAGCAGCTCCTTGCTCTCAACGATCAGGTCGGTGCGGTGCGCAGCCGCATTGCCGATGCAAGAGCCAAGGCGGATGTCGCGACGAAAACCCGGTTGAACGACGTGCTTACCGGCGCGTTTCCGGAAGAAGTCAGCTCCGTCACCCTGCAGGAATTGCGCAAGCAATATTCGACGGCGCGGGCGCAACTGAGTTCGCTGGATGCAAGCCTCGGACCCCGCCATCCGCAAAGGCTCGCCGCCGTTCAGTCGCTGGAAGTGGCACGCTCGGAAATCGGCAACGAGCTTCGCCGCATCGAGGCAACGGCGCAGACCGAGCTGGACCGGGCAATTCGCACCGAGAAGGATCTGGTTCAGCAGCTTGCGGTCCAGAAAGCCCAGCAGGTCAATTCCTCCGCCGGCTTCATCGAACTGCGCGAACTGCAGCGCAAGGCGACCGCGACCAGAACCATCTACGAATCCTTCCTGAAGCGGGCGAGCGAGACCGGTCAGGAAGAAAAGCTGCCTTCGAAGAATATCCGGGTGATTTCGAAAGCCGAGCCGCCGCTTCAGGCGAATGGCCCCTCGCGCAAGCTGATCGCGATCGGGGGAACGATCGCAGGTTTCATGGCAGGTATCGGGCTCGGCATAGCTCTCGGCGCCTACCGCAGTCTCAAGGATCTGCTCCAGCGCTCGAACCGCCAGTCCGGAGCGGTGCCGCGACGCGACCCGCCTGGACAGGACGATCATCATCCCGACGGGCCGGGCACGCCGGTCCATGTCGACGATCCGGCGCCTCGGCCGGTAGAGCGTGCGGTAAGGATGCCGTCCGCGCATCATGTGGCCGCGTCCGCCGCGGCGCTGTCTGCCTTCCCGGTGCAGGAGGAGGCAACGCCACCCAGCCTCAGGGATTATCTCCGCGAAATGCAGGCCCATGATGAGGACGATGGCAACATCGCACAGGTTCAGGAGGATCTGCGTGCGCTGCGCTCCCGTGTCGAACACTATGCAAAACTGCGTGCCGGCGGCCGGCGCTTCTGATTGTCCTCAGACGGCGACGAGCTCAAATTGCCGCATGGCCTTCAATTTCCTCAACAATGATAGAATGATAGAAAATTGCAAACCTATCCCGTTTCCGCATCGTGATCGCTTGACCGGTCCTCAAATTTATTCGATCGGGACAGCATAGGACGCATTGAGGCCACCGATAATTTTCGCCAAAACTAGAGTGCACAGAACAAACGAGAATCTGGGAGAACGCCGTGACGACCGTGATTGATGGCAAGCAAGTTGCAGCTTCGGTGATCGATGCCGTGAAAACCGCGTCGCAGGCGCTGCAGGAACAGGCCGGAGTGAAGACCGGCCTTGCCGTCGTCATCGTCGGCGATGACCCGGCAAGCCATGCCTATGTCTCAGCCAAGAGCAGGATGGCCAAGGAATGCGGTTTCACCTCGGTTCAGCATACGCTGCCGGAGGAAACGACGCAGGAAGAGCTTGCGGCGCTGGTTCAAACGCTCAACAACGACGACACCCTGCACGGTATTCTCGTCCAGCTTCCGCTGCCCAAGCATCTCAATTCGGAGCCTATCATCCAGTCGATCCTGCCGGAAAAGGATGTTGACGGCCTGCACGTCGTCAATGCCGGCAAGCTTGCGACCGGCGATCTCGATGGCGGCCTTGTCTCCTGCACGCCCGCCGGCGCCATGGTCTTCGTCAAGCGCACCCATGGCGAGGATCTCTCTGGCTTGAACGCTGTTGTCATTGGTCGCTCCAACCTGTTCGGCAAGCCGATGGCGCAACTGCTTCTCGCCGCCAACGCGACGGTGACGATTGCCCATTCCCGGACCAAGGATCTGCCCTCGGTCAGCCGCAATGCCGATATTCTGGTGGCTGCCGTCGGCCGTCCGGAAATGGTCAAGGCCGGCTGGGTCAAGCCAGGCGCGACCGTCATCGATGTCGGCATCAACCGCATTGCAGCACCTGAAAGAGGCGAGGGCAAGTCGCGGCTGGTCGGGGACGTTGCCTTTGCCGAATGCGCGGAAGTGGCAAGCGTCATTACCCCGGTTCCCGGTGGCGTCGGCCCGATGACCATCGCAATGCTGATGGCCAACACGGTGATTGCCGCCTATCGCAAGGCTGGCAGGACCGCGCCGAAGTTCTGACGTCGCAGGTGATCGCTCTATGATTTCGGGGCAGGGCCTGTCGAGGCCCTGACGATCAGTTCCGTTCGCCAGAGTTCCTGATCTGGATATTCGCCGGTCTTCAGGATGCGGGAAATCAGCCGGGTGGCGATCCGCGAGCCTGCCGCCCGAAGGGATGAGCGCGTCGTCGTCAGCGGAACGCTGAAATTTTCCGGCTTCAGCATCGGCAACACGTCGTCATGGGCGATCAGCGAGATATCGGCGCCGATCTGCAGCCCCGCCCTGTTGATGGCCCTGACAGCACCGAGCGCAATCACGGTACTGGAACACAGGACGGCGGTCGGCGGCCGCTCCCGCTCGAGAAACTGCTGCATGGCGCGGTGGCCGTATTCGTCTGTCATCAGCGAGTTCTGGATCAGGCCTTCATCGAAGGTGAGGCCGTTCTCCTCCATGGCGCGCCGCATCCCCTTCATCCGGCGAATCGAAAAGGTGAGATTGCCCGGCCCGTTGATCAGCGCGATCCGACGGTGCCCCAACTGGATCAGCAACCGCGTCGCGTCATAGAAGGCGCCTGTGTTGTCGATGTCGAGAAAAGGGTAATCAGCCGGTTGCCCGATTGCTCGGCCGTGCACGACGAACGGGATCGACAGGGACTTCAACATGGCGATGCGCGGGTCGTTGGCGCGCACATAGGCGAGGAACAGTGCATCGACATTGCCGCTGGCGGCCAGCCGCTTGAACGTCGTTTCCTCGTCGTCGGGCGCACTCGGGTTGATGACGAAATGAAAATCGTGGCGGACGGATTCCTCGCCGAGCCCCGCCAGGAATTCGCCGAAATGCACGTCGGAATCGATCCCCTGCGCGATCGGCATGACAAGCCCGATCGATCCGGCCCGGCCCGTGGCAAGTCTTTGCGCGGCGCGGTTCGGCCGGTAGCCGGTATCGCGCACGGCGCTCAACACACGCTGGCGTGTTTCGGCGTTCACTTCCGGATAGCCGTTGAGTGCCCGGCTGACCGTCGTTTGCGACAGGCCCAGCATCTCCGCCAGCTGTTTCAAATTCACGTTCATGTCAGCGCGCCCTCCCAAAGCGCTTTGATTTTTGTTTGGTTTTCGCTTCCCATCCTTAGCGCGCGACAAATTTTGTATCATCGGCATTGATGCTCAACCAGAAAAATCCACTACATTGCGCTGCAAACATTCGCTGCACTGCATGAATTAGGCGTTTCTTCGCCATTTGCGGGAAAGTCCTTGACTTCCTGCCCGCCGAAATGATTTGTTAGCAAACTCAAAGCGCTTTGAATTTTGGAGGCGCGGTGATGTTCGCCCGGCGTCAATGGGCTGGGTCTTTCTTGGGAGGAAATGACGTGAAGAGAACATTCTTGATGGGAGTGGCAGCACTTGCGCTTGTGGCCGGCGCCACGAACGCAGCCGAGCTGAAATTCAAGCCGGGCGAGGATGCCAAGTTCAACTGGGCGAGCTTCGAAGAGTTCAAGAAGGGTCATGACCTGAAGGGCCAGACGCTGACGATCTTCGGACCGTGGCGCGGCGAAGACCAGGCACTGGTCGAGTCGGTGCTGGACTATTTCCGCGATGCGACCGGCGTCGACGTGAAATATTCGTCCTCGGAAAACTACGAGCAGCAGATCGTCATCGACACGCAGGCCGGTAGCCCGCCGGATGTCGCCGTCCTGCCGCAGCCGGGTCTGATCGCCGACCTCGCTTCGAAGGGCTATCTGACGCCGCTCGGCGAAGAAACCCAGAAATGGCTTCTAGAAAATTACGCCGCCGGCCAGTCCTGGGTCGATCTGTCGACCTATGCCGGCAAGGACGGTACCAAGGCGCTCTACGCTTTCCCCTACAAGATCGACGTGAAGTCGCTCGTCTGGTACGTGCCGGAAAACTTCGAGGATTCGGGCTATGAAGTCCCGAAGACCATGGAAGAACTGAAGGCGCTTACCGAGAAGATCGTTGCCGATGGCGGCACGCCCTGGTGCATCGGCCTTGGTTCCGGCGGCGCGACCGGCTGGCCGGCGACCGACTGGGTCGAAGACATGATGCTGCGCACGCAGCCGGCTGACGTCTACGACAAGTGGGTCACCAATGCGATCCCCTTCAGCGATCCGGCCGTTGCCGGCGCGATCGATGAATTCGGCTGGTTTGCCAAGAACGACAAGAACGTCGATGGCGGCGCTGCCGCAGTGGCGTCCGCCGACTTCCGCGACAGCCCGAAGGGTCTCTTTGCCTCGCCGCCGAAGTGCTATCTGCACCATCAGGCGTCGTTCATTCCGTCCTTCTTCCCGGAAGGCACGGTTGTCGGCGAAGATGCCGACTTCTTCTACATGCCGCCTTATGCAAGCAAGCCGGATCTCGGCAATCCCGTTCTCGGTGCCGGCACGCTCGCCATGATCACCAAGGACACGCCGGCCGCGCGCGCCTTCATCGAGTTCCTCCAGACGCCAATCGCGCATGAGGTCTGGATGGCACAGACCAGCTTCCTGACGCCGCTGAAGAGCGCCAACAAGGACACCTATGCCAACGGCCCGATGAAGAAGCAGGGCGAAATCCTGCTGAACGCGACGACCTTCCGCTTCGACGGTTCCGACCTGATGCCGGGCAAGATCGGCGCAGGCGCATTCTGGACCGGTATGGTCGATTATGTCGGTGGCAAGTCTTCGGCCGACGTGACGGCCGGCATCCAGAAGGCTTGGGACTCAATCAAGTAAGACTGATCCTTCAGCTGCCAGGGCGGTAAATTCCGCCTTGGCAAAACCGCCAAGCAAACAACGGCTTCGGATCGAAAACTCCGGAGCCGAAATTAAAAGACTGCAAGGTCTGCAAGCCAACGCATCTGCTTTGTCCTCTCAAAACCGAGCGATGAATGGCTTCAAAGCCGATAGAAGAAGCGCCTTTGAACGGGCGTACCGTTTGAAGTTTCGTCTGGAAACGGTGCGAGCATTCCGGTCGCGTATGGTCCGCCCATCGTGCCGGACACCATACGGCAAGGGGCGGCGGGCCGCGCATCCGGCCTTACATTCCTGGGGAGGAAGTTGCCATGCAGCAGTTGTTATTTGCCATCACCACGATGGCCGCGGGTGTTCTCGCCTGCGCCGCCTATTTTTTCGGGACGAACTGGATCCTTGACCGGATATTTCCGTCGAAAGGTTTGACCGGGCCGGTGGCTTCGCGCAACCTGCGCATCACCAATGCGATCAGGCCGTGGCTCTTCCTCGGGCCGGCGCTGTTTTCGCTGACCATCTACCTTATCTATCCGGTGATAGCCTCCGTATGGCTGAGCCTGCATGACAGGGCCGGCGAAAATTTCGTCGGGCTGAGCAACTTCGCCTGGATGTTCAACGACGGCGAGTTTCGCCAGTCGATCTACAACAATTTCCTCTGGCTTCTGGTCGTTCCCGCCGCCGCGACGTTCTTCGGCCTCATCATCGCCGCGCTGACCGACCGCATCTGGTGGGGCAATATCGCCAAGACGCTGATCTTCATGCCGATGGCGATCTCCTTCGTCGGCGCCTCGGTCATCTGGAAGTTCATCTATGACTACCGCGCCGAAGGCACCGAGCAGATCGGCCTTCTGAACGCGCTCGTGGTCTATTTCGGCGGCACGCCGGAAGCCTGGGTGACGCTACCCTTCTGGAACAATTTCTTCCTGATGGTGATCCTGATCTGGATCCAGACCGGCTTTGCCATGGTCATCCTCTCGGCCGCCTTGCGCGGTATTCCGGAAGAGACCATCGAGGCTGCCGTCATCGACGGCGCCAACGGCCTGCAGATCTTCTTCAAGATCATGATCCCGCAGATGTGGGGCACGATCGCCGTCGTCTGGACCACCATCACGATCCTGGTGCTCAAGGTCTTTGACATCGTTCTCGCCATGACAAACGGGCAGTGGCAAAGCCAGGTTCTCGCCAACCTGATGTTCGACTGGATGTTCCGCGGTGGCGGTGACTTCGGCCGTGGCGCTGCAATCGCCGTCATCATCATGGTGCTGGTGATCCCGATCATGATCTGGAACATCCGCAACGCTACCAAGGAAATGGAGGGCCACTGAGATGATTGCTTCCGCCCGCTCGCCACTCGTCTGGCTCGTCCATCTCTCCGTTATCCTGCTGGTCGTCCTCTGGACCCTGCCGACCGCCGGCCTTCTCATCTCGTCGCTGCGCGACAAGGACCAGTTGGCTGTCTCCGGCTGGTGGACCGCGCTCTCCACGTCCACCCAGAATCTCGTTTTCCGGGCGCCGGGCGCCGACAAGCAAGTCGAGAAGGAGGGCAAGTTCGTCATTTCCGGCAATATGCTGGAAGGCCAGGCAGGCCAGGTCTCGTCCTTCGGCTTCAATAGCCGGGAACCATCTGCATTCAAGCCCGGCGACACGGCCGAACTGAATGACGGCGAAAAGCTGACGGTCCAGGCCGATGGCACTTTCGAGATCGTCGCCGACAAGGCAATGGAAGGCGCGCGCGGTCAGCGCATCTTCTACACGGCGGCCATCCCGCCGCGCTTTACCATCGACAATTATCTTGAGGTCATGCGCGCCGAAGGCATCGGCGCTTCCTTCATCAACTCGCTGACCGTCGCCATTCCCGCAACGGTGATCCCGATCCTCGTTGCAGCCTTCGCGGCCTATGCATTGGCCTGGATGAAGTTTCCGGGCCGAGCGATCCTCATCGCTGTAGTGGTCGGCCTTCTCGTCGTACCGCTGCAAATGTCGCTCATTCCGCTGTTGAAACTCTACAACGGTGTCGGCGCCTTTCTAGGCGTCCCCGCCAAGACCTACGTCGGCATCTGGCTGGCACATATGGGCTTCGGCTTGCCGCTGGCGATCTACCTGCTGCGCAACTACATGGCCGGCCTGCCGCGCGAGATCATGGAATCGGCACGCGTCGATGGCGCCAGCGACTTCGATATCTTCATCAAGATTATCCTGCCGCTATCTTTCCCGGCGCTCGCCTCCTTCTCGATCTTCCAGTTCCTGTGGACCTGGAACGACCTTCTGGTCGCCATGGTATTCCTCGGAACCGGCAACAACGAGTTGGTCCTGACCGGACGCCTCGTCAACCTGCTGGGCTCGCGCGGCGGCAACTGGGAAATCCTGACGGCTTCGGCCTTCATCACTATCGTCGTCCCGCTGATCGTCTTCTTCACCCTGCAGCGCTACCTCGTGCGCGGCCTGCTGGCAGGATCGGTCAAGGGCGGCTGACCCACTTGAGTAAGGAAGCGAGGAGTTTGGGTTGATCGATCGTCAAACCGCGGAGCGAGCCAGGGATGAGATTCTTCAAGGGATGTATCACCTCAATCGCAGCTTGGTGCTTACTGATGGCCATTTTCCAGATGAAACCTATCAACTAATGCGACGGGGCGTTGGAGTAGCAATCGGGCGATTGGAAGTAGACTACCTCCATCATATTTTCGCGCTTTATCCAGATTTGGATGATGTCGCGAATCCAGACAGCGTACAGCGTGATGTGGACGGCTCTGTTTTGTCGTTCGGAAGCGCAAATAAAGAGACGGAACGATGAATACGAGCATGACCCAGGCAAGTTCCACATTGCAGGCCGACCGGGACTGGTGGCGTGGCGCGGTGATCTACCAGATCTATCCGCGCTCCTATCAGGACGCCAACGGCGACGGTATCGGCGACCTGAAGGGGATCACCGCCCGGCTGCCGCATGTTGCCTCGCTCGGCGTGGATGCGATCTGGATTTCGCCGTTTTTCACGTCGCCGATGAAAGACTTCGGTTATGACGTGTCGAACTACAACGGCGTCGACCCGATCTTCGGTCTGCTTGCCGATTTCGACGACCTGATTGCCGAAGCCCATCGCCTCGGCATCCGGGTGATGATCGACCTCGTCTTGTCCCATACCTCGGACCAGCATCCCTGGTTCGTCGAAAGCCGCTCCAGCCGCTTCAATCCGAAGGCCGACTGGTACGTCTGGTCGGATTCCAAGCCGGATGGGACGCCGCCGAACAACTGGATGTCGATCTTCGGCGGCTCGGCCTGGCAATGGGATCCGACGCGGCTGCAATACTACATGCACAACTTCCTGACCTCCCAGCCGGACCTCAACCTGCACAATCCGGAAGTTCAGGACGCACTGCTGGCCGTCGAGCGTTTCTGGCTGGAGCGTGGCGTCGACGGCTTCCGGCTGGATACGATCAACTTCTACTTCCATGATCTGGAATTGCGCGACAATCCGGCGCTGGCGCCCGAACGCCGCAATGCCAACACGGCGCCTGCAGTCAACCCGTACAACTATCAGGAACACCTCTACGACAAGAACCGGCCGGAAAACCTGGAGTTCCTGAAGCGTTTCCGCGCCGTCATGGACGAGTACCCGGCAATCGCCGCAGTCGGCGAAGTTGGCGACAGCCAGATTGGGCTGGAAATCGCCGGGCAATACACCTCGGGCGGCGACAAGATGCACATGTGCTACGCCTTCGAATTCCTGGCGCCCGATCCGCTGACGCCGGCAAGCGTCGCCCAGGTTCTGCATGATTTTGCCAAGGCAGCCCCGGAAGGCTGGGCCTGCTGGGCCTTCTCCAATCACGACGTCGTGCGCCATGTCAGCCGGTGGGGCCTCGGCATCGCTGATCACGCGGCGCATGCGAAGTTCCTCGCCAGCCTGTTGATGACGTTGCGCGGTTCGGTCTGCATCTATCAGGGCGAAGAACTCGGGCTGACCGAAGCCGATCTCGCTTTCGAGGACCTGCAGGATCCCTATGGCATCCAGTTCTGGCCCGACTTCAAGGGGCGCGACGGTTGCCGCACGCCGATGGTCTGGGATGGCGGTGCCGCCAATGGCGGCTTCAGCGACGGCAAGCCGTGGCTGCCGGTGCCGCGGGAGCATCTGGCCCGCGCTGTCTCCGTGCAGCAGGCGGATGACCGCTCGGTGCTCAACCACTACCGGCGCTTTCTGGCCTTCCGCAAGCAGTATCCGGCCTTTGCCAAGGGCGAGATCGAGTTCCGCGCGCATGAGGCGCCGGTGCTTGGCTTCGAGCGCAAATTCGGCAATGAGACGATCCTGTGCCTGTTCAACATGAGTGGCGAGGCAACCAGCATCGACCGGCCGGTCGAAAAGCTGGAAGTGCTCGAGGGGCACGGATTTGAATCGCAGTTGGGTGAAGAGAAGATCACGCTACCGGCCTGGAGCGGCTTTTTTGCCCGGGTCGAATAATCGGATCAAGCCGGCATCCACGGGTGCCGATAAAAACGAGAGAATGAAGGGGAGGGTGACATGGCAGGTTTGCAACTGAAGAAGATCCGCAAGTCCTATGGCGCGGTGGATGTCATTCACGGCATCGACCTCGAGATCAAGCAGGGCGAGTTCGTGGTTTTCGTTGGCCCCTCGGGCTGCGGCAAGTCCACGCTGTTGCGCATGATCGCAGGACTTGAAGAAATCTCCGGCGGCGAAATGTACATCGCCGATCGCCTCGTCAACGACGTGCCGCCTTCGCAGCGCGGCATCGCCATGGTCTTCCAGTCCTATGCGCTTTATCCGCATATGACTGTCTACGACAACATGGCCTTCGGCATGCGCATCGCCAAGGAACCGAAAGAAGAGATCGATCGGCGCGTTCGCTCGGCCGCCGATATCCTGCAACTCACCAAGTATCTCGACCGGTTGCCCAAGGCACTGTCCGGCGGCCAGCGCCAGCGCGTCGCCATCGGCCGCGCCATCTGCCGCAATCCGAAAGTGTTCCTGTTCGACGAGCCCCTGTCGAACCTGGACGCTGCGCTGCGTGTCGCTACCCGTATCGAGATCGCCAAGCTCAACGAAGCGATGGCCGACACAACGATGATCTACGTCACCCACGACCAGGTGGAGGCAATGACGCTGGCGGACCGCATCGTCGTTCTGTCTGCCGGTCATATCGAGCAGGTCGGCCCGCCGCTGGAGCTTTACGAGCGCCCGGCCAATCTCTTCGTCGCCCGCTTCATCGGTTCGCCGGCCATGAACATCATCCCCGCCAAGATTGTCGGCACCGGCGCTGAGACCACGGTCGAACTGACAGGCGGCAAGCGGGATGTCCTCGATATCGCAACCGCCGCCTCCGAAAACGGCAAGGCGGCAAGTTTCGGCGTCCGTCCGGAAGATCTTAGGGTTTCGACCGGCGACAGCTTCCTGTTCGAGGGTACGGTCGCGATCATCGAGGCTCTGGGGGAGGTAACGCTTCTCTACATCGAGGGCCTCGTTGCCAACGAGCCGATTATCGCCAAGATACCGGGCATTCTCGACATCAAGCGCGGCGAAAAGGTCCGCTTTACGGCAGACAAGGCCAAGCTGCATCTGTTCGACGCCAACGGCAAAAGCTATCGCGTCTAGCCTCAAGGATCGCATGAACCCGTCCGGATCATTTTCCGGACGGACTGTTGCAACCGGCGCTATTACTTTCTCCTGCTCACGCTCTGTTAAATCTCCGCTGCTAATGTGTTGGCAACACAGCAGGGGAGCACATCGATGCGGGGACAGGCATCCGATAAACCGACATATCTCAGCCGCGAAGAATCCTTCATGTACGACCGGGAAGCCAGCTTTCCGATGGAGCAGACGCGCAACGAGGCCCGCATTGAATATACCGAAAACGGTATGCTCAACCTCACCTCGCGCCGCTGCGAATTGCTGCAGATTTCCAAGAGCAGCGCGGTTATCGGCATCGTTACCCAGTTCAAGCTGCCTCAGAATTTCTATCTCGATATCCCGAGCGCCCGCATCGGCATGATCGGCTGCATCGTCAAGCGCGTGCATGCCAACAACATCCTCGAAGCGCGCTTCCTGCGCCTGATGTCGGAGCGTGACCTCAACCGTATCTTCGTCTACTCGACGCATCCCAACCACCGGAACCGCGTGCTCGACATCTACAGCTGATCGTTTCACTTCTGCGCGATTGGCGCGACCGGTTGTTGCCTGCGCTTGACACCGCTCGCAAGAGACGGATTGATAGGCATTGGATGCGGAAAAAATGGGAGGATTGCTGATGGAAAGACCCTATCGCTTATCCTGTCATTGCGGCGATATCTGCCTTGAGGTCGATGAAGAGATTTCCGAGCTGATCGAATGCAATTGTTCGACCTGCCGACGCTCCGGTTTCCTGCACTGGAAAGTCCCGGCAAGCAAGGTAACGCTGGTCAGCGAACGGCGCCGCATGTCCACCTACGTGTGGCGCTGCGTCACCGAAGGCCACCATTTCTGTCCGACCTGCGGCGTCGCGCTGATGCGCAGCGGCTATCCGGGTGAACGTGTCTCTATCAATGCCCGCTGCGTCGAGGGCATCGATATTTTCGATCTGAACATCGAGCGTTACGACGGCCGCACGGACATGCACCCGGGGCCGCTGCCGTAACTCATGCTCCGGCAGGAAGCGCCCTCGGTTTGACGCCGAGGGCCGTATTTTCAGTGGAAGAACACGCTGGCGCCATGCTCCGCCGCGCCGACCGCGGCGCGGAAGGGCGCGAACATTTCCCGGCCCATGCCAAAATCATTGCTTGAAAGATCGGCTTCGGCCGGCGCGCGGCTGGCAAGTTCCGAGGCATCGACCAGGACCTGGATCGTGCCGTGGATGGCATCGAGCCGGATGATGTCGCCTTCGCGGATCTTGGAGATCGGCCCTCCGTCCTTGGCTTCCGGCGTCATGTGGATTGCCGAAGGAACCTTGCCGGAGGCACCGGACATGCGACCGTCCGTCACCAGAGCGACGGTCTGGCCGCGGTCCTGCAGGATGCCGAGCACGGTGGTCAGCTTGTGCAGTTCCGGCATGCCGTTGGCCTTCGGTCCCTGGAAGCGGACGACAGCGATGAAATCGCCTTCGAGCTTGCCTTCCTTGAAGGCTGCCTGCAGTTCCGACTGGTCGTGGAAGATCTTCGCCGGTGCCTCGATGACATGGCGTTCCGGCTTGACGGCGGAAATCTTGATGACCGCCTTGCCGAGGTTGCCCGTCAGCATTTTCAAGCCGCCCGTCGGCTGGAAGGGATGCTCGATAGTCGCTAGCACCTTCGGATCGTGGCTGTGTTCCGGTGCCGGTTCGCGGTGAACGGTGCCGTTCTCGCCGAGTTTGACGTCGATCGCATAGGCATCGAGACCCTGGCCGAAGACGGTGCGCACATCGTCATGCAGCAGCCCCTTTTTCAGAAGCTGGCTGATCAGGTAGCCCATGCCGCCGGCGGCATGGAAATGGTTCACGTCGGCAAGTCCATTCGGATAGACGCGGGCAAGCAGCGGGATAATGTCGGAGAGTTCCGAAATATCCTGCCACGTCAGCGCGATCCCGGCCGCGCGGGCCATGGCAACGAGATGCATGGTGTGGTTGGTCGAGCCGCCGGTCGCGTGCAGGCCGACGACGCCGTTGACGATGGAGCGCTCGTCGATCATTTCGCCGGCCGGCGTGAATTCGTTGCCGAGTGCGGTGATGGCCAGCGCGCGCTTGGTCGCTTCCTTCGTCAGCGCATCGCGCAGCGGTGTGCCCGGATTGATGAAGGAGGCGCCGGGCAGGTGAAAGCCCATGATCTCCATCAGCATCTGGTTGGAGTTTGCCGTGCCGTAGAAGGTGCAGGTGCCGGGGCCATGGTAGGATTTCGATTCCGCCTCGAGCAGTTCGTCGCGGCCGACCTTGCCTTCGGCAAAGAGCTGGCGCACGCGGGACTTCTCGTCGTTGGGTAGACCCGAGGTCATCGGGCCAGCCGGAATGAAGACAGCCGGAAGGTGGCCGAAGGTCATGGCGGCGATCATCAGGCCGGGCACGATCTTGTCGCAGACACCGAGATAGACGGTCGAATCGAACATGTTGTGCGACAGGCCGACGCCCGCCGCCATCGCGATCAGGTCGCGGGAAAAGAGCGACAGCTCCATGCCGGGTTGCCCCTGGGTGACGCCGTCGCACATGGCCGGAACGCCGCCGGCCACCTGCGCAATCCCACCCGCTTCATGCGCCGCCTGGCGGATGAGCGCAGGGTAGGTCTCGAATGGCTGATGCGCCGAGAGCATGTCGTTGTAGGAGGTGATGATGCCCAGATTGGGCACCGTGTCGCCCGAAAGGGCGACCTTCTCTGAGGGGGAACAGACGGCAAAGCCGTGGGCAAGGTTGCCGCAGCCGAGAACCGAGCGATGAACGCCCTTCGCTGCTGCATTGCGCACGCGCGCCAGGTAGGGTTCACGGTAGGGCTTCGAGCGTTCGACGATGCGGGCAGTGATGGCGGCAATACGGGAATCGGCGGACATGGCATATCCTGTTCCGGAGTCTTGTGACCCCTCTAGTCAGCGTGGTTGCGATCATCCGGGTCTTGGGACCCCCGGAATCTTGCGTTAGGGTGCCCAGTAAATCTGAAGCGGGGAGGCAGCACCGCGCAGCATCGCCCGGATCGGCATCTCCGCCTCGTCACCGGGCGCTTCAGCCTTGGCAAGAACGTCTTTCTTGGCCGCTCCTTCGATATGGAGCACCAGAAACCGGGCGTCCTGAAGGCTGGAGAATGTGAATGTCAGGCGCGGCTCACCCGCACCTTCGGCTTCCATCGTCATCACGCCGCGCGGCGTTTCAGGGTCGAGCGCTTCGCGAAGGCGCGACCCGCCGGGAAAGAAGGAGGCAGTGTGGCCATCGCCGCCCATGCCGAGGATGACGACATCGAAGGGACAGCCGATGCCGGCCGTCTGGTTTACCGCCGCTGCAGCCGCCTCTTCTGCTGTGGAGGTCGGATAGTAGAGCGGCTCGAACTTTGCGGCTGCGGCCGCGTCGATCAGCAGGTTGTCGCGAACGAGCTTCTCGTTCGAGCGGTCGCTATCGGGGGCAACGAAACGCTCGTCGACCAGCGTCACTGTCACCTTCGGCCAGTCGATCGCCTTGCCGGAGAGGGCCTTGAAGAAGGCCTTCGGCGTGGAGCCGCCCGAAAACGCGATGCAGGCTTCGTCGCGTGCAGCGATGGCTGCCGAGAGGACGGAAGCCACAGCTTCGGCGAGCCCCTCCGCAAGTGCTGCACCATTGTCAAAAACATGCATCGCAGCGGTCATTCGATTTACCTCAGATCACTTCATGCCATGTGCGGCCGTCGCGCTCGATCAGCGCGATCGCCTGGCTCGGGCCCCAGGTGCCGGCCGTATAGGCCTGAACCTGCTGGCCGACCGCTTCCCAGGACTTGAGAATCGGGTCGACCCACCGCCATGCGGCCTCGACCTCGTCGCGGCGCATGAACAAAGTCTGGTTGTTGCGCACGACATCGAGCAGCAGCCGCTCATAGGCATCGGCGCTACGGGCATTGAAGGCTTCCGCGAAGGTCATGTCGAGCGAAACGTTGCGCAGGCGCATGCCGCCCGGACCTGGGTCCTTGATCATCAGCGACTGCTTGACGCCTTCGTCCGGCTGCAGCCGGATGATCAACTGGTTGGCGGCGATGCGGCCGGCGGCATCGTCGAAGATCGAGTGCGGGATCGGCTTGAACGAGACCACGATTTCCGACATGCGGCCGGCCATGCGCTTGCCGGTGCGGATATAGAAGGGAACGCCGGCCCAGCGCCAGTTGCCGATCTCGGCCTTGATGGCGACGAAGGTTTCGGTGTTGGAGACGCCGCCTTCGAGTTCTTCGAGATAGCCCTTGACCGCGCCGCCGGCAGACGCGCCGGCCTTGTATTGGCCGCGCACCGTCAGCTTCTCGACATTGCCGGGGTTGATAGGCATCAGCGCCCGCAGCACCTTCAGCTTTTCGTCGCGCACCGCTTCCGCGTTCATCGACGGCGGCACTTCCATGGCAACGAGGCAGAGAAGCTGCAGGATATGGTTCTGCACCATGTCGCGCAGCGCGCCGGCCTTGTCGTAGTAACCGGCGCGGCTTTCAAGTCCGACGGACTCGGCCACGGTGATCTGCACATGGTCGATATAGGAGGAGTTCCACAGCGGCTCATAGAGCGTGTTGGCAAAGCGCAGGGCCATCAGGTTCTGCACGGTTTCCTTGCCGAGATAATGGTCGATACGGAAGATCTGCTCTTCCTTGAACACCTTGCCGATGGTGTCGTTGAGTTCGAGCGCCGAGGCAAGGTCACGGCCGATCGGCTTTTCGACGACGATGCGCGTCATCTTGGTGATTAGCTTGTGATCGCGGATCTTTTCCGAAATGTCGCCGAAGATCGCCGGGGCGACGGCGAGATAGAAGGCGCGAACGCGATCCTTGCCCTCGTCCAGCAGGTGCTTCAACTGATCCCAGCCATTGTCGGACTTGGCATCGACGGGAACGTAGAAGAGGCGATCAGTGAAGATCTTGACCTGCGCCTCGTCATATTCGCCCTTCTTCAGGTGCTCCTTGAGGGCGTCCTGGGCGAATTTCCGGTATTCTTCGTGACTGAGCACGCTGCGCGATGCGCCGATGATGCGGGTCGGATCGCTCAGTTGACCGTCCAGCTGACGATGGTAGAGGGCAGGAAGCAACTTGCGCTCGGCGAGGTCGCCGGTGCCTCCGAAAACCACATAGTCAAAGGGTTCCACAGGAATGATCTGGCTGCTCATGAGAAATCTCGATCTCGTTCTGGTCTGAGGGAGTTTATAATCTAATCGATTTAAAAGCGCTAGGGTGCGATGCAATAAAATGACGCCGCACGGCTTTTTAGAATTTGTCGCGCAAGGCATACCAGCTGAGCGCGAGGAACAAAAGCACGGAGCGGAACCGCGTGCCTCCGGGAAAGGCCGGAATGTTCAGGTCCCGGAAAAGATCGAGATCCGACCGGTTGCCGGTGACGAGGTCGGCATAGAGCTTGCCACAGTAATTTGACAGCATGACGCCGTGGCCGGAATAGCCGCCGATCGAGGTGACGCCGGGCATGACTTCGCGCACGAAAGGCTGGCGCGGCATGGTGATGCCGACGGAGCCTCCCCAGGCGTGGGTCATGTCGATATTGGCCAGCGACGGGTAGATCTCGGTGATCTGCCGGCGGATATGGTCGGTAATGTCGCGCGGATTGTCCGCCGTATAGGCCTCGCGGCCGCCAAACAGCAACCTGCCGTCCCTGGATTTTCGGAAATAGCGCACCACGAAACGCGAATCGGCAACGGCCTCGCCGCCGGGCAGCACGTTGGGGAAATCCGTGAGAACTTTTGTCGCACCGATGAAGGATCGGATCGGCATCACGTGACGGGCCGTCACCGGTTCAAGATTGCCGATATAGCCGTTGCAGGCGATCAATGCTCGTTCGGCGCGGATCGTGCCCTTGTCGGTTTCGATGGTGACCCGCCCGCCGCTCTGATTGATTTTCAGGGCTTTGGTCTGCTCGTAAAGCGAAGCACCGGCCGATGCCGCCTGTTTTGCCAGGCCGACCAGCAGTTTCATCGGCTGGATATGACCGGTGCCGGTGTCGCGGATGCCGAAGAGATATCGCTCTGATCCGAGCCGGGCGACGGTCTCGTCACGTTCCATGAAGCTCTGGTGAGGGTAGCCGTAGCGCGATGCGGCTATCTCGACGCTTTCGCGATAGTCCTTCTCGTGGCTCTTCTTGTGACAGACATTGAGCTGCCCCTCGACATATTCGATGTCGATCGCATGCGTGGACGCAAAGTCGAGAAGATATTTCTTTGCGTCCTCGGCAAGATCGAACAGAGCCTTGGAACGCTCGAAGCCGAGCGCACCCTCAAGGTCCTCCGGCGACCAGCGCTGGCCGGTGCCGAGCTGTCCGCCATTGCGGCCCGACGCGCCGTCGCCGAAGCGGTAGGCGTCGATCAGCGTGACGCGGACACCTCTCTGGGCAAGGTTATAGGCAGCCTGCAGCCCGGTGAAGCCGCCGCCGACAATGGCGACGTCGGTTTCGACCGAGCCGGAAAGCGGCGGATATTCCGGCCGCTCGGCAATCGTGGACTCGTACCAGGAAATCCCCGGCGAGATCGGGCTTTGCCACGGCATGGCGACACCTTTCGGATCAGACGTTGAGAAGCAGGTATTCGCGTTCCCAGGGACTGATCACCTGCATGAAGGTTTCGAACTCGCCACGCTTCACGCCGGCATATATGGCGATGAATTCCGGGCTGAAGACCTCGGCGAAGGCCGGCTCGGACTCGAGCAGCGAAATGGCTTCCAGCAGCCCGCGTGGCAGGTCGATCGTTCCGCCGTTGACAGTGTCGTCGGAAGGAGCGGACGGTTCCAATGCCTCCAAAATGCCGAGATAGCCGCAGCCGAGCGAGGCGGCGAGCGCGAGATACGGATTGGCATCCGAACTCGGCAGCCGGTTTTCGACGCGTCGCGCAGCCGGTTCCGAAACGGGCACGCGGAAAGCGGTGGTGCGGTTGTCGTAGCCCCAGGCATTGTTGACCGGTGCAGACATGTCGGGCGTCAGGCGGCGATAGGAATTCACATAGGGCGCCATCATCGACAGCGTCTTCGGGATATATTTCTGCATGCCGCCGATGAAGGAGAAGAACTCCTTCGAGGCCGTGCCGTCGGCATTGGAAAACAGGTTGCGGCCCGTGTTGATCTCGACCACCGACTGGTGGATGTGCATGGCGGAACCGGCCTGCGCCTGCATCGGCTTGGCCATGAAGGTCGCATAGATGCCGTGCTTCAGCGCCGCTTCGCGGATTGTCCGCTTGAACATGAAGACCTGGTCGGCAAGCTCGATCGGATCGCCATGGCGAAGGTTGATTTCCAGCTGCGCCGGGCCTTCCTCATGGATCAGCGTGTCGATCTCCAGACCCTGCTTTTCCGAGAAATGGTAGATGTCGTCGATCAGTTCGTCGAATTCGTTGACGCCGGCAATCGAATAGCCCTGACCGCCCTGGATGGCGCGGCCGGAACGGCCTTTCGGCGGATGCAGCGGATAGTCCGGGTCTTCGTTCTTGGCGACCAGGTAGAATTCGATTTCAGGTGCTACGACCGGCTTCCAGCCTTTCTGGTGATAGAGGTCGAGCACATGCTTCAAGACGTTGCGCGGCGTATAGGGAACCTTCTCGCCCTGCGATCCCGCAATGTCGCAGATCACCTGCGCCGTCGGGTCGGTTTCCCACGGAACGACTGACAGGGTCGAAAGATCGGGGACCAGCTTGATATCGCTGTCGCGGCTGTCATAGCGGAAATTGCCCGTCTCTTCGGGGTATTCGCCGGAAATCGTATGGCGATAGATCGCCGAGGGCAGGGCAAGCGACGTATTGGAAGTGAACTTCGAAGAGGGCATCATCTTGCCGCGCGGAACGCCGGCGATGTCGGGGGTGATGCACTCGACATCTTCGATGCCGCGGATCTTCAGCCAGTCGGCCGCTTCCTTCCAGGTCTTCACTCCTCGTGGAGCTTGCAGTGCGGCGGGTATTTTCGAGCTCTTGATGGTCCTTGCAGTTGGTTGGGCAGAGTTTCTTCTGACAGGCATAAATCACCGGTTTTGGGTTCGGATGGGCCATCATAGCCACAGTTTGGCAATTGGCTAGGGTGAAAACCGGGTCTTTCCGTGCCGTACAGGCGTATTTGCCGTTCCGCAGGCCAAGTGGGCGATTGACTTTCAGGCCGCCGCTGCGGAAAGGAAATCGAAACGGGACTGGATGCCTTGGCTGAACAATATGACGTGGTGATACTCGGCGCAGGCGCTGCCGGCATGATGGCGGCGATCGAAGCGGGCAAGCGCGGCCGCCGGGTGCTGGTGCTCGACCACGCCAAGGCGCCGGGCGAAAAGATCCGCATCTCCGGCGGCGGCCGCTGCAACTTCACCAATATCCATGCAGGACCCAAAAACTTCCTTTCGGCCAACCCGCACTTCTGCAAATCGGCGCTGGCGCGCTACACGCCGCAGGATTTCATCGCCCTGGTCGAGCGCCACAACATCGCCTGGCATGAAAAGACGCTTGGCCAGCTCTTTTGCGACGACAGCGCCAAGGACATCATCCGCATGCTGCTGTCCGAGATGAAGGACACCGGTGTGGTCCTGCGGCTGGGCGTGCAGGTTCAGTCGATCGACAAGACGTTCTCCGGTTTCCGTGTGGCGACTTCGGATGGCATGATCGACGGCGCCAATCTGATCGTTGCTACCGGCGGCAAGTCCATTCCGAAAATGGGCGCGACGGGTTTTGCCTACAGGCTCGCCGAACAGTTCGGTCTGCCGCTGATCGAGACCCGCCCGGCGCTTGTGCCGCTGACGCTCGATCCTGCGCAACTGGAAAGCCTGAGCGCGCTTGCCGGTGTGGCCGTCGATGCGGAGGCGCGTTCCGGCAAGACGGCCTTCGAGGAAGCTGTGCTGATCACGCATCGGGGCTTGAGCGGCCCCGCCATCCTGCAGATATCCTCCTATTGGCGCGAGGGCGGCGACATCCGGCTTGCGCTGTTGCCGCGTGTCGACATCGCATCGCTGCTGAAAGGTGCGCGCCGCGAAAATGGCCGCCAGGCCCTGCAGACGGCGCTTGCCGAGCATCTGCCGAAACGATTGGCGCAATTCTTCGCCGAGACGGCAGGCCTCATCAACCGATCGCTCGCCGATCTCTCTGACAAGGTGATCGACGGGTTTTGCTCAGGCATCAAGGACTGGGCCATCACACCAGCCGGTTCAGAAGGATACCGCACGGCAGAGGTCACGCTTGGCGGTGTCGATACCCGGGCTCTCGATTCCCGCAGCATGCAGGCGCGCGATGTGCCGGGTCTCTATTTTATCGGTGAATGTGTCGATGTCACCGGCTGGCTCGGCGGCTATAATTTCCAGTGGGCCTGGGCATCGGGCTTTTCAGCGGGACAGGCCGTATAAACCGCCCAAAAAGAGCGCGTCGGCCTTCAGCCATTGTTAAGACATCTGGCGGAACCTGTTTTGCAAGCTGGCAGCATCGCCTTGACGCGGAAAAGACAGGCTTTTCGAGAATTGTTTCAGAAAAGTGACATTTTTTCTCTTTCGTGTGCGACTGCGACATGAAGTGAGCTGGCGGTCCGGATTATCCGGGTCTATTGTTGCTTTGGTCGAAAGGACATGATGCCATGAACCAGAACCGCAGTCGCTCCCAAGCCCGCGCTATCGCCATTGCGAAAGCTGACGAAAGCAAGATGCGAAAGGTTATGTTGATCCGCGCCGCTGTCATCGCGCTCGGTGCTCTCGCCGCACTGGCAACACTTCCTTCATTCTGGTCGCTCTGAAACTCACCCGATCTTTAGCGTAGCTCCCGGTGATGCACTCGCCTGACTGGACGCCTGCGCGCTTAGATCGGGATCAGGTCGTTCGATGCGTCCTTGGTAAGCTCACCTCCGGCGCGCCTGAACCGATATAAGTCGTATTTATTCAAATATTAATCGTTGCCGTTGAAGATGGCGCGCAATGGAGTCTGCCGTGATTTCGCCCTTGGGGAGGGGCGGGTCATGCAATGAATGCCTGGCAGGCTGACGGCGGAACGCCGTATGGATTTCAGTTAAATCATCAGCTTGTTGGCGCACCGGGAAAGCTGTGACGGCTTATGGAGGGCGGATTCAGGCTGCGAGCCAAGGTGCGTCCATGTTTATCGACAAAGTTCTTGCCCGCTTCAAAATCCAGACGAAGGTGCTGTTGTTCATCCTGCCCTTCGTCGTCAGCATCTGTGCCGTCGGCATTACCGGGCTCTACGCCTCCGGGTTGCTGCAGGGCCGGATGGAAATCTCCAACAGCGTCCTGCAGTCGCTGAGCGGCTTCAAGGATGTCTATGCCGGCATGAACGCCTTTCTGAAGAACACGACCGAGGAGTCCCGCCAGGCAGTGCTCGAGAAGATCACAGCCCAGCGCGCGGTTCTTGAGGAGACGCTGGGGCAGGTCGATGACGAGCAAGGGCGCAGCCAGCTTCAGCAGGCATTGAGCGGTAGCGTCACGATAGGCGAGCGGGTCGACGGTCTGTGGAGGCTCTACGAACAGGAAGTGGCCCTGCGCCAGTCCATCAACGGAAGCCTTCGCCTCCTGCTCGCTTCGCAGATGAAAATCCTCGACGAGGCGACGACCATGGAACAGAACGTCCGCCAGGACGAGGAGGCCGCCAAGTCGCTGCTGCGCGAGGCAGAGCGCCTGACCTCGTCCAGCGATACGCTCGTTGCATTCAACGCGAGTTTCGGAAAGGCCGCCAATGCCGAGGACAAGATCAAGGTAGCGGCCGATGCTTACGGCGCCATGACCAAGGTCCTGCGCAAGATCAGCTCCGGCCTGCCGCAAAACCAGAAGGCGGTTGCAGAAACCTTCAAGAAGACGATCGATGAGATCAAGACGCTGGTGGACAGTGGTGACAAGAGCGACGAAACGGCGGCCACGATCGGCAAGCTGATGGCGCGCTTTCGTCAGACGAGCATCCAGCTTCACACGGCCGCGGGCCTGAAGATGCGTGAGGCGACGGCGACCTTCGGCAAGCTTGACGCGGCGCTCGTGAAGGCGAATGCGGTGCTGTCCGGCACCCGCTCCATCGTCAACTCCGTCTACTCGATCCGTATCGCGGCCGCGAGCTTCCTCGAAAAGACGGATGCCGACGGTAAACAGCGATTGATGCGCGAATTCAGCCTCATGAACCAGGAGATCCAGAGCCTGGCCCAGTCGGCCGGCGACTTGCCGTTCTTCAACAATCTCGTCAAGGCCGTGAAGCCGGTGACGGAAAAGATGGAAACAGAAAGCGTCGCCCTCGTCGACAGCAGCGCCGCCCGCCAGGCGGAATTCACTGCCGCCGCTGCCGAGATCGATGATATCTGGGGCCAGCTGACGGCCTTTGCCGAAGGCCAGAAGACAACGGCCTCGGTCGAGCGCGACAAGGCCAACCAGGTCTCGGTGTTCGCAACCGTTGGCGGTATCCTGATTGCTCTTCTGGCCGGCGGTGCGTTGGTGCTGACGCTGAAAGGTCCGATCGGCCAGATCACCGCTGCGATGCGCCGGCTTGCGGATGGTGCGCTCGACACCTCGATCGACGGCGGTGCGCGCCGCGACGAGATCGGCGACATGGCCAGGGCGCTCGGTGTCTTCAAGGAAAACGCGCTTTCCAAGGTTCGCATCGAAGCCGAAAGCGAGGAGCAGCGCGCCCAGGCCGAGGCCGAGCGCATGCGCAACGATGCCGAGAAACGCGCCCTCGACAGCCAGATCGATTTCGCCGTCAGCCAGCTTGCAGCCGGTCTCGGCCGTCTTGCGCAGGGCGATCTTTCCCAGCAGATCGAGACCCCGTTTACCGGCCGCCTCGAACAGTTGCGCATGGACTTTAACGGCTCGCTGATCCGCCTGCAGGACACGCTGCTCCAGATCCGCAACAACGCCCTGTCGATCCAGCGCAGCGGCAACGACATGCATGTTTCGGCGGACTCGCTGTCGAAGCGCACCGAAGCGCAGGCAGCCTCGCTGGAAGAGACGGCCGCCGCCGTCGACCAGATCACCGTCACGGTGCGTTCGTCCGCCGAGCGGGCGCATGAGGCCAATGTCGCTGTAACGCACACCAAGAAGAGTGCTGATAGCTCTGCGGTCGTCGTCGCCAACGCCATTGCCGCCATGGGCCGCATCGAGGATGCGTCGCGCCAGATCGAGCAGATCATCGAAGTAATCGACGAGATCGCCTTCCAGACCAACCTTCTGGCACTCAATGCCGGCATCGAGGCCGCGCGTGCCGGCGATGCAGGCAAGGGGTTTGCTGTTGTGGCCCAGGAAGTGCGCGAGCTTGCCCAACGTTCGGCGGAAGCTGCCCGCGAGATCAAGGGACTGATCAACAAGTCGACCACCGAAGTGAGCTCCGGATCGCAACTGGTACAGGAAACCGGTGCTGTTCTTGCCTCGATCAGCAAGCAGATCGTGTCGGTCAGTAACCATGTCGAGATGATCGCGACCGCAAGCCGCGATCAGGCCGCGGCTCTTCATGAGGTCAACGGCTCCGTCAACCAGATGGACCAGATGACACAGCAGAACGCCACCATGGTCGATCAGGCGACCAGTGCCAGCCGCGAACTCGCCAACCAGGCCGATACGCTGATGATGCTGGTCGAGCAGTTCCGCCTGGAGCCGGTCAATACCGGCCGGCAAGTCGGCCGCGCCGCCTGACCACAGCGCCGAGGAGACATCGAAAAACCCGGAGCGTCAAATCAGGCGCTCCGGGTTTTTCAGTTTCAGCGGTTCATCACATCCAGCGCTGGCAAAACCTTTTGACGGCTGCGGCAAATCCGCTGGACCGGTGGCTCCGGTTGCGCAGTTCCTCGAATTCATGTGGCCTGCGTCCGTCTTTCGACAGCATTTCGGCCATGAGAACTATTCCCATCATTTCCGGCATTGTACGTTTCCTTGAGGCAGGGAGGCCGATGCCGGATCGTCTCCAGCATGCCGGCGTCCTTGGATTTGGATAGGTAGCGGCCCTCGATCGCGCCCCTTTGACGGTCTCAATCTATGCTTCAAAAAATGGTTTATAAACGGAAGAAAGCGGCGTATGTTTTTCATCCATGAAAGATATTAACTGGGATGCCTATCAGACATTTCTGGCTGTCGCTCGCCATGGCGGCCTGACCGGCGCCGCGCAGGCGAGCGGTCTCAGTCCTGCGACCGTCGGTCGGCGCGTGCTCGACCTCGAGCAGGCCATTGGCCGACAGCTTTTTCTGCGCAGCCAGACCGGCTACCGGTTGACCGCCGATGGACAGGCCTTGTTCGAGCAGTTGCAGGGCATGGATGCTGTGGTCCGCAAGGTCGAGAACTGGCGGCATGAGGCGCACGGTTCGGCCGTGGTGCGGCTGATGGCCGGTACCTGGGTAACCTGGCTGGTCTGCGAGAACATTCAGGCCATCTGGAGCGAACGCGACGGTTTCCGCCTCGATATGTCCGTGTCTGAAAGACGCGCCACGCTGGCGCATCGGGAAAACGATGTTGGTGTCCGGGCGTTCATGCCGGAGGAGCCGAGCCTGACCAGCCGCCGAACCTGCGACCTTGCCTATGCCGCCTACCGCCAGCGCAATGCGCCCGACGGCCTGGCAACGGCCTGGCTCGCAGTGTCGGAGGAGGACGCAATCTCGCCTTATCTGCGCTGGCCGCATGAGCAGGTGGCTACGTCGATCGCCGTCGTCGTCAGCCGCCCCCGCTCGCTGCTTGACCTTGCCCGGGCAGGCGCGGGGCAGGCGGTTCTGCCCTGTTTCGTTGGGGATCTTGATCCGGGCCTGGAACGAGCCGGCGACGAATTGAAGCAACTCCGCCATGGGCAGTGGATCGTGACGAACACCGAGGACCGCCACCGCCGCGATATTCGCACCGTGTCCGATCGTCTGTTCCGGCTAGTGAAAAGTCATGCTGATCTTTTCATGGGCAAACGGCCGAGCCGTAGCGTTTAGCCCTGTGAGGGACTTTTTGTATGAAACACAAAAATCCCGGCAGGAAGATCCCGCCGGGATTTTCATAGACGGATGACCAGTCTCAGCCGCGACCCTGCGTGACAATGACGGGGATCAGAAGATCGCCCCAATTGCCTTCGCCGCCGTGATGCCGGGCCGAGCGGACGAGTTCGACGGAGACGCCGGCGTCCACTGCCTTCATGACAGCCTGGTTGAGCCGGTGCAGGTCGTTGGCGACCATGCGGATCATCGCCTGCTGTTCCGGTGTCATGGCCGACGACTGTTCTTCGGCCCGTTCCTTGACGCGTGTCTGGACTGTCATAGCATTTCTCCTCTGATGGGGTTCTTGATGTCTGCTTCGAGGCCCGCTCCCAACCTTATTCTGCGAGGTTGGGAGGGATTCTTCTTACTCCGCCGCCGGGCGGAACTGGTCGTGTTCGGTCGATTCATGCATTGCGGTGGTCGAAGACTTGCCGCCGGTGATGGCCATCGACACGGCGTCGAAATAGCCGGTGCCAACTTCGCGCTGGTGCTTGGTCGCGGTGTAGCCGTTGACCTCGGCTGCGAACTCCGCCTCCTGCAGCTCGGAATAGGCAGCCATCTGCCGGTCCTTGTATCCGCGGGCGAGTTCGAACATGCCGAAGTTCAACTGGTGGAAGCCGGCGAGCGTGATGAACTGGAACTTGTAGCCCATCGCGCCCAGCTCGCGCTGGAACTTGGCGATCGTCGCGTCGTCCAGGTTCTTCTTCCAGTTGAACGACGGCGAGCAGTTATAGGCGAGCAGCTTGCCCGGATGCGCCTTGTGAACGCCTTCGGCGAATTTGCGGGCCTGTTCGAGATCGGGCTTCGAGGTCTCGCACCAGATCAGGTCGCAGTTCGGTGCATAGGCGATAGCGCGGGCGATGCACGGTTCGATGCCGTTCTTCACCTGATAGAAACCCTCGACCGTGCGGCCTGCATCATAGTCGACGAAGGGCTGGTCGCGTTCGTCGATATCGGAGGTCAGGAGCTTGGCAGCTTCAGCATCGGTGCGGGCGATGACGAGTGTCGGCGTGCCCATGACGTCGGCGGCAAGCCGGGCGGCGTTCAGGTTGCGGATATGGGCTGCCGTCGGGATCAGGACCTTGCCGCCGAGATGGCCGCACTTCTTTTCCGATGCCAGCTGGTCCTCGTAGTGGACGCCGGCAGCACCCGCTTCGATGAATGCTTTCATGATCTCGAAGGCATTGAGCGGGCCGCCGAAGCCTGCTTCCGCGTCTGCAACGATCGGGGCAAACCAGGTGTCGACGGAAAGGCCTTTGCCCTCGGACGTCTCGATCTGGTCGGCGCGCTGGAGCGTGCGGTTGATGCGCTTGGCAAGCTCCGGTGCCGCGTTGGCGGGATAGAGCGACTGGTCCGGATACATGGCGGATGCCGTATTGGCGTCGGCGGCAACCTGCCAGCCGGAGAGGTAGATCGCCTTCAGGCCGGCGCGAACCATCTGCATGGCCTGATTGCCGGAGAGCGCGCCCAGCGCATTGACGAAGTCCTCTTCGTGGATCAGTTGCCACAGCCGGTTCGCGCCCATTTCGGCAAGCGTATGCTTGATCTGGACGGAGCCGCGCAGCCGCTTGACGTCTTCAGCGGTATACGGGCGCTCGATGCCATCGAAACGGCCCTGCGGCGCACCGGGAACAAGGTTGTAAAAATCAGTCATAGGCAATCCTCCTGCAAACTTTGAGCGACATTCGACTTTGGTTTAATGGGTCGCTCAATCCTCGAATTTGATGTAACTAGTTTTACAGTGCGCTGCACAAGGCCGCCAGAACAAAAGGATTATTGGTGATGTGAAAAGGGTTATCATGTCTTGTGTTTTACAAGATGCTTCTGTAATTTTGTAAAATATGTAAATCTCCGCTGTCGGCAGAAAATTGTAAAAGGCGTGACAAATGGCAGAAAACAAGATTTTTGCCGGAGCCAGGGTTCGGCGCATCCGCAATGGTCTGTCGCTGACGCAGACAGCCATGGCCGAGGCGCTCGGCATCTCGCCGTCCTACCTCAATCTGATCGAACGCAATCAGCGGCCGCTGACGGTGCAATTGCTGCTGAAGCTGGCTTCCGTCTACAAGGTCGATCTCGACGAATTGCAGGGCGAAGCATCCGGCAGCGTCGCGCAATTGCGTGAAATGTTCGCGGATCCTCTGCTCGTCGGTGAACTGCCGGGGGATCAGGAACTGATCGAGGTGGCGGAAGCAGCGCCCAATGCCGCCACCGGAATGCTCAAGCTCTATCGCGCCTATCGCGAACAATCCTCCCGATTGAAGGATCTGAGTGGTCTGCTTTCCGGAGAGGGGCGTATGGCCGCCTTGTCGGACGCTCGGCTGCCGATGGACGAGGTGCGGGAAGTCTTCGAAAGCCGTCCCCATTATTTTTCACGAATTGATGAGGCCGCGGAAGCATTCCATGCCCGCCTGTCTCCCGTCGACGATCTTGCTGGTACGCTGAAGGGCTGGCTGCGCAAGGAACATGGACTAACGGTCCGCGCTCTGCCGGTGCATGTCATGCCGGACCTGCGCCGCCGCTTCGATCGCCATTCGATGCGGCTGTTCCTCTCGGAAAGGCTCTCCGCGCAGGATCAGCTTCGCGAAATCGCCATGGAGGCAGCACAGATCGCCTTTCCGGAAGCGATCGCCGCCGATCTTGACCAGCTGGCATTTTCGACGGGTGAGGCGCGGCGCATTGGCCGCTTCGAGCTGGCGCGCTATGCCGCGCATGCGCTGATGATGCCCTATGCCACCTTTCTTTCGGCAGCACTGCGGGCAAAATTCGATCTGGACGTTCTCGGTGCCCGGTTCCAGGTGTCGTTCGAACAGGCGGCAAACCGGTTGGTCACGTTGCAGCGACCGGGCGCTTCGGCCGTGCCGTTCTTCCTGATGGAGATCGATCACGCCGGACACCGTCTGCGCAAGGCCGGGGCGCAGGGCTTTCCGCAGGCGCGATTCGGCGGCAACTGTCCGAAGCTCAATATTCATGCCGCATTCTCGCAGGCCGGCCAGATCCTGGCGGATCGGGTCGAGATTTTCGGCGGGGGAGAGTTTCTGGTGATTGCTCGCACGATCGAGGGGCCTAGGGCAAACTTTCAGGAGCGGATAAGGCGCACGGCTATCCTGATCGGTTGCGATGCGGCGCATGCAGCCGACACCGTTTACGGCGATGCTCCGCTTGCGACCGTTGCCGGCGGCACCGCCTGCCGCCTTTGCGAGCGGCAGGGCTGTCTGGCCCGCGCCGAGCCGCCGGTCACCCGGCCGCTCGGGCTGGACGAGATGGTGACGGGCCTGAGCGCTTTCGATTTTCAGTAGCTGTGATTGCCCGGCGGGCGCGAACGCGGCAATGCCCTGGGCGCAAAACGTCCTGATTGCGCACCGAATTGTCGGCAATCTCTGCTGAGCGCCGGCGTGCCATGCGTGGCGCTGAAAAGAGTGAGGTTTTTTCAGGGGTTCGCGAAATTTACACTGATGGGCTGATGCCTTCACCGCGGCGTAAAAGCGCTTGTGGTTGTCGAAAAACATGCCTAACTTCCGGACGTATACGGACTTGGCTGATGGGCGTGCGGCGATGGCTCGCTCTGGCCGGCCCGATAAAAAAAGGGGAATTCCATGTCGCGAAAGATTGCTACCGCCTTTGCTGCGCTGATCCTCAGCGGGTCGGCAACGATTGCCACGGCGCAGGAGCGCGTCGTCAACGTCTACAACTGGTCCGATTATATCGACGCCAGCATTCTGGAAGATTTCACCAAGGAAACCGGCATCAAGGTCGTCTACGACGTCTTTGACTCTAACGAGATTCTCGAGACCAAGCTGCTTGCCGGCGGCACGGGCTATGATGTCGTCGTCCCGACCGCAACCTTCCTGCAGCGGCAGATCGCAGCTGGCGTTTTCCAGAAGCTCGACAAGTCGAAGCTGCCGAACATGTCCAATATGTGGGATGAGATCACCACCCGCGTCGCGACCTACGATCCGGGCAACGAATATGCCATCGACTATATGTGGGGCACGACCGGCATCGGCTACAACGTCGAGAAGGTGAAAGCCATTCTCGGTACGGACGAGAAGCCGACCTGGGACGTCCTGTTCAAGCCCGAGGTTGCGGCGAAATTCAAGGATTGCGGCATTCACCTCCTTGATTCCCCCACCGACGTGGTGCCGTCGGTACTCGCCTATCTCGGCCTCAACCCCGACAGCCACGCGCCGGAAGACCTTGCCAAGGCAGAGGAGCTTCTGCTGCAGATCCGGCCCTATATCCGCAAGTTCCATTCCTCCGAATATATCAACGCGCTCGCCAACGGCGATATCTGCCTTGCCCTCGGCTATTCCGGCGACATCTTCCAGGCGCGCGACCGCGCGGCGGAAGCCAAGGCCGGCGTGACCGTCGACTATTCCATTCCGCCGACGGGTGCGCAAATGTGGTTCGACGTGATGGCCATTCCGGCCGATGCGCCGCACCTTGCCGAAGCGCATGAGTTCCTGAACTACATCATGAAGCCGGAAGTCATCGCCAAGGCAAGCGACGTCGTCTTCTATGCCAATGGCAACAAGGCATCGCAGCAGTTCATCAGCAAGGAAGTGATGGACGACACGGCAATCTATCCGCCGGAAGAGGTGATGAAGAAGCTCTTCACGACGACGCCCTTCGATGCCAAATCGCAGCGCGTGCTGACACGCATGTGGACCAAAGTGGTCACCGGCCAGTAAGTCAAAAAGAATTGCCCGGACCTGAAAATCCGGGCAATTCTCGTATTGGGGGGCGCGGACCAAACGTGGCCGTACCGTTGTACATCATTCGGGGATAGATGATGAAGTCACTTGGCAGTATCCGGCGTTCCTTTGCCCCTTGGGCCGACCCCGCCTCCATACCGTTCATTGCGGTGAAGAACGTCACCAAGAAATTTGGCGATTTCGTCGCCGTCGACAATCTGTCGCTCAATATCTATCCCCGCGAGTTCTTCGCGCTTCTCGGCGCCTCCGGCTGCGGCAAGTCCACGCTTTTGCGCATGCTGGCGGGCTTCGAGCAACCGACCTCAGGCGAGATCATTCTGGACGGCCAGAGTCTCGCTGGCATCCCGCCCTATCGGCGGCCGGTCAACATGATGTTCCAGTCCTATGCCCTGTTTCCGCATATGTCGGTCGAGAACAACATCGCCTTCGGCCTCAAGCAGGACGGCATGCCGAAGCCGCAGATTGCCGAGCGTGTCGACCAGATGCTGAAGCTCGTCAAGCTTGACAAGTTCGCCAAGCGCAAGCCGCATCAGCTGTCGGGCGGCCAGCGCCAGCGCGTGGCGCTCGCCCGTTCTCTCGCCAAGCGGCCGAAGGTGCTGTTGCTCGACGAACCGCTCGGCGCTCTCGACAAGAAGCTGCGCGAGGAAACCCAGTTCGAACTGATGGACCTCCAGCAGGAACTCGGCCTGACCTTCGTCGTCGTTACCCACGACCAGGAAGAGGCGATGACCATGGCTGACCGCATCGCGGTCATGGCCCATGGCAAGGTGGTTCAGGTGGCGACGCCGCCGGAAATATACGAGGCGCCGAACTCGCGCTTCGTGGCCGATTTCATCGGCGACGTGAATATTTTCGATGGAACCGTTTCTTCCGTCGGCGATGGTGTCGTGGAGATCGCAACGGAAACGGGTTTTACGGTACGGGTCGCGTCAAGCGAGCCACCGGCCGTCGGAGCCAAGGCCGGTTTTGCCGTTCGGCCGGAAAAAATCCGCGTCAGCCGCGACCAGCCGGCCTGCGCGCCGCTGAATGCCGCGAAAGGCGAGATCTGGGATATCGGCTATCTCGGCGACATGACGGTCTTTCACGTGCGCCTCAAGGACGGCAAGGTGATCAAGGCCTCGTCGCTGAATGCCGTGCGCGCCGTCGAGGACCCGCTCGGCTACGACCAGGAAGTCTGGATTTCCTTCGATGAAAACTCAGGCGTCGTGCTGAAGGATTGAGACCATGTCAAAATTCGGATCGGCAATCTTCAACCGGCTGGTGATCATCATCCCCTATGCCTGGCTGACGATCTTCTTCCTGGCACCCTTCTTCATCGTACTCCGGATATCGCTTTCGGAAACCGCAATCGCGATGCCGCCTTACCTGCCAGTCTTCGATCTGGCAGGTGGCGTCTCGGGTATCCTCGACAAGATCAGCCAGCTGTCGTTCGCCAACTATGTGTTTCTCGCAGGCGACGCGCTCTACACCAATGCCTATATTTCAAGCCTGAAGATCGCCGTCATCTCGACCATCGTCACGTTGATGATCGCCTATCCTATAGCCTACGGCATGGCAAAGGCACCCAATTCTATCCGTCCGACGCTGCTGATGCTGGTCATCCTGCCGTTCTGGACGAGCTTCCTGATCCGCGTCTATGCCTGGATCGCGATTTTGAAGCCCGAAGGCCTGTTGAACCAGCTATTGCTGATGCTCGGTGTCATCGACGAGCCGCTGATCATCCTCAACACCAATTGGGCGATCTATATCGGCATCGTCTATTCCTATCTGCCGTTCATGGTCCTGCCGATCTATTCGTCGCTCGAAAAGATGGACCACAGCCTGACCGAAGCGGCGCTTGACCTCGGCTGCACGCCGATCCGGGCCTTCTGGCGTGTGACCTTCCCGCTGTCGCTGCCCGGCGTGATCGCCGGCTGCATGCTCGTCTTCATCCCGGCCGTCGGCGAATTCGTCATCCCGGATCTGCTCGGTGGATCTGAGACGCTGATGATCGGCAAGACGCTCTGGAACGAGTTCAACGCCAACCGCGACTGGCCGGTCTCCGCGGCGGTGGCGACGATCCTGCTGCTCATCCTCGTGGTGCCGATCATGTTCTTCCAGCATGCGCAGTCAAAAGCCGACGGCGAGGGGAGATAATCATGGTCAAGTGGTCCCGTTTCAACATTGCCTCTATCGTTTTCGGCTTCGCCTTCCTGTATTTGCCGATCGTTCTCCTCGTCATCTTCTCGTTCAACGAGTCCAAGCTCGTTACCGTCTGGGCGGGGTTCTCGACCAAATGGTACGTTCAGCTCTTTCACAATCAGGCGCTGCTCGATGCCGCCTGGGTGACGGTACGGGTCGGCCTGATTTCGGCGACGGTGGCAACCGTGCTCGGCACGCTCGCGGCCCTTGCCATGACGCGCTACACCCGCTTTCGCGGCCGCATGCTGTTTTCCGGCATGATCTACGCGCCGCTCGTCATGCCCGAGGTCATCACCGGCCTGTCGATGCTGCTTTTGTTCGTTGCCATCGGCTTCGATCGTGGCTTCTGGACGCTGACCCTGGCGCACATCACCTTCACCATGTGTTTCGTCGCCGTTGTGGTGCAATCACGCCTGCTGAGCTTCGACCGTTCGATCGAGGAAGCCGCGATGGATCTTGGCGCGACACCCGTCAACACGTTCCTGCAGGTGACCTTGCCGGTGATTGCTCCGGCCGTCTTTTCCGGCTGGGTCCTTGCCTTCACACTGTCGCTGGACGATCTGGTGATTTCGAACTTCACATCCGGGCCGGGGGCCACGACGCTTCCGATGAAGATCTACAGTCAGGTGCGGCTCGGCGTGACGCCGGAAATCAACGCGGTCTGCACCATCCTCATCGGCATCGTTGCCATGGGCGTGCTGATCGCGTCTGTCGTATCGCGCCGCCGCGAACTCCAGCGGGTCAAGGACGAGCAGGCGGCGTTCGCTCACTAAAACTGCGATTGGTTCGCATGGTTGAGCGCGCCGCCGTAAAGCCGGCGCTTACTGCGGCGCAGGAATGGCTGAAAGAGGCGAGATCACGGGATTGGGCCACGAGCCGCCGATAAAGAAGCGAACCGGTGGCTGTGTGGTGTCGTCGGGTCGGATGGCGCCGCCAAGCGCAAGGCTGCCGCTGCGATAGGGGATGACACCCGCAAGCGATAGGGTCCGGCCTTCGCCCCGGATATCAGCTCTGGTCAGATCCGCGACACCCCGGCGCAGCTTCGCGATGATCTCCGCCGTGGTAAAAGCGAAGGAACCGTCGCTGGCCTGACTGACGTTGAAGAAACCGCCGCCAGCCGCCAGCCGCTCGAATTCCGGGCCGTTGAAGTTCGTCAGCGCTCCGTTGTTGGCCAAATAGCGGATCTCGCCGGAGAAACCGCCAAACGTCATTTTTGCCAGGGGCTCGGCTGTGGAAAGATCGGCGCTCAAGACGCCGCGCCCGAACGGCAGGGGACCGGTCAGGCCGATGCTGGCAGCAACCGGTGCGAGATCGGCATTTTTCAGAGTAAACTGCAGAGCCCCGCCATCCGCGCCCCCGTTGGCAAGCGCAATGCGGCCGCTGAGTGAGCCGTCCGAATAGCTCGCGTCGCCAATGTCGACCGAGGCCCGGCCTTTTTCGACCATGACGCCGGCCGCGATATCCGTGAAGGCAACCGGCCCGTAGCTAGCCTGCTGTGCCGACAGGCGCAAATCGAGGCTGATCTCGTTGAGGAATGCCATGTTGGGAATGCCGCTGTCGGATTTCGGCAGTGCCGGCAAGAAGGACGCAAGAAGAGAAGCCAGGTCGAGTTGGTCGAAAGCAAGCGTCCCGTCGATGCGCGGTGTGCCCTGCGGGCGCCAGACCACATCGAGCACGCCTGTCGCGCTGGCTCCGTTCAATGCGAGCGAGAGATTGTCCATCTTCATCGTCTCTTCGGACATCGTCACGCTGGTATCGATGGAAACGGTTCCCGTCGATGCCGGCTGGGTGGTTGCACCATACCAACTCAGCAACGTCGGCAGGGAGCGGACAGCAAGCTGAAGCTGGCCGGATGCGAAGGCTGCGGACGAAGCATTGCCGATGCCGTCGAAACTGAAATCCAGCGGTCCCGAGGAGAATGACGTCTGGATCGCACTATTCTGGCCCGAAAGCAGCCGCATTGGCTCGTCGCAGGCGATGGACCATTCCACCCGCTCGCCGTTCATTACTGCCGAGAGCTTCGCGCCGATGCGCGCAGCCGGTGTCGGCCATTCGATCGAACCGGAAACACTGGTGACGCGATAGGCGGTTGCGGTGACGCGGTCGACAAGCTCGACGGTCCCATTCTCGATGTCGATGTCACCGATCGGCGTATCGCGAACGGGCAAGGGCGTTTTCGACGAGGCATCGGCAATCGCATCGGCCATCCAGCCGGCTCTGCGCCAGTTGAGGGTTCCGTCGACCCGCCGCTCGATCTTGAACACCGGATTGACCAGACGGAAATCGTAGAACACCGGAGTGCCGCGAAGTGCTGCGAGAATGTCGAAGCCGGCGGCGATGGCATCGGCTTTCGCCAGTAATTCCGGCGCTGCCGCGTCGCCACCTTTAAAGGTGACCGAATGCAATGTCAGAACTGGATGCGGCCAGAAACTGATCTTCGGATCGCCGGCAATGCTGGCTTGTGCACCCGTCCACGAGGAGAGAGCCCGCTCCATGTTGACCTTGACGCTGGCTGTTGAAACGAACAGTGGCAGCGCGACCTTGAACAGGACCGTCAGGATGAGTGCCCCGACAACCATCCAGGCAAGCGCGCGCGAGGAAAGAAGATCGCGCAATCCGGTTTTTATGCTGGCAGGATCGAGAAAACGCTTCATTGCGGTCCGGCGCACTTTCACTTGTTTGAAAGGGCGATGGATAGGCTTTCGCGCCCAAGAAATCAAACGATTGAAACGGGGAAATGTCGCAACTGCCACAGCCATCATTTCAGCTGTCTGTTTATCTTGCGTCGCAGCATGATATAGAGGCTGGCTTGGGAAGCGGAGGAAAGCATGCAGTCAGATCGGCCCCTTTGGACACCGTCGCGCGAATTCATCGAACAGACCCCTATGAAGGCATTCATCACCTGGTGCGAACAGCGCTTTTCGAAGAGCTTTGCGGACTATGATGCGTTCCATGACTGGTCGATCTCCGACCGCGCCGATTTCTGGACAGCTGTCTGGGAGCATTGCGGTGTCATCGGCACACGCGGCGAGCGGGCGCTGATCCATGGCGACATCATGCTGGATGCCCGGTTCTTCCCCGATGCGACGCTCAATTTCGCCGAAAACCTGCTGCGCAACACCGGAAGCGGCGACGCGCTGATCTTCCGCGGCGAGGACAAGGCACAGTCCCGCATGTCCTGGGACGAATTGCGGGCCTTGGTGTCCCGGCTGCAGCAGGCATTGAAGACTGCGGGCATCGTCAAGGGCGACCGCGTTGCCGCCATGATGCCAAACATGCCCGAAACCCTCGCGCTGATGCTCGCCACCGCCTCGATCGGCGCGATCTGGTCGTCCTGTTCTCCGGATTTCGGCGAGCAGGGCGTGCTTGACCGCTTCGGCCAGATTGAGCCCAAGCTGTTCATCGCCTGCGACGGCTACTGGTATGCCGGCAAACTGCAGGACGTCTCCTCAAAGGTCCGGGCCGTTACCGCGAAACTTGGCGTGCCCGCGCTGATCATTCCCTATGCCGGTGATGCGGATACGCTTGCCGCAGCGCTTGATAACGGCAAGACCCTTTCGGCCTTCATCGCGCCTTTTGTTGCAAGGCCACTCGAATTCGAGGCGCTGCCCTTCTCGCATCCGCTCTATATTCTCTTCTCCTCCGGCACGACAGGCGTTCCGAAGTGCATCGTTCACTCGGCCGGCGGTACGTTGCTGCAGCATCTGAAGGAGCATCGTTTCCACTGCGGCTTGAAGGAGGGCGAGAAGCTCTTCTATTTCACCACCTGCGGCTGGATGATGTGGAATTGGCTGGTGTCCGGCCTCGCGCTCGGCGCAACGCTCTGCCTTTATGACGGCTCGCCTTTCCACCCGGACGGCAACGTGCTGTTCGACTATGCCCGCGACGAAAAATTCGCAATCTTCGGCACATCGGCGAAATACATCGATGCCGTTCGCAAGGGTGGCTTCACACCGGTTTCGACCCATGACCTGTCGTCGCTGCGGCTGATGACATCAACCGGCTCGCCGCTGTCGCCGGAAGGTTTTTCCTTCGTCTATGAAGGCATCAAGCCCGACGTGCAGCTTGCCTCGATCTCCGGCGGCACCGATATCGTTTCCTGCTTCGTGCTCGGCAATCCGTTGAAGCCCGTCTGGCGCGGCGAGATCCAGGGGCCGGGTCTCGGCCTTGCCATGGATGTCTGGAACGACGACGGCCAGCCGGTTCGCCAGGAAAAGGGCGAGCTCGTCTGCACCAGGGCGTTTCCCTCCATGCCGGTGATGTTCTGGAACGATCCCGAGGGCGCCAAATACAAGGCCGCCTATTTCGAGCGCTTCGACAATATCTGGTGCCACGGCGATTTCGCCGAATGGACCGAGCATGGTGGCATCATCATCCATGGCCGCTCCGACGCGACGCTCAATCCCGGCGGCGTGCGCATTGGCACGGCGGAGATCTACAACCAGGTCGAGCAGATGGACGAGATCGCCGAGGCGATCTGCATCGGCCAGGACTGGGATGACGATGTCCGGGTCGTGCTGTTCGTGCGCCTGGCAAAAGGCAGCGAATTGACCGACGATCTCGTCAAGGCGATCAAGGCCAAGATCCGCACGGGCGCCTCACCGCGCCACGTACCGGCGAAAATCATCTCGGTCGCCGACATTCCACGCACCAAATCCGGCAAGATCGTCGAGCTTGCCGTGCGCGAAGTCGTGCATGGGCGGCCGGTCAAGAACAAGGAGGCGCTCGCCAATCCGGAGGCGCTCGATCTCTACGCGAACCTTGCCGAACTGCGCAGCTGATCCCGGTTTGTTAAGGATTTCGGGCCTGCCGAATTAACCAAAGCTTAGGTCTTTGCCGCCGATAGGTAAAATTTGCGGGGTTGGCGGAAAGGTTTTGTTTACAAATGGCAGCGCATGGTGACCTCAACTTGAGGCTATCCGAGTGAACGTTGCTTTCGGCAGAATGCCGCCGCAGACATGATGTGATTACTTCTCAAGCACCTGTTTCAGCAATTAACTTATCGAGGCAGCTTTTCAGCTGCCTCTTTTTTTGTTTGATTTTGCCATGCTTAAGCAGGCATAACTTATATTCAGCGTTCGGTAAGCAACAGTCACCATCGGTAGTTATTGGACAGGAGGTGACGGCAAGTCGTTGAGAATGGCGTAGCCTATTCGTGGGTTTGCCACAAATTCGGCCCAAAATGCCGCCACCCGTCTCAGGGAAGGCTCGAAAAGCACATGAATCGGAGGAAGATTCCATGCGCAGTATCGCCAGTCTCGCTCTTGTGGCGTGCATGTCGGCAACTCTCGTGGCCATGCCAATCGGCATCGACCTTACGGATCCGCTGAACCTGACCGCTTCGCCCGCCCTTGCGGGCAATGGTAATGGCGGTGGCAATGGCGGCGGCCATGGCAACGGCGGTGGCAATAGCGGCCATGGCGGTGGGAATGGCAGGAGCGGAGCAGATGCCTCGGGCCACCATGGAAAATCCGATACCGCCTCGCGGCACGGGAAAAGCAGCGCGAAGCAGCCGAGCGATCCCATCTCCACGGCATTCGGCAAGCTCTTCGGAACGCAGAAGGTGAAGGAAAAATCCGTTGCGACCAGGAAAACGACTCCTGCGCCTGTAAAACTCGCGGCAAAGCAGGAAAAGCCCGGTCTGACGGCGAAGCTTGCGGGCCTGAATTCACTCAATCGGAACTACCATGCTTATCTGAACTCGAACGATCCGCGCATGGCTGCGCTCTCGGCCTATGTGGTCGCCTATGCGCAGTATGAACTGGAAAACGGTACCGATACCGTGCCAACCGATCCCACATTGAGTGACGATGCGCTGCACGATGCACTGCTCTCGGCGGCCAACAAGAATCGCGTTCAGCAATTGGGAGACGATGCCCTCGACCAGGATGTGATGGACTGGGCAAAGAGTGTTCTCGGTGTTGGACCATCGGTCGGCAAGATCGATCAGGTGCGAGAAACACTGGCGGCTAAAGACACACAAGACGCAGATCAACTCGCCACCACGCAGTAATTCTGCATGGATCGCTTTCCAGTGCCATCAGCGTTTTTCGGCGGCGCAAAACTGCTGTCGAAAATCTCTCTGAGCTTCAATTGGTGCTGGCGGCCGCCATCCAGTAGCTAATTTGCCAGCACCCGCTGCGAAGGGAAGGAAATTTCCACCAGCGTGCCTTCGTTCGGCGCCGAATTGATCGAGAACTGGGCTCGGTTGGCTTCTGCCATGGCCTTTGTCAGGGGCAGGCCGAGGCCGGTTCCATCGCCGCGCTTGCGCGCGCCCGTCGTCACCTGGCGGAAGGGTTTCATCGCCTGCTCGAGTTCGGTGCGGGTCATGCCGACGCCGGTGTCTCGGATGCGCAGGATGACGCTGCCATTGGCTTCGTAGGCCGTCGAGACGACGATCTGGCCCCCCGAGGGCGTGAAGCGGATGGCGTTCGCCAGGATGTTGAGCGCGATCTGCTTGATCGAGCGGTTGTCGGCGACCACGTTCGGCACCGAACCCGAGAGCGACGTGCGAATGATCACCCGCTGGCTGTTGGCCTGCGGCTGCACCAGGGAAACGGCCTCGGAGACGGCCTCGTTGATTTCCACCGCGGTGAATTCCAAGTCCATCTCGCCGGCTTCGATCTTCGAGATATCGAGCAGGTCGTTGACGATATCGAGCACATGGCGGCCGGAACGGCCGATGTCGCTGGCATATTCCACATAACGCGGATTGCCGATCGGGCCGAAATGCTCGCTCGCCATCATGTCGGAAAAGCCGATGATGGCGTTGAGCGGCGTGCGGATTTCGTGGCTGACGCGGGCGAGGAAGTCGCTTTTGTGCGCGTTCGCAGTCTCGGCCGCCCGCTTGGCGTTGCGCAGTTCCTCTTCCGTCCGCTTCCACTGGGTAATATCGCGGATGACGGCGCAGAAGCCGTTGGAGGAGGAGAGGCGGCCCATGGTCATGAACAGCGGGATGAAGCCGCCGGAGGCTTCGCGGCCGATCACTTCGCGGCCGTCGTTCAAAACGCTCGCAACGCCATGGCCGGAAAGCCCGGACAGATAGTCGATGACCGCCTTCTGGCTTTCATGGGCAAACAGCATGGCGAAAGGCTTGCCGCGGATCTCGCTATCATCATAGTTGAACAGCGCGCTGGCGGAGCGGTTGACGGAGCGGATTTCTCCGTCCGCGCCGACCACTACGACGCCATCCGTCGCTGTTTCGAGGATCGAATGCAGCTCTTCGGTCTCCATGCGCAAGGCCTGGATATCCGGATTCTCGACGGGCTCTGGGGCCGCTTGCAACGGCTCTACGGCAACGGCAGCAGCCGGTGCATGTACCGCCGAGAGCGCCATCATCAAAGCGCTCTTGTCTTCCCAGCGGATCGATTGCAGCCGTGCCGTCACAGCCACGAGATTGCCGTCGTTGCGGATGACCATCAACGCGCCATCCGGCGTGTCGTGCAGACCATCCTCATCGCCGGCAAACAGAGCGTCGATGCCGCCTTCTTCGCGCAGTTCGTTCAAATCGTCATAGCCGGTAAGCTTGAGGAATTCGGAATTGGCATGAAACAGCTCGTCGCCGCTGTGAACGAGAAGCGCGATCGGCAGGTTGTCGAGGAATTCGGGCGTCAGGCTGCTGTTGCCGTTGCCGCGCGGGGGCACAATCGCAGTTGGTGAGGCGGGCAGGACGTCTTCCACGGCCGGAGCCGCGACCTCGTCCATATCGGCGAAATCGTCCTTCGGCAAATCCTCAGCCTTTAGTGCCGCGGTTTCCTCGAGAGGCCCGGCGACATCAGGCTTGCTGGTCACCGGCGCATCTTCGTTCGGGCGTTTGCCGAATGTTTCGCCGAGCTGCCGCGCGATCTCCCGGAACGCGGCTTGCTCGCTGCGGCTCAGGGGCTCGGCGCCCGGTGGCCGGTGGCTGTCGAGCTGGATCACCTTGTCGGAGGCCCGGCGTCCGGGAGTCTCGACCAGCTTCAAGGCCGGACGCTCGCCGCGGAACGGGTCCTCTTCCTGCGGTTCCGTCGCAGGTTGTTCATCCTCGAGACTGGCGAACAGGTCTTCCTTTTCGGTATCGTCCGCGTCTGCTTCGATAGCTTCGGTCCCCGCCTCGGATGACTGGACATCCACCGCGTCACTGCTGGCTTCGTTGTCGATCAAGGTCTCGTTGTCGATCAGCGGCTCATCGTCAGAAAAGACCTCGTCCGGGAGGGTGCCCGTGGCGTGTTCCGGATGACCCTCGTCTGCTCCCGCGATCGTATCAACGGGCTCGGCGCCAATCTCCTCGGAGACGGCTTCCTCGCCGCCGGCAGGTGACGGCTCTCCGGCAAATGTCAGGCCCATGGCCTGCTCATCCTCGACGGCATCGGCCACGCGCACGATGCCGAAACCGCGGAAGCCGTCGAATTCGCGGTTTCGCGAATAGGTCGGAAGGGCTGCGAGATCGACCGGAACCTGCAGGCTGGTGCCTTCGACCGGCCAGAGGATCGTCTTGCCGGACCACGTGTCACGCCGCTTCAGCAGTTCGCCAATCGTGTTGCCGGGGTCGAGATGGTAGAGGTCAGCAAATTCGGTAAAGCGCCGGCCGGAAATATCGGCGGAGTTCGGTCCGACGGCGGTTGCGAATTCCTCGGAAATCTCACTGAAGCGCCCGTCGGCATCGATCTTCCAGACGAAACGGACCGCCCGGCTGTTCGGGTTGAAGACGAAGCCCCGCATGTCATCGCCAGCCACGATCTCGTTCGGGGATGCCTGCTCCTCTTCCTCTCGGAGCGAATCGGCTGTAGCCTCGGTGTCCTCATCCGTTGCATCGTTTGCAATGGCGTCGGGCTGAACTGCAAGCGTCTCCGCTGTCAGAACGGTTTCTTCCTCCGACGCCTCCTCCGGCGTGTCAACAAGCGGCGCCGCGGCTTCGTCCACGACAGGCTCGCCGGCATCGCCGGCGGGGTTCATCGTCTCTTCGTCACCTGCGTCTTCAATCGCGATTTCGGCTTCGGACTCGGTTTCATCAACTGCGGTTTCATCGCCCGGCGATGGCAATTCCGCCTCCGTCGCCAGAGAAGGAGCCTCGGCGCGCGCCTCATCCGGTTCCGCCGCCGGCTCCGCAGCATCCATGCCAACGCCCGTCACCGGCGAATCGATGATCTCCTCGCTTTCGGCTGCGATTTCTTCGATCTGCTCGATCTCCGCGATGACGTCGTCCGGCAAGGCTGCCAGTGAAAAAAGCGGCGCGAATTGCGCTGCCAATGCGGGTTTGCCTGTGGCAGCTTCCGCGTTCTCGTCCTCCAGTTCGCGGAAATCCGCGCCGGGGTCGAGATTGCCGAGAATGGTCTCGACCGCGAAGAGCAGGTGCAGGGCAGGGCTGTCCGACAGTTTGCCGATCGCCGCCGGCAGATGACCCTTGCCGGTCGGGATGGGCCGCTTGAGCAGCCAGTCGGCATCGCGGCCAACGGCGGTCACGAGCGAGCGGCAGGTCTGCGGCGTCATCGACAGGGCGGCAAAACCGGGGGAGGCGGCGAGAACGGTGCCTTCGCCGTCCAGCACGGCCATGTGCGTATCCGGATCGTCGAAGCCGGAGATCATCCGCGCGGCGCAGTCTTCTGCCGAAAGCGGTTTTCCGGTCCGCGGCGCGGTGAACAGGATGGCCGTTTCACCCGGACGAATCGTTATCACCTCAACGGAGGCATTGACGGAAAGGCGCTGGAAGCCTGACGCGATGCGCATCAGAAAGGCGCGCTTGTCGCCGCTGCGGTCGAGCTGTTTTGCCGCTGCCTCCATCTGCCGATAGGCCGCATCTGTGCGGTTGGCGCCGCCGTCGATGAAATCGTAGATCGACGGCAGGCCGAACAGGCCTGCACCGTCGCCGTTCGACCAGAGAACCCGGCTCATGTCCGGGGCAAACAGGACGGCCGCATCTCCCTTGGCAAAATGCTCCCGCACCCGCTCATGCACGGCGATGTCGATGAAGGGATATGATTTTGCGGGCATCGGCTGACCTGGTTGCGAAACCGTCACAAGAACGGGATTGTTAACAGTGTATTAATAACCGCGGGAAAGACAGGGGTCCAGCTTGTAGGCCGCGCACCGCACGGCTTTCGCCGCGCAAGGTTAATGCGGGACCGGTTTTTGTTGTGCGATGCACAAATATGTTGCAATGCACAACGAAATCGCCTATATAGACATCATCTCAAACGGGTGCCTCATGAGAGGGCCCAAACCAAGGAGCGCTGACCATGGCTACCAAGAAAACAGAAGATGCCTTTTCGCTGGCTGCATTCGACCCGGCAAAGGTAACCGAGACCTTTCGCGATTTCGCTGAAAAGGGTGCTGCCCAGTCGAAGGAAGCCTACGCGAAGATGAAGACCGCCGCTGAAGACGCGACGAAGACCGTTGAAGCGACGCTCGAGAGCGCGCAGTCCGGCAGCGTCGAACTCGGCCTCAAGGCGATCGAAGCCCTGCGCACCAATGCCGAGAACTCGCTCTCGCACCTGGAAGCCCTGCTCGGCGTCAAGTCCGTTTCGGAACTCTTCGAACTGCAGACCGCTTTCCTGCGCAAGCAGGCTGAGCTTGCTGTCGAGCAGGCCAAGTCGATGCAGGAAGCCACCCGCAAGGTTGCCGAAAACGTCACGAAGCCCGGCAAGGACGCCGCCGAAAAGGCGATCTCCAGCTTCAAGAAGAACTGATTTTCGTCGGCGTCGGTTCTGCTGGCGCGGCCTGATCAAGGAAACCGGGTGATCCGTCACCCGGTTTTTTCACATTAAATGGCAAGTTAGTTCTTGCAAAAAATACGGACTGCCCGTATTTGACCCGGAAAGCGGCACGGGACTTTTGTTTCGCGTGTCTGTCTTATGTGCGGTTGTAGCTCAGTTGGTTAGAGCGCAGGTTTGTGGCACCTGAGGTCGGAGGTTCGAGACCCCCCAACCGTACCATTCTTCCACAGTTAAGTGATTTATCTAATTGGTGCTTTTCCGTTTGTGGTTTTAGCGCGCCAAACCCTGATGCACCCTACTTAAAAGGTCTCCACTTGGCCCAGCGACAGAACGTCGTGGTAATCCGGCAACGTCTCGTCCAGGACATGACGAATATTCATTGTCTTGGAGCAAGGCCATCAAGCAGGAAGTCGAGACCTTTCCGGAAAGCGCCACCCCAATCGTTATCCAACAGCAGGCGAGAGCGTTCGATTGTCGGGTAATGTTCGCTGAGACGTGTCAGGCGCTGCTGCGCGGCGACCCTGTCGTCGTCCGAGAGGTCGAAGCTTGCCCGGGTGATGGTGGCGCCCATCACGTAGTTCCAGAGCGACCATATCGCGACATTCAGATCTGCGTCCGCCACACCGGCTCTGGACAAGATTCTGCTCAGCAGTTCCAGGCGGCTGAGGATGTTCGGGCCGAGCGCCCGGCGCGGCAACAGCGATGCAGACCAGGGATGGCGCAACATGCTGGCGCGCCAGTCTTCGAGGATATGAACGACTTCCCCGCGCCAGTCTTGAGACTCAACTGTTTGCGGCGGTCCGCGATATTCGAGTACCGAGTCGAGCGCCAGATCAAAGACTTCCTCTTTGTTGTCGACGTGCCAATAGAGGCTCATCGCGCCCGAGCCGAGGCGATCGGCCAGCCGACGCATCTTCAATCCGTCTATCCCTTCGGCGTCCAGCAGTTCTACCGCGGTCGCCACGATACGTTCCAGAGAGAGAGGCGATTCACTGCGCGGCTCCTGCCCGGACTCGAGTGAGACATCTATCCGTTGAGACCGTTTGCTCTGCGCGCCGCTACGTTTGGCTGCCATCCGTCTTCCCTGCTGATCAGAACGTCGATTTAAACCGACAATGCGACGAATGTCGATCCTGACCGATTGACTCATACAGTGTACGATGCGATTAAGTCGTACACTGTACGATAGATAATATGGGCGATGGGTTGAAGTTCAATCGGGCAGGTCACCAGCGGACGTTGCTCGCAGTCCAAAGAGCCGAGAGAAAATCATGTCACGCGCAATCAAGCATCTGCTTATCGGAGGGCTAATCATCATGACCATGGCAGTTCAAACTGCGACGACAGCGAATGAGAATGATCTCAAGCTGACCATCGTCAATCCGAAAAACCTCTACGACCCGACGCCGAATGGCTACAGCACGGCGGTGATTGTGCCCCGCGAAGCCCGGCTGGCCTACATATCCGGACAGGGCGGCCAAGACAGCACTGGAGCCTTGTCGCCCGACTTCGCTGTCCAGGTTAAGCAGGCCTACGCAAATTTGCGCACTGCCCTCGATGCGCTCGGTGCGCGACCGGATCAGGTTGCTAAGCTCACGGTCTTCGTGGTCGATCACGATATGTCCAAGCTCGAGGTGCTGACTAGGAACGTCAAGGAGATGTTCGGCGACGCACTGCCGGCACAGACTCTGCTTCCCGTTCCCAAGCTTGCAATTGACCCCATGCTCTTCGAGGTCGAAGCCGTCGTCATTCTGAAATAGTGGCGGCATCGGCTCAGACGAAAATGCGGTGCTCCTCGGTCACCAGTTCCTGCAGAAAGTCGACGACGGTACGGACGCGGACGAGGTCGCGGGCACTTTCGTGATAGGTGGTCCAGTAGGCCCGGCGGATGGTCGTTTCCGGCAGGATACGGATGAGTTCCGGATATTGCCCGGCGATATAGTTGTGCAGGATGCCGATACCGGCGCTGGAGCGCACCGCCTCCGTCTGGCCCGTGGCGCTGGAAATCTCGAAGGAGGCGTCCCAGCTGCGCATCACCTCGCCGGTGAAATTGAGCGAGGCGGTGAAGATCAGATCCTCGACATAGCCGATGCGACGGTGGGCCTTGAGGGCTTCAATGGTTTCGGGCGTCCCGTAAGAGGCCAGATATTCTTGCGAAGCATAAAGCCCGAGCGTGTAGTCCGTGAGCTTCGATGAAATCAGGCGGCCCTGTTCCGGCCGTTCGAGCGTAATGGCGATATCGGCCTCGCGCTGTGACAGGGAAAAGGAGCGGGGCACCGGCACCAGTTGGATGCGCAGTTCCGGAAAGCGGCCGGTCAGTTTTCCAAGGCGAGGTGCCAAGAAAGAGACGCCGAAACCGTCCGGCGCGCCGACCCGCACCGTGCCGGCGATCGCCGTGTCGATGCGGCCGATCTGGGCTTGCGCCGCCAGCATCTCGGTTTCCATGCGTTCGGCGGCATGCAGGAAGATTTCGCCTTCCGCCGTCAGGTCGCAGCCATTGGTCCGGCGGATCAGGAGCCGCGTCTTCAGCGATTCTTCCAGAGCCGTTACCCGCCTGCTCAGCGTCGCATGATTGACGCCAAGCCGCTTGGAGGCTGCCAGGATCTGGCCGCTGCGGGCGACGGCCAGGAATACGCGGACATCATCCCAGTTCATGCCGCATTCCTCATTTGGCGCACATGGCAATGGGGTCCATCTCTACAAGCGCGAGAGACTTCACCATGTCTGCCGTCAGTGTCTTGTATTTGAGGAAATGCGGTGTCTGCAGATGGGCTTCATAGTCCTGCTGGCAGGCATAAACTTCAAGGATGCGAATTCTTTCGGGGTGGCCTTTGACCGAGACGGCATGCAGCATCAGGACACCCGGTTCCTTTGCAACTGACGCCTCGATCTCCTCGGCTAGCAGGGCGGTATAGGCCTCGATCCGGGCCGGATCGATTTCCAGCTCCGCCATCCTCACTATCTTCTCAGCGCTGGCCTTCATCGGAACCTCCATGGGCGATTAGCAACTTCAATTTCTGCACAACGGTTCCTGAATATCGCGCGTTGATTTGTGCATATTGTAGTGCGACACTTCCATCATAATCAAGATCAGGAGGATCACCCATGTATGAGATCGGTCATTTCATCGGCGGCAAGCGCATTGCCGGCACCAGCGGTCGCGTGAGCAACGTCTACAATCCGGCAACCGGCGAAGTGCAGGCCACCGTGGCGCTTGCAAGTGAAGCGGAAATGGATGCGGCAGTTCAGAACGCCAAGGCTGCGCAGCCGAAATGGGCGGCCACCAACCCGCAGCGCCGCGCCCGCGTCTTCATGAAGTTCGTACAGCTCTTGAACGAGAATATGAACGAACTGGCTGAAATCCTGTCGCGGGAACATGGCAAGACCATCGAAGACGCCAAGGGCGACCTCGTGCGCGGTCTTGAAGTCTGCGAATTCGTCATCGGCATTCCGCATCTCGCCAAGAGCGAATTCACCGAAGGTGCTGGCCCGAACATCGACATGTATTCGATCCGCCAGGCTGTCGGCATCGGCGCCGGCATCACCCCGTTCAATTTCCCGGCCATGATCCCGATGTGGATGTTTGCGCCCGCCATCGCCTGCGGCAACGCCTTCATCCTGAAGCCGTCCGAGCGTGATCCGTCTGTGCCGATCCGCCTTGCCGAACTGATGATTGAGGCGGGCCTTCCGGCCGGCATCCTCAACGTCGTCAACGGCGACAAGGGCGCGGTCGACGCGATCCTCACCCATCCCGACATTTCCGCCGTCTCCTTCGTCGGCTCGACGCCGATCGCCCGCTATGTCTACGGCACGGCAGCGATGAACGGCAAGCGCGCCCAGTGCTTCGGCGGCGCCAAGAACCACATGATCATCATGCCGGATGCCGACATGGACCAGGCCGCCAACGCCCTGATGGGTGCCGGCTACGGTTCTGCCGGCGAACGCTGCATGGCGATCTCGGTTGCCGTTCCGGTCGGCGAGGACACCGCCAACCGCCTGATCGAAAAGCTGACGCCGATGGTCGAGAGCCTGCGTATCGGTCCCTATACCGACGAGAAGGCCGACATGGGTCCGGTCGTCACCAAGGAAGCCAAGGAGCGCATTCTCGGCCTCATCGACAAGGGTGTAGAACAGGGCGCGAAACTCGTGGTCGACGGCCGCGATTTCAAGCTGCAGGGCTATGAAGACGGCCATTTCGTCGGCGGTTGCCTGTTCGACCACGTCACGCCGGACATGGACATCTACAAGCAGGAAATCTTCGGACCGGTCCTCTCGGTGGTTCGCGCCAAGAACTACGAGGAAGCCCTCGACCTGCCGATGAAGCATGAATACGGCAACGGCGTCGCGATCTACACCCGTGACGGCGATGCGGCCCGCGACTTTGCTAGCCGCATCAACATCGGCATGGTCGGCGTTAACGTGCCGATCCCGGTTCCGCTCGCCTACCACTCCTTCGGTGGCTGGAAGTCCTCGTCCTTCGGCGACCTCAACCAGCATGGCACGGACTCGATCAAGTTCTGGACCAAGACCAAGACGATCACCTCGCGCTGGCCGTCCGGCATCAAGGATGGTGCCGAGTTCTCCATCCCGACGATGAAGTAACGTCGTCTCCAAAAATCCTCCCAGATTGGGCCTCCTCTTTGGAGGCCCTTTTTTGTTGGGGCCGCCTACTCACGGTTGACCTGCGGGGGCAGCCGTTTAAGAGTTGCGGCGCGCGGCCGAATATCGGGGGATCGTCGGCCGTTTCTTCAATTGCATTCAATGATCTGGAAGAGGGGCGACCATGAGCACCACCGAAACGGCACCGCCTGCATCGCAGGAATTTCACCGGCTGTCGTTTACCGGAAACGCCGCGGAATATTTCGGCATCTGGATCGTCAATATTCTTCTGACGATCGTCACGTTGGGCATCTATTCCGCCTGGGCGAAGGTCCGGCGCAACCGCTATTTCTACGGCAACACGGTGCTGCTCGGCCGCGCCTTCGAATATCATGCCAAGGGCAAGCAGATCTTCATCGGTCGCCTGATCGTGTTCGGATATCTGATCGTCTACAATATTCTGCTGACCGCATTCCCGATCGCCGGCATCGCCTTGGGTGTGATCATCCTCTTCTTCTTTCCCTGGCTGATCATGCGCGGCCTGCGCTTCAGCGCCCGCGTCACCAGCTATCGCAACGTCCGCTTCGACTTTAAGGGCAGGATGGGCGGCGCCTTCGTCGCCTTCATGGCCGGCCCGGTGATGGCATTCCTGTCGCTCGGTATCCTGGCGCCGCTCGCCAGCCGCTGGATGTATCGCTATATCGGCAACAACCTGCGCTACGGCGGCCGGTCATTTGCGACGGACCCGCGGCTTGGGCCGATCTACAAGACATGGTTCCTCTCGGCTCTGATCGTCGTTCTCGGCATGCTGATCGTCGCGGTCGTCGCGTTTGCCAATTTGCCTGTCATTGCAGCCTTGATCGACGATGCCGACGCACTTTCGCCCGATTCGAGAACATCCTTTATCGTTCTGGCCGTGGCTGGTTATCTGGCGGTGGTTCTTTCCTTCGGCATCGCCGCGCTGTTCTATCGTGCCGGCGTGCGCAACATCGCCTGGTCCGCGACCGTTTTCGACGGCAGGCATCCCGTCCAAAGCGACCTGTCGCGGGGACGCTATGTCTGGATCGCGTTGTCGAACGTCGTCGTCACCGTCCTCACGCTCGGCCTGATGCGCCCATGGGCGGCGGTGCGCATGGCGCGCTACGTCAACGAGCATACCGCAATCTGCTTCGATGGCGATGTCGGGGAAATCCTGGCGGCCGTCGAGCAGGAAGGCACCGCGGTCGGCGCGGAGTTCATGGAATTCGAGGGTTTCGATTTTGGCTTCTGACGAAAAGCCGATCTGTGACGGTGACTGGCATCGAAGCGGTTCCAGCCGGTCGGTTGTAGCCCGCCTTGTCCAGAGGGGAGGGCTCGTGGTTGCAGTTGCGGAAGAGGGAGGCGTGGATCTTGCGTCGTCCGCCTTCTCCGCGCTGGAGATCTCGCCGCGCGTCGGGTCGATCCCGCGCCGTGTCGAGTTTTCCGATGGCTCGCTTTTCGAAACCACCGATAACGACGCAATCGACGTGCTTCTGAGGAGCAATGGACGGAAGCGGGCAGGGTTCGTTCATGGGCTCGAGCGGTTCCATCCGCGCCTGCTGGTCTTCGTCCTTGCCGTTTTCCTCCTGTCCGGCCTGGTGTACCGCTACGCGTTGCCGGTGCTTGTCGAGATTGCGGTTGCGGTGACGCCGCCGGTCGTGCCGCGCCTCATGTCGGTCAGTACTTTGGAGACGCTGGATCGCACCGTTCTCGACGAAACCAAGCTCGATGGGGCAAAGCAGCGCGCGATTTCCGACGGGTTCGCCCGTATCGCCGCGCAGTCTGCCCGCGGCCCGTCCGCCCATAAGCTGAACTTCCGCGAGGGCGGCGCAATCGGCCCGAACGCCTTTGCGCTGCCGGACGGTACGCTGATCATCACCGACGAGCTGGTCGAACTCGCCGGCAATGACACGGAGATGCTCGTCGGCGTGCTGGCGCACGAAGTCGGCCATGTCGAACTCGAGCACAGCCTGCGGCAGATCTACCGCGCCGCCGGCATGGCCGGTTTGATCATGCTCATCGCGGGCGATGTCGGCGACAGTGTCGAGGACCTCCTTGTGCAGGGAGGCGGTCTTGTGGCGCTGTCCTATTCGAGGGCGGCGGAAACCGCTGCCGACCGGCATTCGGTCGAACTCATGCAAAAGGCGGGATACGATCCGGCCGCCATCGCCCGCTTCTTCGATATCCTCGAGGAAAAACTCGGTGATACCGATGGCACGAATATTCTCTCGACGCATCCGGGTACGCCCGAACGGAAGAAGGCAATTCTCGACTATCAGGCGGAATTGAACAGGAAATAGACTGGCGCCGGCATTGCCGGTTCCAGCAGCCTGTTCACCTCTAGACAGTCGACGGGAAGTTGATGATGATCACATCAGGACGATTTTCTGTTTTTTGGAATTGTTCCAAACTGTCATCCGTCCTATATGATGAATGCAGATCGAGAGGGTCGATAGAGTCGCGGGTGGATATCCGATGACATCGGCGTAGCGATAAAGGCTCAAAGGTTCATTTGAACCGGCGCGCGAGATATTCGAAGCCTGGAGTAAATAATGCGCCTGACGAAGCAAACGAACTACGCAGTCCGCATGTTGATGTACTGCGCTGCCAATGACGGCCACCTCAGCCGCATTCCGGAAATCGCCAAGGCCTATGGCGTATCGGAACTCTTTCTGTTCAAGATTCTCCAGCCACTCAACAAGGCTGGTCTTGTCGAAACCGTCCGCGGCCGCAATGGCGGCGTGCGTCTGCCCAAGCCCGCTGCTGAAATCAGCTTGTTCGATATCGTCAAGGTGACCGAAGACAGCTTTGCCATGGCGGAGTGCTTCGAGGCAGGCGAAATCGATTGCCCGCTGGTCGACAGCTGCGGCCTGAACTCGGCTTTGCGCAAGGCGCTCAACGCCTTCTTCGAAGTCCTGCAGCAATATTCGATCGATGATCTGGTCAAGGCCCGGCCGCAGATCAATTTCCTGCTCGGCCTCGATCATGTCACGCATCCGAAGACGGCTGCCTGAGGCCAGGTTTGCGATCTAATGACAAAAATAAGCCCGGCCTGTCCGGGCTTTTTTGTTGCCCTATTTCTTCGCCATGTATTCCCGAAGGATAAATTCGATCGCGGTCGGGTCGAGTTCGGCCTTGTCGATACGAAAATCAGCACCGTACTCTTCGAACTTCTGGAAATAGGGATCGTCAAGTGAGGTCGAAATCACCCCGATCGGGCCGATGAAACCTTGCCGGCGAATCGCCGGTACGGTTTCGCGAAAATCCGCCTGCGGCGGCAACTGATTGTCTATCAGCACCATGGCGACAGGCTTCCCTGAGTTGATGAACGCGAGTGCCGCGTCGATCGTTTCGCAATAGTGCAGCAGAATCCTGGCGCTTTTCACCTTCCTCATCATGCCGCGCATGATGAGGTTTTCCGCCGGGTCGTCGTCAACGAGCAGGATGTGGACTGTTTCTGTCATGATGATCCGGCTGCTTCGATGGCGGAACGGCTGATGGTGACAATGATGCTTGGCGGCGTGCGGTTGCGATCGGGGGCGATGCCTGCATCATCGAATGATCTGCTCCCGGATCGCCTTTGCCACCATCTGGGTCCTGTTGACCACGTCGAGTTTCTTCAGGATCGTTGCGGTGTGCGAGTTCACCGTGTGCTCCGAGACGGAGACGATCAACGCGATCTCGCTTGCCGTTTTGCCATGCGATATCCAGCGCAGTATTTCCGTTTCCCTCGGCGTCAGGCCAAGGCCAGCCTTGTTGGAAAGAACCAGCCGGTAGAAATAGTCGAAGGCGCAAATGGCGTCGTAGCAGAGTTCGAAATGCGCCTGCCGGTCGATATCCTCGCCATCGCCCAGAAACAGGACGGTATAGCGCGTGCCGTTGGTACCCACCACCGGCACGCACATCAGCATTTCGAAACCAAGCTGATCGAGAACATTGCCGCCATTGCCAAGATGCAGGTCGCCCGCTTTCCAGACGGAGGGAATGGTCGAGGCGTGCAGGCTCTTGAAAACGATGGAATCGCCGAAGCGGTGACGCTTGTCGTATTCCTCTGCGAGGCCGGACGGGAGATCGTGCAGTGCGAGCCGGTTCGACAGCGTGCAGGCATCGCCCTCGCTTCCGAGCTGCAGGATGCCGAAATGGTCGAAGCCATACCGGAGCGACATCGTGTGAAAAATTCGAAAGAAATCGACCCGATTGAGAGCTTTCTCCAAATCGCTGTCGAAATGGTATCGCCGGTGGTTTTTCAGAAGAGTCGCCACGACGCGGCCGTCCCCCAAGATTCCCATCTGCCAGTCTAGCGTGCGATCGCTCATAGGCAACTGGTATATCGTAGGAAAATGGAAGTTGTCGGCAGTTTTGAACCGTCGGGTTCAGAGCTTCAGGAGCATGGCGAGAGGGAGGATTGTGTAAAATCGCTTTCATCTATCCCCGCCTGGCAGATAAAAGTTGACAATCCTCCCCGCCCCGCGAGGTTCTTATGCCACGGGGCAGGCGCTATCGCTATCCGTGCAATTTGGGATTGACTTTTGCATGTATCTGAAATCGATTCGATGGCGTCGGTTTCAGGATGAAAAAAAGTCGTGTATAGCGCCACGGCCGTCTTATGCGGAACAATTTTCCAATTGGACAAATTTCTCCGGATGCTTATTGCAATGCCTCAGCAAATGTCGTTCCATCCGGCCTTGACCGGAACAACGGCTTCTGCGTCAGAAAAATATGAGAACAAGAACAAAACTGGGAAGCAAGCTCATGAAAAAGCTCTCTACTCTCCTTGCAGCAACCGCAATCGCCACGTTGATGGCCGGTTCTGCTTGGTCGAAGACATTGGTTTATTGCTCTGAAGCATCGCCGGAAGGTTTCGATCCGGGCCTCTATACGGGTGGTCAGACCTTCGACGCTTCGTCGCGCACGGTCTACAACCGCCTGGTGGAATTCAAGCATGGTTCGACGGAAATCGAACCGGGCCTAGCTGAAAGCTACGAAGTCTCCTCCGACGGCACTGAATATACCTTCAAGCTGCGTCCGGGCGTCAAGTTCCAGACCACCGAGTTCTTCACGCCGACGCGCGACTTCAACGCTGACGACGTCATCTTCTCGTTCGAGCGCCAGTACAAGGCCGACAATCCCTGGAACAAGTATGTTGCCGGTGCTTCCTGGGAATATTTCGCAGGCATGGGCTTCCCGGACCTGATCCAATCGATCACCAAGGTCGATGACCTCACCGTCAAGTTCAAGCTGAAGCAGGCTGAAGCGCCGTTCATCGCCAACCTCGGCATGGACTTCGCCTCGATCCTGTCGAAGGAATATGCCGACAAGCTCGCCGCCGACGGCAAGATGGAACTGATGAACCAGCAGCCGCTGGGCACCGGTCCGTTCACCTTCGTTGCCTACCAGACCGATGCGGCGATCCGCTACAAGGCCAACCCGGATTATTGGGCCGGCAAGGAAAAGATCGACGATCTCGTTTTCGCCATCACGACCGATGCCGCAATCCGCGCGCAGAAGCTGAAGGCCGGCGAATGCCACATCATGCCATATCCGAACGCAGCCGACGTTGCCGAGCTGAAGAAGGACGAGAACCTGACGGTGCTGGAGCAGGAAGGCCTGAACGTCTCCTATCTCGCCTACAACACGCTCGTTCCGCCGTTCGACAAGGCTGAAGTCCGCAAGGCGCTCAACATGGCCGTCAACAAGCAGGCTATCGTCGATGCCGTGTTCCAGGGTGCCGCTACGGTTGCCAAGAACCCGATCCCGCCGACAATGTGGTCCTACAACAACGCCGTTGAGGACGACAAGTTCGATCCGGAAGCGGCAAAGAAGATGCTGGCAGACGCCGGCGTTTCGGATCTCAAGATGAAGATCTGGGCAATGCCGGTCGCGCGTCCGTACATGCTGAACGCCCGCCGTGCAGCTGAGCTGATGCAGGCCGACCTTGCAGCGATCGGTGTGACCGCCGAAATCGTCTCCTACGAATGGGCCGAGTACCTGAAGCTCTCGTCCGCCAAGGACCGCGACGGTGCGGCCATCCTCGGCTGGACCGGCGACAACGGCGACCCGGACAACTTCCTCGACACCCTGCTCGGTTGCGACGCTGTCGGCGGCAACAACCGCGCCCAGTGGTGCAACAAGGAATTCGACGACCTGATGACCAAGGCAAAGGCAACCGCCGACGTCGCAGAGCGCACGAAGTACTATGAAGAAGCCCAGGTGATCTTCAAGAAGGAAGCCCCCTGGAACACGCTCGACCACTCGCTCGTCTTCGTTCCGATGAGCAAGAAGGTGACCGGCTTCGTCATGGACCCGCTCGGCATTCACCGCTTCAACGGCGTTGATATTGCAGAGTAATCTTTCCATCTGACCTATGCCTCCGCCGACGCGGAGGCAGTTCCGGCGGCTCGAATTCCTCGGGCCGCCGGTTTTTACAATCGGACTAAACGCCCATGTTGCGCTTTATTTTCGGACGCCTTGCCGTCCTGATCCCCACCTTCATCGGGGTTTCCATTATCGCCTTCTCGTTCATCCGCCTCTTGCCCGGAGACCCGGTCATGCTGATGTCGGGCGAGCGGGTGATGTCTCCCGAGCGTCATGCCCAGCTGATGGCTGACCTTGGCCTCGATCGACCGGTCTACATCCAGTATTTCGACTATCTCGTGAACCTGCTGCAGGGAGATTTCGGAAGCTCGATCGTGACCAAAAGGGCCGTGCTCGACGATTTCCTGCAATTGTTTCCGGCAACCATCGAGCTGTCGCTCTGCGCCATCATTCTGGCCGTCGCTCTCGGCGTTCCTGCCGGCGTTCTGGCGGCCGTGAAGCGCGGCACCTGGCTTGACCAGACGGTCATGGGGGCGGCGCTGGTCGGTTATTCCATGCCGATCTTCTGGTGGGGGCTGCTGCTCGTCATCTTCTTCTCCGGCTATCTCGGCTGGACGCCTGTCTCGGGCCGTATCTCGCTGATGTATTTCTTCCCGCAGGTCACCGGCTTCATGCTGATCGACAGTCTGATCTCGGGACAGGCCGGCGCGTTCAAGTCCGCGGTCACCTATCTGATCCTGCCGACTATCGTGCTTGCAACCATTCCGCTGGCGGTGATTGCCCGCCAGACGCGCTCGGCGATGCTCGAAGTGCTTGGCGAGGATTATGTCCGCACCGCCCGCTCGAAGGGCCTGTCGCCTTTCCGGGTCATCGGCGTCCATGCGCTGCGCAATGCGCTGATCCCGGTGGTCACCACCATCGGGCTTCAGATCGGCGTGCTTCTCGCCGGCGCCATCCTGACCGAAACCATCTTCTCCTGGCCGGGCATCGGCAAATGGATGGTCGATTCCGTCTTCAAGCGTGACTATCAGGTCGTGCAGGGCGGGCTGATGCTGATCGCCGCCGTGATCATGGTGGTGAACCTCATCGTCGATGTGCTCTACGGGTTCATCAATCCGCGTATCCGGCACTAGGAGGTCACAATGGCTGTTGTCGAAATCAAAACCACCACGCCACCGACCGGTCTTTCCGAGTTCTGGTATTATTTCTCGCGCAACAAGGGCGCGGTGATCGGTCTTGTGGTCTTCGCGATCATTCTCTTCCTTGCCGTTTTTGCAGCGTTCGTAACGCCGCACAATCCGAGCATTCAGAACCGGGAAGTGCTGCTGCTGCCGCCGGCCTGGGCCGAAGGCGGTCGCTTGACCTATTTCCTCGGCACCGATGCCGTTGGGCGTGATATCCTGTCCCGGCTGATCTACGGTGCTCGCTTCTCGCTGTTCATCGGCGTCGTGGTCGTCTCCATTTCGGTTGTCTCCGGCGTGCTCGTCGGCCTGATTGCCGGCTACTTCCGTGGCCGCACCGATACGATCATCATGCGTGTCATGGATATCATCCTGGCCTTCCCGTCGCTGCTTCTCGCCCTCGTGCTGGTAGCGGTGCTGGGTCCGGGGCTGCTCAATGCGATGATCGCGATCTCGCTCGTCAACCTGCCGCACTTCGTGCGCCTGACGCGCGCCGCGGTCATGACAGAGCGCACCAAGGACTATGTCATCGCTTCGAAAGTGGCCGGCGCCGGCACCTTGCGCCTGATGTTCCTGACCATCCTGCCCAATTGCCTCGCACCGCTGATCGTCCAGGCAACGCTCGCCTTCTCGGCGGCCATCCTCGATGCGGCTGCACTCGGCTTCCTCGGCATGGGCGCCCAGCCGCCGACGCCGGAATGGGGCACGATGCTGGCCGAAGCGCGCGAATTCATCCAGCGCGCCTGGTGGGTCGTGACGTTCCCCGGCCTTGCCATTCTCATCACCGTTCTTGCCATCAACCTGATGGGCGACGGCCTGCGCGATGCGCTTGATCCAAAGTTGAAGAGGTCGTGATGTCCCTTCTTGAAGTCGAAAATCTCGTCGTCGAATTCCAGACGGCATCCGGTCCCTTCCGGGCCGTCAATGGCGTGTCGCTCAAGGTCGATGCCGGCGAAGTGCTGGCGATCGTCGGCGAGTCCGGTTCCGGCAAGTCCGTTTCCATGCTCGCGGCGATGGGCCTTCTGCCTTGGACCGCGAAGGTCACCGCCGACAAGCTGCAGTTCAATGGCATTGATCTCCTCGGCATGTCATCGTCGGACCGCCGCACGATCGTTGGCAAGGATATCGCCATGATCTTCCAGGAGCCGGTGGCCAGCCTCAACCCGTGCTTCACCGTCGGTTTCCAGATCGAGGAGGTGCTGCGTATCCATCTCGGCCTCGACAAGGCGGCCCGCAGGGCGCGCGCCATCGAGCTTTTCAAGCTCGTCGGCATCCCCAATCCCGAGGAACGGCTCAGCCATTTCCCCCATCAGATGTCCGGTGGCCAGTGCCAGCGCGTCATGATCGCGATTGCCTTGTCGTGCAATCCGAAGCTCCTGATCGCCGATGAGCCGACCACCGCGCTCGATGTGACGATCCAGAAACAGATCCTCGATCTCCTGATACGGCTGCAGGCCGAGCAGGGCATGGGAATGATCATCATCACCCACAATATGGGCGTGGTGGCTGAAACCGCCGATCGCGTCATCGTCCAGTACAAGGGCCGCAAGATCGAGGAGGCGGATGTTCTGTCCCTGTTCGAAGCCCCGAAAAGCACCTACACGCAGGCGCTTCTTTCGGCCCTGCCGGACAATGCCACCGGCGACCGGCTGCCGACGATTGCTGAGTTTCTCAGCGACGACCAGATCTTTGCAGGAGCTGTTCGATGACCCATGTTCTCGAAGCCAGAAATCTCGTCCGCGACTACCATATTCCCGGCAGCCTTCTGAAACGGGGCAGGACCGTTCATGCCGTCAAGGGCGTGAGCTTTGCCGTCGATCAGGGCAAGACGCTCGCCATCGTCGGCGAGAGCGGTTGCGGCAAGTCGACCCTGGCGCGGATCGTCACGATGATCGATCCGGCCACATCAGGCGAGATGCTGATCGACGGGCAAAAGGTCGACATCGCCAAGGAGCGTCTGACGCCTGAAATGCGCCAGAAGGTGCAGATCGTTTTCCAGAATCCCTACGGCACGCTCAACCCGCGCAAGAAGATCGGCGAGATCCTGACAGAACCGCTGATCATCAACACCAGGATGAAGGCGGACGACCGGCGCGACAAGGCGATGGCCATGCTGAAGAAGGTCGGTCTCGAGGACAAGCACTACGGCCGCTATCCGCACATGTTCTCCGGCGGCCAGCGCCAGCGTATCGCCATTGCCCGCGCGCTGATGCTCAATCCGCGGCTTCTGGTGCTGGATGAACCCGTTTCGGCGCTCGACCTGTCGGTGCAGGCACAGGTGCTCAACCTGCTCGCAGACCTCCAGGACGAATTTCAGCTGACCTATGTCTTCATCAGCCACGACCTGTCGGTGGTCCGCTACATCGCCGATGATGTGATGGTGATGTATTACGGCGAGGCGGTGGAATACGGCAGCCGCGAGGAAGTCTTCAGCGACCCGAAGCACAACTATACCAAGACGCTTTTCGCAGCGACGCCGCGCGCCGATGTCGATAGCATCAAGGCACGGCTGGCCCGGAAAAACGCCGCCTGAGCGGTGCTCATTGGCTGCGGTTTGTCGCGATGACGGTTCCACTGATCGGAAATCTGCGGTAAAGCGCCAGCGTTGCAACAATTCACATGCGGCCCGCCGCATTTTACGAGGAATATGAAAATGGAAATCAAGCGCTTCGAAACCGGTCCTCGCATGAGCCAGGCTGTCGTGCACAATGGTACCGTCTATCTCGCAGGCCAGGTCGGTGAAGCTGGTTCCGACGTTGCCGAGCAGACCAAGCAGGCCCTTGCTTCGGTCGATCGTCTGCTGGCGCTCGCAGGCACCGACAAGAGCCGCATCCTGTCGGCAACCGTCTGGCTCGCCGACATGGTCGATTTCCCGAAGATGAACGCGGTTTGGGATGCATGGGCATCGCAGGGCAACACGCCGGCCCGCGCGACCGGCGAAGCCAAGCTCGCTACCCCGGAATACCTCGTCGAAGTCATCGTCATCGCCGCTCTCTGAGCGTCATCGCCGCTCTCTGAGAACAGCGATAAAATCCGGAAAAGCCGGCGTTTCAAAGCGCCGGCTTTTTCGTTCCTGCCTATCAATCGCCTGGACGGGAGGCGCCGGTTTGGCGGTCTTGTCAGCAATTGGGATCATTCGGATCTACGCCCAAAGTTTCGCGATGTTGAACGCAAGGATATGGAACGATTCGTGCCTCCCAGCGTTAGACTGGGCACTCCTTCGGGAGGCTCATCGGAACAAAGGGAATGTGCCATGCTGTACTGGTTGCCAAGGGTATGCCTGTTCCTGCTCATCTGTCTGGTCGTCGCGCTCGGCGTACTGCCCGCGACATCGGAAGACATTGCCCATACGTTGATCGTCGTGGCTCTGGGCCTCGGCCTGTTCTCGCTGACGCTCCATGTTTTTCCGCCGGAACACTACTGACATAGCGCTTCGAAACTCCTCCAAAAACGGCTTTCATTCGTGGTGAAAGCCGTTTGGGTGGCGCTTGAATACGTCTCGAAAATCCTCTCCTATGCTGGCCGGAACCTTTTGGCTCGACAACGAGTTATCAGCCATCATGCCGGTTGGAAACGGGGCGGACGGAGCCGCACCTTCCGGCAATTTCCGCACATGAATGGCAATCGTCCGCCCATTGACACGGCACCGGACCGGGACCTGGAGAGATCAAAAGATGAGTGCTGCCGTGCCGGGGAGTGGGATTTTCAACAAGCGGACGCAGGTGGAGAACAAGCGGAAGCAGGCGGAGGTAGAGGCGCAGGTCGCCGAGGCGGATATTCCTGAAACCTCAACGAAAACTGGACTGGACCTGGTAGTCGCCTGGAGCGTCGTCGGCACGTTCATTATCCTTGCTTCGACAGTCATCTACATGATGGAAGCGATTCTGATGCCGGTCACGCTTGCCATCGTCATCGGCATGGTCCTGGGCCTCGCCGCAGACCGTCTGGCGCAATTCGGATTGCCGCCAGTTCTCGGCGGGCTGATCCTGGCGATTATTTTCGTCGTCGGGCTTTTCTTCCTCATCAACGCCTTGATCGAGCCGTTGACGTCACTTGCGGGCCAGGCTCCCGGTATCCTCGAGCGGGCAATCGAGCGCTTCCTTCCCTATATCCAGCGGTTCGAATGGGTGAAGACGGCGATAGCCGGCACCGACGAGAAGGCTGTGACGGATGTTGCCATCCAGAACGCCGGGGCGATGCTTGGATTTTTTGCTTCTGGCGTAACACCTGCATTCATCCAGACGCTGATCTTTCTGGCTGCCCTCGGGCTTTTCCTTGTGGGGCGCGCCCATCTGCGCAAGACCATCATCCTTGCCTTTGCCACCCGCGACCGCCGCCTTGCTGCGATCCGGATCATGAACGCGACGGAAAATGCCGTCGGGTTCTATTTCTCGACGGCAAGCATCATCTATGTGGTACTCGGCACCGTCACCGCGGCAATTGCTTTTGTCGGCGGCCTGGCGGTGGCTCCGCTGTGGGGATTGTTCGCGTTCGTTTCCAGCTTCATTCCCTATCTTGGCGTCACCGCGATGACCATCGCGCTGCTGTGCGCCGGACTGATGACCCACGACGCGCTGCTGCTGGCGCTTGCGCCCGCCGCCGCCTTCTTCATTCTGCATCTCGTGATGGAAAATCTGGTGACCCCGGCCATCCTCGGGCATCGGCTGGAGATCAACCCCTTCCTGATCTTCCTCGCAATCATCTTCTGGACCTGGATGTGGGGTGCCGTCGGGGCCATGTTGGCACTACCGTTGTCGCTGATCGCCATGACCATCTTCAACGAGGTCCGGACCCAGCCGCCCGAACGGCAATTGCCCGGCTGAGGCGAGGAACTGGTTCAACCGTGTAAATCGCTGCTTTACAGCGCACCGGAAGGAAATCGCATGCCCCCGCAACTCGGCACCCAAGAGACTGCGCAGGACGATCTTCACGGCGGCCGCGCTCCATGGGGCAACGGGGTGCGCGCGCCTCGTCATGCGCAACTATCGCAAAGCATCAAGACGGATGTGCTCGTCGTCGGCGGCGGCATAACCGGCTCGCTTGCGGCACAGCATCTGGCAGCGCGTGGAGTGGATGTCACCGTTATCGATCGGGAACAACCCGGCCTTGGCAGCACCGCGGCAAGCACAGCGATGCTGCAATGGGAAATCGACTGTTCGCTCGCCGAGTTGACCGGATATTACGGCTTCGACCGGGCTGCCTCGATTTATCGCCGCAGCGCCGCCGCGGTGGAGGGGCTGTCCGGTCTCGTGCGGGCGCTTGGGATCAACTGCGCCTTCCGGCCGCGCTCGACGCTGTATATCGCCGCGGGCGAGACAGACCCGGCCGGACTTCATGATGAGCATATCTTGCGCGAACGTGCCGGGTTGCCCGGCATGTTCCTGGATCATGGCGGGCTTCTGTCACGGTTCGGCATTGATCGCGCCGCTGCCATTTTCTCACCCGGCTCCGCCGATGCCGACCCGCTGCTTCTGTCGTGGGGATTGCTGCGCGACGCCGCTCTTCGCGGCGCGAGAGTGATCGATGCGGTAGCGACAGCTTACCATGATGAGCCGCGCGCAGTGACGGTAGAGACAGATGGTCCGTTCGTCATCGAGGCACGGCATGTCATCCTTGCTACGGGCTATGTGATGCCCGATTTTGTCAGGAGCGCGATTCACCGGACGGCATCGAGCTGGGCAATCGCCACCGCGCCGCAGGTGCCCGGCAACCTCTGGCCGGGTGGAGAGCTGATCTGGGAAGCATCGGAAATCTATAATTATGCCCGCACGACGGCGGACGGACGCATCATCATCGGCGGCGGGGATGATGACACCGTCGATCCGTCCGAGCGCGACCGCAAGATGCCGCAAAAGACCGAACAGCTTGTCGATAGCCTGATGAAGCTGTGGCCCGCGGCAAATCCGGCCGTCGATTTCTACTGGTCCGGCGCCTTCGGTGAAACCGACGATGGCCTGCCGCTGATAGGCGCCGTTCCCGGCATGCCGCGCGTCTTTGCAGCCTACGGCTACGGTGGCAACGGCATCACCTTCAGCTTCATGGCGTCGCGCATGCTGGCCGAGCTGTATGCCGGCCGCAGCGAGCGCTGGTTCGACGCCTTCGCGATAGACCGGCCCTCGCCAACGGCCAATTAAGTTGTCAGCGTTTGCCCGAGCGGGCGTTCTCGTCGAAAAACAGTGCCTGGCTGATCAGCGCTTTGACCATTTCCGGATTGAAAGGTTTCGTCACCAGGAAGGCCGGCTCCGGTTTCGTGCCGGTGAGCAGGCGTTCCGGGAAGGCAGTGATGAAGATGACCGGGATCGCCGTGCTCTTCAGGATCTCGTTGACCGCATCGATACCCGAACTGCCGTCGGCGAGCTGGATGTCGGCGAGGATCATTTTCGGTGCGGTCTTCTCAAACAGCGTGATGGCTTCGCCATGGGTGCGTGCCACGCCGGCGACCTTGTGGCCGAGGCTCGTTACCATGTCCTCGATGTCCATTGCGATCAAAGGCTCATCTTCGATGATCAGGACTTCCGTTGCGACCTGCCTTGAGATGTCTTCCGAGGCTTCGTTCAGCAGCGCGGCGACTTCCACATCGCTGACGCCGAGAATCTCGGCGGCCTCTGCCGGTGTGAAGCCCTCGACGGAGACCAGAAGGAAGGCCTTGCGGGCGGCCGCGGGGATGACCGAAAGGTTCGCCGCGGCCCGTTGTTCCCAGCTGAACGGCGAGCTGATCTCGGGCAGATCGATGCTGATCGTCTCGAGCAGGGTGCAGAACAGCTTGAACAGATTGACCCGGTCGTTAGGGCCTTGCGGGAAAAGCGTGATATCGGCAATCAATGCCTCCAGAACGGCTGCCACATAGGCGTCGCCCGAAGCCTGCGACCCGGTTACTGCGCGAGAGAAGCGTCGCAGATAGGGAAGGTGGGCTGCGATCCGCATGGAAAGTGACATTTGGAACTTCCTTCAGTATGATAGCATCGAAAATTGTCGGTGCCAGACGCTATTGCGAGTCGGAATACGGCATTGGTTTGAACATGTTTTATGGTTTATGGGAAGTTTTGAGGCGAAGCGATTTGTTTGCAGGCGGGATCGCTATCCCTAAAATTTGGAATATGGCAACATTTTAAGTGTATCAGAAAAGACGCGTAGAAGCGTCGCAGCGTAGCGTTTGCCGCTGCGGGGACAGGAGTGAAGCTGTCGATGAGTGACATCCCGGGGAAACAGCGGCGCGCCGGCCTGAGTGGCAGGGCAGGCGGTGGGATGATGGACCCAAACAATCAGATTGCCTCCAAGTTGAGGGCGCTCTACAGCGCCGTCGAGCAGGAGCCTATTCCCGACATGTTCCTCGATCTCCTCGAAAAGCTCGACAAGGCCGAACAACGCGGCAAGTCGCGGCGCTGACGCCTCTCAGATCATCCATCCACCAAGACGCGAAAAACGGGCCGAAGCCCGTTTTCCCTTCTCTATACTCTCGTTCCGACGATCAGCAGGCTGCCTCATAGCGGCGACCGTAGCGGTCGCGGTAGATGCAGCGGCCCGGTTCGGTGGCATTGCCGATCAATGCGCCGGCCACGCCGCCGACTGCTGCACCCACGGCTGCCCCGCGAACGTTGCCGGTCGCAGCACCACCGATGATGGCGCCGGATGCGGCACCTATGCCGGCGCCCTTTTCCGTCTGGGTGCAGGCTGCCAGCGGCAGGATGAGAGCAGCTGCGAGGAGTATCTTTTTCATGATGGCTTCCTTTTCAAAGGTCGTTGCGGGGTCTAACGGGAGATCAAGGCGGCCGATCAGATACGGCCCATCAGCACGAGAATGAGGAGGATGATCACAACCAGGCCAAGGCCGCCCGAAGGTCCATAGCCCCAATTGCGGCTGTGGCCCCAATTCGGTAGCGCACCAATCAGCAAAAGAATAAGGACGATCAGGAGAATTGTGCCGAGCATGATAATTCCTCTTCCGGTTCAGGCCTTTGGGGGCCAAGGGTCCTGTGTGCGAAAACGTATGTGACAGAAATTTGTTCCACTGCACGTTTTCTGCCTCACAGTCCCAGTGGCACGGCCCTGCCAAATGTCCCGGGTTCTGTCGAGTTGGTAAGGTTTACCTTATGTTGTGCGGTTAGCGGTCCGAACAGAAGGAAAGTGCTGACCAGCTGGTCGACCTTGTCGCGCGCCTCGGCCATCGGTAGGTGGCCTACTTTGTCCAGGATAACGGTGTGAACGCGCGGCAGGTGGCCCGACAGTTTGATCTGGTGCGACGGTGACACGATCGTATCGCGGGCGCCGATGATATTGAGAACGGGCACGTCGATCTCAGCAAGTTCGCCGATCAGCGAGGTCTGCGACATCCACGATACGAAGGCGATGATCTCATGTGCCCGCGATTGCAGGAGCTGCTCGCGGACCTGTTCCATTGCTGCGATGGTTTCCTCCGTCTCCCAGCCGACGGCCTTGTCGAAGACGCATTCGAGCGATCCCCAGCGGAATGTTTCGCGGGTGGCAATCCAGCGCGTGAAGAGCCGGACGAAGAGAAGCCGGCCGAGCAGCGGCAGGCGCAGGATGCGGGCTGCAATCCGCTCCTGTCCGACAAAGCGCCCGCAGGCGAATGCGCCCATGAGGATGACGTTGGCGACGAGATCCGGACGATGGCGGGCAAGCAGCAGGGAGATGAAGCCGCCCGTCGAATGGCCGATCAGGGTCACCGGCTCGCCATCGAAGTCGCGTTCAATCGCTTCTGCATAGGCATTGACGATATCCATCGTTTCAAGCGTCCGGGACGAAACATCAAGTGTCCAGGGACTATGGCCCGGCAGCGGATAGGCGGCCGCTTGGCCTTCCCTGACGATGCTCGGAGCAAAGCAGCTCCAGAAGGTAGGCGCCATGACCATTCCGTGGATCAGCACGGTTTTCATGCCCGGATCCTGGGAAAGCCATTGGGGGGAGGGTGGACGTAACATTGCCGACATTCCTTGAACGCGTCAGCAATCATGCCTTCGAGAGTTTGGCTGTCTGGGGCAGGCGCAATCGGGGATCGCGTATCCGGGGTTCACCAAGTCACGTCAGGCATTCCTTGACGCACTTTGCCAAACGTTATCCGGCGAAAAAGGTTCCCTGCGATATTTTCGGAACTTCTTTTCACCCTTGTCCGTTTTCACGCCGAGCAGATCATTGTGCAAGGAGCACGGCGATGGAACATATTGCAGCGATCATGATGCTTGTCGGTTGTACGCAGGGCAACATCGAGTGCAGAGAACTACCGGCTCCGGCGATAGGTTTTGAGACCGCCGAGGAGTGCCAGGAATTGTTGCAGCCCTCGATCGACAGCGTTAGAGGCGGCAGCAGGATCGTCTACGGCAAATGCACCGCGGTTGATCCCGCTCTCTTCATCGAAGATGCCACGATTACCTGGGACGTAACGCCGTCCGGTGAGCTGGATGTCCAGGTGAAATTCGAGGATCCGTCCTTGCCCGTCGTGGTCGCCGAGAAGGCCGACCGTAAAGCGATTCTCAGCAATTGACCGGCGCAGCGACTGGAACCTTTCAAAGAATGCAGCGTTTTTTCAAAGACCCAACCAGAGGAGAAATATGATGAATTGGGATATGATCGAAGGCAAATGGAACGAATATCGCGGCAAGGCGCAGGCTCAGTGGGGCAAGCTGACCGATGATGACCTCGACGTGATCAATGGTCGCCGCAAGGAGCTGGCCGGCCGGATTCAGGTTCGCTACGGCATCGAGAAAGAAGAAGCCGAACGGCAGATCGAGGATTGGTCTTCGCGCCATTGACGGTATAGCCATTCACGAATGCAACGCTACGCTGACACCATCAGCGTAGCGTTTTTTGTATGGAAGAGGCGCTGAAAAGACGCGCGGAAAAGAACCCAAGCAGGGTGGTTACATTTTCGATCGATGAATTTCGGAACAAAATCCGAAGGCTTCCGTTTCCCAAAAGGCAAACCCCGCCGGCAGAACCATGCGCTTCTGCCGCAGAGCCTTATCCAGACCATGCATGAAGGAGTACAAAAATGATCCGCACTCTCATGGCGACGACGGCGCTTGCCGCGTTCCTGGCCTCCGGCGCTATCGCGCAGGATGCCGCCACGAAGGCTGACCCGGCCAAGACCGCGAACACGACCTCTGAAGCCGCGCAACAGGCCCCGGCCGGTTATCTGGCGGCTGCGCCGCAGCAGGTGCTTGCCAGTTCGGTCCTCGGAAAGACCGTCTATACCGGTGCGGATGAGCAGGGCGAAGCGATCGGCGATGTCAACGACGTGGTGATCAACGCCAATGGCGGCGCCGAGGCGCTGGTGATCGGCGTGGGCGGGTTCCTGGGCCTCGGCGAAAAGGACGTGGCGATCAGTTTCGACCGCGTTTCGTGGTCGGACAGGGACGGGCAGCGCATCATCGTCGTCTCTGCGACCAAGGAAGAGCTGGTGGCGGCGCCGCAGTTCGAGCGGGCTGCAATCATGGACGGTGTCGCTGCGGCCTCGCCCGAGAGCGAGGAGACGACGACGTCCTCTGCGACGCCTGCCCTGGAGAACAAAACCGCCGAACAGCCTGCCCTCGGCACGACGCCGGAGATGACTGATCCCGACAATCCGCCAATAGATCAGGGCACGACGGCATCCAATCCACCTCCGGAGATGAAGCTCGTCGACCCCGCGCTTATCAGCGCCGACAAGCTGATCGGCACGGAGGTGAAGGTCGCCGACGACACCAAGGTCGGCGAGATCGGCGATGTGATCCTCAGCAAGGACGGCAGGGTCGAGGCCTATGTCATCGATGTCGGCGGTTTCCTTGGCATCGGACAGAAGCCGGTGGCGATGAGCGCGCAAAGCGTGCAGGTGATGGCGGACGCCAGCGGCACGATGGCGATCTACTCGCCTTTCACCAGGGCGCAATTGGAAAGCCAGGCCGCTTATGAAGAGGAAGCATACAAAGCCAATCCGGCCGGCGTGCTTTTGAGTTCGCCGGCAAATTGACATCGATGAAATCGGAAACGGCGCCGTTTTTTATAGGACGATACGGGGCACCTCTCTGCCGATCGTTTCGCGAAGTGTCTGTTGAATTTCAATTGACGCTAACGTCCGGTTCTTGCGATTCTGGATAGCGAGACTGGAACCGGCCTGGCGCGTGCGCCCATCTTCGTGAAGTAACCGCGCCGACCGAAGGGCCGCCGCAAAGGCGCCTGCTTCAGCTGCGCGCATCCGCGGCTTTCTCCGCCGCATCAAGTTGGTCGAGGAGGTCGTCGAAGGTTTGCTCTCCGTTGGGCATCTGTTCCTGACGGTAGAGGTCTTGCAAAGTACTGCCGATGTGCAGGTTCTTTTCGCGCGCACGAACGGGCTGGCGCACAGCGGAGGCTGCAGACTTCCAGATGTTCGATGTGGATACGGTCATTTTACTATCTCGCATGGACTGTGTGCCTTCACAACGTTCCCCACGCGGGTAAGGTTCCGTGATCGAAATGGCCAATCCGTGTCAAATCGAAGCAATTTTGCGGCCTATGGTTAATGAATAGTTTCAATCAGGACGGGAATCGTTGCCAAGCCTCCGGTGCGGAACAAAATTACCCTTTCCGCGTTTAATCCCCAATAGATTAAGCCAAGGAGAATTCTGATGCTTTACTATGCTCTCGTCTTCCTCGTTGTTGCCATTATCGCAGGTGTTCTGGGATTTGGCGGTATTGCCGGCGCGTCTGCTGGCATTGCGCAGATTCTGTTCTTCCTGTTCCTGGCGTTCCTCGTCATTTCGCTGGTCGTGGGGCTGATGCGCAGAACCTGATCCCTTCTCAGGTGACGCGTAGAAGGGGAGCGGTGAGCAAGCACCGCTCCCTTTCTCATGTTTGCGGTGCGGCGGCGTGCCGCTTGCTTCCAACTTGCCGAAGGCAGTGGGCTTGGCTATTCATGACCGGAGTGCGCAATCTGGAGCCCCGCCAAGCATGAAGTCGCTGGAACTGATCGTCGAAAGAATCATCCTGTCGAGCCGTTGGCTCCTGGTGGTGTTTTATCTCGGACTGGTCGCGGCCCTGGCGCTCTATGGGGTTTCCTTCATCTACAAGCTCTACAAGGTGGCGATCAAGGTCTTCTCCTATGACGAGGCGGATATGATCCTCGCCATGCTGGGATTGATCGATGCCGCCCTTGTCGCCAGCCTCATCGTCATGGTGATGATCTCCGGCTATGAGAATTTCGTCAGCCGTTTCGATGAGAGCGATGGCGAAGTATCGTTCCTCGGCAAGCTCGATTCCGGCAGCCTGAAAATCAAGGTGGCATCGTCGATCGTGGCGATCTCTTCCATCCACCTGCTGCAGATATTCCTGAACACTCAGCACTACAGCAACCAGCAACTGATGTGGGCGACGATCATGCACATCGCCTTCGTGGTCTCTGCGCTGATGCTGGGGTTCCTCGAGCAGATCATGAACAGGCTGAAGAAGTAATCACAGAAAAATGGGGAACCGGACATGAAGACAGACGTCGTTGTTTTGGGCGCGGGCATCGTCGGCCTGTCGACCGCCATTCATCTGGCGCGGCGGGGAAAGTCCGTGGTGCTTCTTGATCGCCGCGGCGCTGGTGAGGAAACCTCCTACGGCAATGCTGGGCTCATTCAGCGCGAAGGCGTCTTTCCCTATGGCTTCCCGCATGATTTCGGGGCCTTGTTCCGCTATGCGCTGAACAACACCATCGATGCGCACTACCACTTCCGCGCGCTGCCCGGTCTTGTGCCATTCCTCATTCGCTACTGGTGGAACTCCGGCTTTACCCAGCACGAGAATATCGCATCGATGTACGCGCCTCTGATCGAGAATTCGATCGCCGAGCATGAGGATCTCATCAATGCATCCGGTGCCGGTGAACTCATCCGCAAGGACGGCTGGATGAAGGTGTTCCGCACCGAATCGGCGCGTGATGCGGCCTACAAGGATGCAGAAAAACTTTCCTCCGCCTTCGGCGTCAATCATCAGAAGCTTTCGAGCAGCGAACTGAAGACGATGGAACCGTCTATCCGGGCCGACCTTACGGGCGGCCTGCGCTGGACCGATCCCTGGTCGATCCGCGATCCGCACAGCCTCAACAAGGCTTACCTCATCTATTTCCAGTCGCTCGGCGGGCGCCTGGTCGCTGGCGACGCCGCGACGCTGGAGCATATTCTTGAAGGCGCCGGTTGGCGCGTCGCAACGCCGGAAGGACCTGTCGAAGCCAGGGAAGTCGTCGTGGCGCTCGGCCCCTGGGCGGATACGGTAACGAAGAAGCTCGGCTACCACTTCCCCCTTGCCGTTAAGCGCGGCTATCACATGCATTACGGCATGGAGGAAGGCGCCCAGCTCAACAACTGGGTACTCGATGCGGAGAAGGGTTACTTCCTCGCGCCGATGCTGCGTGGCATCCGTCTGACGACCGGCGCCGAATTCGCGTATCGCGATGCGCCGAAGACGCCGGTTCAGCTCACCCGCGCCGAACGTGTCGCCCGCGAGTTTTTCCCGCTCGCTGAGCGCCGCGACGAGGAGCCGTGGATGGGCGCACGCCCCTGCACGCCGGATATGATGCCGATCATCGGCAGGGCGCCGCGCCACGAGGGCTTGTGGTTTGCCTTCGGTCATGCGCATCACGGCATGACGCTCGGTCCCGTCACCGGCCGGGCGCTTGCCGAGGCAATGACCGGTGAAAAGACCGTGATTGATATCAAACCCTACAGGCCACATCGTTTTATAGCCTGATACCCTGACTTTTGCGTCACCTTGGCTGTCAGCCACGGTGACGCAAGCGATCATATGGTGACGCAGCGATCACACGGTGACGCAGGCGATCAGAGGAAAATTAAAAAAATCCCGAAATTTTTTTGAGACGCGGAACAAATGTCACCTTCAGCCATTATGGTGGTTGGCTGAAGGCGAGGGTTCGGTCCGTTGCGGCCTGCGCAACGAAATGACTGCCAAACAAGCGGCAGCGGGAGCGACATTCATGCAGAAACAGATAGTTGAATTCAACGGCGAAGCCGTGGGTGCCCTGGTGCCGGATGGTGACCGGTTTCGTTTCATGGCGGTCAAGTACGGTGTCTGGAACCTTGACGGCCGTCTGTTTTCCCGCCCGGTGGAAGCAAAACAAGCGGTGACGGCGCTTCTGTCGAAACCGGCCGGACGCTCGATGCCGGCCGCCAGTTTCTGGGTGCCGCGCAAGGGGGAACCCTCCGAAAGCCAGTTTAGCTGGAATGCGGCTTCAGCTGTCCCCGTGTCTCGGAAGGAAGCCCGCGTCTGAGCGCGCGGGCGGATTGGGCTTAAGGATCGGCATAGCCGGCTGCCCTTATTTCTAGAACATGCAAGGACGGATCAGCCTTGAACAGCAGGGCGCCTGAAACGGCCGACTGGGCCGGGACGTAGTCGAGTGTTATCTCACGCGTCTCGATCACCGTGTCGCCATCCTTCAACTCGCCGATAACGGGTACGGCGGCCGCGGTCCGCGTGCCGCTGTTGTCAATCACGAACGAAACCTCGTGGCCGCCGGAAACCGGGTGTTGGTCAATGATCCGCATGAAAAGTTCAGGCGTGCCGCCGGAGCTGGCAATGGCATGATACGCGATCCAAAGTGTCATGGCCGCAACCACGACGGTGCAAAGCCCACCGGTCACCCATTCGATCCAGTGCGCGCCGCGGGCAACCGTCCGGCCGTTACGTTTGCCTGGTTTTTCGTCGGCCATCGCGGTCCTCAAAGGATCAGGCGGGCGGCCGCAGCGCCGACCGCACCGGGAAACGCAAGAACGATCATTGCCATCATGGCGGGGGTGAAAGAGCCACCGTCCAGCCGTCCGAAACTCCAAAGCGAATAGAGGCTGATGATGAGCGCGATCACATATCCGGGCAGGGTGAAGCGGATGAGGGCATGCCACCACGGAGTATCACCGGACAGTTCGTGGCCTCCCTTGAAGGAGACCGCATAGACGAAGGCGTGCATGACAGCGATAGAAAACAGGATCGTCGCAACGGCGTGCCACGGGGTCATTTTGTAGGAGATCAGGATCATTTCCTCCGTTGGCGCCAGGTTGAGATTGAGAAACAGGGCGCCCACGGCCATCATGAAGAGTTCGCTGCCGTAGCCCGCCTGCGGATCGTCATCGGCGTCGTCCTTGCCGCTTCCCAGCTGGCTGCGTCCGAGAAGGGCGCCGATGCTGGCGGGAACGGCCTGAACGGCGATCTTGCCGGTGATCTCCTCCGCCGGCATGTCCGCCATCAGCAGCTTGAACAGCGACAGCATGATCGCGCTGGTGACAATGCCGATCCCGTAGGCGATCATCGCGTCGCGGGCACCGTCCTTCCAGGAAAAGGTTTCCTCGAAACCGATGCGATGGGCAATGCCGATCAGAAGGGGAATGGCAAGCAGCAGCAGGAGAACCAGCCGCCATCGATCCATGGTAAAGCCGAGTTCCCACATTTCCATGGTCATCTGCATCGGCAAGGAGAACAAGAGCGCGCCGCCGATGCCCCGGCCGATGCCGACCAGAAATTTGGCCGGCGTATCCCTCGACCTTGCGGCAACATCTGTGTTCCCGGGCGAGCCGGTGCCGGATGTCTGCATGAACTCCCTTCCTCACCCTTGGTCAGAAAGCTGCGCGAAGTATCGCCTGCCTGTTCACTTCCGAATCGCGTCAATCGTCCCAATCTGCCGGAATGCCGCCATCGGCGCCGCTTTTCGTCAGGTCGTTGCGGATACGGACGACGCCTGGAATTGCATAGATCAGCAGTTCGATCTGGCGCCGTTCCTGCGCAGTATCGACGGCGCCCGTCAACCAGACCGAACCACGTCGCACCTTGATATCGACTGCCGATGTTTCGATGTTGCTGTCGGCGAGCGCGTTGGCGATCGTGTCTTCGAGCCCATCGTCATCAACGTCCGCTTCCGTCTCGTCACCAAAGGGATCGACGCCGTTGTCGCTGTCGATCGCAGTGTCGCTGCTGCGCTCGAAGCCAGGATTTCCGGCTTCATCGAAATTTTCCCCACCCTGTCCGTAGGCGCCGTTGCCGACACCGGTTTTCGATCCTGGCGCGGCGTCGGCATAGGGCCAGCCTTCGTCAAGGTCTCGTTCCTCGTAATCGCGGTAGTCTTCTTCGCGTCCCGTCTGCCTCGGTGTCTTGCCGGTCATCGTCCCGTCCTCGCTCTCATGGATCGAGAGGGAAACGGATTGCGCGCCGTTTGGTTCAGCCGAAATCGTGGAGTGTAAAAATATTCACCGGACGAAACCATAGAAAATGGCGGAACCGCCTGAGCGGTCCCGCCATTCCTGTCGTGTCTGTTCTCGCAGGTTAGTTCTGCGGGGCAGTGCCGGTGGCCGGCGTCTGCGTGTCCGTACCGGTAGCAGGAGTCTGCGTATCGGGGGTCGCAGGCGTTGCGTTCGGCGTCGTCGTCGAACTATCCGGCGTCGTGCCCGTTTCCGGCGTTGCTGTGCCAGGGGTCGCGCTGTTGTCTACAGGCGGCGTGGCATTGTCAGCCGGAGGGGTAGCGTTGTCAGCCGGTGGTGTCGTCGTCTGTTCCGTCGTTGACGGAGTAACTGCATCGTTTGTCTGGTCGTTGGAGAGTTCGGCCGGCAGCCAGACGAGCAATGCCAGTACCAGACCGGCAAGCAGGATGATCAGGATGGGCCAGCTCGAGCGTTTCGCGCGCGGCTCAATATCTTCCGGCCGCCGCTGATTTGCCAACGGGTCGGTCGCCATCGGATCGGTCTGCTGGCTTGCCTTGTCGGCCGGCCATGCCGCCGGATTGACGTTGCGATTTTCACTGGGGTCAAAACGTTGATTCATGGCGTTCATATCCTTTCGAGAGATGGTGCCTGTGCCAGCAAACGTTGAAGGCAACTGCGCACTAAACGTCGCTGTGCGGCGAATGTTCCTCGAAAGGCGATTTTGGCGCAGGATAATGGCGGAAATCGCCGTTTTTAGCCAAAAAAATGCAGGGCCGACTGCTCACCCGACGGCGAGCAGCGGGTGGAAAGACACTTATAGCGGCTGAAGGAAACACGCTCTGTCGGAGCGGCGACAGCAGGGGAACAGGTGTCAGGAAGACGGTAGTTCGGCGATTTCTCCAAATTGAGCAAGCAGGCGCGGGCTGGTCATGTCGCCGGTTTCCTCGTCCACCTCGACAGCATAGGCCGCGACGCCGGCAAAGCGGCCGGCCATGGCCGCGGCGATTTTCTCGGCGCTGGCTGCGTTCGATGCCTGGCGCATCTCTCCCGGCGCCATGCCGCCGCGAACCTTGCGATAGGGAAGGACGATGAACTTCTCGGCCATGGATTGGCACCTCTTGGAGGTTGGTGCCGACAAAGCCGGATGTGGCCATTTCGGTACGGATTTCGTTGACAGCCGTGACTGCGTCAGAGGCTTGTATCATTGATTGCCGCGTGTCGTATCGACAATCGGCAGACTTGCGCAAACAGTCCGTTTTTCAGCGCGGCAAAAACGGCGCCGTTCGGACCGGTAGCCGAGCGACGTCCAGATGCTCCGGCGGCAGCTTTGCCATGGCGCGCTCGGCCATCATGTCGTAGCCGCGTTCCAGGTGGCGGCTAAACCGCTCGGCATCGAACAGCGGTGCGACGAACCGGTTGGTCGAAATCGCGTCTTTCAGCCGCGCGATTTCGGACGGATTTTCCGACAGGGCAACGGCGCGCTCCACGAAGGCGTCGGCATCGGCTGCAACCAGTTCCGCCAGGCCGAGCGCCGACAGCAGGCTCTCGGAAACCCGCGAGGCAAAATTGCTTCCCTTGAGCGTCAGCACCGGCAGGCCCGCCCATAACTTGTCCGACGTGGTCGTGTGGCCATTGTAGGGGAACGTGTCGAGCCCGAGATCGGCCGCCTGCAGCCGGGCGATATGCGCGCCGTAGCCTGTCGATGACGCGAAGATGATCCGCTCCGCCTCCACACCGCGTTTCTCGAACGCCGCAAGGAAATTGCTGCGCGCCAGTTCGCCGTCGACCATCACCCACAGAACCGAGCGGCGGGAGCGCCGAAGGATCTGGGCCCAGCGATCGACGACGGCGATCGAAATCTTGCGGGGCGCGTTGAAGGCGGCAAAGACGAAGCGGTCTGCCGGCAGGCCGATGTCCTGCCTGTCGGCGGCGGGCGGCAGCGCACGATGGATCGGGTCGTTCGGCTGATAGCTCTCCGGCAGAAGGCAGAATTTCTCATGATAGGCCTGTTTGGCGCTGCCAGGCAGAACGATCCGGTCGCCGATGACATAGTCGCAATCGACATTTGCGGCGCTGCCGGGAAAGCCGAGCCAGGCAACCTGAACCGGTGCCGCCATCTGGTTGAGGATGTTGGATCGCGATCCGCCGGTATGGCCCTTGAGATCGACGAGAATATCGATCCTGTGCTCGCGGATGAGTTCTGCGGCCTGCGCATCAGTCTTGTCGAGAATGGAGACGATGCGGCCCCAGTTTGTCCGTCTGCCGTCCCCGCAGTCTGTGTGAGTTGCCGGAGTGTAGCAGAAGAGCGTGATATCGAAACGGCTCTGGTCATGCGCTTCCAGCACGCTTTGAAAAAGCCGCATAGTGGCATGTTCGCTCCAGAAATCGCTGGAGAGATAACCGACCCGGATCCTGCCGCCCCATGGATGTGGCCGCATCCTTCTTTGTCTGCTGGTGATCGGAGAGGGAAGGGATGTCAGGCCGGGATTGTTCGTTGCCAGCCGGTTGAGCCGCTCGTCGCCGCAGCGCAGGAGATTGGAATAGGCCGTTTCCCCTGCGAGGATTGAAGGATCGCCGGCGGCAAGCCCGGCTGCGAGCCTTTGTTCAACGCATTCCATGGCGGCAAAATCGCAAAAATCACGGGCGACCGACATGAACTTGAACTGGGTATAGGGATCGTCAGGGTGAAGCGCTGCAAGTTTGCGGAAAACCGCAAGCGCCAGCGGATTCCGCTCCTCTTCGCTGAGGATTTCGCCGGCAAGCGTCAGATGGTCCGGATCATCGCTGTTTGCCAGGGCATGAATGACGAGATCGACGAGCGCCCCGTCACCGCTGCGCCGGAAGGAGCGCGCCAGGATATAGGCCAGCCCGGCATCGTCTGGCAGAATGTCGCGCAGCCTTATGCCGATGAGTTGGGTCCGGTCGTCGTCACCGGCGGCGAAATAGAGGGCAACGGCGCGGCTGAGAAATGTTGCTGAATCGCTGCCGGAGCGCTGCGCTGCCTGCTCAAAAGCCTCCGCCGCCTCGGCGGGAAGGCCGAGCTTTTCCAGCGCATCCCCGAGAAGCACCAGCGTCGCCACATCGGCGCTCTCGCCAAGCAGCGGGCTCAGAAGAGACAGGACCTGCATATAGTCGGCCCGTTCAAATGCGGCCTTCGCCGCGGCAAGTCCTTGCCCGTCCATATCTGCTGTTCCAGGGTTCAAAGTGGTGCAGTATTCTAGGGATTGTTGCTTGTGCGGAGCGGGCCGCTTGGCCAAAAGGGACGGCCACGTTCTTTCGTGGCAGCGAGAGAGACGTCAATCTGCCCGTCCGGCCCTATTCTAAATCTAATAGCAGCCGCGTCCGCGACGGTCTCTCGCAGATTTTCAAGGGAATTGATAGGTGGAATTTCGGCTCTGCTGGACTGCAGGTGCACGCCGCTCATCGGTAAGCACGCGATGACGCTTCATTTCCGCGGTTCTGCCGGCGTTCATCTGCGGGCAAGCCATCGGGCTCCGGCCGCAACGCTGATGGCAAGAAGCGGCCATATCGCCCAGAATGTCCCTTGCCACGACAAAACATTGATCGCGACGAGGCCAAGCCCGAGTGTGGCGAGATTGCCGAGGCTTCGGTCGATCCTGTTCTGGTTTCGAACCCAGATCAACGCATACAGCACGGCGAGAACAAGAAGCGGCCAGACAGCCCAGAATGTTCCTCGCCAGGAGAGGAGGTTGATGGCGACCAAGGTGGCAGCCGCGAGCCCCAGCAGACGAAAGGTTCTTTGGCCGTGAACGCCGGATTGCGTCTTCATCGCGGTCGCATCTGGCAAAGGATTGTGTATGGGCGGATTGGGAATAGCGGATGTCGGCCGCGCGGTATCGTCAGTGCGCCCGCCGATCCGTACCGCATAGCTCGGCACGGCTTCCTCGACATTCTTCACCGTCAGTGGCCCAAGGAAATCGAAACCGACCGGGATCTTGTTGCGGACCTGATCGTAGACCGTATTGGAAATCACCACCCCGCCGGCCGGAGCCGACGCTTGCAGCCGTGCCGCGATATTGACGCCGTCGCCATAGATATCATCGCCGTCAGCGATCACGTCGCCGAGATTGATGCCGATGCGAAACAGCATGCGTCCATCGGCCGGCCGTGTGGCGTTGAGGCCGGCAAGCTCGTTCTGAACGTCGACAGCAGCGCGCACCGCCTCGACGACACTCGGGAATTCCGCAATCAGCCCGTCGCCCCAGGTGTTGATGACGCGGCCGCCATGGGTTCCGATCAGACGCGCCATCGCATCGCGGTAACGCTTCAGCGTCTCGACGGTGCCCTCCTCGTCGGCCCCCATCAGCCGCGTATAGTCCTGCACGTCGGCGAAAAAAATGGTTGTCAGCTTGCGCCGCGGTTCGCTCATGGTGCCCCGTCCTCGCTCCAATGCCAATCGGTGTCGCCGCTCAACGAGCACAGATTATATGGGGATCGCGATGCCGGAGAAAAGGACCCGCTCTGGCGGACCGGTCACCACCCTGCAATTTTTGATGAATCGGATAGCCGTCACGCAGCAACGGCGCGAATGCCACGCCATTCATTGCCTCGACCGACAACGAAAAGCCAATTTGATGTGCTTTCCATACGAAGCAACAAGCGCGCCAGACCCGGTCCGGCGCTCCCCGGCGATATCACAATTACGTTACTTCAATGCTGCTGGGGCACAAAACAACGTCTGAACCGTTTAGCTCCTTGAAAGGCAAACAAAATGGTGAAGCAAATGAAGATGCTCGCAATCATTGGCTTGTCTCTGGCCACAGCGTTTTCAGGCGTTGTGCCCGCACAGGCTTTTCCATCCATCGACGGGTCGAAGCTTCGGGTTTCGGATGTTCAACAGGTCGAATCCTACCGCAGTTCGTGGGGCATCGGCAGGTACGGTGGCAATAGACGTCATTACATAAAACGTCACCGTAACTACGGGAATTACCGTAACCACCGGGGTTACCGTAATCACCGGGATTATTACGGGGGTCACCGGGACTACTATCGCGGCTATGACAACGACAACTTTGGCGCAGTCTTTGGCGGTCTGGCTGCCGGCGCCATCATCGGCGGCCTGCTTGCGCAGCCAAGATACTACGGCGATAATTCACACGCCAATTGGTGCTATTCGCGCTATCGGTCCTATCGGGCGTATGACAATACATATCAGCCTTATTACGGGCCGCGTCGCCAATGTCGTGCGCCGTACTAGGATTCTACCCATAGCGTCCGGATACTCCGATCACCGGGAAATCCGGGCGCTATGAGTTTGCGGCCCCGCTACCCGTTGGGGCCTGCTATGGCGCTCGATGAAGTATCGGGAAGCCTAGTAGCCTGAACTGCCGCCACCGCTGCCACCGCCGCCGTCGGACCCGTAGCCACCCCCGTCCTCAGGACGATTGTCGTAGCTTGGTCCGCTCTGGCACCCTGAGACCATCAAAGTCGAGAGCGCTATCGCGACCGCCACCACGAGATATCTGAAGTTCATGGTTTTCTCCCTTGTTCTGACAACTAATATTCTCCCATCGGAGACACAGCCTTATCCAAGATAACCACCGCACAAGCGCCGTCAAATTAGCCCGCCCCTGTCCGAATGAACGACAGCAACGTGCTCATGAAAGGCCGACCCATGGGCTTGGTGCCCTGGAGATTGAAGCCAGCTACAATCTGCCGCCTGCATTCAACTGGAAGTCTTCGGCGCGTCTTCGTGAAATGATCTTCAACGAGCGGTCTGGCTGTATCTGATAGGTTTCGCTCCAGTATCCCCCACGCTCATCGTGGAACGTGTGACTGAAGGTACTTCCGGCAGGCGACTTGGTCAGCTTGGATCGCGGCTGGCCACCATAGGTGATGCTGCCGGGGATGGGTTCGAGCTCCACCGTCGTGCACGAGGCAAGCACAAGCGCCGCCGCGACGAAAACTACAGATTTCATTGCAAGCCTCCTCTTATCGCCAGAGTATTATTTTATACTCCGCTAATTAGAGGAAATCACTATCAACCGTGCCGCCTTTTACACGGGCTGCGCGAATCCGTCGGCGTGAGGCCACTGGTGAAGCGGAGGATTGCCGCCAGCAATCATTGCCGCTCCTGGCTGGCGCGAAGTCCGCAGCCATGCGTCGGGTTGCAACGCTCTTAACAGGCGGACCAATGAGCCGTAGCGTTCAGAGCACGACGCGCCTGGCAAGTCGCAGCCCTGATGACGTCTGGATGCTTACTTTCTGTGCAAATGCGACATTTGCGCGCACGGTCGCCTTGACCAGGCAGCTTTTCCTCAATATTCTCTTCAGGAAAATAATTTGCCTTAAAGGCAATACTGCGAGTTAGATTGTTTTCTGGGAGGGGACATATGACAACGCAAGAGGTAGGTGCCGACGCGCACCTTGCGACGCGCATCGACAAGATGCATTCGCGCGACAGGACTGGACTGATCATCTTCATAACCGTGCTCTGGTGCACGATGCTGTTCGCGCTGGTCACGATCTGGCCGTATATTTCCGTGCCGGCCATCCGCATCATCCTGACGATCGCCTGCGGATTGGTGCTGGCATTCAACACGGCTGCCATCGTCGCCATGCTCCGGCACTACCAGGAAGACAAGCACTTCATTTACGGCCTCGATCTCAAGCATCTCGACGAGATGCAGCGGCGCCGGCGCTAGGAGGGGATCATGGCTTACAAACCACCAAAACAGAGTTTTGCCGGACAGATTTTCGACGTCATCACACTTCTGGTCCTGACGGTCGGTGCGCTCTACGTGCCGCTCTATCTTGGCCTGGCAGGCGCTACCAAGACCCCCGCGCCGATCGCCAATCCCACATGGGAGGCGCTCGGCCAGAATGCCACCGAACAGCAGCAATGGGCCGCGCTTGGCATCGTCGATCCAGCGGCGGCCAATGACATGATCACCGCCCGCTTTGACTATTCGTTCAGCTGGGTGGCCCTCGTCGTCATGGCAGTCCTGGTCATTGGCTACTTCGTGCTGGTGGTCAGGCTCTCCGAGCGGGAATATCGCGACGTCATCGAAGAACGCTTCGGCGCGAAAAAGAAATAGTGAGGGGCTCCAATGGATATCTGGACTGTTCTGGAATACGCGGCCTGGGCGCTTTCGGCCATGTTCGCCGTGTTGATGCTCTACGACATGGTTCGCATCGACACCACCTATGACAACGACCTGCTGACCTCATCGCGCGAAGGCGAGATCGAAGCGGCAGCCGAACGTCACACGCTTTGAGGGCCCGCAGATGGTAGATGCGAAAACCACTACGGCCCAGCCTGAAAGGCTGCAATTGTTGCGCGTGCTCGGCCCCGCCCATATCTGGGCGCTCGGCGTCGGCATCGTTCTCGTCGGCGAATATATGGGATGGAACTTTGCAATCGGCAAAGGCGGGATGATCGCCGGTCTGGTCGCCTGCTGGGTGGCCGGCCTGCTTTACACATGTGTGGCGATGATCGATTCGGAGGTGACGTCCACCGTGGCGGCGGCCGGCGGACAGTACGCCCAGGCCAAGCACATCGTCGGGCCGCTGATGGCCTTCAACGTCGGGCTGTTCCTCGTCATGGCCTATACGATGCTCGAGGCCGGCAATGCCATCACCATCGGCTTCCTGCTCGACACGGTGGCCGGCATGCAGGGCCATTCGGGACTGAACCAGCAACCGTTCATCATTCTGTCCATCATGTTTCTGGCGTGGCTGAACTATCGCGGCGTGCTGGCAACGCTGACGTTCAACCTCGTCATCACCGCTATCGCCTTCATGGCGATCATCGCCCTGTTCCTCGCGGTGCAGTTCGGGGCGTCGGGCGTCCCGCTCGATTTCTCGGCGGTAACCACTGATCCCATGCCCTACGGCTGGATGGGCATCCTCGCATCGCTGCATTTCGGGCTCTGGTACTATCTCGGCATCGAGGGGACCTGCCAGGCGGCCGAGGAAGTCCGTTCGCCGGCGCGCTCGCTGCCCTATGGCACCATGGCCGGCATCATGACGCTGCTGATCGCCGCGACCATGACCTGGTATGTCTGCTCGGGCCTGATCCCGTGGGAATATCTCGGCCAGGCGGGCACGCCGCTGTTCGACGCGGCACGCGTAACGGGCAATCGCGGTCTGATGGTGCTGTTGTTCATCGGCACGATGTTCTCGACGCTTGCCTCGGCAAACGGCTGCATCAACGATGCCTCCCGCGCCTGGTTCTCGATGGGCCGCGACCGCTATCTGCCGCTCTGGTTCGGGGCGGTGCATCCTGTCTACCGCACGCCGTACCGCTCGATCATCTTCCTGGTGCCGATCGCGTTGATCTTCGCACTTGGCGCGCCGCTCGACCAGGTCGTGACATTCTCGATCCTGTCCGGGCTGCTCGGCTACACGTTCATGACCTTCAACATGGTGATGTTCCGCAACAAATGGCCGCTCGGAACGATCAAGCGTGGTTATGTGCATCCAATGCATCCGCTGCCAACGATCGTCCTGCTGCTCCTGTGTGCGACCGCCTATTTCGCCGTGTTCCTCGGCTACGGCACGCAGCTCATCGCCATGGTCGGCTTCTATATCGTTGCTTCGCTCTGGTTCCACTTCCGGCGCTACCGCTATGTGCGCCGCGGCGACCAGTTCACCATGCCCTGGCCGCGGCCGGAAGGATATTGACATCGCTGTCCGCGGCTGGATCGACGGCCGCGGACTTCCTGTCTGACGAGGTAGAAAATCCATGGCTTACTACGTGTTCGGCGCCTTCACCTTGCTGGCATTCGTCTGGCTCGTCCGGGCCGCTATCGGCGACCACCGTGATGCCATGCTGCAACGCGGCCGGTTACTCGATGAAGCACACGGTCTGCTCCGCGAGCCCGGCATCACCATTGCCCCGGATCGATTCCCGATCGTTAGCGGACGCATCGAGGATGGTCGCCGGGTGAGGATCGAACTGATCGCCGATACGATGGTCACGCGCCGCCTGCCGCAACTCTGGTTGACGGTGACGCTGATCGAAAGCGAGACGCGCGACCGTCCGACATTGGGGGCGCTCGCCCGTCCGACCGGCTCGGAATACTATTCTCTCGTTCATGGCCTGCCGGAATGGATGGCACCGCCCGAGGCGGGACTTTCATTGCTGTTGCGCGGCAACGGGCGAGCCACGCCCGAGCAGGCAGATGCCGTCCGTGGCCGTTTCCAGACGCTTTTTGCCGATCCGCTGGTCAAGGAAGCCGTGATAGCATCCAAAGCGACCCGAGTGATCTACCAGGCATCGCAAGGCGAGCGCACTGCCCACATGTTTCTCCGCCAGGCGCGGTTTTTGCTGGATACGGTTCCCGCCGCGACGATCCGGCAGGCGATTATGCTTGCCGTAGGCCTGAGTACGGTCCTGGCCGAAGCCGACCGATCGTCTGCCACCAAAGCTGCTTGAAAGCCGTCAATGTCGAAGCCCTTGAATCCATATGTCATTCTTCTTCTGGCGATCATCCTGCCCGGTGCCGGCCACGTCGCAGTCGGCGAGCCACGACGTGGTCTGGCATTCGCGCTGTTCGTGCTGTTGTTTTCCATCCTGACCTACATGACGACCACGCCGGAGCATTCGTTTATCGGGCGGCACGCGGGCGGGCTGTTCATCTGGGCAATCTCGATCCCGGACGCCTATCGCCGCGCGCGCCTTCGGGTTTCTGTACGGGTGTGAAAACGCAGAATAGCGGCACGCCTTTATCTCTCGACGCGATAGCCATCGCGATCTCCCGATTGACCTGGGAGTTGCCCTGGCTTTGGGCCTCAGTCAACACAAGGTTTGAGCGGCAATAATTTCCGCTGTCGGCCCCTCGCCTACATCGCCCAGCCAGTCCCAGCTTGAACGCCCGAGCGGCGGTGAGCGTATCCATCGTATGATGGAGGCGATCTTCCCATCGTCGATGATGAAGTGAAAGGCGACCTTGATCTGGCAGCGCTGCCGCGAGTCCGTTGGGAACGGCAACGTGACTTAGCTGCAAGGAGGGACCGAGACGCTGCGGGAGAACTGTTAGCCCCGCAGTTCCACGTGTATCACACACAAAATTGTAACGCTTAGCTTTCGCTAAGATTCCATAAATGCATGAATTTATTGAGAAAAAAGGTGTTGGCTGGGGAACCTGGATTCGAACCAGGACTAACGGAGTCAGAGTCCGTGGGTCTACCGTTAACCTATTCCCCAAAACTGCATGAGCGATCGTGCCGCCCAGCCGGTGAGGCGGGCTTATAAACAAAAGATCGGCGGATGCAATAGATTTTGGGAAAAAATCTGGCTTGCCCTGGGAAAATCGGCACGAGCCGTGGTCCGCGGCCGGCCGGATTTCGCCTCGCAGGGCGTGGGACAAAAAGAATTTGGCGAAACCGGACTGCGCTGGTAAAGTCTGCCCAACGAAAATCAAGAGAGCGCCTTGAGCGGCTATCGTTCCGCGCGGCGCAATGGACAGACACGTGAGAGACCCCGACAGCGGCGAACAGCCGTCCGTTTCCGGGGCGTCGGCAGCAGGTCGTAACGAGGGGCAGACACCGTCCCGTTCCGGCAAGGGCAAGCGCAGACGGGGAAAACCGTCGCGCATGACCTCTGCGAATGCCAGTTCCTCCGCCAATTCCGGAGAAACAGGGCGTCCCGAACTGAAAGATGCGACCGGGGAGCCGGTGCGCAAGCGCAAGCGCAGGCGCCGTGCCAAATCCGGCGCGGTTCAGCAGGCCGTTTCCGCGCGCGTCGTGGCGGATGTTTCCGTGACGAAGCCGGCAGCCAGTGCCGACCAATCCAGCCGAAAACGCAACAAGAAGAACAGGCAGCGCCGCAGTCTGCAGGGACGTCCGCTCGGTGGCGGTGACAAGGCACGGCCGGTTGCGGAGGTGGCCGTCAAGCCGCAGCCGCAGAACATGGCGTCTGCCGCGCGCGCCGAAGAACGAACGGCATTTTCCCAGAAGCCGCATGAGGATCGCCGCAGCAACGGCCATGCTTTCTCCCACGGTTTTGATTCGGGCTCGCCGCTCTACGCAGCGCTCGATCTCGGCACCAACAATTGCCGTCTTTTGATTGCACAGCCGACGCGGCCCGGCCAGTTTCGGGTCGTCGATGCTTTCTCGCGCATTGTGCGTCTCGGCGAGGGGCTCGGCGCGTCCGGCCGTCTGTCGCAGGACGCGATGGACCGTTCGATCGAGGCGTTGAAGGTCTGCGCCGCCAAACTGAAGACCCGTGATATCCGCAAGACCCGGCTGATCGCCACCGAGGCGACCCGGGCTGCTGAAAACGGCGAGGCGTTCCTCGAACGTGTACTTGAGGAAACCGGGCTGGAACTGGAGATCATCACCCGCGAGACCGAGGCACGCCTTGCCGTCTCCGGCTGCTCGTCGCTCGTCGGGCGCGAGACGAAATCCGTGGTGCTGTTCGATATTGGCGGCGGCTCCTCGGAAATCGCCGTCATCAAGATCGGTGAAAACCGCTCCAGCCGGCTGGCCAACCACATCACCCACTGGACTTCGCTGCCGGTCGGCGTCGTGACCCTGTCCGAGCGCCATGGCGGCCAGGATGTCACGCCGGAAAGTTTCGAGGCGATGGTCTGCGAAGTTCAGGGCATGCTGTCCGGTTTCGATTGCCCGGAAATTCATGCGCTCGACAATCCCGGCGACGAGAACGGCTTTCATCTGATCGGCACCTCCGGCACGGTGACGACGCTGGCCGGCGTGCATCTTGATCTGCCGCGCTACGACCGGCGCAAGGTCGATGGTCTCTGGCTGTCGGACGACGAGGTTTCCGCCATGCAGGCGCGCCTCTTGTCCTGGGACTTTACCGCCCGCGCCGCCAACCCGTGCATCGGGCCGGACCGGGCTGATCTGGTTCTGGCCGGCTGCGCCATTCTCGAAGCCATCCGCCGCCGCTGGCCGTCGGAACGCATGCGCGTTGCCGATCGCGGTTTGCGTGAAGGCTTGCTCACCGACATGATGGCCGATGACGGCGTCTGGCGTCGCGGCCGCGCCCGCAGGCCGATGCGCGGTTCGGCACCGCACGGTTCCCACGAAGGAAACACGCAATGACCAAACCCCCGATCGGCGGAAACCGCACCGGGCGCAAGCTGGGCCAGAAGGTCAAGAAGGGCAAGCTGAAGGCGTCGTCGCGGCGCTGGATCGAGCGGCATATCAACGATCCCTATGTGCAGCGCGCCCAGCTCGAAGGCTATCGCGCCCGCGCGGCTTTCAAGCTGCTGGAGATCGACGAGAAGCACAAGATCCTCTCCGGCGCCAGGCGGATCATCGACCTCGGCGCTGCCCCGGGCAGCTGGTCGCAGATCGCCGCCAAGGTGACGAATTCCACCGATGCCGAGCCGAAGGTCGTGGCGATCGACTTTCTCGAGCTCGATCCGCTGGCCGGCGTCCATATCCTGCAGCTCGATTTCCTCGATCCGTCCGCGCCGGAAAAGCTGATGACGGCGCTGGGCGGCACGCCGGATCTGGTGCTGTCCGACATGGCAGCGCCCACCACGGGCCATCGCCAGACCGACCATATCCGCACCATGCATCTGTGCGAGGTTGCAGCCTATTTCGCCATCGACGTTCTCGGAGAGGGCGGACATTTTCTGGCAAAGACCTTCCAAGGCGGCGCGGAACGCGAGTTGCTGACGCTGCTGAAGCAGAATTTCAAGCAGGTCATCCATGTGAAGCCGGCCGCCTCGCGGGCCGAATCGGTCGAGATGTTCCTGCTCGCCAAAGGCTTCAAGGGTCGCAAACCGGGCGCGCCTTCGCTCTATGATCGCGAGGCAGAAATCGATGACCGGGATATGGTCGATGCGCGGGATTCGGTCGAGGCGGAATAAGCATGCTTCTCTACGTAACCATCGGCAGCAACGATCTTGGCCGTGCGCAGGATTTTTACGATGCGGTGCTGGCTCCGCTCGGCCTGAAGCGCCGCAAGCAGGATGACGTCGAGATCGGCTATGGCGCCGAAAACGATACGCGCTGCCGGCTCTGGGTCGTCACACCTTATGACCGGAATGCCGCAACGATCGGCAACGGCTCGATGGTGGCGCTCGATGCGGGAAGCCGGGCGGATGTCGATGCGTTCTACAAGGCGGCGCTTGCCCATGGCGGTACCGACGAGGGCGCGCCTGGGCTCCGGCCATTCCATGCCCATTTCTATGCGGCCTATGTCCGCGATCCCGATGGCAACAAGCTATCGGCGGTCTGCGAGCGGCCGGAATAAACGACTCCCAAGCTATTTGACGGCGATCGTCTCCGCTTCCGGATCCCGTGGCATCCGGTGGCCGGAAACGGACGCGCCTGCCGTTTTCGACATGCCGATCAGCGGAATGACCGCCGACAGGGTGATGGCGGAAATCAGCATGAAGGCGATCTGGAAATCACGCAGTTCCAACGGCGAGCCCGTCAACGTCGTCTCGATTTCGAGAATGGCCCCGGCGACGGCAACCCCGAGCGCCAGGCTCATCTGCTGCAGAACCGCGGTCATCGAGGTTGCCTTGCTCGCCTGAGAATCCGGAATGTCGGCGAAGCCCAGCGCGTTGACGCTGGTGAAGAAGAACGAACGGGAGAAACCGGCGAGCAACAGGATGAACATCATGACGAGGTATGGCGTTGCCGGGGTGAACAGGCCGTTGACGAAGGTGAGGATCGCGCCGGTGATGCAGGCAAAGATCAGCGTCGTGCGGAAGCCGGCGAAGATCAGCACGCGCTTGGCAAAGAATTTTGTCGTCAGGGCTCCGACGGCGCCGACGAAGGTGATCATGCCGGATTGGAACGGCGTCAGGCCAAAGCCGACCTGCAGCATTAGCGGCATCAGGAAAGGAACCGCGCCGATCGAGATGCGAAACAGGGTGCCGCCGATGGCGGCAGCCCTGAAGGCGCTGTCCTTGAACAGGTTGAGATCGAGCAGCGGCGCTGGATGGCGCCGTGCATGGCGGACATAGAGGAATCCGCAGAGGATGCCGATGACGACGGCTGCGGCGCCGATCTGCGGCGGCAGCGCCGGCAGGCTCATCACAGACAGCCCGAACATCGTGCCCGATGCGGCGACGGCGCTGAGGAAAAAGCCCTTGACGTCGATCGGCGGCGGTGCGTCGCTCTTGATTTCCGGCAGGTAGATGCCCGACAGGATGTAACCGATGATGCCGACCGGCACATTGATGAGAAAAATCCAGTGCCAGGAGAAATAGGTGGTGATGAAGCCGCCGAGCGGCGGCCCTGCGAGCGGTCCGACGAGCGCCGGGATGGTGAGCAGCGCCATCGCTCCGACCAGTTCGCTGCGCTGGGTCGAGCGCACCAGCACGAGACGCGCCACCGGCGTCATCATCGCGCCGCCCATGCCCTGCAGGAAACGGGCAAGCACGAAAGCGAGCAGGCTGCCGGCGAAGGCACAGAGGATAGATCCCAGAATGAAGACGAGGATGGCGGCGCGGAAGACACGCTTGGCGCCGAACCGATCGGCCATCCAGCCGCTCAAGGGAATGAAGATCGCCAGCGAGACCATGTAGGAAGTCAGCGCCAGCTTCAGCGTGATCGGCCCGACGCCGAGATCATGGGCGATCGCCGGCAGCGAGGTCGCAATGACGGTGGAGTCCATCTGCTCCATAAACAGAGCGACGGCGAGGATCATCGGGACGATGCGGTTCATTCGGCAGGCCTTGCACGGTACGGCGGAGCGAAGAGAACATAGGACTTTTCGGCTGAAAGTCGCCATGCTGCGCTCAACTTGTGATCACATCCGTGTGAGTCCTGCGGCCATACCCTGTCAATACCCTAGATGTTGCCTTGCCGGATGGACGCAAGACCAGTCCATTGCCGGAAACCGATGGAGGGCAGCATGACATCTATTCCTTTGAGCCGCCGTGCCTTATTTGGAACCGTAGCAGTTGGCGCGTTGGCGGCACCTTTCGTGATGAACAGAGCGGCGTTTGCGCAGAGTGAACCGAAAGCAGGCACGATGACATCACCAGGCAGGACCAACAGTTTCAAGATCGGCAGTTTCGGTGTCGCCGTCATCAGCGATGGTATCCGGATTGGCGAGAAGCCGGAGGAAACAACCAGACGCCGGAGGCGGTAGGCGAACTGCTGAAGGCGAATTTCCTGCCGGTCGACAAATTCGTCAACGGCTTCTCGCCGACGCTGGTCGACACCGGCTCGGACGTTGTCCTGTTCGATACCGGCCTCGGCGAGGGCGGCCGGGAGGCAGGGGGCGGGCGTCTTCTGGAAGGCATTTCTGCGGCCGGCTACACGCCGGATCAGGTCAGCGTCGTCGTTATCACCCATATGCATGGCGACCATATTGGCGGACTGATGGAGGGCGGCGCGCCGGCGTTCAAGAACGCCCGTTATGTCGCAGGTCAAGTGGAGTTCGATTTCTGGAAGGACGAGGCGCGTGTTGGAACCCCGGCGGAGGGCGGGCACAAGGGTGTCCTTAAGAACGTCGTGCCGCTGGCGGAAAAGATGACGTTCATCGGCGATGGCGCCGAGGTGGTCCCCGGCATCACAGGCATGGCAGCGTTCGGTCACTCGCCTGGCCATATGGTTTTCAGGATCGAGTCGGAAGGCAAGGGGCTGGTTCTCACCGCCGACACCGCCAACCACTTCGTCCTGTCGCTGCAGCGGCCGGATTGGGAAGTGAAATTCGACATGGACAAGGCCAAGGCTGCTGCCGCACGCAAACAGGTGTTCGACATGGTGGCGACAGACCGGCTGCCCTTCGTCGGTTATCACATGCCGTTCCCATCGGTCGGATTCATCGAAAGGATCGACCAGGGCTACCGCTTCGTGCCGGAAATCTATCAGTTCGAAATCTGAAGCGCCCGGCGCGCATTGCACAGGAATCTTGGCAGGCCCGGCGTTTTCGCCGGGCCTTTGCACTTTCCATCCCGTCATATCCGTGTTACGAGCCCTCGCCAACTTCCAAGAAACTCTTGCAAGTCTCCCGACGGATTGTTCCTCCACGAACCGTCTGCGGAGCGTTTCATCTATCGAAGGGATTGGCCATGGCACGCATCATCGAAACGGCGACCGGTTTGGAGGCTTTGACCTTCGACGACGTTCTTCTGCAACCCGGACATTCCGAAGTCATGCCGGGCCAGACGAACATCGCGACGCGGATCGCTCAGGACATCGATCTCAACCTGCCGATCCTCTCCTCGGCCATGGATACCGTCACTGAAGGGCGTCTGGCGATTGCGATGGCGCAGGCCGGCGGCATCGGCGTCATCCACCGCAACCTGACCCCGATCGAACAGGCCGAACAGGTCCGCCAGGTCAAGAAGTTCGAAAGCGGCATGGTCGTCAACCCGGTGACCATCGGCCCGGACGCGACGCTGGCTGACGCGCTGGCGCTCATGAAGATGTACTCGATCTCCGGCATTCCGGTGGTTGAAAACGCAAGCGGCGGCAAGCCCGGCCGTCTCGTCGGCATTCTCACCAACCGCGACGTTCGGTTCGCGTCGGATCCGACCCAGAAGATCTACGAACTGATGACCCGGGAAAACCTGATCACGGTCAAGGAAAACGTCGATCAGCAGGAAGCCAAGCGCCTTCTGCATTCCCACCGCATCGAAAAGCTGCTGGTCGTCGATGGTGACGGACGCTGCGTCGGCCTGATCACGGTGAAGGACATCGAGAAGTCGCAGCTCAACCCGAACGCTTCCAAGGATGCGCAGGGCCGCCTTCGCGCCGCCGCCGCCATCAGCGTCGGCGATGACGGTGTCGAACGCGCCGAGCGCCTGATCGATGCCGGTGTCGACCTGATTGTCGTCGATACCGCGCATGGCCACTCGCAGCGTGTTCTCGACGCCGTGACCAAGGTCAAGACGATGTCGAATTCGGTGCGCATCATGGCCGGCAATGTCGCCACTGCCGACGGCACGAAGGCACTCATCGATGCCGGTGCCGATGCCGTCAAGGTCGGTATCGGTCCGGGCTCGATCTGCACCACCCGCATCGTCGCCGGCGTCGGCGTGCCGCAGTTGGCAGCCATCATGGCAGCGGTCGAGGCAGCGCAGGCCGCCAACATCCCGGTCATTGCCGATGGCGGCATCAAGTTCTCCGGCGACCTCGCCAAGGCGATCGCCGCCGGCGCCTCCGCCTGCATGATCGGCTCGCTGCTTGCCGGCACCGACGAGAGCCCGGGCGAGGTGTTCCTTTATCAGGGACGTTCGTTCAAGGCCTACCGCGGCATGGGGTCGGTCGGTGCGATGTCGCGCGGATCGGCGGACCGCTATTTCCAGGCGGAGGTGCGCGACACGTTGAAGCTGGTGCCGGAAGGCATCGAAGGCCAGGTACCCTACAAGGGTCCGGTCTCTGGCGTCCTGCATCAGCTTGCCGGTGGCCTCAAGGCTTCGATGGGTTATGTGGGCGGCAAGACCATCAAGGACTTCCAGGAGCGCGCCGTCTTCGTGCGCATCTCGGGTGCAGGCCTGCGCGAAAGCCACGCACACGACGTGACGATCACCCGCGAAAGCCCGAACTATCCCGGCGGCGCTTGAACACAACGTCCATTGATTGCAATTCGAAAGCGGCGGAGATGTCTTCGCCGCTTTTTTGTTGTCTCAGGACTCCAAGGCGCGGGCCAGAGCCCTGCTGCCGTAGTGATGCCCCTTGACCTCATAACCGATGACCGGAACCATCGGTGCAAGCATCAATGCGGTGAGGCACAGGGTCATGCTGACGCCGGATGCCGCGGCAAAGACCGGAAGCGCCAGCAGGATCGCAGAACCCGCCAGTAGCCAGAGATAGAAGGCTTCCATCTTCTGCAGCAGATAGACGTAGTGGGCGAAGATCAGAAGCACGTAGCCTCCGACGGGAATGGCCACGGTGAGCACGGTTGCTACGGCACTGATATGGGCCTTGTGCTCGATATAATAGGCAGCCACATGCAGGCCCGCACCGGTCGCGGCGATGGCTGCGAAGATCAGCATATGGCCGTAGCCCCACAGGAAAGAGCGGCTGCGGAACCGATGCAGGATCTCGCCCGACGGCAGAAGGAAATACAGCCACCACATGCCGAAGGTGAGCCCCGTACCGGCAATGCAGACGAGAATGGCGTCGAGGTTCCAGCCCTGCGCTTCGACAATGGCAGCGATCGAGGCAACCGTGCCGACAACACCTTCCCCGAGTGCGATGATCGCCAGAAGGCCATAGCGTTCGGCGATATGGTGCGCATGCCATGGCGTGCCGCCGTTCTTGCGTTCGGCGACGACCGGGCCGAGCATCTCGACCAGCGTCAAGGCGACGACGCAAAGAAACGTCGGCAAAAGCGGCATGTCGATGAAGATCAGTGCGACCCAGCCGATCTGCGCTATGGAGACCGCCGTTGCATAGGATAGGCAGGCCGGGCGACGCTCCGGATTCTGTCGCGCCGCACGCAGCCACTGGAAGACCATCGCGACCCGCATGACGACATAGCCGAGCACCATGATGCCGTTGTCGACATGTTCGCCGTGATCGATCGATTCGAACATCTGCGGCAGTCCGAGCGCAAGGATGAGCACGCCGACCATCTGCACCATCGTGGTGACGCGATAGACCCAGTCGTCGGTGTCGAAGGCCGAGGCGAACCAGGAAAAATTCACCCAGGCCCAGCAGACCGCGAACATCGCAAAGCCGAAGCCCATAAGCCCCGCGGCATAGTGGCCTTCCGCCAAAAGATGGGCGAGTTGCGAGGCGGCGAGGCCGAAGGCGATGACGAAGGTGAGGTCGAACAACAACTCAAGCGGCGTTGCAGCCCTGTGGTGTTCGTGCGGATCGCGCCCGCTCATCGATGAGAGATGATGGGTGGGCAGCCGGCTGGCCGGAGCTTGCTGTTCGGACATGCGCTTCTTTTCTCATGATGACTGCGGGATGTGTTTTCGAACATCCATCATTCATAAAACGGGTGTCAAGCACGGACGTTGCCCACGGGTCGCCGCCGACCCTGTTCTGGATTTCGGCGGCGCTCGCTATACATCCGCAAGGACACGAATCGACGGAGTGATCATGCCCACATCGACTGCAATCTTCTGGCCGGTCATCGTCCAGGTCGCACTGATCCACGCCGTCTATTTTCTGATGCTGAAGCGTCGTTACCGTGCCGTCCGCACCGGTCTTGCCAAGCCGCAAGACTACTGGGTGCCAGCGATCGAGCCGGCGCCGAGCGCGACGGCCGCCCGCAGCCTGATCAACCAGTTCGAACTGCCGGTCCTTTTCTTCCTCGTCTGCATCCTCCTCTACATGACCGCCGGCGTGAACGACGTGGTGCTTGCCACCGCCTGGCTCTTCGTGCTCAGCCGCTTCGCGCATGCCTATGTGCACGTCACGTCCAATAGGTTGAGAATACGCCAGCGCCTCTTCGTGGTCGGGTTCGTCCTCAATTCGATTCTATGGCTGCTTTTTGCAGTTCATATCGCCGGTATCTGACTGCCCGTATGCCAACCTTGGTTTGCATTGCGCGGTGCACAAGACCGGACTATGATCCGGTTTCCAGTGCCATGAAGGAAGGCATTTTCTTCAAGTGCAAGTTATTGAATTAACAAAATATAGCGCTTCTAAATCGCCTTTCTACGTTGCCGAAACCTAATCTGCGGATACGGGAGCGGGCAACCTTCCAGTCGTTGTCTGTTCGCAGTTGCAGTAATCCGAAGGAAAGCATCCCGTGAGCACAATACCGACAGAGAAAACCGTGCTGGTGTTTCAGGGCGGCGGTGCTCTCGGCGCCTATCAGGCCGGCGCCTATGAGGCACTGCACGAGGCTGGCATCCGGCCTGATTGGCTCGCCGGCATTTCCATCGGCGCGATCAATTCCGCGATCATCGCCGGCAGTCCGGTCAATCGGCGCGTCGATAACCTGCGCACCTTCTGGCATCGGGTTTCTTCCGGACTTCCCGGCCATTTCCTGGGAAATGGCGACGTGATGCGGAAGTGGTTCAACGAATCCTCCGCCTTTCTTGGGTCTATGACCGGCGTCCCTGGCTTCTTCAAGCCGCGCGCCTTCAAGCCCTGGAACATACCGGGTGATCCGATGGCGGCGATCAGCCTCTACGACACCGAGCCGTTGCACGAGACGCTCGTGGATCTCGTCGATTTCGACCTGATCAACTCCGGCGCCATTCGCCTCAGCCTCGGCGCTGTCGACGTGGTGAGCGGCAACTTCAACTATTTCGACAACAACCACTGCGCCTTTACGCCGAAGCATGTGGCGGCATCTGGTGCTCTGCCGCCGGGTTTTGCGCCGATCGAGATCGACGGCAAGTACTATTGGGACGGCGGCATCGTTTCCAATACGCCCTTGCAGCGCATTCTCGGTGGCCCGGAACTGGAAAGCGATCTCTGCATCTTCCAGATCGACCTGTTCAGTGCAAAAGGGCAACTGCCGAAGGACCTTTTCGATGTCCAGGCGCGTGAAAAGGAAATCCGTTTCTCCAGCCGCACGCGCTTGAACACCGATCAGTTCCGCAAGCTGCAGACCATCCGGATGGCGGCCAGCCGGCTGATGGCGAAACTGCCGGACGAACTGATGAATGATCCGGACGCGCGGCTGCTCGAAAAGATCGGCAATGATTGCGCGGTCACCATGGTGCACCTGATCTATCGCCATGCTGACTACGAAGGCCAATCCAAGGACTACGAGTTCTCCCGTCTTTCCGTGGAGGAACACTGGAAGGCCGGGCACGACGATGTGGTCAGGACGCTCAATCATCCAGATTGGCAGAGCCGCACCCGCCCAACCAACGGGATTCGCGTCTTCGATCTTTGTGAAAAACATGAACGTGAGAGAAAATCATGAAAATCGAAGACGTCGTTCGCAATGCTTTCGCGATGCCGCTGACGAGCCCGTCCTATCCGCCGGGGCCATACCGTTTCGTCAATCGCGAATACATGATCATCACCTATCGTACCGACCCGGAGGCCCTGCGCCGTGTCGTACCGGAACCGCTCCAGTTCGACGAGCCGCTGGTGAAATACGAATTCATCCGCATGCCGGACTCGACCGGTTTTGGTGACTACACCGAGTCAGGCCAGGTTATCCCGGTCACCTATGAGGGCGTGCACGGCGGCTACGTGCACTCCATGTATTTGAATGACGATGCGCCGATCGCCGGCGGCCGCGAGATCTGGGGCTTCCCGAAGAAGCTTGCCGACCCGTCATTGCATGCTGTGAAGGACGCGCTGGTCGGAACGCTCGATTATGGCGGCCAGCGGGTGGCGACCGCGACGATGGGCTTCAAACATCGCGCGCTCGACACGGCCAAGGTGCTGGAAAGCCTGAAACAGCCGAATTTCATGCTGAAGATCATTCCGCATGTAGACTGCACACCGCGCATCTGCGAGCTTGTTCGCTATTACCTCGAGGATTTGACCATCAAGGGTGCCTGGGAAGGGCCGGGCGCCCTGGCGTTGTTCCCGCATGCGCTGGCGCCGGTCGCCGACCTGCCGGTATTGGAAGTCAAATCCGCCGTCCATATTCTCTCCGACCTGACGCTGGGCCTCGGCGAAGTGGTCCATGATTATCTTGCAAAATAGGAGTTAAAGCCATGAAACTCAAGGACAAGGTCTGCATCGTCACCGGCTCGGCCAGCGGCATCGGCCTCGCGATCGCCAGGAAATATGTGTCGGAAGGCGCCAAGGTCGCCATCGCCGACTTGAAGCTTGAAGCGGCCGAAGCGACGGCCAAGGATCTGACCGCGGCGGGGCCGGGCGAGGCGATCGGCGTTGCAATGGACGTGACCAGCGAAGAGGCGGTCAATTCGGGCGTCGCCGCCGTCGTTGCCAAATGGGGCAGGGTGGATGTGCTGGTCTCCAATGCCGGCATCCAGATCGTCAACAAGATCGAGGATTACGCATTTTCCGACTGGAAGAAGATGCTCTCGATCCATCTCGATGGCGCGTTTCTGACGACCAAGGCCTGCATTCCGCACATGAAGGCGCAGAAGGGTGGCGCGATCATCTATATGGGCTCGGTGCATTCGCATGAAGCCTCGCCGCTGAAATCGGCTTACGTCACCGCCAAGCACGGCCTGCTCGGGCTTGCCCGCGTCGTCGCCAAAGAAGGCGGACCGGATGGCGTGCGCGCCAACGTCATCTGCCCCGGTTTCGTCAAGACGCCGCTGGTTGAAAAGCAGATCCCGGAACAGGCAAAGGCCCTCGGCATTTCCGAAGAGGAAGTCGTCAAGAAGATGATGCTCGGCGGCACGGTCGACACCGAATTCACCACCGTCGAGGACGTCGCGGAAGTGGCGCTCCTGTTTGCCGGTTTCGAGACCAATGCGCTCACCGGCCAGTCGCTCGTCGTCAGCCACGGCTGGTACATGCAATAAGTCAGAACCCCGATCCGGCCGCGTGTCTTCACGGCCGGATCACGTTTGCGTCAAGTTAACGGTTACACCGTTGCCTCCGGCGATTGCTGTCGCAATTCTGTTCTTCTGGTTCTGGCATGTTCAGAAAGTGCAGCACTCTCAACATCATGATGAAGCGCGCCCGGTTCTTTGGATCAGCGGGCGGCAAGCCGGAGGAAAAACCATGGAAAAGCCGCAGATCACCCAGGCGATGATCAACGCCTATGACGAATACACGCACCTGACCCTCGACAGACGATCCTTCATGCAGAAGCTGACGGTATTGACCGGATCGGCGGCAAGTGCCGCCGCGATCGCGCCGCTCTTGGCAGCCAACAGCGCTCAGGCCGAAATGATCCCGGAAGCGGACCCGCGCGTGAAGGGCGAGGACATCACCTATCCCGGTGCCGGCGGCGACATGAAGGGCTATCTGGTGCGTCCGGCCGACGCCTCCGGCAAACTGCCCGCCGTCATCGTCATCCACGAGAACCGCGGCCTCAATCCGCATATCCGCGATGTCGCCCGCCGTATGGCGCTGGAGGGTTTTGTGGCGCTTGCTCCCGATTTCCTCTCGCCCGCCGGCGGTACGCCTGCCGATGAGGACAAGGCACGTGAAATGATCGGCGCCCTCGACGGCAAGCAGACGGTCGATAACGCTGTGGCGACCGTGACCTATCTCGAAGGCAATGACGCGACCACCGGCAAGGCCGGCGCGATCGGCTTCTGCTGGGGCGGCGGCATGGTCAACAAGCTGGCCGTTGCATCCCCCGACCTGAAAGCCGGTGTCGCCTACTACGGCGCCCAGCCGCCGGCAGAAGACGTGCCGAAGATCAAGGCCGCCCTGCTGCTGCAATATGCCGGCCTCGACGACCGCATCAATGCCGGCATCGACGCCTACAAGAAGGCGTTGACCGACAACGGCAAGGACTTCACCGTCCACGTCTACGACGGCGTCAACCACGCCTTCAACAACGACACCTCGGCTGCGCGGTATGACAAGGCGGCGGCGGACTTGGCCTGGGGCCGGACGGTGGAGTTTCTGAAGGCGAAGGTGGTTTGATTTACTGAAGCAGGCGTTTGGCCGCCTCCGAAATCAGGCTGGCCAGCGCGTGCTGATCGTTCTGACGGCCGCTTCGGGTTCGCCAGACGAGCCCGATCTTGCGCGATGGCTGCGGTTCGGCGAAGGGAACGATCCGCATGCGGTTGCGGGTCTTTTCGTCGTTGACGGCGATCTCCGGTATCAGCGTGATGCCCATGCCGTGGCTGACCATCTGCAAAAGGGTTGCCATCGAGGTTGCGCCATAATTGGCGACGCGTCTGCCGGAGTGGATGCCGCAGACGGCCAGCGCATGGTCGCGCAGGCAATGGCCTTCCTCAAGCAAGAGCAGCCGCTCGACATCGACCTTGTCCTCGGTCATCGGCGACATCAGGATGGTATTTTCATCCTCCGTGCTGGCGATCAGGAACCGGTCCTCGAACAGCAATGAACTCGAAAGGTTCTCTTCATCGACCGGCAGCGCAACGATGGCGCTGTCGAGCCGGCCGTGCCGCAGCTCGTCGAGGCAGGGGCCTGTCAGAAGTTCTTTCAGCTCGATCTGCAGGTTGGGGTAGCGCTCGCGAACGAGCGGAATGAGGACGGGCACGAGATAGGGCGCAACGGTCGGGATAATCCCCAGCCGATGTTTACCTTCCAGAATCCCGGTGACCTGCCGTGCCTGCTGGTAGAGCTGGTCGATACTGCCAAGGATCTTGCGCACTTCCGGCAGCAGCGTCTCGCCTTCCCGCGTCAGGAGCGTCAGGCCCTTGCCGCGCTCGACCAGCTTGACGCTGAGTTCACGTTCCATTTCAGCGATCTGTGCCGACAGTGCCGGCTGGCTGACATTGACCATCTGGGCTGCCCGGCCGAAGTGCCGGGCGCTGGCGAGCGCATCGAAATAGCGCATTTGGCGGATCGTGATCATGATAAGTTTATCCTATCGATATTCGAACTAAATACAATTGGAAATTATGAAGCATTTGGAGGAAGGTGCGGCGGAACCAACCCCATTGGATATCAACAGGAGGCAAATATGGACGCCAAAGTCGAAAAAACGGGCAAGTGTCCGGTCATGCACGGATCGCTCACCAGCAACTCGGGTGAAGGGACGTCGAACCGGGAGTGGTGGCCTAATCAGCTCAATCTCAAGATCTTGCACCAGAATTCGGCGCTCTCCGATCCGATGGGTAAGGGCTTCGATTATGCCGAGGAATTCAAGAAGCTCGACCTTTCCGAGGTCAAGCAGGATATCTTCGCCCTGATGACAGATTCCAAGGATTGGTGGCCCGCCGACTTCGGCCATTACGGTCCCTTCTTCATCCGCATGGCCTGGCACAGCGCTGGTACTTACCGCACGGGTGATGGCCGTGGCGGTGCTTCCTCCGGCACCCAGCGTTTTGCGCCGCTCAACAGCTGGCCGGATAACGTCAACCTCGACAAGGCCCGCCGTCTTCTCTGGCCGATCAAGCAGAAGTACGGCAACAGGCTCTCCTGGGCAGACCTTCTGATCCTTGCCGGCAACTGCGCGCTGGAATCCATGGGCTTCAAGACCTTCGGCTTCGCCGGTGGCCGTGCCGACGTCTGGGAACCTGAAGAGGATATCTACTGGGGCGCGGAACGCACATGGCTCGACGACAAGCGCTACAGCGGCGACCGTGACCTGGAAAACCCGCTCGCAGCCGTGCAGATGGGTCTGATCTACGTCAACCCGGAAGGCCCGAACGGCAATCCTGATCCGCTGGCGTCTGCCCGCGACATCCGCGAAACCTTCGCCCGCATGGCAATGAACGACGAGGAAACCGTCGCGCTCATCGCCGGCGGCCACACCTTCGGCAAGACCCATGGTGCCGGCGATGCGGCCCATGTCGGCCCGGAGCCGGAAGGTGCAGGCATCGAGGAACAGGGTCTCGGCTGGGCAAGCAGCTACGGCAGCGGTCGGGGCGGCGACACGATCTCCAGCGGTCTCGAAGTGACCTGGACCTCGACGCCGACGAAGTGGAGCAACAACTTCTTCTGGAACCTGTTCGGCTACGAATGGGAACTGACCAAGAGCCCGGCCGGTGCGCACCAGTGGACCCCGAAGCACGGCATGGGTGCCGGTTCGGTGCCGGATGCCCACGACGCGTCGAAGCGCCATGCGCCTTCCATGCTCACCAGCGACCTCGCGCTGCGTGTCGATCCGGCCTACGAGAAGATCGCGCGCCGTTTCTACGAGAACCCGGATCAGTTCGCCGATGCCTTTGCTCGCGCCTGGTTCAAGCTGACCCACCGCGACATGGGGCCGAAAGTGCGCTATCTCGGTCCGGAAGTGCCCAGCGAAGACCTGATCTGGCAGGATCCGATTCCGGCTGCCGACCATCCGCTGATCGATGCGGCTGACATTGCCGACCTCAAGGAAAAGATCCTTGCATCGGGCCTGTCGGTCTCCCAGCTCGTTTCGACCGCCTGGGCGTCGGCCTCGACCTTCCGCGGCTCGGACAAGCGCGGTGGTGCCAATGGTGCGCGCATCCGCCTTGCGCCGCAGAAGGATTGGGAAGTCAACCAGCCTGATCAGCTCGGCACTGTGCTCGCAGCCCTGGAGGGCGTCCAGAGGGCCTTCAACGACGCCCAGTCGGGCGGCAAGAAGGTGTCGCTCGCCGATCTGATCGTGCTGGGTGGCGCTGCTGCGGTCGAAAAGGCGGCAAAGGATGCTGGCCACGACGTTTCGGTTCCCTTCACGCCCGGTCGCACCGATGCGTCGCAGGAACAGACCGATGTCGAGTCCTTCTCCGTGCTCGAACCGGTTTCTGAAGGTTTCCGCAACTATCAGAAGGTGAGCTTCACGGTATCGGCCGAGGAACTGCTGATCGACAAGGCCCAGCTCCTGACCTTGAGCGCTCCGGAAATGACGGTTCTCGTCGGTGGCCTTCGCGCGCTCAACGCCAATCACGGACAGTCTCAGCATGGCGTCTTCACCAAACGCTCGGAAACGCTGACCAACGACTTCTTCGTCAACCTGCTCGACATGGGCACGGTGTGGAAGGCGGTTTCGGAGGACAAGGAAGTCTTCGAGGGGCGTGACCGTGCGACGGGTGAGCTGAAATGGACCGCCACTCGCGTCGATCTTGTCTTCGGCTCGAATTCCCAGCTCCGCGCTCTGGCCGAAGTCTATGGTCAGGACGATGCGCAGGAAAAATTCGTTCGTGACTTCGTCGCCGCGTGGAACAAGGTGATGAACGCGGACCGGTTCGACCTGGTCTGATTTCGCTCGGAGATACCAATGGCTGCAGCTGAACGGGGCATCCATTGTCATTGATAGAAGGCCGGTTCCCCGACGAGGGGCCGGCCTTTTTTTGCTTCAAGCGGAAATGGTGCGCATGACGGCGGGGTGCCACCGCCTAACGCATGTCGCGCAAAAGCGTGCAGCGGCTTTGCGAAAGCGACACACGTAAATCAAACAGTGTAAATACCCCCAAAAATGTTCTGGTTTCCCATCTTTGGGAAAGCTAAAAATTGGAGTATAAAATACACAACGGCCCGTTAGGGACGGCTAGATGACGAAAACATACTGCAGCGAGATTTATGGCCAGGGTTTTTGGCCGCGTATGAATTTTGGGGAATACAAAAAGGCCACGCGGAGGGAAGCGCGGCCTTTTTGTTTTCTGGGCATTGCCGGTTTTTACCAGCCCGGCAGCATATGGCTCTGGCGCAGCCGCGGGTAGCGCGGAAAATTCTTCATGTCGCCGTCAAGATCGTCGCTGGCCGCCGCCGGCGTAATGTTGTCGAGGCAGGCGGTAATGTGGTTGGTAATGGCATTCGACAGCGACGGCGAGAGGCCGGGCCGCTTCATGATGCCGATCTGGACCGGTGCAAGCGCCGGGAAGCCGTCGGCCTGAGTCAGCACCTTCATGCCGGTCCGCAGCGCCGATTCCGGCAGCACCGATACCGCCATGCCGGCAAGCACGGCTGCCGCAACGACGGTCGATGACCAGCTGGTGAACAGGACGTTGTATTCCTTGCCCGTCGCATCGAGCGCCGAGCATGCGGCCTGCCGCCACTGGCAGTCGCGTCTTCCGACGGCGAGCGGGACGGGCGCGTTCTCCGGCAGCGGGTGGTTGATCGAACTCACCCAGCAGAGCGGCTCCGTCCGCACCACGTCGGAGGCACGGGCGCGCGGATTGTGCGTGACGAGTGCAATATCGAGATCGCCCTTCGCCATCTTCTCGGCGAGATCCACAGAGGGCTCGCAAACGATGAAGAGCTCTACATTCGGATGGGTCTTGGCAAAGCGGACAATGATCTCCGGCATGTAGCGGTCGGCATAGTCGTCGGGCGTGCCGATCCTGAGCGTGCCTTCCAGCCGGTTGTCGTCGAAGGAGGCGATCGCTTCATTGTTGAGCCGGATCATCCGTCGGGCGAAGTTCAAGAGCCGGTCGCCCTCGGTCGTCAGTCGGTTACCCCGACCGTCCTTGGCAAAGAGCTGCTTACCGATGCGCTCCTCGAGCCGGCGCATCTGCATCGAGACGGCCGACTGGGTCTTGAACACGCGATCCGCCGCTTTGGTGAAGCTGCCGGTGTCAGCGATGGCAACGAAAGTCTGCAGTTGATCGATATCGAGCGGTGCGGACATGGTCCTAGTCCTCAAAGAGAGTACTCATAAAATTGTTTGATGAATATCATTAGAAACATTCGTTGGACTGATCAATACGGATTTGCGAATTTGATCCTGCAAATCGCATCAAAGACCGCCGGTTCGTTCCCAAGCCGAACCGAATTACCATCAAAGTTTCGACCCGACCCCCGCGCTGACCTCCCTGCGGGGGATGGGTCGCTTCGTGCCTGAAAAAAGGAGTAGTATCATGCGCACGACCGACCACACCCTCGATCTCACTCTCACCGGGAAGCTGTCCGCGACGTCCCGCCAGACGGGGCTGACGGGCGTGCTGAAATCGGTTTGGCGCCTCATGCGAAACCGAAATGCGATCGGCAGCCTGCACGATCTCGATGACCATCAGTTGCTCGATATGGGGCTCTGCCGTCATGAGGTGCGCGAGGCGCTGACGTCGTCCTTTTTCGACGATCCGGGCCGTCACCTGACCCAGGCCGCGCGTAATCGGACGAACACGTTCTACAGGAATGCGCGCCTCGATTGACGCGCATTTGCTCCGCTGAATTCTCGGCCGGAAGGTTCAGGAAGTCCGCAGCGGTTCAGAGATTTGTTGCGCGCCTCACACGTTGAAAAACGTACCGCGCAACAGGGACGCGCAGCCGCCTCTGCGCGTTACCGTTCCCCGCAGGGTTAGAGCCAATTACCCTGCTGCTTGCCCGGTGCCTCGGTCCCCAAGACCGGCGCCGGGCTTTTTCATTTCGGGTGTTTGAGGAATGGGTCGAGGCCACGAAGGGCTGACACGCGCCTCGCGCCCGGTCCCGTTGGCCACACCTTCTCGTGGTAACAGGGGCCGCTGTTGAGGCCCCTCCGATGAGAATGGAGTGCGTCCCCGAGCGAATGGAGAACCGAATGATCGAGGTCGTTCAGTACAAAAGCGCATTCTACTCCGAGCGTTTGGCTGCTGGCGAGAACGCCAGTGTCAACCACACATTCCAGCCTTCGGCACGGTTCTTCGCGCCGAACTCGTAGTAGCCCTTGAGATTCACATAACCGGCGGTCGTGTCACTTGCTTCGAACTTGTAGCCAACTTGCGGTCCGATGCCGAAGACGCGCGACTTGAAGTCGCCCAGTGTCGCGCCCTCGCCACTGTCTCCCGTGAGCTGTTGGAACGCGTAGCCAACCACACCCACATGCACGTGCTCATTGAGAAACTGCGAGGCGGCCCAATCGATGTGGCCGTCGATGCCGTTTTTGTAGTCCGTATCCGGGTTCTCGAAGTTATAGGTCATGCCGCCGACGATCGAGAACTCGCGACCAGTGCTGGGATCGAGATAAGTATAGCCAACGCCTCCATCCACGGCCGCATGACCGAGACCCAGATTCGCAAGGCGATCGGGATCGTAGGACCCGACGGGGATATTGCCCGTTGCGTAGGTCATATAGTTGTTGACGCCATCATTCCACTTGAGTGCAAACTGCGGGAACAGATCGCCAAATCCCGTGATGGCCTCGCTACGGCTTCCCGAAATGGTCCCGCCACCCGGCCCAGTCAGAGTTGCGTCCACGGACGCATAGTTGCGGCCGGCGATCGCGAGCAGGCTCAAAGAGGCCTGACCACCCCACAGGGGCTGCTCGAACGTGTAGGTCGGGCCGAATGCGAAGAGGTTGCCACGGCCGTCAACACCCACGTCAACTTGCCCGCCACGGGGAAATCGGGCGTTCGCCCCGGCGTCTGCCGAAGGATGAATGTATAGGGTGGCGAAGGACAAACCCGGTTCCGTTGGTACGGCCGCGAAACTCCCTTGCAGACCGGGAAGCCAGAAGCTCAACCCACCTTCGTCAGCGTTTGCCGCCGAAGCAGCGATCGCAACAAACAGGATCGCAGCCGCACCCAAACGAACGGTCTTTCCGTTGCCTGAATTGATCTTCCGCCAGTATTGCATCGAGACGTCCCCCCAAGCCATTCCGTAAGCGGCAAATATCCAAGTCACCATACTTAAGTGCGACTGGAAGAACACCCAGTGACTTGCCGCGCCATCTTGAACAGTGCGCCGGCCCCGTCTCAGACTGTCGTATTCTTCCGATACGTCTCGAACAAACCGTCGATGTTCTTCTGATATTCCTTCTGCGCCTCGAGCCCGCTGTCGAACATGCTGTTGAACATCTCGGTAAAGGGCGTCATCGGACTGCCGTCGGCAGGCTTCTTTTCCGGCTCTGCCGCTGCCTGCGGCTTTCCGCTCATCATATCCTGAAAAGCCTTGATGAAAGGGTTTGCCGAGAACATATCAGGTGCAGTCGGCTGCTTCTCCTCCGGTTTTGCCATGCCGAAGAAGCCCTGCATCGCCTGCGTGAAGGGATTGTCGAACGGATTGGGAGCGGGCTGCGGTTTCTTGATGAACCCGGATGCTTCGAGCCACGGCTTCATCATCGCTTCCATCGGCGTGTTGGCAAACGGGTTCTGCATCCCGCCCATCTGGCCGGAGGCCTGCTTGAACAGGCCGCCCATGATCGCGCTCGCCATCACCGGCAGCATCTGCTTGTAGATTTCCTGGCCGACGCCGGTCATCTGGGCTGCCTGCGCGGAGACGGCTTGCAGCATGTCCTTGGAGCCAAAAAGCTGATCGAGAATGGTGTTGCCATCGGCGACGCCCTGAGGTGTGAAGGCCTTGCTCAGATCTTCGAAATACTGGGCGTAATTGCCGCTCGACATGGCGGTCAGAAAGGCGCCGAAATCATAGGGATTGGCGGTATTGCGCTTGAGCGCGGTCGAGAAGGCCGGCATCAGCGCCGCCGTCGCCTTGGCCATCTGTTCCTGGGCAAGGCCGAACTGCTTGGCCATCACGTCCATGGCGTTGCCGTTCTGCGCCTGCATCATCATGTCAAAAAGCGGAATCATGTCCAGTCCTCTCCTGCGGGCGAAACGACGCATGTCGTTGCACTATAACGGGAAAAAAACGGGTGGGAACCGCTATTTATTAGCCGATCAATACTGGTAGTCGGCGAAGACCGGATCGACCGAGCCGTTCCAGCGGCCATTGTAGAGCGACAGCAGATCTTCGGCGAGTGTCGCCTTCTTGGCCAGCACCTCGTCGAGCGGCGCAAGGAAGATGCTTTCATCGACCTCGTCGCCGTTCAGCCGGTTGCGGTTCTTCAGGCCAAGGCGGGAGATCGACAGGACTTCGCGGGCGATGTCGTACAGCGATGTGCCCTTGTGTTTTGCCGCAAGCGCCTGGGCCGGCACCGCGTCGCGCATAGAGATGGTGTCTTCGTAGGTCCAGGACCGGGTCAGATCCTCGGCAGCATCAAGGGCTGCATCGTCGTAGAGCAGGCCGACCCAGAAGGCCGGCAGCGCACAGATCCGCCGCCACGGGCCGCCATCGGCGCCGCGCATTTCGAGGAAGCGCTTCAGCCGTACATCGGGAAACAGCGTCGAAAGATGGTTCGTCCAGTCGCCCATATTGGGCTCCCAGTCGGCCAGCTCCCCCTTCAGGGCGCCATTCATGAACTGGCGGAAAGTGACGTGGGTGCAGTCGTGGTAGCGGCCGTCGCGCACGACGAAGTACATCGGCACGTCGAGCGCCCATTTGACATAGTCTTCGAAGCCGAAATCCGCGTTGAAAGCCGCAGGCAGCACGCCGGCACGCTGGTTGTCGGTGTCACGCCAGATATTGCCGCGCCAGGAAAGCAGGCCGTTCGGCTTGCCGTCGGTAAAAGGCGAGCTGGCAAACAGCGCCGTCGACAGCGGCTGCAGCTTCAGCGACACCTGCATCTTGCGGCGCATGTCTTCTTCGGAGGAGAAGTCGAGGTTCACCTGGATCGTGCAGGTGCGATACATCATGTCGAGGCCCTGGCTGCCGACCTTCGGCATATAGCGGCTCATGATGTCGTAGCGGGATTTTGGCATGCGCGGCGTCTCGGCAAAGGTCCATTTCGGCGAACCGCCGATGCCGAGGAAGCGGATGCCGAGCGGCTCGGCGATTTCACGCAGCACGGCCAGGTGCTGGTTGGATTCCTTGCAGGTCTGGTGCAGGTTTTCGAGCGGCGCACCGGAGAGTTCGAACTGGCCGCCGGGCTCCAGCGAGATAGCGCCCTGGCCGGATTGCTCGGCAAGGCCGATGATGTTGCCGGCGTCGATGATCGGCTCCCAGCCGCTCTTCTTCGCCATGCCGTTCAGAAGCGCCGAAATGCTGGCCTCGCCGAAATAGGGGACCGGGCTGTTGTCGGTCTTGAAGAAGGCGAACTTCTCATGCTCTGTCCCGATGCGGAACCTGTCCTTCGGCTTGTTGCCCTGGGCCAGATATTCGGTCAGGTCTGCGACGGAGGAAACCGGCGTCTGGTCGGTGGTATCTCTGGCCATGAGCGTCTTCTTTTGAACGGGCGGAACCTGCCGGACGGCAGATATCAGGAGGGTGATTGAACCGGATTGAGGTGGCGTGCAAGTGAAATTGTTTCAAGGCCGGTTCAAATTTTCAACACCTCGAATTCACTTGAGTTCTCCGCCCTTTATTGCCAGTCGCCGATGGCGGCCTGGATCACCGCCATGGCAGCGACGGCCGCCGTATCCGCCCGCAGGATTCGCGGCCCGAGCGGAATGGCGGTTACGAAATCGAGGCTGCGCAGCAAGGATCGCTCCGCATCGGAAAATCCGCCCTCGGGGCCGATCAGCAAGGCGAGCTTTCGCTCTTTCACTGAAGCCAGGACCGGCAAAGGGTTTTGGCCGGCGTCTCCCTCGTCGCAGAAGATGATGCGCCGGTCGCCCGGCCAGTTCGAAAGCACGTCTTCGAGCTTGCGCGGCTCCGCCACCTCCGGAATTCCGAGCACGCCGCACTGCTCGGCCGCCTCTATCACGTTGGCCCTGACGCGGTCGAGATTGGTGATCTTGCCCTGGACATGCTGGGTCATGACCGGTTGCAGAACTCCAGCCCCCATCTCGACCGCTTTCTGGACAAGGTAGTCGAGCCGCCCGACTTTCAGCGGTGCAAACAGATAGTGCAGATCGCAAGGGGCAGGCTGTGGCCGGGTCTGTTCGGTTGCTGTCAGGAGAAGACGTTTCTTGCTCGGAAACGAGATTTCAGCCCGCCATTCGCCATCGCGGCCGTTGAAGACCAGAACGGCATCGCCGGCCTCGAAACGCAGCACGTTGACCAGATAGTTGAACTGTTCCCTGGAGACCTCGTTGACGGCGCCCTGGGCGAGCGGCGTGTCGATGAAAAGCCGCTGCATGCGGAAATTGGCGCGCATCGATGGATCCCTCAGATAAACAGCGCCGCAAAGACGCAATAGACGGCGGCCGAAAGCAGCGCCGAGATCGGAACGGTGATGACCCATGCAGCGACGATCGTCATGAAATGCGACCGGCGGACCAGGTGTCTCCGGTGCTGTTCGTCCGGACTATGTTCGACGCGTCGCTCGAAGTCCATGTGACCGGTCTTCCGGCGGACATATTCCAGCCGGCGCTTGGAGTTTCGGGTATACCATTCGCGAAAGAAGCCGATGCCGAAGACTGCGCCGACTGCCGTGTGCGTGGTGGAGACCGGCAGGCCGAGCGTCGAGGCGAGGATGACGGTGATCGCCGTCGCCAGGGCAACGCAGAATGCCCGCATCGGATTGAGTTTGGTGATCTCCTCGCCGACCACACGGATTAGCTTCGGCCCGAACAGAAGCAGCCCGCAGGAGATGCCGAAGGCGCCGATCAGCATCACCCACAGGGGCACATCGGCTGTTTTAAGGATGGCCGCGCCATTGACGTTTGCGACGATCGCCGATAGCGGCCCAACCGCGTTCGAGACGTCGTTTGCACCATGGGCAAAAGACAGGAGAGCTGCCGAGAGGATGAGGGGCATCCGGAAAAGGACGCGCAGCGACTGGTTGCGATTGTCCAGTCCCCGCGCCTGACGGACAATCCACGGCCGGCTTGCAGCTATTGTGACACCGGCGACGCCCACGCCGATGAGCATGCCGTTCAGCAGCGAGATGGTGACGACCTTGTCCAGCCCGATCAACGCGAAGTAGGCGGCAAAGGAGCCAGTCATCACGGCGATCAGGATGGGAGTCCAGAAGACGGCCGCATCGATCTTGTCGTCGCGATAGATGATGAAGGTCTTGATGAAAGCGAGCAACAGCGCTGCAATGCCGCCGCCGAGGATGGGGGAAACCATCCAGCTTGCCGTTATTCCGGCGAGCGATACCCAGTGCACAGCGGAAAAGCCGGCGGCTGCGACGCCCGAGCCGAGAATACCGCCGACGATCGAGTGGGTGGTCGAGATCGGCGCACCCGACCACGTCGCTATGTTGATCCAGGCCGCGGCGGAGATCAGCGCGGCCATCATCACCCAGACGAAAGTCGCGCCGGATGGCATCTGCGCCGCATCGACGATGCCTGCCTCGATGGTGGAGACGACGCGTCCGCCGGCAAAAACGGCACCGGCGACTTCGAAGACCGCCGCGATCGCAAGCGCCATCGCCATGGTGATCGCCTTGGAGCCGACCGCGGCGCCGACGTTGTTGGTGACGTCGTTGGCGCCGATGTTCATCGCCATGTAACCGGCGATCGCCGCCGCCGCGAGGATGATCAGATAGCCAGGTTGCTCGGAAACATAGGCGCCCGCAAAAATCATGCTGACCAGCATGAACAACAACCCGAGGCCGATACCTGCCCATGGCCTCAGGACATGGTGCGTCGCCTGTTCAGTGAGCGTCACCTTGTCCAGATAGCTGTCGAGTGTCGGTTTTTCGAGGCGCGGGAGCGGCTTTGCCACCGTCTTTTCTCCAGTTCAGGGCCTCACGGCGCTGTTCGGCGCAGCGGGGCCGGGCATACCTCGCGTCGGACTGTTCATTCGGATTAAGGGGCTTTATCGCGCCATGGCCGCCGGAGCCGGTTTCATGGTGGCAAGCAGTTGCTGTTCAAAGCGAAGGATAATGTCCTTGAGCATTGGTTCTGCAACGCGGCTTGCGCCTTCCTCGAAGCTGACCCACTCCATTTTCCGGCTGCCTTTTTCCGGGAAGTTCTTCAGCATCTCCAGCACAACCAGTGGGTAGACCTGGACCATGCATTCGACTTTGAGGCCGTGATCCATGGCTTTGTCGTATATGTAAAAGCCGATCCGTTCCGCACCCGCTTCGCCTTTGACGCCAGCTTCTTCATAAGCCTCGCGTTCGGCAGCTTCATGACAAAGCTTGCCTTCCATGGGCCAGCCCTTCGGAATCACCCAGCGGCCGGTATCGCGGCTGGTGATGAGCAGCATTTCCGGCACCGCGCTCTTCTTCTTGAACCGATAACACAACGCCGCACATTGCATTCTCACCGGACGGCGGAACATCAGGCGGACGTCTGTGGCAAGGCGATTCAAAATGTTCAACGTCGGAGCGTCCTTTCAAAAAAAACAGAATCATTTTCATCTGCAATATCGCATTAGTATGCTCGCATTATGCGGCCTGTAAACGCGCAGATTTTGTGAAACACATATAGTAATCGCGGCGCTCCTTATGAAGGGGGCGACAGCGCGTAAGAAGGGCAATTTAATGAGATTGCACCACTGAAATGTGTCGAACGCGCCCTTTTAGAGTATATTTGCGGCATTGGCGAGATGCCCCACAGAAAAGTGAAGGGGATAAATTTCCCTCTCCGGCGGAGTGAGCTAGGCGCCGGCAGGGCGGTCGCGCTGCTGTAGTCTCAGCTGCGAAACGCGGGCCCATTCGCCCGTTCGCTCCGCTTCGCGGGTTGCCGTGATGATATAGTCGATATGCGCCTGCGCTGCTTCCCGGGCGGCTTGCGCATCCCCGGCCATGATGGCCTCATAGATCGCCTCGTGTTGGGCAAGCAGCTTGTCGCCTGCGCCGGACGCAGCAAACAGCACCTCGCGGCTGAAGAAGATGCCGCCGCTCAGCAGCCGATAACAGGCCCGCAGCGTGTGCAACAGGATGATGTTGTGGGCGGCTTCGCCGATGGCGCTGTGCAATTCGACATCGGTCTTGAGCCCTCCCTCCGCCGAGCCGGAGAGATGAGCGGCGCGCATCTCCTCCATGATGCGGGTCAGCATCTCCTTGTCGAAACGGGTGGCGCGCCGCGCCGCGAGTTCGGCCGTCATGCCCTCCAGTTCGCGGCGATATTCGAGATAATCCTGCGTCGCCTTCTGGTGCCGCGCGATCAGCTCGATTACCGGTTTGGAAAAGATCTGGCCGATGACGTCGGCGACGAAGGTGCCGCCTCCATGGTGGCTGACAAGCAGCCCGCGCGCCTCCAGTTCCTTTAGCGCCTCCCGCAGGATCGGCCGGGAAACATCGAAACGGCGCGACAGGTCCCGTTCGCTCGGCAGCCGCTCGTTGTCGCGCAGCACGCCTTCGAGGATCAGGAGTTCGATCTGCTGGATGATCTCGCCGGATGTCCGGCTGTGAGGGATGCGGGCAAAGGCATCGATGGTGTCTTCTGTCACTGCAGCTCTCCTTGGCGCCAATCTAGCCATGTGCTCCAAAGTGGTCAATTTCTTTAGCCACTTTGTAAGGTAAGTACGGGGGAAACAAAGTTGCAGCTGCGTCAAAGCGTCCTTTCCCTTTTTCGCATCCTGTTGATAAGAGGGTTCTGATTGATGCGTGAGAGGGGAAAACGCTTCATGGTCAAACGCAGTTTCGCATTTCCGGCAGCGCCGGCCCGCGCGCAGGCGCTGGGCGAGATTCATGCGCGTCCGTATGCGCTGGTGACGTCGCCGCGCGTCATCTTCCAGCTTGCCTTCATGACGGACGGCGGCTCCGCCGTCGATCATGCCGTTCTCTCCGAACTGTCGCGCGCCCGCGGTATCTCGCCGCCGAGCCGGGAAGCCAACCATCACGCCCTGTCCTGGGGGCAGGGCACGTTGCGTTGGGAGCGCCACACGGAATTTTCGACCTATTTCTGGGACGGCGTCATTCCCGAGCGCTTCGGCGGCGAGGTGAACAACCATCCCTTCGGCGACGGATTTCACCCGCCTGGAAGCCTGATTTCCGGCATCCGCCTCGAGATCAGGCCGGACACGGAAGAGACCCGTGCGGCGATGAGCGACTTCGATCCGACGAGCCTCTGTTACAGCGACGTCAAGAATGGTCAGGCCGTCGTGTTGACCGATTTCCGCCAGAACGGCGACGGCCTGACGCAGATCCTCATCCTTGACCGGGGGATGACCGAGGCGGGCACGGGCGCGCTGGTGCAGCGCCTGCTCGATATCGAGACCTACCGGACGCTCGCCATGCTCGGTCTGCCGCTCGCGCAATCGCTGTCGCCGGACATACGCCGCATCGAGGACGGGTTGACCGGCGTCACCCAGAAGATGCGCGGCAGCGTCCGCGAAAAGGCCGACGAGATGCTGGCCGAGATCACGCTGCTCGCCGCCGAGCTGGAGGCGGGCGCTGCCCTCAGCCTCTATCGCTTCGGCGCCAGCCGCGCCTATTACGGCATCGTCCAGGAGCGTATCCGCTCGCTGACGGAAACGGGCGTGCCGGGTTATGAGACGCTCGGAACGTTCCTCGAAAGGCGGCTGGCCCCTGCCATGCGCACCTGCCAGTCGGTGGAGGAGCGCCAGGCCAACCTGTCGCGCAAGCTGACACGTGCCACGGCCCTGCTCAGAAGCTGGGTCGATGTCGAACTGGAGCGGCAGAACAGCGTCCTCCTCAACTCCATGGACCGCCGCGCCAAGCTGCAGTTGCGCCTTCAGCAGACCGTCGAAGGCCTGTCGGTCGCCGCCATCTCCTATTATGTCGTCGGCCTGTTCGGCTACCTCGCCAAGGCGCTGGAGAGCGAGGGGCTGCCGGTCAAATCCAGCGTGCTCACCGGCGTGTTCGTGCCCGTCGCGGTCTTGGCGATCTGGCTGGTGGTGCGGCGCATCAGAAAACATCATGAAGACGAAGATCGGGAAACGCATTAAGTCTGGCCGGATCGTAAGAGAGATTCGGTCTGCGCGACGTCATGGCGAAAGCAGCAAAAAAAGCAAAACTGGACAAGGATGGCCTGACGGTTCTTGGTCTCGACAGGCTCGTCCAGATCGCGCTGGATGAAGCCGCGCTCAATCCGTCCTTCAAGAAGCGGCTGAATGCGGCGCTCGCCGGCATCGGCGGTGCTGCAGGGGTGGCGAAGCTGATCGACGGCCGTCTGGCAATGCTCGAAAAGTCGCGCACGCGTATCCGCTGGCAGAAGGAACGGGCCTTCGGCAACGACCTTGAGAGCATCTCCGCCAGCATCGTCAAGGAGTTCGGCGCAGTCGATCCCGGCATGGCGCTCGAAAGGCTGATCCGCTTCGTGTTCGGCTATGACGGCGTCGCCGAACGCGTCAACGACTCGAGCGGGCGCATCGCCGGAATTTACGGTCAGGCCTGCGTGGCAGCCGGGCGACTGGCACAGGCTGCATCTGCCGAGCAGCAGGCCCAGATTCCGGTGCTGATCACGCCAGGTCTTCAAGGTATGGACTATCACGGCTTCAAGACGCTGCTTGCAGTGCGGGTCGCCGCTTTATTGTCGCCGGACACGCTGAAATCATGGGACGAAACGCTTGCCGCGACCATGAAAATACCGGCCGGGACTTCCTTTCTGCCCGCGATCGTTTACGTGCGCCGCGCGATTGCCGATGCGCGCGGAGATCTTGATGGGTATGCGGCGATCGAAGAGGCCCTGCCGGAGCCGTTGCGCGAACCGACCGTCGTCGCCGAACGGCTTTTAGCGGCCGGCCGCTATGCCGAGGCTCTGGTCTGGGTTCGCAAAAACCGCAAATCCCGCATCGGCTTTGCCCGCCGCGCCGAGATCCAGAGCGGTGACCTGAAGCCGCTCCCGGACAAGGACCGCCTAGAGGCCGCCATTCTCGACGGCTTGAAGGATCGTCCCGCGTCGCAGGCGCTGCGCTGGAAGGTCTTCGAGCAAGGGCTCGATGTCGGGATGCTGCGCGAATACATCGCCAAGGCCGGCGATTTCGAGGAATTCGAGGCGCTGGACAAGGCTTTCGCCTTCGTTGAACGCCACGACAACCCCCACGCGGCGCTGCGGTTCTATCTGGCATGGCCAAGGCTTGATCTTGCCGCGCGCTACGTCGTCGCAAAAGCAGGCGCCTGGGAGGGGGAGTTCCATGAACTTCTTCTGCCCGCTGCCAAGGCTTTCGAAGGGGACCATCCGGCTGCGGCAACCGTTCTCTACCGTGCCCTGCTCGGCCGTATCGTCAGCCGCGGCCTGTTAGAGGCCTACGGAGACGGCGCTGACTATCTCGCAACGCTTTCGGCGCTTGCCGCACGCCCCGGCGGCAATGACGGGTTGATCTCCCATGATGCCTTTGTCGCCGGTTTGCGAAAGGAGCACGGCCGCAGATATGGGTTTTGGGAACTCGTCCCGCCGCAAATCTATCGTTCCCAATAGGGCTGTGGCCCATAAAGCCCTGCCAGATAGTCGATGAACAGACGGACCTTGGCCGGCAGGAACTGGCGGCTGGGGTAGAGGGCCGAGACGAAGAGGTTACTGGAGCCTTCCCATGCGGGCAGGACCTGCAGCAGCGCTCCGGATTTCAGCTCGCCGCCGACGTCCCAGGTCGAGCGCAGCGCGATGCCGGCGCCGGAGAGCACGGCTTCGCGCACCACTTCCGAGGAATTTGTGATCAGCCGCCCCTGCGGCTTGTAGCTGAGCGAACCCTCCTGGCTTTCCAGTTTCCAGGTGTCGTGGTTGTGCTGGCGCAGGCAGATATGCTGGCTGAGATCATCGACGGTGGCAGGGATGCCGTAGCGCTCGATGTAAGCAGGCGAAGCGCAGAGGATGCGCCGGACCGGAACCAGTTTGCGTGCCACCAGTGTCGAGTCCGTTAGTTCGCCGATGCGGATCGCCAGATCAAAACCCTCCGCGACGATATCGGTGAATTCATCGGACAGGACGATATTGACGATGAGGTCGGTATGTATCTCGATGAAACGGGCAAGATGCGGCGCCACATGCATGCGCCCGAAAGAGGTGGGGGCGGTAACGCGCAGCGTGCCCTGCGGCTGGCCCGAGCGACCGGAGGCAAAGGCTTCGGCATCCTCGATGCCGGCGAGCACGCCGAGCACTCGATCATAAAAACCCTGGCCCGCTTCGGTGAGCGATATCTGCCGCGTCGTTCGCTGCAATAGCCGCGTGCCGAGCCGGTCTTCCAGCCGCTTGATGCGCTTGGAGATAACGGCTGGGGAAAACCCCAGCGCTCGCCCTGCTGCGGACATACTGCCGGTCGATACGACGCGGGTGAACACTTCGAGGTCGCCCAGATTTGTCATCAATCTTGACCATTGTTTCGAAAACGGAAAAACTGATTAACATTTGCTGGGTCAGGACGATAGTGGTAAATAAAAAATACCAATCCCTCTTCCCGCGACAGACCAGGAGGCCGAAATGCCGGAGACGATCGCCTTTCTGGAGCCGAAACCATCCGTGCTCGCCCGCCGCAAGGCCATTGTCGAGGACCTCGCCGATATCCTGCCGGAAGGCTGCCTGATCAGCGAGAAACGCGGACTCGTGCCGTTCGAGACGGATGCCTTCATCGCCTATCGACAGGTGCCTTTGGCCGTCGCCCTGCCGGAAACGACGACGCAGGTGGCGGCAGTGCTGAAATATTGCAGCCGCTACGGCATTCCCGTCGTGCCGCGCGGGGCAGGGACCTCCCTGTCCGGCGGCGCGATCCCGCAGGCGGATGCGGTGGTCATCGGCCTGTCGAAGATGTCGCGCATCCTCGATATCGATTTTGCCAACCGCACGGCGACGGTGCAGGCGGGGGTTACCAACATCAACATTTCCGAAGCGGTGTCCGCCGACGGCTTCTTCTATGCGCCGGACCCGAGTTCGCAGCTTGCCTGCACCATCGGCGGCAATATCGGCATGAATTCCGGCGGCGCCCATTGCCTCAAATACGGCGTGACCACCAACAATCTGCTCGGCGTGACGATGGTCCTGTTCGACGGCACGGTGATCGAACTCGGCGGCAAGGCGCTGGATGCGCCGGGCTATGACCTGCTCGGTCTCGTCTGCGGCTCGGAAGGGCAGCTCGGCATCGTCACCGAGGCGACGGTACGGCTGATCGCCAAGCCGGAGGGAGCCCGCCCGGTGCTCTTCGGTTTTCCCTCGTCGGAGGAAGCCGGTTCCTGCGTCGCCGAAGTCATCGGCTCGGGAATCATTCCGGTCGCCATCGAGTTCATGGACAAGCCGGCAATCAGCATCTGCGAGGCGTTCGCGCACGCAGGCTATCCGATGGATGTCGAGGCGCTGCTGATCGTCGAGGTCGAGGGCTCGGAGGCCGAGATGGACGCGATGCTGGCAAGCATCATCGAAATCGCCCGGCGCCATGGCGTCTCGACCATCAAGGAGAGCCAATCGGCAACCGAGGCGGCGCTGATCTGGAAGGGCCGCAAGTCTGCCTTCGGCGCCACCGGCCGCATCGCTGATTATATCTGCATGGACGGCACGGTGCCGCTCGGCCAGCTTTCCCATGTGCTGAAAAAGACCAGCGAGATCATCGATGGATATGGGCTGCGCGTTGCCAATGTCTTCCACGCCGGCGACGGCAACATGCATCCGCTGATCCTCTACAACATCAACGATCCGGAGGATGCCGCGCGTGCCGAAGCGGCGGGCAATGATATCCTCAAGCTCTGCGTCGATGCCGGCGGCTGTCTGACCGGCGAACACGGCGTCGGCATCGAGAAGCGCGACCTGATGCTGCACCAGTTCACGCAGATAGACCTCGACCAGCAGATGGCCGCGCGCGCCGCCTTCGACCCGCAATGGATCATGAATCCGTCAAAGGTCTTTCCGCTCGAAGGACGTCCCGCGGCATGATCCCGATATTCGAGCCGGAAACAGAGGCGGAAGCGGCCGGTATCATCGCCACCCTCGTCCGCAACGACCTGACGCTGAAGATAGCGGGCGGCGGAACGCGCTCCGGGCTCGGAAATCCGGCGGCCGCCGATCGCATCCTCACGACGCGAAACCTGTCGGGGATTGTCTCCTATGTCCCAGCCGAAATGACCATGACGACAAAGGCCGGAACGCTCGTCGCCGAGATCGAGGCCGCACTTGTGGCAAACCGACAGATGCTTGCCTTCGAGCCCCTCGACTATCGCGGCGTCATGGCAACCGCCGGCGAACCCACGATCGGCGGCATCTTCGCCACCAATGCCTCCGGCCCGCGCCGTCTGACTGCGGGGGCAGCACGCGATCACCTGCTCGGCGTCCGGTTCGTCAATGGGGCAGGCGAGGTCATCAAGTCCGGCGGACGGGTGATGAAGAACGTCACCGGTCTCGATCTGGTCAAGCTGCTTTGCGGTTCACACGGCACGTTGGGGCTGTTGACGGAAGTCACCTTCAAGGTTTTGCCGTTGCCGCAGGCATCAGCGACGATCGTCGTGTCCGGGCTGGATGATGCAGAAGCCGCCGCCGCAATGGCGAAGGCGATGTCGCTGCCGGTCGAGGTCTCAGGTGCTGCGCATCTGCCGGAAAGCGTGAAGGGCCGGTTTGTCGGCGGCGGTCTCGCCGATGGCCCGGCAACGGTCCTGCGGCTCGAGGGCCTCTCTGCATCCGTTGCCGTTCGCCAGGAAAAGCTCGTTGCCACCTTTGCGTCGGCTGCGCCCGTGACCGTTCTCGATCACGAGGCAACAACCACGCTGTGGCGGGAAATCCGCGACGTCAAGCCCTATGCGGATGGAACGCAAAGGCCGCTCTGGCGTGTCTCCGTCGCTCCCTCGGTCGGTCATCAACTCGTCGCGGCGTTGCGCCTTGAGGCGGGTGTCGACGCCTTCTATGACTGGCAGGGCGGCCTTGTGTGGCTGCGCATGGAGGCCGATGCCGAAGGCGATCTGCTGCGCCGCTACATCAGGGGCCTTGGCGGAGGCCACGCAACGCTGGTGCGGGCTTCGGATGCAGTGCGCGCGACGACGCCGGCGTTCGAGCCGGAGGCTCCGGCTATCGCCGCGTTGTCGGCGCGGCTGAAGGAAAAGTTCGATCCCAAGAGAGCATTCAATCCGGGGAAGATGGGGTGAGGAAGGTTGTGAATATGACGCGCGTTACCCCCCTCTGTCCCTCTGGGACATCTCCCCCACAAGGGGGGAGATCGTTCTTTTCCCCTGCAGCGCTTGTAAGGGACGGCAAAAGCATGTGGCCGATCTCCCCCCTTGTGGGGGAGATGTCCCGCAGGGACAGAGGGGGGTATGCCTCCGCAAACTCGGAGCCCCACGCCTGATGCAAACCAACTTCACCCCCGCCCAGCTCGCAGACCCGCATGTCGCGGAATCCGAGGCGATCCTGCGCAAATGCGTGCATTGCGGCTTCTGCACGGCCACCTGTCCGACCTACGTGACGCTTGGCAACGAACTCGACAGCCCGCGCGGGCGGATCTATCTGATCAAGGACATGTTGGAAAACGGCCGGCCGGCGGATGAGGAAGTGGTCACCCATATCGACCGCTGTCTGTCCTGCCTTGCCTGCATGACCACCTGTCCCTCCGGCGTGAACTACATGCATCTGGTCGATCACGCCCGTATCCATATCGAGAATACCTACAGGAGGCCTCTGAAGGATCGGCTGGTCCGCGCGGTGCTGGCGGCAGTGCTTCCTTATCCCGAGCGCTTTCGGCTGGCGCTCAAGGCTGCCCGTTTCGGCCGGCCGTTTGCGGGGCTGATGAAACGGGTGCCGTTCCTGAAGACCTTCGGCGTCATGCTCGATCTGGCGCCGCCCAAACTCGCTTCTGCCCCTGAAGCGGCTCTGTCGGGCATTCACGTTCCCACGGTGGAAAAACGCGGCCGCGTTGCCATTCTCACTGGCTGCGCCCAGCCGGTTCTGAAGCCGGAGATCAACGAGGCGACGATCCGGCTGCTGACACGGCTTGGTGTTGAGGTCGTGGTGCCGGAGGGCGAGGGCTGTTGCGGCGCGCTGGTGCATCACATGGGCCGCGAGGAGCAGGCGCTCGTTGCCGCTCGTCGCAATGTCGATGTCTGGATCAAAGCGGCCGACGAGGGTGGTCTCGACGCCATCATCATCACGGCTTCCGGCTGCGGCACGACGATCAAGGATTATGGCCATATGCTGCGCCTCGATCCGGCCTATGCGGAAAAAGCGGCGCGGGTGTCGGCGCTGGCAAAGGACATCACCGAATATCTGGCAGGCCTCGACCTGCAGCGGTTGGAGGCGAAGAATATGACGGTCGCCTACCATTCGGCCTGCTCGATGCAACATGGCCAGAAGATCACCACGGTGCCTAAAACGCTTCTGAAGAATGCCGGTTTCACCGTGCGCGATCCGGCCGAAGGCCATCTCTGTTGTGGTTCGGCAGGTACCTACAACATCCTGCAGCCGGAAATCTCGGCAACGCTCAAGGCGCGCAAGGTCAGGAATATCGAGGCAACCAAGGCCGACATCATCGCGACCGGCAATATCGGCTGCATCACCCAGATCGCCACCGGCACAAAGATGCCGATCCTGCACACGGTGGAACTGCTCGACTGGGCCTATGGCGGCGAAAAGCCGGTCTTGCTTCAGAAGTGAAACGAGACGCCGAGATTGACCGCATTGGTGATGATATCCGTCTTCAGCCGGGCGCCATTGTCGATCGGCACGTCTACGAAGGAATAGTTGCCCTTGTATTCGCCGAAGACTGACCAGCGTTCTGAAATCTGGTAGGAAATGCCCGCCTGCGCCTGAAGGGTCACGCCGCCGAATTCATAGTCGAATGTCCGGCCGGAGGGGCGGGTGACTTCGACATGCGGCACGTTGATGCCCACACCGGCGCCGACATAGGGCGTCCATTTCCGGTCAGGCTTCTGGAAGCGGTAGATACCGTTGAGGGTGAGCATGTTCAGCCCGTCGGTAAACTCGAAATGGGTCCAACCGGGCGTCTTGTCGAATGTCTCGTCGTCCGCGTAGACCTTGGCGTGGGTGTAATCGATCGACAGGCCTATGTTCGGCTTGCCGAGATCGGTCAGCCACCAGGTACCGCGCACGCCGTAATACTGCGGCGATTTGAAGGAGTTGCCCTCCCAGCCCGCCGAAAAATTCGTGCCGTCCGATACCGTTACGTCGCTGTGCGGTGCCGTCTGGTAGCCGCCGTAGACCGAGATCTGCAGGTCCTCTGCTCTTGCCGAGCCGGGCGCAATATTTGCAAAGGCAATGATCGCAGACAAAAGGGCTGCCGCCCGTCCGATGTTCAAGCGCATATCGGTCCCCAAGCCGTTCCACTCCGGAAAAGCCGTATATTTAAGGGGCAACAGCGGTGTGACAGGTTCCGGCAGACGAAACAAAAAAGCGCCCGCTCACGCGGACGCTTTCTACAACGCTGCGATTAGACGATCAGCCGCCGAAGCTACCGAAGATCGTGCGCAGGATATCGACGCCGCGGTCGTCGTAGGAAACATCGCCCTGCTTGTTGCCAGGGCCGATGACGATGACCTTGGTGCCGATCGAGGCGCGTTCGTAGAGATGCTCCACGTCCTTGTTCATCATGCGGATGCAGCCGGACGACATGTTGAGGCCGATCGTCCAGGGCTGGTTGGTGCCGTGGATGCGGAAGCCGGAATCGTTTCTGCCCTTGTAGAGATAGAGCGCCCGGGCGCCGAGCGGATTGTCGATGCCGCCTTCCTGATAGGCCGGAAGGATATGGCCCTTCTTGCGTTCGCGGATGACCATTTCCGGCGGCGGCGTCCAGCCCGGCCACTCGGCCTTGCGCTGCACCTTGACCACGCCCGACCAGCCGAAGCCTTCGCGGCCGACACCGATGCCGTAGCGGGTCGCCCGGTTCGGACCTTCGATGTAATAGAGATACTTGTTGTTGGTATCGACGATGATGGTGCCGGGTGCCTCATCGGTGCTCAGCCGCACCTTGGTCCGCCAGTATTGCTTTGCCGGCTTCTTCTCCATCGCCACCAGCGTGACGTCCGATCCGGACTTCGTGCCAGCCGGTTGATCCGGCATGAAAGCCGCGGCGCTCGAAGCACCAAAAGTAGCAGCAGCCGCAAATCCGATTGCGGCCAATGTCTGCAAGGCAAATTTCATAGACAGATTCCCTCATCCAGTCCCAAGCTGCGGACGCTATTCAATATCGCGTTTTACGCAAGTCTAACGGGTCAGGGAAAGGGCAAATGTGATCGACAGGACTATGACGCCGGGGCTCCTGTTGCCGAAAGGCCACGTTGCGGCCCCTCGGCAGGTAGGCAAAGGCTTAGATCACGATGACCTTGGTGCCGACCTCTACGCGTTCGTAGAGGTCTGTCACGTCCTCGTTGCGCATGCGGATGCAGCCGGACGAAACGGCAAAACCGATCGTCCAGGGGGCGTTCGTGCCGTGGATGCGGTACAGCGTCGAGCCGAGATACATGGCACGGGCACCGAGCGGGTTCTCCGGGCCGCCGCCCATGCTGGCCGGCAGGTAGTGGCCCTTGGCCGCTTCGCGGGCGCGCATCTCGGCCGGCGGCGTCCAGGTCGGCCATTCCGCCTTGCGGGTGACCTTGTGGGCGCCGGCCCATTCGAAGCCCGGCTTGCCGACGCCGACGCCGTAACGCCGCGCCTCGCCATTGCCGGTGACGAGATAGAGGAAACGGCTGTTGGTATCGATGACGATCGTTCCGGGCTTTTCCTTGGTGTCATAGGCGACGGTCTGTGGCAGGAATTGCGGGTCGATCTCGCGCTGCCTCGGCTTTTGGGCACGGGTCATGGCGATCCGCTGGGCAGCCGGCTGGCCGACCGCGATACCGGAGCGCTGGACGCGCCGCTGGAACAGATACTGTTTTCGGGTGGCGCGCTGCGGCTCAACCGCTATAGGGCGCTGCTGGCGATAGGTGACCGCCTGGGGGCGGGCGCCGAGTTGGGTCACCCAGGGCGCCGTCAGGTCAGGGCTGATGATGACCGGGGGGCGGTTCTGGTAGCGGTCCTGCGCCTGCGCAAGACTGGTGAATGCAACCAACAGGGATGTGGCAAGGATCAGGGTTTTTTTCATCATCGGACGGTTACGCTACCTTTCGCCGGGACTGTCTCATAGCTCCGCCCTCCGCCGGAGGGGCGGATGACGGACGCGGATAGGAATGCCAAGGAGCTTGGCGGAATGACGCGATGGTGGCACTGCGGAACAACCGAATGGTAAATGCCCATCCGTTAAAAGGCATTCGGCTGGGTAAAGCGTTGGGTAGGGTTATCGCCTGCTTTAAGACTATGGTTGGCAAATGGTAAAACGCGGGAAATCGGGGAGAAACGCTTGACGGTAAAAGGAATTATCAGCGGTGCGGACGGGCGCGATCGTTGCGCCTGGCATGCCAATCTGGACGACTATCAGCGCTACCATGACGAGGAATGGGGCAGGCCGATGGCCGATGATGTCAGGCTGTTCGAGAAGATCTGCCTTGAAGGGTTTCAGTCGGGCCTGTCCTGGCTGACGATCCTCAGAAAACGGGAGGCCTTTCGCGCCGCCTTTGCCGGGTTCGATTTCGATGCGGTCGCCAATTTCGATGACACGGATATTGCACGCTGCCTTGCCGATACCGGCATCGTCCGCCATCGCGGCAAGATCGTCTCGACCATCAACAATGCCAAACGGGCACAGGAGATGAAGGCCGAGTTCGGCTCGCTCGCCCGCTATTTCTGGAGCCAGGAGCCGGGTGCGAATGAGCGCCCCAAGGTCGTAACCTACGAGGCGATCGCCGCCAATCCGACGACGCCGACCTCGGTATCGATATCCAAGGATCTGAAGAAGCGCGGCTGGACCTTCGTCGGTCCGACCACCGTCTATGCCTTCATGCAGGCGATGGGACTGGTCAACGACCACATCGACGGGTGCTATTGCCGGGAAAGGATCGAGCAGATGCGGGCGTCTTTCGTGCGCCCGTGAACTGCTCCTGTCCGAAGGTTCAGTGCAGGCGGGCGGTGGGCCTGTTGTTCTGGTAAAGAAGCCCGATGCCGAAGATCACCAGCATGGCGCCGATCACCAGCCATTCCATGTTGTCGGACATTGGGCTGCCGGTAATGATGTTGGAGCCTTGCAGCATCCATAATCCTCCGAGCAGTATGACGAAGATGCCGGCGATGTTCTTGAATATCTTCATGACGTCCTCCCATGCACTGAGCGAAATTATGTCCCCGCGGCGGGTTTCGGTCAATGTGGGGCGAAAACGGTCGTCGTGCGGCGCCGGAGAGAGGCTCCGGCGCCGCTTTTCATCGCAAGGAAGGATCAGCCGCCGTTCCTGGCGAGCCATTCCTTCATCATCTTGATCTCGGCTTCCTGGGCCGAAATGATGCCCTCGGCGAGCTTGCGAAGCGCTGCATCCTCACCGTATTCCAGCTCGATCTTCGCCATGTCGATCGCCCCCTGATGGTGGGCGATCATGCCGCGGACGAAATCGGCATCCGCGTTGCCGGAAAAGGCGATGTCCATCGCCGCATGCATTTTCGCATTCGCCTCGGCAAAGGCCTTGCTGGATGGCCCCGTGTCGCCCTTCGGCTCAGCCGCGCTTTGCATCGAGCCGTGGTTGCTGTGGTCCATTTCCTGTGCGGTGACAGGGGCGGTGAAGGTGAAGGCCAGCGCGACGGCGGCCATGATCATTCTCAGAGACATCCTGTGCTCTCTTTCGTGTCTAAAGTTCATAGTGTGCGGAGCATTGCCCGCGTTCAGGCGATTGAGAGAGACGTCTTGGGAGGGGGGAACTGCGGCTCAAGGGCGATCGCCCGCATCGGCTTTTGCAGCCGCGGGCGGATGGTGGAGGCAGGGAGTTCTTCGCGATCAAGGCCGTGCGTGTCGAGAACGACGGCAAAACAGGCGGCGCACAACAGCGGATGCACCGGCTGCGCATGGCGATTACAGTCTTTTGCATCCGCCTTGCACTGGTCTTGGCCGGAATGCGCCGATGCGCCGTGGCCCATGCCCGCCTGATGTATCGTCGTCGCCCCGCCAAGTTCCTGCACCCGGGCGAGCGATGCCGTCCAGCCGCTGAGCACGGCGCAGAAGAGGGTAAGAGCGAAGATGAAGGCGCGCATGGGTGTTAACATAGGTGTGTGGCTGCTCAAAGAAAAGATCGCTGCCGCGCTTTCCCGAGCGACTGGTGTCAGTTGTCCGCCGCCGCGAAAGCGAAGATGCCTTGCATGCGCCCGGCCGCAGGTGCCTTGCCTATGCTCGATGTCCCGATGCAGAAAACCGGCGCGGCTGCGCCGTCCTCGTCCTGCAATGTGGTGCAAAAACAGAAGGAGGAGGCCGCCGCCGTCGCTTCTTCGAGAATGTTGAGCACCGTCTTGTGGTGGTCCGCGTGATAACCGCGGAGGATATCCAGGAGGCCACAGAGATTGTTGCTGAGGCCATGTCGTGTTTTTGCGGCCTCGCCGATGGAAAAGATGCCGGTCGAAAGATCGCAATGCCAGGTTTCGATGATGTAGTCCCGCTGCGCCAGGGTGTTGACCCAATCCTCGTGGGCGCGACTGCCCTCCGGCAGGATCGTGCCGAATCCCGGTTTCATCAGCTGCAGCATGCCGTGTTCTGCTCCTCGCTACCTGCAGACCCGAGTGTTCTTATCCTCAAAACCACTGTGCAGCGGATTGAGATACTATCCGCCGGGAAAAAGAATTGTCGCTCATCGGACTTGCGCTTCCCTTGCCAGGAGGCGCCATGAGATTGAAAATAACGCACAAAAACCGTAACTTAAATTCCGTCGATGAATCATTTTTTTGCCGGTTGGTTTCTATTTTATGAGTGATTCAACCCTGGATTTCAAGTGCACGCAAGTCGATGATTTTGACCTGAGGTGGTGCCATCGGTGAGCCGCAGAAGACGGCGTGATCGGCGATTGATTGGAGGCCTTCGTGCCGCCGGCCGCAACGGTGCAAACACTTGCCGCTTTTGCCTCGATCGGATAGGGAAAGCGCCGACACCATTGACCGAGCGACGCTGAAAGTGCTGCTACCATGAACGATAAAAAGAAGAAGCCACAGAAGTTGAAAGCCCGCCTGCCGCGCGGTTTCGTCGATCGCTCCGCCGCCGATATCCGCGCCGTCGACGAGATGACCGCCAAGATACGCGAAGTTTACGAGCGCTACGGGTTCGATCCCGTCGAGACGCCGCTGTTCGAATATACCGATGCGCTCGGAAAATTCCTGCCCGACAGCGACCGCCCGAACGAGGGTGTCTTCTCGCTGCAGGACGACGACGAGCAGTGGATGAGCGCCCGCTACGACCTGACGGCGCCGCTCGCGCGTCATGTTGCCGAGAATTTCAACGACATCCAACTGCCCTACCGCACCTACCGCGCCGGCTACGTCTTCCGCAACGAGAAGCCAGGCCCAGGCCGCTTCCGCCAGTTCATGCAGTTCGACGCCGACACAGTCGGCGCTGCCGGTGTCCAGGCGGATGCCGAAATGTGCATGATGATGGCCGATACGATGGAAGCACTTGGCATTCAGCGCGGCGACTATGTGATCCGCGTGAATAATCGCAAGGTTCTGGATGGTGTGCTCGAGGCGATCGGGCTCGGTGGGGATGAGAATGCCGGCCGCCGGCTCGGCGTGCTGCGGGCGATCGACAAGCTGGACAAGTTTGGTGTTGAAGGCGTGAAGCTGTTGCTTGGTCCGGGCCGTAAGGATGAGAGCGGCGACTTCACCAAAGGCGCTGGATTGAATGAGCAGCAAGTTGGCCTTGTCATAAAATTTATGGAAGGCGCTTCCGCTGCCGATTGGAGTGAAACCTTAAAGAGCGTCCTGCATTCTTCACAGGCCGAGAGTAGCCTTTTTGTTGATGGTCTTGGCGAGCTAAATGTGATCGGGCAAATGTGCCTTAGTGCCGGTTACGGCCCTGACCGCATCAAGATCGACCCCTCCGTCGTCCGCGGTCTCGAATATTACACCGGGCCGGTCTTCGAAGCCGAACTCCAGTTCGCCGTCACCAACGAGAAGGGCGAAAAGGTTGTCTTCGGCTCGGTCGGCGGCGGCGGTCGTTACGATGGCCTCGTCTCGCGCTTCATGGGCCAGCCGGTGCCGGCGACGGGCTTCTCCATCGGCGTTTCCCGCCTGATGACGGCGTTGAAGAACCTCGGCAAGCTCGGCATAGAAGAGGTCATCGCCCCGGTCGTCGTCTGCGTCATGGACCGCGACACGGAAAGCCTCGGCAAGTACCAGCAGTTCACGCAAGCGCTGCGCCATGCTGGTATCCGCGCCGAAATGTACCAGGGCAACAAGAAGAACTTCGGCGACCAACTGAAATATGCCGACCGCCGCGGCTCGCCGCTCGCCATCATCCAGGGCGGTGACGAACGTTCGCAAGGCCTCGTGCAGATCAAGGACCTGATCGAGGGCAAGCGCCTGTCGGGTGAGATCGAGGACAACGTGGCCTGGCGCGAAGCCCGCGTGGCGCAGGTCTCGGTGCCGGAGGCAGATCTCGTTGCCAAGGTGCGCGAGATGCTGGCTGAGCAGGCGGAAGATCGGGCGCGGAACGGATAAAATGTTGGAAGTAACGGTTGCGACAAGACCCCTCCCCAACCCTCCCCACAAGGGGGAGGGGGTGGTTCCGCGTGCGTCGGCGATCCAGGGACATCAAACAGTCGACCGTCGCCATCGGCTTGCAACACGATTTTCCGCTAGACACGGTGATTTTTCACCGATTGCCGCGCATCAGGACTTGAATATGAAAAACGACAGGTGCGGCAGATTAACTCCCTCCCCCTTGTGGGGAGGGTTGGGGAGGGGCCTTTCTGCGCTCGCCCTGGTCGCGAGTTGCCCATGCCCCTGATCAACCTTCCAGCCTTTGCCGCCGACCTGCTGGCCGATTTCGAGCGGCTGGGAACGCTGCGTGTCGATACGCCGGTGATCCAGCCGGCCGAGCCGTTTCTCGACATGGCGGGCGAAGACCTGCGCCGCCGTATCTTCATGACCGAGAGCGAGACGGGCAAGAGCCTGTGCCTGCGCCCGGAATTCACCATTCCCGTCTGCCTGCGCCACATCGAGACCGCCACCGGAACGCCGCAGCGCTATTCCTATCTCGGCGAAATCTTCCGCCAGCGCCGTGAAGGTGCCAACGAATTCTATCAGGCCGGTATCGAGGATCTCGGCGAGACGGATGTGGCCAGCGCCGATGCCCGCGCCATCAGCGATGCCATAGCGATCCTCACCGCCCGCTTGCCGGGCAAGAAGCTGAACGTGACGCTCGGTGATCAATCGGTGTTCGAAGCCGTGGTTGCCGCCTGCGGCCTGCCGGCCGGCTGGCAGAAGCGCCTGATCCACGCCTTTGGCAATTCCGCGCAGATCGACACGCTGCTGACGCGGCTGTCGAACCCGCAGCCGGTGACAGGCCTCTCCTCCGAGATCGAGGCGCTGCTCGCTTCCGGCGATGAGGCGACGCTGATCGCCCATATCGACGAGACGATGGAGGCGACCGGCTATTCCACCAATGCCAGCCGCAGCCCCAAGGAAATTGCAGCAAGGCTGAAGGAAAAGCGGGCGCTGGAAAAGACCGCGCTCGATGGCCGCACACTTGCCGTGCTGCGCGAGTTCCTGTCGCTGAACATGCCGTTAGCCGATGCGCCGCTTGCCCTTTTCCAGTTCGCGAAAAAATCCGGCCTGACGCTCGATGGCGCCCTGTCGCGTTTCGACGCACGCGTTGCAGCACTCGGTAATGCCGGCGTGGACGCAAAACTTCTGACCTATCGCGCCGCCTTTGGCCGCCCGCTCGACTACTACACCGGCCTTGTCTTCGAGATCGTCATCGAAGGCTCATTAGCCGTTCTGGCCGGTGGTGGCCGTTTCGACCGGCTGATGACGCTGCTCGGCGCCAGGGAACGCATCCCGGCCGTCGGCTTTGCGCTCTGGCTCGACCGGATGGAACAGGCGCTGGCCAAGCCGCAAGGGGAGGCCATCCAATGACCATCACCATCGCGCTGCCCTCCAAGGGGCGGATGAAGGACGATGCCTCCGCCATCTTCGAAAAAGCCGGGCTGAAGATCGTCGCGGTCGGCAACGAACGTTCCTATCGTGGCCGTGTGGAAGGTCTCGACGACGTCGAGATCGCCTTTCTTTCGGCTTCTGAAATATCCCGCGAGATCGGCAGCGGCTCGATTGATTTCGGCGTTACCGGCGAGGACCTGATCCGCGAGGGGCTGTCGGAAGCCGATGCCCGCGTCGAATTCTGTGCCCGCCTTGGTTTCGGCCATGCCGATGTCGTCGTCGCCGTTCCGGAAATCTGGCTCGATGTCGACACCATGGCCGACCTCGGCGATGTCGCCGCCGATTTTCGCGCCCGCCATGGCCGGCGGCTGGCGATTGCCACGAAATACTGGCGCCTGACCCAGCAATTCTTTTCCGCCCAACACGGCATCCAGTTGTACCGCATTGTCGAGAGCCTGGGGGCCACAGAAGGCGCACCGGCTTCCGGTTCCGCCGATATCATCGTCGATATCACCTCGACCGGTTCGACGCTGAAGGCCAACCACCTGAAGATCCTGTCGGACGGCATCATACTGAAATCGGAAGCCTGCCTCGTGAGGGCGCGCAAGACCGAGCATGAGGGTCATCCGCTGGTGGCCGAAATCATCGCACGCGTTCGCGCGGTCGTTTGAGGTCGCCAGGGAAGCGGGAGATCATATTGGCAGGTCAGGTTTATCGCGGCGGCTGCCTTTGCGGCGCCATCCGTTTTGAAGCGGTCGGGGTGGCCGGAAATCCTCACACCTGTTCCTGCAGGATGTGCCAGCGCCATACCGGCGCGGCAACCGCTTCCTGGGTGGAGTTTCCGAGGGATGCCGTCACCTGGACCGGCCCTGGCGGAGAACCTTCGACCCATCGCTCCTCCGATTATTCCAGTCGTGCCTTCTGCCCGACCTGCGGCAGCTCCCTCGGTGCGATCGATGATGTTCCCGTCATCGCCCTGCTGCTTGGCTCTTTCGACGCATCCGATGCGCCGGAATTACGGCCATCATATCATTCCTACGAGGATGAGAGGCCCCGCTGGTGGCATGTCGAAATCCGTCCTGAATAAGAACTTGCCCGGTGGCTGGACAAAAAGCCTTGGGCGCCCCTGACAACGAAGCACCTCGCACCTATGTAGAAACTCCCACCTCAAGGAGTTCTCCATGGCCGATCTCAGTGCTTTTCCGATCACCACTCGCTGGCCCGCCCAAAACCCCGATAGCATCCAGCTTTATTCGCTGCCGACGCCGAATGGCGTGAAGATTTCCATCGCCTTGGAAGAACTCGGCCTTCCCTATGAGCCGCACCGGATCGATTTCGGCACCAACGACCAGAAGTCGCCGGAATTCGTCTCCCTCAATCCGAACGGCCGCATCCCGGCAATCATCGATCCCAACGGCCCGGACGGCAAGCCGATCGGCCTGTTCGAATCCGGCGCCATCCTCGTCTATCTCGCCGAAAAGACCGGCAAACTCATTCCGGCCGATGCCGCCGGCCGCTACGAAACGCTCGCCTGGGTAATGTTCCAGATGGGCGGCGTCGGCCCGATGTTCGGTCAGTTCGGCCATTTCTTCAAATTCGCCGCCGACAAGGTCGCCAACAATTCCTATCCGATGGAGCGTTACCGCGACGAAGCCAAGCGCCTGCTCAGTGTGCTGGAAGGCCGGCTGGAAGGACGTCAATGGCTGATGGGCGATGAATATACCATCGCCGACATCGCCACTTTTCCGTGGATCGAAGGCGCGCGCAAGTTCTACGGCGGCGCCGACGTGCTGGAATATTCCCGTTTCCCGAACGTGCTGGCCTGGGTCGATCGCGGTCTCGCCCGCCCGGCTGTGCAGAAGGGCATGGAAATCCCCGGGCGCGATTGATCGCACCATTCCACGCTGTCCTCCCGAGTTGACGAAACTCGGGAGGACAGGCTACGTCTGAGGAAAAGAAGCATTCTCGACGGGTGGAACAAACGTGACAGGTAGACTTGTGGTAGCGGGCGGCGGTCAGGCCGCCTTTGCTTTGGTGGCGAAGCTCCGGGCCTTGAAGGACGAGCGTCCGGTCACGATCGTCGCTTCAGAGGCAAGTTTACCCTATCAGCGGCCGCCGCTCTCGAAAAAGTACCTGCTGCGCGAGATGGATCTGGACCGGCTGCTCTATCGTCCGGAAAGCTGGTATGGCGAGCACAATGTCGATGTGCGGCTTTCGACGACGGTCACCGCCATCGACCGCACTGCCAAGACCGTGACGCTCAGCGACGGCTCGAAACTCGATTATGATGTGCTCGCACTAGCCACCGGCTCGACCCCGCGAAAACTGCCGGCCAGTGTTGGTGGCGATCTCGATGGTGTCTTCGTCGTGCGTGATTTCACCGATGCCGATCGTCTGGCCGATGAACTGAAGCCGGGCCATCATGCGCTGATCATCGGCGGCGGCTATATTGGCCTTGAGGCGGCGGCCGTGGCGCGTTCGAGCGGCCTCGACGTTACGATCATCGAGATGGCCGACCGTATCCTGCAGCGCGTCGCGTCGGTCGCGACCTCCAATCTGGTTCGCGAGATCCACAAGGTGCGCGGTGTCGATATCCGCGAGGGTACCGGGCTTATCCGGCTGGTCGGTACCGATGGCCGGGTGACCGCGGCGGAACTGACCGATGGATCGACGATCCCGGTCGATCTGGTCATCGTCGGCATCGGCGTGACGGCCAATGATGCGCTTGCCCATGACGCCGGCCTTGAAGTCGCAAACGGCATTATCGTCGATCACTTCGGCCGAACCTCCGATCCCGCCATCCATGCGATGGGCGACTGTGCGGTGCTGCCCTGGAAGGATATGCGCATCCGGCTGGAGTCCGTCCAGAACGCCGTCGATCAGGCGGAGGCGGTCGCAGCCCTTTTGGCCGGTGGCGAGGCGCCCTATGATCCGAAACCCTGGTTCTGGTCCGATCAATACGACGTCAAGCTGCAAATCGCCGGCTTCGGCCTTGGCCACGATGAAACCGTCGTGCGCAAGGGCCAGCGCGAGGGCAGCGTTTCGGTGTGGTATTTCATGGGCGGCAAGCTGATCGCCGTCGATGCGCTCAATGACGCCAAGGCATACGTGACGGGCAAGAAGCTGCTCGATCACGGGCTGACGCCGGACCGGGCTATACTTGAAAATCCGGATGCCGACTTGAAGACGCTTTTGCCATAAGCTGGCCGCCTACTGGTGATGGCTGAAAATCCGTCCCTTGGTTTCCAACTGGAAGTGGGGGAAGAAAAAGATGCCGCGTATCGCGCCGGAATAGCGTTGCTCCAGCCCTGTCGATTCACCGATGCAGAACACCGGCTGCTTCTGGCCGGAGGCAAGCAGGATGGTGGTCGAGAAGCAGAAGTGCGAGGACGTGGTTGCCGCCTGCTCGAAAAGCTCGAGCACATGGTTACGGTCGGCGCTGTCATAGCCGCGTACCAGATTGAGCAAGCCGCATTCGGCCTGTTGCAGGCCATGCATCGCAACAGCTCTCTCGCCAAGATAAAACAGCCCGTTCGACAGGTCTCCGGACCAGCTTTCGGAAAAGCAGAACTGGTTCAGCAGATCCTGTTCGCCTTCGCCGAGCGCGAAGGTGCCGGCACCGGGAGACTGTGAAAGACCTGATCTTGCAATCTTAAACACGCCTGGCTCCGGTCTCTGCAAAATGTCCGAAATTCATTCGCCTGTTCCCGTCGGGGGTTCGCAAGGTACAATTTCCGATATGCAAGCAACACCTGCGGATGCGGCAATCCATGAGCCGATCCGGCAGGCCGAAAGATCTGGAAAGGTCGCTTCTCATTTCCTGGCTTCTGCCAAGACGAAACAAACTCTATGCAAGGAAAAGCTATTTTCGTTGTGATGCGTGATCGAAGTAAGGTTGGGCTTGCTTTGCAGTGGAGAAATTGAACAAGCCTGCCGCCAATCTCTCCAAGCCTTGGATCCCCGTGACTCTCTGGTTCACTTGGCGCGTTGTTATAATTGCTTTTTTCTTCGCTTCAATGGCCTTTTGACAAATATTTCAGGGCCGGGAGCAGATATTTCAGATTGCAAGACGTTCCTCTTGATGCAATCAGAACCTGATTCGCGCGAGGTGAGGCAATAAGCCAAATGCCGTAGCTGCGATTGTCCCTGGGGCTGCGCCCCGACTGCGACATCGCGAACGAAAAAGGGCGGACCTTGCGGCCCGCCCTTCTCAATTCCGAAACGATATGGTCATCAAATGCAATAAGGCAAACGCCTTATCACATCATGCCGCCCATGCCGCCCATGCCGCCCATGTCAGGCATGCCGCCGCCAGCAGATTCCTTCTTCGGAAGTTCTGCGATCATGGCTTCGGTGGTGACGAGCAGGCCAGCAACCGAAGCTGCGTTCTGCAGGGCCGTGCGGACAACCTTGACCGGATCGACGATACCCATGGCGATCATGTCGCCATATTCGCCGGTCTGGGCATTGTAGCCGTAGTTGTCGGTGCCGCTTTCGAGGATCTTGCCAACAACGATCGAACCTTCGTCGCCTGCGTTTTCAGCGATCTGGCGAACCAGCGACTGAAGCGCCTTGCGGACGATGTTGATGCCGGCCGTCTGGTCGTCGTTTGCGCCCTTGATGTTGAGGACGGTCGAGGCGCGCAGGAGAGCCGTACCACCGCCAGGAACGATACCTTCCTGAACGGCAGCGCGCGTTGCGTTGAGCGCGTCGTCGATACGGTCCTTCTTTTCCTTCACTTCGATTTCAGTCGCACCGCCGACGCGGATGACGGCAACGCCGCCAGCGAGCTTGGCAAGGCGTTCCTGCAGCTTTTCGCGGTCGTAGTCGGAAGTGGTTTCTTCGATCTGACCCTTGATCTGGGCAACGCGGCCTTCGATCTCGGACTTCTTGCCATGACCGTCGACGATCGTGGTGTTTTCCTTGGAGATCGAGATCTTCTTCGCACGGCCGAGCATTTCGAGCGTGACGTTTTCGAGCTTGATGCCGATGTCTTCGGAGATGACCTGACCACCGGTCAGGATGGCGATGTCTTCGAGCATGGCCTTGCGGCGATCGCCGAAGCCCGGAGCCTTGACGGCAGCAATCTTCAGGCCGCCACGCAGCTTGTTGACGACGAGGGTCGCAAGCGCTTCGCCTTCGACGTCTTCCGAGATGATCAGGAGCGGCTTGCCGGTCTGAACGACGGCTTCGAGAACCGGAAGCATGGCCTGCAGGTTGGAGAGCTTCTTCTCATGGAGAAGGATGTAAGCGTCTTCCAGTTCTGCAACCATCTTTTCAGGGTTGGTAACGAAGTAGGGGCTGAGATAGCCGCGGTCGAACTGCATGCCTTCGACGACTTCGAGTTCGGTTTCGGCGGTCTTGGCTTCTTCAACCGTGATGACGCCTTCATTGCCGACCTTCTGCATCGCGTCAGCGATGTACTGGCCGATTTCCGTTTCGCCGTTGGCAGAGATCGTGCCGACCTGGGCCACTTCTTCCGAAGTGTTGATCTTCTTGGCCTTGGCAACGATGTCCTTGACGATGGCGGTAACGGCGAGGTCGATGCCGCGCTTCAGGTCCATCGGGTTCATGCCGGCGGCAACGCTCTTGGCGCCTTCGCGAACGATCGCCTGAGCGAGAACCGTTGCAGTCGTCGTGCCGTCACCGGCAATGTCGTTGGTCTTCGAAGCAACTTCGCGGACCATCTGGGCGCCCATGTTTTCGAACTTGTCTTCGAGTTCGATTTCCTTGGCGACGGAAACGCCGTCCTTGGTGATGCGCGGTGCGCCGAACGACTTGTCGATGATGACGTTACGACCCTTCGGGCCGAGCGTTACCTTGACTGCGTCAGCGAGGATGTCGACGCCGCGCAGCATCTTTTCGCGCGCGGTGCGGCCGAACTTGATTTCTTTGGCTGCCATTTTAAAAACTCCCGGGCTGGTGCCCAATTGGTTTTATGGAATTAAGGAGAAGGGAACCGGCTAAAATCAGCCGATAACGCCCATGATGTCGGCTTCCTTCATGATCAGAAGGTCTTCGCCGTTGAGCTTGACTTCGGTGCCCGACCACTTGCCGAACAGGACGCGGTCGCCAGCCTTGACGTCGAGAGCGATGAGAGCGCCCTTGTCGTCACGGGTGCCGGTGCCGACGGCGACGATTTCGCCTTCCTGCGGCTTTTCCTTGGCGGTATCCGGAATGATGATGCCGCCCTTGGTCTTGGCTTCAGACTCGACGCGGCGTACGACGACGCGGTCATGCAGAGGACGGAAATTGGTGCTTGTCATTGTCTAATCCCTCGATCAAATGACTTCACGGATCGTGAACCGACCCGATGGATGGATGTTAGCACTCCTATTGCATGAGTGCTAGCGACCCGGAGATAAGGTTGGCCGTCGATTGAGTCAAGAATGGGCTGGCAAGATTCTTTTGCGGCGAAAATGATTGACTTGGTTCCGGGTTTTTTGTCTAATTTGCGCATGGGGTCTGCGAATGCCCCACGAGGCGTCATGCCATCACTTCGCGTCCAATCCCTCGAAAAGGACGTAAACCATGGCCTCGTATAATGCTATTTCCACCGAAAAGCTTGTCCGCCTGATCGGCACCCCCAAGGGGCCGGTCGTTATCGACGTGCGCGACGATGAGGATTTCGCCGCCCAGCCGCTTTTTATTCCATCGTCTTTCCGACGCCCTTACGCCGATGTGCAGCTATGGGGGGCGGATTATCGCGGCCGCTGGGTCGTCGTCGTCTGCCAGAAGGGCAAGAAGCTCTCCGAAGGCGTTGCCGCGTGGCTCAGAAATGCCGGCGCTGCGGCTGAGACGCTGGAAGGCGGCTTCGAAGCCTGGCAGGCGGCTCGCCTGCCGCTCGTTCCGCTCGCTGCCCTGCCGGGCGAAAACGCCAATGGCGGAACGGTCTGGGTCACGCGTGCTCGTCCCAAGATCGACCGCATTGCCTGCCCGTGGTTGATCCGCCGCTTCGTTGATCCAGCCGCGACGTTTCTCTTCGTCGCGGCCCCGGAAGTCGAAGCCGTCGCAGATCGTTTCGGCGCAACGCCGTTCGATGTGGAAAATGTCTTCTGGAGCCATAGGGGCGAGGACTGCACCTTCGACACGATGGTCAAGGAATTCGGTCTCTCATTTCCGGCGCTTCAGCATCTCGCCCTGATTGTGCGGGCCGCCGATACCGACCGGCTCGATCTGGTTCCCGAAGCCGCAGGACTGCTTGCGGCGTCGCTCGGCCTCTCGCGGATGTTTGCCGACGACCTGGAGCAACTGGAAGCCGGCATGACGCTCTACGACGCCTTCTATCGCTGGGCGCGCGACGCCACACAGGAAAAGCATGAATGGGTGCAGCACGTCGCGAAGAAGGCCAAAGACAATGAATGAGGCCGTGCAGATAGAGGCGCCGCCGCCGCATCCGACATTCGCCGAGACCACCAGGGTCTGGGCGAAGATCGGGCTCCTGAGTTTCGGCGGTCCGGCGGGACAGATCGCCCTGATGCACAAGGAACTGGTGGAGGAGCGCCGCTGGATCTCCGAGAGCCGGTTTCTGCATGCGCTGAATTTCTGCATGCTTTTGCCAGGCCCGGAGGCCCAGCAGCTTGCGACCTACGTCGGCTGGCTGTTGCACGGCACGCGCGGCGGCATCGTCGCCGGGATGCTGTTCATATTGCCGGGCTTCTTCGTCATCCTCGGCCTGTCCTCGGCCTATGCGCTGTTCCAGCAAACTGACTGGTTGACGAGCCTGTTCTTCGGGTTGAAGGCAGCGGTGCTGGCCATTGTTATCGAGGCGGTCATCCGCGTCGGTCGCCGGGCGCTGAGAAGCCGTTTTGCGGTCATCGTCGCGGCGCTCGCCTTCGCCGCGCTATTCTTCTTCGATCTGCCGTTTCCGCTCGTCGTGCTGGCGGCCGGCATCGCCGGATATGTTGCAACGCGTCTGGAGCCGGCAACGGGCGAAAAAGCTGTTGCCGCGGCGGCAAAACAGGCTCTTGCCGACAGGCCGTCCGTCATCGACAGCAGCTTCCCGGAGGTCGCCTCAAGCTGGAGCCGGACGTTTCGGGTTCTCGCCACGTGGCTGGTCCTGTGGATCGCACCGTTTGTCCTTATCGGCGGGGTGCTCGGCTTCGACAACGTCTACACCGCCATCGGCCTGTTCTTCTCGAAGATGGCGGTGGTCACCTTTGGCGGCGCCTACGCGGTGCTTGCCTATGTCGCCCAGCAGGCGGTCGAGACCTATCACTGGCTGAGGCCCGGCGAAATGCTCGATGGTCTGGCGCTTGCCGAAACGACACCGGGACCGCTGGTGCTGGTGCTTTCCTTCGTCGGGTTCATCGCGGCCTTCCGCGCGCCGATCGGTCTCGATCCGCTCCTGTCCGGCATGCTCGGTGCGACGCTTGCCACATGGGTGACCTTCGTGCCCTGCTTCTTGTGGATTTTCCTCGGTGCGCCCTATATCGAGACCCTGCGCAACAACAGGGCGCTGTCGGGCGCACTGGCGGCGATCTCGGCGGCGGTCACCGGCGTCATTCTCAATCTGGCGCTCTGGTTCGGCCTGCATGTTCTGTTCGCCGAGGTGGGTCGATATTTCGGGGGACCGTTGTCGGTGCCGCTTCCTGTCTGGCAGACATTCCAGTGGCCAGCCTTCTTCCTGGCGCTTCTGGCGGCCCTTTTGCTCTTCCAGTTCAAGCGCGGCGTCGTGACGACGCTTGCCGTCTGCGCCGCTGCCGGTTGGCTGATGACGCGCCTTTAGGGGCTCTTTGGCATTGCTCGGCCTCGAATCCTTGGGATTCGAACGCCATTTTCCCGATGAAGACTTGTGTTTTCGCCGCTTGCCTGCGATGTCACCCCGACCAATTTTTCTGCGGGAAGCCAGCATGGCCGTTCGGATCAACAGTTTTCGCGACATCGCAAATCGCTATGATGTCGTCCTGTGCGATGTCTGGGGCGTGCTGCACAATGGCGTTGCGGCCTTCCAGGACGCTTGTCAGGCACTGACGGAAGCCCGTGCCAAGGGGCTGACGGTTGTCCTCATCACCAATTCGCCGCGTCCGCATCCCGGCGTCATCGTCCAGATCCGCGGCCTTGGCGTTCCCGACACGGCCTATGACCGCATCGTCACGTCGGGTGATGTTACCCGCGCGTTGATTTCCGCCGGCCCGAAGAAGATCTATTTCATCGGTGCCGAGCGCGACCTGCCGCTGCTCGAAGGACTGGGCGTCAACATGGTTTCCTCCGAGGAGGCCGAGATCATCGTCTGCGCCGGCTTCTTCGATGACGAAACCGAGACCGCCGAGGATTATCGCGCAACGCTGTCCGGCATGGCCAAGCGCAAGATCCCGTTCATCTGCGCCAATCCCGACCTTGTCGTCGAGCGCGGCCACCGGCTGATCCCCTGCGCCGGCGCCATCGCCAAGGTCTATGAGGAGCTTGGCGGTGAAACCCGGATTTCCGGAAAGCCCTATGTACCGATCTATCGAGCGTCCCTGTCGGAAGCCAAGGCCGTGCGCCAGGGGCTGGACTTGTCGCGGGTGATCGCCGTTGGCGACGGCATGCCGACGGACGTCAAGGGCGCACAGGATTTCGGCCTCGATGTCCTCTATATCAGCGCCGGCATCCACGCCGCCGAATATATGACGGCCGAGAAGACTGACGAAACCAAACTTGCGGCATTCTTGAAAAGCGAGGGTGCCACGCCGAAATGGTGGATGCCCCGGTTGGCGTAACTGTTCCGGCCAGCCGGACCAGCGTGATCGAACTGCATAAGAGATGACTGGTGTGACGGATATGACGGTTTTCCATCGCAACGAGACCCGCGAACCCTTGCCGCAAGCCTTGCGAGGCGGCGTCATCGCCATCGGCAATTTCGACGGTGTGCATCGCGGTCACCAGTCGGTGCTGAACCGGGCGCTGGAGGAGGCGCGGGAGCGCGGCGTACCCGCCCTGGTGCTGACCTTCGAGCCGCATCCGCGCACGGTCTTTCGCCCGGACCATCCGGTCTTCCGCCTCACGCCGGCGCCTCTCAAGGCCCGCATTCTAGAAGGCATGGGTTTTTCCGCCGTCATCGAATATCCCTTCGATCGCACGTTTTCGCAGCTTTCCGCCTCCGACTTCATCCGCTCCATCCTGCTGGACTGGCTGCACGCCAGCCATGTGGTCACCGGCTTCGATTTCCATTTCGGCAAGGGCAGGGAGGGCGGCCCGGCCTTCCTGATGGCCGCCGGCGGCGAGAACGGTTTTGGCGTCACGCTGGTCGATGCTTTCCGCGATGAGAACGCCTCGGTGATTTCCTCCAGCCATATCCGCGGGCTGCTGGGCGAGGGCGATGTTTCGCAGGCGGCCGGAATGCTCGGTTATCGCTATACGGTGGAATCGGAAGTGATCGGTGGCAAGAAGCTCGGCCGCACGCTCGGCTATCCCACGGCCAACATGCAGCTTCCGCCGGAAGTCGAATTGCGCAATGGCATATACGCCGTGCGCTTCCGCCGCGCCGATGGCACCATCCATGACGGCGTCGCCAGCTTCGGTCGCCGCCCGACCGTCGACAGCAATGGTGCGCCACTGCTCGAAACCTTCGTCTTCGATTTTTCCGCCGACCTTTACGGCGAGATCTGTTCCGTGTCTTTCTTCGGCCATCTGCGCGACGAGCTGAAATTCGATGGCCTCGATCCGCTTGTCGTGCAGATGAAGCAGGACGAAGCGGAGGCGCGGGCGCTACTCTCGGGCGTCAGGCTGCTGAGCGAGATCGACGGCAAGATCGCATTTGCCTTGGATGCAACCCCGTAGAGGATGATCGTTATGGCTACTACGCCCCGCCGGCCCGTCAGCGCCATGGATGCCGCCGAAGCTCTGTTCAAGCCCGCAAAGAAGGCGCCTGCGCCGGCTGTCGAAAAGCGCGCCTTGCCGGAAACGAAGGAACTCGTGTCGATCAAGCTCGACAGCGCCGTCCTGCACTACTTTCAGGATGATGGCCCGGGCTGGCAGGATCGCATCAACGACGCACTGCGGGCCGTCATGCTGGCGAACCCCAAGGATTGATGTCGAACGTGGCCCGCGCGATCGAAAGGTAGCCGATCGCCCTTCCGCACAATCCTGCCGCGGCGGCCGCAAGCCTCTTCCTTTTCGCGCGAAAACCGCTTAAACAACCGGCCACCATGACCCGATATCGTCGATTGATACGTGATCAGCGAATTATTGGCCCGGCCTTCTGAGCGCCTTGATTGCCGCCGGAAGGTCCGGGTTTTCGGCGTTTGACATGAACGCCCTCCGTTATCCCTTATGATATCCCGTTCGCATGCGCGGCGACACGCGCCCAGATATGATTGCTGAGACCATGACCGATACCGCTGAAAAGCTCGATTATTCCAAGACCCTCTATCTGCCGGAAACCGAATTTCCGATGCGCGCCGGCCTGCCGAAGAAGGAGCCGGAAACGGTTGCCCGCTGGCAGCAGATGGGCCTCTACAAGAAGCTGCGCGCCTCCGCCGCCGGCCGCGAAAAATTCGTCCTGCATGACGGCCCGCCCTATGCCAATGGCAACATCCACATCGGCCACGCGCTGAACAAGATCCTGAAGGACATCATCACCCGTTCTTTCCAGATGCGCGGCTATGACTCGAACTACGTTCCGGGCTGGGATTGCCACGGCCTGCCGATCGAATGGAAGATCGAAGAAGCCTACCGCGCCAGGGGCAAGAACAAGGACGAAGTTCCGGTCAACGAATTCCGCCAGGAATGCCGCGACTTTGCCGCCAACTGGATCAAGATCCAGTCGGAGGAGTTCAAGCGCCTGGGCATCGAGGGCGACTTCGACAATCCCTATACGACGATGGCCTTCCACGCCGAAGCCCGCATCGCCGGCGAACTTCTGAAGATCGCCAAGAGCGGCCAGCTCTATCGCGGCTCCAAGCCGATCATGTGGTCCGTCGTCGAGCGCACGGCGCTGGCGGAAGCCGAGGTCGAGTACCAGGACGTCGAGAGCGACATGATCTGGGTAAAGTTCCCGGTTGTTGAGGGGCCGGAAAGCCTCAAGGATGCCTTCGTCGTCATCTGGACCACGACGCCCTGGACCATCCCGGGCAATCGCGCCATCGCCTATTCGTCGCGCTTTCCTTACGCGCTTTACGAGGTCGCGAGCGCCGAAAACGACTTCGGTCCGCAGCCCGGTGAAAAGCTGATCTTCTCCACCCGCCTTGCCGGTGAATGCGCCGCGAGAGCCAAGGTGACGCTCAATCTGGTGCGTGGCCTTGAGGAAGGCGAGTTGTCCGGCGTCACCTGCGCCCATCCCCTGCACGGCCTTGGCGGTGGCTACCACTTCCAGGTCCCGTTGCTCGACGGCGATCACGTCACCGACGATACCGGCACCGGTTTCGTTCATACGGCCCCAAGCCATGGCCGCGAGGACTTCGATGCCTGGATGGACAATGCCCGCGCACTGGAAGCACGCGGCATCTCCTCGACGATCCCGTTCCCCGTTGACGACGCCGGCTTCTATACCGTCGACGCGCCCGGCTTCGGCCCCGACGCCGAAGGTGGCGCCGCGCGCGTCATCGACGATACGGGCAAGAAGGGCGATGCCAACGAGCGCGTCATCAAGGCGCTGATCGCCCGCCACACGCTGTTTGCCCGTGGTCGCCTGAAGCACACCTATCCGCATTCGTGGCGCTCGAAGAAGCCGGTCATCTTCCGCAATACGCCGCAATGGTTCGTCTACATGGACAAGGACCTTGCCGACGGCACGACGTTGCGCTCGCGCGCTCTGTCCGCCATCGACGACACGCGCTTCGTGCCCGCCGGTGGCCAGAACCGCCTGCGCGCCATGATCGAGAACCGTCCGGATTGGGTGCTCTCCCGCCAGCGCGCCTGGGGCGTTCCGATCGCGGTCTTTGCCGATGAGCAGGGCGAAGTGCTGGTAGATGACGCCGTCAACGCCCGCATCCTCGATGCCTTCGAGGCCGAAGGCGCTGATGCCTGGTTTGCCGAAGGCGCCAAGGATCGCTTCCTCGGCAACGACCATGATCATGGTCGTTGGACGCAGGTCATGGACATCCTCGACGTCTGGTTTGACTCGGGCTCGACCCATACCTTCACACTGGAGGATCGCCCCGACCTGAAATGGCCAGCCGATCTCTATCTGGAAGGTTCCGACCAGCATCGCGGCTGGTTCCATTCCTCGCTGCTCGAAAGCTGCGCCACGCGCGGCCGCGCGCCTTACAATGCCGTCGTGACCCATGGCTTCACGATGGACGAGAAGGGCGAGAAGCAGTCGAAGTCCAAGGGCAACGTCGTTGCCCCGCAGGACGTGATGAAGGAATCGGGCGCCGATATCCTGCGCCTCTGGGTCGCGACCACGGATTACTGGGAAGACCAGCGCCTCGGCAAAGCGATCATCCAGACCAACATCGACAGCTACCGCAAGCTCAGGAACACCATCCGCTGGATGCTCGGCACGTTGGCGCATGACAAGGGCGAGGACATCGCCTTCAACGACATGCCGGAACTCGAGCGGCTTATGCTGCATCGCCTGTCCGAACTCGATCAGATCGTGCGTGAAGGTTATGACGCCTTCGACTTCAAGCGTATCGCCCGTGCGCTGATCGATTTCTCGAACGTCGAGTTGTCGGCCTTCTATTTCGATATCCGCAAGGATGCGCTCTATTGCGACGCGCCGTCGAGCCTGCGCCGCCGTGCAAGTCTTGCGGTCATCCGCAAGCTGTTCGAGTGCCTCGTCACCTGGCTTGCCCCGGTTCTGCCGTTTACCGCGGAAGAGGCCTGGCTGTCGCGTGATCCCTCGGCTGTTTCGGTGCATCTGGAGCAGTTCCCGCTCGTGCCGGCCGAGTGGCGCGACGAGGCGCTGGCCGAGAAGTGGAAGAAGGTTCGCGAAGTGCGCCGGGCCGTTACCGGCGCGCTGGAAGTCGAACGCCGCGATAAGCGTATCGGCTCTTCGCTCGAGGCGGCTCCGGTGGTGCACATCGCCGATGCCGGCCTGCTGCAGGCGCTGGACGGCCAGGACTTCGCTGAAATCTGCATCACCTCCGGCGTCACCATCGTCGAGGGCAAGGGACCGGAGGGCGCTTTCCGCCTGGACGACCTGTCGACCGTCAGCGTCGAGCCCAAGCTGGCAGAAGGTGTCAAATGCGCCCGCTCCTGGCGAATCACGGCCGATGTCGGCTCGGACCCGGCCTTCCCGGATGTGTCGGCTCGCGATGCGGCGGCGCTGAAGGAACTGGGTTTCGCTTCTTAAGGGATTGTTTACCGGGTGAATTGCGTATTTGCGGCTCATCCGGTAAACCTGCCTGAAATTCGGCGGATTTATCCGTCATGGGCGCAGCAATGCCGCCTTGATATTGATCGTGCCGGCGCCGCTGGAAGGGTTTTCATGGGAATGACGCGAGAATTTCGAGTGTATGCCGGTATTTTCGGTGTCGTGGCTGGCAGTTTCGTCCTGACCGGCTGCATCGGTGGCCCGACCTACGGGACGGACAAAACCGCCGGAGAACACCTGGTGGATGACCTCGGCAGCGCCGTCAGCCTCGGGCCAAGCAATCCCAAGAACGTCAAGTATCAGCCGCGTCCGGGCCTCGTCCTGCCACCGCAATCGGAAACGGCGTCTCTCGTGCAGCCGCAGCAGAACCTTGCTAGCAAGGACAATCCGCAGTGGATCGAGTCTCCTGAAGAAACGCGCCAGCGTCTGCGCGAGGAAGCCGACGCCAACGCCGACAATCCGAATTATGTGTCGCCGCTGGCCAAGGCGAGCGCCAACGGCCGGGCTTTGACCAAGAGCGAACAGACGCAGGCCTATCGCGAGGCCCGCAAGATCCAGATGGGCGCCTATGCCGATAAGCGCCGCTTCCTGAGCGACCCGCCGCTCGAATATCGCAAGCTGCCGGAAGAGGCGACTGCGGATCTGGGCGAGCCGGAACAGGTCAAGGAGCGCCGCCGCAAGAAGGAAGCCGCGATCAAGGGCAGCGGCAAGAAATGGTACCAGATCTTCTGATCACCGATGTTTGATATTCGCAAAGCCGGGCCGGAGGATGCGGCCACTATTCTGCGGTTCATCACCGAACTGGCAGTCTACGAGAAGGCTGGGCACGAGGTCGAGGCGACGGTTCAGTCGGTCACCGAATCCCTGTTCGGCCCCAATTCCGTTTCGCAAGCCGCGATCTGCGAACGTGATGGTTTGCCCGTCGGCTTTGCCGTCTGGTTCTTCAGCTACTCGACCTGGCAGGCCCGCAACGGCCTTTATCTCGAAGACCTCTATGTCACGCCCGATCAGCGCGGCACCGGTGCCGGACGGCTGATGCTGCGCTATCTGGCGCGGATCGCCGTTGAAAAGGGGTGTGGCCGTTTCGAATGGAGCGTGCTCGACTGGAACGAGCCGGCGATCAAGGCCTACGAGGCGATCGGGGCCGAACCGTTGACGGAGTGGACGCGCTATCGCCTTTCCGGTGCTGCGCTCGAAAATTTCGCCGCCGGCTGAAGCCGTCAGCGTCTTTCGGCGAAGAATTGCCGCAGGATTTCCGCTGCCGCCTGACTGGAAAAACCCGAATAGACGTCGGGCGCGTGGTGGCAGGTCGGCTGGCTGAAAAAACGCACGCCATTGTCGACGCCGCCGCCCTTCGGATCTTCAGCGCCGTAGTAGAGCCGCCGCAGCCGGGCGAACGAGATGGCCGCCGCGCACATGGTGCAGGGCTCGAGCGTCACGTAGAGATCGGCGCCGGGAAGCCGCTCGTCTCCGAGGATGCGACAGCCTTCGCGGATCACCTCGATCTCGGCATGGGCGGTGATGTCGTTGCGTTCCCGCGTCCGGTTTCCGGCGCTGGCGATGACCGCGCCGTCAAAGACAAGGACAGCGCCGACCGGGACCTCGCCGCGCTCTGCCGCCATCCGCGCCTGCGCCAAGGCCAAATCCATGAAGCGGCTCGTTTCAGCCATCGTTGAGACCCGTGATAATTTCTCTTAACCCAAGGGCTGTGACCTGATAGGACAGCCCAAAAGGCAGGCAACACAAATGACATTCAAAGACAAGCCCCAGCGGCCCGGCGGCAAACCCGCGAGCCGTGACAAGAAGCCCTATACCGGCGCGCGCAAGGCCGCAGCCGATCATGCGGGCGCGGACAAGACCGAGACCGAGAAGCCGCGCAAGCCAAGGCCGTCGGCAACGGAGACAGTGGGCGCGGACGTTCCGCAGCGCATTTCCAAGATCATGGCACGCGCCGGCGTGGCCTCGCGTCGCGATATCGAGCGCATGATCATGGAAGGCCGCGTTTCGCTCAACGGCAAGCTGCTCGACAGCCCCGTCGTCAACGCGACGCTCGCCGATCATATCGAAGTCGATGGCCAGCCGATCCGTGGCATCGAGCGTACCCGGCTCTGGCTCTATCACAAGCCATCCGGCCTGGTGACCACCAATTCCGATCCGGAAGGTCGCCCGACGGTGTTCGACAACCTGCCGGAAGACCTGCCGCGCGTCCTGTCGATCGGTCGCCTTGATATCAACACTGAAGGCCTCCTGCTCTTGACCAATGACGGCGGTCTGGCCCGCGTGCTCGAACTGCCGGCCACCGGCTGGCTGCGCCGCTACCGCGTGCGCGCGCACGGCGCCATCGACCAGGCGGAACTCGACAAGCTGAAGGACGGCATTGCCGTCGATGGCGTGCTCTACGGTTCCATCGAGGCGACGCTGGACAAGGTCCAGGGCTCGAACGTCTGGATCACCATGGGCCTGCGCGAAGGCAAGAACCGCGAAATCAAGAACGTCATGGGCGCGCTCGGCCTCGACGTGAACCGGCTGATCCGCATCTCCTACGGCCCGTTCCAGCTCGGCGAACTGCCGGAAGGTCATGCCCAGGAAATCCGCGGCCGCACGTTGCGCGACCAGCTCGGTCCGCGCCTGATCGAGGACGCCAAGGCGAATTTCGACGCACCGCTGTTCGACAACGAGCCGGCCGAAGAGACCAAGCCGCAGAAGAGCGAATGGGCCAAGCCCGATACCAAGGAACGCGGCTCGTTCCGCGAGAAGCCGTCCGACAAGCGCGAGCGGGCTCTGTCGCGTCTCGATACCAAGCGGGACGACAAGGGCGGCCGTGGCGATCGCAAGGACCGCGACGCACGCGGCGGCGACGCGAAGTTCGACGACCGTCCGAAGCGCGAACCTGCTCAGCGCGCCCGCAAGGCCAATGTCTGGATGGCGCCCGGCGCCCGGCCGCTGCCGGAGAAGAAGGCGAAGGATGCGCAGGCCGCGGATGTGGCGGAAAAGCCTGTCCGTCGCGAGCGCCCCGAAGGCGCGCCTGCGACCAAGCGCTACGGCCGGACCAAGGATGGCCTGGCGATCAAGTCCAGCAAGAAATTCGATCCTGACCGCAAGAAGGCGACCGTCTACGATCGTCCCGATCGCGGCCCGCGTGTCGTGGTCAATCGGGCTGATGACGATGGTGATTGGATCCGGGCGAGCGAAGAGCCGAGCCGTGATGAAGGCCGCGGCGGCGACCGCAAGCGCGGCGGTGATCGCGATGCCCGCGGTTTCGGCGATCGTCCGGCCCGGCGCGAAGGTGGAGACCGTCCGCCGCGCCGTGAAGGCGACAAGCCGTTTGGCGACCGCAAGCCACGCGCCGAAGGCGCCCGCTCGTTCTCCGACAGGCCGAAGACCGACCGCCCCCAGGGTGACAGGCCGCGCAAGCCATTCGGCGAAAAGTCGTTCTCGCGTGAGGATGGCGACCGCCGGCCGCGCGATTCCGGTGATCGCCCGCCACGTGGCGATCGTCCGCAGGGAGATCGTCCGCCGCGCCGTGAAGGTGGCGAGCGTTCGTTTGGTGATCGCCCCGCAGGCGACAAGCCGCGCGGAAAATCCTTCGGCGGCAAGCCGGGTGGGGCAAAGCCTTTCGGTGCGAAGACCGGCGGCCCCCGCGGTGGCAAGCCCGGTGGTGGCGGCAAGCCATCCGGCGGACGCCCGCCAAGTGGCGGCAAACCGCGCGGACGCGGGAACTAAGCGACAGTGCGGATCGTCGGCGGCGAGTTTCGCGGGCGCGGGCTCGCAACGCCCAAGTCCAATGATATCCGGCCGACGACGGACCGGACGCGGGAAAGCCTGTTCAACATCCTGAGCCACGCCCATGCGGACGCGCTGGACGACACACGGGTCCTTGATCTCTTCGCCGGCACCGGCGCGGTCGGGCTCGAAGCCCTGTCGCGCGGTTGCCGTCAGGCCTTGTTCGTTGAAATGGGCGCCGAGGGCAGGGGATTGTTGCGCACCAATATCGAAGCGTTCGGCTTGACCGGCCGGGCGCGTGTTTTCCGCCGCGATGCGACCGATCTCGGACCGGTGGGGACTGTCGAGCCGTTTCATCTCCTCTTTGCCGATCCGCCCTACGGCAAGGGGCTCGGCGAAAAAGCGCTCGCCTCTGCTGCCAGCGGCGGCTGGCTTGTGCCGGGCGCTCTTGCCATTCTCGAAGAGCGGGCCGATGTTCAGCCAGTGCTGCAGGATGGCTTCGAATTGATCGACGATCGCCTGTTCGGCGATACGAAGATGCATTTCTACCGCTACCGTCCCGTGTGATACCGGAAAGACCGCTGAGCATGACGCACAGTCTCGAAACAGCGAAGAAATCAACCGATCCGACCGTCGCGATCGCCTTCGGTGGCGGCGGCGCGCGTGGACTTGCCCACATTCATGTCATCGAGGCGCTGGATGAACTCGGCATCCGTCCGGTCACTATCGCCGGCTCCTCGATCGGCGCGATCATGGGTGCCGGCATGGCTGCAGGTCTGCGCGGCGAGGAAATCCGCGATCATACGCTGGCGACTGTCGGCCGGCGCAAGGAGATCATCAACCGGCTGTGGAGCCTGCGTCCGTCGAGCTTCGCGCAGGCGGTCACCAACGGCTTTCGCGTCGGCCAGTTCAATATCGAGCGGATTCTTCCGGCCTTCCTACCCGACCGCGTCCCAAAGGATTTCGCCGGCCTGACGATCCCGCTCAGGGTGATGACGACCGATTATTACGGCCAGACCGAGCGCGTCCACCAGTCCGGCGACCTGCATCAGGCGCTGGCGGCTTCCGCGGCGCTTCCTGCGGTCTTCATGCCGGTTCGGATCGACGGCCGGGTGATGATCGACGGCGGCATCTATAATCCCGTGCCGTTCGATCACCTGATGGGCCTGGCCGATATCGTTATCGGCGTCGATGTCGTCGGCGGGCCGGATGGCGACGGCGAAACCATGCCGAGCCTGATCGACAGCATGTTCGGCGCAAGCCAGCTGATGATGCAGTCGATCATCACCATGAAGATGAAGGCGCATCCGCCGGATATCCTGTTGCGCCCCGAGGTCGGCCGTTTCCGGGTGATGGATTTCCTGAAGGCCCAGGAGGTGTTGGCAGCGACGGCACCTGTCAAGGATCAGTTGAAGACCGCGCTCGACGCGGCCTTCAGCGCGAAAAGCCACGGCTGAACGGGTTCAGTCCGCGCCTGCCAGCACGTTCTTCTCCGGCTGGGGCTTGATGCCCGAAAGGATGTCGTCGTCCGGTTCCAGCGAAGGTGCCATTTCGCGTTTCGGCTTGATCAGCGGTTCCGGCTTGACCGGCTCGAAATGCAGCATGTCGCGGCCGGCGCTGATGCCCTCGGCCTCCTGCACCGCCAGTCGCGCTTCGTCGCGCTTGCGGATGTCGTCCATGATCGCCTGTGCTTCGTTGTCGCCGATCCCTAATCCCTCCAGCGTCTTGCGCCCGAACACGAGGCCGGACTCGAAGGTTTCGCGCAGTTCGTAGTCGACGCCGCGGGCCCGAAGAGAAAGCGTGTGCAGCCGGTCATAGGCACGGGCGTAGACGCGGGCATTCGGATATTCCGCCTGCACCATGTCGACGATGCGGTCGGTGATCTCCTGCTTCTGGGTGCAGACTGCAACGATCTTGGCGCGTTCGATGCCGGCGGCACGCAGCACGTCCAGCCGCGTCCCGTCGCCGAAGTAGATACGAAATCCGAAGGTCGCGGCCTGCCGGACGCGGGCGGCGGAATGGTCGATGATGGTCACTTCGCGACCACCGGCAAGCAGGATCTGTGAGGCGATCTGGCCGAAGCGGGAAAAGCCGATCATCAGCACGTCGGCCCCGGCGCCATCGAAATCCTCTTCGAGCTCTTCCGTTATCTCCTCATTCTCGTGCATGAGCAGACCAGCCAGAGCTGCGGCGGCAGGCGTCAGAGCCATCGACAGCGTGACGATCGCAATCAGAAGCGAAGCCCAGGAGACGGAGAATACGCCGGCTATGGCGCCCGCGGTGAACAGCACGAAGCCGAATTCCCCGCCCTGCGGCAGAAGCAGCCCGATGCGCACCGCGTCATTGTGCGGCGATCCCGTCAGGCGACAGAGCGTGTAGATGATCCCCGCCTTGATCGTCATCAGCGCAGGGACGGCGACCAGGATGAGCAGATAGTTCTCAAGGATGACGTCGATCTCGAGCGACAGCCCGACAGCCATGAAAAACAAAGCGAGCAGCAACCCGCGGAATGGCTCGATATCGGCTTCCAATTCATGCCGGTAGGAGGATTCCGCCAGCAGAACGCCCGCCAGGAACGCACCCATCGCCATGGAGAGACCGGCAAGCTGCATCATGGTCGCAGCCCCCAGAACGATCAGAAGTGCTGCGGCGATCATGACTTCACGCGCGCCGGTACGGGCAATGATCTGGAACAGGGGATTGAGCAGATACCGGCCGGCAATCACCATGACCAGGACTGCGCCGACCGCGATGGCGAAGTCCTGCAGCGGTGGCGTGGTATCTTCCGGCGCCTGCAAGGCGAGCAGCGGGATCAGTGCCAGAAGCGGTACGATCGCCAGATCCTGCAGCAGAAGCAGCGAAAAGGCCCTCTGGCCGTAGCGCGTGTTCGTGTCGCCCTTCTCGTCGAGGATTTGCAGGGCGAAAGCCGTCGATGACAGGGCCAGCCCGAAACCGGTGATGACGCTGCCGCTCCAGTCGAGCATGCCGGTCCAGTAAACGATCGCCGATACGGCAACGCCGGTCAGCAGCACCTGCGCCGTACCCAATCCGAAGATATCGCGCCGCATCTGCCAGAGGCGCGACGGCTTCAGCTCGAGCCCGATGACGAAAAGCAGGAAGACGACGCCGAGTTCTGCAAAACCGAGGATTTGCTCACCCTCGGTGATCTGGTGCAGCAGCGGCCCGATGATAATGCCGGCGGCCAGATAGCCGAGAACCGTGCCGAGGCCGAGCTTCTTGAAGATCGGTGCAGCGACGACGGCGCCGCCGAGCAGCAGCAGGGCTTGTGAGGTGAGGGCTGATGTCGTCGACATGCGTCTGCTCTTTCTTGGCCCACGGCCGTTTTCGCGGGGCTCTGGCGTCTCTCTTGGGCAGGAGATTGCCCGGGAATGGGTATTTCGTCGGGGGCGCGGTCAAGAATCAGGATATGCCCTTGATGCCCGTGCCACTGCACAATAAATGGAGCGGGAATGAAAGGCTAAATCATGTCCGATATTATCGATTCCGATGTTCTCCAGACCCGTGCGGCCCAGCTCGTCGATCTGGCGCTGAAAGCCGGCGCCGACCAGGCGGATGCCGTGGTGGTCCGGGGCCGCTCGCGTTCCGTCTCGGTGCGGCTCGGCAAGGTCGAGGGAACGGAGGCATCGGAAAGCGATGATTTCTCCCTGCGGGTCTTTGTCGGCCGCCGTGTTGCCAGCGTGTCGGCCAATCCGGGCTTCGATCTGAAGGTGCTGGCCGAACGGGCCGTGGCGATGGCCAAGGCCTCGCCGGAAGACCCCTTCGCAAGCCTTGCCGATGCCGAACGGCTGGCGCGGTCCTATCCGGATCTCGACCTGTTCGATTCGACGGACGTCTCGACGGAGGCACTGACTGTGGCGGCACTCGAGGCGGAGGCGGCGGCCCTTGCCGTCAGCGGCGTCACCAATTCAAGCGGTGCCGGTGCGTCCGCCGGCATGGGCGGCATGGTGCTCGTCACCTCGCACGGGTTTTCCGGCGCCTACATGGGTACGCGCTTCGGCCGCTCTGTCAGCGCCATTGCCGGTGACGGCACCAAGATGGAGCGCGATTACGATTTCGACAGTCGTCTCTTCTTCGCCGACCTGAAATCGTCAGCCGACATCGGCCGAACGGCCGGCGAGAGGGCGGTCGCCCGCATCGGCCCACGTCAGGTGCCGACCCAGAAGAATGTCACCGTCGTCTTCGATCCGCGCATGGCGCGTGGTTTTGCCGGACATATTGCCGGCGCGATCAACGGCGCTTCGGTTGCTCGCAAGACCAGCTTCCTGCGCGACATGATGGGAAAGCCTGTGATGAAGGCGGGGATCGCTGTCACCGATGATCCGCTGGTCGTGCGCGGTTCGTCCTCGCGTCCCTTCGATGGCGAAGGTGTCACCGGGCAGAAGCTGTCGATGATCGAGGATGGGGTTCTGAAGCACTGGTTCCTCTCGACCTCCACCGGCCGCGAACTCGGACTGGAAACCAACGGGCGTGGCGTGCGCGGCGGCCCGGCCGTCTCGCCATCACCAACGAACTTCGCACTGGAACCCGGCGATATCTCGCGCGAAGACCTGATCCGCAATGTCGGAACGGGCTTCTACGTTACCGAACTGATCGGCCAGGGCGTCAACATGCTGACTGGCGAATACAGCCGTGGTGCCTCGGGCTTCTGGATCGAGAACGGCGAGTTGACCTTCCCGGTCTCCGAAGTCACGATTGCTTCCAACCTCAAGCAGATGTTTTTTGGCATAACCCTTGCCGACGATATCGACCGCAAATTCGGTGTCGCCGCACCCACGCTTGCCATCGAGGGCATGACGCTCGCGGGCAAATGATCGTCCGCAGCGATCTTCAACGCGGCTGACGATGCCGCGGGAAATGGAAAGACTGAAATGAATGCCGTCCACCCGTCGCCGGATCAATGGATCAGCGATCTGGAACTGATCACCATGGCGGCAACCGCGGCCGGTGAGAAGGCACTTTCCTTTTTCCGCAAGGATCCGGACGTGCAGTGGAAAAATGACGGCCGTTCGCCGGTCAGCGAGGCCGATTTCGCCGCCAACGACATCCTCAAGGAAAAGCTCCTGACGGCGCGGCCCAACTACGGCTGGCTGTCTGAGGAAACCGACGACGACGAGGCGCGGCTCGGCTGCGAGACGGTCTTCGTCGTCGATCCGATCGACGGAACCCGTGCCTTCATCGCCGGCAAGGACGTCTGGTGCGTCAGCGTCGCCGTCGTGCATCGCGGGCGCCCGGTTGCCGGTGTTCTGTTTGCACCGGCACTTGGCGAACTGTTCCAGGCAACGCTGACGGGCAGCGCCCTGAAGAACGGCGAGCCGGTCAGCGTGAAGAGCGGGGTGGATGCGGTCCTGCGCATTGCCCTTGCGGAAGAGACGGTCGGTCTGCTCGAGGGTGGGTATCGATCCGGCATGTCGCGCATCGCCCATGTGCCGTCGCTTGCCTACCGGATCGCGATGATCGCCGATGGCCGCATAGACGGCACTATCGTCAGGAAAAATTCCCACGATTGGGATCTGGCTGCTGCCGATTTGATCCTGGAGCGGGCAGGCGGCGCGCTTTTCAGCCTCGACGGCCAGCCGCTTTCCTACAATCGCCCAAATGTTCGCCATACGGTGTTGTGCGCCGCAGCCAGGCCCGCCTTGCCTGCGTTGATTGCCGCCTCGCAGGGGCTGGAGGGCCATTGACCTTTCCGGTTGAATGCCGCAAACCACGAGCAAAATACTTCAAGAAAATTGGAAGGTCGGATGGCTCAGAATTCGGAAAAAAAACAGCGGCTGCATCTCGTGTTCGGCGGCGAATTGACGACGCTGACGGGCGTGCAGTTTCGTGACCTGGACAAGCTCGACGTGGTCGGCATCTACCCCGACTACGACAGCGCGCTGACGGCCTGGAAGTCCAAGGCGCAGATGACCGTCGACAACGCCCATATGCGCTATTTCATCGTGCACATGCACCGGCTGCTCGATCCGGAACAGGCTTGATGCTGGGTCGATTCGGACAGGCGCGGCGCGTGCCTGAAAAGGCCGTCGCCGCCACCGCGGGCGCTTCGTGGTTTGGCCGCATCGGCGGAGGCTTGTCCTCATGAGCCGCATGCTTGCCCGCGTGGCGCTGTCCAGCTACCGCTGGGTCGGCACGGCGGTCTATCCGCTCGTCTGGTCCTATCTTGCCGCCCGTGCCGCCAAGGGCAAGGAAGACTCCGGCCGTCGCCAGGAGCGCTACGGCCATGCCAGCGCGCCGCGCCCGCAGGGGCCGCTGGTGTGGTTTCATGCTGCAAGCGTCGGCGAAACCACGGCCGTCATTCCGCTGATCAAGGAAGTGGCGCGCCGCGGCATCGCCGTCGTCCTGACGACGGGCACCACGACCTCGGCGCGTCTGGCGGCCGACCGGCTGGAGCCAAACATCATCCACCAATATGTGCCGCTCGATTTCAAGCCGGCCGTTGCCCGCTTTCTCGACTACTGGGAGCCGGATCTGGCGATCATCGCGGAGTCGGAGATATGGCCGATGACCATGGTCGAGCTTGGCCGGCGCCATATCCCGCAGGTGCTGGTCAACGGGCGTTTGTCGGATCGCACCTTCGGTCGCTGGAAGAAGCGGCCCTGGCTGGCCGATGCCCTGTTCGAGAACCTTGCGCTCGTCATCGCCCAGTCCGAACTTGATGCCGATCGTTTCCGCACGCTCGGCGCGTTGCCGGTCATGGTGTCGGGAAACCTGAAAGTCGATACCGATGCGCCGCCGCATGACGGCCAAGCCTTGAAACATTACCGCCAGCAGATCCGCGATCGCAAGACATGGGCGGCGATCTCGACCTTCGAAGGCGAGGAAAATGCGGCCGGTATCGTCCATCGCGCCCTGAAGGAGCGCACCCGCCTGCTGACCATCATCGTGCCGCGCCACCCCGAACGCTGCGACGCCATCGAGGCGATGCTGAAATCCAAGGGCCTGACGGTTGCGCGCCGCACTCGCAACGATCCGATCACACCGGAGACCGACATCTTCCTCGGTGACACGATCGGCGAGATGGGGCTTTACCTGCGCCTGACGGAAGTCGCCTTCGTTGGCCGCTCGCTGTTTGCCGAGGGCGGTCAGAACCCGCTGGAGCCGGCAATGCTCGGCTGCGCCATCCTGTCGGGCGGCAACGTGCAGAATTTCCGCGACACCTACCAGATGCTTGCCAAGAACGGCAGCGCCAAGATTATCCGCGATGTCGAGATGCTGGCCAAGGGCGTCAACTATCTGCTCGTCAACGACGAGGTTCGTCGCAAGATGATCGACGCCGGACTGGAAACCGTGCATGAAATGCGCGGTGCGCTGTCGGCGACGATCAGGGGGCTGGAGCCCTACATCAACCCGCTGACGGTGAAGGCGCGGCTACAGCCGCGCGGCGACAACTGATCCTTTTCATCTTGCGGCGGGATGCCCGATGACCTCAGATAAAGCCATAGCCGGCATCCTCTTCGACAAGGATGGCACGCTGCTCGATTATGTGAAGAGCTGGGTTCCGGTGAACTACGAGGTTGCCAGCATTGCCGCGGATGGCGATCAGGACCTTGCCAGGCGATTGCTTGTGGCAGGCGGCATGGACCCCGACACGGGCCATGTGATGCCCGACAGCCTGCTGGCCGCCGGCAATACGGTCGAGATCGCCACCGGCATGGTCGGGGCGGGCGCGCCCTATACGGTGGAAGCACTGACGGCGAAGCTTGACGGGCTGTTTTCCAATTCGGCGGAATATGCGGTGCCTGTCACCGATCTCGCTACCTTCTTTGCTGGGTTGCACGCCAAGGGCTACAGGCTGGGCGTCGCCTCCAGCGACAACGAGCGCTCGATCCGCGAGACGGCAAAGCGCTTCGGCTTCGATGGCTACCTGCACTATGTCGCAGGCTACGACAGCGGCTATGGCACCAAGCCGCAGCCGGGCATGGTGCACGGCTTCTGTGCCGCAACGGGCCTTGAGCCGCATCAGGTCGCTGTCGTTGGCGACAATAACCACGATCTGCACATGGGCCGAAACGCGGGCGTCGGCCTGACCGTCGCGGTCCTGACCGGCACCGGATCGCCGCAATCGCTCGCGGCAGCCTCCGATCATTGCCTCAACGATATCACCGAGCTCGAAACGGTCTTGCGTTAGAGAACAGCGCGTCAGTTCTGGAACAGTTGCATCAGCAATGACGGTGAGTTGTTGGCGATGTTGAGCGCCTGGACGGCCAGCTGCACCTGCGACTGGATGGCCTTCAGCTTGGTCGAGGCATCGCTCATATCCGCATCCACCAGACGGCCGACGCCCTTGGTGATCGTTGCCGAAAGGGTCCGGTTGTAGTCGGTCTGCATGTCGATGCGCATGCTCAGAGAGCCGAGCGTTGCCGCCCGGTCGGTCAGCGTCGTGTGGATATTGTCGTAGCGGGTAAGAAGCAGATCGGTCGCGTACTCGATGAGATCGTCGGGCACTTCGCCCATGTGTGAGGCGCTGAACATGTCGTCGGTCTGGGCGCCGTTGGCAAAGGCGATCTGGGTGCGGCCGTTGAAGGCCGGCAGCCACGCCGTCGTCTTGGTGGGATCCTGATGCACCACGCCGCTGCTCATCCCGTCGGCCTGCGGATTGTCGGCAAGGCCGTTCTGCGCCGAGATGCTGCCGTCGTCGTTCTTGTAGCTCGCCGGGCCGAAGACGTTGAGGTTGCTGTCGCCGTAGATGTTGATGATGCCGACATGGCCTTTGGTGTAGCTGGCGACGATGCCACCGAAGACCAGGTTGGCATCCGGCGGGCTCATCTCGATATATTTAAGCGTCTTGCCGTTGCCGTCCGTGTAGGTCTTTTCGGTGTAGTTGAGGTCGCCGGGCGCCAGAAGATTGCGGCCGTTGAACGAGGCGGATTCCGTGGTCGAAAGAAACTGTTTTTCCAGTTCGTAGATTTCCGAACTCACCTTGTAGCGATCGACGCCGGGCTCCTTCATGGCGAGGATCCTGGTCTTGATCTCCGAGGTGATGTCGATCAGGTCTGCCATTGCCTGGTAGGACACGTCGACAAGGGCCGCTCCCAGTTCAAGCGCGTCGATGACTGTGCTCGTCGCCTTGTTGGTGTTGCGCATGTCGGTCGCAATCGACCAGTAGGCGGCGTTGTCGGCAGCCTCGGAGATGCGCATGCCCGTTGTGACGATATTCTGCAGCTTGTCATGCGTGCTGTCGTTGTGGCGCAAAATTGCCAGGGCGGCGGTGGCTGCCGAATTGAAGCTTACGGTTGTCATTTTTTAGGGTCCGCTACGAAAAACTGGAAACGGAAATCGACCAAAACTGGTTAACCGACAGTGCCGCAGACTGGTTAATACTCGGTATATCGCAGCGGCCAGCGGGGGCCGCAAAAGGGTGTCCGGAGTGGTCGTGACGTCTGCCGAGATGCTCGGGCTGATGCGTGTGCGGCTTGCAATTCCCGGCAATCTGCCGTTTTGTGTCGCCAACCGAAGAGTTTTGCGATCGGAAAACAAATCGGAAAAAAATTTGCTGCGCAGGCACGGCTAAGATCACAGGAAAATGGTCGGCGCGGGGAGGGCTGGAAGGACTGATGGTTTCTGATGCACCGCCGTTCTGGTGGACCAAAGCGGACTGGCGCGCCTATGGCCTTTGGCCTTTCTCGTGGATCTACGGACGCATTTCCGGCTCGCGCATGGACCGTGCGCGGCGCGCTTCCGTGCCCGTTCCGATCATCTGTGTCGGCAATTTCACCGTCGGTGGTGCCGGCAAGACGCCGACGGCGATTGCGCTTGCCCGTGCAGCGCGGCACCGCGGTCTGAAGCCCGGCTTCCTCAGCCGCGGTTATGGTGGTTCGCTCGATGTGACGACGGTGGTCGATCTCGCCCATCATCGTGCCCGCGATGTCGGTGACGAGCCGCTGCTCCTCGCCCGCGAGGGCTTGGTCGTTGTCTGCCGCAGGCGGGTCGAAGGCGCTCGCCGGCTGATATCCGAGGGGGCCGATATCATCATCATGGACGATGGTTTCCAGAGTGCCCGGCTGACCTTTGATTTTTCCCTGCTGGTGATCGACAGCCGTCGAGGCATCGGCAACGGTTTCCTCATTCCCTCCGGACCGGTCCGTGCGCCACTGCGCCAGCAAATCAGCCATGCATCGGCGCTCTTGAAGATCGGCAACGACGATCACGCCGACGCGCTGATCCGCCGGGCGGCCCGCGCCGGCAAGCAAATCTACCAGGCCAGTGTCGAGCATCTCGACGATGGCCGCCTGAAGGGCCTGCCGGTTCTCGCCTGGGCGGGTATTGCCGACCCGGAGAAGTTTTTCCGCACGGTCCGGCAAACGGGCGCGGTTCTCGCTGAAACACGCAGCTTTCCCGATCATCATCATTTTTCCGAGGACGAGATCGCCGATCTTCTCGATCACGCGGCAGCCAACGGCTACCAACTGGTGACGACGGCCAAGGACATGGTGCGGCTGGAGCCCGGTCATGGCCGGGCCACGGAGTTGATGGAAAAGAGCAGGGTGATCGAGATCGAAGTCCATTTCGACGATCCGGCTTCACCAGCCAAGATCATCGATGCGGCGGTGAAGGCAGCCCGGGCGCGCAGCCTTCAGCAGCAAAAGAAATAGGCCGGGTGCCGGACTACGCCTTCTGTGTCGGCAGCAGGCCTGCCCGTTTTTCGGCCTGGTAGGAGGCTTCGGCATCGACATAGGCTTCCTGGCGCGCAACGCTCCAGTAGCGCAGTTCATCGACGGGAATGGCCGTGCCAGTTACCGCGCAGGTAACATGCGATCCGGGCAGGACGATCTGGAAATCGCCATCGAGATAGCGGATCTTGGCTTCCCTGCTGCCGCTGCCTTCAAACCGGTTCATCGTCCTTCGACCCCGCATTCCTTGTCGTCCGTATCCCGGAGTGCATTCCGGCCGGCATCCCTTGTGGATGCATCCAAGCCTTTGAACAGCCCCGTAAACAAGCATTCTCTGTTGTTGATCATGCTCTACTGCATAATTTCGTAAATCGGAATCGATTTAAGGAAAAATATGCAGCAAATTAAGTGCCACAACGACTTTTGCGCGTCATTCATGGCGCGCGGCGCTGTAGCGCGCCATAGCAGGGATTTCCAGTGCAATTGATGCGCCGGCTTATCAACTGCGGCCGAACAGCCGCTCGATGTCGGACAGCTTCAGCTCGATATAGGTCGGTCGCCCGTGATTGCATTGGCCTGAGCCGGGCGTCGCCTCCATCTGCCTAAGCAGCGCATTCATCTCCTCCGGTCGCAGTCGCCGGCCGGAACGCACCGATCCGTGGCAGGCCATGGTTGCGGCGAGATAGTCGAGCCGGCTCGCAAGCCCGTTGGCCGTATCCCATTCGGCAAGCTCGTCGGCGAGTTGCCGCACCAGGCCGACCGCATCCATTTCGCCAAGCATGGATGGTGTTTCGCGAATGGCGATGGCACCGGGACCGAAGCGTTCGATGCCCAGCCCGAGCCTGGAGAATTCGGCGGAATGGCTGATCAGCCGGTCGCAATCGTCCTCCGGAAGATCGACGATTTCGGGAATGAGCAGCGCCTGCGCCGGGATCGGTCGAGAATTCAGCCCCTTGCGCAGTTCTTCGAATACCAGCCGTTCGTGGGCCGCGTGCTGATCGACGATGACGAGGCCATCCTCCGTCTGGGCGACGATGTAATTCTCGTGCAATTGTGCCCGTGCCGCGCCGAGCGGATGCGGCTTGTCCGGCTGCGGACTGAACGCCACTGCCGGCTCCGGCATGGGTGCGCGCGCCGAAGGCGCCGCCATTTCGGCGAAGGCAGCCTGCGGTCTTTCGCCAAATCCGTTTGTCGCAGCACCGAAATCCATCGGCTTGTAGGGCGAGGACGACGCGCTCCAGCCGCCATTCGGCCGTTGCGGCTCCGGGCGGAAAGCCCGCATCAGCCCGCTTGCACCGGTCGTCGAAGCGCGGTCGCCGTCCTGCGAGAGCGCTTGCCGAATCGCGCCGATGATCAGTCCGCGGATGAGGCTCGGATCACGGAAACGCACATCGGATTTTGCCGGATGGACGTTGACATCAACAACATCGGGATCGACCGTCAAGGACAGGACCGCGACCGGATAACGGCCCTGCGGGATAGTTTCGGCATAGGCAGCCCTCAGCGCCGACCAGATCAGCTTGTCCTGCACCGGGCGTCCGTTGACGAAGGCATATTGCTGCAGCGAGTTGCCGCGGTTGAAGGTCGGCACCCCGGCAAAGCCGGTCAGCCGGGCGCCCTCGCGTTCGGCGTCGATTTCGATCGCGTTGTCGCGAAAATCCCGGCCGAGTACCTGGGCGATGCGCGCCAGCCGATCGTCGCCGGTCGAGGGGAATTCAAGCGTCGTGCGGTCGGAACCGGACAAAACGAAACGCACGCCCGGAAAGGCGATGGCCATGCGCCTGACGACATCGGAAATCGCCGAGGCCTCGGCCCGCTCCGTCTTCATGAAGTTCAGCCGTGCCGGGGTGGCGAAAAACAGGTCGCGCACTTCGACAACAGTCCCCTGGTTGACCGCAGCCGGCTTCACCGGTTGCAGCTTGCCGCCGATCACGCCGATTTCGGCGCCATGGCTCGCCCCGGCCGGGCGGCTGGCGATCGTCAGCCGCGCAACAGAGCCGATAGAGGGCAGGGCCTCGCCACGAAACCCGAGCGTGCGGATATCGAGAAGATTGTCGTCGAGCTTCGAGGTGCAGTGGCGGCGGACCGCCAGTTCGAGGTCGTCCGGCCCCATGCCGCAGCCGTTGTCGATGACCCTGAGCAACGTCTTGCCGCCGCCGGCCGTGGCGATCTCGATGCGCGTGGCGCCCGCGTCCAGCGCATTCTCGATCAGTTCCTTGGCTGCACTGGCCGGCCGTTCGATGACTTCGCCGGCGGCGATCTGGTTGATGAGGGTTTCGGAGAGTTGTTTGATGGGCATGGCCTATTCTCCGGGATTCTCTGTTCGATGAAAAGCATTTCGAACGGTCTATCCCCGGCCGTGTGACCGACAAAGTCGATGGCGGTTTAATCAGGCCTTAATACAAAGCTGCGACTTTCGCCAAGAACCTGAATGAGCACGGGTTTTGTCATTTGGAGCTCGAGGCGAAGCTGGCCGCCCGGGACGTGAACGCCAAGGACGGCCTCTCAGGCGCAGTCAGCATGTCCCCCGAAAAGAAGCCGCCAAGGTGAGGGCTATGCAATGAACGATGTAGCGTCCTTCGGCGCGAACATCCAGAAATCGGTGCTCGAAGCGACGTCCGACGCGCTCGGCTTGGCTATTCTTGTCTGCGACAAGAATGACGAAGTCATTTTTGCAAGCCGGCCTATTCTCCAGTTCTATCCCATCCCGGCGCAGTTTCTCGAAGCCGGAACGCGGCTGAAGGATTATCTCGGCGCCATCTTCGATTCCGGCGTCCGCAGCGGCACCGCACCGGAAACCAGCCGCAGGCATGCCAGCCGCGATGAATGGATTTCCGAACAACTCTCCCATCATTGGCGCGAGCGCTTCGACATGGTGGAGCGCATCGGCCGCCACCGCTGGATCAGCCTGCGCAAGCGCCGCTTGTCCAATGGCCTCGGGATCGTCGCGATCACTGATGTTTCCGAGCAGAAGAAGCGTGAGGAGCAGATACAGATCGATCTGGAGCGGATCGAACTGACCGAGGGCATCCTCGATGGCCTGCCCAATCCGATCTGCGTCAAGGACCGTAGCCTGAGCTACGTCGCCGTCAACAAGGCCTTCGCCGCCCTGCACGGCATGACGCCAGAGGCCATCCTCGGACGCTCCGTTTGGGATCTGCTGGAACCCGAACTCGCGGAAAAATTCGAACGGTCCGACCGCGCGACGCTGGAAACCGGCGACATCCAGTGCCAGCCCGAGCAGATCGTCAAGGCCGATGGCGAGGACCTCTGGGTCGTTACCCGCAAGTTCCGCGTCGGCGACCCCGGCAAGTATCTGCTTGTCACCTGCATGAACGATGTGACCGATCTGGTCATCGGCTATGACGATATGGACGGCGTCAAGTCGGCCCGGTCGCCGCTGGAGATCAAGGACTACAACGCCTTCATTCCGGCGCAGAACTGCTACGATCCGTTCCGATCGATCGACATGCAGCATCTGGTTGAGGCGGGCGCGATCATCGAGCCGGTGTCGACGACTAGGCACCGCGTCCTTTTGATGACCAAGGCTCCGTCGTTTGAACAGACCCTTGTGCCGCAATTGCGCCGGTGGGGTCTCGATGCCTGCGCGGCCAGAAACGTGGCCGAATTGACCGCATTCAAGGATGTGTGCGCCGAACTCGGCATCGAGATCGCTGCGTTGCTGGTCGATGGCACGATGGCGGGAGCAAGCGCCGTGGTTTCTGGCTGGAAAGCGTCGCCATCTCTTGTCCTGGCGAAAGACTGGAAGTCGTGTGAATTGCACGCCAGCCTGCTGGCAATCTGCGAAAACGGAGCCGGAAGCCAGTCGGCCGACACCGACGGGCCGGCGGATTGGGACATCGTCGTGCCCGATCCCGGTTTGGTGAACCGCCCAACGCCCGAGGTGGAAGTCGTGGTCGCCGAAGACAACGAGATCAATCAGTTCGTTTTCGCGCAGATTCTCGAAGGGCTCGGCATATCCTACCGCATCGCCGCCAATGGCGAGGAAGCCGTCAAGCTCTGGCAGCAACATCGGCCGAACCTCGTGCTGATGGACGTGTCGATGCCTGTCATGAACGGGTTCGACGCAGCAAGGGCAATCCGTGCGCTCGAAAAATCGGCAACCTTCCAGACCCCCATCGTCGCCGTCACGGTACAGGCGCTGGATATCGATATCGAGCAGAGCAAGCAGGCGGGCATGGATGACCATATCACCAAGCCGATCAGCCCCGACATGATCGAGGCCGTCTACCGCAAGTTCGTCGTCACCAAAATTGAACGCATGGCGGGCTGACGTATTCGCTTGCAGAGCGGTTGAAAAAGCTCAGGAAAGGAAGAGCGTAAAACAAATTTCGCCAATCCGCCTGTCAACTCCCCATAAATCGGGAGACGCATGCGGGAAATGGGGATGCGGCGCTTTCGAAATCTTAACCCTCGATGCCCATCGTCTTCCGTGACAATGCCTTGAAGCCAATCCCGGGAATGCGTTTATGAATTCTGCTGAAACATCGTCTCAGCATATCAGCCGGAACGACCTGCATGCGATGGCCTACACCGATCCTTTGACCGGTCTCGGCAATTCGTACCGATTGCGCGACAAGGTGAGGGAGATCGCCGCCGACCGCGCCAGCGATCCTGCGCCGTTTACCATCGGTCTTGCCAACCTCGACGGGTTCAAGCCGATCAACGATCTGTTCGGACCGCATGCTGGCGATGAAATCCTCTGCCAGGTCGCCAACCGCCTGCTCGCCTGCGTTCCCGACGGGGCAACCGTGATCCGCGCCGGCGGCGATGAGTTCGCTTTCGTGCTGCCACTGGTCTTTGAGCGCAAGGCGGCCGAAAAGGTCGGCAATATGCTGAAGGAGGTGCTGTCGGCTCCCTTCGATCTCGGCGAGCGCAATGTCCGCCTCTCGGCGTCTTTCGGTTTTGCCGTCTATCCCTTTGCCGGCGAGGAGTTCGAGGATTTGCTGAAGAGCGCAGATACCGCGCTCTATCGCTCCAAGCGCCGCGGACGTGGCCAGATCACGGTGTATTCGAAGGAAATAGCGCAGGAGATGAAGCGGGCGACGCAGCTTGAGCAGGCGTTGCGCAATGCCATCATCGCCGATGAAGTGGACGTGCATTTCCAGCCAATCGTCAACTTGAAGACCGACACGGTGGTCGGCTTTGAAGCCTTGGCGCGCTGGTGCGATCCCGATCTCGGCTACGTCTCTCCGGCGGTCTTCGTGCCGCTCGCCGAGGAGCGGGGCTTCATCGATTCCCTGTCGGAAACCCTGCTGCGTAAGGCGGCCGAGACAGCACTGCTCTGGCCGAAGGAACTGTTTCTATCGTTCAACCTGTCATCGGCGCAGCTGATGGACCCCTCGACCAGCGCCAACATCCTGTCGATCATCAATCGTGCCGGCCTCGATCCGCGCCGGCTGGAGCTGGAGATCACCGAAACCGCCGTCATGACCGATGCCGACGTGGCACAGAAGATCGTCACCGAACTCCGGGCCGCCGGCGTGCGCATTTCGCTCGATGATTTCGGCACCGGCCAGTCGAGCCTTGGCCGGCTGCGCGAATTTTCCTTCGACAAGGTCAAGGTCGATCGTGCCTTCGTTTCGCGCATCTCCTCCGATCGCGCTTCCGAACATATCGTCAAGGCGATCATCGCCATGTGCGACGGGCTCAACCTCGAAGTGGTTGCAGAGGGTATAGAGGACCTGTCGGAAGCATCGAAACTGAAGGGCCTCGGCTGCGGCATGGGGCAGGGCTATTTCTACGGAAAGCCCGCCGATGCCGTGACGACGCTCCGTTATCTCGCCGAGAAATATCAGGAAGCCAGCCCGTCGCTCTCCGTCGCGGTTTAAGGCATCCTCACCCCTCCCGTTCCCGGCGCCCCTCTTCAAGCAGCCAGTCGCGCACCCGCCGTGCCTGATGGTTGAGTTCGCGCGAGCGCGGCCAGACCACGTAAAAGGCAAGGTCCGTCTTCAGTACATGGTTGCCGACGGGAACGAGAGCGCCCGAGCGAACCTGCTGCTCGATCAGGTGATTCCAGCCGAGTGCGATGCCTTCTCCGGCAAGAACAGCCTGGATAACCAGCACATAGTCGTTGAGCGTCAGCCGCCTCGACTGGGAGGGATAGGAAACGCCGGCGCTGGCAAACCATTCCTGCCAGCTATAGGCGCGCCTCACCGGCTCCTCCAGATGTATCAGCGGGTGCTTCAGCAGGTCGGCCGGGCGTTGCGGCATGCCGTTGGCCTCGACGAAGGCCGGCGAGGCGACCGCGCTGATCACCTCCGGCGCAAGCAGGGCTGTATGATAGCGCGGCCAGTTGGCCGGATCGCCGCCGCCGCGGACGGCGAGCGGGATTGGCTCTTCCTCCAGATCGAGATCGCGGACACTGGTCTGAATGCGCAGGTCGATCTCTGGCAGGTCCTCGCGCAGCTTCGTCAGCCGCGGCAGCATCCACATCGAGGCAAAGGCGGTGGATGCAGCAAGCGTTACATTGCTCTCGCGCCGCTTGGCCCGGATATCCTCGGCCGACTTCTGGATACGTGACAGGCCGAGCGACACGTCGGCATGGAATTTCTCGCCGGCTTCCGTCAACTGCACCGCACGGTGGACCCGATGAAACAGCGGCACGCCGAGCTGGTCTTCAAGCCCGCGGATGGCATAGGACACGGCCGCCTGCGTCATCACCAACTCGTTGGCGGCGCGGGTGAAATTCTGATGGCGCCCGGCCGCCTCGAAGACGATCAGGCTGGAAGCGGAGGGCAGCAGGCGACGCAGGGTTTCCATAAATCCAGCTTATATCATGTGTCGAATTTTTCCAGCGTTACAATGGCCTTTTTCACCACTAGCCTCGACTGAGACAATGGGAGGTGACAGATGGAAACGCTCGTGGCCGCAGAGGCAGAACCATCAAGACGCACACGCACGGCGCGCCCGGCACGGCGCGACAATGCAGCGAAGATCGCGGGCGTTCCCTACATCGTCCGCAATATCCCGACCTACGATATATTGGGCGAGGAAAACCTCCTGAAGATCGAGCGCGTCGCCGACCGGATACTCTCGGAAGTCGGCATCGAATTCCGCGACGATCCGGCCTCGCTGGAGCATTGGAAACACGCCGGCGCCAAGGTCGATGGCGTGCTCGTGCGCTTCGAACCGGGTATGCTGAACGAGATCGTTTCCACCGCTCCGGCGCAGTTCACCCAGCATGCGCGCAACCCGGCACACAATGTGGAGATCGGCGGCCGCAACGTCGTTTTTTCCCCGGCCTATGGCTCACCCTTCGTCATGGATCTCGACAAGGGCCGTCGTTACGGCACGCTGGAAGACTTCCGCAATTTCATCAAGCTCGCCCAGTCGAGCCCCTGGCTGCACCATTCCGGCGGCACGATTTGCGAGCCGGTCGATGTGCCGGTCAACAAGCGCCATCTCGACATGGTCTACAGCCACATCAAATATTCCGACCGCGCCTTCATGGGCTCGATCACGGCCGAGGACCGGGCCGAGGATTCGATCGACATGGCGCGCCTCGTCTTTGGCCGTGATTTCGTCGACCGAAACTGCGTGATCCTCGGCAATGTCAACGTCAACTCGCCACTCGTCTGGGACGGCACGATGACAAAGTCGCTGCGAGCCTACGCCCGCGCCAATCAGGCCGCCGTCATCGTACCCTTCATCCTCGGCGGCGCCATGGGGCCTGTCACCAATGCCGGTGCGATTGCGCAATCCTATGCCGAAACACTGGCCGGCTGCGCGCTGACGCAACTGGAGCGCAAGGGAGCCCCGGTGATTTTCGGCAACTTCCTCTCATCCATGTCGCTGCGCTCCGGCTCACCGACCTTCGGGACGCCGGAACCCGCCATCGGCTCGATGGTCATCGGCCAGCTGGCAAGGCGGCGGAAGCTGCCGCTGCGCTGCGCCGGTAATTTCTCCAATTCGAAGCTGCCGGATGGACAGGCCATGCAGGAAGGCGTCATGTCGATGTTGTCGGCCGTCCACTGCGGCGCCAATTTCATCCTGCATTCGGCCGGCTTCCTCGATGGGCTGCTCGCCATGTCCTACGAGAAATTCGTGATGGACACCGATTTCTGCGGCGCGCTGCATTCCTATCTCGCCGGTGTCGTGGTCGATGACAACACGCTTGCCATGGACGCCTTCCTGCAGGTCGGCCCCGGCAGCCACTTCCTCGGCTGCGACCATACGATGCGCAACTACCAGACGGCGTTCTGGGATTCCGCGTTGTCGGACAACGAGCCCTTCGAGAAGTGGAGCGAGGAGGGTGGCTCGACCGACATGGCGACGCGCGCCAACAGGCGCTGGAAAAAGACGCTCGCCGAATACGAAGCGCCGCCCCTGGATGTGGCAATCGACGAGGCGCTGGCGGACTATATGGCAAGACGCAAGAACAGCATGGCGGATGCCTGGTACTAATCTCAGCGCCGATCCTCCCAGGGAAACAGAATGACCCTTTCGAAAGACCCGCTGCTCCAGCCCTATCAGTTGAAGCACCTGACGTTGAAAAACCGGATCATGTCGACCTCGCATGAACCGGCCTATTCCGAAGATGGCATGCCGAAGGACCGCTACCGGCTCTATCATGTCGAAAAGGCCAAGGGCGGCATTGCGCTCACCATGACCGCGGGCTCGGCGATCGTGTCGGAGGATTCGCCGCCCGCTTTCGGTAATCTCCACGCCTATTCCGACGAGATCGTGCCGTGGCTGAAGAAGATTGCCGACGACTGTCATGAGCACGGCGCCGCCGTGATGATCCAGCTCACCCATCTCGGCCGCCGTACCGGGTGGAACAAGGGCGACTGGCTGCCGGTGCTTTCGCCGTCGCCGGTGCGCGAGGCCGCCCACCGCGCCTTTCCGAAGGAGATCGAGGACTGGGACATCGAGCGCATCATCGGTGATTATGCCAGCGCCGCCCAACGCATGCAGGCGGCGGGGCTCGATGGCATCGAGTTTGAGGCCTATGGTCACCTGATGGATGGCTTCTGGTCGCCCGCGACCAACCATCGCGACGACGAATTCGGCGGTTCGCTCGACAATCGCATGCGCTTCTCGAACATGGTGCTGGACGCGGTGCGCAAGGCCGTCGGCCCGGATTTCATCGTCGGCATTCGCATGGTGGCTGATGAGCAATGGGATATCGGCCTTTCAAAGGAGGAGGGCATCGAAATCGCCAAGCGGCTCGCGGGGTCCGGCACGGTCGATTTCCTCAACATCATCCGTGGCCATATCGATCACGACGCGCATCTGACCAATGTCATCCCGATCCAGGGCATGGCCTCGTCGCCGCATCTCGATTTCGCCGGTGAAGTGCGTGCGGCGACGAGATTCCCGGTCTTTCACGCGGCCCGCATCGCCGATGTCGCGACAGCGCGGCATGCGATTGCCGAGGGCAAACTCGACATGGTCGGCATGACCCGCGCCCATATCGCCGATCCGCACATCGTCAAGAAGATCATCGAGGGCCGCGAAAACCAGATCCGCCCCTGTGTCGGCGCCACCTACTGTCTCGACCGCATCTATGAAGGCGGCGGCGCGCTTTGTATTCACAATGCGGCCACCGGCCGCGAGGCGACCGTTCCGCATGTGATTTCGAAGACGACCGGACCTGTCCGCAAAGCCGTCGTCGTCGGCGCAGGGCCTGCCGGCCTGGAAGCGGCACGGGTGCTTGCCGAACGCGGACATCATATCGAGGTTCTGGAAGCAACTGGCGAGGCGGGCGGGCAAATCCTGCTCGCAGCCCGCAATCCGCGCCGCAAGGAAATGATCGGCATCGTCGACTGGCGGCTTGCCGAACTGGAGCGGCTCGGCGTCCCCATTCACTACAATGTCTTTGCCGAGGCAGGCGACGTTCTCGAGCGTGAGCCCGATCTGGTCGTGATCGCCACTGGCGGCATCGCCCAGAACCCGGTGCTCGAAGCGGGCGACGATCTGGTGGTTTCCAGCTGGGACATCATCGCAGGGGCGATCAAGCCGGAGGGGGCAGTCTTGCTTTTCGACGACAACGGCGCCCATACCGGCATGACGGCAGCGGAAATGATCGCGGCGACTGGAGCGGAACTGGAGATCGTCTCGCCGGAACGCATGTTCGCGCCGGAAATCGGCGGCATGAACCATGTGCCCTACGCCAGAACCTTTGCGGAAAAGAACGTCCGGGTGACGATCAATACGCGGCTGAAATCGGTGCGCCGCGAGGGCAATCAGTTGGTCGCGGTCCTTGGTTCGGATTTCGCAGAAACAGCTTTGGTCGAGCGCCGCGTCGCGCAGGTGGTCGTCGAGCATGGAACCATGCCGATGGCCGACCTCTATCTCGAGCTGAAGCCGTTGTCGCGCAATCTCGGCGCAGTGGACTACAAGGCCCTGATCCGCCAGGAAAATCCGATTCAGACGCGAAATCCGGAAGGACAATTCGATCTGTTTCGTATCGGCGATGCTGTGGCCAGCCGCAACATCCATGCCGGTATTTATGACGCCTTGCGCTACGGCGTGCTGTTCTGAATGCAATGAAGCGGCGGTGCTTGCGCACCGCCGCTCGTGATGTCGAACCGTAGAACGGTTAGTTGTTGGTCGTTGCAGGCTATTCAGCCGGCTTCACGTCCGTTGCCGGAGCCGTGGACGACGTTGTTGTCGTGTCGACCGGGGCATTGGCATTCTGTTCGGCAATCTGTTGCGACTTGGTCTTGAATTCAGGCGCTGCCTTCAGTGTGTCAGCAGTTTCCTGCGTTGTCAGTTTCAGATCGTCCGAATTCGGAACTTCAGCAACGCTGATCGTGTCCAGCGGAACGGCGACGTTCTTTTCGCCGATGCCAAGGAAGCCGCCGACACCGATGACAGCGGCTTCAACCGAGCCGTCCTGGGTGAAGATCACGTCATTGATCTCACCGATGCTTTCATCGGCGGCATTGTAGACCGACTGGCCGATATAGGTGCTGGCCGCGATCTGGCCTTCAGCCTGCTCTGTCAGATAACCCGAGCCGGCGGCAGGCGCCGCTTCGGCTGCCTGATCCATCGGCTTCTTCATGGCGTCAGCCGGCTGTTCGGTGCCGGTTGCCGGGGTTTCCATGGTCTGCGGCTGAGCCGAAGGCTGGGTGGTATCCTGTGCGAAGCCGAGCGGCGCAAAAACGGTAACACCTGCAAAAAGTGCGCCTGCGGCGACGGAAGCTACGAGTTTCTTGGTCATTTTAAACCTCTTTTCGTTTCTCGTTGTCGATCGGGGCGCGGGGTCCAAAGCCTTGCCGCCGCACCGGTGATGCCAACAAAACGTCACAGCCGGGCAGTGGTTCCGTAAAAAAATACACAATTCCGGGTGGAACTTTTTGCGCAGTTTTTTATCGAACGCAGTCAATTCAGGGAGCAAAGCAGTAAGAAAAGCCTGCGATATTGGCAGTCTTGGTATTTCGCAGGGCAAATGTGTGCGTCAGCTATCATTTTGCACGCTGCGAGTGCATGTCGGAACTGTTTGATCAAACCAGCGTCTTGCTTTTCTATTTCGGATGCGAAACAGGATGGGTGACGCAGCCGCGTCGGGGGCCTGATGTTCGTACCGTTGCATTTCCTGCGCATGGCTGTGATCTCGATCGCCGTCCTGGCAGCGGTGATCGTCTACGACCATGCCGTTCTGGGTTGGAGCTACGCTGCGGAAGCGGCACCGCGTCTCGTTGCCTATGATATTCTCCGCTCGCTGGTAGCACTTCTCCTCTCGGCAGGGCTTATCCATGCCATCTGGCAGGACGGTGTGCGGCTTGGCTCGCCGATCGTCCCGAGGCTCTCGCCGAAGGCGATGCTGGCGGGTGCCGGCGTGACGGTCCTTGCGGTCGTCAGCGGCTGGCTGTTTTCGCGAAATCCGCAGCTGTTCAATGCGCTGTCCCTTGAGGATGGTCCGATCGAATGGCTCTCGGCGCTGTGTCTGTTTGCGGCTTCGCTGCTGTTTGCGCTCCTGTCTGTCGGCCAGTTCACCGATGCGCGGACGGGCGGCGGGCGGCAGGCGTGGATTGCCTGCCTGGCAGCAGCTTTCTTCGCTTTCATCTTCTTCGTGATCGGCATGGAGGAAATTTCCTGGATGCAGCGCGTCTTTCATGTTGCAACGCCGGACGCCCTTGCCGAACTGAACGACCAGAAGGAATTCAACTTCCACAACATATCGACCGGCGCTTCGGAACTTCTCTACTATTGTGGCGCGTTCGCTCTCCTCGTGCTGTTTCCCTTCGCGGGGCTTTTCCTGCGTCGGCAATTGGGCAAGGGGCCGCTTTCCGCCTTCATGCCCAGCCTGTTCGTCCTTGTCGCCAGTGCGCCGATGGTTGCGTTCAACTGTGGCCGCTGGGGTGTTCTGCCGATGCAGATGTCGATGATGATGACGGTGATCATCCTGCTCGTGCTCGCCAATTCAGCACTTCAGAACGGCCTCTGGCAGGAGTTCCTGCTGTTTGCCGGCGTAGCGATCGCGATCGTGTCGGTACAGGAGCTTTTCCTGGTCGAATCCGCCCGCCTCCTGCGGCTGTGGGACCCGACCGAATACAAGGAACTGTTTATCGCCGCAGGACTGGCGCTTTATGCCGGTCAGGTCTGGTGGAAATTGCGGGCGCCGCAAAGGGTCATGTCAACGGCTCTCGCCTGAGACGAGCGTGTCGAAAAAAGAAAGCCGGGCGGTGAACCCGGCCTTCCTGTTTTTATCCTCGGATGGGACGAGTGGCTTCCGCGCAGGAGCTTAGCCTGGTTCTCAGAGCTTGTAGGCCGGTTCGAAACGACCTTTGACGGCAACACCCAGTTCAAAGGTCTTTCCTGCATTCGGATCGGCCTTGCGGGCTTCAGTATCCATGTCCTGCCATGCGGAGGTAACGAGCAGCCGGTCGGCCTTGCCTCCGATGAAGGCGGGGCAGCTCGATTGCGTCGCAGGTACGGCATAGCGGCTGACCCGCGTGCCGTCCGGCCTGTAGACATCGACCGCGCCCTGGCCCCAGCGCGCATTCCAGATCAGGCCATCGGCATCACAGACCGCACCATCGACATCGCCTGGATTGCCGCTCTGGTCGCTGAACACGGTGGCGTCACCGGTTGGCAGGCCGGTTTCTGCGTCGAGATCGACCCGCATGATATGGTTGATGGAGGAATCGACAAAATAGCCGATGGCGCCATCCGGCGAAAAACAGATGCCGTTGGGAATGCTGATATTGCCGTAGAGTCTCGTCACGGCGCCCTTGGCGACGTGATAGATCGCGCCGGCGTCCTTTTCGGCGCTGCGGCCCATCGTGCCGATCCACAGGCTGCCGGACGGATGCACGCGGCCGTCGTTGGAGCGATTGCCGGGGTTGCTTTCAAGAACGGCGTAGGCCGTGAGTTCCCCCGTCTCGGTGTTGCGCAGAAATAGGCCGCGATCCGAGGCGATCAGCTGCCGCTCCGGATCGATGACCGCGAGCACGCTGCCCATGAAGGGCAGGGCGTGAACGGACTTCCGGCCGCTTTCGAGGTGCAACTCGTGCAGTTCGCGGCCCTTGATGTTGAACCACCAGGCGGTGCCCGTTGCCGGATCGAAGGTGGGGCCCTCGCCAAGCTCAAGCGTCAGGTCGCAGAGAATCCTACCGGAAAATGGAACTGTCTCGCCCATGGTCATGCTCCGTAAACCGCGTCATAGGCTGCGATCGTCGCCTGCGCCCGCTTGCCGACTTCGGCAGCATCCATGCCGACCTTGTAGAGGCTGGAACCGAGGCCGAAGCTCCTGACGCCGATCTTGGCATAATCAGCGAAATTGGCCTCCGAAACTCCGCCAACGGCGGCGATCTCCAGTTCCGGCGGCAGCACGGCGCGGATTGCCGAAATGCCTGAAGGACCAAGCACGCTGGCGGGGAAAAACTTGAGGCCTGTCGCCCCGGCATGGGCCGCGGCCAGCGCTTCGGTCGGGGTAAAGACGCCGGGCATGGTCACCATGCCGCGGGCAGCAGCTAGCGCGATGACGTCCGTCTCGACATTGGGGCTCACCATCAGCTTGCCGCCGACGCCATCGAGCCGCTCGACCTGTTCGGTGGTCAGCACCGTGCCGGCGCCGATCAGGCAGCCGGCCGGCGCCATCTTCACCGCCGTCTCGATCGAGCGGAACGGATCGGGAGAGTTCAGCGGGATCTCGATGGCGGTAAAACCGGCTTCGATGAGCGCGCCGACGACGCCTTCAGTTTCCTCGGGCTTCAGCCCGCGCAGGATGGCGATCAGCGGGTATTTCATCGGCGGGAAGGGGATGCGGTGCATATGCATGATGTCTCTTTCTTCAGGCAGGCCAGATGGCTTCAGGCAGGCCAGATGGCGTTGGCAGCGGCCGCAAGGCCATGGCGAACGGCTTCATCGGCATCGATAATGACGGGTTTGAGGTCGAGGGCCGACAGGGCGGATTGATAAAGACCAGCAAGCGCGCCGGAGGCGACAAGGCAGACGCTGCTGCCGGGCTTGGCAGTCGAAAGCGCGCCGGCGATTTCAAGGCCGATCAACGTGCCGGAGAGGCGAGCCTTGGCAGCCTGCGCGGTCAGTCCATGCAGCAGCTGGCCGCTGCGCACGGTAAAGACCAGATTGGTCGCGATAGCCGGATTTTTTGCGGCCTTTGCGACGGCGCCAAGGAAGACGGGATCGCTGCCCTCGAACGTGCCGGCATCGGCAACGGCGTGGCTGAGGATCGAATGCTTGGAGATGACGTCGAACAATTCGCCGGTCATGAAGGTCGAGAAACCATCGACGATGCCGCCGGTGATGCGCACCCATTTGCTGTGCGTGCCGGGCATGCAGACGAGATGGCTGCCGTTTCCAAGCTGCGCGATCGTGCCGAGCAACTGCGTTTCCTCGCCGCGCATCACATCGGGCGCCTCGTCGCTGCGCTGGGCAAGACCCGGCAGGATGCGGATATCGCGATTGGCGTCGCTGACGGTGACCGCAGCCGTGACGATACCGGTCAAGGGCGCGGGCGTATCGAGATAGCCCGCCTCGACCCAGCCCTGGCGGGCTCCGGCCATCCCGCAGACGATCACCGGCAGATGCGGTGGCGCAAAGACGGCGGCAAGATGGGATTCGAGGATGGGCGAGAAGCCGGTCTTCGCCGCCGTCGTCATGCCTTCGCCGCTGCGGCGTTCGGCGAGGATTTCGCCGCTCTCGCTGACGATCCACAGGCGGAAGCTCGATGTCCCCCAGTCCACTGCGGCATAGGATGCTGCCGTCATTAGAATACGCCTCCGTCGATGATCATGGTCTGTGCCGTCATTCGCGCCGAGCAATCGGAGGCGAGGTAAAGGCAGGGCCCCACCATATCCTCTGCGACCAGCGTGTGCTTCAGGCATTGTTGTTCCAGCATGCCGGCAATCGCGGCCTCGTTGATCCAGAGCTTCTTCTGCCGCTCCGTCACCACCATTCCCGGCAGCACCGCGTTGACGCGGATATCCTCCGGCCCGAGCCTGCCGGCGAGCGACTTGGTGAGCCCGACGATGCCGGCCTTGGCCGTCGCATAGGCAGGGATCTCGCCCATGTTGAGCATGAAGGCGATCGACGAGAAATTGATGATCGAACCGCCGCCGGCCCGCCGCATGTGCGGCACCGCGGCCTGGCTCGTGAAGAAGATGTGCCTCAGATTGACGGACTGGCTCTCGTCCCAGCTCGCCTCCGTTACGTCTTCGAGCGGCTGCCGGTCGTCGCGTGCGGCATTGTTGACGAGGATACTGAGCGAGCCGATCGCCGCTGCGGCCCTATCGACAATGGACGCGATGGACTGCGCGTCTCGCAAATCGGCCTGGATGAAAACCGGAACGTGATCGACGGCCAACCTCAGCTGCTCCACTAGCGCCCGGCTTGGCGTTTCGGCAATGTCGATGAAGGCGACCCGCGCGCCCTGGCGGGCAAAACCCTCGACCAGGGCAGCGCCGATACCGGAGCCTCCGCCGGTGATCAGGACGCCACGGCCCTTGAGGTCGTGAAACTTTGCGGCTGGCAAGGCCATTGGCGTGTCATTCTCCCCGATGAGCGGCCTCCGAAAAAGGCTTGCATTTGCATCATTCATGTTCCATTATATGGAACGATCTCTTATTATTTGGAATTATCGCGCCGCGTATGACCGCTTGTCAAGGTCGAAGCCGCAGGCGGACGGCGAAACGGAATGCAATCATGGAACGGGACGGACTGCCTCCCCATGCAACCACCGAGAATAGCGGTACAGGAACGCTGGGCAAGGCTCTTTCGGTGTTGGAGATGGTCGTAACCGCAGACAGGCCGCCACGATTCAGCGATATCCTTGCCCGATCCGGCCAGCCGCGCGGCACTCTGCATCGCCAGCTCTCCCATCTGGTCGAGGAGGGCATGCTGACGCAGGGGCGTGATCTTTGCTACGAGCCGGGCCTGCGGCTCCTGAAATTCGCCTACAAGGCCTGGTCGAAAAACCAGTTCCGGGCGGTAGCTGCGCCGCATCTGCGCAAGTTGCACGAAGAAACCGGCGAAACGGTTCATCTGGGCGTGCTGCGCGGGACGGAGATCATTTACGTCGACAAGGTCGAAAGCCGCCAGACCGTGCGCATGGAATCGCAGATCGGCAACGCGTCCCCGGTCTACTGCACCGGGCTGGGGAAAGCGGCGCTTTCCGTGCTGCCCGAAGACAGGCTCGGCGAGACACTCGGCAGGCTGATATTTCACCGCTTTACCGCCAATACACATCTTTCCGTGGCCTCGCTGAAACGTGATCTGGACGAGGCGCGGTTGCGCGGTTATGCCTTTGATCGTGAAGAACACGAAACGGAAATCCGCTGTGTGGCTGCGCCGATCCATGACGCCGGGTTCGACCTTGTTGCCGGCATCTCGGTCACCGGGCCGGCATACCGGGTAACCATGGAGCAGCTGGAAGGCTGGGCCCAGCCGGTACGGCAGGCTGCGATGGCCATCAGTGAAGATGTGGAGGTCCGGCTTGGACCGGGGCGTTAGACTTTGTAATGCCTTTACTGTTAATTAGGGGAACCGACTGGACGCGGGGAACGCGGAACTGTAGCTTTAATATATTAGATTCTGTGCTCGCCGGCGGCTGATTTACCGCTTCGAAATGGCTTCGCCGGGATCAAACCGGTAACGATAAGGCCTTGGCGGTGGTGAAGCAGGTTCTCCTGAACCGGGTGCCAGCAAACCATCAGTCTGAAAGAAGTTAAGATGGTCGATTTCAGCGGACATTTGTCATCCATCGCCCTCGCGGCAGACCCGCGGGCAGGCGAGAAGATGACGCGGGAAGCAGATATCCAGAAGGCGCTGGAGCAGGTCACGGACGCCTATGGGTTCCATGGCTTCATGGTCATGGTGGTGCCGGCGAAGACGTCCCGCAACCTGTCGGATTCGGTCGTCATGACGAACTGGCCGAAGGATTTCCTGGCCAGCTACGACGCTGCCAGCATGATGGCCGGAAGCCCGGTGATCGAGCGCCTGAGGCGCAGCACCGTTCCGTTCACCTATGATATTGCACTCGATTCCCGCAGGCGCTCGGATGGGAAAGGCAATGCCGCGCTGAGCCTGTTCGAGCGCGTTCATCTGGGGCGCGGCGTCTATATTCCCGTCCATGACGTGCATGGAACCTGCGGTGCCGTCGCTTTCGGTGGCGATCGCGAGGTGGTCAATTCCGGCGAGTTGAAGGAATTGACGTTCCTTGCGGGGTATCTGTTCGGTCGCCTCAGCGAAATCCGCGAAACGCGTGCCCGCACGCCGGGAGGTCTCTCGCGCCGCGAGATCGAATGCCTGCATTGGGCAGCCGCCGGCAAGACCACCACGGAAATGGCGAAAATTCTGGATCTTTCCGAATACACCGTCAATCACTACCTTAGCCGCGCGACCCGCAAGCTTGATTCCGTCAATCGCGTGCAGACCGTGGCAAAGGCGATCCGTGCCGGATTGATTAATTGAGGAATATTCATGAATGCGAGCAGGAAACCGGCATGATGGCTAGGCTGCAATACAGGCGCGACGGCAGACCGTCAGCGCGACAAGCCATGCGGCGGTGCGGCGGAGTCTGCGAATGCGCGATACTTTAATGGCAGAGCCGATGGAAAAAGATCAGCCGCGCGGCGGAGATTTCGCTTCGGAAATCGCCGCGCTGGAAACGCAGTTCGACGCGATTCGCTACATGAAGAGGACGACGCTGGCATTCGGCTTCAAGACCTTCCTCATCTGCATCGTTCCCTCCTTCGACGCTGAAAAACTGGCAAGCGCGTCGATCCTGTCCAACATGCCGACGGAACTCGTCAACAAGTACGACAGCATCTCTCTCCTCAAACATTCGACCGGCATTCGCCGCTTGAGGGAAACCACGACGCCGTTCCAACTGACGCTCGAAGAGTGGGAAAAGGAAAGCGGCCGCCCGCCCGAGGCGAACGACTACATCGCCATGCTGCGGGAACACGGGATCTACCAGGCCAATTATTTCCCGGTGCACGATGCAGACGGCAGCCGTGCCACGGTCATCTGGATGGGAAAACGTGCAGATCTGTCGATGACGGTGATGATGGAACTGCAGATGATCGCCATCCACGTCTATAACAGGCTGACCGAGATCGGTTCGTTCTGGAAGGATACCACCGTTGCCCTGTCGGAGCGGGAGATCCAGTGTCTCAACTGGACGGCGGCAGGCAAGACGAGTTCGGAGATCGCCGGGATTCTCGGGCTGTCCGAACACACGGTCAATCACTACCTGAACCATGTCAGCAAGAAGCTCGATGCCGTCAATCGCACCCAGGCTGTCGTCAAGGCGATGAAAAAGGGTTACATCAGCTGAGCCTGCCGATGCCAGCGCATCGTGGCCAGACAAGATCGCGTGAAAATCATCGGTATTTTACATGATCTTTAAGTTTTGCGGTGCACCTTTGCTGCCGGTGGAATGATTTCACTGGGAGGTTATCGAGTAAGATCGCGATCGACACCGATCAGACCGGTCTTATGCCGCGCTTTGAAATCCGGACCACGCCGCTCGTTTCAGACATGCGGCGCGCCGCTACCGAAACCGCATCCTCCGCACCTTTCCCAAAGATGCCATCTGTGACGCCGCAACCCTGAGGCTTCCGCCCGTTGCCGTTGCGCTTTCGAGGATACGAGATGCTGTTCAAGACTGCGACCTCCCGGAATATTTTTTCCATCGTGGCAACGGGACTTTGCGCCACCGTCGTTACGGCCGGTACGTTGTTCTGGATTTCCTATTCCGAGGTCAAGCGCCGCAGCGTTGATGAGATGAATGCCGCAGCCGCGTTGACCGCCGCCGATCTCAAGGCGCAGATGTCGCAGGGCCTGCAATTGGTCAGCACCTTCCAGAGCGTCTTTTCCGCGCTCGAAACCTCCGGTGCCGCAAACCGCACTTCGGCTGATGCGATGCTCAAGAAAGCGCTTGAGGACCACCCTTTTGCGCTGGGCGTCTGGAGCGGCTGGGAGCCAAATGCCTTCGACGGCAAGGACGCCGAATATGTCAACAAGCCCGGACATGACGCGACGGGCCGCTATGTACCCTACTGGGTGCGCTCCGGCGGCAACATCATCGTCACGCCGCTTACCGACTACGACAAGCCCGGACCGGGCGACTACTACCAGCTGCCGTTCAAGGCGCAGAAGATGGTGGTGATCGAGCCCTATATATATGCAGTCGACGGCAAGGACGTCATGATGACGACTCTGGTCGGCCCCGTCACCGGCGGCGGCAAGCCACTCGGCGTCACGGGCATCGACATTGCTCTTGACAGCCTGACCTCGAAACTGGCCGAGATGAAGCCGCTCGGCGACGGCAATGTCGCGCTCGTCTCGCAGGGCGGAAATTTCCTCAGCCATGTCGATACCGCCAATCTCGGCAAGGCCTTCAAGGACAGCAGCGTCGATGCGGCCGCCTGGCAGCAGATGATCGACAACCCCGGTAAGCCGGTCGATACGGTAGGCCAGGACGGAACCGAATTCCTCTCCATCGCCGTTCCCGTCCAGCTTCTGCCGGATACGTCCTGGTATGCGATCGTCTCGGTTCCGAAGGCCACTGTCTTTGCCTATCTGACCCACATGGCCTGGATTTCGGTGATCATCATCGCGGTCGCTTCACTGCTTCTGGTGGTGCTTGGCGTCTTGATCTCCAACCGCTTCCGCCGCCGTCTCGAAGCCATCGTCAGCGCCACCGGTGAAATTGCCCGGGGTAACACCGGCATCGTCATCGCCGATGCCGACCGCAACGACGAGATCGGCGGCATGGCCCGCTCGCTCGGCATCCTGCGTGACGCCGCGATTGCCAAGCAACGCCTTGAAACCGAGGCGCAGGAGACCCGCACGTTGGGCGAAGAAGAGCGCCAGCGGCGCACGGCCGAGGTGCAGGAAAACGAGCGCCAGATGCGCTTTGCCGTCACCGAGCTTGGTACCGGCCTGCAGCGCCTTGCCGACGGCGACGTCACCTTCCGCCTGATGACACCTTTCATCGGCTCGCTGGACGCCTTGCGCGAAGACTTCAACAGTTCCATGAGCACCTTGCAGCAGACGCTGCAATCGGTTGGAAACAATGCGCTCGGCATTCAAGCGGGCTCTTCCGAAATCCGCTCTTCAGCCGATGACCTTGCCAAGCGCACCGAACAGCAGGCAGCCTCCGTCGAGCAGACTGCTGCAGCCCTCGACGAGATTACCGCTTCGGTCAGGGATTCGACGGTGCGGGCAGAAGAAGCCGGCCAGCTGGTCGCCAAGGCAAAATCCGGCGCGCAGGCGTCGAGCGCTGTCGTCAAGAACGCCATCGATGCCGTTGGCCAGATCGAAAGCTCGTCGCAGGAGATCAGCAGCATCATCGGCGTCATCGACGAGATCGCCTTCCAGACCAATCTTCTGGCGCTCAATGCGGGCGTCGAGGCGGCCCGCGCCGGCGATGCCGGCAAGGGCTTTGCAGTCGTCGCGCAGGAGGTGCGGGAACTCGCCCAGCGTTCGGCCAATGCCGCCAAGGAAATCAAGGCGCTGATTTCAAAATCCGGTCATCAGGTCAAGACTGGTGTCGAGCTGGTCGGCCAGGCCGGCAAGGCGCTGGAAGTGATTGTTCACGAAGTCGACGAGATCAATCTGCGCGTATCCTCGATCGTCGAGGCGGCCCGCGAACAGTCGATCGGGCTCAACGACATCAACCGCGCCGTCAACGTCATGGACCAGGGCACGCAGCAGAATGCCGCCATGGTGGAGGAATCGACCGCCGCCAGCCATACGCTCGCCGCCGAGGCTTCGGCGCTGACGGCGCTGCTGTCGAACTTCAGGCTGGGGGAGAGCAGCGCCGCAATCAGCCACCATCACGCATCCGCACGTCACGCCCCCGCACCGCGCAGCATCGCCACGCCGCGCGCGACGGTTCGGGCAGCATCCGCGACCACGCCGGCCGTGCAATCGCCTGCGCGATCGCTCGGCCAGAAGCTCGCCGGTGCATTTCAGGGACATGGAGGTGCTGCCGCGCCCGCCAATGACGGATGGGACGAGTTCTAAGAGAAGGGCTATCGCCTACGAATTGTTTCAAAATCCGGCAAAGAGGAACACGGCGCAACGCATCTGCATAATAAACGAGCGTTCCCTTGCTGCGCCGCGAAATGATTTGTCTCGAACCCCTGTTTTCATGGGGTTTTCCCAAACTGGCACGGTTCCTGCTTTGTAAAAGGCATGTCCAGAGGGGACTGCAATAATAAAACTGCGCCCATGAAGGTCGCGACAAACAAGGCCGCTTTCAGCCAGAGGTGATCCCGGATGTACGGACACCGCAAGGCCGGAGGCGGCCTTTGCTTTTGCAGCCTGTTTTTCTCTGCTGCCGCATTGGCGAAACACTCCGGCTCGATTATCTAAATGCCAGCGCATTGCGCGGCAGAAAAAGCAGCAGGCCGAACCAGCCGCGCTGACGGCGGGAGTGAATGACATGGCAGGCGTTACCAAGGAACAGGTCCTCGAAAAGCTGAAGGGCGTGCGCGGACCCGACATGGATGGCAATATCGTCGATATGGGCCTGGTCTCCGATGTCTTCATTTCCGATTCCAAGGTCTATTTCTCGATCACCGTTCCGGCCGAGCGGGCCCGCGAGCTCGATCCCCTGCGGGCCGCTGCCGAGCGCGTGGTCAAGGATATTCCGGGTGTAAAGGGCGCCATGGTGGCGCTGACCGCCGACAAGAAGGGAACGTCGTCTTCAGCGCCAGTCCAGCGGCCTGCCGCAGCACCGTCTCATTCGCATGCGGGCCACAGCCACGCGCCGGCCGCGCCCGCGCAGCGCACCCCGACTGCGGCGGCAAAGGCGGGCATTCCGGGCGTCGGCGCGATCATCGCCGTTGCGTCCGGAAAAGGCGGTGTCGGCAAATCCACGACGTCGGTCAATCTTGCCCTGGCGCTGAAGGCAAACGGCCTGCGCGTCGGCATCCTCGATGCCGATATCTACGGCCCCTCCATGCCGCGCCTCCTGAAGATTTCCGGCCGGCCGCAGCAGATCGAGGGCCGGATGATCCGGCCGATGGAAAATTATGGCCTGAAAGTCATGTCGATGGGCTTCCTCGTCGATGAGGAGGTTGCAATGATCTGGCGCGGCCCGATGATCCAGTCGGCGCTCCTGCAGATGCTGCGCGAGGTCGCCTGGGGCGATCTCGACGTGCTCGTCGTCGATATGCCGCCGGGCACCGGCGATGCGCAGTTGACCATGGCTCAGCAGGTGCCGCTCGCCGGCGCCGTCATCGTCTCGACGCCGCAGGACCTGGCGTTGATCGATGCCCGCAAGGGACTTGCGATGTTCCGCAAGGTCGAGGTGCCGGTGCTCGGTATTGTCGAGAACATGAGCTACTTCATCGCGCCCGATACCGGCGCCCGCTACGATATCTTCGGCCATGGCGGCGCCCGCAAGGAGGCCGAGCGCATCGGCGTGCCGTTCCTCGGCGAAGTACCGCTGACGATAGGGATCCGCGAAACGTCCGACGCCGGGACGCCGGTCGTCGTCTCCGAGCCCGACAGCGAGATCACCCGCGTCTATCGCGACATTGCCCGGAAAGTCTGGGACCAGATCGCCGCGCAGAAGGCCGATACGTCGCGGACCATGCCGAACATCGTATTCGAATAGCGGTGGTGCCGAATCGGCATTCCGGCGGCTAAAAACGATCTCGGGAAAATTTGTTCAGGGCGGGGCGGCTGTTGACATCCTGTCGCCCGGCGTCGTTAAGTCTTTAGGCAGCATTGTGGCACTCAGTCACTTTATGCATTGATTTTGAATGTGCCTTGTTCCATATGCCTCCCCGCATCCGCAAGGGCGCACCAGCGGCGCTGCCCTCCGTCGGGCTCCGCATGACCATGATGACCGTTTGAGGTTTTGTCGTAAACGACGAGAGTTTCCATATGGACCTGCCGCGCGCAGCTTTGATGTCATACGGCCGGGTTTGTCCGGTTCGCTACCATCCGGCCTTGGTTTTCACCCGGTTCCATGACGGTGCCGCGGCTGATCACGCCGGTGCTCCCGTGCATGCAAGGACCCCCAAATGATCACTGCCTATCGTGACAATGGCGAAGCCGTCGTGGTGAGCGCGGTTAGTCCGCCTGCAGCCCTGCCATCCGATATCGTCTGGATCGACATGCTGCGACCGGACAAGGCGGAGGATCTGCTTGTCGAGGGTTTTCTTGGCATCGAGGTGCCGACACGGGAAGACATGAAGGATATCGAGCCCTCCAGCCGTCTCTACACGGCAAAGGACGCCGTGTTCATGACGGCGTCGCTTCTCTGCAAGGCCGACAGCGGCCGTCCGGAATTGACGGATGTTGCTTTCGTCCTGACGCGGGGTCTGCTGATTACGATCCGCTACGATGAGCCCAAGGCCTTTGACCTGTTCACGGCCGCCATGCACCGCATCCCGGGCGGCTGCGCGACGGGAACCATCCTGGTAACGCGCCTCTTCGAGACCATCGTCGATCGCACGGCGGAAATCCTCGAAACGGCAGTTGCCCGCATTGATGCCTTGTCGCTTCAGGTTTTTGGTGATCGCGCCCCCGGAAAGCGCCGCCCGCCCCATTTTCTCGAAGCCAGGCTAATGGATGTCGCCTCGCATCACCGGTTGGTGGCAAAGACGCGCGACAGCCTGGCCTCGCTCTCCCGCGTTCTGACGTTCCTCTACACGGTTCCGTCCGTGCAGGAGAACAGGGACGCCAAGGAACTCTGCCGCGCCATTTCGCGCGATATCCAGTCGCTGTCGGAACATGCCTCCTTCATTTCCGGAAACATCACCTTCCTGCTCGATGCCTCGCTGGGGCTGATCAATGTCGAGCAGAATGCGATCATCAAGATATTCTCGATCGCGGCGGTTGTTTTTCTGCCGCCGACCCTGGTCGCCTCGCTGTACGGCATGAACTTCGACTTCATGCCCGAACTGAAATGGACCTTCGGTTATCCCATGGCCATCGTCGGTATGGTGATTTCCGCAATCGTCCCCTACTACTTCTTTCGCTGGAAAGGCTGGCTTTGAAGGCCGGAAATATTCAGATGTCCCATGCCGTAACCAAACCTGGAAGTCGCGATCAGGAATTGCGCAAATTTCTGATGCTCGCGCTCGGTTCGGTCGGCGTCGTGTATGGTGATATCGGCACCAGCCCGCTCTATGCTTTTCGCGAAGCCCTGCGCCCGGTTGCCGCCGACGGCGTCAGCCGCTTTGAGATCATCGGCCTGATTTCGCTGATGATCTGGACGCTGACGATCATCGTCACCCTGAAATACGTGCTTTTCCTGCTGCGCGCCGATAACAACGGCGAGGGCGGTACTTTGTCGTTGCTTGCGCTTCTGACGAAATATGCAAGCAGCCGCGCCAGCCGGCTGTTCTTTCTCGGCATAGCCGGTGCTGCCCTCTTCATCGGAGATGCGATCATTGCCCCGGCGCTGTCGGTTCTGTCGGCGGTCGAAGGCCTGAAACTGGTCACGCCGGAACTGTCTCCCTACGTCGTGCCGATTTCGGTGGTCATCCTGCTGTTGCTTTTTGCGGTTCAGTCGCGCGGCACCGCGGCGGTATCGAAGTTCTTCGGTCCGATCATGGCGCTCTGGTTCATCGTTCTGGCCATTGCCGGCCTCAATCATATCCGTGATGATTTCGGCATTCTGGCTGCCTTCAATCCCTATTATGCCGTCTATTTTCTGTTCCATGCCGGTTATGTCGGCATCGTCGTTCTCGGCGCCGTCTTCCTGACGGTGACCGGTGCAGAGGCGCTCTACGCGGACCTTGGTCACTTCGGTCGCAAGCCGATACAGTGGGCGTGGATTTGTCTGGTTTTCCCGGCGCTGGCGCTGAATTATCTCGGTCAGGGCGCGCTGGTGCTGAAGCATCCGGAAGCGATGTCGGACCCGTTCTATCTGATGTTTCCGGAATGGGCGCTGCTGCCGATCGTCATCCTGGCGACTTGCGCAACGATCATTGCCGCCCAGGCGGTCATCACCGGCGCCTTCTCGCTGACGCGCCAGGCGATCCACCTCGGCTTCTTGCCGCGCATGGCGATCTTCCACACATCCGAGACCCAGACGGGGCAGATCTATCTTCCCAACGTCAATATGATGCTGATGTTCGGCGTCATGCTGCTGGTGTTCGTCTTCGGTTCCTCCGAATCGCTGGCAACGGCCTACGGCATCTCCGTTACCGGGGCGATGGTGGTCGATACGATGCTGGCTTACGAATTCGTCCGCGTCCGCTGGAAATGGCCGCTTTATCTGACGCTCGGCGTTCTGCTACCGCTTCTCATGCTGGAACTGGTGTTCTTCGGCGCCAACATGCTGAAGATCCATGACGGCGGCTACGTGCCGGTGCTGATCGCCGCCACCATCATCGTCGTCATGTGGACATGGAAACGCGGCACAAAGATTCTGCACGACAAGACGCGCCACATCGATATTCCGCTTGCCTCCTTCGTCAAGTCGATCGAGCGCAAGAGCGAACATGCGCCGGTTTCCGTGCCCGGCACGGCGATTTTCCTGACCAGCGATCCGGAATCGACCCCGGCGGCGCTGCTGCATAACATCAAGCACAATCATGTGCTCCACTCGCAGAATTTCATCCTGACCATCCGCACCGCCAACACGCCGACCGTGCCGAAGGACCAGAGGGTCAACGCAAGCAGCATTTCCGAGCGCTTCGCCCTGCTGGAAATGCATTTCGGCTATATGGAAACCCAGAACGTGTCGCAGGCGCTCGGCCTGTTCCGCAAAACGGGGATCAAGTTCGACATCATGTCGACCTCCTTCTATCTCGGACGCCGTAAGTTGGTGCCCGACGCGCAATCGGGCATGCCGCACTGGCAGGACCGGCTGTTCATCGCGCTCGCCAACGCCGCGATCGATCCCTCCGACTATTTCCGCCTGCCGACGAACCGTGTCGTGGAACTGGGCTCGCACGTCATCATCTGACCGGCTGCGTCCAACGAAAACGCCTCCTGCGGCCCGACGGCTGCGGGAGGCGTTTCTCGTTGCATTCCCCAATCCCGGCTGATGTCATTAACCAAGCGTCAAGGTTAATGCTTCATTGTCGATGAATGTTGAAGCGGCAAAGGCGCAATTGGGCGCCGGGGCGTCGCTTGTCCGATTCACTTTTGCGGGGAAATGCGGTCCGGCTCGTTTTGCCGGATGAGCCCCTGCGTCTGCCAGTGCGTGGAGTACGGTTTGTGCGTATGAGTAGACTGTCCTGTCTCAAGTCCCGTTTCTCGTCTGCGCGCTGGACTGCTCCCCTGATGCTCGGCATTGGTCTTTTCGTTGGCTTGCCCTCGGTCTCGGCCCATTCCGATCTTGCAACCTTCCTCTCAGGCATCAATCGCGGCGGCGAACGCTGGCGCGTCTACATGACCCGCTCGCCGGCCGGCTCGCTGCACGAGATGGACATGGTGTTCAACGACCCGATCACCACCGGCGCAATCGCCGACGGGGCAGGGATCGCCATGCCGGGCGGCGGGCAGGTGTCGCTGACATCGGCACAGAAACAGGCCGATCCGCGCACCGATGAAGACCGGGTGAACCGCAGGGACAAGAAGGGCCGCATCATTGCCGTGGCACCGGTGACGCCGCCCAAGGATTTTACCGCGGGCTCCATCCTCCAGCGCACCAGTTCGCTGACCGATCCGCTGTTCGATATTGAGGAGCGCATGGTCTTCTCGAAGCCTCAGATCAGGGGCAAGGAAATCCAGATCGCAACCGCTTTCTACAAGAAGAAGGCAGCGAAGATCGATCCCGGCATGTCGCCGATGCTGGCAAGCCTGGTGACGAACCAGGCAGCCGACGTGCTGGCGACCGCCTATGCACCGGCTGAGCCGGACTATGCCCGACAGTCGCCGTTCGATTCCATCCTGCGCGAAGACAAGACCGGCGGTCGCTTCATTCCCGAGATATCGCCGGAGGATCACGCCTGGGCGGCCAATCCTTTGCCGGCGACCGTCTTTTCCGAGGCCGAGCAGAAATGCCTGACCTCCGGCATCTATTTCGAATCGCGCGGCGAATCGCTCAAAGGTCAGGCGGCAGTCGCGCAGGTCATTCTCAACCGCGTCCGCAATCCGGCCTATCCCGATACGATCTGCGCCGTCGTCTACCAGAACAAGGGCTGGTACAATCGCTGCCAGTTCTCGTTTGCCTGCGACCGCATTCCCGACATCGTCTGGTCGCGCTCCAACTGGCAGGCAGCCAAGGAAGTCGCCCTGGCAGTCACCGCCGGCAAGATCTGGCTTCCGGAAGTCGGTTCCGCCACGCATTACCACGCGACTTACGTGAGGCCAGATTGGGGTCCGACCATGAAGCGGGTCTCGAAGATCGGCAAGCATATCTTCTACCGCACCTATGGCGGCGGATGGAGCTGAAATCCTGCGGGATTCAGGGTGGCCGGTCAGGTTGCGGCCATCCGCCATTCAGGCAAGGGCGCGGCGATTCCGCGCGATTCCTTCGTCGGCTTTTCAGAAATTCTGTAAGTGTATGTTTTAATTAAATAATAATGTGACCTAACAAGGTCTTTTGGTGCCTTGACTATGCAGGCACCTAAAACTATGTTGCGGCCGACTTCAAAACGGGCCGAACGGTGGCTGCAAATCCGGCCTTTGTGTGACCAAGCTCGTGGTTTATCACCATGACAGGAAACAAAAGGGGAGGGTGCCACATGACGGACGACCGGAAAGAGGGTCTGGAAGATCGGCTGAAACGCCTCGGTTCGGAGCTGTCGGAAAAGCGCAAGGAAGATCCGAAGTATGCTGCGGACGAGGCGCGGGCAGCCGAGAACCGCAGGGGCTATCAGGTCGCCGTGAAGCTTTCGAGCGAATTTGTGGCGGCCATCATTGTCGGTGCACTTCTAGGCTATCTTTTGGACCGTTTTGCGGGTACAGGGCCGTGGGGGATGATCATACTTCTCCTCCTTGGTTTTTGTGCCGGTGTGCTGAACGTCCTGCGTTCGGCGGGCATGGTAGCAGCGCCTCACCCCGCGGATCAGCTGGGCGAGGGCAGCAAGAACAAGAGTGACGACGCTTAACCGTTGTTGTCGCAGAGTGAAATGTCCGCCATATAGGCGGTCCAGAACGAGAGAGAGCGGCTGTGGCAGGCGACAAGGTAGATCCGATACACCAGTTTGTGGTCAACAAGATCGTTCCGATCGAAGTTGGCGGTATTGATTTCTCGTTCACCAACGCATCTCTATTCATGGTTGCGACTCTCGTTGTAGCAACCGCCTTCCTTTACTTCACGACGTCGACGCGCAGCCTGGTTCCGGGGCGCATGCAGTCCGTCTCTGAACTTTCCTATGACTTCATCGCCACGCTGCTGCGCGAGGGCGCCGGCTCCCATGGCATGAAGTTCTTCCCGATGGTGTTCTCGCTGTTCATGTTCATCCTGACGGCAAACATGCTCGGCATGATTCCCTATTTTTACACCATTACCAGCCAGATCATCGTAACCGCCGCGCTTGCGCTGTTCGTGATTGGCACGGTTCTGGTTTACGGTTTTTATAAGCACGGCCTTGGCTTCCTCAAAGTGTTCGTGCCTTCTGGCGTACCTGTCATTCTCTTGCTAATCGTGGTTCCGATCGAAATCATCTCCTTCTTGTCCCGTCCAGTCAGTCTTTCCGTTCGTCTCTTCGCGAACATGCTGGCCGGTCACATCACGCTGAAAGTGTTCGCAGGCTTCGTCGCCTCGCTTGGAACCCTCGGCGCGCTGGGTATCGGAGGTGCGGTTCTGCCGCTCATCATGACCGTGGCCCTCACCGGTCTCGAATTCCTCGTCGCCTTCCTCCAAGCCTATGTCTTTGCGGTGCTGACTTGCATGTACCTCAACGACGCAGTGCATCCGGGTGGCCACTAAGGAATAAAGTCGTGGGGCTTTCCGGGGCTTGATCGGTAATCGGTCTTGATCAGGAAAGTGCCAAAGTTAGCCGCAACAACCATTTCGAAGGAGAAAATCATGGACGCGGAAGCAGCAAAGTACATCGGCGCAGGTCTCGCTTGCCTCGGCATGGCCGGCACGGCTCTCGGCCTCGGCAACATTTTCGGCAGCTACCTGTCGGGCGCCCTGCGCAACCCGTCGGCCGCTGACAGCCAGTTCGGCCGCCTCGTATTCGGCTTCGCCGTTACGGAAGCTCTGGGCATCTTCTCGCTGCTCATCGCGCTGCTGCTCCTTTTCGCCGTCTAATACCGGCTTGAAGGCGGGGCCGCGGTTTAGGCTGCGGCCCGCATCTTTTCTGAATGCACCTGGAGGTGAGCATGTTTGTGACCGCGGCATACGCCCAGTCAACCACCACCGAAGGCGCAGAGACCCACGACGCCGCTGCCGGCGAGGTCCACACCGAAACCGGTGTAGCCCATGAAGGCGGACATGGCTCGGGAGTGTTCCCGCCCTTCGATTCTTCGACATTTGCATCGCAGCTTCTGTGGCTGGCGATTACCTTCGGTCTTTTCTACCTCCTGATGTCGAAGGTCGTCATGCCGCGCATCGGCAGCATTCTGGAAACGCGTCAGGATACGATCGCCCGCGATCTCGACGACGCCGCCCGTTCCAAGGCTGAGGCAGACGCCGCGATCGCCGCTTACGAGCAGGAACTGGCCGCCGCGAAAACCAAGGGCAATGCCATTGCCTCCGAAGCCCGCGAAGCCGCCAAGACAAAGGCTGCCGCCGACCGCACCGCGGTCGAAGCCAGCCTGAACGACAAGATTTCCACCGCTGAAGCCCGCATCGCCGATATCAAGGCGAAGGCGCTGGCCGATGTCGGTTCGATCGCTGAAGAAACGGCAGCCGCCGTCGTCGAGCAGCTGATCGGCGGTAAGGTAACGAAGGCCGAGATCGCATCCGCGGTCAAGGCGTCGGCAAAGTAGGGAGCGCGACATGGATTTGACCTCACTGGCCACATTCTGGGCCTTCGTCGGCCTGGTGCTTTTTCTCGCCCTGGTTGTCTATCTCAAGGTTCCGGGCATGCTGGCCAAGTCGCTCGACGCGCGTGCCGACCGCATCACCAACGAACTGGCCGAAGCCAAGCGCCTGCGCGCCGAAGCGCAAGCCCTGCTTGTCGAATACCAGGGCAAGCGCAAGGAAGCCGAAGCGGAAGCTGCCAACATCGTTGCTGCAGCCGAGCGCGAAGCCGAGATGCTGACCGCAGAAGCCAAGCAGAAGACCGACGAATTCGTCGCCCGCCGCACGGCCCTGTCGGAACAGAAGATCAAGCAGGCCGAAACAGACGCGATCAATTCGGTCCGCGCTGTCGCCGTCGATATTGCGATCTCCGCTGCCGAAAGTGTCATTACCGCAAAGTCGGATGGCGCAACCCAGGCAAGCCTGTTTGCAAAGGCCGTCAGCGAACTGAAGACGCGCCTGAACTGATTGATCGGTTTTCAGGGAATGAGAAGAACCCGGCCCAGTGCCGGGTTTTTTATTGTTGGTGCATCGAGATTATGATCCACCGTGCTTAGATACGTCGTTTCGGCGTGGCGCAGAACGCCGCCAGTTGGTGGTATGCAGGGGGAGGCGATGTCGTTTCAAGCCAAATGTATTTTGCTTTTCAGGTCTACATTGATTTTGCTGGCGATGGTTACAGCCGCCAGCCTGTCCGACATGAGTGAAGCGCGTGCCTTGATGGCAACGCCCTATCCTCTTGAGCCAACACGCTATGAGGACTTTGTAATCTTCAGCCGCGCCTTGGCTGCCAACGGAATTGTCATCGATGGCACGGACAACACTTTCTCTCGGTCGGTTTCGTTCCGGGAAGGCGATTTTGCCATTCTGAGAAACGAAAGCTCAAGCTGCGTCCAAGACAGATGTCTCACGTTTATCTTCAGCAAAAGCGACCGTGGCTTGAAGTTGTTGACAGCCGCCATGCTCCCCAAGCGTGTCGCCATGACTGATTGGGTCAACGAAATCTGTGCCGGATGCGGAGATATCTATGGTTTCGTCTTTGAAGACGAAGCAGGTAAATTTTACCTCGTCCATGCGTCGCCGTCGTTCGCGGTTATCTTCGATGGCACCCTGCAGACAAGACAATCCTATTAGCGAACGTTACAGCGATTCCGGCAAGCCTCACTTACCGGCTTGAGCCGACGGCGCCATCGTCATGCAGGCCTGCTCGAACTCACGCATGGTCTCCGGGCTGTTGTCTTCAGGCAGAACGGCATCGGTTGCCATGTCGGTCGCGTCTTCCACGGTCTGCCCGTCATAGACGAAGGATTGGATATAGTAGGCAAGCCCGCCCTTCCAGACCTTGCGGCCGTCTATGTCCTTGCAGGCATAGGCCGTCTGCAGGTCGGACTGCATCGCATCCACCGTCGGTTGCTCCGTCGCGGACACATCCGCCGCTGCCGTGGCAGCCATCAAAATCAGACCAAAGAGCAAGTTTCGATCCTTTCAAGGAATCGCGGGTACATCATCATCCGGACATATACCCCATCAGCTTTGTTGTTTGTTACCGCGGGCACGGCAATCCTGAGAAAAAGTCCTGCTGTGTCTTTCGCGCCAATCGCGCGCGGTTCACATCTTCAATGCATGGGGGGCGTTGTTGTTCCCGCAGCGGCGTCACGCCGGCAGGTCGTCGTCCACTGGTTCCGTCCCGTCCTGCCGCAGCGGACGGAAGCTCATTCGGTGCAGCGGGCAGGGGCCGTGGTCACCGATCGCGGTGCGATGACGGGCGGTTGCGTAGCCTGCATGCATGGCGAAACCGTAGGCCGGGAAGACGAGATCGGCGCGGGTCATCATCCGGTCGCGCGCCACCTTGGCGACGATCGAGGCCGCGGCGATCGAGAAGGATCGCGCATCGCCCTTGACGACGGCCTTTCCTTGGCATGGAAGCCCAGGCGGCACGTCGCGACCGTCCGCGAGCACCAGCGCCGGGCGCGATGAAAGGCCGAGCACGGCACGGCGCATTGCATCGAGGCTCGCCTTGCGGATGTCCGTTTCATCGATCCTGCCCGCCGCCGAGGAGGCGATGGAGACGATGGCCGAGGACAGGATGATGTCGAACAGTTCCTCGCGCCGGGCCATCGACAGCTGTTTGCTGTCATTCAGCCCCTCTGGGATGTTCTCCGGATCGAGGATCACGGCCGCCGCGACCACCGGTCCTGCAAGCGGTCCGCGCCCGGCCTCGTCGGTTCCGGCAACAGGCCATAGCCCATCGCGCCGCCCCGCCAGCTCAAGGCTGAAATCAGGGCCTTCGATCGTTTCGAAAAGAAAAAGGGAATCGGGCTGTGCGCTTCGTGACATGCGGCGAAACTCGCACACAAGCCCGATTCCCTGCAAGTCCTTCGGCAGTGAGGCGGCTGCCGAAGGATGGACCGCTTCTTACTCGGGGGCAGAAAGAAGCGGTAATCGGAACTCCGGGAAAGCCCGGTCGAAACATCAGGCCACCATCAAAGCAGCGACAGCTGCACCCCCGTGCCGAGCGGCGGAACGAAGAGATCGCAATTCAGCGGACGTTTCGTCAGATTGAGTTCAAGCCGCTTGGCCGCCAGCTCGAAGCGGCGGCCGATCTGCCAGGCATAGGGGCCTGCCCCTTTCATGCGCTTGCCGAATTCGGCATCGTAATCCTTGCCGCCGCGCATCGAGCGCACCAGCGACATGACGTGGCGATAGCGATCCGGGTAGTTCCTGAGCAGCCAGTCGCGAAACAGCGGGCTCACCTCCAGCGGCAGCCGCAGCAGCACATAGCTTGCGTTCGTCGCCCCTGCAGTCTTGCCGGAATCCAGCACCCGCTCGATCTCGTGGTCGTTAAGAGCCGGAATGACTGGTGCCATCATCACCGTCGCCGGAATGCCTGCCTCCGACAGCGCCTTTATGGCTTCAAGGCGCTTGGATGGCGTCGAGGCGCGCGGCTCCATCAGACGCGCGAGCTTGCGGTCGAGCGTCGTCACCGACAGACCCACCTTTGCCAGTCCCTTCTCGGCCATCGGCGCAAGGATGTCGATGTCGCGCATGACCATTGCCGACTTGGTGACGATCATCACCGGATGATCGGCGGCCTTCAGCACTTCGAGAATCTGGCGCATGATGCGCCATTCCTTCTCGATCGGCTGGTAGGGATCGGTGTTGGTGCCGATCGCGATCGGGCGCACCTTGTAGCCGGGCTTTGCCAGTTCCCGCTCCAGCAGTTTGGCGGCGTCCGGCTTGGCAAAGAGCTTCGTCTCGAAATCGAGCCCCGGCGAGAGGCCCATATAGGCGTGGGTCGGGCGGGCGAAACAATAGATGCAGCCGTGCTCGCATCCCCGGTAGGGATTGACCGACCGGTCGAAGGGCAGGTCGGGTGAATCGTTGCGGCTGATGATCGAGCGCGGCTTCTCGATCTGGACTTCAGTCTGGAAGGCCGGCAGCTCCTCGAGCGATTCCCAGCCATCGTCTTCCAATACGCGCGACGTCTGTTCGAAACGCCCCGAGGTATTGATGGCCGCACCCCGGCCGCGTCGCCGGTCGATCTCGATCCGCAGTCCGGAACCGGCGATCATCGCTTCGGCCATATCTGCCGTATTGGCGGGCGCAAGGGCGCCCCGCCTGATCTCAGACAGCTCGTTCATGGGTTTCTCCGGCGATCGTGCTTGCAGACGATCCGTTGTCCTCTGATTATTTTCCTAACCTTAAGATGAGAACATTGCAAGAACAAAATGGCGAGCACGCTGCGCCTGGCGTCGGGGTCGCGAGGGCGCGGCGGTCAATTCATTGCTCGTCTGCGCGCGGATTCATCATGAATGAAAAGTTAATCGCCGGGAAACGAAGGCTTTATGGAAATTGTTGCTGCGATGCGGTATGGACGGCGATGCTGACGATCATCATGGAAACCCGCAACAACGAGGCCGAACTGGCGCAGACGCTGTCCGCGCTGGTCTCGGGCGCCGTGGAGGGCCTGGTGAGCGACGTGATCATTCTGGATCACGGTTCGTGCGACGGATCGAGCCGCGTCGCCGATGCCGCCGGCGCCCGTTTCTGCACCAGCTGGGACATGAAGGACATCGTCCGTTCCGCCCGTGGTGATTGGCTTTTGCTGCTGGAGCCCGGCGCAAGACCCGCAGGCCGCTGGATCGACGACATCGCCGAATATATGTCGCTGAGCAAGGCGCCGGCGCGCTTTTCGCCCTCGCGGCTGCATCGCCGGCCGTTCCTGAAACGGGTCGTGACGCGGGCCGCGCCGCTGGAGCTCGGCTTCCTCGTTTCGAAGCAGCAGGCGACGACGATTGCAAAGTCCGGCATCGGGCTCAGCGATTTCGCAACGGGAAGGGCGGTGCGCCGGCTTGGTAGCGAACTCGTGCCTGCCTGGGTCGCGATCGGCAATCGCCCCGGCGCGGATGATTGCTGAAGCCAAGCCTGCTCAGACATCGGCCTGCGGGTCGGCACCGTTGAGCATGCGGATGAGCTATGTACGTGAAGAGATCGGGCTCGCTTCACCTTAACCCGTTCAAGCCTCATCCGCAGGTCATTTTGCCAGGAGTCATGGACGGCAAAAAGAGCAGGCCCTTTCAGGCCTGCCCGGACTTGATGAAAATGAATGGCTGAAAAGGTCTTGCCGACCGGCTGAAGCCGCGCCGTCGTATACTTCCCCCAGTATTCCGCTGCTAAAGCCTGGGCGCAGCGGGAGTGGATCGGTCGATGCGTCTTGGTGCCATCCGCGGTTCCTCACCCCGTGTTGCCGATGAGGAGAGTTTTAAAGCAATGGGATGGTCAGCGCTGTTTCGGATGGAACAGGGAGGCAAGCGGCGGGGGCGTTATCCGCGCTTCAGGTGCTCGTCGAGCCGCGGCATGATCTCGACGAAATTGCACGGCATGTGCCGGTAGTCGAGCTGCTGCTTGAGAATGCCGTCCCAGGCGTCGCGGCAGGCGCCGGGCGACCCCGGCAACACGAAGATGAAGGTGGCATTGGCAACGCCACCGGTCGCCCGCGACTGGATGGTGGAGGTGCCGATCTTGTCGTAGGAAATGCGGTGGAAGACTTCCGAGAACCCGTCCATGCGCTTCTCGAACAGCGGCTCCAGCGCCTCCGGTGTGACGTCACGTCCGGTGAAGCCGGTGCCCCCGGTGGTGATCACGACGTCGATTGTATCTGTGAGCGTCCAGGCCTTCACCTGTGCCGCGATTAGCCCCTTGTCGTCGGGTACGATCGCACGGGCTTCCAGCCGGTGTCCGGCATCGGTGATGCGGGCGGCAAGCGTGTCGCCGGAGCGGTCATCGGCAAGCGTGCGGGTGTCGGACACGGTGAGGACGGCGATGCCGACCGGAACGAAGGGTCTGGTCTCGTCAATGCCGGCCATGATGATCTTCCTCTCCGTTGACGCTGTTGCAGGCAAGAACGTACCAGTCCGGCTTCTGTGTTGAAAGAACGGCAGCCGCTGCGTCTCTTTCGCCGGCGTCGGCAAAAATCCCGAAACATGTCGCCCCGGAGCCCGACATGCGCACGAAAGCTGCGCCGCAGCCCAAAAGTGCATCCGATACGTCGGCGATCGCCGGTTCGAGACGGCGGGCCGGCGGCTCCAGGTCATTGCGCATGCTTTTCAAGGTCACGATCCAGTCGCCTGTGCCAGCCTTTCTTGGAGGAATGTGAAGCGCTGGATTGGATTTGTCTGTCAGCATCCGGAAAATCACCGGCGTCGATACGGCAATGAGCGGATTGACAAGAAGCATCGGAAAAGCGGGCAGGGCAAGCGGCTCCAGCTCTTCGCCGATCCCGCGCGCAATCAGCGGCTTGCCCTTCAGACACATCGGTACATCCGCGCCGAGCCGCAGCGCGATGTCTTGCAGGGCGTCAGGGCCGATGGGAGCTTCCCAAATTTCCAGCAACCCAAGAAGCGTGGCTGCCGCATCCGTCGAGCCACCGCCGATGCCGGAGGCGACCGGCAGGTTCTTTTCGAGGTGGAGATGAACTGGTCTGGCCTCGATGCCGCGTTCGGTCAGATGCGCCCGCAAAAGGTCGCGCGCCTTGAGCACGAGATTGCCTGATGCTCCTTCGCCCGTGAGCGGAAGATCGCCCGAAAACGGGCCGGAGACGGTGAAGCTGTCTTCGTCGGAACGGGAAAAGCCGACGCGGTCTCCCGCATCGGCGAATGTCACGAGGCTTTCGAGCAGATGGTACCCATCCGGCCGCTGGCCCACGACATGCAGGGCCAGATTGATCTTTGCAGGCGCCAGACGCGTCAGCGAAAAGCCCGGTATGCCGTCGTCACCTGCCATCACAAGGCCGAGCATCGCAAGGCACGGTCAGGATTTCTTGCCTGTCGCCACGTCGGGAGCGACTTTCTCGGGCACGGTTTCCGCCGCGGCCGGAACCTTGGCTTCGACCGGCGGCAGGCCGTTCTCGATCTTTGCCTTGATCTTCGGGATCTCGGCTTCCTCGGGCTTCAGCGCCAGCGTCTGGTTCCACTGGAACACCGCTTCGAGCTTGCGTCCGACGCGCCAGTAGGCGTCGCCCAGATGATCGTTGATCGTTGGATCGCCCGCCATCAGTTCGGCAGCGCGTTCCAGTTCGACGACGGCATCATCGAAGCGGTTCATCCGGTAATAGGCCCAGCCGAGCGAATCGACGATGTAGCCGTCATCCGGCTTCAGGTCGACCGCCTTGCGGATCATGCCGAGGCCTTCTTCGAGATTGATGTTCATGTCGACCCAGGAATAGCCGAGATAGTTCAGGACCTGCGGCTGGTCGGGATTGAGGTCCAGCGCCTTCTTGAAGTTCGGCTCGGCCTTGTCCCACATCTTCTGACGTTCATAGGCGATGCCGCGCTGGAAGAAGATCGTCCAGTCGCTGCGCTGCGGAACCGGGCCGATGGCCTCGGCCGCGCGGTCATAGACCAGCCCCATCTCCTTGTAGTCCTTGGCATCAGACAACACGCTGCCATAGGCGATATAGCTGCGCACATCCTTCGGATCGAGATCGATCAGTTCCTTCAGGTGCTTCTTGGCCTCTTCGACCTTGCCGATCGAGGCAAGGCTCAAGCCGAGCTGCATTTCCGACAGGCGCCGCATCGGCGAATTTTCCGGCACGCTCTTGTAGAGCGCGATTGCGCGCTCCGGCTTCTTCAGGTTCTCGGCAATGCCGCCGAGCATCACGAGAATGTCGGCGCTCTCGGGGTCGAGCGCGCGGGCCGTCTGCAGATAGAGCGAAACGATGTCTTCCGCGCCGTCGCGGTTGAGGGCTGCTCCGATGGAGAAGAGCACGGCGGCAGCACCCTGGGTGGCGCTGCGGACCTGCTGTTCCTGCGGCTTGCCGGCATCGATGCTGGTGCGGAGTGCCTTCAGCGGGGCGTAATTGTTGACAAAGCCTTCGCCGACGGAAATCGCATCGAGCGCCTTCTGTTTGTTGCCGTCGCGGGCTTCGAGCTTTGCCAGTGCGACAACGGAGCGCATGAAGGTATCAGGGGCAGCACTGCCGCCTTCGCGATCGAGCACGGCGTCGTTCAGCTTAGAGCGGGCGGTGGATTTGTCACCGGCGGCAAGGGCGATGGCGCCTGCATGATAGGACTTGAAGATCTTGAACCATTCCGGGCCTTCCATGGCTTCGATCTCGGCGATCGCTTCCTTCGGCTTGCCTTCGCCGGCCTTCGCCCAGCCGAGCAGCAGGCCGTTCATCAGCCGGTCGAGGTCGTTCGGGCCGTCATATGTCAGGATCTTCTGGGCAGTGCGGTATTCCCGCTTGCGGATCGCTTCGACGGCCCGCGCGATTGTGGTGATGCGTTCGACGGAGTTGTCGGATTTCAGCGCCTCGGCGATCTTGACCCCTTCGTCGAATTCGCCGTTCATCAGCAGCGTGATCATCAGGCGCTGCTTGACGTCGACATTATCGGGTTCGAATTCGAGAGCCGTCCGATAGAGCTTGGTCGCGGTATCGAGATCGTGATCGACATCGGCGGTGCGGGCAGCGAGGAACGCGCCGGAGAAGCTGTTGACGGAATTCAGGTCGAAAGGCTTGCTTTCCTCCACGGCAGCCTTTTCCTCGGCAAAGCCCTGGGAGGCGCCGGAAAGAGACGCCAAGGCCAGGAACGCTGCGCCGCTGAGCAGGCGAAGAAGGTGTTTTTGCCGCATGACAAGCCTTTCGTTACGGGCGGCGCCTTTTGGTGCCGGCGCCGGATTCGCGCGGAATCAGTCCCAAATCATTAGCGCATAACCCGGCCAACCGGAATCGGTTGCACGAGACAAAACGCAATTCGACATGTTGCCGCAAAAGCCCCAGCATCCGATCAGACACACGCCATGGCGACGTCAGCAGCATGAATGCACAGAATGGCTTTTTTGGCGCAATGCGGCAAGAATTTCCTGTCCGGCCAAGGCGACTTCAGCAGATCACAGGTTCAGCTCAGCCGTTCGATGCAGAAATCGATCACTTCGAGAAGGGCCGCTTTCCACGGGGACTCCGGCAGGGGGGCCAGCGCGTCGCGGGCAATGGTGCCGTAGTGCTGTGCCCTTGCAATGGTGTCGGTCAGACCACCGTAACGGGTGATCAGGCCGAGCGCCTTTTCAAGATTCTGGTCGTCGCTCTTGCCGCCCTCGATCGCCTCGCGCCAGAAGCTGCGTTCGTCCGCCGTGCCGCGGCGATAGGAGAGGATGACGGGCAGGGTGATCTTGCCCTCGCGAAAATCGTCGCCGACATTCTTGCCGAGATCGGCAGCCTTGCCGCCATAGTCGAGCACGTCATCGACCAGCTGGAAGGCGAGGCCGAGGTTCATACCATAGGATTTCAGCGCATTGCGGCTCGCCTTGTCGGTCTTGGCAACGATCGGGCCGACTTCGGCGGCAGCGGCAAACAGCGCTGCCGTCTTGGCGCGGATGACAGAGAGATAGTCGTCCTCGGTCGTCTCCATGTTCTTGGCGACGGACAGTTGCAAGACTTCGCCTTCGGCGATGACGGACGCGGCCGTCGACAGCACGTCGAGTGCCTCCAGCGAGCCGACATCGACCATCATGCGGAAGGCCTGGCCGAGAAGGAAATCGCCGACGAGAACGCTTGCCTGGTTGCCCCAGATCATCCGGGCCGTCGACTTGCCGCGCCTGAGATCGCTTTCGTCCACGACATCATCGTGCAGCAGCGTGGCGGTGTGCATGAATTCGACGGACGTCGCGAGCTTCACATGGGCATCGCCGGTAAAGCCGAACATCGAGGCAGAAGCGAGCGTCAGCATCGGCCGCAGCCGCTTGCCGCCGGATGAAATCAGATGGTTTGCCACCTCCGGAATCATCTGGACGTCGGAGCCGGCCTTGGACAGGATCAACTGGTTGACGCGCTCCATGTCCGCCTTCGTCAGGTCGACGAGCGGCTTCACGGATGCCTGTTTGTTTTTGCTGTCTTCCAGCGGTATCACTACGCCCAACACAAGGGACTCCTGTTCAAATTCCAGTTCGGACAATAGAAAGGGGGGCTTGTGGCGGCAAGAGGCGAATTGTCCCGCTTGCTCAAATAAGGCAGGAAAACGATCCGGAATGAAGGAATTGATCCGCACCAACGACGCCGTCGTGTTGTCTTTCGCCGAAAGCCTGATGAAGGAGGCCGGAATCGGCTGTTTCATAGCCGATCAGGGCATGAGCATCCTCGAAGGCTCGCTCGGGCTCTTGCCCCGCCGGTTTCTGGTGGCCGATGAGGAAGCCGACGAGGCCCGGCAGATCCTGATCGACGCCGGGCTTGAGGCGGAACTGCGGGAGGTCTGACGGCATATGCACCGCTCCTGGCTGGCTGACCCCCCTCTGTCCCTCCGGGACATCTCCCCCACAAGGGGGGAGATTAGCCGCGAGTTTTGGACCCCTCTTACATGGTTTTTGTGTCCAGACCGCATAAGGGAAATGAACGATCTCCCTCCTTGTGGGGGAGATGTCAGCAAAGCTGACAGAGGGGGGTATGCCCACCGCACGCGCGAACGTGCCGGGATTTCCCCAGCATGACCACCGAAACCATCGACAGCTTCCACCGCGGTCAATTCCACGTGATCCAACCGCTGGGGCAGGGGCATCGCTCCGGCATGGACGCGATGCTGCTTGCGTCGCTGGTGGCGTCTGACAAACCGTGCCGGGTCGCCGATCTCGGCGCCGGGGCCGGGGCCGCCGGCATGGCCGTCGCCTCGCGTCTCGCGAATGCGCAGGTTCTGCTGGTCGAACGTTCGCCGCTGATGGCGGATTTCGCCCGCAAAAGCGTAGCGCTCCCCGAAAATGCCCGTTTCGGCACCCGCATCTCCGTGCTTGAAGCCGACGTTTCGCTGACCGGCAGGGCGCGGGTCGCCGCCGGCCTTGCCGACGACGCGTTCGACCACGTCATCATGAATCCGCCCTTCAACGACGCTTCCGACCGCAAGACGCCGGATGCCCTGAAGGCAGAGGCGCATGCGATGACCGATGGCCTGTTCGACACCTGGATCCGCACCGCCGGCGCGATCATGAAGCCCGGCGGGCAACTGTCGCTGATTGCCCGGCCGGAATCGATCGCCGACATTATCTCCGCCTGCGGCCGTCGTTTCGGTGGCATCGAGATCACCTCCTTGCATCCGCGAACAGGGGAGAACGCTGTCCGCATCCTGGTGACCGCGATCAAGCAGAGCCGCGCCCGCCTGGCGCTCAGGGCGCCGCTGATCATGCACGAGGACGACACGCACAAGTTCGCAGCCGTCGTCGATGATTTGAACAACGGCCGAGCCGCCTACCGTCGCCGGCGATGATTTTCATGGCAGCGCCATTGCGTTTGCCGCGCCAATGCATACATCCATGGCGCAAAACCAGAGAATGAATATAGGGATTTGAGATGGCTGGACTGTTCAGGAAGCTGTTGCCGAGGCGTTTTCGCAAGGAGGGCGTGACGATCCCGGTCGTCAGGCTCCACGGCGCGATCATGGCCGGCGGCGGTCAGTTCCGCCCGCCGCTCAACCTTGCCTCGGTTGCCTCGGTGCTGGAAAAAGCCTTTTCGATGAAGGGCGCTCCGGCCGTCGCCATTTCGCTCAATTCGCCCGGCGGTTCGCCCGTCCAGTCGCGGCAGATCTATCAGCGCATCCGCGATCTCGCAGAAGAGAAGAAGAAGCGCGTCATCATCTTCGTCGAGGATGTGGCCGCCTCCGGCGGCTACATGATCGCGCTTGCCGGTGACGAGATCATCGCCGATCCGACCTCCATCGTCGGTTCCATCGGTGTGGTCTCCGGCGGCTTCGGCTTTCCCGAGATGCTGAAGAAGATCGGTGTCGAGCGACGCGTCTATACGGCCGGCTCCAACAAGGTAATGCTCGATCCCTTCCAGCCGGAAAAGGAAAGTGACATCGAGTACCTGAAGAGCCTGCAGCTTGAAATCCACGACGTCTTCATCGGCATGGTCAAGGCCCGGCGCGGTCATCTGCTCGCCGACACGCCGGATATCTTCTCCGGCCTGTTCTGGACGGGCAAGCGCGGCCAGGAACTCGGCCTGGTCGACAGCCTCGGCGATATGCGGGGCGAACTGAAGAAACGCTTCGGCGACAAGACCCGGCTGCAGCTGGTTTCGGCTTCGCGCGGCCTGTTCGGCCGCCGCCAGCCGGGCGCATCGCTGGCCGGTGCAGTGGCCGAGCGCTTCGCCGCGTCGACCGTTTCGGGGCTTGCGGATGTAGCGGAAGAAAGAGCATTATGGGCCCGCTTCGGCCTTTGACCATCTGACGAAAGGGGGGAGGCATATGCCGCAAATCATTCTTCTGCTGCTGTTCGCAGCCATCGCCTGGTACGGCTACCGCAAGTTCGTGGCCGACGCCGAAAAACTCGCCCGCCGCCAGCAGGAAGTCCGCCGCCAGCAGGAAACCGGCGCAAGCGGAACGCTGGTCAAGGATCCTGTGACGGGGGAATATCGGCTGAAGAAGCCGGAATGATTTCTTGAGCTCGACGAGGGGCCGCGGTGGAAGTTTCAAAGTCGCAACACGATCTAATCGCCGACGAGCGCGTCCTGACGCAAAAGCAAACAGAGGCATTAGAACGCATCAAGTCGTGCGCGAAGCATCTGCCTGCCGATTGGAAATTCGATCGCGATAAGGCAAATCTAAGGTGATCGCCGTTCGCTGTCTCCACCCCTTGACCCCCTTCGCCCATCATGGCACCAGACAGCCAGCTACATTCAACCTGGACTGACGCCATGACAACCGCCGCTCTCCCGGACCATATGAACCCCAAGCGCTCCTTTCAGGCGCTGATCCTGACACTGCACAACTATTGGGCGGACAAGGGATGCGCGGTTCTGCAGCCCTACGACATGGAAGTCGGCGCCGGGACGTTCCATCCGGCGACGACCTTGCGGGCGCTGGGTCCGAAGCCATGGCGGGCCGCCTACGTCCAGCCGTCGCGCCGTCCGACCGACGGGCGCTACGGCGAGAACCCGAACCGCCTCCAGCATTACTACCAGTACCAGGTCATCCTGAAGCCCAATCCGTCGAATCTGCAGGAGCTCTATCTCGGCTCGCTCGAGGCGATCGGCCTCGACCCGCTGCTGCATGATATCCGCTTCGTCGAGGACGATTGGGAAAGCCCGACGCTCGGCGCCTGGGGCCTCGGCTGGGAGTGCTGGTGCGACGGCATGGAAGTCTCGCAGTTCACCTACTTTCAGCAGGTCTGCGGCATCGAGTGCTCGCCGGTCTCCGGCGAATTGACCTATGGCCTCGAGCGCCTCGCCATGTATGTCCAGGGCGTCGACAATGTCTATGACCTCAACTTCAACGGCCGCGAAGGCGACGAGAAGATCAGCTACGGCGACGTCTTCCTGCAGGCCGAGCAGGAATATTCGCGTCACAATTTCGAATATGCCAACACCGCCATGCTGCAGCAGCATTTCGTCGACGCCGAAAGGGAGTGCCTGGCGCTTCTGGCCGCAGGCGCGCCGGATACCGGCGCCAACGCCATGCTGCACAAATGCGTGTTCCCGGCCTATGACCAGTGCATCAAGGCCAGCCACGTCTTCAACCTGCTCGACGCCCGCGGTGTGATTTCGGTGACCGAACGCCAGAGCTACATCCTGCGGGTGCGCACGCTCGCCAAGGCTTGCGGTGAAGCGTTTCTGCTGACGGATGCAGGCGGCGTGAACCTCGCAAAAGAGGCGGCTTAAGCGGAAGCCTCAACATCAGGCCCGACCGAGACGGCGCGGAAAGCTGATCGACACCGGCTTGCCGTGACGGTCGAAGCCAATGACAGGCGGGCTGACGGCGGCTGTATTCAGCGCCTGTCCGTATGGATACGCACCGGCAGGAAGCTCTTCTGTCGCAGTTCCCTTTCCTGCGTCCGGCTGGCCGCAACATGGCTCAGGCCGATGAGAATGAAAGCCGAGAGGGTGATCATGAATATTATGGTCATTTTCCAAATTCGCACTTCACTATTGGTTTGGCGACGCTTTTCCCCAGCGTTGCGCCGTAAGGTTTCAGGTCGGCCACTCTGGCCATGGCCTCAATTGGCCGTGCACGCGGATAATATGGAATGAGGATACGCCTTACCCGGTCATCTGCAATCGCGAGTTATAACTAGATCGTTTGCCGGCTTATCTGTTGCGCGGCGGCGAGGGGCGATTCGGCGATGAATCGCCTCGCGATTTGAGAGCGCAATCACCCTGCAGAACTGTCCGGTTTGTTCAGTAAGCGTTTAAGGAGTTTGTTCTAAAGTGAGATAACGCGAAGAATTCTGGATGCATGATGGAAGACGAGGACATTCTCCCCCCAGAAGTTTTGGCTTCGATGTTGATGCGAATGTTCGAGTTCGCGCCCATCGCGATGGCGATCACGACCAGCGATACGAAGACGTCGAGCTATGCCAAGGTCAACGACGCCTATCTGAAGCTGACTGGTCTGAAATGGGAGAACATCCGGGGCAAGAGACTGACGTCGAATGGGGCGGCAATCGACAACCCCGCCCGCGACCGTCGTCATCGTCTGCTCGCGGAAGAGGGATCCTATGAGCTGGAAGAAGTCGATATTGCCTATGCCGATGGTACGATCATACCGACTCTGATCTCGGCGCAGAGAACCGTTATCGATGGCGTCTCCTTCGACGTCGAAGTCATCGTTGACGTATCGGCGCGTGTCAGGCAGCAGCGTGAAATCGAAAATGCCTTGAGGGCATCGGCGCGGACCGACGCCCTGTCAGGTCTTCCAAATCGGGCCTGTTTTGACGAGGTTGTCGTCGATTCCGTTGCACGCAGTATGTTGAACGACCGGAAACTCGCGCTCGCCTTCATCGACCTCAACGGTTTCAAGACGGTGAACGATACCATGGGGCATGCCGCCGGCGATGAGGTTCTCAGAACCATCGCCAGCCGCCTGCGCGAAAGTTTTCGCGCCACGGATTTCATTGCAAGGGTCGGCGGCGATGAATTCGTCGTCCTGCTTGACATCGATCTGAAGCTCGCCGCTGACATGCAGCAGAATATCCAGGATGCCATGGAGCGGGTTTTCAAGCCGATCGCGATCGACGGCCGCGTGACCTACACCGGCGCAGCCGTCGGCGTCACCTTCCTGCAGCCGGACGACACCCCGGCGTCCTTTGTCCGGAGAGCCGACGAGTACATGTATATTGCCAAGACGACCGAACAGCGCGTAGCCGTCGTCTGTTTCGGCCAGATCATGGAAACGGCCCCGTCGCCATCGCATAAAGCGAGACGGAACAGCGCAGGCTAGGTCGCCGCATACAGGCGGCCGTTTGCATGTCCATGACGAATCTTCCTTTTCGGAAAAGATAACAGGATTGTTGACCTGAACTTTACTTGAGGTCTTAGAGCAGAATGCGTCAGGCTGGCGGCGGCAGAAAGTCGGCGGTCGGTTTATGTGCTCAGTGCTTGGGATGAATAAAGTGCATTCAGACCAGATTGCTGGCATCGACGCCAATCTGCCAGACCGGCTTCAGGGTCGGATAAGTGCCGGGCGGAAGCTGGCCGGCATAGGTCTGCAGGGCACGGCGGACGCCACTTGGCTTTTCGGTAGAAGGGCCGCTCGCATAGGCGAAGAACAACGCCATAAAGGCAATGACGTTGATGATGGTTGCGAGCGTTTTCATGATGCCGGTTCTTTGCGGTTTGGCGTTGATTTGATGGATCAACTATCGGCCAAACTGAGACGCTGCGCGGTTACCGCCGGAACAGAGAAAGCGTCATCGCAATGGGAAAAGGCGCATCAAGGAAACGGCAGCGTAAAATTGTCTTCCAACGAGGGCAGACGATGCTTACGTTGCGAAAACTCATCTAGCGGGAGGAAACCTCGATGATAAGTCTCGCCATTGCTGCGGCCGTGATCCTGTACCTGATTTTCATCTACAACGGCCTGGTCAAGGCCCGGCAGGTGAAAGAGGAGGCATGGTCCGGCATCGACGTGCAACTGAAGCGGCGGGCCGATCTCATCCCCAATTTGATCGAGACCGTCAAAGGCTACGCGGCTCACGAAAAGGGCACGCTGGAGGAGATCGTCGAACTGCGAAACAAGGCGCAGGCCTTGCCGCAGGGCGATGTCGCCGGGCGCGCCGTGACCGAAGGTTTGCTCAGCCAGGCGCTCGGCAAGCTCTTTGCTCTGGCGGAAGCCTATCCTGACCTCAAGGCCAATCAGAATTTCTCCGAATTGCAGCAGTCGCTGGAGGAGATCGAAAGCGAAGTCCAGATGGCCCGCCGCTACTACAATGGTGCGGCACGCGACCTGAACGTCAAGGTCGAGAGTTTTCCGTCGAATCTTGTCGCAGGCCCCTTCGGCTTCGCCAAGGTCGCCTTTTTCGAGATCACCAACGAAGCCGACCGCACCGTGCCGGTCGTGAAGTTTTAAAGCGACTGCGTCGCTAACGCTTGAATGAACGCGACTCTACCCACCCAACCTCCATCGAAGTTGACATGCCGTGATCCATCCCCGTGACCGTCTGCAATTTGCGTTCGACGCCTGCTACAAGGCATTTTCTCTTTATCCCCAACCGTTGGCATTCACCGCCTCACCACACCGCAACCCGAGAGCGTTGCTGAAGTCACTGACTTCAGCGCCATTGCGTGAATTGACCGCCGAGCGACTTGGGCCATATGCGGGCTATGCCCTGACAACGGTCGGAGATGTCGAAGACTACAAACATTTCCTTCCGCGCATTCTTGAGTTGGCCATCCAACTGACGGGACAGCCGGGGCTGGGCGCGGAGATAATCGCGCTTCGCCTGAAACAAGGGTGCTGGCGCGAATGGCCGATTGAAGAACAGGCGGCGGTCGAAGCCGTTTTTCGGGAAGCCTTTGCGCTGGCAACACACAGGCATGTAGGCGAAGCTGATGTGCAGGGATGGCTCTGCGGAATGGCGATCCTTGACCTGCCGCTGACCGAAGTGCTCGATGGCTGGCTGGCAAACTCCAATGCCAACGCCGGATTGCAGGTTGCACAGTTTGTCTTCGACGCGGCTGGTTTTCTGCACGCGGTCGATGTGGCGGGTCAGGCTTTTTGGAGTTACGCCAATGAGACGACATTGCACTTCATGAGAGCCTGGGTTGCAAGCGTTTCGGTCGCCGAGCGAATGATTGCCGCGCTCGACGGTGCATCCGCTGACGGATGGATCGTTGAGCATGCGATCCGGGAGCTCGCCGAGGTTCAATCCCAGACGCCGCATTGACGGAGGCGGCGACCGACAAGGTTTCGGTATTTGCGAAAACTGTGCATTCGTCGTAGACCGCGTTCAAAAAAATAGGCCCTCCTTCGACCGAAGCTGCCCGTAAAGCCAAGAGATATGAGCATGACCAACGCTGACCAGAAACTGACCATCCTTCCGCCGGGCCATCCGCTCGAGGGCCGCGTCAGCCCGCCCGGTTCGAAGTCGATCACCAATCGCGCGCTGCTGCTTGCCGGTCTTGCCAAGGGGACGAGTAGGCTGACCGGCGCCTTGAAGAGTGACGACACGCGCTACATGGCCGATGCGCTCCGTGCCATGGGTGTCGCGATTTCCGAGCCGGACGATACGACCTTCATCGTCACCGGAACTGGCAAGCTCCTGCCGCCTGAAAAGCCGCTCTTCCTCGGCAATGCCGGCACAGCCACGCGCTTCCTGACGGCCGCTGCAGCGCTGGTGGATGGCACGGTCGTGGTCGATGGCGACCAGCATATGCGCAAGCGGCCGATCGCGCCGCTGGTCACCGCGCTGCGCTCGCTTGGCGTCACCGTCGAGGCCGAAACCGGGTGCCCGCCGGTCACCGTGTCCGGCACCGGCGATTTCGCCGACGATCGCGTAACCATCGATGCCGGCCTTTCCAGCCAGTATGTCTCGGCCCTTCTGATGGCTGCGGCCGGTGGTTCGCGTCCGGTCAATATCGAGCTTGCCGGCGAAGAGATCGGTGCGCGCGGCTATATCGACCTCACCGTTGCCGCCATGAAGGCCTTCGGCGCGGAAGTCCGCCAAGTCAGCCCGTCGATCTGGCAGGTCGCCCCGACCGGTTATCGCGCCACCGATTATGTCATCGAACCCGACGCCTCGGCTGCAACCTATCTCTGGGCTGCCGAAGTCTTGACCGGCGGAAAGATCGACCTCGGCGTCGCCGCGGCCTCGTTCTCGCAGCCCGACGCAAAATCCTATGAGGTGATCGCCAGCTTCCCGCATATGCCCGCCGTCATCGACGGCTCGCAGATGCAGGACGCCGTGCCGACGCTTGCCGTGCTTGCCGCCTTCAACGAAACGCCGGTGCGGTTCGTTGGCATCGAAAACCTGCGCGTCAAGGAATGCGACCGCGTGCGGGCGCTCTCCACCGGCCTCTCGAACATCCGCCCGGGACTTGGCATCGAGGAGGGCGACGACCTCATCGTTGCCTCCGATCCGAAGCTTGCCGGCCAGACGCTGCCCGCCGATATCGACACATTCGCCGATCATCGCATCGCCATGAGCTTTGCGCTGGCAGGCCTGAAAATCAACGGCATCACCATCCTCGATCCCGGCTGTGTGGCGAAAACCTATCCGCGCTACTGGGACGAGCTTGCCTCGCTCGGCGTGAACTTCGAGGGTGACAGGCCGTGATCGGAGTTTGCAACGCGGGCTAGGCTCGACCGGGAGGTATTTGCATGAAACGTCTGCTCGCGGCGCTCGGCTTCCTCTGCCTGTTCCTGGCGATGGCCGGTGCTCCGCGGGCAGAAGAGGTCTTCATCTCCTATCAGTCCGCCGTCGACGTTGAAAAGAGCGGTGCCCTGACCGTCACAGAAACCATCAAGGCCAATGTCGAGGGCAACCGGATCAAGCGCGGCATCTATCGCGATATTCCGCTGACCTTCGTCGACGGTCGCGGCCGCACGGTCAAGGTCGATTTCAAGCTCGTCTCCGTCGTGCGCGACGGCAAGGATGAACCCTATCGCACCGAAAGCATCAGGAACGGCATCCGCATTTATACCGGTGATGCCGATGTGCTTCTGCCCGCCGGCGAGCATACTTTCCAGTTCACCTACGAGACGGGGCGGCAAATCCGCTTCTTCGATGACCACGACGAACTCTACTGGAACGTCACCGGCACGGAATGGGCCTTTCCGATCGAGGAGGCGTCTGCCACCGTCAGCCTGCCGGACGGCATCAAACCCCAGGCGCTCGACGTTTTCACCGGACGGCACGGTGCGACCGACAAGAACGCCCGCGCGCTTCAGGATGGCGACCGCCTCGTCTTCACCACCACGCGCCGCCTTGACGCGGGTGAGGGGCTGACGATCGCCGTCAAGATGCCGAAGGGCAGCATTGATCCGCCGTCCGCCTCGCAGGAAAATCTCTGGTGGTTCCGCGATCACCTGGCGTCGCTGATTGCCGGCGCGGGCATGGTCATTGTCGCCCTTTACTATTCCCGCATGTGGCTGAAGGTCGGCCGCGATCCCGCCCGCGGCGTCATGGTGCCGCGCTGGGACGCGCCGGACGGTATTTCGCCGGCGCTGGTCAACTATATCGACAACAAGGGCTTTTCCGGCGAGGGCTGGACGGCGCTGTCGGCTGCTGCTCTCAACCTTGCCGTCGGCGGTTATGTGGTGCTGGAGGACCTGAAGTCTTCGCTGGTCATCACGGCAACAGGCAAGGCCAAAGCCGCAGGCCTGCCGACCGGCGAGGCAACGCTCTTGAAGGCCGTCGAGGCAGAAGGCGGCAAGCTCGCCATCGACAAGGCCAACGGCAAGACGGTGCAGAAGGCCGGCGCCGATTTTCGCAGTGCCATGGAGCGCGAGCATCGCGGCAAATATTACCGCGCCAACACCGCCTATGTGGTCGGCGGCATCGTCCTGTCTGTCTTGTTCCTCGCGGCCATTTTCCTGTTCGGCAATCTGGATGAGGAAAGCATCGGCCTCGTCATCGTTCCGGTCGCAGCCTCGGTCTTCGTCTCGATCTTCGCGGTCGGTTTCGGCAAGTCCTTTCGCCGGCAGGCGAGCCTTGCCGCGCGTATCTTCTCCATCCTGGTGATGGGTTTCATCGGTTTCGTCGCCGTTTCAGTCTTCTCGGGCGTCGTCGCCTTTCTCGTTTTCGAGGCGGTCTCGTCACAGCATCTGCCGCTGCTGATCGCCGTCGGCGGCATCGTCCTCGTCAATCTCCTGTTCTTCTTCCTCATGGGCGCGCCGACGCCGCTCGGCGCCAAGATGATGGATGGCATCGACGGCCTGCGCCAATATCTGACACTTGCCGAACAGGAGCGGATGAACATGGCCGGCGCCCCGGAAATGTCGCCGCAGCATTTTGAGAAGCTGCTTCCCTACGCAGTGGCGCTCGGCGTCGAAAAGCCGTGGTCGGATACTTTCGACCGCTGGCTTCTCGCTGCCGCCGCCGGTGCCGCCGCCTACCAGCCCGCCTGGTACCACGGCGACCACTTCGCCGCCGGCTCCTTCGGCGACCGCATGGGCGGCTTTGCGGGCTCCATGGCCAACACCATGACCTCATCGCTGCCCCCTCCGCCCAAGAGCTCGTCGTCCGGTTTCTCCTCAGGCGGCGGCTTCTCCGGCGGCGGCGGAGGCGGTGGTGGCGGGGGCGGGTGGTAACCCTCGCTAACAGGCCGCCGGCGCGCTATCTTTCCGCAAGTCATAACCGTGGATGGCGGCAATGTTACCGAGATGGGCGCTTGTCACTTCCCTTCTGCTGTCGAGCGGCGGCGCGTCCGCCGAAACCTCGCCGGTCTCTGTCGATCTCGCGCTCGTCATAGCCGTCGACGTTTCCTACTCCATCGAGATGAACGAGCTTCGTGTTCAGCGAGACGGCTATGTCGCTGCTTTCCGGCGGCCGGAAATCGTCGAGGCCATTCGAAACGGACCTCTGGGCAGGATCGCGGTGACCTATGTCGAGTGGGGCGGCGCAGCCGTTCAGGTCGTGCCCTGGACCCTCATCGACGGCGAGCCGAGCGCGAAGCGCTTTTCGGAGGCGTTGCGCCAGAGGCCGATCCGGCGCATTTCCTTCACCTCGATTTCCAACACGCTTGCCGTTTCCCGAAAACTCATCTGGGCGAGCGATTTCGACGCGACCCGGCGGGTGATCGACATTTCCGGCGACGGGCCCAACAACGCGGGCGTGCCCGCGCCGGTCGCGCGCAATTCCACGGTCGCCCAGGGCATCGTTGTCAACGGCCTGCCGATCCAGCTGCGCATCGCGCCGGACTCGGCCTCAATCCCGGACATCGATGTCTACTACGAGCAATGCGTTATCGGCGGCGACGGGGCTTTCATCGTGAAGATCTCGGATATCTCGCAGTTTTCCTCGGCGATATTGACCAAGCTTCTCGCAGAAATATCGGGCGTGCAGGTGAGCACGCGTCGCGCACCATCGGCGCAGGCGATCCCCGTTCAGTATATGCCCCCCTATAACTGCTTCATTGGCGAGGAGATGCAGGAACGCTCGATCGGGAGATAGGCGGGGCAGGGGCAGCATTTTTGCCATTGTGCAGCAACGTCAAATTTTGCTAGCAGAAGCCAGCCATTTTCACCCCACCCCGGCACCGCGTGCCGACCCTCTCCATCGCGGGGAGGGTGAGGAAGAAATCTGATGCCCGATCTTCTGCTTGAACTCCGCTCCGAGGAAATCCCGGCCCGTATGCAGCGCAAGGCTGCCGGCGACCTGAAGAAGCTCCTGACCGATGCGCTGGTCGAGGCAGGCCTGACCTACGAGGGTGCCCGGGAATACTGGACGCCGCGGCGCCTGACGCTCGATATTCGCGGCCTGAACACCCGCTCGGCCGATGTGCGCGAAGAACGCAAGGGGCCGCGCACGGACGCCAACGAAAAGGCGATCGAAGGCTTTTTGCGCGGCGCCGGTCTCACCTCGATCGAGCAGGCGCATGTCCATAGCGATCCGAAGAAAGGCGATTTCTACGTCGCCCACATCGTCAAGCCCGGCCGCCCGACGGAAGAAATCATCGCCGAGGTGATGCCCGGCATCATCCGCAATTTCCCCTGGGGCAACCCGATGCGCTCGGGTGCGGCCTCGGCAAAGCCGGGCTCGCTGCGCTGGGTACGGCCGTTGCAGTCGATCATCTGCCTGTTCGGCCCGGAACACGAGGAAACGCATGTCATCCCGTTCGAGGTCGATGGCATCGTCGCTTCCAACGTCACCTACGGCCATCGCTTCCATGCGCCGGAAGCCATCACTGTGCGCCGCTTTGCCGATTACGCCGAGAAGCTGGAAAAGGCCAAGGTGGTGCTCGACGGCGACCGGCGCAAGGACATCATCCTCCACGACGCCCGCGATATCGCCTTTGCTAGTGGCCTTGAACTGGTCGAGGACGAAGCCCTGTTGGAGGAAGTCTCCGGCCTCGTCGAATGGCCGCAGGTGCTGATGGGCTCCTTCGAGGAGGACTATCTGGCGATCCCGTCGGAAATCATCCGGCTGACCATCAAGACCAACCAGAAGTGTTTCGTCACCCGCCGGCCGGGAGAAGAAACCCTGTCGAACAAGTTCATCCTCGTCGCCAATATCGAGGCCAAGGACGGCGGCAAGGAAATCGTCCACGGCAACGGCAAGGTTGTTCGCGCGCGTCTCTCCGACGCCAAGCATTTCTGGACCCGCGACCAGGGCAACCTCCCGGACCTTGAAACGCTGGAAGCCTCGGCCAAAAAGTTCGACCTCGACCTGAAAAAGCCGCTCGACCAGCGCATGGCCAAGCTCGACGCGCTGAACGTGACGTTCCACGCCAAGCTCGGCACCGAAGGCGAGCGCGTCCAGCGCATCCGCGCGCTTGCCGCCGAACTCGCCAAGGTTACCGGCGCCGACCCGAAGCTGGTGGACCGCGCCGTCGTGCTCTCCAAGGCCGACCTGCGCACCGAAGCCGTCGGCGAATTCCCCGAGCTTCAGGGCATCATGGGCCGCAAATACGCAGCTCTGCAGGGCGAAGATGACTCAGTCGCGACCGCGATTGGCGACCACCGCAAGCCGCAGGGCCCATCCGACAGCGTGCCGACCGATCCGGTCGCCCTGACCGTGGCACTGGCCGACAAGCTGGATACGCTGGTCGGCTTCTGGGCCATCGACGAGAAGCCAACGGGTTCGAAGGATCCGTATCAACTGAGGCGTGCGGCGCTGGGTGTGATCCGGATCATGCTGGAGCGGAAGGTGCGGTTATCTCTATTTGAGGTGATAGCAACGGCGCTCGTGAATGTTCATCGAGTTATGCCTTACAAGGCCGTATCTGACATTCACTATAACATTGATGCGGGAGGTGGGCCGGAAGCTTCGGCTTTCCCAGAGTTCGTTAGGCATGTCATTGATTTAGTCAATCGATCACCGTGGGGAATGCTTTTCGAGCGAGAGTTCGATGTGTTCGCGCTGGAAAAGAAATTGCGGCATTCAGATTTTGTATTGAATTATAGCAATCCTGAGTTGGGACACTTCGTCGAATATACAAAAAAATTTCTAGAGCGGATGATTTCTTTTGAATTCCCCTCTCGCGAGGTTTTAAAAGACGATGAGAATAGAATTGAATATATTCAAGCAAGGGATGTCGCCCGATTAGAAATTAAAAAAAGCCGGTTTGGAGAAACTACCGACCTCCTCTCCTTCTTCCACGACCGCCTCAAAGTCTACCTCCGCGACCTCGGCGCCCGCTACGACCTGATCGACGCCGTTCTGGCTGCGCCCCCCTCATCCGGCCCTTCGGGCCACCTTCTCCCCGCTGGGGAGAAGAGGGAGCAAGGGGCTTCGGCATCGACCTCTTCTCCCCAGCGGGGAGAAGGTGCCCGAAGGGCGGATGAGGGGGGCGAAGCCGGAGCCGCGAATGACGACCTCCTGATGGTCGCCCGCCGCGTCGAGGCGCTGACCGCCTTCATCACCTCGGAAGAGGGCCTGAACCTGCTCGCCGGCACCAAGCGCGCCACGCAGCTTCTGGCGGCAGAGGAAAAGAAGGGTACGGCAGTCGCCGCAACCGTCGATCCGGCACTCTTCAAGCTCGATGCCGAAAAGGCCCTCTATGCCGCCGTCACGCAAGCCTCTACCGAGGCGAGTGATGCCATCGCCAAGGAAGATTTCCGCTCGGCCATGGAAGCCCTGTCGAAGCTGCGCGGCCCGGTCGACCAGTTCTTCGCCGACGTCCTGGTCAACGACGAAGACCCGGCCATCCGCGCCAATCGCCTCGCCCTGCTCGGCCTGATCCGCGCGGCCACTGGAACGGTAGCGGATTTCTCGAAGATTTCGGGATAAGGCTGTCGCGGCGGCGCGGCAACCCCGCCGGGATTGGGCAGAAGAGCTACCTCCACCTCCGTCATGCTCGCCCTTGTGGCGGGCATCCGGCGGCCCGACGTCCGTCGGGTCAAGGATTTTTATGTGACGGAAGCGGACCAGCTTCGTCGGCCACCCGTCAATCCCCCTTCACCCTCAACCGTTCCAGCAGCATGCGAAAACCCTGTACCGCGCGCTTGGATGTCTCCTGCGGGTCGTCGGAATTGGCGATCCATAGGGCGGCGTGGCTGCTGGCGCCGTTGATCAGGCGCGCCGTCACCTCCTCGTCGACGTCGATGATCACGCCGGCCTGTCTGAGCTCCTCAAGACTTCGCCTGAGCGCCGCGATGCAGCCGTTGGTGCTCGGCCATTGCGATATGTCGCCGAGGACTGCGGGACCATCGCGGAACATGATCCGCTGGATCTCCGGCTCCACCGCCATCTCGATATAGGTGGCGCACTCGTCCACGAAACCGTCCCATCGTGTCGGCGCATTGGCGGAGACCCTGTGCAATCGCGCCGTCATCTCTGCGTCGATCTCCTGGATGACTGCCTGGAACAGCCCCTTCTTATCGCCGAAATGGTGGTAGAGCGCGCCGCGGGTGAGGCCCGCCGCTGCCGTGAAATCGTCCATCGAGGATTGCGCATACCCAACCGTCCCAAAGGCGTACCGGGCGGCGGCAAGCAGCTTGGCGCGGGTTTCGGCGATCATTTCCGGACGCGGCTTGATCATGGCTTCTCCTGTTTGACATACGCTGCGTATTTTATTTGACATACGGAGCGTATGCAACTATCTAATCACATACGTCCCGTATGTAGGTAATGCATCCAGCCGATTGAAGGAGCATCCAATGGCTAACCCTTACAGAGAGATATTCAGCGTGCCGGGGGCCAAAGGCTTCTCGGCGGCCGGTTTCCTTGCCCGCCTGCCGATCGCCATGGCGCCGATCGGCATTGTCGCCATGCTGTCGCAGGCCCGCGGCGAATACTGGATCGCCGGTGCGGTTTCCGCGACGTTTGCACTGACGAACGCACTTGCCGCGCCGCAGATTTCGCGACTGGTCGACCGGTTCGGGCAGAGAGCGATCATCGTGCCGACCACACTTGTTTCGGTTCTCGCCTTCCTCTCCCTTATCCTGGCCTCCAACCGCGACTGGCCCGAATGGACGCTGTTTGCGTCCGCCTTTCTGGCAGCCGTCATGCCCAGCATTCCCGCGATGCTGCGGGCGCGCTGGACGGAGATTTTTCGCGATCGCCCCGAGCTCAACACCGCCTTTGCCTTTGAATCCGCAGCCGATGAATTGGTCTATATCGCCGGAGCCTCGCTCTCGGTCGGGCTGGCGGTCGCATTGTTTCCTGAAGCCGGCATGCTCGCCAGCACCCTTTTCCTCGCTGTCGGAACCACGGCCTTCATTCTGCAGCGATCGACGGAGCCGGCCGTGCGTCCGGTAGAGGCAGGCACGTCGCGAACGTCGGCCATTCGCCTGCGGTCGGTGCAGATCATAACCCTGGCGCTGATCTTTGTCGGCTCCATGTTCGCCACGGCGGAAGTCACCACCGTTGCCATCACCAAGGAACTCGGACAGCCAAGTGCGGCAAGTCTTGTCATCGGCGTCTACGCGATCGGATCCTTCGTTGTCGGGCTCATCCTCGGTGCCCTGAACCTGCGCACGCCGTTGCAGAAACAGCTGCTGATCGCGGTCAGCGTCCTTGCCGTCACCACCGTGCCCCTGCTGTTTGCCGATACCGTCGCCCTTCTGGCCCTCGCCGTCTTCCTGAGCGGTATCGCCATCTCGCCCACCTTCATCACCGCCTTTGGCCTGATCGAGCGCCGGGTACCGGAATCGATGCTGACGGAGGGTGTGACCTGGGTCATGACCGGTATCGGAATTGGTATGGCTCTGGGCGCGTTTCTCGCCGGCTGGGTCGTTGATAATTTCGGTGCGCAAAACGGCTTCTGGCTCTCCGTGGCGGCCGGCGTGGCGGTCGTGATCACCATCGCATTGGGTCAAAAGACCCTGGCCGGAGGCAGAACCGAGACGGCCATCGGCGCGCTGCCCCAGGCGGCGGAGTAGGATGGCGCGAAAAACTCGGTTCTTTCCGATTGATCGGTGAAATCCCCGGGGAGCATGGCGCGCTGCGTGCCATGCTCCTGGGCGTGAAGGAGAGCGGCGGCTCGGATTTCGCCCCGTCCCTCTGGAAATCCATCCCCCAGCGGGTTATCCCAAGCACATGACTGCCAAGATTCTCGTCAGCGCCTGCCTCATGGGCCATGCCGTTCGCTATGACGGACAGGCGAAACCGCTTGTGCATCCGGCTCTCGATCGCTGGCGAGACGAAGGACGGCTGGTGACGATCTGTCCGGAAATGTCGGCCGGCATGCCGGTGCCGCGCCTGCCGGCGGAGATCGAACCGGGAAAATCGGCAGCGGACGTTCTGTCTGGCTATGGCCGCGTGCTGGAAAGCGGCGGCGGTGATGTGACTGATGAGTTCCGGCAGGCGGCGGAAAATGCGCTGGCACTGGCGCTCGAGACCGGCTGCACCTACGCGCTCCTGATCGACGGCAGCCCGTCCTGTGGCACGGGTTTCGTCTATGACGGTCGCTTTTCCGGTCGTCGCCAGCCGGGCGAGGGCGTCACGGCAGCGCTTCTCAAGGCCAATGGTATCGAAGTGTTTTCCGATGCGCAGATCGAAGAACTGATGGCACTGGCAGATGGTGCAAGGTGACCGAGAACCTTCAGCGAAGGTGTCTGCTGAGATGGAGTGGGTGAAGGACCGGCGCGTCCCGGCCGGCCACAAAAAATTACGCCCCTGCTTCTCTCAGGGGCGTAATTTCTCGCCTGGAGGGCGAATGCCCGATCAGCCTTTCAGCGTGGCTGGCTAGGGCAGGGACAGGGATGTTCCAGAATTATTTTAGCCGAAGTTGGAAGTTTTCCAGATCAACTTCTTGTGACTGGCTGTCTTGCGGCGTGACCGCGGCCATGTCGGCCATTGTCGCGGTGGAAACCGCGCTGGTCTTCGCCGTGCCGTCAATGATGGGAAGCTGCGCTGTCGCCTCTGCCCCGGCGGGCTGATTTTCCAGTGTTCCGGCTTTCGCCAGATGTTCGGCCGGCGGCAGCTGTTGCGCGTGTGCCGCCTTGATGGTGTCCTCGGAAGCCTTGGTGATGAAGACGACCGGCGAACCGCCGAGCCAGGCCTCGGTGCGCACGAGCTTCATCTCGCCGTTGATTTCCTTCAGCTCGACCCGGTCGGTGCCGGCGGCGACCTCGGGAACGATATAGCCCGTCTTTTTCTTGACGATTGGCGGCGGGCAATGGGCGCAGGAAAGCTCAGAGACGCTGTGGTTCTGGTCCTGCCCCGTCTTCATGACCTCGACCGATGCCGCGCCGGCGGTGCCGGCCAGAGCCAGGCTGGCGAATGTGAACAACATGGCGCGCATCGGCATTCTCCTCGACAATCCGTGCACGGAGAATAGCCATTCTCCGTTACGTTCCCGTCAGGAGAATTGGTAAAAATTGAATGAGTTTTCGTTTTTCCGGGCGCGCCCGTCAGGCCTTCTCGCGCTCGACCGCCTGCCAGCCGATGTCACGGCGGCAGAAGCCATTGTCCCATTCGACCCGGTCGAGAGCAGCATAGGCGGTCTCCTGGGCTGCACTGACCGTCGCACCCGTCGCCGTGACGTTCAAAACCCGGCCGCCGGTCGCTATCAGTTGCCCGTCCCTCAGCGCCGTTCCGGCATGGAAGACCTTGGTTGCGGCCTCCTCGCGCGGCAACGACGTGATCGGCGTGTTCTTCTCGAAGCTGCCCGGATAGCCCTTCGAGGCCATCACTACGGTCAGCGCCGCCTCGTCGCGCCATTCCGCACTGACCGCGCTCAGCGTTCCGGTAGCAGCCGCGTGGAGCAGTTGCAGCAGGTCGCTTTTCAGCCGCATCATCAGCACCTGGCATTCCGGATCGCCGAAACGGACGTTGTATTCGATCAGTTCCGGGCCCTTTTGCGTGATCATCAGGCCGGCGAACAGCACACCGGTAAAAGGGTGGCCGCTGTCGGCCATGCCGGCGATCGTCGGCTCGATGATCTCGCGCATCGTCCGCTCGACCATTTCGGCCGTCATCACCGGGGCAGGGGAATAGGCACCCATGCCGCCGGTGTTCGGCCCGGTATCGCCGTCGCCGACCCGCTTGTGGTCCTGCGCCGAAGCGAGCGCCAGCGCCGTCTTGCCGTCGCAAAGGCAGAAGAAGCTCGCTTCCTCGCCGTCGAGATAGGCCTCGACGACAACTTCGGCACCGGCGGCGCCGAACGTACCGGAGAAACAATTGTCGACGGCGTCAAGCGCCTCGTCGAGCGTCATGGCAACCGTCACGCCCTTGCCGGCGGCAAGGCCGTCGGCCTTGATGACGATCGGCGCGCCCTGTTCGCGAATATAGGCCTTCGCCGGTTCCGCATCGGTGAAGCGCTGATAGGCACCGGTCGGGATGGAATATTTGGCGCAGATGTCCTTGGTGAAGCCCTTGGAGCCCTCGAGTTGGGCGGCAGCCGCTGAAGGTCCGAAAACCGTGATGCCACCCTCGCGCAGCGTATCGGCAAGCCCTGCGACCAGCGGTGCTTCCGGGCCGACGACGACGAAGTCGATGGCTTCCTTGCGACAGAAGGCAAGGACGGCGCCGTTGTCGGACGTGTCGAGATCGACCAGCGTCGCTTCTTCGGCGATGCCGGGATTGCCGGGCGCGGCATAGAGCGCCGTCAGAAGCGGCGATTGCGCCAGTTTCCATGCCAGCGCATGCTCGCGCCCGCCCGACCCGATCAACAGAACTCTCATCGCCTACTCCCGCAACCCGCAGTGTTGAGGTCGGTTAAGGTGGGGAGGCCCCAAGGTCAAGAAAAAATCGGGAATTGTACCTGTATGACTGGCGGTTCAGAGCAGGCTCGACGATCCGGTGCGGCGCCTGTCGTTGCTTGCGAGAACAGGACCTCCGTCCCGCCCGGCATTTTCCGCCGCCTGTTTCAGCGCCCAGATCGACAGGTCGAACAGGGGTAGCGGCTTGCTGATCAGATAGCCCTGGAATTGATCGCAGCCCGCCGCCGTCAAAAGGGCGAGCTTCTCATAGCTGTCGATACCTTCGCCGATCACCGACATCTGCTGGGCGTGGCAGAGCGCGATCATAGCCTTCAACGCCGGCAGCGATTTCTCGTTGGCCAGATTGTCCACCAGCGCCCGGTCAAGTTTGATCGTGTCGGCCGTATATTCGATGATCTGCTGCACCGAGGTGTAGCCGGCACCGAAATCGTCAATGGAGATGCGGAAGCCCTTTTCCCGCAGGGTCTGGATATTGCGGTGTAACTGGTCGCCGAGCTTGACGGCATAGGTCTCCGTCAGCTCGATCTCGATCGTCTTCGGATCGAGCCCGTGCCGGGCGATGCAGTCGCAGAAATAGTCGCTGATCGATTTCGAGTGCAGTTCTGCCGAAGAGATGTTGATGGCAAGCACCGTCTGCGGCCCGAACAGCGCTTTCAGGCGATGGTGGTCCGACATCGCCCGGTTGATCACCCACCAGTCGATCTTGGTGAACTGGCCCGAACTTTCGGCGATCGGCACGAACTCGTCCGGCGTGATGTTTCCGAGCGTCGGCGAGACCCAGCGCAGCAGCGCCTCGCAACCGGTCACCGTGCCGCTTGTATCGACGATCGGCATATAGACGAGATGGAACTGCTCATCCGGGTCGACCAGGCGCAACTCTTCCTGGATATGACGGATTCGGTCGCGCTTGTCCTGAATTGCCCGGGAAAAGCGAGAGGATCGGTTCTTGCCGTTGGTCTTTGCCTGGTACATCGCCGCATCGGCATTCGAGATCAGCTCGGCAAGGTTGGTCGCATCCGTCGGGCAGATGGCGACGCCGATGCTGGCGGTGACCGGATAGTGTTTGCCGCGCACTTCAAAGCCGTCAGAGAACAGCGACAGGATGACAGCGCACATTTCGCGGATCGTGCCGTCGCCGGTGGCCGACCGAACCAGAACTGCGAATTCATCGCCGGAAAGACGGGCAAGGACGACCGGCGGCAGGCCTCGGCGGGCAACGATGCCGCCGACAGCGGCCTCGATGCGCATCGCCAGCGTCTTCAGGAGTTCGTCGCCGACGTCATGACCATATTTGTCGTTGACGAACTTGAAGTTATCGATGTCGATGAACAGCAGGCTGCAGTGCCCGCCATCGGTTGTGACCTGGTGGACAATGTCTGCGGCGAGCGCGTTGAAGTGGCCGCGATTGCTGATACCGGTCAGCGTATCGGTCCAGGAGGCATGCTGGACCAGATGCAACGCGCGCTGGGACTGGTCGTGCAACTGCTTGATGTTTCCTGTCAGGCGGCCGATTTCGCCGGCACCACCGGTTTCCGCAATGCCGTCATGCTCGCCGCTCATCACCGCGGTGACCTGCCGGTCGAGGGCCGCAATCGGATTGGTAATGAAACGGCGGATGAGAATGATCATCAGGCCGACCGAGGCAAGGCTCATGGCGATTGCCCCAAGCCCGAGAAGCAGCTTCAACTGTCCCTTGTTGCCGGCATTATGCGACGGCGGCGCGGTCAGCGTGACAAACAGCGATGGCGCCAGCCGCACGGAGGCTGAAAGATCACTCGTCAGGGATGGCCGCGGCGCCGTGTCGAAGTCGATCGCGGTTCCATACTCGTTCTGCAGCTTGCGCTGCATGGCAAGAAACTGGGTCGGCTCGATCGCCACCTGAACCAGCAGCGCATTCTTCTTGGCACTCGGCAGCGGGCGGCTGAAGGTGACGGGGTCGATGAATTCCGAATAGACGATCAGCGGTCGCGTCTGCGGATCGTGAAGATAGGTCCAATCCCGCAACTGGCTGCCGCCGGTCAGCCGGCGTGCCAGCGCAGATTGCGGGGCATTGATCTCCGCGAACGGATCCTCGCTGTTTTCGAAGTAGTAGCCGGGCGTCAGGTCCGGCTTGAGGATGGTGAAGGAAATGAACATCTTCGGATCGTCGGACAGGGACCGGATGCTCTGTTGCAGCCGTAGCGCCAGCGCGTTGTCGCGATAGGTTTCATCTGTTTCCGAAACGAACAGGCGGACCGCGTTGCCCTCCAGGATGGAATAGAGGAAGCCCCGGCTCTGGTTGACTTCGTTGCGGAAAAGGGCGGCGAGATGGTCGAGCTGCTGCGAAAGCCGCGCCCGCTCCAGAGCAAACACCGAATGACCCTGCGCGATATAGACCGACAAGGCGGCCAGCAGATATCCCGTCAGCACGACCGGAAAGATCAGGAAAAACGCGCGCTTGCCGAGTGTCACTGGAAGTTTGCCATCGCGCTGATGATGCGCCTGCGGGTCTGGACCGACTGGACGGACAGTTCCTTCTGGTATTGGCTTTTCGCAAGGATATCGGCGGGCGGATATATTTCCGTGTTCGAAAGCATCTCCGCCGGAATGAGTTTCAACGCCGCGTCGCTCGCCGTCGGCATGGTCAGTGCTTCGGCATTGGAGGCGGCGCTTTCAGGCGAACCGATAAAGTCGAGCAGTTGCAAAGCCAGTTTCTTGCGCGGGGATGCGGCGGTCACGGCCATGCAGTCGAGCCAGGAGAGCGTGCCTTCCTTCGGCACGGCATAACGCCAGACGCCGGGTGTCCCGGCCTTGTCGTTCAGGACATGCTGGTCGCCGCTATAGGCGATCGCCATGTAGATGTTCTGGCCAATATCGGGATTCTGGATCGAGGTGATCACGTAGTCATAGGTTAATACGAAGGGAGCCTGCTTCTTCATGACCTCGAAGGCAGCCTTCAGCGTCTCGTTGTCATTGGCGTTGATCGACTTGCCGAGCAGCGCCAGCGGCGCAACGAAAGCCTCGTTGTGATCGTCATACATGGCAATATGCTTCTTGAGCGCCGGCGCCGGCGCCATGAGATCGTTCCACGAGGTCGGCGTCGACTTGACCATGTCGGATCGATAGACGATGCCCATCGTGCCCCAGAGATAGGGCATGGCATAGCCGGCGCAGCGCGACGTCCATTCCGGCTTGTAGTCCTTCAGCGACGGAACGTTGTCCCGTGTGAGCGGCTCGAGAATGCCGCGTTTGCCGAACAATTCCGCACCGTTTTCGCCGACAACGGCAAGATCGATGTTGCTTGCCGGATCGGACAGGACCTCATCGCGCGCATCGCCGCTGTCATAGTAGATCTGGTTGACGGCAACGCCGCTTTTTTCGGTCCAGCGATCGAGGATCTTCTGGTCGATATAGGATTCCCATATCAGCAGGTTCAGCGTCTCCGCCTGCCCGTGCGAGGCGGCAAGCGACGCACCAAGCGCAACGGAAACAGCCATGAACGTCTTGCGCATTGAAGTCACCCCGATAGTCCCCGGAAGGAACCTTAGCGCGCAATGCTTGATGAATACTTACAAGGAGATGAGCTAGGTTGTGATTCGGATGCAGAGTTTGCAAACAGCAGGAATTAGTGAAGGCCGTTCCACTATGCATACAATGCAATGTGCAGCAGAAAACCGTTATTCAGGCTTGGTAGCGCTCGGTCTAACAGTGGCCGTTTTGACGTGCAGGCGCTTGAAGTGCCTGCGGCGCCATCTGCGCCAGGCAAGTTGCAGGGGATAAAACAGTGTATCCTTCGGCCGTTCGAAGGTCATTAACCAGCCCTCGAACTTGATATCGTTCTTGTAGACTTGCGATAACAGGGTCTCGTCAACCAAGCGCAGTGGCGCCAGCCAGTCGAGATACTGGCTGCGTTTCCATGCCCAGCCGGACTGTTGTACGCGCATCGGCTCGTGGCATGTCAGCACATGGAGCAGCAACTGGCTGCCGGGCTTGTGGCAGATGGCTTTGAGGTTCGAAATGAAGTTGTCCTGCTCGTCCGGATGGACATGGGACGCGACGTTGTAGCTGAACGCGACGTCGATACCGGCCGCGATCACCTCATCGAGCTTGTCGTCGATCGTACCCAATACCGGCCGCTTCTCGCGAACAAGCTCTTCACCGACCAGTTGCTCGCCGGTATCGACCAGATACTGCGACACATCGATCCCGAAGTAGCAGCCGGCCGCCTGGCGCTCGATGATGTGGACGCCGACACGCAGGCTGCCACAGCCGTAGTCGCACAGTTTTGCTTCGTGGTCGATCTGACACCGGTCGTAAATGCGTTTGGCTCCGGTGACGCCGGCCTCGCGCCAGTCCGTGCCGGATTTGAGGGTCGGCCCGAGCGTCGCATGTGCGGTCCCCTTTTCAAGGGACTTGCGGATCGCTTCCGTCGAGAATTTCGAGAACTGCCCGCCTGGGTTCTTCTCGAGCCATTTGGCAAAGTTCGCATCGAACGCAGCGATCTTCTTTTCCGCCGGGTTCTCCGGCGGAATATCTGCTGCACCCTCGGATGTGATATCGGACACTGTCGGTTCCCCCTCGGCAGGTGTCTGCACCCGGTTCGTCTAGCAAATTCGATTGCTAACCACAAGGCGAGGCGCAAGCACCAGTTTCGGGGTAAATGACGTTCGGCAGAGGTTGTGACGCCTACCTATGACCGGGAAGGCGTGGCAGGAAGATCGTCAGCAGGCCGAGCAGCGGCATGTAGGAGCAGATGGTGAAGACGTAGGCGATGCCGCTGTGATCGGCAACGACGCCAAGCACGGCTGCACCGAGGCCGCCGAAGCCGAAAGCGAAGCCGAAGAACATGCCGGCGATCAGGCCGACGCGGCCGGGCACCAGTTCCTGCGCAAAGACCACGATGGCGGAAAAGGCAGACGAGAAGACGAAGCCGATGAGCACGACGAGGGCGGCAGTCCAGAACAGGTTGGCGTAGGGCAGGAGCAGGGCGAAGGGAATGACGCCGAGGATCGAGAACCAGATGACGAAACGTGCGCCGAAACGGTCGCCGATCGGGCCGCCGAAGATCACGCCGGCAGCGGATGCGCCGAGGAACAGGAACAGGAGCAACTGCGCATCCTGAACGCCGAGAGCGAACTTCTCGATGGTGAAGAAGGTGAAATAGCTCGAAAGGCTGGCGAGATAGGCGTTCTTCGTTGCCGTCAGGATGATGAGGACGATCAGCGTCCAGATGACCTGGTTGCGCGGCAGGGGCAGCGCGCGGCTGACCGTCTTGCGGCCCGCCGAGCTGCGGCGATGGCGCGTGTACCAGATGCTGACCCAGGACAACACCATGAAGCCCATCAGCGCGATGACCGAGAACCAGCTGAGGCTGCCCTGGCCCTGCGGAATGACGATGAAGGCTGCAAGCAGTGGCCCGATCGCCGTGCCGGTGTTGCCGCCCACCTGAAACAGCGATTGTGCAAGGCCATGCCGCCCACCCGAGGCGAGCCGCGCAACGCGCGATGCTTCCGGATGGAAGATGGCGGAGCCGATGCCGATCAGGCAGGCACCTGCGACGAGAACATAGAAGTGATGGGCATTGGCGAGCGTGATCAGCCCGGCGCAGGTGGACAGCATCGCTATCGGCAGTGAAAATGGCATAGGCCACCGGTCGGTGGCGTAGCCCACGGCCGGCTGCAGCAGCGAGGCCGTTACCTGAAAGGCAAAGGTCAACAGGCCGATCTGCACGAAATCGAGCGCGTAGTTCTCTTTCAGGAGCGGATAGAGCGAGGTCAGCAGCGACTGCATGATGTCGTTCAGCATGTGGCAGAAACTGACGGCGACAATCACCGAAAAGGCCGTCTTTTCCGCGCTGATGCCGTTGGCTGATGATACACTGGCCATGCTGCCGTCCTTGCCCGTCGAATCTCGTATTGATATGGGTTGTCTCTACATCTCTTGTCTCTGGCCTGCTTTTGTGCTGTGGTCGCATTCTTTCGAGAGTGGGCCAAATGCGGACAATCGATCTTACCGGGCAGGACAGCCAGGACGAAAACGAGCATTCTGCCAGCCTTTCCTGGATCGACAGCACCGAAGAACCGGTTCTGGCGCTCGGCCGCATTTATCCCTCAGGCTTCCGGGTGCCGTCTCACAGCCACGCCAAGACGCAACTGTGGTGCGCCCGGCGCGGCGTTGTGCTGGTCAGTACATCCGGCGGACGCTGGATGCTTCCGCCGGGCCATGGCCTGCTGATCCCGGCCGGTCTTGAGCATTTCACCGAGATGATCAGCGAAGTGCACATGCATTCCATCTATGTCAGCCCGTCGGTGGTCATGACCGATGGGCCGCGCGTGCTCGAAGTCACGACACTCGCGGGCAGCCTCATCGAGGAACTGGTGCAATCGGACGACAATCCGCCAACGCCGCGGCGCAAGCGGCTGATCATGGAGTTGTTGCTTGATGAGATCGGCCATCTGCGGGAACGTCCGCTCGGTCTGCCGTTTCCCGGCGATGTGCGGCTCAGCCGTCTTTGCCGCCATTTTCTGAAGGCGCCGGCTGCCAATGCCGGCATCGATGACTGGGCACGTGAACTCGGGATGAGCCGTCGCTCCTTCACCCGGCTGTTCCGCGCCGAGACTGGCGTCAGCTTCGTTACCTGGCGGCAGCAGGCCTGCATTTTCGCCTCGCTGCCGCGCCTGGCCGAGGGCGAACCGATCACCAATGTGGCGCTTGATGCCGGCTATGAAAATATTGCTGCGTTCACCACGATGTTTCGCCGCATGCTCGGCAGTTCACCTAGCACCTATCTGAAATCACGCGCCTCCTGACGCGGCAATTTTGCCACGCCGAGCCGCAATCTCGGTGACAGCGATCCGGTATCCTTTTGTAAGAGAAAGGTTTTCTTACATTGCGCTGCGCTTATATGGAAAAGAAAGGCTGAAGGTCTCTGGTTAACGAGATGGTAGTGAGCTAGGCCTATAACCGCGCCGAAACGAACCGTTTCAGTTTGCCCCGTTGTCCGCCGCCGGCCTGTTGCGCCGGTGTCCGGCCCCCGAACGGGCTTTGTATCCGGAGTTCCGATTTGTCCCGCCGTTCTGCCCTTGCCCTTGCCCTTTCCGTTGGTGTTCTTCTTGGCCTCTCGTCTGCCGCACAGGCGCAGGACGGCCAGTATTTCTGGTCGGGTGACTGGTATCTGAAAGTCGGCGCGACGGGCTTCCTGGGCCCGAAATATGACGGCGCCTCCGATCGTCTGTTCCAGGCAGCCCCGCTGATCTCGCTCGGGCGCGCCGGCAGCACGGTGCGGTTTTCCTCGCGCAACGACAATCCGGCCTTTGCCTTCGTCGACAAGGGAGCGTTTCGTGCCGGCGTCGTCGGAAAGCTGATCTTCGAGCGCGACGAGGATACCTCCTCCGATCTCGAAGGGCTCGATCCCGTCCGCTTCGGCGGTGAACTCGGCGGCTTTGCAGAAGTCTATCCGACCGACTGGCTGCGCATCCGTGCCGAATTGCGCCAGGGCATCCGCAGCCATCACGGGCTGGTCGCCGATGTCGCGGCGGATGGCTTCGTCGATGTGAGCGACAACGTTCGCATCTCCGCCGGCCCGCGCCTGTCGGCGGCAACGAGCGATTATTTCGATGCCTATTATGGCGTCAGTTCATCGGAAGCGGCAAAGTCGGGTTATTCAAAGTACACCCCGTCCGGCGGCCTGAATTCGGTCGGTGCCGGTGCTGCGATTACCTGGCAGGCGACCGAAAAGCTCGAGACCAGCGCCTTTGCCGAATACAAGCGGCTGATGGGCCCGGCGGCGGATTCGAGCATCGTCAAGGAAGGCGGCAGCCGCAACCAGTTCCTGGTCGGCCTGTCGGCCACCTATCGCTTCGATTTCACACTGGATTGAGTCTTCGGTTTCCCGGTCCGGTTGCAGCCTTTAGAGGCTGCAACAGTTCGGGTTGATCAGAGCTTGTGATCGAGGAAATGCCACTGGCTGACGTACTTACGGATGATCGGCTCGATCACAGCGTTGAGCCGCTCGACATCGCCGGCAAGGGTGGCGCCGGGGTCATCGGTTTCGGCGGGCCGGATCGGTGGGAGCCAGCGGCAGGTGAAGTGCGCTCCCCTGCGCCGTATCACATAGGCGGGTACGATCAGCGCTCCGGAATGACGGGCAAGACGAATCGCAATGGCGAGATTGCCGGAAAGATGGGGCGGACGCCCGAAGAAAGGCGCCATGATCCGCCCGTCGAAACCTTCGTCGCCAAACAGCATGACTACGCCTTCGCGGTTGCCGAGCATTTTCATCGCCGGGCGCACGCCTTTGACGCCGGGCGGCAGCAGCGTTGCGCCGATGCTCTGTCTGACCTTGCGCGCTATGCGGTGCTCTGCGCGGCTTTCCGGTGGCATGTAGAAGAGACAGAACGGGACGGACATCTGCTGCAGCACGGCAAACAGCAGTTCCCAGTTGCTCAGATGCACGCCGAGGATGATGACCGGCCCCTCGGCGCGGGCACGGGTGAGATTTTCGGCTCCTTCGACCCGGACCCGGCCGGCCGGCACCAGTCTCGGCAGCACCGAGAACTCGGACATCAGCCGGCCCCTACTGCGCCAGTTGAGGCGTGTGACGGTGGCCGGATCGAGGTCCGGACGGATGCGGGCGGCGTTGGCGCCAATGCGGGTGTTGCGTCCTTTATGGAACCGTCCGATCACCTGGTAGTGCAGCGCCCCGAGTTCCGAGACGATGCCGCTCGGGAGCAGTTTGAGCATGTGGTAGCTCAGCATCTTCGGTAGATCGTAGAACTGGTCACGGACCCAATAGCGCAGGAATCGGCTGCGTGCCTCACCACCGGCTATGAGATCAGCGAGGCGCGGCGGCGTTTCCTCCTGCCATACAAAGGCCTTGCGGGTCGCAAGCGTCGGGTCGCTGGGCTTCGTTCGCATGTGCCGGCTCATCGCGGATGGATCGTCACGGGCAGTCCATGTTGCGGCCGGAGTGTCAACCGGGAGGCCGGCCGAACCGTAGTGCCGGGCGCAAGCCGTACCTTGAAGCGCTGCGCGAGAATTGCAAGGCACAGGATCGTTTCGGTCATGCCGAACTGCAAGCCGGCGCAGATGCGCGGCCCGATGGCGAAGGGTATGTAGGAATAGGGCACGGGACGCGCGCCGCCGAGGAAACGCTCGGGCATGAAATGATGTGGTCGTTTCCACAGGTCGGGGTTGCGGTGGAGCAGCCACGGCGAAACAGTAACCAGGGCGGACGGCAGCACGTCGATACCGGCGATGCGGTCGGCTTCCCGCGCCTGGCGGCCAAGCAGAGGCACCGGCGGGTAAAGCCGCAACGTCTCCTCGACCACGGCGCGGCAGTAGTCGAGCTTCGGCACGTCATTGAGGGTCGGCGGCCCGCTGCCGCAGACGCGTTCGATTTCGGCATGCACTGCGGCTTCGGCCCAGGGGGCGTTGGCAAGCAGATACCAGATCCATGTCAGGGTCGCGGCCGTCGTCTCCTGTCCGGCCATGAAGATGGTCGCGGCCTCGTTGCGCAGCGCGTTGCGATCGAGACCCAGCTCGGGGTTCTTCTGCTGGCGGCGAACGAGCAGGTCCAGCATCGAGCCGTCCTGGTTGCGTCCCTCGAGATGGTTGACTGTCACCCGGTCGATCACCCCGCGAACCCTTGAAATGGCCCGTCTGAGGCGCGGTGTCTTCAAGAGTGGAATGCCGTTGTCGAAACCCGCGACATAGGCGAGGTTTATATTGTCGACGAGGCTCTGGAAGCTCGTGAAGCCCGCGACCACTTCGCTGGCGTCGCCGGGACTGATGTCGTCGCCAAATACGGCGCGCGCAATGATCTCCGCGGTGAGACCGCCCATTTCCGCGAGGGCATCGACGACGGTCTCCGGTGGCAACTCCTGCCAGCGACGCACAAGCTCGAGCGCCACTTCTTCCATATGCCCGGCGAACTGCGGCAGGCGATTTTTGTGGACGATGTCGCTGACGAGTGGGCGACGCTGCTTCCACGTCTCGCCGTCGGAGATGAAGAGCCCGTCACCGAGAAGATATTCCAGCGCGCGGCGCATCGCCGGGCTTTTGCGCTCGAAGTTATCGTGGCGCGTGGCAAGGACGTATTTGACGTGCTCGGGCACGTTGACGAGGATGAGTTGCCGGCCGAGCCCGCGCATCTGGGAAACATGGCTGCGGTAGTCGCCCTTGCGGAAAACGCTGAGATAGTCTTTCCGCGCGAGCAGAAACATCCTCATATAGTCACGCGGAGGGCCGGTGAACGGTTCCGGCCGGGCCGGCTCGAAAACGCCTTTGCCACGGGTCTCGATAATCTTCGGCGGGCTTACCCGCAGCGAGAAGCGCATACCTGTAAACCTGTGCAAGAGGCAGGAAATCGGAAGGAAAACTCTGTGGGAACCCCGGCGCCGAGCGGTAGCATATAAAAGCGGCTCGTTGCAATCATCGGCCCGCGCCCATCGGGAGCCTAGTGGCTTCGCCGATACCGGTGGCCTGTAGCGTGTCGAACGGCCCTGCCTTTCGCTGCAGACTGCTTGACCGCGGCCGGCTTGCGCTGCAAACAAACATCATGAGCACCAGTCCAGCCGATTCCGGGCGCGTCCACGATGCGCCGTCGAACAATTGGGTCTATCGCGTCCTGCCAAGGCCGCTCTGGCCTTATGCGCAGCTTGCCCGTTGGGACCGGCCGATCGGCTGGCAGCTGCTGATGTGGCCGTGTTTCTGGTCGGCGGCGCTGGCCGCCAACGCGGCGGCCTCGCTCGGCACGTTTTCGCCCGGTCGTTTCGTCTTTCATCTCATCCTGTTCTTTATCGGCGCGGTGGCGATGCGCGGTGCCGGCTGCACCTACAATGACATCGTCGACCATGACATCGACATGGAAGTGGCGCGCACGCGCTCGCGGCCGCTGCCATCCGGGCGCGTGACGCGGTTGCAGGCGAAGATCTTCATGGTGCTGCAGGCGCTCGCCGGTCTGATCGTGCTTCTGCAGTTCAACAGCCTTTCGATCTTTCTCGGGGTCTTCTCGCTGGTTTTCGTCGCCATCTATCCCTTCGCCAAGCGTTTTACCGACTGGCCGCAATTCTTCCTCGGCCTGGCTTTCTCCTGGGGCGCGGTGATGGGCTGGTCGGCGGAATTCGGCGCGGTGGGGATGGCGGCAATCATCCTCTATCTCGGCGCGATCGCCTGGACGATCGGCTACGACACGATCTATGCCTATCAGGACAGGGAGGACGACGAACTGATCGGCGTCCGTTCGACGGCGCGGCGGTTCGGCGAGCACCCGCGTCCCTGGCTGTTCGGCCTCTATGGCCTGACGGTGCTGTTGTTGTTCGTCTCGTTCGCCATCGCCGGGGCGGGGTTCCTCGCCTATGTCGGCCTGCTCGTCGCGGCCGTCATGCTGTTTTACCAGATCCTCGTGCTCGACATCCACGACGCGACGCAGTGCCTTGCTCTGTTCAAATTCAACAACGTCGTCGGTCTGATTGTGTTTGCCGGACTTTGCATAGCCCTTTTGGTGCGGCTGATATAAAAAAAGCCCTCCGGATGGCCGGAGGGCAAGGGTCCACCGCAGCAAATTTTTAAGGGGCCGCGCGACGATCCTGCCAAGGCGGCAGCATTTCCACGCTCAAGCCCAGCTCAATTCCGTGTCGCGGCTGTTCTTCTTCCGGTTCATGCGGGCCGAAAAGGCGGCGATGACCGTGAGGATGAATTTGCGCATGGGATGTCTCCTTCTCGTGCCCGGCAATGTGCAAGCCGCATATGGCGTCAAGAAGGCATTTCGAGAGTTTCCACAGCCGTTGATAACCGGCTGAAAACAAAAACAAAAAATCGGCTGCAGGGACAGCCGGTTCTTCGCACTGGAGGAGCACTCGGAAATTATGTCGAAAATCAGTTTCGGGCGATGATTTCCCGGCCGTCGATCTTCATGTTGACGCCAAGGCTGCGGGTCGAGCGGCGCATCAGGAAGCGCGGGCGGCGTTCGTTGAAAAGCGAATGGCGGCGACGCGGCTTGATATCGCGGGTGCGTACTTCGCCGAGATGCTCTTCGAGCGGCCGGGCAACGCCGTCGGCCTCGACCATCAGCATCGGGATGCGATAGGCTTCAGACCATGCGCGCCAGTCGGCGGCGATATCGGAGAGATCGTGCGCAACGAGAAGCGGAATGCAGAGTTCCGGGTCGTCGTGATGAAGTTCGAGCGTCACGGTCACTTCCCCGTCTCCATGATCGATGGCACGGGCCGCGACGCCCTTGAAGGCGCGTGCCGGCAGTGCGATCGACAACGGCAGACCACTGGATGGCAGAACCTTGCGCAACACCGCTCCACGCTCATCCAGACTTATGGTGACATTGCTCGACTGGCCGTGCAGGCTGTAGCTTGCCTGCTGGGGGAAACGTTTCGGATCCAGTCGCAGCGTGGTTTCAACCCAAGCCGGTTGGGAAAGTGTTTTCAGCATTTCAATCGCCCTTGTTTTCCTTGAGAGCCGGTTCCCGGTCTTCTCGTCGGGACTTTTCGTCCTCTATGGCTGGAGCATAGGCGGGTCCCGTTTGAGACCGCTTAAAAATTGCAGTTAAAAAACTTTGCATTTCCTGATGGTTAGCAAAGGCCAACCTGACAGGGTTTCTTAAATCTGAATAAAACCGGCAGCATTTTTCAGGTCCTCCGACAGCCAGCCGCCGGTTCAAGGAAAAGCCACGCGCAAGGCTGAAAGGCGATGGTGCCTCGGGTTATGGCCGCATTGCGCGGCATTGCGTCCGTCCGGACAGCGTTCCGTCAGGCACTTCAGGCGATCGGCAAAGCGGCAATGGTTTCCACTTACATCGACTACAACCTCATCACCCGCGACATGAAGACGAGCATTCGGCGGACAGCCGAACAGGTGCAGGTCGCCCGCGAAACCGCGTATTACAAAGAAAATATCGGCAACGTCACCTCGATCGACGAGTTCCTCGACGATTACCGTCTCTATGCCTATGCCATGAAGGCGCACGGCCTGGAAGATATGACTTATGCCAAGGCCTTCATGCGTAAGGTCATGGAAAGCGACCTCAGCGACGAGAACAGCTACGCCAATTTGCTGACGGACGAGCGCTATCGCAATTTTGCGATGGCCTTCAGTTTCTCCCAGTCCACCGAGGTGGCCCAAAGTGATGCACAGGAAGATGCGCTTATCGGCCTCTACAACCAGAGCATTGCTAATCAGGATGACGCAGTCCGCGCCGACTCGGTTTATTTTAACGCAGTGCTCGACACGGTAACGACCGTCGATCAGCTTTGGCAGAACGAGAAGCTTAAGAACTACGTGCTGACTGCGTTCGGCTTCGATCCGGACTATGTGTCCTACGCGCATTTCAAGGGTGTCGTTACAAGCGACGTCAGCGACCCCAACAGCTATGTGAATACAGCGGCAGCGAGCTACAAGCAGGGCTACCAGGACAAGATCGACGCCGTCAAAAGCACCGCAACGCCCGAGGAACTTGCCGACAGCAACAGCACCGCCAGCAAGCTGATCGCGCAGTATCAGGCGGTGATCGACAATGCGCCGGACTACAAGCCGCTTGCCGCCGCCTTCAATTTCCAGGACGATGGAACGCTGGCCGCCGGTGACCTGCCGATGTCGGATACGCAGAAGGCATCGGTCAACGAAGCCTATGTGTTCATGCAGCCGCGGCTCTCCTCGTCAGCCGCGCAACTCAACAAACTCTTTTATGAATCGACGATCGCCAGCGTCACCAAGGTCGACGACATCACGAGCAACAGCCGGCTGTTTGCTTATATCCGGATATCCTACGGACTGCCGGCGAGCTTCCTGACGTCGACGATGGAGAATATCCTCACCAGCGACCTGTCCGATCCAAACAGTTATGCCAATACGCAGGGCGGTACGGAATACAACGCCATCTACAAGGAACTGGCGGCCGCGTTCAATTTCCAGACGGATGGAACGCTGGCATCCGGCGATACGGCGCAGACGGCGGCGCAGATGGCAACGACTTCCGACTACTGGCTCGCGCGCTACAACGATGCCGACGAGGCGGCCGATGAAAGCCTGATTGCTTCCTACAAGACGCTGATCGGCGTCGTCGCGGATGTGGACGACCTGCTTTCCGATACCAAGATCATGAGGCTGGCATTGACCGCCGTTGGTCTGGAGGACGAAGGCGATACGGCGCGCAAGCTGAAGAAGGTCCTGACCAGCGACCTTACCGACCCCAACAGCTATGTCTACACGCTGAAGGACGAGCGTTACGTCGAACTGGCAAAGGCGTTCAACTTCAATGCAGACGGGACGCTTGGCGTGCCGATGCTGGCGCAGTCGGAATCGGAAATCCTCAATACCGCCAAATCCTATGTCGTCGAAAAGAGCCGTTTCGGCACGGAGGACGACAAGACCAAGGCGACCGAGGAATCGAAGTACTACAGCGCCGAGATCGAGAAGATCGAAACGCTTGATGACCTGTTGTCCAACCGTCGCCTCGTCGACTTCATCCTCGTGGCCGCCGGGCTCGATCCGGAGGAGGTCACGACGGATTATCTGCGCCAGATGTTCGAATCCGATTTCAGCGATCCGAAGAGCTTCATCAATACCGAGCCGGGCACGACGATCTACAAGGATATCGTCGCCTCCTACAATTTCGACAGCGACGGCAATCTGGCAAAGCCGACGCCGGGCATACAGACCAAGCGCGGGGTGCTGGAGACCGAGGATCTCTACTTCAACCAGACGCTCGAGGAGCAGAAGGGCGAGGAGAATGCCGGCGTTCGGCTTGCGCTCTATTTCCGGCGGCAGGCGGAGGGCATCAGTACCGCCTACGATTTTCTGGCCGACAGCGCTTTGCTGCAGGTCATCCAGACGACATTCAGCATCCCGGAGGCAATGTCGAGTGCCGATGTCGATATCCAGTACGACTATATCAACCGGGTTCTCGACATCGAGGACCTGCACGATCCGGAAAAACTGGAAAAGCTGCTGATCCGCTTCACCGCTCTCTACGATGTCGAGAACAATGTCGACGTGACCGGCGCCGAACTCATCCTGTCCGGCAGCGGGCGTAACGGCATCAGCGCCGATACGCTTCTGAGCCTGACCCAACTTCGTACCGGCGGCGCCTGATCCTTACTAGGCTTTCAAAACCTTGTCGGGGTTCATGATCCCGGCAGGGTCGAAGGCGTGCTTGATGCGCTGCATCAGGTCGATCTCGATAGGGGAGCGTACCTCGGCCAGCTCGTCGCGCTTCAATTGGCCGATGCCATGCTCGGCCGAAATCGAGCCGTTATATTTCAAGACGATGCCGTGAACGATCGCGTTCATCTCGCGCCAGCGGCCGATGAACTGGTCCTTGTCGGCACCGACCGGCTGGGAGATGTTGTAATGGATATTGCCGTCGCCCATATGGCCGAAGGAGCAGATGCGCGCACCGGGGATGGCTTTCATCACCGCCGTGTCCGCCTCCGCCATGAAGGCCGGAATGCTGGAAACCGGCACAGAAACATCATGCTTGATCGACCCGCCTTCCGGCTTCTGCGCCGGCGACATGCTTTCGCGCATGTGCCAGAGGCCTTTGCGCTGCGCCTCGTTGGCGGCGATGACGGCATTTTCGACAAGGCCGCTTGAAATCGCCGTCTCCAGGAGTTCGCTCATCATCCGATCGGCAGTTTCGGCGGAATCGGAGGTGGATATGTCGATCAGTGCGTACCAGGCATGGACGGTGTCCATCGGGTCGCGAACGCCGGGAATGTGTTTCGCGGTAAACTCGACGCCGAGCCGCGGCATCAGTTCAAAGCCGGTCAGGGCAGGACCGCACAGGCTCGACGCCTTGTCGAAAAGGATGAGTGCATCGGCAACGCTTTTCAGGCCCGCGAAAGCCACCTGGTGGCCGGGCGGTTGCGGAAAAAGCTTCAGCACCGCGCCGGTGATGACGCCGAGCGTGCCTTCCGCGCCGATAAACAGGTCGCGGAGGTCGTAGCCGGTATTGTCCTTCTTCAGCCGCCGCAGCCCGTCCCAGATCTCCCCGGTCGGCAGAACGACTTCCAGGCCCAGGCACAGTTGCCGCATATTGCCATAGGCAAGCACGGCGGTGCCGCCGGCATTGGTGGAAAGATTGCCGCCGATCCGGCAGGACCCTTCCGAGCCGAGCGATAGCGGAAACAGCCGGTTGTGTGCTTCCGCTGCTTTCTGGATGTCGGCAAGAATGCAGCCCGCGTCGGCGACGATGACATTGCCGACGGGATCGATATCGCGGATGCGGTTCAGCCGCTCCAGCGACAGCACGATATCGGCACCACCCGTGCGCGGAATCTGCCCTGCCACATGCCCGGTATTGCCGCCCTGCGGCACGATCGCGGCACCGGTTTCGCTCGCGAGCTTGAGGATCTGTGAGATCTCCTCAACGCTTCCGGGCTTTAGTACCAGCGGCGTGTTGCCCTTGTAGAGACCACGGGATTCGATGAGATATGGGGCGATGTCCGAAGTCGCCGTGAGCGCGTTGCGGTCGCCGACAATGGCGGCAAAGCGGGCAATGAGCTCGGTGGTTGGCAGGGTGTTGGTCATGCTCTATCCCCTTGGCGCTGCTGCCCGTTCGATGCGGTCGATGATCGCTTCGCCCAGTCCCTCGTTCGGGATCGGCCCGAAGGCGATGGTCGAGGCGCCGGAGGCGTCGGCCTTTTTCATATAGGCGAAGAGATTGGCGGCCGCTTCCCGCAGGCTGGCAGACAGGCTGAGATCAAGAACCAGAGCAGCCTTTTCTTCCCCGGCCAAAGCCGCGCCGCCAAACCGGATCAGCGCTTCACCGGGTTTCACATCCGTCGCGTTCAGCCTTACCGCTGCCCCCGGCGCATAGTGGGAAGCGAGCATGCCCGGCGCCTCGATCGCGGCTCCCGCGGTTTCCGGCCGCAGCACCGTCTTTCCGGTCAGCCTCTCGATATCGGCGACATCGAGCCCGCCGGGACGAAGCAGGCGGATCTCATCGCCTTCCACTTTGATAATTGTCGATTCCAACCCGATTTCGGCCGGGCCGGCGTCAAGGATCAGCGCCAGCTTGCCGCCGAGATCCGCTGCCACGTGCTCGGCGCTGGTCGGGCTGATCTTGCCGGAGGTGTTGGCGCTCGGTGCCGCCAGCGGCTTGCCGAAGCGTTTGATCACCGACCGGGAAAAGCCTTCGGGCATGCGGATGCCGAGCGTATCGAGACCGGCGGAGGCAAGCGGATGAACGCCGCTGTCCGGCTTCATCGGCAGGATCAACGTCAGCGGTCCCGGCCAGAAGGCGCGCGCCAGCTGCTGCGAGATCGGGTCGAACTCGACATAACGCATCGCCATGTCGAAATCGGCGACGTGGCAGATCAGCGGATTGAACCGCGGGCGGCCCTTCATTTCATAGATGCGGCTGATGGCGTCCGGATTGGTCGCGTCGGCAGCCAGGCCATAGACCGTCTCCGTCGGGATCGCGACCGGCAGACCCTGGCCCAGCGTGTCGCAGGCCGCAGCCAGTGCGCGTTCCGGTTCGATCCTTGTGTCGATGATGAGGGTCATGCCGCGTCCAGAAGTCGATAAGCCGTGCGAAAGGGCAGGGTGTTGTGGTCTCTTTACAGGGCTTGGCCGGATATTGCCAAGCGCATTCGGCAGGCAGCGCCCGCTGTGCCCGATCGATACAGGCTGCTTCAGGATTTCTTAAAATGCGACAGCTTCGATTAGCGGAGCTGAAAGCCGTCCCATGTTAGCCATCGCATCCTGCACACAGCCGGAGCGCAAATGGCCAACAAGAAATCCATGCCCAACGACCTCGCCTTGCGTATCGCCACTGCCATGCACCAGATGGGCATCGATGCCGTCCCCAGAAACTACGAACTGGTCTACGAGGCCTATGCCGGCGCCAATCCGGAGCTGGTCAGGGACTTCATTGCGCTTGGGAAATACAAGTCGCAGGCGGCGCTCGACGAACTCGGTCGCAAATATCTGCCGCATCACCATGAAGCGAGCGTTCTGGCGCGATCGACGACGATCGTGCGCGACGAGATGAGCAATTTCATGAACCTGCTGTCGCGCGAAAAGAACTCGCTCGACGATTACGGCCGCCTGATCGGCGAGGCGTCGAAGGCGCTGGTGGTTTCGGATGAGGCAAGCCAGGCGGCCCTGAAGAACTCCATCCAGGCCCTGAAGCGCGCAACCGAACTGCAGGTGTCGCACGCTGCCGAACTGGAGCAGAGTGTCACTGCGCAATCCAGTGTCATCGCAGGCGTCCAGAAGGAGCTTGCAGATTTCGAGGCGACGAAATTCTCCGATGCCGTGACCGGTCTTGCCAATCGCCGAGCCTTCAACAAGGCGCTGGCCAAGGTCTATGCCGATCCGGACCTGCCGCTTTCCTGCGGTGTTGCCGTTGCCGAGCCCGATACCAGCCAGCGGCTTTCCGGCGAACAGGCCGCCGCGATCGCCGAGCATCTCGCCCGGCATATCGGCGGCATCGCCCGGCAGGCCTTTCCTGCGAGCGAGCTGGCCGCGCGTTTCGACGGCGTCCGCTTCGGTTTTCTGATCAATGCAAGCGAAGAGCGGGAGGTCGTGCGCCTCATGGCGCTATTGCGGTCGGCGTTGCGCGGCGTCCATTTCAAGCACCCGAAAACCGGCCGCAGTCTCGGCAGCGTCACGCTTTCGGTCGGTGTCTGCATGTCGCAGAACGCCGGCAATGCCTTTGAACTCGTTGGAACCGCCGAAAAGGCGCTGGCCCGGGCACAGGCCAAGGGCGGCGATCATACCGTCGTTCATGGCGCCGACGACGAGCAGCCGGCAGGGCGGGACTGGCTGATCTACAAGCGGTAGTCCGTAGCACCGAAATCGGCTGTCAGAGGCTGTTGATGATCCGGCGAAGCTGCTGGTTGCGGGCGCCGAGCAACAGCACGTTCTTCAACGCCTCTTTGGGATCGTGCGTGCGGAACAACAGGCCGTTTTCATGGACGGCGCGGTTGACCGAGAGCTTGCCTTCCTCCGCGTCCATCTCCGTCGCAACGGCGAAATACATCCGCGAATAGCCCAGCTTGATCTTCTCGAAGAAATGCTCGTCGTCGCCGATGTCGGAGAAGAAGTTGGCGATGTAGAAGGACCAGCGGACGTCATCGAACTGGGCGAACTTCGTTCGCGCCGATGTCACGTGGCAGTAACCAAGGTGCGGCCGGCCCGATAGCGTGCGGTGGAAGAGCAGTTTCGGAAAGCGGATGGACCGGTGAAAGCCGTTGATCCGCTCATGCGTCACTGTTCCCGCAGCCTCGAGCCTGCGGCCGGTGCGGGCCGCGACTTCCTGATGCGTCAGGTAGCGTTTTTCGTCGACGCTCCATTGCTGCTGAGGTCGATTGATGCGCCCCGTGCGCAGGAATTCGGTATGAACGGCGGTCTTCTGCAACTGGGCCGGCGTCCGGGCCGCAGCAGCGTCGAAATATCTCAAGTTTGACATCGGCCTGCACCAGAATTGCGGAGTGCCAGCACGCGGGGGCGGAAACGCCTATAAGGAGAAGCTACATTGCGATGGTTAATGCAGTCTTTCCAACCTTTACTGCGGCGTGGTGGTGCGAGGCTTGCGGCTTGCCGGATGCATCGCGCCGCATGATGTCGCAAAGAGACGACGCCGGCGCGGAATTCGACGGCCTGTGGCGGAAAAGACGCCATCTGCCGAAAAATCAGGAAAGGCCGTTGTTTCTGCTTATAAAATAGCCACTCCACCACCTTGGCGATACTACTTCACGCGTGTCGTCATTCTGGAATCCGATGTCGCTAATTGGCGGCTGTCCGGGCGGGTTGCAGGATTAGATGAAGACACTCAAGGTGCCGCCTTTATAGGGAGGGCGGAGAATTGGGAAGCCGGTCGAAATCCGGCGCTGCCCCCGCAACGGTGGTGGAGCGAAACCTCGGCAAAAGACCACTGGAGAAATCCGGGAAGGCGCCGGGATGGTCCGAAAGGACAGCTCCAGAGCCCGGAAACCAGCCTTGTGGCGAAATTGATGTCTGGGTTGCGGCGGGCAGCCGGAAGGAGAACCAGTATATCCACGCGCTCTCCCGGCGCGGCGGCGGTTCCTTTCCTGCTTGCTGCAAACGAAAAGTGGCGAGCACAAGGAAACGACCATGGATCTCCGCAGCGAAGTCCTCCGCAAATTGAAGACCCGTCGTGACGGGCACAGCCTGGAACAGGCCTTCTATACCGATCCCGATCTCTACAAGCTCGATATGGAGCAGATCTGGTACAAGGACTGGCTGTTCATCGGCCATGACTGCGAAATCCCGAAGGCCGGCAACTATTTCACCGTCCAGGTCGGCGACTATCCGGTCGTCATCGTCCGCGATCGCACCGGCACCGTCCGCGCGCTTCACAATTCCTGCCGCCACCGCGGCTCGCGCGTTTGTGCCGGCCAGAAGGGCTCGTCGGCAAAGCTTGTCTGTCCCTACCACCAGTGGACCTACGAGCTCGACGGCAAGCTCCTGTTCGCCCGCCAGATGGGTGAGGATTTCGACAAGAACCAGCATGGGCTCAAACCCATCCATTGCGAAACCATCGGTGGCTATATCTTCATCTGCCTCGCCGAGGAGGCGATGGACTTCCAGCCGATGCGCGACATGGTCTCGTCCTATGTGACGCCGCACAACCTCAAGGACACGAAGGTCGCCTTCGAAAGCACCATCATCGAAAAGGGCAACTGGAAGCTCGTCTGGGAAAACAACCGCGAGTGCTACCACTGCGCCGCCAACCATCCGGAACTCTGCCGCACCTATCCGGAAGCGCCGACCGCGACCGGCGTACAGGGCGCCAAGGACGATCCGATCATTGCCGAGCACTGGGCAAAATGCGAGGCGCAGGGCCTGCCGAGCGAATTCAGGATGTCGCCGACCGGCCAGTTCCGCGTCGCCCGCATGCCGCTGATCCAGGATGCCGAAAGCTACACCATGTCGGGAAAACCCGCCGTCAAGCGCCAGCTGTCCGACGATGTCAGCCAGAGCCATATCGGCACGCTGCTGCTGTTCCACTATCCGTCGACCTGGAACCATGTGTTGACCGACCACGCCATCACCTTCCGCGTCCTGCCGCTCGGCCCGGAACTCACCCAGGTGACGACCAAGTGGCTGGTGCACAAGGATGCGGTCGAAGGCGTCGACTACAACCTCGAAGAACTGACGCATGTCTGGACGGAAACCAACGACCAGGACCGCCAGATCGTCGAGGAAAATGCCTTCGGTATCCGCTCGCCCGCCTACCAGCCCGGCCCTTATTCGCCGGAACATGAAGGCGGCGTGATGCAGTTCGTCGAATGGTACGTCAACTTCATGCAGGACCGCCTGCACGGAGCCTCCACCCCTCTGGTTCGGGTCGCCTGACATGACGATTGCTTCATCCTTCCGGCACTTCGACGAATTGCAGCCGTTCAACGACCGGCAGCAGCTTCTGGAATGCATCTCTGTCACCACCGAAGCCCCGGATGTGATGACCTTCGGCTTCAAGGCCGACAAGGACAGCTGGTTCCGCTATCTGCCGGGCCAGTTCGTCACGCTCGAACTGCCGGTGACGCCGGACGATCCGGTGATGCGCACCTACACACTGTCCTCGACGCCGTCGCGGCCATTCTCGGTGGCCGTGACCGTCAAGGCGCAGGCCTCGAGCATCGGTACGCGCTGGATGTTCGAGAACCTCAAGCCCGGCATGAAGCTGAAGGCCTTCGGCCCGCTCGGCGATTTCTCCTTCGTCCGTCATCCCGGTGAAAAATACCTGTTCATCTCGGCGGGCTCCGGCATCACGCCGATGATGTCGATGACCCGCTGGATGGCCGATTGCGCGCCGCAGACGGACGTCACCTTCCTCTCCTGCGCTCGCCAGCCGGATGACCTGCTGTTCCGCGATGAGCTGGAGAACATCTCGCGCCACATGCCGAACTTCAACCTCGGCTTCATCGTTGAAACCCATGCGCCGCGCCATGGCTGGCACGGCCTGCGCGGCCGCATCGAAACTTCGAAGCTCGCTTTGCTCGCACCAGATTTCCGCGAGCGCACGGTCTTCTGTTGCGGGCCGGAGCCGTTCATGCGCGGTGTGAAGTCGATGCTGGAAAGCGTCGGCTTCGACATGAACCGTTATCACGAGGAAAGTTTCCAGCCGGCTGCAGCGCCTGCCGCCGAGGAGCTCGCCATTCGTGCCGGGGCAGGCGAGGTGGATGCCGAAGCAGTCTCCACCGTCACCTTCACCATGGCCGGCAAGGAAGCCAAATGCCAGCCGGGCCAGACCATCCTGCAGACGGCACGCTCAGCCGGCGTGCGTATCGGTGCTGCCTGCGAAGGCGGCCTTTGCGGCACTTGCCGCGTCATGAAGGTGGCCGGCGAGGTCGAGATGAACCACAATGGCGGCATCCTCGACGACGAGATCGCCGAAGGCTACATCCTCGCCTGCTGTTCGCGGCCGCTGGGGGATGTGCAGATCGAGGCGTGAGGCAAGCAATTCAGGCGCTGGGGGGATCTTTGTGTGCCCCCGCCTTGCCGTGACGTCCGCTTTCAAATAGCGGCCATAGAGGCTTTGGCGAAAGACCTGCGGCGACCCAAACCAACGGGTATCACACAGCCGTCGTACCGGGCCGCATCCGCGTTGTTGCCGATCGCGGTATTTGAGGAATATGCGCCGGATGGCGACGTTTGGTATCCGGGTTGGCTGACACGGACAATTCTGCTTCCAGCAGTGCCATCTCAATCAGGAACACAAGCATCTTTTTGTTGCTGCGTTCCGCGCTCATCTTCGAAGCCTTGAGAAGTTCATAGGTCATATCTCGGGTTTGCATTCTCATGCCCTCCTACCGATCCCTTCTCCAAGGTAGGATTTGCAACTTACGCGAAGCTTTCTCTGTCTGAGCACCCTATAATGGTGGCTGATCCGCCAGCACTGTCTCGGCTTCATCTTCGAGAATGGATGTGCAGCGGCCGGCACGGCCTGCATGGCCGTGTCGAAACCTGAGAGCGGTGGCCTGGTGGCGTCCGTGAGAGCCTACGGCGGGTCACGGAATACAGCCAGGCCAGTGGATCAGCCAGATTAATAGGACATGCGAACGCCACCTGGGGAAGAGGCGGAGAAATCGGGCTGGGGATATGCGCCCTGCCACTGGCTGTAGGTCGTATTGCCGGCGCCGGTGCTAGCGCATCCCGACAGCGTCAAAAGCGCGATTGCGGCAGCCGCCATGAGAGATTTGACACGCATAATTTTCTCCGATCACGGCGTAGGACTAAGCCTTTAGAGGTATGGCAGGATTCTGTCTCAAATCATCTTCGATGGCAAGCCGGGTTTGCCTCATACACGCAGGAGAATATTGCACTACGGTTGAGACTTTTTGACCAGCCTTGTTACTGGCGAAGAGTGTTGTCGGGCAGGGGGCCGCTTCAGCCGCCGCTTTCGCGAGGCGCCCGCAGGTGATCCGGCATGGGTTGCGGCGACCTCAGAAAGTTTGAACAGGCTGCCTCTTGAAGGGCGGAAATACAGGCCGATATTTTCTCCATACCCGCGAAGAGGTAGTCAAAAAACGGAGGAAAAATCAAAATGACGATTCGCGACATTCCCTGGAATCATCCCTTGAAGGTCAGGCTGCAGAACGGCCTGGAGCGGACGTTTACCAGCGTGTACGAGGCGCTGGACTTCCTGGAAAGCGAATGGCTGCTGAAAAAAGGCGAGCGTTATGAGCGCGCTGTATCCTCCTGCCGGCGCGCGCTGAACCGCATGACCCCCGTGGCCGTCGCACGCGAGGCCTTTGTTGCCGCATGCTTGGAGGCTGGCATGCCCGCGGTTCTCGCTACACCCTTGCCATCCAGCCGGACAGCGGGTGGCCAATCCGGCGTTGTGGTTTAGAGCGGTTCATCAAGCCGAGGCAATTCGGTTGGTTCAAAGGGCGGCAGGCTCTGTCGCCCTTCTCGGCGCGCATGCCAGCTCGCAACACGCTGAAAATATTCACAATAGGAAATCGCCTGCGTCCAGTGCCGTCATCTTCAGGTTCTTCAGAAGGATGCTGTCGCCGTTCAGTCCGTCGATCAGCACGTCGGCGCCTACCTGTTTCATGTGATGCTGTACCAGATCCTTATAGTCGGAAATGCCGGCAAGGCCTGTAAGGTCGAGCACGTCGTGGCTTGAGCCGGTGGCCGCGAAATCGGTAATGGTGTCCTTGCCATCGCCGGTATTGAAGACGAACTGGTCCGCGCCGGTACCACCGGTCAAGATATCCGCGCCGGCATGACCCCAGATGATGTCGTTTCCGGACTTGCCGTCTATCCTGTTCGCGCCGCCGTTGCCGTGGATCTGGTTGGCCAGCGAATTGCCGGCGGCATTGATGCTGCCTGTGCCATTCAGTGTCAGGTTCTCGACATAGCTGCCGAGCGCGAAAGACACCGCAGATCTCACGAGGTCGATACCGCCGCCGGAGGCTTCGTAGAGTTTGATCGTGGCATCGGTGATCACATAGACATCGTTGCCTGCGCCACCCTCCACGGTGTCGTTGACCTTGCCGCCGGTGCCGTCAAAAAGTCGTTGCCGCCGCCGAGCTTGATCGTGCCGGTGATGGTGCCGCTGTTGAACACCGATTGCACGCCCTCGCCGCCGAGAAAGGCCAGCGCCTTCGCGGAAATAAGCCCGGTGTTGTGCAGGCTGGACTTGGACGCGCCGGCGAAATCGACTGCTGCGGCTGCCGAAACCGTGCCGGTGATTGTGCCGTGATTGGCAAGCGTGCCGTCCGCTCCCGTCAATTTCACGCCGCCGCCTGCCGTAATGGTCTTGTTGTTGGTAATGATCGCATCGTCTGCCGACACGGCGATGGCATAGGCCGACGACTTGATCAGCCCGTCATTGGTGATGATCCCGTTGTCGCCGGTAAGCACGATCGCGGTCTTGGTGGCTCCGACGGTGCCGCTGTTGGTGATGGTTGCGGTGTCGCCGGTTGCCTTTATCGCGTAGCTCACCGTCGAGGTTGTCTTGCCGTCATTGGTGACGATGGCGGCAGCGCCGGAGGAGAGGAGTGCGATGCCCTTGGCAATCAGGGTGCCGTGATTGGTAAGGACCACGGCGTGTCCACTCGAAACCACCGCTGACGAACTGTAGGAGCGCACTTCGCCATTGTTGGTGAAGCCGGCCGCGGTGCCGGAAAGCTGTACTCCGGTTGTTTCCGCATGCACGGTGCTGTGATTGATGATGCTCGCTGCGCTACCGGAAACGGCGATGCCGATGCCTGCGGATGACGTGATCAGGCCGGAATTGACGAGATGCGTCTCCTTGCCAACCGCCGTGACTGCCGTCATCCGAGCCTCGATCGTGCCGGCATTGCTCAGTTCCAGGCCGCCGCTGTCGATCTTCAGCCCGTAGTCGCCGCCGGATACCTTGCCGGAGGTGCTGACGACGAACTGGCTCTGGCTGTCGGCAACGCTGGTCGCGCCGAATCGGACGACATAACCCGATGCCGAGGTCACCGCGCCATTGATATAGAAATCGCGGCCGGTGGCCGTGCCGGTCGCAACGATTGCCGTTGACGGCGTCGACAAGGTCACACCCTTGTTGACGATCAATTCGCTGCCCGTTTCGAGCACTGAGACCGGTGTCGTGCGGTTGCTGCTGATCACGATCTTTTGGGGCATCTGCTCATCATGTGCAGGAGTTCGGCTTTCGTCTTGAACCGTTGTAAGGCTAAAGGGATGAACAGGATTGCGTCGCGGACACTATTTCCACCGGCATGGTAAAATCATCATAACGCGGCGAAACGACGTTGCTCAGCACAAGGATGCTTCTAGCGCAGAGCGAGCGCGCTGGAAACCCTGCGGATCGATCCGGTCAATGTCAGATCAACACCCATTCCGGCACCCGCCGAAATGCTGCCTTTTCCGGCGGCAATCAGGAGCGGTCTTTCCAGCGGTTTTTCGGGCAGGAGTTCGCCCTTCGCCCAGACAGCCTTGAGAGCCTTGGCGTTCATCGCCGCGACATTGACGTCGATGTCTGTCAGTGTTCCTGCGACCCGGTAGGGGCAGCGGCGTTTGCCGCAGTTCGCGGCCGACGAAAATTGCCAAAGGGAGTAACCGTCCCAGTTGCCCATCGGAAAGACGTTGCGGATTCCCGGCTTGTAGCGGGCATACCAGAGCGGCAGGCGCGAAAGAATCGGGAAGCGGTCGCGATTGGCGGCGATGTGTTTGGCCGTTGCATGGTTGGTGTAGAGCATCGGGTAGCGGCCGGTGCGGGTCTTGATATGGCCGGCGAAAATGCCGGCGTCCTCCAGCGACATATATTTTTCGGCGTCGATCCCCTCGATATCGATCACCATCAGCTCGTCGTCGCGGGGCTCGGCATAATCGAGGAAATGGTTGGCCTGGTCGATCGGGTTTCCAGGGCGGGCGAGGTGGTAGGCGCCCCACAGCAATCCGCTTGCACGGGCGATGAGGCGGCGGGTCTGGTAGAGTTCACGGCTGACGGCATATTTGCGCCACATCGTCTTGCAATGGGCGACGGTGTCGCCGCCATGATCGCCGGTGCACGAAAAGCTCTCCGGCAGACCGTCGGACGCCTTGGAGATGAAGCCGGCGATGCGCTTGTCCTTCAGCATCGCGTCCCAGTCGATGATGTTCAATTCGTAGGCGTCGATGACGATCGCGTGGTCCGGTGATTTCCAAGGCATCAGATCGCGCGCCAGCGTACTGTCCGGGATCAGGACGCCGGCCGAAAACAGCGCGACGCCGAGAATGATGGCGAGGCGGAAAAACCTGCCCAATCCTGTGCCTTGGCGCTTTTCCATCACAAGAGGGTGCTAAAACAGGGTTAACCGAGGGTTAAAGCTTCGAGAGTGGCGGCGATTTTCGTATCGAGGGTCCCTTAGGACCTGACTTTATACCGAATATTGCCGTCACCGGCAAAAATCCCTGCGGCGGGGGGATGCAACCAAGTTCTAGGCTTTGACACGCCTATCGCGAACTCTGTGGACGTGCTTAGCTATGGTGGTTCGCGGAACAAAAAGGCGCCGCGGACCGTTGTCATCACAAGACGATTTTGTCAGACAATAATCAATTGGAGAAACCCATGGGTGTTTTCAGATTAAAAATGGCGTCGCTGGCTCTCTCTGCCGTGCTACTCGCCACGTCTTTCACTCCATCGCAGGCTTTCACGCAGATTCCGGCACCCGTAAAGGCTGAACGCGTCAGCGATGTCGAAGCGGTCCAGTATCGCAGCCGTGATCGCGAATACCGCCGTGGCTATTACCGTCGCGGGGGGGACAACTATTACAACGGTCACCGCGGCTATAGTTATTATCGTCGGGGCTACCGCGAATATAACGGCTACTGGTTCCCGCTTGCTGCTTTTTCGACCGGCGTGATCATCGGCGGTGCCATCGCACAGCCGCCCGTCCGTTACGGCGGCAGCCATGTCGAATGGTGCTACAACCGCTATCGCAGCTACCGCGCCTACGACAATACCTATCAGCCGAACTACGGCCCGCGCAGACAGTGCAATTCGCCATATTGATATGATGATTTGATCAGCACAACTTTGGCCGGGACATCGTCTCCGGCCATTTTTGTGGCCGTCAGAGAATTCCGATCCGCTTCAGGATCGTCCAGGCCGCCCCCATGGAGAACATGATCAAAAATCCTGCCAGCAGGGTTCCGTGAAGGCCATCGGCGAAGGGAAGGCCGCTGGTGTTCATGCCGAAAAAGCCGGTGACCAGCGTCGGCGGCAAGAGGAAGGCCGTCATCAGCGACAGGATATAGAGGTGCCGGTTGGTTTCCGAGGAGAGCTTGCTGTCGATCTCTTCATGCAGCAGCCGGGCGCGTTCCTGTAGCGCAAAGACGTCGCGGTCGACGGATTCCAGCCGGTCCGAAAGCCGTTCGGCGACGTCGATGAAGCCTTGCGGCACCTCGTCTTCTTCCGACGTGCCGGCACGCCGCAGCAATGCCAGCAACGTGCGCAGGTGCCGGTGCAGGCGCACGGCGGTCCGCCGCAGCGGCGCCAGTCGCGGCTGGTTGTTGTGGCCCGCCTCGCCGTAGACATCGTCCTCGATGACGTTGAGGTCTTCCGTCAATTCCAGAACCAGGCTGATCAGCGTGCGCTGGAACTCCACGACCATCATTTCGAACAGGTCGATCGGCCGGCTGCAGCGGGCGCTCTTTTCGACGACGGCTTTTACCCGGTCGATGCTGCGCAGTGGATGCAGCCGCGTGGTGATGATGATTTTTTCGGTGACGGCGAAATGCAGCCAGCCGATGGTTTTCGTCACGGCGTCGAAGGTGCGCTCGAAATCGACCAGCGTGCCATAGACCATATCGTCGGCGACGGTAACGGCCGCCTGCGTATCATGGCTGGTCAGTGTCGAGAGTGCGTCTGGCGGCAGGGTCGTGATGCGTTCGATCAGGGCGGGGGTGCGAGCATCACTGAGCGCCAGGTGCACCCAGACCCAGCCTTCGCCTTCCATCAGTGCATCGATGGAAGAATCGGCAGCGATCCGCACGCAACGGCTTTCACCGGGCAGGAATCGGTAGGCCCAAACGAGCCCCGGTATTTCGGAAGAGATCAGATTCATGCGGCGTAATCCCGGGAGGAGGCCAGACTTCGCTTTATTCAGGTTTCATGACAGTTTTGTTGCGGGCCGTCCACCGCTGCAGTGCACTGCTGACAATCGAATATTGACGTTTACGTAAAAATCAATAATTTCTCGGCCAACGAACAAGCCGCGGCTGGACTGCCTGACGGCAATGTTGTCATGTGACTGCGGGAGGAGACGTTATGTACAAGGCACCGGTAGACGAAATTCTGTTCACGCTCAAGCATGTGGCAGGTCTCGGAGAAGACCTCGCCGCGGGCGTTTTCGGTGATCTCGACGAGGACCTCGTCGATGCTATCCTCGGCGAAGCCGGCCGTTTCGCCACCGAGGAAGTGGCCCCGCTTGCCGATATCGGCGATAGGCAGGGCTCGAGGCTGATCGACGGCAAGGTGAGCGCGCCGGACGGCTGGAGCGATCTCTACCGCAACTGGGCAGCGGGCGGCTGGAACAGCCTGACGGCGCCGGAGGAGTTCGGCGGCCAGGCTTTGCCGCACATGCTGCACGTCGCGGCGATGGAGTTCTGGAACGCCGGTTCGATGGCCTTTGCGTTGGCGCCGATGCTGACCATGGGTGCTGTCGACGCATTGGAAAAACACGGCTCCGATGCCCTCAAATCGGTGTTCCTCTCCAAAATGATTTCCGGCGAATGGGCGGGAACGATGAACCTCACAGAGCCGCATGCCGGCTCCGATCTTGGTGTGCTGAAAACCCGCGCCGAACGCCGCGACGACGGCACCTACCGCATTTTCGGCCAGAAGATCTTCATCACCTGGGGCGAGCATGACCTGACCGACAACATCGTCCATCTGGTGCTTGCCCGTCTTGCCGGTGCGCCGGAAGGGACGCGCGGCATCTCTTTGTTCCTCGTGCCGAAGTTCCTCGTCAATGAAGACGGTTCGCTCGGCGCCCGCAACGATCTCTTCTGCCATTCGATCGAGCACAAGCTCGGCATCCATGCCTCCCCGACCTGTACGATGGTCTATGGCGATGGCAGGTTCGGCGATGAGAAGGGCGCTGTCGGCTATCTCGTCGGCGAGGAGAACAAGGGCCTCAACTGCATGTTCACGATGATGAACAATGCGCGTCTTGCTGTCGGCATCCAGGGCGTGGCGATGGCGGATGCCGCGACCCAACACGCGCTTGGCTATGCCCGCGAGCGCACCCAGGGCAAGGCGCCGGGCTGGAAGGGAACGGGCATGAGCCCGATCATCGAACACCCCGATATCGCCCGCACGCTGCTGACCATGAAGGCGCTGACGCAGGGTGCGCGCGCCATCGCGTTTGCCTGCGCCCGCGCCGTCGATCGGGCGCATGTTTCCGAAGGCGAGGATGCCCGCCACTGGCAGGAGCGTTCCAGCCTGCTCACCCCGATCGCCAAGTCCTTCGGCACCGATGTCGGCGTCGATGTCGCCTCGATGGGCATCCAGATCCACGGCGGCATGGGCTTCATCGAAGAGACCGGCGCTGCACGCTATCTGCGCGACGCCCGGATCGCCCCGATCTACGAAGGCACCAACGGCATCCAGGCGATCGACCTCGTAACCCGCAAGCTGCCGTTGTCGGAGGGCGGCCATGTGCGCGGCTTTATCGCCGAGCTGAAGGCTGTTGCGGAAGAGATCGGCGCATCCAACCTCGCCGATTTCGGCGAAACCGGCGGCCGTCTCGGTGACGCGATCGCCGATCTCGAAGAGACGACGGAATGGCTGCTTGCCCGGCTGGCCGAAGGCAAGGCGACCGAGGCGCTTGCCGGTGCGACTGCCTATCAACGGCTGTTCGGCCTGACGTTGACCGGCGTTTATCTTGCCAAGGGCGGTCTGGCGGAGGTCGGCGATGGCGGTCGTGACGCCCGCATCGCGCTCTGCCGCTTCGCCGCCGAGAACCTGTTGTCCGAAACGGCGGCGCTCAAAAACAGCATCATCAACGGCGCGGCGAGTCTTGCCGCTGCCCGCATCGCACTCGTTTGAACAACTGGCGTGAACGATTGGGCCTGAAGGAGACTTTGTAATGACCGACGACGTTCTGATCGAGCGGCCCGAAGCCTACCCCGGCGTTCAGGTCATCCGCTTCAACCGGCCGGCCAAGAAGAATGCCATCACCCGGGCGATGTACGCCAAGATGGCCAATGCACTTGATGTCGCCGGCACAGATGACGCGGTGCGCGCCACGGCCTTCCTCGGAACCGAGGGCTGCTTTTCGGCCGGCAACGACATGGCCGATTTCATGGCCTTTGCCATGGGCGGAACCATGGGGCAGGAGGTGCTCGACTTCCTGCACGCGCTGGCCGGCGCCGCAAAGCCCATCGTTTCCGGTGTCGATGGCCTGGCGATCGGGATCGGCACGACCATCCACTTGCATTGCGACCTGACGATTGCCTCCACGCGTTCGACATTCAAGACGCCCTTTGTCGACCTGGCGCTGGTGCCGGAGGCTGCGTCCAGCCTGATCGTGCCGCGCATCGCCGGTCATCAGCGTGCCTTTGCGCTTCTGGCCGCGGGTGAAGCCTTCACAGCCGAGGAAGCGCTGGAGGCCGGCCTGATCTGGAAGATCGCCGGTGCCGATGCGATCGAGGAGGAAGTGCTGGCACTGGCTGCAAATCTTGCCAAAAAACCGCCGGAAGCGATGCGCATCGCCCGTCAGCTGATCCGCGGCGACCGCGCCGATGTGCAGGCGCGCATTGACGAAGAGGCGAAGCACTTCGCGGCGCAGCTGAAAAGTGCCGAGGCGCGCGCAGCCTTCGAGGCTTTCATGCGCCGCTGATGCACTGCAGCAACTGCAATCTCCCTCTTCTCCCCGGCGGGGAGAAGGTGGCGCAACGCGCCGGATGAGGGGGCCGAAGGCAACTCCAGTTGCGCTGAAGCCCCCCTCGTCGCCTCACTGCGCTCGGCTCTTCTCCGCGCTGGGCAGAAGAGGGGCATTCCGCCTGGCCTTGCGATTCATATTTGCCGTCCCACCTTGCCGGATGGCGGGTTGCGACCCATATTGGCACCTGTTGCGTGGAGGAATTTCGGCACTGGAGGCGTGCCGGCCAAATCAAGGATTCGTCCATGCGGTCTCGTTTCAAGCTTTCCCTCTCCGATATGCTCAGGCAGCACCGGCGTTGGGAAAGAACCCTCGCCAAGGCTGTCAAGGTTACGCGCAAGGCCCTTGTTTCGGCGTCTTCGATGCCGGCAACGGCACCGGTACCCGTCAGGCCGCGCTCGGCCGGGAAGCTGGAAGAGGTCAAGGCCTTCGGCAGCAATCCCGGGCATCTGCGCATGCTGCGTTACGTCCCTGCCGATCTGCCGAAGAAGTCGCCGCTCGTCGTCGTCCTGCATGGCTGTCATCAGACGGCCGAAGCCTATGATCAGGGCAGTGGCTGGTCGACGCTGGCGCGGGAACGCGGCTTTGCCGTCGTCTATGCCGAGCAGAAGCGCTCCAACAACCCCAATCTCTGTTTCAACTGGTTCCGCCCGAGCAACGTTGCGCGCGACCGCGGCGAGGTGATGTCGATCCGCCAGATGGTCGCCAAGATGGCAACGGCCCATGGCATCGACCGCAAGCGTGTCTTTGTTACCGGGCTTTCGGCGGGCGGCGCGATGACGGCTGCGATGCTCGCTGCCTATCCCGACATATTTCGCGGCGGCGGCATCATTGCCGGCCTGCCCTATGGCGCTGCCCGCGACGTACAGCGGGCGCTTGCAGCGATGAAGAATGCGCCTGAGCGCTCGCGTGAGGAATGGGGTGAGCTCGTGCGTGCTGCTTCGCCGGTGAAGCGTGATTTCCCCTCGGTTTCCATCTGGCACGGAACACGCGACCATACGGTCTCGCTTTCGAATGCCGACGCGCTGCTCGGGCAGTGGCTCGATGTGCATGGGCTTGACCCTCACGCCTTCGTGGAGAGCGAGGTCGACGGTCACGTCCGCCGTGCATGGAAGGACAAGACCGGAAAGGTCGCCGTCGAATTGTACCTGATCGAGGGCATGGGGCATGGAACGCCGCTGAAGCCGAGGCCCGCATCGCGGACGAAGGCGGATACGCCCGGCCCCTACATGCTCGATGCCGGCATCTCTTCGTCCATGCATCTGGCGACCGCCTGGGGCTTGAAGAAACCGGCCCTGTTTTCGGCCTTGAGGCAAGCTGCCGAATAGGCGGAACGCCCTCAAAAGCCTCGCTTTTCCGACCATCAAATTTTAACGCTGCCTTAAGTACGTGCCGATATGGTTCGGGCTATCACAGGCCCGGGCATGTCCGGTTCTGACGGGCCCGCATGAGGCGAGCCGTCTGCGCCCTTTGTGGCATGTCCCCATTTCCGCATTCTGGAACACGGTCCCTGCTCCTCGGCGCGGGTCGCCGACCCCGTTTGCGGATCAGATCGAGCCTCCGACCGGCGCAAAGCCGGCCGCAAAAGGGAAGCCTGCCTTGTCCAAAAGATCGAACCTGATGACGCGCATCCTCGTCGCTGCGTCCTTCGTCGTTGTTGCCGCCTTCGCTGGCTTTTCCGTCTATATCGACACACTCCAGCATGACGTGACGACGCGTGCCGTCGAGGAGAACATTTCCTCCTCCGGCAAGCAGGCTGCCCAGAGCGTCGCCAACTGGCTGAACGGCCGCGTCACGCTGACCGCCATGGCCGCAAACGCGGCGGGAAGCGCGAGCGACCAGGCGGGCCTCGTCGGCGCGCTCAAGAACAGTGTGCTGGAGAAGGAATTCCTGAGCACCTACGTCGGCGACGAGACCGGTAAATTCACCAGCTGGCCGGATTTGCCACTGCCGGCTGATTACGATCCGCGCAAGCGCCCGTGGTATCAGCAGGCCGCCAAATCCGATGCCAGCGTCCTCACCGATCCCTATATCGATGCGTCGAGCGGCGACCTCATCATCAGCGCTGCTGTTCCGGTCAAGCGCGATGGCAAGCTGTTCGGCATCGCCGGCAGCGATTTCTCGCTGAAGACCCTCGTCGACATGATCAAGTCCGTCGATGTCGGCGGCGAAGGCTTTGCCTTCCTCGCCAACAAGTCCGGCCAGATCCTTGTTCATCCGGATGCCAAGCTCGTCACCAAGACACTCGCAGACGCTTTCCCGGTTTCCACGCCGGCGATCGGGTCAACGATCATGCAGACCGAGCTTGACGGCAAGCCGATGCTCGTCAGCTTTGTACCGGTCGCCGGCTTGCCCTCCGTCGAGTGGTATGTTGGTTTCGCCGTCGATGCCGATGTTGCCTATTCCGCCATCGGCCAGTTCCGGATCGCGGCAACCATTGCCACGCTGCTGGCCGTCGGTGTAATGATCGCCTTCCTTGCGACCTTGCTCAGCCGCCTCGTCATTCGCCCGGTCACGGACATGACCGGCGCCATGGAGCGGCTTGCCGCCGGTGACCTCAAGGCCGAAATCCCCGGCCAGGAACGCCGCGACCAGATCGGTTCGATGGCCGCTGCCGTCGCCGTCTTCCGCACCAACGCAATCGAGCGGGTGCGCCTCGAAGGCGAAGCCGAATCCGGCCGTTCGCTGTCGGAGCAGGAGCGCCGCGAGCGCGAAGCGCTGAAGGCAAAGGAAACCGCCGATATCCAGGAGGCCGTCGAAGCGCTGGCGACCGGTCTCGGCCGTCTTGCAGACGGCGATCTCGGCTATCGCATCTCCGTTCCCTTCGTGACGCATCTCGACCGTCTGCGCGCCGACTTCAACAATTCCGTCGCCAAGCTGCATCACGCGCTGCAGGCGGTCGGAACCAACGCCCGTGCCATCGACGCCGGCGCCAGCGAAATCCGCCATGCGGCAGACGATCTTGCCCGCCGCACGGAACAGCAGGCCGCCTCCGTCGAGGAGACAGCCGCCGCGCTTGAGCAGATCACCACGACGGTCAAGGACAGTGCCCGCCGGGCCGAGGAAGTCGGTCAGCTGGTTGCCCGCACCCGCGCCGGCGCCGAAAAATCCGGCGAAGTCGTGCGCAATGCCGTCAATGCCATGCAGGGTATCGAGAAGTCCTCGGGCGAGATCAGCAACATCATCGGCGTCATCGACGACATCGCCTTCCAGACCAACCTTTTGGCACTGAACGCTGGTGTCGAAGCCGCGCGCGCCGGTGATGCGGGCAAGGGCTTTGCCGTCGTCGCCCAGGAAGTGCGCGAGCTTGCCCAGCGCTCGGCCAATGCCGCCAAGGAGATCAAGGCGCTGATCACCACGTCCGGCCAGCAGGTTCGCGCCGGTGTGACGCTCGTCGGCGAAACCGGCCAGTCGCTGCAGGCGATCGTCTCGGAAGTCCAGGAGATCAACACCCATATCAGCGCCATCGTGACGGCCACCCGGGAACAGTCGACCGGCCTTCAGGAAATCAACACCGCCGTCAACACGATGGATCAGGGCACCCAGCAGAACGCCGCCATGGTGGAGGAACAGACGGCCGCAAGCCACGGCCTTGCTTCGGAAGCTGCAGCGCTGAACGACCTGCTTGCGCAGTTCAACATCGGCGAGACTGCCCCTGCCGCAAGGCAGCCGGCCTATAGCCGCCGCGCGGCCTGACAAGGCCGTGACTACCAAGCGAAAAGGCCCGGTAAAAACCGGGCCTTTTTCATGAAAGTATCAATGAAGTGGACGGGAGCAGGCCCGTCACTTCTCGAGCGTCGCCACCACCTCGACATGCGACGACCAGAGGAACTGGTCGATCGGGGTGACCGAGGTGATCCGGTAGCCCGCATCGACCAAAATGCGCAGGTCGCGCACCAGCGTCACCGGATTGCACGAAACGGCGACGATTTTTTTCGCACCGGAGCGGGCGATTTCCTTGGTCTGGACTTCGGCGCCGGCGCGCGGCGGGTCAAAGACGATGGCGTCGTAGGCCTTCAGTTCCGAGGCCATCATCGGGCGGCGGTAGAGGTCGCGTTTCTCCACCGTCACCGGCTTCAGCCCTTGCGTGTTGCGGGCGGCGAAATCGAGCGCCTTCAGCGGCTTGTCTTCACTCTCGACGGCATGCACGCGGGCCTTGCGGGCAATACGCAGCGAGAAGGTGCCGGAACCGGCAAAAAGGTCGATGACGCGTTTGGCCTTGCCGAGATGGGCCAGCACCAGTTCCGCCATTGCTTCTTCGGCCGGCTTGGTCGCCTGGGTGAAACTTCCGGGCGGCGGCGAGACGGAAACACCGCCGAAATCAATCACCGGCTTCACCGGCTCGACCAGAATTTCGCCGTTCAGGCTGAGACGCGCGACGCCCTTCTGGCGAAGAACGGTTTCGACCGCCATGCGCCGCTGGCGATCGTCCATCGCCTTGATGCTGTCGAAGGCAAGGTCGAGGCCGGACAACGTTTCAAGCACGGTGACACGGAACGGCTCGGCATTGACCGCCATCGCATTGGCGACCGTCCGGATGGTTGCAAGCCGCGACACGATGCCGGGGCTTGCGATGGGACATTCCGATATCGCGACGATGTGGTGGCTTTCAGCCTGGTTGTAGCCGAGCAGCAGCTCCTTTTCGGTGCGGCGTGCGGTAAACACCGTGCGGCGACGCTCACCCGGATGGGCAAGCACCAGCGGCGCCACTTCGGCCTGCAGCGCCTTCGACTTCAGCGCATCGACGACCAGTTGCCGTTTGAAGCTCTGGTAGAGGCTGTCGCTCGCGTGCTGCAGGCTGCAGCCACCGCAGGCACCGTTTTCGCCGTCCGGCCCGAAGTGCCGGCATTTCGGCGCAACCCGCTCGGGCGAGACGTCCGACATGGACATCACCGTGCCCTTGTCCTTGTTGACCGCCAGCGCCACGGTTTCACCCGGCAGCGTGAAGGGCACATAGACCGGGCCGAAGGGGCCGCGCGTGATACCATCGCCGGATTGGCCGATCTTCTCGATGGTCAGCGTCTCTGTGCTCATGCTTCTTCGTCCAGGGGTTTATGCCCCGCCAGCAGATACTCCTCGTTGCCGTCGCCGCCGGAAATGGGCGAGGGGATGAGGCCGAGGCTCGTCCAGCCCATGTCCTCGACAAGCCAGCGCTCCAGTTCGGCAGCGACCGCGGGGGCGCTTTCGGGGTCCTTGAGAAGCCCCGCCTTGCTGATCGCCTCGCGGCCGGCCTCGAATTGCGGCTTGACGAGCAGGATGCAATGCGCGCCGGGCTCGGCAAGATCGAGCGCCGGCGGCAGCGCGAGTTTCAGCGAGATGAACGAGACGTCCGAGACGACGAAGGAAATGGCATGGCCGTCGAGATGATCCTCGTCGAGCACCCGGGCGTTCAGGCCCTCGATGTTGGTGACACGCGGATCTGCTTCCAGCCGCGGGTGGAACTGGCCGTGGCCGACATCCACTGAAATGACATGTGTTGCGCCGTTGTGCAGCAGTATTTCGGTAAAGCCGCCGGTCGAGGCGCCGATGTCGAGACAGTCCAGCCCTTCCGGCGACAGCTTGAAATGCTCAAGCCCTGCCTTCAGCTTCAGCGCCGCGCGCGAAACATAGGGCTGGACCGGATCGTCGATGGCGATCGTCACGTCTTCGGGAAACGTGGAGCTCGGCTTGACGACCACGCGGCCATTCACGGTGACGGTGCCGCGCTGGATCGCATCGCGAGCGCGCGAACGGCTGGCGACGAGCCCCAGGTTCAAAAGCAGCTGGTCGAGGCGGACGGTTGTTTTAGGTTCGTTTGACATGGGGTCTCATGGCGCGTCGAGGCCGGTATGGCAAGACGTCTGGGCGGATCGGCATGAAATAAAGCCTCATCCTTTGCTGATGCCGAGTGTTGCTGACAGCAGAGTGGGCCATTTCGTGGTTGATATCGGCCTTGGCCATACCGGGGCTACGTCGAGCGCGGAACCCGGCCGCGCCCGACATTAACGGGGTGAGGTCAGCGCGTCCCAGGCAGCCATTGCAGCATCGGCGGTTTTCAGGAGCTCATCCAGAGTTGCGCCGTCGCGGGCGGTAATCGACATGCCGTGCTGCACGGTCGCGTAGAAATCGGCGATCTGCCGGCAGTCGACGGTGGGCGGAATTTCACCCTCGCGTACACCTTGCTCCAGCCGTTCGTGCAGCAGGCGCGCATTTTCGAGCCGGCAGTCGCGCAGCATCTCGCTGGCCGGAATGGTTTCGGCATCGCCATTCAGGGCGCCAAGGGCAATCATGCAGCCCCGTGGCTGGTCATCTTGCGCGTAGGCTATCGCGGTCTCCCGCAAGAAATTGGCAAAGCCCTGCCGTGCCGAAGCAGCCTTCGGCAAGGCCGCCCATATGTCCAGGCCGACCTCCACCTTGTAGGCCTTGACCGTCGCTGCGAACAACTCCGCCTTGTTGCCGAAGGCGGCATAAAGGCTCGGCGCACCGATCTGCATGGCCGTCGTCAGGTCCGTCATCGACGTACCCTCATAGCCCTTTTCCCAGAAGACCCTCATCGCATGCCGCAGCGCGGCGTCACAGTCGAAGGCACGGGGTCGGCCCCTTTGTGTCATCGAAATTCCTTTCTGTAATGATCAATACATAATTCAGTTGACGGCCACTGGCAATCCTGAGAGGTTATTTGTATCGATCATTACAGAAAAGGAATTGACGTGTCTCGTCTGAACAACAAAGTTGCTTTCATCACCGGCGGTAGCCGCGGCATCGGGGCCGCCATCGCGCTTGCGCTCGCCAAGGACGGCGCCGATATCGCCATCACCTATGCCAGCGCACCGGAAAAGGCGGATGAAGTTATCCGCGCCATCGAGAAGCTTGGCCGCAGGGCACTTGCCATCAAGGCTGACAATCTCGACGCGGCCGCGGTCGAGGCGGCGGTGAACAAGGCTCACGCAGGGCTTGGCAGCCTCGACATCCTCGTCAACAGTGCCGGCGTCTTCTCGGTCGATCCGATCGATACCGCCACGCTTGAGGAATATGATCGCGTCATGGCAATCCACGTCCGCGCCAGTTTCGTTGCCTCCAAGGCGGCAGCGGCACTGATGGGATCCGGTGGCCGCATCATCTTCATCGGCAGCAATCTCGGAGAGCAGGTGCCTTTCCCCGGCCTTAGCATCTACTCGACCAGCAAGTTCGCTCTGGTTGGCCTGACCAAGGCTCTGGCACGTGATCTCGGGCCGCGCGAAATCACCGCCAACATCGTTCAACCAGGATCCACCGATACCGACATGAACCCTGCCAATGGCGAGCACGCCGACGCGCAGCGCGCATTGATGGCCATCCCCCGTTTCGGCAAGGCATCCGACATCGCTGGCCTAGTGACGTTTCTCGCGGGAGACGAAAGCCGTTTCATCACCGGATCGAGCATCACCATTGATGGTGGCGCCAATATCTGACCGGTGTCCGCGAGCGGCATCCGCTGGCGTTGTGAGAAGTGCCGGAACCGCGCGCAACGATTGCGCGCGGTTCCGGCAAAATATGCGATTTGGTCAGGCGGCCAGCCCCGGTGCCTTGACGTGATGATCGCAGCGGGTGACGAAATGCGTGCCGCTTAACCCGCAACTCCGACGCCGATTTCCTTCTGGCCGAGTGCCCGGAAGACCGTCGAAACGATGCCGGCGCGGTCGAGGCCGGCCTTGGCATACATCGCCTCGGGCTTGGCCTGTTCCATCCAGATATCCGGAAGAACCAGCGGCCGGATTTTGAGCCCGTTGTCGAGCAGGCCTTCATGCGCAAGGAACTGCAGCACATGGCTGCCGAAGCCGCCGACAGCGCCTTCCTCAACGGTGATCAACACTTCATGATGGCGCGCCAGCTGGCGGATCAGGTCGTGATCGAGCGGCTTGGCGAAGCGGGCATCGACGACGGTCGTCGAAAGTCCTGCCGCATCGAGGTCTTCCGCCGCCAGCAGGCAGTCGGCAAGGCGGGTGCCGAAGGAAAGCAGCGCCACCTTCGAGCCCTGCTTGATCACCCGGCCCTTGCCTATCTCGAGGATCTGGCCGCGTGCCGGCATCTCGACGCCGATGCCTTCGCCGCGCGGATAGCGGAACGAGATCGGCCCCTGGTCGTAGGCGGCCGCGGTGCGCACCATATGCTTCAGTTCCGCCTCGTCAGCCGCCGCCATGACGACGAAGCCGGGCAGGGTGGCGAGATAGGTGGTGTCGAACGAACCCGCATGCGTCGGCCCGTCGGCGCCGACGAAGCCGGCGCGATCGATCGGAAAGCGCACGGGCAATCCCTGGATTGCCACGTCGTGGACCACCTGGTCATAGGCGCGCTGCAGGAAAGTCGAATAGAGCGTTGCAAACGGCTTGTAGCCTTCCGAGGCAAGGCCTGCGGCGAAGGTTACGGCATGCTGCTCGGCAATGCCGACGTCGAAGGTGCGCGACGGATGTGCGAGCGCGAACTTGTCGAGCCCCGTCCCGGAGGGCATTGCGGCAGTGATGGCAACGATCTTGTCGTCGAAGTCAGCTTCCTGCGTCAGCGCCTCGGCAAAGACGGTTGTATAGGCGGGTGCATTCGGCTTGGCTTTCGCCTGGGCACCGGTGATGACGTCGAAGGTGTTGACGCCATGATACTTGTCGGCGGCTGCTTCGGCCGGCGGATAGCCCTTGCCCTTCTGCGTCACCACATGGATCAGCACCGGCCCCCTGGAGTTGTCGCGCACGTTACGCAGCACCGGCAGAAGATGATCGAAGGAATGACCGTCGATCGGGCCGATATGATAAAAGCCCATCTCTTCGAACAGCGTGCCGCCGGTGACGTAGCCGCGGGCGTGTTCGACCGCGCGGGTAATCGCACGGTCGACCGACTTGCCGAGATAGGCCGTCAGTTTCTTGCCGAGTTCGCGAAAGCCCATATAGGTGCGGCCGGAGGCAAGGCGCGCCAGATAGGCGCTCATCGCGCCAGTCGGGCGGGCGATCGACATGTCGTTGTCGTTGAGGATGACGATCAGCCGGGCATCGAGCGCACCGGCATTGTTCAGCGCCTCATAGGCCATGCCCGCCGACATGGCGCCGTCGCCGATGACGGCAATGACGTTGCGCGGTTCGCCGGAAAGATCGGCCGCGACCGCCATGCCGAGGCCAGCCGAGATCGAGGTGGAGGAGTGAGCCGCACCGAAGGGATCGTATTCGCTCTCGGCGCGGCGGGTAAAGCCGGACAGGCCGTTTTCCTGGCGCAGCGTCCGGATGCGATCACGGCGGCCCGTCAGGATCTTGTGCGGATAACACTGGTGGCCGACATCAAAAATCAGCCGGTCGTGCGGCGTGTTGAACACCTTGTGGATGGCAATCGTCAACTCGACGACGCCGAGACCTGCGCCCAGATGACCGCCGGTGCGCGACACCGCGTCGACCATTTCGGTCCTGAGTTCGGTTGCCAGTTGCGGCAGATCCTTGTCGTCGATCTTCTTTAAATCGTCGGGAAAAGTCACCCGATCGAGAAGGGGGGTCGCCGGCATCGGGTTGACTGGCAATTGTGTCACGCTGAAAGGCCTTCGTTCTCGCGCCTCGGGGAAGCCGCGATTTCAGTTGGGTGTCCGCAGAACCGCGTCTTTAAACAGAATCGACATGGATTGCAAAAGTGGGTTTTCTTGCGGCGCAAACAAAGAGTTTAACGAAGATTACCGTTCCGGCAAAGGGATAAACTCTTCGGTGTCCCCCGGCACGATGTCGAACCGGCCGGTACGCCACTCCTCCTTGGCCTGCTCGATCCTCTCCTTGGAGGAGGAAACGAAGTTCCACCAGATATGCCGCGCCGAGCCGAGGGCCGCGCCGCCGAACAGCATGACATGACAGCCCGCCGGCCCCGCAGTAACGGTGATCGCATCGCCCGCCCGGAAAACCAGCAGCTGGTTGTCAGCGAAATGATCGCCCGCGATGATCGCCTCGCCATCGAGGATATAGAGCGCCCGCTCCTCCCAATCCGCCCCGAAAGGGGCGCTCTTGCCCGGCTCGATCTTCAGGTCGACATAGATCGTGTCGGAGAAAACCGACACGGGAGACCTCATGCCCTCGAACTGACCGATGACCACGCGGCCTTCCATGCCGTCATAGGCGAAGGACGGCAGCTCGCGCTTTTCGGTATGGGCGAAGATCGGGTCGATTTCCTCGTACTGATCCGGCAGCGCCAGCCAGGTCTGCAGTCCGGAGATCGACTGCGGCTTGCCACGCAGGTTTTCCGGCGAGCGCTCCGAATGCACAATGCCGCGCCCGGCCGTCATCAGGTTGAGGTCGCCCGGCTCGATGACCATCTCGGTGCCGAGACTGTCGCGATGCTTGATCTCGCCGTCGAAGAGATAGGTGACGGTGGAAAGGCCGATATGCGGGTGCGGCCGCACATCCAGCGCTTGCCCAGCCTTCAGGAGCGCCGGTCCCATGCGGTCGAAGAAGATGAACGGCCCGACGAGCCGTCGCTTCACCGTCGGCAAAGCGCGGCGCACCTGCAGATTGCCGATATCGCTGGTGCGCGGAATGATCAGATGCTCGATCGCATCACACGCCGGCGCATCACCGGCGAGGGGGTCTGGTCCGGGAAAGAAGCTCATGGGGTGGTCTCCTGCAGCAGCTTGGTTCAGGAGACTATAGTAGGAAATCGGCTGATGTCAGAGATATCTTGCCGGATAGGGCAATGCCAAGATCGGCGATACAATCGCCGTCGGCATCCAGTTGCACATAGGTGTTGCTGCCTGAGATGAAGCTGCGAACCTCGCCCGCCTTGCCGTGGAAAGCGCCGTTCCCGATGAAGGAATAGGCCGGGGTCGTGTCGTGCAGGAACTGGATCTTGTCGCCTTCGCTGTGCCGGAAGTCGGTGATGACGTCGCGCCCCTTGGCTGCCACCAGTGATTCATCGGCGTTTTTGAACACGAAATGGTCCGCACCGCTGCCGCCGGTCAATCGATCCAAGCCCTTGTTGCCCGTCAGGACGTCATCGCCGTCACCGCCGTAGAGACGGTCACTTGCGCTGCCGCCGGACAGGATGTCGTCTCCCTTTCCACCGATGATCGTGAGAGAAGCCGTGGCTTCAGAAACCTTCCCTGTTTTGGGATGCTTGAAATACCCCTGGGCGACTAAAGTATCATTGGCATCAAGTTTCCTGCCGTCGATCGATATCGCTTCCACTGTGCGGATGACGATACTGGTTTTTTCACCAGCGGCGGATTTGTTGGCGACCTGCAGTTTTTCCACTCCGGTGATCAGGTTACCCAGAACGGTTTCTCGCCCTTCCGCAACAATGATCGTATCGAGGCCACCACCACCCTTAATGGTATCGAAGTTACCCAGCCCATATCCCGGGTTTTTTGTGCCAATAAGCGTATAGTCGAAAATGTCGTCGCCCATACCTCCCGTCAGGGTTTCCGATCCTTGGACGCGGATAACAACATGCGCCGAGTACTGTGCATCGGTCAGGTCTGAAACATCAATTTTTGCATTGCCCCAAGGTTCAGCACTGGTCTCGATGCGCAGCCGGCCGTTTTCGTCATGATTTTTCTTCAGGAATTGCTGACTGATTTTGAGGGTAAACTCCTGAGAGATAATTTTGATCACCTCGATCCCGGATATCGTGGCGGAATCAAACAGGCTGTACGGAATACTTCGCTGAAGCTTGATCGTGTCGATTCCAGCCCCTCCTGAAATCACATCGCCGGCCTTAATGGGCCAAGTTGACCCGAATTCAAAGGTATCGTTGCCTTCGCCGCCAGACATGTTGGCCGTGCCGCGTCCGTCATGATCCCGAAAGATGTCGTGGCTGCCATTGTACATACTGCTATGAGCCAGGAAAAGATCATCTCCCGCTCCGCCGGACAGCGTGTCGTCTCCACTTCCGTCGATCAATATGTCGTTTCCGTCGCCGCCGGACAGCACGTCCTGCCCGCGTCCACCGAGCAACAGGTCATTTCCCGCCCCGCCGGAAAGGGCGTCATGCCCGTTCCAGCCAATCAAGACGTCATTTCCACCGCCGCCGGACAGGCGATCGCTGGCCACCCCGCCGGTTATACGATCCCCTGCATCTCCACCTTGCACGACGAGGACACTGGTGTTTGACTCAATGCCCGATCCATCGATTATCAATCGCCCGTCAACAGGATTTGCCGCCTTGTCTTCACCGTAGTTGTCATCGGTCGTGATGGTGATCGTGCCGCCCTTGTAAAGGCCCCTTTCACCAAAATCGATCGTGCGGGTCTGCCCCGCTGACAGATCCGTAACCACGACCTTTTCGATATTCGTGACGTTCCAGAGACTTGTGTAGCCCTTGGGATTGGTCGTGCTTTGACCATCCTTTGTGGTGGTGTTGCCTGCCCCGGAGAGGACGATCGTGTCCGTTCCCGCACCGCCGTTGATCGTATCTTCTTTTAGCGAGTTGGCGTCGTAGACAAACCTGTCATTTTTGCTGCCGGTCCGCAAATAGTCGTGACTCTTGGCTCCGGTAGAGCCAAAAACATCGAACGCCACCGTTTTGACGGAGGAGGCGTCGAGCGACAAGTTTGCTTCATCCAGCGCAAGCCCGGATGCATCGATGATAAAATTCGAGCTTCCGTTTGCCTTGAATACACTGTCATTGAAGGCCAGATAAAAGCCGTTGGCGGCCGATCCATTGTATCTCTCTGACACCAGCGCAATCCCTGCGATGTGGAAAAACACAGGCCACAGGTCAGGGCCTGCGCTCCACCCGTAAGAGATGTCGTTAACGAGCACCAGCGCATTGGTGCCGCCTCCGCCATCGACCGTATCCTTTTTGCTCATATAGCCGGACCAGAAGACGAACCCGTCATCTTCGCTGCCACCGATAAGCTTATCGACGCCGCCGGTGCTGTAAAAATAGGCCATGCAATTGCCCCTCTAGGCCGGCGCGATTTTCTTATGGGCCGGCACTGAGGCAGATATCCATTGAAGCGAACCGAAGACCGTCAAAAATATAATTTAATCAACAGTAACTAAGGTCGACACGCAATTTCTGTCAAGCCGAAATGCAACTTTTCCGCGCGCCTCATTCCCCGTCGAGCGGCTCGACACCCTGCGGCTTGCCCGCCCTGTCCAGCCTGATCTTCTCAATACGGTTTTCGGCAGCGTTGAGCAGCGCCTCGCAATGCTTTTTCAACGCTTCGCCGCGCTCGTAGATCTCGATCGACTTGTCGAGCGCCACGTCACCGCGTTCCAGCGCCGAGACGATGGATTCGAGTTCCTCCACGGCCTTTTCGAAGGAGAGGGTCGATACGTCGATCTGGGCGGTGGTGGTCATGGTCATCCTCTCATCAGGCGGTAGATGTGGGTGCCGGCCGATTCAGCCAGCCCTTGAAGATCGTAGCCGCCTTCGAGCAGGCTGACGATGCGGTTGTTGGCGGTCTTGCCGGCGACGTCGAGAAGCCGTCCGGTCGCCCAGTCGAAATCCTCGGCAACCAGGTTGATCTGCGCCAGGGGGTCGCGGTAATGGGCGTCGAAGCCGGCGGAGATCAGGATGAAATCCGGGCGGAAGTCATCGAGCGCCGTCAGGATGCGCGACTTGAAGGCTTCACGAAAATGGTCGCTGCCTGTGTCGGGCGAAAGCGGTGCGTTGACGATGTTGCCGGCACCCGTCTCGGTCTTGGCGCCACTGCCGGGATAAAGCGGCATCTGGTGCGTCGAGCAGAACAGCACGGACGGATCGTCCCAGAAGATGTCCTGCGTGCCGTTGCCGTGATGCACGTCCCAGTCGACGATGGCGACGCGCTCGGCGCCATGCCTTTGCTGCGCATGGCGGGCGGCAATTGCGATGTTGTTGAAGAAACAGAAGCCCATCGCCTTGTTTCGCTCGGCGTGATGGCCGGGCGGGCGGGACGCGACGAAGGCATTGTCGGCCTTGCCGGCGAAGACGGCATCGACCGCCGCGACCGCGCCACCGATACCGGTGAGAGCGGCCTGCAGGCTGGCGGGGCTTGCATGGGTATCGGCCTCGAAGGAGTTGATGCCCTCTTCGGGGATGAACGACATGATTGTGCGCAGATGCTCTTCCGGATGGGCGAGCAGCACCAGATCCTCGTTGCCCTGCGGCGCCTGTTGGCGCGACAAGGGTGAAAACCGCTCGTGCTCCAGCGCCAGGTTGAGCGCCTTCAGCCGGTCGGGCCGCTCCGGATGGCCTTCGGGAACCTTGTGCTCCAGAAAGATCGGGTTTTCGAACAGGATCGTGGTCATGGCGGGAACCTATGGCTTTGGGGGGACGAGGTCCATGCCATAGGTAGGGCAATTGCGGCGTTTTCAACAGCGCGGGTCGATCAGGATCTTGCCGGCGCGGCCGGACGCGAGATGATGGGAGAGGGCTTCATCCAGGCGAGACAGGGGATAGGTGGCAGCGATGGCGCTCGACAGCGTGCCGCGGCGAATGCCGTCGAAACATTGTTCAAGCGCGATCCCGAGCGCCGCTCTACCGGCGGAATGAACGAAGGACCGCAGCCAGAGGAATGAAAAGCGCACGTCCGTCCGCGCTGAAATGGCGTCCTGCGCAATCGGGATGCCGCTCAGCGCGCCGTATTGCAGGAAGAGGCCGCCGCCGGACAGGTTGTTCCGCAGCAGTGCTCCCCCGACATCGCCGCCGACGGCATCGATTACCGCGTCGAAAACAATGTCCGCATCAAGAGCCTGCGGGCCTGTCACGATAGGAGCGGCATCGACGAGCGTCCCAAGGCTCCCGGCCGTTCCTTCGCTGCGAACAAGTGCCGTCACCCGCGCGCCTTCGGCTGCAAGCGTCTTCAAAAGCATCCGGCCGATTGCCGACCCGGCCGCCGTGACACCGATCCTCAAGCCGATCAGTTCCGATAATCCGCCAAAATGCTCCTTCACCGCTGCCGACAGCCGTAGTGTGGTCATCGGATTGACATAGGCCGTCGCGGCTTGCTCGGTTGAAAGGTCGCCTGGAACGGCAAAGCACCATTCCGCGGGGCGCTGGAGATAGGCCTGCCAGAGACCGCTTGCACCGAGCGGAAGCACGCGGTCGCCGGGTTTCAGGCCGGTGACACCGGCGCCAATGCGGCTGACAATTCCGACGCCCTCGAATCCGGGGACAAAAGGAAGGACGGTTCGATTGCTGTAGGCGCCTGTCACCGGGATGAGGTCCGACGGGTTGATCGCCGCGCGCTCGACGGCGATCTCGACTATTCCCGGTTCGGGGGCGGGGCGGGGGCGGTCGACAAGCCGGATCACATCCTCCGGCCTGCCGTATTCTGCCACGAGGGCTGCGATATTATCCGCCACGGGCGCTCAGGCGCGTGCGTGCAGCAACGGGTAACCGGCGAGAACAGCGCGCGCCGCGAGCGTGGCGATCACGGCCTTGACGAGATCGCCCGGAATGAAGGCGAGCGAACCCGTCGCGACCGCTGCAAGCGGCGTACCGGTAACCGCGGTCACCCATGGCATGCCGATGGCATAGAGCACGGCGATACCGCCGACGACGGAGGCGATGAAGAAGCCGGCGAACTGCTTGATCTCACTCTGGCCGTCCTTGACCAGCCGCTCGGCGATCAGGCCGGTGACGAAGGTGGCCGGGATCCAGCCGAGGATGAAACCGCCGGTCGCCCCCTGGATGATGGCAAGACCGCCGCGACCGCCGGCCAGAACCGGAAGTCCGATCGCGACCAGCAGCACCAGCAGTACGTAGGCGAGCGCCCCGCGCCTGGCGCCGATGATGCAGCCCGCCAGCATGACGCCCATCGACTGGGCCGTGATCGGCACGGGAATAAAGCCGAGCGTGATCGGCGGGATGAGGCCCAGTACCACGATGATCGCGGTGAAGAGGGCAATGAGAACGAGGTCTCTGGTGGTCATGGCAGGTCCTTTGTCTACCGGCGTTTATACATGCATTCGGCCGGGGCTGGAAAGAAGGCTGAAGCCGGGAAATCCTCTGGCTTTTCAATGTTGCTTTTCGCGCGGACGCCTGTAGCCGCGCGCGTCGATCGCCATGGCGATGGTGTCGGCATCCTTCAGCGTCAGGATGATCAACGGCGCAAGGATCGTCAACGGCCTGACCTTGAGGCCGCGTGCCCGATGCGCCTCGCGGATCGCCTGATAGTGGTTGAAGATATCCGGCACGAAGCGCAGCACCAGCCCGAAGGCGAGCCCGACATCGGCCGCCCGCACGAGACCCAGTCGGTCGAGCGGCTGCAGCAGCCGGGTGATCTCGTCGATGAACGCGCTGGTCGCCGTCGTCGCCGTCACCGCGCCGGCAAACAGCACGATCGCCATCAGCCGGAAGAAGTTTTCAGCCGCCTCGCGAAGCGATGTGAAATAGGCCGTCGCGATCAGAAGGATCAGGATCGTGAAAAGGATGGGTTTCAGGCGGGAAAGGGCCTCGCGAAACGCAAGCCCCGTGGTGAAATAGATGATGGCGGCGATGACGAAGACCGGGATGAGAATGAAGAGGGAAGAAACGGCATAGAGCGCGAGCCCGCAGACCAGCAGGAGGGCGAGCTTTATCCGCACCGACATCCGGTGCAGCGGTGTCGTGCCCTCGACATTCAGCCCGTTCAGCATCCTGCCACCTCGTGATAGATGCGGATTGCCTCTTGCGCCGGGCCGTCGGCGACAAGCCTGCCGTCGTGAAAGAGAAGCACCCGCTCGAAATGTTCGATCAGCGGCAGGTCGTGGCTGATGACGATGCTGTGCTCGTCGAGCCCGGCAATGGTGTTTTCCACCAATCGGCGGTTTTTCAGATCCAGCTGGTTGGTCGGCTCGTCGAGAATGAGGATGCCGGGGCCGGTGACCAGCACGCTGGCGATGGCGACCAGTTGCGTCTCGCCGCCGGACAGTTCGTGGACCCTTCTCTTCGCCAGATGCGTGATGCCGAACCGCTCGAGCACGGCGGCCGTCCGGGTTTCGATCTCGCCTGCCTTCAGTCCGCGGTTCTTCAGCCCGAACGCGATATCTTCGTGCACGATCGGCATAATGATCTGGTGCTGCGGATTCTGGAAGATGAAGCCTGCGGCCGCCAGTGCCGCGCTTTCGTCGCGCACGGTATCGAGCCCGTTGACGGTGACGTGGCCGGTGGCTGGCTTGACCAGCCCGTTGATCAGCCGTGCGAAGGTGGTCTTGCCGGAACCGTTCAACCCGATCACGCCGATGCGCCGCTCGGTCAGCGTCAGCGTCAGGGGCTGGAGCACCGTGCGTTCGCCATGCCTTACTGATGCGCCGGAAAAGCGTATGTCCAATCCGCGTCCCCCGCTTTTCGATGTGCTGGCTCTATAGGACGAATTCTCGACCGTTGAAAAGAGGTGTCCGGTTTGGACTTGAACAAAGTGTGAACATTTGCCTAGAGTGTCGGCATGGCGATTCTCGTTTCAAACCGCGATGCGCGGCGGATTTTCCTGAACAAGCAGGGCCTGGCCGCGCCACCCAACCGGGCGCTCGGCAAGCAGGGCCTGCTCGATCTCATCCATGACATCGGCTTCGTTCAGGTCGACAGCATCTCGACGGTCGAGCGTGCCCATCACCAGATCCTGTTCTCGCGCAACCAGACCTATCGGCGCGAGCACCTGACAGAGCTCCTGGAAAAGGACGGCGCGCTGTTCGAACACTGGACGCACGACGCCTCGATCCTGCCTTCGGAGTTCTTTCGTTACTGGAAGCATCGTTTTGCCCGGCGCGAACTCGTACTCAGGGAGCGTTGGCAAAAATGGCATGGCGAAGGTTTTGACAGCACCTTCGAAGAGACCTTCCAGCGCATCGCCGAAGGCGGCGCGGCGATGTCGCGTGACCTCAAGGTGGCCGATCACAAGTCGGGCGGCTGGTGGAACTGGCATCCCAACAAGACTGCGCTCGAATATTACTGGCATACCGGCAAGCTCGCGATTGCCGGTCGCCAGAATTTCCAGAAGATCTACGACCTCGCCGAACGCGTCATTCCGGGCCATCATTACGAGCCGGAGGTAAGCCACGAGGCCTTCTTCGACTGGGCGTGCCGCGCGGCACTGACGCGTCTCGGCTTTGCCACCCATGGCGAAATCGCTGCCTTCTTCGACCTGATCGCACCGGAGGAAGCCAAAGCCTGGGTCACCGCCCATCGCGACGAACTGACCGAGGTTATGATCGAGCCGGCCGACGGTGAGAAGCCGCGTCTTTCCTACGCCTTCGCCGGCTTTCCCGACAATCTTGGCGACCTCGCCGAGCCGCCCGCGCGCATTCGCGTGCTCAGCCCCTTCGATCCGCTGATCCGCAACCGAAACCGCACGGAGCGCCTGTTCGGTTTCTACTACCGCATCGAGGTTTTCGTCCCCGAGCCGAAACGCGAATATGGCTACTACGTTTTCCCGCTGCTCGAGGGCGACCGCCTCGTCGGCCGCATCGACATGAAGGCGGACCGCAAGGCCGGCACGCTCGATGTCAAACGGCTCTGGTGGGAAAAGGGCGTGCGCTCATCCTCCGGCCGGATGGAACGGCTGGAGGCGGAACTGGCGCGGGTTGCCCGGTTTGCCGGCGTCGAGCGAGTGGTGTTTCTGGATGGGTGGGACGGCGAAGCGGGGTAGCGAGACCCCGCTACCGCCGGGCGAGAAACCACTGTTCTGTGGCAACGCCAATGAAGTGCCGTGCCCCTTCACGGCTTTCGTCGATACAACCTCCAGGTTCTGCCTCACCCACCTTCGGTACCCCTGAGGTCACAAACGGATGAGAAGACATCCGTCCTTCTAATATGATAATATTCTTATATTGGGAGGGGTGGTATGTTGCATCTCCGTCACGCGGCGATCGCCGCAGTCAGTTGTTCGCTCTGCAATCCAATACCGGCAATGACCGCTGAACAGGTCGGTCAGGCGGTCGAGATCAAGACGCTGGTTTCCGGCGCGGGTGGCGAGCTGGCGGTCCACGACCCGGTTCACCGGGACGAGCGGATTCGGACGTCCAAATCCGGACTTGGCCAATTTGTCTTCCAGGACGGCACCAAGCTCGCCGTTGGGTGGGGCTCATCGGTGGTTCTCGACGATTTCGTGTTCGACAACTCCCGTTCCATGAAAAAACTCACCATCAGGGCGATGAAGGGTACGTTTCGCTGGGTCAGTGGACGTTCCAAGCACGCGGCCTATGAAATTCTGACGCCTGCAGGAACGATTGGTGTCCGCGGAACCGTGTTTGATTTCTATATCGGCGGAGACGGCACGACCGCGATCGTCCTTTTGGGTGGCGCGGCTCAGTTCTGCGGGGCAGGTGGCTGTGCGAATCTGACACAGCGCTGCGATAGTGTCGTTGCAAGGCGAAATGGCGGCGTCTCCGACCCACGCCGGGTTGAGCCAGGTATCTTCAATACGCTTGGCGACCAGGGAGCATTGCCATTCCTGTCGGGCAGCCAGACGCTTTCGGGGGGATGGGGCGGCTTCGGCGGCGGCTGCGGCCTTGCCAAGGTCGAATTCAAGCCGAATGACAAATTGCCTCGGGAAATCAGGAGGGTTCTTTCCGCCCCGAACAAGCCGGAGGAAGAAGAGCCAGACAAGGAAAAACCGAGCAAGGATAGGCCGGACAAGGACAGACTGGACAAGTACAAGCCGGACCGGGACAGACCAGACAAAGGCAGACCGGATAAGGACAGGCCGGACAAGGACAGGCCGGATAAGGACGGACCGGACAAGGACAGGCCGGACAAGGACAAGCCTGACAGGGACAGGCCGGACAAGGACAGGCCTGACAAGGACAAGCCTGACAAGGACAGGCCGGATAAGGACAAGCCTGACAGGGACAGGCCGGACAAGGACAGACCGGACAAGGACAAGCCTGACAGGGACAGACCGGACAAGGACAGGCCGGACAAGGACAAACCAGACAGGGACAGGCCGGACAAGGACCACGACCACCACGACGATGACAAATCGCACAATCATCATGACAAGCATGGTCACGGTGACGATGACTCGCATCATGATCGCGGCAAGCACGACAGGGATGACCACGGCAAAGGAAAGCGCAATTAGCAAACGGCTTCTTCCATTGCGGGCGTAAGGCTGCGGGCATGGTCGGGAGGGACATGGACGCGAGCAATCGCGTCGGTCACTTGGGTAAAACTTCGCCCTTGGCTGCCGGCTCGCGGGCGAAGTGATCGGCTCTTCGGGAGATGTGCCGATAAAATTCCGGCAGGTCGGCCGCCAGTCCCGCCGCCTTGCCTTCTGCCGCATGCAGAATATCGCGTGTCCCTGTCGACCGGGAACCGAGGACCTCGACGAGCTGCCCGTGAATACACTTCAATTCGGTGAACTCGACCGAGTTGGCGACGCGTTCATCGCCGACGACGACGAAGGTCCGTGTTCGGGTGCTCTTGCCCTTCAGGGCCATCCTGCCCGCTTCGAGCAGGGCATATGTCGGCACCAGGCTGGCCGTGCTCTCGGATACCAGAATGTCGAAGCAGATTTCCTTGCACGAACTCTCGATTCGAGCCGCGACATTGACCGTGTCGCCGACAGCCGAATAGTTGAACTGTGCTTCGGCCCCCATGTTTCCGACGCAGGCAATTCCGGTATGGATGCCGATGCCGATGCTGACGGTCCGCTCGCTGCCGAAGCCGAACGCGTCCTCGGCATTGAGGCGCGCGAGCGTTTCGCGCATCGCCAATGCCGTGGCCACTGCCTTGCCCGCATGGTTGCTGACATCGACGGGCGCGTTCCAGAAGGCCATGATCGAATCGCCGATGAACTTGTCGAGCGTGCCTTCGTTGGCGATGATGTGGCGGCTGAGCGCATCGAGAAACGTGTTCAGAAAGCCGACGACGGCGGTAGGTGCCAGCCGCTCGCTGATCTCGGTGAAGTTCCGTACATCCACGAACATGACCGTCACCTCCCGGTCGTCGCCGCCGAGACGCAGGGCATCCTGCGTATGTTCGATCCGGTACAGCAGAGAGGGCGAGATGTAGTGGCCAAAGGCCGCCCGGACGGTTCTCCGTTCCCGGTCGATCACCAGGAAACGGAAGGCCGTTGCAGAGAAATGCGTCGCCGATGCGCAGACGATCGGCGCGAAAGGATCAACCAGCAGGCCCCAATAGATGAAGGCGAGCCAAGAGGCGACAAGGGCAAGCGCGGTGACCAGCAGGCCGCAGGCAAGTGCTACGGCCGGACTGACGAAGGTGGTGAGAAACACCAGAAGGCTGCCGGCGATCGCGATGGACAGGATTTCAAGGCCATTTGCCCAGTCCGGGCGCGAGAGAAAACGCCCGGACAGGATCTGCTCGACGGCCTGTGCCTGAAGCGAAACGCCGGGGACGTTCTGTCCAAGGGCAGTCGTGCGAATATCCTGCAGACCCGCCGCCGATGTCCCGACGAACACGATGGCGCCTTCGATGGCAGCGCTCGTCTCGGCGGAAACGCCGCCGGCGGCAAGCACCTCTCTCGCCGAAATATACCTGTCGGCGCTGTCGGGGCTGACGTAGAGCCAGAGTTCTCCCGCGGCCGTCACCGGAACCACGAACTCTCCGACCTTGATCAGGGTTATGGTGTCCGCCACATCCGGGGCGCCGGCCAGCACATAGGTGGAAGCGCCCTGGGCGACGCGCAGCGCTTCGAGCGCGAGATTGGGATAGAGCTGCTCGCCATCGCTGAGCAATAGCGGAATGGCGCGCACGACCGCTGACGGATTGAAAGGGTTGAGGCTGATATGCCCGATACCGGCGGCGCTCGCTTCAAGCTGCGATTGCAACGGTGTTGCCCCCTTGAACTGGGGAGGCGCGCCAAAGGGAGGCTCGCCGGTGAAGGCGAAGCCGGCCTTCACCTCGGGTAGGTCGTTTCCGTCGTTGGACAATGCAAAGCCCAGGACAACCGGCCTTTCGGCAATCGACCGGGCGAAAATCTCGTCATTGTCCGGCAGCCGGCTAAGCAGCGCCGGCTCAATTCCCGCGACATCGCGCATGATCACGCGGGGCGAAAGGCGGTCTGGCTCCGAGAAAAGAACATCAAACGCTATCGAGGATGCGCCCATGTCCGAAAGCCTGTCCACCAGGGCGGCCATCCGGTCCCTGGGCCACGGCCACTGGCCGAACTCCTTCAGCGACGCTTCGTCGATATCGACCACGCGCACGGGCATGGTTTCGAACGCCCGCGGCGCAATCCGCTGATATTCGTCGAATGCGACTTCACGGGCCTGGCGCAGCAGTTGCGGGTCACTAGCTCGTAGGAGCGTCAGAAACGCTACGATCACGAGACCGATGATTACGCCGATTTGCTGCGCACGCGTCATGACGGCCGTATCAGAGCCTCCTCAGCCGGAGCCTGACGGCAATCTCATTGGGAGAGTTTTGGGTCCCGATCAGCCTGCCGTCGCGTAAAATAAACGGTATGCGATGTCTTTTGGGGGTGTCATGCGGCCAAGGAAGCCATCATCAAAATCAACAGAAGCTGTTTTCGCAAAGCGGAATATATGTTTGTTTTTAACACGAAGCCGTTCACACGGTCCATCGTTTTGAACCAAGCTCAAACGCCTGAAACGGCCGTATGGAAAAGGCACCGGTCGTCTGCCGGCCGGTGCCTTGGAGCGTCAGAGAATCTCGGTCGCGGCGATCTGGATGCCGAAACCTTCAAGGCCGACATAGTGGCGTTCGCGTGAAGAAATCAGCTTGATCGAGGTGATGCCGAGATCCTTCAGGATCTGGGCGCCAAGGCCGATTTCCAGCCATTCGCTTTCGCGCGCCTGTGCCTCGCTGTGATCTTCACGCTCATGCTTGCCGGCACGCGCCGTCGTGGACACGCCGACGCCGACCGAGCCTTCGCGCAGGTAGACGATGACGCCGCGGCCTTGGTCCGACATGCGCTTCATGATCTGATCGAGCTGGCAGTCCCTGCCGAAGACGTCGGCCGCGACATTTTCCAGATGCAGGCGAACCGGGATATCGACCCCGTCGCGGATGTCGCCGAAGATGACGGCCAGATGCTGCATGGGGTCCCAGGGCAGGGAATAGGCGTGCGCCTTGGCCTTGCCATAGGCGGTTTCGACGTCGAACGTCGCCTCGAGATTGATCAGCGTTTCCTTACGCTGGCGATAGGCGATGAGATCGGCGACGGAGACCTGCTTCAAGCCATGCTTTTCGGCAAAGGCCGTCACCTGCGGTCCGCGCGTCACCGTGCCGTCGTCGTTGACCAGTTCGCAGATGACGCCGATCGGCGGCAGGCTGGCAAGGCGGCAGAGATCGACGGCCGCTTCCGTGTGGCCGGAGCGCATGAGCACGCCGCCCTCGCGGGCAACGAGCGGGAAAATATGGCCCGGACGGGTGAAATCGGCAGCACCCACATTGGGATTGGCAAGGTTGCGAACCGTCAATGTGCGGTCTTCGGCGGAAATGCCGGTGGTCGTGCCGTGCTTGAAATCGACGGTGACGGTAAAGGCCGTCGTATGCGCCGAATCGTTTTCCGCCACCATGGCGTTGAGGTTGAGGCGCTTGGCCTCTTCCTTCGGCATCGGCGTGCAGACGATGCCGGAGGTGTGGCGAACGATGAAGGCCATCTTTTCCGGCGTGCAATGGACGGCGGCAACGATCAGGTCGCCCTCGTTCTCGCGGCCGTCGTCATCGGTGACGACAACGATCTCGCCGGCCTCGAAGGCCCGGATGGCATCGGCAACGCGCTTCTGGTCAAAGGGCATGGGATTCTTCCTTGGATGGTTATTTCAACCGGCCGGTCTGGCCGCGGTCGCGCAGGTAGTGATCGGCAATGGTGCAGGCAAGCATGGCCTCGCCGATCGGCACGGCGCGGATGCCGACGCAGGGATCGTGGCGGCCCTTGGTGCGGACATCGACATTGTTGCCGTCCGCATCGATCGACTGGCGCTGGGTGAGGATCGAGGAGGTCGGCTTGATGGCGAAGCGGGCAATCACCGGCTGGCCGGTTGAAATGCCGCCCAGGATACCGCCGGCATGGTTCGACAGGAAGATCGGGTTGCCGTCATTGCCCATGCGCATCTCGTCGGCGTTTTCCTCGCCGGTGATCTCGGCAGCACCGAAGCCATTACCGATCTCGACGCCCTTGACGGCGTTGATCGACATCAGGTTGGAGGCGATGTCCTGGTCGAGCTTGGCATAGATCGGTGCGCCGATCCCGGCCGGAACGCCCTCGGCGATCACTTCAACAACGGCGCCGACGGAGGACCCGGCCTTGCGGATGCCATCGAGATACTCTTCCCAGACCGGAACGATGGCCGGGTCTGGGGCGAAGAAGGGGTTGTTGCCGACTTCGTTCCAGTCCCAGTTGTCGCGATTGATCTTGTGCTTGCCGATCTGGACCAGAGCGCCGCGCACCAGAAGCCCGGGCACGACCTTGCGGGCAAGGCCGCCGGCCGCGACACGCGCCGCCGTCTCACGAGCGGACGAGCGCCCGCCACCGCGATAGTCGCGAATGCCGTATTTGACGTCATAGGTGTAGTCGGCGTGTCCCGGCCGGTAGCTCTTGGCGATCTCGGAATAATCCTTCGAGCGCTGGTCGGTGTTCTCGATCATCATCGACACCGGCGTGCCGGTGGTGATCATCGTCTCGCCGTCGGCATCCAGCATGACGCCGGAGAGCACCTTGACGAGGTCGTCCTCGCGGCGCTGGGTGACGAAGCGCGACTGGCCGGGCTTGCGCTTATCGAGCCAGGCCTGCAGTTCGGGAAGCGTGAAGCGGATGCCGGGAGGGCAGCCGTCGACGACGCAGCCAAGGGCTGGCCCATGGCTTTCGCCCCAGGTGGTGACGCGGAAAAGATGACCGAAGGTATTGTGCGACATGGACAAGCGACCGATGCGTGAGCTGACGGCGTTTGAGGCGCCGGCATGCGACATTTCATTCGGCCGTGACTATTAGTGCGAAAATGCCGGAAAGGGAAAACCTTTCTGGCGAAATATGGCAATTGGTGCGTGAACAGTGTGTCTCGTCCGGAAGGGACTGATCAGGACGCCAGTTGCAGGGCCTCGTTGTTGGCGAAGGCGACGAACCTTTCGAAGCTCAGCGGCCTGGCGAAGGCATAGCCCTGCAGAAGATCGCAGCCGAGCAATCCCAGCATTTCCGCATGCGCCATCGTCTCCACGCCCTCGGCCACCGTTTCGATGCCGAGCGAGCGGCCGATCTCGATGATCGAGCGGATCAGCGCCTGTTCGTTGCGGGATTGGAGGATCGGGGCGACGAGCTGGCGATCGATCTTCAACCGTTTCGGCTTGATCTTCAAAAGGCTGACGATCGAGGTATGGCCGGTGCCGAAATCGTCGATCTCGATATCGATGCCGAGCTTCTTGATGCCTTCGATATTGGCAGTGACGATGTCGTCGCTCTCATCGAGGAAGATCGATTCCACCAGTTCGAAGGAAAGCTGGCCGGGTGTGAAGGAAAGCCCCTGCAGCGAGTCCAGAAGCGTGTCGTCGCTCAACCGCCTGGCCGAGACGTTGACGGAGATTTTCGGTACATCGATGCCCATGGCAGCCCAGCGCATCGCATCGATCAGAGCCCGGTCAAGCACGATGCGGTCGATCGTCGCGACGACGTTCAGTTCCTCGGCAATATGGAGGAACTTGTCGGGTGTCAGCACGCCCTCTCGCGGATGGTTCCAGCGAACCAGTGCCTCGACGCCGGAAAGGCGCAGCGTGCCGGCGTCGAACTGCGGCTGGTACCAGGCGACGAACTGGTGCTTTTCAATACCCTCGAGAATTTCGTCGGCGATACGCTTGGTGGTAATGATCTCCGCCTGCAGCGCATCGGTGAAGAATTCGTAGCGGTTGCGGCCGTTTTCCTTGGCCCGGTAGAGTGCGATGTCGGCGTTGACCAGAAGCTGGCGTTCGTCGATCGCCATATCGCCGGCAACCGCGATACCGATACTGACGCCGAAGCGGCACGGGAAGCCGTTGTAATCGACCGGCTGGCGCATTTCCTTGATGATGCGTTCCGAAAGGCTGGAGAGAAAGGCCTTGCCCGGCGGATCGGCGACCAGCACGACAAACTCGTCGCCGCCGATGCGCGCAACCATGTCGCCGGCCCGCACGTTGGATCGCAGGATTTCGGACGCGTGTACGAGCATGGCATCGCCCGCGGCATGGCCCAGCGTATCGTTGATCTGCTTGAAGCGGTCGAGGTCGATATGGAGGATGGCGATGTTCTGCAGGCCGTCCTTGCGCGCAACCGACAGCGTTTCCAGTTCCTTGTCGAGCATGCGGCGGTTGCCGAGCCCGGTCAGCGGATCGTGCAGTGCATTGTGCTCGATACGGTCCTTGGCCTCGGCAAGTTCGGCATTCTTCTCGTCCGCGATAGCCTTGGCGCTCCGCAGCTGCTCGGTCATCATCACATCGTCGGTGACATCCCAGCTAATGCCGGTGATCTTGGCTTTGCCATCTGCACCGGCATGGGTCGAGCCCACATTGCGTACATGGCGAATACTGCCGTCAGCCATGACGACGCGATATTGCGAGCGGTATTCCAGATCCTCGTCGAGCGCTTTGAACAGCGTGAGCGAGGCTGTGGTGATGTCGTCATGATGGACGGTTCGCCGCCAATCGGCATAGCTTGGTCCGCCATCGCCGGCTGGTATGCCGTGCAGGTGATACATCCGCTCGTCCCATGAGCGCGTCTGGGTGTCGAGGTCGATTTCCCAGATGCCGATCTTGGAGGATTCAAGCGCCAGATTGAGCCGGTGCGACAGGGTCAGAAGCTCACGTTCGCGCGACCGCAGCTTGGCGATGTTGCGCTGACGCTCGTTGACCAGTCCGCCGGTCAGGAAGATCGGAATGATGACGATTGCAGCGGCGGTGAAAATGGTGATTTCGAGCCAGGTGCTGTTGGCTGGCTCCTGTGCCCAGCCGTCCGTCGGGATCGCGGCCAGTTCCCAGGTGCCGCCCGGCAGATCGAGCTGCCGGATGACGGGCGATCTCTCGAAAATGTCGGTGTCGCCGAAAAAGGCGTCCTGGATACTGTTCTTGACCGAGATGTCGCGGATTGCGAGCTGAATATCGCCCGGTCGGTAGCCGTCGTGAACCTTGTCTCCCGGTGTCCCGCCGGCGACCAGCCGCGCGCTGCTGTAGATGTCCTTCTCATCGATAACCGCCTCCATGAAACCCCAGAAGGTCACGGCGCCGTTGATCCGGGTAAAGACCGGGGAAAAGAGGTTGAAGCCAGTACGGCCGCTCGGCAACCTGACCGGGCCGGCGATGATCGGCTTCGCCTTCGACTGGGCGCGGTCGATGGCGATGCGCGACGAGCGGAATTTCTTGAAGTCGGTGCCGATCATCCGCTCGTTGCCGGCAAGCGGAAACGTCATGCGGATGACGGCGTCAGGGGCGGCGCTGACCCGCACCATCTGCGGGTTCTGGATGAGCAGCTTGGTTGCCAGCTGGTCGAACAGCGGCTGCGGCATGTCGGAGTCGACGGCCACGCTGTTGGCGAATCCGCGCAGCGCCGTGATGTTGTTGTTGATCTCGCTCTGGAGGCGCGTGGAGATCAGGTTGAGCTCGTTCTGGACGCTGCTCTTCAACTCGCTCTGAAAGTTTTTACGGTTCTGTTGTTCGAAGAAATAGCCGCCGGTGAAGACGACGCTGGCGGCGATGAACGCGGGAAAAAGCGACGGTTTCGCCAACCTTGCGAGAGCGAAGGCGCGATGACGGATTGTAGCGCTTTTAGTCAACGGTTCATGCACCCCATATTCCCCGGCGCAACGGTAGCGGTGGAGTCTTAAGATTGGCTTTAGAGGCTGATCCTGTTATGAAATCCGCACTTCGGCGGTGGGGTGGTGTACGTCGATCAGGATTCTGTTAACCATGTGGTCTGCAAACCGGATAAAATTTTAATTGACACGGCAACGGGCGATTTTTGCCACAATCAGAGGTCAAACAATGGGCTCAATGAAATTGAATGAATTACTGAAGAGGGCAAGACAGATGCGTTTCATCGTTGCTACGTTGATGGCCGCAGCAGGTTTCTTTTCGCCGCTTGCCGCGTTCGCCGAAAGTGCAGATGTCGAGGCCGTGATCACCGGCGTCGATACGGACAAGCTGAGCCTGTCGCTGGATGACGGCAAGAGCTATCAGGCACCGGAAGAATTCAACTTCGATGGCCTTAAAGAAGGCGTCAAGGTTCTGGTTTTCTACACCGAGGTCGATGGCAAGCGTGTCATCAACGATCTGGAAATCATGCAGTAACGACTGCAGCTTCTCCGCGACCCCATGCCTTCGCCATCGTGGCGAAGGCCGGCCTCAAAGCCAGCCGATCGCGCCGTTCTCAATCTTCAAAATTCGGTCCTGGGGAATGGCGCCAAGTGCTGCTTCCTCGGCATCCATTGCGCCCAACAGCTTGAACAGCGTGCGGATGACGCCGCCATGGCTGACGCAGATGGTCGGTGCGGAAACGCTCGCCAGCCAGGCACCGGCGCGCCAGGAGAGGATCTCGTAGCTTTCGGCGTCCGGACCAGGCGGCATGAAATCCCATTTGGAGAGTTCGCGCTCTGCCACCCGTTCGGGCATTTCGCGCTCCAGTTCGGCCAGCGTATAGCCTTCCCAGTCGCCGAAGGAGACTTCCTTCAGTCTTTCGTCGGTCCTGTAGCCTGACCGGGAAAGCCCCATGGCCTCGCGCGCAAGTTCCATCGTTTCGCGGGTCCGGTGGAGTGGGCTTGCCACGAAATCGAAATTTTCCACATCCTTGCCAAGCAGAGCGAGAAGCGCCCGGCCGTTGCCGCTCGCCTGGCGCCTGCCCGTGTCGTTGAGCGGAATATCCTTCTGGCCCTGGAGGCGGATCTGCGCGTTCCAGTCGGTTTGTCCGTGACGGATCATGTAAATGAGCACGGATCAGCTCCGGGGCAGGGGCGGAACGCCCTTCATGCAGGGGAGCCGGGACTTGGACCGCTTAAAGCCCGAGCCCCGGAATGTTTCTCGTGCCGTGTCAGTCCTTGACGACGGCGATATCAGGCGCATCGACGGCCTTCATGCCGACGACATGATAGCCGCTATCGGCATGATGCACTTCGCCGGTCACCGAGCGCGACAGGTCGGAGAGCATGTAGAGGCCGACATCGCCGACTTCCTCGATGGTGACGGTCCGGCGCAGCGGCGCGTTGTACTCGTTCCACTTGAGAATATAGCGGAAGTCGCCGATACCCGAGGCAGCCAAGGTCTTGATCGGACCAGCGGAGATCGCGTTGACGCGGATGTTCTTCGGGCCGAGGTCGACGGCGAGGTATTTGACGCTGGCCTCGAGCGCCGCCTTGGCAACGCCCATGACGTTGTAGTTCGGCATGACCTTCTCGGCGCCGTAATAGGTCAGTGTCAGCATCGAGCCGCCATCGGTCATCAGCTTTTCGGCACGACGCGCGACGGAGGTGAACGAGAAGACGGAGATCTGCATGGTCTTGGTGAAGTTTTCCGCCGAAGTGTCCACGTAGCGGCCGGTCAGTTCGTCCTTGTCGGAAAAGCCGATCGCATGGACGAGGAAGTCGATCTTGCCCCAGGTCTTTTCCAGTTCGGCAAAGACCGCGTCGATGGTGGCTTCATCACTGACGTCGCAGTGACCGGCCAGGATACCGCCGACTTCCGCCACCAACGGCTCCACGCGCTTCTTCAGTGCTTCGCCCTGATAGGTAAACGCGATCTCGCCGCCCTGCGCATGAATTGCCTTGGCAATACCCCATGCGATCGACCGGTTGTTTGCGACGCCCATGATAAGGCCGCGTTTACCTTTCATCAGACCGGATGTTTGCGACATGCCGTTATGCCCCCAATATTGCCTCTGTTTCCCTCAGCCGTTGCCGATTGGAAATTCCGCATCGTTAAACCTGCCGGAACCCGCGCGCCGCCTCTTGGTCGCGCCGGTCCTGAATTTTGGAGCATTGGCTATGGCATAGCCGCCATTGTGGTTCAAGCGTGGTGCAGATCAGGAACTGTTAGTCCCGGTAATAATGGGTCAGCATCCACCAGGATTGTCGTAAAAACGTTACAAATACAGTCCGTTGCGCAGGCTGCGCATGAGGTCGGTGACTTTCTCGTCCGGCTTTTCCCACAACATAAGCCGCAGCTCGACCAGCAAATCGCCGCGTTTGCCGTCGGCTGACGGCAGTCCGTGGCCTTCGAGCCGGATCACATGATCCGAGCCGGACCAGGCCGGAACGGTCACGGAAACCGGTCCGGTCAGGGTTGCAACGGTCGTCTCGCAACCGAGAACCGCGTCTTGGATGTTCACCGGTAGCGTCGTCCGCAGGTCGATGCCATCGGTTCGGAACGCGCCGTCCTGTGCAATGCGCACGGTCACGACGACATCGCCGCGCAGCATGCCGTTCAGCCGGTAGCCCTGTTCCTTGAGGCGGATGATGCTGCCGTCGGTGGTGCTGGCGGGCAGGCTGACCTTCAATGTCTGGCCGTCCGGCAGCGTTGCCGTCGCCTTTTCACGCCGGAAGATGTCCTCAACCGAGACAGAAACGTCGCAGAAGATTTCCGGTACTTTTTCGGCGGTCTTGTTGGCCGTACCGCGGATGCGCCGGACGATGGCGGAAACCAGTTCCGCGGCAGGCGCTGCAGCCCGGGGCAGGCCACCGAAGCCCACCGGTTTTTCCGGTGTCTCCGCCTTGACGTCGGGTTCGGCGGGTGGCTCGGCCTTCGGTTCCGCCTTGGCCTCCGTCTTCGGCTCGGCCTTTGCCTGCGGTTTTGCGGCCGCCGACTTCTTGTCCTGCGGCCGGGTTTCCGGCTTGATGCGGTTCTCAGCGCCGAAAATGCGCGAAATCATCTCTTCGGCCGTTTCCGGATCGATGGTTTCTTCCTCGGTGGCGCTCCGGCTCTTGCGTTTCATTTCCTCCATGCGGCGCAGTTCGGCCTCGCGGCGGGCATAGTCGTAGCGGTTGCGCAGCTTCGGATCCTTCAGCACCTCATAGGCACGACCGGCTTCGGCAAAGCGCTCGGTGGCAAGCGGATCGTCTTTGTTCTGGTCGGGATGCACAGATTTTGCCACCGCCCTCCAGGCGGCCTTGATCTCGTCCGGTCCGGCATTGCGTCTGACGCCGAGCACTGAATAGGGATCACGCATGCATGTCACCGCTCTTGAAGGCTGGGCGACCGCGTCCAGCGGTTCGTTTCAGCCTGTTGAAACAACGAGGAAACCGCGCCGCACGGGGCACGCTTCTGATGGTTGCGATGATGAGAAGCCGCTGCTTAAATAACGGTTAGCCCAAGACCCGGAATGGCCGTCCCAAAGGCGAACGGCAGCACTTTGTCGCGGCGTGGTTAATGGCCCGTAGCGAAGTCTGCCGATTGCGTGTTCAGCTGCGCGGACCAAAACTGGTCAGATACCATTCGCCATTGTTCAACAGGCAGGTATTGCCGTCGAACTTCGCGATGCCCTGGTAGGAATGGCGGGTGGTCGTGAACCGGCGGCAGACGGTGCCGTTCACCTGTTCTTCAAAGATGCTGCTGATGACGCCGGCGCTGCCGGAACTCGCATTCGCCCAGGGGATGGGATTTCCGGAGACCTTCGTCACATCGGCTGAAGACACGGCGTTGCGGACGGTGATGGCGTCGGAATTGTCCTCGTCATTGCGCGGTTGCGGCACCGAGCCGGTCGCAACCGTCCTGTCGACATCGGAGGTATTCGCAAGATCGAGGCCGGCGCCCATGCATCCAGACAGCGCGCCTGCGGCGAGACACAGGACGGCAACCCCGGCGAAGCGGGATAAAGCCTTTGTGTCCTCGATCCACTTTGCTATGTCTTGCAACGGCATACCTGTCAGACTCGAGAGAGCGGCTCCGCGGTCCGGGGACGCATCGTGCAGGCTCCGACATTTTTTTATCGGCGGGCGGGACCTTCGGGCTCTATCCGCGCCACACATGGCATTGGAAGACAATATGACCGAGACTGGGTTAACAACTGGTGACTTCACGCAAGAGAATGAGCCCTTTTCCCTTTTTGGCACATGGCTGAAAGAGGCGCAGGCAGCCGAGATCAATGATCCCAATGCCTTGGCGCTGGCTACCGTCGATGCCGATGGCCTGCCGGATGTGCGCATGGTCCTGCTCAAGGACTTCGACCAGCGCGGATTCGTCTTCTACACCAATTTCGAAAGCAAGAAGGGTGAGGAAATCCTCGGCAGCATGAAGGCGGCGATGTGCTTTCACTGGAAGACGTTGCGCCGCCAGGTGCGTGTGCGCGGGCCGGTGGAAATCGTCAGCAACGAGGAGGCGGACGAGTATTTCAAGACCCGCGCCCGTGGCAGCCGCATTGGCGCCTGGGCCTCGAAACAGTCGCGGCCGCTCGAAAGCCGTTTCGCGCTGGAAAAGGCTGTGGCGGAATACACGCTGAAACATGCTATCGGCGAAATCCCGCGCCCGGATTACTGGTCCGGCTTCCGCATCAAGCCGACCTCGATCGAGTTCTGGAAGGATGGGGCATTCCGCCTGCATGACCGGATCGAGTTCCGCCGGGATGATCCGGAGGGCAATTGGAGCAAGGTCAGGATGTATCCCTGATTTTCAACTCTCAGCCGCGTCCCATCAGCGTGAAAGCGATGCCGGAGGCGAGCGCGCTGACATAGCCGGCTTTCTGGAAATGACCGTTCAGCGAGATGCGGGGGAGGGCGGCAGCCTCAATGCCGTTCGCGAGCGTCCCGGGCTGGGTGGTGACGGCGGTCGTGAAGCCGAGCTCCCTTGCAAGACGATGATCGCGCGGCGAAACGGTCCCCGTGTAGCCATAGGGATAGGCAAACGATGCCGGCCGTCGGCCGGTGATCTGCTCGACGCGCGCGGCTGAGCGGTCCATCTCGGTGCGCACGGCATCGTCGGTCAGGCGCGCCAAGGCGCGATGCGTGATCGTGTGGGCGCCAAGGCTGGCCAGAGGATTTTCAATGAGTGTCCTCAGGCCGGCTTCGTCCAGCGTGAGGTCAGCCGTCAACTGCAGTGCATCGACGCCCTGAAGACCGGCCATGACCTTCAGCCGGTCCACCGCCGTCGTCTCGTCGATCGCATGGATGAAAGCAGCGATGCGATCAAAGGCGGCCTGTTTCTGCTGCAGTGTCGCGGCTGGCAGCGTCTCGGTCTCCTTGTCAAACTGGAACTTGAGGCTCGCATGCTGATCCAGAAGATCGGCAAGCACTTCCCACCACAGGATATCGGTCCGATTGATAAAACCGCCGGTGACGAAGACAGTGAAGGGCACGCCATGCCTGGAGAAGACCGGGGCTGCGTGGTCTAGGTTGTTGCGGTAGCCGTCGTCGAGCGTGAACGCCGCAACCGGCTGAGGATCGTTCGAAGCGAGGTGAGCGGGCAGGGCGTCGAGCGCGATGAAGCGATATCCGTCGCGCTTCAACCGGCGGATGGCTGTGTCGAGAAACTCCGGCGTAATTTCCAGATGCGCATTGGGATCGAACACGCGCGGCTTTTTCGGACGGACATGGTGGAGCGTGAAGATCGCGCCTCGCCCACGCGCTTGCCGCATCAGACCCGCGGCATTTACAACCCGCGCAAACTCCAGGCCCCCGGTGATGGCGGCGCGTTTGGCGACCTTTTTCAGCATGGTTTTCACGCGGATGTCCCGTTTCCTTCGGCTTGCGCCATGGCAGCCGGACTGTAGCGGCGGCGGCGTTAACACCGGCTGAATCCGCCACGTCCGCGTGAAGCGAAAAGGCGGACCGCTCGCGCGATCCGCCTTCGATATTCTCCGTCAGTTTGGCGAATGACGGCTGCCACGCCGGGATGGCGTGCCGGCCGTCAGGCCTGCGTCCCGCCCACCGTCATCTCGTTCATGCGCAGATGCGGCTGGCCGACACCGACCGGCACCCACTGGCCGCCCTTGCCGCAGTTGCCCATGCCGGTATCGAGCTTCATGTCGTTGCCGATCATGGTGATGCGCTGCATGGCGTCCGGGCCGTTGCCGATCAGCATGGCACCCTTCACCGGCGCGCCGATCTTGCCGTTGTCGATCAGATAGGCCTCGGTGCAGCCGAAGACGAATTTGCCGGAGGTGATGTCGACCTGGCCGCCGCCGAAGGAGACGGCGTAGATGCCTTTTTTCACCGAGGCGATGATCTCTTCCGGGCTCTTGTCGCCGCCGAGCATGTAGGTGTTGGTCATGCGCGGCATTGGCACATGCGCGTAGGATTCGCGACGGCCGTTGCCGGTCGCCTTCATGCCCATCAGCCGGGCGTTCTGGCGGTCCTGCATGTAACCGACGAGCTTGCCGTCGTCGATCAGCACGTTGTAGCCGGACGGCGTGCCTTCGTCGTCGATGGTGAGCGACCCGCGGCGGGCTTCGATCGTGCCGTCGTCGACCACGGTCACGCCCTTGGCCGCGACCGTCTGGCCCATCAGCCCGGCAAAGGCCGAGGTCTTCTTGCGATTGAAATCGCCCTCCAGCCCGTGGCCGACGGCCTCATGCAGCATCACGCCCGGCCAACCGGAGGAGAGCACCACGTCCATGGTGCCCGCCGGCGCGTCGATGGCGGTCAGATTGACCAGCGCCTGCCGCAAGGCTTCGTCGGCGCCGTGCTGCCAGTTATCAACGGCGACGAAATCGCCGAAGCCGCGCCGACCACCGACACCGTAGGAACCGGATTCCTGCCGGTCGCCTTCGCCGACGACGACGGAGATGTTGAGCCGCGTCATCGGCCGAATATCATGCATGCGTTCGCCGTCGGCGCGCAGGATATCGACCACCTGCCAGCTGGCGGCGATCGAGGCGGTCACCTGCCGTACCTTCGGATCCTTGGCCCGAAGATAGGCGTCGATCTCGGAAAGCAGCGAGACCTTGGCCTCGAAGCTCGGCTCGCCGATCGGGTTCTCGTCACCATAGAGCTTCTTGTTGGTGCGCTGGGGTGCCGCTGCATAGGTACCAGAATAGCCGCGTGTCACTGCAGCGACAGCGTCCGCCGCGCGCTTCAGCGCGGAGAGCGAGAGATCACCCGCATGCGCATAACCAACCGCTTCGCCGGCAACGGCGCGCAGGCCAAAGCCCTGGTCGGTATTGAAGCTGCCGCCCTTCAAGCGGCCATTGTCGAAGGACAGCGTTTCCGACTGGCTGTGCTCGATGAACAGTTCGCCGTCATCGGCGCCCGACAGCGTCTGCGCCAGCACCTCGCGGATGGCGGTCTCGTCGCTGTCGAACAGTTTGATGAGATCGGTGTTCATGGGCGAGGCTCCTGCGTTGGCGATATAAGGCTTATGTAGAGGCTCGGTGCAGGCACGGCAAGCACAGCCGCTCTATCGGAAAAAAATGAAAACGCGCCGAACGGCGCGTTTTGAGACGTCTTTATAATACATGCATGGGAGCAAGGCCGGGCGGCCGGTGTCTCATGGCAGCGTGTCATATCCTTCGCCGAACCCCTTGAGGTCGACCGGAATGCCGATGCCTTCTTCCGGTGACTGGAAGACGATGAAGGTCGCCGTCGCGCCGCTGCGGAAGGTTTTCAGGAGCTCCTCTTCCAGAACCACCTCGGCGTAGCAGCCGTCGGAAAAGCAGCGCACGAAATAGGCGCGGCCGATATCCTTGCCGTCGACGTTGAGGCCAAGGCCGTTAGGCAAAAGGACGCCGAGGGGAGCGAGCACGCGCAGGATCTTCGCCTTGCGGTCGGCGGTCTTCAACACGACGACCGACAGCCCGACTTCCGGACGATCCTCGGCAATCACGTTCTGCATCAGCGCGCATTGCTCGGCGGTTGCCCCTGCCGGCTGGTCGCAGACGATCGACCAGGCACCGTGGTTCGACTTGACAGTGCCGGGTGTGCCTGGCTGCTGTGCTCCGGGCTGCTGGGCCGCCGCACCATAAGAAAGAAGAGTGGCGGCAAGTCCGAACGCCGCGATCGGCAGCCGGGAAAGGAGGGACAGGCCCATGTAAACCTCAAACTAAAGAATCAGTCCGGCTATTCTTGAAGTGCGCAGGCACAAATGAAAAGCCCTGCAGAGGTACATTCCAGCCCGGTGTGGCGGAAATGGGGCTCGTTGCGGGGCGCCAAGGGCTCGAATCCGCCTATAAGTAAGGTGTGGGCGTGGTGCCGGTTGTCTTAAATATGGTATAGGGTCCGGCTTCGGTACGAAATACCGGACGGCGCCGGCAAGGTCATTCTCCACCACGCGCCTTCGTAAAGACACGCATCGCTTAAGAGCCTGTGCGAAAAGCACGGTTTGCGCAAAAATGCCGCATGGGCTTGAATGGACAGATGTTGCGGCGTTCATCAATCTGTGGTTTGAAGCGCTTCAGTATCGCAGGGATTCTGCGTTTTGGTTTGATCCTGATCAAGCGCCCAGGGAGACATATTGTGAAAAACAAGGCTTATGCAGTTCTGGCATCCATTGCCTGTCTGCTTTTTGCTACGAACGCCTTTGCCGACAAGCCGGTCGATTGGCAGACCACTTTCCAGCCGGCAGCAACCGGAATCATGGAAGAAATCGCATGGTTTGAGCACTATACGCTCTGGTTCATCGTGCCGATCACGCTCTTCGTCCTGGCGCTTCTCGTGTGGATCGTTGTTCGCTTCCGTGAAAAGGTCAATCCGGTTCCGTCCAAGACCAGCCACAACACGATGATCGAGATCGTCTGGACGCTCGGCCCGGTCATCGTTCTGCTCTTCCTGGCGATCCCGTCCTTCCAGCTCCTGACCGCGCAGCTGACGCCGCCGGCAAATCCGGACCTGACGATCAAGGCAACCGGAAACCAGTGGTACTGGTCCTATGAATATGAAATCGGCGAAAGCCCGCTCTCCTTCGACAGCCTCATGATGAAGGAAGAAGACCGCGCAGCACTCGCCAAGGAAGACAAGACGGAATATCCGCGTCTTCTCGCCGTCGACAACGAAGTCGTCGTTCCCGTTGGCAAGACTGTCCGCGTTCTCGTGACCGCCGCCGACGTCATCCATGCCTTCGCCATGCCGGCTTTCGGCGTGAAGATCGATGCCGTTCCCGGCCGCCTCAACGAAACCTGGTTCAAGGCGGACCGCGAAGGTCTCTACTATGGCCAGTGTTCCGAGCTCTGCGGCAAGGACCATGCCTATATGCCGATCGCTATCCGCGTAGTCAGCGAAGACAAGTACAACACTTGGCTTGCTGCCGCCGCCACCAATATCGGTGATGCGAACAAGGCACTCATGGCTTCCATCGACGGCGCGGCCAAGACCGTAGACGTCGCTGAAAACGCCGCACAGTAATTCGAAGGGGAGCTCGACCCATGGCCGGAACAACCGCGCAACACGATCACCTTCATGACCATGCCCATGATCGCGGGCACGACCATGACCACGCCCACAAGCCGCTGACCTTCTTTCAGCGCTGGTTCCTCTCGACCAACCACAAGGATATCGGCACGCTGTACCTGATCTTCGCGATCTTCGCGGGCATCATCGGCGGCACGCTGTCGGTCTTCATGCGCGCCGAACTGCAGGAGCCGGGCATCCAGATCTTCCACGGTCTGGCCTCCATGGTCTACGGCTTCGAGGGCGACGCTGCCATCGACGGCGGCAAGCACATGTTCAACGTCTTCACGACGGCGCACGCTCTGATCATGATCTTCTTCATGGTCATGCCGGCGCTGATCGGCGGCTTCGCCAACTGGATGGTGCCGATCATGATCGGCGCGCCGGACATGGCCTTCCCGCGCATGAACAACATCTCCTTCTGGCTGATCATTCCGGCCTTCCTGCTCGTGCTCCTGTCGATGTTCGTCGAAGGGCCTGCGGGTGGCTATGGCTCGGGCGGCGGGTGGACAATTTACCCGCCCTATTCGACCTCCGGACAGCCGGGACCAGCCATGGACATGGTGATCCTTGGCCTGCACATCGCCGGCGCGTCGTCGATCCTCGGTGCGATCAACTTCATCACCACGATCCTCAACATGCGCGCTCCGGGCATGACGCTGCACAAGATGCCGCTGTTTGCCTGGTCGGTACTGATCACCGCCTTTCTTCTTCTTCTCTCGCTGCCGGTTCTGGCAGGCGGCATCACCATGCTGCTCACCGACCGCAACTTCGGCACGTCCTTCTTCGCGCCTGAAGGCGGCGGCGATCCGATCCTGTTCCAGCACCTGTTCTGGTTCTTCGGTCACCCGGAAGTGTACATCCTGATCCTGCCCGGCTTCGGCATCGTCAGCCACATCGTCTCGACCTTCTCGAAGAAGCCGATCTTCGGTTACCTCGGCATGGCCTACGCCATGGTCGCCATCGGCGCCGTCGGCTTCATCGTCTGGGCGCACCACATGTATACGGTCGGCATGTCGCTCGACACGCAGCGCTACTTCGTCTTCGCGACGATGGTCATCGCGGTTCCGACCGGCGTGAAGATCTTCTCCTGGATCGCGACGATGTGGGGCGGCTCGATCCGCTTCACGACCCCGATGGTCTGGGCGATCGGCTTCATCTTCCTGTTCACCGTCGGCGGCGTCACGGGCGTTCAGCTCGCCAATGCCGGCCTCGACCGCTCGCTGCACGACACCTACTACGTGGTTGCCCACTTCCACTACGTTCTGTCGCTCGGCGCCGTCTTTGCGATCTTCGCCGCCTGGTACTACTGGTTCCCGAAGATGACCGGCTACATGTATTCGGAATTCCTCGGCAAGCTGCACTTCTGGGTGATGTTCGTTGGCGTCAACCTGGTGTTCTTCCCGCAGCACTTCCTGGGCCTCGCCGGCATGCCGCGCCGCTACATCGACTATCCGGATGCCTATGCCGGCTGGAACATGGTATCGTCCTACGGCTCCTACATCTCCGCCGTCGGCGTCCTGATCTTCCTCTTCTGCGTCTTCGAAGCCTTCGCCAAGAAGCGCGTTGCGGGCGACAATCCGTGGGGCGAGGGTGCGAATACGCTGGAATGGCAGCTGTCTTCGCCGCCGCCGTTCCACCAGTGGGAACAGCTGCCGCGCATCAAGTAAGCGCTGCATTGAATTCGAAGCCGCCGGAAACGGCGGCTTCGTTCGAAGTCGGAAAAATCCGGCAAGAGGCGATCGAAAGAGCGCCAGACCAATTCAAGGACTAGACATGACGGTCATCGAAAATCACGACGCAATGGGCCCGGAGGGTGGCGTTCGCCTCTCGGAAGCCTCTGCGCGCGATTTCTTTGAATTGCTGAAGCCGCGCGTGATGTCGCTGGTGGTGTTTACCGCGCTTGCCGGCATGGTGCTGGCACCAGGCCACATCCATCCCTTTATCGGCTTCATCGCGATCCTCTGTATTGCCGTGGGCGCCGGAGCCTCCGGTGCCCTCAACATGTGGTACGACGCCGACATCGATGCGGTCATGACCCGCACTGCCAAGCGGCCGATCCCGGCGGGCAAGATCCTGCCGCGCGAAGCGCTTGCCTTCGGCCTGACGCTCTCGGCCTTCTCCGTTTGCATTCTCGGTATCGTCGTCAACTGGCTGTCGGCCGGGCTGCTCGCCTTCACGATCTTCTTCTATGTCGTCATCTACACGATGTGGTTGAAGCGCTCGACGCCGCAGAACATCGTTATCGGCGGCGCCGCCGGCGCCTTCCCGCCGATGATCGGCTGGGCCTGCGTGACCAATGGCGTGTCGATCGAAAGCATCGTGCTCTTCCTCATCACCTTCCTCTGGACGCCTGCCCATTTCTGGGCGCTGGCGCTGTTCAAGATGCGTGACTACGGCGCCGTCGGCGTGCCGATGATGCCGAATGTCTGCGGCGAGGCGACCACCAAGAACCAGATCGTCATCTATGCTGTGCTGACCGCCCTGATCGGCGTCGCACCGACAGCACTCGGTTTCGCAAGCGCAGCCTACGGCGCCGTTGGCGCTGCCCTCGGTCTCGGTTTCATCTGGTACTCGATCGGTGTCCACCGGATGCCGGAGGGTGACGAGAAGATGGTGCCGGCCAAGAAGCTCTTTGCTTTCTCGATCCTCTATCTCTTCGCGATCTTCTCCGCGTTGATGGTCGATCACCTGATTGCCACGTTGTGGCTTACTGTCGGAAAGGTTGCCTGATGGAACTCGTGAGACTCACGGATGCCCAGAAGAAATCGCGCCGCGGCCGCAACATCGCGCTCGGCGTCGTGCTCTTCGGCCTCGTTGCCATCTTCTATGTCGTGACGCTGATCAAGTTCAGCAACGGCATGGTCCAGTAAGAGACGGAACGGTCATGACAACGGCGAACAAGCCAGACCAGAAGAAGGAAAGGGCCAACGGCGTCATCGTCGCGTCCTGCGTTGCCTTCGTCTTCGGTATGGTCGGCATGGCCTATGCCGCCGTGCCGCTCTACGATATGTTCTGCAAGGTGACCGGATACAACGGCACGACGAAGCGCGTCGAGCAGGCCTCCGATGTCATTCTCGACAAGACCATCAAGGTCACCTTCGATGCCAATACGGCCTCCGGCCTGCCATGGGACTTCAAGCCGGTCCAGCGCGAGATCGAGCTGAAGATCGGCGAGACGGTGCAGGTGGAGTTCGAAGCGACCAACCTCTCCAAGAAGCCGACGACCGGGCAGGCGGTGTTCAACGTCACGCCCATGGCGGGCGGCGCCTATTTCAACAAGGTGCAGTGCTTCTGCTTTACCGAGACGACGCTGCAGCCCGGCGAGAAGATGGAGATGCCGGTGGTGTTCTTCGTTGATCCGGAGATTGTCAACGCGGTAGAGACCAAAGGCATCAACACGCTGACGCTTTCCTACACGTTCTACGCCCGCGAACCGTCCAAGCCGATTGCGGCCGTGACGGTAAAGTCGGGCGAGGCTGACAACAAACTTTGACAGATCACCGTTTTCGGTTAAGCCGGAAACGATACGAGAAAGACTTATCGGGGATTATTGACATGGCCGATGCACATCAGAAAAACCACGACTACCACATCATCGATCCGAGTCCCTGGCCTCTGATCGCCTCGATCGGCGCTTTCGTCATGGCGTTCGGCGGTGTCGGCTATATGCGATACCTGTCGGGCGGTTCGCTGCACCTGTTCGGCCTCGACTGGGCGCATCCGTGGCTGTTCTTCGGCGGCCTGGCGATCGTGCTCTACACCATGTTCGGCTGGTGGTCGGACACGATCAAGGAAGCGCATGAGGGCCACCACACCCGCGTCGTAGCGCTGCACCTGCGCTATGGCATGATCATGTTCATCGCGTCCGAAGTGATGTTCTTCGTTGCCTGGTTCTGGGCCTATTTCGACGCCAGCCTGTTCCCGGGCGAAGCCATCCAGGCAACCCGTACCGCCTTTACCGGCGGTGTCTGGCCGCCGAAGGGCATCGAGGTTCTCGATCCCTGGCATCTGCCGCTCTATAACACCGTCATTCTGCTGCTCTCCGGCACCACCGTCACCTGGGCGCACCATGCGCTGCTGCACGGCGACCGCAAGGGCCTGATCAACGGCCTGACGCTCACCGTTCTGCTCGGCATCCTGTTCTCCTACGTGCAGGGTTACGAATATGCCCACGCCCCGTTCGCCTTCAAGGATTCGATCTACGGCGCGACCTTCTTCATGGCGACCGGTTTCCACGGCTTCCACGTTCTGGTCGGCACGATCTTCCTGCTCGTCTGCCTGCTGCGTGCGGTCAAGGGCGATTTCACCCCGAAGCAGCACTTCGGCTTCGAAGCAGCAGCCTGGTACTGGCACTTCGTTGACGTCGTCTGGCTCTTCCTGTTCTTCTCGATCTACATCTGGGGCGGCTGGGGCGCGCCGGTCGCTCACGGCTGATCGGGCAGAAAACAGAGACAAATAAAAAAGGCGGGTGCTGCGGCTCCCGCCTTTTTCGTTTCAAGCGTTGAAGAGTTACCGCGGCGCGATACCGGCAAGGCGCTCGAATGCCGATGGTTCGGTGGGCGCCTCTTCGAGGCGGCGCAGGATGGTGATGGCGCATGTCTCCGCCGTCGCCTCGGAGGTATCGACTTCGAGATCGTAGATGCCGGGCACATGGACGAGGTCCTGCCAGAGGCGCACTGACATCGGGGCCATGTCGTTGGGTTCCAGCGGTATATATTCCTGCCGGCGATCGTCCTGTTCCGCCCGCCGACGCTCCATGATGACGTCGAGCGGACATTGGACGCCGACAAAAAGTACGGGCAGCCCGGCAAGCACCCGCGAGACGCGACGCAGGATGCCGAGAGGTTTCGAATAGGCGTCATGGTGGCCGAATTCGGCAACGACAGGCAGGCCGAGCCGGCTATGGGCGGCAATCGAGGTGTAGAGCGCAAGGTAGAATGTCGGCAAGAGCGCCTCGATGTCGGGCCGCTCGCCGCCGGGCCGAAGCCCGATGCCCGGCCGGAACCGCTGCGGCGTCGCGTTTCGCACATAGGTATCGACGCCGAGGTTGATCCAGGGCCGCTCGTCCAGCGACTGGATCGCGGCGACGATGCTGGATTTTCCCGAGCGCGGGGCGCCATTGAGAATGATGATCGGTGCCGGCTTTCTGGTGACGTTCATGCAGGGTCCTGTCTGCTGTGGCCGCCCCGATGAGCCCAAAAGGTCGCGGCGGCCGATATATCGCTTGCATTGCGAATGCGGTATGGGAAGTAGGGCGCAAACAGGGACAGAAGAAGACGATGAACGAAGACAGCGCACATTTTCCATGTGGCACGTCCGTTAGTGCTCGAGTTTAGGATTGAGTAGACGAGCCATTCCAAACGCGCAGATGGCGCTTCTGGCATTGCTTTTGGCTGCCAGCGGCGAGTCGATCGCGTTCGCGACCGAGAGGGCCGACAGCGTTATCGTCTTCAAGGAAGCGCGCAGACTTCAACTGCTGCAAGGTACCAAGTTGCTGCGAGAGTTTCCGATTGCGCTCGGCGGTCGGCCTGTCGGCCACAAAGGGCAGGAAGGCGATCAGAAAACACCGGAAGGGTACTATCTCCTCGATTGGCGCAACAGCAGCAGCGGTTACTACAGATCCATTCACATTTCCTATCCCGCGCCCGCGGACATCGCGGCCGCGACTGCGAAAGGTGTCGATCCCGGTGGAATGATCATGATCCACGGGCAACGCAACTATTTCGGCTGGCTGGCCTATTTGACGCAGATGTTCGATTGGACGGATGGCTGTATCGCCGTTACCAATGCGCAGATGGACGAAATCTGGGGCCTGGTTCCCGATAATACACCGATCGAGATAAAACCATGAACGAAGACAGCGCACATTTTCCGCCGGTCGATCCGGTCAAGGCCGGGATCAGGGGGCTTTGCCCCCGCTGCGGCCAGGGAAAGCTGTTCGACGGCTTCCTCAAGATGAAGCCGGCCTGCGCCAGTTGCGGTCTCGACTTCAAGTTCGCCGACTCGGGCGATGGTCCGGTGGTCTTCGTCATCCTGATCGTCGGCTTCATCGTCGTCGGCGCAGCGCTGTGGATGGAGGTCAACATCAACCCGCCACTCTGGCTGCATTTCCTGCTCTGGATCCCGCTTGCCACCGTCTTCAGCCTCGTCCTCATGCGCATCCTCAAGGGCATCCTGATCAACTTGCAATTCCGCAACAATGCGCGCCAGGGCGAGATCGACCGTGGTTGAGACTATCAGCAGAACGAAAAGCGGCGGGCTCATCAGCCGTGTCGCAGGCATCGTGCTCGTCCTGATCGCGCTCGCCATCCTGTTGTCGCTCGGCACATGGCAGATGCAGCGGCTCGCCTGGAAAGAGGGCCTTCTGGCGTCGATCGCCGAGAGGCGCGCGGCCCCTCCCGCCGACCTGGCGGCGATCGAGGCGCTGGCCAAGGCCGGCGAGGATGTCGACTACCGCACGGTGCGCGTCACCGGCATCTATCTCAACAACAAGGAACGGCATTTCTTCGCGACCTATGAAGGCCGCACCGGGTACTACGTCTATACGCCGCTACAGCTCGCGGATGGCCGTGTGCTTGTGGTCAACCGCGGCTTCGTCTCCTTTGAGCGGAAGGAGCCGGAGATGCGCAAGCAGGGGCAACTGACCGGTGAGCAGGCAGTTACTGGCCTTGCCCGCGCCAAGCTCACGGAAAAGCCGTCCTGGGCCGTGCCGGACAATGATGTCGCCAAGAACATCTTCTACTGGAAGGACCTCGACGTCATGGCTTCGAGCGTTGGCCTCGATCCGGCAAAGGTCGTCCCGTTCTTTGTCGACGCAGACGCAACGCCGCATGACGGCGGCGTGCCGATCGGCGGCGTGACGCAATTCGACCTGCCAAACAGCCATCTGCAATATGCCGTGACCTGGTACGGGCTGGCTGCGGCACTGGTCGTCATCAGCGGGATTTTCATCTTCCGGCGGAAGACATAGGGTCCGGACGGAGCTGTCGCTGGAGGAATCGAATGGCCATTCTCGCAAATATCCTGGTCGCCCTGACCGCGCTGATGCATATCGGCTTTCTCGTGCTCGAAATGTTTCTCTGGACCGGGCCGCAGGGGCGAAAGGTCTTCCGCATGTCGGCCGAACAGGCAGAGGCGACGAAGGTGCTGGCTGCCAATCAAGGGCTCTATAACGGCTTTCTCGCCGCTGGCCTCGTCTGGTCGCTCATTGCTTCCCCGCCGGAATTTGCCTTCCAGTTGAAACTGTTCTTCCTTGTGTGCGTGATCGTTGCCGCTATATATGGCGCATGGTCGGTCAAGCCGCGCATCCTTCTGGTGCAGGGCGGACCGGCAATCCTCGCCCTTGTGTTTACGTTACTGGCATTCTGATAAATGGCGTCTTCTCTTCTCGCAAAGAAACCGATCACCCTTCGCCTCTGCGGCCCGCGCGGCTTTTGCGCCGGTGTCGACCGGGCGATCCAGATCGTCGTTCTGGCGTTGAAGGAATATGGCGCCCCGGTCTATGTCCGCCACGAGATCGTCCACAATCGCTATGTCGTCGAGGGGCTGGAGGCAAAAGGCGCGATCTTCGTCGAGGAACTGGATGAAATCCCGGCCGAGCATCGCAAGCAGCCGGTGGTCTTTTCCGCCCACGGCGTGCCGAAGTCGGTGCCTGCGGACGCCACCAGCCGTAACCTTTTCTACCTCGATGCCACATGCCCGCTGGTCTCCAAAGTCCACAAGCAGGCGATGCGCCACCAAAAGCTTGGGCGCCATGTGGTGCTGATCGGCCATGCCGGACACCCGGAAGTCATCGGCACGATGGGCCAGCTACCGGAAGGCGCCGTGTCGCTGATCGAGACCGTCGAGGACGCGGACAGTTACGTGCCGCCGGATCCCTATAATCTCGGCTTCGTCACCCAGACGACGCTGTCGGTCGATGATACCGCTGGCGTCATCAAGCGCCTGCACGAGCGCTTTCCCAACCTGACGGCGCCTGCCGCCGATTCGATCTGCTATGCGACGACGAACCGCCAGGAAGCCGTGAAGCAGGCAGCACCCGGTTGCGATCATTTCATCATCGTCGGCGCCCCGAACTCCTCGAATTCGAAGCGTCTGGTCGAGGTTGCACTGCGGGCCGGCGCAAAAAAATCGGTGCTTGTCCAGCGTGCGTCGGAAATCGACTGGGATGATTTTGGCGATATCTCTACGGTGGGTCTGTCGGCCGGCGCGTCGGCGCCGGAAGTCATCGTCAACGAGATCATCGAGGCGTTTCGCGAGCGCTACGATGCCTCGGTGGAGCTTGCCGATACGGTCGAGGAAACCGAAAACTTCCTCGTCAATCGCGAGCTCCGCCACGTGCCGCTGACAGCTCAGGATATGGCGTTCGTGAATGGAGAATAAAGGTATCGCGGGATCGTTGTTCCCGGTCTGTCGAGCGTTCACCCCCCTCTGTCCCTCCGGGACATCTCCCCCTCAAGGGGGGAGATTGGCCTTGACCCTTTTGCCCGCCTTACCGGGAAGCCTGTAAGGGAAAAGAAATAATCTCCCCCCTTGAGGGGGAGATGTCACGATAGTGACAGAGGGGGTGAAGTCTCCTCAAACTCAGGACCATCCGACACCGCTTCCGCTCAAACCGCGAGATCAGACCTTGGCAGTTTACACCGACATCACCGAAGACGATCTCGCCCGTTTTCTCAGCCAGTACGACGTCGGCACGCTGACGTCCTACAAGGGCATCGCCGAAGGCGTCGAAAATACCAACTTCCTGCTGCACACCACCAAGGGCTCCTACATCCTGACGCTCTACGAGAAGCGGGTGGACCAGAACGACCTGCCGTTCTTCCTCGGGCTGATGCACCATCTCGCCGACAAGGGGCTTTCCTGCCCGCTGCCGCTGCCGCGCGCCGATGGCAAGCTGCTTGGCCAACTGTCCGGCCGTCCGGCCGCCGTCATCTCGTTCCTTGAGGGCATGTGGCTGCGCAAGCCCGAAGCCGGTCATTGCCGCGAGGTCGGCAAGGCCTTAGCGGCGATGCATGTTGCAGGCGAGGGTTTCGAGATCCGCCGCCCCAATGCGCTCTCCGTCGATGGCTGGCGGCCGCTGTGGAACAATTCCCGCGACCGCGCCGACGAGGTGCAGGCGGGCCTGAAGACCGAAATCGCCAATGAACTGGATTTCCTCGAAGCCAACTGGCCGAAGGACCTGCCGCAAGGTGTCATCCATGCCGATCTCTTCCCCGACAATGTCTTCTTCCTTGGCGACGAGCTTTCGGGCCTGATTGACTTCTATTTCGCCTGCAACGACCTTCTCGCCTATGACGTTTCCGTCTGCCTGAATGCCTGGTGCTTCGAAAAGGACGGCGCCTTCAATATCACCAAGGGCATGGCGCTTCTGTCCGGCTATCAGAGCGTGCGGCCGCTGACCGCAGCCGAGATCGAGGCGCTGCCGTTTCTGGCGCGCGGCTCGGCGCTGCGCTTTTTCCTGACCCGGCTCTACGACTGGCTGATGACGCCGGCCGGCGCGCTGGTGGTCAAGAAAGACCCGCTCGAATATCTGAAGAAGCTGCAGTTCCACCGCTCCGTCGCAACTGCTGCCGAATATGGCCTCATTCAAGAGACACAGACTGCATGAAACATGTCGATATCTTCACCGACGGAGCCTGCTCCGGAAATCCGGGGCCGGGCGGCTGGGGCGCCGTGCTGCGCTACGGCGAGGTCGAGAAGGACCTGTGTGGCGGCGAGGCGGAAACCACCAACAACCGCATGGAGCTGCTGGCGGCGATCACCGCGCTCACCAGCCTGAAAACCCAGTGCGAGGTCGATCTCTACACCGACAGCAAGTACGTCATGGACGGCATCGGCAAGTGGATCCACGGCTGGAAGCGGAACGGCTGGAAGACGGCCGACAAGAAACCGGTGAAGAACGGCGAACTCTGGCAGGCGCTCGACGCCGCCAACCAGAGCCACAAGGTCACCTGGCACTGGGTCAAGGGCCACGCCGGCCACCCGGAAAACGAACGCGCCGACGAACTTGCCCGCAAAGGCATGGAGCCGTTCAAGAAGAAGCGGTAGCCGCTAAAGCATGTCGCGCAAAAGTGTGCAGCGGTTTTGCGATAACGACATGCGTAAAATCAAAGACCTAAAGCGCGGGAAGCGAATCTGAAAGATCGCGACGCGCTTTAGCGCCCGTCGGCGAACTGCACGAGATCCCACAGGTTTCCGTAGAGATCCTCGAACACGGCGACGATGCCGTAGGGGGCTTCCTTCGCCTCGCGGGTGAACCGGATGCCGGCTTCGACCATTCTGGCATGATCCCGCCAGAAATCGTCGGTCTGCAGGAACAGGAAGACCCGGCCGCCGGCCTGGTTGCCGATGAACGTCTCCTGATGTGGCGAGGAGGCGCGCGCCAAGAGCAGGGAGGCGCTGCCGTCTCCGGGTGGCTTGACGACAACCCAGCGCTTGTCCTGCTCCGGCTGGTAGGTGTCCTCGACCAGCACGAAACCCAGCTTGGTGACATAGAAATCGATCGCTTCATCATAATCGCGCACGACGAGGGCGATCAGGGCAAGATTCTGGTTCATGGAGCTTCTGCTTTACCCTAACGAAGTTCGCGCATTATTTTATCGTGCACACACCATTGGCACCGCCCTTTCCCGTATAGGAAACGTCCGCAGACCCATCGGGCTTGATGGTGAGTGAAATGGTGACATCGCTGCCCCTGGCTTCGTAATAGTTCTCGTTGAAGACCTTGAGCTTGCCTTCCTTGCCATTGATGTAGATCGGCCCGCCTTCGTCGGCATGAACCTCGATCTCGCCGGGGCAGGTGGCATTGACCAGCGGAATTTTGGCAACGGCCGCTCCGGCAACCGTCATGGCAGCGGCAGTGGCGGCAACACGCAGAAACATCTTCATCTTGACCTCCCGAACGTTCGCTTTGATGTGGAGAATATGGAGCCGCATAGCGCAGCGGTTGCAGCGTGACAGGATGCCAGTTTAAGTCAAGGACGGTGAGCGCATTGTGGGGCGGAAGAGTGCCGGGCTGACGCCACTTCTAAACACTTAGCTATTGCGCTAAGTGTCTTGCGGTGATACTTAGCCTTATGGATCAGTATTCGGAACAGCTCGATGGCGTCTTCCAGGCGCTTGCCGATCCCACCCGCCGGGCCGTGCTGGCGCGATTGGGCAAGGGGCCGGCCAGCATCAGTGATCTGGCAAAGCCATTCGACATGGCCCTGCCGTCCTTCATGAAACATATCCATTTTCTTGAAGGCAGCGGGTTGATCCAGACCCGCAAGGAAGGCCGCGTGCGGACATGCGCCATCGAGAGGAAACAGTTTGCCGCCGTCGAGGCGTGGCTATCCGCACAGCGGGCGCTATGGGAAGGCCGCACCGACAGGCTCGAGCAGTTCGTTACCAAAGCTCAAGCAGAAGGAGATTCGAAGTGACCCCATCCTTAGATCCCGATCTCGACCTGACGATTTCACGCGTGATCAAGGCGCCGCGATCACTCGTCTGGAGCGCCTGGACCGATCCGTCGAGCTTCGAGCAATGGTGGATCCCGGAGCCCGCCAGATGCAAGGTCGTGGACATGGAGCTGCGCCCCGGCGGCGCGTTCATCACGCAGATCAGCGAAAACGGCGGCGATTTCATGCCGCATCTCAGTGGTTGCTTCCTCGCCGTCGAGGATGGCGAAAGGATCGTCTTCACCAATGCCCTGGTCGGCGGATGGCGGCCGGCCGAACAGCCGTTCATGACGGCGATCATCACGCTACGGGACCATCCGGAGGGCACCGACTACGCCGCCCATGTGATGCACAAGAGCAATGCCGACCGGAACATGCATGAGGAAATGGGCTTCTACGACGGCTGGGGCACGGTCGTGGAACAACTCGCCAGGCTCGTCGAACAGCGTGTGCAATAGGGAAAGTCGAGCCCAAGGAAATACGCGCCCGGCCGGACAATTGAACAGCCGGGCGCGCGTTCGTCTTAAATCTGTTCCAGCATCGCAGCAGCGGCCGAAACCGTTGCCTGGCCGGGGCTTTCCTCGACGTTGAGCGTCCTCACCACGCCGTCTTCCACCAGCATCGAATAGCGTTTGGAGCGAATGCCGAGCGTGCCGGCGGAGAGGTCGATATCCATGCCCAGCGCCTTGGTGAAGGCGGCGTTCCAGTCGGAAAGGAAATGGATCTTGCCCATGCCGCTCGATGCGGTTGCCCAGGCACCCATCACGTGCAGGTCGTTGACGGCGATCACGGCGATGTCGTCGATGCCGCGGGCAAGGATCGCGTCGCGGTTTTCAAGGTAGCCGGGCAGGTGGTTGAGCGAGCAGGTCGGCGTGAAGGCGCCGGGAACGGCGAACAGAACGACCCTCTTGCCGGCAAAGAGCTGGTCGGTGGTGATCTCGACAGGGCCTTCGGCGGTTTTTTCCTTGAAGGTTGCGGCAGGCAGCTTGTCTCCGACGGAAATGGTCACGGTCTCACTCCTTGAGGTCTTTTCGGGAAGGTGGGCGCACGATGGCTCCACGGGGTCGGATGGGAATATAGATTTGGTTCAGTCAAAGGCAAGCGGGGTTTGCATGCTGTGCTCGCCGGAGCGGGCAACCAGCAGGACCGATCCGCTTTTCAGCGCGCCGCCATTCGACGGTATCCGCACGGGCACCTCCGCCGTCACCTGGCCATCCGCCATTTTGACGTTTTCAGCCTTGCCGAAGCTGTAGCCGGGCGGGCCGGCCAGGAACAGTTCCGGCAGCGTACCGGCGGACATGCCGGGAGCCACCAGCGACAGACGCAGACGCTTGGCCGCGGCATCGAAGGAGGCGGACCTGACCCTGAACGTCTCGGAAGGCTCCCCCGGCAGGGCGGAGACGGCCGCCTCGATCCGCGCCTTGTCGAGCGGGTTCTCAGGCAGACTGGCCGGAAGGGGGACGCTGAAATCCGCCTGGACGGGAATGCAGATATCCTTGCAGACGCCGAGGAAGACGGATGCATTGAGCGTCAGGTCGCCGGTCTTCTCGCGCTTCAACGACAGCGGAAAAGCCACCGGCCGATCATAGCCGGTATAGTGCACCCCGCCGTCGTCAAAGGCCTTGGGAGCGGGAAAGCGCAGGCCGGAGAAGGAGATGCCGCTCTGCGGGTCGATGGTCACCTGGGGTGAGATGCCGCTGGCACCGGGCTCCAGCCAATAGGTCTTCCAGCCGGGCTTCAGCTTGATGTCGAGGATGGCGGGGATCGTCCCGTCCGGTTGCGGCCTGTCGGCGACGATGCGGATGTCGCCGCCTTCGGACTTCACCCATTCGCTCTGTACGGCATTGGCGGCAGGCGGGAGAAAAAAATATGCGACAAGGCTTGCCACCGCCGCCAAATGAGTCACATTCTCTAGGAGACAAGGATGTTTCATGCGCTGAGGCTTATCGGTTTTGCGGCATGGTTTAAAGATCCCTGCTTTCACCTCCGCATCATTTTCTCTTGATGACGCCGGGATGAAAGGGCTGATGAAAGTCTTCAAACAAAAGACGAGGGTGGAAACGCTTTTCAATTGAACCAGAAGGCTAACACCATGATGGCGACGTTCCAGAAGAAACGCGAGCGCGGCTTGCTAGACGGTCAGTTCCTGATCGCCATGCCCGGCATGTTCGACAGCAATTTTGCCCGGACGGTCATCTTTGTCTGCGCCCATTCGAGCGATGGCGCCATGGGGTTCGTGCTCAACCGGCCGCAGCAACTGACGTTCCCGGATGTCCTTCTCCACCTGCAGATCATCGATCAGGCGCAGGCGATCCGGCTGCCCGGCGTCACCCGTGACTTCCAGATCCAGACCGGCGGGCCGGTCGAGACCGGCCGCGGCTTCGTGCTGCATTCCGATGATTATCTGAGTGAATCCAGCATCCCGGTCAGCGACGACATCTGCCTGACGGCGACGCTCGATATCGTTCGGGCCATTTCCCGCGGACAGGGACCGGCCAAGGCAATGATGATGCTCGGCTATGCCGGCTGGGGTGCCGGCCAGCTCGAAAGCGAGATCGCCAACAATGGCTGGCTGAATTGCCCGGCGAGCGAGGAACTGATCTTCGATCGCGATCTCGGCGACAAGTACGACCGGGCGCTGGCGCTGATGGGCGTTGCGCCGGCCATGCTTTCCGTGGACGCCGGTCACGCCTGAGCGGACGTTTTTCCCGTCTTTCCGCCGGAACAATTTCAACTGCCCCCCGTTTTCCAATGGCAAGGACACGGCGCTTTGATCATGTCCTCAACCACGCGAGGAGACTGACCATGGGCAGCATGTCCGACAAGATTTCCGGCGCAGCCAACAAGGTTGCGGGTAAGGCCAAGCAGGCGGCCGGCAAGGCCACCGGCAACGAAAAGCTGAAGGCTGAAGGCAAGGGCCAGGAAGTCAAGGGCAAGGTCCAGTCTGCCACCGGCAAGGCCAAGGATGCCGTAAAGGGTGCCGTTGACCGCATGTAATCCAGTTTGCCGCTATCATCGTCTTTGGATGGTGGCGGCCCCAAGGTGCGCGAATCGACTGTCCTGACGGGTTCAACTGGATGGAAGATTTCTAGCGCCGATGCCCGCTGTGCCTCGCGCCAGCGGGCATTTCTCTGCGTTGGAAGACACTATGCATCATCACGATCCTGCGGGCGGGCGACCTTCATGAAACTTTACGAATGCGGCAATTGCGGAAATCCGGTCCATTTCGACAATCGCATCTGCATCAATTGCGGGTCGCAACTGGGCTTTCTGCCGGAAGCCATGGCAATGCAGGCACTGACGCCGTCGGGCGGGGATCTGTGGCGGGCAAGCTCACGCCAGCAAGCCGATGTCCGTTTCTGCGCCAATGCGGCGCACGACATCTGCAACTGGCTGATCTCGACCAACGACGGCCATGCCTATTGCCAGGCATGCCGCTATAACCGCATCGTTCCGGTGACCGACAATCCGGAAGGCCTGGCACGCTGGCAGAAGATCGGCCAGGCGCAAAGGCATCTGTTCTATTCGCTGCTCCGCTGGAACCTGCCGCGCCCGGGGCGGGATGCCGATCCGCAGGGCGGTCTCGTCTTCGATTTTCTGGCCGACGAGGTCGATGCCAACGGTTATCTGGTACCGGCCATGACCGGCCACGAGGATGGCCTGATCAGCCTGCGGGCGGCGGAAGCCAATGATGCGACGCGCGAGATCGTCCGGGTGTCGATGAACGAGCCCTATAGGACGCTGCTCGGCCATTTCCGCCACGAGATCGGCCATTTCTACTGGGAGCAGCTCGTTCGCGACGACCAGACGCTCACTGAGGCGAGGGCACTGTTCGGCGATGAGCGGGTTGATTATGCCGAGGCGCTCCGCAGAAACTATGAAGAGGGGCCACCCACCAACTGGCAGGCAAGTTTCATCAGCACCTATGCCAGCGCCCACCCGGCCGAGGATTTCGCCGAATGCTGGGCGCATTTCTTCCACATCGTCGATACGCTGGAAACCGCCCGCTCTTATGGACTTTCGACCGAACCGCGCCGCCACGAGGGCATGGCGGCGGAAGTCGATTTCGATCCCTATCGCGCGCCGAATGCGCAGGAACTGGTCGATGCCTGGATCCCGCTGAGCGTTGCGCTGAACAGCCTCCAGCGCAGCATGGGCCAGCCCGACAGCTACCCCTTCGTGCTCTCGCCGCCGGTGGTGCAGAAATTGGATTTCATCAATCGGCTGATAAGGCGGGCGGGGGCAGGCTACGCTCAGTAGCGAATGGTCGTTGGTTATCGTTGAGGCGAGGTTGGAAAAATTCCGATTGTATCGCAAATGCAGCCGGCCGCTTGAGGCGCTGCCGACGACCGCTTGGCGTCTTCATCGGTCGTAGAGTCCAGCTAAGGAGCGGCTCGAAAGCGGACAATGCAGTGGACTTGCAAGGTGGCATGTTTGCGCCAGAAGCGGCCATCGGCCTCAATTCTGATAAGGTCGTGGGAGATAGTGTTGCGCGTCAGGTGCCTGATCCGGTCTATTTCGGCCGATAGTTCTCGGATCATCTGCAAGGTGATCTTATGCGCCGCTCCTCGACGCTTTGGCGAGACCAACGCCATTCGTGATCGCTCTGCCTGTTCGACATGATATTCGCCACATTTGCGACCGACTTCGAGCCTCGAACCTGGGCCACGGACTTAGAAGCCGTACATCGCGATGACGATTGCGAAGGCGATGACGACCAGAATGCCGACAAAGGTCATCGCGCTCACGATGAGGGCGGCAGCGATCGGATAGAGGTTGCGCCATGCAAGCGTTGCCGCAACGATTGCGATGAGGGGCGATACGACGAAGTAGACCGGGGTAACTCTGTCGTCGCCGTAAAAGTCGAGCCCTTGCTCAACGACGGACGGCAGCGTCGAAAGCCAGCCCAGCATCACGCTACCGGCTACTGCAAGGGTAGCGCCGCGAAGATCGCGCCGAGCGGCCAGCACGAAAGCTACGACGGCGGCAACCGACTGGAGCCCGCCCATCGTGGCCGCTGTCCATCCACCGAGCCCGGAGGCCGGGTTCAGCACCCCCATGAACAGGTACGCCACGGACGACAGACCCGAATACGCCTGCAGCGCAGCCGTGAGAACGAGCAGCGGCCATGCTGCTTTTGCCGCCAAAGATTTGTTCTGCTGCTCTTCGCGCGCCATTTTCCGTTCTCTGAAACTCGGACTACTTCGGCTGTGCAGCAGCCTGGTCCAAGGCTGTCTGTGAAAACGGCTTCAGGTACGGAAATGTCCGCCCGGAAGAGGCATTTTGCAATCCCACCACCCAAACGACAAGTCTGGGGCCGAAAGCGGTAACAATCTCCGCTGCACGACTGATCGGCAGCTATCCATCGTCGCATCCCCATAGCCGCCGTTCCCCTCCCGGCCGCCTTCGAGACGCTTGTCATCCGTGGCCGCTCATTACGGCGATTACGGCGAAGCACACTCCGGCAGGCGCAGCGGCTTCTTTAGCTTCGTGAGTTCTTCCGCTTTGGCGCAATCAGGAAAGCCGACGAGCTGCATGGTTTCGATCAACCGCTGGCGCTCTGCTTCATTGAACCCGGGAATATTGACAAACCCCTCAACAGTCAAATTGGGAAACCGCCTGAGTGCGTCCGTTACTGAGACCTTCGCCTCTTCAGTTCGGCCAAGAGCCGCAAGCGCGCCAGAACGCATCACCCAGTGTTTCCTTCCATAGTTTTCCGGCGTCAAGCGGTCCAGCATCCGCAGGGCATCCTCATACCGGCCCGCCATGAAATAGGCATGAGTGAAAATCCTGGCACTCCACATCGGGAAACCTGGGTTGAGGCTGACCGCCTTGTCGACCAGTTCCGCGGTGCGCTCAGGCTCGGCGAAGGTCGAGGCCCAATCGATATAGAAAGTCAGAACTTCGAACTGACCGGGAGCGAGGCGCAGCGCGGTATCGAACTCAGCCTTGGCGCGTTCAAATTCGCCTCTGTCGCCTAAAACTATGGCATAAACAGCATGCGCCTCGGCATCGCTCGGGTCGAGCTGGACGGCGCGCTCGGCAGCCTCGGCAGAGAGAACCCGGTTCTTGTCGGGTTCAACCCCAAAACCGGTCAAGACACCATGGGAATGGCTAAGTTCGACCCAAGCGCGAGCAAGGCCGGGGTCCAGTTCGACCGCGCGGGTGAGCAGCCTGACGGCCTCCTCGACATCCGCCTGATTGACTTGCTCGAGTTTTTCGGTGCCGAGCAGATAAAGTTCGTAGGCGTTGAGATTCTCGGGCGGCTTTCGGTGGGCGGTGATGCGGCCCGCCTCCTGGACCAAACCTGCGCCGCCGCCGAGGCGGTTCGAAATCTGCTCGGAAATTTCAATCTGGATTGCGAACAAGTCCTCGTCCGGCCGGTCCCAGCGCTGCGACCAAAGATGTTTGCCCGTTTTGGCATCAATGAGCTGCGCCGTAATTCTAACGCGGTCAGACTGACGCTGGATGGAACCCTCGACCACAAATCCCGCGCCAAGCGCCTTACCCACTTCACTCGGCGCGGCTGGTTTGTCCCGGTATTGTTCAGTCGAGTTACGGGCGATCACGTGGAATTCAGGGAACCCCGCCAGATCGGTGATGATGTCCTCAGTGAGGCCATTGGCGAGGCGTCCGGTCGCCTCGTCGCCGCCATAGTTGTCGAACGGTAACACCGCTACCGACGGCTTGCCGCTTACTGTCGCGGTCGGCCAGAATTGCCAGGCCGTCCCGGCCAAAACCAGAATAAGGACTGGCACGACTGCTGCTGCCCAAACCCAGCGCGGAGGCGATGACCACGCTGGTTGGCGTGGGGCTTGTCCCTCAAGGATGACGCGGAAGGCCTGTACCGGTTCAGCGATATTCTTCACCTTCTGCTCGCCCATCGGCTCGAAACCGAAAGCCAGCTTCTTCTCAACCTCCCTGGCGACCTTTCCCGAAACACAGATGCCGCCCGGGTCTGCCAGCTGCTGAAGCCTGGCGGCGACATTGACGCCCTCGCCATACCGGTCCTCGCCCTCAACGATCACCTCGCCGAGATTGATCCCGATCCTGACCTTGATCCGCTGGTCTTCGGGAACGGCTGCATTCCGTTCCGCCAGCGCGCGCTGCAGCGAGACGGCGCACTCCACGGCGTCCACCACGCTGCCAAATTCGGCGAGCATCCCGTCGCCCATCAGCTTGAAAATCAGGCCGTGATGGCGAGCAATCTCCGGCTCAAACAGTTCCTTGCGTCCCGCACGAAGGCGCTCGAATGTGCCAGCCTCGTCGCGCTCCATCAGCGCGGAATAGCCCACGACATCAGCAGCGAGGATGGCGGAAAGCTTGCGGTCCATTGGTTCGGCCTCACCCACCCTATTATAGGACTGGTCGCACTTAAATGAAACGACCGACCTCAACAGCGCTTCAGGGGAACCCGCGTTTCATCCAACACTTCCACTGAACGCCGCAGGCAATCCCTCGGTGTGGAATGCCCATGTGAGCCCGGTTGTTCGTGTGCCTCCCGCGAGTCGCTCGCAATGTGAGGACGGTCGTCGAATGCAGCACCACGGACCGGCGGCGAAGCGGTGCATGACCTAGCTTTAGACTAAGTCCATTTCCACAAGTTTCGCGATATTCGAGCTTGCCTCCCGTTATGTCATTGCGGGCCTTTATAATTTATAGAACGCCGTCCGATTTGGGCCGATGGCGGAAGATCGGCCTTGGCTGGAAAGCGCCAAGAGCGGTCATAGTGCGATCGCCGGAGTAGGCCCGGAGCGGATTTACGCACGCTGCTAAACACGGTAAAACAACGCGGAAGAGGAAAACCATGTGGCAAATAGCTATTGCGTCGCTGAACTTGGTCTTGGTCGCAAATTCACCAGCCATGTTGAACGGGTCGGACTGATAAATTTTTGTCGGGCAATGGCATGGCTCCTCTTGCTTGTATGCGTTGCTGGTTGCGCCGTGCAGCGCGCGGAGGTTGCGACGCTGCCCGTTGCTGTATCCCCAGCCTCGCAAAGCACCGACCTCCTCTACATTACCGACCGGGCACCTGTAACTGCATCGGAAAGCTCGTTGTCTTACAGCGCCGAAAGAGCCATATTCTTGAGCTACGGATCGGTGTCGATTACCCCGACAGGCAACTCTCCCACCAAAAAAAGTGGGTGGCGTGTCGGCGCGGTTTCCGAGACTGGCCGGTTTCCGGCGACACCCTACGGCGTCGTGGCGACCGCGAACGGGTTACGCCGCACGCCGACGGCAGTGGCGGCCCACGAGCAGGCTGCCGCAGCGCTGCAGGCCGAAGTCACTCGTCGTCTCGCAATGGCCGATCGTAAGGAAGTCGTGGTCTTTATTCACGGATACAGCAACAGCTTCGACGACGCCGCGCTCACCACAGGCGAGATTTGCAGGTCTCTGCAGAACCAGTTTGTCTGCATCGTCCTGACTTGGCCCGCCGGCGGCTCCGGCGGCTTGTTCTTTGGCTACAATATAGACCGCGAGTCGAGCGAGTTTTCAGTCGCTGACCTCAAGAAAGCCATTCGTATCATCGCCGAAGCTAAGGGGGTCGAGCGGCTTCACCTCTTGGCGCACAGCCGAGGAACAGATGTGCTCGCGAGTGTGGTCCAGCAACTCGCCATCGAAGCCTATGTTAGCCGCTCCTCGCTTTGGCAGCGCTACAAGATCGCGAACGCCGTGTTTTTCGCTCCCGATATTGATCTCGATGTGGCTTCCTCCAAGTTGTTCGCGTGGGTATCGGACCCGGACCTTGCCTTCGGCAGCGAATCAAGTCCAAGCGCGGTCCCGCCTCAAGGTCCTATGCACCTTACGGTTTATTCGTCTCCCGGGGACAAGGCGTTGGGGGCATCGACGTTGCTCTCCGGCAGCGCCTTGCGGCTGGGGCAGCTCGCTGTCGGCAGGCTTCCCAGGGACAGGAGCCAGGCGGCGTCCCAATGGGCAGGGTCTCACATGGGAGGGCTGGTCGATTTCATCGAGTTTTCCGGCGGCAGCGGCTTCATCGGCCATAGCTATTTCGCGTCCGATCCGGCTGTTAAGGCAGACTTGGTTGCGCTCATCCGCGACAGAGTGAAGGCTGGCGATCCCCGTCGCCAACTTGTCGAAATCAAACGCCCTTTCTGGCGGGTATCGGATGTACAGCAGGCCTCGCGATGATCGCCCCACCCTTGTAATCGTGCGGACGTCACAACGGTCCCGCGACGTTATAGCCATCTCCATCTCTGGAATATCGCTGGCGGCCCATCGGCCTCGTTCTCGCGGCTCGCACTAGCGGCTGCGATCCATCCTTTTCGGCACTGCGAAGCGATCCTGCGGGAAGGGTGCTTCGCGCCATAAGCAGTCACGGCATTCGCTAAATGAAATTTTACTCGCGCCTCACGCCCGCTTCATCAGCGGAAATCGCTCTTTCAGCAGCCGCTGGATCGATTCCGAGTTGATCGGCGGGCCGAACAGGAAGCTCTGGCCGAAATCGCAGCCCATCTGGGCAAGCTGGATGGCGTCTTCCTCGGATTCGATGCCTTCGGCGACCACCTGCATGTCCAGTTCGCGCGCCATGGTGATGACCGAGCGCAAAAGGATCGTGCGCTTGTCGCTCGGGTCCTTGACCAGCGCCTTGTCGATCTTGATCGTGTCAAAGGGGAAGCGCGTAAGGTAGGCAAGCGACGAATGGCCGGTGCCGAAATCGTCGAGCGCCAGCCTCAGTCCGGCGTCCTTCAGCTTTTCCAGCACCAGCCGGGCCTGCTCCGGATTCTCCATGACGACGGACTCGGTCAGCTCCACCTTCACCTTGTGCGGATCGCAATGGTTCTTGTTGAGGATCGCCCGGACGTCGTCATGCAGGTCATTATTGAGCAGTTGCGCGCTCGACAGGTTGACGGAAACGAAGATCGGTAGCTCGCCGGTCTGGATCTGCCAGTCGGTGAGGTCGCTGGTCGCCTTTTCGAACGCGAACATGCCGAGCTGGTTGATGAGGTCGGACCCTTCGGCGATCGGGATGAATTCGCTCGGCGAGATGCTGCCGCGCTTGGGATGTTCCCAGCGCATCAAGGCCTCGAAACCGGCGATCTCGGCATCTACCAGTCGAACGATTGGCTGGTAGACGAGGCTCAGCTCCTTGCGCTCGATGGCACGGCGCAGGTCGGTCTCAAGCTGCAGGCGATCGGTGCCTGAAGCGCGGAAGGCCGGGCGGAACGGTTCGACCCGATTGCCGCCCGCCTTCTTGGCACGGAACATCGCAAGCTCGGCGTCATCGAGCAGGCCCGCGGCATTCTCGTGCTGATCGACCCAGGAGACGAGGCCGATCGAAGCCGTCAGGTTGATTTCGCGATTACCGAAGTTGAGCGGCACCATGATCGCCTTGGTGATCGCCTCGGCGAAATCGGCGACCTTGGCGGGGTCGCGCTCCGACATAAGGATCAGGCCGAATTCGTCGCCGCCAAGGCGCGCCAGCGTGTCCTGCGGTTTCAACAGCCGCCGCAGGCGGCGTGTCAGCGCGATGAGGATATTGTCACCGGCGGCAATGCCGAGCACGTCGTTGACCTGCTTGTAGCGGTCGATGTCGATGGTGAGAACGGTCGGCCTGACCGCGCTCGAACCCGGCGCCAGCGACAGGATCGACTGCAGCCGGTCGAGGAAGATCTGGCGGTTCGGCAAGCCCGTCAGATTGTCGTGAAGCGCATTGTGCAGCAGGCGGTCGACTGAGTTCTTCTGCTCGGTGATATCGACGATGGTGCCGACGCAGCGGATGATTTCGCCATTGGCCCCGAGCACCGGCCGGGCGCGGATCGACAGCCAGTGATAATGGCCGTCTTCAGCGCGGACGCGGAATTCGTGGTTCAGCCGCCCCTTGCGATGCTCCAGCAGAACGTCCAGCGTCGCGCGAAAACGGTCGCGATCGTCGGGATGCAGGCGCGGCAGCCAGTTGCGCGCCGGGCCGTGCATGGTGCCGAGGGAAAGGCCGAGCTGCGTCGAGATATCGGGAATGGTGACGACACGGTCGCGCGCCACGTCCCAGTCCCAGACGGTGTCGCCGGACCCGGTCAGCGCCAGCGACTGGCGCTCGAGATCGGAGAACAGGCCCTGGCTATAGGCGCCGCCGGCAAAGGCGTGCTGCATCACGGTGAAGCCGATCAGAAGCACGATCAGGACGAGGCCACCGCCGAGCGCCGGCTGGACGATGTCGTTGGCAAGCTGGCCGGTGACCGTCAGCCAGGCGCCGAACAGCCAGACGAGGATCAGCAGCCAGGCGGGCACGAGCAGGATGGCGCGGTCGTAACGGTTGAAGCCGAGATAGGCTATAAGAAATATGCCGCAGGTGCCGGTCAGCGCGAAGGACAGGCGCGCAATGCCGGATGCGATTGCCGGATCGTAGATGGCAACGCCGAACAACAGGCCGAGACCGAGAATCCAGGCGAGCGTCGCATAGCTCAGATGCTGGTGCCAGCGATTGAGATTGAGATAGGTGAACAGGAAGATCACGAGACCTGCAGCGAGGAACACTTCCGTTCCTGCCCGCCATATCCGCTCGTCGCCGGCGGTGATCGAGATCAGTTTCGACAGGAAGCCGAAATCGACGCAGATATAGGCAAGCACCGCCCAGGCAAGCGCTGCCGTCGCCGGCAGCATCGAGGTTCCCTTGACGACGAAAAGGATGGTCAGGAATACCGCCAGAAGGCCGGCAATGCCGAGCACGATGCCGCGATAAAGGGTGAACGCGTTGACCGTGTCCTTGTAGGCATCCGGCTGCCAGAGATAGATCTGCGGCAGGTCGGGGCCGGCGAGTTCCGCCACGAAGGTGATGACCGAGCCCGGGTTGAGAGTGATGCGGAACACGTCCGCTTCGTCGCTCGGCTGGCGGTCCAGCGCAAAGCCCTCCGATGGCGTAATCGACAGGATGCGCTGCGAGCCGAGGTCCGGCCAGAACAGCTTTGAATTCACCAGCCGGAAATGCGGGGCGACGATGACGCGCTCCAGCTGCTCTTCCGAAACATTGGCAAGCGCGAAAACGGCCCAGTCGCCCTGGTGGTTCTCAGCGCTGGAACGCACCTCGATGCGCCGGACGATGCCGTCGGTGCCGGGCGCCGTCGAAACCTGGAAGGCTTCGCCGCGCCCGGTATAGATTTCCGTCGTTGCTGTCAGATCGAGCGCCGTGTCCTCACGGGAGATTTTCACAGGTTCCGTCGCAAGGGCCGCGCCGCTACCCATCAGGCAGATCATGGCCATCATGGCGACCATAAGCGCCAGGAGCCTTCGTGCTGAGGGGTAAAGCGGCAGGCGGTTGAAAGTCATCAATCACTCAAATTCTTCGTTGGTATGCTGTCCTGCGAGAGTAGGGAAAACATCAGGTGATCTCGCCATTGCCCGTTGATTTTCAGGTATTCCCGCAAGTAGCCTTCGCGCTGAAAACCGGCCTTTTCAAGGAGCCGGATGCTTCTGTGGTTCTCGGGAATACAGGCTGCTTCGATACGGTGCAACTGAAGGCTTGAAAAGATGTAGGGAATGGCCAGTTTGACGGCCTGCGCCATATGCCCCTTGCCGGCATGGCGCTCGCCCATCCAGTAGCCGATCATGCAGCATTGCGCAGCGCCCCGGCGGATATAGCCGATGGTCAGCCCGCCGATCAGCTGGTCGGCACCGCGCGAAATGATGAAGAGCGGCACGGCCTGGCCGGAGGCAAATTCCTGCTCGTTGCGGATGACGCGGGTGCGAAAGGCACTCTCGGTCATCTCGTCGGCCCGCCATGTCGGCTCCCATGGCTCGAGAAAGGCGCGGCTTTCGCTGCGCAGCTGATACCATTGGCGATAGTCGGAGGTCTTCGGCAGCCTTAGCAAATGCGTCGCATTGGCAATCTCGACCGGGTCCGGCTGCCGTGACAGAAACCGAAAGACCGATCGCGTCATATAAGCCTCCGCAGCGCGTGGATGTTGCCGAGATGCGAGAGTGCCGGGCGCTCGAGGAACGCCCGGAGGTCGCCTTCAATATAAGAATTAACCGTTGGCGGCACGAGCCCGGACGGTCTTGCTGGAAAGTGCACCGAGGATATCGTCCAACGGCGCCAGTTTCTCCACCGGGCCGATCGCCGAGAGCGTCGGGGTCGTGTCGAAGAACAGCCGGCCGGCAAGATCCGTCAGGCGCTCGATGGTGATGCCGGACAGGCGTTCCATCAGTTCCTCGTTCGGGATCGGGCGGCCGTAGAGCATCATCTGGCGCGCGATCTGGCCGGCGCGGGCGGCCGGGCTTTCCTGGCCCATCAGAAGCTGGGCGCGGATCTGGGCTCGGGCGCGGTCGATTTCCTGCTGCTCGATGTTCATCGACGACTTGCGCAGTTCGTCGATGATGACGGGCATCAGTTCCGGCAGGTTCTCGCCGCCGGTGGCCGCGTGAACGCCGAAGATGCCGGTATCGGAAAAGCCCCAATGGAAGGCGTAGACCGAATAGCAAAGGCCGCGATGCTCGCGCACTTCCTGGAACAGGCGGGACGACATGCCGCCGCCGAGAATGTTGGCGAGAATCTGCGAACAGTAGAAATCGCGCGCATGATAGGCCTTGCCCTCGAAGCCGAGCAGCACCTGCGCGTCCATCAGGTCACGATCTTCGCGCACGTCGCCGCCGGTGTAGCGGGCGACATCGGCAACAGGCGGCGCGGCCGGCTTTTGCGGCAGGCTGGAGAAACGGTCTTCAACCTGTCGCACAAAGCTATCATGATCGATCGCACCGGCACCGACGACGAACATGCGGTCGGTGGTGTAGTTGCGGTCGAGATAGGTGCGGATTTGCTGAGGCGTGAAGGAAAGAACCGTTTCCGGCGTGCCGAGGATCGGGCGGCCGATCGTCTGGTTGGCAAAGGCGGATTCGGCGAATTTGTCGAAGACGACATCGTCGGGCGTGTCGTTGGCGGCGCCGATTTCCTGCAGGATGACCTGCTTTTCCCGCTGCAACTCGTCTTCCTCGAAGGACGATTCCGTCAGGATATCCGCAAGGATGTCGACCGCAAGTGGAACATCGTCCTGTAGGATGCGGGCGTAGTAGGAGGTTGTTTCCGTTGATGTCGCGGCGTTGACCTCGCCGCCGACATTTTCGATCTGTTCGGCGATTTCGCGGGCAGTTCGCCGCGCGGTGCCCTTGAACGCCATGTGTTCCAGCAGATGGGCAATTCCGTGCTCGTCCGTGGTTTCATCGCGTGAACCGGATTTGATCCAGACCCCGAGTGCGACGCTTTCAAGATGCGGCATGTTCTCGGTGACGACCGTCAACCCGGATTGGAGCCGGGTGCACTCAACTTTCATCATACGTCTTTCTGCGTCCTTATTTCCGGATGCGGGCACGCTCGTTGATAAAGGTCTCAACGGTTTTAAGCTCGGCGTCAAGAATATCGAAACGCTCCTCCCTGACCATCAGATCAGCAAGCCACGTTGGAAGCGCCGGGTCAATACCACTGGCTGATTTTACTGCGGCGGGGAATTTCGCCGGGTGCGCGGTGGCAAGCGTCACCATCGGGGCGTTGGGCTTTTCATGCTTGGCCGCAACGAAGACGCCGATGGCGGTGTGCGGGTCGAGCAGGTAGCCGGTCGCCTCCAGCGTGGCGCGGATGGTTTTCGCCACCTCTTTTTCGGAGGCGCGTCCGGCGCGAAAGACCTTGCGGATGCTTTTCAGCGCCTTTTCCTCGATCTCGAAGGAGCCCGACTGCTTCAGGCTGGCCATGGCGCCGCGCACCTTGGAGGCGTCGCGATCATAGGCCTCGAACAGCAGCCGTTCGAAATTCGAGGAGATCTGGATATCCATCGACGGCGAGGTCGTCGCCTTGACGTCGCGCATCTCGTAGCGGCCGGTCTTCAGCGTGCGGGCGAGAATGTCGTTCTCGTTGGTGGCGACAACCAGCTTGTCGATCGGCAACCCCATCTGCTTGGCCACGTAGCCCGCAAAGATATCACCGAAATTGCCGGTCGGCACGGTGAAGGAAATCTTTCGATCCGGGCCGCCGAGCGCCAGCGCCGTGGTGAAATAATAGACGATCTGCGCCATGATGCGCGCCCAGTTGATCGAGTTGACGCCGGAAAGCGCAACGCCGTCGCGGAAGGCCACATCGTTGAACATCTCTTTGACGAGGCTCTGGCAGTCGTCGAAATTGCCCTTGATCGCGAGCGCATGGACGTTGCCCGCCTTGGACGTCGTCATCTGGTGCTGTTGCACTGGCGAGACCTTGCCGTGCGGGAACAGGATGAAGATGTCGGTCCGGTCGCGCCCGGCAAAGGCGTCGATCGCCGCACCGCCGGTATCGCCGGAGGTTGCACCGACGATGGTGGCGCGCTGGTTGCGCTCCGTCAGCACGTAATCCATCAGCCGCCCGAGCAACTGCATCGCAACGTCCTTGAAGGCGAGCGTCGAGCCGTGGAACAGCTCCATGACGAAGGCGTTCGGGCCGGTCTGGACGAGGGGGGCGATCGCCGGATGGCGGAAGGTGGTATAGGCCTCGTCGATCATCGCACGGAACTTGTCGTCCGGGATTTCTCCATCGATGAAGGGCTTAAGAACGGTGAAGGCGATCTCCTGGTAGGATTTGCCGCGCAGTGCCCGGATTTCCTTCTTGGAAAAGCTCGGCCATTCCTTCGGCACGTAAAGCCCGCCGTCACGGGCGAGGCCCGCCAGAAGCGCATCGCAAAAACTGAGCGAAGGGGCTTCGCCCCGCGTCGAGACATACTTCACACTGACCATCCTTCGTCGTCTGGTTGCTGCCGCAGGAGGACGCGGCGGGAATTGACCGGCACCCTAATCGAAGCGAGTGGAAACCGTGGTTCTTTTTGCGTCAGTCCTTGGCAAAGCTGACGGAAATATCGGCCTGCAGCTCCGTCGAAGGTCCCTCCAGCGGCATCCGATGCACTTTATCGGGTGCTGAAAATTTGGCCTTTCGCTCTCAGACTCCATTCGATTTTTCGCTGCGCCGCTGCTATAGACCATCGCCAAGGGTCTTGAAAGGCCCAGTTGCAGGCGCAGAGGACGGAAAAAATCCTTATTTTCCGGTCACTCGTGCGCCGTGACATCAATTTTGCAAGGCAGAGGGTCAACTCAGGTGTTTGGTAAAATCTCCAGCCGTCTTCTCGGAATTTCACTTCTCGTGGTTATCGCGGGTTGCAACAAAACGGATACCGGCGGAGCGATCGATGCCGGCGGCAGCGCGGCAGCACCGACGCCCGCCGTCATCCAGGGCGCTTGCCCGCAGGTCTATCTGCTCGATGGCACCGCCAATTACCGCACCTATGCCAAGGGCGCCAAGGACGATCCGACCAAGATCGTCTACCAGGCGTCGCTCGCCGACACGACCCGCCAGTGCGTGCAGAACGAGAGCCAGCTGGTGATGACCGTCGTCGTCCAGGGACGCGTCGTTGCCGGACCGGCGGGCGGAGCGGGCAATGTCAATCTGCCGATCCGTGTTGCCGCGACCGACGGCAAGAACACGCTCTACTCGGAACTGACGCAGCACCCAGTCGAGGTTCCGGCCGGCGTCGGCGCCGCGCAGTTCATCTTCACCAAGGCCAACATCACGCTGCCCGGCGGTGCCGGCGATTTCGCCAAGGTCTATGTCGGCTTCGACGAAGGTCCGGCTGCGGGCAAGAAGAAGTAAGCGGGAGCTTGGTGCGCCTTTCTCCCCCCCTTGGTGGGGGAGAAAGCAATTTCAACATCTTAGCTTTAGCTAAGTGTTAGAAATTGCAAGAGAGGGGGTAGGTCCGGGAAAAGGAACGACCCCCTCGCCAACAAAATCTAACACTTAGCTGAAGCTAAGATGTTGATTTTGTATCCTCTCACGCAAAGGGGAGAGGTAACCCTACCTCACGCCGTCAGCGTTTCCGACCATTCCGAGAGTGCCGCAATGACGCCCGGCAACGCGCTCATGCGCGAGATCACCGTTTCGGCGCCGGCTTCCGTCAGCTTGTCGGCGTGCGAGGGGTAGGTGTGCGAGGCGCCGGTGAAGCCGACGACGCGCATGCCGGCGGCCATCGCGCCATGAATGCCGTGCACCGAATCCTCGATCACCAGTACGCGCGAGGGATCGACGCCGAACTGTTTTGCGCCGTGCAGGAAGACGTCCGGCTTCGGCTTCACCCGGTCTTCGCCGAGGTCGCGCGCCGAATAGATGTGCTTGCCGAAATGATCCTTGATGCCGACCTTGGAAAGCATCATCGCGAGGCGCTTCGATGTCGAGTTCGAGCAGATGCAGTGCGGCAGCGTGAGCTGCGCCAGCACCGGCTTGACGCCGTCGATGATCTGCACGTCGCTTGCCAGCCGCTTGTCCAGGATGGCCTCGTTCTTGGTGATGAGGTTTGCCGAAAGCGGAATATCGGCTTCCTTCTCGATGGCAAGCAGCGTGTTGTGCCAGGTCATGCCGGCGAAGCGCTCGGCCATTTCCTCGGTGCTGATCGGATAGCCTGCCTCGGTCAGAAGCTCGGCCTCGACTTCGCTGGCGATGATTTCCGAATCGACGAGCACGCCGTCGCAGTCGAAGATGATGAGATCAATGCTGTTCATGCCGGGAGTGTCCTTGGGGGAGATGATGGCCATGTACACGATGCCGCCCAAAAGCTCAACCGCGCGAAGCGGGAAGCTGCCATGCAGGGAGGGGCCGGCCTCCCAGCGGAGCCGTGACGCAAGTGGGGCTTGCTCAATCCGGACGGATGGCTTGAACTAATGAGCGGCGGTTTGTTGCGATCGCCGCGGCGAGCGGCCCATGACCCGCTTGTAGGCGGTGCTGAAGGCCGCTTCGGATGCATAACCGACGGACCGGGCAATCATCGCAACCGATTGGCCTCCTTCCCGCACCTTTCGTTCGGCAAGCCACATGCGCCATTCCGTGAGATAGCCGAGCGGGGCAACACCGGCGATCGCCTTGAAATATGTGGCGAAGGTCGTGCGCGACATCGCCGCTGCCTTCGCCAGTTCAGGTAGATGCCAGTTGCGCGCAGGATCACTGTGCATAAGGCCTAGCGCCGGCGCGAGTTTCGGGTCGCAGGCCGCGCGTAGCCAGCCGACGTCCACGCCACGTTCCTGCGAAAGATACCCCCGCAGAAGCTGCAGAAACATCAGATTGGCGAGGCCTGAGCGGGCCGCATCCGCTCCCGGAACGGCAGACGTCGTTTCTCGCACCAGTTCCTCGATCAGCCATTGTAACTGGCCAGTCCCCACCTCATCCGCGCGAAGATGGATGACTGGCGGCAGATTGTCGACGAGGAGGCGGCTGCCTCTGGACGTAAAGTCGAGATGGCTTCCCAGATAAAGTATCTCATCGCCTTGTCCTAGGCGCGCGAAGTTGGATCGACCCTCGTCGAATACCAGTAAGGCGTCGGCTGGAGGCACGGCAAGGTCGCTGGCGACGGTAAAGGGAGCCTGTGCGGACAGAAGGAAGACGTCGCCGCACCGCAGATGGAAAGGAGTGGAAATCCCGTCGACAGCGACAAGGCATGAACCTCGGGCAATAGCGAAGAATTTGATCTTCTCCGGCGGAGGGAAGCGGATGGCCCACTCGCCACCGGCAGTGAAGCCGCCGCCATAGACGACGCGCGTTTCGATTAACGACAGGATTGCGGATAGCGGGTCAACGGCCATGTTTGAACTATGGCGAAGGAAGTCCGAACTATCAAGCATTCAAAATCCAGCCGACGGGCAATATCTCCAGCCTGCCCAAAAACAGGAGATCTCAACATGTCTACAGTGCAGCAGCCCATCAACTCCGGCTTCTCAGCCGCCTCCACGACATCCGATGTCATCGCTGGCATCAACCTGATCGGAAAAGTGGCGATCGTCACGGGCGGTTACGCCGGCCTTGGTCTCGACACGGCGAGAACGCTCGCCCTTGCGGGCGCAAGAGTGATCGTGCCTGCCCGCGATGTCGAACGCGCCCGCAGGAATGCCGCTGAAATTGGCGGAGGCATTGAGATTCAGCCGATGGACCTTACCGATCCGGCATCCATCGATGCCTTCGCCAGGAACTTCCTGAACTCGGGGCTGCCGCTCCATATCCTCGTCAACAATGCGGGTATCATGGCCCTGGACGACTTGCGGCGGGATGCGCGCGGCAACGAACTCCAGTTTTCCACCAACCACTTGGGCCATTTCCAGCTCGTTGCACGGCTTTGGCCGGCCTTGGTTCGCGCGAAAGGGGCGCGTGTGGTTTCTGTCTCCTCGCTTGGGCACCGGTTTTCGCCTGTGGTTTTCGACGATATCAACTTCGAGCGCCGCGCCTATGACCCCTGGGCGGCCTACGGCCAATCGAAGACCGCAAACGTGCTTCTTGCCGTTGCGGTGGACGAACGCGGGAAGGAACAGGGTATTCGAGCCTTTTCGCTGCATCCGGGTGGCATCGTCGGAACCGGGCTCACCAGTCACCTCTCGGTGGAGACGCTGCAGGCCCACGGCGTGCTGGATGCGAACGGCGAGCCGATCCTTGATCCCTCTCGAGACCTGAAATCCGTGCCGCAGGGGGCTGCCACGCAGGTCTGGTGCGCGACCAGCCCGCAACTCGATGACAAGGGCGGTGTGTTCTGCATTGACTCGGACATCGCGCCGATACTTTCCGAAAGCGCCGACTTCTCGATCGCCCGCAGCGTCTCGCACGAGCGCGTTGCCGGCGTCGAGGCATATGCCATCGACCGGCAGGCAGCCGAGCGTCTCTGGACCCTCAGCGAGAAAATGACCGGCGACCGAGTGGGCGCCTGACATCCTTCGACAGGCGCGTCCCGGACTTCCAGGGACGCGCCACAATGTTTGGGGGCCAGCGTCGCCCGAAGCCTCGGCCACCGGCCAGTGTCCAGCAGGCAGCAACATCTGTGCCGGGCCGTAAGTTGCCGCGGGTGGCAATTGTTATGTAATGTAGCATTTTCTCCCCAGCACAAAGGCCGCCATGACCATCCGCCTGCGCCCGCATCATCTGCTTTGCATGCTGACCTTCGTCGGCAAGGGATATACGGCTGCTTTCACCGAAAACTACATCCGCATTGCCGCCCGCCTGTCCGCCGGCGAGGATATCCTTGTGGTCGAAGGGCCGGACGATGTCTGCGCGCCGATGCTCGGCGAGGCCGAAAACCACTGTCTCTGCGACAGCGTGACGGAGCGGGATTTGAAGGCGAGCGAAGCGGTCGAGGCCTTGCTCAAAATACCCGCAGGTCCGGGCGCCTCGATCCGCCCCGATGCGGACTTTCTTGGGCGCATGCGCGATGCTTTCAGCGCAGGCTCCATCCGCGAAGGATGCGCCCGCTGCGAATGGTCTCCGCTCTGTACCGGCATTGCAGATTCAGGCTTCGACGGCGTGCTGGTGAAGCCGCTCGACTGTTGACAGCGAGGATATCCTTGTGGTCGAAGGGCCGGACGATGTCTGCGCGCCGATGCTCGGCGAGGCCGAAAACCACTGTCTCTGCGACAGCGTGACGGAGCGGGATTTGAAGGCGAGCGAAGCGGTCGAGGCCTTGCTCAAAATACCCGCAGGTCCGGGCGCCTCGATCCGCCCCGATGCGGACTTTCTTGGGCGCATGCGCGATGCTTTCAGCGCAGGCTCCATCCGCGAAGGATGCGCCCGCTGCGAATGGTCTCCGCTCTGTACCGGCATTGCAGATTCAGGCTTCGACGGCGTGCTGGTGAAGCCGCTCGACTGTTGACGGCGCGGGCAGGGGAAAGAGCTTTGCGAACTCCTTCTCGCCGGTGCCGGTGAAGCGCACGGCGCGGCTGTCGGGCTCGCGTTTGGCCCAGCCCTTGTCCAGAAAAAGCGTCAGCAAGGCCTGCCCGAGCGAACCGGACAGATGCGAACGGCGCTCGCTCCAGTCGAGGCAGGCGCGGCAGACCGGGCGCCTGGATTTCACCAGCGCCGCAAGATCGATGCCGAGTGCCGTGATCTTGCCTTCGCCTGACTTCGTCAGTTGCAGCTTGTCGCCGACGCCCTCAATCACTTCCTCGGCGACGAGGCTGTCGAGCATGCGCACGCCGTAGTCGCCGGCCAGGTGATTGTAGCAGACTCGGGCCTTGCGCAGCGCCGGGTCCTTGGGGCCGGTGCGGTGGCGGGTGAAGCCGCGATAAGCAGCAAACCCCATCAGGCCCTCGATCATCAGGCCGACATCGTCGTCGGCGAGCGCGAAATAGCGATGACGGCCCTGCTTGCGCTGGGCGATCAGGCCGCCGGCCTCCAGTTTCGATAGATGGGAACTTGCCGTCTGCAGCGTGATCCCAGCCGTCCCGGCAAGCTCCGTCGCCGTCAAGGCCTTGCCGCCTGTGAGCGCGGTCAGCATGTTGGCGCGGGCGGGATCGCCGATCAGCGAACCGATGAGAGCAATATCTGGACCTTCTTTCATGCCGGGATTTTACCCGCTGCACCGGACGTCGGCAAGACTTCATACTTCGATCATCATCGAAGCATCCGGCGGCTGGAAGCTGGCACAAAGGGCTATCCACAACGAAGGAGAGACCCATGATCACCTGCTTCATCCGCTACGAGATCGACCCGTTCAAGCGCGAGGAATTTGCCACCTATGCCCGCAACTGGGGCCAGTGCATCCCGCGCAACGGCGCCGACCTGATCGGCTATTTCGGCCCGCACGAAGGCTCGGCCACGACAGCTTACGCTGCCTACAACATCGAGAACCTCGCCGCCTACGAAGTCTATCGCGCAAAACTTGCGTCCGATCCGCTCGGCATCGAAAACTACGCGTTCGCCAAAAAGGAGCGCTTCATCCTCAAGGAAGACCGGATTTTCCTGAAGAACATTTCGCTGCCGCATGCGCAGGGAATTACGTCATGATCGCCGTCATCTTCGAGGTTACGCCGGTTTATGGACGGCGCAGCACCTATCTCGATCTTGCCGCGCAATTGCACACCAAACTCGACAAGATCGACGGCTTCCTGTCGATCGAGCGGTTCGAGAGCCTGAAGATGCCGGGCAAGATCCTGTCCCTTCGTTCTGGCGTGACGAGGCGGCGATCGCCACGTGGCGCAACGGTCCGGAACACCGGGCGGCCCAGCACGCGGGGCGAAACGGCACCTTCGCAGACTACCGCCTGCGCATCGCCAGCGTCATCCGCGACTACGGCATGACCGAGCGCGATGAGGCGCCGGGGGATAGCCGGAGCTTTCACGAGGCAAGGGAACACATGCAGTAAAAGCAGGCAAAAACTGGCTCCCGTCGATAATGGCGGGAGCGCGGTGGATCAAGGCTTTCGCGCCATCCTCCTGTATCATTTCGCAAATTTCGCCGACGCCTTCAGCATTTGGTAACCAAGTTCGGTAACCATAAGGGCTGAAATCAGTTCCGAGTAAGCGTAGGTGCGAGTTGTCCATGTCATCAGTTGTTTCGTTGGCCGAAATCTCCCGCGGCGTCAGCCCTGCCGGCTGGCTCGATTCCATCATCAAGGGCGATTGCGTCGCCGCCCTTGAGGCGCTTCCGGACAATTCCGTCGATGTCGTCTTCGCGGACCCGCCATACAACCTCCAGCTTGGCGGCTCGCTGCATCGCCCCGACCAGTCGCTGGTCGATGCCGTCGATGACGAATGGGACCAGTTCGTTTCCTTCGAGGCCTATGACGCCTTCACCCGCGCCTGGCTGCTGGCCTGCCGCCGTGTCCTGAAGCCGACCGGAACGCTCTGGGTCATCGGCTCCTATCACAACATCTTCCGCGTCGGCGCGACGCTGCAGGATCTTAACTTCTGGATCCTCAACGACATCATCTGGCGCAAGACCAACCCGATGCCGAACTTCAAGGGCCGCCGGTTCCAGAACGCCCATGAGACTCTGATCTGGGCAAGCCCCAGCGCCAAGGGCAAGGGCTACACGTTCAACTACGATGCCCTGAAGGCCTCGAACGACGACGTCCAGATGCGCTCCGACTGGCTGTTTCCGATCTGCTCGGGCGGCGAGCGCCTGAAGGGCGACGACGGCAAGAAGGTTCACCCGACCCAGAAGCCGGAAGCGCTGCTGGCCCGCATCCTGATGGCATCCACCAAGCCGGGCGACGTGGTGCTCGATCCGTTCTTCGGTTCCGGCACGACCGGCGCCGTTGCCAAGCGTCTCGGCCGCCACTTCGTCGGCATCGAGCGCGAGCAGTCCTATATCGATGCTGCCGCCGAGCGCATTGCTGCAGTCGAACCGCTCGGAAAAGCCACCCTGTCGGTCATGACCGGCAAGAAGGCCGAACCGCGCGTCGCGTTCAACACGCTGATCGAAAGCGGCATGATCAAGCCCGGCACGGTGCTGACGGATGCCCGCCGCCGTTACAGCGCCATCGTGCGCGCCGACGGCACGATTGCCAGCGGCGGCGACGCCGGCTCGATCCACCGCCTCGGCGCCAAGGTGCAAGGGTTGGACGCCTGCAACGGCTGGACCTTCTGGCATGTCGACGACGGCAAGACGCTCAAGCCCATCGACGACCTGCGCGCCGTGATCCGCAGCGACATGGCCAAGATCAACTAGCCCATCCCGTCGCAGACAACCCGATCCAGCGCCGCGCTTCCGTTCACGAGGCGCGGCATTCTCGAAGAGCTGCCGGGTTCTGCGAAGAATTGTACGGTCTATGATTTCCCGAGTGGGGCCATCAGCACGTCGAAACACTCGGCGCAATAGCCGTGCTGATAGCCGATCGTCTGCCAGGGCTCGACCGGAACCTCGCAACAGATGCAATGGATGACCCAGCGGGCAGGACTTTCCGCGTTGACATCCTGCGCATGCTGCTCGCCTGCGATTTTTTTTGAAGTGTCCGCATTTCGATTCATATGCACTGCCTTTCCTGTCTGCGGACAGGAACGATGCGAGAGATGATAAGTTTCAGATTTTCTTTGTTTTTCTCGAAAAGAAATTTGGCAAGCGGGATCGTTTCCACTGGAGAGCAATGCGGCAAGGCTGATCCCCGGTTCGAGGGAATCGACAATTTTTCCCTGAAGGAACAATCGCAGATAAGGCACCCCGCTTGCAAACCGGATTCTTGTGACACGGCCGTGAAATCGGTGGGTGGCGGTCCGGCTTTTAGAACAATTTAACCATCCCGCGGCTAGTCTGCTCTTAAGCAAGACGACCGTGTGATCAACCATGCGAGGCGCGCGGGCAGCCTAAATCGCCAGCCCCTAAATTGCTTGACGGTACGGTCGCAAGACCGTCCGGTTCAGAGATAGTTTTCGTCCGGTTTCGTACCTTCAGTCCCGGGGGAAGACTTAAACGCCCAGGATCCCAACGGTCCTGGGCGTTTCTGTTTTTGGGTTCCGTCGTCGCAAAACAAAAGGAGCCTCGCTGATGGGCGAGGCTCCTCCTTGAGACTTAAAAATCCGGATACTTAGAGGATGAAGTCGACGGACGACATGCTGGTGACGCCGTTCATCTTGATCTGGAAGTCGGTGTAGCCGTCGCCATCCGTGTCTCCGGAGATCACACCACCGCCAAACCGCAACTCGCCCGGCTTGCCGTGAAACGAACTGCTGCCGATGAAGGTGAAGGTCTGGTTGCCGTCGCGCAGTTCATTGGCGTCGATCGACCGCAGGTCCACCACGTCGAGTTCCGAGCGATGGAAGTCATCGATGATATCGCGCTTGCTGCCGACGACCGATTCGCTGATCGAATTGAAGTCGAAGATATCTGCGCCGGTGCCGCCGGACAGGAAGTCGAAGCCGGTGCCGCCGACCAGGAGGTCATCACCCGAACTGCCGATAAGGTCGTCGTCGCCGGATCCGCCAAAGAGATCGTCGGCACCCGAGCCACCGTAGATATCGTCAGCGCCGCCAAGTCCGTAGATATCGTCATTGCCGCCGAGGCCCTTCAGGATATTGCGTCCCGAGCCGCCGGTGATGTCGTCGTGGCCATAGTGCGTGCCAACAGCATTCTCGATGCTGATGAGATCTTCGCGATGGCCGCTGGTGGTCGAGGCCCATTTGGCGTCGAGATCGATCGTCACGCCCTTGCCGCGCTGCGAACTGGACTCGTCCTGCAGTTCGTAGCTGATCGTGTCGACGCCGCTGCCGCCGTTGAAGTAGTTGTCGAAGCCAACGGACAGGAAGACGTCATTGCCGGCATCGCCATAATAGTCGCTGCGCTCGCTATTGACCTCGAACTGGTCGTTTCCGTAGCCGCCCGAAACGACGTCGTACTCGCTCGATACGCCTGCACGGATATCGGCGACATAAAGGTCGTTACCGTAGCCAAGTTTGATATCGTTGCCGCCTTCGAAGTAGTTCAGCACATAATCGTCACCGTCGCCGGCGTCGACATAATTGCCGCCACCATTGCTGTCGGTACGATTGAGGTAGATGTCGTCATCGCCGTCATAGGCGTAGATCTCGGCGAAGCTGCGGCTGCCTTGGACAATCTTGTCGTAGCCATTCGTACCGCGGATAATCGTTGCCATTGGCATTTGCCTTTCTGTTTACATGCGAAATTCTGAGACGGATGATGCCGTCCATAAGGTGAATGATACCTGAACCAATTGCGGCGATTTGGTGATTTGAAAAAGGGGATTTGGTGTCAGGAATCAGTGACATCGACACTGAGGATCCGGCCGTCTTCATTGAAGGTGATCGTTTCTTCGCCCTGCCGCTGAAGCCGCTTTCCCGTGATCGTGCTGGTGGCCGTCAGCCGCCAGATCGATCGTGCGGCGGTCGCGGACAAAGGTTCGATCAGGCTGTCTTCCGCATGTTGATCGGAGTACTCGGCGAAATAGCACCGGAAAGCCGCCATGATGCCGGCTCGCCCTTTCAGGCCTCCGATCCCGCCGGAGCAATAGGTCGCATCCTCGGCAAAGAATTCTTCGATCGCAGCAAAGTCGAGAGCGTTGATGGCCGCATGAAACCGCGCAACCAGCGCCGCCGGGTCGATGGCAGGCGGCGTCTCTCACGTCACAAAGCCACGCCATAGGCCAGAAGGTCGGCCCGCAGCGTTTGCGGATCGGTGAAATGCACGGCATGCCAGCCGGCCGCCTGCGCGCCTTCGACATTGACCATGCTGTCGTCGATGAACAGCGTCCTCTTGGGCTCAAGGCCGAAGGTTTCGGCATGGGTTTCGTAGATCGCCACGTCCGGCTTGATCAGGCGGGCATCGGCCGAGACCGTGACGCCACGGGGCAGGGTCAGGAACGGAAACAGCTTCAGCGCTTCCTTGAACGTGTCGGAGGCGAAATTGGTGAGCAGGGTCACGTCGTAACCCTTGGCAATCAGGCTTTCCATGATCGAGACGCATTCGACATAGGCATGCGGCACCATCTCGTGCCAGTGCTTGCGAAACGCGCGGATGCTTTCCTCATGCTCGGGATGCGTCGCGATCAGCAGGTCTTCCGCCTCGCGCCAGCCGCGGCCGCGGTCTTGCTCGATGTTCCAGTCATGGGTGCAGACATTGGCAAAGAACCATTTGCGTTCGGCCTCGTCCGGAATGATCCGGCTGAAGGGGATATGCGGATCGTAGTGGATCAGCACCTTGCCGATGTCGAAGACGATGTGGCGGATCTCGATGCTGCTCATTCAGATGTTCCTCGATTCGCCGACCACGTCGCGTTTGCTAAGAAAGGCATGCGGTATAGCTTGGGCGATTGCTTTTTTCATGACGGTCGGCAATGCCTGTTCCTCCAGCGAGGCAAGCGGTTCCCACCAGCCGTTTCCGCTTTTGTTCTGGTTTGCGACATTCGCCCGATAGACCGACAAGCGCAATTCAAAATGCGTAAAGACATGCGTGATTGTCCCGCAGGGCTCCCAGTTCGCCGCAAAAGGCTGTGCCGCGACCGAGGTTTCGCCGTCGATGCGCGCCGTCCAGGCCGTTCCCGGAACCTCGGTCATGCCGCCGAGCAGGCCGGTTTCGGCGCGTTTGCGCAGATAGACCGCGCCCTCCGGACAGCTGGCGACGAAGGCTGCCCCGAGGCGCAGCGGCTTGTCCTTCTTCGCCGCCTTGTATGGAAACGCCTCCGGATCGGAGGTTTTCAGCGCCAGACAGATGTCGTTGAACGGACAGAGTGCGCAGGCCGGCCGTTTCGGCGTACAGATGGTCGCGCCGAGATCCATCATCCCTTGTGCGAAATCGCCCGGCCGGTCCGCCGGCGTCATCGCCGCCACCCGTTCCCGCATCCGCGGCTTGGCGGCAGGCAGTGGCGTCTCGATCGCATGCAGCCTCGAAATCACCCGTTCGACATTGCCGTCGAGCACGGCGCTCTGCCGGTTGAAGGCGATGGCAGAGACGGCAGCGGCGGTGTAGTCGCCGATCCCCGGCAGCGCCTTCAGCCCTTCCTCGGTATCGGGAAACACGCCTTGATGATCGCAGGCGACCGCTTCGGCGCATTTCTTCAGGTTGCGCGCCCGGGCATAGTAGCCGAGCCCGGCCCAGGCCTTCATCACCTCTTCGGTGTCTGCCGCCGCCAGATCGGTGACATCAGGCCAAAGCGCCAGGAACTTGTGGAAATAGGGTTTGACCGCCTGCACGGTCGTCTGCTGCAGCATCACTTCCGACAGCCAGACATGATAGGGATCAGCCACCACGCCGTCCCGTGCCATCGGCGGAGAGACGCGCCAGGGGAGGTCGCGATGGTGCCGGTCGTACCAGGCGAGAAGCCGTTTGGCCGCATCGGCCGATTTGCCCGTGGCCGCGTCGGCCGATTTGATTGTCTGCTGCATCATTTGCCGGAAAGTTGGTTGGGTCCTATACTTGGAGGAGTGTTCGCCATCCTTCAAGGCGCAATCGAGTTCGAAAGCTGTTCTGTTGAAACAACCTTATACCCGCAAGGGCGTCCTCCAGATCAGCGAGATCGCCAACGGCCTGATCGACCCGGTGCTTGCCAAGCGCGCCGGTATCAACACGCTGCTGCTCGGCTCCTGGGACGAGATCGCCGGCGAGGAATTCGCCGATTGCACCCGCCCGGAAAAGATCGCCTGGCCGCGCCGGGCGTCCGAGATGGCGGGAGAGGGCGGCTACCAGCCCGGCGTCCTGACGGTCGCTTGCGAAGGCGCCCGTGCGCTCTTCCTGACCCATGCGCAGGGCGAGCTGATCCAGCGAATCAACGGCTTCTTCGGTTTTCCCGCGATCAGCCAGATGCGCATCGTGCAGAAACCCGTAGCGCCACCGCCCAAGCCCTATCGCAAGCCGCGACCTCTGACCGGCGAGCGGGCGCGGCATCTGGAGGAGTTGGTCGACGGCATCGAGAACGACGCGCTGAAAGCGGCGCTGACGCGGCTTGGCACCGCGGTCATGTCCGTCCGCAAAAAGTGAAGGCGAACATCAGCAGGTCACAATTGTTTGAACGTTGGTGAGCGGCAGGCCCTTGTCGCCTCCGGCAAGGCAAGTTATCGAATTTTCGACCGTTTTCGTTCATCCCCTTACACAGGTGAAACCATGTCCCTTTCTGAAATGAGCCCTTTCAAGCGCCTCCTGGGCGGCGTCGCCGTCGCCGCCATTGCCGTGACGCTTGCCGCCTGCAGCGACGAGAAGAAGGATGCCGCTTCGAACGCGCCGGCCACCGAGACGACGGACACGGCGACAAAGACCGAAGTCAAGCCTGCTGATGGTGGTTCGATGATGGCGGCGACCAAGGAGGTCAAGCCGGCCGACGGCGGTTCGATGATGGCCGCGACCAAGACCGAAGCAAAGCCGGTTGACGGCACGACGACCTCGTCAACCATGTCGTCTGCGGCCACGCCGGCGACCGCCGACGCCAACCAGACGCAGGTGGCACAGGCCGCAGCCCCGCAGGCAAAGGCCGAACTGCCCGAGGTTCAGGGCGAAGTCGACGTCGCCAAGCTGATGGAGCCCGGCCCGTTGCCGGAAATGTCGATCGGCAAGGCCGATGCGCCGGTCACCATCGTCGAATATATGTCGATGACCTGCCCGCATTGCGCGGCCTTCCACAACAACACCTTCGATGCGATCAAGACCAAGTATGTCGATAGCGGCAAGGTTCGCTTCGTCGTGCGCGAATTCCCGTCCGACCCGCGCGCAGCGGCTGCCTTCATGCTGGCGCGCTGCGCCCCGGAAGGCCAGTATTTCCCGATGGTCTCGATGCTGTTCAAGCAGCAGGAAACCTGGGCCGCCGCCCAGAACGGCCGCGATGCGCTGCTGCAGATGTCGAAACTCGCCGGTTTTACACAGGAGAGCTTCGAGGCCTGCTTGACGAACCAGAAACTTCTGGATGATGTGAATGCCACAATGCAGAAGGGCGCCAAGGATTACAGCGTCCAGTCGACGCCGACCTTCTTCATCAACGGCAAGCAATATTCCGGAGACATGTCGGTTGACACCATGTCGGCCCTTATCGACACCAACCTCTGAACCATCGCGTTTCCACGAAACGACCGACGGGCGCCTTTGTGCGCCCGTTTTTCTTTACCTCCCCCTTGAGGGGGGAGGTCGCGCGAATGCGCGGGTGGGGGTGATCCATTGGGTGGCGCGGAAGATCACCCCACCCCGGAGCTGCGCTCCGACCCTCCCCCTCAAGGGGAGGGTGGCCTCATGAAATTCACAAAACTCCGCCTTCTCGGGTTCAAGTCCTTCGTGGAACCATCCGAATTTGTCATCGAGCGCGGGCTGACCGGCGTCGTCGGGCCGAATGGGTGCGGCAAGTCCAATCTGGTCGAGGCGCTGCGCTGGGTGATGGGGGAGAACTCCTACAAGAACATGCGCGCATCCGGCATGGACGACGTGATCTTTTCCGGCTCCGGCAACCGCCCGGCCCGCAATACCGCCGAGGTCGGTCTTTATCTCGACAATTCCGATCGCACCGCACCGGCCGCCTTCAACGATAGCGACGAAATCCAGGTGACGCGGCGCATCGAGCGCGAGAACGGCTCGGTCTACCGTATCAACGGCAAGGAGGCCCGCGCCAAGGATGTGCAACTGCTGTTCGCCGACGCCTCGACCGGTGCCCGCTCGCCGTCGATGGTGGGCCAAGGCCGGATCGGCGAACTGATTGCGGCAAAGCCCCAGGCCAGGCGTCAGCTGCTCGAAGAGGCGGCCGGCATTTCCGGCCTGCATTCGCGAAGGCACGAGGCGGAGTTGCGGCTGAGGGGCGCCGAAACCAATCTCGAGCGGCTGGAGGACGTCACCTCGCAGCTCGAAAGCCAGATCGAAAGCCTGAAGCGCCAGTCGCGCCAGGCCAATCGCTTCAAGATGCTGTCGGCCGACATCCGCCGTCACGAGGCGATGCTTCTGCATATCCGTTGGTCGCACGCCAAGGAAGCCGAGGCCGAGGCCGACAGCCACCTCAACCAGGCGACGTCGCTGGTCGCCGAAAAGGCTCAGGCCCAGATGGAAGCGGCAAAGGCGCAAGCCGTCGCCAGCCTGAAGCTGCCGGAACTGCGCGAAGGCGAGGCGCGTGCGGCGGCCGCCCTGCAGCGGCTGCAGATCGCCAAGTCGCAGCTCGAGGAAGACGCCGGCCGCATCCTGCGCCGCCGCGACGAGCTGCAACGCCGCCTGTCGCAGCTTGCCGAGGATATCGTTCGCGAGGAACGTCTGGTCGCCGACAATGCCGGTATTCTCGCCAGGCTGGACGAGGAGGAAAGCGAACTCCGCGACCTCCTGGCCGAGGCCGGCGAACGGGCGGAAGAGGCGCGCGAGCGGCTTGAGGATGTCAGCGAAACCCTGGCCGGGAGTGAACGCCAGCTCGGGCTTCTGACTGCCGAAAAGGCCGAAGCGCAGGCCGGGCGCAACCAGCTCGAAAAGACCATCCGAGACCTCGCCGAACGCCAGGCGCGGCTCGCCCGGCAATTGTCCGACCAGAACCGCGACCTCGACGAACTTGACCGGCAGATTTCTGCTCTTCCCGATCCGCAGGAAAAGCGCGAGGAGGTCGAGGCCGCCGAAGCCGCGCTGGAGCAGGCCGAAGGTGCCATCGCCGACATTGAGGACGCGCTGAACGCGGCGCGGCTCGCCGAAACCGAGGCCCGCCCGCCGGTCGACGCCGCGCGAGGACGTCTGAACGGCATCGAAACGGAAGCGCGCACGATCCGGCGCATGCTCGAAGCCGGTGCGATACAAGGTGCCGCTCCGCCGGTCGTCGATGATATGAAGGTTGATCGCGGCTTCGAGACTGCTTTAGGCGCCGCCCTTGGTGAAGACCTGGAGTCGCCGCTCGACCCTACTGCGCCCGCCCATTGGCGCGCACCCGGTGATGCATCCGGCGATCCTTTGCTGCCCGATGGTGCCACGCCGCTGACCGAACACGTCCGCGCGCCGGATGCACTCGAACGCTGCCTTCGCCAGGTCGGTGTCGTCGAAAGCGACGCGCTGGCCGAGCGGTTGCTGCCGCTCTTGAAGACGGGCCAGCGGCTGGTGACGCGCCAGGGGGCCGTCTGGCGCTGGGACGGCCACGTGACCGGCGCCGATGCGCCGAGCGCCGCAGCCTTGCGCCTTGAGCAGAAGAACCGGTTGGCGGAACTCGAAGGCGAACTTGCCGACGCGCGTCATCAGCTGGAATCACGCGAGGCCGAATTGGCGGCGGCTACCGCGCGGATCCGCGCCGAGGATGAGCGTCTGCGGTTGTCGCGCGAGCAGCAGCGCATGGTCGTGCGCAAGCTGGCGGAAGCCCGCGATGCGCTGGCGGCAGCGGAACGCGCCTCCGGCGATCTCGTCCGCCGCCGTGCCGTTCTTGCGGAAACGACCAGCCAGCTGGCGCTGCAGGTCGAGGAGATCGGCGAGCAGATGGAGGGCGCGCGTGATGCGCTGGAGGATGCGCCGGATCTCGGCGAACTCGAAGCCAGGCTGAACAGCCAGATGACGACTGTTGCGACCGATCGCGCGCGGGTCGCGGAGGCGCGGGCGATCAATGATGGCCTCGCCCGCGAAAACGAAGCCCGTGAACGCCGCATCCGGGCGATCACCGCCGAGCGACAGACATGGAATGCGCGGGCAGCGAGCGCGCAGGAGCATATCGAGACCCTGCGGGAGCGCGAAAGCGAAGCGCGCGAGGAGGCAGAGGAGCTTCTCGAAGCCCCCGACGAGTTCGATGAAAAGCGCCGCGCCTTGATGAATGAGCTTTCGAAGGCGGAAGAGGCCCGGCGGCAGGCAGCGGACCTCTTGGCGGCAGCCGAAACCCGCCAGCGGGATGCCGACCGGGTGGCTGCGACGGCGCTTTCCGAACTTGCCGAAACCCGCGAAAAGCGCGGCCGCGCCGAGGAGCGTCTGGTCTCTGCGCGCGAAAAGCGGGTCGAGGTCGAAGCGCGCATCCGCGAGGCGCTGAACTGTGCTCCGCACGAGGTCATGCGGCTTACCGGCCTGCCGGTCGATGCCGAGCTTCCGGACATCCGCCAGATCGAGCGCGAGCTCGAGCGCCTGAAGATCGAGCGAGAGAGGCTGGGTGCCGTCAACCTGCGGGCCGAGGAAGAGCAGAAGGAGCTTTCCGACAAGCTCGACGCCATGCTGAAGGAACGCGAGGACGTCATCGACGCGATCCGCAAGCTGCGCTCGGCGATCCAGAGCCTCAACCGCGAAGGCCGCGAGCGGCTGCTGGCCGCCTTCGATGTCGTCAATGCGCAGTTCCAGCGGCTGTTCACCCATCTGTTCGGGGGCGGCACGGCGGAGCTGCAGCTGATCGAGAGCGAGGATCCGCTCGATGCGGGCCTCGAAATTCTTGCCCGCCCGCCCGGCAAGAAGCCGCAGACGATGACCTTGCTTTCGGGCGGCGAACAGGCCCTGACGGCGATGGCGCTGATCTTCGCGGTCTTCCTCACCAATCCGGCGCCGATCTGCGTGCTAGACGAAGTCGATGCGCCACTCGACGATCACAATGTCGAGCGCTACTGCAACCTGATGGACGAGATGGCCGCCTCGACCGAGACACGCTTCGTCATCATCACCCACAATCCGATCACCATGGCCCGCATGAACCGCCTGTTCGGCGTCACCATGGCCGAGCAGGGTGTCTCACAGCTCGTTTCCGTCGACCTGCAGACGGCCGAGCAGTTGCGCGAAGCGGTTTAGCCGACCCGTTTTCTTCCTTCATCAGCCGGCAGGCGGATCGTCCTTCACGGCGTCCGCGAACTTCCGCATGAGCCGCACCAGTTCGTCGATGTCATGGCCGTCCCATGTCTCGAAGATGGTGCGGCCGATCCTCTCGCGCGCCGCATCGATGAGGTCGGTCATCGCCTTGCCTTTCGGGGTGATGGATGCCTCGCGCACGCGACGGTCAGCAGTACTTCCCCGGCGCTCCACCAGGCCGAGGCTTTCGAGCTTGGCAACCTGACGGCTGACGGTGGTGTAGTCGCGCCCCACGCGATCGGCTGCCTCACCCACACCGATCGGCCCGAGCCGCTCAATGCCAACGAGGAGCGGGAACAGCGCCCTATCCAGCCGAATCCCGGCCTCCTTGATCAATATCTCGTCGCGCTGCGGCCGGTTCATCGCGCTGACGATATCGACGAGTGCCCCGTGAAGCAGCCGCAGTTGCTGGGACATATGTGTATTTTGCACGCTTTCTCTTGACGTCATTCCGTCCTCCTGTTATGTGCATAATACACATATTAAGATGGAGATGGCAATGACACAAGAGTTCGCAACGGACGTGCTGATTTGCGGTGCTGGAGCCGCCGGTCTTACGCTGGCGCTAGAGCTGGCGCGCCGGAATATATCCTTCCGCCTGATCGAGAAGATGGACAGTCCATTCCCCGGCTCTCGCGGCAAGGGCATCCAGCCCCGCACGCAGGAGATTTTCGAAGATCTCGGTATTCTCGACCGCATCGTTGCGGCTGGCGGCCTCTACCCGCCGCAGCGGGAATATCAGGATGACGGCGGTCACACCGTAACCGACGTCATGGAACATCACGATCCGACACCTGCCGAGCCCTATCGCATCCCGCTGATGGTGCCGCAATTCCTGACCGAAAGCGTGATGCGCGAACGTCTCGTCGCACTCGGGCACCGGCCGGAGTTCGGGTATGAATTGACAGGTTTCGAGCAGAACGAAAGTGGCGTGACGGCACGGATCGCCTGCAAGAGCGGCGAAGAGGTCATCCGTGTCCGTTATCTGATCGGCGCAGATGGCGGCCGCAGCTTCGTGCGGCATAGGCTCGATGTAGGGTTTCCCGGCAAGACGCTTGGCGTCCGTGCCATCGTGGCCGATGTTATGCTGACGGGCCTGGAACGCGATGTGTGGCACCGCTTCAGCGAAGGGTCGATGCAACGGCAGATGGCGCTGTGCCCGCTCGCCGGCACCGAGATGTTCCAATTGCAGGCGCCGATCCCGCTCGAAGGTGACGTCGATCTCACCGCCGAAGGGCTGACCGCCATGGTGGCCGAGCGAACCGGCCGCGATGACGTTCTCATCCAGTCGGTGTCCTGGGCATCGGCTTACACCATGAACGCTCGGCTGGCCGATCGCTACCGCGTCGGCCGCGTGTTCCTTGTCGGCGACGCCGCTCATATTCATCCGCCGACTGGTGGCCAGGGCCTCAACACAAGCGTGCAGGATGCCTACAATCTCGGCTGGAAGCTGGCTGCGGTGGCCAATGGAGCGCCCGAAGTCCTGCTCGACAGCTACGAAGCGGAACGCCGGCCGATCGCCGCCAGCATGCTCGGTCTCGCCACCAGGCTGCTCGACGCCGCCAAGCAGGGCGAAATGCGGCGCGGCCGCGAGGTGCATCAACTCGATATCGGCTATCCCGAATCCGCGCTGGCGATGGAAGCGCCGGAACGCTCACACGGCCTGCTCGCTGGCGACCGCGCGCCCGATGCTCCGCTTCGTGGCGCTTCCGGCCAGCCAACGCGGTTGTTCGAGTTGTTCAAAGGTACGCATTGGACGCTGCTTGGCCATGAGGTCGAGCGCGGCGCGGTTCTGCCGCGCCCGGGGCTGCACATCCACACATCCGGCCTGCGCGGCGATATCGTCGACGAGGGCGGCCATCTCCGCGACTCCTACGCCCTGGCGCCCGGCGATTGGCTGCTCGTGCGCCCCGACGGTTACATCGGTGCAATCGTTGCATCCGGCGAAACAGCCGCGCTGGAGGCCTATCTTCGCAATGTGGGCATGGGCATTCAGAGCCGATGATCGAACATTCCCGCGCAACTGGGGCGCGCTCCGCGACAGTCGCAGCCATACGTCCTTGAACCCTGTGTCGGGCAGGACTGGAAGCGAAAACGCTCACAAGAAAACTCTGGAGAATAATCCATGAATGAACCCTCCCGGCGGACACCCTTCCTGCAAAAGAAACGGATCGCATCGCTTTGGCTCTTCACTATTGTCTCGTTGCTGGTCTTGGGTGTTTCCCGGCCTCCCATCAATGAGGCGGGCGGCCTTGATATTGTTCTCGATCTCTGCGGTTCGTTTTTGGTTCTCATCGGCGTTTTCGGGCGGCTGTGGAGCATCCTCTACATCGGCGGGCGAAAGAACCATCAGTTGGTGACAACCGGGCCTTATTCCATAACGAGAAACCCTTTGTATTTTTTCTCCGTCGTGGCGATTTTCGGGATCAGCCTGATGTTTGGCTCGGTGCTTGTGGCAGTCGCGGTTCCGCTCGTTGCATTCGGCATCTTCAGCTGGACGGCGAGACGTGAAGCCCGCTATCTCCAGCATCTCTTCGGTCCGCAATATTCGCGCTATGCGCAGGTCACCCCGCTGTTCTGGCCGAAGCTGTCATTGATGCGCTCCCCTTCGGAAATCGAGATAACAGTTGGAACTCTTCAATCGACCTTGAGGGACGCACTGTTTTTCATCGTTTTGCTGCCCGTGATGGAACTGCTGGAATATCTGCGCGTGCAAGAACACATCACAGCTCTCGTCACCATTCCCTGAAAGGGCCCGCGATACCCGTCGAGAGCGAAGGGATCTCGTTTCCGTCGATCTGAGACGGCAGAGCAACTGCGCGAGGCGTGTCACTCCAATTCGAAGACAAAGGAATAACCGCCGTCGCTTTCCCCCATGTCGTCCCACGAGTCGACATATTGCGTCTTTGTATCTACCTTTCCCTGCTTGTGGGCGTAGTACATGGCGTAGTCATCACCGGGTTGGTTTTCGTTCGGCATGTTCCCGTACCATTTCGAATAGATCATCGCTTCGCCATTCTCCCACTTCCAGCCGCCACGCGGTTCTTTGCCCGCCGGATCCTGGATCAGTCCGATCCAGGCACCCATTTTGTAGGAAACGGGACCGCCGGGATCGTATCCCATTAGAAACAGTCGCGGATCTTTGTTGAGAAGCGATGCGATGAAGCTGTTTTCGGCTTCCGAGGTGATCGTTGCGAGATAGCCGCCGCAGCGTTTCGAAATCGCCGCCGCCGATTTCCGATTGATCAGGCCGCCGCGCATGAGGACGTAGAGATGTCCGTTGAAGGAACCGTAGATCCTTTCATAGTAGGGATTGCAGGCGACCGCCTTCAGAACGCGCGGATCGGTTTCGAGCCCTTCGAAATCCTTTGGTTCGTATGTGCGGACCAGCGACGAGGAGTAGAGACCGTTCCCGTAGGCTTGCACCGCCATTCCGAGGCTCTTGGCCGTCTCCTCGTCGAAATAGCCGGAATTGGCGACGCCGATGGACGTCTGGTAGTCGGCAAGCGCCCGCCGCGTCTGCTGGCCGAAAGCGCCGTCTGACGCGCCGGCAGCAAAGCCCCGCCCGGTCAGCGCCAGTTGGATTTCCTGCCGCTGGGTCTTGCTCAATCCCAGGCCGGCTTCACGCGTTTCGGCTGCAGTGCCGCTGCCCTGCATCGGGCCGGGCTGCAACTGCGTCAGCAGTTGCCGAGCAAGAACCGCCTGCTCACCAGTCTGGTGTTTTTCCAGGAAGAATCCCCAGATGCGCGGTGTATTGATCCGCAATGCCTTGCGAAAGTCCGCCTCGGCCTCGATTGTTTGCGGATTGATCGTCGGCGTGGCGACCGGCTTTTGCTCCACCTCCGGCAATGCGGTGTTGAAATAGAACTCCAGCGCCAGCGACGACAATATCTGCGGCGATTGCTTGCCGCTGGTCGCCTTTCGAACGTCGCGGATCACCCTCTTGAACGCGGTGCCGATTTCGAGACCGGGGCCTGCGAGATGGCCGATCAACGCCGTAGTGAAGGGAGAGTTCTTGCCGCGCCCGTCGGAGGCGACTTGTCCGGGTGCTGCCGCGAACGCGACCATCGTGCCCGCGCTCTCTGTTTCAACCGGCGCCAGTCCGCGTGTTGCGATGCTTCTGGTGGCGCCTTCGATCTCCTGGTTAAGGCGGTTGGCGAGCGGATTGTTGCGGCAGGCATCGAGGAAGAAGAGGGCGATCTTCGACTTTTTCTCGATTGCCCCGATGACGTCCGTAAGCGCCAGCGTTTCGGCTGCGACATCGAATTCGCTTGCAAGCCGTGCATCCGTGCCAACGAGATAGTTCTCGCCGCGAAGCTGCATGCCATGGCCGGCGAAATAGAAAAGCGCGACGTCGTCGGCGCTGATCTTGCGTGCAAAGCGAGCCACGGCGTCCGCCATCTCCTTGCGGTCGGCATCGGTGACGATATCGGTGTCAAATCCCTGACTGGAGAGGAAGGCGCCGAATTGCTTCGCGTCCGCCACGGCATTTGGCAGATTGCCAGCGGCCTCATAGGCCGAGCTGCCGATAACAAGCGCGAGCCGACGACCGTCTGCCGAGTGGGAAGGCGAAATAGCCGCCCACACAGCGATCGTCAGCGCCAGCAGTACCGTTTTCGCTATCCCCTGCATTTTGAAACGTCCTCCGTCCTTCAGGAAACGCCTGACGGCCCCGGAAAATTCGTCACCTCTCGATTATGACAAAGTACAGTTCCAAGCAGTATTCGATCGCCTTCCAAATTCAGGCGAGGCAGCTGCTGCCGTTCATCTTAGGCATTTCTTCGCCTGATAAGAAGTTTTTTCATATCTGGCGCTTACGGTATCGCTTACGCCTTTCGGATAGGCGGAGTTGACTGTCGAGGACTTGAGGCTTTGACGGATTTCACGAGTGCAGATGCGTTGTTGCTGCTGGAGGCCGTGCCCTCCGCCTCCCTCTGCGTGAATGCGACCGGCACCATCGTTTTTGCCAATCAGGCTGCGTGTGAAATGGCTGGCACCGGCTCGCCGCTTGCAGGCTGTCGCGTTCCAGACCTTTTGCCGGATTGGTCTTCTTTGTCGTCGGCCGCTGCAAAATCCTTTCGACGGGAAACCATGTTGACGCGCATCGATGGCGGCACGATCCCCGTCGAACTTTCGTTCGTTCGGCTCGACGGTGGCCTGACAGGCGTTGTGGTCCGCGACCTGATCGACGAAAAGGCGCTGGAATCGATGCGTCTCGAACTCGAGCGCCAGAACGAGGAGGCACTGGCCGAAGCCGAAGCCTCCCACCGGCGTCTGGGCTTTATCATCGACATGCTGCCGCAGGCGGCGTGCGTCTTCGATGCAGAGGACCGTTATGTCCTGTGGAACGAGAAATACGCCGCCCTTTATCCGGAGATCGCCGCGCATCTGCGCCCCGGCATTCCTTTCAGGGAAATTCTGGAAATCAGCCTCGATAGCGGCCATATGCCGGAACTTGTGACCGATCCGTCCGTCTGGATCGAGGAGCGGATGAAGAAACACGCGCTTCCGGTCTCCCAGCACGAGCAGATGCTACGCGATGGACGCTGGCTGCGCCACGACGACCGCCGCACGCCGGATGGCGGCGCAATCGGCATGCGCATCGATATCACCGACCTCAAGCGTCGTGAGGATTCTTTCCGGCAGTTGTTTGATGCCAACCCGATGCCGATGATGGTCTGCGATGCGGTCACGCTCGATATCCTCGCGGTGAACCATGCGGCCATTGCGCTCTATGGCCTGACGGCTGAAGAAATGCTCGAAAAACGCATCATCGATTTTCATGCGCCCCCCGAAGGCGAACGGCTCGGTGCCACATTGCGCGGGCTCGACGCCGATTGCGAGGCGCGCACCGTCTGGCGCCAATACGTGGCGAGCGGCGCGGAACATCATGTGCTCATCTATGTTCGTATTCTGAACGAAGGCACATCGCGGCGGCTGCTTCTGACGATCGCCGATGTCACCGACCGAATACGCGCCGAGGCGCACGCGACACACCTTGCCCATCACGATCCGCTGACCGGCCTGCCCAACCGCATGCAGTTCCGCCAGAGGCTGGAGAAAGCACTGGAAACCGCAGTGCGCAACGGCGAGGAACTGGCGGTGCATTACCTCGACCTCGATGGCTTCAAGCCGGTGAACGACACGTTCGGCCATGCCGCCGGAGATAACCTCCTGAAACAGGTTGCCGAGCGGCTGAAGTCGGTGCTGCGCGCCGGCGATCTGGTGGCCAGGCTTGGCGGCGACGAGTTTGCCATCCTGCAACACGCTCCGGCGGCAAGGGCGGCTGACGTCGCCAACCGCTGCATCAATGAGCTTGGCAAGCCCTTCGGCATCGAAAACCGGCAGATCGGCATTAGCGTCAGCATCGGCATCGCAGTCGCGCCGGAAAACGGTTTCGACCCCGACGAACTGATGAGCGCTGCCGATACAGCACTTTATCAGGCCAAGGCATCCGGAAAAAGCACGTGGCGTCGCAGCCGTTCGGCTGCGTAGATACTCGGTCGCTACCGCAATCGCGCTCACTTCCGCATAGTTTTTGCCTCAGTTTTGCTGCGATGCAGCAAAATTCCGCCACCTATGCATTTTAAAGCTGATAAGGATAATGTAGCCTATGGCGGGAGCCTTTTGGGTGGAGAAAAAGCATGACGAAATGGGTCTATACCTTCGGCGGGGGAGAAGCTGAGGGAAATGCGGGCGATCGCGACCGTCTGGGGGGCAAAGGCGCCAATCTGGCGGAGATGTGCAATCTCGGCCTGCCTGTGCCTCCGGGCCTGACGATCATCACCGACGCCTGCGCCCGTTATTATGACGAGGGCCGCGTCATTCCCGAAGAGCTGAAGGATCAGGTGAGAGCCGGCATCGAAAAGATGGAGGCCATCACCGGCCGCGTCTTCGGCGATACCGAGCGCCCGCTGCTCCTGTCCGTCCGTTCGGGTGCGCGTGCTTCCATGCCCGGCATGATGGATACGGTGCTCAATCTCGGCCTCAACGACCAAACAGTGCAGGCGCTCGGCCATGATGCCGGCGATGCCCGTTTCGCCTGGGACAGCTACCGCCGTTTCATCCAGATGTATGCCGATGTGGTGATGGGGCTCGATCATGAAGTCTTCGAGGAAATTCTCGAAGACGAGAAGGGGCGCCTCGGCCACGAAAACGATACCGAGCTCTCCGCCGTCGAATGGCAGCACGTCATCTCCCTCTACAAGCGGGTGATCGAGGAGGAGCTTGGCGAATCCTTCCCGCAGGATCCGGCCGTCCAGCTCTGGGGCGCGATCGGCGCGGTCTTTGCCAGCTGGATGAACCCGCGCGCCATCACCTACCGCCATCTGCACAATATTCCGGCCGGCTGGGGCACCGCCGTTAATGTTCAGGCGATGGTATTCGGGAATCTCGGCAACACGTCGGCGACGGGCGTCGCGTTCACCCGCAATCCGTCGACCGGCGAGAACGAGCTTTACGGCGAATTCCTCGTCAATGCGCAAGGGGAGGATGTCGTGGCCGGCATCCGCACGCCGCAGAACATCACGGAGGCCGCGCGCATTGCGTCCGGCTCCGACAAGCCGTCGCTGGAAAAGCTGATGCCGGAGGCCTTCGAGGAGTTCCAGAAGATCTGCGACAGGCTGGAAGGCCATTACCGCGATATGCAGGATCTGGAATTCACCATCGAGCGCGGCACGCTCTGGATGCTGCAGACCCGCTCGGGAAAGCGCACCGCCAAGGCAGCGCTGAAGATCGCCGTCGACATGGCCGAGGCGAAAACGATCAGCAAAGAGCAGGCCGTTGCCCGCATCGATGCGGCTTCGCTCGATCAGTTGCTGCATCCGACCATCGATCCGCATGCCCGGCGCGACATCATCGGCTCCGGACTGCCCGCATCTCCGGGGGCTGCGACCGGCGAAATCGTCTTCACCTCCGAAGAGGCGGTCCTGGCGGAAAAGGAAGGCCGCAAGGTCATCCTGGTCCGCGTCGAGACGAGCCCCGAAGACATCCACGGTATGCACGCCGCCGAAGGCATCCTGACATCACGCGGTGGCATGACCAGTCATGCGGCGGTCGTGGCGCGCGGCATGGGCATCCCTTGCGTCTCCGGCGCCGGCAATCTGCGTGTCGATGCGCGCAATGAATTGCTCATCGCTCCCTCCATCACGCTGAAGAAGGGCGACGTCATCACCATCGACGGCTCCTCCGGCCAGGTGCTGAAGGGCGAAATCCCGATGCTGCAGCCGGAACTCTCTGGTGATTTCGGCAAGATCATGGCCTGGGCAGACGCCAGCCGCCGCATGACGGTACGCACCAATGCCGAGACCCCGGCCGATGCGCGCGCCGCCCGCTCCTTCGGCGCCGAGGGTATCGGTCTTTGCCGCACCGAGCATATGTTCTTCGAGGGCGAGCGTATCAATGTCATGCGCGAAATGATCCTTGCCGCTGACGAGGAGGGACGGCGCGTGTCGCTCGCCAAGCTCCTGCCGATGCAGCGATCCGACTTCGCCGAACTCTTTTCCATCATGCATGGCCTGCCGGTGACCATCCGCCTGCTCGATCCACCGTTGCACGAATTCCTGCCGAAGACAGACGAGGAAATTGCCGATGTCGCGGCGGTCCTCGGCATGAAGCCGTCAGACCTGCGTGAACGGGTCGATTCACTGCACGAATTCAACCCGATGCTCGGACATCGCGGCTGCCGGCTGGCGATTTCCTATCCCGAGATCGCCGAAATGCAGGCGCGCGCCATCTTCGAGGCCGCCGTCGAGGCTGCCCGCGAGACGGGGGCTGCGGTGGTGCCGGAAATCATGGTGCCGCTCGTCGGCCTTAAATCGGAACTCGACTACGTCAAGGCCTGCATCGACGCCGTTGCCAAGGAGGTGATCGGCGAGTCCGGCATCGAGATCGAATATCTCGTCGGCACGATGATCGAATTGCCCCGTGCCGCTCTTCGCGCCCACGTCATCGCCGAATCCGCCGATTTCTTTTCCTTCGGCACCAATGACCTGACGCAGACGACGTTCGGTCTTTCCCGCGACGATGCCGCGCAGTTTCTGAACACCTATATTCAGAAGGGTATCATCGACAGGGATCCGTTCGTTTCGCTCGATTTCGACGGTGTCGGTGAGCTGATCCAGATCGCCTCCGAGCGTGGTCGCCGCACCAAGAACGGCCTGAAGCTCGGCATCTGCGGCGAGCATGGCGGCGATCCGGAATCCATCCGATTCTGCGAGGAAACCGGGCTCGACTACGTCTCCTGCTCGCCCTTCCGCGTCCCGATCGCCAGATTGGCGGCGGCGCAAGCGGCGATCAACGGCAAGGGGTAGGTTGCGATCACGGTTGCCCGGCGAGATGGATACGCGCCGGGCATCACGTTTTTCGCTTATTTATCAATGAAATCTCGCACCGCCTTGTTATACCCGTCCGGGTCCTGCAGCATGGCGAAATGGCTGGCGTTTTCGAGGATGATCAGTTTCGCGCCGGGAATAGTCTTTGCCAGATAATCCGTGTGCTCGCGGTAGATCACCTCATCGTGATCCCCCAGCACGATCACTGTCGGCGTCGTGATCTTCTTCAGGTCGTCATCGCTCCAGTTCGGCTGGCTCTTCCACATGCCGTCGATCTGGGTGACGAAGGCGTCATATTCCGTCGGGGTCGGCGAGATCTTCTTATAAATCTCGCCGGCCTTTTTGATATAGGCGATGAAAGTCTCGCTCTCCATCCCGGGCTGATTGACCCCGTCGACCTTGGAATTGGCGGCATGGGCAAAGAGCTTCGTCAGACGCTCGGGATGCTTCATGGCGATGTCGAGGCCGATGATGCCGCCGTCGCTCCAGCCCACCAATGCTGTCTTTTCGATCTTCAGGTAGTCGAGCAGCGCGAGATAATCCGATGACATCAGGTCGTAGCTGAAGGGCTCGGCATTGCGGGTCGAACGGCCATGGCCGCGGCTGTCGGCGACGATGACGGTATGATCCCTGGAGAGATCGGCCACCTGCGCGCCCCAGACCTTGCTGTAGCCGAGACCGCCATGGATCAACAGAACCGGTGGGCCGGAGCCGTAGACGGCGTAATGGAGTTCGATACCGTTGACCGGCGCTGTCCCGGTTTTTGCCGCTTGCGGCAGCGGGGCCGGGTCGGGCAGTTCCTGCCAACGTTCCGCGGCAAGCGCTGGCGCAACGGAGAGGATGAAGAGGGCGCAGAGTATTTTCAATAAGACTTTCATGAAAAATCTCCCAATCAATATTGCACGCATCATAGGCGACAATTGCCGTTGCCAAAGCAAAAGCTAGCGCCTTTTCGCGTTAAGCGGGAAATTTTTCTTGCGGGACTTGCAGGAAGAGAAACCGCTGTACCGTCAGCGGACGATGACCGGCCGGTTCCAGCCCCACATCATCGGGTCGTTGCCGTATCTGAAGGCACGCGACTCGGCGCGGCGATCGAGCTCGATGCGCTGCAGGCAGGTCGCAAGGGCATCGGTGTTGCGGCGAAAGCCGTAGGAGAGGCAGGTCTTCTCGTCCGCAGCGCGCCGTTCTTCCGGCGTGAGTGTTGTGCAGGCGCAAAGAACCACGCCAAGGGTAGCAATCGACAGCATTTTCCGGATGTGCATAGTCAGACCTTGTAACCTTTTGCAGACCCGAACGATCTATCAGATGCGCTGCAGCACATCCACAAAAGCTTCGGCGAAACTTTTGAGCCCTGCCGTCGTTTCGTCGGGCATCGCGATGCGGATCGTGGCACCGTCGGTTTCCAGGCAGACAAAGATCGTCGCCATCCCCGCGCTGCCATCCTGCGGAATGCGCAGAACCGCGATCCGGTCGCAATCGTCAATCAGGCCGGAGGCCGGCAGTTCGAACAGGAAGGCGCCGTCGATGGCAGCTGCGGCCGCGCGGACATGAGCGGCGAAGCCCTCCGGGCCTGTCGTAAAGCCATCAAGGGAAAGCTCGAGCTCAAGCAGTTCCATCGTCAGGCCGGAATCTGAAGCCGGTGCTGACGTTTGTGCCGATAGCTCTGTCGTCTTGGGTTCGGATGATAGCATGCTCACTCTCCTTTCAGGCTGCCGGAAGGTTTCCCGGGCGCCTGGAAAAATTCTGATGTGTGCAAAGCCGGTCCGCCGCCGCATGGACCGGGAAACACGGCTAGTCCCCGTCGTTAAGACATGATCAACGAGAATGGCGATTTTGCGGCACGCCTTGGTTGCCAATACTTGCAGGCACTTGGCACGGCATTCGCTCATCCTTCATGAGCTTGCCGAAAACCGCTTCACACCGTTCGCCATCATGCTCTAAACAGGAGGCAGTTTGCCGTTCCGGCCAAGGGATTGATTCTGCCAGATGATGATCAAGTATGAGCGCCCCACGTCTCGTGCCGCCCGCTGGGCGCGCAGGATCGCCCGCTTTGCCTTCGGTCTCTTCGTTGCGGCGCTGCTTGCCCATCGGTTCGGTCCGCTGACGACGCCGCATTTTGCAGCCCTTGCGGTGTTTTCCGCTGGGCTGGCGCTTCTTTCGGTGTTGCTTGCCTTGATCGGCTTCGTCAGGCTCTGGCAGGTCGCGGCTGTCGCGGGCATCGCTTCTTTCGTGGCGCTCCTCTACGCGGCCGTGCCGATCGGGTTTGCCGGCTTTGCGCTTGCCGAATACTTCTCCAAGCCGTCGATCTACGATGTCAGCACCGACACCGTGACGCCGCCGCCATGGATCAAGCCGCCGGCTGTAGAGCAGGGGTGGCTGCCACGTCCGCGCGGTGTGACGCCGCAGGACCGGGAGGCGCAGATCGTCGCCTATCCGGGGCTGACGGGCCGCCGCTATGAGGGCGCTCTCGACCGCGTGTTCCAGGGCGTGAAGATCGTTGCGGAGAAAACCGGGATCGCGGTCGTCGCGCAGGAAGGCGTCGAGAATGCGCAGGCCGACCTCGAAGACATGGCCGTCAAGCCTTCGGACGCAGCCCCGGCCGATAGCGAGCCGGATGATGTGCCGATCCCTCTGTCGCGTCCGAAAATGCAGCCGGGCGATATGCAGCCCGGCCGCCGGTCTTCCGATATTCTGGTGCAGGGCGAATGGCGCACGCTGATCGTCGGCTTTCGCTTCGATGTGCTGATCCGGCTGCGTGAAGAGGCCGAGACGACCTTCGTCGACGTGCGGGTTGCGTCGCGCTACGGCCCGCATGACCTTGGCCTCGGGGCAGGCTTTGCCAACCAGTTCCTGCATGCGCTGGACGCTGAACTTCTGGGCATCGCCGGCGACTGATGAGGCCCCTGCCGCAATCGTCAGGCTTGCTGCTTGGCAAAACAGGCAGCCATCCACACGACAAAGGCCGAGGCTTGCGGCGACAGCTGGGTAAAATCGCGCGTCACCAGAAAATAAGCGCCGAACGGAACCGACAGGTCGAACGGCTGGATGACATGCCCGGCGTCAAGATCGTCCTGCGCGAGCATGGCATCGACAAGCGCTACGCCGTGGCCACGCAGCGCTGCCTGCAGCGTCAGCGCACCATCGGTAAAGATCGGCCCGCGCATGGCATCCGCCGTCGGTGTCAATCCGGCCGCAGCAAACCAGCGCGTCCACAGATCGCGGTTTTCCTCGTGCAGCAGCGTATGGGACAGGAGGTCCTGCGGCGTCGCAAGGGGAGCGCCGTCCGTGAGGATCGCGGGTGACAAGACCGGCACCATCGTCACATTACAGAGGTGGCGGGCCTGCGTGCGCGGCCAGGCGCTGTGCTGCGCGCTGTGGCGGATGGCAAGTTCCGGCGCATCGCCGCGAAACTCGACGAGCCTCGTCTCGGATTCGACGGAAACGTCGATCTGCGGATGAAGCATACGAAAATCCGCCAGATGCGGCACCAGCCAGCATGTTGCGAAACCGGGTTCGGCAGTGACCGTCAGCAGCGAGCCGGCACCGGTCGCGCGGATCTCCTCAAGGCGCGCGTCGATACTGTCGAAGGCGACGGCCAGCGTTTCAAGCAGCCGCGTACCATCAGCGTTCAGCCGAACCTTGCGATGATGACGGGTAAAGAGCGGTTTTCCGAGCAGCGCTTCCAGTTCGCGCACCTGGCGGCTGATCGCGGCTTGGGAGACGAACAGCTCCTGGGCGGCCAGCGTAAAACTCTCCAGCCTTCCCGCCGCCTCGAAACTGCGTAGGGCCGTCAGCGGCAAGCGTCCGCGTTTCATCGCATAACCTCAAGTCATTCGAAGGCGACAATAAGCTCGTTTGTGCACTGCCGGCAAGCGGGATCACACTGATGCATCGATGGATCGGGGCAAAGGACGATGACGATGGGTACGATCCTCAATCTTTGGATGGATGTCATCCTGCTGTTGACCTTCCAGCGCGACATGCAGCGCCGGAGACCGGCGGACGCAAGCGGCGGGCAGTTCAATCTGCCTGCGGACTAAGCCAACCCCTGTAGCGCACGATCAGGCCGGTCAGCCGACTGCTGATCTCGACGTGGAAACGGAAGGTGCCATTCTCCGCCGCCTCGAACGTCTCGCCGCCGGGCGCCAGAAACAGAGGCAGCGGCAGGCCAAGCAGGCGCCAGCCGCGGATGACCAGCCGCAGGCGCCCATCGTCCGGAACCAGCGCGATCAGAACCCGGAAAGGCCCGAAATCTTCTGCCAGCAGATGGGTATCACGGCCGGTGCCGGCCGATTGGACGCTGCGAAAGGATTTTCCGGCGAAGGTGCGGATCCAGGTCTCCCGTCCGCCCTCGCATTCGAACCGCACGCTGACCGGCACATCGGGGTTTTCTGCCGGGAAGCCGATGAGCGCTGCCGTGATCCGGGCGAGCGGGCCGGTGCCGCGTTCCACCCGTGCGCGTCCAGCAACGGTTCGCGTCGTCGTGCTGTCATGCATCGCGGCAACAGTGGGCGGCAAGCCGCCCCAGGCACTCGCCAGCATACGGCGGTAGAGCGGTTTCGCACGCTCCTCAAGACTTTCCTCCCGAATGCCGGAGAGGATGGAAAAGCGCGAAAACAGCGGCTCGAAATCGGCCAAGGACAGGTCTCCGGCAGCCGCACGGGCGCCGGGCTCGGGCTTTCGTCCCGCAAGCCAGCCGCGAATGATCGCCTCCGCCGCCATCGCCGGAATGAAGGGGCCGTGATCGCCTTCGGCAACCAGATGCCAGGATCGCGCCAGCGCACTGCCATCGGCTGCCTTGCCGGTAACCGCGACGAACATGCCGCCGCGATGTTCGCCGAAGGAGAGGCGCTGCGATACCCGGTGAAACAGCGGCGCAAGTGGCGACAGTGACCGCACAAGCCGCAGCCGTACCAGCCACGCGCAGAGCGCCAGCAGGTGCTGCAGCACCTGCGGCTCAATCCCAGCCCCAGTGAAGGCGGTTTTCAACCCCGGCAGGGAACGGGGCAAGAGGGCAAGATCGGGCGCGTCGGCCAGCGCAAAGCAGCGGCTCTTCAGCGGAATGCCGCCCGGCACGGCGATCGTCTGGCGGACGCCGTCCATCAGGCCGTAGCCGGCCTTGCCGTCGCGGGTGAGGCTGACCGGCTTGCCGGCATAGCTGGAAACCGCCTTGACGACGTTCAGCCCCATGCGCGCCCTGGGCGAGGGGGCGATACCCGACGTCACCGTTTCGATGCTCGAAAATCCGGGCTTCAGCGCTTCCAGCGCGGCGAAGGAGAGGGCGGGAAAGCTGCTGCAGCCCGATAGGGCAAAGACGCCGCCTTGTTTTGCCGGCGCATCGAGGCTGGATATATCGGCCACGAAGGCCGTGGCATCGGCGAGGTCGAGATAGCAGATCTCCAGTGCGATGCAGCCCTTGACCAGATGATAGGGGTCCGGTCCGGCATCCTGGAACGGCCCGGAGGCATCGACGACAAGGTCGGGCCTCAATGCGGTAAGGCTGGTGACCACTTCGCCGGCACGATCCATCACGACCGGCTCCAGCATCGCTTTTGCCCGAATGGTGGCTACAAAGGCTTTTGCCCGATCGAGCGACCGTCCGGCGATCAGGAGCGTCAGCCGCGGTTCGTCGGAAAGCAGCCGCACGAGCCTGCCGCCGAAGGTGCCGTAGCCGCCGAGGATGAGGACGCGCAGCCGCTTCGGGCTCATGCAAGGAACCGGCTGCGATGCTCCGGCGTCGGCACGAAACAGGCGTTGCGTCGCCCGGCGATGCGGTAGCGGTTGCGCGCCACCAGCTCGTAAAGCGGATCGCGCAGCGCCCGCGGGAGGACGCGCAACCCGGAAGTCAGGTTCCAGGGAAAACCGAGACCTGCCGCCATCCGCAGCGTGCCCTCCGATTTCAGCAGCGGGTGGCCGTCCTCGATCAGGATGTTGGTCTCGTAGTTGCGGCTGTCGAGCCCGTAATGCCTGTAAAGCGCCTCGCCGAGCGGCGATTGCGCGGTGATGAAGCGGAAGCGGCCCCTCTTGTCGTGGCGCAGCACGAAATTCACCCAGCCCGAGCAGAAGATGCATTCGCCGTCGAAGACGATGATCGGATGATCGTCGGCAAAGGCGGGTACTGCGGGATCGAGGCGGTAGCTGTAGGCCGGCCGGGGCTGCATCAACCAGCGCCTCCGGGCGCGAGGCGATAGCTGCCGGTGAGCGAAGGCGGGCCATCGGTCTCGACCTGGCCACGCTCGACAAGGTCCTCGATATGGGCAAAGACCGAGAGTGCCGCCGCGCCGTGCAGCCGCGGATCGGTGTTCGCGTAGATCACCTTGACCATGTCGGGGATCAGCCTGTCGCCGGCCCGCACCCGCTCCAGAACGGCGCGTTCGCGCATCCGCCGGTGTGCCCTAAGTCCCCGCAGGAACGCGGCCGGTTCTTTCACCGGGCCACCATGGCCGGGCAGATAGAGCCGGTCGTCGCGGCCGAGCAGCTTTTCCAGCGACGCCATATAGTCGGTCATCGATCCATCCGGCGGTGCGACGATCGAGGTCGCCCAGGCCATGACGTGATCGGCGGAAAAGATGATGCCGGTATCCCCCTGGGCGGCATTTCCAAGAGCGAAGGCTGCATGGTTGGCGGTATGGCCGGGAGTGAGCAGCGCCGTCAGGGACCAGCCGTCGCCCTCCACCCTGTCGCCTTCGGCAAGCGCGATATCGGGCGAAAAATCGATGTCCGAGCTCTCGGCAAAGGGGTTGATCTCGCCCGCATGCAGCAGCCTGGCCGCCCGGTGCGGACCTTCGGCGACAACAAGGGCGCCGGTTTCGGCCTTTAGCCGGCGGGCAAGCGGCGAGTGGTCGCGGTGGGTATGGCTGACAGCGATATGGGTAACCTCGCGTCCTTCAAGCGCCGCCATAAGCGCCTGAAAATGCGCCTCGTCCTCCGGCCCCGGATCGATCACCGCAACGGACCTGTCGCCGACGATATAGCTGTTGGTGCCGTGGAAGGTGAAGGGGCCGGGATTGTTGACGGTGATGCGCTGTACACCGTCCGCCACCGTCACCGCCTCGCCATGGGCGGGTTGGAAATTCAGGTCGAAGTCTGGGCCGTCCATGCGTCGTCTCTTCACTTGTATTCGATTTCGATGAAGGACATGAATTCCTTGCCGGCATTGATGACGTTATGCTCGACGCCGGCCTCGCGCCGATAGGCCTGCCCCTTGGCGATATCCACCCGCCGCTCGCCGCCCGGTTCTTCCAGCAGAAACCGGCAATCGGTCATCGGAATGACGACATAACCCATGCCATGCACATGATGGCCGGTATCGGCCCCCGGCTCGAAATCCCACCGTGTGATCCGCACCACGTCGTCATCGAGAAGAACAGTCGACTTGGCAGGCGGGCGGGCGCGAAAAATGCTCATGAAGGTCTCCAATGCGGAGGCGAGCTTAGGATGTGGGGGAGGGAATGAAAAGGGCAATCGGCACGTTCCGCGTTCGCCGCGTCACCCCCCTCGGTCACTTCGTGACATCTCCCCCACAAGGGGGGAGATCAGCCATTTCGCTCGCGGCTTTGCCGATCACAGTAAGGGAGATGCGCCGCTCACGGCCAATCTCCCCCCTTGTGGGGGAGATGTCCTTGAGGGACAGAGGGGGTAACCCCACCATAACCTCCACATCCGTTCACAAAAATCCGAGCAAAGCATAACTTAAGCGTTGTCGCGTGCGTGCGGCTTTGCTAAACCGGCTCTCGATTTGGCCCGGCGATTTGTCAGTGCCAAGCGTTGGGGCGTAGCCAAGCGGTAAGGCAGTGGTTTTTGGTACCGCCATCCCTGGTTCGAATCCAGGCGCCCCAGCCAAGCTTCCCTTTTCAAGTCAAGAATCCAGGTTTTCCAGTCTTCTGTCTTAGCTGGGAATCAAGATTCACGCACTGTCGTACAGGATTGTCTTACACGACTGTCGTACGCAGCTGTCTTACAGGAAGGCGATCAACGTCCTGCTCATCCCTTTAGAAAGGGTTCAGCATGGCAACGATTCAACACGTCTACAAACGCGGTTCCGTCTACTGGTGGCGGCGGCGTTTACCACTTGGAACAGGCTCTCGTGCGTTGGTGCGGCTCGAACTGAGCCTGCACACCAAAGAGCTGGAACGGGCAAGGGTAGTCGCCGCTGAGGTGACACTTGCCAGTTACCGTCTCCTGCCCAGCCTGAGACACAAGATGATATCGCCGGAAGACGCAAAAAAAATCCTGATCCAAGTGGCAACCCAGCACAGCAACCGCCTTGACTGGTTGATCGCGAACAATCCGAAGTCCAGGCAGGACGCCGAAGGAAAGAGGCGCAGTGAGATTTGCACTGGATGGGCGTTTCGGTTCTTTGCGGCCCAAGGCGTCAATGCAAGAATTGGCCCGAACGAAGAACGCGAGATGATTGCGGCCGGGTTGGATGCAGAGACGATCAAGGCGATCGCCGAGACGACCGAGTTCCTCCGAGACAACGGCTTTGCCCAAACCGGTCGCGCCAGGCTTGAGGCAATCCTGAGAGAACACGACATCGAACCCTCGGATGAGCATGTCATGGAAGCGGAGTGGTATTATCTTCGGGGAATGTCTGCGGCCTTGTTGAATACCGGACGGCGCTGGTCTGGAGTTCGGCCTGACGACATTGCGCTATTGAATGCGGCTCTCGCAGGCGATTCGACAGCGCTGTCGCCACCGCAATTGAACCCGTCTCGGGCAGTATCGTCATCTGTGACGACACCCTTCACAACACGGATGACTCCATCGTTTGCACAGCCTGGACAAGATAGGGCAAAAGTTCCTGCGCAGGTTCCGACGATCGCCGTTGGCGCATCCCCCGCGCAATCTCCGGGGCTGGCTCCTGCTCCAGTTGCCGCGTTGCCCATTGTGACGCTCCTACCGAGGAGGATAAGGAATTCGACCTCGACGAGGAGGATGAAACGGAAGACGAGCAGCAGGACTCAGGCACGGGACTGGTCGAACTCGTAAGGCAAGCCGCAGAGGAAAAGGTAGCAACCGAGGAATGGAGACCCGGCGCGATCAAGCAGCATGTCGGCGTTGCCAGATTGTTTGTTCGCTTCGTTGGGCACGACCAGCCGGCGCGCATGCGACAGACAGACATTTCGAAATTCCGAAGCATGCTGTTCAAACTGCCGAAATCCCACGGCAAGTCGCCGAAGGATCACATTATTGCCCCTCAGTGAACTCCTGGCGCGATCGAAGGGCTTGCCGCCCGAGGAGGTCGGTTTGTCCCCGTCAACGATGAACCGGTACATGACCCAGATTGGAAACATCGTAGATATCTGTAAGCACGCGGGATATCCCTTCGGCAATTTCGAGGGTGTCTCCGGACTGCGGACAAAGAGGAAGGGTAACACCAGGAATGAACGCGGACGCTTTTCCACCGAAGAGGTACGGAAAATTTTCGTCCTTCCTGTGTGGCAAGGCGCTGCCGGTCTCGACGATCGCTTGATCAACGGCACGGAGATTTTCCACGATGCTGCCTACTGGGTGCCGCTTCTCTCTATCTACATCGGCGCGCGCAGGGAGGAAATTTGTGGGCTGCTCGTTTCCGAAGTCGATGTCGACACTGATGCTCCATGCGTCCGGATCGAGGAGAACTTCGTCCGCAAACTGAAAAACGAACAATCGAAACGGCGCGTACCCATTCATCCGGAACTGGTCCGCCTTGGTTTCCTCCAATACGTCGAAGAGCTTAGCAAGCTTGGTCACGTATTGCTTTTCCCCGAACTGAGGGCCGCGTCTCCTTCAACGCCGATGGGGGACGTATTCGACGAGAGCTGGCAGAAGATACGGGCAGCCGCGCTGCCGAAGGCGAAGGAGGAGGGGAAGGTTCTGCATTCGCTTCGCCACTGGTGCAACAACGAAATGAAACAGGCTGGCGTTCAAGCGGAAATCAGGAAGGACATTCTTGGGCACACCAACGAAGGTGTAAATGAGGGGCGTTATACGGACCCCGCGCGCCTCCGGGTGATGGCCGACGCACTATCAACGTTACCCCATCCCACAGCGCACTTGAATGTTCATCCGATCCATCTGATCGAGCCGGTCCTGGCGCATACAGCCCGTCCCGCCCGGGCCAAGAAATCCGTCGCTTGATGGTATTCGGCGAGTCGCATCGCTTTGACTGAAATCAAAGGGTCACCGCGAAAGCGCATAGCTAAAATACGGCACAGAAAAAATCGGCCCTATGAAATTATTTGGAAATTTCGATTCGCCGGCCGTGGAAAACTACGTGTCTTTCGCTGAGGGCCAGAAGTTACCACACTACTGAACGTGCCACGGTTGGACAGGGCGGAAAAGCGGGACGCAAGGAGGCTGGGGATTTTCATCGCTGAGATCGCGAGCCCCGCTGGGCGCCACCGTCCCAGCTGACTTTCTGGCTGGGAAAATTGAGATGGAGAACGCCGAGCACGCTTCCGTGCATCTTCTCGCGAGAGCGGCGCCGTGCGAGTCCCGTGTCGCGCCGTTTACCATATCCAAACCGATGCTGTGGGAGGGTGGATTCCGGCCATTCTCTCTATGATCAGAATAGTAGGCTATAAGGCAAGATTATCGGTCGTTACGGCAAGACGACGAGCGGTGCGGTTGTTTGCATAATGATGGCATAAACCGCACATGCGAAAAGCTTGCTTGCGATATGGAATCGGAGTTCGCACCAATCTTCATCGCTACGTATCGTCCGCTAGGTTGGGAACGTCCGATCCCTTTAACCGCGTGGTAGACAGTTACTGCCTTTTCACCACGAAATGGCCTATAGGTCGTACGTGATTTTCCAATTAGGGGGTTACGTCCTGGCCAAGACAATCCACTCCATGATCCGCGTTCTCCAGGAGCAGCGGTCGATTGAATTCTACCATCAGGCTTTCGGTCTTGCGGTTGCCGAGCGGCTGGATTTTGAAACGTTCATCCTGATCTATCTGAGCAATCGGGAAAGCGGATTCGAACTTGAGCTGACCGTCAACAAAGCCCGTTCCGAACCTTATGCGCTCGGCGACGGCTATGGCCATCTCGCCGTTTCGGTCGACGATCTCGACGCCGAGCACCGGCGCCTCGCCGAACTCGGCTTCAATCCGGGCGCGGTGGTGGACTTCAAACACTACGGCAAAAAACTCGCCCGATTTTTCTTCATCAGCGATCCCGATGGCTACAAGATCGAAGTGTTGCAGCGTGGCGGGCGCTATCTCTAAGCTGCTGTCCGCACATGTTTGTAGACCGTCGTCCGCGACAGGCCAAGTTCGCGCGCCGTGCGTGATATGTTCTTATCGGTCTTCTGATAAACTGATCGGATTTCCTGACACTTGGCGCGGCTGAGCGGTCGGTCCCGGCATTCGTCGCAGCAGTCGCGAGAAAGGTCGGAGACGGGGCCGGCCTCGTCGAAACAGCTTTCGTCAATGTAGTCGGCGCGCCGACGAACCAGCGCGCGCTGCAACACGGATCGGAGTTCGCGGATATTGCCCGGCCATTTCTGTTGCGAGAGGGTGGCGATCGCGGCATCGGTCACGGGCGTTCCGGGCGCCATCTTTTCCATCAGATGGCGGACGACACCGGCAAAATCAGATCGCGTTCGCAGCGCAGGCAGGCGCACAGTGAATGCGTTCAGCCGATAATAGAGGTCTGCCCGAAACTGTCTTTGCGCTACCATGTCTTCCAGATCGCGATTGGTCGCCGAGACGATCTGGATATCCACTTTCTGCGTCTTTTGGCCACCGACGGCACGGATTTCCATGGTGTCGAGGAAGCGCAGCAGCGATGTCTGCGCCGCAAGCGGTATGTCGGCAACCTCGTCGAGAAACAGCGTGCCGCGATCAGCCATGCGAGCCAGGCCGGGAGCGCCTTCCGCGCGCGCACTGGTGAATGCTCCGCGCTCGTGGCCGAAGATTTCCGCGATGAACAATTCCTCCGGCACTGCGCCGCAATTGAATGCGACGAACTCCCCTGTGCGTCCACTCAGCCGGTGGACATGGCGCGCCATCAGTTCCTTGCCGGTGCCGGTCTCACCGGTGATATGCACCGGCATGCAAAGCCGCGCCGCCTCCGCAAGATCGTTGAGCGACCGCTTGATCGCCGGATCGTCCGAGACGAAGTCCGGCGCGTCTTCTTTTCGCAGCAGTGCCGGAATGGAAGGCGAAGACCGCTTCGGCATGGGCGTGCTGCGTTCGCCGATCTGGCGGCAGACCATGAAGACGCCGCTGCCCGCACGGTCGCGGATGCGGATGACACCACCTTTCAGAAGGCCATCGACCGCCGGGCCGAAGCCCGCTTCGAACAGCATGTCGAAATGGCTGCCCGGCGCGGTGGAGAGGCCGTTGAGGAATGCCTTGCCCGGGCGGTTGATCGACACGACCTCGCCGTCGAGCGACACGGAAATCAGGCCCGCGGAAAGCGTGTCGAGATATTCGACGCGCGGATGGAAGGCGAAGACGAAGCTTTTGGAATGGTCCCGATAGATAAGACCATTCTCGATCTGGGCGGCGGCCATGCGAACCAAGGCATGAGTATGCTCCTGCCGGGCCTCATGGGCGCAGGATGCATCGAGCAGTCCAAGGATATCACCATCGGAATTGAAGATCGGTGCGGCCATGCAGCTCAGATGGCCATGGCAGGCGAAGTAGTGCTCGCGACCGTAGATCGCCACCGGCTGTTCGACCATGGCGGCGAGCCCCAGCGCATTTGTGCCACGCTCGCTTTCGTTCCACATGCTGCCGGGAATGATCGACCGCCCGGCCTCGCTATCGGCGAAATGCTGGTCGCTGATCGTATCGAGCACGATGCCGTCCGCATCGCCAAGTGCGATCATGAAATTCGAGCCGGCGATTTGCGAGTGCAGGAGTTGCATCTCTGCGAGCGCCAGCAGGCGCATCGCAGCATTGGCCTCGCGGCGATGCTTTACGTCGGAAAAGGCGACGACGCTGTGCCGCGGGGTGCCTCGCGGGTCGAGGTCGATATCACGGCATCGCTGCCAGCTGTCGGCAACGATCGGCTGCAGGGCACCGACAGGGAAGCGCTCGCCCTTTTCCAGCGCATTGCGCGCGCGGTCCATTCCCGAAAGATGCTGCATGTCTCCTCCTCATGCATCATTTCCGCTAAAATACCAGCATTGGGCGCGAGGGCGCAATAGACAGAAACTGAACAGTGCGGCTGTTCATGGCGTTCAACCGGTGAACATCTGATGAGGGGAACATCTGGCTCATCTCATTGATAACGCGATAGATTTCCGGCTGGCATGAGGCTTGCTGATCAACTCCTGCAACGGGCACGAATCCGTCACTAGGAGGAGAAGAGGCATGAAGGCGCAAGTTCTAACCAAATACGACGACAACCTGACGGCGGACCAATGGGTTTCGCTGCAGGACGTCGCCGACCCGGTCATAACCAAATCAACCGATGTCATCGTTCGGATCGGGGGAGCCGGCGTCTGCCGCACGGATCTCCACATCATAGAAGGGGTCTGGCGGCCGCATATGGATCCTGCCGGCAACAATCTCCTGCCATTGATCATGGGTCATGAGAATGCCGGATGGGTGGAGGCGATCGGCAAGGAGGTCGAGGGTATCAAGGTCGGCGATCCGGTGATCGTCCACCCGAAGATTTCCGGCGGCACCTGCCTTGCGTGCCGGCGCGGCTTCGACATGCACGGGCCGGGCAAGTTCCCGGGGCTCGATTGCAATGGCGGTTACTCCGAATACCTTTGCACGTCAGAGCGCAACATCGTTGCTTTGCCCAAAACGCTGGCACCGAAGGAAGTCGCCCCTTATGCCGATGCGGGACTGACGGCCTATAGGGCCGTCAAGAAGGCAACGCGGCATCTGTTGCCGGGCGAAGCCTGCGTCGTGATCGGCGCCGGCGGGCTCGGCCATATCGGCGTTCAATGCCTGAAAGCCATGTGCGCTGCGGACGTGATCGTGGTCGACAAATCCGATGCATCGCTGGCGCTGGCCGGCAAGATCGGGGCCGACAAGCTGGTCAAGGCAGACGGCAACGAGGTCGAGGCGGTTCTCCAGCTGACGGGCGGGCAGGGCGCGGAGGCCGTGATCGATTTCGTCGGTGAGAAGGGCACCACGACCAAGGGCCTCGCCATGACGCGGCCGATGGGCAGCTACTATGTCGTCGGCTACGGCGAAGATATCCGCATCCCGACCGTCGACATGGTCATCACCGAAAAGAACATTATCGGCAATCTGGTCGGCACCTGGGCGGAGCTGACCGAGCTGATGGCGCTGGCCGATCGTGGGCTTGTGGATCTGACGACCGTCGAGTACCGGCTGAAGGATGCCAACCAGGCGCTCAGGGACCTGCGCGACGGCAAGATTCATGGCCGCGCAGTGCTTATTCCCTAAGAGCAAGTTCGTCTTGCAAATCTCAACCTGCTCTCCGCCAAGACAATCGGCGGGGAGCAGTGTCGTGGGCACGAGAATTCGAGGCAGGAAAACGATGATGTGCAAAGTATTGACGGTGCAAAGCCCGGAGAGGTTCGCCAAAGTCAGTCGTTCGGTGCGAATTTCGGGGCATTCGACCAGCGTTCGGCTGGAGGCGGCTTTCTGGCAGGTTCTGGAAGACATCGCCAAGATGGAAGGGCTTTCTACCTCCAAGCTGATCTCAGAACTCTCTTGTGAAGCGCTGGGACGACTTGGCGGTATGTCGAATTTGGCTTCGATGCTGCGCACGGTTTGCCTGCTCTACCAGGAAGAGCGCAATACCCAGATCGTTTTGCGTCGCAACACCTGATAGTCGAGATTGGCAGCAGATGAGGTTGCCGCCGATCTCGTCGTTGCCTGATCAGAACGTGCTGCGATCAATTGGTCTTCCGCTCGGTGTCGGCTCGGCCCTCGGCTATCCACCGAGCGCCGAGCACGAGGGCGCCCATGCTGAATTCCTTGCCGTGAACGGCGACCATCTCTTCGGACAGTTTGGCGATTTTCTCGAAAAAGGCGTCTTTGCTTTTTTCTTCCGTCGTGAGTTCTGCTTGCATGATATCCTCCAGTATCGGTTTGTATGGTTGCTATTTGAAGATCTCGTTCGGGAAGGTGATGATGGCCGCACAGCCAAGCGCATCGCCCACCGCCAGATGGCGACCATCCCGTGACCATTTCAGCTCCGTCACGGGCCCGCCGGCATCCCGGACGGTCAATTCTTCGGGCGATCCAATCTGGGCTATGGCAATCCTTCCGTTTGGATAGCCCGCCGCAACCAGAGCTTTGGACGGATGGGCCGCAATGGTGTCCACCATCACGAACCCCGCCCGTCCGGTCGCGATGGCGTCGCAGGTCGGTGGCGCGCCTATTGACCATCCAGCGATGCGATAGGCTCCGGAGGCAAGGACCGTGTTCGTCGTCGAACTCCAGTCGAGCGTCTTAACCGGACCTGGAAAATCGCCGAGCATGATGTTGGCTCCGGTTTCCACGTCCACCAGGCAGAGCCCGCCTGTGCCCAGCCCGCAACTGAGCCATCGACCATTCGAGTTCCACCTCAAAGACAGCGGTGCGGCAGGAAGAGAGATTTCCAGCAGCAGACCGGGATCATTCATGATGCCCCAAACGCTCAAGTTGTCCGCGCTGGCAAGAGCAGCCAGCCTGCCATCGCCCGACATCAATACTATTCCCGGTGTCCGGGTGCCGAGATCAATCTCGCGGATCGATCCCGTTTCACCCGATTGCAAGCGCAGGCGTTTGTGCGCTGCCGCGGCCGTAAGGTCTGTCGCGTGGCAATGATCAAAGGCGGTGACGGGGCCTTTGTCGGACAGGACCTTTGCTGCAATCTCGCCGGAACGATCGACGCGAAGCAGTTCGCCACTCCGAGTTTGCGTGAGAAAGGCCCCGTCCCGACAGGCCGAAACCCTTGTGCCCTCATGGATACGGGTGCTGATCAAGGGCGAGGGCTTGCCTTGACGCGGATGGATCGTCGTCTGGCCATTGTCGATCACGATGCGCGATTCCGGCGGTTCGTTGTCGCCGAGGCGGGCGAGCGCGACGGTGCCATCGGCCGCGCCGATCGCCAAGAGCGTATCGTCCTCGTTGAAACAGAGATTTTGGACCGGTGCCTGGCGCTGCCAGTTGCGCGCCAGAAGGTCGAATAGCGTTATGTTGGGCATGGCCTGCTGGTTCATCCTATCCTCCCCTTGTCGCCGCGATCATCCTGTCGAGCGCCGCGACTTCCGTCTCCACTGCCGCGATTTCCTCCATGCAATCGGCATGAGCCTTTCGCTGGGTCTCGACTTTGTCCTCGGTGTCTTGCAATTCCCGCGCCAGTTTCTGACTGGGTGCACTCCTGCCGATTTCCAGCTCGAGCCGAAGAATGTCCATCTCGACGCCGGAAAGAGCCTGCGTCAGCTTCAGCGCCTTGGCGGTCAATGCCGAGACTTCGGCGACGCGTTCAACGCGTTGACGCAGGAGATCAAGGGTTTGGTCCTGAGCGTTCATTGCAAAATCCTGTGTCTCGAGTAATGGCTGATCGACTGGCGTCAGCCCGTGCCCGGTGATTTCCAGGCTTCCAGGATAGCCGGCAGTTCCGGCAACTGGGTCCTGAATTGATGTTCAGCCATGACAACATGGCTGCGAAGCTGGTCCCAGATATCCACGCGGATCATCGTGTCTCCCGTCAGCTGCTCCATATCCGCAACGCGGAACTGCCGCGACAGCGAGACGCCGGAGAAAACAAAATCGCGCAGCATGAGGGCATGCCTTTCCGCAAAGGCATGGATCATCGGATGGGTATCCGGACTTACTCCGGTCGTGGCCAGCTCCCTAAGAATGAAGTGCTGGAAGTGGCCCTGCATCAGATGCTGGCTTTCGCCGACGAAACGCATTGCGAAGATCAGATCCCGGTGCATCAGCTGCGCCAGTGCAGTGCTGATATCCTCTTCAGGGGTGCCCGCCGGAGCGGGATTGTTGTCAATGGTTGGCATGAGGACTTCCATCGTCGGAAAGGGACTCTCAATAATATAGTCGTAGAATAAATTCATGTCCAACGCTGTTTTATCCAGGCGTTATAATGATAATGCTGCAACTGCTAAGCATAAATAATGTTACATTGTGTAAATTACGATTGTAAAATAATATTACAGTCGCGTCTTTCTGGCGGATACCAATCGCCTACAGTGCGGCAATTTCGAATTGGCACGGCCTTTGCATCGTCTATTTCATAAAAGGCCATCGCGTTCAAAGCGGCGCTAAAAGAACGAAGGAGTGGGGAAGTCGTCTAAAACGGTCCGGGCTCGAAGTGCCCGGATAATTCCCCGAGAACCTTTGCCGATATCCACTTGAATGGTCGGACCCAGGTCGCGCCCTCAGCGCAGCCCTTTGCCGTGCCGTTCCAACTTTCGCTCGCGGCGCTCACAGCGCCGTTCCAGCCCGGGCCGGGAGGCCTGCGGTTCAAACACAGTGGAGGCTGATGACGATGTCGTCTTTGACGCTTAACAAGATCACCTCGCAGCGCGGTATTTCCGTGGGCGAGGCAACCAAGAAGATTTCCGACCTCGGTTGGAACCCGACCTATGTCCAGGAAGCGATGACGTTTCCGACGGACTACAAGATTACCAAGGCGCCGCGCGATCCGATGAAACAGGTGCTGCGCTCCTATTTCCCCATGCAGGAGGAAAAGGACAATCGCGTCTATGGCGCCCTCGATGCCGCCCTGCGCGGCGACATGTTCCGCAATGTCGAACCCCGCTGGGTCGAGTGGATGAAACTCTTCCTGGCGATCATTCCCTTTCCCGAAATTTCGGCGGCCCGGTCCATGGCGATGGTCGCGCGCATCGCGCCCGGCGAAGACCTGCGCACCGGCTTTACCATGCAGATGGTCGACGAGTTCCGTCATTCGACCATCCAGATGAACCTGAAAAAATGGTACATGGAAAACTACATCGATCCGGCAGGTTTCGACATTACCGAAGAAGCCTTCGGCAAGTGCTACGCGACCACGATCGGCCGTCAGTTCGGCGAAGGCTTTATCACCGGCGATGTGATGACATCCGCCTGCATGTACCTGACCGTCGTCGCCGAAACCGCCTTTACCAACACGCTGTTCGTGGCCATGCCGTCGGAAGCCGCTCGCAACGGCGACTATGCGCTGCCCACCGTCTTCCTGTCGGTGCAGTCCGATGAAAGCCGGCATATCGGCAACGGCCATTCGCTGTTGATGGCGGCACTCAAGGAGCCGGAAAATCACCTGCTTCTCGAACGCGACCTGCGCTACTCGTTCTGGCAGAACCACGCGATCGTCGACGCCGCCATCGGCACTTTCATCGAATATGGCACCACCAATCGCGACAAGAACAAGGAGTCCTATGCGGAAATGTGGCACCGCTGGATTTTCGAGGACTACTATCGCACCTACATGCTGCCGCTCGAAAAATACGGCATCAAGGTTCACCATGACGATGTCCATGAGGCCTGGAACCGCATCACCAAGAAGCACTATGTCCACAAGGTCGCGCAGTTCTTCGCGGTCGGCTGGCCAGTCAACTTCTGGCGAATCGAAGCCCAGCGTGAGGCCGACTTCGAATGGTTCGAGCACAAATATCCGGGCTGGTATGCCGAATTCGGCGATTTCTGGAAATGGTATGACAAGCTCAGCCATCGCGGCGAGAAGATCATCACCTTCAACGAGGAAACCGGCTACGTCTACCCGCACCGCTGCTGGAGCTGCCTCGTTCCCTGCCTGATCCGCGAGGATATGGTGGTCGATGAGATCGATGGACAGTTGCACACGTTTGCCCATGAACTTGATCGCTGGACGGCTGTCGAGGCCTTCTCGGACGAGTACCAGGGTCGCCCGACGCCGGCGATGGGCCGCTTCAGCGGCAAGCGCGAGTGGGAAACCCTCTATCATGGATGGGATCTCGCCGACGCCATCAAGGATCTGAACTTCGTTCGTTCCGATGGCAAGACGCTCGTGCCGCAGCCGCACCTCCGTTTCGACGGTAATGACATGTGGACGCTGGACGACGTGCGTGGCCATACGCTGCAATCGCCGCTCAAGCTCCTGCGCGAGATGTCTGCGGAAGACCGCGAAAAACACCTCGCCGAATATCGCGCCGGATTCGAGATTCGTCCCTTCAACTAGTGGCGAGGCGGGCCGGCAACGGCCCGCCCGTCCAATGCTTGGTGGCTTCAAATGACACGCGCCCGCTACACCCTGCCCATCGCCGTTGCGGTATGGGCCGCCGTCGCCGCTACGGTTTTCGCCGTCACCGGCGCACATACGCCCGCCGACGACTGGAAGAAGGTTACGGCCGGTTACAAGAGCGCACTGGGCCAGAAGCCAGCAATACGAATGAATATATTCGCTATCGGGAGGTTAATAAAATGAGTGACGCTCACAAGGTGCGTCTGGAGCCTGTCGGCGTGGAGTTTGAGGTCGACAATGGCGAAACGGTGCTGAACGCGGCATTCCGCCAGGGAATCGCACTGCCGCACGGCTGCAAGGAAGGACAGTGTTCGGCCTGCAAATGCGTACTGCTCGACGGCGAGGTCGACATGCTCAAATACTCGACCTTCGCGCTCAACGACATGGAAAAGGAGACGGGGCACATCCTGCTGTGCCGGGCGATCGCCTATTCCGACATGGAAGTAGAACTTCTCAACTACGATGAGGAACTGCTGGCGAAGGCGATTGCCGTAAAAACTTACAAGGGCCGGATCTCCCGTTTCGAGAAGCTGACCCACGATATCCGAGGCATCGAAATCGAACTCGGTTCCCCAATCAAGTTTTGGGCGGGACAGTATGTCGACATTACGGTCACCACGGAAGAAGGGGAGACGATTACGCGCTCGTTCTCCATGGCAAATACGCCGAGCGAAACCCAGAAACTCTCCTTCATCATCAAGAAGTACCCGCAAGGAAAATTCTCCGGCGAACTCGATTCCGGAGGCATCCGGGTCGGAGCCGAGGTTTCCGTCGTCGGACCCTACGGAACCTGCTTCCGACGGGAAGACCGGCAGGGACCTCTAGTACTGGTGGGGGCGGGCTCGGGCATGTCGCCGGTCTGGTCGATCCTCAACGATCACCTTGCCAGCGGCGAGAAACGTCAGGTCTATTTCTTCTACGGTGCCCGCACTGAGGATGATCTCTTTCACCTCGAAAAGATCTCCGACCTGGTCAACCGTCATTCGGAACTCGCCTTCATCCCGGTTCTCTCGCATGCGGATGAGAACGGTGGCTGGACCGGTGAGCGTGGCTTCGTCCACCAGAGCGTCGACGCCAAACTCAAGGAACTGGCGGTGGATGGCGAAGGCGATGTCTATGCCTGCGGCCCGCCGCCGATGATCGATGCGCTGCAGCCGGTGCTGTTTATGAACGGCTTCGAATCCGAGCGCATTTTCTTCGACAAATTCACGACTTCGTCCGGGGGAGGAACGCCAGGTCACTAGGATCTGGTCATTGAGGCTGGACGAGGAACGGACAGCAACAGAGCAACTGCAACAAGGGAGTGAGAACTATGCCAGCAATATCGAGTTCAGTGGGATCAGGGGCGGCCGGAGCGGCAATCTTTGCCGATTCCGACAGCCGGAAATATCGCTATTTCGACCCCAAAGGCCAGCGCGCCACACATTATGAAGACGTCACGGTCGACGTCCAGCCGGACCCGGAACGCTATTTGATCCAGAACTGGATCATTTCATTCGCCAACGGCAAGGGCGCCTATGTCAAGGACAACACGGCGGCCCAGAGCTCCAACTGGCACGCCTTCCGCGCGCCGGACCAGGAATGGGAGCGCACCCACTATCAGCGTCAGTCGAAGATCGAGACAATGGTTCAGAGCGTGATCACCAATGCCCGCCGGGCAGGTGCACCGAAGGCCTTCGACAAGGTCTGGATCAAGGTTCTGCAGGCCCATCTGGGCGCCTGGAAACATGCTGAATTCGGCCTCGGCACTTCGCTGATGCAGGCGCAGCGCTACGGCTACACCCAGATGATCAACAACGCCACGCTGACCAACTCCTCCTATAAGCTGCGGCTTGCCCAGGACATCACGCTCTATCTGGCCGAGATCGGCATGGATATCGCCGGCTGGGACGACGAACTCGGCAAGAAGCATTGGCTGGAGGACGGCATCTGGCAGGGCACCCGCGAAGCCATCGAGACCATCATGGGTACCAGTGATTACCTCGAACAGTATTTCGCGATCAACATCATCTTCGAACCCTTGGTCGGCGAGCTTTTCCGTTCGGGCTTCCTGATGCAGGCGGCGGCGGCCAACCACGACTTCATCACCCCGCCGGTGGTCTCCGCTGCGGAGGCCGACTATGAGCGCAATCTGGCGAACACGATCGACCTGATCTACCTGCTCGCCAACGACGAAAAGCATGGCGCCGCCAACCGGAAACTTTTCCAGGGCTGGGTCAACAAGCATGGCGCACTCGCCGACAAGGCAGCCCTCGGCCTTCAGCCGATCTGGTCGATGCCGCATTCCAAGCCGATCGCGTTCACCGACGTCCGTGCCCAGTCCGAAGAGCGGATTGGCCAGATTCTCGGCGAACTCGGCCTCAAGCGCTAACACAGGAGAATTCCACATGTCATCAGTCGCACGCGATGCGTCGCAGTCCAACATCTTCAAATCGATGAAGGACATCACCTTCGAGCAGACAATTTCCCACCAGTGTGGTGTCACCATGAACGACTCGGTCGAGGCCCGCGCCATCGCCGAATTCATGAGCAAGAAACCCGGCGTCACCGTTACCTATGCACCGGCGATGATCCGCATCGATGGAAACGGCAAGCTGATCTTCCGGATGGATGAAATCAGCGAATATCTCGGTCGCGAGATGACCGCCGAGATCTTCGAAGTCAACACGTCAACCCATTATGGCCGGATGGTTCGCATCGACGACAACGAGGTCATCCTGTTCGGCGATATGGACGAGGTGTTCGAATACATCTGAGCAAACAGGAAGAGCGGCGCGCCGATGGAGCGGCGCGCCGGATATTTCAACCATGCAGTGGAGGTAACAATGTTCAAGACACCGGAAGGCAAGGAAATATTCGTCGTCGACGGCCACACCCATTTCTGGGACGGCAGCCCCGAAAACCAGCGCAACATTCACGGCAAGCAATTCGTCGAATGCTTCTACGGCTATCATACGGCGCTGAGCCCCAAGGAACAGCTCTGGGAAAAGAGCAAGTTCGAGAAATACACCGCCGACGATCTCTATCGCGACCTGTTCATCGACGGCCCCGACGATGTGGCGATCGTGCAATCGACCTATCTCAAGGATTTCTACAAGACCGGCTTCAACACGATTGAACGCAATGCGGAAATGGCCAAGCGCTATCCGGAGCGCTTCATCGTCAACGGCTCCTTCGACCCCCGCGACGGTGAAAAGGCTCTGGAATACATCCACTGGATGAAGGAGACCTATGACATCAAGGGCGTGAAGATGTACACGGCCGAGTGGAACGGCGCCTCGAAAGGCTGGAAGCTCAACAATCCCGACGCCTATCGCTGTTTCGAACTTTGCGAAAAGCTGGGGATCAAGAACATCCATGTCCACAAGGGACCGACGATCATCCCGCTCAATAAGGACGCCTTCGACGTTCATGACGTGGACTATGCCGCGACCGATTTCCAGAATCTCAACTGGATCGTCGAACATTGCGGCCTGCCGCGGCTCGACGATTTCTGTTGGATCGCGGTGCAGGAAACGAACGTTTATGGCGGTCTTGCTGTCGCGCTTCCTTTCATCCACTCCCGGCCGCGCTATTTTGCGGAAGTGATTTCCGAACTGCTGTTCTGGGTTGGTCCTGAAAAGCTGCTCTTCGGATCCGACTACGCGATCTGGACACCACGCTGGCTGGTCGAAAAGTTCTGGGCGTTCGAGCTGCCCGACGACATCAAGAACGAACGGGGTGTCGACCTTACGCCCGAGATCAAGGAAAAGATCCTTGGACTGAACGCGGCGCGCCTCTACGATATTGACATCGAGGCCAAGAAAACAGCGCTCGCTGGATCGCCGTTCAGCGTCGCAGCGGAGTAACGGCGATGAACGCCGCTACTCTCTCAGAAAGCCGCCAGAGGGAACTCTGGCGGCGTCTCGAAGACGTCAACGATCCGGAACTGGACGAGCCGGTCACGGATATGGGCTTTATCGAACGCGCGGAGATTGCCATCGACGGCACAATCGATCTTGGTTTCCGGCTGCCAACATATTGGTGTTCTCCCAACTTTGCCTTTCTGATGCTGGATGACGTCAGGAAGGCGCTCGAGGGGCTGCCCTGGTGCCCGGATTACCGGATCACACTGCACGACCACATGTTTGCCGAAGACGTGAACAAGGGCATCGCCGAAGGAAAGAGCTTCGCCGAGATTTTCGGATCGCTGGCGGAGAAAACAGATCTTGACGATCTTCGCGAAAAATTTCGGCTCAAGGCGTTCAAACGTCGGCAGGAGGCGGTGATCCTCGATCTCCGCGGAATTGGACTGCCGGATGGCGAAATCGTCGCCATGAGCCTGGCAGCGTTCGATACACTTGAGGTTGGCAGCGAGGAAGCGTGGAAGCACAAGGCGCGGTATCGCCAGGCTCTCCTCTTGCGCTGGCAGGGATTGCATTCGCGTGATCTGGCCTTTGTCGATTACGAAGGCGAGAGCATTGCACCGGAGGCCTTGCAGGTGCACCTCGCAGACTTGCGCAGCGTGAGGATCAACATGGAGTTCAACGGCGCGCTGTGCCGTGGCCTCAAGGGTACGCGCTACAAGGAAATGGAAATGGTCGATGGCGAGCCGACTTTGGTCGATTTCATCATGGGCCGGGTTCCGGCACCCGAAACGCGGCAGCATTCAAGCAGCACGTAAAACACAACGGCCTTCCCTAGAAAGAGGCCCCAAATCAACAAGCCGCCCGTCAGGCGGAAGGAGGAATCATGTCCAAATTGATGTTGCACAATTCAGAAGCGCGGCAAGCACTGGCCCGCGGTGTTGCCAAGCTGGCCGCCGCGGTGGAGCCCACCCTTGGCCCGCGAGGGATGAATGCGATGATCGACCGGCCGCTTGGTACGCCCATGGTGACCCGCGACGGCGTCAGTATCGCGTCCGAGATCGAACTGTACGACCGGTTCGAGAACATGGGCGCGCAGGTCGTGCGCGAAGTCTCCATGCAGACCAACGAGATTGCCGGGGACGGCACAACGACGGCGATTGTTCTTGCCAATGCGCTGGTCCAGGGCGGCATCGCCGCCAATGAGCGCGGCGTGAAATCCGTCGATCTCTGCAAGGGCATCGATCTCGCCGTGGACAGGGTTGTCGAGGCGCTGAAGGCCGGCGCCAAACCTGCCAAGGGCAATGGCAAGCTTGCGGCCGTTGCCAATATCGCCGCCACCGATCCGAAGCTCGGCGCGCTGGTTGCGGAAGCCTATGAGCGGGTCGGCGCCGATGGCATCATCACCACCGATTTCAGTGTGACGATTGAAACGACGCTGGATGTGGTCGAAGGCATGTCCTTCGAGCGCGGCTATCTTTCGCACCACATGGTCACCAATCAGGAAAAGATGGAAGCCGTGCTTGAACGCCCGCTGATCCTGATGACCGACCTCAAGATAAGGGAACCATCGGCGCTCGACGCGGTTCGCCGCATCGCGGACGACGCGGGCCGTCCGCTGCTGATCGTGGCCGAAGAAGTCTCGCCCGAGGTGGTTGTCACGTTGCTCGGCAAGCAGGGGCCGGGGAAGTATCTGGTGGTGCATCCGCCGGAATATGGCCATTGGCGCAAGGCGATGTTGGAAGACCTCGCGATCCTGACGGGCGGCCGGGTGATCGCCCGCGACATAGGCGGCCAGATCGAAAATGTGACGGCCGAAGACCTGGGATCGGCCGACCGTGTGCGGACGAGTTCGACCTATACGACGATCGTTCGAGGTGGTGGCGATAATGGCGCCATTGTAGCGCGACGCGCCCAGGTGCAGCGGCAATTTGAGTCTGCGCCTCCCAACATTGAGCAGGACAAGCTGCGCGAGCGTCTCGCCAAGCTTTCTGGCGGAACCGCCGTCCTCTACGCCGGCGGCGTCACACCCGTCGAGCAGAAGCGGACGATCCAACTGATCGAGGATTCGTTGCATGCTGTACGCGCTGCTGCTGAAGAAGGCGTGGTTGCCGGCGGCGGTTCGGCGCTGGCCCAGATTGCGCCGGTGCTCGATGCCTTGATTGCGGCTGCCGATGACGATGTCGCCGAGGGTATCCGCCTCGTGCAATCGGTGCTGACGCGGCCGCTGTGGCGCATAGCAACGAATGCCGGCCGCGACCCTGATGCGATCATTGCCGAGGTCACCCGCGTCAACAGCGGCTATGGCTTCAACGCCTCGATCGGCAAATACGAAAACATGATCGACGCCGGCATCATCGATCCGGTGCGCGTGACCTATACCGCGCTTCGTAACGCAGCCTCTGTCGCAAAGCTCATCCTGACGACGGAAACACTGATCGGCGATCTCGCCGAAAACGAGGATCCGACAGCTGGTCCCGCACTCGGCGGTGGCGCGGAGAAGCTGGGCCGCGCCTGAACCCGATCTCGACATTCGGCCGGCCGCCGGGGCCAACCTTACCCCCGGCGGCCGGGCGGGGAGTAGAATATCTTGGGAGAGAAGAGAGAATGAATAAATATGTGTGTGAATTCATCGGTACGTTTGCGCTGGTATTCTTCGGCTGCGCGACCGTTATCTTCATGCGGTCCGAAGTGGGCCTGCTCGGCGTGGCATTTGCGTTCGGCCTGACGGTCGTTGCGATGGCCTATTCCATCGGCTCGGTTTCCGGCGCCCATCTCAATCCGGCCGTCAGCCTTGGTTTCTTCTGCAGCGGTCGCCTGAAATCCGCCGACCTCGCGGCCTATATCATCGCCCAATGCCTCGGCGCAGTCGTGGCGGCGGGCGCGCTTTACATCATCGCCGAGGGCAAGGCCGGAGGTTACGACGTGGCAGCCAGCGGATTTGCCCAGAACGGCTGGTCCAGCTATTCGATGCTCTCGGCTTTCCTGTTCGAACTGGTCGCGACGTTCCTCTTCCTCATCGTTATCCTGCGGGCGACCGCGACCGACGGTGCCGGCGTGCTGGCGGGTCTGGCAATCGGCCTGACCCTCGTCGCCATCCATCTCGCCGGAATCACGGTCTCGGGCGCCTCGGTCAATCCGGCTCGGTCGCTTGGACCAGCCCTTTTCGCTGGAGGGGCTGCTTTGTCGCAGCTTTGGCTATACATCCTTGCACCCTGCATCGGTGCCGCAGCGGCGGGCATCCTCTGGCGCTCGGGCACGTTCAAGATCAGCGAAGCGGTCGCGCAGCCTTCTTGATTCAGGCCGGAAAGCCGACGCATGCGCATCACCCATGGCGCGAATGCCATGGGTTCTTGCCGTTCCGTTCATGGTCGAATCCGAGCCTCAAACGAAACCGCGCCTGATGCCGAACTGCGCGAGCTTGCGGTAGAGCGTCGGGCGGGATATGCCGAGGCGCTGTGCGACCTTGCTTAGATTTCCATGCTCGGCCACGAGCGCATTCTTGATTGCCTGCCGCTCGGCATCCTCAAAGCTGAAAATAGGCGGTTCCGCATCCGGCGCCGCATTGGTGGTCAAAGACGTGGCCATAGGACCTTGCGATGGTTCGAGCAGGTCCCCAGGCAGATCGTGAATATCCACAAAGCCGTTGAATGAGAGCAAATGCAACCGTTCAACGAGGTTTCGCAGTTCGCGCACATTGCCAGGCCACCTGTAGGCGAGCAGCGCATCGAGCACGCGGTTCGAGAAACGGAGCGGAGCGCTTCCTTTGCGCTCGGCCAGTTTCCGATTGAAATGCTCGATCAGCACCAGGCTGTCGCTGCCGCGATCCCTGAGTGGCGGAACCCGGATAGATACCGTGCTTACCCGGTAGAAAAGATCCTTGCGAAAGCGGCCGTTTTCGACTTCTGCCTTGAGATTTCGGTTTGTGGACGCGACAAGCCTGACGTCGACCGGCCGCAGCCGGTTGTCGCCCAGTCGGGTGACCGCTCTCTCTTCCAACACGCGCAATAAAAATGGCTGCATATCCATCGGCATCTCGCCGATTTCATCCAGGCTGAGAACGCCTCCATCGGCGTGCTCGAAAACGCCAGGTTTGCCTTCCCGGGAAGCTCCCGTGAAGGCGCCCCCAACATGACCGAACAACTCGCTGCCAAACAATTCCTTTGTTATGGCGCCGCAGTTGAGGGCAATGAAGGGACCATTGGCTGATTTGCGGCTTGCGCTGTGAATGAGCCGGGCAAAAAGCTCCTTGCCGACGCCCGTTTCGCCTTCGATCAGGAGCGACGTAACATCCGCCGATTCGCCGATCTTGCAGGCGATCTCGACGGCTTTTCGCAACGCTTCGCTCTCGCCGATGATGAGTGCGCATTCGTCTTTCAGCCGCTGCGACGTGGTTCTGCTGCCGATCAGGACGGTTCTGCCGTCATCGGTTTTGGGAAACACGAGGGCAGCGCCGCGGACGTCTCCATCCAGTTCCAGAGGGCAGACATGCCAGGATCGCATATCCCGGGGCAGTGCGGTCGCAACGCTGTCGAGAAAGCCGGAGTTGCTCAACTCCGGCAACCGACAGATACTGGAGCCCTGGCGGATAGCATCGCCAAATCGCGTCCTTTCCGCGATCGGAACATTGTTGCTGTAGATCGCGCGGCCATGACGGTCGATGATCATGACACCGTCTTTCGAACGATAATTACCGACGGACGCTATGAAGGCCTCCAGCAACCGCATCCGCTCTTCATTCTGTGAATCCGCGAGAGCCCGTTCAATTTCCCTTGCGGCAGCCGTAACGAGGGCGATGTTGTGTGGCCGGAAAATATCCGGATGGCCTGAAAGATCGACGACCCCTATAACCTTGCCATCAAAAGGATCGCGGATCGGCGCTCCGGCACAAGTCCAAGCCTTTATCCCCGCACAAAAGTGTTCGGCGGCATGGACAAATACCGGTTCCCCTGTCCAAAGGGCCGTACCTATGCCGTTGGTTCCAACAACATCTTCGGTCCATTTCCCCCCAACCCCGAGATGAATATCCATGCCGTCGTAGATCGTCTTCTTGTCGCCGATGGCGTCGATCAACACCCCTTCGCCGTCGGCCAGCATCAGCATTGCGCCTGTACCATTCAACAGCTTTCCAATTGCCTCGAAAGGACGGGCTGCTGCCGCCAGCAGTTCCGAACTGCTTCTGGCAAGGGCTTCGACTGCATCTTTGTCTGTCTCGATTGGCGCCTCGTTTCGCTGGGCATCGATACCGCCACTGGCGCAACGGTGCCAGGAATCGTTGATCGCCGATCTGACGGGCAACGAAGATCGCGCCGGTTCGACCCTGCCTTCCAGCAGCGACTCCCAGGCACGCATCGTGATGCGCTCGTCGTAGGCAGAGTTCAGAATTGCATCGCCGGCCATCATGCCGCCAATCGCGGACGGTTTGGCCTTTGCGGGATTTCCCGGTGTATATGAATTTCGGCTCATACGGCTATTCACATTCCACGTTCGAGGGAACTTGGCGTCAAGCTGAGCTGGCGCGGGATAGAGGCGTGCGCCTCTCGTCCTCAAGTCTCGGGAGGAATATCAAGCCGCAGACCGATATCGGCCGCCAGATCCGCGTCGCCGTAGGACGATCCCACCACGACACCGTCCATATCCACCAGCGCCTCGGCGATCGCCTCGTCGAGCGGGCCGATGTAGCCATTCGCCTTCGTTGCCAATGCGAATATCTTCACGCCTTTTCGGTCGCGAATGTCGCCGAAATGTTGCAGCTGCCGTCCCGTGGTAACATCGACGCTTATCACGCGACCATTGGTGGTAACGCGGATTTTGGGTTCCGCTGCGGGGACCGGTGCCGCCCCACCTCCGATATGGATGATGAGGCCTTGTGCCTGTGGGGCCAGTTTCGGCTTTTTCGATTCCGAGTAGCGGCCACCGCTAAACTGGTCGGCAAGCTTCGTAATTACGCCGCGGTTTTGCTCTATCAGCCGTCTGACTTGCGCGTCCTCCCGACGCGGTCCGTCCTGCTTCGAAAATATCTCGACCATGAACCCTCCCAGATTCTGTCTGCATGCATTTTCGCATTGCATTATGGCAAAAGCGTATCACGTTTTCAGAGATCTACCAGCAAGTACGTTATACGTGGGGACGCCAGAAAAGGTGGTATCGGGCTGTGGCAGGCCAGGATTGTTTTGACGGCAATAGTCCGAAATTCTTCGTTTCGAAGCGACACGGAGGACGGGATTGCAAAGGGCAGACCATGGGCGGGAAATGGCTTCCAGCAGTTCAACTGTTGGGGAGCGAAAGCGGACAACGCCGATGCCGGCTGGAGTCGCCGCCACCCGCTTCAAGCAGCAACACCTGGGCATCGTGTCGCTCGGCAAAGCGCTCCGCAAGCACGCGACCAGCGCGCGCCGTAACAATGAAATCGTAACCCGGCTGGAGATTGCTGCCGAGGTGCCTGCCAATCATTGAACAGTCGAGGGTGCCGGGGGAGAGGAGACTCTCCAGTCGTGGCGGTAACCGCAAAGGCATACAGCGGTCGTGATGGGATGGCGCGCTTTCGACCGAGCTGGAACATTTATTGCATGATTTCTAATATACGTATGTAGCAGGAGGAAAAGTGTCATGAGTTCGGACATGTCGAACCAATTTTCTGCACTGTGGCTGCTCATGGGTGTTGGAGAAAAATACAAGCTCATTGAAACCGTCGATGACGCAGCGCGGTTGCTGATTCAGCATTGGCCCTCCAACGAGGGCGACGAGTACATCGGTGCTCTAGCCGCCTGCCAAGATGCGATCCAAGGTACCGCACCAGCGGATGTGGCCCGAGAAGCGCTGATACGGGCGGCGGATGAGGCGCTCATTTGCTACCTCCGCGTGGTCGAGGGTGGAAAGGCTCTCAACTCCCAGGAAAGCGGAAGCTCAACCGCGAAACAAGCTTGAAGCCGCGAAGACGGCATGGGACCGGGCGCGGCGATGCGGCTAATTGGCGGCGATATTAACCGTCGAAATAAAACAGTCTTCCATTTCAGAGTATATATGTTAACACTTAATTAGCTGGAAGTATTTTTTTCTCATTTGAAACAAAAACCGTTTCGCAACGGATCGATTCGTCGTGGATCAAATCCGGGTTACTACATTTGAGGTATGGCGGATAATTACAATAGGCACGCAAAGCACTGGTGGTGGCAGCACGACTTCTTTCGCCAATACACCGCAAGCGAAAGACGACTCCTATACCTGGACGGAAGACCAGCTGCTCGCCTTGCAGGTCTACAATGCGGCAAACAAAACCATCACCCTCAACGTAATGTCGAACGATCTCGGTGGGAACGCCAAATCCCTCTTCTCAGTAGACGATGGCGACGGCAAGGCGATTACCGCGGACTATGATCTTCTTGCGAAAGACGTCGGGGCAAACGGGGTATCTACCTGGGAGAAAACCCTGCTTGGCAATTGGGTCAGGATCAATAACGGAAAAATCGAATACCGCCTGAGCGATGGAAGTGGAACCCCGGGAGCGGGCGCGGATATCAATACGCTGTCTGCCGGTGAAACCATCAAAGACAGTTTCGTCTACGCAATACGGCTTGGCAATGGCACGCTCAATGAGGCAAATGTTTCCGTCTCGCTCACCGGCGCCAACGATGTCGCGTCGACCGTCATCGATGCGACGGTCAGCGACGACCGGGCGGTGACCGAGGCCGGTGCGGCCGGCAGCGGTGACCCGGATGCTTCGGGCAAGCTCCTGGTCAGCGATGTCGATGACGGCGAGGCGGTGTTTGCAGCGCCGGTATCGCTCAACGGCACCTACGGCACCTTCAGCTTCGATGCGGCGACCGGCACCTGGAGCTACACGCTCGACAACGGCCGGGCGGCGACCCAGGCGCTCAACCAGGGCGACGGCGCCAGCGACACGCTGACCGTCTCGTCGCTCGACGGCACCGCCAGCCACACCATCACTGTCAACATCACCGGCGCCAACGACGGGCCGCCCAGACAGGCACCGACCGACATCAAGCTGACGCCTGTCGTTCCGCCGGGCAGCGTCAACTTCAATAGTTTTGAGTTCAGCGGACTGCTAAACGCGACTGATCCCGACGTCGGCGGGTTCGTCTTCAGCATTGTTTCGCAGTCGAATGCGGGCTTGTTCTCGATAAGCGGAAATACGCTTAGTTCCGGCGATCTATCTCAGAACGGCACGTTTTCGGTGACGGTGAAGGCGACGCAGACGGGTGATCCTACAGGCCCTCTTTTCGAGAAGACCGAGACTTTCACGATCATCACCGGCGGCAACGGCAACTCGCAGGACAATCCGAACGGGGGCGCGGGCGACGACGTGCTCTACGGCGGCGGCGGTAACGATATGTTTTTCGGCTTTGGCGGAGACGACACTCTGTTCGGTCAGGACGCCAACGATACGCTGGATGGTGGTAGTGGCAATAACACACTGGTAGGAGGCGCGGGAAATGACACTTTCTTTTTCCAGCAGCTTACCAGCACTACGAATCACGTGACAGACTTCAGCGCCGGCACGAGCAGCACCACCGCGGATAGGCTTCGGTTTGACGTCGGAAGTGGAACGTTCGAATTCGCGGTCGGCAACAACAATACAGTCGTCGAAAATGTGAAGGTGGGGAATAACAGCACGATCAACGTTGCAGGGACGGAGGTTGCCGTGAAAACGGATGTGGGCGTCACCGCCGCGACCGTCCAAAGCACGATCAATGGTTATAACAATATAACCGCGGGCGCATTCTTCGTGTTTCACAATACGGATCTCGGCCATGCGGCGGTCTATTACGATCCGAACCCAAGTTCAGCCGGCGGCGCATTGCTTGTCGCCGAGTTTGACAACATCACCACCCTCGGCGGGCTTGCAAATTTCAACTCCGGCGACTTCCTGTTTGTCTGAGCGCTTGGGTTGGGGGGAATCAGACGCGCGTGGTGTCGCCCTTCAAGAAGGCGAAAGAGGCCCTTGAGTTCCGGCTCGACCACACGCTCCGCGGCCTCCGAACAGGTCACCCATTCTGCATGACGGCGGGGCCGACTCTCATCACCGATGGCATGAGCAAGCCAAATATTTGCGCGCATCCATACCGGTAGAGTTTTGGGCGCTGAATTCAGCGGTGCAGGTCTGATGTTTCGGAATTGCACCTTGGCTCTTGCAGGCGCCAAAACGCTGCAATGCTCGCTATTGCAGCTTCCGTGTTGCCATCTCAAACTCCGGCGGCAGGGGCGGAGCATCTTGCCGGCTATTCAACTCGGTCGAAACGGCTTTCATCGCCATTTCAATACAGTATTCAAGGGCCGGCGCTTCAAGCTGGCGCGCACTGTCGCGGATATAGGCCAGCATTCGCGCAATTGTGTTGAATTCTTCAGTTTCTGTTGAAACCTTGACGAGACTGTCCATTCGAAATTCCTATGGGCTCTGGAGTTTTCGAGGACAATATAACCTCTCTCGGCGTCGCTTCGCGTTGCATGAGCGTTGCACACGCCTCAATGGAATACATCACAGTGTCACAAGAACGGACGGTTGAGCTGCCAGTCGGGAATTTCCCGGCTCCGAACACTAGAAGCTTCACGCATCGCAGCCAGCAACAGATGCGCATCCAGGCGTTTGATGTCCACCAAGCTGCTCCGAAGTAGCGGCGCGAGCGCCATGTCGAGACCGCTGTTGTGAACGATCTTTTCCCACGTGCGCTGCTTGAAAAAAATGTTGCGCGCATGGTTCTCCAACAGGTCCCGCTGCATGGGCGACAACTGCCCGCTGTCATGCAGCGCGTCGAGCGTTGCGACAACGTTCACCAGCGGCAAGGTCAGACCTGGATATGCCAGCTCTCGTGGACCGTGGAGCAAGGCGACATCAGCATCATCGATCAACCTCCCGGATTTGAACCCCTCGAACACGGCGCCGACGCCGATCATTCCGAACACTTCGCATTCGACAGCGCGAAGGGCACCCATGCTTGAAGACCCAAAGATCCGCACGCCGAGTGACAATCCATAGAGAATTTCCTTATGCCAGACCGGCGGTTGATACTCAAAACCGCCATCGATGAGGCCAATACACGTAGCGCCTCCGTCGATGGCGCTCTGGATGTCGCCCTGGATGGCCGGCGGTCGGACAGATATTTCGCCAGCGCAGAGATGGTCGGCATCCGGCAGGCTCGGGCCGACAAAAACGACCTTCATGCCGACAACGTCCGGGCAATCGCGCGTGGACCAAAGCGCCTGGCGCGGTTGCCAGCCGGATTTTCCAGGTTTGGAACAAGCATTTTAAAGACGGAAAATGACCAGTCGGCGTTGGATAACTGAACAGCAATCGCAGATGGAATGTTGGCTTCCCGCAATCTGTCAAGCACATTGTCAATCATCGAGGCGAGCGAGGCCGGGGGCGAATGGTCGTGCTGCAGCATTGCCTCTGGCGAACAGGCGAACAATCGGCGGGTGTCATCGGGCAGGGGCTCCCGGTAGATTTGCGCAGAAACGTCGTCGCGCGCGCCACTGATATAGGTCAGTCGGGATTGCGCAGCCTCCGTTACGGCTCGCAAAGCAGCAACTGCTACTGAGGGATGGGCACCCGAACCATTCGTCACTTCGACGTAGCGTATGGCTTTGTCGGATAAAACGCCTATAGGACCGAGAAAGGCTGTGAAGCAGGGAATGCCGACATCAGAGGTGATGTCGAACAGGCGCAGTGCGAGCCCCGCTGTTTCAATACGGGCGAGAATGTCTGCCATGACTTCCCCTCCATACAAGGCAGCGTCGATACATCGTGAGCGGCGGTAGGTGAACGGGGCTATTTGCCAAAGCACAGAGGCATCACGCTCGACCCGCTCCAAGAGCCCGTGGAGGATCGCTTCGTCATCGCAATTGCCGGCCGCCAGACCATCCGAGGACATCCAATAGCGGTTGTCCTGCCGGGTGCGATCCAGAAGCACCGCCTCGAGAGGGACGAGAATCTCGCGTCCATCAAGAAGATTTCTTCCCGCGACCCAGGCGATCGCCTCATCCGGATGCAAATCCTGTTGCTTGCTCGCAATCAGGCTGGGCAGAGGATCGACAGTTCGCCCGCTGCTCGCCAGGCCGTTGGCCGTATCTTCGATGATCTTGATACAAGGGTCCCCGGCGACCGCTCGCTCCAACGCCTCCATCACTGCCGATGCCCTGGCATCCTCATCGGTGACGCCCTTTCCCTGCGCAACGACGATAGATTTTGAATTCGGCGCATAGGCGCACCACACCGGTATGCCCAGATTATCGAGACCGGTGTGGCGAGCAACGCGGGTAACGCCGAAGTTTTTCAGAAAAGGTTCGACGCGGAATAGCGTCTCGGACGACGTGCAGATACGGTAGGAACCTGTGTTTTCGACTTCTCCGCTGCCATCAGCCGTCATAGTGGCCGGCGAAGACCTGTGCTTCGGATGACACTGCAACGGCGAAGTCCACGCCCTTGATGACCGCGCCGCCGGCGCTGCGAAGGGCTTCTGCCGTCGCCAGCTCGCCCGTCAACGGTTTGGGCAGGGCTGTTACCGTTCCAGCTGTCAGATCGGCCAGCCAAAGATCGGTTTCGCCTGGAATTCCAATTACCACCACTTTCGCCATTCCACGTCTCCTTTGTTAGAAGCCTGCCTTGATCAGGCCCTCGCGGTAAAGTTCACGCTGCCAGTTTTCCCTGTTAGGGACGACTTCCAGCCAACGCTCAAGATCGAAACTTGGATTGTCCCTCAGAACACGCTGGCGGCAACTGCGAGCCTTGGTCTTTTCCCCAAGCATGCCCCAGCTTGCCGCCAGCAACCGGTCGGCTGGCCGGCCATCCCGCATCTTGCCTACATAGGCAACCGCATCTTCAAATTCACCAAGAAAATAGCTGGCGCCCGCGGCAGTCCAAAAATAGAGGTCGGGGCAAAGTGGGTTAAGGTCGATTGCCTTTTGGATTTTGTTCAGGCCGTCTTTAGGCTTCGCAGCATGCACGAGGCTATCGGCGTGGCTATAAAGCACGTCGGCATAGTGCGGGCTTATGGTTTCTGCGACAGACAGCGCCTCCAGACTTTCATCGAGCTTGCCCAGGTAAAGCTGCACGACACCCAATTCGCGATATCCAGCGGCCAGGCCTGAATTTTGACGCACGGCCGCCTTCGCCTTTTGCTCGGCTGCGGCAAGCAGCTCTTCGTCTCCGCGTGCGGTTAAGAGCCATTCCGTCGTCAACGTGCGCGCAGTACCGGCAAGTGCAGGTGCGAAATCCGGATACTCCCGGAGCGTCTCGCGAAACACGCGCCGGGCTTTGCGAACCCCTGGCAACGACAGCCCTGACAGGTGCTGAATGCCTTGAAGATAGTTGACATACATCTGTGGCCGCGCCTCAAAATCGAGTTTTGCTGCCGCAGTTTCCTCGATCTGCCGCGCAATCGTCTGGGTAATCGTGCGGGAAATCTCAAGACGATGGGATATCAAACCCTCAGCTGTCAGGGGGAAGCGCTCGGCCCAGATTATCTCGTCGGTCGGGAGGAAGATGAGTTGTGTGAACAGGCCTTCGCCAGACCGTTTGGTGTCAAGCGCGTATGTTATGCCATGCTTTTGCAGCACGGCCGCTTTGTCGTCCGCCTCGCGAATGCGCTCGGATGTAAAAGGCGCGACGACCGACACCGTTCGAAGAGAGCAAAGGCCAATCGTCACGTCTTCGATGAGCGCGTTGGCGATAGATCCATTCAGACGTGAATCCTTGGCGGTATCCGGAGGAAGCAAGGCGACCCGGGGTAGGGACGGTCGCTCCATTGGCGGAAGAACCTGAGTGGCTGCAATCGAGCGCTCCGGCGTGGTTTGTGCGCTGCGTGGGAAGGCAAATATCTTGTCCTGCGCATCGTCAGATTCGATGGCTTTCGTCCGCTCCAATATACAGCGAATTTCAGCGTCCAGCGGCGCCCGCTGGAGGATCTGGACGCATGCGATCTTAATCGCCCGGATGTCTGCTCGTTCTGACGCAATCGGCAACGCTTCGACAACCGCCGCTCTCAGAAGCTCGGCGTAACCTCTGCGTTGCGCCTCTATCCATCGCTTCAGGGGACCGTTTAGACTCCGGGTGTTCCCGAGAAATTCCTCCTTCATCGTCTCGACGATGTGGCGCAGGCGATGAAGTTTATCGTCGCCGGGCAGGAAGCAATCCAAATCCGACGACAATGTATTCGGTTGAAGCCGGACCACTTTTCCGTCGGCGGAGAGAGGGAGTTCGCTCGACTGACGAGAGGTTCTCATCCGGAGCAAGGTGGAACGAAGATTCTTGAATGCAACACTTTTATCAACATCCGGCCAGAGCAAGCGCGCGAGTGTTTCGCGCGACACTTCCGGCCGTTGAGATGCGCGCATATAAGCAAGAATCAACAGCCCGCGTTCTGGCAGGAAGACCTGCCCGCTGCCCGGGCCAAGCACTCTCAGTTCTCCAAATGTGTGGAGAAAGTAGCCCACGGGCGCCACCGAAATTTACTCCGATGCGCCCTTGAGGCCTTCGTTTTTTGCAACGGATTTTGCGAGCTTGACGATGCTCTGGCGGACGGCGGGATCAGGGATCGACATAAATGCCCGGTTGAGAGCCAGACCTTCCGAACTGGAGATAAACAAAGAAATGTCGGTTATCTCGTTCGGTGCGTCCGCCCCCGCGACTGTGGTCTCCTCGAAAAAAAACGATATCGGAACACCTAAAATGGAAGCAATGTTCTGCAGGCGGCTCGCGCCCACCCGATTGGTTCCCTTTTCGTACTTCTGGACCTGCTGGAAGGTTATACCGAGACTGTCGCCCAGCTTTTCCTGGCTCAATCCCAGCATCGTTCGACGGAAACGGATGCGGCCTCCAACATGCACGTCGATCGAATTCGGAATCTTCTTCTGCACAATTGCCTCCGCAACATCGCTAAAATTGCATAGATATACCCTGCTTCAATCTCGGCTACCTTGCAATCTGCTTCATCAAGATTGGCGCGCAAGGCATACGATTTCCCTTGTTTCTTTGATCGCTCGTTCCCTGCGGACGTCCAGGACGAGATGATCAGATGTTATTTTGTCCCGTGGCGCGTTTAGGGGCACGGCTTTTGACCGGTCCGGCGAGTCCGATGTTCCACGGTCCCCGTCTGCGGGAAATTTTCGAAGCCAAGGCTGCAGCCAGACCTTAGGACCGCAAGATTTTCTCGATCACGAAGCGGGGCTTATGCGGTGAATCAATCATCTCGCAGCGGCCGTGTTCCTCAACCGTCTTGCAGATGAAATTCACCCGGTCCTCGTTGAAGTCGGAAGCAATCAAGAGTGTCTCGCGGAGAGCCGCCTCGCCTTGCGCCGTAAGCCTTCAAGCTTAGGTCCCGATTTAGGCTCAGCTCCGACGTCCCCGACGGAGGTGAGCGCATCTACCACGTACCTGGCCAGAAATTTTACTTCGAAACGCGAATTCGTCACGAGTATGGGGAGCGATGGTATTGGCAATTGACGATCGAATTGATGGGGAATGACATTCTGCTGCAACTTTCAGGAGTGGCTGATGAGTATGAGTATTTCAGGCGAAGATTTGCTCGGGCGATGGAGCCTTAACTTTGCCGACATTGATTTCGTAAATTCCAAGCCGGTTCTAACGCGTGTCGGTCTGGCTGTTCAGTTGCCATCGAAGGGGTCGATTCCGGTAGGGGGGAAATGACACCCTAAACGCCATGGCAACGCTCACACGACGGGGAGCGCGCGAACATGCTCCGGTCATCCTGTTTATCGATGAGATCGACAACATCGGTAACCGGTCCGCAGGCCGAAGGCAGCAGCATGACGACTACTGGCGATCGCTGATCAACCGCCTGCTCGAGCTACTCGACGGGACCTCGAAGACCGACGGCGTCATCGTCGTTGCGGCGACCAACCTCCCTGAAAAGATCGATCCGGCGCTGTTGCGGTCCGGGCGACTGGAAAAACATGTGGCGATTCCCTTGCCCGACATCGAGGCGCTGGCCGGCATCCTCGCCCATCATCTCGGAAACGATCTGGCTGGTGTTTTGGCATCTGCGCCTACAGGGACCAACAAACTCTCAGAGGCTACGAGGCACGACCAAGCGCTTGGCGCTGGTATCATCGACCATTCCAAGCAAGGAGTTCCCCACAATGTCTGAATCCATCCAGCAGACCGCATCCGAGCGGCATCCAGACCTTCGACGACTGGCCTTGCTGGCGGCCGGCCGCACCGGCGCTGACATCGAGCGGCTGGTCCGTGAAGTCCGCCGGAATACCCGGCGGCAACAACAGTCATTGACCTGGAATGATCTTGAACAGGCGCTGCGCGCAGGCCCGACGGAACTGTCCGACGATTTGCGCTGGCGTAGCGCCATCCACGAAGCCGGTCATGCGATTGCGCTCTGCGATACAGGTATTGCCGAAGTGGTGATTGCCACGATCGGTCTTGGTGGCATCGGTAAGGTTGTCAGTCGGCAGCACCATCATCTCTCGCAAACGCAAGACTGGTTGATGCGTTACATCACATGCATGCTTGCGGGTCGAACCGCTGAATTTCTGGTCTTCGGCGAGGCGCTTGGCGGGATGGTCTGATTGCCATCGCAACACGGTTGAACGAGGTCGGCGTCATGACCGGCGAAGAGATTATGAGCCTGCTTGTAGGGGCAGGGGATTTGCCGACCTAACGGAAGCATGTGGCTGGCTGTGAAATCGCAAAGATTGCGCACTACGGGACGGAGGTCGATTCCGTTCAAAAGCATCGAACGGCTTCGCACAGTCTTCGCCCTGCGGCGCCGCCTTTGCCGGGACCTTTTTCTAACGTGCGGACACATCAGGTCAAAGCGTCTCAATTTACCCTGACGCGATTCCGAACTCGAAAACCCCGATTCCGAGGTTGGTATTGTCGATTCCGATCTGCGATTTTGCGGTTCCTTTGCAAACGACGTGGCGTCAGGGGGCAGTAATGCCCCGGCATTCGGACGCAGATGATGTCGACTTCCGGCAGGGGCAGGGGGTAGGGCGCTTGATGAGCCGTTAAGAGGTCACCGTTATCACAGGCATCACACGTCAATCCGGATTGTCAACACTGCCATGGCTCCGGGTATCGTAAGCAGCGCCAGTGATGACGGAGACCAAAACCCATGCCCGCGAAATCAAAGAGCCAGCGCACCGCCGAACAGCAGGTTCGTCAGCAGCGCGTCCGGGACAAGGCGAGGGCGGCACGCAGGCCGTCACGGGACGATATCGCCCGCATGTTCCTGTGGCAGGTGATCTCGGATGCCATAAAAGATGGCGAAGCCGGGCGTTTGCTGATCAAGAAGATGGCCGACAAGATCGTCGGCGGCCTGGAACACCAGGGTTTTGATGACAGGGAAAGTTACGACGTGTTCGATGACCTTGTCCGCAAGTACGCGGACGGCCTGTTTCCGTTCCGGCCGAAGCGCCATCTCGGCGAAGAGCAGGGGCCGTCCTCCTGATCCCTGGATGACAAGCCCTTCAGACCTGCCTTCCAAGGTCCATCGCTCTGAAACCTCGCCTGTTCCTTGTCTTCCAATACCTCCTTCTGATCCATATCTACTTGCAAACGACGTTCGTCAAAATATCCGTATTCCCCCCATTACTTCTTATAACGCCGTTTGCATCGGAATCGGTTTTCCATGGTGTGGATCGGCTTGCTGGTTGTGACCGCAAAAACGCGTAACGAGCTGGCCGGTTTCTTTAAGATCGTCCACGTGAAGTCCCTGCCTGCGCATGCCGTCCGATCGCTGCTCACCGCCAGGAAGAGGCTGGTTGGTCAGCGGGTCACGTTCGCATCGCTTTGATTGATATCAAAGGGTGAACGCGAAAGCGCATAACTAAAATACGGCATAGAAAAAATCGGCCCTATGAAATCATTTGGAAATTTCGATTCGCCGGCCGTTACGTGTCTTTCGCTGACGGCCAGAAGTTACCACACTACTGAACGTGCCACGGTTGGACAGGGCGGAAAAGCGGGACGCAAGGAGGCTGGGGATTTTCATCGCTGAGATCGCGAGCCCCGCTGAGCGTCAGCGTCCCAGCTGACTTTCTGGCTGGGAAAATTGAGATGGAGAACGCCGAGCACTCGGTGCCCAAAGGGGTTAAACTTCCTTGCCTTTCAGACCCTCGCGGCTTGGGACGTTCTACTCGGTGGCGGAGGACCTACCCACACGCCTGCTGGTATTGCAGGGATACAATTTGCCAAGCCGTCGAGCATGCCTTGCAAGACGCTCTCGCTCAACTCCTCTGCCTTTTCACTGGGGCCGACGAGGCGGTCTACCAGCAGCAAAGTGAGACCATGCATTTGTGACCAGAAAATTAGAATGGCTCCATTGACGCTTGGTAGATTTGCCGCGGTGTTCGGAATGATCGGTCCGAGAGCACCGTCGCTGATCGCGTCCACCAGAAGCGCTTTCATGTCCTCCGCCGCGGTTATTTCGATAGCTGGACGCCCACTGTCCTGTCCGGAAAGATAGCCGCCAAACATCAATCTGTAGAGCGCAGGATTATTGACGCCGCCGCGAACATAAGCGCGCGCCATGGCTGCCAGCCGCTCGCGCGGACTATCGAGGTGCTTCATCGCATCGGTCATCTGCTGCGCAAGAAGCTCGAATCCTACCGCCGAAACGGCCGCCAACAAATCGCGCTTGTCGGCGAAGTGTTTGTACGGCGCGTTATGGCTGACGCCCGCTCGACGGGCGAGTTCACGAAGCGAGAATTCCGTGCTTTGGGATTCGCTGAGCACATCGAGGGCGGCAACTACGATCGCCCTGTGCAGGTCACCATGGTGGTAGGGGCGCTGCTCTGTCGTGGAAGTGGCTTTGGTCATACTCGTCCATAAATGTTGATGTTGCGTGTGTCAACTTTTTTTGCCAACACAATGTTGACAACGTCCACTCTAGCCTCTAAGTGGACGTTGTCAACACCGGGCCATGGCCCCTCACACATCAGATTGGCGCCTGCGGACGAACAGCGCGGTTCCCTTCTGGTTGCAAACGCTACCGGAGAAAAAATGCAGCCCCTTAGATTGCTGGGAATTGGTCTCGCGTGCGCATCCCTTGCCGCCTGCGAAGAGAAAGTAGAGGCGTCGCCACCGCCGCAACAAGTCCGGGTGATTGCCGCCGCTGTTGCGCAGTACCGACCGGACGCGCAAATCACCGGCGAGGTGAAGGCGCGGATCCAGACCGAACTATCCTTTCGGGTCAGTGGCCGTGTAGTCGAGAGGCGGGCCGACGTCGGATCGCGCGTTCACGCCGGCGAGGTTCTTGCCCGGCTCAACGACACGGAGCAGCAGGCCGACGTGAGCGTCGCCCGAGCGGCATTGGATTCGGCCAGCGCTATCGTCAGGCAGAAGACGCTGAACTTCGAGCGATCGAGATCACTCCTGCAATCGCAAGCGATTGCCCAGCAGATATTCGATGACGCCCAACAGGAACTGCGGAGCGCCGAGGCATCTTTTGACACTGCCGAGGCCGCTCTGGCGACAGCCGAGGATGCGCTGTCGTACACGGAATTGAAGGCCGATGCGGATGGCATCATAACGGCGCGCACCATCGAAGTCGGACAGGTGGTCTCGGCCGCGCAGTCCGCCGTCACGCTCGCGCATGACGGCCCCAGGGACGCTGTGTTCGACGTGTTCGAGGCCTTCTTTCTGGACGGCCCGCCATCGGTTGACGTCGAAGTGGCACCCGTTGGGGATCAGGCCCACAAGCTCGACGCGAAAATCCGCGAGGTCTCCCCGGTGATCGACACGAAAGCCGGGACAATCCGGATCAAGGTCGCGCTGCAGGATGGCGTCCAATGGTCCCTTGGCACGCCGGTGGTCGGCACGCTCTGGTCCGCGTCGCATGACGGCATCGTCCTGCCCTACAACGCGATCACCTCCGCCAATGGCGAACCCGCCGTGTGGCTGGTCAACACCGCCAATCGCTCTGTTTCCCGCCGCGAGATTGCGGTCGCCCGCTATCGCAAAAGCGATTTCGTCGTGACCGGCGGCATCGCCCCCACCGATCTTGTCGTCACGGAAGGCGGAAAGTTTCTCAGGGAAGGCCAGGCTGTCGCCTGGGAAGGCAAGTAAGATGACCCTTAAACGCTTAAGCACCACTCTTCCAATTTTTATCTCGATCTCGCTCCTTGTGGGATGCGAGCAAAGCTCGGTCACGCACGAGAAGGCGAGCCCCCGGCCCGTCAAAACCGTGACAGCCACGGCTGAACAGCAGGCGGCGGCGAGTTTGCCCGGCGTTGTACGGGCACAGGTCGAAACCGACCTGGCATTCCGGACACTCGGACGAATCGTATCACGCAAGGTCGATGTCGGCGATCTCGTGCTGAAAGGCGATATCGTTGCCGAGATCGATCCCCTTAGTCTGAAACTCGCGGTCAGGAGCGCAGAAGCGGAGCTGCGCGATGCCCAGGCGCAGCTCGAGAACGCTGCCATGATAGAAAAACGCAAGCGAATTCTGGCGCGCATGAGCGCCGGCAGCGTTGCCGATCGGGATCTTGCCGAACAACAGTTGAAATCGGCCAAAGCCAATGTTGCAAAGGCAACGGCGAGCCTCGCCAAGGCGCACGAGCAGCTTGGCTATGCTGAGTTGAGGGCGGAATTCGATGGGGTCGTCACCGCCACCTCCGCGGAAATGGGGCAGACAGTATCGGCCGGCCAACCGGTCCTGAGACTGGCACGCCCTGAACAGCGTGATGTGGTCGTCGATGTTCCCGAGGAGCAATTTCGATCCGTGCGTCTGAATGACCGTTTCTCCATTGCCCTCCAGCTGGACCGCAGGATTCAGGTCTCCGGCGTCGTGCGAGAGATCGGGCCGCAGGCGGATCCCAATACCCGGACCCACAGGCTGAAGATTGCAATGCACCAGGCTCCAGACGTGTTCCGCCTGGGTGCAGTGGTGAGCGCAACGCCGGTTGCCAAGGAAGGAAAACGAGCAATCGCCCTGCCAAGTTCCGCGCTTGGCGACAAGGGCGGCCCCGACCGCGTCTGGATCGTCGATCCCTCGACAGACACCGTTGCACCACGGGAGGTACAACTCGACGGCCACGCGGCCGGTGCCCGCTCGGTCCGAGTTCTGTCCGGGCTGCGGGAGGGCGAAGAAGTCGTCGTTGCCGGAGTCAATGAACTTGCCGATGGGCAGAAGGTGAAATTTAAACAGGAGCCACGTCGGTGAGCAAATTCAATCTCTCGGACTGGGCGCTCGAGCATCGCTCGCTCGTCTGGTATTTCATGATTATTTTCGCTGTCGCGGGCGCATATGCCTATCTGGGCCTTGGCCGCGAAGAAGACCCATCCTTCACGATCAAGACGATGGTGATCCAGGCCCAGTGGCCAGGTGCTTCGGCCCAGGAAGTGACGCAGCAGGTTACCGATCGCATCGAAAAGAAGCTGCAGGAACTCGACAACCTGGAACATACAAGGAGCATCACGACCGCTGGCCAGGCGATCGTCTTCGTCGATCTGCTGCCGGGTACGGATGCACAGGATGTAAAGCCGACCTGGTCGCGGGTACGCAACCTGATCGACGATATCAAGCACGAGTTTCCCCAGGGTGTCGTCGGTCCGTTCTTCGATGACCAGTTCGGAGATGTCTACGGCAATATCTTTGCCTTTGCAGGTGACGGGCTAAGTCATCGGGAGTTGCGTGATTTCGCTGAGGGCGCGCGAACGCAGATTCTCAAGATCCCCGACGTCGGCAAGGTCGACATCGTCGGTGCGCAGGACGAGGTGATCTACCTTGAATTCTCCACCCGCAAGATCGCGGCCCTCGGCATCGACCGCGCCGACATCATTTCCACGCTGCAGGCGCAGAACGCCGTCACCCAGTCGGGCTTCATTCAGGCGGGACCGGAACGCATTGCCCTGCGCGTCGGCGGACGCTTCATCTCCGAAGACACCCTGCGCGGAATCAACCTCAGGGTAGACGATCGCTTCTTTCCTCTGACGGACGTGGCCAACATCACCCGCGGCTATGTCGACCCGCCAACCTCACTCTTCCGCTTCAACGGAAAGCCGTCGATCGGGCTTGCGATTGGCATGAAGACGGGCGGCAACCTGCTCGCCTTCGGCGAAGCGCTCGAAAAAACGATGACTAAAATCATCCAGGATCTTCCCGTCGGCGTTTCGGTCGAACAGGTCTCCGATCAGCCGAAAGTGGTTGACGAGGCGGTCGGAGGGTTCACAAAGGCCCTGTTCGAGGCGGTCGCCATCGTGCTTGCGATCAGTTTCATCAGCCTTGGCTTCAGGGCAGGACTGGTTGTGGCGATCGCGATCCCGCTTGTTCTCGCCATCACCTTTGTGGTGATGCTCTATGCCGACATCTCGCTACAGCGAATCTCGCTCGGGGCGCTCATCATCGCGCTCGGCCTTCTCGTCGACGACGCCATGATCGCGGTCGAGATGATGGTGGCGCGGCTGGAAAAGGGTGACAGCCTCAGGAATGCCGCCACCTACGTCTACACATCCACGGCGTTCCCGATGCTGACGGGCACGCTCGTCACCGTCGCAGGCTTCATACCGGTCGCATTCAACAAGAGCAGCGCCGGCGAGTTCACCTTCACCCTCTTCGTCGTCATCGCCGTTTCGCTCATCGTCTCCTGGATCGTTGCAGTGCTGTTCACGCCCCTCATCGGCGTCACCCTGCTGCCCAAGACGATGAAGAACCATGGTGAACACAAGGGCCGGTTCGCGAAGGCGTTCTCCGGACTGCTGCAATTCTGCCTGCGCTGGCGCTGGATGACGATCATCGCCACCGTCGTCCTCTTCTCCGGATCGTTCGTTGGCCTGTCGATGGTGCAACAGCAGTTCTTCCCGAGCTCCGACCGGCCGGAACTGATCGTCGACTGGAACCTGCCGCAGAACAGTTCCATTGCCGAAACGAGCCGTCAGATGGCCCAGTTCGAGCGTGAGGTGCTGGCCGGCAACCCTGCGGTGGAGCACTGGTCGACCTACGTCGGAAGAGGCGCACCGCGCTTCATCCTTTCCTTCGACGTGCAGCCGGCCGATGTTTCCTTCGGGCAGACGATCATCGTCACCAAAGGGCTCGACGTTCGCGACAAGCTGAAGCAGGAAGCGCAAGCTTATCTTCAGAAGACGTTTCCCGGAACCGACGCCTATGTGAAGCTTCTGGACATCGGCCCGCCTGTCGGCAAGCCGGTTCAGTACCGCGTGTCCGGCGAGAATCTCCAGACGGTGCGTGATCTGGCCCAGAAACTGGGCAATGTCGTTGGCACCCATCCATCACTGACAAACCTTGCCTTCGACTGGAATGAACCGACCCGCGTCGTGAAGATCGACGTGCTGCAGGACAAGGCGCGTCAGCTCGGCGTCTCGTCCCAGGACATCGCCATGGCGCTCAACACCGTCGTTCAAGGAAACGCCGTAACGCAGGTTCGGGACGACATCTATCTGGTCGATGTGGTCGGACGCGCAGCAGAAAAGGAGCGCGCGTCGATCGACACGTTGCTCGACCTGCAACTGCAGAGCAGCCGTGGCCAGTCGGTCCCGCTGTCATCGGTCGCAGCGTTCCGCTATGAACTTGAACAGCCGACGATCTGGCGGCGGGACCGGGTTCCGACCATCACCGTAAAGGCCGGGATCGCCGATGCGACGCAGCCTGCGACCATCGTGAAGGCGCTCTCCGACAAGGTTGCGGCTTTCGAGAAGACACTGCCGACCGGCTACTCCGTGGCAGTCGGCGGCGCGGTCGAGGAAAGCGCCAAATCGCAGGGTCCGATCGCGCAGGTGCTGCCGGCCATGCTCTTGATGATGGCGACGCTGCTGATGGTTCAACTTCAGAGCTTTCACAGGCTGTTCCTGGTCTTCTCGGTTGCCCCGCTGGCGCTGATCGGTGTCGTCGTGGCTCTGTTCGCCAGCAATGCCCCGCTCGGTTTCGTCGCGCTCCTGGGGGTGCTCGCGCTCGTCGGCATCCTTATCCGCAACTCCGTCATCCTGATCGTCGAGATTGAAGAACTGCGGGCAGCCGGAAAATCGGCATGGAATGCCGTGGTGGAGGCGACCGAACACCGCATGCGGCCCATCATGCTGACGGCGGCGGCCGCCACTCTGGCACTGATCCCGATCTCCCACGAGATATTCTGGGGTCCGATGGCCTACGCGATGATGGGCGGGATCGTCGTGGGTACGGCGCTGACGCTTCTGTTCCTGCCGGCGCTGTATGTGGCCTGGTTCCGCATACCGCGTGAAGTCGAGCAACATTGATATGGCGGATTCCATCACCTTGAACGCCCTGCAAAGCATTCACGGCCTGCAACAGATCGGCCGCGCGCGGCCGATCTCTAAGCGAAACCGGGCGCTCCCCATGCTGTTGCTCCTGTCTCTGGCTGTAAACGGCTGCGCGACGCGGGTGGAAAACGTCCTTCAACCGCTGACCGTACACGCCAGCGATGCGGGCCGCGTCGACATGCTGGTCGCGACAACACGCAAGCCTTCGGAGAATCCCGGCCAACTCTATTCCGGCGAGCGCGGAAAGGCGATCTCGCTCAATAACGTCATCGTGTCGATCCCGCCCGATCGAAACCGCAAGCTTGGAGAGGTCCAGTGGCCCTCCCACGTGCCGCCGAACCCCGAGAAAGAGTTTGCGGTGATTGAGACCTCGAAAGCCGGGTCCGAAAACCAAGTCCTCCAATGGTTTCGCAAAAGTAGAAACGGGAAACGCCAGGTGATCATCTTCGTGCACGGCTTCAACAACACCTATGCCGATGCCGTCTTTCGATTTGCCCAGATCATTCATGACTCGGGCACCGACGCAACGCCGATTCTCTTCACCTGGCCGTCGAGAGCCCGCGTTTTTGACTACCTCTACGACAAGGAAAGCGCCAACTACTCGCGGCGAGCCTTGGAGGACCTTATTCTACAGGCCGCCAGAAGCCCCGATGTCGACGACGTGACGATTCTCGCTCATTCGATGGGAGCATGGCTCGCGACAGAGGCCTTGCGCGGTGTCGCGATGCGGGAAAAATCGATACCGGCCAAGGTCAAGAACGTCATTCTTGCGTCACCGGATATCGACATCGATGTGGTCCGTCGTCAGTTCGTCGAGATGGGACCGAAGCGGCCTCACTTCACGATCCTGACTTCGACGCGGGACAAGGCCCTGGAGGCCTCGCGTTGGCTTTCGGGCGGCGTTGACCGCGTCGGTGGGTCCGATCTCACGCCTTACGTGGCTGTTCTGGACGAACTCGGTGTCTCGGTTATCGACACCAGTGCTATCGCGTCGAAAGATCCGCTCGGTCACAATACCTTCGCAGATAGTCCCGACATCGTGCGGCTGCTCGGCCGGCGCCTTGCCGGACAATCACTCGCCGGGAGTGAGGCAAGTTTTACGGATAAAATCGGGGTAGCCGCGGCGAATTTCGCCGGTACGGCCGCGCGTGTGGCCGTCGCTGTTCCAGTCTCGGTCATGAGCGGCGAGGCTCACGACGTGATGAAGCGCGAACTTACCCCGTCGACCGGGAAGATCGTCGACGGTCAGATCGCGTACTGAAGTCACGGTACTCGGTGTTGGCCCTCGCCTTGGCGGCGAGGGCGTTTCCCTAGGCATGCTCGACGGATTGGTGAGGAGAGAATTCCCACCCTCACAAATCCGAGGCGCTGCGTGTGGATATCTGTTGCGCAAAGGCGTCGGCGTTACGTGCCGCCGCTTCGGTCCGCTCCGCCGCATCGTCCGGCGCGCATCCCATCGCACGCAAGACGGCGCGCACGATGTCCGGCACGGCCGTGGCGTCGATCCTGCCCACGCTGAAAAGCCACGAAGCCTGCTCGATAAGCGCGACAACGATGCGGGCGGCGAGATCGACGGACGCGACCTTAAGCAGGCCGGCCGACTGGGCATCGGCCAGATCGCCCCGCAGGCGGGCCTGCACCGCCTGGGCGACGTCCGGCAGCATAACGGCCGCGCGCGCGGCGAGACGCGCCTGCGCTGGCGCGGCCGCCAGGTCACGGAGCAATATGGTCACGGCCGTGGCCATGCGGGTCAGCGGATTGTCGACGGCCAGGCGGGCGGGCTCCAAACGCTCGCTCAGCTCCGCGATAAGCGCGTCGCCCAGCTCTGCCTCCAGAGCTGGAAGGTCCCGAAAATGCAAATAAAAGGTTCCCTTCGCCAGCCCTGCGGCCTGGATCACCGCCTCCACCGTCACGGAGCCTGTGCCCGGGGAGGCATAGCAGGCGCGCGCGGCTTCAAGGATCGCGGCGCGGGTGCGGGCACGCTTGGCCTCGCCGATCGACGCCCTACGCTCCAGATTGACTCGTGCCATCAACACTCCTTGGTCAGCGCGTCAGCCTCGTCCTGCCTCCAGTTCGGTCTGGTCGGTGCAAGACGGCCTCGGCGGCATTGCTCTTAGTCTCCGGTCGAATCTGGAGCTTCTGGCGATCCTAGCCGCGCCAGTTGCGCCGTCAACGTCTCGTCAGCGGGTGCGCTCCGGCCTTGCCATGCGATGGAACTCTGGATCCAGGGCGCGGCGCGGAATTCGAGCCGCCGACGCTAGGGCTCAGGGTGTAGCGACAGCGGCGTCTCTTTTGCCTGTTCACGCGCCTATTCCTCTGGTCCGTTTCGGTCGTCTAATTTTCGAATTGACTATGTAGTCATTATGACGTTATAGTCAATATTGAGGAACAGGTTTGGAGGAGAACCGTCAATGAAGCTGCAAGCTTCGCGCGATGTCGCGATCAGGCCGTTTTTCTACGGCCACCAAATCGAACTTTCCGGGTCGCGGGCCGCCACATGCTAGCTATAAAAACTGGAATGAACCGGCAGGTCCTTAGGACCATCCTCTTTGCTTTGCCCAAAGCAATGAACCTCACCGCCTCCCGCGTTCCGGCGTTCGCCGACCGGTTGAACCAGCGCGACATCGTCGTGTGGATCGGCCTCCAGGACGGCAGCATCGGCCAAATAGTGGAAATCCGCGGCGGCAAATTCCGCTCCCGTGCGGGGTCGGCAGCCGAGGCCCAGGTGGCTATGTCGTTCAAGGACGTGGCCACCGCCCTGAAGCTGCTGCTGCCCAATCGCGATCAGCTTGAAATCATTCATGCAGCCAAGAACTTCAAGGTGGTGACCACCGGCCCGGACGAACTGGTTGTCTGGTTCATGCAAACTCTCAATGCGAGCGAGACCGCCGGCCTGCCCATGGGGACGCCGATGCCCGACGGCAGCCGCCGCTACACGACCTGCACCAATGGCGGCCCCCTGTTCGTTTACGTCAAGGACGGCCGCATCCTGCGGGTTACGCCCATCGAGTTCGATAAGACCGATCCGGCCACCTGGGTGATCGAGGCCCGCGGCCACAAGTTCAGCCCGCCCCGCAAAGCCCTGGTGGCGCCGCATGCCCTGACGATGAAATCCCTGGTCTATTCGGACAAACGCATCCTCCATCCGATGAAGCGAGTGGATTTCGATCCGGATGGCGAACGTAATCCCCAGAACCGCGGCAAATCCGGCTACGTGCGGATCAGCTGGGACGAAGCGCTGGACATCGTCGCCAAGGAAATCAACCGGCAGAAGCGCGTCCACGGGCCTGGTGCCATCACGTTCCCCATGTCGTCCCACCACCAGTGGGGCAATGTGGGCTATTACCTGAGCTCGCTGATGCGGTTCGCCAACCTGATCGGCTTCACCCGGGTTGCCGCCAACCCGGACAGCTGGGAGGGCTGGTACTGGGGCGCGATGCACCATTTCGGCAATTCGATGCGGGTCGGCGTGCCTGCAGGCTATGGCGGGGTGGAGGATTGCCTCAAGGAAGCCGAGATGATCGTCTTCTGGTCCTGCGATCCCGAAAGCACCAATGGAGCCTATGCGGGGTTTGAGGGCACGACGCGTCGTATATGGGCCAAGGAACTCGGCATCGAGTTCGTGCATATCGACCCGCATTGCAATCCGACAGCCCAGTTGCTGGGCGGACGCTGGTTTCCCGTCCGGCCGCAGACCGACGCAGCCTTGGCCCATGCGATCATGTATGTCTGGGTCACGGAAGGCCTTTATGACGAGGACTACGTCGCCACACGCACCACCGGCTTCGACGAATGGAAGGCGTACCTGCTGGGCGAAACCGATGGCGTCCCCAAGACTCCTGAATGGCAGGAGGCCGAGACCGACATCCCTGCCAAAGACGTGCGCGCGCTCGCCCGCAAATGGGGTGGCAAGAAGGTCTATCTTGCCGTCGGCATGACCGGCACTGGCTTCGGTGGTGCAGGCCGCGGCGCGACCGGCGCGCAATGGGCGCGTTGCATGATCATGATGATGGCGATGCAGGGCTGGGGCAAGCCGGGCGTCAATTTCGGCGGTCTCCAGATCGGGGTCCCTCACGACCTGCATTTCTATTTTCCGGGCTACGCCGACGGAGGGATTTCCGGCGACCTGGCCTTTACCGGCAATGCGGTGAACAACTATCAGCGCATGCCGCACATCCTGACGATGAATCCCGTCAAGCAGATGGTGCCGCGCCAGCAACTGCCCGACGCGATCATCAACGGCGAGGCCACCGGCTATCTCTGGGACGGCATGGCCCAGGAGGCTCAGTTCGCGCCCTTCAGCTATCCCATGCCGGGCTACTCGCCGATTCACATGATCTACCGCTACGGCGGATCGTCGCTCAGCACCGTGACGCGATCGGGGCGCTGGGTGGACGCCTATCGGCACGAGAGCATCGAGTTCGTGGTGAACCAGTCCATCTGGATGGAGGGCGAGGCCCAGTTTGCCGATATCATCCTGCCGGCCTGCACCTCACTGGAACGCTGGGACATCGGCGAATGGGCGAATTCCGGAGGCTATGCCCATCACGGCGTCAACGTCGTCAACCATCGCGTCATCACCCTCCAGCATAAATGCATCGAGCCCTTGGGCGAGTCGAAGTCCGACTACGAGATATTCACCGCCATCCTGATCCGGCTGGGCTTGGGCGCTGTCTTCACCGAGGGCTGCAGCGAGCTCGACTGGGTCAAGCGGGTGTTCGATTCGTCGGATCTGCCCGATCACATCGCCTGGAAGAAATTCTGTCGCAAGGGCTACTACGTCGTGCCGCCCGAAAAGCCGGAGTTGCGCCAGCCCGTCGACATGCGCTGGTTCGCCGAGGGCAGGCGCAAGGATCTGCCGGAACCGGCTCCGATGCCGTCCCAGTACGCCGAGGAGTTCGGCATGGGCCTTCAGACGCCGAGCGGCAAGCTCGAATTCGTGCCCGAACTGTTCAAGCGTCACACGGCGGACAATCCCGATCGCCCGGCGGTCAACCGCTACATCCCGTCCTGGGAAGGGCCGCGCAACACCGAGCTGGCGGAGAAATATCCGCTGCAGATGATCGCGACCCACAGCCGCTACAGCTTCCATACCAGCATGGACGGCAAGAACAGCGCGGTCAATCAGGTCGAGGATCATCGCGCTCTGGTTGCCGGTCATCGCTTCTGGTTGCTGCGGCTCAACCCGGCCGACGCCGCCGCCCGGGGCATTGGCCAACGTGAGCTCGTGAAAATCTTCAACGACCGCGGCGCCGTGATCTGCGCCGCCGACATTTCGCCCCTGGTGACTAAAGGTGTCGTCAAGTCCTACGAGGCCAGCGCCGAGTTTCAGCTTGTCGAACTCGCGGGAGAGACCGTGGAAATCGGCGGCTGCCTGAACATGCTTACGCCGGACCGATCGCAGACCCGAGGAACCAGCAGCATGGCTCCCAATTCCTGCCTTGTGCAGATCGAGAAGTGGCGAAACGCCGAGGCCTTCAAGATGAATCGCGCAGCGTAGGAGGAAGCCCATGAGCAAGTGGAACCTAGTCATCAATGTCGGCCGCTGCGAGAACTGCCACAATTGCGTCATCGCGAACCGCGACGAACATGTCGGCAACGACTTCCCGGGCTACGCGGCGCCGGCCGCTGCCGTGGGCGACAGCCCGATTCGCATCCTGCGCCGCGCGCAGGGCAGTGCGCCGATGGTGGACACCACCTATTTGCCGGTGATGTGCAATCACTGCGATGACGCGCCGTGCATGAAGTATGCCGGCGACGCCATCCGCAAACGCGACGACGGCATCGTCATCATTGATCCGGAGAAGGCTCGGGGTCGCAAGGACATTCTCGGCTCCTGCCCGTACCGGGCAATCGTCTGGAACGAGGAGCAGCATGTGCCGCAGACCTGGATCTTCGACGCTCACCTGCTCGACCAGGGCTGGCAGCGGCCGCGCTGCCAGCAAAGCTGTCCGACGGAAGTCTTCGAGGCGGTGAAACTCGATGACGCCACCATGGAGAAAAAGGCGTCAAGCGAAGGTCTAAAGGTGCTCAAGCCCGACCTCTCGACCAAACCTCGCGTCTGGTACCGGAACCTTGACAAGTGGGAGACATGCTTCGTCGGCGGCAGCGTGAGCGCCGAGATTGCCGGCGTGGTGGATTGCATCGAGGGGGCGCAGGTAACCCTGTCGCAGGCAGGCAAGGTTCTCGGCAGCACCGTCACCGACGGCTTCGGCGATTTTCGCTTCGACAAGCTGGTCGGGGACGGAGGCACGTATCGTGTCGACGTGTCCCATGCCCATGGCAACGTCGGGCGTGACTGCGTCCTTTCCGAGAGCGTCTATCTGGGCGAACTGAGGTTGACCCGTCCAGGCGCGGCAAATTCGCGTGGAGGAGCCGATGCTTGATATCGATGATTGCCGCCCGGACATGACCAATCGGCGAACAAGACGGCAGGAGAGCCAAGCCTCCAACGCCGCCCGCATTCTCAGTGCGGCAGAGAGATTGTGCGCAATCTATGGATCCGGAAAAACGAACGTGAGCGATATCGCGAGCCATCTCAAAATGTCGCCGGCAAATGTCTACAGGTTCTTCCCTTCCAAACTGGCGTTGTACGATGGGCTTGTCGCGCGTGTGCTCGAAGACAATTTTCCCGTCATCGAACCGGGCTCCAAGGGGCTTACGAGTGCGGAAAGTCTCCGAGTGTTCATCCTGGAGCTGCATCGCCGTGTTCTTGCTCTCATGCGCGATGAGGAAAAGATATTCGAGCTGCTCACGGTTGCCGATGATGAGAGCTGGCCCGCTTTCGAGACACACGCCGACCGCGTCAGGGACGCCGTCGCCGAGTTTGTCGAAGAGGGTGTCCGTGCCCAGGAATTTCGACAACAGGACAGTCTACGGGCGGCTGAATGCCTTTGCGCGTCAACTGCGGCACTCTGGGAACCAAAAGCTTTCAAGAACGCCAATTTCCGGCGCTCGCTCATTACGCCCGAAGACTTGGTTTCTTTCAGTGTCGAGGCTCTGCGCAACGGGCCTCTCGGATGCCGGCGATGATTGCCGGCACCGGTCTCGCTGCACTGTCTCTGGCACTGCCAGGCCATAAGACTTGGCGGGATGCCGGATCCGACGCGCCGGAGTTCGTGCTCCGGGCACTCGAGATCGAGCCGGAGGAAGCTCGTCGCATCGCTAATTTGGAGTTGCCGCCGCTGTCCAAGTGAGCCAGCGCGGACCCATAGGGAGAAAAATCACTATGCTCGCAACAACCCCTGGCGGCTTCGGTCGCCCCATTGTCGCATTGCCCGATGTTGAGGCATTCGAGCGACTCCCGCTGCCGGAGCGTAACCTTCCGGCAAGCACCTACGAGATGCTGGCGCGCGGCGCCGCTATGGCGCCGGATCAGCTTGCCCTGTCCTTCTTTCTCCGCTCTGACAACTTCCGTGTTCCCTTCGTTTGGACGCATGCCGAGCTCCTCGCTGACATTACGAGGACAGCCAATGCCCTGCGCCGGCTGGGAATCGGCCGCGACGACGTCGTCGCCTTCGTGCTGCCCAATCTGCCCGAAGCGCATTTCGTGATCTGGGGCGGCGAGGCGGCGGGCATCGCCTTCGCGATCAATCCTCTGCTGGAAGCAGAACAGATATCCGAGCTCCTCATTGCCGGAAAGGCCAAGTGGCTCGTCACTCTGGCGTCCTCTCCGGGAACCGACATCTGGGAGAAGGCGATCAAGGCCGCGGCGAACGTGCCGGACCTGCAAGGAATTCTGACCGTCAGTTTCGCATCGTATCTCCGCGACACCACCGACGAAGCGCCGGAGGTACGGTCGCAGGCCCCGAGTGTCGATGGACTTTCCATCCGCGTTCTCAGCCTGCGCGAGGAAATCGCCGCCGAACGCGGCGACGGCTTGACCTTCGAAATGCCCAGCCCCGGAGATATCTCTTCATACTTCTGCACGGGCGGCACGACCGGACTGCCCAAGATCGCCGCGCGCACCCATCTGTCGGAAGTGTTCGACGCCTGGTCCACCCAAGCCTTGATCGGGAGTGCTTTCGCACCGGGCAAGACGATTTTCTGCGGCCTGCCGCTGTTCCACGTTAATGGGCAGCTGGTGACGGGCCTCATTCCTTGGTCGCAAGGCGGACATGTCGTCATGGGCACGCCGCAGGGCTATCGCGGAGAGGGAGTTATTCCGTCTTTCTGGAAGATCGTCGAACACTATCGGGTCACGGCGTTCTCGGGCGTTCCCACCGTCTATTCGGCATTGCTGCAGGTGCCGGTCGGCGAGCACGACATTTCCAGCGTCTGCTACGGTTTTTGCGGCGCGGCTCCGATGCCCGTGGAACTGTTCCGCAATTTCGAAAAGACTACGGGAATCCGCATTCTTGAGGCCTACGGCCTGACGGAAGGCGCCTGTGTTTCAAGCGTCAATCCGCCGGAAGGCGAGCGACGTATCGGCTCGATCGGCCTGCGCCTCCCCTACCAGAAAATGGCGGTAGTCAGACTTGACGATCTGGGAGGCTTCGCCGGATTCGCCGGGACGGAAGAGGTCGGCGTGCTCGCGATCCGCGGGCCGAATGTCTTTGCCGGTTACATCAATGCCGAACACAACAACGGTCTCTGGCTTGAGATTGACGGCGAGCGCTGGCTGAACACCGGCGATCTCGCCCGCCAGGACGCGGACGGCTACTTCTGGCTGACGGGTCGCAAGAAAGAGCTCATTATCCGCAGCGGCCATAACATCGATCCGAAGCTGATCGAAAACGCGGTGCAGGATCACCCTGCGGTGCAACTCGCCGCAGCGGTGGGACGGCCCGATGAGCGCGCGGGAGAACTGCCGGTCCTCTATGTTCAGTTGAAGCCGGCGACGACGGCATCGGAAGCGGACCTGCTTGCCCATGCTGTCAACCGTATTCCCGAGCGCGCTGCGCATCCCAAATCGGTCCGGATTCTGGCAGCGCTGCCCGTCACACCCGTCGGCAAGATCTTCAAACCAGCATTGTCGATGCTGGAGATCGAGGATGTCATACGCCAGGAGGCGGCGGCGTCCGGCGTGAAGCTTGAATCGCTTTCGGTCGTTCAAAACGCCCGACTCGGGCTGCTTGCCAGTATTGCGGTCGAAGGCGATCCAGGCCCGTTGCGCGAAAAACTGGGTCGCTACGCCTTCAAGGCGCAATTCCTTTGAGCACTCGCCAGAAGAAAAGGACGCAAGTCATGGCGATCAATCTTACCCGCTACGAGAGCGGGGCGCGAGCACTCTCGTGGGCAAACCAGCAGTCAGGAAACCACTCATGAACGCTCCAATTCGGATCCCCGTCACCAACCTTCAGCACCACGTCTTCTACGTTACCGACCTGGAACGCTCAAAGGCCTTCTACATCAATCTCTTCGACCTGCAGTTCTCCGCTCTCAACCACCCGGACAGCAGCGCCGCAATGCGTTTGTCGCAGCAGGAAATGCATTTCTTCTCGTTCGGCTTCCACCATCACGACATCTGCCTGGTGAAGCATCACAAGCTGACGATGGACAACAATTCGATGCTGCACTTCGCGCTGGCCGTGAGGGGCGCCAAGGCCTTCGACGATGTCAGACGCCGTGCACAACGCATGGGCTTGCCGATTCGCGAAGGACGCATGCTTGCCTCTGCGCGCCCGGGTGCACGTGCCTTTTGCGTTCAGGATCCGGACAAGCACTGGCTTGAGATTATCGAGGAGGTCACCCAATGAGCAACACCGCTTTCGTTCCCCCAAATGTCCTGCCACCCTTCAAGCAGCGTTTCGCCGTCTTGCTGAAGCGAAAATGGTTTCGCGAACTGGTGCTCTTGTGGCCGACGCTGACGAAACGGCGCTTCTCCAACAAGACCGAGGACTACGGTGTCTTCCAGCCTTCGCTCGTTTCCCATATCGGACAGCTCTCGATCTACGTGCGCGACATTGGCCGAAGCCGGGCCTGGTACGAGAAAGTTGCCGGCATGATCCACAGCCGTACCTGCGAGGAAGAACCGCATCCATTCAAGGAAGGCTGGCGTATTCGCTGCTGCTACATGAGCGCAACTGACCACGAAGAATGCCTCGTGCTGATCGAGGAATACGACCCCTCCGGCAGGATTACCGTACCTTCGGGCATGAGCTTCTTCCATTTTGCGCTCGAGGTAAAAGGAAACCAACTGGAGGATGTCCTGGCCTTTGCCAAGCAACAGCAGGCCGAAGGCTTCCCGCTGAACTACGGTCCAGTCCGCCACAACAGCGAACCGCCTTTCGGCGACGGCGAGACCGGCGGCAACGTGGCCTGTTACCTCTACGATCCCGACTGGCACAATGTCGAATTCTGCGGCGCGATGGACACGACCGCGAACTATCGCGAGCGATACGGAGACCTTAACGGCAAGGACCGCGCTTGACCCGCTCCAACCTTCAAAAGGCGTTGTGAGCGAGCATTTGAGCCGCTTTCGAAGCGGCCCCTCCAAAGAAAGGAAATGAAATGGTAGTTAAAGTGACCCGATTTACGATCGGCGGAGAACCCCTGTGGGGAATTTTGGACGGAGATGAGATCGCGCCGCTCAAGGGCACATTCGTCTCGACCGCCGACATCCTGCGCGTGCCTCCCGCTGAGCTCAAGACGCGGGCAGGCGCTCAACGTTTCCCGATCAGCTCTACAAACATTCTAAGCCCCGTCACGGCGCCGGCGCAGATCGTCTGCCAGGGCCTGAACTACGCAGATCACGCGGATCAATCGGGGCATGCGCCACGCCAGAAGAACCTGCTCTTCATGAAGGCCGCCTCCTCGCTCTCCGGAGCGTTCGATCCCGTCATCCGGCCGGCCGGATGTCAGATGCTCGACTATGAAGTGGAACTCGGGCTTGTCCTGAAGCGACCGTTGAGCGCAGGCGATCACGTCACCCGAGAGACCCTCGGCGATTTCATCGGCGGACTGGTCTTGTGCAACGACGTGTCAGCCCGCGACGTCATGTTCGGTGAAGCCTTCTTGCAGTGGTTCCGCGGCAAAAGTGCCCGGACGTTCTGCCCTTGTGGTCCTTGGCTGGTCATTCCGGAAGCGGACGAGATAGCGGATCTGCTCGACAGGATTGAGATCCATCTCTGGCTGAACGACGAACTGCGGCAGTCGGCCCATACCCGGGACTTCGTCTTTCGCCCGGAAACCTGCCTCAACGACATTGCGTCCCTGATGGACCTGTCTGCGGGCGATCTCGTCCTGACCGGGACGCCGGGCGGCGTGATCCTGCAAGCGAATGCCGCCATGGCCCAGATTGTGACGACCAAGCTCTTCAAGGATTCGGAGCGGAAGGATGCGATCGTCCAGGAAGCGACCGCGCACACACGTTACCTCGCGCCGGGCGACATTATTCGTGCCGAAATGCGCACCGATGACCGCGCCGTCGATTTCGGCAGGCAACTGCTCGAAATCGTCGACGCCTGATCTCGGCGGGACCAGGACGCGCACGCCTTCGCCGCCCGCACCACAGCCCGACCGGCGGAGGTACGAAGGGCTCGAGGGTCACCGCCCTGGTCTAACCCCTTGATGTGAAAGCAGCTGGCTGATTGCAGGCAAAGTGCGAGATGTCCATTTCCTTGGGCTTTTCGGAAAAGCGAGACGTCTCGGAGGAGGGAGACCCGTATGAAAACTATTAATTTGTTGACCGGATTTTTCAGTTGTCTTTTCGTCACACCGGTGATGGCAGGAGGCTTCGATCTTTTGGGACAGCCGAATGAAGCCCTTTTCGAGACGGGACGCTACTTCGAATTCGGACTGGGCTTCGGCAGTCCGAACGTCGGTGGGCAGATCATTGCCGTCGGACCTCCGTTTGCTTCGGGCGATACGGCGCCCACGGTTCCACTCTACAACGGCGCCTTCAAGGCCGATATCAATGAGCAATTCTCAGGAGCGGTCATCGTGGACAATCCGTATGGGCGCAGACTCGAGTATGATGACGGGCCGCTGTCCGGCCTGTCGGGAAAAGTCGAGTCGATCGCTGTCACAGGTTTGCTTCGTTACAAATTTACAGAACGTTTCAGTGTCTTCGGAGGACCCAGACTGCAACGTATAGGCGGCGACACCGATATTTCAGTTTTCGTAGGCGGTGTGCCCGCAGGTCTTGGCAACGTCACCTTTGACGACACCTGGGCTCCGGGTTACGTGGTCGGGGCGGCCTTTGAAATCCCGGAGAGCCATGTCCGGCTCGCAGTCACATACAATTCTGCGATCGACTACGACTTCGACACCTCGGGCGCCTATGAAGGCACTACGGATGTCGAGACCCCGCAATCTGTCAACATCCATCTCCAGGCGCCGATCAGCCTTTCCACATTGCTCTTCGCGACGGTTCGCTGGGCAGATTGGAGTGAACACACGATCAATCCGCCGGGCTATCCTTTGGGATCGCTCGTCCACTTCAACGACACGACGACCTACACGCTCGGCGTTGCACAGATGTTCAGCGAACAATGGTCGGGGTTCACATCCCTGACATACGAGCCCTCGACTGACGTATCGGCTGAGGGGCCGCTCGACGCGACTGACGGTTTGTGGGGCGCTTCGCTTGGCGCGATCTACACCAAGGACGGGGTGAAAATAACCACCGCCATCGGCTACCACCAGTTCGGTGATGCTTCAGGTTCGTTCGGAAATTTCACCGACAACGAGGTAATCAGCGCCGCCGTCAAAGTGGGGTATTCGTTTTAACCGGCGCTGCCGGAAACGCTGTCGCGTGCCTAGCCCGGCTTCTGCTTGGGATCGAATTTCGGCGAGCTTTCATGCCGCTTATCGCCCGAATGTCCAGGCCTAAGGACACCAATCAAGTCAACTTCTAAACAAGGTCATATCCATGCAACTTTTTCACGCTCCCAGATCCTGCTCGCTGGGAATCCGCATTCTTCTTGAGGAAATCGGCGTTCCGTACCAGATAGCGACGATCAATCTGTCATCCGGCCAGCAGCGCGATGCCGCCTTCCTGGCCGTCAATCCCAAAGGCAAGGTGCCCGCTCTGCTCCGCGATGACGGGACGGTGCTGACCGAGTTCCCGGCCATTGCACTCTGGCTTGCGTGGCGTTTCCCCGAGGCTGAGCTCCTTCCCGATAATCCCAATGCCGCAGCGCGGGTGATAGAGGCGATGGAGTTCATTGTGGGCACAGTCCATATGCGCGGCTTTGCACTTGCCCTCATGCCTGGCAAGTTCGTTTCGTCGCCATCTGCGCAGGAGGATTTGCGCGCCCATGGACTGAGCGTGGCGTCAGACGGTCTGCGCCATGTCTCCACTCTTCTGGGCAAGACCGCGTGGCTGTCGGGGTCCCGGCCTGGTGTGGCCGATGCGGCGCTGTTTTATGTCACACACTGGGCCGCCACGCTGAATGTCGATCTGCCCGCTCCACTGAGGGCTTTCTACGACCAAATGCTGGAACGCCCGAGCGTGCGCCGAGCAATCGACGGATCCCCCACGTGATTTTCTCCCCGAGGGAACGCGGATCTCCCGGGATTCGAGGGAAATGCGGTCCTCGGATTCCATTACCAATTCGTCTTGATTTTTTCATGGTCCCTGAAGCGTATGATTTCAGGAGACGAGTGATGGGGTCGCAGAAAGCGGCTCAAAGCCACTAGAGGATGACGTCCCAGGGAGTGGTGTAGCAAGATAGCGGTGGTCACCAGTGTTTTCCGGTAGGGTCGGGTTGTTCAAGGCCGACCTGAAGGACCACCGATGACCGGTGATACAATGAAAGTGGTTTGCCATGATCGCAGCAGCGCTGCTGCGCTAGAATGGAGAGGCCAATGGGCGGCCCCGAGTGAGCACCTTTGGCTTAGAATTCCGAAACCTTCCCCCAAGCCGCGGTTTGAAAGCGGTTCGGATGGTAAGGACTTGGGTCGACCAGATGTTCTGTGCCTGTGACAAGAGAGGCAACCATATGGCCGGCACCTGGGGCGATGCCGAACCCGTGACCGCTGAACCCCGCAGCAAGTATGAACCCCGGGACAGATTCGATCTCACCAATGCCGGGAACGCCGTCCGGGGTACTGTCGATATAGCCCGCCCAGGCTGCTGCAACGTGGGATGTGGCCAGCGATGGTAGAAGTTCGCAGGCGCGGCGATAGGTCAATGCGATAGTGCTCTTATCCGGCGCCGGATCGAGAATCCGCATTTTCTCCATCGGGGTCGGCGCGTCGAGCCGCCAGCGCGCAAGGGTTTCATGACCCGAGCGCCAGCCTTCGGCGCCGCCGGGTGCCAGGCTGCGCCAGCGGCGCAGAAACATCGGCAGGAATTGCGGCGCAAAGCGCATCTGCTGCGGTGTCGGGTCCACCCGCCCACGACCGCTGATCGCAAGGGTGTAACCACCATCTCCGCGCCGTGTGATCGACACGTGAGCCGTGTGCAGAGCGTCGGGGAGGTCCTCTCCACCCGAGACCGACAGAATGGATGACCGGATGGAAGCCTGCGGGAACCGGACGTCGAACTGCCGGCAGAAAGAGGAGGCCCAAGCACCGCCGGCCATGATGGCCACCGGCGTTCGGATCGTCCCTTTCTCTGTGACCACGGCGCTCAGACGGCCGGCCGTCGTTTCTATGCCGCGTGCGGCGCATTGTTGATTCACGCTTCCTCCGAGGGCAATGATTGCCCGCGCGACGGCGGGTGCGGCGCGCGAAGGGTCAGCGGTGCCGTCTGACGGCGAGAAGACGCCGCCTTTCCAGGGGCGGCCGCTCGCTCTGCCGCGCTCGCTCGCCTGCGCGCCATCGAGCATATGCGTTGTCACGCCTGCCGAGCGTGCAAAGGTTCCCCAACGGGCCCACGCTTCGAGTTCCGCTTCATCGTTGCTGAGATAGAGCAGACCACAGCGGCGGAAACCGGTGTCTTCGCCGGTCTCTGCCGCGAACTGCTCCCACAGATCGAGACTTTTCGTGGCGATCGGAAGCTCGCGCGCGTCCCGGTTCTGCTGCCGGCACCAGCCCCAATTTCGGCTCGACTGCTCGGCGCCAACCCGGCCTTTCTCCAGTAGCGCGACTTTGAGGCCCCGGCGCGCAAGGTAGTATGCGGCAAAGGCGCCGACGATACCGCCTCCAATCACGACCGCATCGGCGCTGTCAGTCAGAGCCTGGTTTGTTTCTATCTTTTGAAGCGGGGCGGACATGAAAGATCTCCAGTTCTCGTCATCAATTTACTCTTCGGCCCGAGAAGACGTAGCTGGAGTTTGGCGATGGATAGCATTTTATGTCGTTCATTCGTAAGCGGGCCATAGTTTATGCCGGCCGCGGAGACCGCTTGGACAATGACAGGAACGGCATGTGTGTTATATTTACGATATGAGATGCAGCATTTTCTGCTGTGCATATGGAAGTGAATGCCAGGGGGCGCGTTGCATGAAGCTGGACCGGATCGACATCAAGATACTCTACGAGTTGCAAAAGAACGGCCGCATCACCAATGTCGAGCTGGCCGAACTCGTCAATCTGTCGCCGAGTCCCTGCCTGATGCGAGTGAAGAAGCTGCAGGCAGAAGGCTATATCGTCGGCTATTCGGCGCAGGTGAACGTCGCCAAGCTCGGCCAGACCTTGACGGTCTTTACCGAGATCACGTTGAAGAACCACCGGCAAATCGACTTCTCCCGCTTTCTCGCCGCAGTCGAGAAAGTCGAACAGGTTATCGAGTGCCATCTGGTTTCCGGCGGTTACGATTATCTCGTGAAGTTCGTCACCGCCGGGATAGGCGAGTACCAGACCATCATGGAGCGGCTGACCGACTTGGATATCGGCATCGACAAATATTTCAGCTTCGTGGTGCTGAAGTCGCCGATCGTCAAGGCGCATATGCCGCTAACCAGCTTATTCCGGCTCTGATCGCCGAACTGTCAGCGCTGGCAATAGGCGCGAACCAGTTCCGGATCCCGTTCCAGGCCATCGAGCCAATGCGGATCGAGTTTGGGAACCGAAGAAAACAGCAACTGCGAATAGGGGTGTTGGGGGCGCTTGCCTGTCGCGGACGGCGTCAGTTGCTCCACCTTTTCGCCCGCATACATGACGACGATTTCGTCACAGATCGCTTCCACCACCGAAATGTCATGGCTGATGAAAATGTAGGAGAGCCCCAGTTCCCTCTGCAGTTCCTTCAATAGTTCGATGACGGCAGCCGCCACCACGGTGTCAAGCGCCGAGGTAATCTCGTCGCATAGGATCAGCTTCGGATCGGCGGCAAGGGCGCGGGCGAAATTCACCCGCTGCTTCTGCCCGCCGGACAGTTCCGCGGGCCGCCGATTGCGGACCGAACTGGGCAACTGGACCATGTCCAAAAGTGCAGTAATCCGCCTGTTGCGCGTCGCGCCATCCATGCCGTGATAGAAGGTGAGAGGGCGGGCCAGTATGTCCTCGATCGACTTCGCGGGATTGAGCGCTGTGTCGGCATACTGGAAGACCATCTGCATCTCGCGCAATTGCTCATGGGTGCGTTTGGAAGCACTTGGCGCAAGTTCCTGGCCGTCGAAAATGACCCGGCCGCCGGAGATGGGCAGAATGCCGGCGATTGCCCGAGCAAGCGTCGATTTTCCGCAGCCGGATTCACCGATAATGCCAAGATTGCGGCCTTTTTCCACCGTCAGACTCACGGATTGCACGGCGCAGACGAGCGGTAGCCCGTTGCTCTGGACGGCGCCGTAGCCGGCGACGATACTCTCAATCGCGAGAATGGGGCGTGCTTCCGAAACGACCGGGGCGCCGCCCCGTGCCTTGGGCTCGAAAGCAGCGAGCAGTTCGCGCGTATAGGGGTGCTTCGCATTCGAGATGATCTGTCCGGTGCGGCCAGCCTCCTGAACCTCGCCGCCTTTCAGCACGATGATCCGGTCCGCGATCTGTGCGACGACCGCAAGATCATGGGAGACGTAGACCCCGGCGATCCCGCCCTTGCGCATGACGGCCTTGAAGGCGCGCAGCACCTCGATCTGGGTCGTGACGTCGAGCGCCGTCGTCGGCTCGTCGAAGATCACGATCTTCGGATCACCGATTAGCGCCATGGCCGCGGAAAGACGTTGCAACTGGCCACCAGAGACCTGATGCGGATAACGGTCGCCGATCGTGTCGGGCTCAGGCAGAGATAGCGCCCGGAAGAGTTCGACCGCGCGGGACTTTGCCTCGGCGGTGGGCATGAGGTCATGAATGCGGGTAATCTCGATAACCTGTTCCATGATCGTTGCGGCAGGATTGAAAGCTGCAGCCGCGCTCTGTGGCACATAGGAGACTTCGGTGCCGCGCACGCGGGCCCGCGCCTTTTCCGAAAGTCGGGCCATATCCTTGCCCGCAAGCTTAACGCTACCGCCGGAAATGCGGCAGCCAGGGCGGGCATGTCCCATCAAGGTCAAAGCGACCGTGGTCTTTCCCGATCCGCTTTCCCCGATGAGCGCAACGATCTCGCCTTCCGCGACATCGAAGCTCACGCCTTTGATGATCTCGACAATGCGGCCGGAGTCTGTCTTGGCCTCAACCTTCAAATCGCGGATTTCAACGAGATTGGTCATTGTGCACTCCGGTCGCGGATCTTGTAGGGCAGGTTGTCGATCAGCAGGTTGACGCTGATGGTAAGACTGGCGATCGCGATCGACGGGAACATGACCGCCGGGGCGCCAAAAGGCAGGCCGCCGATATTCTCGCGGACGAGCGCCCCCCAATCGGCATAGGGCGGCTGGACGCCGAGACCGAGGAAGGAGAGCCCGGAAAGCAGCAGCACGATGAAGACGAAGCGAAGGCCGAGGTCGGCCAGCACTGGACCGAGGATGTTCGGCAGGATTTCGGAACGAATGATGTAAAAAACGCTCTCACCACGCGTGCGTGCGACGGTGATGAAATCCATGGCATTGATGTTCACGGCCAGAGCGCGGGCGAAGCGATAGGCGCCTGGGATATAGATGACCGACAGTGTGAATATCAGAACCGGGATCGACGATCCGACCGCAGCGACAACAACCAGGCCGAACAGCTTGCTTGGGATCGAGCTCATGGCGTCGAGAAACCGGCTGAGCAAAGTGTCGGTCCAGCCACCGCTTACGGCTGCGATCATGCCGAGTACGACGCCTGTCGTACAGGCGATCGCGACGGCAGCCACCGAGATTCCAACAGTGTAGCGCGCGCCCATTACGATGCGCGAGAACATGTCACGGCCAAGATAGTCCGATCCCAGCCAGAACTGCGCCGACATCGGGCCGAAATAGTCGAAATCGACGATCTCTCCGACCGGATAGGGGATGAGAAGATGCGCGAAGACGGCGACAAGTCCCCAGAGAAGAATGACGGCAAGGGCCAGCATCCCGACAAGATTGAAGCGGTAGCCCATGAGGCCTGCTGCTGGCGTTTTTGCGGTATCTGTTGTCATCGCAGCCTCGGATTCGAAAGGATGGCAAGAATGTCGGCAAGCGTGATCAGGATCAGATAGCCAACGCAAAAGATCATGGCGCAGCTCTGGATCAGAGGCAGGTCGCGTGTGGCAACGGCATCGACCATCAGTTTTGCTATGCCGGGATAGTTGAAGATCGTCTCGACAATGATCACACCGCCCAAAAGATAGGAGAGCGACAGGGCCACGGCATTGACGATGGGCCCCAGTGCGTTCGGAAGGGCATGCTTCAGCACGATCCGCTGGCGCGATGCGCCCTTCAGCAGGGCCATCTCGACATAGGGCGTGTTCAGTGTTTCCACCACGGCAGCACGGGTCATGCGGATCATCTGAGCGGAAACGACGAAAGTGAGCGTGATGACCGGCATCGCATAGACGCGCAACAGATCGGTGATCGAGTGAACCTCGTTGGCAAAGGACAGGGCCGGCAGCCATTTGAGATAGACGGCAAACAGGAGGACGGCCGAAGTCGCGACCATGAATTCAGGAACCGATATAACACCGATCGTCAATATGGTGACGGCCCGGTCGTAAAGCGAGCCGCGCATCATGGCAGCGGTTATGCCGAGCGTAAGAGCGATCGGAACCGAGAACAGGGCGGTCACACCGGCGAGCTTCAACGTGTTGATGAAGCGTCCGGCGATAAGATCGGCGATCGGCATGTCGTTGGCGTAGGACGTACCGAGATCGCCTGTGACCAGCCCTCCGAACCACCTCATGAACCGGATAATCGCCGGCTCGTCCAGATGCATGGCCGTGCGAAGGCCCGCGACGGCCTCGGGTGTTGCGGCTTGGCCGAGCAGAATCGTTGCCGTGTCGCCGGGGAGCATCATCGTTGCGAAGAACACCGCGAAGGAGACGATTACCAGCGTAATTACGGCGATGAGCAGCCTGCTCATCACAAGAGAGAGGATCCGATGGTTCATACTCGCGCTTCCTTTGACGTTCGGCCGACCGACTATACGCGATCGGAAAGCGAACCGAGGGCAATTCTGCCCTCGGCCATTCGCCTCGTCAGGCTTCGAGCCAGACATATTCCGCAAAGGCGTAGCCCATTTGGCCACCGAGCGGGCTCGGCGCCAGTCCCTTCAGTTTGGCTGTGGTGGCATCGACGTTAGAAAGGTAGGCGGGGATTACGGTACCCGCTTCCTCCGCGACCATGACCTGCATCGCGTTGTAGATTTCCTTGCGCTTTGCCTGATCGAGCGAGCCGCGCGCCTCGATGAGCATCTTGTCGAACGCCTCGGACTTGTACTGGCTCTCGTTCCACGGCGCGTCCGATGCATAGAGCAATGAGAACAGAATGTCGGGTGTCGGCCGCGGATTGATGTTGCCGAAATGGACGGGTGCCTTCAGCCAATAATTGTCCCAGTAGCCGTCCGAAGGTACGCGCTGGACGTCGAATGTCATTCCGATCTCCGCGCCGGCAGCCTGGACGATCATCGCCATATCGATCGAGGCGTTTGCAGCTTCAGACGCGATCATCGGGATCGATTGACCGAGCATGCCCGCTTTTTCGAAGTGGAACTTCGCCTTCTCCGGATCGAAGGCCTTTGGCTTGAGATCGGCGTTGTAGTAGAGGTTGGCGGGCGAAATCGGCTGATCGTTGCCGATTTCCGCAAGGCCTCGCAAGGCTGATTTCTGGATCTGCTCGCGGTTGATCAGGTACTTCATGCCTTGGATGAAGTCCTTCTTGTCCCCCGGTGCCATGTCCATCCGAATGTTGAGGTTGGTGTAGTTGCCGGAGGTGGTCTTCGAGAGTGCGAAGCCGTCCTGGCTCTCGACCAGCCGCATCGAGCGCGGGTTGATCGATGCGGCTAGATGGATGTCCCCGGACAGAAGGGCGTTGACGCGGGCATTGTCATCGCTGATGGCGAAGTATTCGAAAGAATCGACATTCGGGCCGCTAGATTTCCAGTAATTCTTGTTCTTGAGGCCGACCGAGCGGACGCCGGGTTCGAAGACCTCGCGCACGAAGGCGCCGGTGCCGTTGGCCTTGGAGAAGTCCGTGGTGCCATCAGCGACGATCATGAAATGATGCATGCCGAGGATCGTGGGCAGGTCGGCATTGGCGTTGGCCAGTGTGATTTCCACAGTCTGCTTGTCAATTGCCTTGAACCCGGTCATCTGCGCCGCGATCTTGGCGACTTTCGATCCGACGCCAGGGTCCAGGTGACGCTTCAGCGAATAAACGACGTCGTCTGCCGTCAGCGGCTTGCCATCATGGAACGTCACGCCGTTGCGCAGCTTGACAGTCCAGACCTTGGCATCCTTGCTCTCGACGGATTCGGCCAGTTCCATCTGCGTCGCGCCGGTCTGATCAATGTAGGTCAGGCGGTTATAGAAGGCGCAGCAACGCACATAATCGGTGGAGAGCGAGGCCTTGGCTGGATCGAGTGTATCGGCGGTGGAGGACGACCAGCCGGCCGCTTTCAGGGCGCCGCCGGAAACCGGAGTGGCCGCAACGGCGCGCGTGGCATTGCCGAGCATGAAACCGCCCGCCGCCGTGGCGACGCCGCCAGCCAGCATCAACTGTAGAAGTTCGCGACGGGTTGCGCCACGCCGGATGGCGTTTTCAACCACTGCGTCGTCGGCTTTTGTCCAATTCGTGATCTTGTCGTTCATGGCATTCCCCTTTTTGTTGAATTTCTGCTCGCCCGCCTTTTCGACGGATCTATGCGGATTTTGTTCGAATTCTTTCCTTTTTCCTGTCCCCAGTTTCGCAGCAAAGGCCTGGCGGATTCTCCGTTTTAAACCTGCCCGACGGCACAAAATTGCGAATATGCGCATTCCACGATATTTCCCGGATCGCCGCCGGTGGCGCGCTACCGTCACACCATGGCGGCGCGCACCGTGGGATCGGCAAGCGTCTCGTCCAGCGTCTGTCGCGTGCGCTCGACGATGGCGTCGATATCGCTGTCGGTACAGCAGAGCGGCGGCGCGTAACCCAGAACGCCGTTGGCGAAGGCGCGGACAATAAGACCGTTCTGCCAGGCACGGTCGAAAATGCGGCGGGCAGGGTCGGCCCCAGCCGGAAGGGGGGTCTTCCGCTCCTTGTCCACCACAAGCTCGACCGCAGCCAGCATGCCGCGGCCACGGACGTCGCCGACCAGCGGATGATCCCTTAGACTTTCGAGGCCCGCCATCAGGCGCGCCCCGGCCTTGCGGCCATTTTCAAGAAGTCCGCCTTCATAGAGGCGCAGAACTTCCAGGCCGACCGCTGCGCTGACGGGATGAGCCGAGTAGGTATAGCCGTGCCCGACGGCGGAAGTGCCGGCGGCCTCGGCGATGGTCTGGTAGACGTGTTCAGACATGAAGAGCGCGCCCATCGGCACATAGCCGGACGTCAGGCCCTTGGCGACCGTCAGGAAGTCCGGGACAATTTCGTCCTCAGTGCATGCAAACAGCGGGCCGGTGCGGCCAAAACCGGTGATGACCTCATCGGCAACAAAAAGGATGTCGAACGTGCGGCAAACGTCCCGCATGGCCTTCATCCAGCCTTTGGGTGGTACCAGTACGCCGCCGGACCCTTGGATCGGTTCGGCATAGAATGCTGCGATCCGCTCAGCGCCCAGCTGTTCGACCTTCTGCTTCAATGCGGCAACAGAAGCGGCGATGATCGCCTGCGGATCCGTTCCGGCGGGGTTGCGATAGGCATAGTGGGATGGAATTTTGTGCTGCCAATCGAAGGGCAGGCCGAAACCGGCGTGGAAAGCCGGCAAGGCGGTCAGACCCGCGCCCACGGTGGACGAGCCGTGATAGCCCTGTTCGATGGAGATGAACTGGTCCTTGTTCGGCTTGCCGCGGGCATTCCAGTAATAGCGGATGAAGCGAACCGTACTGTCGACGGCATCGGAGCCGCCAAGCGTGAAATAGACGTGATTGAGGTCTCCGGGTGCGCGATCGGCAAGTTCGGCGGCGAGCCGGATGGCGGGCTCCGAACCAAGGCCGAAATAGCCGGTCGCATAAGGAAGTTCACGCATCTGCTTTGCTGCGGCTTCGACAATGCTGTCATGACCATAGCCTGCATTGACACACCAAAGACCGGCAAAACCGTCGACCAGTTGCTTGCCAGTGGCATCAGTGACCGTCGCGCCCGAGGCGGATGCTAAAACGCGCACCCCGAGCGTTTCATGCGTTCGATAGGAAGCGACCGGATGAACCAGGTGCGCGCGATCAAGTTCGATCAGGGAATTGCTAAACATGCGGGTCTCCAGGTCAGCCGAAGGCTTGGTTGGCGAGAGCGTAGGTCTTGTAGTGGGAGCGAGCCGGAGCTTCGGTTCGTCCGGCGGTGCGCATGGCTATGCCGCCTCCGACATGGGCAAAACCCAAGCTTTCCAGCCATGGAGCGAGTTCCGTATCGGCTGTGGTATCGATGCGCAGAAATGCATCCGGTCGGCTCACGATGAAGAAGGAAATCAGCGAGCAGGCATCCTGCAAATTCTCGGCGACCACCGGGCCGATCACGTCGCCCCGTCCAAACGCACGCAGAGCCGCAAAACCCTGAATCCGGCCCGCTCGCCGTAGCACGGCAAACTCTCCGGCCTTTGCGATATGCGTCAGGAGGGTTCTCCGGTCGGCCTCGAAGGCGGCGCGATCGAGCGCCATGACAGCGTCAAAATCGGCTTCGCAGGCGGGCTCAATCCCATCGGGTGCTGCTATAGCGGGGATCTTCCCCTGATATTGCAGGATGGTGCCGACCGGCTGGAAGCCAAGTTTTTCGTAGAGCGGAAGCCCGTCGGTGGTTGCAACCAGACGCAACTGCCGCTCGCTGCCGATCTCGAGTGCGGCCTGCATCAGCCTGCGCCCGAGACCGCGGCCGCGAGCAGCTTCATCGACAATGACCATGTTGATCGTTGCGCAGTCTGTACCATAGGGAGTGACCAGCGCCGTCCCGACCACTTGGCGATCGTCCGTAACAGCCGCGATCCCACGGCTTACGGCAAGCGCTGTCTGCCAGTCTTCCGGGCGATGCGGCCAACCGGCCTGAAGCGACAAAGCGACAGCACCTTCGAGATGTTCGGGCCCGAAGGCCACAAGATCGATTTGACTTGTATGCATCTGTTGGATCCTTGAAAAGCTCTCTTATTCTTAGACCCGCAGTGTCAGAAGATCGTCCCGAGGACGAGGTGCTGGCGGTATCTTTCACCGTAGCTTTGATGGCTCACCGCATCTTATGCTGACCAGCGGGCGCGCCGGGTACCGCGTCGAGCAAGCCCAGCCGAGCCGATGATCGCTGCGGCGGAAGACTGTGCCAAAGTGTGCGTGTGATACGGAACAATCTGCTATGCCGCCGCTGTTTTCAGTCGAGCGAAGGGGCGGGCCGCGGCCTATGATTGAGATAGGCAACATCGCTTCGGTTATTCAAGGATTCTACAGCCATGGCTCAATTCCGCCCGAAATACATCACCTTCGACTGCTACGGGACACTGACCAACTTCCAGATGGCAGAAGCTGCGCGCGACCTTTACGGCGAACAGTTCGACGAGCCACAAATGGCTGAGTTCATCAAGAACTTTGCCGCCTACCGTCTCGACGAAATCATGGGCGACTGGAAGCCTTACAACGAGGTGGTTCACAATTCCCTCGAACGGGCCTGCAAGCGCAACGGCATAAAATTCCATCAGGAAGCCGCGCGGATGGTCTATGAGCGTGTGCCGACCTGGGGGCCACATCCGGATGTGCCGGCCGGCCTTGCTAAGGTTGCCAAGGAAATCCCGCTGGTCATCCTTTCCAACGCGATGAATTCGCAGATCATGTCGAATGTCGAAAAACTCGGCGCGCCCTTCCATGCGGTCTATACTGCCGAGCAGGCGCAGTCCTACAAGCCGCGCTTCAAAGGCTTCGAATATATGCTTGATATGCTGGGCTGCGGGCCAGAGGACGTTCTGCACTGCTCGTCCTCCTTCCGCTATGACTTGATGTCGGCGCACGACCTCGGCATCAAGAACAAGGTCTGGGTCAATCGCGGTCACGAGCCGGCGAACCCCTATTACGGCTATGTCGAAATCGCGGATATCTCCGGCCTGCCGGGCGTCGTCGGGCTCTGACGGGGGCATGGCAATGAAGCTCAAATCCTACTGGCACGACACGGCCCCCCTCTTCGGAGGTGCCGCGCAAGGCGCGGTCGAAGGACATTACGACGTCGCCATCATCGGCGGCGGCTTCACCGGCCTTGCCGCGGCACGCCAGCTGGCCAAAGCCGGCGTCAAGGTTGTCGTCCTGGAGGCGGAACGGGTCGGCTGGGGAGCATCGGGACGGAACGGCGGCCACCTCAACAATGGCCTTGCCCACAGCTTCATTGCCGCCAAGGCTGAACTTGGTAAAGAGCGCGCCGTCGCTCTTTACCGGGCATTCGATGACTCGATCGACACGATCGAGGCGATCATCGCGGAGGAGGGGATCGACTGCAATTTCCGCCGGGCCGGAAAGCTCAAGCTCGCCTCCAAGCCGCAGCATTTCGATGCCATTGCCCGCAACTTTGAGGCGGTTCACAGAGAAGTCGATCCGGACACGGCGCTTCTCAGCGCAAATGATCTGAAAAACGAAGTCGGCTCGCCATTCCATGGCGCAATGCTGTCGAAGAAGAGCGCGATGATGCATATGGGGCGCTACGTCGTAGGGCTCGCCACCGCCGCCGCCCGCCATGGCGCTACCATCTTTGAAAAGGCGGCGGTAACGGCCCATCGCAAGGGAAATGGACGTCACAGCTTGGCTACCGCGCGCGGGACCGTCACCGCCGATCACGTGCTCGTGGCGACTGGCGCCTATACACCATCGGTGTTCGGTTATTTCCGTCGCCGCGTCGTTTCGGTCGGCAGTTTTATTATCGCGACCCGACCGCTGACCGAAGCCGAAATCGCGGCGACGATGCCCGCCAACCGGACCTGCGTCACCTCGATGAATATCGGCAATTATTTCCGGCTGGCGCCCGACAACCGGCTGATCTTTGGCGGCCGCGCCCGCTTTTCCACCACGTCCGATCAGCGTTCGGATGCAAAGAGCGGCGAAATTCTTCGCGCAAGTCTGGCCCAGATCTTTCCACAACTTGCGAAGGTCGAGATCGATTATTGCTGGGGTGGACTGGTCGATATGACCAAGGATCGCTATCCGCGCGCCGGCTATGTCGATGGCGTCTGGTACGCCATGGGCTATTCCGGCCACGGCGCGCAATTGTCCACTCACCTTGGCATGATCATCGCCGACGCCATTCTGGGCAAGACTGATCGCAATCCGATAAAGGGGCTCGACTGGCCGGCCGTTCCCGGCCATTTCGGCAAGCCGTGGTTCCTGCCGCTTGTCGGGCTGTACTACAAGACACTCGACCGGTTTCAATAACAAATCTTCAAGAAACGAAAAAGGCGCCGGGATGATTTTCCGGCGCCTTTTTCGTTGTTTCAGTCGGCCGATCAGGCGAGCCCACCGATGTGGAAGCTCTTCAGTTCCAGATACTCTTCGATACCACATTGGGCACCCTCGCGGCCAAGGCCGGATTGTTTCACGCCGCCAAAAGGGGCCACCTCGGTGGAAATCGCTCCGGTGTTGAGGCCGATCATGCCGAACTCCAGCGCTTCACCGACGCGCCAGGAGCGCTTCAAGCTTTCGGTATAGAAATAGGCCGCTAAACCGAAGGGGGTTGCATTGGCGATTCTGATTGCCTCCTCCTCCTTCTCGAAGCGGAAGAGGGGGGCAACAGGCCCGAAGGTTTCCTCGCTGGCAAGCTGCATTTCGGTCGTCGCGCCACCAAGGACGATCGGGGCCGTAAATTGCTCGCCTGCGGGCATAGGGCCGGGAGTCGTGAGGATTCGAGCACCCTTGGCGACAGCATCGTCCACATGGCGATTGATCTTGTCGATCGCGGCCCTGTTGATCATCGGGCCGATATCGACGCCGGCTTCCGTGCCGGGTCCGACCTTCATGGCCGAGACGCGGGCGGCCAGCTTCTCGGCGAAGGTGTCATACACACCGGATTGGACGAGAAGGCGGTTGGCACAGACGCAGGTCTGGCCGCCGTTGCGGAATTTCGAAGCGATCGCCCCCTCGACGGCAAGGTCGAGATCAGCGTCGTCGAAGACGATGAAAGGCGCGTTGCCGCCGAGTTCCAGGCTGAGCCGCTTGATGCTGTCGGATGCGCCGCGCATCAGAAGCGCACCGACGCGGGTGGAGCCGGTGAAGGAAATCTTGCGAACAGTCTCATTCGCCATCAGCTCGTTTCCGATCTCGGTCGGCATGCCGGTGACGATGTTGATGACGCCCTTCGGAATGCCGGCGCGTTCTGCCAGAACGCCGAGCGCCAGTGCCGAATAAGGCGTCAGGTCCGACGGCTTGATTACGACGGTGCAGCCGGCGGCAAGCGCCGGCCCGACCTTGCGGGTGATCATCGCGTTGGGGAAATTCCAGGGCGTGATGATCGCGGATACACCGACCGGTTCCTTCAGGACGATGATCCGCCGGTCCGCTGTCGGTGACGGGATGGTCGTGCCGCCGATGCGGCGGGCTTCCTCGGAAAACCATTTCACGAACGAGGCCCCGTAGCGAATCTCGCCGCGCGCTTCCGCCAGCGGCTTGCCCTGTTCCTTCGTCAGGATCAGCGCGAGATCCTCGATGTTTTCGATCATCAGGTCATGCCAGGCCTCCAGCACTGCGGCGCGCTCGGCATGCGTCTTCTTGCGCCACGACCCGAAGGCATTCTCCGCCGCTACGATCGCCGCGCGAGTATCACCGCCGTCCATGTCAGGGACGTTACCGACCGCTTCCTGCGTTGCAGGGTTGATTACCTCTATTTTGCGTCCCGACGATGCGCCGCGCCATTGGCCGTTGATAAGCCCATGCTCGCGAAACAGGCTGGTGTCCTTCAACTCGTTTATCATGCTCTCTTCCCTATTGGCCAAGTGCTGAAAGCACTGCTGTTGTGATTGCGTCTGTTTTGTCCTTGCCGGGGATGGCGCCGATGCCGCGCGCCGTCGTCGTTTCGATTGCGGCGATCACGTTGCGGGCTGCGGTTCTCTCTCCCAGATGTTCCAGCATCATCGCGCCCGACCATATGGCGGCGATCGGATTGGCAATGCCGAAATGGGCGATGTCTGGCGCCGAGCCATGGACGGGTTCGAACATTGACGGCGCGGTGCGGTCAGGATTGATATTGGCGGAGGCGGCGAAGCCCAGCCCGCCCTGGATGGCGGCGCCAAGGTCAGTGAGGATATCGCCGAACAGGTTGGAGGCGACCACCACGTCCAGGCTTTCCGGGACCATGACCATGCGCGCCGCCATCGCGTCGATATGGTAGCTCGTCACCTCCACATCTGGATACTCCCGCGCAAGCGCCTGGGTGATTTCATCCCAGAAGACCATGGAGTATTTCTGCGCATTGGACTTTGTGACGGAAGCGAGCTTGCCGCGCCGGGTGCGGGCCTGTTCGAAACCAAAGCGCAGGATGCGCTCCACACCCTTGCGGGTGAAGATCGAGGTCTCGACCGCCACTTCATTGTCGGCGCCCTGATGGACGCGGCCGCCGGCGCCGGAATATTCACCCTCGGTGTTTTCGCGGATACAGAGAATGTCGAAACCGTTGGCCTTCAGCGGGCCCTGAACGCCCGGCAGCAGCCTGTGCGGGCGGATATTGGCATATTGGACGAAGGCTTTGCGGATGGGCAGGAGAAGCCCGTGCAGCGAGACCGAGTCCGGAACTTTCGCCGGCCATCCGACCGCGCCGAGCAGGATGGCATCAAAGGATTTCAGTATCTCGATACCGTCGGCCGGCATCATGCTGCCATGCTGGAGAAAGTAGTCGCAGGACCAGGGGTAGCTGGTGCCTGCCAAGGCGAACCCGTTTGTCCGGGCAGCTTTTTCCAGGACAGCCCAGGCCGCATCGGTGACATCGCGGCCGATACCGTCTCCTGGCAGCAGGGCGATCTTGTAGATCTTCATGGTCAGTCCTTAAAGGCTAATGAGCACGCTCTTGCTCTTGCGGTTGGCGAGATAGGCTTCGCGTCCGAGGTCCTTGCCGATGCCGGATTGCTTGTAGCCCCCAGTCGGCAGGATATGATCGCGCGAACGGCCGTAGCGATTGACCCAGACCGTGCCGGCCTGCAGACGCCGTGTCAGGCGGATGGCTCGGGAAAGATCTCGGGTGAAGAGGCCGGCTGCCAGCCCGTAGGTCGGGTGGTCGGCAAGGGACAACGCCTCTTCCTCGTCCTCGAACGTCTGGATGGTCAGCACCGGGCCGAAGATTTCTTCAAGCACGGCGGGCGACGTTGCCGTCACGCCGGAGATCAGCGTCGGCGCGTAGAAGTAGCCTTCACGGTCGAGGCGCTTGCCACCCGTAAGGCATTCGGCGCCGCCTTCGATGGTGGCGCGGATGATGCTGTCCATGCGGCCGATCTGCCGCTCGGAGATGATTGGCGGATAATCAGTGGTTTCGTCCCAGGTGGGGCCGGGGCGGACCGTCGCCAGCCTGGCAATGATGGCCTCCGCCAAGGCATCCGCCGCCTTCGCCTCAACGATGAGGCGCGATCCGGCCACGCAGGCCTGTCCGGCGTTGGAAAAGATGCTCGTGGCAATGGCTCCGGCGGCCAGATCAAGGTCGGCGTCGGCAAAAACGAGTTGAGGGCTCTTGCCGCCAAGCTCAAGCGTCATCGGCTTGACGCCAGTCCGGGCGATATTGGCCATGATGGCCGAGCCCGCGCTGGTCGAGCCAGTGAAGCTCACCTTGGCAATTTCCGGATGACCTGTGATCGCGTTGCCGGTGGTCGTCCCGTCACCCAGAACGATGTTGATGAGCCCCGCCGGCAAACCGGCTCGCACCGCAAGCTCGGCAAGATAGAGCGTCGAGAAAGACGTCATCTCGGAGGGTTTCAGCACGACCGCATTGCCGGCGGCGAGTGCGGGGCCGAGCTTCCACCCGGCCATGGAGAGCGGAAAATTCCAGGGCGTAATCGCGCCGACGACCCCATAGGGCTCTGTCATGATCATGCCGAGACTGTTGCCGTCGGTCGGCACGAGGTCGCTGCCTTCCTTGTCTGCAAACTCCGCGAAAAACCGAATTTGTTCCGCGGTCACTGCAATGTCGCCGGCGATCAGGTGGCCGACCGGGCGTGTGGAACCAACGGCCTCCAATCTGGCAAGAGGGATAGCCTCCTGTTCGATCAGATCGGCCCAGCGCTGCATCGCCTTGGTGCGCTCGCGTGGCCGCATCGCTGCCCAGCCGCTCTCTTTCAAAGTTTTTTTCGCCGTATCGACCGCTTGGTCGACGATATCCGCATCGGCAACCGGGCAATCCCAATAAGCCTTTGCGTCAGACGGACGCTCGATCGGCAACTGGCCCGGGGCCTCGATCAGTCGGCCACCAATGAAGTGCCCCTTCGGCAGTGAAAGCGAATCTGGGTCGAAGCTGAGGGTCATGGCATATCCTTGCGGTGGGTTTGCACAAGATTAGCTTCGGATCCCCGGCATCATGCGTCGACTGGCCCCTGCAGACGGACGAAAACTCCGTTTTACCAAGCCTTGCCGGATGAATCTTCGGCGGCTGCGCGACACTTGCCATATCGAAGAGTTGCGGGAGCAGCGGCGGCACGACACATCGAAAATGCGCGGCCGCCGGCATACAATGCGAGCGAGGGGGCAGGCGCTCAGGATCGTGTCACATGATGGTGACGTAGATCTTGCGGACAGTCTCAATCGTCTTCCACACACCGGTAAAGCCCGGCTTCATCACGAAGCTATCGCCGGCTCGATAGATGACGGGCGCTCCGCCATCAGGAGTAATCTCCACCAGGCCGGAAAGGATGTGGCAGAACTCGAACGTCTCCCCCTTTATCGAACGCGTCTCGCCTGGCGTCGCTTCCCAGATGCCAGTGTGAATCATCTCACCGCGGGTTATGTCTTGTGGCCAGGTTTTGAAGGACGGGTCGCCGCTGATGAGGCGTTCCGGCAGGGGCTTTGATTCCCGTGGGGATGCGGAGGGATTGGTGTCGATGGTCTTCAGCAGGGTCATAAGGAACCTTTCTTTGTTGACTGCAGATCAGTAGCCGCGCGTCCGGTCGACCAGACCGATCGGATCGAGACCTGCGCGGTGGCGCTTGATGTTGTCGATGACGGCGCTAGCTGCCGTTTCCGCCTGGGTGACGCTCGCCACATGGGGGGTGATGATGATCTTCGGGTGCGACCAGAAGACATGGCCGGGAGGTAACGGCTCCGGGTCCGTTACGTCGACTACCGCACTCGCCAGATGGCCACTGTCAAGTGCTTCGACCAGAGCGGCATGATCGAGCTGCGGGCCGCGTCCGGTATGGACGAGACTGGCACCGATCGGCAGCATGCCGAACAAATCCGAATTCAGGAAACCGCGCGTTTCGTCCGTCAATGGCAGCAGACAGACCAGAATATCGACATCCCTCAGAAAATCATGCAACCCGTCCTGTCCGCTATAAGTGGCCACGCCTTCGATCTCGTGTCGGCTGCGGCTCCAGCCGGACAAGACAAAACCAAAAGGCTTCAGGCGATCGAGTACGGCACTGCCCAACGCTCCGAGACCGAGGACGCCGACCGTCCGGCCGGCCGCTTGCGTCTGCGGAATGCCTTGCCATTGCTGCTTTTTCTGTTGGGAGAGATAGGCCGGAAGATTGCGGTGCAGCGCCAGCACTGCAAACGTCACATATTCCTGCATCATGCGGATGATGCCATCCTCGACCATGCGCACCAGCTTCAGGCTCTCCGGCAAGCGGTCGATCTGGAACTGATCTACGCCGGCGCCGATCGAAAAGACGATCTCCAGGTTGCCGTATCGGCTGAGGTCCGGGGGCGCCGTCCAGGTTACCAGGTACCGCACGTCGCAGGGATCGACGGCGGCCGGATCCATGGAAAAGGGGAGATCCGGAAGCTCCCGGGCGAAAGCCTGCCGGAAGATTTGGCCACGTTCAGCATCGGAGTTGAACAACAAGGTCATCTGCATTCTCTCGTTTGGTCGCCTGTTGCATCCGCGCCGATCACTCTGTCAGCCTTCCTCATCTTGAAAGCCTCGCGCCGAGTGCTTCGATCATGGATTGGCAGGCGATCAGCTCGTCCCTGTGAATGAACTCGTCGGGCCGGTGTGCGCGCGAAATATCGCCCGGGCCGCAGATGATCGCGTCGATCCCGGCCTCCTGATAGAGACCGGCCTCCGTCCCGTAGCTAACTGCGGCAAGCGGCTCCTGCCTCGTCAATTCCCTGAGCAGTTGCGCGAGGGGAGCATCGCTCGCAAGCGACAAGGCTGGATACTCGCTCACCAGTTCCCAGTTGACCTGGAGACCCCGGCTTCGCAGGCTCTCGGCCTTTTCTTTGATCGGGGCCAGCAATGCAGAGGGGGAAACGCCGGCAATGGCGCGCGCTTCAAATTCGGCGACGCACAGATCCGGGATGATGTTGACGGCTTGCCCGCCCTTGATCGTGCCCACCTGAAGGGAGGAGTAAGGCGGTTCGAAAGCAAAATCGAAAGGACCAAGCGCCAGGCGCCCGGCGGCGGCGGCTGCATCCGTCAGCACCTCCGCCATGGCGTGGATGGCATTCAAGCCCTGATCGGGTCGCGAAGAATGACCCGACCGGCCACGGATTTCAACGCGCGCTGCCGCCTTGCCCTTATGGGCGCAGATCGCGCGCATGTTGCTCGGTTCGCCGATAATCGCGCCTTCGGGCTTGGCGCAGAGTTCGGGAAGACGTTTGATCAAATGCGGCACGCCGCGGCAGCCCGCTTCCTCGTCGTACGAAAAGGCAAAATGGATAGGTTGCGAAAGCTGTCTTGATGCGAGTTCCGGCAATGCGGCGAGTGCTGCTGCAAGAAAGCCCTTCATGTCTGAGGTGCCGCGACCGTAGAGACGATCAGCCTGCGCGCGCAACTCGAAGGGATCCGACGACCATTCCGGTTCGTTGGCCGGCACCACGTCCATGTGGCCCGAAAGGACATAGCCGGGGACGTTCTTCGGACCAATGGTTGCGAAGAGGTTCGAGCGGTCGCCTTCCGGCCCCGGAAGGATGGTCACGTCCAGATCGAAACGCGCGATATAAGCGCGAATCCATTCGACGATGGCGCCGTTCGCCTGGCCAACGACAGAGGGAAAAGCCACCAACTGTTCGAGAATTTCAACGGCCTGCATTATGTGAACCTGAACTTGAGGGCTTCTCTGAGCATTGGTATGCCTCCTGCCAGGAAGTGGCAGGTGGAGTTGGATCCAAAGCTTAGTGGCGTGCTGCGGGATTGCGTGCCGAAAGCGCGCCCATTTTCAGTGTATTGTTCCGAAGGGCAGGCGGTCTGGAGCAATTCCTATCGGTCATTTCGCTTTACATTCTATTCGCAATATTACTCACATTGCAGGATGCGGTTTATCTGCGTTTGAAGAGCAAACAGCAAGTTTGAGGGTGCTGAGGTGACATCCAGGTCTCTGGTGATCGATTCCATACAGATGACGATCGCCGATATTAGCGAGGCAGAGGTCGATCAACTGCATGCCTTGTCAATCGGGGTGGGTTGGCCTCACCGGGCAGAGGATTGGCAATTCTTGCGCCATGTCGGAAAAGGTGTCGTAGCCATGGACGACATTGGCCGCGTGCTGGGTTCTGCCATGTGGTTCCCCCACGGGGACAAGTTTGCCACCATAGGGATGGTGATTACCTCCCCACGCCTGCAGGCCAATGGAACCGGGCAATGGCTAATGCGTCACGCCTTTACACATCTGGACGGGTGCAGCTTGCGTCTCAACGCGACCCGGGCAGCGCGGCGATTATATCGTTCCCTTGGGTTCGTTGCGGAAAAAACCGTCTATCAGTGCCAGGGAGAGGCCATCGCGCCTGACACGCCACCCTTTGCACCGGGCGAAACAATTTTGAGGGAAATTTGCCGGGGCGATCTTCCATCTCTGGGTAAGCTCGATCAGGAGGCCTATGGCGTCGACCGAACACCGCTTCTCGCAGAGTTGCTGTCTCATTCCAAGGGTTTGGGCCTCTTTTGCAACGACCGGATCGAGGCATTCTCCCTGTGCAGACCATTCGGCCGCGGTCATTTAATCGGCCCCGTGGTTGCCAATAGCGACGGTGATGCAATTGCGGTTATCCGACCTCACGTCGCCGAACATACTGGCCGCTTCCTTCGTCTTGATACCAGCCAGAACGACGGTCTTTTCTCCCAATTCGTTGACCGATCCGGCATGTCTGTATTCGATACCGTTACGACGATGAGGCTGGGTGAATTGCCGATTCCCGCCGAGGGTCGCGATGACCTTCCGAAGATCTACGCGCTAGCGAGCCAAGCGCTGGGTTAAGTTGACGGAGTTTCCTTGGCGTCGATCGACCGTACCTCCGGGCAGTAGGAACGAGCCTTTAGACCATCTCATCCGAGACTTCCGCCAAGTGCCATCAAGGTGCCAGCAGACCACACGCTTTCTGGGAAAGATTCTTGTCCAAAAGTTCGATCAGGCATCGCTGATTGGAAGCTGCTCGAACATCGGAATGTTGACGGCAAGTTGACTCATTCTTTGCTCTGCCTTCGCTCGAGACAATACACAAAACTTAGCTCTTTGGCGGGGGATGAAATCGACTGGCTAACAGGGCAATTCGTTGTGTAATTCCACCACTTCGGAAGGTGTCACCGGTTCGAATTCGTATCAGGGCGAAGCACTTGCCTCACACGGCCCAGTAAGGAACGTACCTTGCGGTTCTCCCTCCCTGATCCGGGTCCGCCGGTGCGACGCGGCCGAGTTTGATCGATTCCGCGATAATTGCGGAAGGTGATCAGGATTTTGAAGCCTTCTCAAGGGCTTGAAAAAGGGTCGAATCCTTAGCTGGGAATCCAGGCGCCCCAGCCATCACCTATTATTTTAATGAAATCAATAAATTACGGGAATCTCATTTTTTGATGTGAGCCATTCTAGGTGAGAAAAATGGCGCATTGCCTACACGATCGAACCAATGGAGCTTTCGGCAGTAATCCGAATGGCTTTTGCCTGGTTGATGGGAAACGGCTGGACTCAGTCTCGTCAGATCCTTCGTATTCCGGAATACAGATGGCTCCGATGGTGCCCAGAACCCAAGAAATTATCTCTCACATCCTTCCGCTAACGTTTACTCGGCCGGATCTGCTGGCGGATGTCGATGAGGCGATCGATGGAGGATAGTGTCCTTTGCTGATCCTTCGTCGTCAGGGCGAGCATGAGCGCCTCCACGCATGATAGTGCCGGCGCATGTAGGGCGACATGTTCACTTTTTGCACGCGGAAGAACGATCTGGGCGGCGGCATGTTTAAGCAGAACGGTGTCGGCCTTGCCGACGACCATGACGATTGGCACCTGCAGGCGCTCCGCCTCGTAGATGGTCGCCATCGCCTCTCTATGGGGGCGACCGTGAAGCATCATCAGCAGGACATCGCCTTCCTGCAGTTCCAGCAGTTGCTCCGCCAGCGATATGCCGGTCCTGTTCAAGGTGTAGGAGAGGTAGCCCGAGCGAAGGAACAGCCGAGCGGCGTATTCCGCTATAATGCCGGAGGCTCCGATTCCAAAGAATCCGATTCTGCGGGCAGTTGCTGCCAAACGCGCTGCCTCGGCGAGGTTCTTGCGGCTCTCCGGTGAAGAAAGGGCTGCCATCGCATTGGCCTGGTCGGCCAGCACGAAATCGATCGCGGAGTCAGCCCCCTCAACCAGCACGTCGACAGTGGAAGCCATCTTTTCTGACGGCGAATCCGTATGGCCAAGATAGGCTTCCAATGTCTCCTTGAGATCGAGCAGACCGTCAAAACCCAGCATTTGAATGGCGCGGATGACGGTTGCGTCGGAGGTTCCGGTATCACGCGCAATCTCGAGAGCGGATTTGCCGAGAACGGCATGGCGATGTCCGTCGATGTATTCCGCAACATTCAACAGGCTCGGCGACAAGCTGCTTTTATGTTTCTTCAAACGTTCGCCGTAAGAGTCGCGGCGCTTATGTCGGGATGGATATCTACGGGGCTGGGGCATGGATAAAGTTTCGGTAAAAAGTCAGCTTTAGTCCACATAACCCAAAAGGCAGGCGATAGAAAATGCTAATCGACTAACGGGCGCGTTGCGATGCTTGCCTGGACCGTGGCCGTCATCAGGGCGAGGGCGGCGTAGCTGTTGGAAATCGCCTCCTCGCGCGAAACCATGATGTAGCGTCCCTCCCTGCACGCTTTCAGGAAATTGCAGAAGCCGGGCATGACCTTCTCCATGGATGCGATCTCGTCGGCAGACGTTCCACCGGTATCGGTTCGGTAGGGATCAAAAATGAAATTCGCGTCGAATTCGGGGAGACGCTCGGCGCTGACCTCGATGCGCTCTCCTTCCGGGATGGCGTCGATCACCTTGGGGAAGCGGAAGCCTGCATCCCTCAACACCCGGCCGAGGGCGCGATAGGTGTGGTAGGTGTTGATCTTGCCGTTCAGCGGCTGGAAGACCGACACTGTGATGCTCGACGTGTCGACGGCTTGCTTCAAGGCGGCGATCCCGCTGCGGTATCGTCGGTCGAGCACCGCAAGCCTGGCCTGCGTGCCGGTCAGGTCCGCAAGGCGAGCGTAGACGTGCGGTGCGCCGAGGCGGGCCGCATCGATGACGACGGTCGGCGCGATTTTTTCGAGCGCTTCAACCGGGGTCGGCCGTCCCGTGGCGTTAATAATCAGGTCGGGTTTGGTTTCCGCGAGGGTTTCTAGATCGATGTCGTTCGATCCGACATAAATCATGCCGGAACTGTCGAAGTCGACACCGGTGAGAAGAGCACCGGAACGGATGTACGGCGTGCCGTCAAGCCCCACGCGCCCATGGCTTGCCGTCGGAATGACACCGAGCTCGATCAGGGGAATGGTGATGTCGATGTCGTGCAGGGAAGCGATCCGGGTCGGGCGAGCCGGGACCGTCACCGTTCTTCCGGCGTCGTCGTTGAAGGTGCGGGTTTCCTGCGCGGACGCGGCAAACGGCAGGAAGATGACAAGGAACAGGATAAGGATTCGCATTTTGATATATTCCTTCATATCCGGTCGCGCCGGCGCCAGATGAGTGTGACGAGCAGGCCGACGCCGATGATGGCAAGCACGATTCCTGCCGGAATCTGCAAGGGCGCAAACAGCGTGCGGCCGATCGTGTCGGCAACGAGGACGAGGCCGGCTCCGAAAATCGCGCTGCCTGCCAGTAGCATGCCCTGGCCTCCATTGATGATCTGCCGGGAGAGATGCGGCGCTATCAGGCCGACAAACCCTAAGCTGCCGGCGCAGGAAACCGCCGTCGCAGTGAGCAAGACGGGGGCGGCGATCGTTGCAATACGCAGCAATCCGATCCGGACGCCAAGACTAATGGCAGTTGCCTCACCCAGCAGGCTCACGTCGGCGGCACGCGCGGTCACAATCAGAAGACTTCCTCCGATGAACAGGCTTACGAGGGCGACCGGGAGCATTCCGCTCTGCACGCCGGCCAGGCTGCCGGCCATCCAGACCATGGCAGCCTGCACTCTGTCGATGTCCGCCGCCGCCAGGATCAGCGCGAGTACCGCCGAGAGAAACCAGGAAAGACCGATGCCGATGAGAATGAAGCGCAGGCCGGACAGAGTTCGGGCGATCGCAATTGCGGCGAAGGCCACGCACAGACCACCGACCATGCCTACGAAGGGTCGGCTCAGAAGTGGCGCATTCGGGAATGCGAGCATGAGGGAGATTACCGCGAGACTGGCTCCTTCCCTGACGCCAAGCAGCCCGGGATCGGCCAGTCCGTTGCGGGTCAGTGTTTGAAGAGAGGCACCTGAAAGACCGAGCATCGCACCGCAGGCGAGCGCCATAACAACGCGCGGCAGCCGGAGATCTCCGACAACGGATAGTCCTCGGGTGGCCGCACCGTCTCCACTTGCGACAAAGACGAGAAGTTCTGTCAGGCCCGCCCGCCCGCTTCCGGTGGCCAGCGCGACCAGGCTCGCGAGGGTGAGCGATGCGAAAAGAACCACGGCTATCGTCAATCTTTGCCGGTGGACCTTCATGGCAAGGGGACCGAGGACGATTCGCCTGTAGGCGTGAAAGCCGTCCCGCCCGCTCACTTGATCGTCCTTGCCACGAGAAGGAGGAAGACGGGGGCGCCGACAAGGGCGGTCGTGATGCCGGTCGCGATTTCATGCGAGGGCAACAGGTTCCGCGCCGCGATGTCGGCCGCCACGAGAAGCGCCGCACCGAGAGTTGCGGCAAGTGCAAGGGCAACGAGGTGCGGTCCGCCTGCAAGCTTTCGGGCGATCGCCGGCACGATCAACCCGATGAACGCGATCGGTCCGGCGACAGTAACAGCGGCGCCCGAAAGGGCAGCGGCAGCGCAGAGTCCGATGAACCGCGTGGAGCGGACCGGCACCCCGAGCCCTGTCGCGGAGGCGTCGCCCAGCGCCATGGCATCGAGGCGCGGAGTGATCATTGCTGCGGCCAGCATGGCCGCCGCCACCATTGGAAAGGCGGAAACGACGTCAGGCTGCGAAACCCCGGCGAGGTCCCCCACCAGCCAGAGGCGTACCTGTTCCAGGGTGTCCTGGTCGAGAATCAGGATGGCCGAAACGAAGGCCGACGCCAGGGCCGACAGCGCTATTCCGCAGAAGATCAGCTTGGTCATCGTCAAGCCGACGCGCCCGGCCGAGGCAATGGTGAGCACGATGAGAAACAGCGCGCCGCCTCCGCTCGCCGCCAGGAGGGAGCGGGCAAGGCCTTGCGGCTGCAGGGCGGCAGGCAGCGCTGCACTGGCGACCACCGCAAGGCTTGCGCCCGCGTTCAGGCCCAGAATATGTGGTTCTCCCAGCGGGTTCCGCAACAGTGACTGCAGCAGCAGGCCCGCCATCGCGGACGAGGCGCCGCAGATAAGTGCCGCGACCAGACGGGGCAGGCGCAGGTTCAGGAGTACCTGCTGATCGAACGAGCCCGGATCGAAAACCGTCGCGGCCTCGACGAGAACGGAAAACGGTACCGGCCGGGCTCCCGTCGACAGATGCAGGATCGCAAGCAGGAGCGTTGCGGCCAATGTCGGCGTGAGCCAAAACCAACCAGCGAGAAAGGAATGATGCCGTATGCGGTAGCGGGATCTCACGACAGAGTGCCTCGGCCCGTGCGGGATGGAAGAAAGGCCGGCCTTCCGGTCTGTGGGTGGACAAGACGGCTGACCTCAGTATCGAAGACAGCGCCGATCAGGTCGGCGCTGCAGGCGTGCGGATCCTCCACGACAGTATGGATTTGGCCGTCTTTCAAAAAGACCAGCCGGTCCGCATATTGCAGGGCGGCATTGAGATCATGCAGCACGGCCACGACCGTTCGCTCGTGGTCCCGGCTCAGGCTTGCGATCAACTCCATCACCTCGACCTGATAGCGCAGGTCGAGGAACGTCGTCGGCTCGTCGAAAAGGATCGCCGCCGTTTCCTGTGCAAGCGTCATGGCAATGAAAGCGCGTTGCCGCTGGCCTCCCGAGAGCCTGTCGACGATACGATCGGTCAGATCTCCAAGCCGTGTCGCCGTGAGCGCTCTGGCGACCGCCTCTTCGTCGGCACCCGTCCATTGCCGAAGAAAACCCTGATGCGGATAACGCCCCCGGGAAACAAGATCGTAAACCGTCATCCCCGCCGGGACGACTGGCCCCTGGGGCAGAAGTCCCAGCTTCTTTGCGATCTCCCGGGTTGGCAACCGCATCATTTCCTGACCATCGAGCAGGACAGCTCCCCCAGTCGGCTTGAGCACGCGCGAGAGGATGGAAAGCAAGGTGGACTTTCCCGATCCGTTCGGACCGGCCAACACTGTCAGCTTTCCTCTAGGAACGAGCAGAGAAACATCCTTCAGAACCTGCAAGGCTCCATCGTATGTCGCTGCGATGTCGCGCGCTTCAACGAGACCGGTTGCTTGAGCTTTTGTCGTCATGTCGCAATCATTCAGTTTCCAACGTTTTGCGTGTATTTGTTGACTGTAGTAGTCAACATCTCGCCGGTGAAAAATTCCTCTTTTAGCTACGGCGAATATCGCCCAAAGCGCGCCTTCCACACCGGAAAACCCCAAAAACCCCGTTCGATCACTTCAGGTTGGAATACTTCGGAGCGTCATAAACTTGACTACTACATTCATGAATTCGATAAAACCAGCCGCACGCGAATTGAGCGTTTCCACACGGGGGTTTTGACTACACATGATGGTAAAGCGGCTGGAGCAGAGGAAGGCACTTTCTCTTATCCTCTTGGCAGGAGTCTTTTTTCCGTTTCAGGCCAATGGGGAAGAGCCGGCCGTACCCAAGTCGTCGCGTCTCACGAAGGAAGACGCAACGACTTTGGAAAAGATCACGATTACGGGCGAGGGGAACTCGACGGAGGGCTATCAGCCGGTGTCGACATCGACTGCCACCCGCACCGAGACGCCGTTGCTGGATATTCCGCAAGCCGTCAACGTTGTCAGTTCCGAAGTTCTGACGGACCAGCACGCCGTAACGCTGGATGAAGCGTTGGCAAACGTTAGCGGCATATCCCAGGCCAATACCCTTGGCGGGACGCAGGACTCGGTGATCCGCCGGGGCTTCGGCGACAATCGCGACGGCTCTATCCTGACGAATGGCCTGAAGACTGCCCTGCCACGGTCCTTCAATGCGATGACAGACAGGGTCGAAGTTCTGAAAGGGCCTGCTTCGACGCTTTATGGCATCCTCGATCCCGGCGGTATGGTGAATGTCGTGACGAAAAGGCCGCAAGATACATTTGGCGGCGAAGTTTATGGCAGCCTTTCCAGCTTTGGTGGTGGCTGGAGCGGATTCGACTTCACGGGTCCGATCGAAGGGACGGATCTCTCCTACCGGCTGATCGGCGACTATCAGCACACACAGTATTGGCGTAACTTCGGCGAAACGGAGCGATGGTTGATCAACCCGTCGCTCACCTGGACGGGTGAGGATACCGAAGTAACCGTCTCCTATATGCACGAGGACTATAGTGTTCCCTTCGATCGAGGCACCATTTTCGATCTGACCACGGGGCGTCCCGTCAACGTGGATCGCAAGATCCGGTTCGACGAACCCTACAATATCACCGACGGCTATTCCGACATGGTGCAGATCGACGTGGACCGGCAACTGTCCGACGACTGGAAGCTGTCTCTCGACTACAGCTACAGCCAAAACGTCTATTCAGACAATCAGGCGCGCGTGATGGCCTATGATCCCGTCACCGGCGATGTGACACGCCGTGCCGACGCGACGCAGAATTCCACGATCTACAATCACGCGCTGCGCGCTGATCTGACCGGCGACGTCGAGATTGGCGGCTTCCAGCACGATGTCTTGATCGGCGCATCATATGACTACAGCGACACGCTGCGCACCGACATGATCCGTTGCGGAAACACCACCGGGTTCAACATCTACAATCCGGTTTATGGGACTCTCTCAAAATGCACGACCGTGTCGGCAGTGGACAGCGACCAAACGGAAAAACTATCTACAGCATCGGTTTATTTCCAGGACTCCTGGCATCTTGACGACCAGTGGATTCTCGTCGGCGGGCTCCGTTACCAGTATTACGATCTGATGGCCGGAAAGGGCCGCCCTTTCATTACCAACACCGACAGTTATGGTGGTGCCCTCGTTCCAAATGGAGGCATCGTCTACAAGCTGAGGCCGGACGTTTCTCTCTACGCCAATGCTGCGAAAACCTTCCGGCCTCAGTCCTCGATCGCCAACTACTATGGCAATCTCGATCCAGAGGAGGGCGTCTCCTATGAGATCGGGGCCAAATTCGAGTTGCCAGCGGGAGTGACCGCTAATGTGGCGTTGTACACTTCCGACAAGGAGAATGTTGCTTATTCGGAGGATATCGGAGGCGTCACGGTGGTCAAGACAGCGGGTCTCGTGCGCGCTCGAGGCGTAGAAGTCGACCTTGCAGGATCGCTCACCGACAATATCGATGTCATCGCGAGCTATGGTTTCACCGATGCGAAAGTGCTGGACGGTGATTATGCTGGCCTGCGACCGGTGAACGTACCTCGGCATACCGGATCGCTCTACATCACCTATGATTTCGGCGAAGTCGGCACGAATGGCAATACGCTCAAGGTTGGCGGCGGGATACGTGCTGTCGGGAAGCGCGCTGGGATCAACACCAACGCCTATGACCTGCCTGGGTATGCGGTTGTCGATGCCTTTGCTGCCTACACTTTCGAACTTGAGCGGCCGGTGACCGCGCAGCTCAATTTGAAAAACCTGTTCGACAAGACCTATTACACGTCATCAATAGGTTCGACAGCGCTGGGAAACCAAATCGGCGAGCCGTTCAATGCGACCTTGACAGCGAAGGTGCGGTTCTAGTCTAGCGGTTGGCCGGGCTGCGGCCGTAGAGCAGGAGCATGGCGATGATGACGACGCCGTAGATGATCTGCCGGCCTGCTTCCGGCATCTGCATGACGGACAGTATCGATTGCAGCAGCGTGATCAGGATCGCGCCAGCGACGGTGCCGAGATACGACCCACGGCCGCCGAGGATCGAGGTTCCGCCGAGCACGACGGCCGCAATCGAGGGCAATAGATAAGCATCTCCCATCGATTGGGCCGCCTTTGACGCATAGCCCGCAAGCAACGCGCCGCCAAAGGCGCTCAGGGCGCCAGACGTGATGAAGGCGATCAGTACGATCCGGCGTGTATTCACACCCGACAGATACGCGGCGCGCTCCTGGTTTCCGATGCCGTAGACGGAGCGTCCGAAGGTCGTGCGTTTCAATACAAAGATTGCGACAACCCCGACAACGGTCCAGATAAGCACTGCGTTCGGAACTCCGGGAACAAGGAAGCCAGTCGCCAAGTATCGCATGGCAGACGTGGCCGAATCCTGAGGCGAGAAGCCGCCCGTATAGACGACCATCAATCCTTGTGCGACCGCATTCGTCGCCAGTGTGATGATCATCGACGGTATCCGCAGATAGGCGACACCGACCCCGTTCACGAGCCCGATTCCCATGCCGCAAAGAATACCGAACGGAATGGCGAGGATTTCGCCGGCTGGACCGTAGGCCGCGGCCGCACAGGCCATCATCCCACCCACGGCCACCGACCAGGGAACAGAAAGGTCGATCTGGCCGAGCAGGATGACGATCATCATGCCGGTGGCGATGACGCCGAGAAACGATGCGACCTTCAGTTGCTGCAGCAGATATTCCGGCGACAGGAAGCTGCTAGAATACAGGCTGCCTACAAAGAGCAGCAGAATGATACAGCCAAATGCCGTCGTTATTGCCGGATCCAGCCGCCGGACGAGTTTCGGAAAAGGGCTCACGGATTGTTCTCGCGTTAAATCGCTCACCCGAACCACTCCAGGCGATTGCGAACGCGAAAGAGGGCGAAAGCACCAAGGCTGACGGCAACGAGCAGGACGATCCCCTGGAACAGCGGCTGCCAGAGGGGGTCGAAGTCGAAGACGAACAGAAGATCGCCGATCGTCCGGAAAGCAAGTGCTCCGAAGATCGCGCCGATCGCGCTACCCCTGCCGCCGAAAAGCGAGACCCCGCCCAGCACCACCGAGGCGATTGAGAAGAGGGTGTAGGCGTTGCCGCTCGCAAGAGCCGCTTCGCCAGTGTAGGTGAAAAACGTGAGGAATAGTCCCCCGATCGAGGCGAGCAGTCCGGCGAGGACATAGGCGATGAATTTTGCCCTGCGAATGGGGACGCCAGACATGTAGGCCGCGGCCTCAGACGATCCGGAAGCGTAGGCTGCACGGCCGATAACGGATCGTCTGAACGGAATCCATATCAGCAGGACGACAACGGTCAGCGCAACGAGACTCGATGGCACGACGCCGAGTATCCTGCCCGTCATCATGTCGGCCAGGTCCTCGTTGACGGAGCCGCCGGGAAAGGGCCGAAGAAGCAGCGCTATGCCGAAGAACACCGCGCCGGTCGCGATCGTGGCGACGATCGGCTGCAGTCTGCCGTAGATGACGATCAGGCCGTTCAAGGCTCCGCATGCCAGACCGGTGACAAGAACCGCAACGACCCCGAAAGCCGTTTCCGCGGGCGTTCCGAGCACCAGCCAGGAGGCCAGCACATTGGTCAGGATGAAAATCATGCCGATCGAAAGATCGATGCCCGCCGTGATCACCACCAGCGTCTGGGCCATGGCGACGAAGGCAAGCAGCACACCCTTGTTGGCAGCCGTCTGCACGACGTTGGCAGTAAGCCCGGCGGGATGGTTGGATACATAGATGGTAAACATGACCAAGAAGATGGCGATCGCCATCAGCGTGCCACGCTGCTCCTCTAGGCGATAGCGCCATTCGTTCATGTTGCCGTCCCCACAATGTTATCGTCGCCGATATTGAGCGCGCTTGCGATCAATGCGTGCTGGGTGATGCCGTCGCCTTGCAGTTCCTTGACGATGCTGCCGTTGTAAAGCACCAGCACGCGGTCGCAGCAGCCGATCAACTCGTCATAGTCTGTCGAATAGAAAAGGATCGCCGCGCCAGCCTCGGCGAGGCGGCGCAGCAGCAGATAGATTTCATGTTTCGTGCCGACGTCGATGCCGCGTGTCGGGTCATTGAGCAGAATGATTCCCGGTTTGCGCATCAGCCACTTGGCGATGACCACCTTCTGCTGGTTGCCGCCCGAGAGCGCACCGACCGGAATATCGAGGCCGGCCGTCTTGATGCCGAGAAGCTGCACCATTTCATTGATGAGCCGATCCTCTTCCTGACGGTCTATGACGCCGGCCTTCGAAATCCGGTCTAGCACGGAAAAGGAGAGGTTCTCCCGCACCGTCATGGGCAGCATCAGGCCTTCGGTCTTGCGGTCTTCGGGGATGAGCGCCATGCCGACATCGTCTGCGCTCGCGGCAGAAGGACTGGAGAGGGTCACCAGCCTTTCGTCGACGCGTATGTCACCCGTTGTGCCGCGCAACACGCCGAACAGGGCGAGCAGCAATTCTCTTTGTCCCTGACCGTCCAGGCCACCAAGTCCCACGACTTCACCCTTGCCGATGCCGAACGAGATGTCGTGCAGGACGTCCGTCCAGCCGAACTTGCGGCAATCGAGCGCGGGCTTATCCGGACCGGCGGCGCGCGGGGGCTTCTCCGGAAAGACATTGCTGTATTCGCGCCCGATCATCATCTCGACGATCTCACTGTCGCTGCGTGTGCCGGCATTGAAGCTCATGATGTTTCGGCCGTTGCGGAAGACGGTGCACCGATCGGCGAGTTCTGCAATCTCGTGCATGCGATGGGAAATGTAGAGCAGGGCAAGGCCTTCCGCGCGCAGTCGCTTCAGGACTGCAAAGACCTTGGCCACATCCGCCGCCGTCAGAGCCGAGGTGCCCTCGTCGAGGATGAGGATGCGCGGCTTCCAGGCGAGCGCCTTGGCGATCTCCACCAGTTGCCTGCGGGAAAGGGGCAGGTCCTTGACCAGCGCGCGCGGATGAATGTCGTCGGCGCCCGCGCGCGAAAGCGCTTCCCGCGCGATCACGCGCTGGGCCTTGCGATCTATCAGGCCGAAGCGACGAGGCGGATTGGAGATGCAGATATTGTCGGCGACGCTGAGGTCCGGAATGAGTGAAAGCTCCTGGAAGACGCAGGTGACCCCGGCTGCGGAAGCCTCCGCCGGCGAGCGGAAGGCGACAGGTTTTCCGTCGAGCAACATGCGGCCCTCGTCGGGGGCAACGACGCCGGCCATGATTTTTATCAGCGTCGACTTGCCAGCGCCGTTTTCACCGAGAATTGCATGGATTTGGCCGGCTTCCACCGTCAGTTCGGCCTGATCAAGGGCACGAACACCTCCGTAGCGCTTCGATATGCCGTCCATCTGGAAAAGCGGGCCTGCCGCCGGTTTTTCAGCTGTGGTCATGAGGTCCTCGGGGCCACTTACGTCGGCATGCCGCAAAAGTGCGGCACGCCGTTTTGATCAAACCGCGTCTCCCGATGTCACTGGTTTTCCTGTGTCTGGCCCATGATCTCCTGGGCGGTAAAATTTATGCCGCAGGTCGGGAATGCGTTGCCGACGAAGAAATTGTCGGACTGGTCAGGATAGAAGTCCGCTCCCTCCTTGAAGTTGGGGTCTTCGACGATGGCGAGCGGCAGCTTGACCGATTGCGGAACGACCTGTCCTTCGAGCGCGGCGATGGCCGTCTTGACGGCAACCGCGACCTGCGCAGGTCCAGTGCCGGCGGAAGAGCATTTCAGACCCTCTCCGGCATGCTTTGCACAGAATTTGCGGAACCCGTTCTCAGTCTCGCCACCGAAGGGCACGAAGGCGTGGCCGGCGTCGATCATGGCCTGGACAACGCCGGTATCGCCACCCTGTGCGGTGATGCCGTCGAATTTCTTGTGTACGGCAATGGCGTCCGCCGTGGCCTTCTGGGCCGTCGGATCATCCCATTTGCCGATCACTTCCACAACTTCCCATTTCTTGCCGGTTGCCGCGAACGTTTCGTGGATGCCGTTGTGTCGGTCGGTGTCGACGGACGTGCCGGCAACACCGCGGACTTCCAGGACCTTGCCGCCTTCCGGCAGATGCTTCGCCAGCCAGTTTGCCCACAGCACGCCGAGGCCCTTCTGGTCGACGTTGACGTTTATCGCGTCCTGCGTGTCGAGAATGTTGTCGAACGCGACCAGAATGACGCCGGCTTCCTTGGCTCGCTTGATCACGGGCCCGAAGGCCGTCGGGTTCTGGGCGTTGACGACGATCGCGTCATAACCGGAATCGATGAAGTTGTTGATCGCGGAGATCTGCGCCGGCACATCCTCGCCGGTCGAGACGACCTTGAATTCCTTGAGCTTGGCAGCAACATCCGGCTGCGCCGCATAGGCCTTCGCCGTCTGGATCATCTGGATACGCCAGGTATTGGCGATGTAGCCGTTGGCAAGCGCGATCCGGAAGGGGCCATCCTTTTTGGGGAATTTGAAGAACTTCGTGTCTGCTGACCATGGGGCGAAACAGTCTGCCTCGGCCGCTGGGCCGCTGACAATTTCCGGATCGGCGAGGGCAGTGGTGTACGAAAGCGTCAACGCAGCGGCGGCTAGAATGCCGCCGACAAATGTCTTGAACATCGATTCCTCCCATTTGTTGCCATTGCTGGACTGGGCATCGAAATGAGTGTTCGGAAAAATCGACTGCCGCTTGCAGATGCGCACTCGGTTGCCGTTCCGGCAATGCACGTCGATACGCAAGTCAGATGACGTCAGACGGGCTCCTCCCTCAGCGTCATGTAATGGATGGTAGCGCTACCAATGCCGATTGTAAAGGAACGATATACTGGATCGCTGTTTTAGGAATTGCGCGGATTCATCTGCGTTGTACTTTCGCGAATCTTCAGTTCGAAGCCGAGATCAACAACCGTCTCGGGCGGTTTTTCTCCGGCCAAGGCGGCCTGAACCATGGCAATGGCCTGTCGCCCGATTTCATAGCGCGGCGTTCTGACACTCGTGATGGAAGGGAATGCAACGCGCATCATCTCAAGGTCGTTGAAGCCGGCGAGACGAATGCGCTCGGGGATAGAAAGACCCGCCCGATGACAGGCAAAGAGAACACCCATGGCGAGGTCGTCATTGTTGCAGACGAGGGCATCGAGGTCGGGGGTCTTGCTGAAGGCCTGCCGAAAGAGTTCGCCGCCCATCGACACACTGGATGGCATGGTCGTCGTCGTCACGAGCGCGTCATCGAAGCAGCCGGCGTCCTCCATCACGGCCCGATAACCGGCCAGACGGCGGTGCGAGCGAGGGTCCATGCGTGCGCCGAGAAAGCCGATCCGCCGGCAGCCCGTCTCGATGAGATGCCGAGCCACGGCTTTGCCGCCTTCGAAATGGGAAAAGCCAATCATCATATCGACCGGCTCGGGCCCGATCTCCATGATCTGCACAACCGGACATCCGGCATTTTCCAACAAGCTGCGAGTTGCGGGAGGTTGGTCGATGCCCGAGACGATCAGTGCCGAAGGATACTGGCTGAGGAAAACGCGCAGGAGACGCTCTTCCTCGACATCGGAGTAGTGGGTATTGGCGAACTGGATCTGCAGGCGACTGTCGACCAGTCCGTCGTGAATACCGCGCAAAACCTCCGCAAAGACATTGTTTGTCAGCGAAGGCACCAAAACGCCGATGACGGCGGCGCGTGCGGAGGCAAGCGCACTTGCATTAGGGTTCAGCACGTAGCCGAGGTCGTTGACCGCTGTCGAGATGCGCGCCCGCAGTTCCGCGGACACGCGTTCCGGATGGCGCAATGCCCGCGAAACGGTAATCGTGCCAACGCCGGCCCGGCTCGCGACATCTGCAAGCGTCGGACGACCGCTGCCTCGCCGCACTCTGTTTTTTACATCTGCCGTATCCATGACGGCGAACTCCGTCGCGATGTCTAAATTCCAACCCGAGATTTGGGCAAGCGGCGTTCGGTCCCCGACGCCAATTTCGCTGAGCATATGCCAAAGAACTTTGCTGGCGTAGGATTTTCAAAGAGTTCATTTGGGTGATCCAAGCGGAATTCCCCATGGCGTAGGAAATCTCGCGGAAACTCGTGGGATATTGGGGGCTTGTCAGCGCAGGAAGAAGCTTGAATCGAAGCTTGCATGGAAATCTCGTTCCTGGTTCAGTTTCCGGTGCGAATGAGATCGGCCGCCTTTTCGGCGATCATGACCGTTGCCGCATTCGTGTTGGAGGAGATCAGGCGCGGCATGACGGAGCTGTCGCAGACGCGAAGCCCCTCGATGCCACGCACGCGCAAGTGCGGGTCGACCACGGCATCGGCATTATCGGCCGCGCCCATGCGGCAGGTACCGACGGGATGGTAGGCCGAGCGGCCATGCTCGCGGGCAAAGGCCATAGCCTGCTGGCGGGTGCGAACCCGCGCGCCGGGAAGATGTTCGCGCTTTATAAAGGGTTTGAAGGCGGCCTGGGCCAGGATATCCCGGCTGATGAGGATGCCATCGGCGGCGCGTTCGAGATCGTAGGGCTCGGCATAGGGGTTCGGGTCGATGATCGGGGCATCGGAGGCATTTGCGCTCTGCAGCGTCACGCTGCCGCGCGAGCGCGGGCGCACGGGATAGGAATTGAGCGTACAGCCGTTGCCGCCGGGCACCGAACCGATCCCTTCCTCGACGCCGGCGCCAGGCAGAAAATGAAACTGAATATCGGGTGTCTTTTCCGTCTTGTCGCCCCACCAGAAGGCGCCGGCCTCGACGATATTGGACGCGACTGGTCCTTTGCCGAACAGCATATATTCCAGCCCCGCCATCGCCTGCCAATGCAACCTCTTGTAGCGATCGATACCGTAGGACCCGGAGAGTTCGGCAAGAACGTCGACATCCATATGGTCCTGCAGGTTCTGGCCGACCGCGGTCAAATCGTGCCGCGTGTCGATACCGACGGACCGCAGATGTTCGGCTGGACCGATGCCCGACAGCATCAGCAGTTTCGGCGAGCCGATCGCGCCGGAGGTGACGATCACTTCGCGCTCCGCCCGCATGGTGACGGGCCTTCCGTTCTCGACGATTTCAACGCCCACCGCCCGGCCGTTCTCGATGACGATGCGATTGACCATGATATCGGTGCGCAGTGTCAGGTTTTTACGTCCGAGCGCTGGTTTCAGGTAGCCGGTGGCCGTGCTGCTGCGCTTGCCGTTTTTCGTCGTTGCCTGGTAAAAGCCTGTGCCCTGCTGGTTGCCGCCGTTGAAATCGCCATTATAGGGAAGCCCCGCTTCCTGCGCCGCGCGCACGAAAACACGGGTCAGCGGATGCGGTGTTGTCGAGGTAACGCCGAGTGGGCCTTCGGTACCGTGATGCGGGCCGCCGAGGGAGTCGTTGCCTTCCGAGCGGCGAAAATAGGGCAGCACATCCCTGTAGGACCAGCCGTCGCAGCCCTCCTCATCGGCCCAGATGTCGTAATCTTCGGGGCAGCCGCGGGTGAATACCTGCGCATTGATGGAACTGCCGCCACCAAGCACGCGAGCCTGCGGATAAACCATCCTGCGCCCGCCAATGGCACCGCCGGGGGCTGTCTCGTAACCCCAGATCAGCGGCCCTGCGGTCATCTTGAAGAACCCGACCGGCAGGTGGATATAAAAATTTGTATCGCGCGGTCCCGCTTCGAGCAGAGTGGCGGTGACGGCAGGATCTTCAGTCAATCGCGCCGCGAGAACACATCCCGCAGAGCCGCCGCCGACGATGATATAGTCAGGCATTTCAGTCCTCCGCTTGAGATTTTCTGCCGGTTTTTTCAGCGGCTTTGCATCTCTTCGGCACGCACCATCTCAAGTCCCTTGTGTGGCGTCAAGAGAAAGGGTATGGTTATCGTGTTGAAGGGTTGTCGTACAAATTCAGGAGGGTGCGACAAGCTTTCTGGTCAGTTCCGACATCCGCACAAAGCTGCTGAACCGCATTTTGAGAATTTCAACGGGAGGATTGAGAATGAAAGACGGAAAAATTTTGATGAATTTTGGCGAGATCAATCGCCGAACGCTGATGATCGGCGCAGCGACCGGTCTTGCTGTTTCGGCAATGCCGAAGAGGCTGTTCGCACAGGGCGCCCCGACGCTGGTGACTTCGATCCGGTCACTTTCCAATCCCTATCACGCCGTCTGGAAGTCCGGCGCAGAAGCCTATGCCAAGTCGGTGGGGCTGGAGCATGTGACGCTCGTTTCGGAAGGCAACAGTGAAAAGGGCATCGCCGATATCAAGGCGATGCTGGCTAAGACCGGCGGTAACATGGTCCTGAACTCGGACCCGAACGATACGCCGGATGCACGCCCGATCGTCGAGGCCTGCAAGGCGGCTGGCGCGTATGTCGTCACACAGTGGAACAAGCCAGCGGATCTGCATCCGAAGGACTTCAATCCGAACTACGTATCGCATATCGAATTCGACGGCATTGCGAGTGGCCAGGCCATCGCCGAAACCCTGTTCAAGACGATCGGCGGTTCGGGTGGCATTATCGCGCTTGGCGGCCTGATCTCGACGACGGCCGCCATCGAGCGCAAGAAGGGCCTTGATGCAGCACTTGCCGCAAATCCCAATATCAAGCTGCTCGACTTCCAGGTCGCAAACTGGAAATCGACGGAAGCATTCGACCTCACGAGTAACCTGCTCACCCGCTTTGGCGACGAAATCAAGGGTGTGTGGGCGGCCAATGATGATATGGGCACCGGCGCGCTCGAAGCGCTCCGCGCCGAAGGACTTGCCGGCAAGGTTCCGGTCGTGGGCATCGATGGCATCAAGACCGCGGTGGATGCGGTTCGTACCGGCGAATTCGCCTGCACGATCACGTCTGATCCGTTCTGGCAGGGCGGCATGGGGCTCGCCATCGGCTATAATGCGCTGATGAAGAAGTTCGACCCGACTTCCGAACCTCCAGAACATCGCGAGTTCTATGGCAAGGTGGTTTCGATCACCAAGGACAACGTCGAGGAATACTACAAGACCAATGTTGAATCCCAACCGACCATGGACTGGAACGATCTGTGGGGTCGCGTGACCGGTCAGATCAGGACGTAAACACCTCTGGTGCCAGGCGCGGCAAGGCCGCGTTCTATCGCCGGCAGCGGATGCCGTTCCGCTGTCGGCTATTCCAGCCTGAACGCGGAGTATATCTTTTGTCGATCAATTCTGAGACCATGAAGCCCGTCACCAGCCTGGAGCGGACATCAGCCATGGATGCTGTTTTTGCGCGGTTTTTTCGTGGCAAGGGTACGCGCCGCCTGCGCACGTTCGCACCGCTGATAGGGCTTGTCGTCCTGTGTATCCTGATCACCATTGCAAACCCGAATTTCATCGAACTGCGCAATCTTGTGCGCGTCGCCAATTCGGCCGCGGTACCCTTGACGCTCGCGATGGGCATGACCTTCATCATCCTGATGGGCAGCATCGACCTGTCGGTGGAAGGCGCGCTTTCCATTGCAGCCATGGTGCTGGTGCTGCTCGCTACCAACGATGCGAACGGCAATGACTATGGTTGGCTCGCCGTTGTCGCGGCGATTGCCGCCAGCACCACTATGGGCCTCTTGAATGGCGTCATCCAGACGGTGCTGCGTATCCCCTCATTCATGGCAACGCTTGGCATCTGGTTCATCGGCCTTGGCATTTCGGTTTTCATGCTGGGTGGCTCCGCCGTTCGGCTGATGGATAATTCCATTCGCTCTTTGGCGCTTGAGCGCTTCCTCGGTCTACCCCTTGCCGTCTGGGTTGCCGCCGCAGCGTTTCTGCTGGCCATCGTCATACAATATCATACGCGTCTCGGTCGCCACATCCTCGCAGTTGGTGGTGGCGAAGACGTGGCCGAGCTTTCCGGCGTCAACCTCAAGCGTGTCCGCATCACCGCTTTTGGTGTCGCAGGTTTCTTCTTCGGCGTTGCCGGCGTTCTCGCTGCAGCGCAGCTTGGGCAATCAAATGCAGTCATCGCCGACGGACGCCTGTTTGCAGCGGTCACAGCCGTCGTCGTCGGCGGGACTGCGCTGACCGGCGGGGAGGGCGGCGTACTCAATACGCTGGTCGGTGTGCTGATTGTCACCGTGCTTGCCAATGGCATGGTGCTGCTGGGGATATCGCCCTACGTGCAGCAAACCGTACAAGGTCTGATGATCATTGCCGCTGTCGCGCTATCGCTCGATCGTCTCCGTCTTAAGATCGTGAAGTGAACGGCCATGCTGTCAGTCAACGGAATCTCCAAATCCTTCCTGGGCGTCAAGGCGCTGAAGAATGTCTCGTTGGAAATCCGGCCCAACGAAGTGATCGGCCTGATCGGAGAAAACGGCGCGGGCAAATCGACGCTGATGCGCACGCTGGCAGGTACGCTGCAGCCGGACTCCGGCGCGATGACGCTCGATGGCGAGCGACTGCGTCTGCGCAGCACGCGTGATGCCGCGGTCCATGGCATCGGCATGGTGTTTCAGGAGCAGTCCCTGCTTCTCAACATGTCAGTCGCCGAGAATATTTATCTCGGCCAAGAGCATCAGTTCACATGGCTCGGCATCGTCAACTGGAAAGCCATGCGGGACGCCGCGCGGCGCCAGCTCGGCAAGATCGGTGTCGATATCGACGTGACGACCCGCACCTCCGAACTCTCCTTTGCTGCCCGCCAGATGGTGGAACTCGCAAAGGCGCTGACGCTGGAGGAAAGCGTTTCGCGCCCGCTGGTCATTCTGCTCGACGAGCCGACGTCGGTTCTGACATCGTCCGATATCGACGTGCTGTTCGAGCGCATCCGCTCCCTGAAGAAGCGTGCCAGTTTCGTTTTCGTCTCGCATCGCCTCGACGAAGTTCTGCGTATCTCCGACCGGGTCTATACGATGAAGGACGGCGAGGTCGTCGCCGAGCATCAGGCAAGCCAGGTGACGGGACCGGAGTTGCACGAGATCATGGTCGGCCGTGGTCTGCACACGGAGTATTACAAGGAGCCGCGCCAGATGGCGCCGGGACCGGAGGTCATCCTCGAAGCCAACGGCCTGGGGGTCAAGGGCGCCTTCCACGGGATTGATTTCAAGATCCATGCCGGCGAGATCGTCGGTATTGCCGGCGTCGTCGGCTCGGGTCGCGAGGAGATTACCCGCACGCTCGGCGGCTTCCTGCCGCAGACGGAGGGGTCCCTGAAAATCCGCGGCGAGGCCGTGCGGTTCACCTCGCCGGAGCAGGCCGTGCGCAAAAGCATCGGCTATGTGCCGCGCGAACGCAGGGTCGAGGGGCTGGTGATGTTCCTGTCGATCGCCGAAAACATCACGCTTGCTGATCTTTCCAGCGTCATGAAAAACGGCAGGATCGATTATGGGCTGGAACGAAAGCTGGCCACCGACTGGATCCGCAAGCTGCACATCAAGGCCCCAGGCCCGGACATTGCTTGTCGGAAACTCTCAGGCGGCAATCAGCAGAAGGTGGTTCTCGCTCGCTGGATGACGGCAGGCTCCCGTGTGCTGATCCTCGATCATCCGACGCGCGGCCTGGATGTCGGTGCCAAGGAAGAAGTCTACGAACTCGTCCGCGATCTGTCCGCGCAAGGCATAGCCATCCTGCTTCTGTCCGACACGCTGGAGGAAACCATCGGGCTTTCCCACCGGGTACTCGTGATGAAGGATGGCGAAGTGACGGCGCGTTTCGATGCTGCGGCCGGCAACAAGCCGGACCAGGTCGATCTTGTCCGGGAAATGGTGTGAGGAAGCGGCCATGAAGAAACCATCCGATATTTTCTCGGCAGGCTGGGTTCAGGGCGCGATTCCTCCGGCACTCCTGGTACTTCTGGTCATCATCGTGGAGATCGGCTCGCCGGGCTTCCTGACGGGCGAGACGCTGGGGCTTCTGCTTGGCAATACCGCCGTGCTTTTCATTCTCGCAACCGGCGTCACCTTCGTCATTCTGATCGGCGGCATCGACCTCTCGATCCAAGCCGTGGCGTCGCTGGCAAGCGTCATCCTTGCGCAACTGTTGCCCTCGATCGGCGCGCTGGCCTTTCCGGTGGCGATCGGGGCGGGGCTGATCTTCGGCATCCTCAGCGGCATCGTTCATGTTCGTCTGCGCGTACCGTCCTTCGTTGCAACCCTTGCGACCGGCGGCGTCGTTGCCGGCATGGCGCTCTGGTTCGCGCAGGGCCGCGCCATCACCATCGAGGAGGGCGGGCGTCTCAGCACCACATGGATCAACGGCAGCGTTGCCGGTGTACCGGTCGTCGCCATCCTCGCGGCCATCGTCGGCATCATCAGCTTCATGGTGCTGCGCTACACGCGCTTCGGCCGCTATAGTCTGGCGGTCGGCGCAGGCGAACCTGCGGCGCTCGCCGCAGGTGTCAATGTGGATCGCACAAAGATCATTGCCTTTGCCATTTCCGGCACACTGGCGGCGATTGCCGGCGTCATTCTGGCGGCGAGGCTTTCAAGCGGCTCGCCGAGCCTTGCCAACCAGCTGCTGCTCCCGGCGATCGCTGCCGTCATCGTCGGCGGTACGGCCATTACCGGCGGTCTCGGCGGTGTTGCGCGCACGGCAGTCGGCGCTCTGATCATCTCGATCGTGCGCATCGGCATGACCTTCATCGGCGTCAATATTTTCGCGGAGAACGTGGTCTTCGGCGCCGTCCTCATCATCGCAGTGGCCATCACCATCGACCGCAGCAAGATTCCGGTCATCAAATGAGAACGGCATTTCCTCCCAGGAAAGCATGCGAAGGCCGAGAAAGGACCCGCGCTGCGAGGCGCGGGTCCCGAAGCTTTCGGCCGTTACATCGTGTCGAGACCGATCAGCTCGATCTTGTAGCCGTCTGGGTCTTCGATAAAGGCGATATGCGTCGTGCCGTGCAGCATCGGGCCGGGCGGGCGCGGTATGCGGGCACCCTGCTTCTCCAGTTCGGCGCAGACGGCATAGATGTCCTGAACGCCCAGCGCCAGATGGCCAAAGCCGGTACCGAGATCATAACCTTCCTCGCGACCCCAGTTATAGGTCAGCTCGACCACCGTGTCGGTTTCCTCCGGACCATAGCCGACGAAGGCATTGGTGAACTTTCCACCCGGATAGTCGTCCCGGCGCAGAAGCGTCATGCCGAGAAGCTCGGTGTAGAATTTGATCGAGACGTCCAGGTCGAAAACCCGGATCATCGTGTGCATCATGCGAAAGCCGCTCGGAGCGCTCATCGTCTTCTTCCTCCAATAAGATATGGTTTTCATTCTGATTTCCGGCATCTGAGCTGTGCGCAAGCGCGCATTGCCCTTGATGTTCATTATCAGTGTTGTATGATAACCATGCAACTGGCGTCATTGTCCAGTTGTTTTCGACCCGATGTGGAGGCCGCTTGATGGACGCCGTTACCGTACCGCGCGAAAAGTTGCTGGCGACGCTCAAGGCTGCGCTCCCATATGGCATTCTACTGAGTGCCAAGGACGATATCGAACGCTACACGCGCGACTGGTCCGGCGATCATTTCGGCATGCCGCTTGCGGTCGTGCGGCCCCGCTCCGTCGATGAGGTCTCGCTGTTGATGCGCTGTTGCAGCGCCAACAGTATTCCCGTCGTGCCGCAGGGCGGCCTGACGGGCCTCGTCGGCGCAGCAGTCGCTGCCCCCGGTGGCGGCGAAGTCGTCATATCGCTGGAAAGGCTGAACAAGCTTCGCTCCATCAGCGCTATCGATTTTGCCATGGTGGTCGAAGCCGGCTGCATTCTCGAGGAGGCCAAGCGCCATGCGGAAACCGAAGATTGCATCCTGCCGATCACATTCGGCGCGCAAGGCAGCTGCCGTGTCGGCGGCAACGTCGCCACCAATGCCGGCGGGTTCAATGTGCTACGCTACGGCATGACGCGCGATCTCGTGCTCGGGCTCGAAGTGGTTCTAGCCGACGGGCGGGTCTGGAACGGCCTGAAGCTTCTGCGCAAGGATAATCGCGGTTACGACCTGAAGCAGCTGTTCATCGGCAGCGAGGGCACCCTGGGTGTCGTGACGGCCGTGTCGCTGAAGCTTTTTCCGAAACCGACGCAGGTGGAAACGGCGCTGGTGGGACTTCGCTCGGTCGATGACGCGATGGCGCTCTATGCCCGCGCACGGCGCGAATGCAGCGACCTTTTGACGGCTTTCGAACTCATCCTGCGCGGCGGTATCGACATCGCGCTCGGGGCGCGTGCCGGTCTGCGTGATCCGCTGTCCGAAGTGTGTCCTGTCTATGTGCTGATCGAGGCCTCCGCCGGCGGCCGCGTGGATCTGCACGCCATCCTGCAGGACTTCCTGATCAGTGCCGACGATCTCATCGTTGACGGGGTGGTTGCTTCCAGCCGCACGCAGGGCGATCAGCTCTGGCTTTTGCGGGAGCTGATGGTCGAAGCGCAGGGGCGTGGCGGCCGCTATCTGCGGACAGACGTGTCCGTGCCTATCTCGATGCTTGCCGGCTTTGTCGAGGATGCGCTGCAGGCTCTGGCGAAGAGCCATCCGGATGCATTGCCAGTAACCTATGGCCACGTCGGCGACGGCAATATCCATCTCAACGTCGTGCCTCCGGTCGGCATGGGTGGGCGGGCGATCGACGTGCTCTTTCATGAAACCGAAGAGGTGATTTTCGATGTCGTCGATCGCTACGGCGGCTCGCTGAGCGCCGAGCACGGCATCGGCAAGGTCAAGCAGGAGGCTTTTCTGAAGCGCATCGACGATGTTTCGCTTGATCTTGCCGGCAGGATCAAAGATGCCCTGGATCCAGGGGGAATCATGAGTCCGGGGCGAATTTTTCCGCCGCGCGCTTCAGTTCAGGAAACAGGTGAGCGGTGATGCTGAAACTCGACAAGGTCAATCGCGGGCCGCATCTCTCGACGCTCGTCGCCAGTTCCATCTCCCGCGAGATCGCCCAGGGACGGCTGAAGCCAGGTGACCAGTTGCCGACCGAACAGGCGCTGGCGCAGACCTTCGGCGTCAGCCGGAACGTGGTGCGCGAGGCGATCGCGCGGTTGCGGTCGGAAGGGCGGATCTGGTCGCAGCAGGGCAGGGGCGCATTCGTTGCCGACGTGCCGAATTCCACTGTCCTGACCATCGATCACGATTCCCTGCAGCAGGCCGACGCCTTCCGGAATCTCTTTGAAATTCGCGGCATTCTGGAGGTGCAGGTTGCCGCATTGGCTGCACAGCGCCGCACGGAGGCGGATCTTGCTGCCATGCGCGAGGCGCTGGCGACGATGGCTGCAGCACCCTACGGGAGCGTGACCTGGCTGAAGACCGATCTGGAGTTCCATAAGACAGTCGCTGCTGCGACGCAGAACACTTACATGGTACCGTTTCTGATGTTTGCTTCGGAACGGGTACGCGAAAGCATTCTCGCCTCCGGCAACCAGCGGCGCTCCGACGACCTCGCCAGTATTACGCTTGGCGAGCACCAGCAGATTCTCGACGCCATCGAGGCGGGTGATCCCGACGCAGCACAGAGAGCCATGCATCTGCATCTGGCAGGCGCCGCGCAGCGTGTCGGGCTGTCGCTGACAGCCGATCGCGTCGATATCGAACCGGGCTTGCTGAGCGCGGCCAATCAGGAAACCAAGGATATCCAGAAATGACAGGCAGGCTTGAAGGAAAGACAGCGGTCGTTACGGCCGCTGGCCAAGGCATGGGCCGTGCGGCCGTTCTGGCCTTTTCGCGCGAAGGCGCAACGACGATCGCAACCGATATCGATGCATCGAAATTGCAGTCGCTCGAAGAACTGCACGGCGTCAAGACGAAGGCGCTCGACGTGCTGAACCCGAGGGCGATCACGGAGTTTGCAGCAGGCATTGCTGCGCCCGATATCCTCTTCAATTGCGCCGGCTATGTTCACAACGGCTCAATCCTGGATTGCGACGAAGATGCCTTCGATTTCTCCGTCAATCTCAATGTGCGGGCGATGTACCGGCTGATCCGGGCGTTTCTGCCGGGCATGATCGACAATGGCGGTGCGTCCATCATCAACATGGCGTCGGTCGCCTCCACTGTCATCGCAGCCCCAAACCGTTTTATCTACGGAACGACCAAGGCGGCCGTGATCGGCATGACGAAATCGGTCGCGCTCGATTATATCGGCCAAGGCATCCGCGCCAACGCCATCTGCCCGGGCACGGTAGAGAGCCCGTCGCTGCAGGACCGCATGCGCGCCACCGGCGACTATGATGCCGCACGTGCCGCCTTCATTGCTCGCCAGCCGATGGGCCGGTTGGGCACGGCTGAGGAAGTCGCCGAACTTGTCGTCTTTCTCGCCAGCAACGAATCGGCCTTCATGACCGGCAACGCCGTCGTCGTCGATGGTGGCTGGTCGAACGCCTGACCCTCGTTTTCATCTTTCACAGGATATCATCATGAAACTTCTTCGATATGGCCAGCCGGGCGCCGAAAAGCCCGCACTTCTCGATGCTGACGGCAATGTGCGCGATCTCTCCGGCCATGTCGGCGATATCGCCGGCAGTGTGCTGACGAACGAGGGCATCGCAACGCTCGCCGCGCTCGATCCGAAGAGCCTGCCGCTGGTCGAGAATCCAGGCCGTCTTGGCCCGTGCGTTTCGCGCGTCGGCAAGTTCATCTGCGTTGGCCTGAACTACGCCGACCACGCGGCCGAAACAGGTGCCAAGATCCCGGAAGAGCCGATCCTGTTCATGAAGGCGACCAGCGCGATCACCGGCCCGAACGACAATGTCATCATCCCGCGCAAATCGAAGAAGACCGATTGGGAAGTCGAGCTCGGCGTCGTCATCGGCGACGAGGCGCGTTATGTCTCGGAAGAAGACGCGATGAACCACGTCGCGGGTTATTGCCTGATCAACGATGTGTCGGAGCGGGAATTCCAGGCGGAACGCGGCGGCCAGTGGACCAAAGGCAAGTCGGCCGACAGCTTCGGTCCGATCGGTCCCTGGGTGGTGACGCGCGACGAGATCGCCGATCCGCAGAACCTGAAGATGTGGCTGACTGTCGATGGCGTGTCGCGCCAGAACGGCTCGACGAGGACGATGATCTTCAACGTCCCGTTTCTGGTTCACTACATCTCGCAGTTCATGAGCCTGCAGCCCGGCGATATCATTTCCACCGGCACGCCGCCGGGCGTCGGTCTCGGCATCAAGCCGGAGCCGATCTTCCTGCACGCCGGTCAGACGATCAAGCTCGGCATCGAAGGTCTGGGCGAACAGCAGCAACTGACGGTCGACGCGGCCTGATATCTGCTCTTGCGATAACGGCGATCTGGGCAGTTCAGCCCAGGTCGCGCATCCGGGCAGCAGTCGCCAGAATGCGCATGGCGGCACAGGCGGCGCCATAACCATTGTCGATGTTGCAGACGGTCAGGCCGGGGGCGCAACTGGCAAGCATGGCGTTAAGCGCCGTTCGCCCGTTCTCCGCAGCACCATAACCAACCGATGTCGGAACGCATATCATCGCCGATGAGACGAGGCCGCCAAGCACGCTGGCAAGAGCCGCATCCATGCCGGCGACAGCGATCACCACGGGATGGCGGCGGATATCATCCAGCCGCTCGGTCAACCGCCAAAGTCCGGCGACACCGACATCGACGATCAGGGACGCCTCGATACCGGAATGGCGCAGCGTGCGCGCAGCCTCGCGGGCGACAGAGGCGTCGGATGTACCGGCCGCGACAATCGCCACCGCGTCGCGCGAGGATACATGTCTGAGCGGTCCGAAAAAGCCGGTCTGCGAGATGGCGCAATAATCGATCAACGGTGTATTGGCGGGTGAAAGAGCCGCCAGCTTGTCCAGATCGAGCCGCGTCAGCAAAAGCCCGGCGTTTTTCTGCAATGCGGTATCCAGAATCGCATCGATCTGCGCTGGCGACTTCATCTGGCAGAACACTGCTTCGTCGAGGCCGATACGCGCGGCACGATCGAAATCGAACACGATGTCCTTGCTGCTCATTGTTTGTCACCGACAAATGCGCTGCCGTTGCGATAGGGGGCAAAAGCGATGGTCTTGCCGGCGAGCGCTTGCGGCAGAAGCCGTGCGATCGACGCGGTCAACGCCGACCGTTCGATAGCGTCTGCCGCGTTCAGGCTGCCGGCATCGAGCTCAACGACGATGCCCGCTTGGCGAATGCGGCAGCGCACGGTCCGCGGCGAAAGCCGGTCCGACACAAGATTTTCGACGGCGTGAATTGCCTGCAGGGTTTCCGGCTCGATGCGGATCAAGGTCTCGACCCGGCTGGAGAGACAGGGCGAGGCAGGCAGGTCGGAGAGGTCGCCCAGACCGAGCGCACGGGCAAGAGCACGGACGCCGCCCTTGTCGATCCGGGCCTCGAGATAGGGATGACGGACCGAATATTGGCGGGCCGCGTCCAGCCCGGGCCGGTATTCGCCGAGATCGTCCGTGTTGGCACCGGAAAGGATTTGCCGATCTGTCAGATCCGAGATCGTGCCGTAGAGATTACCCTTGCAGAAAAAGCAACGGTTGAGGGGATTGCTGCGATATTTCTCGTCCGAAAGCTCGCCGGCATCGATGACCCGCAAGTCCCAGTTTTCTGCCGCCGCCCAATGCCTGACGCGTTGTGTCGCCTCCGCCGGTACCGCTGCAGACGCGGCGTGCATCATTGTCACGTTGTTGCGGCCGAGACTGCGATGGGCAAGAACGGCGAGTGTCATGGAATCCACACCGCCGCTGACGGCGACTGTCGCCGGGCCTATATCGAAAAGAATGTCGCGAAGTGCGTCCGTCATTCCGCGTCCTTTGCCTTTGCGCCTGTCGCGATGGTCGCCCGGATGGTATCACGCACGGCCTTACCGGCAACACCGGCTAGGTCATCGGCCTCGACTTTGACTGTCGGGCCGCCGGGCCTTGCAACCGTCTTTGTCCGGAGCGAACGGCCGTCGTGTTGGATTTCGCCGGCCTCCCGCGTCAGCGTTACGCGATGAACCAGCGAATATCGGATCCCGATCGTGCTGGTTTCCTCGAAAACGAGCTGCACGACGGCCTGCAAATCCTCCGGCCGGGCGAGGATGCGCACATGCGCCATCATCCGCCCCTTCTTGCCGAACACCGGCGCCTGAATCACGTCGAGCACGCCATGATGTGCTCGCAGGTGGTCGATCGCCTGTGCGAGATCCTCGCCCGTCTGGTCGTCGATCTCGCATTCGATGACGGCGACTGTCTCGGTCGTGCCAAAGTCGCCACCCGTCTCGAAACAAAGAACGTGCAGGCAGTTGCTGATGCCCGGCAGCTTTCTCGTTCCAAACCCGTGCCCGGAGGCAACCAGTGTCCGGGGCGACGGCGACGCTGATGCCTTGCATAGATAGCGCAGGATCGCAGCACCCGTCGGGGTTACCCGCTCTCCGCCGATGCCGTCGTCGATTGTGCCGAAACCCTCCATCAACAGGGCGGTTGCAGGGGCGGGGACCGGCAGGATGCCATGGGCGGTGCGCACGCGGCCGGACCCGAGCGGCAGGGGGGCGGTCGTCCAGGCCGAAGCACCCAGGTTCGCGATCAAATAGGCGGCGCCAACGATATCAGCAATCGAGTCCCAGGCGCCAACTTCGTGAAAGCTGATCTCTTCCGGTGTTGTGCCATGCACCCTCGCTTCCGCCTCGGCCAAAAGCACGAAAATGCCGATGGCATGCCGGATGACGGCAGGGTCGAGCTGCGACGCCTCCAGCGCCGATCGAATATCACGCCATGCCATGTGAACGTGGGTATGCGGATGCGCGTGATCTTCGGTGTGTGCGTGCTGGTGGTCATGAGGGTGATGATGGTGGGCAGGCTCGGCCGCCACGCGCTCGCCGTCGGCCTTGCTCACCAGGAATCGCCGCCCCGTCAGAACGCCGTCGTTGTGCTGTGCAACCGTAATGGAAATATCTTCGATGAGCGGGCACAACGAAAGAGTTGCGCGAAGGCCCGTTTCGAGATCGGGACGAACGTCGAGGATTGCTGCGATAAACATATCGCCGGCGATGCCGCCAATGGGATCGAGATGAAACGTCTTCATTCTGCCCCTGCGTTTCTTATCGTGCCGGTATTGGATCGGTCAGGGAGACGCCGTTCAGTCCGGCGATCACATCCGAAAGAGCCGGAACGAAGGCCTCGCCGTGACCGGTTGCAACGGCTGTTGCAAAGCTGTTGCGCACGGCAGCGCCAATCGGGTTTGCGACGCTTGCCGATTGCGCGAAGGAAGCGAGATACGACATGTCTTTAAGCGCATTGACCATGGCGAAACGCTGGGCGTTCTCGTTGCGGTTCAGCACGAAATCGAAGAATGCCTGATAGAAGGCGCAGTCCATGCGGCTGCCGCGGATGACGCTGTCGAACACCTGCGGCGTCAACCCAGCCTTGACGCCGAGCGTCAACGCTTCGGAATAGATCGCGGAATAGCCCATTGAAATAAAATTGTTCAAAAGCTTCATCGTATGGCCGCTGCCGGTCGGCCCGGTGTGGATGATGCGCGCGGCAAAGGCTTCGAGGACCGGTTTCGCGCGAGCGAAGACCTCCGGAGCGCCGCCTGACATGACGTCCAGCTTGCCTTCCGCGGCTTCTTTCGGCGTGCGGGCCAGCGGTGCATCAATTAGGGTGATGCCGCTTGCCGCGAGGTCCGCTGCAAGCGCGACGGTCATCGATGGATTGGATGTCGAGCAGTCGATGATCAGCAACGGCTTGTCGGCGGATGCAAGGCCTTCCTGTCCCTTGATGGCCTGCTCGACCTGCGGAGAGCCGGTGACGCAAAGGAGGACGATATCGCTTTCCAGTGCCAGTTCGCGCGCGGTTTTTGCTTCAATAGCGCCCTTGGCGACAAGATCGTCAATGGCCGCGCGGCGGCGATGGGCGAGCACCGTCAACGGAAATCCTTTCGCCAACAGGTTGGCGGCCATGCCGGAGCCCATGGCGCCGAGGCCGATGAATCCAATCCGTTCCTTCATGATGTCTTCTCCCGGGTGCTGGCCAAGTCGTTACAGGCCTGTTTTGCTTTTTCTTCTGCCATCGGGTAGCAGGAGTGAAATGAAGTTCACGGCGAACTGTTCACGTGAAAGGGTCGTGGAGACGATGACGGAAAAGGAAACGGCGTTTTTCAATGCCATCCAGCATACGCCGAACCTGCGCAGCGGCCTGGTGGACACGCTGATCGCACAGATCGAATCCGGCGATCTTGCACCAGGCCAGCGCCTGCCGACGGAGCAGGCGATCATGACGGCAACGGGCGTCAGCCGCACGGTGGTGCGTGAGGCGCTCGCTTCCTTGCGCGCAAAGGGACTGATCACCACGCGTCAGGGGCTCGGCGCATTTGTTTCCAACGATCCGAATCCGCGGTCCTTCTCCATCGTGCCCAATGACCTTGAATCGATCGAGGAAGTCATCAGCGTGCTGGAGCTGCGCATCGGCATAGAAGTCGAGGCTGCCGGTCTGGCGGCGCTCAGGCGCACAGAGGAAGACCTCGAGCGCATGCAGTCCAGGCTCGACGCGCTCGATGCGTCCATCCTTGCCGGCGGTTCGGGTGCTGCCGAGGATTTTGCCTTTCACCGTGCGATCCTGGTCGCAACCCAGAACTCCTATTACGCCCGGCTGTTCGATACATTCGGCAACCTGATGATCCCGCGGCAATGGGCGCGTTTCGATACGATGAACCCTGCCGAGCGGCAAAAGCATATGGCCCGCATGCGCCGCGAGCACTGCGCTATCTTCGCAGCGATCCGCGACCGCGACGAGAATGCCGCCAGAAAGACGCTTCGCAACCATCTGACGCGAAGCGCCGCCCGTTTCGCCGAGCTTCGCGATCGCACCGATCAACCGCACGACCGAGCCGTTACGCCGTAAACTGCGGAATGACATAAGGCCCCTCCGGAATGACGGCGACCCGATAATCGCCACTACGCTGCATGCTCTGCGCGATCGCGTCGGTTAGATCGCCGATCATGGTTACGCCGGTCAGCGCGCGATCTTCGCCGACTAGCCCCGTCGTATAGAGCTCGATGCGGCCGACGCGCATCGGTTTCAGCTGCATTTCCGTCTGCCATTCATCGATTTCGGCAAGCGACTTCGCGGTCAGCGTCGCGAGAAATCTTTCCGGGCCAAGTTCCACAAGCCGCGCCTGCGCCTCCCGGAATTCATGCGAACCGAAGCCCTCCGAGCACTCCGACACCATGATCAGCGTACCCCCTGGCTCGAGAATGTCGAGCGGCGTGACCATGCCCTTGATCGTCTGGTAGTAGGTCTTGTCGAGCGGATAGCCGGCCGACGACGTGATGACGGTTCCATATTTACGCGGCAGGCCGATGCGTGTGGCGTGACTGACGAAGTCGACGGCGGCGGCATGGCTGGCGATGATTTCGCCAAAGGTGACGCAGACGAGGTCGCGTTCTTCGTCGAGAACGGTGTTCAGCGCGTAGACCTCGCCGAGCAGCTTGACGATTTCGAGCTGCTCCTCGTGGAGCGGATTGCCGACCAGATTGCACTGGACGGCAAGCGGGTCTTCCATGAACCGGGCCGAGTGGAAGGTGCGGATGGTTTCGTGATGGGCGACGCCCGGCGCGATCACCTTGCGTCCTCCGGACCAGCCGGCCATGAAATGCGGCTCGACCAGACCTGTCGCAATCCGCAAGTCAGCCTCGACGAAGAGTTTGTCGAGCTTGACCGGCGTGTGGCGTGTCGGCGTGAAACCTAGGTCGATGTGATCTTCCTCGTTGCGGGCAAAGTGATTTTCGACCCGAACAGTTTCCAGTACCCACGGGTCGCCGACGAGTTCGGCAAGCTCTTCTCCGAGGTTGGGCCGGTGCAGCCCAGTGGCAACGAGCACTGAAATATTTTCGTGGGGAATACCGGCGCCAAGCATGGCCTCGATCATCGGCCGCAGGAACAGATGGTTCGGGACCGGACGGGTGATGTCGCAGATGAGGATGCAAGCGCTGGTTCGATCCTTGGCCAGTTGCGACAGCGGCGCGGCATTGATCGGCGCTTCAAGGGCTGAGGCCACAGCAGCTTTCGGATCTGCAATTTTCGGCAGCGGCTGCTTGCGGATCACCGTCGGCCTGGCGCCTTCCGGCAGATGCAGGTCCAGATGACCCCGTCCATAGGAAATCGCAATGGTCTCGTCCTTCATCACGCCGTCTCCTTGATTCCGCCGAGATAGAGTTCGCGCATCAACGCCATATCCCTTAGCTCCGCGATTGGCCCGGAGATGGCGATGCGGCCATTCTGCATCAGGTACCCGCGAGCGGCAACGGAAAGAGCAAGCCCGGCATTTTGCTCGACAAGCAGCACGGAGGCTCCGAAGCGTTCGCCGATATCAAGAATGATCGCCTTGATTTCCTTGACGAGAAGCGGCGAGAGGCCGAGGGAAGGCTCATCCAGCAAGAGCACCTTCGGCCGCGCCATCAGGCCGCGTGCGATCGCCAGCATCTGCTGCTGGCCACCGCTGAGCGATCCGCCCTTGTCATTGCGCTTGGCCGCCAGAATCGGGAAGAAGGTCTCCATGGTCTTTACGTCGGCATTGATGCCTTCCGCGTCGCGTCGGGTATAGGCACCGAGACGCAGGTTTTCCTCGACTGTCATGTCTGCAAAGATGCGGCGGCCTTCCGGAACCAGAACGACACCGCGCTTCGCCATGACGTCCGGCGGCTGGCCGGTGACGGTCTCGCCAGCGAAGGTGATCTGGCCGGAGCGCGGCTTAACGAGCCCGGCGATGGTGCGTAGCAGCGTCGACTTACCGGCGCCGTTCGGGCCGAGAATGGTGATGATCTCGTTTTCGCCGAGGGTCAGCGACGCATCGCGGTTGACGATCGTCGGGCCATAACCGGTGGTGACGTTGGAAACGGAGAGCAGCTTCACAGTTCACCTCCGAGATAGACTTCAAGAACCTTCGGATCATGCAGCACATCGGCCGTCGGGCCGTCGGCGATTTTGGAACCGAAATCGAGGACTGCCAGGCGCCTACAGAGGCTCTGCATCAGCTTCATGTCATGATCGATCACGCAGACGCTGATGCCGTGCCCGGGAAACTGCTGGACGAGGCCGACTAAGGCTGCAGTTTCTCGGTCGTTGAGACCTGCGGCGGGTTCATCAAGCAAAAGCAGTGATGGTCGTGTCGCCAGCGCCAGCGCCAGGCCGAGCAGGCGAAGGCTGCCGAACGGAAGGATGCCGGCCCGTTCGCGGGCAAGGCCGGGGATGCCGACGAATTCCAGGAGGGATGCCGGTGTCGGCCAGGCGAAATCGGTGCGCGCGGATGCGGACGAGTGTTCGGTGGCGATCTGGACGTTTTCAAATACCGTCAGTCCTGGAAAGGCCATGGCCTGCTGAAAGGTGTAGCCGATGCCGTTGCGTGAAATCTGGTTGGCCGGGATGCCGGTAATGTCCATGCCCCTCCAGGTGACGCTTCCAGCGGTCGGCTTGTGCACGCCGGTGACGACGTTGAACAGCGTTGTCTTGCCGGAACCGTTGGGCCCGACGACACCGAGGATTTCGCCTTCGTTGATCGAAAGATCGACACCGGACAGGGCGGTCACGCCGCCGAACTGCTTGCGCAACCCCTTGATTTCCAGAATGGCGCTCATCGGCTTGCCTCCGAAACTTTCCCAGATGCCTGTGCGCGCTTCGATGCGCCGGTCAGTTTCAGCCAACCGTCTGCAATGCCTGCGATGAGGCCATTGGGCAGGAACAGGATCACTGCGATCAGGCAGACGCCGTAGAGGATTCGGGATTGTACCGGATCGAGGTCGAGGATTTCGGGCAGGAAGGAGACGAGAATACCGCCGGCAAGCGGCCCGAGCAGAAGACGCGCGCCGCCGATCATGACCATCAGCGCCAGGTAGATGCTCGGGAACGAGGCAAATTGACCGGGCGAGATATGACGCAGGAAGTAGGCGAGCAGCACGCCGGAGACGCCGGCGAAGACGCCGCTGACGATGAAGGCGCCGATCTTGTGGCGTCCGACATTGATGCCGAGCGCGGCAGCCAGCTTCTCGTTTTCACGGATGGCGCGCAACGTCCGGCCGTAGGAGGAATTGATGATCGCCCAGCTCGCCACAGCGCTGATCGTCACGAAGGCGACAACGAGCAGATAGAAGCGTTCCAGCGGATCAAGTGCAGTGCCGAACAGCGTCACGGGCTGCTGCATGTCGAGGCCGGTAGCAGCACCGGTATAGTCTCCACCATTGGTCAGGATGATCGTCAACAATTGTCCGAAGGCGAAGGTCATGATGACGAAGTGATGGCCGCTGACGCGCAGCGATGGGATCCCGATGACGGCGGCGATGACGGCGGCCATGATGCCGGCCACCGGAATGGAACCCCAGAAGCCGATATCGAAATCTCGGGCAAGAAGGGCCGCCGTATATGCGCCAACGCCGACGAGCGCCGCATGGCCCATCGACAGGATACCGGTCTGGCCGAACAGCACGGACAGACCATAGAGCGCGATGATGTTGATGCCTGCGGAAATCGCCAGCGAAAGGAACCGATTGCTCGGCGACATCAGCGGAACGAGCGCGAGCAACAACAGGACGACAAGTACTGGAGCAAGTGAACGCAGCGAAGATGCGGATTTGATCATTGTGTCTGACCGATCATTTTCATTGCCTGTATGGGCGCCTGTATCAGGCCATTTTCGGGCCACTGGTGCCGCCGAAGAGACCTTGCGGACGGAACAGCAGGACGAGGATCATCAGCCCGAATGAATAGGCGTCGGTCCATTCGGAGAAGCCGTAACCAGCGCTGAAACCCTCGACGATCCCAAGGATCAAACCGGCTGCGACGGCGCCGGTGAGATTGCCGAGCCCGCCGATCAGTGCCACGGCAAAACCCTTCATCACCATCGTGCCGCCGGTAAAGGGCGTGATCGGGAAAAGCGCGATCAGAAGTCCGCCGCCGAGACCTGCGAGCGCGCTGCCGAGGACGAAGACACCGGTGATATAACGGCGCACCGGAATACCCATCAAGGCGGCGGTATCGCGGTCCTCGACGCTGGCGCGCAGTGCGCGGCCATATCGGCTGCGGGTGATCATCACATAGGTCATGGTGACGACTGCGATGGTCATCAGGATGACCATGACTCGGACCGAAGCAATACGCACGCCGCCGACTTCCCAGACCGTGGTCAATGGACGCGGAATGCTCTTCTGGTTGGCGTTCCAGAACAGGATGACGATGTGCTGAAGCACGACGATCAGGCCGAGAGAAACGATGAAGCCGTTCGTCGGTCGTTCCAGCGTGAAGCGGAAGATTGCGCGCTCCAGCACGAAGCCCATCATGGCAACGGCGAGCACGCCCAGAATGAGGGCCAAGGGAAACGCGATGCCATTGCTGACCGCAAGCCAGGTGACGATGCTGCCGACCATCAGGAATTCGCCATGCGCAAAATTGATGATGCCGGTGAGGCCAAAGATGAGAGTGACGCCGACCGCGATCAACGTAATGACGCTGGCGATAGACAGCCCATTGAGGATCTGTTGAAGGAGAATGTCCACGGTTGCTCTTCCGTCGTTTTCCGCACCGCTCATGAAAGCTGCACGGCCTTTGTTTGAAGGCGATGTCTGCCGGACGCGAACGTCCGGCAGAGGGAAGGAGGCGCTAAGGGAGCATCGCCGCCTTCTCTGGGAGAGACGTTATTCCGGAGCTTCTTCCGGAGGCTGCTGCATCGAGCAGGTAATCTCGCCGCCCGGCGCTGCCGCGCAGACTTCCGTCGCGTGGGTCACCTGATGCGTCTCGTTGAAGGCGAGGCTGTCGGAAACGACGCCGGAATACTTCATCGACATCAGCGCATCGACTGTCTTGTCCGGGTCGAAGGAGCCGGCCTTTTCCCAGGCCTTGGCGAGGAAATGAACATAGTCGTGATAGAGCAGCGATACCGACGAGGTCACCCCATGCGGCGCACCGGCTGCAAAATAGGCGTCGAAATAGGTCTTCGAATTCGGGTTCGACGAGGCGCCCCAGCAGACCGGCACGCAGCTCATCGCGACCGGAACGTCTGCTGTAAGGCCTCGCTCTTTCCAGATGCCCGGGTCGACGCCGAACAGGAAGTAGCTTTTGGCCGCGCCGAGTTCGAGCGCCTGCGGCAGAGCCGTCAGCGTCGAGTCACCGTTGTACCAGAAGTGGATGACGTCCGGATCGTAGCTCTTCGCCTTGGTCAGGAAGGGCGAAAAGTCGGTGGTTTCAGGCGGATAGAAGATGATGTCGGGAACGTCCTGGCCTTCTGCCTTGAGCGCGGTGATGTAGAAAGAGGACAGGAACTGGCCGGTTGCGTCGTTGCCGACGATAAGAACCGACTTCTTCGGCTTGGCGCCAAGCAAAGGCTCAAGCAAGCTCAGAACGCCGCGCGCCGTTGACCCGGAACGCTGGAACTCCTGTGGCTCCGACTGGAAGAGGTAATGGTTCTCGCCACCCGATTTGACTGCATCCGGTGTCAGAACCTTGCCGAGCGTCGAGTTGCCGGCAAAATGCATGACCTTGGCAGGCTGGGTGATCTTTGCCATGGCCAGTGTGAAATCGTGGGACTCCGATCCAAAGATTGCCGAGACTTTCTCGTCGCGCACCAGCTCCTGCGTGGCGGCAATCGCCGTTGCGATGTCCGTTCGGTCGTCCCGTTTAACCATTTCGAGCTTGTAATTCTTGCCGCCAACGTTGATGCCGCCAGCATCGTTGATCTGCTTGACCGCCAGGCCGACGCCGGCCGGAAGCGTGTGGCCTGCGGAAACGAATGCGCCGGATTCGGCGGCGACGACTCCGATCTTGACTGTATCTCCTGCGTCCTGGGCAAGCGTCCCATAGGCAGACGCGCCGAGGCACAGCGCCAGTGCGGCGCCCCTCAATAGGTTGCTTCTCACGGTTTTCACCCTCCCGATGAATTTTGCAGTATTACCGGGTTGTCGTACAACCCTGTTTTCTGATAATACTAACGACAGAGGATGTCAAGCAAATGCGGCTTGCGTTCCGCCCGGCGAAAGGCCGGCGTAAACAGCTAGGGAGAGCAATATGCGATCAAGACCATTTGGCCGGACAGGCAGAAACGTCAGCGAAATCGGCTTCGGTGCCTGGGCAATCGGTGCGGCGTGGGGCGAGATCAATGATGATGATGCTATCAAGGCCCTGCATGCGGCTCTGGACAGCGGCGTAACCTTCATCGATACGGCCGATGTGTATGGCGACGGCCATTCCGAGCGGCTGATCGCCAAGGCGTTGAAAGAGCGCGGCGGCGAGAGGCCATTCATCGCGACGAAGGCCGGGCGCCGCCTGCCGGAGCAGACAGTTGCCGGCTACAGCGCCGAGAATCTGACCTCTTACATTGAGCGCAGCCTGAAGAACCTGGAAACCGACACGCTGGATCTGGTGCAATTGCATTGCCCACTCACCGATCTCTACTACCATCCGGAAGTTTTCGAGCGGCTTGACCGTCTCGTCGGGCAGGGCAAGATCCGCAGCTACGGCGTCAGCGTCGAACGCGTCGAGGAAGCCCTGAAGGCCATCGAATATCCGGGCGTCGTCAGCGTGCAGATCATCTTCAACGCCTTCCGCCAGCGTCCTGCCGAACGGTTCTTCGCCTTGGCGAAGGAAAAGAATGTCGCGATCATCGCCCGTGTGCCGCTGGCAAGCGGGCTGCTCTCCGGCAAATTCAAGCGCGACACCAAATTCGAAACGACGGACCATCGTCTTTTCAACCGCAACGGCGAAGCCTTCGATGTCGGCGAGACTTTCTCCGGCGTGCCCTATGAAGTCGGCCTCGACGCCGTCGAGCGCATCCGCCCGCTCGTTTCCGGTGACACGACCATGGCGAAATTTGCGCTTCGTTGGATCCTGATGTTCGATGCCGTCACCGTCGCTATTCCCGGCGCCCGCAATCCTGCGCAAGCCCAGTCCAACGCCGAAGCGGCAGCCCTGCCGGCATTGTCCAAGGACGTCATGGAAAAGATCGTCCAGATCTATGACGAGGATATCCGCAGGTACGTCCATCAGAAGTGGTGAGACTAGCCCGTCGCAAATTGAAATCCAACGGATAAAACCATGGCCACACCCATCATTGATTCACATCATCATTTCTGGGACCCAATGAGCGGCAGCGATTATGCCTGGCTCAGCGGCCCTTTCGAGCCGATCAACCGCGTCTTCGCCCCCGCCGATCTTGAGCCGTTGCTGGAAGCCAACCGGGTTTCCGGAACCGTTTTGGTCCAGACCTGGAATGACCTCGGTGAAACCTGGGATTTTATCCGGACGGCGCAAGCGACGGATTTCGTCGCCGGCGTTGTCGGCTGGGTGGATCTTGCCGATCCGAATGTCGGGGAAACGTTGGCCGCGCTGAAGTCCAGCCCGGAGGGCAAGTGGCTCGTCGGTGTCCGCCATCTCATCCAGACGGAGAGTGATCCGAACTGGTTGCTGCGTGACGATGCACGCCGGGGTCTCAAGGCTGTCGAAACGGCGGGACTGGTCTACGACCTCGTACCGAACCTACCGCAGCTACCGTCCTGCGTGCGCACGGTCGAAGCGTTTCCGGAGATGCGCTTCGTGCTCGATCACATCTCCAAACCCAATATCCGCGAGCGTGACTTCGACGGCTGGTCGAGGCTCATGCATGGTTTCCGCGCGGAGCGGGATCATGTCTGGTGCAAGCTCTCCGGCATGGTGACGGAGGCGGACTGGCAGAACTGGACACCGGAAGACCTCAAACCTTACGTCAGCGAAGTGCTGGAGATATTTGGTGTCGATCGCTGCATGTTCGGCACGGACTGGCCGGTTTGCCTCGTTGCCGGAAGTTATGACCGGGTTGTGGGTGCCTTGCGCGAATGCCTGAAGGATATGAGCGAAAGCGATATCGACAAGATCTTCGGTACAAATGCCATCGAGGCCTATCGGCTGCCAGGTTTTTCCACCGGGCAGGGCGGTTGATCATGGTGATTGACACAAACGCCACTGGCCGGATCGGTTTTGCATCTCGTCTCGGTTTTGGCGCAAGCGGGATCGGCACGCTCTATCGTGATGTCACGGAATCCGCGGCCCGTGACGTCCTAGCGACGGCCTATGAAGCAGGCCTGCGCTATTTCGATACCGCGCCGCTCTATGGTCATGGCCTGAGCGAGCTTCGGCTCGGCCAGTATCTGCGCACCGTGCCGCGCGACAGCATCACTGTGTCGACAAAGGTTGGCCGATACATGGTCCCACCACACGGAGAACCGGTCGATTACGGGCTATGGGCCTCTCCGCTGCGGCTGAAGCCTGTCTTCGACTATAGCTATGACGGCACGATGCGCTCGCTGGAGCAGTCCGCCAACCGCCTCGGTTTTCCGGATTTCGACCTCGTCTATATCCACGATGTCGACCGGTTCACCCATGGCGACGCCTATGAGCACCGTTTCGGCGAGGCGATGGACGGGGCCTATCGGGCTCTCGACGACCTGCGAAAGGCCGGCCACGTCAAGGCGATCGGAGTTGGCGTCAATGAAGGCGATGTCGCAACGCGCTTTGTCGAGGCGGGGCAATTCGATGCCGTGATGATTGCCGGGCGTTACACCCTGCTGGACCATGGCGCGGCCGACGACCTCTTCCCTGCGGCCGAAAAAGCCGGCACGGAAATCGTCGTAGCCGGTGTCTTCAACTCGGGCATTCTGGCAACCGGGCCGAATACGAGTGCTGCAACCTATGACTATGGCGCACCGTCTGCGGAAATAACGGCGAGAGCGCAACGGATCGAGCGGATTTGCTCAACGCATGACGTGCCGTTGCAGGCAGCGGCAATCCAGTTTCCCTTCCGGCACAAGCTTGTATCGGCAGCGGTGCTTGGCATGAGCCGCCCGGAGCGGATCGCACAGAACCTGGACTGGTCGCGATGCGCCATTCCGGATGCGTTCTGGAGCGATATCGACAGCATTTGATAGACGCGGTTTCGATGCAAATCCCCCCGGCATCTACCGGGGGGGATCCTGTTTCAGGCCGCGGCGCCCAAGGGCAACGGCGAGCCGGACTCCACGAGGCCTTCGGCCATCAGGTCGCCCCAGAGAGCCGCCGGAATTTTCATCCGCATGTATTCGAGATTCTGAGTCAGTTCCGCAACCGAGCGCGCTCCCGGAATGACGCTGACGACCGAGGGATGTCCGAGCGGAAACTGCAGGGCCGCAGCCGGTAGCGGTATGCTATGGCGATCGCATACAGCTTCGATCCGCCGGACCCGCTCGAGTACCGCGGGGGGCGCTTTCCGCGTGTTGAAGGTGGCGCCATCCTTTGCTCCGGTCGCAAGGATTCCGGAGTTGTAAGGCCCGCCGATCACGATCTTCGTACCGCGCTCTTCACAGACCGGGAACAGAACCGACAACGGCTCCTGTTCCAGCAACGTGTAACGGCCAGCGAGCAGAAAATAGTCGAATTGACCTGCGACGACGAAATCCGAGAGCATCTGCCATTGGTTGATGCCGACGCCGATGGCTTTGATCACACCCTGCGACCGAAGCTCGTCAAGGGCAGGGTAGGCGCCGTCCATCGCCTCGCGGAAACGGCTTCTGGAATAAGGGTCTTCGCCGGGGCCGAAATGGATGGCCTCGTCCGGATCATGGATCGCCAGCATGTCGACATAGTCTGTGCCGAGCCTTTTCAGGGAGCTTTCGATCGAGCGCATGACGCCGTCGCGGGAATAGTCGAAATCGGCACGGAACGGCGGTGCATCGTCCCATAACTGCGGCGTCATCTCGGATGGCGGAATGGGAACGAGATCGTAGCCGACCTTGGATGAAATCACGATCTCTTTGCGCGGCAGCGATTTGATTGCCTCGCCGAGGCGTGTTTCCGCCAGCCCGAAACCATAGACCGGGGCGGTATCGAAGTACCGGATGCCGTTCTCATAGGCCGCGTGGACGGTCGCGAACGCCTCTGCCGGTTCGGTCGACCGATACATGTTGCCGAGCCCTGTCCCCCCAAGCCCCATGGTGGTGACGTTCAAGCCGTCGGTTACGGCTCTCGACAGAATTTTCTTCATTTTCAACTCCCTGCAATCCCTTGTACGCCGGAGTTCTCGCCGGCATCACTGTAGCCGCCCGTCGTGGGACGACACAAAAGCATTGACATAAAAGTTGTCGTACAACAAGGTAAGAGGATGATATGACGTAAGCGCGCGCGAGTGTCTGCGCTTTTCGCTGCCGCTCCTATCGAACAAGGCGGCCGAAACCTGCAACCGGATCGCCTTGATAAAAAAGGGATGGAAACAATGAAAATTGATGTACGGCACGCCTCTCATCCGGAGGCGGTCCGGGCCTTCGATACCGAAAAGCTCAGAGAACAGTTTCTGGTCGAAACAGTTTTCACTTTGGATGAAATCGTCCTCACCTACTCACATTATGACCGCATGATCCTGGGCGGCGCGATGCCGCTTGCCACGCCTTTGGCCTTGTCTGCGCCCAAGCCCGTCGGTCAGGAAACCTTCCTTGCGGAACGTGAGCTCGGCGTTCTCAATGTTGGTGGCGTCGGGCGTGTCCGTCTTGACGGTACGGCCTACGATCTGGCGCGGCTCGATTGCCTTTATATCGGCAAGGGCATCACCGAGGTTCTCTTCGAAAGCATCGACCCGGACAATCCCGCGAAATTCTACCTCGCCTCGGCCCCGGCCCATGCGGTTCACCCGACTGTGCACCTCCCGCCCGAGAAAGCCCGCCAAATGAAAATCGGCGCGCTGGAGACGGCAAACAGACGCTCGATCTTTCAATATATCCATCCGGAAGTCTGCCAGTCCTGCCAGCTGGCGATGGGATTCACCATGCTGGAGCCCGGCAGTATCTGGAACACTATGCCCTCTCATACCCACGACCGGCGTATGGAAGCCTATCTGTACTTTGATGTCGCTGCGGATCAGCGGATTTTCCATTTCATGGGAGAACCGACGCAGACCCGGCATCTGCTGGTCGGCAACGAGCAGGCCGTCATCTCTCCGCCCTGGTCAATTCATTCCGGCGCCGGCACCAGCAATTACAGTTTCATCTGGGCGATGGCCGGCGACAACAAAAATTTCACCGACATGGACCATGTCGCAATCAGCGAATTAAGATAGTCGGCGTAGCGAGCCTCGCAGGCCGCGCTTCCCCGGTACCTGCTGGCGTAGTGCGTCTAGCACCGCCGTTTCCGCTATAGTATATTAACTCTTTATAATAAAGTGAATTGCGCAACTCTGAATGTATGTCATCCTTCCCCTATAATAGGAGGGGAATTATGCCAAAAGCTCATGTTGTAAACCGTAAAACCGAATTTGACCTGAGCAACGCGCGCTGCCGGGAAGAGGTCGAAAGATCATTCCACACCATGCTTGCTGATCTAGGCAACAGGGGATGGCATCCTGCCGAGGTGGCGCTGGCCTTGGCTGATACTGTCGAGGATTACATCATCGAATTTCCTGTGGGACCGTCATTACGCAACTAGCCGGAGCAGGCGACAATAATTTAGAATATTCAAATTCATGAATATTCGCGGTATCATGCAAGGCGAGGGAGGACAACCATGACCGAGCGTGCTGACCCAGACAAAATCACGTGCGATGACACCTACAAAGTTTGGAGCGTCTCAGAGTTTGCATTTAGGCACAATCTGGATGACACACAGCAGCAGAGGCTGCTTAAGCTTTTCGGACCATTCGCGACCACCTGCGAACTTCGATACAATACTGAAAGAGAGTCAAAGTGCCGGTAAGGCGCTCAAGCTCTTCGGGATCGAGTTCCTGGACAAGAAGCCCTGCAAAACATCCGGCATCAGGTCGCGACTAGTTAACTTGCTATTAAATTTCAACTTTTCAGTGCCGCCGCATGCTGGCTTTGCGCCGTAAAGCTGGCTGCGATGTTGGATGATAACGCTGCTGAAACTCACTGTGCGATGGCAACCGGCAGACCGGTAGGGAGGTCATGGCACTCAGTTCGTCAGCGATCAGCTATGCGCGAAGAAGAGGAAGCAATCGGTCACCCTGACGCTGGATTTCCGCAAGATAGGGCGTATCGGACAGCACGAAATGCGTGATGCCGACTTCCTCGTATTTGCGCAGCGAGCGGGCGACATCTTCGGCCGAGCCGACCAGCCACGTGGTGCTCGCGCCGCCGCCACCGAACTTGCCTGGCGCGGTATAGAGATTATCGTCGAGCACGTCGCCGCGCGCGGCGAGATCCAGGAGACGTTGCTGCCCCACGGCCACTGTGTGACGATGGTCCTGCCAGCTGCCGGCCATGCCTTCGGCCATTCTGGCGACTTTCGCCTCCGCATCGGCCCAGGCCTGTTCCGTCGTGTCTCTCACCAGGGTCGTGATCCTCAGGCCGAATTCCAGCGGGGCGATATCGCGATCGAGCGTCTTGCTGAGCGTCTTCAGTCGCTCGATCCGCTGCCGAACCCCGTCGAGGGGCTCGCCCCAGAAGAGCTGGATGTCGGCCTCCGTGGCGGCCACTCGCTCGGCTGCGTCCGAAGCGCCTCCGAAATAGAGTTTCGGATGAAGGCGGTTGTCTCGGGCACCCAGCCTTGGCACCACCGTGGATCCGGTGACCTGGAAGTAGTCGCCGGTGAAGGCGACGTTTTCTTCGGTCCAGAGACGGCGGACCAGCCGCATGAACTCCTTCGTCCGGGCGTACCGTTGCGACTGGTCGCCTTCGCTGTCCCCATAGGCCGCGAGTTCGTCCTGGCCGGACACCACGTTGACCCGCACGCGTCCGCCACTCAATTGGTCCAGCGTCGCCGCAGAGGAGGCGAAGTTCGCGGGCTTCCAATAGCCGGGGCGAACGGCGATCAGGGGCTCGAACGTCGTCGTTCGCGCTGCAAGCGCTGTCGCGATCGTGAACGTGTCGGGACGCCCCCAGCCGGTGCCGATCAAGGCGCCCTTCCATCCGTGCTTTTCAATCGCTTTTGCCTGGGCGGTCAGGGTGTCGAGGCTGTTGTGATCATCGGTCGCGACGTCTCCGCGATGACCGGCCTTCACGTCGTTGGGAATGTACCAGAGGAATTCGGAACGACTGCTCATGTGCAAAGCCAGGTCCTTGGGATGGTCAAATGGATCGATCGCGAGCGGCACGATGTCGATCCATCTGTGCCGGAAAGGACGATATAGTCCCCGTTCAATGACATGCCATGGGTCCAAGCGTGTTCGAGATGTCTATCGAACCTCGGCAATGTCCCGTGATCCGGGCTTGCCGCCATCCCGTGCAAGCCTCGCCGCCGCTTGCTGAAAGGCAGCATTGAGCGGCGTCGCGACGCCGTAAAGCCGCCCGAGACGGACGATCTCGCCGTTCAGATAATCGACTTCGCTGGATGTGCCGCGCACGAAGCTCTGCCATGTCGATTGCCGGCCGGTTTCGTTTCCATTGCCCTTGACGACCTGCCAACCGGAAATATCGATCGTCCGCTCCGAGGGTGCTGCCGGATCGTAGCCCGCAGCCATCAGGACGTTGCGCGCTTCGGTTGCGAGATCGGTCGCGGCTTTTGCGCGGTCCTCCGGTGTGCCCGCGAATAGCTCGACCGCATTGCCGACATTGTGCTGCAGCTTGGCGGCCTTCCAGCGGCGAATGTCCGGACGCGCTTCGGCGAGGTACCCCGCCTTCGTCAGGTCGGAGACGATGGCCAACGCCGTATCATCAAGTCCCTGCGGATAGCGTCCGAGCGACACAACGCCGACGTCAGGCTCGGCGGTCACCGTGACCTCGCCGGTGACTGTGTAGCGCGCTGGAACCAGGATACTGGCCGCATAGACACGATGAAAGCGTCGCAGCGCGATGTCCTCGGCAGCCAGGCCGTTCTGGAGCGTGACCAGCGGTAGCCCGGATGCGAGGCCCGTGCCGTCCACATCGCGCCAGGCCCAGAAATCGGTTGCCGCCTCGACATCCTGCGCTTTGACTGTGAGGATGAGAATATCGTCCTGCTTCAGGGCGGGTGGCGTTGCGGTGTCGACCGCGTGGAGTCGCACCACCCGGGTTTCCTTGGGGCGGCGATAGGAAAGACCGTGGGCGGCGATATGCGCGATCTGGGCGCCGCGGCCCACCAGAACGTAGGGGATGCCGTAGGTTTCGAACTCGGCGGCGAGGCTCGCACCAACCGCGCCGGCGCCAATGATGATGTAGCGTGTCATGTAACGGTCAGTCCCTTCCGGTGGCGTCAGGCTGTTCTGAGGATGGGGAGGTCTATCGAATGGCTCGACGGGGCAGCTTCACCCCGGTTCCACCGGTCGAAGGCGGCACGGCCCAGAATGGAAATGGACGTGTCTTCCTGTGGAGCATGGACGAGCACGGACTGAATGTCCCGGAAATGCCGTTCAAGTCCCAGGTCAGTGTTGAGGCCCGGATTGCCGATGCCGCGGACCGCAATCTGGACGGCTTCGCGCAGCTGTCGCCCGGCAATGAGCCGAGCTCTTATTAGCCTTTCGGCGTCCCCTATGCCTGCTTTGAGCGCATCGAAAATGATCTGCCGGGCGCCGGAGACGAGGAGGTCGATTTCGCCGGAGAGCGTCACGAACCGTTCCGTGCGGGCGATCGGATAACCGAGATTGGCCGGAACCCGCTCATGCGCAAAGCGGATGAAGGCTTCCTGTGCGGCTTCCGCGACACCGAGATAGATCGCCGTCAAGGCCAGCGTGATTGACGCATGGGCGCGGTTGTCCTGCTGAGCCACTGAGGGATCAACGAGTTCCAGGACGTTTTCTGCCGGGATTTCAACCTCGGTATATTCGACATCGTGCGACCCCGTGGCGCGCATGCCGAGGCTGTTCCAGTTTTCGATCACGGAAATGCCGGGCAGCCCATTCGGCACGACGAAGGTGCCGACCCTGGAAGATGGTTCGTCGGTATGAGCCCAGACGAGGAAATGGGTCAGGCCGTGGGCGCCGGTCACGAAACGCTTGGCGCCCGTGATCGACCAGCCGTTGGCCGTGCGGCGGGCACGCGTCACCGGCAGCCCGCCGCGCGCCGGCGACCCCAGTTCAGGTTCGACGCGGGCGGCGTTAAGCAGGAGCGGGCGCTGTTTTCCTTCTGCCAGCAGGCGGGTGTAGAGTTCTTCCGGCCAATGGTTTTTTCCGGCCTGGCCGAGATGGTTGAAAATCGTCATGGCGCTGATCAGTGCAACCGACGGATCACCTCGCCCCAATGCCGCCAAGATGGTGGCGGCGTCGTACAGTGTGCCGCCTTTTCCGCCGTGGCGGGTGGCGACGGTGCTTTCGAGCAGTCCACTTTCGTGAACGGCACGAATGCCGACCCACGGAAATGCGCCCGTGCGATCCGCATCCGGGGCGGCTTCGGCCAGAATTTGCGCCGTCGCATTGAGCGCACGTGTGTCATAGGTCATGTCAGGCCGCCGCCGTCTTCTTGGCATTTTCCCGCTCGCGAATGCCCTCCCGCACCAACGGCAGGACGTAGCGGCCATAATCGACGGCGTCGTTGAAATTGTCATAGCCGCGGATCGAAATCAGATCGGCGCCGAGATCGATATAATCAAGGATGGAATCGGCGATGGTGCGCGGCGATCCGACCAGCGCGGTAGTCGCACCGCCGGCGTTTGTCGCGGTGACCGTCGGATACCATAGGGCGCGGTCGTGCACATCGCCGCGCGCGGCAATGTCCAGCAGCCGCTGCGATCCGACATTGGCCGGGCGTGGAGCGGACAGCGGTGAGCGTCCGAGGCCCTTCTGACGGTTGTCGTTCAGCCGGTCCAGAACCTGATGCGCCTTCACCCAGGCTAGTTCGTCGGTCTCGGCCACGATCGGGCGGAACGTAACCCAGATGCGCGGACGATCCGTCCGGCCTGCCTTTGCGGCTTCTGCGTATACGCGGTCGATCTGTTGCTTTGTTTCCGCGAGCGGCTCGCCCCAGAGGCCGAAAATGTCGCAGAGCGAACCACCGATCCGGTATGCGGCATCCGACGACCCGCCAAGCGAGATCGGAATTGTTCCATGCGTCGGGCGAACCGCGCTGCGGAATTGCTTGAACTGATAGTACTTTCCGTCGAAATCGAAGGGCTCCTTCGACGTCCAGGCCAGACGCAGGATGCGGATATATTCCTCCTGCCGCTCGTAGCGCTCTTCCTTGTTGAGGAAGTCGCCTTCACGCGCCTGCTCCTCGTCGCTGCCGCCGGCGATGAAGTGGACGACGACACGACCGCCGCTGAGCTGGTCCAGCGTCGCGAGCGACTTGGCTGCGACTGTCGGATAAACTGTATTCGGTCGCAACGCGACGATGATCTTGATGTTCTTGGTGTGCGCCAGAACGGTGGCGCCCAGCGTAAAGGGATCGAAGGAGGACGAGGAGTAGGGGATGAGCGTATAGTTGAAGCCATAGTCATCGAGTGCGCGGGCGTACCGTTCCAGGAACCGCGGATCCACGGGTGCATCCGGAATGGGGTTCAGGTCGTTGGATGCGTTGGGGAAGCTGACGCTAATGAATTCGGCGGGCATGGGAGCTCCTACTCTTTGTCGAATAATGCAGCAACGTTAAGGTGTGATGGTTCAGCGAGGAAGACAGGTCATTCTATTTCTAGTGAATCTATGGAAAATATTGCCAATGATCATTCTTCGGCATGTTCACGACGCGCGAGTCCAGCCAAGGCTCGGAGCCACCGTGTCTGCAAAATCAGTCAGCAGCCGAACATTCTCGGCGAGGCCGAAGGCGGGCGGCAGGAAGAGAACAACTTCGTCGGCCGCGGCGAGACCCGGATCATTGAGCACCGCCTCGACCACCTGGTCGGCGGTGCCATGGAACACTGTGGAAATCTGGGTTCCGGGCGGCTGGTTGGTCCGCGCGGTCGGTTCGAGGGCACCCTTCGGGCGAGACGCGGCGATGCCAAGCGTGCGGCGCTCGTGGTCGTAGGCCGCGTATTTCTCCCGGAGTTCGACAGTGGTGCCAACCAGGATAGAGGCAGCGACGGCGACGGATGGGGGCTCGGTACCCCAGGTCTTGCGCCAGGTGTTGCGGTAGGCTTCGATGGTGCGGGCCTGGTAAGCACCGAAAGTCTCACCCTCGGCATGGTCGTGTTGGACGGTGCCGGAGATCAGCCCGATCCCGAGTTCAGCAGCCTGCACCGCAGACTCTAAGCTCGCTGACCCCTGCCGAATGCGGGAACGCAGGGTCGCGCTATGTGGCGTGACGCGCAGGTCGGCACCTTCCGGAGCACCTTGGCCGGGGCCGGATACCGTATGGAGAATGTCGCCCGAGATCGCAGCGAGGAACCGTGCCTGACGGCGCTTGGCCTCCGTGCGGGCATCGGTGTCAACCGTGCCGAAGACAGCGTCGAACGCTGCATTGGCACCGGTCGAGATGGCAAGCTCGAGACGGCCACCGATCAGCAGATCGGTCGTGCCTGCCGCCTCGGCGAGCAGGATCGGATCCTGGTAGCGCATCGGGATGACGGCCGAGCCCAGCGTGATGTGCGTCGTGTGCTGACCGGCTGCAGCGAAGAACGGCAGCGGCGACGACAGGTAATTGTCGAAATGCCGCTGATAGGCCCATCCCGACTGATACCCCAGCGTTTCTGCGGCCTTGAACAGTTCGATCCCGTCGCGCAGCCCCTGCGCCGGCCCGGCCTCGTCGTTGAAGGACACCCGGGTGTTGAAGCCGATCCGAAGCTTCGGGCGAAACGGCGCAGGCAGGGTGCCGGCAGGCGCTGTGATGGTCATGCGACTTGTTCCTGATTGATGATCCGTCGGGGCTGCGGTTTTGACAGGGACGCGGTGCGGGCGTTGCCGGACGGGATCGATTTCAGCAATGACACGGTATAGGGCTGCTGCGGGTTGTCGAAAATGTCCGGGACGGTTCCCTGTTCGACGACGCGGCCGCGGTGCATCACCGAGACGGTGTGGGCCAGTTGGCGCACCAAGGCCAGATCGTGGGAGACGAATACGTAGGTCAGGCCAAGATTGGCCTGCAGCGACAGCAGCACTTCGACGATATCGGCCTGGACGCTGACGTCGAGCGCGGAGGTGGGCTCGTCGAGCACGATCACGTCCGGCTTGAGAACCAGCGCCCGGGCGATGGCCACGCGCTGTCGCTGGCCACCCGACAGGGCGTCCGGCTTGCGCGAGAGCAGATGTTCGGCGAGCCCGACATTGGCAAGCGCCTCGCGGACCTGCCCGACCCGCTCCTCGCGGGTTCCGATCTTGAACCGGTCAAGCGGCTCGCGCACCAGTTGCTCGACAGTCCAGGTCGGGTCGAGCGACGTAAATGGATTCTGGTAGACAAATTGGAGGTGGCGCCATACCGACCGCAGTGACTCCTGCGAGCGGCCGGTGACTTTGTCGCCGGCTACCGAGATATTGCCGGTGTCCGGCTGCTCGAGCCCGAGCAACAGGCGGATGGCCGTCGTTTTGCCCGAACCCGACTCGCCGACCAAGGCGTGCGTGGTGCCAGCCGGCACCGCGAACGACACGTCGTTGACGGCCGTTACCGCCCTGCCATCGACCGTGAAGGTCTTCGTTACGGCGCTGACCTCGATTTTCGGCGACTTGCCGGCATCGGCATCCAGCAAACGAAAGCCGGGATCGCGCAGCCTGGCGTAGCGGTTCGGATTGAGGGAGGGCACATCGGCGTGCAGCTTCTTCGCGTATGCCGATGCCGGCGAGGAAAACACAGAGGCGGTGTTGCCGGCTTCCTGGATAACGCCGTCCTTGAGCACCACCAAGGAGTCCGCCCGCTCGGCAGCAATCGCCAGATCGTGGGTGATGAGGAGCAGGCTGATATTCAGCTCGTGTTGCAGCTTCGAAAGCAGGTCGAGAATCCGCTTCTGGATGGTGACATCGAGCGCGGAGGTCGGCTCGTCCGCGACCAGCAGCGATGGCCGCGGCAGAACCGCAAGACCGATCAGCACACGCTGCAGCATGCCCCCGGACAGCTGATGCGGATAGGAGTCGTAGACGCGCTGGGGATTGTCGAGCCCGACCTGGGCGAACGTCTCCAGAATAAGAGCCTTGCGGATTGCCTTGTTCGGCTCGTCGAGGAGTGCTGCCGCTTCCATCGCCTGGGCGCCGATGAGCCGCACGGGATTGAGCGCGTTGCCGGGATCCTGGGGGACGAAACCGATCGCCCGTCCGCGTAGCGGGCGGAACCGGCTTTCCGAAAGGCCCAGAACCTCCTGGCCGTCAAACTCGACCCTGCCGGTGGCAGTCCCTCTGCTCGGAAGCAGCCGCAACACGGCGCGCGCAATCGTCGATTTGCCCGACCCCGATTCGCCGATGAGTGCGAGGCTCTTGCCGCGGCCCAGTTCGAACCCGACATTGCTGACGACCTCATTCGGCCCATAGGAAACCGACAATCCTTCGATCCGGAGAAGCGGATCGGGGCGCTGAAGCGTCGGCCCGGTTGCGCTGGCGCGTGCACGGATTTCGGTCAGTCTGTCTTGCGTAGCCATCGGCTGATCCTGTTTACAGAGAGAACGGTGGCGATCGTGACGAAGGCGGGCGCGTAAACCAGCCACGGCCACTTGAGGTAATCCTTGCCGATCGAGATCAGCAGACCCCAGTCGGAAGCGGGCGGCGGATCGCCGTAACCGAGGAAGGCGAGGCTGGCGATAACCAGGATCGAGTCGCCGAAATGCAGCACAGCAAGCGGCAGTACAGAGCGCGACGCGTTCGGCAGCACATGGCGCCACAGGATGTGCCAGCGCGAGCCGCCCGCGAGGTAAGACGCCTCCACAAACGTCGACTGCCGGGTCTTGATGACCTCGGAACGCATGACGCGAGCAAAGACGGCCACCGCCGAGACGCCGGTAGCGATGGCGGCATTCGTGGTGTCGAAACCGATCGCGGTAACGACGATGACGGCAAGCAGGAATTTTGGAATGGCAAGTAGCACGTCGACCAGACGCGCCAGCACGGTATCCACCCAGCCGCCAAGGAAGCCGGCCAGGAGACCGATCAGGCCACCGGCGATAACGCCAATGAGAACGGCAATCATCGCGCTTGAGACCGACGAGGCCGTGCCGTAGACGACGCGGGTGTATAGGTCACGGCCCAGGTGGTCGGTGCCGAACCAATACTGGAGGCTGGGGCCGAGCAGTTTATGGGCGGGAACGCCGTTGACCGGATCATGGCTTGTGAACAGACCAGGGGCGAGCGACCAGGCGATGGCGAGCACGATGATGGCCAGCGAAAGCGCGACGGTCGGCGATACCCGCAGAGCCGTAAGCCAACTGGTTGCCGGTACGGTGGAATAGGGCGAGGCGAGGGTCATGAGGTCACCGCCTGGGAAATGGTCGAGGAGGTTTCGTCCGCGGTGGCCGGGCGACGCTCAGGCGCGCCAAGCAGTTTCACGCGCGGGTCGAGCAGCGGGTAGGTGAGGTCGGCGATCAGGTTGACGACCACGAAGACCACCGCTGCCAATGAGACGACCGCCTGCAGGACGGGCAGGTCCTGCGTGCTCACCGACCGCTGCACCAGGCTGCCGATACCGGTTCGTCCGAAGACCGTTTCGGTAATCAGCGAGCCGCCGAGCAGTTCGCCGATGGTGAGTGCGATGACGGTGACGACCGGAAGCGAGGACGGCTTCAGCAGGTGCTTGGCGAACAGGCGCAGCTTTCCAAGGCCGCGGCTACGCGCGACGGCGGCGTATTCCTGGTCCGCTTCATGATCGAGATTGGCGATGAGCACCTCGGCGATCTGCGCGGAGATGGGGATGCCGAGCGCGATCGCCGCGAAAAGGGTCGCCCAGAAACTGTCGGGCTCGATGACGCGAAAGACGCCGAGCTGGAACCCGAAGAGGTGGATCAGCACCAGGCCGATGACGAAATTGGGGACGGACAGGAATAGGGACGGGAACCCCCGCAGCAAGCCTTGACCGAACCGTTTCGGAAGGAACCTGGTACCGTAGGCGATTGCCACCGCCAGCAGCAGCGCGACGACAAGTCCCGCAAACGCGAGGATCAGCGTCGAGGGGAGCACCTCGGCTATCAACGTTGCCACCGGCCGGTGGGACCGCATCGACAGGCCAAGGTCGCCGACCAGGAAGCTGGAGAAGGAGCCCCAGAGCTGAACAAGAACTGGCCTGTCCAGTCCCTGAGCGGCAATGATCTCCTGGATCTGCTCTTCGGAGAAACCGTTCTGCGGGTTGCGCAGAACGTTGGTGATGGGGTCGCCGGGCAGGATGCTGACGACGACGAACGTGAAGACGTAGGCCAGCAGGATGACGACGACGGCCTGGACAAGACGCTTTGCGGCGTAGGTACGGTAGGCGGCGCTCATGCCGGTAACCTCCTCACGTTGCTCGGTTGCACTGCGGGTTACTCGCTTTTCGAGGCCGTGTAGTAGCTGGCATAAGCGACGCCGTTATACGTCACGCCCGTGACCTTCGGAGACTGCGCGTAGATGCGCTGGACGATCTGCGTGCGCGGGATGAAGTAGCCCTGCTCGAGAACGTATTTCTGCAACTCATCGAGAAGCGGGGCGCGGATTTCGATGGAACCGGCACCGGCGATCTTGTCGCGCAGGTCGTTGATCGTCTGATCGCGCTCGTCGAGGGCGAACCAGTTCTCGCCATTGTTGGCATTGGTCAGGATGCCTGCGACCGTGCCGGCATCGATGAAGCTGCGGGTGACCTCGTAGGCCGGCACGGCCGGGCCGCCGTACTTGACCTTTTCGCCGTAGGTCACGACGTCATAGGCCTGGATATTGACCTTCCAGCCGATTTTGCCGAGTTGCTGGGCGATGAGTTCGTCGATCGATTTCGAGGTCGCAAGATAGGGATTGGAGTGAAGCGTCAGCGTCAGCGCCTTGCCGTCCTTCGTGCGGATGCCTTCAGCGCCCTTGACCCAGCCCGCCTCGTCGAGGAGCTTCTCGGACTTCTCGGGGCTGTAGGCCAGGAGGTCGCTGTGGTCGGTCGCGCCCGGCACGTTGCTCTGGATGAAGGATGTCGCCAGTTTCCAGTCGGGGGTGTAGACCGTGTCGATGATCTCCTGGCGATTGATGCCGGACTGCAGGGCTTGGCGGACCTTCACGTCGTCGTAAGGCGGCAGCTTGGTGTTGATCGCCAGACCGTTGACGAAGCCGAGATAGCGCGGCGTCGCGATGGTGAAGCCATCGTCCTGAAGGGACACAAGCTCCTGCGGCGAGGCATTGTAGGCGACGTCAGCCTGGCCGGACTGGACGGAGGCGACGCGCAGCGACTGCTCGGAAACCAGCTTGTAGGTGATCGAGTCGAGATGAGCCGGGCCGGTCTGACCGACAGCCGCAGGACCCCAGTTGTAGTCCTTGCGCTTGACCAGCTTGACGAAGTCGCCTTCCTTCCAGCTATCGACCACATAGGGACCGCTGCCGGAGGTCTTGCTGAGGTCCGCCTGATCGGTGGCCGGCTGGGCGAGGGTCTTCGGGGAAATCAGGATCGAACCGTGATAGCCGAGAGTCGGGATGAACCCGAGCGTCGGCTTCTTGAAGAACACCTTCACCGTGGTCGCATCGACCGCCTCAGCGTGGTCGTAGGTCTTCGGGAAAAGACCGATCGGGTTGATGCCCTCTTTCTTGCGGCCCGCGTACCAGATATCGAGATTGGCGACGACCGCGGCCGCATCGAGCGGAGTTCCATCGGAGAAGGTCACGCCGCCCTTGAGGTGCAGGGTGAATTCGGTGGCCTTGTCGTTCTGTTCCCAGCGCTCGGCGAGCCAGGGGCTGACCTTGCCGTCGGCATCGACATAGAGAAGCTTGTCGGTCACGTGGCCCCAGATGTGGCCTTGGAAGCTGGAGATCGCACTGTTGTTCGGGATCCAGGTATCACCCAGCGAGTCGATGAGGAAGGTAAGGTCGCCGCCCTCGCGCACACTGTCGGCACTCAGAGCCGGAGTAAATCCCGCCGTTGCGACCAGGGTGGAGAATGCCAGGGCGGAGGCGGCTGTCAGCAGACGACGCCGGGAGATGGAGAACGGAGAAGAGCGGTCGGTCATGAAGCGGTCCTGTTTGTTATCACGATGCAAAGATTACGCAGGGCAGTGATAACGAGAAAGACCAGTTGTTCTTTTTCTACTAAATTTGTGGATTATTTTGTTCGATTTCCGACCGTGTGGGGGATCAGCTTTTCGGGGGAGGCTGAATTGTCGCCGACGCTTCCTTCGGCCCAGTCGGCTGGCGAAAGCCAGTCTGCTGGTTGTCGCCCTTTCAGGTAGTCCTATTGTCGGTCACGAACGTCATTCCCTCCAAGACCCGGACAGGAGGCGGTTCGCCGTTGAACCGCTCGACCTCCACTCTGGTCAGTTGCCCGGTTGAAGCCTGGGCCAACCGGGACGTTCCGATATCGCGCGTGAGGATGTTCGGATTGCCGTGGATGCACATGGCCGTGTCGGCACGCGCGTCGTCCGGCTCGAACCATGCACCCGTCGCCAACTGCATCACACCCCTGCGCACGCCATCGCTGATCACCGCTGCTGCAAGGCAGCTGCCACGGGTGTTGAACAATCTGACGATATCGCCATCCGAGATGCCGCGCTCTGCCGCGTCCTGTGGGTTAATGCGAACCGGTTCCCGATCCTTGATCTTGGTGGAGCGGCTGAAACCGCCGTAGTCCAGCTGGCTGTGCAGCCGCGAATGTGGCTGGTTGCTGACCAGATGCAGCGGGTAGCGGCTTTCGTCCGCTCCTTCTTCCGTCCTTGGGGGATACCATTGCGGATGGCCCCGGCAATCGTCGTAGCCGAAGCTCTCGACCGTCTGAGAGAAGATCTCGATTTTCCCGGACGGCGTCGGCAGCGGAGATGCGAGCGGATCATCTCGAAAGGCGCGCGCCGGTCCGCCATCGTCGGGCTGAAGTGGCAGATGCAGTTCGCCACGTTCCCAGAACGCCTCGAAGTCGGGAGCTTCGTGCCCGCCTGCCACGAGCGCCTCGTGCGTTCGCTTGAAAAGGAAGGCAAGCCATTCCTTGCGTGTTCGATTTTCGGTGAACGCTTCGAATTTGCCAAAACGGCGCGCGATTTCCGCGAAGATGTCGTAGTCGTCGTGGGCCTCGCCGACCGGTTCGATGAGCTTCTTCATCGCGACCATCAGCGGATCGCCGCCCGATGCGCCGATATCGTCGCGCTCGAGTGTCGTCGTCGCCGGCAGGACGATGTCGGCGTGACGCGCGGAGGCCGTCCATGCCGTCTCGTGCATGATGATCGTCTCCGGCCGCTTGAAAGCAGCCCGCAGTCTGTTGAGATCCTGGTGATGATGAAAGGGATTGCCGCCCGCCCAATAGACGAGCCGGATATCGGGGTAACGCATCGCCCGGCCGTTATAATGGAACGCGTCGCCGGGATTGAGAAGCATGTCGGCAATGCGCGCGACGGGAATGAAATCCGGTACCGGGTTATGGAATTGACCGAGCGTGGGCAATGGAACGGAAAGCTGCCGTTTGCCGGTGTTGCCCAATGCGCCAAGCGAATAGGAGAAGCCGCCGCCGTCCAGTCCGATCTGACCGAGCATTGCGGCAAGCACGATGCCCATCCACACCGGCTGCTCCCCATGGTCGGCGCGCTGGAGCGAATGGCTGACGGTCAGCAATGTTCGCGCCTTCGCCATGCTTCGCGCCAGTTCCCTGATGGTTTCGACGCCGATACGGCAAATTCCGGACGCCCATTCCGGATTTTTCTGCAAGCCATCGGACCGGCCGAGCAGGTAATCCTCGAAGCGGTCGTAGCCGACCGTATAGCGATCGAGAAATCCGCGATCATGCAGTCCCTCGCTGACGAGCACATGGGCGAGGCCAAGCATCAACGCCACATCGGTGCCGGGTATGATCGACAGCCATTCCGCATTCGCTTCAGGCGGAAAATCATCCCTCAGCGGGCCAATGAGGACAAAGCGGGCGCCTCGTTCGCTGGCGCCGTTCAATTTGTCTCGGACGATATGCTGGCTGTTGCCGCCGCCATGCACGTCCGCGTTCTTGATCGCCATTCCGCCGAAGGCAACGACCAGTTCACTGCTCCGCTCGATGGCATCCCAGGTAACGCTCTTGCGTTCGAAATGATCATATGGCCCCAAGACATGTGGGATGATGACCATCGCGGCGCCGGAGCTGTAGGTGTTGACGGATCGCACATAGCCGCCCAACAGGTTCAGGAACCGATGGACCTGGCTTTGGGCATGATGGAACCGTCCGGCGCTGGCCCACCCATAGGAACCGCCGAAAACTGCCTGTGGGCCATGCGTTCCGTAAACGCGCCGAAGTTCCTTGGCGACAAGGTCCAACGCCTGTGGCCAACTGACCTCCACATAATCGTCCGCTCCGCGATCCCGCGCATTGCCGGGAGCGCCCTCCAGCCAGCCGCGTCGGATCGCCGGCCGTCGGATGCGCACGGGGCTATCGGCAATCGCCGGAAGGTTGCCAAGCAGCGGCGACGGATGCGGATCGTCCGGATGGGGGCGAATTTCAAGCTTTCCGTTTTCGTACCGTCCGGAAAACGCGCCCCAGTGAGAGCTATGGGTCTTGAACACAGTCATTGCGGGCTCCCGGGCAATCAAGGCGATAATCAGCGTCTACTCAGGCAAAATCTTGCCTGGATTCATGATGCCCAGCGGATCGATGGCCTTCTTGATGATCGCCATCAGGTCGACGGCATCGCCGTGCTCCTGGCGCAGATAGGCAATCTTGCCCGTGCCGACGCCGTGTTCGCCGGTAGAGGTGCCGCCAACCGAGATCGCGTATTGCACCATCTTCTTGTTGATGGCGGCGACCTCGTCGAGTTCCGTCTGGTTGGCTGGATCGACGGCGAAGACCACATGGTAATTGCCGTCGCCGACATGGCCGAGGATGGCGGCGGGAACACGACAATCGATGAGAAGTTCGCGCGTCTTGAGGATGCAGCCGCTCAATTCCGAAACCGGCACGCAAACGTCGGAGGACCAGCCCTTGGCGTTCTGCCGCTGGGAGACGACTGCGTAGAAGGCATTGTGACGCGCCTTCCACAGCCGGTTGCGATCCTCGGGCGCATTGGCCCATTCGAAATCCGCACCGCCATTGTCCTCGACGATCGCCTTGACCATCTCGACCTGCTCGCGAACCCCCGCCGGAAAGCCATGGAATTCAAAGGCGAGCGTGTCTTTGACCTTGAGCGACAGGTTGGAATAGGCGTTGACCGCTTCGATCAGGCCGCGATCCATCAACTCCATACGGGCGACCGGGATGCCCATCTGCACGATCGCGATTGCCGCGTTCACCGCCTGCTCGACGCTGTCGAACGAGCAGAGTGCGGCGGAGATCGTGTCAGGCATGCCGTAGAGCTTGAGCGTCACCTCGGTGACGATGCCCAGCGTACCTTCGGCGCCGACGAACAGCCGCGTCAAATCGTAACCGGCCGACGATTTGCGTGCCCGACCACCGGTGCGGATGACCTGGCCGCTCGGAAGAACGACGGTCAGCGACAGGACGTTTTCGCGCATGGTGCCATAGCGCACGGCGTTCGTCCCGGACGCGCGCGTCGAGGCCATGCCGCCGACCGAGGCATTGGCTCCCGGATCGATCGGGAAGAACAGGCCCATGTCACGCAGATGGCTGTTCAATTGCTCGCGCGTCACGCCGGCCTGCACTGTGCAATCGAGATCCTCTGCGCTGACGCGGATGATGTGTGACATTCGCGAGAGATCGATGGAGATGCCACCACGTACCGCGGTCAGATGGCCTTCGAGCGAGGTGCCAGCGCCAAACGCGATCACCGGCACACCCTCATCAGCGCAGAGCCGAACGATCTCGGCCACGTCCTCCGTGGTTTCGGCAAACACGACAGCATCCGGGATCGCGGGCGTGTGGTGGGATTCACCCCGGCCGTGTTGTTCGCGCAGCGCCTGCGATGTAGAGAAGCGGTCTCCGAAACGAGCGAGCAGAGTTTCGGAAAGGGCCGGGGATAGCACGCTCATTTGCCGCCCGGCTCCTTGCCCGCGCCGGTCTCGACTGGTGTGCTGCCCGGCTGGCCCCATTCGGTCCAAGCCCCGTCATAGATGGCGACGTCATCCTTGCCGGCCAAGTGCAGTCCAAATGCGAGTGCCGCTGCGGTGACGCCCGAGCCGCAGCTTGCGATGACGGGTTTCGAAAAATCGAGACCGGCAGCCTCGAATGCCTTGTGGATTTCTTCCACCGGGAGGAGTTCGCCGGAACGCGGGTCGGTCAGGGCGGTGAACGGAAGACTGAGGCTGCCGGGAATGTGGCCTGAGCGCAGGCCCGGCCGCACTTCCTTTTCTTCGCCCGTAAAACGGCCGGTCGAGCGCGCATCGATGACCTGTTCGCGGTGGCTTTCCAGATTGACGAGAACCTGTGCTTTCGAGCGGACGGCGGACGGATAGAACGTGGCACGGAAATGGGTGCTGGCGGGCGCTGTGATCTCATTGGTCACGGTACGTCCCTCGGCAAGCCATTTCTTGAGCCCGCCATTCAGGATCGCGACCTTGTCATGGCCGAAGGTGCGCAAGGTCCACCAGACGCGTCCGGCCGACATCAGGCCCGGCGTGTCGTAGACCACGACCATGCTTTCGTTCGAGATGCCGAGTTCCGCGGCATGGCGCTCGAAAGTGGCGGCGGACGGCAGCATATGCGGCAGCGGCGTCTCGTGATCGGCGATCGCATCGATATCGAAGAACCGCGCACCGGGAATGTGACGGACGGCAAAATCCTCGGCGGCGATCGGCGTTACGCCGGGCAGCTTGAAGGACCCGTCAAGAATGACGAGGTCCGGATCATCCAGATGCGCCGCCAGCCATTCGGTGGAAACGAGCGAGCCCGGCAGGGAAAGGGTCATGAGAAGCTCCGGAAGGGTCTGGAGAAACGAACGCGTGATCAGCCAGCGCACGGCTAGACCACGCCATGCGATCAGATCAGGCGACGAGCTTCTCGCCCTTCAGATGACGCTCAAGGAAGGGTAGGCTGTCCTGTCCCCAATAAAGCTCATCCTCGAACCGGAAGGTCGGCAGGCCGAAGACGCCGGCCGCCTTGGCGGTCTCGATGTTCGACTTCCAGACCGACTGCACCGCATCAGCCTGGGCAAGCTCATTGAGCCTTGCACCATCAAGTCCTGCCGCGTTAGCAATTGACTGGCGAACTGAGGCTTGGCCGATGTCCTCTGCGCGTGTCCAGAAAGCCTCTTGAAGGGCGCCCGTCAGCTTCAGCCAGTCTGTGCCACTTTCGATGGCGGCGATGACCATATGGCCAGCGGGCGTCGGATCGGACAGGGCGGCGCGGTTCTCGAAGTTCAACGTTCTGCCGCGCAATGCCGCCCAACGCTTCAAATCCTTGGTCCAGTATGCGCGGCGTGCTTCCGGCCTGTTGCGGGAATAGATGCCACCGTTATCTTCGATCAGCGGGATCACGTAGGGCCGGATCGTCGCATTTTGCTCTTTGGCAAGCGCTTCGAACGGCCGGAGGCCGATGAAGGCCCAAGGCGAGCCGATCCCGAAGAAGTAGTCGATTGTCTTTGTCATGCTCTGCTCGTCTCAAGCGGTTTTGTGGAGTGGATCGCGGCGTCGAACACCGAAAGTGCGCAGTCCCGTGCGACGAGAACCGCCTGTGGATCGCGCCCGACCGCCACCGTCGACAGTGCGCCTTCATAGAGAAGGGAAAGATGAGCGGCTGCCTGGTCAGGTCGCGCGTCGGCCTTGGACATGATTGCGCGAAATATGTCTCTCACGGCCTGCTTGTGGGTCCGTGCCACGGACACGACGCGTTCGGAATCGCCGTGCTCGGCGACCGCCAAAGCAAACGCACACCCCCGAAACTCCGCACTATCGGCCTTTTCGTACAGGCGCTCGAAAATGAGCTTGATCTGGTCTCTTGGGGCACCCGCCGCGTCCAAAACCGCATGCAGGGAACTGACCACTCGCTCGTGGCGATCCTGGAGATAGGCTGCGACGAGATGGTCCTTGGATGGGTAGTGTCGATAGAGCGTTGCCTTGGCAACCTTCGCTTCTTCGATAATGCGATCGATGCCGACGGCGCGGATACCTTCGCTGTAAAAAAGTGCGCCCGCGACAGTAAGGATCTGATTTGAGATAGGCTCTTTCATTGGACCGCTTCGGGTTGGGAATGATGGACGGATGATGGCGCTCCACCCGTAATGTGGAAAGGCCAGGGAATGCAATGATAAAGAGAAAGACTGATCATTCTTTTCTCTGGCCTTTGTGTTCAAGCGTCTGGACACGGTTCATGTTCAAACGCCAAGGTTTTGCCTCAGCGTTTCATGTTGATAGTCATGATGGAAAATGCCGCGGCGCTGCAGTTCCGGGATCAGATGATCTGTCACTGCCGTCAGGCCGAGCTCATACTTCAAGGTGAAGGCAAGGAAGTTGAAGCCGTCGGTCGCACCCCGTTCATATCGGTCCTGAAGCTGGTCGGCGATATTCTCGACAGAGCCGATCGGGAACCAGTGTCCGGCGCCGCTCGAGTGATAGATGATCAAATCGCGAACGGTGCGGACTTTTCCGGTCTCGACCAGATCGCGGAAGACGCCGAAGCGGGAGCGCCGCCCCTGCACGTCCGCCGTCTGGGGAAGGTCTGCGAGTGGTATCTCGTCGTCGAGATCGATGCCCTCGAAATCGACGCCGCCGAACTGGCTGGCAAGGGACTTGCGGCCTTCCTCGAAATCGATGTCGTCGATGACATTCCGCCAGAAGCGGTTGGCCTCCTCGTCCGTAGAGCCGATAACCGGGGCGACGCCCGGCAGGATCTTGATGGCGTCAGGCGAGCGGCCGAAAGCGGACGCCCGGTGCTTGAAATCCTTGTAGAGTTCGATGGACGGTTCGGTTTCCGTCAGGCCTGTCGTGAAGATCACATCGGCGATGCGCGCCCCGAGTTGCCGCCCCTCCGCAGAAGAACCGGCCTGGGCCAGGATCGGCCTGTCCTGCGGGCTGCGGGAAACGTTCAAAGGTCCCTGCACGGAAAAATGCTGGCTGCTCCAGTCGATCCGGTGAACCTTCTTCGCGTCGACACGCTGCCGGCCCAGATCGTCATAGGTCACGGCATCCCGTTCCCAGCTTTCCCAGAGAGCCTGGACCACGCCGGCAAACTCTTCCGCGACGGCGTAACGGTCGTCATGGGCGGGAAGCGGCTTGCCGAAATTCTTTTCTCCGGCCGAAGAGGTGACAAGATTCCAGCCGGCGCGTCCTCCCGAGATATGATCGAGGGATAAAACTTGACGGGCCAGGTTGTAGGGCTCGGTAAACGACGTCGAGATCGAGCCAATGAGACCGATCCTCGATGTGCGCGCGGCCAGCGCGCTGAGGAGCGTCACTGGCTCCAGCCCAGGCTTGGGAGCTGTTTCGCTGGTCACGAGCGCATCGGCAAGGAAGATCGTGTGGATCTTGCCGCGCTCTGCCTGTTGCGCCTGCTCGATATAGGCGGTGATGTCGAGCAGGTTGTCGGTTGGGCCGTCCCTTCCGGGTTTCTTCGTCTGTCCGGTGCCGCCCAGAAGCAGGCCCAATACCAGTCCTTGGCCGCGCTCACTTTTGCGGCCTCCCCATTTGTTAGTCATGGTGCTCGTCCTCAAAAAATGGTGTCGGCTGTCAGGCTTGCAGTTCCAGCCTGCTTTCGGCGAACGGCGGCGTGTAGACCGGTGCGGAAGGCGGCTGCCAGAGATGATGCTCCGCGCGCTCGGACAGCGGATGCACTTGCGCGAAACCCTTGTAGGTGGAGATCTCGACATCGACGCCGTAGACCCGCTTGATCAGTTCCGGCGAGTAGACATCGGCCGGACGGCCGTTTGCGATCACCTCGCCATCGTGCAGGAACACGACGCGATCGGTGAAGCGTGCGGCCTGGTTGAGGTCATGAATGGCAATGACGCCGGCCACGTTGTTCTTCCGCGTGATCTCGCGCGCCACGCTTAGTGTCTGCCATTGATAGCGGATATCCAGTGCGCTGGTAGGCTCGTCGAGAAGCAGAATTTCCGGATCCTGCGCCAACGCGCGGGCAATGAGAACACGCTGGCCTTGGCCGCCGGAAAGTTCGGTGACGGCGCGGTCGCCGAGTTCGTCGAGGCCGAGCAGCCGCATGGCGGCTTCCACATGGTCCCAGTCCTCGTCGCGCGGGCGCGTTCCGAAATAGGGTGTGCGTCCGAGCAGAACGGCTTCCCGGATGTCGAGGGCGAAGGAGAGCCCGATGGACTGGGGGACATAGGCGACGATCTTGGCAAGTTCCCGCCGCGGGAGAGACGCAAGGTCCGTTTGGTCGTTCCAGGTGATGGAACCTTTCGTATGCCGATTGATACCGGCTATGGTCTTGATCAGCGTGGATTTGCCGGAGCCGTTCGAACCGAGCAGGCCGACCAGCTCGCCTTTCCTAACCTCGAGGGTCGCGCCTTTGACGACCTCTCTTTTTCCGTAGCCAACGACGAGGGAGTCAATGTTGAGGGTCATTCGATCGCCTTTTGCCGAGTGAGGATGAGGTAAAGAAAGATGGGCGCGCCGACCAAGGCATCGATGATGCCGACCGGAATGACACCCGGCGAGATGACGAGCCTGCCGACAGCATCGGAGACCACGAGCAGCAGCGCGCCAATGATGGCGGAGAATGTTGTCAGGAACCGGTGGTTGGAGCCGACTACGAGGCGCGCGATATGGGGGGCGACGAGGCCGACGAAGCCAATGATGCCGGTGAATGCAATCGTGACGGCCGTCAACGTGGCGGCAATGCCGATCGATTCCAGCCGTACCCGTGAGACGGCGACACCCAGCGTTTTTGCCGAATCGTCACCGGCGAACGCGATGGCGTTCAGCGCGCCGCTGCGATAGCGGACGTAGGGAAAGGTGATGCCCAGCAGCGCCAGCAGCACCAGCACCTGATACCAGGCCGAGTTGTTGACCGAGCCCCATGTCCAGCGAACGATGGCGGCAAGGACCTCGTCTTCCGCAAAGTACTGGATGCAGGCCGTCAGCGCACCGAACAGCTGCGACAAGGCGATCCCGACAAGGATCAGCGAGGTCGGGTTCAGGTTCTTCGTCGAGGCGAGCGAGAGCACCAGAGCGGTGTTCAGGAAGGAAAACAGCAGCGCGCCGATAACCAGGGAGAGAGCGGCGCTGCCCGCGGTCGCACCGAAGATCACGATCGCAAGCGAGGCGCCGAAGGCGGCGGCCGGCGCGATCCCGAGAGTATAGGGGCTGACGAGAGGGTTGCGCAGTAGGCCCTGAAACAGCGTACCCGCAACGGCCAGTGCCGCTCCGCCGAGAATTGCCAGTGTCACCCGCGGCACCCGCAACTCCCAGATGACGGTCTGAATCTGCAACGTTGCCCGGTCCGTGGGCACAACCCCCGTGATCTTGGCCCAGAACGTCTCCAGGACATTCCCGAATGTTGCCCCAGAGGTCCCGATCTGAACCCCGATGATCGCGGTGATGAGCACCGCAACGATGCCGAGCGCGATCGCTGTGGTCTGGTAGGCGTACCGGTCGCGTGGGCGCCGGACCTTTCCGGCACCTTCAGGGGTGCCGGCCAGACGTGTTGGAATGGAGTTCATTACGTTCCTCGCTGATCGGTTTCTCGCTGCGGTGCGCGTTGGAGCTGGACGCTCTTAGCTGCCGAGCTTGTAGACGTAGTCGGAGATCGGACGCGGCTTCACGCCCTGCGCTTCGAGCCATCGTGCGAAATATGCATCGACATCGACGTCGGCCAGGCGATCGGGATACAGCCATTTCGCAACGGCGAGAGCACCCACCTGCTTGCCAAGGGCCGAGAAGAAGAAGTTGCTGAAGACGAAAACGTTCTTGTCCTGGACGGCCTTGATCGCGTTCCAGCCAGCGCGGGCAGCTATGCGCTCTGACTGATCGGCGAGGAACTTTTTATCCCAGGGCTCGTAACCCGATGCCTGTCCGTCGACGCCGTTGTGAATGATGACGTCGGGATTGCGACCGATGATCTCAACCGGATCGACCGTATATGTGTGAACGGAGGCGCTTCCGGTATTGGCGATCTTGATGTCGCCGAAGATGTTCTTGCCGCCGCCGAGAACGATCGTGTCATTCCAGCCGGAGCCGGGGAGCGAGGTCACGAAATCGGCATTGTTTTCGAAGTAGACAGTCTTCGGCTCGACACCCTGCAGCTTCTCGGTCAGCACCTGTCCGATGTCGTCATAAAGCTTGGCAAGGTCGGCGGCACCTTTTTCCGCGCCGAAAATCTTGCCGATATTCGGCAGCTGTGCCCGCAGCACTTTCGGATCCCAGGTGCTGACAACCACGACCTGGATGCCGAACGGCTTCAACTTTTCTTCCGCGTCCTGCCAGGGCGAGTTGCGGCGTGCGAAGAAGACTTCGGCGCCCGAGGTCGCAATGGTTTCCCAGTTCGGACCGTCGAATTTGCCGGCGTCAGGCACATCAGCGAATTCAGCGAAATAGTCCTTGTTCGCATCGTTCTTCCTTGGGTCGGCTGTCTGATCGACCGCAACAATCGTCTTGCCGGCGCCGATCGCCCGGACGATCTCCGTCTGATACCAGAGGTCCGGATAGACTGCTTTGACGGGAACTGGCAGCGTGACTTCACGACCGAGTTCATCGGTGATCGTGACTGTCTTGCGATCGTCGGCCTGGGCGGTATTTGCGAAGAACCCGTTCATCCCGACGGAAAGGGCGGCAGAGACGAGAAAGGCCGCACCCCAGCGGGTACCGGACCGGAATTTCGATATTGCAGTAGACATGATCGCTTCCTGTAGCTTGAGCCCCAAAACAGGCTCGAAGATAGAAAGCGTTCCGCCACCTCATTGAGCCGGAGGTGAGGATAGGTGAGGAAATTGATCTTGAGAAAGACAGGTCGTTCTTTTTCTATAGAATTAGTAGAATATTATGCCATGGAGTCGTTGACGCAAAAGACGATCGTCATCGAGCTTGGTTGTCGAGACCTCCGGCGTGGCGGTTATCCACCCCTCTCCCGAAACTGGGGGAGCCGGCAGTTCACATCCCATCAAGAGCCTAGGTCGTTTAGCAGGTCATCCGGAAGGCTGTCCGGTTCATAGGTGCCGGGGCGCGTCGTCATGATGAGGTTGCAGAAACCGGCGACGAAAACACTGCAACCGATTATAGGGAACAATACCTCGGTCAAGGACACCATGCCGCCCAGCAATGCCCCGATGAGGAAAAGGAGCAGTGCTGCAAAGATAGCCGTGCAGCCGATCACGAGCCAATGCCTGGCGGGGGAGATCCCACGGCGAAAGGCGATGCGTCTCCTGTCATCCGCGGAAAGCCGTTGGTGCAGGTCCCTGACAAAGGCAGCAAAGGCCTGGTTCCTTTCTCGCACCTGGCCTGTCTGAACCTTCGAATAAACGAATAGTGGTTCCCCCCGCATGAATTGCAGCTCCACAACAGCCATCCACGATGGTCGCGGCGATAGCAATTGCAGCCGAATACCCTTGAGGCCGGAAAAGGGACGTAGGCCCGAGCGGCCCTTGAGCCTATAACTCACGCCTTCATCGGAGAGGGTCAATTCAGTGTCTGTCAGAAGGAAGAATGGCCCGTTGCCCTTGATAGCAAATTCGTAGCGATTTTCCGGACGCGATACAGAATTCTCCATTTGCTGCGCTCCCTTTGTAACGTCCGGTATTAGCACTTCGATCGCCCATTGACCTCCCAGATCGAGAAACCGGCGACCAACTCCCCGGTGAACCGATCCAGCGGAAACCGACGTCGTTCTGTAAATTTTCTTGAGGTTCGAAGCGGGTCTGAACGGCCGCTGTTCGGATCAGAGATCCAGATAGCGCAATGACCACTGTTGGTGCATTAGGGAGATCGGCTCGAACTGGTATCGGTTTGCTGCCGCGACTTGGGGAGCCAGACCGAAACGAGCCGGAAGTGGCGTCCGTGTCGTGGTGAACGCCAATCTGGACCTCTTCTCGGAGGCAAGCCCCCTTTTTACTCGGCGCGATTTCTTAAATCCCTAACCCGTCGAACTGCGGGGCGTCGCTGCCTTCCCAGGGTGAGGGCATCGAGAGGCGATCGAGTTTGGCCGAGGGCATCGGCATCCAACACTTCAATTCCGGCTCAGCATATTCGATGATGTGCCCGGGGGAGGAATCAGAGGCGCGCCAGCCTTCTCCACCGAACTGATCGCCATTCGACCAATACGCGAGGTCAACTTCTGCCGGCCCCTGTTCGGACTGGCGGATCGTGACTAAGATCCGACTCCCGTCTCTCGGTGCGCTTGCCATGTGGCGCCAGCGGTCCGTCTCGGCCATCGTTTTTCCTCCTGCCTGCAGGTTACAACTGTCGCCTCGTCATCGAAAACGGTCAACTCAAACTTTGCAGAACCATCCTCTATCGATTGACTGGCGATCGCGATGGTCGATCCAGTGAGCGATGTTGGCGTGACAGCCGGTAGATTTCTTCCATTGGCCTAGTTCATAGGTCGGCATGTACCAAACTGTCTCAAAAGACGTGACCTGCGACATATCAATAACATTTGTGATCCTCCCGGCAAAACTCCGCGACAAGTTTGGTCTACTCTGCGTCCTGCCTGAGGGCTTAGTTTCCATAGGACACCAGAGGACCGTTCTAATGTATGGGGTGACCGCCAGCCGCACTGCTGTTTTTGTCGATCGACAAGCGGAAGAGTCGATGGGATCGCTGTTGCGGACGGATATAGGACCGTCTGGTGTTGCGCATCTGTGCGGAGTTGGCAAACGCTGCCAATGCATAGCGCCGGTTGGCGAACCGGCACGCCACTTTCTGGCGTTGCAACAATGATCAAGCTCTCTCGTCGTATCGCTGGTTCCGCGGCCGCCATCGGCAGTTTCGGCTTGGGGTTCGACGTGACGGTTTCGCAATCATCCCCTGCGAATCCCCGGGAGGTGAACGCGTGGATCGTCATTCTGCCTGACGAGACCGTAGTTCTCGCCGACATGCCCCAAGCCGAAACAGTCTGGGGTGGCGCGGGAGAACCGGCGATGAGCGTCGCGGCGCCTGCTGTCCTCAACGCGATATTTGCTGCAACCGGCGAACGGATTCGCGATCTCCCCGTGAATGACCACAAGTTTCTCAAGATCTAGGCCTTGTTTCAGCAGACCTCTGAAAGGCGCAATTCGTCGGAGAACTCAATGGCCCTCGGTCGGAAAAGGGGCAAGGCAATGCAGGAGATTCTCATCAACCCCTCACCTCGCGCGACAGCGCGTCGCTCGTCTCACTGGGCGATCGGTAGATTCTTACCCCTGGTGCTGGCAGGCCTTATATCAATTGCTGTTCTGCCGGTCATGCTGGTGGGTTTTCTTGGAACGCAAGACGTCTCCCGGCGGCTTCTCCGTGATCGCGGCGACCTTCTCATTGATGCCGTCGTCACTCCGATCGAGCAGTTGCTGACGCCAGTCTCGGAGCAGATGAATCGCGCGTCGGTGGCGATTGAACGGGGCTTTGTCGATGCCGACGATGCCGAACAATTCGAGGCGTTCGTCCGCGGCTTGATGGCGGCGACGCCGCAAGTCACTGGAATCTCGCTCGTTCTCCCTGACGGCACCCGCCGGCGCTGGCCGAACGAAAGCCAAAGTGTTTGGACCGATGGCCCCGGCCTAGCGTTTCGGCAACGACTGGTTGAACTCGCCGGTGAAGGTGGGCGCTGGTCCGCGCCCTTTGTCAGTAATGTCGATGGCAAGGTCGTCATCAGCTATCGGGTACCGATACGGAAAAGCGGACGTGTGGTGGGGCTGCTCACTGCGGCTGTATCAACCAAGGAAATATCGTCCTCCCTGGGTGCCGTTGCGACTGAATACAACGTGATTCCATTCGTCCTGGCCGACCGCCTTGGCATTGTCGCGCATCCGTCTTTGTCGTCACGAGGCTTGCATCATGGCGTGGCCAATACGGAAAGGCTTCCCACGATCGCCACGATTGACGACCCGGTCATGGCTGCCATCTGGGATGACCCTCATGAACTTACCGCAAGCGATCCGTCGCGGAACGCGACCGGTCACTGGTCCAGTGTCAATGAGGAGTACTACACATACATGTATCAGGCGCTTCCGTTAAGGGGTGACAGTTCCCTGACCGCCGGCTTCTACTTCGCATCATCGACGACCCAGCGGGACAGGTGGATGAGCCATATCGTAGCTGGCATTGGCGCGTTACTGCTGTTCATCTCCATGTTCGGTGCAGCGCGCGTTGCACGCGGCTTGGCGCTGCCTATCACCGAATTCGGAGCAGCATCGGCGGCCATCGGACAATTCGATTTTCGAGAGAGGGATCTAGCCCGCTGGGAACACAGCCGTATTGGCGAATTGGCAGATACCGCAGCGGCAATCCGCCGGATGGCTCAAGCCCTTCAGCTATTTGAGCGTTACGTCCCGAAGGTCTTGGTTCGTCACCTGCTTTCCGTAGGTAACGACAGCAGTCTGCCCCACAAGCGGGAAATGACCATTCTTTTCCTCGATCTCGAAGGATACTCACGCTTCGCCGAGGGACGCAGCGCGGCGGACGTAGCAAGTTATCTGAATGAAATATTCGCTCGTATAGGGCCTATAATCGAGGAAAGCGGCGGCACTATCGACAAGTACACCGGCGACGGACTTATGGCATTTTGGGGCGCGCCACTGCGCGATCCCGATCATGCAGAACACGCGCTTGCAAGTGCTCTGCGTATCGCAGACGAGCTTGGATCATTCATCGCAAGGGAACGCGCGCTAGATGGATCTAGCTGCCGCATACGGATTGGCATCCACTCGGGTGAGGTTGTGGTTGGTGACCTCGGCTACGAAGGGCGCACGAACTATACCGTGGTCGGCAACACCGTGAACGTGGCAAAGCGAACAGAAGCGTCGGCACGTGGGTTAGCCCCGGATGTCCCGGTGATCATCGCCGTTACAAAGAGAGTGCTCGAAAGGGTGCAAATATCTGACACTCGGCAGATTACCGCTGGAACCACAGACGGCAGCGTCTGGCTAATCGGCAAGGCTGCCATATCCGCACGAGATCATCGGCCCCAACCAACTGAGAAGCAAATGTAAGAAAGTGTGCCAGCTGGCCGGACTCAGACATCTTGCGACAACCTCGGCAAACTCTTGGGACAGGTCTCCAATACACTATCCCCCGTATCACTCGTACCAACGACCGAAAGCCCCAGAGGTGTACCCAATGATTCGATTGAATATCAATGGTTCGGACCGCGAAATAGAAGTCGACCCTGAGACGCCTCTCCTGTGGACCCTGCGCGAGGACCTCGGGTTGACTGGTACCAAATATGGGTGTGGCATCGCCCAGTGCGGTGCGTGCACCGTACATATTGACGGCGTTGCGACGCGATCCTGCGTCCTGCCTGTCTCCGCTATTGAGCCGGGTCAGAAGATCGTAACGATCGAAGGTTTGTCGGCGGATGGTTCACATCCGGTGCAGCAAGCGTGGCTTGAGCTCGACGTACCCCAATGCGGCTACTGCCAGTCGGGCATGATAATGGCTGCGGCGGGACTGTTAAGCCAGATCCCGAACCCGACGGACGATGATATAAACACCGAAATAACCAACATTTGTCGATGTGGCACCTACAACAGAGTCCGGGCAGCGATCAAACTCGCAGCCCAAGATAATGGCACCCAGCGTGGTTGAGGATCGACACATGACAGCCATTACAATGCTTTCTCGTCGCGGTTTCATGGTAAATACCGCCGCTGCAATAGGCGCGTATTCCTTAGGCATTCACTTGCCAACTCCCGCCAACGCACAGTCGATCAACTCCGACCCGCCCGAGATCAACGCCTGGATCGTTGTCCAGCGCGACGAGACCGTCATCATTCGTGTCGCCCGGTCCGAGATGGGGCAGGGTTCACTGACCGGACTCGCTCAGCTCGTGGTCGAAGAGCTTGAATGCGACTGGTCGATGGTCACTACCGAATACGTTACCCCCGGACGAAATCTTGCGCGCGGTGAAGTCTGGGGCGATTTTCAGACCGGTGGCAGCGGTTCAATTCGTGAGTCGCATGAAAGCCTGCGGCAGGCAGGTGCGGCGGCGCGGCTGATGCTGATCGCGGCAGCGGCGAACGAGTGGGGCGTCCGTGTAGAAGAATGTACAGTCGCCAAGGGCGTCATTACTCACTCGGCCTCGGGCCGCCGTGCGAGCTATGGAAAAGTGGCAGCAGCAGCAGCGGGCATGCCATTTCCGAAAAGTATCACTCTCAAAGACCCCAAAGATTGGACGGTCGCCGGGCAATCCCTGCGTCGGCTCGATACGGCAGACAAGCTGACCGGCAAGCAGTTGTACGGTATCGATGTCGTTCTGCCGGGCATGCTGAACGCCGCAATCCGCGCCTGTCCGGTGGCGGGAGGCAAACTCTCGAGCTTCGACGCCGCCACTGTGGCCTCGATGCCGGGGGTGAGGAAGGTGATTCAGGTCGGTGAAACGGCGGTGGCGGTTGTCGCCGACCGCTGGTGGCAGGCAAGGACCGCTGTCGAAGCACTGCCGATTACCTGGGATGAAGGGCCAAATACCGGCGTGAGTAGTGCTTCGATCGCCGAAATGCTGACCGATGGCTTCAGTGCAACGGATGCGTTCGCCGGCACCGAAGCCGGCGATGCGGCCGGCGCACTTGCTCAGGCGGCGAAGACGATTACCGCAGACTACAGTTATCCCTATCAGGCGCATGCCGCGATGGAGCCGATCAACGCGACGGCTCGCTTCACGCCCGAGAAATGCGAGGTATGGGTGCCGACCCAGAATGGTACCGCGGCTCTGAATGAGGCGGCGGCGGCGAGCGGGCTCCCGGTTGAAAATTGTGAGGTGTACAAACTTCACTTGGGCGGCGGATTCGGCAGGCGGCTCTATCAGGATTTCGTTCGGCAAGCAGTGTTGATCGCCAAGGAATTGCCAGGCACGCCGGTGAAATTGATCTGGACACGCGAAGAAGACATGACGCATGACGCCTACCATCCGACGACGCGATGCAGGCTGGTTGGCGGACTTGACGAGCAGGGCAACCTGACCGGATTGCGTATGCGGATCTGCGGTCAGTCGATCCGCGCCACCTGGGCGCCGCATCGGGTGGACGGCAACAAAGATCCGCACATGTTTCACGGCCTTACGAGCGAAACGTTTGGCTATTCGATCCCGAACCTGCTTATCGAGTTCGTCATGCGAAACCCACCGATGACCCCGGGTGCATGGCGTGGCGTCCATCTCAATCAGAATTTCGTCTATTTGGAGAGCTTCATCGACGAGTTGGCTCACGCTGCCGGGAAGGACCCGCTAGCATTTCGGCGCACGCTGCTGGCGAGTCATCCAAAGCAATTGGCCGTTCTTGATGCCGTCGCAAGTCGTGTTGGCTGGGACACACCACCGCCGGCAAATGTACATCGTGGCATAGCCGTGGCGTATGGGTATGCAAGCTACGTTGCCGCGGTCGCCGAGGTGTCGGTAGACGCTGGCCGCCTCAAAATACATCGCATCGTCTGTGCGACTGACGTCGGTTATGCTGTCAACCCTGAGTTGCTGGAGCGTCAGGCGGAAGGGGCTTGCACGTTTGGTCTTTCAGCGGCGCTGTACGGCGAATGCACGGTCGATGGCGGTGCCATAAGTGTAACAAACTTCGACACCTACGAGGTGTTACGGTTGGCGGATATGCCGGCGATCGAGACCATTGTGATGCAGACAGGCGGCTTCTGGGGAGGAGGCGGCGAACCACCGATTGCCGTTGCCGCACCCGCTGTGCTCAACGCGATTTTCGCGGCGACCGGAAAGCGCATTCGGAACCTGCCGATCAGGAACACGGATCTCGGCAGTTAAAGCGAGTTTCTCCACCTTATTCTCAATGCGGGAAGTTCAATGAAACACTTTCGTAACCTCAACGTCATTGTAGCCCTTCTACTCTCGACGGCCCCCGCCACGGCTGATGACCCGACGCGCGGTAAGACTTTGTTTAACCGCTGCGCCGGGTGTCACACGGTGACCGGTCAGAACAAGGTCGGGCCTCACCTTGATGGGGTCTTCGGTCGGACTGCCGGAAAGGTCGAGGGCGCGCGTTACTCCAATGCGATGAGCGCTTGGAACATCGTTTGGAATGAAGAAAGACTCGACGCCTTCCTGACTGCGCCTCGAAAAGCGCTTCCTGGCACCACAATGACCGTCGGTATGCCGAAGCCGCAGGATAGGTCCGATATCATCGCCTATCTGAAGTCGGTAGCGACGCCGAATGGAACTGGTCAGTAGGGATGGGCGTAGGAGAACGCGAGTGCCAGATAGCTCTTCCGATTCGCGTGTCGCCAAGCGAGCCGGAGCCGTCACATCACTCGGCACCGCGTTGCCTCAGCCCGAAAGCCCATGGCGAAATTGGCGATGAGCCGGCTTGCCACCACATCCTATGGATGCTGCTCAAGCCCAGAGGCAGTCGCACAACTGCATTGCATACCCAATTTCGAACGTTCTCTGTCATCAAGGGAGACGCAAAGCCCATTTAAGTTCTAGTCGCATCAACGATCAATCCATGAAAAGGAGACAAAAATGGCAAAAGCGCCGAAGGTTGAAGAACCAGTTCCGTTGGACGTCATCGAAGCGACCAGCCCTGAAATCGACGAAGCAGTTTTGGTGGGCGGGCAAAGTGATACTGTCCAAAACGTGCATGACATCGCAGCCAGTGTCGTCAGCGAAATCGCTGAAGGTGCGGGCGACGCGGCCGTGATCGTTGAAGGGCAAACAGTCGGCTTCGCGCGCGTGTCGGCAGAGCAAGCCGACTGGGCCAGTGGCGTAAATCCACTTTCAGTGGCCGCCGTTCTGCCGCTCGCGCTCTGGGCATCGCTCGCTGCTTCTTATTTGCGCGCGTTTCGTACCTTCCTGCCCACTGAGCGTCAGTTTGGTCAGCAAGCTTAGCTACACGGCACCGCCGACCGAAGTTGCGGCGCAGGTTATTGAGCAGATCAGAAGATGAGCTGTGCCGCACCACAATTTTCGAGGGATTCCTGGCGACGTCCAGACTCCCTTGCAAACGACATTTGTCAAAATATCCGTATTCCCCCCATACAACACAATATAGAAAACTTAGCGGTCAACTTCTCGCCTTGCGCCATCCCGCACTTCGCGCTTCCGCCTCTGAGCAAAACCAGCGCTCCCCGTACTGAGGACTGATCTTCGTTGCGGAATAGTATTCCTGCCCGGGGACGTGGAAAATCTTTTTGCGGCTGTTGATGCTGATGTTGCCTTTGATATCGCATCCCTGTGCCGTCGCGGCGACGGAGCTGATCAGTCTCCAGCACTTAGATAGCCCGCCGCGCCAACAGCGGCGATACCCAGTATCAAGCCGGGAGCGGACACGAAAATTGTATGGCGTTGCGGTTTCTTCTGAAAGGGACGCTGGCACCTCGTCTGGCCTCCGATGCACGTATAAATAGCAGGCGGAGATTGATGCCTGCTTCAGGAAATCGTTAAAAACCGGCCGATCGTCACCCCTCCCGTGCCATCCGCGCCCGCCGTTCGATTTCCGCCGCCGTCGGCTGCTCCAGGGCGAACGTGCCCGGCTCGATCTTCCCATCCCGAACGTAGGTGCTGAGAACGACGCCGGTCGTCGAAACCTTTGTGTCTGTCAATTTTAGCGCCGCCGGTATTGCGCCCTTGCCGAACAGGCGCTTGCCGTGACCCAGAACGAGCGGGAAGGTGAGTAGCCTGAATTCGTCGATCAGATCGGCCGACAGCAAGGTCTGGATGATGTCGCTCGAGCCTTGGGTGAGAAGGATCGGGCCGTCGCTTTCCTTCAGTTTCTTTACCTCGGCTGCGACATCGCCGTTGAGGATCACGGAGTTCTGCCAGGTGAGCGGGCTTGTCGAACTGGTGGCGACATATTTGGTGACGGCGGCGAACCGTGTGCCGATCGGGTCGTTTTCATCGACATAGGGCCAGTGCGCGGCAAAGATTTCGTAGGTCTTGCGGCCGAGCAGAAGATCGAAGGGGTCGCCGAAGGTCTTGTCCATGGTCGCGCCCATCATCTCGTCCCAGTAGTTGACGGTCCAGCCGCCAAGCGTGAAGTCGCCCGTCGGGTCCTCGTCCGGGCCGCCCGGCGCCTGCATGATGCCGTCGAGGCTCAAAAATGCTGCGGCAACGACTTTCCTCATATCCATTCTCCCTTGGATACTGGAGTTCCGTTGCCAGAGAGGTGGATCAGTTGTCCGGCGGATCAAGGGGACGTTGTCGGCGGCGCGAGAAAGACAAGACAAAAAACCCGCCGGTGACGACCGGCGGGTTTACTCGTTCACTGCGGTGAGAAAAGCCTACTTCGCCGCGTCGCCGGCGAGGAACTCGTCGCACCAGCTCGGGCCGGTCGAGGACTTGCGGTCGCCGAGAACCTGGACGGAGCGAATGACGTAGTCGGAGGAAACCGTGAGCTGAACCGAGCAGCTCAGGAATTCGGTGCGGGCAGAGGCGATCTTCTTGCCCTTCTTGCCATCCTTGGTTTCGGCATATTGTGCCGGGATCGTGCGCTTCTTGTAGCCGCCCTTCCACGAGTAGACCGTCTTGTCGCCGTTCTGGACGTCCGAGATCGGCGGGCCGAATTTTGCAAAGAACGTGCCGGCCGGCTGGCCGTTCCAACGGGATTCGACGGCATTTCGGGCCGGTCCCACGGTGGTGCAGCCGGCAAGCGCCAGCGCCAGGCCGGCAACGGTCATTAAACGGAAATTCATGTCTTTGCGTCCTTTGGCTTACGTTCTGAAACATCTGCATGCCAAGGCGGCGCAAAACGCTGCTGGCCAAGGCTTTCGGCCCTGCCTCTAGCGCTAAACCGATTGAAAGAAAATCGTCACAATGACTTATAAACGCGGTTGCGCGCATAAATTCACAAGCGTTGCCGGAAGGCCTCAGCCGGTGGGCGTTTTTGATGCCGGGTGACCGCCGGAAGTGTTGCGCGACATGGCATGCAGAGGCCGCCGTCGGTTGTATCGTTACTCGCCGTTAATGGCTCGGGCGGGAAGGAACTTGCCGGTTGCAGCTGACTTATCCCCTTGTTTTCAGGCGGTTTGGCAATTTTTCCAATTTGCGCCTTGTGGAAAGGAAAATGCTGTTCTATAGAGGCGCCGCTGGTCACGGAGTGTAGCGCAGCCTGGTAGCGCACGTCGTTCGGGACGACGGGGTCGGAGGTTCGAATCCTCTCACTCCGACCAGCTTGAACCTTCGACAATCCGTGGGTTCTGCCCGTTTGGGCTTGCTGGGTAGGCACTTAGTCATTTCAAGCACTGCACAGTTTCAGTAGTTTTGCGGCGTTCTGCTGAAACGCCGGGTCGTCGTGCAGGTACGTCCGCTCGAATTCGTCGGTGGTGATTCCGAGTGAAGCGGCGGCTTCTTGGACGTCGATGACGGACTGTCGAACCTGCGCGAAACGGGAAAGCTTCCGCAGCTTGGCGCGCCGCTCGCAAGCCATGTGCAGTTACGCAGTCGTAGCCGTTAAGATCCGGCACATGCTCATCGACAAACGTGTTGCGTTTGATCTCACGAAAGATCGTCGAGCGATGCCGTCCGCGCTTCTCGGCAATGGTCTCGACGCTCAAGCAGATCGTTCGCCAACATCGGATTAGGTGCGTCTCATCGCGTTTTCCTTGCTAGTGATAACCCATTGGTATCACTAGAAATTCTCACGTCATCCTTGAGTCCGGCATACCTAAGTTTAGTTACGTGATCGATAGGATCGGACTAGCTTCGCCTCATCGACCCAGTTTGTCCACCAGACCTTGCGTCGACGAAAAAACGCTGACCACCCCCATCGAGCAAAACTAACATGCAACGGCAGAAAACCTAAGGAACCGAACAAATGAGCACGCGTCTCGACTACAACCAGGTCGCCCCGGCTGGCATCAAAGCCCTCAACGGACTCTACGGCTACGTCATGCAGAGCAGCCTCCCTGCGGTGCTGGTCGATCTGGTCTATCTTCGTATCTCGCAGATCAACAACTGCGCCTTCTGCCTCGACATGCACACGCGCGACATGCTGAAGAAGGGCCAGAGCATCGAGAAGATCGCGCTGGTGCAGGCGTGGAGGGAAGCCGGCAGTCTTTTCGACGAGCGTGAGCGGGCGGCCCTTGCGTGGGCCGAAACCGTGACGCGCGTGGCCGAGACCGGCGTTCCCGATGAAGCCTACGAAGCCGCTGGTGCGGTGTTCGACGAGCGCGAACTTGTCGATCTGACGCTCGCGACCGCCCTGATGAACGCCTATAACCGTATGGGGATCAGTTTCCGCAGTACGCCACAGGCGCTGCTCAAAAAATAAACTGGCGACGATGTTTGCGGACGCGCGTGCGTCCGCAACTTCCAGCACACAGACAATCACTGCTATCATCGTCCTGTGTCAGTGATGTAGACGTGGAACAGGTTAGGTTCGGCTCGTCGCGGTCGTCCTCAGCCAACTCGATCAGATCGCGTAGTGCCTTGGCAGGCTATATCGAGCCCCGCACACTGCCCAGCGACGCGTTTGTGTGTCGCGGCTCTGACCGTCCTTAATGTTGACGACTGCAACACAAACTCACGGGCCTGGATTTGGGTTGATGGCTATCGAGCATCCTTTCTGTGATGCTCGATTTCGCCGGAATTCCCCGACGTTTCATCCGTTTCTTCCAACGAAACATGGACTCGAAATACTGGAACTGGATGGTTCGGGCCGGTTCCGTAGAGTGCGAAGTACTCTGGAAGCCGAGGAATGTCTCAGACGCTGGCCGATAAACAGGGCGATGCCTGATGTGCCGTGTATTGCGCGGCGGTCTTCCTTGACCAAAAAACAGAAGTTGAATTACAACGGCTTGGCGTCTGCATATCCTGCGGAACCCCGTCATCTCCCGCGCGGCTGCCTCGTTCATCGGCGCCCGGCCCACCGAACAGGAAACCCTGCACATGTTCGATATCCTCTGGCGCAGCGTGGCAATCGGCGTGGGTGGCACCGTGCTCATGGATATGTGGGCCTTCCTCTTGTTCATGGTGGCTGGCCAGAGCAAGCCGAACTGGGCGCCGGTCGGGCGCTGGTTCTGGCATCTGCGCACGGGAAAAGTCTTTCACGACGATATCGGCAAGGCCGCGCCCTATGAGCATGAGCTGGCGCTCGGCTGGATCGGCCATTATGCCGTCGGCATTCTCTACGGCATCCTGCTGGTCATCTTCGCAGGCTCTTCATGGCTGGCCGCGCCGACCTTCCTGCCGGCCTGGATCGTCGGCATCGTCACCGTCGGTGCCGGCTGGTTCCTGCTGCAGCCAGGGCTCGGGATCGGCTGGGCGGCTTCCAAACTTCCGAACCCCAACAAGGTGCGGTTCCTCAATCTCGTCTCCCACACGGTCTTTGCCGCCGGCATGTATGGGACGGCGCTTCTCCTGCGTTAGCAGGACGTATCCCGACCGTGCTATTGCTGTTGCAAACACCATTCAAGGATATGTTTTGAAAAAGATCGACGATCTGATTGCCTCTGCCAGAAGCATCCACGACCGCTACAAGGCCGGGCGAATCGAGCGCGAAACCGTGCGCGAGTGGGTGCTTGGCCTGGGTGAATATCCGCCGCCCTATGCCAAGCCGATGAACGAAGCTGCAGCCTGGTTCAGGCCCGCGCGCGATATGGAGGCGGAGGCGCTGAGGGCTGCGGACCTTGAACGGCTGAAGGCTGTGGTCGAGGCGAGGACGGCGGAGTAGATGAGGGACCGGCGCATGGCTCTTTCTGTTTCCGACGGATCTTCGCCGGGTTTCGCGATTGCCACACAGGAAAAGCGCATGGCATTCCCCGGCTCGGTTGACGTCCTGTCTTCTCCCAGCACAGATTACACACATGAAATTCGATAAACAGACCATCGCCGCCGCCCTGCAGGCCGGTATCACCATGAATGTTCAGACAACCGTAGACAACTCGGCAATCGTGTTGCTGGAGGCGCCGGTCAAGATCGTTGCGGCACGACTGTCATTCAAAGGTTCGATCGGCGCCTATACCTATGTTCGCTTCGACTGCCGGATTGCGGGCCGAACCGAAAGGATCGGACGATATTGTTCCATTGCGCCCGGCGTCTCGATCGCTGACGGCGAACATCCGACGGATTGGCTGGCAACGCATCCGTTCCAGTGGGGCGCCGATGGCTGGATTTCAGCCGAAGACCGCAGGGCGCACAAGTTCCCAGCCTTGCCTGTCATACCGCGGACAAAAATAGGTAACGACGTCTGGATTGGCGCAAATGCCATCGTTTTGGCCGACGTCGAAATTGGCGATGGAGCCATTGTTGCTGCCGGGTCAGTCGTAACCAAGAATGTTGCGCCTTACACGATCGTGGCAGGCGTCCCCGCCAAAGTCATTCGCCAACGCTTCCCGAGTGAAATTATCGCGCGCCTGCAGTCGCTCAAATGGTGGCGATATACGCCGGAGTCCATGCTCGGCGTGCGGTTTGAAAGAATCGAAAAAGCGGTTGCCGAACTGGAAAAACGCAAGAAGGCGAAAACGCTGGTTCCAATACCGGAAAAACTTTTCAAGCTATCGCCTGCCGGCTTCGTCGCCGTTGACGATGAGTGGGACCGGCACAAGCATTTCGTTCGGTACAAATAATCGACGTCTCTGATGTGGCTGAAAGAAAAAGGGGGGCTTTCGGCCCCCCTTTCGTTGCAGCTTCTAAAAACGGTTCAGCCATCAATCCCGTCAAGCACTTCGGCAGCCTTGCCGGCCGAGACGCGGCGAATATCGGCTTCCTCGCGGCGGGCGGAAAAGAGTTCGGTCGCCATCAGCTGGTCGGCCAGATCGGCCGGCAGCGAGAGGATGACGCGGCCGTCTTCCGTGTGGATGCCGCCGAGCGATGAGCGCTTGGCCGTGATCATGCCGCCGGCCACTGTGTTGTTGGTGTCCGGATCGATCAGGATGAAGGCGCCGGTCGTGCGGTTCTGTTCATAGCTGTCGAATACGGCCTGTTCGTCGAAGGACAGGTGAACCTTGCCAATGGCGTTCATGGGCAGTGTTTCGGTGTGGTGGTTCCACTTGCCGCTCTTCAGGTCCAGCTGGCTCGACGGCTGCACGGTGACGCGCTGGCGGCGCGAGCCGCTTTTCAGCCAGTAGCGCTTGCCGGGCTGGATACCGTCCGATTGCAGGGCGACCAGCTGCGCATCGAAGGCAAGGCCCGTCTGCGGCTGGCTTTCCAGCGAAACGATCATGTCGCCGCGCGAGACGTCGACCTGGCGGTCGAGCACCAGCGTGATCGCGTCGCCGGCAACGGCGGCGTTGCGCACGAGGTCGAAGGTGACGATCTTGGTGACGTTGGCGACCATGCCGGACGGCAGGATGACGACTGAATCGCCTGGTTTTACCGAGCCACCGGCAACCGTGCCCTGGTAGCCGCGAAAACTCTCGCCCGGGCGCGATACGCGCTGCACCGGCAGGCGGAAACCTACCGTCTGGGCGGAGCGCACCGTTGCCAGTTCCAAGACCTCGACCAGCGTCGGGCCGTCATACCAGGGCATGGAAGCCTTGCCGTCATAGACGACGTTCTCGCCCTTCAGCGCCGAAACCGGGATCGCGGTGATCTGGCGCACGCCGAGCGATACGGCCAGTTCCTTGAAGTCATGCGAAATCTGGTCGAAGCGGGCGCGGTCGTAACCGGTCAGGTCGATCTTGTTGACGGCCAGAACGAACTGCTTGATGCCCATCAGCGAGGCGATGGTCGCGTGGCGGCGGGTCTGTTCGAGCAGGCCGGTGCGGGCATCGACAAGCAGCACGGCGAGGTCGGCGGTCGAGGCGCCCGTTGCCATGTTGCGGGTATACTGCTCGTGGCCGGGGGTGTCGGCGACGATGAAGGAGCGCTTGTCGGTCGCGAAATAGCGATAGGCGACATCGATGGTGATGCCCTGTTCGCGCTCGGCCTGGAGACCGTCGAGCAGAAGCGCGAAATCGGGCAGACCGAGATCGTTCTGCTTGCCACTGTCACGGCGCAGCGTCGCCGCCTGGTCTTCCTTGACCGCCTTGGTGTCCCAGAGCAGACGGCCGATCAGGGTAGACTTGCCGTCGTCGACGCTGCCGCAGGTGATGAGGCGCAGCGGACGCGTATCGCGCGGCAGGCGCGTAGGCTCGATCGCCGGAAAGGCAGTCAGGGTGCCGGTGGTTGCCTCAGCGAGTGCGGCCTGAGCGCCAGTGTTTTGGGCGATTGCGGAAACGGTCATCAGAAATATCCTTCACGCTTCTTCTTTTCCATCGAGCCGGACTGGTCGCGGTCGATGGCGCGGCCCTGCCGTTCGGAAACCGTGGCGATTTCCAGTTCGGCAATGACCTCTTCGAGGTTTGTGGCCTCAGATGGGATGGCGCCGGTCAGCGGAAAATCGCCGAGCGTGCGGAAACGGATCGAGCCATGCTTGATGGTTTCGCCGGGCAGCAGTTCCAGCCGCGGGTCTTCGGCCAGAATCATCATGCCGTCGCGTTCGACGTAAGGACGCTCCTTGGCATAATAGAGGGGAACGAGCGGGATCTCTTCCACCTCGATGTAGCGCCAGATATCGACCTCGGTCCAGTTCGACAGCGGGAAGGCGCGAACACTTTCACCCTTGCGGATCATGCCGTTGTAGATGTTCCAGAGTTCCGGACGCTGCGCGCGCGGGTCCCAGCGATGCTCGGGCGTGCGGAACGAATAGATGCGTTCCTTGGCGCGGCTTGCCTCCTCGTCGCGGCGCGCCCCGCCAAAAGCGGCGTCGAAGCCGCCGGCGTCGAGCGCCTGTCGCAGGCCTTCGGTCTTCATGATGTCGGTGAACAGCGCCGAACCGTGGGTGAACGGGGTGACGTTCTCGGCTGCACCGCGCGGATTGATGTGCTCGATGAAGTCGAGATCGTATTTCTTCACGGTCTCGTTGCGAAATGCGATCATCTCGGAAAATTTCCAGCCGGTATTCACGTGCAGCAGCGGGAAGGGCACGCGGCCGGGGTAGAAGGCCTTGCGTGCCAAGTGTAGCAGCACGGACGAATCCTTGCCGACGGAGTAGAGCATCACCGGCTTGTCGAACTCGGCGGCCACTTCGCGGAAGATATGGATCGCTTCGTTCTCGAGCGCCTTCAGGTGCGGATCGAGCGGCGTCTTTGTCGTCTGCGGATTGTGCAGTTCCGTTTCCGGAAGGGTATTGGGCATTTCAAGTCTCCGGGAGTGTCTGTGGTCTGAGCCTGCGCGGTTTATCGCGCAATGCTGCTTGAAAGGGGGCTGCTTGAAGGAGATGTCTGTTGCGGAATAGCCGAGGCTGCGGTTTCCGGCACATGCAGGCCGCATTCGCGCTTCTCGTCATTTTCCCACCACCAGCGGCCGGCCCGCTCGGGCTCGCCCGGCTTGATGGCACGGGTGCAGGGTTCGCAGCCGATCGAGGGATAGCCGCGGGCATGCAGCGGGTTGATCGGGATCTCTTCCGTAACAACATGGGCGCGGATCGTCTCGATGTCCCAGTCGGCCAGCGGGTTGATCTTGATCAGGCCGCGATCGAGGTCGGCTTCGGCAAACGGCGTCTCGGCACGATTGCCCGACTGGCCGCGGCGCAGGCCGGTGATCCAGAAGGATGCCCCTTCGAGTGCGCGCGCAAGAGGCTTCACCTTGCGCGCGCCACAACAGGCGTGCCGGGCTTCGACGCTGTCGTAGAATCCGTTCATGCCGTATTTGGCTGCAAAGGCGTCGATGTCGTCCTGTTCGGGATAAAAGCGCTTGATCAGGATGCCGTATGTCTCTTCGGTCTTGTCGATGAGGGCGACCGTTTCGTTGAACAGGCGGCCAGTTTCCAGCGTCGACACGTCGATGCCGAGCTTGTCGGTGCCGATCGCAGCTGTGATGACCTGGTCCTCGATGCCGAGGCTGGTCGTGAAGACGGCTTTGCCCTCGAGGCCGGCGACCAAAGCCAGCCGGCCGGCAAGGTCGAGGCTTTCGAGTTGGCTGTTGAGCGCTGAAGCGCGATTTTCGAGCGATGCGGATGTCATGGGAGGAAATCCTGGTTCGGTTGTTCCGGAATATCGCAGCCCTCTGTGACAAAAGACAGAAAAACGGATTTCTAAACTCGGCCGATCAGAGCAAATATCTCTCTGATCGGCAAAAAAGGAAGAAAAGCAGGCAAATGCCGGCTTTTGTTGCTAAAATCTATAAAAATTATAGTTTATTTGGCGCTCTGATCCGGCGCTGCTGTATGGTAAAAATCGCGCGGCGATCGCCGTGGCCGCCGTCCAACCGCGACGACGCCCACCGGGCGTTCTTCCCATCCTGATGGCAATTTGGTGCGCAGTTAACAAAATATGATAATTATTGTCATATTTTTATCCGATAAACTTGACAAAAAATATCATATTAAATAGCGCATGGTCCCGTAGATTTCATTCAGCTATTGGGGCCCATACAATGACGATCAATATCTCCGTTACGGATGTCAACAAGGACGGCACTGGCATCGACGTGCTGGCGTATCTCGCCAAATTCGACTCCAGCTTCGTTGCAACAGGCAGGGGCGCGTTCAGCGGTACCGATGGCATCTCCGGCAAGCAGTATGCAGCGGTGGATGCCAAAAACGCTGGCGTGGTTTTTGACGCCGGCAAGACCGACTGGGCCTACGACATGAGCTCCCATCAGGTTTCGGGTTCGCTCAGTGCCCTGCGCTTCGGCACCTCGACCACGCTCGACGCGACGAAACATGTCTTCACCCAGTCCACAGACCTGAAGATTTCCGGCCTGGGCCTGGAAACGAGTGCAGAGGCCAATGCCCTGCGCTCCGGCCTTACCTCCTCAGACACCACTGGTCTGCTCGACCTGCTCAAGAAGAACAGCATTTCTTTCTCCGGTAGCACCGGCAATGATGTGTTCAAGAGCTTCGGTTTGAACGATGTTCTGGATGGCGGCGCGGGCAACGACGTGCTTTCCGGCGAAGGCGGCAACGATAGCCTCAAGGGTGGTGCCGGCAACGACAAGATCAATGGCGGTATCGGCAATGACACGCTTTACGGCAATGCTGGCAACGACGTTCTCAACGGCAGTACCGGCAACGACAAGCTGAACGGCGGCGCGGGCACGGACACGCTGCAGGGCGGCAGCGGCAACGACATCCTGCTCGGCGGCGCCGGCAAGGATACCTTTATCTTCGCGACAGGCTCGGGCAAGGACACGGTCCTGGATTTCGACGCCGGCAGCAGCACCAGCGGCGACATCCTGAGCCTCGACAAGGCCGTTCTTGCGTCCTTCACCGCCGTCAAGGCCGCGGCGACCGACACTGCCGACGGTGTCCTGATCAAGTTCGGCACCGGCTCGATCCTGCTTGAAGGCGTCGAGAAGGCTGACCTCCACGCCAACGATTTCTTCTTCGTCTGATCGATCTGGCGGCAGATATATCGACTTCGAGGCCGGGTGCTTGCGCCCGGCCTTTCCGTTTGCACTGGCACGGGCTACTGCATAGTTCCTTAAATCGGAATCGATTTAAGGATAAAATTATATAGCACTTTTAATATATTACAGCGATTTTTGCGCGTCATACTTGAGGTGCGGCGCTGTATGAGCGTCTTCAACAATCGGTGAAAGTCCTTTCCTCGGTCGATATCGGCACCAGTTAGGGCAGATCATCATTCGTGAGAGGAGACGACCGATGCATCCACTCCATCTATTGCGGCCGACGGCTGTCGCCGTCGCCATTGCGCTGACGGCAGGTGCAGCACTTGCCCATCACGGCTGGTCCTGGGCCGAGGCGGACCAGATCGAGCTTTCCGGAACGATCCGCGAGATTTCGATGGCGCCGCCGCATCCGACGCTGAATGTTGAAACCGAGGCAGATGGCGTCTGGCTGGTCGAACTGGGCAACCCCAGGCAAACGGAGCGGTCTGGCTTCGTTCAAGGGTCGGCAAAGGCAGGCGATCCGATCATCGTGCTCGGCAACCGCTCGCTCGATCCCCAAGAGAAAAGACTGAAAGCCGTCCGGATCACCGTCTCCGGCAAGGTCTATGACATCTATCCGGAGCGCATACGGACGAATTGATGAGCGGGCCGGATTTTCTGGCGTGGATCGCGGCATGGCCCGGTGCCGTGGCGATGCGCGGCTCGGCGACGCTTTATCTCTTCGTCAATGCCGCGCATATCCTCTCGATCGGGCTTCTGGTCGGCGCCATCCTGCCGCTCGACCTGAGGCTGCTCGGGTTTTTCGGAAACGTGCCCGTCGGCGCGGTCGGCCCGTTCCTCTCGCGCATGGCGGCGGCTGGTCTTCTGCTCGCGATCGTCACGGGCTTCTGTCTTTTCAGCGTCCGCCCGGTTGCTTACGCCGGAAACATCGCCTTCCTGACAAAGATCGCGCTCCTCGTTCTCGGCATCGCCAATGCGCTTCTGCTGCATCTTCACCCGCACTGGCGTGCGGCGATCGAGGGTGGGTCTCTGTCCATGCGGGTCCGTATCGCTGCGTTTGTTTCGTTTTCAGTATGGGTCGGCGCGGTTCTGGCGGGCAGGTGGATCGGATTTTTGTGAGGGGCTGCTCGCAGTCGCCCCTCATTCGTTTCTGGCCGGAGATTCTGACGGCTATGCCACCACGCGGCCGCGGACGAACTGGAGTGTGGCCTCGGCAACGCGTTGGCCAAGGTGGCGCGCGGTCGCAAGGTCCGATTCGGGCGGCGCAAGGTCGGGTCCCTCATCGACGTTCGATTGCGCGCCGGCGCCCAGCCAGAAGCCCAATCGGTTGAGGTCGTTTGCCGATCCCGTGGAGGAGTGGTTCGCCGGCGGCAAATCGAGGTTGATCCAGTGCATGCCGTGCTGGGCGGCAAAGAGTGCTATCTGCACTAACGTCGCCAACTTGTCGCCGGAAGACGTACCCGAATTGGTGAAACCGGCCGCGATCTTGTCCTTCCAGCCATAGCCCCTGCCCATCACCGCGTTGGAACTGGCTTCTTGAAAAGCCTTGAACGCGGCAGACGGACCGGCGACATAGGTCGGCGCACCGAAGATGATGGCTTCGGCCGCGCCCAGATCGCTCCAGCGGGCCGGCGCTTCGTCGACGGTGAGGAGCAGGCTTTCGGCGCCCCTTACCCGTTCAATGCCCGCCTTGACGGCAGCGGCCTGCCGGGCGGTGTGGCCGTAGCCACTGTGATAGACGATGGCGATGCAGGCTTTAGTCATGGATGATCTCCTTTGATCCTGTCTTGAGAGGTAAATGGGGTGGGCATCGTCGCGGCCCGAAGGGCGCGCGTCGTCAGGGCGTTGTTCGGTCATGAACAACGGCGCAGATGGCGATCGATGAATGGTTATGCGTTGCCGGCTAGTTCAGAAGGCGGCGATGCGTCGCTCAATGAAGGGCGTAGAGATGCCGGAGCTTCTCAGGATTGCGCGTCACATAGACCATGGTGATCCTGCCGTCCCTGATCTCAAGCGCGGTGGTCTGCAGCCTGGCGCCCTCTTCGATGGTGATAAAGCCGGGCAGGCCGTTGATGACCTCATAGCCGACGAGCTTCGACATCGACTTGGCAAAGATCAGTCCGAGCGACGCGAAGAGCCTGACGACATTGTCGACCCCGGCAATCGGCCGCCTTGGCGCACCCGTCTTGCCGCCGCCATCCGTAAGGACGACCGTATCCGTCGCAAGGAGCGATCGCAACTGCTGTACGTTGCCGCTACGGGATGCCGCAAAGAAGGCGGAGGCGATCTCGAGGCCCTGTTCCGGAGGGATGTCGAACCGGCGTCGCGCGTTGCGGACATTGACTCGAGCGCGGCTTGCAAGCCGGCGGCATGTCGCGGGTTTGCGGCCAATCGTCTTGGCGATTTCGTCGAAACTCACCCCGAAGACATCGTGCAGCAGGAAGGCGGCGCGTTCGAGTGGCGACAGCCGCTCCAGCGCCATCATCAGCGGCAGGGTGATGTCGTCTATCTCGTCGCTCTCCTCGACCATCGGTTCCGGCAGCCAGGGCCCGATATAGGTTTCGCGCCGCCGCCGCGCCGATTTCAGTTGATCGAGGCAAAGTCGCGTCACCACGCGGCGCAGAAACGCGGCCGGCTCGCGCACGGCGTCACGATCAGTGTCCAGCCATCGCAGGAATGCTTCCTGAACCACATCCTCGGCTTCAACGATCGATCCCAGCATCCGATAGGCGATACGGCACAGTCGTGGACGCAACGGATCAAAGGTCGCCATGACCTCCTGATCGGTCATCACACCACCCTTCCCAAAACCGGGCAATGATTGCATCGGCGCAGGTGCTGCGGCAAGCGGGCTCGGTTTCCATCTCATATCTGTCTCCTTCGTGCGGGGCATTCAGAAAGACAGGACGAGACGGCATGGCGATGTGTGACATGCCCGCCGAATTTTGTGGCAAGCGCGCAGGATGCCTCGGCCGAAAGCGAACGATTGCTGCCGGCAAAGCCTACCGGTCACTCACCGCCCAGCGCGGATTGACCCATGGTTCCTGATTGCTGCGGGCGAGCGGCTGTTTTCCGAGGATATGATCGGAGGCCTTCTCGCCGGTCATGATCGAGGGGCCGTTGAGGTTGCCGTAGGTGACATGCGGGAAGATCGAGGAGTCGGCCACCCGCAGTCCATCGACGCCGATGACGCGGGTTTCCGGATCTACGACGGCCATGGGATCATCCTTCGCGCCCATCTTGCAGGTGCCGCAGGGGTGATAGGCGCTTTCCAGGTGCTCACGCAGGAAGGCGTCGATCTGCTCGTCGCTCTGGACCTTTTCGCCCGGCTGGATTTCCGGGCCGCGATACTGGTCGAAGGCCTGCTGGCCGAAGATTTCGCGGGTGAGGCGGACGCAGTGGCGGAATTTTTCCCAGTCCTCCGGATGGCTCATGTAGTTGAAGCGGATGACCGGATCAGCCATCGGGTCGGCGGAGCGCAGGGTCACGTTGCCGCGCGATTTCGACAGGTTGTAGCCGACATGCGCCTGGAAGCCATGCGTGTTCGCTGCCGCCTTGCCGTCGTAGCTGATTGCGACAGGCAGGAAGTGATACTGGATATCCGGCTGCTTGACGCCGGGCGCAGAACGCAGGAAGGCGCAAGCCTCGAACTGGTTGGAAATGCCGAGACCCTGCTTGAGGAACAGCCACTGCGCCCCCGCAACGCCCTGCCAGAACCAGGGCAGCCAGGAATAGAGCGAGACCGGCTTGGTCGAGATCTGCTGGAAATAGAATTCCATGTGGTCCTGCAGGTTGGCGCCGACGCCCGGCCGGTCGACCTTCACCTCGATGCCCATGTCTTGCAGATGCTGCGCCGGGCCGATGCCGGACAGCATCAGCAGTTTCGGCGAGTTGAAGGAGGAGGCGGAGACGATCACTTCGCGGTTCGCCTTCACCACCTCGATCTTGCCGCCCCGGTCGATCTCGACGCCGACGGCGCGGCCGTTCTCGATCACGATCTTGCGGGCGAAGCAGCGGACGAGCTCGACATTCGGCCGTTTCATCGCGGGCTTCAGATAGGCATTGGCGGCCGACCAGCGGCGTCCCTGCCACACGGTCTGCTCCATATGGCCGAAGCCTTCCTGCTTGGAGCCGTTATAGTCGTCGGTCAGCTCGAAACCGGCCTGCTTGCCGGCCTCGACGAAAGCGTGAAACAACGGGTTCCGCAGCGGTCCGCGCCTGACATGCAACGGGCCATCCTTACCGCGCCAGCCCTGCTCGCCGCCCTGCGAGGTTTCCTGCCGCTTGAAATAGGGCAGCACGTCGGCATAGGACCAGCCCTGCGCGCCCAACTCCTCCCAGCGGTTGAAGTCTTCGGCATGGCCGCGCACATAGACGAGCCCGTTGATCGACGACGAGCCGCCGATCACCTTGCCGCGCGGTGCCGTGATGCGCCGGTTGTTGAGGTTCGGCTCGGGTTCGGAAAGGTAGCCCCAGTTGTAGCGCTTCATGCTCATCGGCCAGGCAAGTGCCGCCGGCATCTGGATGAACGGCCCGAAATCCGAACCCCCGAACTCCAGCACCATGACGGTATTCTTGCCGTCTTCCGACAGGCGGTAGGCGAGGGCGGAGCCGGCGGAGCCCGAGCCGATGATGATGAAGTCTGCGCTTTGCATGGTGTGTTCCCAGTTCGAAAAGATTGCCCCTCACCCTAGCCCTCTCCCCGCAGACGGGGAGAGGGGAGAACCGAGGTTGCTGCTTGTCCCCTTCTCCCAGTTTACGGGGAGAAGGTGGCCGACAGGCCGGATGAGGGGGCTTTCCCTCCCCCTTGTGGGGAGGGTGGCCCGAAGGGTCGGGAGGGGTTTTTTGAAGAAGGGAACCCCTCCCCAACCCCTCCCCACAAGGGGGGCTACCCCTCAATACGGCGCCTCGACCTTCCCCATCGCCACGTAGACGCTCTTCAGCTCCGTGTAGTGATTGAGCGCCGCAAGTGAGTTCTCCCGCCCGAAACCCGACTGCTTCGAGCCGCCGAACGGCACCTCGACCGGGGCGAGATTGTAGGTGTTGATCCACAACGTCCCGGCTTCCAGCTGGTCGACCACGCGGTGCGCGCGGGTGAGGTCGCAGGTGAAGACGCCGGCCGAAAGGCCGAACTCAGTGCCGTTGGCGCGCGTGATCACCTCGTCCTCATTGTCGAAATCGAGCACGCACATCACGGGGCCGAAAATCTCCTCGCGGCAGATCGTCATCTCGTCAGTGACATCGGCAAAGACGGTCGGCTGGATGTAGGTGCCCTCGGCGGACACATTGTTCGGGATGCCGCCGCCGGTCACCAACGTCGCACCCTCGGCCTTGCCCTTCTCGACATAGGCAAACACCTTGTCGAGCTGCGCGCGCGAAACCATCGGGCCGAGCTGCGTTGCCTCGTCCATCGGATCGCCGATGATGATCTTTTCGGTGCGTTCCTTGAGGCGGGACAGGAATTTGTCCTTGATACCCTTCTGCACGAAGACGCGGGTGCCGTTCGAGCAGACCTGGCCGGTCGAGTAGAAGTTGCCGAGCATCGCGCCGCCGATGGCGCTTTCGAGATCGGCGTCGTCGAAGACGATCAGCGGCGACTTGCCGCCGAGTTCCATCGTCACATGCTTGAGGCTGGATGCGGCAGCGCCTGCCACCTTGCGGCCGGTCTCGACCGAGCCGGTCAGCGATACCTTGGCGACATCCTTGTGGTTGACGAGCAGCGGCCCAGTGGCGCGGTCGCCCTGGATGACGTTGTAGAGCCCCTTCGGCAGGCCGGCTTCATGGAGGATCTCGGCGATCTTCAGCGCGCCGAGCGGCGTGTTTTCCGACGGCTTGAAGACCATGGCATTGCCGGCGACCAGCGCCGGCGCGCCCTTCCAGCAGGCGATCTGCTGCGGATAATTCCAGGCGCCGATGCCGACGCAGACGCCGAGCGGCACGCGCTTGGTAAAGGCGAAGTCACCGCCGAGCGGAATGTAATCACCATTCAGCGCCGCCGCCGCGACGCCACCGAAGAACTCGAACGCATCTGCGCCCGAGGTCGGATCGGCGACGATGGTTTCCTGGATCGGCTTGCCGGTATCGAGCGTCTCCAACTCCGAAAGCTCGCGGTTGCGCTCGCGCATGATTTCGGCGGCGCGCTTGAGGATGCGGCCGCGCGCCGTCGGGCTCATCGCCGCCCACTCAGGCTGGGCGCGCTTGGCCGCGGCGATCGCTTTTTCGACGATGGCAGGCGTTGCGGCATGCAGCCGGGCGATGACTTCGCCGGTCGCCGGATAGATGCTGTCGAAGGCGGCGCCGTCGATATCCTCGACATATTCTCCGTCGATGAAGTGGGAGGCTGGCGGTTGAGCTTTCATCTTATTCCCCTCGCGGAAAGCGTTTGGATTCTTCGAGATTGTCGAGATTCATGTGGTTGCGCATGTAGCGCTCGGACGCCTTTTGGAGCGGCTGGTGATCCCACGGATAGTAAGCACCGTTGCGCAGCGCCTCGTAGACCACCCAGCGCCGCGCCTGACTTTCGCGCACGGCGGAATCGAAGGTTTCCATGTCCCAGCGGCTGTCGCGCATCGCCTGGAAGGCACGCAGCGTCGGCGCGTGGGCGGCAACGCCGGCAAGATTGGTGAGTTCCAGCGGATCGGCTTCGAGATCGAAAAGCTGGTCCGGATCGAGCGCGCAATGAATGTACTTCCACTTGCCTTCGCGGATGCAGACGAGCGGCGCATAGGAGCCTTCTGCCGCATATTCCATCAATACTGGCGCGACGCGCTCGGCGCCGTTGATGACGGGAAGGAGGCTTTCGCCGTCCGTCCAGGGCATGATCTCGTCCATCGAAATCCCGGCGAGATCGCAGAGGGTCGGCGTGACGTCGAGGTTGGAGACGGGCGCCAGATGCAGGCCGGGGGTGACGCCGGGACCGGCGATCATCAGCGGTACGCGGGCCGAGCCCTCGAAGAAGTTCATCTTGAACCAAAGGCCGCGCTCGCCGAGCATGTCGCCGTGGTCCGAGCAGAACAGGATCAGCGTGTCGTCGAGCATCCGTGTCCGGGTCAGCGTGTCGACGAGTTCGCCGACCTTCTCGTCGAGATAGGAGATATTGGCGAAATAGGCCTGGCGCGAACGGCGGACGTTTTCCTCGGTCACGGAAAAGTTCGAATAGTCGCAGGCATGGATGAGACGCTGCGAATGCGGGTCCTGATCCTCAAGCGCGATCTCGCCGACCTCCGGAAGAAGCTCGTCGCAGTCGTTGTAGAGATCCCAGAATTTCCGGCGCGCCACATAGGGATCGTGCGGATGGGTGAAGGAGACGGTCACCGCCCAGGGACGGCGGGCTTCGTCGCCGTGCTCGCGGGAGAGCTGGTAGAGCTTCTGGTTGGCGAGGAAGGCGACTTCGTCGTCATATTCCATCTGGTTGGTGATTTCGGCAACGCCGGCACCGGTGACGGAGCCGAGATTGTGATACCACCAGTCGATGCGCTCGCCCGGCTTGCGATAGTCCGGCGTCCAGCCGAAATCGGCCGGGTAGATATCGGTCGTCAGCCGTTCCTCGAAGCCGTGCAACTGGTCCGGCCCGACAAAATGCATCTTGCCGGACAGTGCGGTGTAGTAGCCGGCCCGGCGCAGGTGATGCGCATAGGTCGGGATCGACGAGATATATTCGGCCGCGTTGTCATAGACCTGCGTGCGGCTCGGCAATTGCCCGGCCATGAAGGAGGCGCGGGCAGGGGCGCAGAGCGGCGAGGAGGTATAGTTGTTGCGGAAGCGCGCCGCGCGCCTGGCGAGCGCCTTCATATGCGGCGCATGCAGAAAGTCAGCCGGGCCGTCGGGGAAGAACTTGCCGTTCAACTGGTCGACCATGATGATGAGGATATTCGGCCGGCCCTTGGTCATGCGGCATGTCCTTGTGCGGAAAGAGCGTTCAGATGGAGTGAGATGTAGTCGTCGGTCAACGCGATGGAGGCTTCCGCCGTCACCGGCGAGGAACCGAGCGCGCGCCGAATATAGAGCCCGTCGATCATCGCTGCCGCACCTTCGGCGACGCGCACCGCATCATCCGCGCCACACAGCGCCTTCAGGTTGGCAAGGAGATTGGAGCGCAGCCGGCGGGCATAGATGGCAAGGAAACGCCGGGTTTCCTCCGAGCGCTGGGCTTCGGAATAGAAGGCAAGCCAGGCGGCGATGGTTTCCGGTGCGAACTGGTCGGCCTGGAAGCTGACGCGGACGATGGCCGACAGCTTTTCGCGGGCGGTTTTCGCAGCCTGGAGCGCTGTCACTGTGTCGTCGCGCAATTGCTTCAGGAGGGAACGGATGGTCTCGATCAGCAACTGTTCCTTGCTGCCGAAGTAGTGATGTGCCAGTGCTGCCGAAACGCCGGCGTTGCGGGCGATGTCGGACATGGTGACGGACAGCGTCCCCTGATCGCCGATCACGCGAAGTGCGGCGTCTACGAGCGCCTTGCGGCGCACCGGCTCCATCCCGATTTTCGGCATGCGCGATCCCCTTTGATAAGGGCAATGTATTTTTGATTGATCCGTCAATCAATAAAAAACTTGCGTTTGGCGTGAGACGGATTGATGGGTGCCTGCAGTTGCATCCCAAACACAAGACTGCGCCGATCCAGGTTTCAAGATGCAAGATAAAAAGCGCTCGTTTTCCAGCGAAAACCGAATTTCCATGATAGAAAGTTCGCAGGAGACCAGCTTTGCTTCGATTGGAGATGCCCTTGAAATCGTTTTTTCTTTCGTGGCAGGCTTGGGCGCTTCTGTCCGCCACTTTTGCCGCTCTTACCGCCATTTTTGCCAAGATCGGCATCGAGAACGTCAACTCCGATTTCGCGACATTCATCCGGACCATCGTGATCCTTCTTGCCATCGCCCTGATGCTGTTCCTGACGGGAAACTGGCAGGCGCCCGGTACGGTGTCAGGCAGAAGCTGGCTGTTTCTCGTGCTGTCGGGACTGGCGACGGGCGCATCGTGGCTTTGCTACTTCCGAGCGCTGAAATTGGGCAATGCCGCCCAGGTCGCACCGGTCGACAAATTAAGCGTGGTGCTGGTTGCAGTTTTCGCGGTGCTCTTCCTCGGCGAACGGCTGTCGCTCGCTCATTGGGCCGGGGTGTGTATGGTTGGCTGCGGCGCGGTGCTTTTGGCGCTGAAGATTTAAACGCCGAAATTTGCAACCGCGCCTCGCATTTTAAAAGGATGTTATTCTATCCAGGATTACATCAATCCAAATTACATGATTGGAGGTTGCGTCATGGTTCAGGATTTCGACACTGCTCTCAAGCCGTCCCTCAGAGAAAAATGGGGATGGTTCGTGGCCCTTGGCGTGGCCATGATCATGGCCGGCGGCATCGCGTTTGGAAACGTGCTCGGCGCAACCGTCGCGTCCGTCTATTATGTCGGCATCGTCATGCTCGTCAGCGGCATGTTGCATCTCGTCCAGGCGTTCCGCGTCAAGAAGTGGGAGAGCGCCGTCTACTGGAGCCTCAGCGGTGCCTGCTACACTGTGGCCGGCGTCTTCGCGTTCCTCAATCCCATGCTTGCCTCGGTGGCGCTCACCTTCCTGATGGCGGTCGCCCTGATCGTCGCCGGCGTTTTCCGGGTATGGACGGCGTTCAAGCTGCGGCCGCTGGCCGGCTGGGGATGGATCGCGCTCGGCGGCCTCGTGACTCTTGCTGCGGGTCTCGTCATCGCCGCCGGCTGGCCGGTCAACAGCCTGTGGATCCTTGGCCTGTTCCTCGCCATCGACCTGGTCATGCAGGGCCTTGCGCTCATCGCCTTCGGTGTTCTCGCCAAGGGCTGAGCGCGGTTTTGATGGCAGTGAAAAGACGGTTGTACCCCCGGTTAACTCCCGCCATTCATTGAACTTTCATCAAACTGTCATGTTGGGGAAACGGAAAATTCAGGCCTCGGACGTGATCCTTCACGCGATCTCGTGTCCGTTTCCGGAGTTCCCGCATGTCCGCCGTTCCCGCCGAAATGCTGTCGCTGCGCCGCTTTGGCGATGACCAGATCGTCACGCTTGCCAAGCTGGTGATCGAGAACGCGTTCCAGCCGATCGCCGAAATCGCGACCGGTGCCGTTTTCGGCTATGAGACGCTGATGCGTGGTTTCGACCGGCTGGGCTTCAAGTCGCCGCTCGAGCTTCTCGACAAGGCGGAAGCCGCGGGGCAACTGCTGGCGTTGGAACACATGATCAACACCCGCGCCTTTGCCGGTTTTGCCAGCCTGCCGGATTTTGCCTCCCGCACCCTGTTTGTCAATTTCGACAGCCGCATGATCGGGCTTGAGGGTGATGTCGTCGAGCGGCTTGCTAATCACCTGAAGCGCTCCAACATTCCGCCATCGTCGATCTGCTTCGAGCTGTCGGAGCGTTTCGACAGTGGCAAGATGCCGGATTTCTCCGGGCTGGTAAAAAAGCTGCGGCTTGCCGGCTTCAAGCTGGCGATCGACGATTTCGGTGTCGGCTTCAACGGGTTGAAGCTGCTCTGCGACCAGCCGGTGGATTATGTGAAGATCGACCGCCATTTCATCTCCGGCATCGAATCCAGCCCCCGCAAGCGTCATATGGTCCGCCACACGGTCAACACGGCTCATGTTCTGGGCACCCGGGTGATCGCCGAAGGTGTGGAGACGGAGGCCGAATTCGCCACCTGCCGCGATCTCGGCTGCGATCTCGTGCAGGGCTATTTCGTCGCCCGGCCGACCGTGCATTTCGCCGACCTGCAGCCGGCCTATCCGCATCTGGAGCAGACCGCCGGCGCCCGGCGCCAGTCGGCTTCGCTCGACAGCATCTTGATCCGCAAGCAGGTCGAGCAGGTTCCGCCCCTGCGCGAAAACGACGATCTCGATTCGGTGTTCGAACTCTTTCGCCGTTCGCCGCAGCGCACGTTCTTTCCGGTGCTCAACGCCAATGGAGAACCGCGCGGCGTGCTGCATGAATATCACGTCAAGGAGATGATCTATCATCCCTTCGGCCGTGATCTCCTGAAGAACCATATGTACCAGCGCCACATCTCGCACTTCGTCAGTCCGGCACCGATCGCCGATCTTGAAACGCCGGCCGAGGAGATGCTGAAGATCTTTGCCGGCATGGACGGCAGCGACTGTGTCATCCTGACGGAAAACATGCGCTATGCCGGTGTTCTGTCGGCGTCGTCTCTCTTGAAGATCATCAGCGAAAAGCAGCTGAAGACAGCCCAGGAACAGAACCCGCTGACCGGCCTGCCGGGCAATCGCGCCATCCGCGACTATGTCCAGGACGCCGTGCTCGACGGTGATGAGGCACGCTATTTCTGCTATTGCGATTTCGACAGCTTCAAACCCTTCAATGACCATTACGGGTTCCAGAAGGGCGACCTCGCGATCTCCTTGTTTGCCGCCCTGATGCGCCGGCATTTCATCGGCGAGGAAAAGTTTCTGGGCCATGTCGGCGGCGACGATTTCTTCATCGGCGTCAGCGGCTGGACACAGGACGAGGTAAGCGCCGTGCTCACCCGCGTTCTCTCCGAGTTCCGCAGCGACGTGCGCCAACTCTATTCGCCGCAGCACCAACAGGCGGGCTACATGACCGGCCATGGCCGCGGCGGCGAAACGACGGTCTTCCCTCTGATGCGCTGCTCGATCGCGGTCCTGATCCTGCCGGAAGGGTTCGTCTTTTCCGATGCCCAGGCCGTCAGCGCCCGCATCGCCGAAATCAAGAGCCGAGCCAAGGAAGCCGATAGCGGCCTGGTGTTCGATACGTTCGGGGATGCAGCGCAAGCCTGACCGCGAGTTGGCATTCAAACGAGAACGGGCCGGAACCCATCATGGATTCCAGCCCGTTTCGGCATGATCCCAAAGCGTCTAGCCGCGATCGGGTACGCTCATGCTGGACGATTGCGTGTCATGGTGTCAGCGGCGTGACCGCCGTTGCCTGATGTTTCTTGCCCATCGTCTCATAGGCAATCGTGACCTTTTCGCCGACCTTCAGGCCCGAATCCTTGAACGTCGCCGGCAGCATATTACTTGGTGCCGTTTTTCAACGTCAGGGTCATCGCCTTCGTGTCATAGGCGCGGATCGTGCCGGTGGTGGTGCTGGCCGCGAAAGCGGCTGACGAGAGGGAGATTGCGGAGAGAATGGTCAATGAGGTCAGAAGAGCACGCATGGGTGTCGTCCTTTTGGGATCCCTTTATCCGGGACCTTCACTCTGAAACCGTCCGAAGTCCGTCGCGTCGCGGCTGGGAGGGCCGCCGGCGTCTCCCGGTTTCGAGGATGAAGCTAGATTCGCCTTTTGGCGATTTCAAATTAAAGAAACTTAATTTTTGCAAGGTCTTGGACGGCGCAATTTTGCCACGATGCAGAGCCGCATAGGGTGAATCGCCAGGTTTTGCCACAATCCCTAATTGTTGCCGGTTGATCCGGGACGAAACATGGCTTTGCCGTTTCTCCCGGAGCGGATTAGATAGGACGTGAGACAACGCCATCATCAATGCGAGGACAATTCCGTGACCCTGCCGACCGAAATGACCTATGTCGATCTTTCGTCCCCCGGTGGGCCGGAAAAGATGGTTTTGGCCCGCGGGCCGCTGCCGGACATCAAGCCTGGCGACATCCTGATCCGCGTCGAGGCCGCCGGCGTCAATCGCCCGGATGTGCTGCAGCGGCTCGGCATGTATCCGCCGCCGCCGGGCGCAAGCCCGATCCTCGGGCTGGAGGTTGCCGGCGAAGTGGTCGCCATGGGCGAGGGGGCCGAAGGCTTCATCATTGGCGACAAGGTCTGTGGTTTGGCAAATGGCGGCGGCTACGCGGAGTTCTGCGCTCTGCCGGCGACACAGGCCATGCCCTGGCCGAAAGGCTATGACGCGGTGCGTGCGGCGGCCCTGCCGGAAACCTTCTTCACCGTCTGGGCCAATGTCTTCCAGATGGCCGATCTGGTCGAAGGCGAAAAGATCCTGATCCACGGCGGCTCCAGCGGCATCGGCACCACCGCCATCCAGCTTGCCCGCGCCTTCGGCGCCGAGGTGTTCGTCACCGCCGGAGCCAAGGACAAATGCGACGCCTGCGTGGCTCTTGGCGCCAAACGGGCGATCAACTACCGGGAGGAGGACTTCAAGACGGTCATCCTCGAAGAAACCGGCGGCCATGGCGTCGACGTCATCCTCGACATGGTCGGCGCTCCCTATTTCGACCGTAACATCGCCTCCCTTGCCAAGGATGGCCGCCTGTCGATCATCGCATTCCTCGGCGGCGCCACCGTGGAAAAGGCCAATATCGCGCCCATCCTTGGAAAGCGCCTGCACATCATGGGCTCGGCGATGCGGCCACGCACGGCGGTCGAAAAGGAAGCGATCCGCGACGATCTGGAGGACAATGTCTGGCCTCTGCTGGAGGACGGCGACATTGCCCCGGTGATGCACGCCGTTGTCCCTTTTACCGAGGTTGCCGAAGCACATAGGCTGATGGAAGCCGGCGATCACATCGGCAAGATCGTCCTGACCGTCTAAAGTCTAAAGCCGACCGCTCTTGCAATCGGTAAGAATCGGACTACCTTCAGGTCATCTTCAACGGAACGAAAGGAAGGTGATCCAGTGTCTAATGAGATTTCGAACCTCGTAACAGGCATGGGAATTGTGGTGGCAACGACGAGGCAGCCCTCGATCTGAACCAGCCTTCCTACGGGTCGTGTCTTTGAGGAGATACGGTCCGGGCCTTTTACCTGGCCAAAAACTCATGGAGGGCCGCCTTGTGCGGCCCTTTTTGTTTGTCTGGATGCGGGCGCGAAGCGCTTTAAACCCCGAACCGCCCCAGCGCCGGTATCTTGATCGCCGGGCGCATCACATCGAAACCGGCGACCAGCCCCATGAAATGCACCTCCAGGCCGCTGCGGGCACCTGCCGAAATGCCCAGCAGCCCGTAGAGCGTCGCGTGCATATCCAGCCCATCGGCGTCGATCGCAAACAGCTTGCCCTCCGGCAGATAGTCGCGGCCGACCGCGTCCGGCGGCAGCACCACACCCAATTCCGGCACGGAGCGCAGGACATGGGCGACGAAGGTGTTGGAGTTCGGCCCCGGCCAGATGCGATAGGCGCCGGGCGTGGCATAGGGGTAGGACTGGATCGCCTGCTCGATCTTCGGGATCAGCCGGCTGGCTTCCCCGCCCTTGATGCTGGTGACCAGTTGCGGCGTGTTCGAATACCAGCGGGCATCGGCCGGATAGCCGTTGCGGCGGATCGGCGAGCCCCAGCCGACCTTGTCATAGCGATTATAGGCCGTATCGCCCTTGCCCTTGGTGACGATCCAGGAATGGCTGGCGACCGCTCCCTTCATGCCGCCGGTGGTGGCTGAAAAGATGTAGATCGCCGCGTCTCGATCGTCCCGCGGTTCGGGCAGGACATGGGCTGACGACCAGTCCGCCTCGCGCCAGCTTCCCGGCCTTTCCTTGACATACCACCAGCCCGCCGAAGCAAGCGCCGGGACGAGATAGATGAACAGGATGGCAAGAAACAGCTTGCGGAAAAATTTCATCGACGGGTCCGGGTTTTGTGTTGCGCGATCTTGGTTTAAGACACGGGCAGAATTTGGATTTTTGAGGGCCTAACCATGTCGAATCCGGTACTTGTCGAAGTCACGCGCGGAAATTTGGTAGAGAGCCGTCATCGCGGTCTGGTGATCGCCGTCGATGGCGACGGCAAAACCGTGTTTTCGCTCGGTGACACCGACGCGGGCGTGTTTCCGCGCTCTGCCTGCAAGGCCATGCAGGCCCTGCCGCTGATGGAAACGGGCGCTGCCGATGCCTACGGGTTCGGCAACAAGGAACTGGCGCTCGCCTGCTCCTCGCACAATGGCGAACCGGAGCATGTGGGACTGGCCGCAGCCATGCTTAAGGCGGCGGGCAGGGACGTGTCGACGCTTGAATGCGGTGAGCACTGGTCGTTCAATCAGGATACGATCATCGGTCAGGCCCGATCGCTCGATCATCCGACACAGCTGCACAACAATTGCTCGGGAAAACATGCGGGCTTCGTCTGCGCCTGCTGCCACAGCGGTGAAGAGACGGCGGGCTACGTCACCTATGATCACCCGCTGCAGCGCGAAATCCGCGGCGTCATGGAGAGCCTGACCGGTGCGGCGCTTGCCCATGACAATTGCGGCGTCGACGGCTGCTCGATCCCGACCTATGCCGTGCCGCTCAAAGGCCTCGCCCACGGTTTTGCCAAAATGGTGACGGGCAGCGGCCTGGAGCCGCTCCGTGCCAAAGCGTCGAAACGGCTGATCGAGGCCTGCATGGCCGAGCCCTTCTTTGTCGCCGGCTCAAGGCGCGCCTGCACGCGGCTGATGCAGACGGCACCCGGCCGCATCTTCGCCAAGACCGGCGCGGAGGGCGTGTTCTGCGCCGCCATCCCAGAAAAGGGCATCGCCATTGCCCTCAAATGCGAGGACGGCACGACCCGCGCCGCCGAAGCCATGGTTGCCGCCACGCTTGCGCGCTTCTTCAAGGACGAGCCGGACCTGCATGCCAGCCTGATGGCGCAGGCCAATCATTCGATGAGAAACTGGAACGGCATCCATGTCGGCGACGTCCGGGTGACAGAAGCCTTCGCCGCCTGATCTTCACCCCTCAATGATCCGCACGGCCTTCTGCCGGTAGGGGGCGGTGACATCCTGCGCCATGCCGGCAGGCACGATCAGGCCCGCCACCTCTTCAACGCCCATGATCCGGTGCGGCGAGACCGCATTGAATTTTTCCTCCGTCAGCAGCGTAATGGTCTCTGCCGATTGCGTGGCGATGGCACGCTTGACGGCCGCCTCCTCGTGATCGCCGGTCGAGAGCCCGTGGGCGGGGTGGATGGCGGTGGCTCCGAGAAAGAAGATATCGGGGCGAAGCATGCCGATCGCCGCGAGCGCCGCAGCCCCCGTCGCCACCATCGAATGTTTGTAGAGGCTGCCGCCGATCAGGATCACCTCGGCCCGGTGCTTTTCCAGTAAGGCTGCAATCGCCGGGCTGTGGGTCGTAATGGTCAGCTTCATCTCGCGTGGCAAAGCGCGGACGATCTCCGCATTGGTGGTGCCGCCGTCGATGAAGACCAGTTGGCCGGCCCGCACCAGTCGCGCCGCCTCGCGCCCGAGGCGCTTCTTCACATCGGTTGAGATCGTCTGGCGCGCTTCAAGATCCGGAAGCGGCGGCGTGATCGGAAGTGCCCCGCCATGAACCCGCTTCAGGAGACCTGCCGCTGCCATGTCGCGCAGATCACGCCGGATGGTGTCCTCCGACAGGTCGAGTTCTTCCGCCAGTTCCCCGGCAATGATTTGTCCGTCACTGGCAAGCCTTGCGGAAATCAACGCCCGCCGCTGCGAAGTCAGCATTTCAGTCTCCAGAAAATCGTTCTTGACTCTGCACGATACTGCATGATTTATCGTGAATAATCCAGATTAATCTGGAAGTATCGTGTAAATTTAAGGAGAAAATCATGCTGATTTTGATTGCCGGCCCCTATCGCTCCGGCACCGGCGACGACCCTGAGAAGATGGCGGCAAATCTCAAGCGCCTGGAGGCCCCCTCGCATGCGCTGTTTCAGGCAGGCCATGTCCCGATGATCGGCGAATGGGTGGCGTTGCCGATCTGGCATGCCGCCGGCGGCCGCTCGGTCGGTGATGATCTCTACGAGGAAATCTTTCATCCCGTCGCCGGGCGGCTCCTGCAGTTGTGCGAGGCTGTGCTGCGCCTGCCGGGTGACAGCAAGGGCGCGGACAATGATGTCCGGATCGCGCGGGAACGGGGAATTCCGGTCTATTTCCGGCTGGAAGACGTGCCGGGTTGTGCCGTGGCCACAATGGTGTGATCCGATCTGAACCCGGCTGGCAAACCTCCGGCGCGATTGCTATCACTTGCGCCGGAAGGCCGGCCTGCCGCCGGCAAAGGGAAGGAGACCGGCATGTTGAAACTCTATTACACACCCGCGACCTGTTCGCTGGCGTCGCATATCGCGCTGGAGGAGGCCGGCGCGGTCTACGAGGCCGAAAAGGTCGATTTTGCCACGCAGCAACAGCGCTCCCCCGAGTTCCTGCGCGTCAATCCCAAGGGCCGCGTGCCGGCGCTGGTCACGGATCGCGGCACCATCACTGAAACGCCGGCGATCCTTGCCTATATCGGCCAGAGTTTTCCGGGCTCGGCGATCGCTGTACCTGAAGACGCGTTCGAATTTGCCCGCATCCAGTCCTTCAATTCCTATCTCTGCTCGACCGTGCACGTCGCCCACGCGCACAAGCGCCGCGGCAGTCGCTGGGCCGATGATCCGGCAGTAATCGAGGCGCTGACGCTGAAGGTCGCCAGCAACATGGGCGACTGCTTCGACCTCATCGAAAACACCATGTTCGCCAGTCCCTGGGTGATGGGCGAGACCTATTCGATCGCCGATCCATACCTGTTCACGCTCGCCGGCTGGCTGGAAGGGGATGGCGTTGACCCGGCGCGTTTCCCGAAGGTCCTGGATCATCGCCAGCGCATGGCGGAACGCCCGGCCGTCAAGAAGGTCCTGGCGGCCGTAAAGGGTTGAGGTCCAGGTTGCGGACCGGGTAGCTAACCTAGTTTTGCGTTGTCGAGTGACCGGGTGCGGGACACGCGCTGCAACTGCTCTCGAGCTTCTCCAAGGCGCCAGCGCCGGCCCAGCCCTCAAAGCCGTAGGCGTTGACGCGTTGCTTGATGAGGCAGCAATTGGCGCGCCCAGCCAGGGCCGGCTCAAGCGGATCATCAGTCCAGAACCTTTCTGCAGGATTCCAGTAGCCTAGGACATCAAGCAGCGACACGCCGAAGTAGTATTCGTCGGCATAGGTGTCGGCGTAGGCCGGATCGTGCCGATAGCTGCCGTCGGGGTTCAGGGTGTTGTCGAGTGACCAGCGCAACATCTCGCGGATCTCATCGCGGACCGTCGCGCGCTCCGCCTCGCTCATGTGCGGCCAGCCGAACTTGAAGATCGAGGCGACATCATAGAGGTTGTGGTTGTTAAACTTCCCAGCGCTGCGCCAGCCGAACGGATAAGGGACGTCTTTGATGGCGAGAGTCGTCCTGATGATCTGCGGCCAATATTCCACTTCGCCCTTGCTGTATCGCACGACGTGAAACGTCATGCTGAGGTCGGTCGTCTTGAGGATCTTGCCATCGATGACGTACCAGGCGCCCCAATAGCCGGTTTTGATGTCCTGTGAGCCGTGGATAAAAAACCAGATGGCCTCGCGCACCGCTTCCCAGTTTATGTCCTCGTCGAGCGCGACATAGTCGATAAGAATTTGCTGGAGGTATTGCTTGTAGGCTGCCGTTGAATAGCTCGTTATCACGCTGCTGAGCTCGGCGCGGTGGTCGATGCCTGTATTTTCGATGTCCGAGAGGAGAAGGCTCTGCAGGTAGTTGATAAGTTCACGCCCGGTGGTGAGCCGCGGGCGCAAGCGATAGCGAGGCGTTTCCCCCCGGCTCGCGAGAATGCCAGCGGCCGTCGCGGACTCGCCGACCCGCATGAACCACTGATCGTAGCAGAGACCCCAAAAGCCATCCACCGGCGATTGCTCGGTGGCAAAGTCCTGACTTTTATCCTGCAAGCTCCGCTCGATGCGCTCCAGCTTGTCCTCGAGTGCATCCCATCTTGCCGTGTAGCCGAGCAGCCACTTTGCCTCAAGATGCATTTGCTGCGAGCATTGAAGCGTGTTGCCTGCCGCCTGTTCGCTGGAAATCCTGGCCGCGAGCGCCTCGAGGCGCTCCGCATAATGCTGACGCCGTTCACGATACTTCGGGTCAAACGCCTCGAACTCGCGAACAATGACGTCGCGCATGTCGTCCGCGAACGCTGCTGACGGGGCGCTGATGAGCATCGCGACGCCCGCAAGTGCCAGCAGCGCCCGCCGAAGACCTGCTGCAATACGACGACCGCTCGGCGTGTGTGTCATTGCCTCCTCCATATCCACCAGTCCCCTTGCGCCCGCGATTGCGGACCGGACCCGGTTGAAGGCGTCAATTGCGGCGGCGCGTGCAACTGGTGCGCTCGAAATCTGGCACCATAAGGTAACATTATTGCGTGACGCCGTGGTGAAGCGAGCGCCAACTAACACTCTCTGACAGCCCCGCGGACCCCGCCAAGATCGACCGATCCGTCAAGCGTGCATGACCTAGTTCGGAGCGGGCGTGACAAAGCCGCTGGCAAGCCGCTTCGGCGCCTTTTGCCGCCATGCCGAGATCAGCCGTTGTGTCAGATCCTGATCGCCTATGACGTCAAGGCGGACCAGCATGGCCGGCCAGCCCTTGTAGTGGTCGGTTTCGAAATAGAGATCGGGCGCGAGCTCGATCAGCATTTCCTTTTCCTCGAGTGCGCACATCACGACGAGGACGCTCGCCTCCTTCATGCGCACGAAACTCTTGCCCCGGACCTCCAGCGCAGGCGTCCCGTAGGAGGTGCCGCGCGTCACCTCCAGAAGGCCCGCGGCTTCCGCGAGCCGTGTTATCCGCTCGAAATCCGTTTCCTGTTTTCCGGCCATCGTCCTGCTCGCTGACATCAGGCAGTTTCGGACGAAACGCCGCCCGGTTCAAGCGTCAGCCGAGGCAAGTCTCAGGCTGGGCACGCCTTGCAGGAATGCTGCGACGTCAGGCGGACGACGGGGCCGGGGAAGGGCAGGTCGCCGAGTTCGCGTGCGTCCATCCGGGCGATATCCGGGTGGCGCATGAGGTCGCTGACCCAGGGCGTGTCGGTTTCGTCCTCTGCCGGGGCGGGAAGCAGCTGGTCGAGTATGGAGAAAATCTTCAACATGGCATCACCATCTTTCTTCTGTGATGCCATGATCCTCCTTGTCGCCGGTATTTTCAATTGAGATTGCCGGGATTTGTGTATAGAAAAACTATATGAAAGATCTCAATGCCGTTCACCTCAATGGCTTGCGTGCCGTCGAAGCCGCCGGCCGGCTCGGCTCGCTGCAGGCGGCGGCCCGGGAATTGGGCGTCACCGTCGGCGCCGTCAGCCAGCAGATCATCAAGACGGAAAAGCAGATCGGCCGGGTGCTGTTTGAGCGCAGCCCACGCGGCCTTGTGCCGACGCTCTACGGCGAGAGCTTCCTGCCGCGCCTGACCAGCGGTTTCGAAACGCTCGACCAGGCGGTGGCCATGGCCCGCAGGCGCGACGAGACCATCCTGACGATCTCGGTCGCGCCGGTGTTTGCGGCGCGATGGCTGGTTCACCGGCTGGATCATTTCACCGAGAAGCACCCCGATATCCGCCTGCGCATCGATGCGACGACGGCTCTCGTCAATCTCGACAGCGCAGGGGTTGATGTCGGTATCCGGGTCGGTTCGGGCAACTGGCCGGGCGTCAAGGCGGAACTGTTGCTGGAACAGGAGGTCTTCCCGGTCTGCGCGCCGGCCATTGCAGAAAAACTGAAGGAACCGCGGGATATTCTCGACATTCCGGCGGTGATCGACGGCCGTTCGATGTTCAGTTGGGAAACCTGGTTCCGCGAGGTCGGTCTTTCCGGCGAAAGGCTGACCGCACGCCACGTCTTCAACGATGCCTCGCTCTGCCTCGATGCGGCGATCGCGGGCCAGGGCGTCATGCTCGCCTGGCAGACGCTCGCCGGTTACTCGATCATCGAAGGCAGGCTGGCGGTGCCTTATCCCGTCCGGGTAAAGACGGGGTTCGCGCACTACTTCGTCACCCCGCCGTCGCGCCGCGAAACGAAGGTGGTTTCGGCCTTCAAGCAATGGGTGCGCGACGAGATCGCCGAGAGTATGGATCGTCTCGGCTTTGCCTGAGCGGATGTGCTGCCGGATGTCGCCCGAAGGTGCGCAACGGTTCTGGGACACTAGCTGCAGCAAACTCAATCCGCTTTACTCAAACTGCAATTCGGGATTTCGTCTGTATGCATGTGAACCTCACCGCAGGAGACTATTGCCGCGATGATACAATCTAAAAACGAACGGGTCTGGGCCAGCCGCGCCTTCATGGATTCATCGCGGATCAAGGGGTTTACGGCTGATCCATTGCCGACGGGGATGGACCTCGGCCAAATGGCTGAATTGAATCAAGCGGGCGAGCGGATGTCTGCCGAGCATTTTCCAAAGGAGATCTTTGCCGAGTATCCTGACAAGAAGGAAAAGAAACAGGCGGATCTCGTGCTTGCCGCCGGTGCGGTGGTGGTTTCGGCAGCCTGCGCCGATGTGCTGCGGCAATTCGATCTCGGCCATTCCTCGCTCTATCCGATCAGGCTTTTCCAGCATGACCGCAAGACACCGGTCGAAGGCGAATATTTTTGTCTGAATATCGGCGAACGCAAGGACACTTTCCTGCGTGAGCATTCACAAAGGGTCCTTGAATATGGTATTGGCGGTTTCAGAATGCGGCCAAGCCTTCAGGACGACGATGTGGCTGTCAGCCCGATCTCACTGGAGCGCCCTGATCTGTGGGTGAGTCCGCCCTTGAAACGCATTTTTTTCCTGAGTGATCGCCTGACCCAAGCTCTGCGGGCGGCGAAAATGAGCAGGGTCTTCGGTTTCCGCGCCTGCCGTATTGTCGAAGCCGAGTAACACAACACGCGTCGCCCGAATCCATTTTGACGCGACGCGCGTTAGGCTGCTTCCGCTTCCTTGCGCCGCCCGGCCATCATCTTCTCGAAGGCCGGCCGCGCATGGCAGTGGGCAAGCCAGGCTTTGACCCTCGGATGCCTGTCGAACAGGTAAGTCTCGCTCATCGCGTAGCGCAGCACTTCCGCCAGATTGAGATCGGCGACGGTGAAGCGGTTGCCGACGACGTAGTCCTTTGTTTGCAGATGCTTTTCCAGTCGCGCCAGCGGCCTCTCGAGGCCCTTCACCGAGGTCTCGATCACAGCTTTGCCGTCCGGCGTCTTCTCCGCGGCATTGTCATAGGTGAGCACGATCTTCACCGTATGCGGCTCCACCTCCGTCGCCGCCCAGAGCGTCCAGGCCAGCATCTGTCCTTCCTCTTCGACATCGGCGCCTGCCAGCGAGCCGCCATGCTTGCGGGCAAGATAGAGATTGTTGGCCAGCGATTCCGCCAGCACCAGCCCGTCATCCTCGATCGCCGGAATGAGGCCCATCGGGTTGACGGCAAGGAACGAGGCCGATTTGGTGTTGAGGCGAGCATCAGCTGCAAGCGGATCGGCCAGCAGCCGCGCCTGGATGACCGGCACGGATTTGAACGGGATGCCCAATTCTTCGGCCATCCAATAGTTGCGCGAGGCGCGCGAGCAATAAACGCCGTAGATGGTCAGCATGGTCGTCCCCTTCGTCGGAATTTTCCGCACGCTAGGGCAACCGCGCCACCGCTTGAAGCAGACAGCGTTGATATCAGATATGAAATCTTTTGATGTTTCTAGCTGATGCGGTTGCCCGAAAGGGTAAGATGGGCAAAGGCCTCGCTTCCCTCCCTCATGAGATCGCCCGTCGTCTTCTCGTTCCAGCGATAGCCGAGGATGGCGCCGTCTTTGACATCCTGAAACAGGTTGTTGGCGATCAGCGCCGTGCCTGAACCTTCAACCACCGTGACGGCGCAGCCGCCGCCGGCACTCCGGACGAGATTGCCGGTGGCGACGACGTTTCGCATGTAGGGTCCCCAGCCGAGCATCAGCCCCCATTTCGGCGCGTTTTCGATGATATTGCCGGTCACGACCGTGTCGGCCTCCACCGCGATGCCAAAGCCGAAGCCTGCGCCGTCATGGATATAGGGGCCGTCGAGATGCAGGTTGCGGACGATGTTGTCGCTGACGGTCGCCAGCCTGCCGCCCTCGTTGAAATTGACGATCAGGATGCCGTTGGCAGCGCCGTCGATCAGGTTTGAAGAGACGATCGCGCCTTCGAAACCGAATTCGGAGTAGATGGCCGTTTCGCCGGAGCGCAGGCATTGATTGCCGGAAATCTGCACGTCCGTCGCGCTGTTGGCTCGGACAGCGGAAAAGGCGCAGTCGGAGACGTGGTTGTCCGTTACCATGACGTTGGCGGCGCGAAAGATGTTGATGCCGTTGCCGTTTTCGCCCGTTCCGCCATCGCGGGCGGCAATCCTGAACACCCGGTTGCCGCTGACCATCGTGCCGTCTTCCGCCGCTTCCCAGCGATGCACGAGGATGCCGCCATTGCCGCAGTCGAAGACGGTATTGCCGGTGATCGACAGTTTCTCGCTTTCGACGGCGTAGATGCCAGAGGCGGCGGCTTGTGAAATGCTGTTACCGTCGATCCGGCCGCCGCAATGCTCGGCATTGATGCCGTGTTTCGCCGAACCGGTGATGGCGCAGTTTTCGATCGTCAGGTTTGCAACGCGCCGCAGGTTGAGAAGGCCCTGGTCATCGTCGCCGAGCGCCTTGCCGTCGCCATCGAGAACAAGGTCCGACAGCGTCAGCCGGCCAAGCCCTTCGCCGCCGAGAAACCGGCCGCCGCCCGCATGGATCAGCCGCGTCCGGCCGGGAATGCCGCTGAGCCACAGGGTGTCGGGCAGCGTGATGCCGGACAGCCGGTAATCGCCGGCTGGCAGGAAGACAGGCAGACCCTTTTGCGCCGCATCCTTGAAAAGACGATCGAGCGCTTCGCTCTGGTCCGCGGCCGCATCGGGACTGACACCATAGCCGGAAATGTCGATCGTGCCGCGCAGTCCATCCTGTGCCGGTTTCAGCCGTGCGGCCAAGGAAGAGCCGGCAGCTGCGAAAAAGCCGATTGATGCGATGGAAGACAGAAGCAGGCGCCGGTTCAGCATGATAAATCCTTTGTGCGCATGAAGCATGGAACATGCCAGTTTTTAGTGTGTCGAAATGATACGAAATCCAGGCTGGAAACGGCGCGAGGCATTGGAAATCATGAAGGGCAGGCGGTTGTATTCCTCTATTTGCAGGCGCTGTCTTTAGTAAAGAATAACTTCTGGCTGCTAGGAATTGGAGAGGGGATCCAGGAAAGAGGGCTCGGACGGTTCGACCGTCCCTGGAGGCTTACTTGACGAAGAACTTAAACCGCGCCCGAAGGGACAGCGGCGCCAGGGTTGCCAGCAATGACGATACGCAACGCCTGATCGCTGCGAGCCAGCGCTTGGCGGCAGAAGTCTCGCGCATGTTCGGCGAGGAGCCTGACATCGCCGATCGCCACTACTGGCTCGAGACGATGGTCAACCACATTCCCGACTACATCTATGCCAAGGATCTTGACGGGCGGTTTCTGATCGCCAACCGCGCCACGGTTGCCGATAACGGCTTTGAGGAAATGCAGCAGCTCTTAGGCAAGACCGACTACGATCTGCACCCGGCCGAAGCCGTCGACCATATGGCGGCGACGGAACGGCAGGTCATCGAGACCGGCCAGCCGATCTTCGGCATGGAGGAGCGGGCGTTCGTCAGCAAGGGATATGAGCGCTGGCTGATGACGTCCAAGGTGCCGCTGCGCAACAAGCAGGGCCAAACCATCGGCATCGTCGGCGTGTCGCGCGACATCACCGACCGCAAGAAGGCAGAGCGCCTGCTGCTTGGCCAAGCCCGCCTTCTGGAGATGATTGCCAAGAGCACCCCGCTCACCGAGTTCTTCAACGAACTGATCCTGATGATCGAGGCGCATCTGCCCGGGATCATCGGTTCGGTCCTTCTCCTGTCGCCTGACGGGCGGCATCTGGTGACGGGCGCCGCCCCCGGCCTTGACGACGCCTTCTGCGCGGCGATCCACGGTGCCGCCATCGGTCCGAAGGTCGGCTCCTGCGGCACGGCCGCCTGGCGTGGCGAGCCGGTCATCGTTGCCGACATCCTTACCGATCCGCTGTGGGAGGACTATACCGATCTGATCCGCCCGTTTGGCTACCGCTCCTGCTGGTCGACGCCCATCCGGTCCTATCAGGGCAAGGTGCTCGGCACCTTCGCGCTCTATTCCTGTGAGCCCGGAAATCCCACAGCAGAACAGAGCGAGCTGATTTCGATGGCCGCTCATCTTGCCGGCATCGCCATCGAGCGCCGTCAATCGGAGGAGCGGATACAGTTCATGGCGCATCACGACGCGCTGACCGGGCTGCCGAACCGCGTGCTGTTCGACGAGCGTGTTGCGAGCGCCTTACAACAGGTGCGCGCAAGTGGCCAGTGGCTGGCGCTCGCCTTTCTCGATCTCGACAATTTCAAGCTGATCAACGATACGCTCGGCCATCATGCCGGCGACGAACTCCTGCGGATCGTTGCAGCCCGCATGCTGGCCTGCGTGCGCAAGTCGGATATGATCGTGCGCGTCGGCGGCGACGAGTTCATCATTCTGCTGAATGGCCTGCCGGCCGAAAGCAGGCTCGTCCTGTCGCGGCTGGAGAACATCCGGTTGGCCATCGGCGCGCCCATGGTCGTTGCAGGCCGCAGCCTGCAGGTGAGCTGCAGCATGGGCGTCGCCTGTTATCCCGATCATGGCCAGACGGCGACGGAACTGCTCGCCAATGCCGATTCGGCCATGTACCGGGCCAAGGAAGTTGGCCGCAACAATCTGCAATTGTTCGATGCCGAGATGGCCGCCAAAGCGCACGAAAGGCTGCTGCGGCACGAGGAACTGCGCGATGCCGTGACCCGCGGTGAGTTCGTGCTGCATTATCAGCCGCAGCTCAACCTGAAAACCGGCAGGATCTTTGCCGCCGAATCGCTGCTGCGCTGGCAGCATCCGCAGCGCGGCCTGATCGCGCCGGCCGATTTCATTCCGCTGGCCGAGGAAACCGGCCTGATCGTGCCGATCGGCGATTGGGTACTGAGCGAGGCCTGCCGCCAGAACAGGGCCTGGCAGGATGCCGGCCTGCCGCCGATGGTGGTCAGCGTCAACGTTTCGGCACGCCAGTTCAAGGAGCGCAACTGGGCATCGCGCGTCGCGGCCGCCCTGGAAGAAAGCGGACTGGAAGCTCGCTACCTCGAGCTGGAGCTGACTGAAAGCCTGATCATGCAGGATGTCGGCTCGGCGATCGCCACCATGCACGAACTTGAGGCGCTCGGCGTGCATCTCGCCATCGACGATTTCGGCACCGGCTATTCGAGCCTCAGCGCACTGAAGAGCTTCCCCGTCCGGCGGCTGAAGATCGACCGGTCCTTCGTCCAGGATATTCCCGGCGACGCCGACGACATGGCGATCACCGGCGCGATCATTTCGCTGGCGCAAAAGCTGCAGATGCAGGTGATCGCCGAAGGGGTGGAAACCCAGGCGCAGGTCGACTTTCTGCGGGCGAGCGGCTGCGACGACATCCAGGGCTATTTCATTAGCAGGCCGGTAATGCCGGACGCCTTGGCGGCACTCCTGTCGCGCTGAGTTCCGCGCCGCTTGCTGTGTTCTTTTTGCATCGCTAAGGTGGTCTCGTGCAATCGCAATAGCGACCGGCTGCCGCAAGCCCCGTTCCAGCCGCAATTGCCATACTTGTGGCAGGGACCGGTACGTGTGGCCGGGATACGATTTTGCGTGGCGCGTGCTGCGCCTTCGCCAATCCGCGTCAATGGAATATATAGAGTTCGATGACCCTTTCCAAATCTCTCTCCCGTCGGCAATTCCTGAATATGTCCGGGCTTGCGGTGGCTTCCGCCGGTCTTTCCGGTTGCGCGTCCTCGATGAATACCGATCGTTTCCGGGCCGAAACGGCGCCCTATTTCCGCAATCCGGCACTTGAAGGCCGGTTCGGCGATCCGCGCTATGGCGCCGAGCTGGAAGGCCCGGTCTATGGCGGCCCGGAGCCGACCGGCCTGCCGCCGCAATCGGCCTATTACGCCGAGATGTACGGCCCCAAGTTCGATGATGGTTTCAACATACCAGCGGTACCCTACGAACAGATCGATGCGCGCTACTATCGCCAGGAAGTGGCCAACACCTTCGGCGAACGTCCCGGCACCATCATCGTCGATACCGGCGAGCGGTTCCTCTACCTTATTCTCTCCAACGGTTCGGCCATGCGCTATGGCGTCGGCATCGGGCGCGAGGGGTTTGCGTGGTCGGGCAGGGGCGTGATCCAGTGGAAGCAGAAATGGCCGCGTTGGAAGCCGCCGAACGAGATGGTGGCTCGCCAGCCGGAACTGGCAAAATACTCGATCGAGGCTGGCGGCATGCCGCCGGGTCTCGATAATCCGCTCGGCGCCCGCGCGCTCTACATCTTCCAGAACGGCGAGGACACGCTCTATCGTCTGCACGGCTCGCCGGAATGGCAATCGATCGGCAGGGCGGTATCGTCCGGATGCGTGCGCATGATCAACCAGGACGTCATCGATCTCTACGACCGCGTCCGCAATGGCGCGCCCATTCTGGTGATCTGATATAAGGGCGGCGCACCGTCAGCGGTGCGCCAAAAGCCATCGCCATTCCCGGTGGCCGTCTGGTTGCCTCCGGGCCTTATCCTTCTACATAGTATCCGGTCCCGGGTCGCCGCCGGCGGCGGCCACGGCCAGCCTGCGCAAATAGTGGGCCCAGCCCTCTTCGTGGCTGAGACGTTCCTTCTCGTCGGGCAGTCCGCTATGGGTAAGGCGCACCAACGTGCCCCCGTCCTTCTCGACAAGGTCGATCTCGATCAGGCCGGACCCAGGCGGCACCGCCTCGTTTCCTTCCCAGCCGAAGCTGTAGGCGAGGCGATGCACGGGGATCACCTCCGTGAACTGGCCACGGGCAATGTGCGTGTCGTTCATGTTGACGAGATAGATGCCGCCGGGATGCGGCTCGATCGTGGTCTTGGTACCGATCCAGCGCAGGATCTTGTCGGGATCGGTGAGGAACGCAAAGACCGTTGCCTGCGGGGCTGCGATCTCGATCTCACTGTGAAGTGTCTCGGTCACCGCGATCTCCTTCCAGCCATGGATGAAAATGTCATTCCAGCTTGGGGCGCAATGTAAGCCAATCGAGACTTCGCGCAAGAAACAAAATCTGGTGACAGGGGCCTGACATCGCTGCATGATGGCGGTCATGCGACTGACGTCCGCTCTTTCCTTCCTGGTTGACGAAGCCATCGACGTGCCGGACGGCGACGCCTTCCTGACGACGCTCGCTGCACGACTTGTCTCCGATGGTGTGGCGCTCACCGGTGGCGCGCTCACCCAGGCGGCACCGCATCCGGTCATCGAGCGGCGCACCTGGCTGTGGCGTGCTGACACGGGAAGGGTGATAGAGGCGCTGGATCTGGCCAGATCCGCCGATCCCGCACAAAACCACGTCGCCCGCAACTGGCTGGACGGGCTTGGCACCGGTGTTATCCAGGAGGATCCCGCCGGCGGCCCGTCGGATGGTGCCATGCTTGGCTGGGCGGCCAGCCGGCCGTTCAGCGGGGCCGAATCGGAGTTGCTGCGTGAGGTTGCGCGCTTTGCCGCCGCGCCGCTTGCCCTCCTGGCCGCGCGCTCGACGCTGGCTACGCTGTTGACGACCTACCTCGGCCGGCGCAGCGCAGCACAGGTACTGGCCGGCCGGTCGCGGCGCGAGCCTGGCGAGATCATCCGGGCGGCCCTGCTTTACGCTGATCTCCGCGGCTTTACCGAGTTGTCGGAAGCGACCGAGGCGAGGGAGGTGATCGTTGCACTCGACGCCTGGTTCGACCGCATCGCCGGTGCCGTTCACGCCTTCGGCGGCGAGGTCCTGAAATTCATTGGCGACGGCGTGCTGGCGATCTTCCCGGTCGGGGAGCGCAATGCTGCCGCGGCTTGCGATGCGGCGTTGCGTGCGGTCGCTGCGGCGCGCGCCGGGATGGACCACCTCAATCGTGCCCGCGCCACGCAGGACGTGGCGCCACTATCGTTCGGCACGGCGCTTCATCTCGGCGAGATGCTGTGGGGCAATATCGGCACGGCCGACCGGCTGGATTTCACTGCGATCGGCCCCGCGGTAAACTTGGTGAGCCGACTGGAAGGCCTCTGCCGGCCGCTTGGCCAAACGGTGCTGGTCTCCGGCACCTTCGCGGCGGAAACGACGCAGTTGCTGATCCCGCTCGGCGAGCACGGGCTGCGTGGCATCGCCGCTCCGTGTGCTGTGTTTGCGCCGCAGCCGTGAAATTTCACACCACCAAAATACGGAATTTCTGATTACCAGTCTCTAGATCTGCTGGCTCGCGTCAAGGTGCCGGTTGAGGTCGTGAAGTGCTGAGCGCAGGGCCGCGGCTTCCTGCATGCTGCATCCGGTCGCTTTGCCGATCTCCATCAGAATTCCGAACGCATCGCTCTTCAGCGCCACGCCCTTGGGTGTCAGCGTGATAATGACCTGGCGCTCGTCGCCCTTGTCGCGCACGCGGCTGACGAAGCCGGCCGTTTCCAGCCGCTTGAGCAACGGCGACAGAGTGCCGGAATCCAGCCCCAGTTCCTCGCCGATGCCTTTGACCGTCATGCCATCCTTCTGCCAGAGCGCCAGAAGCACCAGATATTGCGGATAGGTGAGGCCGAACCGTTCGAGCAGCGGCTTGTAGGTGCGGTTGAGCGCATGGGCGACCGAGTAGACGGCAAAGCAGAGCTGCTGGCCGAGCGCCAGAGCGTCGCTGTCTTTCAGGTCGTCCTTATGCGTGTCATTATCGCCGGTCATAGTTGGCACTCTTGCAGTTTTAGCGAGGTTTTGCAATTTGCAAAATTATATTGCGTCCGATTAAATTATGCGCTATCAAAAATTCGCACCCGCAATTATCCGCAATCAAAACCTGGAACCAAGGAGACAGACAATGCCCATTCTCTACACGACCAAGGCATCCGCCACCGGTGGCCGCGCCGGCCGCGCCGTTAGCGAAAACGGCGTCCTCGACGTAACGCTGACCGTTCCGAAGGAACTCGGCGGTGACGGCGCAACCGGCACCAATCCGGAACAGCTCTTTGCAGCCGGCTATTCCGCCTGCTTCCTCGGCGCGCTGAAGTTCGTCGCCGGCAAGGAAAAGGTGAATATCCCGAACGACGCAACCGTGACCGCAACCGTCGGCATCGGCCCGCGCGAGGACGGCACCGGCTTCTACATCAACCCGTCCATCTCGGTGAACCTGCCGGGCATCGATCGCGAAGTCGGCGAGAAACTCGTCGCCGCCGCCCACATCGTCTGCCCGTACAGCCACGCCCTGCGCACCTCGACGGAAGTTTCGGCAACGCTCGCCTGAAGCAGCAACTGAAATCACTAAAGAAAAGCCTGGTGGATAGCTCCGCCAGGCTTTTCTTTTGTTGCTAAGCGCCAAGTGGGAGATTGCCGCTTATCGGCATAGGTGTAGTCCTTATTGAGTATATTATGGTTTAGTTAAATATGATAGTGCTGCGATCTTCTGTATTTCAACCTTAGATATTGCCCGAGCAGCGATTTCATTCCGGATAGACAGACGGAATCTTGCCTGGCGCAAGAGGGGGAACGCATGTCGACTATTCACGCAAATGTCACCTTCACGCTCAACGGAACATCCAGCTTTCTCATCGGCGGTGACCAATATACCTGGGAGGACAAATGGCTGGGCTATGTCGACGTCTGGTCGGGCGATGTCGGCAAGACCTATACGGCGAGCGTCACGCTGTCAGGCTTCGGGTGGAACATGTCGACGCTGCGCTTTGCCGGGAGCGCTCTCGGTAAGGTGACGATCAAGGATTCCACCACGGGAGAAGGCGGGAGTATCGAGTATTTGCGACTGAGCGACGGCGGCAGTTCCGTCACTCTGACAAACACGGAGATCGACAATATCCGCGGTGGAAACGGCATCGATACGATCGTGCTTGGCGCCAGGGATACCAGCGTCGTCGATCTGCGTGACGGCAATGACGTGGTGACGACCGGCAGCGGCTGGACGGGCTCGATACAGGTCGGCAATGGCAACGACACCGTTAAGACCGGTTCCGGCGACGTATCGGCGATCGACACCGGCAACGGCAACGACACCATTACCTTCGGCACAGGCTGGGTGGGCATGGTGGATGCGGGCAATGGTGACGATATCGTCAATGCGAGCGGCGGCGATGTTGGTACGCTGATGACGAGTGGGGGCAACGATACAGTTGCGGTCGGAACCGGCCGGATACAGATGCTTGTGGTCGGTAATGGCAACAATATCGTCACGCTCAGCAGCGGAGAGATCGAGGCGCTCGTGGCCTACGAAGGCAATGACAGGGTGACCATCACCGGATCGGGCGAGGCTAGCAGCATCAACCTTGGCTCCGGCAACAACACAGTAACGACGGCCGGCGGTTTTGTTGATGCGATCGTCACTTACGAAGGCATAGACAAGATTACCGTTGGCAGCGGTGGCGCAGCAAGTGTGCGCACCAGTCAGGGCAACGATACGGTTAACGCGATCGGGTTTGTCGCTCTGCTCGACACCGGTGATGGCGATGATGCCGTCGCCTTTGGCGACGAGGGTGCCGATATGGTCATGCTCGGCGACGGCAACAACATCGCCACGCTTGCGAACGGTTGGATCGCGGCATTGGTCGCCTATGACAATGACGACAAGGTGACCATCACCGGATCGGGCAGTGCGGGCAGCATCAATGTCGGTTTCGGCAGCAATACGGTCAAGACCAGCAGCGGCTTCGTCAGCTCCATCGTCGCCTATAGCGGCGACGACAGGATCGACATCGGCAGTGGCGGCGCGAGCACCGTCGTTGCCGGCAACGGCAACAACACGGTGGTCGCAACCGGCTGGGTCGGTTCTATCAGCGGATATGACGGCATCGACAAAGTAGCCATCGGTGCAAAGGGGGCCAACTCGGTCTCGGTGAACGGTGGAAATGACAGCGTCTGGGTCAAGATGCTGACCGACACGACTCAAACGGTCGTGCTGGACGGCGGCAAGAACACGGATTCGATCAGTTTTGCGAGCTTTACCACGGCCGCCAACATTTCGCTCTCCAACGCGACCGCGGTCGACACCGGCGCCGGCCTTTTCGTCGTGACCGGCTTTGAAAACCTGACGGGAGGTTCGGCTGCCGACAATCTGACGGGCAGCGCCCTTCGCAACATTCTGGGCGGTGGCGCCGGCAACGATACCCTTACCGGTCTCGCCGGCCGGGACGACCTGACTGGCGGCGCCGGCGTCGATACTTTCGTCTACAAGACGGCGGCGGATAGCACAGTCGCAGCGGCAGACACGATCTTCGACTTTTCTCTGACCAGTGGAGACCGGATCAGCCTTTCGGCTATCGATGCAAGCTCGAAAATCTCCGGAAACCAGGCCTTCGCCTTCATCGGCGCGGCCGCTTTCCACGGCGTTGCGGGCGAATTGCGCTTTCTGAAAACGGCGTCTGACACCTACGTTTACGGCGACATCAACGGCGACAAGACTGCTGATTTTGCCATCCATCTTGACGACGCGCTGGCCCTGACGGCCGGAGATTTCATATTGTGAGCCTGCCCGTCTGATTGCACGAAGCCCAACAAAGGCGGCGGCTCTACCTGGAGCCGCCGCCTTTCTGTTTTGGGATATTTACCGCTTCACTTCCCAAAATCCCGCGCACCGACCCGAAAGAGTAAGCCACCGTGCGGGCGACGGTTTTCGTGGTGACCTTCGGCAACGGTTTCGCGCAGGCAGTTGGAGCGATCCGCCGAGCTTATTCTTTGGAATGCTCGTTTAGGGAGAATATTAGTAATTCCAAAAGGACCGAAAACTTGATCCATCGGCTGCTCCAAAAGCCGACTGATGCCAAAGGAGGGTATTTTCTGCATTGGATCGCCGCCGAAATGGTCGATCTGTGCGATTTACTGCCAATTCACGCAAAATCATTGCTCGCTCCGAATTGCTTCCTTTGCAACCTTTGCTATAGATGGCGGTGTCCGCAGGAGGCGGCAGGGCGCATATAACTGCCTGATATTTTAGAAAAAATGGATGGATGGACGTTTTATGGCGAGAATTGTCGGGATTAACGAGACCAGCGAAACGCTGACGGGCGGGAGCAGCGGCGATACGCTGGTCGGCGGCGCGGGCGAGAATCTTCTTTACGGCAAGGGCGGCGCGGACCGGTTCGAGGCGAGCACGCGCCTCGCCGACTACAAGTACAGCGTCGACACGATAGCCGACTTTCAGCAGGGGGCCGACAAGATCGATGTCTCCGCCTTCGGGATCTCCAGCTTTGACCAGCTGAAGCTGATCCTCGAAACGAAGAACGGCACCGATGCCTTTTTCAACGCCTACTACTTCGGCTACAAGCACTCGATCCAGATAAACGGGATCACGGCGAGCAAGCTGACGACCGCCGATTTTATCTTCGACACGCGAGGCGCAAAGACCGAGGTCGGCACCACGCGCGATGACCGGCTGTTCGGCACCACGGCGGCCGACACGCTTTCCGGCGGCGACGGCAGCGACCAGCTGTTCGGCGGCAGCGGCAACGACATCCTCGTCGGCGGCTCGGACACCAATCTTCTCTACGGGCAGGGCGGCTCCGACACGTTCAGGACGATCGAGCGACTGGATGACTACGAGTTCAGCGCCGATACGATCGGCGATTTCCAGATTGGTAGCGACAAGATCGATGTCTCCGCCTACGGCATCTCCAGCTTTGACCAGCTGAAGCTGATCTTGGAAACGAAGAACGGCACCGATGCCTTTTTCAACGCCTACTACTTCGGCTACAACCACTCGATCCAGATAAACGGGATCACCGCCAGCAAGCTGACGGCCGGCGATTTCATCTACGACACGCAAGGGGCAAAGACCGAGGCCGGCACCGCGCGCGATGACCGGCTGTTCGGCAGCACGCAGGCCGATACGCTTTCCGGCCTCGACGGCGGCGACCAGCTGTTCGGCGGTGGCGGCAACGACATCCTCGTCGGTGGTTCGGATACAAACCTTCTCTACGGGCAAGGTGGTGCCGACACGTTCAGGACGATCGAGCGGGCGGACGACTATGAATTCAGCGCCGATACGATCGGTGACTTCCAGGTCGGCGCCGACAAGATCGACGTTTCGGCCTTCGGTATCTCTAGTTTCGATCAATTGAAGCTGATCCTCGAGACGAAGAACGGCACCGATGCTTTTTTCAACGCTTATTACTTCGGCTACAATCACTCGATCCAACTCAGCAAGGTTGCCGTGAGCAAGCTGACGGCCGGCGATTTCATCTACGACACGCAAGGGGCGAAGGATGAGGTCGGCACCGCCCGCGATGACCGGCTGTTCGGCAGCACACAGGCGGACACGCTCACCGGCCTCGACGGCAGCGATCAGTTGTTTGGCGGCCGCGGCAACGACACCCTTGTCGGCGGTTCGGATACAAACCTTCTCTACGGGCAGGGCGGTTCGGACACGTTCAGGACGATCGAGCGGGCGGCTGATTACGAATTCAGCGCCGACACCATCGGCGATTTCCAGGTCGGCAGCGACAAGATCGACGTCTCCGCCTTCGGTATTTCGAGCTTTGATCAGCTGCAGCTGATCCTTGAGACGAAGAACGGCACTGACGCTTTCTTCAACGCCTATTACTTCGGCTACAACCACTCGATCCAGTTGAGCAAGGTTGCCAAGAGCCAGCTGACGGCCAGCGATTTCATCTTCGACACGCAAGGGGCGAAGGATGAGGTGGGCACCACGCGTGACGACCGGCTGTTCGGCAGCAGGCAAGCGGATACGCTGGATGGCGGTGCGGGGGATGACCAACTGTTCGGCGGTCTGGGCAATGACCGGTTGATCGGCGGCGAGGGCTATGACCGCTTCTTCGGCGGCAGCGGAACCGATACCGCCGTCTTTACCGGAAACAAAAGCGATTACGTGATCACGCGCCTGGCCAACGGCAGCGTCAGGGTCGGCGACGATCTGCTTTTCAACGTCGAGAAGATCGAGTTCGCCGATACGACGATCAGCACGCCGCAGAACCTTGCGCCGAGTGCGCCAGTCCTGTCCAAGGCGTCCGTTGCCGAAAACTCCCCGATCGGAACGACGATCGGCGTCTTCTCATCGAAGGACCCGGAAGGCGGTGCCTTGACCTACAGACTGACAGACAGTGCCGGCGGCCTGTTCAAGCTGTCCGGCAACAAGCTCTTGGTCGGCAAGGCCATCGACTATGAAAAGCTGCAGAAGGACACGATCACCATCGAGGTGACCGATCTCGCCGGCAAGAAAACGCTCAAGACCTTCGCCATCTCCATCACCGACGTGATCGAAACGATCACCGGTACGCCGGCGGCGCAGACGTTGAAGGGCGACATCGGCGCCGACAGGATCGTTGCGGGCGCAGGCAACGATACGCTGATCGGCTACGAGGGCGACGACCGGCTCTATGGCGACGCCGGAGACGACACCATCTATGGCGGCCTCGGCGCGGATGGCCTCGTTGGCGGCACTGGCAAGGATGTCTTCCTGTACAAGACCCTCTCCGATTCCAGCGTCTCGTCCACCGGCCGTGATACGATCTTCGACTTTGCCGGTGCGGAAGGTGACCGTATCCATCTTTCGACACTGGACGCCAACACCAAGCTCTCCGGCGACCAGGCCTTCTCTTTCCTCGGCACAGGCGCCTTTACCGGCAAGGCCGGCGAACTGCGCTACACCAAGACCGCCTCCGACACCTATGTCTATGCCGACACCAACGGCGACGCGGTCGCCGACTTCGCCATTCACCTGGGTGACGCGGTGACGCTGGGCAAGGGATATTTCGTGCTTTGAGTGCAAACCCGCCGGCGGGCTTCATTGCCTGCCGGCGGTGCTTTACCGATTAATATTAAAAAAGAATTTCTTTCACGCCGATTGTTTCCAATACAACCCTTGCTATAAATCCTTCACCGCATCGTGCGGGGAGGCATTAGGGTCGTTTTAGCCTAACCGCCTGATATTTTATTGAATTGGGCGGGTGATTGCGGAATGGCAACGATTGTAGGGAAGAACAATACCACCGAAACCTTGAACGGTGGTGCTGACGACGATGTATTGATTGGTGGAGCGGGACACAACATCCTTCGCGGAAAAGGAGGCGCTGATGTTTTTGCCGTTAGCACTCGATTGGACCAGGCCGGATCCCGCAGCGCCGACAGCATCATGGATTTCCAGCAAGGCTTTGACAAAATTGACGTATCAGCTTTTGGAATTTCAAGCTGGACCGCAATGAAGATCAAATTGACCAACCTATCGTATAACGGGAAGGATGCAGGTTTTAACGCTGAGTACAGGAATAATCACCACACGGTCGAGATCAGGGGTATCGCGCCCGGAAATTTGACTGCATCCGATTTTATTTTCAGTACCTCAGGGCCGAAGACCGAAATAGGCACTTCCGGTATGGATTGGCTTTACGGGTCAACCAGTGATGACACGTTGTCCGGCAAGGGCGGAGGAGACTTTATTTATGGCGATGGCGGCAACGACATTCTGATCGGACCCGGCGGTGAACTGGTAGGTGGGGACGGAAATGACACTTTAATCGGTGGCAGTATGATGTCCGGGGGAGCGGGTATCGACACTTTTAAACTGAATGCGGGACCAAAAGAAGACTATCGATACAGCGAAATCGTAATCTCTGATTTTGAGATAGGAGTTGATAAAATTGATGTAACTTCCGTGGGAATTTCAAATTTTGATCAATTAAAGCTGATATATGAACTTAAAAGCGGCAAGAATTCCTATTTTAATGCATATTATCAAGGTGAAGAGCGTTCTTTCTTGGTGAGTAACGTCAAGCTTTCTGAATTGTCTGCCGCAGATTTTATTTTCGATGAAGCAGGTTCAAGAACCGAAACTGGAAGCGCGTATAAAGATCGGTTGTTTGGAGGCGCGTTCAACGACAGCCTCAATGGCGGCGGCGGAGACGATCAATTGTTCGGCGGCGATGGTGCCGATACCTTGCTTGGAGGGAGTGGTGCTAATGATCTCTACGGACAAGGTGGTGCAGATGTCTTCATGTCTAATTTTAGCCTCAAAAGTTCGAGTGCTGACAAAATTCGCGATTTTCAGAGCGGAGTCGATAAGATCGATGTGTCTGTTTTCGGAATATCAAGCTTCGATCAATTGAAGCAAATTCTGGAAACTGAAGATACGGCTGCGACCTTCAACGTATACTTTGCGGGGCAGTTCCATAGCATCTCCGTTGACGGTCTAACCAGTCAATCCTTGATTTCCTCCGATTTCATTTTCTCCAAAACAGGCGCCCGAAACGCAAACGGAAGCAATCTGGACGATAGAATATTTGGCAGCGTGGCATCTGATACATTGGCTGGCGCTGACGGCAACGATGAGCTTTTTGGGGGCGCAGGCAACGATAGGCTCTTTGGCGGTAACGGTGACGATCGCTTGGTCGGCGGCGAGGGAGTGAACCGCCTGTTTGGTGACGAAGGGACGGACGTCGCTGTTTTCTTGGGAAAACAGCGTGACTACACGATCAACAAAAACGCCGACGGCAGCATCAAGATCGGCAACGACATTCTTGTCGGCGTCGAAAAGCTTCAATTCTCTGACGGAATCATAGCCGCGCCGCAAAACCTCGCCCCCCTCGCTCCGTCTTTGTCGAAAACAAGCGTCATCGAGGGCGTCGCAGTCGGAACAAAGGTTGGCACGTTTTTATCGACCGATCCGGAAGGCGGTTCACTTTCTTATAAGCTCTTGGACAATGCTGGCGGCTTGTTCAAGCTGATCGGTTCCAATCTCTTGTTGGCTAAGGACGCTGACTACGAAAAGGTTCAGAAAGCTTCCATCACGCTCGAGGTCACCGATCTTGCCGGGAAAACAACGGTGAAAAGTTTCGTCGTCGAGATACTCGATCGGGTCGAGACAATCGTTGGAACCTCGGATTCCGAAACCCTGAGAGGTGGGATCGGCGTCGAGAAAATCACGGGCGGCGCAGGCGACGATACGCTGATCGGCTACGAGGGCGACGACCGGCTCTATGGCGACGCAGGGGACGATGTCGTCTATGGCGGCCTCGGCGCGGACGGCCTCGTCGGAGGCACCGGCAAGGACGTCTTCCTGTACAAGACCCTCGCGGACTCCAGGGTCTCGTCCACCGGCCGCGATACGATCTACAACTTCTTGGGCACGGAAGGCGACCGTATCCATCTTTCGACGCTGGATGCCAACACCAAAGTCTCCGGCGACCAGGCCTTCTCCTTCCTCGGCACAAGTGCCTTCACCGGCAAGGCCGGCGAACTGCGCTACACGAAAACCGCCTCCGACACCTACGTCTATGCCGACGTCAATGGCGACGCGGTCGCCGACTTCGCCATTCATCTGGATGACGCGGTAACGCTGGGCAAGGGATATTTCGTGCTTTGAGCTCCTGAACCGCTTGCAAGGCCGCTTGTTCGCAGGGCGGCCGGCAAAGAAAATGAAACAAAAAACGGCGGCTCCATCCGGGCCGCCGTCTTGCATTTCCGGTGCAGATGCGCGTTACCGCTTCAAACTTCCCAAAATCCCGCGCACCAAAGCGCGGCCGAGGGAGGAGGCGACCGTGCGGGCGACGGATTTCATGGCGGCTTCGGCAACGGTTTCGCGCTGGTAGCCGGAGCGGGCTCTGGGCTTGGCCTGTGTCTGCTGCGGTTCCTCATCGCCGAACCCTGGCAGGGTCCAGCGGCCGCTGGGGGCCTCGGGAGCCTGTTCGGCCTCGCGTGCGGCTTCGGCCTGCTGCGTCGCCTTGGCAGCGCGTTTGGCGAGCAATTCGTAGGCCGATTCCCGGTCGATGTCCTCGTCGTACTGCCCGGCGACCGGGCTGATCTTCATGATGCCGGCGCGTTCGGCTTCGGTCAGCGGGCCGACGCGGCTTGACGGCGGGCGGATTAGGGTACGCTCGACCATCGACGGCGAGCCCTTGCCTTCGAGGGTGGAGACCAGCGCTTCGCCGGTGCCGAGATTGGTGATGACCGTCGCGCAGTCGAAATCCGGGTTGGGGCGGAAGGTGTCGGCCGCCGTCTTCACTGCCTTCTGCTCGCGCGGCGTATAGGCGCGCAAGGCGTGCTGGACGCGGTTGCCGAGCTGCGCCAGCACGGTTTCCGGAACGTCGAGCGGGTTCTGGGTGACGAAATAGACGCCGACGCCCTTGGAGCGGATCAGGCGCACCACCTGCTCGATGCGCTCGAGCAGCACTTTTGGCGCGTCGTTGAAAAGCAGATGCGCCTCGTCGAAGAAGAAGACCAGCTTCGGCTTGTCGGGATCGCCGACTTCGGGCAGTTCCTCGAACAGTTCCGACATCAGCCAGAGCAGGAAGGTACCGTAAAGACGCGGGTTCATCATCAGCTTGTCGGCGGAAAGCACTGAGATCGCGCCGCGGCCGTCGCGGGTCGTGCGCATGATGTCGGAGACCTTCAGCGCCGGCTCGCCGAAGAAATGCTCCGCACCCTGCTGTTCGAGGATCAGGAGTTCGCGCTGGATCGAGCCGGTCGAGGATTTCGAGATGAAGCCGTATTTGTTGGAGAGCTCGGAGGCATTCTCGCCCATATAGTTGAGCAGCGCCTGGAAGTCCTTGAGGTCGAGCAGCGGCAGGCCGCCTTCGTCGGCAATCTTGAAGGCGATGTTGATGACGCCTTCCTGTGCGTCGGTGGCGTTCATCAGCCGCGAGAGCAGAAGCGGTCCCATCTCCGAGATGGTGGCGCGCACGCGATGGCCCTTCTCGCCATAGAGATCCCAGAAGATCACCGGGAATTCCTGGAAGCTGAAATCGGTAAAGCCGATCTGGTCGACCCGCTTTCTCAGCCAGTCCTTTTCCTCGCCGATCGCGCCGATACCGGAAAGATCGCCCTTCACGTCGGCGCAGAAGACCGGCACGCCGGCATTGGAGAAACTTTCCGCGAGGATCTGCAGCGTCACGGTCTTGCCGGTGCCGGTGGCGCCGGTGATCAGGCCGTGGCGGTTGCCGAATTTGAAGTCCAGATATTCGGGCTTGTTGATCGTGTCGTCCGGCTTCCGGCTCGTGCCGATATAGAGCTTCCCGTCCTCAAGCATGTGGGCCTTGTCTCCGTTTTGCCAACGAAGGCCGATGTTTCGCCAGCCTTCATCACATTGTTTTCCCAAGGCTGTTATAGGAGGAGTGCTTGCAACCGGCAACAGAAGGATTGCGGGCCGGATGCCGTTCCAACGGTGCCGGATGGCCGCATTGAAATTGCCCGCGATGCATGAAACGATGTTCCGGTTCGCGCTCAGGACAGCCGATCCGAACAGCGCTTGAGTTTCAATCCGAGATAATTTACCTTGACGTCAACGTCAATTAAATGAGGAGAATCACCATGAACGAATTGGTCACCCGCGTTGCGGAAAATGTCGGCATCGACCCGGCAACCGCTGAAAAGGCAATCGGCATGATGCTCGGCTTCCTGCAGCGCGAAGCAGCCGATGGCCCGGTCGCCAAGATGATCGAGGCCATTCCCGGCGCCTCCGAAATGGTCGCCAAGTTCAACGGCGAAGGTACTGGCAATGGCGGCGGACTGCTCGGCGGTCTCTTGAGCGCAGTCGGTGCCGGCGGCGGCGTCATGGCGCTCGGCCAGCAGCTGATGTCGGAAGGCCTCGGCATGGGCGAGATCACTTCGCTTGCCAAGGAAACCATCGGTTACGCCAAGGAAAAGGCCGGCGCCGACGTGGTCGACGAAGTCGTTGCTTCGGTTCCGGGCCTCAGCCAGTTCGTCTGATATCCGAACTGATCATTTCGTTCACGGCCGCCGCGCAGCAGCGAAGGCGGCCGTGAATACGACCAGCGCCAGGCCGACGCCGATCGGTGCGGCCGAAGGGCCGAGCAGGTCCATGACGACGCCGGTGGCGCCCGAGCCGGCTCCGCTGCCCACCGCATAGGCCAGCGCGAACGCGGCACTTCCGGCAATCAGCATGCCGCCCTTGTATTTTTCCCCGAGCATGGTCAGCGCACAGGTGTAGAGCGAGAAGCTCGCCGTGCCCAGAAGCGCAAAATCGATCAGGATCGCCACCGGCGATGTCAGCAGCGGGATGGCGAGAAACGCGATTGCCCCGATCGCCGATGTCGCGATCGCCACGCGCCGTCGCGGCAGGCGGTCGAGCGCCACCCCGATGAAGGGCTGCGCAAGTGCCGTCGGCAAGGCGAGCACCGTGACGCTTAGTGCGGCAAAAGCCTCCGAGTGACCTGTCTTGACGAAATAGACCGGCATCACCGAGATCGCCGCGATATCGGCAAAGCCGAAGGCAAGCACCATGGCGACGAGCAACGGCGCCTTGGCGAAGAAGGTAAAGACGTCCCGGGTGGAGGACGCTTCGGGCGTGGTGCGCGTCGAGAGCGTCAAGACGGCGGTGGCAAAGGCGACCAGCGCCACATAGACGGCGGTCAGCGCAAAACCGAAGCCGCCGCCCGTGCCCATCAGGGGAATGGCCAGGGGCCCGAAGGCAAAACCGCCGCAGACGCCGGCGCCGTAAAGCCCTGAAACGCGGCCGCGCAGCCGGTCCGGGCAGGCGGCGTTCATCCAGGCCTCGCCGAGCATGAAGATAAGGCTGGCAAAGAAGCCAAGCAGGAAGCGCGCGAGAAACCAGATGGGCAACGAGTCGGTCGCCGCGAAGGTCGCAAGACACAGCGAACAGCCGACGAGGCTTGCGATGATCAGCCGGTCGATGCGAATGCGTGACGTGAGGAAGCCGATCATCAGCGTCGATGCCGCCAGCCCGAAGGCGAAGCCGACGGCGTTAAAGCCGATCATCGCCGGCGTCACGCCACGGCTCTCGAGCGTCAGCGAGATCAGCGGATAGGTGACGCCCTGCGCCACGGAAAAGGCCGACGCGCCGAGAATGACCGCGACAATCGCCGCCCAGTCGGGCATGAAATCGGCCGTTGTGTGTGATGAACGCATGAAGCCCTCCCGCGACCGCAAAGAGATGTGGTCCGAGCATCTCATATCCGAACACGGGGCAACTTGAAATGCCGCAACGGCTTGTTGTCGCGAAACTTTGCGGGGCTCGTTCTATACTCTGGCGCCGGTTTCATTCACCCAAAAATAGTTGCTGCCGTCAGGCGAAATCCGCAGACATTTCGATGGTGCCCGCTAATCTGCGGCGCGACGCAGTCGCTGCATTCTTTTCCTTCAACGATAAGGAATTAAACGATGACTTCCAGTATCTTCAATTTGGATTCGGTCGGTACTGGGTATCGGGCTTCGCTGATCACGGGCGAGATCGCCTTCGTCGGCACGGGCGTCATGGTCGGATCGACCGACAGCACGGCCATCAACGGCAGCGGCAACGGCATCAATGTCAATATTCAGGGTTCCGCTATCGGCCAGACCGCTGCGGTCTCGCTCGGCGATGCGACGAGCCACGGCAGCAACGTCTTCGTCGGCAAGAACGGATATGTCGGCGGCTTCGGCACCGGCATTTCAATGCTGGGCTATGATGGCAGCATCGATAACCGCGGCTCCGTGTGGAGTGCGGGCAACGGCATCGAAATCGGCGCGCAGTCGCCGTCAGGCATTTTCAACGTCACCGAGGTCAGCAACAGCGGCACGATCGAGGGTGATACCGCCATCGTCAACAAGAGCACGGATGCTCTTTTGCTCGTCAATACGGGCACGATCGAGGGGCGGGCCTACGCCTTTTCCTCCGAAAGCACCGCTGAAGATGCCATCATCAATGATGGAACGATACTTGGAGATATCGCGCTTGGTGGAGGTGACGATCTCTATGACGGATCGCGCGGCACACTGGATGGATGGGTGTTCGGCGGCGGCGGCCAAGATTACATGACCGGCGGCACCGGTAACGAAAGTTTTTTCGGTGGTGCCGATGCCGACGATATCGATGGTGGGGCAGGTCATGATTACATCGCCGGCGATGGCGGGACGGACCGGCTGACCGGCGGCGCCGGCGACGACGAGATATATGGCGGCACCGGTTCCGACACACTCGACGGCGGCATCGGCGCGGACTTTCTCAGCGGCGGCACCGGCAGCGATATCTATCTGGTCGACAATGCCGACGACGTCGTTATCGAGGCAACGGGCGGCGGCAGCGACGTGGTCTTCGCGCTGGTGAGCTTTGCGCTGGAGGCCAACCAGTACGTCGAGCAGATGGTTTTTGCCGATCTGTCGTATTCCGGCCAGGCGGTCACGCTGACCGGCAACAATCGCAAGCAATCGATCATCGGCGGTGCCGGCAACGATGTACTGAATGGCGGTGGCGGCACGGATACCCTGGTCGGGTCGATCGGCGATGACACCTATATCATCGACGGCGGCGACACGATCGTCGAGGCTGCCGGGGAGGGTACCGATCTGGCAAAATCCACCTGGGCACATACCCTTGCAGCCAATGTCGAGAACCTGACCTTGATGGGGACGTCGGATATCAATGGTGCAGGCAATGTCCTTGCCAATGTCATCACCGGCAATAGCGGCAAGAACGTCCTATTGGGCAAGGACGGCGACGACACACTGAACGGTGGCCTGGGCTTCGACAAGCTTGTCGGCGGAGCGGGTAAGGACAGCTTCCTTTTCAGCACCACGTTTGGTGCGGCCAATGTCGATACGATTACTGATTTCAGCGTCGTCGACGATACGATCCAGCTGGAAAACGCGTTCTTCACCGCCCTGACAAAAACGGGCGCACTCGCGTCCTCCACCTTTGCCAGCAACCTGACCGGTACCGCGGCCGACGCAAGCGACCGGATCATCTACGAGACGGATACCGGCAAGCTGTTCTACGATGCTGACGGCAGCGGATCGGCGGTGCGCACCCAGTTTGCGATAGTGTCGAAGAACCTCGTTCTGACGGCAGTGGATTTCATTATCGTATGAGACGAAAATGATCATGCAAAAGCCGCCGGTATCACTCCGGCGGCTTTTCTTCGTATAGCAACTTCGGCTGTTCAGGCAGCCTTGTCCCAGGCAGGCGCGAGGCCTTGCGGGTTGACGATGCGGCCGTCCGGCTTGGCAAGCAGATGGATCGCCTTCATCTCGTCAGCCGACAGCACGAAATCGAAGATGTCGAAGTTTTCGGCGAGCCGCGATTGTGTCGAGGTCTTCGTCAGGGCGACGACGCCGTACTGCTGGATCAGCCAGCGCAACGTGACCTGGGCCGCGGTCTTACCGTGATGGCTGCCGATGTCGTTGAGCACCGGGTCCTTCGGTACGCGGCCGTCGGCCATCGCATAATAGGCGGTGATCGACATGCCGAGCCGGTCGGCATCTTCCAGCACTTTGAACTGGTCGAGATAGGGATGATACTCGATCTGGTTGGTAACCAGCGGCGCTTCGCTGAGTTTTGCGGCCTCGTCCATCTGGTGCGTGTTGAAGTTGCTGACGCCGATGTGACGGACCTTGCCTGTCTTCTGGACCGCGTTCAGGCGCTCGACCTGTTCGGCGAGCGGCACCGGGCTGCCCGGCCAATGCAGCAGGAGAAGGTCGACATAGTCGGTCTTCAGCTTTTTCAGGCTTTCATCGACCGAAGCGGCGAACGCGCCCTCTTTGTAGTGATCGACCCAGACTTTCGTGGTGAGGAAAATATCCGAGCGCGGGATGCCGGATTTCTCTAGGGCGGTGCCGACTTCGGCTTCGTTGCCGTAGATCTGCGCTGTGTCCACGTGGCGGAAGCCGAGCTTCAGGGCTTCCGGCACGATGCGAAGCACGTCCGGGCCGGGCATGCGGAAGGTGCCGAAGCCCAGGGCGGGAATGGTGGCGCCGTTGGCGTTGACGATCGGTTGCATAGTGTTTCTCCTTTTCGGGGATGCCCGGCGTTTCCGCCGGGCGTTTGAATAGGGTTGGGTTATAGATGTGGCATGTGTCTTGTGGGTCAAGCCTGTGGATCAGGCCGTCTGCGCAACAGGCTCCGGCTTGCGATCGAGCATGCCGCTGATGATGGTCAGCACCAGCGCACCGGCGACCAGAACCGCGCCGACCCATGGCGTTGCCTGCAGGCCGAGCGGCGAGGCGACGACCAGACCACCGATCCAGGCACCGGCGGCGATGCCGAGATTGAAGGCGGCGATGTTGAGCGCCGAGGCGACATCGACGGCACCGGGGCGGTGCTGCTTGGCAAGCTGTACGACATAGAGCTGCAGGCCGGGCACGTTGGCAAAGGACAGGAAGCCGAGCGCTGCGAGGGTGATCAAGGCAGGCACCGCCGAGACCGAGGTGAAGGTGAAGATCACCAGCACGGCAGCCTGTGCGGCAAACAGCCAGGTCAGCGCCTTCACCGGATTGCGGTCGGCAATGCGGCCGCCGATGATATTGCCGGCGGCGATCGCCAGGCCATAGAGCACCAGCACGAGGCTGACGGACGAGGCGGCAAAGCCGGTGACTTCCTGCAGCATCGGCGCAAGGAAGGTGAAGGTGACGAAGGTGCCGCCATAGCCGAGCGCCGTCATGCCGAAGACCAAGAGCAGGCGGCCCGAGCCGAGAACGCGGACCTGGTCGAGAATGCTGGCAGGTGCTGCCTTCGACAGGGTTGAAGGCAGGAGAATGGCAATCGCGGCAAGTGCAATAGCGCCGAGGCCTGCGACGGCCCAGAAGGTGGCGCGCCAGCCGAATGTCTGGCCGATGAAGGTGCCGAGCGGAACGCCGGTGACGATGGCGACGGTGAGCCCCATGAACATCAGCGCGATGGCCGAGGCGCGGCGGTTTTCCGGCACGAGATCGGCAGCGATGGTGGCGCCGACGGAGAAGAACACGCCATGAGCGAAAGCCGAGAGAATGCGGGCAACGAGCAGCGTCTCATAGGAGGGGCTGAGAGCTGCCATGGTGTTACCGGCAATAAACAGCGCCATCAGCCCGAGAAGCAGCGGCTTGCGCTCGATCCGGCCGGTGAGCGCAGTGAGGATCGGGGCGCCGAATGTGACGCCGAGCGCGTAGATGGAAACGATGAGGCCAGCGAGCGGCAAGGTGATGCCGAGATCCGTGGCGACGGTCGGCAACAGGCCGACGATGACGAATTCCGTAGTCCCGATCGCATAGGCCGCGATCGTCAGTGCAAAGAGGGCAAGGGGCATGGGAACACCTTTGTCGCCGTGGGAGGCCGGGCGGTTGGTGGCGGCACAGGGGCCGTCGTTGGGTTTCGTTGAGCGGAATATGGGCCAAAGGCACTTGCGCGATAATCCGCAAGAATAGATAAATGCCTGTGAAACAAATTCACAGGAGCGCCTTTTATGGACAACCGGGCGGGCGAAATGGAGGTCTTCGTCACCGCGGCCGAGCTGAAGAGTTTTTCGGCGGCCGGACGGCGGCTGAAGCTCTCGCCGTCGGCCGTCAGCAAGCTCGTCACCCGCATCGAGGACCGGCTCGGCACGCGCCTTCTGGTGCGCACCACGCGATCGCTGCTTCTGACGCCGGAGGGGGAAATCTACTTGGGCCGAGCCCAGCGGATTCTGGCAGAAATTGCTGAAACGGAGCAACTTGTGGCCGGTGGCGGCCGGGCGACGCCGCGCGGGCTGTTGCGTGTCAACGCGACCGTCGGTTTCGGCGAGCGCTACATCCTGCCCTTGGCCGGTGAATTCCTCGGGCTTTATCCGGAGGTCCGGTTGGAGCTGTCCCTGACCGATGGCATCATCGACCTGATCGAGGAGCGCACCGACATCGCTATCCGCGTCGGACCGATGCGGGATTCAAGTCTCAAGGCCAGAAAGCTGCTTGAAAGCCATCGTATCACCGTGGCGACACCGGATTATCTGACACGATACGGCGTGCCGCACACCCCGGACGACCTCGTCGCGCACAATTGCATTACGTTCACGTTCGGACGAAACCCGGGCGAGTGGTTGTTTCGCGATCCTGTGAGCAAGGCGCTCTATAACCGGCCGGCGCCCGGCAATGTGCAGGCGTCCAGTGGTTCGATTGCCCGCAACCTATGCCTTACCGGTCTAGGAATTGCCCGCATCGGCAAATTCGATGTCGAGCCGGCTATCGAAAAGGGAATGCTGGTCGAGGTCCTGAAAGACTACAATCCGCACGAACCGGAGCAGGTCCACGCGGTTTTTGCCGGCCACGAGCATCTCGCCGCCCGTATCCGCGCCTTCATCGATTTTCTCGCCGGAAAGATGGAGTAGCGGGCGGAACTTTTCCGCCCGCTACTGTAGGGTTTATTCCGCCGCCTTCAGCGAAGTGATCATCGCCTGCAGTTCCGGCCCATGCTGTTCCTGCATGCCCTTGGTGCCCCAATAGGTGATGACCAGGATCTTGCCCGGCTTGGGCGACAGGAAGGTCAGGCTGATGCTGACCGGGCCGTCATTGTCCGTGCCGTCCCAGTCGAGGCTCGTCGCCTGCATTCCATTGAGTTCGCCGCTCGATTCCTTCTGCGTCGCCAGATCGACCGTCACGCCGCTTGTCTTCAGATATTCGACGCAGGCATCGACCACTTCCTTGGTGCCTTCCTCGTCGGTCACATCGATCGACAGGTAGATGGCGTCGTCGCCTGCATTGGCCTCGATGCCATCTTCGGTTTCCTTCGGTCCCCAGCTATCGGGAATGGTGATCGAGGCGACCGGCTCGTCGCTCGGAAACTGCAGGGTTGCAGCATGGGAAACGGCTGGCAGAAAGGCTGCGATCAGGGCTGCGGTGATGAGCTTTTTCATAGGGTTACCTCCTTTTTGATGTCGTGCTGAAAATCGTCGATGGGATCGTTTCGTTTTTACTGAAATCAGGAGATGCCGTTGCAGTTCGCAATGTCGGTCACGCGGTCCCGCAGACGCATCCCGGCGATTAGGAATACCTGAAATTCCAGGCGGCGCAGGGTCCAAATTTGGGGCAAAGCGTCCGCGGTGCCGCTCCGTTTGGAACCTCATCGCTTGACTGGCGAGATCGCTCTGGCAATTTGACAGGCAACGTCCCACATCCTCCTCCTGATGAAATCCAGCCGAGACCCGACATGCCAGAGCCGCGAGAAATGTCCCTGACGCCCGATCTGGTGGCGCTTTGTCATCGGGATATCGTCGATCCCGGCCCGGATGGCCGCTGGACCGCGATCAGTGACGAACAGTACAGGAACCTTGCGGAAACGCTGGACCGGGAGAGCCATGGGGAGCCGCTTTGGGTCTTCGCCTATGGTTCGCTGATCTGGAAGCCGGAGTTCGAGGCGATCGACCGGCAGCGGGCAACCGCCTTCGGCTGGCACCGATCCTTCTGCCTGCACATCAACCGCTGGCGCGGCTCGCGCGAGCAGCCGGGGTTGATGATGGCGCTGGAGCGCGGCGGGCGCTGCGACGGCGTCATCTACCGCCTGCCGGACGACGACCGCGTTGCGCAAATCGAGCGCATGTTGAGACGCGAGGTCAGCGCCTTCGAGAATATCGATTCCGTCCGGTGGCTGCCGATCCGGTCCGAGAGCGGCCCCTGCAGGGCGCTGGGCTTCTGGGTCGGGGCAACGGGGGAGCGAATCCTCTCCCGCCGGCCGCTCGACGAGGTGGCAGGCATCCTGGCGCGGGCCTGCGGTCATCTCGGATCCTGCGCCGAATATCTCTACAATACCGTATCGCATCTCGAGGATTTCGGCATTCACGACCGCAACCTCTGGCGATTGCAACAGCTTGTCGCCGAGGAGATCAGAACGATCCACCGGTCAGCCGCCGCGCAAGCGTGTTGATGGGGCTGGAGGATGAGCGCAAAAGACCAATCAGAGTTGCCCGTGCAAGCCTTTGCGGATGCCGCGGAATGGGAACGCTGGCTTTCGACGCAACCCGCGACTTCGACTGGTCTTTGGCTCAAATTCGCCAAGAAGGCCTCGGGCGTGCCGACGGTCTCGAAGCCGGATGCGATCGACGCAGCACTCTGCCATGGCTGGATCGACGGCCAGCTCAAGCCATTCGACGAGAACTACTGGCTGATCCGGTTCACGCCGCGCCGCCCGAAAGGCAAATGGTCGGCGATCAACTGCAAGCGGGCAGAGGCGCTGATCGAAGAGGGCCGCATGCGACCAGCCGGCTTGGCCAAGATCGAACGGGCGAAAGTGGACGGCCGCTGGGCGGCTGCCTATGAATCCCAGAGCAGGATCACGGTGCCGGACGATCTGCAGCAAGCGCTCGACGAGAATGAAGGCGCCAAGGCCTTCTTCGGTACACTGGACAGCGCCAACCGCTATTCCGTGCTTTACCGCGTCCACACCGCGACGAAACCGGAAACGCGCGCCCGCACCGTCGAGAAGCTGGTCGCCATGCTTGCCCGCGGCGAAACCTTTCATCCGCGCAAGGGCAAACCGACGTAGCCTCCAGTGCCCTCGGCGTCAGTGCTCGGCGCGCTGCGTTCCATGCGCCCTGACGATGGCGTCCGCTTCCTTGCCGTACAACTCCTCGAAATGATCGAAGGTCTTGGAAAAATAGCCGATCCCTTGCGTCGCCGAGCGCAGCGCCCGCGCCAGCTCGTCGAGTGCGCCGCCGGGAATGAGCGCTCGGAAGATATCCCAGCCCTTGGCGGTTTCATCCCGGTCGAAGCCGAGAACCTGGCCCTTGAGGGAGGAAACGATCTGTACGAGGCTGCCTGAGTAGACCGACGGGATGTGAATTTCGCTGCGGAAAACCGGCTGCATCAGGACGGCTGCTCCTTCCGATAGCGCCTGGCGAACGCCCATTTTCGAAGCGGACCGGAACGCGTGCTCCGAACTGTCGACGGAATGATGCTGGCCGTCGGTCAGGGTCACGCCGACGTCAATGACCTCGAAACCGAGGGGACCCTTGTCCATCGCCTCGCGCGCGCCGGCCTCGACGGCAGGGATATAGTTGCGCGGAACCACGCCGCCCTTGACGGTTTCTGCGAAGGAAAACCCCTGGCCGCGCCCGTTTGGATGGATGGTCAGTTTCACGTCGGCGAACTGTCCGGCGCCGCCGGTCTGCTTGCGGTGGCGGTAGTGAACCTCCGCCGGCTTGGATATGGTCTCGCGGTAGATCGGGTTGGGCTGCCGGTCGGTTACAGCGATGTGGAAGACGTCCGAGAGTGTCCTGCACAGGTCGCGCAGATGCACCGGCCCCTGGATGCTGACCATCTGGGAGCCGGTTCCCTCCTCTTGGGCTACCTTCAGGCCGCGATCCGCTTCGAGCAGTTTTGCCAGCGTTTCGGAGAGCTTGTTTTCGTCGCGTTCGCTGCCCGGCACCAATATCCGTTCCAGCATCGGCGTCGGCGGCGCCGTCCAGTCCGGCGCAGGGAACGCCGCCTCGGGCGACAAGAGTGCAGGCACCGGCAGGTGATCGGACTTGACCGTCGCAAAGACCGTCCCCGGCACGGGCGCGACCGCCGGACCGGACTTTCCGTTGGCGGAATCCTGTATCGCGCCGAGGCTGGAGCCGCCGAGCGACACGCCCTGCTTCAACCCCGCACCAAGCGCCCGCACCAGCACCGTCTTGCCGATATTCTGGCGATGGTAGGCGTGGAAGCTCACGGCCGAAAGCCTGGCCTGATCGATGTTGCCCGTGCCGGCAAGGCGTTCGCGGAGCGCGTCCACCGGCGGTGCTTCATGGCGCAGCGCCTTCATCAGCCGCATCATGCCATTGCCGTGGCTGGCAGAGCCGATCAGCACCGGGATGATCCTGTTTTCCTTGAGAACCCGCGTGGAGATGGCATAGAGCGCATCGCTGGGCGGCTCGCGGTCCTCGATCAGTTCCTCGAGAAGCCAGTCGTCGAATTCGGACAGATGTTCCAGGAGTTCCGTGCGCGCCTCGTGTTCCCGCTCGGTCGCACTTTCAGGAATGGCGATCAGCGCCGAGGTCTGGCCTTCGCGGTAACGCCAGGCCCGTTCCGAAATCAGGTCGCAACTGCCGACGATCTTGTCACCTTCGCGGATCGGAATTTGGCGAAGCAGGAGCGTGTGGCCGGCATAGTCCTGAAGGGCTGATATCACGTCCCTCAGCCGTCCCCTCGGCTCGTCCATCCGGTTGACGAAGAGGATGCAAGGGGTTCCCGACGCTTCGATGACCCTGAGATAGGGGGCGGCGAGCACGGCTTCCTCTGGCGCCGGTGAGACGCACAGGATGCAGGCGTCGCTCGCCAGAAGCGCGTGCTGTGCATGCACCAGCGCCTCGCTTCCTCCCGGCGCGTCCAATGCGCACCATGCTTCGTTTCCGAAGCTGAATTCGGTGAGATTAAGTCCATAGGGGGAAATGGATTTTCTCGGCGCCCCCTCCAGCGCTCCGAGCTTCTCCACGAGTGTCGATTTTCCGGTCTGCGAGGGTCCAAGTACAGTAAAGCAGCGCATGGGCGGTCCTCCACCTTCCATAAGCACAATTCTCGGCCATCACAGGATGCCCTGATCCGGCGCAACGCGCCAGAGGGGCTTTTTTCCCCGTTAAGGAGCTTACCGCTTCACCGCCACCACGAACAATCTTGGAAACTTGAGCAGCACCCGCCCGTCCGCAAGCGGCGGATAGGCTTTGCGGATATGCGCGAGATAGGCGGAAAGATAGGCGTCGCGCGCGTCAGCCGGCAGGGCGTCGAGATAGGGGCGAAGACCGGTACCCTTCACCCATTCGACGATCGCCTCGGCATTCGCCAGCCGGTGGTAATAGATCGTGTGCCAGACATCGATCCTGATCGATTTCGGAGCCAGCCGGTCGAGGTAGACGGCAGGCGCGGGCAGGGCGCTGCGCCGGTGGCTGCCATTGGCGTAAAACCGTGCAAAGCGCGGATCCTCCGCCAGTTCGCGCATGAAGGCATGCGTCGGCTCGTCGAGATTGTCGGGCATCTGCACGGCAATCGTGCCGCCGGGGGCGAGTTTTTCCATCAGCCTGTCGAAGACCGCCAGATGATCGGGCAGCCATTGGAAGACGGCGTTGGCGAAGAACAGCACGGCGGGCTCGGGCGGGGCCCACTGCGCGAGATCGCCTCGCTCGAAGCGCGTATGCGCCATCCGCCGGCGCGCCGCGGTCAGCATGTTTTCGTCGCTGTCGATGCCGATCAGGTGATAGGCGGGGAAACGGTCGTGGATGAGTTCGGTCGAATTGCCGGGCCCGCAGCCCAGATCGTAGAGCGGACCGTCCGGCAGGTTCGGTATCTGGTCCAGGAGGTCACGGGCGGGCCGGGTGCGCTCGTCCTCGAATTTCATATATTGTTCGGCGGACCAGGACATTGTTTCTCCCGTGACAGTTGCTGCATGCGTCAACATACATAGGGCACGCCGCGCGCGGTTTACAGGCTTTCCAGCGACGGCAAAATCAATGCCGGGCCGAAATCGGCATACTCGTCGGGCATGTTGTTGCGGTTGATCCACACCGTGCGGAAACCGAACTTGGTGGCCCCGGCAATGTCCCAGCGATTGGAGGACTGGAAGGACACGGCATCCGGGTAGAGCCGGTAGGTGGTGGTCACCATGTCATAGACGGCGGGAGCCGTCTTGAACGACTTCACGGTCTCGACGGAGAAGATGTCGTCGATGATGAGGTCGAGACCCGCTTTCTTCACCGCCGATTGCAGCATCTGCGGCGTGCCGTTCGACAGGATTGTGATGCGCGCGCCCCGATCCTTCAGGTGCTTCAGCACGCTTGGCACTTCCGGATAGCAGTCGAGATGCCAGTAGGCATCGAGCAGCGCTGCCCTCAGCTTCCGGTCGGCCGAGGGAAATCGGGCAAAGGCATAATCCAGCGATTGTTCGGTCAGCGTCCAGAAATCGGTATAGGTGCCCATCAGCGTCCGGATCCAGGAATATTCCAGCTGCTTGGCCCGCCAGAGATCGGAAAACGCCTGGCCGTCGGGACCCATCGCGGCCGCATGCTTGCGCACCGCCGCATGGACGTCGAACAGCGTTCCGTAGGCATCGAACACATAGGCCGCATGAGACATAAAACCCTCCCGTCATTCCCTTTGCGCCAGCTTACTCACAAGCTCTTTCAAAATGCGAAAGAGGGGTGTTAGCGCCTTGATTGATCGCGCTCTTCTGCCGCTGGCCGTTTTTGGCGTGAGGGCATCAGACGATCACCGCTTGAATACGGTTCTTTGCCGGGATCATGTCAAAAATTTGTGCGATGCACAATGATTCTTGCCGGAAAGCCGGATCAACTCTTCGCGGATTTCCAGACTTTGGCGGGAAAACGCAGCGCCTGCTTGGCCAATCGTCCTTTGAGACCAAGCGCCGTGTCGCAGAGACCGGTCACATGCCGGTTCGGCTTGGCCTCCGGACGAAGACCATGAAGCGTCGCTGCGGCCTCCTCCGGCTCCATGTAGCGGGCAAGAATTCCGAGCGTCAGAGCCGTCGAGCGGCCGATGCCGCGAAGGCAGTGGATGAGCAGATGCGCGTCCTCCGGCAGGCCATCGACAAAAGCGAAGGCCCGTTCGATTGCCTCCGGCCGCGCCGCCTCCGGCTCGTCGGGATCGGTGACATCGCCGAACAGCAATTCCAGATGCCGTTCCTCCGGCAGGTCGATCATCGACAGCAGCTTGGTGCCCGGCGCCCGGATCGAGATCAGATGGCTCGGCGCCCAGGCGTCGCGATTGTGTCGTGCCTCCGTCTGCGAGGCGACGATCACCCTGATCGGCCAGCCGTTCGGATGGGACGGATTGGCGTCCAGCAATGGCGCATAAAGCGCATCCGCCTGCTTCTCGGTCGCCTGCCTTTCAGCTGCAAGTGCCATAGCTCGCCTCGTGATTCCGTTGCCTCGCCGGTGAAAATATCAGCGGGGACGGGGGCGGGGGAAGAGGGTTTTTGACGAATACAACCCCGGCGGGATATCGCGGATGTTTTGCCGCTTGCAAGATCGCCGGTCCCATCTAAAAAGAAAGGCGATAGGGGTGGCATTCAGTGACGCAAACGGTCGAAACTTTCATCACGCGCTGGCAGGGACAGGAAGGCGGGCAGGAGCGGGCGAACTATGCGCTGTTCCTGACCGAGCTCTGCGATCTGCTCGGGCTGCCGCATGCCGATCCGGCCTCGGCGACGACGGAGGGCAACGACTATGTCTTCGAGCGCGCCGTGCGCGAGAACGGCCGCGATGGCACGGTGTCCAACAAGCGCATCGATCTTTACAAGCGTGACTGCTTCATCCTGGAAGCCAAGCGGAGCCGCTTTTCCGGCGACAAGAAACTGATTGACCCGGCGGATGCACCGACCTTGCCCGGTATTGCCGCTGCCCCGCGCGGCCGCCGTGGCGCCGGTCGCGCCTGGGACGTGCTGATGATGAATGCGCGCCAGCAGGCCGAAAACTACGTGCGCCTGCTGCCGTCAGCCCACGAGCCGCCGCCGTTCGTGCTCGTCTGCGATGTCGGCCATTGCATCGAGGTCTACGCCAATTTCCGCCGCGACGGCAAAGCCTACGACCAGTTCCCCGACCGGCGCTCCTTCCGCATCTATCTGGAAGACCTGCGCGACCCGGCGGTGCGTGACCGGCTCGTTGCCATCTGGCGCAATCCGCTGTCGCTCGATCCGTCCCGCCATGCCGCCCGCGTGACGCGCGAGATCGCTTCCCGCATCGCCAAGGTCTCCAAGGCTCTGGAAGAGGCGGGCCACGCGACGGAAGAGGTGGCGATGTTCCTGATGCGCGTGCTCTTCACCATGTTTGCCGAAGACGTCGAACTCCTGCCGAAGGAGAGCTTCAAGAACCTCCTGAAGGATTGCGCCCAGAAGCCGGAGATTTTCCCCGGTATGATGGAAGACCTCTGGAAGGCGATGGACGAAGGCGGCTTCACCGCGACGATCCGCGAAAAGGTCAAGCAATTCAACGGCGAGTTCTTCAAGAAGCGCCGGGCGCTGAAGCTGGCGAAGGAAGAGATCGGCGAACTCGCAGCCGCCGCCAGCTATGATTGGAAAGATGTCGAGCCGGCGATCTTCGGCACCTTCCTCGAACAGGCGCTCGATCCCGACGATCGCCGTCGTCTCGGCGCGCATTATACGCCGCGTGCCTATGTCGAACGGCTGGTGATCGCCACCATCATCGATCCGTTGCGCGCCGAATGGGGGCAGGTGCTGTCCACCGCCGAGCGGCAGAAGGCCGAGGCGCGGGGTGATGCGGCGGTGAAGACCGTGCAGGCTTTTCACGACCGTCTCTGCGAGACGCGGGTGCTCGATCCCGCCTGCGGCACCGGCAATTTCCTCTATGTCTCGCTCGAACTGATGAAGCGGCTCGAAGGCGAGGTACTGGAGGCGCTCGCCGATCTCGGCGGCCAGGAGGCGCTGACCGGGCTTGAAAGCCACACCGTCGATCCGCACCAGTTCCTCGGCATGGAGCTCAACCCGCGCGCTGCCGCGATTGCCGAGCTGGTGCTGTGGATCGGCCATCTGCAATGGCATTTCCGCACCAAGGGGGCCGCCCCCTCCGAGCCGATCCTGCGCGCTTTCCACAATATCCAGTGCATGGATGCGGTGCTGAAATGGGACGGTTATCCGCTGCCGCAGGTGGTGGAGGGCAAGGAGGCCTATCCCAACCCGCGCCGCCCGGATTGGCCGAAGGCGGACTATATCGTCGGCAATCCGCCCTTTGTCGGCGGCAAGGATATCCGCGCCCGCATGGGCGGGGCCTATGCAGAAGCCCTGTGGAAGGCCCACGACCACATGAACGAGAGCGCCGATTTCGTCATGTACTGGTGGGACCGCTCCGCTGAAATCCTTCTGAAGAAGGGCACGGCGCTGAAACGCTTCGGCTATGTCACCACCAATTCCATCAGCCAGGTCTTCCAGCGCCGGGTGATGGAGCGCCACCTCAACGCCAAGAAGCCGGTCTCTCTGGTCATGGCCGTGCCCGATCACCCCTGGACCAAGGTCACCCGCGACAGCGCCGCCGTGCGCATCGCAATGACGGTGGCCGAAGCCGGCAAGCAGGATGGCCTGCTGATGGAGGTGACGGCCGAGGAGGGCGTCGAGACCGACAGCCCGGTGATCCTGTTTGCGGAGAAAGAGGGCAGGATCAATTCGGATTTGACGGTTGGCGTGGATGTGGGGTCTGTGGCGCCGCTGAAAGCGAATGAGGGGCTTTCTTCGCGCGGTATGGCGTTGCATGGCGCGGGGTTCATCGTTTCACCGCGGGAAGCCGAATACCTTGGCCTTGGCCGTCGTGAAAACGCAGAAACTGTGATCAAGCACTACCGGAATGGCAAGGATCTTACTGCTCGTCCACGTGGTGTGATGGTGATTGATCTCGACGGTTATCAAGAGCACGAGGTTCGTGCTCATTTTCCTGAAGTCTATCAACACCTTCTTGAAAAAGTAAAACCCGAGCGGGATCTTAATAATGAACCTTCGAGGCGACTAAACTGGTGGATGTTCGGTCGCAGAAACACCGACACCAGAGGTTTTTTATCCAATCTTCCACGCTACATCGCCACTGTCGAAACGGCAAAGCATCGTGTGTTCCAGTTCCTTGCCGGATCGATCTTGCCGGATAACATGCTCGTCGCCATCGGGCTTCGCGACGGGTTTCCGCTTGGTGTTCTCTCCTCACGGGTTCATGTTGTCTGGGCCTTGCGTGCCGGCGGCTGGCTTGGAATGGGTAACGACCCGCGCTACTCCAAATCCCGCTGCTTCGACCCCTTCCCATTCCCAGACGCCACCGACGAGCAGAAACAAGCCATCGGCGCCATTGCCGAGGAACTCGATGCCCACCGCAAGCGCGTCCTCGAGAGCCACGAACACCTGACGCTCACGGCCTCTACAACGTGCTCGAACGCCTGAAGGGCGGCGCCAAGCCCGGCGATCTCGATGCCAAGGAGCGCCGCATCTTCGATGACGGGCTGGTACTGATCATCAAGGAACTGCACGAGCGGCTCGATGCGGCGGTGGCCGACGCCTATGGCTGGCCGGTCGATCTGCCGGAGGAGGAGGTGCTGGCCAATCTCGTCGCGCTCAACAGGGAGCGGGCGAAGGAGGAGAAGCGCGGTCTCGTTCGCTGGCTGCGACCGGATTACCAGATCCCGCGCTTCGGCTCGGAAAAGGAAAAGGCAAAACAGCTGGAAGCCGATTTCGGCACTTCAGCGCAACCGGCCGAGAAGACAGGCCCGAAGCCCGCATTCCCGCCCGACGATATCGCCCAGACGGGCCTCGTCATGAACGCGCTGATTTCCTCTGGCGGCGCGCTCGACGCCGGCACCATCGCCGCCTCCTTCAAGCAGGGCCGCAAGGTCATGCCCGCTGTCTCCAGCGTGCTGGTCTCGCTCTACCGCATGGGCCTGATCTCCACCACCGACGGCGGCAAGACCTTCGCCTACCGCCGGGCTGCGTGACCCGGCCTAGAGGTCGCGGCCGAAAAAATCCCCTCCCCAACCCTCCCCACGAGGGGGAGGGAGCGACCTCGCTTGCCGGCGCTTCCGTTTCCAACGTCCGCCTTTTCATGCTGGCGGCGAACGCGGTCTAACCCTCCCCCTTGTGGGGAGGGTCGGAGCGAAGCGGAGGGGAGGGGTTTTGGGAGGCTCCTGCTGGAAAAGATCGGGCAGTTATAATGTTTTTGCCTAAACATTATAACTGCCCGATCGAGTTCTGCGGCATACCATCTGGCAAGAACCCTCATTTCTTTTTCTTGATTGCTGCCTTCTTGACCGGCTTTTCCTCGACAGGTTGCTCCTGGCCGAGCCGCAATGCCTTCAGCATGGCGGTCTTTTTCTTTCGCGCCGCCTGTTCCGCATTGATGATGCCGAGAGCGGCCGCGGACGTCTCTTCCGGGCTTCGTCGCACCGTAACCTTGGCAGGAACCTTGACGTCGTTTTTGTCGGTCAACGGGATGCACTCGCTTTGATATTCTGAATGGGAACGGGTCGATCCCGCCGAAGTTAAAACACTGCGAGATATTTCAACAGCGAAATAATGCCGATGATGATCACGATGATCTGGACGATCTGCTTGGCGCGGCCGTCGATCGGCAGCCTTGCAACAAGATAGAGAACAAGCACGATGACGAGAAACGTGATCAGAATACTGATCAGCATGGATGATGCCATTTATTCCACTCCGAAAAAGAACGACGCGTTACAGCGCGTTATGGTGGAAATAGGGCGCGCCACGCTGAATGAAAGTGGACCGGGGGGATTAAATCTTCGCCCGGCCGCGCCGGTCAAACCACGATGAAGTCCGCATAGGTCAGCGCAAGGTTCTTCGACAACAGGGCAAACTGCGTGGCGCTGCTACCGCCGGCACCATCGATGTCGTAGCTGATCTTGCCCGTCGTCGGGTCGTAGATGATGCGATCGGAAGCATCTGCCGCCGCCGAGCCGATGCGGAAAGCGCTTGCCGACAATGTGCCGGTCGCAAGACTCTTGAACACGGAATCATCCAGCCAGATGGCGTCGTCCGCGACGTTGAAGCCCTGGATGGAATCGACATTGGTGGTGGTGTTCAGTGCCGTGTTGAAGACGAACACGTCGTCGCCGGAATTGCCGATCAGGTGATCGTTACCTGCATAGCCCTTGAGAATGTCGTTGCCGGCGCCGCCATCGATGATGTTGTTGCCGCTGTTGCCATAGACGAAGTCGTCGAACGCCGAACCCGTCAGGTTTTCGATCTGATCATACGTATCGCCTGCCGCTTCGCCGGTATTGATCGATGCGTTCGCGAAGCTGGCGGTGACGCCGCTGCCGGCGGTGGCATACGACACGGTATCCGTCCCGAGGCCACCGGACAGCGTGTCGGCACCAGCGCCGCCAACCAGCAGGTCATTGCCGCCATCGCCGTTCAGCGTGTCATCGCCTCCGTCACCGATCAACGTATCGTTGCCGGTATTGCCGCTCAGCGTGTCGGCGCCGTCATTGCCGGTCAGGCTGTCATTGCCGCTGCCGCCCTGCAGAATGTTGTCGCTGTTGTTGCCGAAAAGACTGTCGGCAAAGCCGCTGCCCGTGAGGTTCTCGATGGACGTGTAGCTGTCCCCGGCAGCATCGCCGGTATTAAGACTGCGCGACAGCAGGCTGACCGTAAGGCCAGTGCGTGACGTGCTGTAGTCGGCCGTGTCGCTACCGGCACCACCGTCGAGTTTGTCGGCGCCATAGCTGCCGATCAGGATATCGTCGCCCAGGGCGCCACGCAGATCGTCGTCGCCGTCACGGCCGTTGAGGATGTTGTTCATGCTATTGCCGTAGACGATGTTATTCATCTCGTTGCCGGTGCCTGAGACTGCGGTTGCCGTCAGCATCAGGCGGTCCACGGCCTGGCCCAGCGCATAGTCGATGCTGCTGACGACGGTATCCGTTCCGCCACCGAAGAACTCCACTACGGCGTCGTAGAAGTTGTCCACATAATAGGTGGTGTTGCCGCTGCCGCCGATCATGATATCGGCGCCGTCGCCGCCGTCCAGTGTATCGCCGCCGCCGTTGCCGTACATGAGGTCATCGCCGGCATAGCCGAGCAGCACGTCGGCGTTCGCGGAGCCGCGAAGGGTGTCGTTGCCCGAAAACATCTTGGCGAGCAGCAGGCCGCTGCTCATGGTCTGGAAGTCGTCGACATCGATGCTGACGTCGCCGATGGACCAACTCCAACTGTCCGGTTGGCCGTCGTTGTAATAACCGCTCAGACTGTAGGAAAGACTGGTCACCGTGCCATCGATGTCGATGATCTTGTTGGCCCCATCGCGCTGATAGGTGAACTGGCCGTTGAACCTGTCGTAAATATTGAAGCCATTGGTGCCCCCATCGCCATCATAGAGAAAATACTCGACGTTGGTGCTCGTCGTCGTGACCGAATTGAACTGGTTGAATTTGGAAGGATCAAGCTTCTGAATCTGGATCCTCAGCATGTTGATGCCGGACCCCCCGGCCTGAAACGTTGCCATGATTTCCTCCCGCCTATTAATCCGATGCCTGAATTTGTCGCCAGTATAGTTAACCACGACAATGGCGCGCTAGGCCATATCTATTGCCGATATCACTTGAACATGAAAGCAGTTCGAGCCAGTTCGCTTATTTAAAGGAACGTTACTTGGTAACTCCGCGTACAGTAATCGCTCATTTCACGATTTCAAAACACTCGCCTTAAAACCGCGTGATCACGCTGATCCCCAGATCCTGTGCCGTGTCCATCGTCATCAGCGCCGGTACGGCTTCCTCCAGGCTGATATGGCGGCCGATGAGTTTTTGCGGGTTGAGCTTGCCGGTTTCCAGCATCGCCATCATCGCCTGGTAGCGCCAGGCCTGCATGCCGTGGCTGCCGTAGATTTCCAGTTCGTGGCCAATCACCTGCGCCATCGGGATCTGCGGCGCCGCATGTTCGCCGAGCATCAGGCCGACCTGCACGTGGCGGCCGCGGCGGCGGAGATTCTTGATCGAGTTGAAGCAGGTGACGGGCGAGCCGAGCGCGTCGATCGAGACATGGGCGCCGCCCTTGGTGATCTCGCGCACCGCTTCTGCCACATCGCCGGTGACGCTGCCGTCAATGGTGGCGACGGCGCCGACCTCGCGGGCGAAGGAGAGTTTCGTCTCGGAAATGTCGATGCCGATGACATTGGCGCCGAGCGCGGTGGCGATCATGATCGCCGAGATGCCCACACCGCCGCAGCCATGCACCGCCACCCATTCGCCGCCGCGCACCCGGCCCTGGTCGACGATGGCACGAAACGAAGTGGCAAACCTGCAGCCGAGGCTGGCGGCCGTGGCGTAGTCGAGATTATCAGGCAGATGCACGAGGTTCTGGTCGGCAAAATCGATGGCGACATATTCGGCAAACGAACCCCAATGGGTGAAGCCCGGCTGGAACTGGTTGGCGCAGACCTGTTGATTGCCGGAATGGCACTCGCCGCAGCGCCCGCAGCCGGAGACGAAGGGAACGGTCACCCGGTCGCCGACTTTGTAGCGCAGCACTTGCCTGCCGGCGGCAGCGACGGTGCCTGCCAGTTCGTGGCCGGGTACATGCGGCAGGTTGATATCCGGATCGTGGCCCATCCAGCCATGCCAGTCGCTGCGGCAAAGCCCGGTCGCCTCCACTTTGATCACGACGCCGTCCGCGCTCGGGGTCGGGTCCGGAAGAATCCGGATTTCGGGCATCTTGCCGAAGGCATCGTAATACATGGCTTTCATTGAACGGGTCCTTTGCGTTTCGCCCGCGAGAGTAGGCGAGGGGCATTGCATGATCCAGATTGGACGGCATGACTTTTTTTGATGTACCTATTTACCCTACTTCTCGATTTTCCGGTTATGCCGGATGCGGGAAACACAAAAAACAGGAGACAGTCATGGCCGTCGATACATCCCCGCGCAGCACCACCTGGACCTATGTCGATGGCGAATGGCTTTCCGGCAACCCGCCGCTGATCGGCCCGACATCGCATGCCATGTGGCTCGGCTCGACCGTGTTTGACGGCGCCCGCTGGTTCGACGGCATCGCGCCGGATCTCGACCTGCATTGCCAGCGTATCAACCGCTCGGCGCTGGCGCTCGGTCTGAAGCCCGTGGTGACAGCGGAAGACATCGAGGGGCTCGCCTGGGAGGGCGTCAAGAAATTCGACGGCCAGACGGCGATCTACATCAAGCCGATGTACTGGGGCGAACATGGCACGCCCGGCAGCGTCGTTGCCGTCGATCCGGAATCGACCCGGTTCGCGCTCTGCCTGTTCGAAGCGCCGATGGGTGAAGGCCCGGGCGGCCAGACGCTGACCGTCTCCCCCTTCCGTCGCCCGACGATCGAATGCATGCCGACCGACGCCAAGGCTGGCTGCCTCTATCCCAACAACGGCCGCATCCTGATCGAGGCCCGCACGCGCGGCTTCTCGAACGCGCTGGTGCGCGACATGCTCGGCAACATCGCCGAGACCGGCTCGTCCAACGTCTTCATGGTCAAGGACGGCGTCGTCTTCACGCCCGCCGCCAACAAGACCTTCCTCGCCGGCATCACCCGCCTGCGCGTCATCGGCCTGTTGCGCGACGCCGGCTTCCAGGTGGTCGAGACCACGCTGACGCTCTCCGACTTCGAAACCGCCGACGAAATCTTCACCTCCGGCAACTACTCCAAGGTCGTCCCCGTCACCAAGCTCGAAGACCGCGACCTCCAACCCGGCCCGATCGCCGCCAAGGCGAAGGACCTGTACATGGACTGGGCGCATTCGGCGGGTCGGCAGGATTTGTGAGGCCGGATTTGTGAAGAAAGGGCCGCCGGCTCCATCCCGGCGTCTCGCTCTATATCGCGTTGACGATCGCTGTCTTGAAGCGCTTCGCGACCTTCTCGAAGCCGGCCGAGGTTCCGTGAATCTCGTCTGCCCAGTCCGCTTGTGAAAGTGCGTTACGGACATTGACGACATGAATGTGTGTCGTTGCGGTGTCGCCGGCGATCTTTTCGAGGAAGTCGTACAGCGCATCGATGAGGATTCGAATGATGTCGCGCTGCAGCTGCAGATCGGTGATGCCCTTGTCTTTCAGCGGCGCGCCCAGCCACTCGTCCTGCTTTGCATGGATAGGATGCCGTTTGTCGCCAGCAAAGCCGCCGGGAATGGCGTAGTCATAGCCGTGGATGAAAATCGGAAGTTTGGCGAAATCCGCATCGCTGCGGATTGTAGTGATGACCTTGAGATAGTCGGTCTCCAGCCTTGTCAGCACGGCGCCAAGCTCTGCCTTGTCGATGTGCCAGGCGGCGTCCTTTCCGGCCACATGCCGCTTCAGAAGTTTGGCAAGGACCGGCTTGCCCATGTCGTCCTCGCCGATCACGTCGTTTCCCGCCGCCGAGAACAGGAAGCCGGCAACGCCGTTCTTCTTTTGCGCGATCAGGGCCGGCATGTATTCCTTCTGCCGGTTGACCATGTTGTCGCATGTGTCCCCGGCGGCATCGAGGCTCCAGATCAGGAAATCGGGCGCCAGCTGGTCGATGACATCTTCGATGAGAAAGGGAAACTGGAACCAGGAATCACCCTCGGAGACGAGAACAGGCTTGTGGTTCTGCTGCTTGACGCGATCCTTGAAGATCTCCTGCCTGCGCCACCGGCACACGGCATTTCCCCACCTTATGGCGCTTTCGACGTCGAAATCCGTCTCTGGGTTCGTTTCGACCTTCTTGGGGTCCGGCAGGAGATAGGGATCGAAAGGACCGCTCTTGTCGCGATCCGCTGTCAGATATTTTGCAATCTCGGCATCCGGCGTCTTCGGATCCATCACCATCGCCTTGAATTCGGCATAGCTTATCTTCTTCACGGCCGTCTCCTCCTCTGCTTATCCCGCCGGCTCTCTAAGTTAGCGCCGCCTGCGCGACGCCACGCGCGGCGTTGCCGCTTTCTGCCGGTCGATCAACCGGTCGATCAGTTCATCGATGTTTTCCTCCCTGATCGGGCTTTTCGTGCTCTTGGCCAGTGAAAGCCGCATCGCCACCGGGCGATGGTCCGAAACGTTCTTGACGAAATTCGACATGCTCTTTTCCTTGGCGATGATGAAGTAATCGACATCGCCGATGGTCTGCGTCATTCCCGGCGACAGGAAGACGTTATCGATCGCAGATCGCGGCGATTTCAGATAGCTGAAGGCGCCCTCCTTTTCGTCCTGCGCGCCCAGGATCGCAAACCCCTGTTTCTCGAAGATTTCGAAGTCGCCGGATGCCAGCGGCGCGTTGACGTCGCCGCCGAGAATGACATCGACCTTGTACTCCTCGATCAGGGCGGCGACACCGCGGGCAAGGATGCGCGAGGCGAGCCGGCGTCTGAGGCTGCCTTCGTCCATGGCTTTCAAATGCAGCGGCACGACGATGAAGCTGTAGGGCGTCGTCTTCTCCACTGTCCTGAACAGCGTTGCAGCCGGGTAGCGATCGAAGATCTTGCCGTGCACCGCCTCGGCGCCGACGGCGGGATCGTCGCTGCGCATCCGCAAAAGCGCCTCGATCTCCGGAGGCCAGGCAATCGCTTCGCCTTCGATCAGCGTCCTTCGCCACATCATCGCCGTCGATTGCTTGGAATCCGGTGAGTTCGGCTCCGAAAGCAAATAGTCATACTGGTCTCCGAAACTCTGCCTGATCTCGTCGACCAGCGCCTTCACTCCGGAGGGCGAGACCTCGACCAGGCCCCAGGCATCCATGTTGAGGTCGGCAATGACGCGGGCCGCACCCTCAAGCTTGGACCTGTCGTCCCACCTGTTGGCCAGCCATTCGATGTTCCAGAAGCCGATGTCGATGTCCTGGTCGTTGCCCCGATATGCATCGACGACGGCTTCCACGCCCAGTTGCGCCGCATCGGGTTGCCGTCCCCTTGCGCCGAAAAAGCCGGAAATCGTGTCCGATCCCTTGACGTTCTTCAGGATCATTTCCGCCTGCGAGGCCAGTTCCCCGCCTTGATCGACCATGTTCTCCAGATCCATGGCGATTGCCGCGATCTTGATGCCCTCGTTGACGACGTCCGTTGTCGTGCCGTCCTGAAGCGTGGCGGTCTTTTCGACGCTCGCATGATGCACCGCGATCAATCGCCCGCGCTTGTCGAAGACGCACGAGCCGGAGGAGCCGCCTTCCGTGTCGGATGCATAGTGGATGATCTTTGAATCGATGTGCAGGATTTCCGTGTCGTCGAGGCTGACCTCCTTTGGCCGGCCGTCCGGATGGTGAATGATGAAGGCCTGGTCCCCCTTGTCGACGGTGAACGAGGCGCGTTCCATCGGGATGGCGCCAAAGGCCGAATGGGCGCCGCCCTCGATCCAGACGAAGGTATAATCGAGCCCACCATCCAGCGGGCTCGTGACGAAAAGACGTTGCGGGTCGAGCGAGAAGCTCTGTATTGCCTGCGGCCGTGCGCTGCTGCCCACCAGCACGTTTTCCGGCGATACCTCGTAGTTGAATTCGACACGCGCCGAACTGGCGACCTCTCTTGAGTTGAGGACGTGATGGTTCGTCAGGAGGATGTTGGGCGCAACCAGAAACCCGGTGCCGCTCCATGCGCTTGGCTCGCCCCTGAAATCCAGGCCCTCGGCGGTGATGATCGCCACCGCCCTGCGCCGGTCGGCCAGAACCTGAAGCAGAGCCGCCGGAGACGTGACATATTTTCCGACGGCCAGTTCCGGCCGCACGACAAACTCCTCGGAGCGCGTCCAACCCTTCAGCATCTTTTCCGGGTCATCGACGGCGTGCGATCCGGCAAGATCCTCGAAGGGGCGGGCGACCTTGTCATAGGCCTTGATGAAAGGAACATCCTTCTGTCCGGGCGGCCTGCGCTCCAGATCGCGCGGCGATTGCACAGTGGCCCCGATTTCCAGCCGGAGACTGGCAGCCGCCGGCTTCGGTGGCATTTCCTCGAGTTTTTTCAGGATTTCGGCGACGATGCTGCTTACCAGATCCTTGTCGATGGCCATGAAACTGCTCCTCCAAGCTGCCGTTCGGCGAGAATACAACCAGATGAGGAATGAGGCTATAGGCGATGAAGCTCTGGAGGGAATATTTTATTAGAGCACGCTTAAGTATATGATTGATTGCGGTTTGCCGGCGGCGCCCGCGTCATTTTCATTTCGCGGAAGCCACGGGCATCGCATCGTCCGTCGTGAGCGCAAACCCCTTCATCTCCTCCGCCGTCAGATAATACAGCCGGTCCGGCGGCGTTTCCATCGCGTGCAGCCAGACGCCGGATTTGATGCCCATCTCCTCCATATGGCGGCTGACGTCGGCGGTCGTTCTTTGCGCCTCCGACATCGCCTGCTCCGGCGAGAGTTTTTCCTTCGAGCCGTTGAAGATCTGGTGGACGCCGATGACGGCACCGTCCTCAGCTTCGCGGGTCACGCCGCCGGCCATGATGATCGGGCAGGAGGAGGCGCAGAGTGCGCCGCTGGCGACCCTGGTGCCGAGCTTCTTCTCGCGGATCAGCTTTGACATGGCGAGCGCATCGCCGACGGCCCCGCCGGGGGAGTTGAGGAGCATGGTCTTTACATATTCGCCGCGTGCCTCGATCTCCGCGGCGAAGCGCCCGGCCGCACCCGGCTCGATCGAACCCTCGGCGGAAAGGATGCCGCCCGGCTGCAGTTCGAAGCGGATCGGCTGTTTCAAGGTCGCCGGATCGGCGGTGATGTCGGATGGGGCGTTTTGCGGTTCACCTTCGGTGAGCGCCGGCGGCAGGATGGGCATGGCTTCCGGCTGCATCGGGTCAAAGCCAGGAAGGTCCCTGCCGGCGGCGCTGAGTTCGTTCCAGTCGATGATGATGAAGACGACGGAGGCGGCAAGCAGCGCCTGGAAGGCGTGGCGCATCAGCGTGCCGTCATCGGCCGACAGCAGATAGGTTTTCAGCCTTTGGCCGAACCCTTCCAGCCGAGCGCGGGCGATCATTTGCGCGGACCCTTACCGGAAAGGTCGAAGCTGGTGATGTTGGATTGCTCCTTCGCCTCGGCTTCGCTCAATGCCGCCTCGATATCGACGCCGCTGCGCTGCAGCGCTTTTTGAACCTCCAACGCCTCCAGCAGTTCGGCGGCGGTGATCCGTTCGGCAAAGGGCAGGCTCTGTTCCTGCCGGCGCAGCGCCCCATGAGCGATCGACAGCATGAAGACGAGGACGGCGGGCAGGAGATCGATGGCAATCGCGCCGGCCCAGCTCGGGATGAAATCCGACGCATAGCGCAGAACGGCGGCGGCCGAAGACAGCGGCACGAAGCGGCGTTCACCGACCGGCTCGCGGGTGAGAATCTGGTCGGCTGCTTCCGATAGGACCTTGGATTGCGCCGCCACCGAGGTGCGGATCGTCTCCATCACCTGGTCCTGCCGGTTGGCGAGGTCGGCTTCCAGCCCGCTTGCGACCGGGGCGATGAAGCCGAGCGACAGGTCTTCGGCCGCGCGCTTGACGGAGGCGGCGATCGACGTCTGTTCCAGCGCCGTGATCGTGCCGGTCAGCGCCACGGCTTCGGCGGCGAACTGGTCGGCGCGCGGATCGATGGCGCCGGGGGCAGAGACCAGCCCGCGCATGGTGGCAAGATGGGCGCGGCCTTCGTCGAACAGCGTGGTGACGCGTTCGCGCGACGCGCTGATCCCGGTTTCGAGTTCCTTCAGCTGCGCCGCCATCTGGCCGAGCAGTTGCACAACGCTGCCGGCGCCCGTCGTGCCGGTCAGCGCGCCGCTTTCGCGCTCCTGGTCGGAGAGGCGCTGGAAGCGTTCGGAGGTGCGCTGGATGTCGGGCAGCAGGCTTTGCGCAGCAAGGGCATTCTGGTGTGCCTTGTCGAGATCGGCGGTGTAGTCCTCCACCGTTTCGGCCAGGTGCTGCTCGAGTGCGGCCGAGCCCGCAAGGGCGGCGGCATTCAGCCAGCTCGCCATGGCGATGATCATCAGGCAGCCGAGCGCCATGATGCCGAGCATGGCGGTGCGAGCCGCGGCCCCGATGATGTGCGGATAGAACCGCGCCATATAGGTCCAGAACGCATAGATGGCGACCGAGACCGCGCAGGAATAGATCAGCGCCGCGAAGAAAACGGCGGTGGCCGAGCCGTCGAGAATGGAGCGGACCCCGAGATAGGTATAGACGCCCGACGCCAGCGCCAGCGTGGCGAGCGCGAAACGGGTCATGGTCTCGACGGCTTCGATCCCGTCCTGCAAGCGATGCGATGCGCCAAGTGCCATGATGTTTCTCCGGCTGGGTTGGCTTAACAAACCCTTAAAATACCGGCGAAATCAAGGCTTGCGCGACCGGAGGCAGCGACGCACTGGCAAGCCGTTTTTACGGAGCGGATTTCCGCCGGTCAGGCGGGCTTCACGACGACATCCACAGCAGACCGCACATTCGGACCGTGGTGCACCGCTTCGATATTGTTGCCGTCGGGATCGATGAGGAAGGCGGCGTAATAGCCGGGGTGGTAGCTGCGCTCTCCCGGCTTGCCGTTATCCGTGCCGCCATTGGCAAGGCCTGCCGCGTGAAAGGCGTGCACATCCTCGCGTGTCCTGGCCTGAAATGCCAGGTGCACGCGGGTGATATAGTCTTCCGCCGCATCGACATAGAGTTCATCTGCCGCAAACGCCGTGTCGCTCTCATGCTCGATGTTCACGCCGACCGTTGCGAGCACCGCCCGATAGAAGGTTTTCGACAGTGCAAGATCTTTGACGCGCAGGTGCACGTGATCAATCAGTCGGCCTCGATGGAACTCCATTGCCGCTCTCCTTGAAATATCGACGGTCCATCAACGCCGGATGGGTGCCCGAGGTTCCCGGTCTCGGGCGCCGAAGATGCGGATGTCGCTGCCGCGCCGGTTGCGGCACAGCAGGATCGCTTGACGGGTTATCAGGCCGTCAGCGCGCCGGAGCCCGAACGGCGGTGCAACGTCCAGGCCTGAAGACAGATGCCGATCAGGAAGATCACTGCCCAGATGGCTGTCGCAGTCTGCACCGGCGGCGAGTCCGGTCCGCTGCCGATCGGGCTCGATGGCGGCAGGCGCGACAGGGTTTCGTTGATACCGGGGATCATCAGCAGGAAGAAGGTGAACGACATCGACAGTGCCTGAAGATAGCGGTTGAGGCGGCCGAACCAGCCGAGCTTGCCGATGACGATGGAGAAGATCACTGCAAGCATGGCGATGATGCCGATCGCGTGACCGGCGTTGAAGCCGCCGGTGCTCGACAGGCCGAACGAGGTGATCGCCGACAAAAACAGCGTGATGATGTAGATCCGCCCCGAATTGGATTTCGGAACGATCGCTGCATATTTCGAAAAGCCGTAGAGGCCGGCCACGATGGGCACGACGCTGATGACAGTGTGGACGATGCCGAGCGTGGACAACGGGTTGGCCATGGAATTCCCCCTGAATGATGAATGCCTTGAATATCGCTGCGCAGAAAAATCAGACGGCCCGCCGTCCGTCGCTGTCCGTGAAAATGCTGCCGGACGACTGCGAACCTATAAGATTTTGATATGTTCGGGATGACTGTGCAATCGAAATCCTATGCCACCCCGACGTAATGTCCGAAACGCGCCGGATGGCCAGCGCCCGTCAGACCGATGCCGGCCATCGCAGGCAAACGGAAAAGGATTTCGTCCCATGCTGCATGTTCATCGCTATTATCTGCAGGCAGCCGCCACGTCACGACGGCTCGAAAAGGAGAAAGCCGCAAACGTTGCCCGGCTTCCCGCGCCAACGGCGCGTGAAGAGGTGGGTGTACTTTTGCGGCTTGGCGCCGTGATGGTGCTCGCCGTCGGTGCCGTCAGCGCCGTTCTCGCCTTTGCAGCCTGAACATCGAAAGTCCTGCGCCTCGATCCCGTGATGCGATGCGTTTGTCTCGCTATACCGCCGACAATGCCTCGAGAGCAGCCTGCACCCTGAGCCGGTCAGCCTGTGAAAGCGGCAGGATCGGCCGTGGCGGGTCGAAGCGGCTGAGGTCGAGCAGGTTTGCTGCGGCGTGAACGACGCGGTAGCTGCTCAATTCGCGAAACAGCGTCCAGAAGGGCTCGAAAAGGCTGTTGATGCGTTGCGTTTCAGCCCGGTCACCGGCTTGCGCCGCCCGCATCAGCCTTGCGCATGGCTCCGGCAAAAGCCCGGCGATGACGCTGTACCATGCGGCTCCCCCGGCAAGGATGGCGTCGGCTGCCAGCCAGTCGCCGCTGTAGCCGATCGAAAATTCGGCCGGAAGGGCTTTTCGCGATACCTGGTGAGCAGCGGCCATCTCCGCGGCCGGCAGCGCCGGGTTCTTCACCGCGACGATGTTTAGAACATCGGCGAGCCGCTTCAAAAGCGCGGGGCCGATGGAAAAATGCGTCGTGCCGGGATTGTTGTAGACGCAGAGGGGGAGCTCGGTAGCAGCCGCTACCGTAGCGAAATGCTCGAAGACCTCGTCGTCGCCAAGCGGCGTATAGGATACCGGCGCAAGCAGCAGTCCCTCAGCGCCGGCATCGCGTGCATCCTGTGCGAGAGCGACGGACTGATCGGTGCGCAGGGCTCCGACGCCAACGATGACGGGGGCGCCTCCCTTGAGGCAGTCGACGGCCGCCTCGATCGCCCGCCGCTTTTCCTCCCGGCTGAGATACATATAGGAGCCGGTGCTTCCGAGCAGTCCGACGGAATCGGCACCGGCCTTGTCTATGCGCTTGAGAAGGGCGCTCAGCGCGTCGGTATCGACGCGCCCATTGGGGTCGGCGGGCGTGATCGGGAAGGCGGACAGGCCATGGAACAGCATATCGGGTCTCTGTACTGGAAAGGTCATCTCTCCAAGCTCTGACCGCCTGACCCCTGAAGGTCAACGCCGGGATTGTCCCGGTGTCATTTTTCCGGCGCGTTCAGGAACTCGTCCGTCAACTCGCCACCCAGTTCAACGGTCTTCGTCTGTTTGTTGTAGACGCAGATCCGGGTGATCTTTCCCTCAGCACCCTTAGGCTTGCCGCTCACGAGAGCCAGGCCGAAGCTGTCCGAGCCGAAGGGATCGACCACGGCCTTTGCCGTTTCGATGGAATCGGCCGCTGCGGCCAGGCACTTGGTCGAGACATCGGCGCGCATTTCCTCCCAGGCAGCGTCCGACGAGGCGAAGGCGAGGGCGGGCAGCAGGCTTGCCGAAAGGAGCGCGGCGAAAGCGAGGCGAGGTGAAATTGACATGCGATTTCCTTGGTTGTGCGTGACGCGGCAATCTGTCGAAAGATCATGTCCATTCTGAGCCGGCGATGGGGGATGGAACATTCTGTCGGCGAAAGTATTTTCCAAGTCTGTAGCGAAATTTGGCATGGCGGCGGTTGCCTGTTCAAGCCGTGGTCCCTATGTTCCGCCTCACCGATTTCCTTCATGAATTCCAACCCGGCTTTCATGTATTCCGCAGCCAAGAGGAGATACCACCATGGCTTTCGAATTGCCGAACCTGCCTTATGATTACGATGCGCTCGCCCCCTACATGTCGCGCGAAACGCTCGAATATCACCACGACAAGCATCACCTTGCTTATGTCACCAACGGCAACAAGCTGGCTGAGGAAGCCGGTCTCTCCGACCTGTCGCTGGAAGACGTCGTCAAGAAGTCCTACGGCACCAACCAGCCGCTGTTCAACAATGCCGGCCAGCATTACAACCACCTGCATTTCTGGAAGTGGCTGAAGAAGGGCGGCGGCGGCACGGCGCTCCCGGCCAAGCTCGATGCGGCCATCAAGTCCGATCTCGGCGGCTACGACAAGTTCCGCGCCGATTTCATCGCCGCCGGTGTCGGCCAGTTCGGCTCGGGCTGGGCATGGCTCTCGGTCAAGAACGGCAAGCTCGAAATCTCCAAGACCCCGAACGGCGAAAACCCGCTGGTGCACGGCGCCTCGCCGATCCTCGGCGTCGACGTCTGGGAACATTCCTATTACATCGACTACCGCAACGCCCGTCCGAAGTACCTCGAAGCCTTCGTCGACAGCCTGATCAACTGGGACTACGTGCTCGAGCTCTACGAAGCTGCCGCGTAATTCATTTCGTAGTAACGAACAGGAAACCCGGCAGCGATGCCGGGTTTTTTGTTGATGTCACTGCTCCGTCACAGTGCTGATCTAAGCAGCGACCATGCCAGATTCATCTTCTCCCATCCTCCGTTTCGGCGTCATCGCCGATCCGCAATATGCCGATATCGAGCCGAATCCGGATCTGAAGCGGTATTATGCCGAGAGCCTGCCCAAGCTCGCCGAGGCTGTCTCCGCGTTCAATGCGGCGGAACTCGATTTCGTCGTGACGCTCGGCGACGTCATCGATCGCGACTGGAGGAGTTTTGACGATGTCCTGCCGATCTACGGGACGCTGCGCCACAAGCACCTGTTCCTGCTCGGCAACCATGATTTCGCGGTAGCACCCCGGTATCTCGGAGAGGTTGCCGCCCGCCTCGCCATGCCGGCCCGCTACCATGACTTCGCCATCGGCACCTGGCGCTTCGTCATCCTCGACGGCAACGATGTCAGCGTCTTCTCGGCACCTGCCGGAGACCCGCGCACCGCACTTGCGGCGGAACGGCTGCGCGCGCTGCAGGCCGAAGGGGCAATCAACGCGCATCCTTGGAATGGTTCACTCGGTGACGAGCAATTGCAATGGCTGTCCGGGGTGATGGAAAAGGCAGAAGCCGACGGCGAGGCGGTCCTCGTGCTCGGTCACTACCCGGTCTTTCCGCCCAACAAGCACAATATGTGGGATAGCCAGCGCATCGTCGATCTCCTGACGGGTTTTTCCTGCTTCCGTGGCTATTTCTGCGGCCACAACCACGACGGCAATTTCGGCGAAGCGGATGGCCGTCCGTTCGTGACGTTCAAAGGCATGGTTGATACCGCGGACGAGAATACCTTTGCGATTGTCGAGGTTTTCGAGGATCGGATCGAGATCGAGGGATTTGGCCGGGAAGAGGGCCGGGTGCTGCCGTTCAAGGTGTAGGCTGCGCCGGTCATTCCTTATTCCCAATTTCCGGCTTCCACTAATTTTGTCCGCCAATGAAGCGATTTGCTAAGTCGCGCGTTTATTCGGAGGTGCAACTAGTCAGGAGACGACCATGACCTTTGATCTATCCGATTTTTCCGAAGCGGAGTTGACCACGCTCATCAATGAAGCGACGACTCTTCTACACCGGCGGCACAACAGCCGTGCGCATGAACTCTCCAAAGCTGCTGATGGTTCGAAAGGCCAGGACGTGCACGATCCCGATCACGGCGTGATCACCGCACCGACCCCGCGCGAAGTCAAGGAGGAAGGTCCCGCCCACGGTGCGCCTGAAAAGCCTTAGGCATATCAGCTGAACGGGCAAGAAACGATCTTATGGCTATCGTGCAGCGCATTTTCTCGCTTTAATGAGAAACGGCTTAGCGCCTCGACTCGCGGCCAAACTCGGCACGGGCGGGAGGGATATCCATGCCGATCAAACGTTTCGGTGCGGATAGCGTCGTCAACACAACGGCCGCTGGCGGCCAGATCGTGCCGCAGGTAACCGGTCTCGCCGATGGCGGATATGTCGTGATCTGGAGGTCCGATACGCCGACCAGCGACCAGGACGTGTTCGGACGGGTGTTCAATGACGATGGCAGCCCGAGGGGCGCCGATTTCGTTTTGAACGCAATCACCGACAAGAACCAGGTGATCTCCACGGTTACGGCTTTGCCCGACGGTGGCTTCATTGCCCTGTGGGTGTCCTTCGATGCAGGCGACGGCTCGTCCTCCTGTATCCGCGCCCGGATGTTCGCGCCGGATGGCGAGCCCGCAGGTGTCGAGTTCATCGCCAATTCGACGCTGGCGGCAAGCCAGACGCGACCGGCCGTCACTGTGCTTGACGACGGGCGGTTCGTCGCCGTCTGGCAGTCCTATGATGCCGGCGACGGCGAGCCGACATGCATTCGGGCAAGGCTGTTCGACGCTGACGGTAGTCCCGCGGGCGAAGATTTCATCGTCAACACGACATTCACCTCCTCTCAGATCACCCCCGTCATCACAACTCTGGCAAACGGCCGCTTCATGATCGCCTGGGCATCGGAGGATGACGGCGACGGCAGCGGAGGCTGCGCGCGCGCACGGATATTCGATGCGGACGGCACCGCTTCAGGCGTCGACTTCATCGTCAATGACACCGCTCCGGGCGGCCAGACGAACCCCGGTCTCGCCGTCCTCGCCGACGGGCGGGTGCTGGCGATTTTCGAATCCGACGACGCCGGCGACGGTTCTTTCGGCTGTATCCGCGCGCGCCTTCTCAATCCTGATGGCACCCCGTCCGGCGAGGGTGACTTCATTGTCAATTCCACCACTGCCAGCAACCAGGCCGACCCGAAGATTATTGCGCTTGCCGACGGTCGCGCCGTGGCCGTCTGGTATTCGGGCGATACCGGCGACGGTTCGTCCTATTGCGTGCGCGCCCGGCTGTTCAATGTCGACGGAAGCCTTTCCGGAGACGATTTCATCGTCAATACGACCGTCGCGGGCAAGCAATACAATCCGTCCGCGACAGCGTTGCCCGATGGTCGTTTCGTCGTGGCATGGCAATCCGAAGATTTGGGTGACGGCTCCGGCACCTGCATTCGCCAGCAAGTATTCGATCCGAAAGTGTTTTCTGCGACGTCGGCGGGCGAGACCTGGGCCGGTGGAAACTTTGCCGATACCATCGCCGGCGGCTCCGGTGCAGACACATTTTCGGGGCTTGGCGGCGATGATATCATCAAAGGCGGCGCCGGTGATGACGTGCTCAATGGCGGTGCCGGGGCCGATCGCCTGTCAGGAGGAGCCGGCAACGACTTCATCTACGTGAACCTCCAGTCGGACGAGGTCATCGAGGCCGCCGGCGAAGGCGCCACCGACAGGGTCGCGGCGTCCTCCAGCTATGCCTTGTCCAAGACCGCTCACGTGGAGTTTTTGCGAACCACATCGAACGGCGGCTCAGCGGCGATAAACCTCACGGGAAATGCACTCAGCCAGGAGATAACCGGCAACGCCGGACAGAACATCCTTCACGACGGCGGCAAGGGGGCTGCGGATGTGATGAAGGGGCTTGGCGGCGATGATACGTACCGCGTCTTCAACTCCGGTGACGTGATTGTGGAAGGTGCAGCCCAGGGCAGCGCCGACAGGGTGATGGCGGCGGTGGACTACAGGCTCGGTACGGGCGTTCGCGTCGAACTGCTGACGACCAATGGGTCTACCGGGACATCGGCGATCGACCTCACTGGCAACGAGATCGGCCAGCAGATCATCGGAAACGCCGGCGACAACCGGCTGGAAGGCCGGGGCGGCAACGACAGCCTGCGCGGCTTTGCCGGCAGCGATACCTTCGTTTTCAACACCGCACCCGGCGCCGGCAATGTCGATACGATCGTCGACTTCGATGCCGTCGATGACCGCTTCCTGCTCTCCGACGTGATCTTTACAGTGCTTGCGCCAGGCCCGCTGGCTGCGACCGCGTTTCGCGCCAACACCACCGGCCTGGCCCAGGATGCCGACGACCGCATCATCTATGATAGGGATACAGGCAGGTTATTTTACGACGCGGACGGCAGCGGCGCTGGCGGCGGGATACCGTTCGCAAAAATCGGGGCTGGGGTGGCGCTGACTTACGCCGATTTCTTTGTTGCTTGAGCAAGTGGCTGCGCTGATGGCCTGAGGGTGCGGCGTTGCCATCTCTTTACCGACTGTGGCGAGATAACCAGCGCTCTGCCGAAAATGCAATCAGCTTTCGCAAATGCGTTTGCCACCGGTAGAGATAACGTCCCTTAGAATGGTCATCGCGACTGTGTGCATATGCCCCTCCACGCTACTCGTGGTCAAATGATGCTGCCATAGAAGAAACAGCTCCAGCGGAATTGCTTTGTCCATGATCAATAGCGACAGGGCTAGCCCAGCACAGCTTGCCGCACCGACCCAACATCACCCCACACTCTCTCCCATTGCCGCGCCATTCACCCGCCACCCCCTGATCCACAAATCCCGCAATCCATCGCCTTCGCCGCGAAAATGTTCTTCCGTCGGCTCACAATGCTCCACCCGGTCGGCGCGGAAGTTGCGGATGGCGGTGCGTAGTTCGCACCAGGCGACGACGACGGCGGTGGCTGAATAGTAGATCAGTGCCAGGGGCCGGATCGTGCGCTCGCTGGCGCGGCCGAATTCGTCGCGGTAATCGAGCACGAGCTTGCGTTCGTCGCGGATCGCCCGGCGCACCATGGCAAGGTCGAGCCCGGAGGGTGGCGGGGCGATGGTGCCCCAGGCATGCAGGGCATTGGAGCGCAGCGCCTGGCGCAGGGGCGCCGGCATGGCGCCGGCGATCTTCTGGTTGACGCGCTTGGCCGCATCCTTCAGTTCCTCGTCGCCGGTGCGCTCCAGAAGCGCAAGCGCCAGCACGATCGCCTCCGTCTCCTCGATCGAAAACATCAGCGGCGGCAGGTCGAAGCCGGGGCGCAGGATATAGCCGATGCCGCGTCCGCCCTCGATCGGCACCCGCATCGCCTGAAGTGCTGCGATGTCGCGATAGATCGAGCGGATGGTCACTTCGAGGTTTTCGGCGATCTTAGCGGCGGTGACAGGCCGCGTCGCCAGCCTGAGAATCTGGATGATCTCGAACAATCGCGATGCCTTGCGCATGGGCCACCTTTTTCGTCTTCAAGCGAAACGCTCCTGACAGAACCCTGTCAGTTGGCCTTCGGTATAACATGTCCTCAAGTGCTTGAAAAACAAGCACTGCGATAATTGCGGCCCTTACTTTGAAAGACGGACAACTGACATGACCTACGCGGAAAACCTCTGGCTCTTCTTCACCCTCCTCTTCGGCATCATCATCGTGCCCGGCATGGACATGGTCTTCGTCATGGCCAATGCGCTGACGGGCGGGCGGGCATCGGGGTTGACGGCAACGGCCGGCATCATGGCGGGTGGCGTCTTCCACACGCTCTATGCAGCCCTCGGCGTCGGCTTCCTGCTGCATCTGGTGCCGGAACTGTTCAACGTGCTGCTGCTCGCGGGTGCGGCCTATATCGCCTGGATCGGCCTGTCGCTTGCCAGAAGCAGTATCGCCATCGCCTCGGTCGAGCCGGGCGCCCGGCTGTCCCTCTGGACGAGTTTTCGGCGCGGCGCGCTCACCAGCATCCTCAATCCAAAGGCCTATCTGTTCATGCTCGCCGTCTATCCGCAGTTCCTCAAGCCCCAGTTCGGCCCGCTCTGGTCCCAGGTGCTGATCATGGCGATCATGATTTCTGCGACCCAGCTTGCCGTCTACGGCAGCCTCGCGCTTGCCGCCGGCCGCAGTCGCGACGTCATCGTCGCCAGCCCGCGTGCGACAGCCGTCATCGGCAAGGCAGTCGGCGTGGTGCTGATCGCCGTGGCAGCGCTGACCGCATGGCAGGGCTGGGTGTCGCTTACCTGAGCGGTTAAACCGCATCGAAAATCTCAAAAGTTGAGAAAAATACTCCTGTTATTTCAATCTGTTGTAGAACGCCCTGATAAACTCGGTCTCAAAAAAATGTTACTTCCTTCGTGAACGCAAAATGCAATCATGCCCGCGCATTGACAGGAAAGCCGCGCAGAACCCCCGCGGCTTCATGGATCCGGGAGAATTTCATGAAACTGAGAGCAGTGATTATTGCCATCGCCGTTGCCGGCTGCGGAGTGACCGCGGTCATGGCGGCTGGAGAGCCGCAGGAGGTCCGCCAGGGTCTGATGAAGGGGGTCGGGCAGTCGGTGGGCGCGCTTGTTGCGATCGCCAAGGGCGAAAAACCCTATGACGGCGCCGTGGTCAAGGCGTCGCTGGAAACGATCAGCAAAAACGTCAAGGCCTTTCCCGATCAGTTCCCGGCCGGCTCGGAAACCGGCATGGAATCGGAAGCCAGCCCGAAGATCTGGGAGAACATCGACGACTTCAAGGCGAAGGCTGCCAAGCTTGGCACGGATGTCGATGCGACGCTCGCCCAGCTTCCAGCCGACCAGGCCGGTGTCGGCGCAGCGCTCGGCGTCATCGGCAAGAATTGCGCCGCCTGTCACGAGACTTACCGCCTCAAGAAATGAGGCGGCGGGTCATTCCCTCCAGATTATGATCCCTTGGCGCGCCGGTCCGGCGCGCCAAATGTGTTTTCCGGATGAGGCAAGAGGATAGAGCCTATGGGCGCGCGGGTTCGAAAGCTGTTGTCTGCAGTGATTTTCCTTGGTGTGGTTGTCGGTGGCGGCGCCTGGTTCGTGACCAAGCCCGAGCCCTGGCCGACAGCCCATTGGGAAAACCTGGGAGAGCCGGATCTTGCCAATGGCGAACAGGTCTTCTGGGCGGGCGGCTGCACCAGCTGTCACGCGGTGGCGAAGTCCGAAGGCGACGCCAAGCTGGTTCTATCAGGCGGATTGCCGCTGAAGAGCCCGTTCGGCACCTTCCATGTTCCCAATATCTCCCCGGACGAAACGGCAGGGATCGGTGGCTGGACGCTCTCCGAATTCGGCGATGCGATGACGCGCGGCGTCGGCAAGCAAGGCGAGCATCTCTATCCGTCCTTCCCCTATGGCTCCTATACCCGGATGACGTCGAAGGACATCAACGACCTCTGGGGTTTCCTGAAAACCCTGCCGAAGAGCGCCAATGTCGCCCCGCCGCATGATCTGCCGTTCCCGTTCAATATCCGTCTTTCGCTCGGCGGCTGGAAACTGCTGTTCTTCACCGACAAGCCGCGCGTGACGGTCGACACGTCAAATCCGAAGATTGCCCGCGGCCAATACCTCGTCGAAGGCCCCGGCCATTGCGGCGAATGCCACACGCCGCGCAATGCGCTGGGTGGTTTCGAGACGGCTCAGTGGCTGGCCGGTGCGCCCAATCCGGAAGGCGACGGCCGCATCCCCAACATCACGCCCGGCTCGAAAAGCATCGGAACATGGAGCGAGGGCGATATCGTCAACTACCTCGAAACCGGCTTCACCCCCGATTTCGACTCGGTTGGCGGCTCGATGGTCGAGGTGCAGAAGAACATGGCGAAACTGCCGGCGAGCGACCGCGAAGCGATCGCGGCCTATTTGAAGGCGGTGCCGGCGCACTAGCCGGCCGGCCACCGCTTGGCCGCTCCTCCTCCTAAATACGGGTTGTCTCCAAGCCAATGAGGTCGACCGCCTTGGCTGGCGATTGTCGCAGTCATTGGCGCAGACTGATACGCAAGTCTGTTTCGCGTGTCCTAAAACGCCGTTATTACGACATTTGAGACAATGCGCTTCGGTCGTACATTCCACCTGCAAGATCAACGCTTTCGAGCAGGGAGAATGACGATGAGCGGACATGAAAAGAAGGGAACGGCCCTGATCACCGGCGCATCGGCCGGCATCGGTGCCCTCTATGCGGATCGGCTGGCAAAGGGCGGGTACGACCTGATCCTGGTCGCCCGCAATGGAGAACGTCTTCAGGCGGTTGCCGATACTGTTTCGAAGGCGAGCGGCCGTTCGGTCAAGACAATCGTCGCCGATCTCGGCGACAATAATGATGTCGGCAGGATCGAAGCCGTCCTGCGTGATGACGCGAGCATCACCATGCTGGTCAACAATGCGGGCGTCGGTGCCGTTGCGCCGCTCCTCCAGTCGGACATCGGCAAGATGACGGACATGATCGACCTCAACGTCACGGCCCTGACGCGGCTCACCTATGCGGCGGTGCCGGGCTTTGTGGCGCGGGGCGCCGGCGCGATCATCAATATTTCCTCGATCGTTGCCATCGGTCCGGAAATCCTCAACGGCGTCTATGGGGCGAGCAAGGCCTATGTTCTGGCATTCACCCAGTCGCTTCAGCACGAACTGGCCGATAAGGGCGTGCGGATACAGGCGGTGCTGCCGGGTGCGACGGCAACGGAGTTCTGGGACATTGCCGGCATGCCGCATTCGAACCTGCCGGAAAGCTGGGTCATGAGTTCCAGCGACATGGTCGATGCCGCGCTCGTCGGCTTTGATCAGGGAGAGGTGGTGACGATCCCGCCGTTGCAGAACGGTGATGAGTGGACAACATATGAGGCGGCTCGCCGCGCTATGTCGCAAAACCTGTCGCATGCAAAGCCGGGTGCGCGCTATCTGGCAGCATCGGCCAAGGTCGCCTGACCAGCCTGCCTTTCAAAGACATCCGCCCGCTCTTGCATACTTCGGCTGCCACAGAGGCCGGTATGCGGGAGCGGGCGTTTTTTCATCGCCCGTTGCCTAGTCTCAAGCCAATGTCTGCATATACCGCATGCCGGTCACAGGACCCGGCGTGAAGTTTTCCGATTCGTAGAAGCGGTGTGCCTGGAAGTTGCCGGTGGCGGCGCTGACCGAGAGATAGGTGGCGCCGGCCATGCGGGCATGTTCGCGGGCCTTGCCGACCAGATGGCGGCCGATGCCGGTGCCGCGATGGGCGGGACGGACATAGAGATGGTGCAGTTCCATGCCGCGCATCCCCTGCTGGGCGCGGTAGAGCGGCACGAGGATGGCGTAGCCGATCAACTCACCGCCGGCTTCGGCCACCAGCGCCGTGATCCAGGGCATCCGGCCGAACAGGTCGCGCTCCAGATTTTCAGGCGTCACGGCAGCGGCATCGCCATGATGGGCGGCAAGCTCGGCGATCATTTCGCGCAAGGCAGGCAGGTCGCGCTGCTTGGCGGTGCGGATGGTCACCATCGGCGCGCGCGTGGCCAGGTGTGTATGCGGGGTGGGTATGGCGGTCTGCAGCATTTCAAGGCTCCTTATGGCTTTTGCGCCATCAGGTGTCGTCCAAAAACAAAAGCCGCCTGATGGCGGCTTGTTGAACGAGATCAGACAGCCGCACCTATGGGAGCAGCGTAAAATACCAGCGGGCGATGTTCGCGGTTCTGATCATGGCGGGCAATGTCTCCTTTTCCGGAAATTTGTCAACGGGAAATTGCGCCCGCGTTAATTTTTATGGTCGAAACAAGATCCGCGGAGGCCTTGTTTCCGGCAAAGAGCGGCCATAATCACGGCTTACCCATCGTTTCCAGCGACAGCATAATCCCTTGCACATATGCCTAATATTCATACTTCTTATCAATGGCTTGGCGTCGCTTTCAGATTCATTTCGGGAGAACAAACAGCATGCCGCTCACACTCAGACGCCGGTCCTTCCTGATCGCTTCCAGCTTGCTCCTGCCTGTGACCGGCCTCGGTGCAGGCACCGCCTTTGCCGCCGAGAAAAAAATCGAAGAACAGCTTGCCGCGCTGGAAAAGCGCACCGGCGGACGTCTCGGCGTTTTCGTCCTCGATACCAGGACCAACGCTTCTTTCGCCCACCGGCAGGACGAACGCTTCGCCATGTGCTCGACGTTCAAGGCGCTGGCGGCTGCCTTTGCGCTGGCGCGCGTCGACAAGGGCGAGGAGACGCTCGATCGGCGCATCGCCGTCTCGAAGAAGGACCTGCTCTCCTATTCGCCGATCGTCGAAAAGCGGGTCGGTGGCGGCATGACGGTGCGCGAACTCTGCGATGCCGCAGTCACCTACAGCGACAATGCGGCCGCCAACCTGCTGCTGGCCAGTTTTGGCGGTCCCGAAGGCCTGACCGCCTGGCTGCGCTCGATCGGCGACGAAACCACCCGTCTCGACCGGACGGAGCCGGAACTCAACGAGGCGAAGGTCGGCGATCCCCGCGACACGACGACGCCTGCGGCGATGACGCGGACACTGGGCAGGCTGCTGCTTGAGGATGTCCTCTCGCCATCGTCCCGCGATCAGTTCGCCGCCTGGCTCGTCGCCAACACGACGGGCGACCGGCGGTTGAGGGCAGGGCTCCCCGGCGGCTGGACGGTCGGCGAAAAGACCGGCACCAGCGGCCACGGCGAAGCCGGCGACATCGGCTTTATGCGGCCGCGCGACGGGCATACCATCCTGGCGTCGGTCTACATCGCCGAGGGCAAGAAGCCGACCAAGGACCTCGAACCCATCTTCGCCGAAGTCGGCAAACTGATCGGTGCAATGGCGTAAGGTTCAAGACGGACCGACGAAATATGAACCGGCGAAAAGATCGCCGGTTCATATTGCGCGCCGTTACTTCGGCAGCCGGTACGCGATGACATAATCGCCGGGCTTGGTGCCGACCGAGCCGTGGCCGCCGGCGACGATCAGGACGTACTGGGTGCCGTCATCCGTCGCATAGCTCATCGGTGTCGATTGGCCGCCGGCCGGAAGCCGGCCTTCCCAGAGCACCTTGCCGGTGGTCAGGTCATAGGCGCGGAGATAGTTGTCGACGGCAGCGCCGAGGAAGGCAAGGCCGCCCTTGGTGATCATCGGCCCGCCGATGCCGGGAACGCCGACCTTGAAGGGCAGCGGCAGCGGCGTCATGTCGTGGACCGTGCCGTTGCGGTGCTTATAGGCGATCGCACCCGTCTTCAGGTCGACGCCGGCGACGTAACCCCAGGGCGGCGCCTGGCAGGGGATTTTCAGCGGCCCCAGGAACGGACCCATGAAGACGCCATAGGGCGCGCCGTCATTGCGGTTCAGCCCCTGTTCGGAGCCTTTCTCGTCCTGCCCCTTCGCGGGAATCTGGTCGCGCGGAACGAGTCTCGAGGTGAAGGCGAGATAGGTCGGCATACCGAACATCAGCTGCCGTTCCGGATCGACGGCGACCGAGCCCCAGTTGAAGACTCCGAAATTACCGGGATAGATCAGCGAACCTTCCACCGACGGCGGCGTATAGCGGCCCTCATATTTCAGCCGCTTCAGGTTGATCCTGCAGGCCAGCTGGTCGAACATCGTCACGCCCCACATGTCCTTGTCCGTAAGCGGCGGCGGCGAGAAGGTGAGGTCGGAGATCGGCTGCGTCGGCGCCGTGTGATCCTCGGGGATCGCACCGGTCGGGGCGGGGATTTCCTTGACCGGGATGATCGGCTCGCCGGTGCGCCGGTCGAGCACGTAGAGATCGCCCTGCTTGGTCGGGCCGACGAGCGCGGGAACAGGCTGGCCGTCCTTGCCCGTGATGTCGAGCAGCACCGGCTGGGCGGGAACGTCCATGTCCCAGAGGTCGTGATGCACGGTCTGGCGCACCCAGCGCACCGCACCGGTGTTGATGTCGAGCGCGACGATCGAGGACGAGTATTTCTCGACATGCTCCGAGCGACCCATGCCGAGCTGGTCGGGCACCTGGTTGCCCATCGGGATAAAGATCAGGCCGAGCTTGTCGTCATAGCTGAAGACCGACCAACTGTTCGGCGAGTTGGTCGTATAGGTCTGGCCGGCCGGCAGGGGCGTCGTCACGTCCGGATTGCCACTGTCCCAGTTCCAGACCAGGGCGCCCGTATGGACGTCGAAGGCGCGGATGACGCCGGACTGTTCCTCGGTCGAATAATTGTCGTTGACGGCACCGCCGATGATGATCTTGCCGCCGGTGATCACGGGCGGCGAGGTGGAATAGTAGTAGCCGGCCGGATTGAATTTCATGCCGGCTTCGAGATGCAGCGTTCCCTGGTCGGCGAAGCTCGTGCAGACCTGGCCGGTGGCGGCATCGAGCGCGATCAGGCGGGCATCCGAGGTCGGCAGGTAGACGCGCTCGGCACAAGGGCTGCCGGCTGTCGCGGCCGGATCGGCAAAATAGCTGACGCCGCGGCAGGTCTGGTGCTGCCGGTCGGGATTCATGCCGGAGTTGGAATCATATTTCCACTTCTCCTTGCCGGTCGCCGCATCGAGCGCGATCGCCCAGTTGTGCGGCGTGCAGACATAGAGCGTGTCGCGGATTTTCAGCGGGGTCACCTGATAGGTGGTCTCGCCGACGTCCTCGGGCAGTTTCACGTCGCCGGTCTGGTACAGCCAGGCGACTTCCAGCGTGCCGACATTTTCCGGCGTGATCTGGGCGAGAGGCGAATAGCGCTGGCCATAGGGCGTGCGGCCATACTGGTACCAGTCGCCATCCGGAACATTGCCGCCGAGATCGGGCGTTGCTGCCGTCGTGCCCACCGGCAGTTCGCCGGCAAGATCGAGCGGATCCTGCGTCATCGAATAGCCGGCAACGGCGATCGAGGCGATGACGGCGATGGAAAGCGGCAGGGCGCTGGCCGCATAGGCCTCGCCGGAGGGGCTGACAAAACCGAGGCCGCGGCGGATGCCGGGCAGAAGCAGCCACAGGCCGAGCAGGATGATCACGCCGCCGCGCGGGCCGAGCTGCCACCAGTCGAAGCCGACCTCCCAGATCGCCCAGCCGAGCGTGCCGAGAATGACAAGCGCATAGACCGTCAGCGCAGCACCGCGGCGTGCAAACAGGAGAAATGCGGTAAGAAGGAAGCCAAGGCCGGCAAACACATAATACCAGCTGCCGCCAAGCGTGATCAGCCAGAGCCCGCCTGCGCCGAGCACCAGCCCGATCAATGCGAAGACGAGAGCGGTCAGAAAAATCAACATGAAGTATCTCCCGTGTGGAAAGCCGCTCCGCGCGAGCGGTTTCATTTCCGGCGGTACGGCCCTTGGGTCCAGGGCCGCAGGGAAAGGTATTTCGGTCTCAAGGTTGGTCATCGCGTCGGATGGTTCTGCGCGCGGTGATCCTCTGTCGGGCGCGCGGCATCGGTTCAATCACCGCGCGTATCATCACCGAACATAATGCAACGACGGTGCCTTTCAATGGCCACATTTCGGCACATCCGTCGAAATTGTGCATGTCAGATAAGTGTTTAGCGCGAAGACATGCCGATCGAAAGCAGCGAGAGGATTTCGGTAGCAGCCCGAAATAGGGTAATTCATCGGCATCGCGAATCCCGACGAGGCCGGAAATGAGGAAATTGCTGACTGTTCTACTGGTCGCGGTGGTAGCCGTCATCGCTGTCATCGGCGGGCGCTGGCTGCTCTACGTCACCAATACCAGCGATCCGCTTGACGAAGTCGGCATCGAGCTGAACAGCCGGATGCCGGAGCCCTTGCGCCAATGGGGCTGCGCGCGGTTGAAGTCGAACTTCGCCGACCGCTTGCCGCCCTATGGCTGCTCTGTCGTGGGCGGAACGGGCTGGGAATAAGCGTGCCTGCGGCTTCCGCAGAACGTCTGGCGCATTTCGTTGCCAAAGACCAGCACTGGCTTTTTGCCCTAGACGACGAAAAAATCCGCATGGGTCAGCGACAGTCCGGCCGTGACCTTGGCGAACAGAATGCCACTGGCCGCACCCGTGCCGTCAGTATCGTAATAGAGCTCGCCCGTGTCCTTCTCGAAGATCACATGATCGTTGGCGTCCTGGGCAAGGCCTGTCGTGTTCGACCGGAAATAGCCGGACAGCAACTCGCCGGTGGCGAGGATGGATTTGAAAATCGCATCGTCGAGCTGGATCGTGTCGTCAGCGACGTTGAAATCGGTGATCGTATCGACGTTGCCGCCGCCAAGCGCGGTTGTGAAGGCGAAGGTATCGTCGCCACCAAACCCGGTCAGGCTGTCGGCACCGCCCTTGCCGTTCAGGATGTTGGCGCCGGCATTGCCGGTTATCGACTGGGTGAACTCGTTGCCGGAAAGGTCGATGCCGGATGTGCCCGACGAGCCATTGGTGGTGAGGATTTCCACGGATACGCCGGTGCCCAACGTATAGTCGACGGCTGTCGTAATGCGGTCGGTCCCCTGGTCGGCAGCCTCGATGACCACATCGCCGCTGTTGTAGATCCGGTAGATATCGTCGCCGAGGAGACCGCGCAGCGTATCGGCGCCGCCCGGACCGCCATCGCTGAGGATGTTGCCCGCGGCATTGCCAGTAATGGTTTGCTTGAATGCATTGCCTGTCAGGTTGATAGCTGCCGTACCCGATGCGGAGTTGGTGTTCAGTTTTTCGATTTCCGCCGTGGGAGGCAGGATGTAATCATGAAAGAGGGAGTTGCCGACGGCGGCTACGGTATCGCTGCCGCCGCCGGTCAATTCGATGACGATGTCGCCGATATTGTCGACGTAGAAGATGTCATCGCCGCTACCTCCGGCCATCGTGTCTGCGCCCTTGCCACCATTCAGTGTGTCGTTTCCAGTGCCGCCATTCAGAGTGTCGATGCCCAGATCGCCGCTCAACATGTCGGTTCCCGCTCCGCCCTTGAGCGTGTCGTTCCCCCAACGGCCGTTGAGATTGTCGGCGCCGTCCCTGCCGTCGAGCGTATCATTGCCGCCGCCGCCCGTGATGGAATTGTCGCCGTCCGATCCCAGCAGGGTGCTGTTGCCTTGGGAGCCTGTGACATTTTCGATGGAGACGAGTGTGTCGGTCCCCTGACCGGTGGCGGTCCCCGCGGCGAGATCGACCATGACTGCCGTCGCGTAGCTCCCGTAATACGCCGTATCCGAGCCGCCTCCGCCGCTCAGCCAGTCGTCGCCCAGCCCTCCCTCCAACCTGTCATCGCCATCGTTGCCCGCCAGACGATCGTTGCCGTTTCTGCCGCTTAAGGTGTCGTCGAATGCCGACCCGTTGAATTCATCGTCACTAGCGGTCCCGTACAGCGAGGCCGCACTATCGGTAAAGACGGACAACAGGACGGGCGAGACGTAGCTGGTTGAAAAATCCATGGACCGGCCGCCGCCGCCTTCAAGATGGATTTCGAATGTATCGAGGCCGGTCGGATCGATCTCGATTTTCGAAAATGCCGCGAGTTGGGCGGGCGTCAAATAGAGTGCAGGTCCCTGCAGGCCGAGGATTTCGACATTCGAAAATGTCACGTCGGTGCCGATCCTGTTTTCGTCACTGTTTAGGGAGACGGTGTCCGTGCCTGTGCCGCCATCCAGCAGGCCCATCTGAAGCTCATCTATCTCGAAAAGGTCCGCACCGCCGCCGCCCTTCAGAAAATCCAGGCCGCCGCCAATGCCGGAAAATATGTCGTCGGTGTCAGTGCCGTTGATGATGTCTATGCCGCTATCGAGTACAAAGCTCTGTCCCACATTCGTCTCCGGTCAAATGGCCTGGTTCGACACCCGGTGGTGGTTTGAAAAGTGCGGGTGCGGGGCAACTATTTATTGTAGGAAAGCGTGAAGCCTACCAGAGAAAATACGATTATCCTACGGGGCGAAAACCCATATTCCGCCTATCCGTCATTCAGCAGAAACAGCTTTACGTTCCGCAGAACGTCCTCAGCACCTCTTCCTGCGGTTGAGGTGGCGCCGCATAGGCCGCAAAACCCGGCTGGTCCTCGTAGGGTTTCGATAGCACCGTCAGCAGCGCTTCGAACAGCGAGAAATCGCCGTCGTCCTCGGCCGCGCGGATGGCCTGTTCGATGCGGTGGTTGCGCGGGATGACGGCGGGATTGACCAGCCGCATTTTTCGCGCCCGCTCCTGCGGTGTGCCAGCTTCGCGCGACAGCCGGGTGCGCCATTCGGCAAGCCAGGGCGCAATCGCTGCCGGATCGCGGAACGTTGCGGCAAAGGCGGGCTCAGTGGCGTCGTTTTCGGCAACACCGGCCAGCCGTCGGAAGGTCAGGGTGAAATCCGCTTGCCCGTCCTTCATCAGCGTCAACAGCCCCTGCACCAATTCGAGGTCGCCGTCTTCTTCGTCCGTGAGGCCAATCTTGGCCTTCATTCCGTCAAGCCAATGGTTCTGGAACCGCGCGCCATATCCGGCGATCACGTCATTGGCGAGATTGACGGCCTCGGACGGCTCCGGGTCGAGGAGGGGCAGCAGCGTTTCGGCAAGCCGCGCCATGTTCCACTGGCCGATTGCCGGCTGGCTGGCATAGGCGTAGCGCCCGCCCTGGTCGATCGAGGAGAACACCTTGGCCGGATCATAGTCATCGAGGAAAGCGCAAGGACCGAAATCGATCGTTTCGCCGGAGATGGCGCAATTGTCGGTGTTCATCACGCCATGGATGAAGCCGACGCAGAGCCAGCGGGCAATCAGCGACGCCTGCCGCTCGGCAACGGCTTCGAGCAGCGCCAGATAGGGACGCTGTCGGTCGTGCAGGCCCGGATAATGCCGGTCGATGACATAATCGGCCAGCGTCTTTACACCTTCGGTATCGCCGCGTGCCGCGAGAAACTGGAAGGTGCCGACGCGGATGTGGCTCGCCGCCACGCGGGTAAAGACGGCGCCAGGCAGCACCCGTTCGCGGTAGACCGGCTCGCCGGTCACCACCGCTGCCAACGCCCGCGTCGCCGGGATACCGAGCGCATGCATCGCCTCGCTGACGATATATTCACGCAACACCGGGCCGAGCGCTGCGCGCCCGTCGCCTCGGCGGGAATAGGGCGTCTTGCCCGCACCCTTCAACTGGATATCGCGGCGCACGCCGTTCCTGTCGATCACTTCGCCAAGCAGGATCGCCCGCCCGTCGCCAAGCAGCGGCACGAACTGGCCGAACTGATGCCCGGCATAGGCCATGCCCAGCGGCTCGGCACCTTCCGGGACGCTGTTGCCGGAAAAGATCTGTGCACCGTCGCGCTCGAGCGTGTCGGCATCCAGCCCAAGCTCCTGCGCCAGCGGCCGGTTGAACTTGATCAGCCACGGTTCGGAAACGGGCGACGGATCGGCCGCGGCATGGAAATGCGCCGGCAACCGCGCATAGCTATTGTCGAAGGGAATGGAGGCAACGGCGGCGTTCGCCTCTGGTTTCGGTTGGACGTGATCCATGATGTCTCCACCGGATGCCGTGTCAGTCGGCGGCTTGCGCACGATCCGCAAACCATTGGTGAACCGGATATCGTGCGTAGCGGCCTGCATTGCAAGCCCTGGTTTTCCGCCGTCCCATACCGGGAGCGGAGGTGGGACTATACACGCGTGATTTTGCGGGCCGGTTTCGGCTTGGCGGTGGAGCCAAGCCGACTGTCAAGCGGGCATGGAGCCGGCAACAGGCTTCTGTCTGGCTTCGTCATTGCACGAGGCGAATCGCGCCGGGATTGTTGATTTTCATGTTTGCCAGTTCCGGATCGCAAGCCATCTTGAAATAGCTGTTTCCGATCAAAGTAATCTCCTGCGCGATCAGGCGAATGCATTCTCCAACCGTGGCTCCGTTCCCGGAATACTGGATCTCCTTCGTGTCCGGCATGTAGACAATCCCGGTCAGCGACGATGAACTGTTGCCGTTGATCACGGCTGGTTCGGTGTTCCCATGTGCTGCCACGATCGAAAACCCGGCCCAGTCGCCGGTGAGGGATGGCGAGATGTTAAACGTTGCGCCACCGTGAATCACCAGTTTGGCACCGTTGAGCAGAAAGAACGTTACTTCGTGGCCGGTCACCACCGATTGGCTGGTCAACTGCAGAGAGCCGCCATCGATGATGTAGGAGCCGGACTGCAGCTTGATTGCCCCCTTGAGCTCGAGGCTGCCATATGTCCCCGGCTTCAAGGTCACGACGTAACCGGCATTGTTTCCGTTTGGGGTTCGGCCGGTGCCGTTGCAATTTCCATTGCCTGCGCCGCCGCCGACGAAGTTTTGACCACAACCGGAGAGGTCTGTCCACGGGCTCGCAGACGGCAGCTTCTTGTACTTGAACGGATCCGGAACCCGTGGTGAGTCCTCATGTGGATAGTCGCAGGCCAGTCGCACCGCGTTGGGATCGATCGAGATGCCCCCGGCAGCAAACAGACATTCGGCTTTCAGCCTGCCCGAACCGCCAACATAGATTGCCTGCCCGTCGTCGGAATTTGCCGTGATGGTGCAGCCTGTCATATCGATATTGGCACTGCCGCTGACTTCGAACGATCTGTATTTCGTCGGATGCAGGGCAAGAATGCACGCCTCAATTCCAGGAACGCGCGCTGCAACCGCGCGTTTGCTGATTTCGAAGGGAAGCCGCTCCAGCAGCATGGGTTTGTAGTAGAAGCCGAACGCAGCGGTTGCCGTATCCTCGAGCGCTCCGTGAGCGAGCTTTAAGGTGAAACTCGACAGGATTTCTTCCTCGGGCAGTGGGACGGAGCTTGTCGGAACAGCAAAGTTGCCAAAGAAGGCATGCCTGGCCTCCTTGGTCGTTTCTTCTTCGCTCAAGCCTTCCCCGTAGGATCTGACTGCCGAGAGTGCCGCGCTATCAAGTGCCGCCTGCAACTTGGTTGCCTCGAGATATGCGGAGCCAAGGTCAAGCACCGTGGCGGCTGCTCCGATGATCGGAACGAACGCTATGGCCGTAAGAGTGGCGAAATTGCCCGATTTGTCGCCAAGCAAACGATCGATATAAGTCTTCAACAGCCGCCGCATAGTTACTCCCCCCAAGATCCGGACTGGCAATGAGAGGGGAATGTTAATCATCGCTAATGTTGTAAGAATTAAACAATTCGTTAGGATTGTCTGGATATGCAATCATGAGTAACATATTCATGTTTCAATATTCTATTATAAATTGAACTTTATGACAGCGATGCTCGTCATCGTGTCGGGTTCAACGTCCAGCCAGACGATGCCAAGTTTCTTGGCTGTCGATCACCGTTGATGGCCCTGTGCCGGGAAGCGCCGCCATGTGCGCTTCCCGAACCGCGCGGATGAAGCCGGAATCAGGCGCCCATCGCAGGAGATGGCACGCATGCTTCGCAGATTGCCGCCACATGCCGGTGGTCGGTGCCGCAGCAGCCGCCGAGAACCCGCAACTGCGGCATCCTGCGTGTCAGTTGCCGGTAGCGCTGACCAAGGTCGGCGGGATCGCCTGCATCCAGCGTCTCGCTCTCGTCGAGTTCCTGGTGGCTCATGCTGGAGGCATTGGCGCGGATGCCGCCCAGTCGTTTCAGCCACGCCTCGTCGCCCGAAACCACCGTGTCGAAATGGCTCGGATGGGCGCAGTTGATCATGTAGTAGAGCGGATAGGCGCCGGTCGCGGAATCCACCGCCTCGATCGCTTCCTTGAGTGTCCGCCCGGTGACGAGATGGCCGTCGGTCTCCACCGTAAACGAGATCACGCAGGGCATTTTCGCGCGCCTGGCGGCCCGCGCGATGCCGATCGCCTCGTCGACGCTGGTCAGCGTCAGCGCAGTCACCATGTCGGCATCGGTGCCGGCAAAGGTCTCGATCTGCGTTGCGTGATAAGCCTCGGCCTCGTCGGCATTCATCTTGCCGGCCTTGTAGCCGTCACCGCGCGGACCGATTGCGCCGTTGATGACGATCGGCGCACCGGGGCGTTCGTGTTCGACGCGAAGCTCACTCAGAAGCTCAACCGCATCTTCGTTGGCAGCCTTGAGTGCCTCGGCGCTGTAGCCGAGCTTGTCGCCCCAGTCCGCATTGGCCCGCCACGTTGCAGTGTCGAGCACGAAGCCGGACCTGCCTCCCGGCGTGATAGCAAGGTAGCGGGCGTAGTAATCCTTCAGTTGCCGCCGCCCGGTCTTGTCGGCCAGGAGCACAAAAGCGGCGAAATGCGGAAGTTCGGCGCCTTCATGGAAGATCAGCGTCGTTTCCATGCCGCCGTCGGCCAGGAATATGCCGCCCTTCAATTGCGGCAGGTCATGTCTGTATTTGCTCATGGTTTCCTCCCTCTGTTGCCTTTCGCCTCGCCGGTGAAAAGGCGCTGCGAGGTCAGGTATTTGTGCCGTTTTATCTTCTTCTAAAACAGAGGGCTTGCGGTATACTATTTGCGATAAAGCTATAAATGCGCTGAAAATCAAAATGTTACCGGCGGTACTGAAAGTCGCTGCGCGTCGTATTTCAGCCCATTTCCTTTAAAAACCCTACCGGCGGTACAGGAGCGGGACATGCGCAAGGGCGAGGAGACGCGGACCCGCATTCTCGATGTGGCGGAAGCCGCCGTGCTGCAGAAGGGTTTTGGTGGCACCTCGATCGAGGAATTGATCGCCGAGACCGGCATCACCAAGAGCGGTTTCTTCTATCATTTCCGCGACAAGAACGAACTCGCCAAGGCACTGCTCAACCGCTACATCGAAAACGACGAGCGCATCTATGACGAGATATTCAGTCGCGCGCGCGATCTGATGGACGATCCGCTGCAGTCCTTTCTGCTTGGCCTCAAACTTCTCTCCGAATTGCTGTCAGACCTGCCGAACGGCCATCCGGGCTGCCTGGTGGCGACCATCTGTTATTACGAGCGGCTTTTCGACCGCGAGATCCAGGAAATCAACCGTCAGGCCGCATTAACGTGGCGGCGGCGCTTCCGCGGCATGTTCGAGGAGATCATGGCCGTCTATACGCCGCGCGAACCGTTCGACGTGGACCAGCTAGCCGACATGGTTTCGACGGTGATCGAGGGCGGCATCGTGCTTTCGAAGGCCTTGAAGGAGCCGCAAAGCCTGCCCGAACAGATACTCGTGTTTCGCAGTTTCGTGAAAATGCTGTTCCGGCCGGTGCAGCACGCCTGAGGGATCAGCTCCCGGCGTCTTCCATCTCCGCAGCAAGCTCCGCCAGCTTGTGCACCGTGTTGAGATTGCGCGATGTCGCCTGCTTCAGCGCCGGCAGCTTCAGCTTCGAGCGGCCGGAGCCGTTCGGGTAATGCACGTAGATTTCGTGTCCCGCGATATGCACCTCTTCGCCATCCGGCGCGACGAGTTTGTCGAGCGCGTCTTCAGGCGCCTTCTCCGGCAGGAAGTTGACCATCAGGTAGTTCGGCTTGGCATCCGGAAAGGGGTTGTTCCCGGCGATCTTCTCGAGTTGCTTGCGGCTGCGCACCATCACGCCCGGAGCCTTGCCCATCATCTTGCCGAGCGCATCGTCCAGGACCTTGCCGGCATCTTCGGCTGAAAGTTCGGAGCGGAACAGCACGTTACCGCTCTGGATATAGGTCTTCACGTCGACAAAGCCGGCCTTCTCGCAGAGCGACTTCAGGTCGCTCATGGAGAGCTTGCCGGTCCCGCCGACATTGACGGCGCGAAGCAGGGCGATATGGACGGGCATACGGTCTCTCTCCGTTGCTATATCGGGTGTAAACTAAGGCCGAGAGGCGGCTTTGCCAACGAAGCGGGCGACCGGGTTTAGGAATCAGATCGTACCGCCGGACGCGGCCTCTGCCTGTGCCGTGCCGCCATCCTCCGGGATTTCCAGCTGCCGCTTGATCGCTTCCTTGATTTCCGCCTCGATGGCGGCGCGGGCATCGGCATCCATTGCTGCGAGGTCTTCTTCCGTCAGATCCTTGTCGGCGAGAAGCTGCGCCCGGATTTTTTCGGCAAGCGACATGTTCGCCCATTCCATGAATTCGTCGGCCACGCTGTTTCCCGTCGGTGCTTCGCTGATCGATCCGGTATCGCTTTCCAGCTTGTCGGCCAGCGATAGCCAGAGAGCCGAAGACAGCGACGAGGAAGATGCCGATCCGCTGATCGAGACGGTCGGCGCCTGCGTGCGCTGCCCGCCGCCGCCATCGATATTGAGCGAGAGACCTGAATCTGCGCCGCCGGAACTGCTGGTCTGAGGACGATAATAATTGCTGATGCTGTCGCCGATTTTCATGTCGATTCTCCCTGCAAGGTTGCAGGGAGAGTTAGGTCGCAAGACGTGCGCGGGGCTTGCAAGTTGAGGCGATGTGGCCGAATTTCAGCCGGAAGTAAGGAACCGCGGTGTTCCGATCGAACCCGGAAGATTGCCGAATGACTTTCAGCATATTGGAACTGGAGAACGGCAATCGTTCGCTGGAGTTCGACGAAACGGATTTGCCGGTTCTGGAGGCGTTTCTGCACAGCAATTTCAAGGACATGGAAATACAGAAGCGGATCATTCACAGCGATATCGTCCTCGCCGATACCAGGTTGATGTTCTACAACGATTGGTGGGGCGATCCGTGTCTCATATCGCTGGACGAAAAGGGCGCCCTCCTTCTCGATTCCATTTTCATCCGCCTTTCAGCGGGTGAAAAGTGATCCGGCAAGGCCGCGATGGTGAACGTCACATCTTTCCCGCGACCTTGATCGCAAACGCATATTCGAACGCGATCTCCTCCAGCCGCTGGAAGCGGCCCGACGCGCCGCCGTGGCCGGCGTCCATGTTGGTCTTCATTAGGATCGGCTCGGAGCCGGTGGTCTTTTCGCGCAGCTTGGCCACCCACTTGGCGGGTTCCCAATACGTCACCCGCGGGTCGGTCAGGCCGCCGAGCGCCAGGATCGCGGGGTAGGGCTTTTCCGAGACGTTGTCGTAAGGGGAATAGGCGGCCATGCGCTCATAGGCTTCCCTGGAGTCAATCGGGTTGCCCCATTCCGGCCATTCCGGCGGCGTCAGCGGCAGGGTGTCGTCGAGCATGGTGTTGAGCACATCGACGAAGGGCACGGCGGCGATGACGCCCTTGAACTTTTCCGGTGCCATGTTGGCGATCGCCCCCATCAGCATGCCGCCGGCTGAGCCACCCTCGGCGACGATGTTTGCGTAGGACGTGAACTTCTGTTGATTCAGATAGTCTGCCGCCGCGATGAAGTCCTTGAAGGTGTTGGTCTTCTTCTCCATCTTGCCGTCTTCGTACCATTGAAAACCCTTGTCCTTGCCGCCGCGGATATGGGCGATGGCGTAGACGAAGCCGCGGTCGGCGAGCGACAGGCAGTTGGTGTTGAAGCCGGCGGGAATGCTGATGCCATAGGCGCCATAGCCGTAGAGCAGGCAAGGCGCCGAGCCGTCGAGCGGCGTATCCTTGCGATAGAGCAGGGTGACCGGCACCTCCGCCCCGTCCCATGACGGAGCCATGACGCGGCGGGTAACGTAGTCGTCGATATTGTGGCCGGATGGCACTTCCTGCGTCTTCAGGAGCGTGCGCTCGCGCGTCGCCATGTTGTAGTCGTAGAGTTGGCTCGGCGTCGTCATCGACGAATAGGAGAAGCGGATGACGTCGGTGTCGTATTCGCCGGCACCCGAGAGCCCCAGCGAATAGGCTTCCTCGGCAAAGGCGATCGCGTGTTCCTCGCCGCTCTTGCGGTCGCGGATCTTGATCTGAGGCAGGCCGTTTTCCCGCTCCAGCCAGACGAGATGGCGGGCAAAGGCCATGTGGCTGATGATCAGCCGGCCCGGCGTATGCGGCACGACGTCGATCCAGTGTTCCCGACTCGGTTTGTCAACCGGCGTCTGCATGATCTTGAAATCCTTGGCGCCGTCGGCGTTGGTCAGGATGTAGAAGACATCGCCGCCCTCGGTCAGCGAATATTCGAGCCCGGTCTCGCGCGCCGATACCAGTTGCGGTTTGCCGGTCAGGTCCGAGGTCGGCAGGAGCCAGTATTCGCTGGTCTCATGGTCATGGATATCGATGTAGATGAAGTCGTCGAGCATCGAGCCGCCGACACCCATGAAGAAGCCCGGATCCTCTTCCTCGTAGACCAGCCGGTCGTCGCTTTGCGGCGTGCCGATGATGTGATGAAAAATCTTCGACGGACGGTGGTTGTCGTCGAGCACGGTGTAGAAGAAGCTCTTGCCATCCGGAGCCCAGGCACCGCCGCCGCCGGTGTTCTCGATCACGTCGGCCATGTCCTCGCCGGTCGAGAGATCGCGCACCCGCAGCGTGTAATATTCCGAACCCTTGTCGTCATAGCCCCAGAGGCCGCGGCTGTGGTCGGTCGAATGATCGATGCCGGCGAGGCGGAAATAGGCCTTGCCTTCGGCTTGCTTGTCGCCATCCAGCAGAACGGTTCGCTCGCCGCCATCGCGGGGGATGCGGAAATAGCGCGGCTGCTCGCCGCCGGTGACGAAGAAGGTACCATAGGCGAATGGACCATCCTTGACCGGAACGGAACTGTCGTCTTCCTTGATGCGACCCTTCATCTCGGCAAACAGCGTCTTCTGCAGCGCCTCGGTGTCACTCATCGCCGCCTTCATATAGGCGTTCTCGGCTTCCAGGTGCTTGCGGATCTCCGGGTCGAGGATCGAGGGATCCTTGAACATCGCCTGCCAGTTGTTGGCCCTCAGCCACGCATAGTCGTCCGTCCGGGTCACGCCATGACGGGCATCGGTCACCGGCTTCTTCGGAGCGACGGGAGCGGCGGGCAGGTTCTTGAATATGGACAAGGATGACTCCGGGAAAATGCGAGGGGTGTCCATCGGAGATAGAGGCCGGGTGCACAAGGTTCAAGCCGAAAGTGACCTTTGGCTGTTTTGTGCGGCGGCATTTGCGAGCTAAGGCGATCGTGCGGGCGGAGGATATTTGCCCTTTGGCCGCAGCGTTGCGCCCCTTCCTATGCCAGCCTTAACCGGACGTTAGCGCAATTCCTTCAGATTGCGCCTCAGCGCGCGATGTCCCTCCTCCTGCTGCGCTTGCCAGAGGCATCATGCCTTGAACCTCCCATTTTTGTTCAGCTTGCGGGCTATCGGCCCAGCCGGAGTTACTCCATGACTTTTCGCAATCTTTCCATTCTCCAGAAGATCGGCCTTGTCGTTTTCGTCATGGGCCTCTCCTCGCTGGTCATTGCCTCGGTCGGCGCCAAGGGCATCATGGCGCTCGAAGAAGCGATAGTGTCGGTGGGTGCCCAGGAAGAGGTCGCCCGCGAGGCCATGGACCTGCGCGTCGATATCATCGCGATCAGCCGGATGACCTACCAATTGGCCGCGCAGCCTGATAAAGCGGCGGACTTCCGCGCCGAGGCCGAGAAACGCTCAAGTGAGATGCTGGCGCGCCTGCCGAAGATCGAGGCCACCGCCGACGCTACCGAAATCAAGCAGCTGCAGGCGATCCGCGCGACGCTCGAGACCTATTTCGGCGAAATCCGCGCCATGGTCGGTGTGGCGGAAACCAATGGCGGCGATGCGGCAGCGATCAAGGCCGGGCTCGACAAGGCTCTCGCCGCCCAGAAGACGGTCACCAGCGCCGTCAAGGAATACAGCACCTATTCGGGCGAAGCGCTCGCCACGGCCCGCGCCGACGCCCTTCAGTCGTCGCATGTGGCGCTCATCATCGCGGTGGCTTCGGCCGCAGCCTGCATCGTCTTTGGCGCCGTCGTCAGCCTTCTCGTTGCCCGCCGCGGCATTGCCGCTCCGGTTCGCGGCCTGACGGCCGCGATGAGCCGCCTTGCCGAAGGCAATCTCGACAGCACCGGCGCGGATGCCGAGCGCAAGGACGAGATCGGCGAAATGGCCCGCGCGGTCGAAGTCTTCCGCCGCAATGCGCTGGCGATGCGCGACATGAAGGCACAGGAAGCAGCGCTCAATGCGCTGAGCAGCGATCTTCAGTCGAGCATCAGCGCCGTCGTTGCCGCTGCCGTCGCCGGCGATTTCACCTGCCGCATCGGCAAGGACTACCAGAACGACGACCTCAACCGCTTCGCCGGCAGCGTCAACGAACTGGTCGACAGTATCGACAGCGCCGTCAGCGAAGTGCGTCGCGTCATCGCCGCCCTTGCCGATGCCGATCTCTCGCAGAGCATGGAAGGCCGCTTCCAGGGGGCCTTTGCCGAACTGCAGCAGAACGTCAACACGACCATGGTGACGCTGCGCTCCACCATGCAGAACGTCCGCGGCGCCGCGGGCACCATCAAGGAAAGCTCCTCGGAACTCAGCTCTGCCGCCAACGACCTTTCGAAGCGGACCGAGCAGCAGGCCGCCGCACTCGAAGAGACCGCAGCGGCGCTCGACGAGATCACCGCGACCGTCCGCGCCTCCTCCTCGCGCGCCAACGAAGCCCGCGACATGGTGCGGGAAACCAAGGAAAGCGCCGGCAAGTCGGGCGAGATCGTCCGCAACGCCGTCAGCGCCATGAGCCGCATCGAGGGCTCGTCGAGCCGCATCAGCCAGATCATCGGCGTCATCGACGAGATCGCCTTCCAGACCAACCTGCTTGCGCTCAATGCCGGCGTCGAGGCGGCGCGTGCAGGGGAGGCGGGCCGCGGCTTTGCGGTCGTCGCCCAGGAAGTCCGCGAACTGGCGCAGCGCTCGGCCAATGCGGCCAAGGAGATCAAGACTTTGATCAGTGCTTCGGCTTCCGAGGTCGAAGGCGGCGTCTCGCTGGTTCGGGCGACCGGCGATGCGCTTCTCGAAATCGAGAAGCTCGTGCTGCGCGTCAACGATCATGTCGAGAGCATCGCAACGGCGGCGCGCGAGCAGTCGACGGCGCTCGCCGAGATCAACACCTCCGTCAACCACATGGACCAGATGACGCAGAAGAACGCCGCCATGGTCGAGGAAACGACGGCCGCCAGCGAGACGCTCGCCGACGAGAGCCGCCAGCTGCAGACCCTGCTTGCACGCTTCAAGCTGGAAGAGCAGAGCCGCGCCGCACAGCCGCAGCGTACTCGCTACGCGGCCTGAGCAGGCGGCAGGCAAACACATGGAATAGCGAGGGGAGGACGGTCATGTCCTCCCCTCGCGCATTTCAGCCCTTGGCTGCCTTCTGCTGCCGGCGGTATTCCTCGACCGGCAGCCCGCCGATGCCCCAATCTTCCAGCGCCACCTCGTCGATGACGACGACGGTAGTGGCCGGGTTCTTGTTGAGGACAGTGACGAGCAGATCGGTGACGCCCTTGATGAGCGCCGCCTTCTGCTCGGCGGTCACGTTTTCGCGGGTAATCTTGATGTTCACATAGGGCATCGTTTCCTCCTCAGACGCGTATGTCGAGTTCCAGCAGGCTCCCATCGGTCACAGTGGCATAACGCGCCTTCGGGTGAAACACCCGCCGCAGGCTGGCGCCCGATCAGGCGTCGCTCCATCGTCCCTTGAGGTTTTGTACCATGTGATCGATGAAGGCGCGCACTTTCGGCGTCTCGGCGTGGCGATCGAGATAGCAGGCATAGAAGTCGAACGGCATATGTCCGATGATTGGCCCGAAGAGCGGGACGAGAAAGCCCTGTTTAATGAGGGGATCGACGATAAAGGCGCCAAGCCGGGCGATGCCGGCCCCGGCCAGCGCCATTTCCGTCAGCGTGTCGATGTCGTTGCTGACGATGCGCGCGTTAACCTCCGGCTCGAACAGCACGCCGTCGCGCACGAAGGTCCAGCGGAACAGGCGGCCATGGGCGGCAAAGCGATAGATCAGGCAGTCGTGATGAATGAGGTCTTCCGGCCGGGCAGGGCGACCCTTGCGGGTAATATAATCGGGCGAGGCGCAGATCATCATCGGAACCGTCGCCAGCTTGCGCGCCACCAGCGAGGGTTCGAGCTGGTCGGCAAACCGGACGCTGACGTCGATGCCTTCGCCGATATGGTCGATCAGGCGGTCGGTGATGACAAGCTCGATATTGACCTCCGGGTAGCGGGCCGCAAAGGCGGGCACGAGCGGTGCGACGACATGCCGGCCGAAAGCGACGGAGGCTGCGATCTTCAGGGGGCCTCGTGGCTCGTCCTGCAGCGAGGAAACGGCGGTGGCGGCAAGCTCGAGGTCGTTCACGACATGGCGTACCCGTTCGAAATAGACCCGCCCGCTTTCGGTCATGCCGAGCTTGCGCGTGGTTCGCTGCAGGAGCCGCGTGCCGAGCACCCGCTCCAGCCTGGCGATGTTCTGGCTTGCCGCTGCCGGGGTGATGCCGAGTTTGCGAGCCGCTGCGGCAATGCTGCCTTCCTCGACGCTGCGGATGAAACTTTCGACGCCTCGCAATGTATCCATAATATTTCCGCTCGAATGAGTTGGTTCATTCGATAGCTTAGCTTCAAGCTCAGTGAAGCCGCAAGCGTCTACCGGTATCGCCACGGGACGGCTAGATATCACGCAGAACATCTTGCCGACGTCCGGCAGCCGGAAAATGGAGACTTTCATGAGTGAAACTATCGCAGTCGATGCGCCCCGGGGGCGCAGCTGGAAACTGCCGAGGCGCGCCGCACCTGTGGTCTTCGCCTTCCTGATGGCCGCGATCATGGCCTTCCTGATGTCCGGCGTCATCGTTGCCGCATCGGAGGGGATTACCGCCAATTACGTTGCCAGCGTCCTCAACGCCTATAGCCTTGCCATGCCCGTTGCCTTCGTCTGCGTCATGATGGTGCGCCCGCTGGTCGCCCGCCTCGTGCCCCTCTTCGTCCAGGTCGACTAGGACCTGGCAAACTTCCGGGCGCCAGCCACGCACAGGATGACCGCAACCGTAACGGCAAGCATGGCAGAGGTGACCTGTTCGTGCAGGAAGGTTGCAGCCAGCGCCAGTCCGAAGAACGGCTGAAGGAGCTGCAACTGTCCAACGGCGGCAATGCCGCCCTGCGCGAGCCCGCGATACCAGAAGACAAAGCCGATCAGCATGCTGAAGAGTGAGACATAACCGAGGCTGATCAGGGCGGGGGCCTCGATGTCGGCGAAGGTCTCGGGCATCAGGAAGAGCGCCATCGCGGCCATCAGGGGCAGGGACAGAACAAGCGCCCAAGAGATGACCTGCCATCCGCCGAGCGTTCGCGACAGCCTGCCACCTTCGGCATATCCGAGGCCGCAGGCGATAATCGCCGCCAGCATCAGCAGATCGCCCGTGGGCGAAGCCGTCAGTCCCTGCGCAAATGCGAAACTGGCGACAAGGGCGCTGCCGAGAATCGAAAACAGCCAGAATGCCGGTTTCGGCCTTTCACCGCCCCGGATCACGCCGAAAATCGCCGTCGCCAGTGGTAGCAGGCCGATGAAGACGATGGAATGCGCCGACGTCACGTGCTGCAGCGCAAGCGCCGTCAGCAGCGGAAAGCCGACCACGACGCCGAGCGCGACGACCATCAGCGAACCGATATCGCGTAGCGACGGGCGCTTCTGCCGGAAGATGACAAGCAGGCTGAGCGCCAGTACTCCGGCGATCGCGGCGCGGGCAACCGTCAGAAACACCGGGTCAAACTGCATCACGGCCACGCGCGTGGCAGGGAGCGATCCGCTGAAGATCGCCATGCCAATAAATCCATTCATCCATCCGGCCGCTGTACGGTCCATCCGTCACTCCATCGTTACACCCCGCGTTTATCGACCAAACGCCATGGCTCTGACAGGGACAGTCTGATACAGTTTGGATAAACTGTATGGGTTATGGAAGCGGTACAGATGAACAGGGACGCATCGGGAAGCACCCGGATCGCGATGGTCATGGCCACGATCAGGCAGCGCATCGCCGGCCGGAGCTTGACGCCGGGGGCAAAGCTGCCATCGGTCCGGGGACTGGCGACGACCTTGAAGGTGTCAACCTCGACGGTCGTCGATGCCTATGAGCGCCTCGTTGCCGAAGGCGCGATCCTGTCCAGGCCGGGGTCCGGATTTTATGTCGCGGCACAGGCGGCCCCTTTTTCCCTCTCGGAGACCGGGCCCAAACTGGACCGTGCGGTCGATCCGTTCTGGGTATCCCGTCAATCGCTTGAAGCCGGAGACGGTGGCCTGAAGCCGGGCTGTGGATGGCTGCCGCCCTCGTGGCTGCCGGAAGAGAGTGTCCGCCGGGCGCTGCGGACGCTTTCGCGTGCTGAGGCCCCGGCCTTGGCCGACTATGGTTCGCCGCTCGGATTGCCGCCGCTTCGACAGCTTATCGCCCGCCGCATGGCGGAACGGGGGATCGAAGCATCTCCGGATCAAATCGTTCTGACCGAATCGGGCACCCAGGCAATCGACCTGCTCTGCCGGTTTCTCCTAGAGCCCGGCGACACGGTGCTGGTCGATGATCCCTGCTACTTCAATTTCCATGCCTTGCTGCGCGCCCATCGGGCAAAGATCGTCGGGGTTCCCTACACTCCGTCTGGACCCGACATCGAGGTCTTTGCCCGGACGGTCGCGGAGCATCGGCCGCGGCTCTACATAACCAACTCGGCCATTCACAATCCGTCCGGGGCAATGCTGTCTCCTGTGACAGCGCATCGGGTGCTGAAACTCGCCGACCAGTTCGATCTCACCATCATCGAGGATGACATCTTCGCGGATTTCGAAAGGACGCCCGCGCCGCGCCTTGCAGCCTTCGACGGATTGGACCGGGTCATCCATATCGGCAGTTTCTCCAAGACCTTGTCTGCGTCTGCCCGATGCGGCTTCGTCGCGGCAAGGCCGGAATGGATCGACGGCCTGACCGACCTCAAGATTGCGACCTCATTCGGAGGCGGCCGGCTGACAGCGGAACTGGTGCTTGCCGTGTTGAGCGACGGCAATTATCGCAAGCATGTCGAGACGCTGCGCCATCGCCTCTCCCAGGCAATGTTTGACGTGTCCGCCAAACTGAAAAATCTGGGAATTATGCCGTGGCTTGAGCCGCAGGCCGGAATGTTCCTCTGGTGCCGGCTGCCGGATGGCGTCGACGCAACCGACGTCGCGCGCGCCGCGCTGAAGAGGAACATCGTGCTCGCCCCCGGAAACGCATTCAGCCTGTCGCAATCGGCAACGAACTTCATGCGGTTCAATGTTTCGCAAACACTGGACCCCTCCATATTCGACGTGCTCCGCGATGCCCTCAACGGAGCGAAGAGCGAGACTCAGTCCCGGTAAATGGCGTTGGCGTTACAGCACGCCAAGCCAGTTCGTTGACACATACCGACCGTATGGTATGTTGTCACATGCCCAGACCTACCAAACAATCGCCAGAACGCGGCAACGCACGAATCCGGCTTCTCGAGGCGGCGCGGGATATCGTCCGTGCCAAAGGCTTCGCAGCTACCACCGTCGATGACCTCTGCAGGTCGGCCGAACTGACCAAGGGGGCGTTTTTTCATCACTTCGGCAGCAAGGATGCCCTGGGCGTCGCCGCGGCCGAGTTCTGGGCAGAGACGACGACGGATTTTTTCGAGGCCGCGCCCTATCACGATCCGGCCGATGCTCTGGAGCGCGTCCTCGCCTATGTCGCTTTCCGCAAGGCGATCATCGCGGGCGATCTCGCCGAGCTTACCTGCCTGGTCGGAACCATGGCGCAAGAGGTTTACGCAAGCTCCCCCGACATTCGAGATGCCTGCGGCCGCAGCATCTTCGGCCATGCCGCGACGCTGGAGGCCGACATCGAGGCGGCGCGGCGCGACCGCGGGATCACGGGTGACTGGACGGCCGCAAGCCTCGCCCGGCACACGCAGGCCGTCATCCAGGGCGGGTTCGTCCTCGCCAAGGCAGGCAACGATCCCGCGCTTGCGCGGGAAAGCCTCGATCATCTGGACCGGTACATCCGGCACCTGTTTCACGTCGTAGAGGAGGACGCAAAATGAGTGGTACCACCCATATCGGATGTGCATGCGGACGGACGCGCCTGGAAGTGCAGGGCGCCCCGATCCTTGTATCGGAGTGCCTGTGCAACAGTTGCCGGACGGCCGCGGGCCGGCTTGCGGCCCTTCCCAGCGCGAAAAACATGCTGACGTCCTATGGCGCGACGCCGTGTGCAGAATATCGCAAGGATCGGGTCCGGATCCTGTCCGGCGCGGAGCATCTGAGCGAATTCCGCCTGTCCGCCGAAGCGGGCTCGCGCCGTGTCGTCGCCACCTGCTGCAATACGCCGCTCTTCCTGGAAATGAAGGGCGCCCACTGGCTCAGCATCTACCTGCACCTCTGGCCGGACGAGGCGCGGCCGAAAGCCGGGATGCGAACGATGACCGGCGACCTGCCCGATGCTTCCAGCCTGCCAGCCGACATCCCCAATCTGAAAAGCCATACGGTGTCGTTCTACGCGAAGCTCCTTGGGGCGTGGATCGCCATGGGATTCCGCAATCCGAAGATCGAAGTCGGGGGGAAGATCAATGCCTGACAGCAAGATCGAAATCGAGAACGTCAACATCCCCGGGAAGACCGAACGGGTTGATCGCGCAAAATACGCGGCAATGCGCGAAGCGCTCCTGGCCGTCCTGCCGGGCGAGGCGCCGGGACTGACGATCGCCGACGCGAAAGAGGCGCTTCTGCCGCTTCTTTCGGACACCGTCTTTCCGCAAGGCAAGACGGCCGGATGGTGGTTGAAGGCCGTCCAACTCGACCTTGAGGCAAAAGGTGTCATCAAGCGCGCGCCCAAGAAGCCGGTTCATCTCTACAGGTACCAGCCGGTCTAAACGCAAAGGTGCGTCTTCGTTGATCGAGTGCGGGCTGCAAAGTCATTTGCCCGGTCGTTTGTGCACCGTTGGCGCGCTGGGGGCGAATGCACCGGCGCGCGGTAAACCTGCAGGCTTCAGACTGCGGACACACCCTGAAAAGCGGCTGTTTGACGAAGCGGACAGCCATTCTCCGTCATGTCAGCCCTTGTGGCGGGGATCCAGTGACCCGACGTCCGTCGGGTCAAAAGACCTTTCAGCCCAAGGACTTGGGCTGGCTGGATTCCTGTGACAAGCACAGGAATGACGGAGGTTTTAGCATTCGTTCAGTTTCCCCAATGCCCCGTCATTGATGAGAATGCAATTTCCGGCTGGACATCGCCGATGTAACTTTATAATCGTAACGTTATTACATTAACTTTCGCAGGAGATGTCCCATGCCGATCCCTTTTGGCAAGCCGATGCAGAGAGCCGCCGTGCTGGCGCTGACGGCCTTGTCCCCTTTTTCAGCCTTTGCCGATGACAGCAAGGAAACATGGCGGCTGTTCGTGGCAGACCATCAGCAGCCGGTGGTGCGGGCGCTGGATGCGGCAAGCGGCAGCGAGCTTGGCCGCTTCGATCTCACCGGCTTTGCAGCACTTTCCCTGAGCGACAGCGGAAAGACCGTCTTTGCCGTGCAGGGGGACAAGGACATCGTGCAGGTGATCTCGTCCGGGATAGCGCTCTTAGACCACGGCGAGCACCGCGACATCGAGGTTTACGAACCGAAGCTGCTTGCCGGCGAAATCAGCGGCAGGAAGCCCGGGCATGTCGTGACCCATGGCGACGATGTGGCTGTTTTCTACGATCGCGGCGGCAAGGCCGATCTTCTGCGGGAAAGTGCCCTGATCGAGGGCAAGGCCGATATTGCAAGCGTCGGTACAACGGCACCGCATCACGGCGTCGCCGTGCCAATGGGCAAGCACATCCTTGTTTCCGTCCCCAATATGGAGGCCGAGGTGAAGCCGGACGAGCTGCCGCCGCGGCTCGGCCTGCGTGTCGTCGACCGGTCGGGCCAGCAGATGGGCGATGTCGCCGCCTGCACCGGCCTGCACGGTGAGGCGACTTCGGCGCGGCTCGTCGCCTTCGGTTGCGCGGAGGGGGTTCTGGTCGCCCGCCCGGGCGGCATCGACGGGCCGAAGCTCGAGATGATCGCCTACACGGACGATCTGCCGGAAGGCAAGGTTTCGACCCTTTTGGGCGGCAGGTCGATGCAGTTCTTTCTCGGCAATTTCGGCGAGGACAAGGTCGTGCTGATCGATCCAGACAGTGCGACACCCTATCGCCTGGTGGAACTTGCCACCAGACGCGTCGATTTCATCCTCGATCCGGCCAATGCCCGCAACGCCTATATCCTCACCGAGGACGGCAAGCTCCATCTGCTGGATGTCGTCAGCGGCGAAATCACCCGCTCGGAGATCGTCACCGAACCCTACAGCAAGGACGGGCACTGGCGCGATCCGCGACCGCGCCTTGCGGTGGCCGGCGATCGCATCGCCATCACCGATCCGCGCCACAGCCTGGTGCGGATGATCGACAGTAAAACTCTCAAGGAAGCCGCGACCATCCCGGTAGAGGGCCAGCCCTTTGCCATCGTCGCCGTCGGCGGCTCCGGCGCAACGCACTAACCGGGGAGATGGCGGCGTGGTTCGCTACGCCGCCAGCTTCAGCCCGATGCCCCAAGGGTCGATCAGCGAGACGGTATCGCCATTGCGGGTCACCGGGATTTCCAGCTCGTCGAGCTTGGCAATCGCGGTCTGCAGCTTGGCCGGGTCGTTGAAATGCACGGTGTAGTCGGCAAGGCCGGTCATGTTGGCCTGCCGCTTGGGTGCGCCGCGCGAGTTCCAGATATTGGCGCCGACATGATGGTGATACTTGCCCGAGGCGAAGAAGCTGGCGCCGGGATAGGTGGCCATCAGGTCGAGCCCGAGCACATCGCGGAAGAAGGCGTTGGCCTGCGGGATATCCGAGACCTGCAGGTGAATATGGCCGATCGCCGTGCCGTCGGCCATGCGCTCCCATTTGTCCTTCGGCGCTTCGTCGTAGAGCGCCTGGAGGTCGAGCGGCAGCGTCGCCATCTTCACCATGCCGCCCTCGATATAGTTCCACTCCCCGCGCGGGCGGTCGCGATAGACCTCGATGCCGTTGCCTTCCGGATCGCCGAGATAGATGGCTTCCGAGACCAGATGATCGGAAGCGCCCTGCAGCGGCACGTTGTTGTGGGCGATATGCGCCAGCCAGCGGCCAAGCTGAGTGCGATCCGGAACGAGGAACGCCGTGTGGAACAATCCGGGTGCATTGCGCGGTGCCATGGCGGCATTGTCTTCCGTGGTCAGCGTCAAAAGCGGCCGCCCGGCAACGCCGAGGACTTCGCCGCTCGCCGTCTTTTCGATCGGCGTCAGGCCCATGATCGTCTGATACCAGGACGACACCATCGGCAGGTCGCGCACAACGAGATGCGAGTGATCGACATAGGCGGGCATGCGGATGGCGTGATTTTCGGCTGGCTGTGTCATGGACGTGCTTTCTGCCTTGGCGTTGCTGGCGGCGGTTCCGGTTACCAGTGTCGTTGCCGAAACCTTCAGGAAGGTACGTCTGTCGAGGCTGGCCATGGCGCGATCCCGTTTGCGAGTGTCAGCCACCTATATGACGCGCGCGCGTCGCGCGCGAAAGATGCACTATTGAGGAAGTACCGTTCTCAGCCTGTTGACAATCCGCCTGCGACCGCATGGCAGGTTGTGACTTTTGCCACGGCACACCTATATTGAATCTATCCGCGCAAGACAGCGAGGGTTGGTAAAACAACGGCCCGTGAGGCGGGATATCTCGTCTCTCTGCGGCGCGGTGAACCCGAGGAGAACGTCATGTATTCGAGAATCATTGTCCCGATTGCCATGGACCAGCTGGAACACGGCGAGACCGTCCTGGAGCGCGCCAAATCGCTGCTCGACGAGGGTGGAGAAATCATCCTCTTGAATGTGGTCGAGGATCTGAATGCCTATGCGCAGGGCTACATGATTGTCGACTTTCCGCTCGAGTTGATCGAGGCCTCGCGCAAGCATGCCAAAACGACCCTGACCGACCTCATAGAGAAGCATCGCATCAGCAAAGCGCGTGTCGAAATCCGGGTCGGTGGCGCGGCCGGCGTCATCAACGCCTTTGCTGAGGAAGCGGACGGCGACCTGGTGATCATCGCCTCGCACCGGCCGGGCCTGATCGACTATTTTATCGGCTCGACCGCCAGCCGTGTCGTCAGCCATTGCAAATGCGCGGTTCTGGTTGATCGCTGAGAGGTCGGGAGTGTTGCTCCGGCAAGCGACTGTTTAAGCCTCGGCCAGCCGCAGTATCCTGCGGCGGCGGGCGCTCTTTTACTGTACACCATGCCTGACATCCGAATGTTACTGTAACGTACTTGTGCACGCCCTTGTAAATATGCCCGGTTACGGCGTCAGCAGTGCATCACACTCAACAGTTTAACGTTCGATGGGAGGTACATCACATGGCCTACGACGACAGCAGCAAGCCGACATCCTCCGATGCCAGCAACGTAACCAGACGCAACTTGCTCATTGGCACCACGGCCCTCGCTGCAGGTGCTGTCACAGCCGCGAATATGGTCAGCACCACAGCGGCGCAGGCGCAGGCGGCTGCGCCCTCCGGCAGGGTGCCGAATGTCCTGGTTATTTTCGGCGACGATATCGGTATTCCCCAGATCAGTGCCTACACGATGGGCCTCATGGGGTATCGCACGCCGAACATCGACCGCATTGCGGCCGAAGGTGCGATCTTCACCGACAGCTACGGCCAGCAGAGCTGCACGGCCGGGCGCGCTTCCTTCATTCTTGGTCAGGAGCCTTTCCGTACCGGCCTTTTGACGATCGGAATGCCGGGCGATCCGCATGGCATTCAGGACTGGATGCCGACGATCGCCGACGTGATGAAATCGAAGGGATATGCCACCGGGCAATTCGGCAAGAACCACCTTGGCGACCGCGATGAACACCTACCCACAAATCATGGCTTCGACGAGTTTTTCGGCAACCTTTACCATCTGAATGCCGAGGAAGAGCCGGAAGGCTATTTCTATCCGAAAGACGCCGAATTCAGGAAACGGTACGGCCCGCGCGGCGTGATCAAGTCCAGTGCGGACGGCAAGATCGAGGATACCGGCGCCCTCAACACCAAGCGCATGGAAACGGTGGACGAGGAATTCCTGGCAGCGGCCAAGGACTTCATCGATCGGCAGCACAAGGCCGACAAGCCTTTCTTCTGCTGGTTCAATTCGACGCGGATGCACGTGTTTACTCACCTGAAGCCGGACGCTCTAGGCAAGACCGGCAAGGGCATCCATGCCGACGGCATGGTCGAACACGACGGGCATGTTGGACAACTGCTCCAGCAGCTCGACGATCTCGGCATCGCCGAGAATACGATCGTGCTGTACACGACCGACAACGGCGCCGAAATCGCCCTGTGGCCGGATGGCGCCATGACGATGTTCCACGGCGAGAAGGGCACAACTTGGGAAGGCGGCTTCCGTATCCCCATGATGGTCCGTTGGCCGGGCGTCGTGAAGCCGGGCACGCAGATCAACGATCCGGTCACGCTGATGGATTGGCTGCCGACCTTTGCGACCGCGGCCGGAATTCCTGACATCAAGGAAGAGATGAAACAGGGTTATCAGGCTGGGACCAAGACTTTCAAGGTCCATCTCGACGGCTTCGATCTTACTGCTTTGCTGAAAGGCGAGAGCAAAACACCGCCGCGCGAATCCGTCTACTATTTCGATCAGGGCGGTAACCTGAATGCCATCCGGTGGAACGACTGGAAGCTGAGCTTTGCGGTGGCGCATGGCAATATTGCAACCGGTGTCCGCGAAACGCCGGCCTGGGCGCTCATCGCCAATCTGCGGATGGATCCTTACGAGAGAGGATTGGAGGAGGGCGGAGGGGCGATCGACTTTCTCGCTCGCAACATGTGGCTGCTTGTCCCGATCCAGGGGAAGATCAAGGAGTTCTTCGCCGATTTCGACAAGTTCCCCTATCAGGCAGGCAGTACTCTCAATGCCGGAGGGATCAACTATTCGATGCTCGCCCAGCAGGCAGCCTTGAAGCGGTTGAATGAGCTGGAAAGCCTGAAGCCGCAGTGAGCCGGACACGAAAACTCGGCCATCGGCGCTTCGAGTGAGCACCGGTGGCCGTTTTGCACGTATTTCCACTTCTTGGGTGTTCGAGTTTCTTTGCACTGGCAACGGATGGAGGCGGCGTCATGCATGCACTTGATGTGTTCGCATGGATTGTTCTGATCGTGCTCGTTCTCAGCACGGTCGCGGTGGTCGTTTTCCTGGCCACGCTACCAGGCATGATCGCCAAACGGCGAAATCATCCCTGGGCAGAGGCTATCACCGTCGCGGGCTGGGTCACCCTGTTCCTCGGCTTCGCGCTTTGGCCCCTGGTCCTCATATGGGCCTATGTTGACGTTCCGCGCGTCGCGAGGGTGGAGAATTCCCAATGATCGTCGTTCTCCTGAATGTCTACCTCGTCATTCTGTATTGCCTCGTGAAATTGCGGATCGTGCCGTTCAATCTGTTCTGGAAGGTGTCTCCGGTTCTCGTCCTGCTGCTTCTTTTGGTCGGTCTGTTCATTCCGATGGGCTGGGGCGCACCTCAAGGAACGGCGCTAACCGTGCGCAACTCCGTTGCGATTGTTCCAAATGTGGCCGGAGAGGTCATAGAGGTACCTGTCACCGCGAACACGCCGCTCAAGGCGGGTGATGTCCTTTTCAAAATCGATCCTGTGCCCTTCAAGGCAAAGGTGGATGCACTACAGGCGGAACTCGACCTTGCGACGCTCCGCCTGTCTGAAACGTCGCGACTTCAAACAACTGGAGCCGGCCGGGCTTTTGACACAGAGCAAAGCCAGGCGGAGGTCGACCAGCTTCAGGCTCAACTCGTCGGTGCAAAGTGGGACCTGGACAAGACGGTGGTGCGGGCTCCCGCAGATGGTTACGTTACCAATCTCGCCCTTCGCAAAGGCGCACGCGTCAGCAGCCTGCCCGTTGCTCCAGTGATGGCCTTCATCGACACGTCAGACACGATCATCGGGATCGAGATTCCGCAGATCAATGCCCGTTATATCGAGCCCGGCCAGCCGGTGGAGGTGACGTTCAAGTTCATGCCGGGGAGCGTCTATTCCGGAAAGGTGGAGAGCGTCCTGCAGGCTGTGGCGACAGGCCAGACGAGAGTATCGGGAACCGCTGTGGCGCCGGGGCTGATCCAGAGTGTCCCCGTCGTGGTCAGGATCAAGCTGGACGATGAAAAATTCGCCGAGAGGCTGCCGGCAGGGAGCACGGGCACTGCCGCGATCTTCACCGAGCATGTCAACGCCGCGCATGTCATCCGGAAGGTACTGCTTCGCCAGATTGCAATCACCAACTACGTCAATCCGTTCTGACCTCGGTTCATGCGCAGGTTCGCGTCGACGCCGTAGCAGCAATGCCATGCTTGCCCGCCATCCCGTCGTCATTGTGCCCATTTTGTTGAAAAGCAAGGCACAAGTTTCCTGGGGAGATGGCCTCCGGCGAGATGTCGATCTGTTGCAAAGATTGATCTTTCCGGCTCTGTTTCACGCGCGCCGCCTGTGTCAAATTGCTATGTCTGCCAAACTTGCGGGGGACTTCGTATCGGCAGATTGCACGCTCAAGAACCATTCGGTCCTGGAGCCATTGGGCAATGTAGTGACGTAAAGAGTTGAGGGGCCACCATGGAGATCAAGGGCATCAAGTGGAATTATGATCGCTCCGAACTGATCGCCGACGGCGTCGTTCACGGTATCGGTCTGGTCCTCGCGCTGATAGGCGTCACGGCAATGATCTTCTATGCGAGCGTCTGGAGCACGTCAGGCCAGCTGGCTGCCGCCTGGATCTATGGTGCCGGACTGGTGGCGACCCTGTCGATCTCCTTCCTCTACAATCTCTACCCCGTCTCACAGACGAAATGGTTTTTGCGCCGCTTCGATCACTCCTCGATTTTCGTTCTGATCGCCGCCACCTATACGCCGTTCTTGCAACGCGGTTGGGACGATCCCTATCTGTTCGGCATGCTGATCGGCATCTGGTCGATCGCCATTGTCGGCGTGCTGATCAAATGCGTCTTTCCCGGCCGTTTCGATCGGGTGGCGATCCTGCTGTATCTCGCCATGGGCTGGAGTGGTGTCTTTGCCGCCGGGCCGCTTCTGTCGCAATTGACGGAAACGACACTGATCCTGATCCTCGTCGGTGGCATCATCTATTCCTGCGGCGTGATCTTCCATGTCTGGGAAAAGCTGCGCTTCCAGAACGCCATCTGGCACGGCTTCGTCGTCACCGCCGCCGCAGTCCATTATTCCGCCGTGCTCACCTGCCTCAGCAGCGCTTCGGTCTGAGCGCAGGCATCATTGCTGCGCCGCGTCCGGCGCGCCCTGTGGCGCCCGGTTGCAGCCGGCGGCGGGACGCAAGCCATCCACCATGCGGCTGACCACGCTGTTGAACGCCTTGAGTACCGCATGCGGATACTCGATATGGAAATAGGCGGCACTCCCATCACAAAGGGCGACGCCTCGGACGTAGAGGATATCGGCTGAGCGCGAGCCGGAATAACTCGCCCAGCCCGGCGTCACCTTGTCGTAGGTGATCTCCCAGCCCTTATCCCTGTCCCATCCTATGCGCCGGTGCACCTCCGAGGCAAAGTCGTCGTCTTCGACCGTAGCGCCAAAGAGCAAAAGCCTCGAGCGCCCGTCTTCCGAGCGAAAGCTTGCGCCATCGCCATTGTCGCTTTCCCGCTCGAGCGTGAAGCCCGGCGGTACCTCGGCGCTATAGCCGAAGCGCGGGTTGGAATAGCTGGACCAGCCGTCCGCAGCGGAGGCGGGAAACGCGGAGCAAAGGCCCACCATCAACAACAGCATGCGTCTCAAGATCGTCTCCCCTGTCGGGCGCGCAAACAGCGCTCAGAACCACACGTCGGCGACCGTTCGCCCATCCCGCGGCAGATCGTCAAAACTGTGGAGACCATCAAAACATTGGAGCGGAACATCCGCCACGTCCTCCGGAGGGGCGAGACGGAGATTGACGGCTATTCTGGTCAGTCCGTCGCGATTGGGCCTCAGGCCTCGCCAACTGACAAGGTTGCCGCAGTGCTTGCAGAAGTTGAAGGAGAGCGAACCTGACCCGCGGGTATACGACGTCATAGCCCCTCCGGGATCCTCTACTTGGATACCGTGGCCATCGTAGTCGTAAGCCCAGAGCACGCCATAACGGCGGCATGCGGTGCAGTTGCAGATCGTGGCATCGGGAATGGTTCCCCGAAACTCCCAGCGCACGGCGCTGCAAAGGCAGGAGCCACGCGTTATCTTTGGTGCGGCTCCTGCCGGTTGTCCTGTGGCCTCGCTCATTTGACTGCCTCGCTACCCGTTGCAAGAGGTCCCCGCCGTAAGCCGGAATGCTACACCTGCGCCGTTTGAAGAGAAAGGTGTCGCCATTTCCCCGATATGGACTTTGACGCAAAGGCTCTATTTATCGGCATGGCAGGTGCTGCCGGGGCCGTGTTTTCAGGTCATTAACGCTTTATTAGCAATGTTGAACATTTGGCCGGAAAGGCGGCTATGATGGATAAGCCGATGGAAAAACAACACCGGGAAAGAGGGAGAATGTCTGAGCGAGGAAATCCCGCAAACCGCAATGAGGCTCCTGGCCGGCACATCGTCGACGACAAGGACGGTCCGCTCTGGAGCGAGGATGAGGAGATCGCCTCCGGACGCAATTGGGCGGTCATCCTCGTCTTCATTTTCGTGCCGTTGATGGCAGTCGTCGTTCTCGGCCTGACGCTCTATGCCTTGTTTGCCCATGTCTTCGGCACGCCGCAGGCGCCGGAAACGGTGATCGAAAGCAGTGAAAGGCCATCGTGAAAGGCAGGGAGCGCGGCGGATGCCTGACGAAGTCATTTCTCGTTGTTAGCGGGTCATTAGGGAAACTAAGCGACAGCCACAACCTCCGTCATTCCTGTGCTTGTCACAGGAATCCAGCCAGGCCAAGTCCTTGGGCTGAAAAGTCTTTTGACCCGACGGACGTCGGGTCGCTGGATCCCCGCCACAAGGGCGAGGATGACGGAAAATGGGATGTCCGTTTCCGTAAACCGTCGTTTTACAGGGGTGGTCAGCAGCTTGAGCGCGGCGGACGCTCGAAACCTCATTCCGGCTCGAATGTCAGTGCGACGCCGTTCATGCAGTAGCGCAGGCCGGTTGGCGGCGGACCGTCGGGAAAGACGTGGCCGAGATGAGCGTCGCAGTCGGAGCAGCGGATTTCCGTGCGGCTCATGCCGTAGGACGTATCGTGATGTTTCGTCACGGCATCATGGGAGATCGGTTCGTAGAAGCTCGGCCAGCCGGTGCCGGAGTTGAATTTCGCTTGCGAGCGATAGAGCGGCCGGTTGCAGCAGACACAGTGATAGACGCCTTTCTTGCTCAAATCGAAATCCGGGCTCGAGAAGGCGCGTTCTGTGCCGTGCTGGCGGGTGATGCGGTACTGATCCGGCGTCAGTTGCGCCCGCCATTCCGCATCGGTCTTCATCACTTTCAAGGTGCTGATGTCGCTCATCGGTCTCTCCTCGATTTTTCTGCACAGATATAGGAAGGCTCCGCCGTTCCGGCAATCGTCTTCTGCACGCGATGACATGCCGTGACAGCCATGGAGTTCGCGGCGAACGGGCGTGTGTCTGTATATCCTGCCGTAACCTTGAGTTTGTTCATGGCTTGCCTTATCCCGAAGCGTGTCGCCCCTGGCGTCCGTCTTCGCCTGCTTTTTCTGCCGCCGAACGCCAGAAAGGAACGATCCGACCCATGAATGTCACCGATCTGACATTTCTGGCCCTTTGCCTTCCGTTTCTCGGTGCGGCGGTTGCACCGCTGCTGACCCGGTTTTTCGGCCACAACGCCGCCTGGGTGCTGGCGCTTTTTCCGATCGCGGTGTTTCTGCATTTTGCCGGTTTCTCGGCGGAGATCGCCCGCGGCGAAGTGGTGACCGGCGGTTATATCTGGGTGCCGTCCTTCAATGTCAGTTTCTACTGGTTGATCGACGGCCTGTCGCTCACCTTCATCCTGTTGATTTCCGGTATCGGTGCGCTGATCGTGCTTTATTCCGGCGGCTACCTGAAGGGTCATCCGCATCAGGGCCGGTTCTTCTCGTTCCTCATGATGTTCATGGGCTCGATGCTCGGGCTGGTCGCCTCCGACAGCTTCCTGATGCTGTTCGTCTTCTGGGAGCTGACCTCGATCACCTCGTTTCTCCTGATCGGTTTCGATCACGAGCGCGAGGCTGCGCGCCGGGCGGCGCTGCAGGCGCTGGTGGTCACCGGCGGCGGCGGGCTGTTCCTGCTCGCAGGCCTGATCATCTTGTGGAATGTTTCCGGCATCACCCAGTTTTCGCTGCTCCTCTCCTTTGGCCCCGAGGTCAAGGCAAGCCCATTCTATCTTGCGGCCCTGATCCTGGTGCTTGGTGGAGCCTTCACCAAATCGGCGCAGTTCCCCTTCCATTTCTGGCTGCCGAACGCCATGGAGGCGCCGACGCCGGTCTCGGCCTATCTGCATTCCGCAACCATGGTGAAGGCCGGCGTCTATCTATTGATGCGGCTCAACCCGGTGCTCGGCGGAACGCAGGAGTGGCAGATCATCCTGCCGCTGTTTGGCGCTGCAACCCTCGTCATCGGCGCGCTGCTGGCGGTTCGCCAGACCGATCTGAAGCTGATGCTCGCCTATACGACGATATCGTCGCTCGGTCTTCTGGTGCTCCTGACCGGCCTCGGCGCCCCCTATGCGATCGAGGCGGCGGCGCTCTACCTCGTCGCGCATTCGCTGTTCAAGGGCGCGCTGTTCATGGTGGCGGGCATCCTCGATCATGAAGCCGGAACACGCGACGTCACGCGGCTCGGTGGGCTAGGCTCGGCCATGCCGCTCACCTTTGCCATCGCCATGGCTGCCGCAATCTCCATGGGCGGCCTGCCGCCGTTCTTCGGTTTTCTCGCGAAGGAGGAGATCTATACGGCGCTGTCCGCCTTCGACCGGCGCTCGATCACCTTTGCCGTCCTCGTCGTGACCGGCAATGCCCTGATGTTCGCCGTCGCCTTTGCCGTGGCGCTGAAGCCGTTCATCGGCGAGCGTGTCGAGACGCCGAAGCCGGCGCATGAGGCGCCGGTTCTGCTCTGGCTCGGCCCGGCTGTTCTGGCGCTCGCGGGTCTTGCCGCCGCGTTGCTATCCGGCACCGTCCATGCGCTCATTTCCTCGCCGATGGCGTCGGCGATCGCCGGCGAAGCGAGGAACGTCAGCATATCGCTTGCCCCGCATGTCGGCGTGCCGCTGGCGCTGTCGGTGCTGACTGTCCTGCTGGGGATCGGTCTCTACCTCGGTCTCGCGCGTCTGCGCGCCGGCGTCGCCGCCGTTCTCGCCGATATCGGCTGGGGGCCGGATCACGGCTTCGATCAGGCGATGCGCGGTCTCATCCGCCTATCGGTCGTGGTCACCCGCCGCCTGCAAAACGGCAGGCTCGACACCTACATGACGGCGACTTTCGCGCTGCTCGCCATCGTGCTGCTCGTGCCGCCGTTTATTTACGGCGAACTGGCGCGGCCGCCGATCTTCCCGCAGCACATCCCGTTCCATGAACTCGCCATCATGGCGATCGCGGTGATCGGACTTGTCGCGGTGGTCCTCGCGAGGGACCGGCTGACGGCGATCGTCTCGCTCGGCATCCAGGGCTTCTCGGTCGCAGTGATCTTCCTGCTCTACGGCGCGCCGGATCTTGCCTTCACCCAGTTCATGATCGAGACGCTCGCCGTCGTCATCCTGGCGCTTGTCATGACGCGGCTGAGGCTTTCGCCCTCCGACCACCGGCCGCTGCGCCAGACCCTGCCGGACGGGGCAATCGCGCTTGCCTGCGGTCTCGGGGCGACGCTGCTTTTGCTGAAGGTAACGGAGGCGCCGTTCAACACGGCGCTCAGCGATTTCTTCAACCAGTATTCGAAAACCATCGCCCACGGCGCTAATGTCGTCAACGTCATCATCGTCGACTTCCGCGGCACCGATACGCTGGGCGAGATCGCCGTGGTGATGATCGCGGGCCTGGCGATCCTGTCGCTCGTGCGGCTTCGGGCAGGATCGCTCCGGCGGATTGCCGACAATGATCCCGATGCGGAGGAGGGCCGGTGAAATCGCTGATCTTCCGCACCGTCGCCCCGGTGATCGTCGCCACGATGGTACTGTTTTCCATCTTCGTCCTGCTGCGCGGCCATAACGAGCCGGGCGGCGGCTTCATCGGCGGGCTCATCGCCGTTGCAGCCTTGTCGATCTACGGCATCGCCTTCGGCGTCGAGACCGTGCGCCGGGCGATCGTCTTTCATCCGCTGGCAATCGCCGGTGCCGGGCTTTTGCTTGCGACCCTGTCCGGCCTGTTGTCGATGGTCTTCCATGTGCCGTTCATGACGGGATTGTGGGTCTATCCGGTGGTTCTCGGTACCGAGATTCCGCTGTCGAGCGTCATGACCTTCGATATCGGCGTCTATCTGGTCGTCGTCGGCGCTGTTACCTCCATCGCGCTCTCGCTCGAGGAAAGGGGAGAGGATTGATGGAACCCGTTTTCGCTGTCTTGACCGGCATCTTCCTGACCATCGCCATCTATCTACTGATGTCGAAATTCATCATTCGGATGCTGCTCGGCGTCGCCATTCTCGGCAATGCCGTCAACCTTCTGATCTTCACCAGCGGCCGGATCACGCGCGACGTGCCGCCGGTGATCGGCGCGGGTCTCGACGTGCCGGTGGGGCCGGTCGCCAATCCGCTGCCGCAGGCGCTGATCCTGACGGCGATCGTCATTTCCTTCTCGTTCTTCGCCTTCCTGCTGGTGCTCTCCTGGCGGGCCTACAGCACGTTGAAAACCGACAATACCGATGACATGCGGGTGGCCGAGCCGGACGAGACCGCGCTGCCGCCGCTGGGATATTGACGCGACCATGGCCGCTCCCTCGACCCCCGCCGATCTGTCCGCAGCACTGGTTCTCGAGCCGGTGGCAGTGCTCGACTGGCTGGTGATCCTGCCCGTCGCGTGGTGCATCGCCATCGGCGCCATCCTGATGATGGTGCGGCCGCGCACCGGCCTGCAGCCGCTGATCGCGATTGCAGCACTCGGCGTCCTGGTCGGTCTCGACGCGGCCCTTCTCTGGCATGTCGCGCAAGACGGTCCGGTGACCATGGTCATGGGCCGCTGGCTGCCGCCGTTCGGCATCGCCTTCACGGTCGATCTGGCCGGCGCACTGTTTGCCCTGACGGCAGCGGTGGCGGCTCTTGCCGGCGCCGTCGCGGCCGTCGCCGATATCAACGACAGCGGCCGGCGCTACGGTTTCTATCCGTTCCTGATGCTCCTGATGGCCGGCGTCAGCGGCGCGTTCCTGACCGGCGACGTCTTCAATCTCTATGTCTGGTTCGAGGTGCTGTTGATCTCCTCCTTCGGGCTGCTGGTGCTCGGTTCGGAGCGCGGGCAGATCGACGGGGCGGTGAAATACGGCTTCCTCAACCTCGTCGCCACGACCCTGTTCCTGATCGCCACCGGCTATCTCTACGGCATCTTCGGCACGCTCAACATGGCCGACATCGCTCGCAAAGCCGACGGCCTGCAAGCGACGGCGCCGCTGGTGACGCTGATCGCGCTGTTCACCTTTGCCTTCTGTATGAAGGCGGCTGCCTTCCCGGTGAATTTCTGGCTGCCCGCTTCCTATCATACGCCGCGCATCGTCGTGTCGGCGCTGTTTGCCGGGCTGCTCACCAAGGTCGGCATCTACGCGCTGATCCGCATCGACGTCATGCTGTTTCCGGTCGAGCGGGAAGAACTCAGCCTCGTCATCGCCGTCGTCGGCGCCCTGACGATGATCACCGGCGCGCTTGGCGCACTGGCGCAGACCGATACGCGGCGGCTTCTCGGCTATCTCGTCATTTCCGGCATCGGCGCCATGCTTGCAGGCATCGCCATAGGCGGGCCGGGCGGCATCGGCGGGGCGATCTTCTATGCGCTGCATTCCATCCTGGTGATGACGGCGCTCTATCTCGCCGCCGGAATTGCCGCGCGCCTGGGTGGCGGCTTTTCGCTCGGCCTGCTCGGCGGGCTCTATCGCCGCCATGCGCTGTTTGCGGCGCTGTCGCTGATGCTGTTCTTTGCGGTTTCCGGCCTGCCGCCCTTTTCCGGCTTCTGGCCGAAGGTGATGCTGGTCAAGGCGGCGCTCGACATCGGCGCCTGGTGGCTGGCCGCGGCACTGCTTCTCACCGGCTTCCTGACGATGATCGCCACCGGCCGGCTGTTTCTTTTCGCCTATTGGCGCCCGGCGGGCGAGGGCGCGGCGCTCGACGACTGGGCATTGCCGGCAGTGGTGCTGTTGCCGCTTCTCGTGCTGACGGCGCTGAGCGTCCTGATCGGGCTGTTTCCCGAAACGCTGCTCGGCCTCGTCCAGAACGCCGCCTTGACGCTCAACGACCCGTCGGCCTATCTCCATTCCGTCTTTCCGGCCGGGAGCGCGCCATGACGTTCATCATCGCCGATCTGCTTCTGACCCTTATCTGGGCGACTATTACCGGCAGCTTCACGCCGCACAATCTCGTTCTGGGCTTTGTGCTTGGCGCGCTGTCGCTGGCTCTGGTGCGCTCCCATCTGCCGGCCGCGTTCGACAGCGTGCGGCCGTTGAAGCTGCTGCTTCTCGCAGGCCTGTTCTTCAGGGAGCTGTCGCTGTCGGCGATCAAGGTCGCCATCATGGTGCTGCGGCGGGACATGCGGCTTCGGCCCGGCATCTTTGCCTTTCCGCTGACGCTGACTCGGGATTTCGAAATCACCCTTCTTGCCAATCTGATCACGCTCACTCCCGGCACCCTGTCGGTCGACGTGTCGGAGGACAAAAAGACGCTCTATGTGCATGCGCTCGATTGCCATGATCCGGCGGCCGAGAAGCGGGCGATCTCCACAGGCTTCGAGCGCCGCATCCGGGAGGCGTTTCCGCTATGAGTGCGTCCACCATCCTCACCTTTTCGACGACCTTTGCGCTTGTTGTCCTGTCGCTCGGGCTGTTGCTGACGGTTGCGCGGATCGTGCGCGGTCCCACGCTGCCGGACCGTGTGCTCGGGCTCGACATGCTGGTCGCCATCGCCGTTGGCTTCATCGCTGTCATCGCCATCCGCAGCGGCTTCAATCTCTATATCGACATCGCGATTGCGCTCAGCCTCGTCGGTTTTCTCGCAACCGTCGCCTTTGCCCGCTTCATCCTGGCACGCGGCCTGTCGCCGGAAGCGGACGAGGCCCCCCGGCAGGCGTCTCGGCAGTCCGAGCCGTTGCCGAAGCGCGTAAGGCAGGCAAAGGCCGCGCAGCGGAAAAACAGGGGAGGGCGGCGATGACCAGCGAACCCGATATGCTCATGGCGATCATCGTCAGCATCCTGCTGGTGACCGGATCGACCTTCAGCCTGCTCGCAGCGCTTGGCATCTTGCGCTTCCCGGATCTCTATACGCGCATGCATGCGGCCTCGAAAGCGGGAACCGTTGGCTCCGGGCTGCTGCTTCTGGCCGCCGGGGTTCACGCGCTCGACATCTCCATTCTGCTGAGGGCGCTTGCCGGCTTTTTCTTCTTCGTTCTGACCGCGCCGATATCAGCCCATCTTCTGGCCAAGGCGGCCCATCAGGCCGGCTATAGGCTGACGTCGCTCTCCGTCATCGACCAGCTGCCGCAGTCAAAGCAGAAGTCCGGCAACGGCTGAGATCATAGAATGGTCAGGCCCACGGCAAGTAAAATATCGCTAGCGGCCTTGAGCACCAGAGCTTGGGTTTTATGATGTATCGTAATGTTTCCGGCGGCGTCGCGGTTCGCCGCGCATTTCAAGATCAATAGGCGAAAACTCGCATAAATTATTATTGGACTTTTCTTCGAACAGTGTTATTCGAGTAAAGGCAAAGTGTCCATTTCCATATTACTTCGTTCTGAAATTCCATTGTGGGTTGTGAATGTTGTTTGTTGCTTTGAGGTGCCGTTTCCCCCGGCGCTTTGGTAACGGATTCCAACCCCGGAATTTGGAGTATTATGAAGGTTTGTCGTGGTTTTTCGGTCGTGGCGCAAGCGAAACATCGCAGCCTCGCCGCAAGACCGCGGTTTTCGGACATTTTCTCAACATGTTTGGGTTGTGTTCGCGACAAGCCCGTCGCGGGCATGTTTGATGAAATTCCGATAGGAGAAAGAAAGTATGACGGATCTACCGCTTGGCTCTGGCCACGATCTGTTGGTTGAACTCACCGCCGAGATCGTTGCAGCCTATGTCAGCAATCATGTCGTTCCGGTCGCCGAACTGTCGACGCTGATCGGTGATGTTCACGCCGCATTGAACAATACGAGCAGCCCGGCCCCGGTCGCTGTCGCCGTCGAAAAGCCGAAGCCGGCCGTTTCCGTGCGCAAGTCGGTTCAGGACGACCAGATTACCTGTTTGGAATGCGGCGGCACCTTCAAGTCGCTGAAGCGCCACCTGATGACACATCACTCGCTGTCGCCGGAAGACTACCGCGAAAAATGGGACCTGCCGACCGACTATCCGATGGTTGCGCCGGCCTATGCCGAAGCGCGTTCGCGCCTCGCCAAGGAAATGGGCCTCGGCCAGCGCCGCAAGCGCCGGACCAAGTAACAGGTAGCGAAACCAATGTCGGGCTGATGTCCCGGCCACAAGATGAGGCCGGCCCGGTATGATCGGGCCGGCTTTTTGCTGCCTGCATGTGCGGTGGAATTTAGGGGTAGAGGAAAATATACCTATTTTCTTAACGAAAATCCGAAAAAATGACGGAAAAACAACGGATGGTTGTAGAGTGGAGGTTCCATTCATCCCCGCAATCACACTAGGGTGTATGAATTAATTCCTATTTTAAGGAGTGACATTCATGCCTCTCAGCCGATCCTGCCACCGTCCACCGCCAGCAAGACGACCCGCCATTCTTTCACGCAGCCCGGAAGCCAAGGCGGCTTGCCCGCCCTCCGGCGACACCGTCAGTATTGCGCCCTGGGGACCGGTCCTGCCGGTGGCGGCCCACCTGCGCTGCCGCGTCGTGCGCCAGGTGACGGCGGAAATGGTGATGCTGGTTGGCGAACGGGTGCCGCTCAGGCGCGACCGCCGGCGCACGAGCTGCCATGTCCGGCAGATCTCCATGTATGTCTGTCATGTCGTGCTGCAGATTTCGCTGACCGATATCGGCCTGTCCTTTGGCCGCGACCGCACGACCGTCAGCCACGCCTGCAACGTCGTCGAGGATCGCCGCGATGATCCGGCCTTCGACGATTTCGTCGCTTCGCTGGAACGCGTCGTCACCTCCGTCTTCGGGGCGCCGGGGGGACGTGCGCATGAATAACGGTATGGCCGCGAAGGCCGGGGCCGTTGCCTCAAAGGATGTCGTTCGTCTCGTTCGCTATGTCTCAAGCCGCGCGCCGGTTACGGTGGAACAGGTGGAAGGCGGCGTGATCCTGCACGCTGCCGCCGACCGGCCGTCCAGACCCTTCCTGCGCGACGTGCTGGAAGTGGCCTGCTCGCTCGGCCTCGTCGTCCGCAAGAACGGCCGCGTCAATGCAACGGCCGAGGCGCCGGCCTTTCTGCGGCGGGCGCTGCTTGCGCCGGAAGAGGCCTTTCAGGAACAGCACCGCGACGGCGAAAGCCGGACCGTTTCCGTGGATGGCGTCCGTCAGGCTGTCCGGGTCAACCCGCTGGAATCACCGCTCGGCGCCATCGCCCGCCTGAAGGAAAGGTCCGGCCAGATGTTTCTGCCACCGGAGGCGATTGCGGCCGGCGAGCGGCTGCATGCGGATTTCACCCGGGCGCAGCTGCAGCCGCGGCTGACCATGGCCTACGAGCCGCGACTGTCCTCCAAGACGAAGGCCGGGGCCGGCGGCATCGCCGATCTCTGCGACACGGCACTGGCGGCGCGACAGCGCGTCGCCAGGGCAATGGAGGCGATCGGGCCGGAACTCTGCGGCGTCGCACTCGATGTCTGCTGCTTCCAGAAGGGGCTCGAGATCGTTGAGCGGGAGCGGCAATGGCCGGCGCGCTCGGCCAAGCTGATGCTGCGCACCGCGCTGATGGCGCTTGCCCGCCACTATGCGCCGCCGCGTGCGGCAGCACGGCAGAACCATGCCTGGGGAGGGGAAGGCTACCGGCCGGATGGCAGCAGTCTCGGAACCGGGATCATGCCGCCAGTTGCCGGGCAGCCTCTTCCTTGATGCGCTTGACCATGGAGCGCAGGCCGTTGGCGCGCTGGGCCGTCAGATATTCGATCAGGCCCATCCGGTCGAACAGGTCGAGCGCGTCGATCTTGAGGATATCCGAGGCAGGTTTGCCGGAAAAGATCGAGAGAACGATGGCGACGAGGCCGCGCACGATATGCGCGTCCGATTCGCCTTCGAAGGTCAGGATCGGATCGGCGCCGGCGTCCCTGGCATGGGTGACCAGCCAGACCTGGCTGGCGCAGCCCTGCACCTTGGTCTCGGCCGTGCGCTTTCCCTCGGGCATCTCCGGCAGCTTGCGACCAAGTTCGATGACATAGCTCATGCGATCCTGCCAATCGTCCAAGTAGGAGCAATTGTCGATGATTTCGGCAAGCGGCGTGATCGGCGATGTGTTCATCTGGTCCATGCCGTTCATATAGGCGCGATGCGGAAAGGTGTGAAGCGGTTTTCGGAAAACATCCTGTTTCGGGTCCGGATTGGCGTGATATCCGGGCGAAATGAGAATAGCGAAAAGCCGTAAGGAATGGGCGCTCCCGACGGCAGAGGCATCAGGAGTATCGGCCGCCTTAATGCGCCTTCGGCTCGATGCGCTTTTCCGGGACTGGCACCTTGTTGAACATGGGTTCAGCCTCAACGGCGGCAGGTTCCGCGGTTGCGACAGCGGCAGCCTGATCCGCTGTGGCGATAGTGCCGGTCGTGACGGCATCGCTCGGCTCGGCGAATTGCTGGTCGAGGAAGAGATAGGCGATCTTGGCGCCTTCGCGGGCCCGGTGGCCAAGCGCCACGAAGGTTTCGGCGCCCTTGACGCAGACATCCGGCTTCTCGACGCAGAGAGCGCTGATATAGCCGAAGGCCTCGGACGCAGCAGATACTGTCTCGCCGACATCGACCTTCGGGCCCCTGTCAAGCGTCGTGCTGCTCGACGGATCGAGGAACGGCAGGAGCACCAGTACCAGCGAAAACCAGAATGTTCCCTTGATCAGAAACCACATCGTCTTGCCCATCCTTTGGTCCGGCGCCGGCTCACGGTCTTCGCCGATTCTGCTTTCTGGCGCCTTGTCATCACACCTTAGGCGGGGATTCGGAACATGCCTTTGCCAAAACCGATCGCATTTGCACTGTCTTTTCGTAAAATTGTAGCTATCGGCATTTGAACGGCATTTGACGGGCATTTTAACGACCGTCGTTAAGGTTCAAGGCAGGCGGGCATCCGGCAGGCCAGCAAACGCGGGAGGTGGCGGCGAACGAGGCTGCCACAAAGATTAACATTTTCGGGAAAAGCGCCTAAAATCCGTTGCTTACACCCCATTAACCACAAAAGACAAAGCCGCCGCGATTTGTCCCGGAATGGGATTTTCCGGCCGTTCCGCGGGTTTTGTGGCAATTTGATTTATCCTTTCATTAAGCCGCCGGTGCGAAATTCAGAGCTGCGAACTGCTCCTTCGACACAGCCGATTCTGGCCCCGGACCGACAGCCTCGCATAAGAACGGAACCATGACGGGATCCGAAAAAAGAACGAGCGTACAGGGCTGAACGTTGAGCGTATTGCGTAACATTGCTGGCAGGATGGCGTCCCGCGTGGACGACGCCGCACGCCTTTGGCTGCCCCGCCCGGTGGCGGGCGAGCCGGAGGTCAGCCGCGAGTTCGCCGTGCTGCGCACTGTTGCTGCGACTGCCCTCGTTGCATTCCCGACGGTGCCTCTCGCTCTTTCGACAGCACTTCCCGTCTCGCTCGCTCTGCCTGTTGGGGCAGCCCTCGTCGGCGCCACCGCCCTGATGGCGGCTGTCGGTGGCATTGCCTATATGCGCAAGAAAACTGTTGCCCTGCCTGCCGCTGCCGCGCAGTTGCCTCCGGTGGAGAGCGCCGGGCGGCACTATGATTGTTTCGCCGGCCTGGTGACGATCCATGATGTCAGGGGCTCGGTGACCGCCATCCACGGCCGCGATGCTGAGGCCTATCTCGCCTGGATGCGCAATCCGGCCGGCCGCGGCTTTATCGATCAGATCCATGTTTCGGATCGTATCCTCTTCCTTCAGGCGATCGACGCGCTGCGGCAGGGAAACCGCAAGGCGACCATCGACATCCGCCTGGAGCGCCCGAACGTCTTTGCCGAGGGCGAGCAGTTCGTCCATATGCGCTGCGAGATGACGGCGCTCGGCGAAGCCGATGATCAGCTTTCCTCCATCCTCGTCCAGTCGCACGACGTCTCGGAAGAGGCGCGCCTGCGCGCCGAGGCCGTGCAGAAGACCAGGCTCGCCGAGACCGCCAATGATGCCAAGACCCGGTTCCTGGCAGCTGTCAGCCATGAGCTGCGCACGCCGCTCAACGCCATTCTCGGCTTCTCCGACATTCTCTCCGGCGAATATTTCGGCAAGCTCGAAAACGACCGCCAGCGCGAATATGTCTCGCTGATCAACCAGTCGGGCGCGCATCTGCTTTCCGTCGTCAACACCATGCTCGACATGAGCAAGATCGAGGCCGGCCGCTACGAGCTGATGCCGGAGCCGTTCCGGGTCGCCGATGTCGTCAATGCCTGCGAAGCCATGCTCGACCTGCAGGCGCGCGAAAAGGGCGTGCAGCTCATCAGCCGGATCATGCGCACGGTTGGCGAAGTCAACGCAGACCAGCGCGCGATCCAGCAGATCCTGATCAACCTGGTCGGCAATGCCATCAAGTTCACCGATCGCGGCGGTCTCGTCACCATCGACGCCGAGCTGTCCGGCAGCGATCTCAACCTGATCGTCAGCGATACCGGCATCGGCATTGCCGAGGACAAGCTGACCATGCTCGGCCAGCCTTTCGTGCAGATCCAGAACGACTATACTCGCAAATATGAAGGCACCGGCCTTGGCCTGTCGCTGGTCAAGGGGCTGGTGGCGCTGCATGGCGGCCAGTTCGACATGCGCAGCCGTCCCGGCGACGGAACGGTCATCACCGTCACAATCCCGCTCGACGGCTCGGGTATCCGGGCCGCGGATGATGAAGAGACTGTGGAACAGACAATGGTGGAGTTTCCGCCGCGCCTGAAGGAGCGTACACGGGAGAGAGGTAACGGTGAGGCACATCCGGAGACGGGCGGAACGGATGCCGACGGATTGAACGGGAGCGCTGGTCATGACGGCTCGCAAGCGAAAACAGCCTGAGAAGAAAAGGAAAGCGCAGCGCGGCCCGGGGCTCGCGACCCTTGGCCTGGCGATGCGCGGCCTGTCTCTCGCCGGCCGGCTGGTGGCGCGCAACCCCCGCGCCTTCGGCGGTTCGGCCGCCTTCGTCGTCGCCTTCAGCTTCGTGGCCGCCAATGCCATGTGGTATCAGCATGGCGCCCATCCTTCGCCGCTCCTGCGCACGCGACTGCCGTTCACGCACCCGCAATCGGCCGATCTCGGCGTCGGCGAAGAGCCGGGCAATGCTACGCCGCGCAAGGTAACGACCTTCGTCATCCAGCGCGAGGACGAGGCCCAGGCAGAGACGGAAAAACAGACGGAAGTCGCGAGTATCGAGCAGCCGAAGCCGGAAGCGGAATCGACGCCGGAGATGGTGCAGAGCCAGTCGGTGGCGAAACCCGTGGCGGGTACCGACCTCGTCACCAGTATCCAGAAGGAACTGGCACGCCGCGGGCTCTACGACGGTCCGGCGGACGGCAAGACCGGACCGAAGACATCCGCGGCCATCCTGCGCTTCGAGAAGCAGGCGGGCCGCCCGGAAACCGGGGCGGCGAGCGAAACCCTGCATGCCGCCTTGCAGATGACCGATCGGCAAACCACCGAGGGCCAGACGACCGAAGGACAGCGGACCCGGGGCAAGACGCTCGCGTCCGCCCGGCCGGTGCAGCGGCCCTATGAGAACGTCAAGGGCGGCAAGGGCGAACTCGACCCGGTGGCCGCGGCGATCCGCAATGCGGAGGTCGATCCGCAGTTCATCCCCAAGGTCGATATTCCCGCCTCGAGCGAACTGGTGATGAATATCCAGAAGGGACTGACCAATCTCGCCTATACCGACGTGTCGATCGACGGCGTGGCCGGCGAGCAGACCCGCTCGGCCATCCGCCATTTCGAAAAGCACTATCGCCTGCCGGAAACCGGCCAGCCGAGCGCCAAGGTGCTGAAGAAGATGAAGGAAATAGGCGCGCTCTGAGTTGTAAAGCGCCGTTTCTGCAGCTCCTTTCCCGCAAAATTCCCGTTTCCGCTTCCTTAACCCTGTTTGCATAAACTTTTCGGATGGGGAGGCGGTCCGGACCATGTCTACGGCTTTGCGCATGTCTGATCCGGGAACGGAGCCCGGCGACGATGAAAATGATTCAAGGGGATCCGGCCTGAAGCAGGTCGTTGCTGATCTGGCGCGGGAAGCGGCCGGATTGGGTATCGACCTAGTCGATATCGCTGGCGCCATCCAGGATGCGGCCGCCCTTTCCGCCCGCCATGTCAGCGTCTTTTCCACCGTCACCGACACGGCCCGTGCCATCGCCGCCGCCAACGGCGAAGTTGCCCGGTCGCTGCGCGAGACCGACACCTCGGCGACCAGCGCCCGAACAGTGCTCGGCCAGCAGGGTAAACGGCTGCAGGGCTCGCTGGCCGAGATCGACCACATGGTGTCCACGACACGCGAGATAGGCAGCGAAATCGCCTCGTTTTCCGGCGCGCTCGCCGATGTCGACAGTTTTGCCTCGGAAATTGGCACCATCGCACGGCAGACCAATCTGCTTGCCTTGAACGCCGCCATCGAGGCGGCGCGAGCAGGCGAGGCCGGCAAGGGTTTTGCCGTGGTTGCGGCCGAAGTGCGCGCCTTGTCGCTGCAGACCTCCCAGACAACCTCCTCCATTCAAAAGACGCTCGCGGACCTGCGCAGCCGCATCGAACGGCTGACGGTGGCTGGCGAGCAGGCTTCGGTTTCTGCCGAAGGCGTCAAAGAAAAGGCCGCAGACATCCAGGGCTCCTTCGCAAGCATGGAAGAGGTGATGGCGGCGATCCTCGACAGCGCCTCCTCGGTCGCAGGCACGACCGATGCGGTCGACCGGCAATACGCTGCCTTCGCCGAGCAGTTGACGGGGATCGCGGCAGAAATCCATGCGTCGAACGGGATGCTGCAGAAGGCTTCGGCGCGGGTCGATTCAGTCGTCGCAGTCTCGGAAAAGATCATCCAGGTGACGGCCAGCGCCGGCCTCGAAACACCAGACAGTCCCTATATTCGCACGGCCTGCGATGTCGCCGCGACCATTTCCAGACTGTTCGAGCGCAACGTCGCTTCCGGCGCCATCGGCGTGGATGCCCTGTTTGATCGGCAGTACCGCCAGATTGCGGGCAGCACTCCGGTGCAGATGACGACCCGGTTTACCGAGTTCACCGACCGCGTGCTTCCGGCGATCCTGGAACCGGTCGCCACGTCGGACGAGCGCGTCGCCTTCTGTGCGGCGGTCGACGAGAACGGCTACCTGCCGACTCACAACCGCAAATTCTCCCAGCCGCAAAGGCCGGGAGACACCGACTGGAACACCGCCAACTGTCGCAACCGCCGCATCTTCAACGACCGTGTCGGCCTTGCCGCCGGCCGCAGCACCGAGCCGTTTCTGGTGCAGACCTACCGCCGCGACATGGGAGCGGGCAATTTCGTGCTGATGAAGGACATTTCCGCGCCGATCTTCGTCAACGGCCGCCACTGGGGCGGATTGCGGCTGGCGATCAGGGTTTAAACGCGCGTTCTTCCTTTGCTCCGCAACCCTTCCCGGTGTATCAGCCAGCATGCGCCTGAAATCCGATATCTTCGTCTCTGCCCTTGTTCGCCGGGTTTTCAACCTTGGCGGCTATGCGGCCGTGCTGCGCAAGGGGGCCGAGGAGGCGGGGGCGATCTTCATCCGGCAGCGCTCGCGCCTTGGCACAGAGACACTCTATGCCCCGGCACCGCAGAGTTTCTTCGATGATCCCACACCTGGACGATTGTTCGAGATGCGGCTGGAGGGGGCAGATAGCGAGGCAGTCGATGCGGCGCTGGCGCGCGAAATCCGTTTTGATCCGGATTGCTGGGTGGTGGAAATCGAGGTGGACGCGCGCGGCGACCTGTTCGATGTCGCGGCTGAGCGAGATCAATAGAGCAACACGTCAACGCGATGCGGCATCTGGCGGTTTAGTGCCCGCGGCCGAAGCTGCGTTTTTGGCGGGATACGGTATTTGCAGTCTTAACTTGTCGTGCAGCGGTCTGGCGCGGATCGGTGCCGCGGTTTTCTGCCAGATAGGATTGGTGTTCGGGAGCCGTCTCCTGCTCGCTCAGAAGCCAGGATTGAATGCGTGCGCGGCTCGTTTCGGGGGTGAGGGACGACAGCAGAATGCCGGCGCGGGTGGTGCCGCCGAAGCGTTCGGCGAGATCCGGATAGAGCGATCCGAGCACGAAAAGGCTGTCTGCAGGCTTTAATTCCAGTGCCGTCAGCGCCATGGCGAGCTGCTGGCCGGAGACGTCGAGAAGGATGCGCTCGCCGAGTTCAACGCTTGCCGACAGGGCCGCGGCGAGGCTTGCGGCAAAGAGATTGGCCTCGCCGGTGCGGGCAAAGCGAACGAGAAGCGCCTCATGCAATGGATTTGCCGGTTCGATGACCGGGCCGGCGGCAACGTCGTGCGTTGTTCGTAGCGCCAGGATCTTGAGTTCGCTGCGCAATTTTTCCTCGCGCAGCAACCTTGCGTCGTCCGGTTCCTGCGAGCGGGGGGCTTGCAAAGCCTCTTCCGGCGCTGCAAGCGATGCGATCGTTGCTGCCACGCTGCCGGTCTGGCGGCGCTCGACGAGGGCATCGACGACATGGACGGAAAGATTGTCGCGGCGGGCGATCGCGGTGGCATGCGCCGGACCGTTGGAGCGGATGATGTGCAACAGCGTGGCGTCGTCGATCGCTACCGAGCGGGTGAGGAAGATGGCGGCGATCGAAATCGGCGCGTTGCCGATCTGGAGGGCGACGGTGCGCGGCACGTGCAGGCATTGGGAAAGCGCAGCTGCGGCGTGACGGCGGGCTTCGTCGCTGGATGCCGAGAAGAGTGGTTCGAACAGTTCGGCAAATTGCTTGAGGTCGTTCCGGCGCGGATGGCGCAGCCCCTCGAAACCGCTGACGGTCGCCATGAGGACGACGTCCTTCAGCCGTCCTGTTTGCGGCCTTTCCAACTCACGAAACCGGTCCGCCACGGATACACCCACTCGCACGCAAAACACCACAGTCCCGATTTCGGACACCTGGCGTTGTGCCTGTCATCCGAAGGGTATTGAAATTTCAGCAAAGATCGGAAGATGCAGAGGTTTTTGTCGTGGCCGACACCAGTGTCATGACGCTAAGGCGCTGAAAACATTGGTATCGGCACAGCTGATGCCGAACCCGCCGATCATGGCTGAATGATGATGTGAGGGTACGGTGACGTGGTTAACATTCCGTTTACCGGACACGAACCGTGTATCTTTTGTTGGGGAAAGGCGCTTTTCGTGGATGCTTTAAATGCCGTTGCGTTCTGTTGGCCAAACGGAAGCGGGCGGCCTGAAAGCCGCCCGTTTTTGGATTGGCACTGCATCCAATAGGTTTATTCGCAGTTGTTGTTGCCTGGACGATCGCAAGGCCGACGCCGAATGTTGTCGCCCATACCGTCACGGGGATTGTCGTCACGTCTTTGGATGCGGCGGTTGTCGTCGTTTCTTTCACGATTCCGCTCGCGGCGTTCGATCCGCTGATCGTTGTCTCGGTTGCGTCGTTCGACGCGCTCGCGGCGGTTGTCGCGATCTATGCGAATCTGATCGCTGTCGCGCGTGCGCCGTTCGATGCGCTCGCGATCCCGCTCGCGCCGATTTTCCTGATCGAAGCGATTCTGGCGCGCATTGTCGTCGCGGCGGCGTTCGATGCGTTCCCGGTCACGGTCGCGATCCCGCGGGCGTTCGAGAATAATCTGGTTGTCTCTATTGTAGCGCGGCCGGTCGAAGGTGTTGTAGTCTTGGCGTGGACGCGAGGTATATCGGTCGCGGTCACGACGGTAGTAGTCGCGGTCGCGGTAGCGATCACGATCGCGGTAGAAGTCGCGGTTGCGGTAGTAGCGCTCCCAATAGTTTCCGATTTCGAACGTCACCAGCGGAATGCCGAGATTGTCGTAGTAGTCCGGTTCAAGGTAGACGCGGCGCTGCTGATAAACCGCCTGCACGTAGCGGCCGGCGACCCAGCCGCGGCCGTCATAGAAGGAAACGTCACACCACGGGAGGTCGGGGAGGCAGCCGTGAATTTCAACCGACGTGCCCACGGGAATGACGGTGACCGCCGGATAGTTTGTGCTTGGGCCGGACCGCATGTTGACATTGGCCGTGGCGAAACCCTCGGCAGCTTGAGCCGCCACCGGCAGAAGTAATGTGATCGCGCCCGCCAAACCCAGCAAAGCGGCCTTTAACGAATATTTTCGTCGTATCGTCATGAGTGTTCCATCCCTGTCGAGCGGCATCGGCCGCAATCTTGGTCTCGCCATTGTGGGCACACTACACTTTTGTTTTTGTGTCTTTTTTGAGATGACACATGGTCAAAGGCGCGCGTGTACTGTGAAGTTAAACGCGAAAATGCCGCCGTTCGTTCCGGAATAGGCGACAAAGGGACAGGCGGGGAAGGAAGGAGCAGAGATTTGCTTCGCAGGCAGCCAGGACCGGGGAACCAATGACGCTCTGGTGCGTTGAAGGAGCGTTGAAAAAGGAGCCCTGACAATGGTCGAAAAGAAATTCGCAGCCGTACCGAATGAGGCTGAAGTCGAAGCGAGCGCCGCCAAGGTCGATCTCGATGCCCAGATCGCAGAGTTGCGCGCCGAGATTGCCCGGCTGACGGAATCCGTTTCTGCCATCGGTACCAGTGCGAAAGCTGTAGCGGTATCCGAGGTCGAAGTTCTGACCGAGCGTCTGCGCGATCGTATCCGCGAGGAACCGGTCTCGACCCTGCTCGCAATCGCCGGTGTCTCCTTCGTCATTGGCCTTTTGGCAAGGCGCTGATGATCCGCTGTTCCTTTGGGAACGGAGGGCACGTTGTTGTTCGTCTATAAGTGATTGTTAAAGGCGGAAGGCTTTGTCCGGTGCTACCGTTCCGGGCAAATCGGGTTAAGGCAAATCACCTTCAAGAGTGGTAGCCATCGCTAGGATTGGGGTTTTGACCGTTAAGGAGCTATTAACTATCGTATGGCTCAATCGGTGGCGAACCGCAGTCCAATGGCCCGCTTTTATGGAATGGCATGAAATCCGGATCGACCGGAAGAAGGAGCAAACGAGAAAGGCGCAGATGTCCCGGGAGAAGCCCAGGGAACGCGCCAGCCCGCAGAACGGGCAGGGTGAAATAAGTACGATAGTTCATCCGTCTCAACCACGTTTTGGAGACGAGCATGGCAGACGTCATTAGAATAGAGGACCGCCTCGTGCGAGCCCCGCCAAAACCCTCGATGGGTCCGGTCACCCCGGGCAACGCCGTCGTTCTGTTGTTTACCGGCATCCGCTACGAACGGCTGGATTCGGGCGCAACCCCGGTGGAACCCGTTCCCGACAAAGCAAAAAAACATTAGAATATTTTTTTAATGCATCCGGTTCCCCGCCGCATCTCTTCGGGTGGCCGGCCTGCCAACCGGCTGCCATCTGCTGATTTCATGGCAAGCAGCCCTGACTGTCCGGCCAACCAGGCCGACCCGGATATTCCCGACTGATTGTGTGGCGGCTTTAGCGCCGGAACGGCTCGCAGCTTGATTCCGATAGAAAATTGCGCACCGGCTCCTCGAAACTGCCGGACGGGGCGAGTGCCCGAAGAACGGCGTACCCTTCCTCATCCGGCATTTCGACCATGATCGACTGCGCGAGGCTTTCCGGCGGCGTCTTTCTGAGATCGACGAGCTGAATCGGTGTCGCCAACACCAGATCGAGATTGCCGTTGACCGCGGTATGGTCGTTCATGCTGAAAATCTCGTTGGAATCGGCATCGTAGATCGACAGCGACCAGAATGGAACCGAGCCCTTGGCGACGAAGCGGGCAGGCGCGCTGTCGACCGAGAAGCCGCAGACGGCAACGCGCAGGAACGGATCCTCATTAGCAAGCCCCGTGGGGCCTGGCTCATTGGTGAGCGGGAAGAAGCTGTCCATCTCGTAGAGCCCCAGCACCCGGCTATAGGCATCCTTGCCGGTGAACTGCGGCAGCGCGAGCACGATGACGATGTGCAGCAGGGCCGCCCCGACGAGACCGATGAGGATGGCAAAGAGAATACTACGCATCCGGGCACCCCGTCATGACGATCTTCGGCATCGCAAGATCGATGAGGCCGGAGGAGCCGGCGGTCGGGGTGTCGAGCAGCGTCAGTACCAGCTTGAAAGGGCCGATCCGACGGATTGCCAGCCAGTTGTCGGGTGTTGCGACCGGCGACACATGGATGAGGAAGGAACTGTCCGTCTGGCGCAGGACCGTCCAGGCGTTGATGGCCGCCGGCAGTGCCGGATCGACTTTCATCGGCTGGTCGTTGGCATTGGTTGCGTAGAGGGTCCAGAAGCGGGCGGGCGGGGTGACGCCGGTTATGTCGTAGGAACAGTCGGACGAAAGTTTGTTCCCGGCACTGTCGACGGTTGCAGTGAACTGCAGGCCCTCGGCTCCGCCATAAAGCAGCTTGCCGGCACGCGCCCGGTGCGCCTTGGCGTAAGGGTCGGTGTTTTGCGTCTGCGCATCCGGGAAGGCGACCCAGGGGCCGAGCGCGATCGACCCGAAACCGACGGTGGCCTTCAGCGCAGACACGGTCGAGACGATGCCGACGCCGAAGGCGACGGACAGGGCAAGGGCGACGAGAAGGGGGATGCGAAACAAGTGGGACTACCGGGGATTGGCGGGGATGGGTGGGGACGATGGTTTCGAGAATGCCGCGGGATACCCCCCTCTGTCCCTCGGGGACATCTTCTCCACAAGGGGGGAGATTGTTTGCAGTTCCACCCTCCCCTCGAGGGGGAGGGTCGGCGCGAAGCGACGGGGTGGGGTGACCCTTTGTGCGTCCCTGACGATCACCCCCACCCGCAGCCTTGCTGCGACCTCCCCCCTCAAGGGGGAGGTGGACGCGCCAATCTCCCCCCTTGTGGGGGAGATGTCACGAAGTGACAGAGGGGGGTGACGAGCCGGAAGGCTCGCGATCGACCTGCAAATGTCAATGCCCCGCATTCCGTCGTCCTTTCACGATCTCGCCGGTTGATTGCGGGTCGATTTCAGCGACCTTGCCGGGAAGCTCGGCGGGCGCCTTCAGGAGCGGGGCGGTGTTGAGTTTTTCGCCGATTGCCTTCAGCAGGCGGGTGACGTCGGAGGACAGCGAGCGGGGGCGCACGAGCGGCGGAAGGGCGGTCTCGTCCTCGGTCTTGGCTGCGACTTCCGTCTCCTTCTTCTGGGCTTCGGGGCCGGGCAGCGGATTTTCGATGCCCGGGATGGGCTTGTGCTCGATGCCCTGCTCGGCATAGTCCATCAACCGCTTGAAGGTCATGGCCGGCAGCGAGCCGCCGGTCATGTTGTTGGTCGAGGTATAGTCGTCATTGCCGAACCAGACGGCGGTGGTGTAATCGCCGGTGAAGCCGACGAACCAGGCATCGCGATAGGCTTGCGTCGTGCCGGTCTTGCCGCCCACGACGATGCCGTTGTCGAGCGTTGCCTTGCGGGCCGTGCCGATGATCGGGATCTGGGTCAGCATGTAGTTCATGCTGGCATTGGCTTCTTCGCTCACGACCCGCTTGGCGGGCGGTTCGTCGCGGCCGAAATCGTAGAGGATGTCGCCGTCGTAGTTGAGGATCTGGCTGATGCCGTGGCGGCGGGCCTGCAGGCCGCCGGCGGGGAAGACGGCATAGGCCGTCGCCTGATCGAGAACCGTGACTTCCGAGGTGCCGAGCGGCATGGTCTTGTCGGTGCGCAGCGGGGTTTCGACACCCATCTTCTTGGCCGTGGCCGCGATGACCTCGGTGCCGAGTTCATCCTTGGCAAGCCGCACCGGCACGGTGTTGATCGACTTGGCGATGGCGGTCAGCATGGTGACGCGGCCGGAATAGCTGCGGGCGTAGTTCTGGGGCGACCAGCCGCGCCAGGTGATAGGCGCGTCGCTGATCACCGAATCCGGCTTGAAGCCTTTTTCCATCGCCGCGGTATAGGTATAGACTTTGAACGAGGAGCCCGGCTGGCGCAGCGCCTTGGTGGCGCGGTTGAACTGGCTTTCGCCATAATCCCGGCCGCCGACCATGGAGCGCACGGCGCCGCCGTTTTCGATCATCACCATGGCGCCCTGCTTGACCTTGTAGCTCTCGCCATACTGCCGAAGGCTGGATTCGACGGACTCCTCGGCCGCCTGCTGCAGACCCATGTCGATCGTCGTGCGCACGATGAGGGAATGCTGGGCAAAGGGGGCGGCGATGCGCTGGACTTCGTCGAAGGCCCAGTCGAGGAAGAAATCAGGCGCCCGGACCTGGGCGCGGTCGATGACGGTCGCCGGGTTGAGGCGGGCGGCGATCACCTGTCCCTCGGTCATCAGGCCGCCCTGCACGAGGTTGGTCAGGACCTCGTTGGCGCGGGCGCGCGCAGCCGGCAGGTTGACATGCGGCGCATAGCGGGCGGGCGCCTTGAACAGGCCGGCAAGCATGGCGCTTTCGGCAAGGTTGATATCGGTGATGTTCTTGCCGAAATAGAACTGCGAGGCGGCTGCCGCGCCAAACGTGCCGCCGCCCATATAGGCGCGGTCGAGATAAAGGCGCAGGATTTCCTTTTTCGACAGGTTGCATTCCAGCCAGACGGCAAGGAAGGCCTCCTTGATCTTGCGCTCGATGGTGCGCTCGTTCGACAGGAACAGGTTTTTCGCCAGCTGCTGGGTGAGCGTCGAGCCGCCCTGGACGACGCCGCCGGCCTGGGCGTTGATGGTCATGGCGCGCGACAGGCCGAGGAAGTCGATGCCGTAGTGATCGAAGAAACGGCGGTCCTCGGTGGCAAGAACTGCCTTGATCAGCGTGTCCGGCAGCTCGTCGATCGGGACGGAGTCTTCGTGGATGATGCCGCGATGGCCGATCTCGTTGCCGTAGCGATCAAGAAAGGTGACGGCGAAATCGCTTTGCGCCCGCCAGTTTCCCTTGGTTTCCTCGAAGGCGGGAAGGGCGAGCGCCAGCATCAGCACGGAGCCGGCGGTGCCAAGCGTCATGCCCTCGCCGAGGATCTCGAACAGCGCCTTCTTCCAGCCGCGCACGGAAAAGCGGCGGGAGAAGATGGTGATGTCTTCCCACCAGACGCCGAGGCGGAAGCCGGCGTTCCAGACGGTCGAATCGATCCAGCTGTCGATGCGCAGCAGGATATGGCGCTTCCTCGGGCGGTCGTCCTGCGGGACGCCGCTATCCTGGGTCGGGTTGTCGTCTTCGATTGGATCCTGCAACTCGGTCGCGTCCTGATGGCTCAGTTCCCCAGGGCGATATTTGCATGGGGCGGGTTTCTATTCTACGCCGATATCGGTAATGAGCCTTAAAAAACCGGCAATCTTTTGTAAAATTGTCGCAGAAATCCAACACAGGAAAGTATCGGGATCATGGGCGCCGAGCCCTTCTGGAAGACCAAAAGCCTGACCGAGATGAGCAATGCGGAGTGGGAAAGCCTCTGCGACGGCTGCGGACTCTGTTGTCTCAACAAGCTGGAAGACTGGGACACGGGCGAGATCGCCTGGACCAATGTCGGCTGCACGCTTCTGGACGGCGAGAGCTGTCGCTGCAAGGACTATGCGAACCGGCAGGCAACGGTGCCGGACTGCATCCAACTGACGCCGGAGGAGGTGGCGACGCTTACCTGGCTGCCGCCGACCTGCGGCTACCGGCTGGTGCGCGACGGGCACGATCTCTACTGGTGGCATCCGCTGGTTTCGGGCGATCCGGAAACGGTGCACCAGGCGGGGATTTCGGTGCGCGGGCGCACGGTGTCCGAGGATGACGTCGATGTCGAGGATCTGGAGGATTACCTGGTGGAGTGGCCGCTGACGGTGGGGGCGGCGCAGCAGCGCTAGTCACGCCTCCGGCTGTTCGGATTTCGGCTCGGTTTTCGGTGCGACGTTGCGCCAGGCGGTTTCCATGACGTGGTCGATGACGTCTTCGTCGGCATCCATGAACCAGACCGAGGTCCAGCCCTTGGCGCCCCAGCCGCCCGGAACGGCGGCGCAGACACCGGGCTCGGTTTCGAGAAGCATCTTCTGCTGGTGGGGCGTGAACTTGAAGACGGCGCGGCCGGCTTCCGGCAGGGACATGAAAATCCGGTTGCCAACGCGGAAATCGCGTTTTCCGAAATGGGCGCTTTCAACCGCGCCCGGCAGGCTCAAAGCCCGCTTTTCGAGGTCCTCGGTTCTCATGCGGCAAGAGTAACATGGATGTCCGATTGTGCAAATTTAAGAAAATTATCCTAATAGGAAAATAATCCTTGACGCCGTGACGGTGGTTTGATAGGGTTATGGCACAGTCGGAAAAGTGTGGGTGAGGCGGCCCTGGCTCTCTTCGAGAGATCACCCCACCCCGGAGCTTCGCTCCGACCCTCCCCCTCAAGGGGAGGGTGAGCCTCCGGCGCTTGGCACCATCGGCGTAACGATACGCGGCTTTCAAGGATCATCTTGTCATGTCTGATCTGGATTTCGATCCGGGGCTCTTTGGCCTGTGGCCGAAGGCGCCGGTTTATGACGGGCGACCGTCGGGCGAGGCGGATGCCGGGCTTCAGGACGTTGCCCGGCGGGTGATCCTCGAGACCAAGGCGGAAGTGGTGTCGCCGCTGGACGATCTGCAGGACATGCTGAACAGCATGACCAAGGAATTGCGCGAGCAGATGCAGCAGTTCCAGCGGCTAAGGCAACTGGCCGACGAGAAGGCGGCGGAGGCGGGCGAGGAAATCGACCGTAAGGCGATCCAGGCGGACGCCAAGGCGAGCATCGAGGCGATGTCGGTGATCGTGCGGACACTGGAGAAGATCGACAGCCTGCAGAGGACGATTGCCCATGACCGGCAGATGATGGCTGAGCAGGATTTTGACGAGGCTGGCTACGAAAGGCTTCAGGCCGAATTCGACGCACGAATTGAAAGCCGAGCACAGGACATTGCCCGTGAACGCGAACAACAGCGAGCGAGAGAAGCAGCAACTGAATGCGCTGAGGCAGAGCGTTCGCTTGCCGAGCGAGCTATCGGCGACGCCCGATCCAGTGGACCGTCGTGAGCGGAAGCGGGCAAAGACGTTGACCGGAAAGAAGGACGAGATCGAAGCATTTCGCGATACGGGAATGGGCTGGGTGCTCGAGGCGCATAGCACGACCGAACGCTTGCTGGAGCGTTTGAATGGTAAGCTGCTGCGAGATGATCAACAGCCGACTCCTGCCGGGGCGAATTTCGGGGGGAATGCTGCCGATGCGGCACCCAATAGTGAAAGCGACGAGCCGGTAAGCGGTGCAGTGGCCGATCACGATGGGAAAACAATGCGATCGGCAGCCGTCACGGGTGAGCCGCCCTTGACCAGCGGACATCCTCCCCAAGAGGCGACCCCATCAACGGGGCACGCGGAAGCGACAGGAACTTTTACGATCGCCGACGCTGCAAATATCCATCGTCTGCTCGGCACCTGGAGCAACAGCTGGCGTTCCGAACAGAAGCCGCCACCCGGCGACTGGCGGGTCTGGCTTCTGATGGGCGGGCGCGGGTCGGGCAAGACGCGGGCGGGTGCGGAATGGGTGCAGGCACTGGCGGCGGGCAAGGGCGCGCGGCCGGGATTGCGGATTGCGCTGGTGGCCGAGACGCTGGGCGATGCGCGCGAGGTGATGATAGACGGTGTTTCCGGCATCTGCCGGATCGCGAGAGTGAACCGGCCGGAGTTCGAGGTGTCGCGCCGGCGGCTGGTTTGGCCGAACGGGACGGTGGCACAGATCTTTTCCTCCGAGGATCCGGAAAGCCTGCGCGGGCCGCAATTCGACTATGCCTGGTGCGACGAACTGGGCAAATGGAAACACGCGCAGGAAACCTTCGACATGCTGCAGTTTGCGCTGAGGCTCGGCAACGATCCGCGGGCGTTGGTGACGACGACGCCGCGGCCGGTGCCGGCCCTGAAGGCGCTGATGACCGGTGCCGGCACCGTGACGCGGCGGATCCGCACGAGCGACAACGCCAAGCACCTTGCGCCGGGATTTCTTTCCGCGATGGCCGGCCGCTATGGCGGCACGCGGCTCGGGCGCCAGGAACTCGACGGCGAGATGATCGAGGATCGCGAGGATGCGCTCTGGTCGCGGGCGGCGATCGAGGCGTTGAAATTGCGCGATACCGGGCCGCTCGGTCGCATCGTCGTGGCAGTCGATCCGCCGGCGGGTGCAGGCCGGGAATCCTGTTGTGGTATCATTGTGGCCGGCCTCGACCGGGCCGGGCGCGGCGTCGTGCTGGCCGACTGTTCGGTGGAAGGTGCGAGTCCCGCCGGTTGGGCGGGCGCTGTGGCCAAGGCCTACAGGCGGTTTGACGCCGATCGGATCGTCGCCGAGGTCAACCAGGGCGGCGACATGGTGCAGGCGGTGCTGAAGGGCATCGATGCGCAGCTGCCGGTGGCATCAGTCAGGGCCTCGCGCGGAAAATGGCTGCGGGCGGAGCCGGTCGCAGCCCTCTACGAGCAGGGACGGGTGGTGCATGCCGGATCGTTTCCGGCGCTCGAGGACCAGATGTGCGACTTCGGGCCGGACGGATTGTCGTCAGGCCGGTCGCCGGACCGGCTCGATGCGTTGGTCTGGGCGCTGACGGCGCTGATGCTGGAAGGCGGCGGCGAGCCGCGGGTCAGGGGGATATGATCTACCTCCCCCTTGAGGGGGGAGGTCGCGACGAAGTCGCGGGTGGGGGTGATCCATTGCGTGTCGCGGAAAGTCACCCCACCCCGGAGCTCCGCTCCGACCCTCCCCCTCAAGGGGAGGGTGGACGGGCGCGGTTATTTGCGCGGTGTGGAGGCCGACGGTTTGGGCGCGGCCGAAGCAGTTTCGCGCATCTGGCGCCACTCGCTTTCGAGGCGTTCGAACTGGGCCTGGGAGATCTGCTGGGCCGGCATGGGCGATCCTCTCTTTTGTTCTGCAGTCATTGGGCGTTGCAGCCACCGGTAACGCTGGCGGTGCCGGAAGGTTCCGGGACACGGGGGCGGTGCCGGTGGAAAAATCAGGATGGGATGATCAGCGTTTGTCGTCGATGCCGTCGTTCGGCTTTGCGGCGGACGAGGCGTTGAGGCGCATCTGCTGCCATGCGCTCTCGAACCGGTCGAGGATGTGCTGCGGTATCGTCGAGCGGGTGGCGTCCGCTTTAATCTTGCTCTCGGCGTTCATGCGATCCTCCTCGAATGAAAGGGCAATGTCATATTGCTGTCCTCAAATTTCACATCCCAAAGACAAAGTAAATCAGAGCATTAAACAGTTTAAACGATTTAAATTAGTTAAATCGATTTAGACTCACGACTTTTTTCAAGTGTGATTAATGAGGCGGAGGGCAAATGCCGTTTGATCGGACAGTATTCTTCAAGACAATACGGTCATCGCTTTTCGATGGCACTCTGCGGCGGCCCCAAGTCGAGGGGCTGAGCGCGATTCTCGATCGTTGGGACCTGATGCCCGCTCCCGCTGACCGGCGCTGGCTTGCCTATATGCTGGCGACCGCGCATCACGAGACGGGCCGGACGATGCAGCCGGTGCGCGAGACGTTTGCGGCAAGCGACGACCGGGCGATCGCCGTGCTGGACGCGGCTTTTCGCCGGGGCAGGCTGCCGTCCGTCTCCGTGCCCTATTGGCGGCGTGACGGCGAAGGCAGGAGCTGGCTGGGGCGCGGGCTGGTGCAGCTGACGCACAAGGCCAACTACGAAAAGATGACGACTGTGACGGGGATCGACCTGGTCGGTCATCCTGAGCGGGCGATGGATATTGCGGTCGCCGTCGATATTCTGTTCACGGGCATGCAGGGCGGCGCCTTTACCGGAAAACGGCTCGCCGACTATTTCTCCACCGCCCGGGAGGACTGGAGCGGCGCCCGGCGGATCATCAATGGCCGCGACAAGGCGCAACTGGTGGCGGGCTACGGCAAACAGTATTTCGCGGCGCTCGGGCTGGCGTCCGGGACGTCAGCCGCGGTCGGCGGGTTCGCAGCTCTGCGCCCCGAATATGATGACACTGCGTTGCCCCTCATCCGGCCTGTCGGCCACCTTCTCCCCGTGAACGGGGAGAAGGAAGGTGCGGCAAACTCTGTCATCCCCTCTCCCCGCCTGCGGGGAGAGGGCTAGGGTGAGGGGCAAGCCGCTGAAAGGACATCTTCGATTTCAGACCGCACCGGTGCATGCGAGGACATTATGAAGAACCCATTTCGTCTGCCGTGGCGTCGCCCGGCGGGACAGGACGGCGTGCGCGAAACCAAGGGCGCTTCAGGTTTCATCGCCATTGCCCATGAGGGGCGGGCGCACTGGACGGGGCGTTCCTATGCGGCACTTGCCCGCGAGGGTTTCATGAGGAACCCGGTGGCGCACCGGGCGGTCCGGCTGATTTCGGAGGCGGCCGCCTCGGTGCCGCTGCTGCTCTACGAGGGCGTGGAGGAGCGCAGCGACCACCCGGCGCTTCTGCTTCTGTCGCGGCCGAATGCCCGGATGGCCGGGGTTGATTTCCTGGAGACGCTCTATGGGCACCTGCTGCTTTCGGGCAATGCCTATGTCGAGGCGGTCAGCGTCAACGAGGAACTGCGCGAACTGCATCTCCTGCGGCCGGACCGGGTGAGCATCCGCGAGGGGCGCGACGGCTGGCCGGAGGCTTATGAATACCGGGTCGGCAACCATGTGCGGCGGATCGCGGCGGGCGACGGTGGGCTTTTGCATCTGCGGCTGTTTCATCCGCTCGATGATCATCTGGGCTTTCCGCCGCTGGCGGCGGCGCAGATGGCGCTCGATCTCTCCAATGCGGCGGCGACCTGGAACAAGGCGCTGCTCGACAATTCGGCTCGGCCATCGGGCGCGCTCGTCTACCAGCCGAAGGAGGGCGGCAATCTATCCGCCGACCAGTACGACCGGCTGAAGAGCGAACTCGACGAGGGCTATTCCGGGCCGATGCGGGCCGGGCGGCCGCTGCTGCTCGAGGGCGGGCTCGACTGGAAGGCGATGGGGCTTTCGCCGAAGGACATGGATTTCGTCGAGGCAAAGAATGGAGCGGCGCGCGACATCGCGCTCGCCTTCGGCGTACCGCCGATGCTGATCGGCATTCCCGGCGATAATACCTATGCGAACTACCAGGAGGCCAACCGGGCGCTCTACCGGCTGACCATCTTGCCGCTGATCTTTCGAACCGCTGCGGCTCTGTCCGGCTGGCTGTCGGGACGGTTCGGCGAGACGCTGAAGCTGGTGCCGGACCTCGACCAGGTGACGGGGCTTTCGGGCGAGCGCAGCGAAATCTGGGCGCGGATGAAGGACGCCGATTTCCTGAGCGACGAGGAGAAGCGGCAGGCGGTTGGGTATTGAGGATGACGGCGAGGGGGGCAAGGAGTGCTTGCCAAGAGACGCAAACTCGCGAAAATTGCGTCTATGAAAAATTCTCCCTTTCCCTGCAGGCTGACCCTTCGAAGCTGCGACGCCACGAACATCCTTGCTGGACAAGAAAGCGTTATTCGGGAGGGCTATACGCTCGATGAAATTCGCTCCGGTATGATGACGCTTAGTGCAGAGGAAATTCTTGAGCAGTGGGAGCCCGCCGATCCAAGGAGCGTCGCATTGTTCCTGACTTTGGCAATCGGCTGGGATAACGATCCCGGCGCAGATAATTTCGCATTCAGGCTGATAACCAACGCATTGCGCGATCGCTTGGGAAAAAAGCTAGGATCCGACATCTATGTCGAGGAGTTCGACTGGCCATCCGTAAGGCACAGCATCCTGAACATTCTCAGGAAATGCGAGCGGCCGACCTGGGACGAGAGCCTTGCCAATCTCAGGAAAAGGTTCGATTGGGAATATGAGGGAATGGCAGGGACCCAATCGCCCGTAGAATGATAATGATTCCAGTAGGATAATGGCGCTTCTCGAATCGGAATGGAATCTTTCTGATTCAGAAAATGAACCATCCGATTCAGCCTCTGAACTTCCGACCCCAAGCGATTCAAAAGATTCGGCAATTTGTCGATGCTGACGTTGCGTAAGGCATGCCCTCACGCTGCGGCTGTTGGCTGCGCTCGCGTCAGGTTCCGTCAATTCCAAGATTAACATCAAGGACTTAACAAATGGCTGATTTTGGCAATGACCCTGGCCTCTGGGCCGCCAAGGGCATCGGCTCGGCGGCCGGCGCTGCCGTGTCGCTTGTCTACATGCTGCCCAAGGGCAGGCACGAGGCGGTTTCGCGGTTCTTTACCGGCATGATCTGTGGGCTGATCTTCGGCGGTCCGGCCGGACTTTGGATCGTCGCCAAACTTGGGATCGCCGGCAGCCTTTCCGGCACAGAGGTCATGCTGACCGGATCAGCTGCCGCCAGCCTTCTCGCCTGGTGGATGCTGGGCGCGGCGGTGCGGGTGGCGGAACGGTTCGGACGAGGCAGCAAGCTGTAACCGATAGGCAATAGGCGGGCGGTCTTCCTACTGCCTATTGGCCAATCCCCCGAAAATTTGGAGAGACCCATGACGACCGACAGCTTGCCTGTCTGGCGAACGAAGAAGTTTGCCAATCTGACGCTTTCCGGGGTGACCGGGGAAGGGCGTTTTTCCGGCTATGCCAGCATCTTCGGCGAGGTCGATCTCGGCAAGGATGCGATCGAGCCGGGGGCATTTCAGCAGTCTCTTGCCCGACGCGGCGCCGGTGGTGTGCGCATGCTGTTCCAGCACGATCCGGGCGAGCCGCTCGGTGCGTGGAAGGCGATCCGCGAGGATGCGCGCGGGCTTTATGTCGAGGGGCTTTTGTCGCCCGGCGTGGCGCGGGCGCAGGAGGTGCACCAGTTGATGAAGGCGGGCGCACTCGACGGCCTGTCGATCGGCTTCCAGACCGTCAAGGCGAAGACCGACCGGGGCGGCGTGCGTCGTATCCTCGAAGCCGACCTCTGGGAAATCTCGATCGTGACCTTTCCGATGCTGCCATCGGCCAGGGTCTCGAACGTCAAGAATGCGCGGTTCTTCCGCGACAAGGAAACGGAGCTCGTGCGCACCATGCGGCGGGCGGCCCGGATGATGAAGCTCTGAAACAAGGACAAAGCGATGACAGAGACGAACAGTGTGGCGCCCGAGATCAAGACGGCACCGGAGACGATGACCGCCGCCTTCGAGGATTTCATGGGTGCCTTCGAGGCATTCAAGGAAACCAACGACCGGCGGCTGGGGGAGCTGGAAAGCAAGCTGACGGCAGACGTCGTCACCCGCGACAGGATGGACCGTATCTCGCGCACGATGGACGAGCAGAAGCGGCTGATCGACCAGATGGCGCTGAAGAAGGCGCGCCCCGCGCTTGGCCGCAGCGGCGAGACGGGCCTTGAGGCGAGCGAGCACAAGGCGGCTTTTGAAACCTACATCCGCCGTGGTGACGAGCAGGCGCTGCGCGAACTGGAGGCCAAGGCATTTTCGATCGGGTCGGCTAGCGACGGCGGCTACCTAGTGCCGAACGAGACGGATACCGAGATCGGCCGGCGCCTTTCTGCGGTTTCGCCGATCCGGGCGATGGCGACGGTCAGGCAGGTTTCGGGCTCGGTGCTGAAGAAGCCCTTTGCGCTTGCCGGCATGGCGACCGGCTGGGTGGCGGAAACGGCGGCACGGCCGCAGACGACGACGCCGCAGCTGGCCGAGCTTTCCTTCCCGACGATGGAACTCTATGCCATGCCGGCGGCAACGGCAGCACTGCTCGACGACGCGGCCGTTGATATCGAGAACTGGATCGCCTCCGAAGTCGATATCGCCTTTGGCGAACAGGAAGGCACGGCTTTCGTTTCCGGCGACGGCACCAACAAGCCGAAGGGGTTTCTGAGCTATACCAATGTCGCGGAAAGCGGCTGGAGCTGGGGTAATATTGGCTACATCGCTACGGGCGCTGCCGGCGCCTTCAAGGCGAGCGGGCCGTCCGACACGCTGATCGACACGATCTATGCGCTGAAGGCCGGGCACCGGCAGAACGCGAGCTTCGTGATGAACCGCAAGACGCAAGCCTAAATCCGTAAGTTCAAGGATGCCGACGGCAACTATCTCTGGCGTCCGCCGGCCGCCGCCGGCCAGCCGGCGTCGCTGATGGGCTTCCCGATCGCCGAGGCCGAGGACATGCCGGACATCGGCGCGAACAGCACGTCGATTGCGTTTGGCAATTTCGCGGCCGGCTACCTCGTGGTCGATCGCACCGGTGTCAGGGTGCTGCGCGATCCCTATTCGGCAAAACCCTACGTGCTGTTTTACACCACCAAGCGCGTTGGCGGTGGAGTGCAGAATTTCGAGGCTATCAAGCTCGTCAAATTCGCGGCATCTTGAAAAACGGTAAGGCGACCCTTTCTGAAGGGTATGCAACCATTCGCGCCGGCGGTCTTCCCTGCCGCCTGGCGCGAGGACGGACGCGGCTCCCCTCCCGCCGCGTCCGTCCATCCTTTCCGGCTCTTCGAGCGTGTCCGGTTTTCTCCGGGCCAGGAAAACGCTCGGTCGCTTTATTCTCACGCAATGCCGGACGGAAAGCCGCTTCGCACCTTTCCTGGAATTGCTCTCGACGGAGATTTTCATGACCATTACCGAATTGACGCCGCCCGTCGGCGAGCCGCTGACGCTTGCCGAGACGAAGGCGCACCTGCGCATCGACAGCGCGACCGAGGACGATCTGGTCGCCTCGCTGATCCCCACGGTGCGCATGCATCTGGAACGGGAGACGGGTCTGGCGCTGCTCACACGCAGCTTCCGGCTCTACCTCGACGACTGGCCGCCATCACGCGTGATTCAGGTTGCCAGGGGACCGGTGCAAACGATTGAAGCCGTTACGGTTTACGATGCGGACGGCTTGCCTGGCGATGTCGATGTTTCCGGGTTCGTGCTCGATGGCGAGGCGCGCCCGGCGCGGCTGGTCCTGCCGCGGCAACCTGTTCCGGGAAAGCCGATCAACGGCATCGAGATCGATTTTTCCGCCGGTTTCGGCGCTACCGGCGCCGACGTGCCGGACACGCTGAAACGCGCGATGCTTTTGCATGCGGCGCTGCTCTACGAGTTCCGCGGCGCGGTGCTGCCTGGCGATCAGCCGGCGGCTGTGCCGCAAGGATACGACCGGTTGATCGCGCCGTTTCGGCGGCGGGGGCTTTGACCATGGCCACAATTACGCTCGACCCCGGGCAGATGTCGGCGCGGCTCGACCTGGAGATGCGGGATGATACGAGCGACGGGCAGGGCGGCATCGCGTCCGAATTTTCGGTTGTGGCCTCGCTGTGGGCGCGGATCGAGCCGGTTTCGTTTGGGGATGACGAGCGCGCCGGCGAGGACGTTTTTACCGTGACGCATCGGGTCTGGATACGGTTTCGCGACGATATCAGAGCCGGCATGCGGTTTCGCAAGGGCGCGCGGATCTTTGTCGTGCGGGGCTTCTATGACCCCGACGAGACGCGGCGATATCTCGTTTGCCGGTGTACGGAGGACGGACGATGAGCGCTGCTGCGAGCTTACAGAAGGCGATCTACGAGAGGCTGGCGGGCGATGTGGCGCTGACCGCGCTGATCGGCGACGGCGGCGTGCGGGATTATCTGCAGACCGGGGCGCACCGGCCGGGCGTGCGGATCGTCAGCCTGGAGAGCCGGGATGCTTCGACGGCGAGCGAGGCGGGGGAAGAGCACCTGCTGACGCTGGAGGTCCTGACCGGCGAGGGCGGCAACCGGGCGGCGCAGGAGATTTCGGCGCGCGTGCGGGTGTTGCTCGACGACGCCGATCTCGAACTCGATGGCTTTGTGCTGGTCAGCCTGTTTCACCGGCGCACCCGCATCGGCAGGGACGCCAAAGCCAAGGGGCATGTTGCGGAGATGATGTTTCGGGCGGTGACGGAGTGATGCACCGCTAGAATGGACTGAAGTTCATCGGCGCCCCCTGCGGGCGCTTTTTTCGTTTCAGGAAGGAACAGGGCATGGTGGCGCAGAAGGGGAAGGATCTTCTTTTGAAGATCGACAATGGCGGGTCTTATGTGACCGTGGCGGGGCTTCGCTCGAAGCGGCTGGCGTTCAACGCCGAGACGGTCGATGCGACCGACGCGGAATCGGCCGGGCGCTGGCGCGAACTGCTGGGCGGTGCGGGCGTGCAACGGGCTTCCGTTTCGGGCGCTGGCATCTTCAAGGACCAGGGTTCGGACGCTCTGGTGCGCGCGGCTTTCTTCAACGGCTCGATCCTCAACTGGCAGATCGTCATTCCGGATTTCGGCACCCTGACCGGGGCGTTCCAGGTGACGGCGCTCGAATATTCCGGCCAGTACAATGGCGAGATCCTGTTCGAAACGGCGCTGGAATCGGCCGGCGCGCTGACCTTTGCGGCTCTCTGATGATGGCGCAGCACAATGTGGCTACAGGCCGCGCCAACCGGCATCGGGGCGAGATCGAGGCCGTGATTGATGGCGAGCGGAGGATTCTCTGCCTGACGCTCGGCGGTCTTGCCGAGCTGGAAACGGCCTTTGCGGCGGACAATCTGATGGAGCTTGCCGCGCGGTTTTCCTCCGGCCGGCTGAAGGCGGAAGACATGATCCGGATCTTGAGCGCCGGTTTGCGCGGTGGCGGCAATCTCGTCTCGGACGAGGACGTTGCGGTGATGAGCGTCGAAGGCGGCATTGCCGGCCTGGCGCGGTTGACCGGCGAACTGCTCATGGCGACGTTCGGCGGTGTGGAGGAGCGGCCAAACCCTTGAGGGCCGCAGCAGGCGAGGGTGTGCAGGAGCCGTTTCCCTGGGGAGCGGCGATGCATGCCGGCCTTTGCCTGTTGCGGCTTCCACAGCGGGATTTCTGGGCGATGACGCCACGCGAACTATGGGCGGCGATGGGCGGATCGCGGCCGCGCGGCCCCGTGCCGGAGCGGGCGGGGCTGGAGGCGCTGATGGGGGCGTTTCCGGATGGGGAGGCAGTAGGCAGTAGCCAATAGCCAGTGGGCAGTAGTTGTACAACGGCTGCTGTCTGCTCCTATTGGCTATTGGCTATTGGCTATTCGCCATTCGCTTTCATTTCCTGAACGGAGAAACACGATGACCGACGAGACGGGATTTTCGGCAGCCGCGGATGATGCGGAGGCGCTGAAAGAGGTGCTTGACGATCTGGAACAGCGCTCGCGCTCGTTCGGCTCGGCGCTGACCGGGGCGCTGGCTTCGGCGACGCGCGGTGGCAAGGGGCTGGAGGATGTGTTGCGTAGCGCTGGCCTGCGGCTGACGGAGATCGCGCTTTCGGCGGGTTTGAAACCGCTGGAAGGGGTGCTCGGTTCGGCGATCTCGGGGCTTGCGGGTGGTTTCGGCGGCGCGACGGCCTTTGCCGATGGCGGGGTGCCGGGCCGGGTGACGCCCTTTGCCGCCGGCGGCGTTGTTTCGGCGCCCACCTATTTTCCGATGGACGGGCAGATGGGGCTGATGGGCGAGGCGGGGACGGAGGCGATCCTGCCCTTGAAGCGCGGTGCCGATGGTTCGCTGGGTGTTGCCTCGCCCGGTGGTGGGGCGGCGATGAATGTCGTCTTCAATGTGACGGCGCCGGATGTCCAGAGTTTCCGCAAGTCAGAGGGACAGATTGCGGCCATGCTGACGCGGACGGTCGGGCGGGGGCGGCGGGGGTTATGAGAGCGGAGCTGTTTACGCCACATCACTCATCACGAAAACGGCCAAGATGAGTGGCCAGTAGAGTAGTCGAAGTCGATATATGCTGGGCGAATAATTTTAAACCCTACATGCATCGCAGGAAGCACACGCAACATTCAGTGCCGCGCAAGGTTGAGTAATGTAAAAATCTGTTGCATGCTGTGCAACATGCATATGCGCCCGAGGGGGAAATGGACGTATTTCTGTATAACGGCGAAATCAGCCGCAAGCATGATCTGGAATTTGTAACCACGATCGCTGACAACAAAACATCAGACCACTGCATGGTAATCCTGGTTACACCGGGAGGTGACCCCGACGCAGCCTACAAAATGGCGCGATATCTTCAGCACCGGTACGAGGGCTATTCGGTGCTCGTTTCTGGATTATGCAAAAGTGCCGGAACATTGTTTGCCATCGGCGCAACAGAAGTCGTGTTCGCTCCATATGGCGAACTAGGTCCTCTGGACATTCAACTGACCAAGACTGATCAGCTTACGGGCATGGAGTCTGGCCTGAATATCAGTGAGGCATTCTCCGCATTGGAAGGCCGTGCCCGCGACACATTTATCACAACCACGCTGGAAATCATTGGATCAAGCGGCGGCGTTGTATCCTTTCAGACCGCAGCCCACTCGGCGGCAGAAGTTGTTGGATCAATTTACGGCCCGGTGTTCGCTCGAATTGACCCTGAAGAAGTCGGATCGCGCGCTCGAGCAATGCGGATCGGTGAAGACTACGGCAAGCGGCTGAATCTTAAATGGAACAACATGAAGCCTGGCGCGTTGGATTTGCTATCGCAAACATACTCCAGTCACGCATTTGTTATTGATTCGTTAGAAGCTCAATCCTTATTTCATAGGGTAAGAATGGCGAACGAAGCAGAAATGCAGGTGGTGATGGATCTCGGCGTCTACGCTCGACACCCGCAAAGAGGTTTGACTCTTAAGAAACTTGATAATATTGGCGACGCTCAGAACGAAGGTGAAGCTCATGAAGAAGCAACAGAAGCAGATGACAGGCACGCAGAAGACAGAATCCAGCTCAATGGACTCGATCTTGAAGCAGCAGTCTACGCTGAAAGTCTTGCGACCAGCGGAGACGAAATTGCGGCCAGAGCGCGATCTAAAGAGCGACCGGGAACGGCGGGCCGCTAGGTTCGACAACTGCTACGCTTGAAAAAAACCCCGCTTCGGCGGGGTTTTTTGTTGCAGTCAATTATCGCCGCCCCCGCACATTTGTGGGTGGCGCGGGTACGAAGGTTGTCGTCTGCGCATAAGGTGAGAAATGGACAGCGGGTCGTGAGTTGTTCTTGCGCTCCAACCGCGCGGCGAAGGTCGACCACAGACGAATAAGACGAGCGCCATCTCTCGCGCAGCAATCTGTGAACACTCCCCACCAACCGATTCCACACACACGGAAAATATCATGCCAACAGGATTTCATGAGGTCCGGTTTCCCTTGCGCCTGGCGTTGGGGACGAGTGGCGGGCCGGTCAGGCGCACGGATATCGTCAGCCTTTCGAACGGGAGGGAAAATCGCAACCGGCGCTGGCGCGATGCGCGGCGGCACTATGATGCGGGCTCGGGCATCAAGTCGATCGCCGACCTCTATGCGGTCCTCGAATTCTTCGAGGCGCGGGCGGGGCAGCTTTACGGGTTCCGGTTTCGCGACCCGCTCGATTTCAGATCCTGTGCGCCGGGTGGCGCGGTCAGCGCCAACGACCAGACGATCGGGACCGGGGATGGCGTGACCGCGACGTTCCAGTTGACCAAGACTTACGGCGATGCGGGCGGCGCGACTGTTCGCGAGATCGCCAAGCCTGTGGCGGGGTCGGTCGCCGTTTCGGTGGGCGGGGTGCTGGCTGGAGCGCCGGATTTCGCGCTCGATGCGACAGCGGGGCGGGTGACGTTCGTGCCGTCGAAAATTCCGGCAAGCGGGGCGGTGATCCGGGCCGGCTACGAGTTCGACGTGCCTGTGCGCTTCGATACCGACCGGATCGACGTCGATCTGGCGCAATTCCAGGCGGGGCGCATCCCGTCCATCCCATTGGTGGAGATCAAGCCATGAGAATGCTTCCGGCGGCACTGGCCGCGCATCTTTCCGGCGATGCCACCAGCATGTGCCATTGCTGGCGAGTGACGCGGCGGGACGGGGTGGTGCTCGGGTTTACCGAGCATGACCATGATCTCCGTTTCGCTGGAACGGATTTTCTGGCCGCAAGTGGTTTCGAGGCGGCCGACAGCGAGGCGGCGAGCGGTTTGTCGGTCGAGGCCGGCGAGGTGGTGGGCGGCTTTTCGAACGCAGCGATCAGCGAGGCGGATGTGGTTGCCGGGCGTTATGACGGCGCCAGGGTCGAGGTTTTCAAGGTGAATTGGCTGGCATCGGAGCAGCATGTTCTTCTGCGGGTGCAGGAGATCGGCGACGTGGTGCGGGCCGGCGGTGCCTTTCGTGCCGAACTGCGCCGGCTGACGCATCGGCTGGATCAGGTGCAGGGGCGGATTTACGGGCGTCGTTGTGATGCGGTGCTCGGCGACGGGTGGTGCAAGGTCAATCTCGATAGCCCGGCCTTTCGCGGCGAGGGGGCGGTGGCGGTGGTTCTCGGCGAGACGCGGATGCGTGTCACGGGGCTCGATGCGGCGACGGAGGGGTTCTATCGCTATGGGGTGTTTCGCTTCGTCAGTGGAGCGAATGCGGGGCACGCGAGCGATATCGAGGATCATCGCAAGGAGGATGGTATAGTCACGATGTCGCTCTGGCTACCACCGCCATTGCCGCTGGCGGTTGGGGATCTGTTTGCGGTGACGGCCGGGTGCGACAAGAGCTTTGCCACGTGCGCTGACAAATTTTCCAATCGGCTGAATTTTCAAGGCTTTCCGCACATGCCGGGAACGGATTTCGCATTCGGCTACGCGGATGGCGATACGGTGCATGACGGGCGGCCACTCTATGGGTGAGGATGGAGCCGGAAGTGATCACCCCACCCCGGCGCGGTGCGCCGACCCTCCCCCTCAAGGGGAGGGTGGTTGTTCCGTTTTTGCCGACCGGATTGTGGCGACCGCGCGAGGCTGGATAGGGACGCCGTATCGGCACCAGGCGAGCCGCAAGGGCGTCGGGTGCGACTGCCTGGGGCTGGTGCGGGGTGTCTGGCGGGAGGTTTATGGCGTGGAGCCGGAACTGCCGCCGGCCTATCAGCCGGACTGGGCGGAGCGTTGCGGCGAGGACCGGCTGCGGGATGCATCGCGGCGGCATTTCGGGGCGGAATTGAGGGCTGAGGAGATGCGGCCGGGTGACCTGCTGCTGTTCTGCTGGCGGCCAGATCTGCCGGCCAAACATGCCGGAATTCTAAGCGCGCCCGACCGGTTCATTCATGCCTACGAGCAGGCGGCGGTGATCGACTCCGCACTCGTGTCTTCCTGGCGGCGGCGGATCGCCGGGATTTTCCGTTTTCCCGAAAAGGGCTGATTCATGGCAACCATTCTTCTGCAGGCGGCGGGTGCGGCACTCGGCAGCGTGTTCGGGCCTGTCGGCGCGGTGCTTGGCCGCGCAGCGGGCGCACTCGCCGGATCGGTCATCGACCGCTCGATCATCAACGGCATGACGACGGTATCGGGCGCGCGGCTGGGCGATGCACGCATACCGGGGGCGGAGGAGGGCACGGCGATCACCCGCGCCTATGGCACTGTGCGGATCGGCGGCACGCTGATCTGGGCGACGCGGTTCGAGGAAGAGGTTCGCGTCGAGCGCCAGGGCGGCAAGGCGAGCGGGCCGCGGGTGGAGACCTTCCGCTACTATGCCAATTTTGCGCTCGGAATCTGCGAGGGCGAGATCGCCTGTATCCGGCGGGTCTGGGCTGACGGACGCGAGATCGATCTGAGCGACATCGAGATGCGGCTCTATCGCGGGACCGGGGATCAATTGCCGGATCCGCTGATCGAGGCCAAGCAGGGGGCGGGCAAGGTGCCCGCCTATCGGGGGCTCACCTATGCGGTGTTCGAGCGGTTTCCGCTGGATGGATACGGCAACCGTATTCCGGTAATCCAGTTCGAGGTGTTGCGGCCGGTCGGCAGGCTGGAAAAGGCGATCCGGGCGGTGACCATCATTCCGGGCTCCACCGAGCATGGCTATGATCCGCGTCTCGTCAAGGAGAAGACGGGTGCGGGCGCAAGCCGGCTGATCAACCGCAATGTCTTTCACGCAGGCTCGGACTGGATGGCCTCGATCGATGAGTTGCAGGCCTTGTGTCCCAACCTCGAGCGGGTCGCATTGGTCGTGTCCTGGTTTGGAACCGACCTTCGCGCCGGTCATTGCCGGATCGTGCCGGGGGTGGAGACGGCGGTGCGCGACGATGAAAGCCGTCCATGGTCCGTATCCGGCGTGTCGCGCGGTGAGGCGGCGGTGGTCAGCCGGAACGGCGGCGGTCCGGCCTATGGCGGCACTCCCAGCGATACGAGCGTGGTGGCGGCAATCGCCGACCTCAAGGTGCGGGGGCTGAAGGTCTACCTCTATCCCTTCGTGATGATGGATATTGCGGCCGGCAATATATTGCCGAATCCCTATGGCGGGACCGGCCAGCCGGCCTATCCGTGGCGGGGACGCATCACGTCCGATCCTGCGCCGGGATTGCCTGATAGTGCCGACAGGACGGCGGCAGCGCGGGTGCAGGTCGATGCCTTCTGCGGAGAGGCCGGCGCCGAGGATTTTTCCGTCTCCAGCACGGTGGTGACGTCGGCGGCCGGCGACGAGGGGTACCGGCGGCTGGTGCTTCACTATGCGCTGCTGGCCGAGGCGGCGGGCGGGGTCGATGGCTTTATCATCGGCTCGGAACTGCGCGGGCTGACGCAATTGCGCGACGGGGCGGGGGCGTTTCCGTTCGTCGAACAGCTGATTGCGCTGGCCGGCGATGTCAGGGCTGTTCTCGGCAGCGGGGCGAAGCTGACCTATGGCGCCGACTGGAGCGAATATTTCGGCTATCACCCGGCCGATGGGTCCGGCGAGGTTCACTACAATCTCGATCCGCTCTGGGCATCGGAACATATCGATGCGATCGGCATCGATAACTACATGCCGCTGTCGGACTGGCGCGACGGAGACCTTTCAAAGGGTAATCCGGACGGATTCCGGCTGGCGGAGGATGCGGACGCGATGCGGGCGATGATTGCGTCCGGCGAGGGCTACGACTGGTACTATGCCGGCGATGCCGATCGCCGGGATCGTGTTCGCACGGCGATCACGGATGGGCTGGCGGGCAAGGGCTGGGTCTATCGCTACAAGGATATCGTGAACTGGTGGGGGCGGGCGCATCACAACCGGATCGGTGGTGCCGAGGAGGCGACCCCGACCGCCTGGGTGCCCGGGAGCAAACCGATCTGGTTCACCGAGCTTGGCTGTCCGGCGATCGACAAGGGGGCGAACCAGCCGAACGTCTTCAGCGATCCGAAATCGTCGGAGACGGCGGTTCCGTATTTTTCGAACGGTGCCCGATGCGACGCCATGCAGCGCCGGTTCCTGGACGCACAGCATGAATTCTGGCAGGGAACCGACGCGCCGGCGTGCGTCGATCCCGATCATGTCTTCGTCTGGACCTGGGACGCGCGGCCGGTGCCGGCCTTTCCGGAGAATATGCAGCTCTGGTCCGATGGCAGCAACTGGCAGACCGGGCATTGGCTGAATGGCCGGCTTGGGGCCTCGACGGCGGCGGATGTTATCGCAGCGGTGCTTGCGGATCACGGTTTCGAGGATGGAGACACACGCCTCGTCAGCGGCGATCTCTGCGGCTATGTGCAATCGGAGCAGGCCTCGGCCCGCGACGTGCTGGAGCCGCTGATGGCGGCGCTGCAGATCGATGCGGTCGAGGAAGGCGGGACCCTGCGGTTTCGTTCACGGATGAAGCAGGCATCGCCGGCGCGAATGATGCCGGTGCTGGCGGATATCGACGGGCAGCCGCTGTTCGAGGACATGCGCGGGCATGATAGCGATTTCGGCAGCGAGGCCATTCTCGATCATCTCGATCCTGCGAATGCCTACGAGCGGACGACGGCGCGGTCGCGGCGGGTCACGCCGGCGAACGACCGGGTCTTGCGGCTCGCCGTGCCGGGCGCGATGCATGATGGCGCTGCGGCATCTGCCGTCGAGGATGCGCTTCGGGACCATCAGGTTTCGCGGCGCAGCGTTCGATTTTCCCTGTCGCCGGCAGCGATCGAGGTCGAGCCGGGCGATGTCTTTGCCTTCGCCGACGGACCGGCCGGAAATTTCATTGTCGGCAGGATTGAGGACGGAGCCGTGCGCTCCATCGAAGCGCGGGCCTTCGTGCCTTCGAGCGGTGGGGCGCCCAGCCCGCAATCGCGCTCCGTCGACCCGCCGCGCACCCCCTCGGACGGGTTTTCGCCGATCGTGCATCTGATGGATCTTCCGCACTATCAAGCGGGCGAGGCGGCAACCTTTGCGCGGGGCGCGGTGTTCGCACGGCCGTGGCGGACGGCCCTGCTGTCATCGTCGGCGACAATGGAGGGCTATCAGGCCCGGGTGAGGCTCGAGCAACCGGCGCAGACGGGGGCTTTGGTGGCGGCGCTGGGGGCCGGCGTGACCGGGCGATTCGACGCCGCACAGTCAATGACGCTTGACCTGCATTTCGGCGGACTGTCGTCCGCTGGCCGTCTTGCCGTCCTGAACGGGCAGAACCGCATCGCCGTTCGTGCTGAAAACGGCGTCTGGGAAATCATCGGTTTCCGGATCGCGGAGGAAATTGCCGCCGGACGCTGGCGGCTGTCGAAGCTGCTGCGAGGGCTGCACGGCACGACGGACGCGATGCTGGCGGGTGCTGCTTCGGGATCAGCCTGCGTCGCGCTCAACGCGGCGGTCAAGCCGCTAGGGCTCAGCGCAGACGAGGCCGGGCGCGAGATCAACTGGATCGTCGAGGCGGGTGGCCAGGTCGCCGGGGCGGTGGCGCCTTTTTCCTTTTTCGGCGGCTTGAGGGCGGAAATGCCGATCGCGCCAGTGCACCTGCGCGCTCGGCGCATGGAGGGCGGTGGCATCCGGATCGGCTGGATTCGCTGCGCCCGCCGCGATTCCGACCACTGGTTGGACGGCGACATCGCGCTGGATGAATCGCTTGAGCGCTACCGGCTGGACATTCTCGACGGCTTGACGGTGAGGCGGACGGTGGATGTGTCCCAGCCGGGGTTCGACTATGCGCCTGACCTGGAGATCACGGACTTCGGCTCGCCGCAGACAGCGCTGTCGATTCGCGTGCGCCAGAGGGGACAGAAGGTTGCCTTTGGCGTCCCGGCGGAGGCGGTTCTGGCGCTCTGAAGCCATTGCGCGCAGGCGGATGGCAGGCGGATGAATGCGAGCACGTCGTTGCTTTAGGACCGCGATGCGTGCTTGGGCGAACAGCCGCCGGATCCGAGACGACATCATTTCATAACGAGGAGAGAATAATGATCGATGTGAAAGACTGGTACATGTCGAAGACCGTCTGGGGCGGTCTGGTTGCAATCCTGGCATCCTGCGCCAATCTGCTCGGGCTGGAGATTGCACCGGAAGACCAAAGCGGGCTGGTGGACGGGGTGACGGCATTCGTTGCCGCGGCCGGCGGTCTCCTGGCGATCTGGGGCCGAATTTCGGCACGCCGGCACTTGCGCTAAACATTGCTCAAGACTGGGTAAAACCAAGGCTTGGGCGGACATTCATTTGCCATTCAGACTGTATCGTCTATTAAATTTTCATTGATGCTTCCCAAGTCGAAAGTGCGTCCATGTCCTCACCCTTGATCATAGCAACGCTTGCAGCGGGTCTTTCGGGATTCTCGCCGCCGGTGATTGATGTGCCATCGGCGGTTGTCAGGGTGGACAGCGATTGCGGCCAGGCTGCGGCCGAAGTCGTGGCGAAGACCGGCGGCGAACTCCTGTCGGTGCAACCGACGAGCGACGGGCAATGCGTCGTCACCGTGCTGATCCCCGGCAATGGCGGACGTCCGAAAAAGGTGACGATGCGGGTGCCGATGTAACGGTACCGCACGATGCCCGTACCGACGATTGTTCCCGGAACGGATCGAATAGGATAAACGTTGAGTCTCGTGTGGCAGCGCCAAGGGCCCATCCGGCGCTGAAGGGAAGAAGGTCTGTTCATGCGCATTCTGGTGGTCGAAGACGACGTCAATCTCAACCGTCAGCTGACGGATACGCTGAAGGAAGCGGGATATGTCGTTGACCAGGCCTTCGATGGCGAGGAAGGCCACTATCTCGGCGACGGCGAACCCTATGACGCAGTGATCCTCGATATCGGCCTGCCCGAAATGGACGGTATCACGGTGCTTGAAAAATGGCGTGGCGCCGGCAAGGTCATGCCGGTGCTGATCCTCACCGCACGCGACCGCTGGAGCGACAAGGTCGCAGGCATCGATGCCGGCGCGGACGACTACGTGACGAAACCATTTCATGTCGAAGAGGTTCTGGCGCGCATCCGGGCTTTGATCCGGCGCGCGGCCGGGCACGCGAGTTCGGAGATCGCCTGCGGACCTGTGCGGCTGGATACCAAGGGGTCCAAGGCGACGGTCAACGGGGTGGCGCTGAAGCTCACCTCGCATGAATTCCGACTCCTCTCCTATCTTATGCACCATATGGGGCAGGTGGTTTCGCGCACCGAACTGGTCGAGCATATGTATGATCAGGATTTCGACCGGGATTCCAATACGATCGAGGTTTTCGTCGGCAGGTTGCGCAAGAAGATCGGCAACGACCTGATCGAGACCGTGCGCGGTCTCGGATATCGCATGCAGGCGCCGGGCATGGCCAGCAAGGAAGCGAAATCCTGAGCGAGATCGACATGACCGGATCCAGAGGTTTGTTCACGTTCGATATGCCAGCCGCTAAAGGGCGCGCTAGCGCCGGCCCGGCATCCGGAATGTCGCTGCAAAACAGATCTCGCCCATGAGGCTCGGCCCTCGATCGCTCACCGCACGTGTTCTGCTCGTCTCCACCATCTGGGCGGTGGCGGCGCTGGTTGTCATCGGCGTTGTGATCTCGGCTCTTTACCGGCAAGGCTCCGAGCGCGGCTTCCAGGACCTGCTGCGGGCCCAGCTCTACAATGTCATCAACTCGATCGTCGTCAACGACAAGTCGGTGCTGGCGGGCAGCCCGCAACTGGGCGACCTGCGTTTTTCCCAGCCGCAGACCGGCTGGTACTGGATCGTCGAACCGATCGGCGAATTCGATACGCCACCGCTGATGTCGACCTCGCTCGGATCGGGCAAACTGCCGATCGCGAATATCGACGAGGTTCCCTTCGACATCCGCTATGAGCGGTTCTACACGACGGTCGATTCCTTCAACAACGAAGTCGAAGTCGCCGAGACGGAAGTGGTGCTCGACATTCAGGGCCATACGGCCCGCTTTCGCGTCGCCGGCAACCGCGACGTGCTGGAAGCCGATATCGACGACTTCAACCGCAATCTCTACCTGGCCCTGGCGATCTTCGGCTTCGGCGGCCTCGGCATGAACGCGCTCGCCATCCTGTTCGGCCTTCGACCGCTCGATCAGGCCCGTCGGTCGCTGGAGAAAATCCGCGGTGGCGAAAGCGAGCGGCTGGACGGGGAGTTCCCGCGCGAAATCCAGCCGCTGGCAAGCGAGGTCAACGCGTTGATCGACAGCAACCGGCGCATCATCGAACGCGCCCGCATGCAGGTCGGCAATCTTGCCCACTCGCTGAAGACGCCGCTTGCAGTTCTGATCAACGAAGCCAGGGTGCTTGAGGCGCCGCATGGGGATCTCGTCAAGGCGCAGGCCGATGCCATGCAGACGCAGGTTCAGTCCTATCTAAACCGTGCGCGGATTGCGGCTCAGAGAGAGTCTGTGCTGGCGCGTACCGATGTGGAGCCTGTGCTGGAACGGCTGGTGCGGGTGATGCGCCGGCTCCACCCGGAAAAGACTTTCCTGCTGACTGTTTCGCCGCCCGGGCTCATTCTCGCCATGGAGCAGCAGGACGTCGAGGAAACGGTCGGCAATCTCCTCGATAATGCCGCGCGCTACGCGGCCGACAAGGTTCATGTGACCGCGCATGTCGCGCCTGAGGGATTGCAGGGTAAGGATCCGGGCCGCCGGAACTGGATCACGATCGATGTGGACGACGACGGCCCGGGGCTCGAACCGGACCAGATCGCCGTTGCGATCAAGCGGGGAAGGCGTCTCGATGAAAGCAAGCCCGGCACCGGGCTCGGGCTTTCGATCGTCCGGGAAATCGCCGGGGAATACCAGGGCACGCTCGAACTGTCGCGCGGTAATCGGGGCGGTTTGAACGCGCGGATCCTGCTGCCGGCTGTTTCATGATGACACGTGGCTTTTGGTGGTGCGTGACTTTTTTGACAGCGTTGCAGGCAAAATCTCGAAACGGTTCAGCTTTGGGCTCTCCCTTTGTTGCTTGCCCAGACGCAGGATGCAAAAAGGATAGTCAACCATGGAACCGGACTGAAGCCTGCCATGATCTGCCGATGCAACGGAAATCGCGAGAGCTGCCCCGAACGATGAAGAACCAGGCCCGTTTCACGACGCTCTTTTCGGCTCCCTCGGCCGTGTGCCTCATCGCCTTGTCTCTGCTTCTGAGCGGCTGCGGCACCACGTCGCGTGACACCGGCAAAACCGCCGATACGGTTCCCTCGAATACGTCCGCGTCCTATATTTCGGCCCTCGGGGGCGGCGTGATCGGACGCACGGCAGGGCTTTCGATCAGCAAGGCGGACCGTCAGCGGGCGCTGGAAGCGGAGTATCGCGCCCTGGAAGCTGCGCGCGGCGGTCAGCCGGTCGTCTGGGAGGGATCCGGCATCAGCGGGTCGGTGGTTGCCGCAGCGCCCTATCAGGTCGGTTCGCAGAACTGCCGTCAATACAGCCATACGGTGACGATCAAGGGGCAGGATAGCGTCGCGCGCGGTGCCGCCTGCCGGAACCGCGACGGGACCTGGACGCCGCTGACCTGACGCCCGTGGCGCATGCTTGCGGCGAAACGCCTCAAATTTCCGTCATTTCGGGTTTTCCGATTGGAATGGCGTGCCGCGCATAGTAATTGAGCGCACATGCTGTTCTGGATCCTTGTTGCCATTCTGACGGCGGCCGTTGCCGCTGTCCTGTTGCTTCCGCTGCTGCGCGCCTCCGCCGAGGCCGAGGTTCCGCAATCCCATGACGTCGAAGTCTATCGCGACCAGATCGACGAGTTGAAGCGCGACGAGAAGAACGGGCTGATTTCCGGTGAGGATGCGGAGTTCGCGCGCGCCGAGGTGGCCCGTCGATTGCTTGCCGCGACGGATGCGGTGCAGGCGGTCGCACCGATTCGGCAGGCCCCGCGCTCCAACAGGCTGGCGCAGCTTGCGGTCGTCCTCGTCCTGCCGGCCATCGGCCTCTGTCTTTACTTGCGCACGGGAAATCCGGACGTGCCGGATGCGCCGCTGGCGGCCCGCTTGGCAAATCCGGGCAACGACATGAACATCCTGATCGCGCGGGCCGAACAGCAACTGGTCGCCAATCCGGAAGACGGTGCCGGCTGGGATGTTTTGGCGCCCATTTATTATCGCAGCGGCCGGATCGAGGATGCTGCCGCGGCCTTCCAGAACGCGATCCGGATTCTCGGCCCCACACCCGCGCGGCTCGACGGCTATGCCGAGAGCCTGATTGCGCTTTCCGGCGGACTTGTGACGAGCGAGGCACAGCAGGCACTGCAGAAATCGCTGGCAATCGAGCCGAACGATCCGCGCGCGCAATTCTATCTGGCCGTGGGGTTGAAGCAGGAAGGCAAGGCGCCGGAAGCGCTTTCGGCATTCCAGGAGATCGTCAAGATATCGCCCGCGAATGCGCCCTGGCTGCCGCTCGTCAACGAACATATTGCCGGCCTCAAACGCGATGGTGCCGTCGCATCCGCAACGGAGACGGGCAACCCGACGGGCGAGGATATTGCGGCCGCGCAGACCATGACTGCGGGAGACCGTACTGCCATGATCGAGGGCATGGTCGAGAGCCTTGCTGCAAAGCTCAAGGACGATCCGAAGAATTTCGAAGGATGGATGCGGATCATCCGTTCCTATTCGGTGCTTGGCCAGAAGGAGAAGGCTGCCGAGGCGCTGAAACAGGGATTGGCAGTCTTTCCGGCCGATGGGAACGAGGGCAAACAATTGCAGGTCCTGGCAGGTGAACTTGGCCTGACGGCCGATGGAGGCGTAAAGTGACCCGCAAGCAGAAGCGTCTGGCGATTATCGGCGGCGGGGTGAGTTTCATCATCGCCGCCGTGCTCCTCGTGATGTTCGCGTTCAGCCAGGCCGTTGCCTATTTCTATGTTCCCGGCGACCTCGCCAAGGCGCAGCTGGCGCCGGGTACGCGCATCCGGCTTGGCGGACTTGTAGAGGCCGGGTCGGTCAAACGCGGGGACGGCATGACGGTGACGTTTAGTGTCACGGATACGCTCGATCGCGTGCCGGTAACCTATACCGGTATTCTTCCGGATCTTTTCCGCGAGGGACAGGGTGTGGTCGCTGAAGGCGCGTTTGCCGATGGCAATGCGGTTTTCGTGGCCGATACGGTGCTCGCCAAGCATGACGAGACCTATATGCCGAAGGACGTGGCGGACCGGTTGAAGGCGCAGGGCGTGTCGCTCGGCGGGAAAGAAAATATTCAATGATCATCGAGCTTGGCCACTATGCACTGATACTGGCGCTGGGCGTTTCGATCCTGCAGGCGGTCATGCCGGTTTTCGGCGCCGTGCGTGGCGACCGCGCGCTGATGGAGGTCGGCACGGTCGCGGCCAAGGCAACGTTCCTGCTGGTTGTCCTCTCCTTCGGGGTTCTGACCTATGCGCATGTGACGTCGGATTTCTCCGTCCAGAACGTCTGGGAGAATTCGCATTCGCAGATCCCGCTGATCTACAAATTCTCCGGCGTCTGGGGGAACCACGAAGGCTCGATGCTTTTGTGGATGCTCATCCTGACCTTCTTTTCGGCGCTGGTCGCGATGTTCGGGGACAATCTGCCGGATACGCTGAAAGCCAACGTGCTTGCCGTTCAGGCCTGGATCACGGCCGCCTTTTCGCTGTTCATTCTGTTGACGTCGAACCCGTTCAACCGGCTGCGTGACGCGCCGGGCGAGGGCAAGGACCTCAATCCCGTGCTGCAGGATATCGGCCTCGCCATCCATCCGCCGCTGCTTTATCTGGGCTATGTCGGCTTTTCCGTCTGCTTCTCCTTTGCGGTCGCAGCCCTGATCGAGGGGCGCATCGACGCGGCATGGGCGCGCTGGGTGCGACCCTGGACGCTCGCGGCCTGGATCTGTCTGACGGCAGGGATCGCCATGGGCTCCTACTGGGCCTATTACGAACTCGGCTGGGGCGGCTGGTGGTTCTGGGATCCGGTCGAGAATGCCTCCTTCATTCCCTGGCTATTCGGGACGGCGCTGCTTCATTCGGCGCTGGTGATGGAAAAGCGCGAGGCACTGAAGATCTGGACCGTGCTGCTCGCCATCATGACCTTTTCGATGTCGCTGCTAGGCACTTTCCTTGTTCGCTCCGGTGTGCTGACCTCGGTTCACGCCTTTGCCACCGATCCGACCCGCGGCGTCTTCATCCTGATGATCCTGATCCTGTTCATCGGTGGCTCCCTGTCGCTGTTTGCCTTTCGCGCAGCACATCTGAAGGCGGGCGGGCTGTTTGCGCCGATTTCGCGTGAGGGCGCGCTGGTTCTCAACAACCTGATCCTGACGACGGCAGCGGCGACCGTTTTGACAGGAACGCTCTATCCGCTGGCGCTGGAAGCAGTGACGGGCGCAAAGATTTCGGTCGGGCCGCCCTTCTTCAACATGACGTTCGGGCTCCTGATGCTGCCCTTGCTGCTCGCAGTGCCGTTCGGTCCGCTACTGGCCTGGAAGCGTGGTGACCTGCTGGGGGCCGGGCAGCGCCTTTTCGCAGCGGTCGCGGTCGGTCTCGTTGCCGGATGCGCAATTTACTACGCCCAGAACGGCGGGCCGATCATGGCCCTGCTCGGGCTTGCGCTGGGCGCCTACATGATCGCCGGATCGCTGACCGAACTGTTTTTGCGCTCCGGTATCGGCAAGGTCGCCGGATCCGTTGCGGTGCGCCGGCTGTCGGGCCTGCCGCGCTCGGTCTTCGGAACGGCGCTGGCACATATCGGACTTGGCGTGACCTTGATCGGCATCGTTGCGGTGACAGCCTTCGAGACCGAGCATATCGTCGAGATGAAGCCCGGCATGACGACGGAGGCTGGTGGCTACACGCTGCGCTTCGACGGCTTGAGGGACGGCAAGGGTCCAAACTATAGCGAGCAGTCCGGGCATTTCACCGTGAGCCGGGCCGGGATTGTCGTGGCCGACGTCTGGTCCTCGAAGCGGCTGTACACGGTGCGGCGCATGCCGACGACCGAGGCCGGTATCCGCACGTTCGGATTGAGTCAGCTCTATGTGTCGCTGGGCGACGGCATGGCGGATGGCGGCGTCGTGGTCAGGGTCTGGTGGAAGCCGATGATCCTCTGCATCTGGGGCGGGGCGCTGTTCATGATGGCGGGCGGCGCGGTTTCGCTTAGCGACCGGCGCCTGCGGGTCGGGGCGCCGTCGCGGGCAAGGAAGCAGAAGAAGCCGGTACTGGAGCCTGCACAATGATCCGGCGGCTCGTCTTCGTTCTGGTTCTGCTCGTCTCGGCATGGCCGGCATTTGCCGTCAATCCGGACGAGGTCCTGGCCGATCCGGCACTTGAGGCAAGGGCACGCGCCTTGTCGGCGCAGCTGCGCTGCATGGTCTGCCAGAACCAGTCGATCGACGATTCCGATGCGGAGCTTGCCAAGGATCTGCGCGTTCTGGTGCGCGAGCGGATCGTGAGCGGCGACAGCGACGAGGCGGTCATAGACTATGTCGTTTCGCGCTACGGCGAATTCGTCCTGCTCAGTCCCCGCGTTGAAATGAAGACGCTGCTGCTTTGGGGCGCGCCGATCCTTCTCCTGTTGGCGGGATCGCTGGCAATGATCGTTGCCGCGCGCCGTCGGACCGGCAAGGCGACCGGAACCGCACTTTCGCCCGAGGAGCGGGCTCGGCTGGACTCGCTGCTGAAGGACTGAATCTATTCGGTTTTTTTACAAGGTGTTGGTTTTCGACGCGTCTGACTAGCTGCGGTACCGCCAAAAGGCGCCGCACTTTTCCCCAACATTACCAAAAGTTCATGTCTCGGACACAAGTCAGTAAGGTGCGTTCGACTATTCCTTTCTCAACGGCTGTTCCTCCAGGCAGCCAGACACATGAAGAGAAAAGGCAAATCGGATGTTCAAGACAAACGCACTGCGTCCCTCCCTCAAGACCGTTCTGAAAACCTCGACCGTCGCGGGTCTCGCGGTCGTCATGCTTTCGACCGGCATTCCTGCCGCCATCACCCACTCCTTTGCCGCAGCGGTAAAGATCGAAGCGCCGCAGGTTCCAAGTTTTGCCAATGTGGTCGATGCCGTCTCGCCGGCCGTCGTTTCCGTGCGTGTTCAGTCGCGCGCCAATCCCGTTTCCGACGAAGCCAGCAATGGTTTCACCTTCGATTTCGGCGGCCGCGGCCTCGACGAACTCCCTGACGATCACCCGTTGAAGCGTTTCTTCAAGGAATTCGGCGGCCCGAACGGTGGCCAGGATAACGACAGGCGTGCCGAACGTGGCCATGGCCCGCGCGACAATGGCAGGCCTGGCCGCCTGCGCCCGACATCACAGGGTTCCGGCTTCTTCATCTCCGAAGACGGCTATCTGGTTACCAACAACCACGTCGTTTCCGACGGATCCGCTTTCACCGTTATCCTGAACGACGGCACCGAGCTCGATGCCAAGCTGGTCGGCAAGGATAGCCGCACTGACCTCGCCGTGCTGAAGGTCGATGACAAGCGCAAGTTCACGTATGTGAACTGGGCTGATGACAGCAAGGTGCGCGTTGGCGATTGGGTCGTGGCAGTCGGCAACCCCTTCGGCCTTGGCGGTACCGTCACGTCGGGCATCATTTCGGCCCGTGGCCGTGATATCGGCTCCGGTCCCTACGACGACTACCTGCAGGTCGATGCGGCCGTGAACCGGGGCAACTCGGGTGGTCCGACCTTCAACCTCAGCGGCGAAGTTGTCGGCATCAACACGGCCATCTTCTCGCCCTCGGGCGGTAACGTCGGCATCGCGTTCGCCATTCCCGCGTCCGTTGCCAAGGACGTCGTCGCCGACCTGATGAAGGATGGCGAAGTCTCCCGCGGCTGGCTCGGCGTGCAGATCCAGCCGGTCGACAAGGATGTTGCCGAATCGCTCGGCCTTGCCGAGGCAAGCGGTGCGCTGGTCGTCGAGCCGCAGGCGGGTTCTCCGGGTGAAAAGGCCGGCATCAAGAAGGGTGACGTGATCACCGCCGTCAATGGCGACACCATCAAGGGCCCGCGTGAACTGGCCCGCAAGATCGCCCTGATGCGTCCCGGCACGAGCGTCGATGTTGCCCTGTGGCGTGACGGCAAGGCCGAAAGCGTCAAGCTGGAAGTCGGAACCCTGCCGGCGGAAACCAAAGACGCTTCCGCTGGTGCCGATCAGCAGCAGCAGGAAGAACAGCAGCCTTCGAGCGAGAAGGCACTGGCTGATCTCGGCGTCACCGTGACGCCGGCGGACGACGGCAATGGCGTCACCATCTCGTCGGTCGATCCGGACTCCGACGCCAGCGATCGCGGCCTGAAGGAAGGCCAGAAGATCGTTTCGGTCAACAACCAGGAGGTCAAGTCGGCTGACGACATCCTCAAGGTGATCGAGGCTGCGAAGAAGGACGGTCGCACCAAGGCGCTGTTCCAGATCGAGGCCGACAACGCCAGCCGCTTCGTCGCACTGCCGATCAACCAGGGCTGACGCGGTTCCATAGAACAACCGGGCGCCGCGAACCTTCTTTCAAAAAGGTTGCGCGGCGCCCGGCGTTTTGAGGCTGTGCCCCCCTGCGCAACCGGGCGGGTGGGCCTGATTTCTCAAGGGTAAACCGGTTGTGGAAGGCACGGGTCAGGGACTATGGTCACGCGTATGAAGATTCTGATTATTGAAGATGACCTGGAGGCCGCTGCCTATCTTGCAAAGGCATTCCGCGAGGCGGGCATCGTCTCCGATCATGCCAGCGATGGCGAGAGCGGGCTGTTCATGGCCACCGAAAATACCTACGACGTGCTCGTCATCGACCGGATGCTGCCGCGCCGCGACGGGCTTTCCGTCATTTCGGAATTGCGCCGCAAGGGCATTCACACGCCGGTGCTCATTCTCTCGGCGCTCGGTCAGGTCGATGACCGGGTGACCGGGCTGCGGGCCGGCGGTGATGACTATCTGCCGAAACCCTATGCCTTCAACGAGCTTCTCGCCCGCGTCGAGGTGCTTGGCCGCCGCAAGGGCGCGCCAGAGCAGGACATGGTCTACCGGGTCGGCGATCTGGAACTTGACCGGTTGTCGCATACGGTGCGCAGGCAAGGGCGGGAGCTTCTGCTGCAGCCGCGCGAATTCCGGCTGCTCGAATATCTGATGAAGAATGCCGGACAGGTGGTGACCCGCACCATGCTTCTCGAAAATGTCTGGGACTATCATTTCGATCCGCAGACCAATGTCATCGACGTGCACGTGTCGCGGTTGCGCTCGAAGATCGAAAAGGACTTCGATCAGCCGCTGCTGCGGACCGTGCGTGGGGCCGGCTACATGATCAAGGAAGACGGACGCGCTGACGCATGAGCAGGTTGCGCGTCCTTTTTCGCACGACTGCCGTTCGCCTCTCGGCGCTCTATCTCCTGCTTTTCTCACTCTGCGCCGCATTTCTGGTCTTCTACGTCACCGCCATGTCGCAGCGACTGCTGGAACAGCAGACGAAGGACGCGGTGACGACGGAAGTCTCGCAGATCGAGGAGATCTATAGCCGGGCAGGCGTCAACGGGTTGTTGCGGACGCTGGAGCGGCGGGCGCGCCAGCCGGGCGCCAACCTCTACGTCATTGCCGGGCCAACCGGTGAAATTCTTGCAGGCAACGTTGCAGGATTGCAGCCCGGGCTGCTGGATCGCGAGGGCTGGACTGGCGAGGCCTTCCGCTATCAGCGCTTCACGGACGAAAGCCGCAAGGAGAGCCATGTCGCGCTCGCGCATGTGCTGGTGCTGGACAACGGCCTGCGCATCTTGGTTGGCCGCGACCTGCAGGAGCCGGAGAAGTTTCGCGTGCTCGTCCGTCAGGCTCTGGTCGTCGCGCTCGGTGTCATGGGCATCGGCGCGCTGATCATCTGGTTTGGCATCGGTCGCAATGCTCTGAAGCGGATCGACCGGATGTCGGATGCAAGCACGCGGATCATGGCAGGCGACCTGTCGCAGCGATTGCCGATGAGCGGTTCGGGCGACGAGTTCGACCGGTTGTCGGAATCGCTGAATGCCATGCTGGGGCGGATCGAGAAGCTGAACGAAGGCCTGCGGCAGGTTTCCGACAACATCGCCCATGACCTGAAGACACCGCTGACGCGCCTGCGCAACAAGGCAGAGGCGGCGCTGTCGCTCAAGGCGACGAATGCCGGCTACCGTGCGTCGCTGGAGGAAATCATCGGAGAATCCGACCAGTTGATCCGCACATTCAATGCGCTCCTCATGATCTCGCGGGTCGAGGCGGGGGCGGCCGCAGCGGAGATGAGCGATGTCAATCTGTCCCAGAGCGTGGCCGATTGCGTCGAGCTTTACGAGCCGGTGGCCGATGAGCAGACCTTGAAGCTGGAGGCCGAGATGCCTGCCGATATTCATGTTCTCGGCAACCGGGAACTGATCGGGCAGGCGCTCGGCAATCTGATCGACAATGCCATCAAGTATTCCGAGGGCGGCGATAATCCGCTGATCAAGGTCAGCCTTGTGAAGCGGGATGGGGGCGCTGTCGTTTCGGTGGCAGACCATGGACCCGGCATTCCGGCGGAAAAACGCGGCGAGGTGGTGGGGCGTTTCGTCAGGCTGGACGAAAGCCGCAGCAAGCCCGGAACTGGCCTTGGACTGTCTCTTGTCGAGGCAGTCATGGAGTTGCATCAGGGGCGGCTGGAACTGAGTGACACGGTGCCCGATGCTGAAAACAACCGTGGTTTGACCGCCAGCATGGTTTTCGCCGCGCCTTCCGGCTGATAGGCATGGGAAGCCGAAATCGGAGAGCGGCGGGGAGAGGTCACGATGCAGACGGATACGCGGCGCCTGGCGGAGATAGGCACATGTGCCCTGCGGCCGATGAGCCAGACGGATGCGAAGTCAGTGTTGTCCATCCTTAAGGACATGGGCAAGCAGCATCCCGCAATTGCCGACCTTCTGGCCTCCGAAACGGCGCTCAAGGACTTCATCGTCGCGGCCTTCTCGCTGTCGCCCTATCTGCGCGACACCGCCGTTGCCCATCCGCACGTACTCGCGAGGCTCCTTGCCGAGCCGATCGTTCCCTATCTGGAGACTTGCGTTCGCGCGGCCCGCGATGCGTGGAGAAGCGGCGAGGCCGGCAAGCCTTTGTCGGATGCCGAGATCATGGCGCGCCTCAGGCATGCCAAGCGCGACATCGCCTTCGCCATTGCGCTTGCCGATCTTTCCCGTCTCTTCGACGCGCGGGAAACCACCCGCCGGCTCAGCGATTTTGCCGGTGCGGCGGTTTCGGCCACCGTCGATCATCTGCTGCTGAGTGCCCATGACGGCGGAAAGTTCAACGTCGTCGATATCGATCAGCCGAGTGAACGGTCGGGGGTGGTGGTTCTCGGCATGGGCAAGCTCGGGGCCTTCGAGCTGAACTATTCCTCCGATATCGATCTCGTCGTCTTCTACGAGCCGCTGGCCCCCCTGATAGTCGATCCGCTGGAGGCTTCGGAAACTTTCGCGCGGCTGCTGCGCCGGTTGATCCGCATCCTGCAGGAACGATCCGGCGACGGCTATGTCTTTCGCACCGACCTGCGTTTGCGGCCCGATCCCGGCGCGACACCGCTCGCAATCCCGGTTGAGGCGGCGATGCTCTATTACGAGAGCAGGGGGCAGAATTGGGAGCGGGCGGCGTTCATCAAGGCGCGCCCGGTTGCCGGCGATCTCAAGGCTGGCGAGGCTTTCCTGCGCGAACTTACGCCCTTCATGTTCCGCAAATATCTCGACTATGCGGCAATCGCCGACATCCATTCGATCAAGCGGCAGATCCACGCTCACAAGGGGCATGGCGAGATCGCCGTCAAAGGCCATAACATCAAGCTCGGTCGCGGCGGTATCCGGGAGATAGAGTTCTTCGTCCAGACGCAGCAGCTGATCGCCGGCGGTCGCATGCCGGAACTGCGGCTGCGTGCGACCGAGCCGATGCTGGAGGGATTGGCGCGGGCGAACTGGATCGACGACAAAACGGCGGCAGAGCTGATTTCAGCCTATTGGTTCCTGCGTGATGTCGAGCATCGGGTGCAGATGGTGCGCGACGAGCAGACGCATGTGTTGCCGACGACGGAGGCCGAACTCAAGCGCGTTGCCTACCTGATGGGGTTTGCCGACGTTTCGTCGTTTTCGGCGGAACTGTCGCGCGTCTTGAAGACGGTGGAGCGCCGCTATGCGCAGCTTTTCGAGCAGGAAGCGAAGCTGTCGACTGAAACCGGCAATCTCGTCTTCACCGGCCAGAGAGACGATCCGGATACACTGGAAACGCTTAAAAAACTCGGTTTCGACCGGCCGCAGGACATTTCGCGGACGATCCGCACCTGGCACTACGGCCGCTATCGCGCGACGCAGTCGGTCGAGGCGCGCGAGCGGTTGACGGAGCTGACGCCGGAGCTTCTCAGGGTATTCGGCCAGAACAAACGCGCCGACGAGGCGCTGCTGCGTTTCGACCATTTCATTGCCGGCCTGCCGGCAGGCATCCAGTTGTTCTCGCTGCTCGGCAACAATCCCGGCCTGCTTTCCCTGATCGTCAATATCATGTCGTCGGCGCCGCGGCTGGCCGATATCATTGCCAGCAAGCCGCACGTCTTCGACGGCATGCTCGATCCGCGGCTGCTCGCCGAACTGCCGACGCGACAGTACCTCGCAGATCGTATCAGCGGCTTTCTTTCCGGCGCGAGGCACTACGAGGATACCCTCGATCGGCTGCGTATCACCGCATCGGAGCAGCGATTCCTCATCGGCATCCGGCTCCTGACGGGCGTGATCACCGGCGCCCAGGCGGGCCATGCCTTCACCGATCTCGCCGATCTGATCATTGCGGCGGCGCTCGATGCGGTGCTTCGCGAGGTGGAGGCAGCGCACGGGAAGTTCCCCGGCGGACGCGTGGCCGTCATCGGGATGGGCAAACTCGGCAGCCACGAACTGACCGCCGGATCCGATGTCGATATCATCCTGCTCTACGATTACGATGAGACAACAGCCGAATCCGATGGCGCAAAGCCGCTCGATTCCATGCGCTATTTCACCCGCATCACACAGCGCCTGATCTCGGCGCTTTCGGCGCCGACGGCGGAAGGCGTGCTTTACGCGGTCGACATGCGGCTGCGGCCGTCGGGCAACAAGGGACCGGTCGCCACGCGTATCAACGCCTTTGCAAAATACCAGTGGGAGGAAGCCTGGACCTGGGAGCACATGGCGCTCACGCGGGCGCGCGCGCTGTGCGGCGAAGACAGCCTGATAGCGGAAGCGAACGCGATTTTCCGGGAGGTTCTCGGCCAGCATCGCGACGTTGCAAAGGTGAGCGCCGATGTGTCGGAGATGCGCGGCCTGATCGACAAGGAAAAGCCGCCGAGCGATCTTTGGGATTTCAAACTGATACCCGGTGGCCTGGTCGATATCGAGTTCATCGCGCAATATCTGGCGCTGATTGCCCCTGCGCGCGGCGTCGACGTACCGGTGAACGGTACATCGACCGCCGGCGTGTTGTCGCTGCTCGGTGCGGATCTGATCGCGCCCGGTGACCTCGACACCGTACAGCAGGCGCTGGCGCTGTTCACGGACCTGTCGCAGATTATCAGGCTGTGTATCGATACGGACTTCGACCTCAAGGATGCGCCCGCAGGGCTGATTGACCTCTTGTGCCGTGCTGCCGATGCGCCGGACGTCAAGGTCCTAGAGGCGGATATTCGTCGCCTTTCCAAGGCCGTGCGCCGGACATTCCAGGCAATCGTCAAGCCCTGATCAGGCGTATATCGGCTCAGGTCCGTTTTCCGCACTGTGGCGCGGGGCGGTGTCGGGGATACGCAGGGAAATGATCGTTCCGACGTTTTCCATCGAATAGATCTTCATCGCGCCACCGTGCAGGTTGGTCAGCGAGCGGGAAATGGCAAGGCCAAGGCCGGACCCGCCCTTGCTCTTGGCGTACTGGCTCTGAACCTGTTCGAACGGCTGGCCGATCTTTTGAAGGGCTGCACGGGGTATGCCGATGCCGGTGTCGGCGATGGTGAGCGTCACCGCGCCTGCGACCTTTCGGGCGCGCAGCGAGATTCTGCCGCCCTCATTGGTGAACTTGACGGCGTTGGACAGAAGATTGAGCAGGACCTGTTTCATCGCGCGGCGGTCGGCGACAATCGTCAAGCCGGAAGAGATCTGCTGATCGACGCAGATGTTCTTCTGCTGCGCCGGGATGGTGGTGAAGCGCAGCGTTTCCTCGATCAGCGGCGCGAGATCGATCGTCTCGCGATTGATCTTCATCTGCCCCGCCTCGATCTTCGACATGTCGAGGATGTCGTTGATGACGTTCAGCAGATGTTTGCCGCTGTCATGGATGTCGTGCGAATATTCGTCGTATTTTTCCGAGCCAAGCGGTCCGAACATCTGGTTCTGGAGGATCTCGGAAAAGCCGAGGATGGCGTTCAGCGGTGTGCGCAATTCATGCGACATGTTGGCAAGGAACTCGGACTTGGCCCGGTTCGCCGCCTCCGCCCGTTCCTTTTCGGCCTGATAATTGGCGTTGGCGATGGAGAGTTCCGCTTTCTGCCGCTCCAGCGTCATGCGCGACGTCGAGAGATCGCCGATGGTCGCCATCAGGCGGCGTTCGGATTCGCGCAGACGCACCTGATGGCGCTTGAGCAGCGTGATGTCCGTGCCGACGGAAACCAGACCGCCATCGCGTGTGCGCCGGTCGTTGATCTGCAGCCAGCGCTGGTCGGCGAGCTGCACTTCGGACGTTTGCGAATGGTTCGACCGGTCGGGATCGGCGATCCGCCGCTCGATGATCGGACGGGCCGCCGCCGCATTGACCACGGAGCGCTCGGTGCCGGCAACTAGAACCCGGTCGGGCAGCTTGTAGGCCTGCTGGTAGTGGGTGTTGCACATCACCAGCCGGTCGTTCTTGTCCCACAGGACGAAGGCTTCGGAGGTGCATTCGATGGCATCCGCCAGCCGCTGATCGGCCTCGGCGTAGCGCTGGGCGAGGCGGTGCTGCTCGGTGACATCCATGGCGATGCCGATCAGATGGACCCGGCCGGAGGCGGTGCGGATCACCTGCGCACGTGCCCGCATCCAGACATAGTGGCCATCGGCGTGGCGCATCCGGAAGACCTGGTCGATCTGCCTGGCATCGCCCTTGGCGATGGTGCGGGCGATCTTGTAGATGCTGCCATCATCCGGATGCATCAGCCGCGCGGCATCGCCGAAGGACAGCACGCTGCTCTGGGGCGGCATGCCGAGCATCTCGTACATCGACCGCGACCAGAACAGCCGCCGGTTGGGCATGTCGAAATCCCAGAGGCCGCAGCGGCCGCGCGACAGCGCCGTTTCGACCCGCAGGTTCGATTCCGCGAAAATCTGGTCGGCATCGCGGGCGCGCTTGGCCTGGATGTAATAGGCATAGAGGATGACAAGCAGGATGGCGGAGATACCCGCAAACAGCGTGACATTGAGGGACACCTCGTCACGCCACAGCTTCTCGATGCGCGCCAGAGGCGTGGCGACAAGAAGGGTCCCGGCGCTGCTCGGCACCTGCGCCAGAGCGACGACATGCTCGACGCCGCCGATGAAGGTCTTCATGACGGTCGAACGCTCGCCAAAGTACTGAAAGGCGGCGATATCCGGCGCTACGGCTGCCAGCGAGCGGCCTGTGTAGACGGCTCCGTCCGGAGAGCTTGCAAAAATGCGCCCGTCATTGCGCATGGCCAGAACGAAAGCGCCGGGTTCCAGCAGGTCAGCCGGCAGGAAGGTGTTCAGGCGTCGCTCCACGTTCCATTTCTGCGCCTTGTCGAACAGGACGGCGGCATTCTCCTGGAGCGCGGCGCTTGCCGTTGCAGCGGCAAGCACCGTTGCCTGGCGGGCGCTTGCCTCCATCCGTGCATGTTCGACCATGATGCCGTTGACGCGGGAAATCGCCACGACCAGGAGGAAGGCAGTGATCAGGATCGGGATCGATCGTTTCAGCAGCGGTTCTGCACGGGCCAGCCGCAGCGCTGCCGGCTCGGTGAAAATCCGTGCGTGCTGGAATGCGTCCTTCTCCAGGCGTAGAAAACCTGGAAATTTTGGTCGCAACCGCTCACCGGCTGCGCGTCCCCGCTGCGCTTCCGCCATCTTCGTCAAATCTGTAAATCCTCATGTGATTCGATGCGCCGCTCGCTCGAACCTGAGCCAATGAATCAATTGTGATTCGCCTTGTCCAGAGGAAACGTAAAACTTTGTTAACCATTTATCGTCATTGGAAAATAATACTTCCGGAGCCAGCGGGCTGCCGGAAACGAAGAAACCCCGCAATTGCGGGGTTTTTCCTGCGTTTTCGCTTGATATTTTCTATCCCTTGAGCATGCGCTCGACGATGTCGCTGACGTCGGCAGATAGCTTCGTCGCGGCTGCGATCTCGCTCAGCGCGTTGCGGGCATGCTCGGCCCGAACATTCTCCAGCGATCGCCACGAGCGCATCGAGGTCAGGATGCGTGCTGCAAGCTGGGGATTGCGCGGGTCGATGTCGAGGATCTGGCGTGCGAGGAAGCGGTAGCCTTCGCCATCGGCGCGGTTGAAGCCGGTTGGATTGGAAAACGCGAAGGTGCCGACAAGGGACCGCACGCGGTTCGGGTTGGAGGCGTTGAACAGCGGATCCGCCATCAACGTCTTGACCCGATCGAGCGCAGCGGCACCCGGGATCGTCGCCTGGATGGTGAACCATTTGTCGATCACGAGGGCATTGTCGGCAAAACGCGTCTTGAAGGCAGTAAGCGCTTCGATGGCCTCGGCGGATTCAGGGAAGCGGTGCGCCAGAATGGTCAGCGCCTGGCTGAGATCGGTCATGTTGTTGGCCGACTTGAAGGCGTCCACCGCCGGGCCGGGCTTGTTCTCGGCATAGACGAGATAGGACAGCGCAGTGTTGCGCAGCGCCCGGCGTCCGGCACCTGCCGCATCGGGGCTGAACGGGCCATCGACGAGCATTTCATCTGCCAGGTTGGCAAAGATCTCGCGGCCGGCTTCCGCGATCGCCGTCATGATCTGCTGACGTCCCGCATGGATGGCGTCCGGATCGTTGTTGCTGCCGATCTCGCGGGCGATATCGGCTTCGCTGGGCAGGGCCAGTGCCTGGGCGCGGAATGCGGGTTCGAGCGTAGCGTCGGCCGCTGCGACCAGAAGGGCGTCAGTGAGGGCTTTGTCACACTTCGCCGCTTCGCCGGCCCTGGCGCTCGCCGTCGCTGCAAGCAAGTTGGGCAACGCGAGGTCGTTGAGGGCCTGCCAGCGGGCGAAAAGGTCGCTTTCGTGCGTGGCAATATGGGCGCGGTCGGCCGGGGTCTGCTCGAAATGCAGATTGATCGGCGTCGAGAAGCCGCGATTGAGCGACAGCACCGGGCGCGAGGCAATGCCGCTGAACGTCACCGTCTGGCTGCGCTCGGTGAGATGCAGGACATCGCCGGTGATTTCTGCGCCGGTGGCGGCCGTAATCGGTACCTCCGAACCGTCTTCCAGCAGAAGTCCGAGCCTGAGCGGGATGTGCATCGGCTCCTTGGTGCTCTGCCCAGGTGTCGGCGGCACCATCTGTTCGAGTGACAGCGTGAAGGTCTGGCGGGCCGCGTCATAGGCGGTGGAGGCCGTGACGAGCGGCGTGCCAGCCTGATGATACCAGAGCGAAAACTGCGTCAGGTCACGCTTGCTGACATGAGCGAAACAGGCGACGAAATCCTCGATCGTCACTGCCTGTCCGTCATGTCGGTCGAAATAGAGATCCATGCCCTGCTTGAACAAGCCAGGCCCAAGCAGCGTCGCCAGCATGCGGGTGACTTCGCTGCCTTTTTCGTAGACGGTAGTCGTGTAGAAGTTGTTGATTTCGCGATATTTTGTCGGCCGCACAGGATGAGCGAGGGGGCCTGCATCCTCCGGAAACTGCTCGGCCTTCAGGTGGCGGACCTCGGCGATGCGCTTGACGGTGCGCGAACGCTGGTCGGCGGAGAATTCATGGTCGCGGTAGACCGTGAGGCCTTCCTTGAGGCAGAGCTGGAACCAGTCGCGGCAGGTGATGCGATTGCCGGTCCAATTGTGGAAATACTCGTGTGCGATGATCGCCTCGATATTGGCGTAGTCGGCGTCGGTCGCAGTCTCTGGGTCGGCAAGGACGTATTTGTCGTTGAAGACGTTCAGGCCCTTGTTCTCCATCGCGCCCATGTTGAAGTCGGAGACGGCGACGATCATGAAGATGTCGAGATCGTATTCGCGGCCGAAGACCTCTTCGTCCCATTTCATCGAGCGCTTCAGCGCGTCCATCGCATAGGTCGCGCGTGGCTCCTTGCCGTGTTCGACATAGATCTTCAGCACGACTTCGCGACTGGACATCGTCGTGAACGTGTCTTCGACGACGCCGAGATCACCGGCGACCAGCGCAAAGAGGTAGCTCGGCTTCGGATGCGGATCGAACCAGGCGGCGAAATGCCGGCCGTCACCCATATTGGCGCCGCCGAGATAGTTACCGTTCGACAGAAGCAGCGGCGCGGTTTGCTTGTCCGCGATGATGTTGACCGTATAGACGGCAAGCACGTCCGGCCGGTCCGGGAAATAGGTGATACGGCGGAAACCCTCTGCCTCGCACTGCGTGCAATAGACGTTGCTGGTGCGGTAGAGACCCATCAGCTTGGTGTTGGCTTCTGGGTTGAGTTCCGTGGTGACGGTGATTTCGAAAGGCGCCGTTTCCGGCAGGTTGCGGATGGTCAGCGTATCTTCCGCCGCATCGTAGTTGGTAGCCGGTATTTCCTCCTGATCGAGCAGCAGGCCGGTCATCTTCAATTCGTCGCCATCGAGGACGAGCGGCGCATCCGCGCTCACGCCTTCGCGCCGGTGGAAGATCAGCCGTGCTTCGACCTTGGTCTCCCTGGGGTCGAGTTCGAAAGTGAGGTCCACCCTCTCAAGGACGAAATCCGTCGGCCGGTAGTCTTCCAGATGAATGATTTCGCCCGTATCTGTCCGCATTGTTTGCCCTGCTTGCTCTCCCGCTGCATCACGCTTGGGAAGAGGCTTGATCATCGTGGAGAGGCCGCGCGGTCCGCGAAGCTTCGGGGTGGCAGGAAAGGGTTTCGGTGTATTCCAGTGTATCCGATCGTCCCGTCCCAGGTCGTTCATCAGAGACTTACGAAATTCGCCCTAACAATAGTTAAATCGGGCGTGTCTTTTTGGCACAACGACAGCAAATAGTCCGCACCAATAATCCCGTTGTTAACCGGACGATGGATTGTCTGTCGCTCTTGTGGCGTCCAGCCTAGGATATCGGAAGGGAAGCATCAAATATTTCCGGCTCGCATCACGAAAATTGATCCCCGCCCGGGATATCACGCGCTAAGGTGACGCGGCGACGGATTCTCCGTTCGCATCTCCCCGCAGCCCGTCGTTTTTCTCCGATTTCCGGCCCGCTGCCGTTCAGTCCGTTGAGTGCGCCCCGCATGGATGCCGAATTTTCCCACCCGATGAAGGGTATCTCCCTCAAGGTTCTGTCCGTCTTGATTTTCGTTTGCATGGCGACGCTGATCAAGGCTGCCGGAACCGAGATCGCCACAGGCCAGATCACCTTCTACCGGTCCGCCTTCGCCATGGTGCCGATTCTCGGCTATCTTGCCTTCAAGGGGCACCTGCGCACAGCCTTTCACACCAGGGATATACTTGGCCATCTGGCGCGGGGTTTCATCGGTATTCTTGCCATGAGCTTTGGATTCTATGGTCTGGTGCACCTGCCGCTGCCCGAGGCCATCGCGATCGGCTATGCGATGCCGCTGCTTGCGGTCGTCTTCGCGGCGGTCTTCCTCAAGGAAACGGTAAGGGTATACCGCTGGTCCGCGGTCCTGATCGGACTTGTCGGCGTGATGATCATCACCTGGCCGCGCCTGACATTGATGCGCGATGGCGGTTTCGGATCCAGCGAAGCACTGGGCGCGCTCGCTGTGCTTCTGTCGGCGGCACTCGGCGCCATCGCCATGGTGCTGGTTCGCAAGCTGATCGCCAAGGAGCGCACGCACACCATCGTGCTCTATTTCTCCCTCTCGGCCTCCTGCTTTTCGCTGTTGTCGCTGCCTTTCGGCTGGGAGCCGCTGTCCTGGAACGCCTTCCTGCTTTTGATGGCTGCCGGCTTCTGCGGTGGTGTCGCACAGATCCTGCTGACGCAAAGCTATCGTTATGCCGACATGTCGACGATCGCGCCGTTCGAATACACGTCGATCATCCTCGGCCTGATCATCGGTTATTTTCTCTTCGGCGAGGTGCCGACCGGTGTCATGCTGATCGGCACGGCGATCGTGGTCGGCGCCGGCATCTTCATCATCTTCCGGGAACACCAGCTTGGCCTCGAGCGTAAGGGTGCACGCAAGCACGTGACGCCGCAGGGATAGCGCGCGCTCGACCGGCTCAGGATTGCGTGATCGGTGCCGTGTCGTCTTCCACCAGGTCTGTCGGCCGCACCGCCTGGTTCATCGCATTGACCGCCTCCGTGCCCGGCGTCGGCACGGTGTTTGCCTGGAAGTCGGTCTTGGCGACAAGCCCGTCCCTGTGGCCCCGCATCGCGATGCGCCAGGCGGCATAGGCCGCGTAGAGCGCGAAATAGATGGCAAGCAGCATGAAAAGCGCCGGCGGGCCGAACCGATCCATCACCGGGCCGACCATCAACGGCCCCGAAATCGTCCCGATGCCATAGGTGATCATCATGCCGGAGGATACCTCGACATATTCGTTCGGCCGGGCAAGGTCATTGGCGTGGGCGACGTTGAGCGCATAGATCGGAAACAGCACCGAGCCGACGAGGGCGGCGATCATGTAGAGCACCATCGGGCTCGCGCCGACGAAGGCGACCATGGCAAGGCAGGAGATGACGCCGACGATGCCGCAGCCGACCATGACGACGCGCCGGTCGATCCTGTCGGATGCCCGGCCGATCGGGATCTGGGAAATGGCACTGCCGGCGAGAAGCGCTGCCAGAAGGGTGGCGCCTTCGGCAGTCGACAGACCGATCTTCTGGGTGAAGACGCCCCCGAGATTGAGCCAGGCGCCGGCCATGGCGCCGGCGAGAAAGGCGCCGACCACGGCGACCGGCGAGCGCCGGAAAAGTCCCGGCACGTCGAAATTGGCCTGGGCCGGTGGCGCCGGCATCGGCGAGGAGGAGAGCGCCGTCGGCAAAAGCGCCAGCGAAAACAGCACGCCGCAGAGAATGAACAGCGACGAATTGGTGGGATCGCCGAGCGGCACGAGATACTGGCCGCCGATCGTCCCGACCATGGTGGTGATCAGATAGACCGAAAACAGCATGCCGCGATTTTCGTTGGTCACCCGCTCGTTGAGCCAGCTTTCGATGACGAGATAGCTGCCCGAAATGGCAAAACCGGAAATGGCGCGAAAGAAGATCCAGGCGCGCCAGTCGACGACCAGTCCGCACATCAGGATGGCGATGCTGAGCAGCGTGATCAGCGCGGCAAAGACCCGGACATGGCCGACGCGGGCGACGAATTTCGGGGTGACGATGCAGGAAAGGGTAAAGCCGAGCGTATAGCCGGTGGCGATCAGCGAGATGATCATCGTCGACCAGCCCTCGGCCACCGAGCGCACCGGCAGCACATAGCTTGCCAGCCCAAAGCCGATCATCATCAACAGCGTCGACAGGATCAGGCTGAACACGGATCTGAGGCTGGCCAGCATGACGGCTCCCGGTGCGGACCTGCCGGACGCTTGTTGCGGACAAGCAGCCAGGAGATACGCTGAAAAAGTTTGGAGCGGATTGCGCGGTCAGAAATGTCGGGATTGCACGGCATGCCGCCCTTGAATGTGAAGGACGAGTGTCGCTCTAACCAGTTTTTCCTGCGCTGTCGATTGCGACAGGGTTTGACGCAGAACAGGCGATAGACTTGCCGGTTTGCGCGTCGGCCGAATTATTTCGGCAGGAAGGCGCTGATCGCGTGCCGGTCTGCCTGTTTCGCAGGCGCATCGGTGCTCAGGCGGCTATATTCGCGCGAGGCCCGAACGGCGGTGCCGATATCGTCGAGGAGAACCCGGAGCGAGCGGATGGATGCTGACATGATCGGATTCCTTTAAAATCAGATGCAGGGCGCGCAACGCTGCGCTAGCCCTTGGGTTCAACGCTGGATGAAGTCCGCGAAAATCTGGGCCGGGCGTGTCGTGCGGCCGTAGCCTGCGGCGGTCATCTGTTCGTTCGCAGCCGAGCCGAAGCTGTGGAAGGGCGTGCGAAGTGCAGAGCCGGCGTGGCGGAGCGTCTCAAAGCTCGAGTGCAGAGGACGAAAACGGGCAGTCATGGTTCAATTCCTTATTCCAATCCTCCCGTGACCTTATATTGCGCTGCAGCATAGATTCTGCAATGGGCCATTTCGCGATGCTGGTATGCGTCATTCGCATGGCTTGCTTCATTGTTTGTTCACAAATCAGGCAGGTGGCCGTTATCGCGGCTTTAACCACGAATCCGGGCGCGGAAGGCCAGGAGGTCCTGCCAGGCAAGACGCTTGCTGGCAGGGGCCGAGATCAGGTCCTGCGGATGAAGCGTGGCAAGGGCCGAAACGGTGATGCCACCGACCGGAATATCGCGCCATTCGCCGCGCATGTGATGGATCGTATCATTGCCGCCAAAGAAGAACCGGCCGGCGAAATTGCCGAGAACGAGCAGGTGCCGTGGCTCTGCCAACATGATCTGGCGTTCGATGAACGGCCTGCAGATATCGGTTTCGCGCGGCGACGGCGGGCGGTTTCCCGGCGGGCGCCAGGGTATAACATTGGTCAGCAGCACCGATGTCCGGTCGAGCCCGATCGACGCCAGCATCCGCTCCAGCATCTGGCCTTGCCTTCCGGAAAAAGGCGTCCCCTCCCGGTCGTCGTCACCGTTCGGCATCGAGCCGATCACCATGATGCCGGAGGATGGATTGCCGTCGGCAAACACCATGTTGCGGGCACTGTTCTTGAGGTTGCAGCCGGAAAAGGCCTCCATGGCGCTTTTCAGTTCGGCCAGGGACCTGGCCGACTCGGCTGCAAACCGCGCTTCGGCGATGGCCTGTTCGTCGGGAATGGCCATTTGCGGTGTGGCAGCCGGTGCCGCCGGCGCACGATTGGCAGGGGAATTGCCGGTGTCCCGATTTGGTGTCGCGCGTGATGTGTCGCTCTGCGCGGAGCTTTGCGTTTTCTGCACGGCTTGTGAGCCGGCCATGCCGCGCGCCGCCTTCGCGTGTTCGAATTCGGCGAAGCGATCGACAGGATCATCCTCCAGCAGCCATTCGACGCCCGCTTCCGCATGGAAATGCAGAAGGGCGGCAAGTTCGGCCGGGCTCATGGTATCGCTGGAGATCATGGTTTTCTTGTACAGAAGCCCGGGCGAGCAGGGAAGCCTCTTCCGCCTTACGCAGCCATCGCCGTCCAGCGTTCGATATCGTCGCGCTCGCCGATCAGCGCCAGCCCATGGGCGATGGACAGGAGTTCGCCGCCGCTTTCAATGCGATCACCGGCAAAGCGGTTTTCGAAGAGACGGCGGATGGCCGGCACGAACGATGTGCCGCCGGTCAGGAACACCTTGTCGATCGCACCTGCCGGTGTGTTCGTCGTGGTGAGCACCTCGTCCAGCGCTTCCTCGATGCGTGCGAGATCCGGCGCGATCCAGCTTTCGAAATCCTGGCGGCGCACCGTCTGCCGGCTCTTTTCACCGAGCGGCGCGAAGTAGAATTCGGTCTCGTCCTCGCGTGACAGCCGCATCTTGGTCGCCGACACCGCCTGATAGAGCGGATAGCCCTCGTCGTGCTCCACGAGGTCAACGAAGGCCTCGAGCTTTTCCGGTTCGACGGCCGAGCGCACGAGCTGCTTCAGGTCGGTGAAATCCTTCAGCGTCTTGAAGATCGACAGCTGGTTCCAGCGGCCGAAATTGGCGTAGTAGCTGGAGGGCACGTCCAGCAGCTTGTCGAAGCTCCTGAACTGGCTGCCCTTGCCGATCAGCGGCGAGACCACCGTGTCGATGATACGGAAGTCGAAATGATCGCCGGCAACCCCGACGCCGGAATGGCCGACCGGAACCGCCGTCAGCTTGCCCGCATGGCTTTCGAAGCGGATGATCGAATAGTCGGTCGTGCCGCCGCCGAAATCGGCGACCAGAACGGTCGCGTCCTTCTTAAGGTTTTGCGCAAAATAGAAAGCCGCCGCCACTGGTTCATAGACGTAGTGGACCTCGGGAAAGCCGAACGACGACAGCGCCCTGTCGTAGCGCTCGAGCGCCAGCGATTCGTCCGGGTTGCTGCCGGCAAACCGCACCGGCCTGCCGATGACGATGCGGCCATAGTCCTGTTTCCAGCCATCGCCGGCATAATCTGCGATCCGGGTGAGGAAGGACCGCATCAGGTCCTCGAAACTGTTGCGCCGCGCAAAGATCAGCGTGCCCTGGAACAGCGGGCTTGCCGCGAATGTCTTGATCGACTGCAGGAACCGCGCTTCGCCGGGATTGTCGATGAACTGCTGGATCGCCGCCTGCCCGGCCTCGATCTTGACGGCAGCGGCGCCAAGCTGCGCATGCTTCATGAAGGATAGGGCCGTGCGCATGGAATCGTTGGTTCCGGCCATGCTGGTAAAGTTCAGCGATTGTGTCGTGTCGCCGTGCGAGGCGGCAAGCACCGAATTGGTCGTGCCGAAATCGAAGCCGAGTGCCTTGGCCATAAGTGTCTCCAGTGCCGGTCAGCGCATGTCCTTCAGCCCCGCGCGTCGAATCGCCGCACCGTCAACATGACGCCGGACATTGCCTTCAGGGATCGGGATTGGGTTCATCCGCAGCGTGCGAATGCATTGCGCATTTTTTGAAGCGCGCCTCCTCGCACGGGGAAGGGGCAAAAGCAAGGCACGGCGGGGATATCTCGCCATTGTGCATCGCTTTCGCAAACAGGATTTTGTCGCCTCCAAGGGGAGGAGGAATCACCGCAATCTGTGACTAAGAATTTTGACGTTTACGTCTACGTCATATATTGTGAGCCGGAGTGCATGACGTCATGCGCAATTCGCAGGCCCGCTGTCGCAGACCGGCTCGACAAGGTTTCCGGTATTTGTCATGACGGAACTTAAGAATTGGGAACAAAACCGGGTAAAAACGCCGGGGCAGGACTGGAGACAACCAAATGACCGAGACGACTGAACTCCCCGAGCGCGAAAGCATGGAATTCGACGTTGTGATCGTCGGTGCGGGTCCGGCGGGTCTGGCTGCGGCGATCCGTCTGAAGCAGGTCAATCCGGAGCTGTCGGTGGTCGTTCTGGAAAAGGGCGCCGAAGTCGGCGCGCATATCCTGTCGGGTGCCGTCGTCGATCCGATCGGCATCGACCGGCTGCTGCCGGGCTGGCGTCAGGAGGAGGGGCATCCCTTCAAGACCGAGGTCAAGGACGACCAGTTCCTGTTGCTCGGCCCGGCCGGCTCGATCCGTCTGCCGAATTTTCTGATGCCGCCCCTGATGAACAATCACGGCAACTACATCGTCTCGCTCGGCCTCGTCTGTCGCTGGCTGGCCGAGAAGGCCGAAGCGCTGGGCGTCGAGATCTATCCGGGTTTTGCCGCCACCGAAGTGCTCTACAACGACCAGGGCGCCGTCATCGGTGTTGCCACCGGCGACATGGGTATCGAGAGAAATGGCGAACCCGGTACGAACTTCGCCCGCGGCATGGAGCTTCTCGGCAAGTACACGCTGATCGGCGAGGGCGTGCGCGGCTCGCTCGCCAAGCAGCTGATTTCGAAATTCGATCTCTCGAAGGGGCGCGACGTCCAAAAGTTCGGCATCGGCATCAAGGAGCTCTGGGAGGTCAAGCCCGAGAATCATAAACAGGGCCTGGTGCAGCATTCCTTCGGCTGGCCGCTCGGCATGAAGACCGGCGGCGGCTCGTTCCTCTATCACCTCGAGGACAATCTGGTGGCGGTCGGTTTCGTCGTCCACCTCAACTACAAGAACCCGTATCTCTACCCGTTCGAGGAATTCCAGCGCTTCAAGACGCACCCTGCGATCCGCGGCACCTTCGCCGGCGGCAAGCGCTTGACCTACGGTGCGCGCGCCATCACCGAAGGCGGCTACCAGTCGGTGCCGAAGCTCACCTTCCCGGGCGGCGCGCTGATCGGCTGTTCGGCCGGTTTCGTCAACGTGCCGCGCATCAAGGGCAGCCACAATGCGGTGCTGTCGGGCATTCTTGCCGCCGAGAAACTCGCCGACGCGATTGCGGCAGGCCGTGCCAATGACGAGGTCATCGAGATCGAGAACGGCTGGCGCGAGAGTGCGATCGGCTCCGACCTCAAGAAGGTCCGCAACGTCAAGCCGCTCTGGTCGAAGCTCGGCACGGCCGCCGGCGTCGCCCTCGGCGGGCTCGACATGTGGACGAACACGCTGTTCGGCTTCTCCTTCTTCGGCACGCTGAAGCACGGCAAGACCGATGCGCAGTCGCTGGAACCGGCATCTCAGCACAAGAAGATCGACTATCCGAAGCCCGACGGAGTGTTGACCTTCGACCGCCTGTCCTCGGTGTTCCTGTCGAACACCAATCACGAGGAAGACCAGCCGGTGCATCTGAAGGTCAAGGACATGGACCTGCAGAAGCGCTCCGAGCACGACATCTATGCCGGACCGTCCACCCGCTACTGTCCGGCCGGCGTCTACGAATGGGTGGAAAAGGACGGGAAGCAAGTCTTCGTCATCAACGCCCAGAACTGCGTCCACTGCAAGACCTGCGACATCAAGGACCCCAACCAGAACATCAACTGGGTGCCGCCGCAGGGCGGCGAGGGGCCGGTCTATCCGAATATGTAATGTTCGGAACAGCGGCCCCGGAATTGCTGCAGTGGTGCCGACAATGTTATGAAATGCCCTGGTCTCGCATGGATCAGGGCATTTCACATTTGTTTGGCGGGCGTTCGCGGCGATGGCGGAGACATCGGTTACCTTCGGACCTTTTGTGTTCTTGCCCGATAGCGGCCTGCTGCGGCGAGATGGCGAAGCCGTTGCTCTCGGCCACCGAAGCGCCGCCCTGCTGCATACCCTGATCGAGGCGCAAGGAAAGGTCGTCAGCAAGGCTGTGCTGATGGAAAGAGGCTGGCCTGCAACCATCGTTGAGGAAGGCAATCTTCCTGTCCAGATCGCTTCGCTGCGAAAACTGCTTGGGCTGAAATCCGATGGCAAGGAATGGATATCGACAGTTCCGCGTGTCGGCTATCGATTGCTGTTGGAAGCCACGCCAGCCAAAACAGACACGGTGCCGGATCGCCCGGCGGTCGCCGTGCTGCCGTTCGATAATCTCGGCAAGGACGACAACGACGACTATTTCGCCGACGGCGTAACGACCGACATCATTGCCGCCCTGATGCGGTTCAAATCCTTCAAGGTCGTGTCGCGAAATTGTTCCTTCGCCTATAAGGGCCGGACCGTCGATACGCGGCAGGTCGCCAGAGAACTCGGCGTTCAATACGTGCTTGAGGGAAGTATCAGCCGTCAGGAGAAGCGGTTGCGGATCACGGTGCAACTCGTTGACGGGGCAAGAGCTACGCATCTCTGGGCGGACCGTTTTGAAGGTAAGTTGGACGATATCTTCGATTTCCAGGACCGCATTACGGAGCGTATCGCGTCCTTGGTGGAGCCGGCGATCGAGGGCGCGGAAATAGAGCGATCACGGCGGGAGCGGCCCGGCAGCTTCGCCATATATGACATCTACCTGCGGTCGTTGTCCTATCTGGTCGATGAAACCGCGGAAGGAAATGCGGCGGCTTATGCCTTGCTCATCGAGGCGCTGGTTGTTGAACCGGACAACGCGATGGTTCTTGCGCACGCCGCCTGGGCTCTTGAGCATCGCCATACCATGGGGTGGCCCTCGATCGGGCCCGATGACAAGGAAAAATGTGTAGAGTACGCACGGCGGGGCCTGCAGCATGCGGCGGGCGACCCGAGAGTCATGGCACAGTGTGGAATGGCTCTGCTGCAGACCGGCAAAGATTATGACGCCGGCATGGCCGTCATCCTGTCTGCCGCTGCGACAAACCCGAACGACCTCTTCGTTACCGCTGCGGCTGGCGTGGCTATCCTGCATTGCGGACCTCTCGACAAGGCGTTGGAATATTTTCATCGCGGCCTGCAATTGGGCCGAAACGATCCGGATGCACGCTTCTTCCTGAGCGGAATCGCCATGGCGCAGATTATTCTCGGAAATTACGAGGAAGCTCTTGAGTGGGCCGCACAATCGCTGGCGATCAACGCGCGTTTCGACGCAACTTACTGGATGTTGATTGCTGGCAATGCCCATCTCGGTCGGATGGACGAGGCGCATCGTCACCTCGAAAAGCTGATGGCCATTGCGCCGGGCGTTTCCCTGTCCAGTATCAAGAGGGGACAGCCTGCGAAGGATCAAAGCCGGATTGGGCCTGTTCTGGAAGGTTTGCGGCTCGCTGGCCTAAGAGAGAAATAGACTTTAGAATTCCCCGCCGAGATTTAAGAATTTTTAATCGAGCCCTAAAGGACCTGCAGCGTTGCGCCATCCACTATCCTCCAAAGCCCGAATGAGCCGGGCATGAGGAGGCACGAAGATGCTGGGTCCGTTGTCGATCGTTTCGCTCGATCAAGGCAAACTTTACGGAAACGCTGCGACGCCTGAGCAGGTGCTCTGGTGGACTTCGGCAGCGCGGAATACCGATCTGGAAGCTGCGGAACTTACGGAGATGCCCACGCATACGGTCGAGCGCCTAAAGTTTCTGGCGGCAATCGACGCACTGCTGAAGCGCACGACGCGGATACGGCACAATTCCATTCATATTCCAGAGCGCAGCTTAACCCGCCGTTAACCATGTTTTCCTTACCTTCGGTTGCGTCAACCGGATGTTAAGGAACCTCTCTATGTCGCTCACCCGTCGTGGCCTGCTTCTTGGCATGTCTGCTCTTCTTGCCGGTTGTTCGACGAGCGGTCCCAACCATCGGGCCAACTACGCTTCTTTGCCGGATGAGAGATTTCCGTTGCCGGCAGTGCCGCTTGACAAGATCAAGCCCGAACTGCGGCGACAGGAAGTGGCTTACGCGACGAAATACGATCCGGGCACCATCGTCATCGATACGCCAGAGCGCCGGCTCTACTACGTGCTCGGTGAAGGCCGGGCGATGCGCTATGGCATCGGCGTCGGGCGCAACGGCTATGCGCTTGCCGGATCCGCCTATGTCGGCCGCAAGGCGGAATGGCCGAACTGGACGCCGACCGACAACATGATCCGCCGCGATCCAGATCGGAACCTCCGATATGCCGGTGGCCTGCCGGGCGGGCCGAACAATCCGCTCGGCGCCCGCGCCGTCTATCTCTACCGGGGCGGCAACGACACGATGTTCCGCATCCACGGCACCAACCAGCCGCAGTCGATCGGCCAAGCCATGTCGAGCGGCTGCGTGCGCATGCTCAATCACGATGTTGTCGATCTCTACGAGCGTGTCACGGTCGGCGGCCGCGTCATCGTGCTGCAGGCCTGATCTCCAGCCATTCCATACGGATGCGGCCCGGAAAACCGGACCGCACTGCCAAACCAGCGATGCAACGGGTCAGTGCTTCCTTGAGAAAAGTCCGGTCGAAAGCGCCACGCCCAGGCCGGTGATGACGGCCGCGCTGATTTCGAACGGGCCGATCTGTTCGCCCAGCAACACGCTGCCGCCCAGCGTGGCCAGAACCGGCGTGATCGCGGTAAAGGCGGCGGCCTGTGTGCCGCCCAGTGCCCGCACGGCCATGCCATAGGCGACCATGGCCGTCAGTCCGGACAACAGGCCCTGGCTCATCACCTGCAGGGCGATTTCATTGGCGGGTGTCACGGCAAGCGACGTTCCGTAGACCAGCGCCAGAGCGATATGGATGAGGAACGACCAGAGGGCGATGACAGCACCTGCTTCGAGCGCCGTGAGCCCCGAACGCTTGAAGGCATGGGTGTAGCTCGCCCAGAGGAGAGCAGCGGCCGGTAGTAGGATGAAGCTGGTCCAGGGGATGCCTGCGCTCGACAGGCTGCTGGCAAGCAGAATGCCGACGCCGGCAAGAATTGCGGCAAGGCCAAGCCAGCGGTTGGCATCCGGCCGCTCGCGGAAGATCAAAACACCGATCAGGGCCGCGGCAAGTGGCATCGACCCGCCCAGCAGCGTGCCGGCGGAGGCAGCCGGCGTGGCGTGGATGGCAAAGGTGGTCAGCTGGAAGAACAGGGCGCCGGAGCCCGCGATCATCAGGGCAAGGAGATACAGAGGAACGCCCTTCGGCAGAAGTCCGAGCCGCCACCAGACGGGAGCAAGCACGATTGCCGGGACGCCGTAGCGGATCAAGCCGATATCGATGGTTCCAAGCGGTGTCGCGGCACTGTGGCGCGTGGCAAGTATCCAGCTTGCCCAGATCAGCACGGTCACGGTTCCACCGGCATAACCGGCAGCGATCGAGGGCGAATTGATGCGGGAAAAGGCGAGCGTGTTCATCGGAGCAACCTTTCTTTCGAGCGTGAAAATCTCTTCGTCTGACGGAAAAGGTAGCGCCGAAAGGTGAGGCATGTCCTTGCTATTTATGCTTCAAAATTTGTGCTATCAGCAATTATATGCCAATATCTGTGTCTATGGTTTTTGAATATGCCAAGTCTAGATAAATTCGACATTGCCATCCTGCGCATTCTGCAGGAGGACGCCCGCGCGACGAACGTCGAAATCGCGGAACGGGTCAATCTGTCTCCGTCGCCTTGTCTGAGACGTATCCGCAACCTGGAGAAATCCGGTGTGCTGCGCGGTTACCGGGCCGATATCGACCGCAAGCAGGTCGGGCTCGGGCTCACTGTCTTCGTCGAGATCAAGGTCGGCCGCCACAGCCAAGAAAACGCACTTTCCCAGCAGCAAGCGCTGATGGCGATCCCGGAAGTCGTCTCCTGCTTCCTGATTTCCGGCAGTGCCGATTTTCTGGCGGAAGTGGTGGTCGCGGATCTCGCAGCCTATGAGACCCTGCTGACCGAAACGCTGCTCGCCTTGCCGGGTGTCGCCGATATCCGGTCCAACTTCGCGATCCGCACGATCAAGACGGGCGGCGCCCTGAAGCTGCCGGAGCCGCGCTGACGAAGTCACCCGCCGGATCGTGGTCCGGCAAGTGTCGCAATCAGGTGCCGCGTGCCTTCAAAAGCCGGCGAGCACGAGCTTGCCCTTGGTCCGCCCTGTTTCGATCAGCGCATGGGCCTTCTTCAGGTTCTCCGCGTTGATCAGCCCTACCGTTTCGGTCAGCGTCGTGCGGATCTTGCCGCTGTCGACCAGCCGGGAAACCTCGTTCAGGATGCGGTTCTGCTCCTCCATGTCCTTGGTCTTGAACAGCGAGCGGGTGAACATCAGCTCCCAATGGATGGAAACAGCCTTGCGCTTGAACGGCATGACATCCAGCACCTTCGGATCGTCGATCAGCCCGAACCGGCCCTGCGGCGCGATCAGCGCGATGATGTCCTCAAGGTGATCGGCAGTGTTGGTGGTAGAGAAGACGAAGGCGGGCGCGCCGAGAGCCAGCTGGTCGATCTGGTGTGCCAGCGGCTTGGAATGATCGAGCACGTGATGGGCACCGAGATCATAGGCCCATTTCTGCGTTTCGGGGCGGGACGCAGTGGCAATTACGGTCAGGTTGGTCAATGCCCGTGCCAATTGGATGGCGATCGAGCCGACGCCGCCGGCGCCGCCGATGATCAGGATGGCGTTGGAGGCGCCGGGCACCGGGTTGTTGACTTTCAGCCGGTCGAACAGCGCCTCCCAGGCCGTGAGCGAGGTCAATGGCAGGGCGGCGGCGCCCGGGAAATCCAGCGTCTCCGGCTTCTTGCCGACGATACGCTCGTCGACCAGATGGAATTCGGCATTCGAGCCCGGCCTGTCGATGGCGCCGGCATAGAAGACGGCATCGCCCGGTTGGAACAATTTGACGCCGGGTCCGACCGACTTGACGATGCCGGCCGCATCCCAGCCGAGCACCTTCAATTGATCCGGTTCGGGCTTGGCGTTGGCGCGGACTTTCGTGTCGACCGGATTGACCGAGACGGCCTTGATCTCGACCAGAAGGTCGCGGCCCTCCGGTGCGGGAACGGGCAGCTCCACATCGATCAGCGAGGTTTCAGCAGAAATGGCCTGGGGGATCTTGTAAGCGACTGCGCGCATCGGCGGGCTCCTTGATGTTTGAACAGAAGCTAGATGCGCATTATGCTGTGATGACGCAAGAATGCACAGAAAGTGTATATAGTACACAAAAGGATACCGTGAATGCCGCGTGTTCGCCACAAGCTGCTTGACTGTTCCCCCGGCTGCCCGGTCGAAGGCGTGCTTCACCTGATCGACGGAAAATGGAAGGGCGTTATCCTCTATCATCTGCTGGAGGGAACCATGCGGTTCAACGAGATACGCCGCCGCCTGACAAGCATCACGCAGCGCATGCTGACCAAGCAATTGCGCGAACTGGAAGCCGACGGACTGATCGAGCGCACGGTTTTTGCCGTGGTGCCGCCAAGGGTCGATTATTGCCTGACACCGCGCGGCCGCAGCCTTGAGCCCGTCATCATGGCGATGAAGCGCTGGGGCGACGAACATATCATGTTGCAGGCCGCCGAATGATTTTCCAGCAGGATCAGGGTTTGCGAACCCAGGCATAGCCAAAACGGAAAAGATCGCCATCGCTGCCATAGATGTAGGGCAGGGCGATCGTCTGTGGCTGAAGCGGCGGGACACTACCGATGCGTTGTTTCAGACGGTCTTCGAGCCGGGTGGGAACGCTCGCACCATCCTCGCCGTTTGCGCGCCACACCAGCAGGATCGGGTTCTCTGCGGACCAGTCGAAAGGCGGGCTGTAGAGCCGGTAGGTCTGCGTATCGACGGGCGTGTCCGGCAGTTGCATGCGGATATTTCCGGCGAGGAAAGCGTCTTCGGCAATCACCAGAGCGGGAGTGGCGGCCGGCGTCTTGACGATATTCTCGATGAAGTCCTGATAGGGTACGGTCAGTTTCGGATGAGTGTTCATCGGTCCGGCTGCGACAATGCGCAGAACCAGCGATGCCGGAATAAGCACCATGAGCAGAAGAACGACCGGAACGAACCGCTTCAGGAAATCGCGTTGGTCAACTCCGTAGGCATCGAGCTTCATGCAGAGATAGAATGGCAGAATGAACAGCACTGGCGATACCCACCGGTTTTTGAGCTCTGCCGTTCCCGCAAAGAAGATCAGAAGCAATAGAAAGATCAGCAGCGCGCCGAACATGATCTCGACCAGCCGTGTCTTCGGAGTTCCGGCGCGCAGCGCAGGCCAGAAACGGCCGCGGGCAACGCAGGCATAGACGAGAACGGTCAGCGCACAGAAGCTGAGAAGCGTCAGTGGCAATTCCGAGAGGCCGCGGGCGATCTGGATGAGTGCCCCGTCCTGTCCGCCCGTTTCAAGTTTTTCGAGAGTATCATGGGAAGCGATTTCGAAATTCTGGAAGAGCCAAAGCGCATGCGGAGACACGATCGCGATTGCAACGGCAGCCGTGACGAGAATGCGCCAGTCGAAAATCCGCTGGCGATAGGCAGGGTCGGCCAGAACAGCAACGAAGGCGCAGAAACAGAGAATCGAAAAATTGTATTTTGATATCAATCCGATACCGATGGCGACGCCTGTTACGAGATAGCTTGTGATGGTCGGCCGGTCGAGAGTGCGGAAGAGACCATAGAGAAACAGGCAGGCGGCCAAAAGTGAGGCGTTCGAGTGGGTCAGGTCGCGTTGCGCCAGCCAGCCGATTTCCGGAAGTGTCAGAAGGCCGAGGGCGGCGGCGACGGCGAAGCCCTTGCCTGTAAGGACCTGCCGGGCAGCAAGGTAGTAGAAGACGTAGCTCAGGAACAGGAACACGTTCTTGACGAGGCTGAGGGCAAACAGGGACTGCCCGATGCCGTCGATGACCAGATGCTGCACCCAGTTGAAGAACGGCGGCTGGGTGTCATACCCAAACGCGTACCACTGGCTCATCAGGATTTGCCCGGCCTCGTCTATTTCAAGCGAATTCGGTAGCAGGATGCGAACCATCAGATTGAGCAGGAAATAGGCGCCGATGAGCAGGATGACCGTGTCGGGCCGCGTTTCGAGTTTTTCGACGAGCGAATTCATGCCGTAGCCTTTGCGGAGGGACCGCGCGGGTTCTAGCACACGCCATCGCCGTGACAACAGCCGGTGATACCGTGCCGGGGGGAGCGGCTTTTCTCGGCTGCAAAGCCGTCGCGCGCCGGTCATGCCCTGACAATTGACGCCAGGCGCCCCATATGATGCCTGCCGGCATGGCGCAGTCATAAGGACGACGGATGAAGATCAAGGCTATTTTCAATCGTGACGGGGGCACCTTCCGCACGACGGACATGGAGGCTTACAGCCGCAAGGCAGAGGAGGTTTTCCATGCCGCCGGCCATGAGATCGAAATTGCGGTCGTCTCCGGCAGCGAGATGAGCGGAATCCTTGAAAAAACAGCGAAGCGCGACGACCTGGATGCGATGATCGCCGGCGGTGGGGATGGCACGATCTCGGCAGCCGCGGGTGTTGCCTGGAAGAACGGCATGCCGCTCGGTGTCGTTCCGGCCGGGACGATGAACCTCTTCGCCCGCGCGCTCAGACTGCCGCTGGATATCTGGAAGGTTCTCGATGTACTTGCCGATGGCAAGGTCATTGATGCCGATATCGGCAGTGCCGACGGTCGCGCCTTCGTCCATCAGTTCTCGATGGGCCTGCATGCCCGCATGATCCGCTACCGGGAATCCTACAGTTTCGCCTCGCGGCTCGGAAAGATCCGCGCCAGCACGCGCGCAGCGGTCGGTGTGATCTTCAATCCACCGGAATTCGAGATCGAGTTCAACGTCGATGGCGTGCACGAAAAACGCAAGGTTTCGGCGATTTCAGTGTCCAACAACCATTTTGGCCCGAACGCGCTGATGTATGCCGATGACCTGACCGGTGGGCATCTGGGCTTCTACACAGCCGCGCCCCTGCGGCCGGCGGGCGTCGCCAAGCTGACGTTCGATATCCTGCGCGGAAAATTTCGCGAGAGCACGCTGATCACCGAGATGAGCGTATCGGCCGTCGATCTGCATTTCCCAGTCGCGCGCCACAAGACCAACTGCGTCATCGACGGTGAATTGCTGCCGGTCGGTCGAGACGTCGCCCTGCGCATCCATCCGGGCGAACTGAAGCTGCTGGTCGGGCAATAGTTCGCTGCGTTCGATGGCCGGAAGGCTCAGGAGTTCGCATCGTTCCCGCTGAAGACTTTTCTGACGATGTAGGGCGGCGTGTCGTTCTCGCCCGAATAGATGCGCGCCATCATCTCCGCCAGAATGCCGGTGGTGATCAGCTGGACCGAGGACAGGAACAGCATGACGCCGACGATCAGCATCGGCCTTGCCCCGATATCGTTGCCGAGCAGGAATTTATCGACGAACAGATAGAACAGGATGAGTGCGCTCAGCGCTCCGGCGGCAAGGCCGATCGAGCCGAAGAAATGCCCCGGCCGCGCTTTGTAGCGCATGAAGAACAGCACGGAGAGCAGGTCGAGGATGACGCGGAACGTGCGCGAAATCCCGTATTTCGACGTGCCGTGCTGGCGGGCGTGGTGGGTAACCGGCATTTCGCCGATGCGGCTGCTCGGCACGACGCCGGCGACCCAGGCCGGAATGAACCGGTGCATCTCGCCCATCAGCTTGACCTGCTTGATGATCGACGCCTGGTAGATCTTGAGGCTGCAGCCATAGTCGTGCAGTTTCACGCCGGTGATCTTGCCGATCAGGTAGTTGGCGCACCAGGAGGGGATCTTGCGCAGGAATAGGCCATCCTGCCGGTTCTTGCGCCAGCCGACGAGAAGGTCCAGTTCGCGCTCTTCGATCGCAGCTACCATGACCGGAATATCGCGCGGATCGTTCTGCAGATCGCCGTCCAGCGTTGCAATCAGCCGCCCGGTGGCCGTGTCGATACCGGCCTGCATGGCGGCGGTCTGGCCGAAATTGCGCTGCAACTCGACGATCTGCAAGCGCAACGCGGGATCGGCAAGCTCCTTGCGGGCGTTCACAAGCGTTGCATCCGTGCTGCCGTCATCGATGAGAATCAGTTCCCAGCTGTGTTCGAAATTGGCCATGGCGTCGCGAATGCGCGCGACAAGCGGCCCAACGCTTTCTTCTTCATTGTAGATCGGCACGACCACGGACAATTCGATCGCTTCGGTAGCGACGGTCTCTGTCCTGTTTGCTTGCAAGATCGGATCCACTATCAAAGCCTCTATAAACGCCGCAGGTTCTCTCGCCCCGGTTCTCATGATAACAGCCGATCCCATAGCACCGGACAGGAAAGTAGCAAATATATGAATGCAGGAGGGGATGCCAGCCGGGGCTCGTGGCTTTTCCGCAACCGGATGACCGTGATCTCCCTGGTCGCCGTGATCGCCTATGCGGCATTCGTGCAATGGATATGGGGCTGGCCGGTGCTTTTCAGGGAATGGGCCAAGATCGGCCTTGTTCCAGTGCTTTCCGCGCTGGCTTTGCTGGTCGCCACCTATTTCATCCGCTGCTACCGGATCTACGATTATTTTCCGGGCGAGACCCGCGGTCGTTTCCTGCTGCTTCTGCGCGTGACGCAGGTGCACAATCTGCTCAATATCATGCTGCCCTTCCGCGCCGGCGAAACCAGTTTTCCCATCCTGATGCGTTCGGAATTTTCCGTTCCGCTGGCGCGCAGCACGTCGGCACTGCTCCTGATGCGCCTGCTCGATCTGCACGCGCTGTTCGCAGCCGCCGGGATCGGCCTTGTGGTCGAATACGACAACAAGGCCCTAGGCTGGTTGCTCTGGGGGCTCTTTCTCGTCTCGCCTTTGGCCCTGTTTTTCCTGAAAGGCAGTTTCCTTGCGCTTGTCGAACGGCGTCTGCCTGAAAAACTGGGCAGGCTGCTTGAGGAGATAGAGGCCGGCCTGCCGGCAAATGCGCTGGTCTTTGTCCGGGCATGGCTGATGACGGTTCTCAACTGGTCGACGAAGGTCGCCGTGCTTGCCTGGGTGCTGTTCACCATGGGCGTCCTGCCGCTCGGCGCCTGTTTCGGCGGCGCTCTCGGAGGCGAATTGTCTTCTGTGTTGCCGGTTCATGCGCCAGCCGGCGTCGGCACCTACCCGGCGGGCATCACCGCTGGGGCGATCTCGTTCGGCGCGTCGGCCGGCGGGGCGGCTTTCGATCTGCTCGCCAGCGCCAGCGTCAATGCCCATCTCTTGATCATCGTGTCGGCGGTTGCCGGCACGCTTCTGTCAATCGTGCTCTCGCCCCGTAGCTGAGGCCTATTGGAATGCCGTTTCGAAGAAGCTGCGCAGCTTGCGCGAATGCAGCTTTTCGGTCGGCATGGCCGCCAGTTTCTGCAGCGCCAGAATGCCGATCTGCAGATGCTGGCTGACCTGTGTCTTGTAGAAGGCCGTCGCCATGCCCGGCAGCTTCAGTTCCCCGTGCAGCGGCTTGTCGGAAACGCAGAGCAGCGTGCCGTAGGGCACCCGGAAGCGGAAACCGTTGGCGGCGATGGTTGCCGATTCCATGTCGAGAGCAATGGCGCGGGACTGCGACAGGCGTTTGACCGGGCCGCGCTGGTCGCGCAGTTCCCAATTGCGATTGTCGATCGTGGCGACCGTGCCCGTCCGCATGATCCGTTTCAGGTCGTAGCCCTCATAGCCGGTCACTTCCGCCACCGCGTCCTGCATAGCCACCTGAACCTCCGCCAGAGCCGGGATCGGTACCCAGACCGGCAGGTCGTCGTCGAGCACATGATCCTCACGCACATAGGCGTGTGCCAGTACATAGTCGCCGAGCGTCTGGCTGTTGCGCAGGCCGGCGCAATGGCCAAGCATCAGCCAGGCATGGGGCCGCAGCACGGCGATATGGTCGGTGATTGTCTTGGCGTTGGAGGGGCCGACGCCGATATTGACGACGGTAATGCCGCCATGGCCCTTCTTTTTCAGGTGATAGGCCGGCATCTGCGGCAGGCGGGCGAGCGTCAGGTCCGATTCGGGCATCTCCGAGCCGGCCTGGGTGACGATGTTGCCTGGCTCGACGAAGGAGGTATAGCCGTTGCCGCCGGCGGCCATCTGCTGGCGCGCCCAGCTGCAGAACTCGTCGATATAGAACTGGTAGTTGGTAAACAGCACGAAATTCTGGAAGTGCGTGGCGTTGGTTGCCGTATAGTGGCTGAGGCGGGCCAGCGAATAATCGATGCGCTGGGCGGTGAACGGCGCGAGCGGCGAGGGCTCGCCAGGGCCGGGCTCATATGAACCGTTGGCGATCTCGTCGTCGGTGGTCGTGAGGTCCGGCGTGTCGAACAGGTCGCGCAGCGGCGTATCGATGTTTTCCGCCATCGCCGCCTCGACATAGGCGCCTTCTCCAAAGGCAAAATGCAGCGGGATCGGTGTTGCCGATTCGGACACCGTGACGCCGACGCCGTGGCTGCGGATCAAGAGGCCGAGCTGTTCTTTCAGATAATGCCTGAACAGTTTCGGCCGGGTGACTGTCGTCGTGTAGACGCCCGGCGCGCTCACATAGCCGTAGGACAGGCGCGAATCGACATGGCTGAAACTGCTGGTCTCGATGCTGACCTGCGGATAGCAGGCACGGTAGCGCGAGACCGGCGTTCCGGTCCGCCCAAGCTCGGTAAAGGCATCGACCAGGAATTTGGTGTTGCGGTCATAAAGCGCCGACAGGGCATCGACCGCGGCGGCAGGATCGTCGAACGTCTGCGGCTCAAAGGCATCCGGCGTGGCGATGGAAAGGGCGGACAGGGAAGAGATTCGTTTGTTCATGCAGCATTATAGGATGGCGTTTTTTACAAGCAAACGACAAGATTTGAATGCACAGGCGGGAATAGCCGGTCAGCGTGGCACGGCAAGGATGATGACGGTGCCGGCAAGGGCGAGCGTGACGCCGGTCGCATCCCATCGATCCGGGCGAACCCCCTCGACAAGCCACAGCCAGCCGAGCGATGCGGCAATATAGATGCCGCCATAGGCAGCATAGGCACGTCCGGCTGCGGCCGTATCAATGTATGTCAGAAGCCAGGCAAAGAGGGCGAGGCTCGCCATGCCGGGTATGAGCCACCAGATCGGCTTATCGAGTTTCAGCCACGCCCAGAAGGCAAAGCAGCCGGCGATTTCCGCAAGAGCGGCAAGGGCATAGATGGCGAATGCGGAGACGGGCATGGGATTCCTTCCTTGGCGACACATAGGAAGGCAGCAGATTTAATTGCGCAAGTGCGCGAAGTGCCTCGGCTCTGCTTGCAGCTTCAGCTCATCGACTGGCGCTGCAGCGTGACGAAAAGAACAAGGCCGGCTCCCTGCTTGCCGATGCCAAGGCCGGAGGCCTTGCTGTAGGCAACTGCACCCACCGGAGCCATCAAGAGGGCTGCGAGCGTCAGCATGCGCAGGGCGATGGTTGCTGAGTGGGTGAGAGAGAGCATCGTTTCTGACCTCAGAGCTTGGCTTGTTCGCAGAATTTCGTGGTGTGCACGGTGCAGTCGGCGAGGGAGCCCGCATAGTTGTGGCGACGGCGCTCGGTATCGGCGCTGACGGCTGCTGCAAGCGTCATCGCAAAGACGACCATGAGCAGGCTGATGATGGTGAGGCGGCGGGCAAGAATGTCCATGGCTTTTTCCGTTTGGTCGGGTGTGTCGATCGGGGTTCAACTCGATGATGACCTTTTCGCACACGCAAACTGAACTCTTCCTGAGACCTCGGTTCATCTCCCGTTCATCTTCGCGACTCTCCTTTGTCACGGTGCCGGGGCTCATCAGGTCTTTGGTTGAGTATTCCGGCGGGTGGATGGTCTTGGGGGCGCAATGCCAACAAGATCGACCGCCTCTACGGCGTGATGGGCAGGTGGCTGGCCGGCCTGCCGTTTCTTGACGGGGATCTTCGATCGTCGCTGTTGCCTGCCTCGGCCGGTTCGAGACGCTGAGTGCGCGTCCTTCTGTCCAGAAGGATTTGATACCGGCTGGGAAGAGCGGGAGCGCAGAAAAGGCTGTTCGGCAGACCGCGCGCTGAAAAGTATATAAAGAGCCGGCGGGCAGGACCCGCCGGACTGACTGTCTTCTTACATCCTGGTCCAGGTCTGCGATTTGCAAAGAACCTTGAGCACGCAGCCCTTCATTTTCAGCGAGCTGCCCGAGATCGACGCAGAGCCGCTATAGGTCTTGTCGTTGGCGGGGTCGGTGATCTCGCCGGAATAGCTTTCGCCGCTGCCGGAAAGGTTGCCGATGCGCTTTCCGGCGTGCTTTCCTGTCTTCAAGGTAATGCAGTAGGCGCCGCCGCAGGAGGCGATGGCTGCCGTCTCGCCGCTTGCGGTCTTCCAGTTTCCTTCGATCGGTTCGGCGGAAAAGCCGGCAGTGGCCGTAGCCAGCGTCATGGCCGTCGCCAGGATGAATGTGCGAATCATGGTGTTCCTCCCGTAGGTTCGACGAACAGCCATGCGCAGCGGCATGGGCTGGTCGAAAAGTTGCCAGAGCTGGTCTCCTCACCGCTCAACGCGCGGAAAATAGCTTACGCAAACGTAAACGTAAATATGCGCCTATGCCGTTTTCCGGTGAAAATGACAGGAAAACGTGGCTCCGGATGTGACCGCTTTCTTTGAGGTATCGCATGTCACCGTTTTGCGTGGTTAGCGATTGGTTGAAATCCGGATCTGAATTTTGCGTAAAGATTGAAGCAAAAGCCAGCGTTTCAAGGCCCTGCGATGTTTAACAAAAACCCAAGTTTACCAATCGTTTGAACTTTGTTTGTCTCACATTAATCATGCATTTTAAGCGTGTATTGAAGCCGCTGCTGCATACTCAAATCCATAAGACGAGCAGGGAAAACACCCCGCCGGCACCCCTTGGGGGACCGAAAGCCGCATAAGACGGCCGGCCCCCAAGGCGCCTTAAAAAGGCAAACAAAACAGGGACTGTGCCACTGCATAATTCCTTAAATCGGAATCGATTTAAGGAAAAATTATGCAGCAGATCAAAGCTTTACAGCGACCTTTGCGCGTCTGAAAGACGCGCGGCGCTGTAGTAACCAACCAGGCAAACAGGGACATAGAAAATGGCACGCTTTGACATTCAGAATGCTTCGGATGCCGCGATGGGTGGCGAAAACCGCGCGGACGTCTTCTGCGAAATGGGTTTGATGTATGCAACCGGACGTGGTTGCGACATCGATCTCATCGCCGCCCACAAGTGGCTCAATATTGCCGCGATAAAGGGTTCCGACCGTGCAGCGGCGCTGCGTGCGGATCTGGCGATGACCATGAGCAAGATGGATCTTGCCACGGCCCTGCGCGCCGCCCGCGAATGGATGACCATGCATTGAAACAGGATAATCGCTGTCAGGCAGCAGGCGCCGAGACCTCCGAAGATGAGGCACGCCGTCTACTGCCTGCTAAGCGATTCCAGCACCGTCGGCAGCGCTTCTTCCAGAAGCGCCATATCCGCTTCCGGCCCGGTGCTGATGCGGATGCAGCGATTGAGCGGCGCCACGCCCGGCATGCGGATGAAGATGCCGTGATCCTCCATCAGCCGGTCGACGATCGCGCGGGCAAAGATCGCGTCCCGTCCGCAATCAATAGTGACGAAATTGGTCGCCGAGGGCAGGGGCTTCAGGCCGCTTTGGACGGCGATTGCCGCGATCCTGTCGCGTGACGCGGCGATTTTTTCCAGCACCTCAGCCAGATAACCCGTATCCGCCAGCGCGGCGATCGCCGCTGCGGTGCCGACCCTGTTCATGCCGAAATGATTGCGGATCTTGTCGAATGCCTGTGCCGTTCCCGGCGCGCTGATGACATAACCGACGCGAGCGCCGGCGAGGCCATAGGCCTTGGAAAAGGTACGGGTGCGGATCACGTTCGGCATGTCGATCAATGATGCGATGGAGGGGATCGTGCCGGCCGGCGCGGTCTCTCCATAGGCTTCGTCGAGTACGAGCAGGCATGTTTCGGGCAGCGCTTTTGCAAATGAAACGACGCTCTCGGCATCCCACCAGCTTCCCATCGGATTGTCGGGATTGGCGAAATAGACCAGCGGCGCGTCCTCCCGCTTGACCGCTGCCAGGAGACCGTCGAGATCCTCGCGATCATTGATGTAGGGCACCGTCACCAGCCGGCCGCCATGCCCCGCGACATGGAAGTTGAACGTCGGATAACCGCCAAGCGAGGTAACGACTGGCAGGCCCGGCTCGACCACCATGCGGACGATCAGGCCCAGAAGCCCGTCGATGCCTTCGCCGATGGCGAGATTTTCCGGTGCCGTGCCGAGATGGCGGGCGAGCGCCTGTTTCAGCTCGAAATTTTCCGGATCATTGTATTTCCACACGCCGGTCGCCGCCTCGCCCATGGCCGCAAGGACCGAGGGGGCGGGGCCGAACCCGCTTTCATTGGCGCCGATCCGCGCCTTGACCGCCCGGCCGCGCTGCCGCTCGATCGCTTCGGGACCGACAAAGGGAATGGTGGAGGGAAGGGAGGTGACGAGGGAGGTAAAGCGGGAAAATGCGGACATGCGGTGTATCGAGCCTGACGATGGATGAAACCGCGACGGAGACTAGCGATATTCCACCCGCATGGAAACCGAAACAGTTTGCAAAACGCGCCGGTCTCTCGGTCCCTGGCGGCCGGCGCCACACCATCAGTGTTTTTTCGGTTCGCTGCCGGTGAAGAACTCGTAGCGGACGATCTCGTGGAGGAACTCCTCGTCGATCGGCTTGATGAAATGCACCTGGATACGATGGTCGCTGCGGAAGATTTCGGCGCAGCCGATTCGCCTCTTGGTGCCGACAATTGTCAGATAGTAGTGCTGCGGCAGGCCGATCGTCGTGTTGACGGTAAAGGCTGCGCCGCCGCGGGAGATTTCAAGCATCTTGCAGCTGCGCGTCGAGACGCCACCCAGCGCCGGCCGCACCGCCATCAGCGTGCCGGCCTGTCCGATGATGAAACGTTCGAAACGCTGCTCGTAGAGCTTGGAGCCCACCACGGAATACATCGTCGAGTTCTGCATCGTCACTCCCTCGATAGCGAAGGACGGCGGACCTTGGATCCCATGCCGTTCATCGTCTGCATATCATCGCTCTTGCCATCCTCCTGATGGCAGCAAGCGACAGCCGAGGATCATTCACGGATATTTCAATCCGTTGAAAACAGTCTTTAAAAATTTAACGAGAGCTCAAATCTTCGGAAACGCATCGCCAGTGGCTCGCAATTCAGAGCGCCGGCCCGGCAAAATAGCGGCTGACGAAAAAACCGCAGCTTGCGGAAAGGGCGGTAACGAAGGTGCCCCAGGCCATGTCGACCAGGCTGACCGCCAGGGGCCAGCCCTTCAGCGTCGCCAGATTGGTGATGTCGTAGGTGCCGTAGGCGGCAAGGCCCAGAACCGCGCCATAGCAGAGGGCGGTTGCGAAAGAGCCGGATCGGACGCCGGGCATGACGGCAAGCAGCACGATGGCCATCGCGAAGAAGACGTAGAAGATGGCTGCAATAGCAAAATTCGGCGAAGGCAGCAGCAGAGCGCCCAGTTGGTCGCGATAAAAGGTCCGCGCCACCAGTCCCAGCCAGATCGCATCGGCGATCAAAAGGAAGGTCAAGGTTCCTGCATAGGCGAAAAGCACAGGCTTCATGAAACTGGTCCTCGTTTTCTCGTGACGGCGCGAGGGAGAACAGCTCCCGCAGACTTCGTCAGATCAGGCCGCTGGTAAAGTCCATCCGGATCAGGCGACTGATGAATTCCGGCGCCAATTGCATGTTGAAACGAACACCGAGTTCAAAATTGTGGCGGTGAACCTGCGAGCAGCCGATCTCTTCCCGGAACCCGTCGATCTCCAGGAAAAAATGCTTCGGCAGAAGAAGATTGGCATTGAAATCCAGCATGGCGCCGCCGATCGAAATATGGCGCAGCAGGCATTGATATTTCGTTTTCGTCTTCAAGTGCTCTCCGACCACAAGGATACGGCAGGGACGCTCGATATAATAATGCTTGTAGCTTGTGGTCATTTGACCGGGCTTTGCCTCGGCGAGATGCATCACCATCGACATCGGAAACTCCGGAAAAATTGCGGCGGCTTGCCGCTGGAAATTGCAACTTGCGATGCGAGCGCGATTGGAATTTGAACGCGCTTTATATCGCCATGATAGCAGTTTCCTCGGTAAGCCTTGCCTTGGGCTTGTGGCCTTCACGGCCTTGTCTTCTCTCTTGCTTAAAAATCGATCAAGGCGGACATTGAAACAGGCTGGGTCATACGTAATACTTTCAGGAAAACAGCGCGGGGACGAGAAAACCCGCGCGAAACAGGGATCATGTTTGTGCGGTTCGCGGGGGCGGGGAAGGTCCCGGCCGACTGCGCGAACGCGGAGGGAAATCATGTTCAATAGTCATTCGCGGCGCTGGGCGCCGATCCTCTTTCTGACATTGTCTATTTTCGCATTTCAGGCCGGCGCCGCCGAGGCGGCAAAACGCGTTGCGCTTTTGATCGGCAACGAAAAATACGAGGCGACGTCGCAGCTGAACAATCCGGCCAACGACGTCGAACTGATGAAGGCGTCGTTCGAAGATGCCGGTTTTGATACGGTAACGACGGTTCACGACGTCGACCGCGCGTCGATGGTGCGAGCCTTGCGCGATTTTGAAGACGCGGCCACCGGCGCGGAAGTCGCCATCATCTATTATTCCGGCCATGGCATGGAGATGAACGGCCAGAATTTCCTTTTGCCGGTCGATGTCGCCTTGAAGAGCGACAAGGATGTGGAGGACGAGGCTGTTCCGCTCGATCGCGTCCAGCGTTCGCTGGAAGGCGCGACGCGGCTGAAGCTGGTTATTCTCGACGCCTGCCGCAACAATCCGTTCGAACAGTCGATGACGCGCTCGATCTCGACGCGGGCGGTAAGCCGCGGCCTTGCCCGCGTCGAACCTGAATCGGCTGATCTCCTGGTTGCGTTCGCCTCGAAGGCCGGCACAGTCGCCATGGACGGCGAGGGCAAGAACAGCCCCTTTGCAACGGCGCTGTCGAAATATCTGACCGAGCCCGGCGTCGATGTGCGCATCGCGCTCGGTAAAGTCCGCGACGAGGTGGTGTCTGCGACCAACCGCAGCCAGGAACCCTTCGTCTACGGCTCGCTCGGCGGTGCGCAGATCTTCCTGAACATCAGGGAAGTCAATATCAACGTCACCAGCGGCAAGACGCAGGAAGTATCGCCGACCGGCCAGTCGGAAGCTGCCGCCGACTGGCAGAACATCCGCGATCTCGCCGACAAGGACCTGATCGAGGTCTTCCTGGCCAAGCATGGCGCCGACCCGGTCTACAAGATGCTGGCGGAAAAGAAGCTGAAGCTCCTTACTGAGGCCGCTGAGACATCGACAGCCAGCCCGGACGAGATTGCCTGGGAAGCCCTGAAGCAGTCGACCGATGGCGCGGCACTGACCCGCTTCATCGAGCGTTATCCGGACAGCAAGCACAAGGCGGAGGCTGAAACCCAGATCGCCGCGCTCGAGCCGAAGAAGGGGCTCAATATCTCGCAGACCGGCAAGGACACACAGGCCTCGCGCGACTGCTATCTGCTGGCCGGCGAGCCGCAATCCATGCCGGGCTTCCTCGGCGTCAACTTCCTGAAGATCGATTCGACCCGTGCGCTGACGGCCTGCGCCCAGGCGGTCAATGAAAACCCCGAAGACATGATGCTCGTCAACATGCTCGGCCGGGCGCATGACGCCGGCCGCAACTATGTCGAGGCCCGCCGCAACTACCAGAAGGCGGCCGACGGCGGCAATATGTACGGTCTGACGAACCTTGCCTGGTTCTCGGTCTACGGCACCGACGGTCCTGTCGATATCGACAAGGGCAGGCAGATGTTCGAGCAGGCCGCCAACAACGGCAATTCCTATGCCCAGGCGTCGCTCGGCTGGCTCTACCGCGAGGGTTATGGCGGCGTGCCGAAGGATTATGCAGAGGCGCTGAAATGGTATCAGCTCTCGGCCAATCAGGGCTATGCCAATGCCCAGGCGACGATCGGCTGGTTCTACCGCGAAGGAAATGGTGTCCCGAAAGACTTCGACCAGTCGTTGTCCTGGTACCAGAAGGCTGCCGACGGCGGCGACGCCAATGCGATGTCCTCGCTCGGCTGGGCCTATCAGAACGGCCTCGGCACGACGCAGGACTATGCAGAAGCCAAGAAATGGTATGAAAAGGCGGCCAATGTCGGCGACGCCTATTCGATGGCGCTGCTCGGCTGGTTCTATGATGACGGCAAGGCCGTGCCGCAGGATTACGCCCAGGCGCGCAACTGGTACGAAATGGCTGCCAATGCCGGGAGTGCCTATGCCATGGGCAATCTGAGCCGTCTCTATGATTGGGGGCTTGGCACCAAGGCGGATCCGAGGGAGGCTGCCCGCTGGGCGGCCGCCAGCGTCGAAGGCGGCGATCCGGCAAAGCTCCAGGAATTGAAAACGTCGCCGGACAACTTCACTCCGGCCTTCCGCAAGGAAATCCAGGCATTGCTCAAGGAGCGTGGCTACTACAGCGGTCCGCTCGACGGCGACTTTGGCGCAGCCACCCAGAATGCAATGGACCGCCTGGCGAAGAAAGGCTGAAGGCTCGTCCACGACAAATGAACAAAGAGGCCGGGTCTGTGGCACAGACCCGGCCTCTTTGCGATTCGACGATGAAACACGGTCATGCGGAGCGCATTGGTCGATCCGCTTCGATTTAACGCTTGTTTTCCAACGCCTTCAGCGCCATCTGCCCGGCCGCATGTGCCTGCAGCTGGCTGGCGAACTGGCCCTGGGCGGGATAGACGACGGCGCCGCGCTTGAGCACGAACGCCCATCGACCGTTGCGAAGTTTTTCGATCGTGATCTGAATTTCCGGTTTGTTGTCGTTGGTCACTGTATGATTCCGAACCTGGTTTTGCCGTCCCGCACCGGGGGCTTTGGAGGAAAGGATTAGCCCAAGATCGCTGCTGCGGGCAATCGGCAATGGCTGACAATTGCGTTCTGCGATGATCGTGGCACAGCAGGCCCGCTGTGGGTTGCTATGGCCCCAATGAGTTCCGGCGCGTCAGATCAGGGAACGGGTGGGGCCTGTTGTGCCTATCTGCGGAAGGCCCTGCTGCGGCCATTTTTCCGCCCTCGCGCGCTGGCTTGATAGGCTTGGAATTCAACTTTGTGGCTGGAAACCGCAAAAAGCCCTTGCAATGAAGGGCTCCTGACTCTAGTCAGGCGCTAACGGAGAGGTGGCCGAGTGGTCGAAGGCGCTCCCCTGCTAAGGGAGTATACCCGGAAGGGTATCGTGGGTTCGAATCCCATCTTCTCCGCCATTTTTCTTGTGGGTTTCTTCCAGAGTATCCTTCGGCGCGGATAGTCGTTGCCACGGGACTATGTCTGGCATCGCCCGGGCGGACTGCGCCGCTCCCTTGCCGGTTCGGTTTCATCGTTGCGCCATTGCCCCCGAAGTCGTAGATGTTCGCCGTCGTTGAAACAGACTTGATGAGGCTCCCTTGGTAAGCGTGTCAACCGTTGCCGCCGAAGTCGCGATGACGCCTGTCCATATAACAAGAAGCCTCGTCGGCCGGTGGAGTGTACCCAAGGGAAAACCGCCACTCTTCCTGTTCGGGTTCAATCCGTGGAAGACCTTCATGGTTGACTGGTTTCCGGACTACGATGTCCGCTTCGTACCCATGAAAGTCTGGCCAATCGACTTCGAGATCAATTGGCGCTGGCAGATATTGGCAGACCGGCGGTCGCGAGTCCTCGCATGGCAATATAAGGGACTGCCGAAAGTGAAGGCGTTCTGCGCCCGGCACGGTGTGCCTTTTCATTTCGTTGAAGATGGCTTCATCCGCTCGGTATCGCTGGGCGCTTTGAAGGCGCCACCCTTGTCGCTGGTATTCGACAGCAAGGACATGTTTTTCAACGCCAACGAGCCGACCGATCTGGAGGCTATTCTGGCGACCTATGATTTCGATGCTGATCCCGTACTGATGGCAAGATCCCGTGCCGTTATTGCACGCCTTCTGAGCTCAAGGTTGAGCAAATATAATTCGGCAGTGGCGGTGGACATTGAGGCCGTGCTTGGTCCGAAAGACAGAAAGCGCGTCCTGGTCGTCGGTCAGGTCGAGCGCGATGCGTCGATCAGATATGGATCGCTGCAACCTTACACCAACAACGATCTCGTATGGACTGCGCGACGTGAAAACCCTGATGCGCAAGTCATCTACAAGCCGCATCCGGAAGTCATGCAGGGGACGGCTGAGGCACTTTCCGATCCGGAACTGGTCAGCGAGGCGGCTCAGATTCTGAGGCAGGACATCAGTCTCGCCGATGCACTGGATTCTGCGGATCACGTCTACACAATTACCTCGCTCTCGGGCTTCGAGGCGCTGTTGCGAGGCATAAAAGTGACGACGCTCGGCTGTCCGTTCTATTCAGGCTGGGGCCTCACCGACGACAGGCAGCCAAACGACAGAAGACATCGCAGGCTCACTGTCGAGCAGATCTTTGCGGCCTCCTACATTCTCTATCCGCGGTATTTCGATCCGGTCGCAAGGCAACCGGTCGAAATAGAAGGTGCGCTCGACATTCTCGCCGACATGCGAACCCGCACCCTTGCTGAGGGCGAGGGTGGTGGTCGGTGTGCTGGCACTGGACAGGGCGCGCCTTCCCCAATCAGGGCGGGCTAGTTTCCGCGTTTTTTGCTGGCACTCGCTCGGTCACGATTGTGATCGCCATCGTCCGACCGATGCCTGAGTGCAGGTACGATTATCAGCCAGGCGACGATCCGATCCCATGATCATCGTCAGACGATGATTCTCCGATTCTCTCCTGCACGTTACGAGTCACCGCGATTCCCTTCTTCGGACCTTTGGCGAGGCGCGTGAGAAACCGCGAGACTTCTCCAAATGAGGTCGCGAATCTGCCTTCGAACCGCCGTTTTGCCCCATTTGTGCCTCGTTGTGACACGCAGGAGGCAGCGAAAACATCCGCTAAGCCCTGATGGATAAAGGGTTTTCTTAATCAGTTGTTAAGGACTTCCGGCCGCTTGAGGCGATTTTGTGTCGTTTCAGCAACAGCGCATGGGGAAGGGCGTATCAAACCGCATGAACTCGCAAGTTGGTGATTGCGCCCGCGGTCCCGTCTTGTATTTTCAACTCCGGAAGCAAGGGCGGTTGATCGTCCGACTTCTTAAATGTTGGGGATGGGGCAGGGAATACTGTCCTTCAGTATAATACCCAGACCTGTTTGAAACTTTTGACTGGAGGTCAGAAATGAACATCAAGAGCCTTCTTCTCGGCTCCGCTGCAGCTCTCGCAGCAGTATCCGGCGCACAGGCAGCTGACGCAATCGTAGCTGCTGAGCCGGAACCAATGG